>NZ_SORN01000003.1 GCF_004366635.1 Roseinatronobacter bogoriensis DSM 18756 | reverse complement strand
TGAGCGATGGTCATCACGGCCATCTCTTGTCCGTCATAGGCCGAGACTGACCCGGGTCCGTTACCGCTGTGGCCATGCAACGCCCGGAAAACATCATCGCCCAGGGTGCCGAAGAAGCGTTCGATGAACGCCTTGTCCGTGGGGCTCTTCGTCCGGCCAAACCGGAACATCGCACCGAGCTTGAGGATCGCAGTCGGGACCACACCGTTCCAGAATCCTGACCCAGTATCCATAACGATCTGGAATGGGCGGACCGCAGGAGGAGGCGGATGCTTGCAACCCGCTTCCCTCGCCAGTTTGGTCTTGTCCGACACAAGACGCCGACTCAACTCAAGAGTATCGTCCGCATTCTGCGACCGAGCGATGTGGAACGCCAACGAGGATCCAGATGCGACGTCATATGCCACAAGAATCCAGATCTTGCCGATCGTGCCATTCTCGGCCTCTTTGCGCAGCTGGCGCATGGTGCGCTCGCCAACAACCCTGTGAAGCCCGGTTTTCTCCAAGAATACCCAAAGCTCAACTTCGCATTCGTCGAATTGCACGACCTCACCTATCATCAGCGCGATCATCTCGCCGATGCCGGCACGCATGCTCCGGAGCATTTCATCCCGGCCTTTCCGGGTTGCCATCACAGCCGCTGACGGCATCGCTTTCACCAGTCTCCGATACTTCGACTCCGAGACCGAAACATCTTCATGGCCAGGGAAGGCCCCGCGGCGCTTCGCGTTCTCTTCCTGTAAGCTCCCCAATAGACGCAAGAAGGCATCTTTCAGTGACTTCTCTCGACCGTCGAGATAGTTGACCGCGCTCTTGCGGATCAGCTCCATCACCCAGTCCGGGTATTCAACCGGCTTACGACCCGCCCGGGAGTGCCCTGTGGCCAAATCGGCCGGATCAAAAAAATCAGCCTGAAAGTCCTTATACATCCGGGCGAGCTTTTTACCCGCTGGCAGGTCGAATGATTTGACGGCGGTCGAACTCCTCCGTTTTCGGCCGGTCGCCTCACGAAACAACTTTTCGGTTTTTTGCGAAACCTTACCATGGTTGGCATCGATCCACTTTTCGGTGATCTTCATGCCGAATTTCTGGGTATACTCCTCGAGAACCAGCATCGCGGCGGTGTTGAAGAGAACCTTGAGTTGCTCCGCATCACTCAGATCGACCAAGCGGGGGCGATTTTTCGGCAGGGCCGTCGAGCCATACAAGGTCTTGATGGGAGGGGGGATCAGTTCGAAGTCAACGGCGTTCACCTTTTTCTGGATATCCTCAACAGACATCAAGAAATCCTGATGGTCGTTCGCATTCGCCGCCTCGGGTCGCATTACGGCCATGCCATCGAGAATGGCGATGATCCGGAACCGCTTTGTCCCATCGACAACTTCCGTACCGATCGGGATCATAGGGGTGTGTTGCTTTGTCATTGCTCGGGCCTCCAGATCAATGAGGGATAGGCGATTACGGCATCACGCTCGGTTCCAATCCGGCCGGCCCCGATCATGCGCAGGACTGCCTGCCATGCCTGACTCTTTTTGAGCCCAGATTTCTCGACCAGCGTCTTGATGCGCAGTGGCGTCGACAGTTTGTCCACGAGGCCACAGATCAGTGCATCCGCATCCGGGTCGGGCATTAGATGGCACATGAGGATGCGCCTGTTGTTGTCCCGGTAATTCCGGCTGAACGACACATCCGAGATGATGGTGATGCGATCACAGAGATTGGCCGGTGTGTGCGCGACGATCTCAGCGACGGTGGGCACACTCGAGCGTGTTTTCAGGGACCGCTCAGATTTGACATAAACCAGATAGACCCTGCCGCTCTCGAGTGTGATCCGGACGTCAAACGTATGAGACCGATCCTGACCCCTTTCGGACAACTTCGGAAGCGGGATCGTCACGGGCTGACATTCAATCCCAACCACATTCGGCTGCAACAACGCGTCGATCTTGAACGCCTCTTCGATCTCTGAGTCGTTCAGGGCCACTGATGGCTTCATATCGTTCAGTTTTGTCCGGATGAGCATCCCGGATTTATATGATTGATTACTCCTCGACAGGGGATTCCGCCGACGTCCCCAACCGATAACCCCATCGATCTCCCCGATGATGATTTTAGGCTTACGCTTCGCCTTCTCCTTTCTGGTTTTTTCCTTCTTGGTCGTCCTGCGGGCGATCTCCCGGATCTCGTCAAGAGAGCTCATTTCATCACCTCGAGTTTCTTCAGGAATTCGGTTTCCAGCGAACCGAAAAGACGCTCGATGCAGGGGCGATCCCCAAGGGTGTACATTCTTCCAAGTGTAATAACTTGGGGTTCCAATGAATTCAGAAAGTCTGTTTTTTTGGTATTGGGCATAGCTTCTCCGTCTGCACCGGGTTTCGGCGCATTTGATGTTCGTGGGCTTGGAAGGCGGTCGGTTGATGCTGACCAAGCATGATCCGGTAATGTTCAGCGGCATCACGACAGCCCTGCGGAGGGCCAAAGTGAAATATGCCAGACACTCTCTCGAAAACCCGTTGAACGACGGAGCCAGAACGGCTACGGTTTAGGTATACAAGGCTGGGTTTTCATCCGGCATGGGGAGAGTCATGTCGCGCCAACGACTGCTCTCCCTTTTTAATGTACCGCGGTCTTACGTCCTCCTTTTCATGATTCGCCGATTTCCGTGAGGGATTCCACACTCCAGATGTGGAGTCGAATCCTATTTTATTTCAATGACTTGCGAAAATTCCGGGGTTTAAGTTTGTCGCAATACACGCGTTTCGGTCGCGTGGGGTTCAATGCGAAAACCGGCTCCCCCCGGCCCGTCATCTTCCGTCTCTTTCTCCTGTCTTTCCAGCTCAACTCGAGTGGTTCCCGAAGTATTCCCGTGAGAGCCGACAACAAATATCAGTCCGGTCACCCGGGTACGCCGCACCAAGAGCGGAGCAGTCTGATTTTAGAGTAGCTTTTCCCGGGGTAACCCCTGGCGTTCCATGATTATTACTTATCTGCGCTTCGTTCATTTCGCAACATTGGCGCTGATCCGTGTCCAATCTGGAATGCGAGAAACCCTATTTCGAATCAATCTCGAATTGATTCAGGAAATGAGAAAAGAGAGAATGTTGATTTTCACGCAAAATAGATTTGCACCCTGCTTCTATTCAATAATGTGAGTATAAGAAGGAGCTCGGCAGCCAGTCGCAGCCCGAAACACCGTTTGTCGCAAATCTGTATCAAAAACCCGTTCACGGATTCGTGATATGGGCCTTTGTGTTTTCGCAAAAAAACGTCAGGATTTGCGGTTCTCGCATGGTTCGCCCAAGGCTTCGCCAGCCCACCGCGGCCCATGTCCTTACGGATTGTCCCTTTGATTCGGCCAGAGTGGTATTCGTACTGCCGCGAAGATTGTGAAGTTTTCGAGTGTGTTCGATATGCACGTTCACATCTACACTTGCACAGATGCCAAATCTGCCGACTGACCTGTGGCTATAACCGCCAGTTGCTATTCGTTACGATTGACTTGTATGATCAACTTCATGGGGGCTTGAAAACCCGGTGAATCTTTGGGTCATCCGTGGGAGTGATGGTGGAGCATCTGTTCGAGTTCAATACCGATCTGCTCGAGGAGCTGCGGGGGGAGTCGTCGTCGACCGGGGTTGCGCTGGACGATCTCGCCTTTGAACGACTTTCCTCCACCCTCGAAGGTGAAGCGGAGATCGAAACCTCGGACCGCTGTGCTTGGAGAGGGGTGGTCTCCGGCAAGACCCTCAGGATTGACGGACATGGCGGCGACCCCCGTGAAACCGACGGTATCCTGAGTGTCATCATCACCGAATTCTTTGATACCGACCAGCCACCCAGCCTGAATGCGGCGGATGCCAAGAAATTCTTCGGTCATCTGATCAATTTTGTTGCTGCCGCCCGCAGGCAGGAGTTCCGAGACAGTCTGCATGTCGACACCCCAGCTTTCGGGACGGCGACGATGATCGCAGAGGCGTGGCCTGCCGTCACCAAGGTAAAGCTGATCTTCGTCACCAACGGAGTTTATAACGCCCGGACAGACGCCGTCTTGGCAGGCAAGATCGGCGATATCCCGGTCACCTACAACATCTGGGACCTCTCCCGTTTCCACCGGGTCGAAACGACGGGCTCGAAAGAGAAGATCGTCGTCAAGTTCGCCGAGGAGTTCGGCGGCTCCTTGCCCGCCTTGTCGGCATCCGGGCCAGAAACCCAGTTTCCATCATACCTCGCGGTCATCCGTGGCTCACAACTGGCCGAGATCTTCGACAAGTGGGGCGCCCGGTTGCTGGAATCCAACATCCGCAGTTTCATCCAAGCTCGGAGAAAATCCGTTAACGAAGGCATCCGGGATACCATCAAAAACGAGCCGGAGATGTTCTTCAGTTACAACAACGGGCTCTCGGCCACGGCTGACAGTGTCGAAACCGAGGCGGACGGCACGGGCGTGCGGATCCTGACGGCCCGCAACCTTCAGATCGTCAATGGTGGCCAAACCACGGCCTCGCTGCACGCCGCCCTCAAGCATAGCCCGGAAAACCTTTCCAACGTGCATGTGCAGATCAAGCTGACGGTTGTTCCCCCTGACAATTCCGAGGAGGTGGTTCCCTTCATCTCGAAATACGCCAACAGCCAGAACAAGGTCAGTGCGGCGGACTTCTTCTCGAACCACCCTTTCCACATGCGGATGGAGGGGTATTCCCGCCGTGTATATGCCCCCCCGGCGCAAGGTGGCAGCCGCCAGACCCGCTGGTTCTACGAACGGGCCCGAGGGCAGTATCAGGTGGAACGCGCGAAACTCGGGACCACTGATCGTCGCCGGTTTGACGCCGAGCATCCCAAGCCCCAGCTTTTCGTAAAGACTGACCTTGCAAAAGTTGAACTGTCGTTTCGCAAGAAGCCCGATACGGTCAGCAAAGGGGCCCAGAAGAACTTTGCCACCTTCGCCGCCGACATCGGCGAGGCTTGGACGGCCAGTGACAAGAAGTATGACGAGACTTGGTTCAAACGGCTGGTAGCCAAAATCATCATCTTCAGGGCTTTGGAAAAGGCGATCCCACGGCAGGAATGGTATCCCGGTGGATATCGGGCCAACATTGTCACCCACGGCATCGCAAAACTGGTTCACGATGTGGATGAACGGGACAAGGTGCTGGACCTTGACCGGATCTGGAACGAACAAAGCGTCCCCGCCGGGCTGATGGACTGTTTCCTGACCGCCTGCGAAGCAGCGGCGGATGTAATCACCGATCCGGACAGCGGCATCCGCAACATCACCGAATGGGCCAAGAAGCAGGCTTGCTGGGCGAGGGTCTCCCGGCTGGAGGTGGATTACGGCGGCGGCCTTGACGAATACCTGATCGCCCCCGAGGAGGCAAAGGCCGCTGTTCGTGACGGGCGACGGGAAGAAGCGATGGTCTCGGGTATCGAGGCACAGGCCAAGGTGATCGAACTTGGCGGGGCTTTCTGGGGCCGGTTGCGGGAATGGGCGGCGCCCAATCGGTCATTCTCGCTCAAGGATGATGGCATCCTGAAAGCCTGTAGCCAGCAGGATCGGCGGCTGCCGTCGGAGAAGCAATGCATCCTCGCCGTGGAAATACTGGGACGGGCCCGGGACGAAGGGTATGTCGATGATGAGGAAACCCCGCGGATCAAGATTTCCGGGGGCGGTAGGGTGCATTAGATTAGATCACTATACGATATACGACAGCGGATATCCTGAGTGTGTTTTTCGACCGAATATAGCACCTCGGAGTTGTCAATGTACCCGTCGCCACCCCGTCGTCAGCCTGATCCTGACCGGGCCATCATCCTCTTCGACAGGTTCGGCCCTCGACACCGGGATGACCCTGATCCGATAGCGATCCTGCCCATCGGTCCGGGAAATCTCGAAGGCATCCCCTTCCCGGGCGTCGGCGTTCCGCAGGAACTTGGTCAACCAGGTGATCCTGTACTCATTCCGCGTCCCCCGCGGCGTGTGGAACCTGTTGTTGTAATAGATGAACCGCAGCCGCAGGACTGTCCCGTCCGGGGTGTCACACTCGATCCATGCCGACGGGTTCAACACATTCGGGTCAAGGGGCGGCAGGAAGGCCAGTAGCTCCCCATCCCCCTTGGGCACAAGGATGCCGCCCATGTGGCCGCCCGTGGTTCCGACGTCATTGGCGCTGAGGGTTTTGATGAAGGTCTTGGTTGTCATGGTTTCACCGGGCTTATCTCGAGGGCACGTTTCAGGTCATCGGCGTCACGGCTGGACACCGGCACGGTTTCATTCGCAAGGTCGCTTTTCCATGCCGACCGCTCCAGCATGACCTCTTCCACCGTGTCCTTGTAGAACAGCCGATAGATCGTGACCGGCTCGGTCTGCCCCCTGCGATGGGCACGGGCACTGGCCTGCGCCTCGGTCGCGGGGTTCCAGACTGGGGTGAAATGGATGACCACGGTTGCGGCCGTGATGTTCAGGCCCGCCCCTGCCGCTTTGGGGTTCAGGATCAGGCAGGCAGGACCATCATGGGCGGAGAACTCATCCACGATGGTTTGACGGTCCTCCTGCGGGGAGGAACCGTTGATCGCGCCCCAATAGGTCGCCGGAAAATCCCGGCACGCGGATTTGATCAGATCACCGAGGCGGTTGAACAGGGCGAAGATGATCACCTTGCGGCCGTTGGAGAATGCCTCCCGCAACAGCTCGACCGTGCGTTCCAACTTGGGCGTCAGAAGCGGCAGTTCGTCTTGGACGACGATCTGCGCATTATCGACGTCCACCGCCGCGGCATCCGGTATTCGCAGCCATGGATGCGCACAGACCAGTTGAAGCTGAAGGGTTGCGACCAGGGCCCCTGCGACGGGGTACTTTTCCATCGTGACCTCGCGAACGCTGTCATAATGACGGGCGAGGCGGTCATCGAGTTCCAAGGGCAGGTCGATGTCGATCCGGTCTGGCAAGTCAGCGGCCACATCCTTGACCCGGCGCTTCAGGATGATCGGATCGGTCAATTGGCCGAGAGCTTGACCCGCTTCCACGGTGTCCGGAAACTCGACCTCGAAAACTGTCTTGTCACCCAGCATCCCGGGGATCGCGAAGTCCGCCAAAGACCAAAGGTCCATCAGGGTATTTTCAACCGGGGTGCCCGTCATCGGGATGGATCTGCGCCGCGGTATGGTCACGATCGCTTGTCGGCGGTTGGAATCGGGATTCTTGATCGCCTGCGCCTCATCACAGATCACCCATGACCATTCAAAGGACGAGAAGATCGAAATGTCATTCACCATCGTTTCATAGGTGGTGATCACGACCGAGGCGACCTGCAGATCCCGCCAGATGCCAGCCCGGTGGGCTCCACGATGCACCATCAGGCTGATCGATGGTGCAAACTTTCTGAATTCTCGCACCCAATTCGCGATCAGGCTGGTAGGGCAGACGATAAGCGCCGGCGAGTTGCTTTCGGGCGGATCCTTCAACAAAAGGGCAATGATCTGAAGGGTTTTCCCAAGCCCCATCTCATCCGCAAGGATCAGACCGCCTGTTCTGCTGACGGTTTCCCACATCCAGCGAACACCACGGGCCTGATAGGGAAATAGATCGGCGACCAATCCGGGGATATCGACCTCTGCAGGGAGCTCATCGGCAGCAATCTTGCCGGAATGCAGAACATCCGGGGCCAACTGCACAGCCAACCCTTCTGGTGGTGATCGGTAAAGTTTGATCGCGGTGGCGTATGAGATGTCAGAAGCATCTTCGTCCCCCAATAAAGCCGACAACATCACCGGAATATCTGCCGGTATCGGACGCAGTGTTGTGCCGTCAATCACCCAGGCATGGTTGACCGACGGTGCCTCCAGTAGCCGTTTTTCACCCCGGAATACCCTTACCCCACCAAGTTTGACGGAAAGCTTCCCGGCCACCCTTTCGATTATCAGAACAGGCTCAAGAACCCGTTCAGATGTAACAAAACCGGAAGGGGGTGAGCTTAAAACCGCATCAAAATCATGGGGAAGCAGGGCAAGCTGTGTCATTCCGAGCCGCCTTTCCACCCAGAGGTCCGCATATGTTTTCGTACATCCTCAAGGGAAAAAGGGACTGGCCTGCGAGTATGGACCGCCCGATGACAATTCGGGCAAAGGGGCACAAGATCCGTCGCCGGGTCGTACGGCCTTGGCGTATCAAGCAACGACAATGCCTCGAGGTGGTGGACTTCGATTATGCCACCTATCTCACCGTAGAACGACTTGGGTTCAAAGCCGCAGCACTGGCATCGTTCACCGTGAAGGCGGATGCATAGCAGACGGTTGCGGGGGTTTCTTTCGCGGCGACGCACGGTGGAAACGAGGATAGCCCCCTCGTAAGCGGCTTCCTCGGCCTCCTCCTCCACGATGACATCATAGCCGATCAATTCGGCCATGGCGGCCATCAGCGGCACAACAATGTCCCGGCTGACAAGGGTGACGGCCTCGTCCGGATCGGCCACAAGTCCACGTGCCGTCGCTGTGATCCTGAATGCTCCGGAGTCAATCACCCAATCGGAACGTGGCTGCCCTGACAAATCCAGATCAACCGTCTCCTCGATCGAGTTGACCAAAGCTCGGGCGAGCCCAACATCGTCAGGTCCGGCGGCCTGAATTTGGCGGATAACCTCGCCGGCGAACTTGCCGAACCCGAGGGTCACGCGATAGCCCCGCATTCCAAAGGGTTTCATTTCAACGACAGGGCCATGGCGATCATCGAGGTCATCAAACCACAGGCGCAGACCGGTCCGAATGCCGCTTTGATCGACGGCCATGCCGATGGCAGCTCCAGTTCCGGCCTCCAATTCAGCCCTGATCTTTTCCTGCCGCCCGGCAATCATCTCAGTCGTCATCCCCGTTGATCAAGTCGGACGCATCGACCTCGGGAACATTCCGGAGAAGTTTTCGCAGGTTGGACGATATTTCCTCCCGGATATCCTCAAATACCGGCTCCAGCTCGGGATCGGTGTTGTTCTGCTCCGCCATCGCAAACGCGTAAAGCAGCAGGTCCATGCCTTCGACGGCAAAGCCATTGGCAGCAGCCCGTTGATAGATTTTCTGGTAGAAGTCGTGATGCTTGTTCAGCAGGACACCGGGAACATAATCATCGTTGCCCGGGCTGCGATAGGCGGGCTCCCAAAGGTGGCCATTGGTGATCGTCGTCACGGCTTCAACGTGGATTGTTTCCGGGCTGACGTTGTTTTGGACGGGGGCTTTGATCTTGATCCGTTGACCCCGATTGTTGTTAATCTCAGCCGTCTGGGTGTCCGCATTCGCGGTGGCCACTTGTGGCTTGGCCGTGTTGGCAGTGCCGGAGATGTTCTTGTTGGAACTGCCGTGATCGACGGTGTTGCTGTTGTTCGCCTTGTTGCGGTTTATCCGACGGTACCTTGCATCCGCTTCCCGGTAGATCGGCTGCAGGATCTTCCGAAGACCCTCCTCAAGGTCCGGGTGGAACAGGATGCGGGATTTCTTGACATCGATACGGAACGCCTCGTCCAATTCGAAACCGAAGTCGAATTCGATGCGCAACAAGGATGTATGCGGTTCATTGGAGCCAAACACGTCCATCCAGCCGCCATCTTGGATCAACCGTCCTTCGCGATAGACGTAAAAACCCTGCGCCTTGTTCGAGATGCGGGCGAATTTTGCCTGTTCGTCCTTTTCCATGTCGCTGCGATGGGGGAGGATCCACGCCTTCATATGTGCCGTTTCGACAGAACCGTCGAACATTTCCACCTCAAGCCTCTGCTTGTTGGGGGCGAGAACCTGATCTGACCTTTGCGGATAGAAGGGGTTCCAAGGTTCGACTGGCGTTCCGTTGATCATGATCGCCACATCCCGTTCACGTTCATCCTCGACATCCAGAAAGCGATGAAAAACAAGGGAAACGTGTTTTGCCAAAGCGTCGGCCAGCCGTTTGACGGCCGCCTGTTCCTTGGCACCCGGAGTGTATTCCTTGGACAGCAACCTGTCGCAATTTTCCCAAATGACGAGGGTTCCCGTTTCGCCACACAATTCCTCGAAAAGATCTTGTTGGTCAGTAGTCACTGGATCAGCCAGCATTTCCCAGGCGTTCCGGGACTCAACGTGTTCCAGATCCCATGTGAGTTTGGCCAATGGTTGATCCGACGTCTTCCGGGATATGACGCTGTATCGTTTGCAAACCGAGCTTGAAGCAGTTTTCAGGCCAAGGCCAAATTTTCCGAGGCTTTTGGCATCCGGGCGCCGGTCCGCGCCATAACGCATTGCCTTGTGGACTTCCTCTTGGTCCATCCCGCAGCCGTCATCCCCGAAATAAACCAGCTTTCGACCGTCATGCATGAGATCGATTTGAATATTAACGTTATTCGCCCCGGCAGCGATCGAATTGTCAATGATGTCTGCCGCGGCAGTCCTGACATTGTAGCCGGTGTCGCGAAGCCCATAAATCAGTCGGGACGCGTTTGGATCATTGATAAGATTTGTCATATTCATACTTCCTGCTTTCCCACGATGCGGGGTTTGAATTCCCCCGGACAGGCGAGGCCGTTCGTCCCCAATTCTGCACTTGTTTCAGCCCCTTGCAACCATGCGGCGATGATCCGGACAAGGTTGTCCACACAAATCGACCTTGTCGCGCACTCCCAGACCACGAGCGAACGCCAGCCCGCATCATGAATGGCGGTCATGGCACGATCATCCCGGTCACGGTTGGCTTTGATTTTTGAAATCCAGAATTCCGGTCTGGTTTTCGGAATCCGGAAATTCTTGCAGTCCGCATGCCCATGCCAGAAGCATCCATGCACGAAAATGACACTGCGGAATTTGGGCAGGACGATGTCGGGTCTTCCGGGAAGACCCGACACATGCAGCCTGTATCTGAAGCCAGCCGCATGAAGCCCCCGTCGCAGGATCATTTCAGGCTTTGTATCCGTCGAACGGATGCGAGCCATAATCTCGGATCGCGATAGCGGCCTCCGTTGTTCAGCCAAGGCGTTCCCTTCTGGACCGAAGGGCAACCATGTTGGTCAGCCAAGGCGACATCGCCTCCGCGATCGCGACCGAAACCGGTGCGGCTACGGCATTGCCGAACTGTCGATACGCTTGCGTGTCACTGACAGGAATTTTCCAGGGGTCATTGGTGCCGGGACGGTCAAAACCCATGAGCCTCGCACATTCCCGCGGGGTCAGCCTCCGCGGGTTCTTGCCGCGTTGCGCCACAAGGATCTCGGATCCGTCTTTGTGGTAACGGGCACTGAGCGTTCTGGCGACCTTGTCCGGCGTCACAAGGCCAAAACCGAAACCATTCCCAGCCGCCTTGTGCTTTGCCGCGTAGCGCTGAAGGTAGGACCAGAGTCCATCAGTCAAGGTATAGCGTTCGTGAACCTTGGCCTTCTTACCCACAGTGTAGCGTTCATCAGCCGCCTCCGACCCATTCTCAGGATGCAGAATACTGGCCAAGGTTGGATTTGGCCCATCCGGAATGATCACGTCGTTGAAAGAGAACGTCGTCTTATGATCGCGGCGGAACCCGGCAATGAAAATACGCTCCCGATGCTGCGGCACCCAGCTGCGGGCGTCGATGACCCGGAAATCCACCTCATACCCAAGCTCATCAAGGGCGTGCAGGATGACACGCATCGTGTTCCCCTTGTCATGGCTCAACAGGTTCTTAACGTTCTCCAGCAGGAACGCCCGGGGTTTGTGATGGCGCAAGATCCGGACAACATCGAAGAACAGGGTGCCTTGGGTTTCATCGGCAAACCCATGAGCCCGGCCAAGCGAATTCTTCTTGCTGACGCCCGCAAGCGAAAATGGCTGACACGGAAACCCGGCAAGAAGAAGATCATGTGCGGGGATGTCGGCGGCATCAACAAGCGTGATGTCTCCGGCGATTTCATGCTCCTCGCCAAAATTGGCCCTGTAGGTCTCCTGCGAAAACTTGTTCATCTCGCAGGTGAACACGCATTCACCACCGATTACGTCGAACCCTCGCCGCAAACCGCCGATCCCTGCGAAAAGGTCAATGAACTTGAAGGGGCTGGCGGTCTGGTCCATGACTATATCCTGTTGAATCAAGTGTACGATATCGCAACTTGTGGCACATCGCCACCCTGCGAAGTTAAATACCATAGTCTTGAGGTTCCGTGAAAAAGTCCAGGTCCAGCTGTCCGTATAATGACAAAATCCGGATGTTTTCTGTGGACAACCTACGTGACGGGAGAAACCCACCTTTGGGTATTCAAGATCATTGCGACAGTCGAATCCGGATGGCCGAGCCGGCGGTTGACATAGCTTTCAACTGCCGGAGTAGGCGGAAGTGATGGGCTGCCTATTCACTAATCGCATCCCGGGAAACATAAGGGCGGAGATCGAGCATCTCTGCACGTTTGAGGCGACACACGATCAACCCGGCCTCTTCGTGTCAGACGGGATGGAAACATCTGGACCGCCGCTGTCGAAATGACCCTCCGGAGCGGTGCAGAGCCCCCGGAAGACTACCGCCCCGATGACAACGGCAGGGTCGTCTTCAGCGCAGTCTTCCAGACCCAACAGGATCATGGGGGATGGGGATATCGCCTGGATGAAGAAACGGCAGGGCCCGAGTTCGCCCGGGCGCCGAAATCCTTGATCGACCAGCTGAGCCCCACATCGTCGGTGTCGGCGAATAGATGGCGCCGAACGTGCATCGAAAACTCCGCCCGACGCTCCCGGAAGCTCTCGGACGGCGATGTGATCAGGCTCGGCCATGCCTTGGAGTTCAATGACGGCCGGGCACGAAGGCACTTCAAGATGATCCTCGAGAAACCCCCGGGATATACCCGATCCAGAACGGTCTTTCAGTGCATTGAGACGGGGATGACCTGCAGGATTTCGGGGTTTCGGAAGCGGGAGTGGGTTGTGATGTCAGAGGTAGTTGAGCTGGAAACAACGGTTGCAGACACTACTGTGGATGCAGACACCTGAGACGACTTAACGGGTCCACGCAGCGGTAGATGGCCGTCGGCCCGAGCGGGGCGGAACAAGTCGAAAAAATCAAGGAAACTGAGGCGGTTCCTGCTCCAAATCCGTAACTGTGTAACTTACGCTTATAGTACCATCGGGTTTTCTGATTGTACCAATCTCAATTTTTGCGTGAAAGCGATCGCCAAGTGTTATACCCTCTTTCTTCTCGATCCTTTCTAGGTAGTCTTGGCTCACCTGGTGGCTGAATTTACCAGATATTATTTCTTCGGCACCATCACGTTTGAAATCGAAAGTTCTCTTGATTGGCGATAGCCCTACAAGCGTGCCCGTCCATGTAACGGGTTCGATCTTGACGTTCGTCTCAGATATTCTTCTAAAAGCACGCTCAATACCCGCTCGGTCAAAGTTGTATTGGCGATCCGGAAGGTTGGCCTTTAGCGTTGCATCGTTTTTCTCAAGGTGGCGGAAAAACTTCGCCAGAGCTGTAAAAACTCTTGGATTAATTTCGTCAACGTCGATAAGGAATTCGTCTTCATTTTCTTGCGTAAACTCCTCAAATAGCGCAGTGGCCTTCTCAAGAGATTCTCTGATAGGCGTTTTTATCGAGCTCGTTTGGTCTGCATCCTTTTCTTCAAGAAGAAAGCCAAAGGATCCGGTGGCTACGCCGCGAATGTTAAGGGCTGCAAGATCAGCCCCTTTAATTTTACCCCGTTGAGCAAGTTCGCCACGCAAGTTCGACGCGAAAAGGCGAGTGACGATACCTTGAAAGTAGGCGAGTGCCTGAGCGGCGAACCTAGCGTCGATAGTACGCGATCCGTCCACAGGGGCACCATCGAAGAGGATTGAAACCTCAGCGACTTGGGCGTCGCGTTCCCTAAGAAGATTAAGCTCTGCGGTAACAACTTCTAAACGCGTCGAGAAGTTTATACGACCGACTACGTCTCCGTCTGCCTCGGCCTCGTTAATAAGAGCTTCCAACTCAGCCTTCTGATTTTCTAGATCGGAAATTCTTTGCAGGTCAGACATTGAACTTCGCCCCTATCGCTTGGTTGATAGCTGCAAACTCCATAGGGTCCACCGACAAAGGAATTTCAAGAATACCCTTCTTTGAACTTGAGCCGCGCATGTCGCTGAAGAGCCCGAACCAGTACGTTGTGTTTCTGACCAACGAGCGTGACCCAGCATCAAGGTCAACCGCGTAAGTATCGCAATAATATGTAGGTTTCATATTCACGGTATCGAAGAAAGTTCTGTGAATATGGTTCGTGTAGTCTGGTTCCCAACTCTTTGGTTGGGTTTGATATTTTAAAGGCCTGTTGAAGAGCGTCACCACGTCAATGTCGCTTGGGCTTCTCTTCCTAAGGAGCTCGACGTTCTCTACAAAACTTCCATCGATCCATTGAGAGCCTGAAACGAAGCCGCCCGAATGCAAATGCTTCCTGTATTCATTAAGGCCTTTCAGTAGTTTTGCGCGTTCACGCGAGGTGCAGAAGCGATTAACGACCTCATGCATTGTGGCCTGAAAAGGCGAACGTGCGTTCGGAATGGTTGGGTCGCC
Source organism: Roseinatronobacter bogoriensis DSM 18756 (assembly GCF_004366635.1). Lineage (GTDB taxonomy): Bacteria > Pseudomonadota > Alphaproteobacteria > Rhodobacterales > Rhodobacteraceae > Roseinatronobacter > Roseinatronobacter bogoriensis. The sequence continues at coordinate 410,406 of NZ_SORN01000003.1, read as the reverse complement.
AGAAATGAACGGCGGCAACGCTCCGTTGGCTGCAAAATCAGGTATGGGCATGTAAAAACTCGTACTTTCCTCCAAGAAACACCCTATCTGTGATAATGAGCTGATGCCCAAGGTTATCTCCACGCCCGGTTTCAGCCCGTGGTGAGTTTGGCCACCACAATCCTCACCCTTCATCCAGATACACTAAATGTCACCCCGTCCACCACGGCCGCCTCAGGCAACCCCGACAAGGCATCCCTCACCGCTCCGGCGATCACCGCTTCCCGGTCCGTCCCCTCCCGGATAAACGACAGCCCGAGTGCTCCGGGGGTCCCGAGGCCGACGACCGCATCGTCACACCCCGCCTGAAAAAGCCGATCCAAGACATCCCAGATATCCGGGCAACCTTGAGGGAGCCGGATCATCACGTCAAACTGGAATTCCCGGATTTCAGTCACCACGCCCCCCTTTGGGGCTATATCGTCGCCACATATCGACGCCATGTCAATTGACCGACGCCCTTTCCGTCAGGATATTCAAGGGCTATCCTGCGCCCATGTATGGCTTCCGCACCCTTTCCGATGATGACCCGATCCTGGACAGCTCCCCGGTCCAGAGGATCCTGACGTTCCTGAAAGACCAGTTCGACCAGAACCCCAAGGGCATTCCCCTGACGAAATCCGGGGCATTCCGGCGTGTCATGGTGGCCGAGGCCATCACCGCGATCAACTTCCCGGACTGGACCGCGCAGGAAATCTACCACGGCTTCGGGAAGATCCGTATCGCAGATGAACATCATTTCGAGCCGCTCTGGCGAATGCATCAGCTCCTCCGGGATATGCGGCTGGCGCGCACATATCTGGGTCACCTGCGCATGACGAAGGCCGGGAAGGAGCTGTTTTCCGGGCGGTTCCGGGCTTTCGACGCCGTGACCCAGGCCGTGTTGTTCGAGGCCCATGAATTCCGGAGTGAGCGTCAGTATCACCGTTTGATGGGCGGATGGGATATCTGGTTGAACGTGATCGATATCGAGGCCCAGGGCGGGATCACCGGGCGCGCCCTTACCGAGGCGTTCTACGGGCCCGTGGATCCGACGCTTCTGTATGACCCAAAAGTCGGCGGATTGTATTCCGGCGTGCTCAAGCCCCTCGTCTGGACCGGCCTGTTACGCGAGGACATGCCGGATGGCCGGAAAATCGGCGACCGTATTTATACGGTGACGCCGCTCTGGAAGCGGTACCTTGAACTCGACCAGAAACCGCCACGCCTGCGGGTGGTGAAATAGGGCTCCGGGGGCGATCCCGGCGTCGTCTGTGTCGAAAATACACGACATTTCGGCCCGGACCCGGAGAAATGTCGTGTACTCTGGACATCACCACATAGGCGAAGCCCTTCAACTCAGGGGTGGTCACATCGCGTTTGCGAAAAACTCACCTCAACCCAGGATAACCTTAATCTTTTCAGAGGGTAGTCACGTTTCAGTCGCTTGCGAGAAATGTACGCGAATAAAACCACAGTTTTTCATGTGGTTAGGGGCTGGACTCGCCATGAGGCCGGGCGTATGTTGACCCCACGCAAAGGAACGAATCGACCATGACCACTCGCCGCAACTCGATACGGATATCCGTCCACGCCTGACCCAGACCTGGGCACCGTGATCGTTGCGGCCGCATGGCCACCTTTTTCAGAAAATGACAGATCAGCTCATGGCATACGCCATGCCCGGTGCCCTTTCGCTTTTCGAAAGGATATCCCCCATGACACGTAAACCCGCACAAACACCGACCACCACACCTGATTTCGGCCCGACCGGGCCGACAACCCCGGGACTGGAAGACGTCCTGAAGTACCTCGAGGGTCTCCGCTCCACAGGAACCACTGATCTTTTTGTGGTTGATGACGAGCTTGAAGACGACGAACCAATCACGCAGAAACCGTCGGAGACGCGTAATCCACCCCGCGATCTGCTGGATGCGCTGCTGATGTTGCGGCTTCATTCCATGCGGGCCAATGCGGGCTTGACCTCATTTCGCCCGCCTCGCGGCTGTCTTCAAGTCATTGTCGCACCGATTGAAAACGACCGGACCGATATCAGGACCGTCCTCCCGCAAATGATCGGTCGTGACCCGGCTTTGCCCGATCCTGCGATCCGTGTCGATGATGACGTGACACGCAAGCGGACCGGAACAGGTGTTCTTGGAAGCATCAGGTCAGACATTCTGCAGGGCAATCCAGTCATTGCTGCGATGGCATCAGATGACATGATCCCGGACGATCTTCGCGTTGCGATGCAACCGAGCCTCCGACTTCCTCCCCTGTCGCGGCGGATGCTGGAGGCTGTCATGGCGTTCCACTTCGACCAGACATCTGTCGAATTGCAGCAGCCGGATGCCCGGATTGCCCAGTTGTCCGATGTCGCGTTGTCGAGCATTTTCGCAGCTGAAGGTCCCGAGGCGGCGATCGAACGTCTTGATCGCGCAGCTTCCCAGAAAACCCACACGCGGGTCACGCTCGACGACGTTCACGGGCAACCCGGGGCGGTCGGGGCGCTCCGGCAGGCTGTTGAGGATCTGCGGAGTTATCAGTCCGGGGCGGTGAATTGGTCAGAAGTGACGAAATCCTTTCTGCTCTTGGGTCCGCCCGGTACCGGGAAAAGCCTGATGGCGCAGGGTCTGGCCGGGTCAGCAGGGATCAACTTCGTGAAGACCTCATATTCAGACTGTCAACGTCATGGTCATCAAGGGGACATGCTGAAGGCCTTGAACGCGGCGGTTGAAACCGCCATCGCGACCGCGCCATCTGTCTTCTTTATTGATGAAGTCGACTCGTTTCATAATCGTCAAGGTCGGACCGGGTCGAAAGACGGGTATATCCTGGGCGTCGTGAACGGGCTTCTCACACAGCTCGACCGGTTGTCCGCAACGCGCGGGGTGATCCTGCTCGCAGCCACGAACTATCCGGACCGTGTCGATCCCGCGGTCATTCGTCCCGGGCGCTTTGACCGGCATATCCACGTTGGGCGGCCGGACCGGTCCGGAATTCGATCGATGCTGGAAGACCCGCTTTCTGGATTGACGTTTGAGCCGGCGGAAATCGACAGGCTTTGTGATCAACTTCTGGGGTCGTCCGGGGCGGAGATCGCAGCGATGATCCGAGATGCGCGGACGCGCGCGCGCGCAGAGCGCATGCCGTTTTCGTTCGGGCATCTGCGGGCCGCCGCAGGCGCGATCCGCCCCCCAGTGGACCCCGGATTGATCTGGCGGATCGCCGTGCATGAAGCCGGCCACCTGCTCGCAGGTCATCTTCTGCAGCTTCCGTCGGCCAGCCGTGCCATCGTTACCGGAAACGACGGACGTGTAATCCGACCGTACCCGACATGTCGGCTCCCCGGGACCGTCAGCGGTATGATTGTTCATCATTTAGCCGGGCGGATCGCGGAGAGTCTCGTCTTCGATGTGATCAGCCACGGCGCCGGTAGCGGTCCGGAAAGTGATCTCGCCTTCGCGACCCGGACCGCCATCGCCGCTGAGACCAGCTATGGGTTCGGGACGTCCCTCGGCTGGATCGACCCGGAAACGCCGCTCTATCTGCTCCCGCGCGACATTCAGTCCCGGGTCGAGGCCCGGCTGTCCGAGGCCGAAGCCCGCGCGCGGCGGCTTCTGGCGGAGCGGAGACCTGACATCGAGCGGATCGCCCTGAATTTGATGGAGAAGCGGGACCTGGATGCAGCGGCGATTTCCGCATTGCTGTCGGACATCCCGCGGGGCCCAGACCACACGCAATATGAGGGCTGTGAAACCAGCCCGGTTGATCCGTCTTTCTTGAAGGAAACCCCCGATGCACACCCCTTTTGACCCCCACCGCCCGATGCGAAGCTGGGTCGCGACCCTCGACCAACTCAGCTTGTCTGATGAGGCCGGAGACGCCGAAGTCACCGCGACGTTACCCCCGGTGTTCAGACGGATGTATCCGGAGTTCAGGCGCCACCATGTCGTCAGCCCGGAAGGCCAGAGCTTTGACAGTTTCCGGGGGTATATCCGCGGCCTGGATGCCACCCTCCCGACCATGGATGATCTGGAGACGGCGCCGGAACTGTGTCGCTGGTCGCTCGTCCGGCGACCTGCCTCTGCGTACTGTCAGTTGACCGGATATGTCACCGGGCACCCACAGCTTGACTGGGGATCACCTGTTGTCACCTCGACGGTTTTCCGGATTGGCCCGGGGCTTCAATGGGCCCGGACCTGGAGCCGCTTCTATCGGCTTACCGAATACGACCCAACCATCCTGGAACGGATGCATGCGACCGGGGTGATCAGTCGCGATGCACAGATGGTGCAAATCGACTGATCGGAACGCCATCACAAAAGGGAACGCTCATGGAACTTGATTATCTGACCACCTCCCGCCAGCCCCGAATCGAAGCGCGGATATGCGGGCGCGAACCGACCACCCCGAACAATCTCGAACGACATTAACCCGATGGAATATCATGCATTTCTATACAGCCGATCCACACTTCTTTCACCAGAACATCCTGAAATACTGTGCGAGGCCCTTCCGGTCGATCGCGGAGATGAACCGAGTAATCCTGAACAACTATCGATCAACCGTCGGCCCGGATGACGATTTGTGGATCCTGGGCGATGTCGCCGTCGTCCACATCGATCAGGCCGGCCATCTGACTTCGATGCTCCATGAGATTCCGGGGCGGAAGCATTTGATCTGTGGGAACCACGATAAGCATTGGATCAAAGCTTTGAACGTCTGGACGTCCGTACATGACTTGGTCGAGATCACGGATCAGGGAACCCGGGTCAGCATGTGTCACTACCCGATGCTCACTTGGCCTGGCGCACGGCGGGGGGCGATCCAGCTTTTTGGGCATGTCCATTCAAATTGGAGGGGGAGTCGGAACTCGCTGAATGTTGGGGTCGATGTGTGGAATTATCGGCCCGTAACCCTCCCGGAAATCCTGAAAAGGGCCTCGACACTTCCCGTCAATCCGTTGTGGTCAAAAGTCGAACCCCGGACCGATATCTGAGTATCCCGGACCCGGATCCCCGTTCGGAGGCTTCCGGCCAGACTGAGGGCGAGGGGGTGTTCAAACCGGCAGGGGTACCCCGCGAGGCCCGGAATAAAGTAAAATATGGGTTCGATTTGGTGGTCCTTATTTTACTTTTCCCGGATACCGCTCCCGGGGCCCTTGCAACATCCCCGGGCTGAAGAGGCCCGGGGCATAGGGGTCAGATGGGTAGGATCACGGAGGGTATGGTTTCCAAGGTCATCATAAGGGGAAGACAGGTCAAAGAGGGGGATTCCTGGTTGTCGGGGTCGTCGAAAGGAGCCCTCAGCGGAAGTTCTTTTCCATCAGGTAATTGTGTATTTGGACGTTGTTCCGCTCAAAATCCCGTCGCTTGATGAGACTGAACCCCTTGCCAAGAAAAAAGCGGCGAGCCGCTTCACTGGCCTCTACATAAAGACGGGACAACCCCGCTGCCAACGCAGCGCTTTCGAGCTGCTCAAAAAGCGCCGTCCCAACACCGGTTCCGGCGGCATCGGGGTGGCAGTAGAAGCAGTCAATATGACCGTTTTCTTCTAACTCTATGAAAGCAATTGGTTTATCATTTTCGTTCACAGCGACGAAAACAAATCGACCATCGGACACACGGGCGAGAAATTTGTCGGCCGGGACTGGCTGAGGGCTCCACACTTCTACCTGAGCTTTACCGTAATCTTTTCTGCCCACGGCACGAACAGCCTCATGAAAGATCGAGGCAAGCGACGCGGCGTCATCGGGTTTGAAATTGCGTATTTTCATGCCTGCGGTTTAATCGGTTGGCAGGCCAGTGTGAATGACCGCTCTGTCCCGCATCGCCGACACAACGCAGTCATGATGCTGCGCAATGCACCAACGTCAGCTTCGGCGGCGCTGAACCGGAAACCAACCAGCCAGGGAAAGCCTGTAGGCCATCCGGGCAGACATGTATCACCCCACGACATCCCCTTTAATCGCTCGGAAGGCGCATCACGACCCCAGACACGGATGCGCACATCCTGACCGCTGATCCAGAAGGTATCGCCGTCAACAATGCGCGTCTCGCGCCCTGAAAAGTCGATATCCGCTGGCAAGGCTGAAGATCCGGGCGCCGTTGTGACAGATGTTGGGACATCGCAACTGTTCAGCGCCATGGTCCCAGCAAACGCCAGAATGGCTACTGTGCTAAAGGATCTGAAGTGGCGCAGTGGCGAAGGGCGGCGAGATCGTCGCCGGAGAAGTCGGAACATGCCGGTTAGAAGCGGGCCGTGGCGACCGCGGTCAAGAACGTGTCCGGGCGGCAACGCTGGTCGAAGCTGGACGAGTGGCTGCGTGCTCTCTATCCTTTCGTAACCTACTTTGTCGTTCGACGTATTCTAGGATTGCCTCGGCCATGTCCCGGAGCTTTTCGGGGTCAAGGCCGTAGAGGCGCCTCTTCGGCGCTAATTTTTCGATATAGAGCTCCTCCCCTTCCCTCAGGGAGGCCCGGAATATTTTGGCGATCCTGTAGTTGTCGTAAAATGCCGGTCCGATTAGCTCCAGGGCTTCCATGGTCTCTATCGGGCCACGGAGCAGACGTTCCCTTATTCGGTCTCGACGCGCCTGCGTGTCGCGTCGTTTTTTGTTGTCGAGTGTATTTCCCATGGATGTCTCCTGTTCTTTCGTCATATGTCGAAGGTGGTTGGTAGGCCGCGCCGTGGCGTGGCGCGCTTCAATTTTTCGCAGAGCATCGCACCCTCTGTGATGGAGAGAGGCGATAATATCGTTCGGATGAGTACCTGCGCGCTGATGCAGTGTACGGGCTGTGGCCTGGCCCATCTGCAACCGGGCAAAAAAGCTCTGAAATTGTGACATAGCCCATCTTTTCTGCTCTGGATCGGTTCCCAAATGAAGTGAAACCTAGAGCGGACACCATGTTATCAGCCGTTGGACTTGATGGCGGTCTTCTAGATTTCTTGGGGTCCGAATCCCATGGTCCAGCTTCACCGGACCGTGCGGCTCTGAGATAATCTAGATGACCTTTAAGGCTTCAAAGTACGTCTTGGGCCCGAGATGCATTCAAGCATCATGTCAATGATTGATGTATGTTTTATGGGGTTGATTGTCCAGCACCATCGTCAATGTCACGTCGCGTATCACGGTGGTCCACTCTTTGCGCGACAGCGAAGGCTAGTGTTCGGAAACTGACACAAGATACCCTATGACTGCTTGGAGCCCATCAGCGACATTCAGGGAAGCCGCAGCATGAAAGGCCTCTTCGCTGTTGCAGCATCGTGCTCGGCCCAAAGCGGCCTCACAGCTCCCTACGCGCCCGCCCCCGAACCGGACATTCAGGCCGCGCGCAGCATCAACTATCATAGCGACCTGAACTTGCAGGTGCTTACCCGGCTTGCCGTCGACATGGGTGGTGCGATGAACGCGGGTCACGCAGTCGCGACCTCTCGCCCATCAGCCCGCCATTCTGGTAATCCGCCTTCAAGCCGTCGTGCCTTCAAACCTCGCTTACGCAGAGCTGCGACAGCCTGATGGGCGTATATGCAATAGGGACCACGGCAATAGGCGACAATGTCAGCATCGGGGTCAAGGTCCGGCAGGAGCCGCTCCAAATTCTGTAAAGTGACATTCATCGCGCCGGGGATGTGGGCCAGATCAAACTCATCTGGGGGGCGCATATCAAGGATCGTGACCGAGCCTTCAGCGATGCGTGCGGCCAGATCATCGCGGCTGACGGGTTCGGTAGCATCGGCGCCACCAGACAACCCACGCAGAATTTTCTCGACCTGCGCTAGGTTGCGTTCAGCAAGCAGCCGCAGAAGGTCCATCAGCGCAAGCGTTCTCTCATCATTCAGGCTGTAGATCACGGCCTTGCCGTCACGGTTGCTCGTGACCAGCCCTGCACGGCGCAAGGTCTGCAAATGCTGGGATGTATTGGCGATCGTCAGGCCGGTCTTGTCGGCCAAGCCTTCAACGCCACGCGGGCCTTGGGCAAGCTGCTCCAGCAGCATCAGCCGCGCAGGGGCGGAGACGGCACGCGCGACAAGTGCGTATTCTTCAAGAAGGGCGGCTTTGGGACTGATTGACATTGCGCGGCTCCTGAACTTATATCATTCAAGCGGTTTATTGAATGATAGCGATATTCGCAGCAAACGCAAGCAAACGGTGCCCGGCCCATGGTTGAAACACTCCTCGCGCAAGAACCCATGCTCCGGCTGTCCGTGTTTCTGTCGGTGCTTGTTGGCATGGCGCTGTGGGAGCTGGCTGCCCCATGCAGGCGGCAGGAGATCCCGCGCGTGATCCGCTGGACGAACAATCTGGGTCTTGTGGTGCTGGACACGATCATCCTGCGGCTCAGTTTTCCCATTCTTGCTGTAGGACTTGCGCTGATGGCCGAGGACCGTGGCTGGGGGCTTCTCACGCTGTTTGATCTGCCGTTCTGGCTGATGGTGCTGGTCTCAATCATCGTGCTCGATCTGGTGATCTACCTGTCGCATGTCATGTTTCATGCCGTGCCTGCCCTGTGGCGGCTGCACCGGATGCATCATGCCGATCTGGAATTTGATGTCACCACCGGCCTGCGGTTCCATCCTATCGAAATCCTGCTGTCGATGGTCATTAAGCTGGCAGTGGTTGCGGCCCTTGGTGCGCCCGCTGTCGCGGTTCTGATCTTTGAGGTGATCCTGAATGCGACCGCGATGTTCAACCATGCCAATATTCGCCTGCCCAAGGGGGTGGACCGCGTGCTGCGTTGGATCATTGTGACCCCTGATATGCACCGCGTGCATCATTCGGTCGTGCCGGTCGAGACAAACAGCAATTTCGGCTTCAACCTGCCATGGTGGGACAGGTTGCTGGGCACGTATCGTGCGCAACCCAAAGCAGGGCATGATGGCATGACCATCGGGATCGAGCAGTTCCGTACACCGCGCGATCTGTGGCTGGACCGGATGCTGATCCAGCCCCTGCGCGGCCCAGCTAGCGGCGGCGCGTTGGACAGCAAGAAAGATACGGAATGACCGCGCTTGTCTTGGGTATCCGCGAGAACCTCACCCAATTCTCGCACCAGCTGATCCAGGTGCTGCTGGTGGGCTTTGCCATTGGCATGACGCGCACCGTGATCCCAGCATTGGCCGAAAGCGAATTCGGTGTGGCGCAAGGATCGTTCCTGCTGCTGAGTGCCTTCGTGGTGGCCTTTGGCGTGGTCAAGGCGGTGATGAACTTCGTCGCCGGGCGCTTGTCGGAACGGATTGGGCGCAAGCAGGTGTTGCTTATGGGCTGGATCATCGCGCTGCCCATTCCGGTGATGATCTGGGCCGCGCCCAACTGGGGCTGGATTGTCGCGGCCACGGTGCTTCTGGGCATCAATCAAGGGCTGTGCTGGTCGATGACGCAAACCGCGAAGCTGGACATCACGCGCGCGGATCAGCGCGGGCTGACAATGGGGCTGAATGAGTTTTCGGGTTATGTGGGGGTGGCACTCGCTGGGGTGATCACGGCCTACGCGGCGGAAGCTTTGGGCGCGCGGCTGGGGCTTTTGGTGTTCGGGCTGGTGGTGGTCGTCACGGCCTTGGTGCTGACGGTGGTCTGGGTCGAGGACACGCTACCCTGGGCGCAGGCCGAAACCGCCGCCCACAAGCTGAACGCCCCGAAATTCCTGCCGCGCTATCCGCAGAATGTGGTCGAGCATCCCAGCACGCGCCAGGTTTTCGTCCTGATGTCCTGGCGCGACAAGCGGTTGGCAGCGCTGTCACAGGCGGGGCTGGTCGAGAAATTCGTTGATGCGCTGGTCTGGGTCATCCTACCGGTCTTCCTGCTGGCACAAGGGGCGAGCCTGACGGAAATGGGCTGGATTGTGGGGATATACGGCTTTGTCTGGGCCGGATCGCAACTGTTCACAGGGCGCTTGTCCGATCATGTGGGCCGATTCTGGCCGAATGTGCTGGGCATGTGGATTTGCGGCGCAGGCGTGGCGCTGATCCCGCTGGGGGACGGGGCGCTGTGGTGGTCGCTTGCGGCAGGGGTTGCAGGGTTCGGGATGGCGCTGCTCTATCCCAATCTTGGCGCGAGTGTGGCTGATATCACACCACCTGCATGGCGCGGCTCTGCCATCGGGATCTACCGTTTCTGGCGCGATCTTGGCTATGGCATTGGCGCGCTTGGCCTTGGGCTGGCAGCCTATCTGACCGGCGTGCTGGATGCGTCTTTCTGGTTCGTTGCGCTATCCATGTTCGCCTCTGGCGCGCTGCTGTTCTTTTGGGGCGAAGAAACCCATCCGCGCCTGAACCCCGCATAAATACTCTGCCCACCGCGACGGAAAGGTGATATTCGGACGTTTGAATATCTGAACCCTTCCTCATTGGACAATATGCATATGACCCTGCTTGGATTTGGCGAAACCCACCCCGACTATTCTGTAAAGGTATTGAACGAACGCGAGGCCCGCGCCGGTGCGGGGATCTTGCTGTTCTTCGGCCTGATTGCCTTCATGACCACATTTCTGACGGGCGATTTCACATTGACACGCATTGCGATCCTCGCCTTCGGGCTGGATTTCGCGCTGCGGGTTCTGATCAGTCCGCGTTATGCGCCCAGCCTTGTGCTGGGCCGGTTCATGGTGCGCGGGCAGGTGCCCGAATATACGGGTGCGCCGCAAAAGCGCTTCGCATGGGCGCTGGGGCTGGGGATCGCGATGATCATGTCGATCTGGGTGATTGGCCTGAATCAGGCTGGGCCGGTCGCCATACTGGGTTGTCTGACCTGTGTCATCCTGCTGTTTTTTGAAACGGCCTTCGGCATTTGCGTGGGCTGCAAGATCTATAACGCCATATGGCCGGGTCAGGCGCAGCATTGCCCCGGTGGTGTCTGCGAGATCCGCAGCCGCGAACCCATCCAGCAGATCGGCATGACCCAGCTTGGCGCAGTCGCCGCCGTGGGGTTGATCATCGCGCTTGCCGTTCCGCAACTGGCCGACTTGCCCGCGCCGCGCATGCCGGGAAGTGTTGATCTCGCTTCTGGCGAGCGCGACTGCACGCCGCCGGCTTTTGCTGTCGCTATCGGGCATGAAGAGATGTGGAAGCTGCATAACGGGTGCGGCTGACACAACACCGACGGCCGACCCGCCCCACAGAGGGGGGGCTTCAGCAAGAACGATGCCCCTCTATCCGGCCCATAGCATTACGCGCTGCGGCGGCGGGACAGTTCACGATAAAGCGCTTCGCGTGACACACCAAGTTCAGCGGCGACATCCTGCCACCGGCCTCTCTCGGGCAGGCTGTTGCCTTCGGCCAGCCAGGCGTCCAACCGGTCGGCAACTTTGGGCAATGTGCGAATTTCAGCCCGAAACCGTGCGGCCTGAACGCTCTGGGCCAGGTGCGTGGCCCAAAGCTGCGCAAGCGCCGCGTCACGCTCAAGTGCCGCACGAAATGCCTGCCTCGGCATAGCAGAAACAGCGCTTGGCTGCGTTGCGACGGCATCACAATGATAGGCGTTGGAATAGGCAGACGCTTCGGCCAGAACCATGCCGGCCGTGGCGTTTTGCAGCACAAGGCATATCCCGCGCGTTGTATGGCGCAAAAGCTGCACCTGCCCCGCGCGCACAAGATACATGTCGCGCACGGCCTCACCCGCATGAAACAGGGCCTGACCTCTCTCCAGTGTCAGAATTCGGGCATCCGAAAAAAGGGTTTCAAGCAAGGCTGACATGATCGCTATCATATGAATGCTGCCTGTCGCATGCAATACGGGCAGAAAGACCCAGACCAAAGGATTCCACAGATGAAACGGATCATCTTGATGACAGCGCTGCTCTGGCCAGTCGCCCTGTCCGCACAGGATCATGCGGCGCATTCCGCCTATGCCGGACTTGAGAGCCGCGAGATCAAAACGCTGTCGGACACGGATCTTGACGACCTGCGCCGCGGTGCGGGTTGGGGACTGGCCTTGTCCGCTGAATTGAACGGTGTGCCCGGCCCTGCACATCTGCTGGAATTGAAAGACCAGATCGGATTGAACAGCGAACAGGTTGCGGCAATCGAGGCGATATTCGACGCGATGCAGCGCGAAGCGCAGGCAGCGGGAGACCGGTTCATCGAGGCCGAGGCCGCAATCGAAGCTGCGTTTCGTGCCGGTGATCTGGGATCAGAAGACTTGCGCGCCCTGATCGACGCGTCTGCCGCTGCACGCGCCGAGTTGCGCTTCATCCATCTGGTGCGTCATCTGGAAACCCCGCCGCTTCTGACAGAAGGGCAGATTGCACGTTACAATGAATTGCGCGGCTATGGTGCTGGCAGTCCGTGCGACGCGGTTCCTGAGGGACATGACCCTGCAATGTGGCGCAGGCACAATGGGTGTGACGACTGAGTACCCTCTCAGGGCGCAGTCTGGAAAGATCGTCAATCATTCGCGGATGAGTCGCTTCGCAGCTTGAAGCAGCTTTTGCCCCCCGCGCTTCGCAAGACCTCGGACGCGCTTCGCGAGTGGCCATGTCTCTCAATCGTCGCATTTACATGCTGCAAGTACACCGTTGGCTCCCCGCCCGATGCGAAGGTGACGACAGGATCGGCGTGACCGGCCCGAAGCTGCCATTCGTCTTCGGTAGCATGCTGCATTTCAGCTTCATCAAACCGGCCACTCGTGCATTGCGCAGCATTTTGTGCTGTCGAGTGTCGCCGATTCGGTCATTGCGGTCGTTCCAGCCCTTACAGCGTTGCGAGGTAATCCTTGAATAGCTGGCCCTGCCGGGGATGAAACTTCTTACCGGTGTTCTCGATGGATGTTATGCGGTCCAGTCGGAAATTACGGAAGTCATTTACGCTCTCGCACCAGGCCGTCAAAAGCCAGACATCATCGAATAGCGTTAATCCCAGAGGATGAACGTGCCGCTGGCTTTCGCGCCCGTCCAGGCTGCGATAGGTGAGCTTCATGATCGTCCGCTCGCGGATCGCAACACGCACAATCCCGCCCCAAGGTTCGGCAAGATGGTCCGCTTCACGCTGCCGCGATACGGCCAGAAGGGTCAGGCCTTGAAACCTCTCGCCACCCTCGGCTCCCAACGCTGCTGCGACCTTGCCAGTGACCCGTTCGACTGCATCGTGGAACCCGCCACCACGCCGCGCCGTGAGCAGACGCAGGCCGAGCATGATTGCCTCCATTTCGTCGACATCAAATTGAAGCGGCGGCAGGAAATAGCCTTTTTCAAGTTGATAACCGAGGCCGGATTCGCCCCGAATTGGTGCGCCAATGCCTTGCAGACTGGCAATGTCGCGATAGATCGTGCGCGTGGAGACCCCCAACCGTTGCGCCAATGTCGAGGCCGAAACGGGCCGTCGTGCCGCGCGAAGATGGTCCAGAAGGGAGAACAAACGAAGCGATTTCATGGTGAAGCTCTGTATAGCACGCCCCTGACATGTTCTGTCAGGGATGACGCATATGACCGGAACCGAAGGCAATTGAAAAGGAGCTTCTGTGATGCCACAACCCTGCCTCGAAATCGTCACCTACAAGGTCAACTCGACGCGCGAAGCTGATCATCAACGCGAGGTTGCCGCGAAACGAGCGCTGGAGCTGCCGGGTTTCGCAGGCTGGCTTCCGCTTAGCGATGGTCAGGATCACAAAGAACGTGCTGACGTGGTGGCTTGGACCAGCCGGGAAGCTGCTGAAGAAGCCGCGAAAGTGGTTGGTACCGCCGGCGCGTTCGAGCCGTTTCGGGCGACTATTGCCGAGTTTGGAGCCATGAGGCATTTCACGCTTCCGACCGGGGGTTTACCCATGATGCAAGCGGGCGATGGAGTGGAGTTGGGCCGATTTCGTCTTCGTCAAGGTGTGACCGAAGAGGCGCTCAGGGCCGCCCATGCGCAAATGATTGAAAACCATCTGTCGCGGCAACCTGGCTGGCGCGGCCAGCGACTACTGCGCTTACCGGACGGGTCTTGGATAGATATTGCCTTCGCCGAAACCGAGACAACTGCGCAGTCCATCTGCGCAAGCTGGAGCGGCAATTCGGACTGTGATGCATTCCTTGCCTTGATCGAACCGGTGAGCATGGAATTCGGTTCGGTCGCCTGACCTGCGAGCGGGCGGGGGTGTTGCGCCCCCCCGCCATGGAGAGAATCATGGCTCCCTTCACCTGCCCAAGGCGACAGTCGACACACCCGGCCGAGGCTGTGTGAAAACACCCAGATGTGGTATGCTTCCTGTGATACGGGAGTGCATTTATGTCAGGTTTTATTGAAGGGGTTGATCGGGACCAGGTGGCGCTGTTTCCGGATCGCCTTGAGGACTGGATCGACGAGGATCACTTGGTCCGGGTGGTGGATCTGTTTGTTGATCAGCTTGATCTGGTAAGCCTTGGATTCACGCGCTCGGCGCATGCGCGGACGGGGCGACCGGGATACCATCCGGCCATTCTTCTGAAGCTGTTCATCTATGGTTATCTGAACCGGATCCCGTCCAGCCGCAGGCTGGAGCGCGAGGCGGGGCGCAATGTTGAGGTGATGTGGCTGCTCGGGCGGTTGGTGCCGGACCATAAGACGATCGCGGATTTCCGGCGGGATAACGGTGGGGCCATCCGCAAGACCTGCGCGCAGTTCGTGGAGCTGTGCCGTCGGATCGGTGCGTTGAAGGGTGACTGCGTGGCCATCGACGGGAGCAAGTTCAAGGCCGTCAATAACCGCGACAAGAACTTCACCAAGGGCAAGATCGCCAGCCGTCTTGCGCATCTGGAGGCTGATGTCGACCGCTACATCACCGAGATGGTGCGCATCGACCGGCAGGAAACAGGCGAAGCGCGGGCCGAGAAGGTCGCGCATCTGGCGCAGCGATATGGGCGGCTCAAGCAGGAAATCGCGAAGCTCTAGGCGATGGACGAGGCGCTGGCCGATGCACCGGATGGCCAGATTTCCCTGACCGATCCCGATGCTCGCGCCATGGCCACCAGCGCGCGCAACAGCGGGCTTGTGGGTTACAATGCGCAATGCGCCGTGGATACCGAGACCCATATCATCGTCACGCATGACGTCACCAACAAGGGCTTCGACCGTGACCAGCTCAGCCCGATGGCGCTTGCGGCCAAGGAGGCGCTCGGGCGCGAAGATCTGCATGCCCTGGCCGACAAGGGCTATTACAGCGGCGTCGAGATTGTCGCCTGCGACAAGGCTGGCATCACAGTGACCATGCCGCGCCCCGAGACCTCCGGAAATCGCAAGAAGGGCATGTATGTGAAGGCGGACTTCAAATATGACCCCGAACGCGACGTCTATATCTGCCCGACAGGCGACGCGCTGACCTACCGCTACACGCGCGAGGAAGACGGGCTTCTGGTCAAGCGTTACTGGACCAGTGAATGCGGGAGCTGCCCCGTGAAATCACGCTGCACCACGGGCACGGAGCGCCGGGTCACCCGGTGGGAATACGAGCATCTGGTGGATGAGATGCGCGACCGCCTGCGCAGCGCCGATGATCCGATGACCCTGCGCCGCAGCACGGTCGAGCATCCGTTCGAGACGATCAAGGCTTGGATGGGCAGCACCCATTTCCTGATGCGCCGCATGAAAAATGTGCGCACCGAAATGGCGTTGAACGTGCTGGCCTATAATATCAAACGCATGGTCACCCTGGTCGGGATCAAGCGGCTGATGTCGGCCATCCCCGCCTGACAAGGTGAAAACCGCCCCCAAATCCGCTCAAGCGGCCCTCATCGGCGCGATTTCTGCGCCCGTGGCAGGTTCCCAGAACCAGATCGCGCCTGAACCAGCTACGTGAACACTCCATGCCGCAGGAACCTCGTGGCGCAGGAGTTTCCACACAGCCTAGGCCCAAAGCAGCCAGTCAACTCAGTGGCATGCAGATGCACAACTACACCGAACCGGCAGGATGTGCATGGGCTTGAATGCGTCGAGCGAAAGGTCATCCCGCAGCAGCTATGGCTGATGGCTGGACCTCACGCAGGGAATTGATCTTGTCGTGAAAAGCGCGAAGGATCGGTAATGACTTAGCGTGGTCGGCTACAGGTGTACGCATTGGCCAGCACAGCATCGGTGCCACCTGGCCCCACACCGCAAAATCCGTCAGGCCCGGACCGCCTTCATCGAGCCAACCACCGCCGGCTTCGAGACGCAACATCAATGCATCGAGCAGGCGACATCCTTCGTCGGTGATCTGCGCGGGCGCCAGCCGACCGATGCCACGGGCCCGCAGCTGGCGGCCGAAGTGGCGGGCCATCTGGGCGAAGACAATCGGGCCGATCAGCGGGGGCGTCAGGGTGCGGATTATTGCGCGCATCTCGCGCCGACCCTCGGGGTTTACGAAAAGCTCCCATTCCACAATCTGGTGAAAGCGCTCCTCGAAGGCGATGCGCAGACCGAGATTGGCGGCCTGCGCGGAGGTGTCGCATCTGGACGGGTCAGGCAGGCCCCGCTGCGCCGCCAGATGGCGCATGATCGCATCACTGTCGCCCATGCGCAGAGTGCCCTGCTCGATCCATGGACTCTTGCCCAGCGGGCCGCGATCCGGGCGATTCTCGATCTTCTGTTGATATGGAATGCTGTGATGATCGAGCCAGGCCAGAAGTTTCAGCGCGAAAGGACCGGAGGTAGGCAGGCCCCATGCTGGCGCGAAAGTATAGACGCGGAGCGGTTCCATGTCAGGCCTCATACCAACTTGCTTCCCGATGAAAAATAGTATAACTTACCTTTGGTAAGTGAGCAATAGGTTTACCATGCCCGACACCAGACCCAGCGACACTCGAAACCGGATCCTCGAAGTCGCCGCGGCCCTGATGGCTGTCGGCGGGCTGGAGGCAGTAACCTTCGATGCTGTCGCAGCACGGCTTGGGGTCACGAAGCAAGCCGTGATCTACTGGTTTCCGTCAAAGGTGGCGCTGTTGAGCGAACTGGCGCTGCCTGGCCTGCGCGGTGAGGCGCAGGTGGCCATCAACGCCGCAGTTGGAGCCTCCGGCCCTTCTCAGGCCGTGCGCGCCGTGGTGCGCGCGGTAATCAACTTTCACCTCGCGGACTTGGCGCGGTTCCGTTTGATGTATCTCTCGCCGCAGATCGGGGCGACCGCCAGCGCTAAGCGCACTGCCGCCGAATTGGTGACACAGGTGCATCCAGTGACCAGCGAGATGTATGCCGCCATCGCCGCCGCACTTGGTGACGGGCCAACAGCGCGGGAAACGGCAGTCGCCCTGCACATGGCGGCGCTGGGGCATGTGATGATGGTCGCGCTTACCGAGGCGATCGGCGATCCGCTACGCCATGCACCCGAGTTGCTGGCCGACCGGTTGGCGGGACTCCTGGCGGCAAGTGCGGGGCCCGAGGCGCAATGACACAAATGCAGACCCTTTTAACCAGCCCAGAGGAGGAAAGACCAATGAAACTGAAAAGTGTTGCCCTTGTCGTCGCCTGCCTGCCCCTTGCCACGACAGCAGCCGCGGATGGGCTTTCGCATTTGCCCTTGCTTTCCGACATCGCGCCGGCGGCGGTTGCGATCAGCCCGCATGTGCCGCAGATGGGCGCGCATTGGGCCGAACCGGCGAATCTGCCGCTGGGACCGATTTACTGCGTGATTGACGGACGGGTCGTCTGCGTAGAATACATGTTCCTGGCCAGTGAGTTCGCTGCCGCCACCGACTGGACCGGAATCACCCCCGGGATGCAGACCCCGCCGATCACCCAAATCGACATGGAGTTCAAGCCTGACGGCGCTGGCCCTTTCCAGGAACCACTCTATCAACTCCATCTCTACTTCGCCGAAAGCGAGGTCCTTGCCGCGCACTGAGGCACCTGCGGCGCCACAGCGCCGCAGGCTTCAGTCAAGATCTCAAATGCGCGAAATCTCTGCATGGTCTCAGTTAGAGTGAGTGACCGCTGTGGGCTGATACCGCAATTGCCCTGCTGAGCTACTGTCAAGTTGCTTTCCGCTCCCTGCGAAGGCGACTGCGGGATCATCGTGCCCGGCCCATTGCGCTAATCGACCGTCGCCAGGAGATGTTTGATAGTGCCGCCCGTGCAAGACGCCGCGAGGCGCCTCTCGCCCAATAGGATCCCCTGATTTTCTCATCCAAACGTTACAAATTGATTTATATCAATTCATATGCGCTGGTGCGCTGCTAGAGCTTCGGCATCTGGAACCAGGGTGCGGTATGCGACGCAGCGAAGAACACACAAATTCAGCCTTGCCGCGTGCCACATGGTCCGCGATGCGCTGGCTTGTTCTGCCTGTGCTCATATTCGCTCTGCTCTTCGTCAGTGTCTCGGCTTCAAAAGCTCATACGCTTTCTCATTCTATCGGGGAAGCGACACATATCATGAAGCTTGCGCATCTCGCCATGGGGGCGAATGCGGAGTGCTGCGCGGGCCATGAACAGGATCACGCCGCTAAACATTGCGCTGTAGTTGGCGCTTGTGTTGTTTGCGCAGTTGCGAACGCCGACGCCGTCTTGTGTCGCCCTTTTTCCAAGGGATTTGTCGGCACCATGCCAGCGGCCCTACCAACGGGGCGCAATTCAATGCCCGCCAAACACCCCCCGAAAATACTGCTTCAGGTCTGACAAGTCGGCGCAGAATGGTTTTCTGCGCCGACCTGTAGCGCGCGACAGGAAAGACGGCATGTCCAGCTGTCCCACCTGATGCACGTATGCTCCTGCTTGTTGCCGCGCAAGATGGACCACCAAGTCCAGTTCGATTGCGCGAGGCAGCACTTGCCAGAACTGTTCCGGTACTCTGCACAAACACCCCGCATGTGAAACATGCGTCGAACCGATGTGCCGGAACCTTCGAGACTGAAGGAACCATTCGATGACACACAAACCTCATTTGACCACACGGCGTGGCTTTATAGCGACCGCCGGTATGGGTGGCACAGCACTTTACGGCCTTTGGGTCGGCTACGGTGCAGCCCCCGGGCCGCTTGCGCTATTCGGTGCCACGCATGCCGATGATATGACCGATATCGCGGACCACGCCGCTCATGCGGCCCCGCAGATAGACACAATGACCCCCGAAGCGTTTGAGGCGCGCGTGCAGGACTTCATCCAGCGCTTTGGTGAAACCGATGGCAGCGTGCGCCCCCGTCTGGCTGATATTGCGCGTGAGACACGAAGCGATAAAGCACATGACGGACACGCGCTGCTAGAGCATGGTGACCATGGCGATCATGGGGCAACAACGCATGGCAATCATTCCGCAACGACCCCACATGCTGAAAGTGCTGCGCAAGTTGACGTATGGTTGCAAGCTGGTCAGTTCTTCTTCGCGCCATGGCATTTGCGACTTGAGACGCACCAGCCTTACCGCTTTCGCATGATGGCCACAGATGTGGCGCATGGGGCTTCGGTCCAGTTCGGGCGCGGCGGGCGGATGATCCGCTTGCGGCCAGGGCAACTGGTTGATACCGAGATGCGCTTCAGCGAGGCTGGCGACTACCTGATCTATTGCACTGTCTATTGCGGCGCGGCGCATGACACCATGCAGGCGCAACTCAGCGTAACGGAAGGGGGTGCAGCATGAGCAACACCCTTAAAAGCCGTCTATCCGCACTTTCAACAGGTGACCGTCTGCTTTTGCAGGCGATGTCTGGCATATCGTTGCTTGTACTTCTGGGTGGGATCGCCGGGGGCCTTGGCGTGGCCTTGGCACGCGCGGGTTGGATCGACCTGCTGCCAGAGGCGGGCTACCGCCTGCTGACCCTGCACGGGGTCGGGATTTTCTTCTACTGGCTGTTTGTTGTGCAAGGGGCAATCCTGTTGGCGCTGTCCGCAGGCGAGGGCGGGCATGCACTGTCCGCACGCACGCTTGCATGGGGCGGCTTCGTGCTTGTCCTATCCGGCATGGTGCTGTCGCTATGGGCTGCATCTGGTGGGACCCCGCTACTTTACGACGGCAATCCGCAACTGGCCGCGCACGAACCGGAACTGCTGGCGGTATTCAACGCGGGCTACATTCTGCTGGGCCTCGGCTTGATCGCGCTTCCTGCGGCGGGAGTAGCCACACTGCTGGCGGCCGTGCGGCGCACAGGCGCGCTCTCGGCAGTGGGCTTTGCGCTGTTCACATGGGCGGGGTTTCTGATGGTCAGCGGGTTCGCGATGATCTATGTGTTCCTGCCCGGTTTCCTATGGGCACTGGGGCTGGGCGTGATGCCCACAAACCACGGCACAAACTGGCACATCGTGTTTCACAACATGCATTACCTGCCGCTGATGGCCACGGTTATCGTCTGGTATGTGGTGATGCATGACGTCGTGGGCGTGAAATCCATTTTCGGGGCGCGCTTCTCGAAGCTGGTCTTTGCCGCCTACCTTGTGTTCGTGCCGCCGACATCGCTCTATCACATGTTTCTTGAGCCGGACCTACCGGGCGCTGTCCGCATTGCTGGGTCGCTGCTTTCGCTGCTTGTCAGTGTGCCGACGCTCACAGCCTTCCTGATCATCGTGGTATCGCTTGAAGTGCATGCGCGTGCCCGTGGCGGGCGCGGGTTGTTTGGCTGGATACGCATGCTGCCTTGGCGCGAGCCTGCAATGGCGGCAGCGGGGTTTGCTGTCGTCAATATGGCTTTTGGCATCGTGCTGGCCTTTGTTCTAATTCAGGCAGAACTTGCGCCACTATTGTCGGACACGTTCTTTGTGCCAGGATATTTCCACTTCTTCACTTTGGGGACAGTCTCTCTCAGCTTTCTTGCGGCACTGGCCATCATCCTTCCGGCGGTGACGGGTCGCGGGCTGGTTCTGCCAAACCTTGCGCGCTTCACACCTCATCTTGCGACGCTGGGGCTTCTGGCCTTTGGCGGGGCAGGTGTAGCGGCGGGCTACATTGGCGTGCCACGACGGGTAATTGACGCGGGCTATGATGACGCGGCTCCGACACTCTGGGCCGCGTTGATGGGCTGGGTTGCTGCGGGGGGGCTAGTCATGGCGCTGGCGCTGGTGGGCTTTGCCCTGTCTGTCGCCGGAGCGCTGATCGGCGGACGGGCCAGCATCGCATCAACACGTTGGGACGGTATGCGCGCGCCGCAGGCCAGTGCGGCTGCATTCGTCGGCCCGCTTGCTGTGCTGGTCATCGTGATCGGAATGTATGGCGCCACCACTCTGGGTTTTGAAATGATGCGCGCCCTGCCAGTCGAGGCAGTCGGCGCGGGTCACGCACATTAACCGAAAGGGAACGGATATGAGATTTGACGTCACACTTGTCTTTATTGTCGCCGCGGTCTGGGCCGTACTGGCACTGGCCTATGCCCTCGCGCCATGGAGCGGGATGATCGGTTATGCTTGGGTCTGGGGCTTCGGGGCGGTGCTGTTTTTGGGGTTGGGCCTAGCCCTGCGCCGCGCCGTCAAAGCCTTCGATGACGTGGAGCGCGTTCGATGACCGGCAACGCCTGACAAGATTCCAAACATGCTCCCGCCATGCCAAATGCGATGGGTCGTCCGGATATTGCGCCGTCTTCAAGCTGGCTTAGGCCATATCCGGACAATCACGCGGCGGGGGCTTGACCTTCCATCTACTGGAAGACCTATCTGTAAAACACAAAATGGTTCCACCCGATTTCTGCCCCTTTGATCCATGTCATTGCGGCTTGAAGCAAGTGCCCCTGAAATAAAATCTGTACCGAAAGAAAGGCAGCACGTGAAAGTGCCACGCGAGAGAGCAAGGCAAGCCATAGGCGCGGTCACATTGGTGATCCGCGCGTGCCTGCTGATACTTGCGTTTGCCGTTGGTGGCGGAACGAGTGCAGACGCTCATTCGCAACATACTGGCATATTTGCCGCTGAAACGGCAGTCTCGCTGATACCGCACGATGTCTGTTGCCACGGCGATACAGGCGAGGTGGCGATGACCACTTGTACCGCATCCGCCTGCTGTCCCGCCGTATCCAGTACTGAATTAACGGTCCTTGCGGTTTTCGTTCCGCAAAATCGCGCGATCCGCGCGCCAAATAGCGATTTGCGTCACGGCCTCTCAGCCCCGCCGCTGATACAGCCTCCAATCCTGTCCTGACCCGTCTCGACCAAGCCGTTGTGGCTTTGGTGTTCAGTGCTGCTGTCACAGCAGCCCCGGTCGCACCCTATTCGGAGGACAGATCATGGCGTCGAGAGCGCATGACAGATCACAGACAACCAGTTTCACGATTCCCGGCATGGGCAGCGATCACTGCGCCGGACTTGTACGGACCTCGCTGTACCGCCTCGATGGGGTGAGCGACATTCAGACCAACATCGCATCGCATCGCGCCCGAGTGACTTATGATGAAGGTAAACTCAGTGCAGCTGATCTGAAGGCCGCGATTGAGCGCGGGGGATATGAAGTTGAGGATGGCGCGGGCGCAAAAACTTCACGCAATGTCAGGCTGACGGTTCCCGGCATGGGCAGCGATCATTGTGCTGGGATTATATCAATGTCAATCCGCCGCGTGCCGGGGATTGAGAAGCTCGACACCAATATCAGCAATCACCGGGTTCAAGTGACATTCGATGCAGGCCAAACCGATGCGCAGTCCATCCGCGCAGCGGTCGAGCGTGCAGGCTATGAGGTCGACGCTTCTGAAGAATACCAAACCACGGGTCACACAAGCGATGCCGCGTCAGAAGACCGCTATCTCGCCCGCGCATGGAAGCGGCTGTGGATAGCGGCCATTCCCGCCACGCTGATCATGGTGCTGATGGGCCCGCACATGTTCTGGCAGCCGATCCCCGGATACTTGGCCATAGTCGCGGTGCTCGCCTTCCCGGTGGTGTTCCTGTTCGGCGGCTGGGCCACGCATGTTTCGGCCTGGCGGTCGCTGACCAACCGCACGGCGAACATGGACGTGCTGATCTCAATGGGCAGCTTGCCGCCCTATCTGATCGGGCTGCTGGGTTTCATCTATCAGATGACCTCCTTCATCGAGATGGCCGCCACGATCATGACCTTTCACCTGATTGGCCGCTATCTGGAAGCGCGCGCCAAGGGTCGGGCCAGTCAGGCCATCAAGCGGCTGATCACCATGGGCGCCAAGACCGCCACCGTGCTGCGCGAAGGCGATGAGGTCGAGGTGCCGGTAGCCGAGTTGCAGCCCGGCGACATCATGCTGGTGCGCCCTGGTGCCAAGGTGCCTACCGATGGCGACATCGTGGATGGCAACAGCCATCTGGACGAATCCATCGCGACCGGTGAATCTGTGCCGGTCGAAAAGGGTCCGGGCGATGCGGTGATCGGGGCCACGATCAACAAGGAGGGCCTGCTGAAAATCCGCGCCACCCGCGTCGGCGCCGACACCTTCCTCAGCCAGGTGATCAAGCTGGTAGAGGAGGCGCAGGGGTCCAAGGTGCCGATCCAGGAATTTGCCGACCGGCTGACAGGGTATTTCGTGCCCGCCGTTCTGGTGATCGCGCTTGGCACCTTTGTCACCTGGCTGGCCTTCGCCGATATCTTCCAGCCGATCCTGCATTGGGGCGCCGGTTTCCTGCCCTGGGTCAACCCGGATATCTCGCCGCTGATGGGCGCGACCCTCGCCATGATTGCGGTGCTGGTCATCGCCTGCCCCTGCGCCTTGGGGCTGGCCACGCCCACTGCGCTGATGGTGGGCTCGGGGCTGGGCGCCGAACGCGGTGTGCTGATCCGCTCGGGCGAGGCGATCCAGACCTTGAAGGACATCAAGGTCGTGGTGTTGGACAAGACGGGCACCATCACCCGCGGCAAGCCCGCGCTGACCGATGCGGTGGCGCTGGAAGGCTTCGATGAGGAGGCGGTGCTGCGCGCGGCAGCGGCGGTCGAGGCCGGGTCCGAGCATCCGCTGGCGCAGGCCATCGTGACCAGCGCGCGCGAGCGGGGGCTGGAGGTGCCCGAGGTCACGAAGTTCAAGTCGCTCACCGCGCGCGGCGTGCAGGGCGAGTTGGACGGCGAGACCGTGCGCGTGGGCAGTCGGCGGCTGCTGGATGAGGCCGGGATCAGCCTCGGCGATCTGGAAGAACGCCTGACCGCGCTGGAGACCGAGGGCAAGACGGCGATGCTGGTGGCCGTCGGCGAGCGTGCCGCCGGGCTGGTGGCCGTGGCCGACACCATAAAGGAGGACTCGAAAGCCGCTATTGCGACAATGCACGATCTTGGCATCCATGTCGTCATGGTCACCGGCGACAATGAACGCACGGCCCGCCACGTCGCCCGTCAGGTCGGGCTCGACGAGGTGATGGCGGGCGTCTTGCCCGAGGGCAAGGTCGATGCCATCCGCGCGCTGCAGGACAAGCACGGCCAGCATGTCGCCATGGTCGGCGACGGGATCAACGACGCCCCTGCGCTGAAACAGGCCAATGTCGGCATTGCCATCGGCGCAGGTGCCGATGTAGCGATCGAGGCCGCGGACGTGACGCTGGTCACCGGTGAGCTGACCCGCGTGGTCGAGGCGATCCAACTGTCGAAAGCCACCTTCCGCAAGATCGTCGAGAACCTGTTCTGGGCCTGGGCCTACAACCTCGCCGCCATCCCGGTTGCGGCAGTGGGACTGCTGCACCCGATGGTGGGCGTGATCGCCATGACGGCAAGCTCGCTCTCGGTGATCGGCAATTCACTGCTTCTGAAACGCGCGAAACTGGAGGTCAGGAAATGACAGACCATTCGGAGAAAACGCAGCCCAGAGGTCGCGGTATCGCGGGCCTGCTGCGCTCACCCCTCGGCATGGCGCTCGTGGTCGTAATCGCAGGTGTCGGTCTGGGGCTCGCCTTCGAGCATCGCGTGCATCTATTCGCCAGCCTGCCGCTTCTGCTGCCGCTCGCGATTTGCCTTGGGATGCATCTCTTCATGCATCGCGGACATGGGGGAGGCCACAAGTGACGAAATCGACGCGCTGGATGGCGACAGCGTCCCCGCGCGGACCCAACACGAAGAACACCAGAAAGGACATGAACATGAAGATCAACCGACGCAGGATCCTGATCGCCTCTGGCATAGCTGTGCTTGGCCTTGGCGGGGCGCTCGCCTTCGGTGCAGGCATATCGGCCAGCGCCGAGACGCCGCTTGCCGACTTGCTTGCACGCACGCATATCCACGGGCTTGCGGTCGATCGTCAGGACCCGAACCGGCTGATGATCGCCACGCATCACGGATTGCATGCGCTCGACATTGAGAGCGGGCTGACTGTGCAGATCTCCGACCACAGCGATGATCTGATGGGTTTCGTTGCCCACCCTGTGGAGCCCGCCGGTTTCCTCGCCAGCGGCCATCCGGCGCGCGGCGGCAACCTGGGCGTCATTGCCAGCTCGGACGGGGGCGTGCGTTGGGAGAAGCTTTCGGACGGGGTGAACGGGCCGGTCGATTTTCACCAGATGGATATCAGCAAGGCCGACCCGAACGTGGTCTGGGGCGATTATGGCGGGCTTCAGCGCAGCCGCGACGGTGGCGCGACATGGGAGATGGTGGCGGATGCGCCCGTAGGGCTGATCGACATCGCCGCCTCGGCGGATGATCCAGAGAGGCTCTATGCGGCCACCGAGACCGGACTCTTCGTCAGTGCCGCCGACGCCGAGGGGTGGCAGCGCGCGCACCCTGCACAGGCGCCGGTGACGCTGGTCGAGGTCACGCAGGACGGCATCCTGCATGCCTTCATCTTCGATGAGGGCCTGGTCCGCCGGGCTGAAGGTGAGAGCGAATGGGAGCGCCTCCATCCCGGCTTCGAGGACCGTTTCCTGCTCTATTTCGCCGCCGACCCGCAGACGCCCGAGCGCATTTTCACCGCCACCCAGCACGGCGAGGTGCTCGCCTCCGAGGATGGCGGGCGCAACTGGCGCCAGATGGGCATCGATTGACACCGCCGCGCGCGCCAGACGGCGCGCGCGACCTTCACGACCAACCCCGAAGAACGGAGAGATACCATGAAAACCAGATCCAGACTGACCGGCCTTGTTGCCGGAGCCGCGCTCATCGCAATGAGCATGACCGCCATCGCGGAAACGCCCGAGGACGACCATGCCGCGCACCACCCGGAGGTCGAGGCGACCGCGCCCGAGACCGACATGCCGATGATGCCGGGCATGGAGGCCATGGAAGGTATGATGACGCCCGAAATGATGCAGATGATGATGCGCATGATGGCCGATGGCGGCATGTACGGAATGATGGGCGGCATGCGCGGTGACGGGATGATGGGCCAGGGCATGATGGATGATGGCGAGACGGCGCCTGGCGTGATGGGTCGCGGGATGATGCGCGACGGCATGATGGGCGGCGGCATGCCGCGATCCAGCATGATGGGCATGGACGGCATGCCCATGGGCCCGATGATGCGGAGCGGCCCGCAGGGGCATGGCCACGGTCTTGGCCCACATGTGCTCTACGGGATGGCGCATGGGGCGCCCAGCGAGATGACCCCGGCCCGGGTCGAGACCTTCCTGTCGCATCTGCTGGAGCGTCATGGCAATCCGCGCCTCGAGTTGGGCGAGATCACCGAGGGTGACGACGGCAGCATCATCGCCGAGATCGTAACGGTGGATGGCTCGCTCGTTCAGCGCCTCGCCTTCAACCGCTTCCCGGGCCTCTTCCGTCAGATCGACTGAAACGGCCCCTGACTGGCTGTCGGGACCGGCGGTTCCGGCAGCCCCAACCCTGAAAAGGAGACGACCATGATGCGTGATTGGGAAATGATGAGCGGCTGGGCAATGGCCCTGCACTGGTTCTGGATGGGACTGATCCTCGCGATCCTGCTCCTCACGATCGCCGCGCTGATCAAATACCTGATGAAGTGAGCGAGAGGACCCATGAGAGAAACCCGCAACCAGGCGAGCAGCGCAGAACGCCCGGCAGGCCTATGTGAGGTGCCGGCATTTGCCGGCATGTCCGATATGGAGCACTGGGAGGCGATCAAGCTATGCCTGTCGGCCACCATCGGCGATGTGGGTTTCGCTTTGACGGCCTTCTGGGTGGCCAGCCTTGCAGCGCGCAGCCGCGACTGGGTGCTCGGGCCCAGAAAGCTGCCGCTCGGGCTCTTCCTCGCCGTGGGCATTCTGTTGACCATCGGCTTCGAGTATTACTACACCAATGTCAGCCTGCGCTGGGGCTATTCGGAGTTGATGCCGCTGGTGCCGCCCTTCGGCACGGGTCTGACCCCGATCCTGCAATGGCTGATCATTCCGCCGGTCGTGGTCTGGCTGACCCGTCGTCATCTTCTGGGCGCCCGCGCGATACGGGCAGCGGGGGCATGAGGGGCATCCCTGCGCAATGGCTACCGCGCTTGCTGCGGTCGCTGGCCACCGCGCTGGTCGCCGGAATTGCCGGGCTGATCGTCCACAGCGCGTTGATGCTAGGAAAGGATGCGCTTGGCATCCTGCCCCGCTTCCAACCCTATGAGGATTTCCAGCGCCTGCTTGGCGTATGGGCGGGCGGCCAGATAGGCGGCGTCCTGCCCTACCTGACCGGGGCGATGGTCTGGGGCTTTATTTATGCAAGGCTGCACGACCATCTGCCGGGTCAGAGCTTCTGGGTCAAAGGCCTGAGCTTTGCGCTGCTGGCGTGGGGTGCCATGATCACGGGCTTCTTCCTGCTGGTCGGCCACGGAGTTTTCGGCTTACGGCTTGGCTACGGGCTGTGGCCCGCGCTGTTGATGTTTCCCATGCTGGCCACCTTCAGCGTGACGCTCGGCTATATCCATGCGCGAATGCGCAAGGCGATTCATCTGGATGCGGACACAAATACGCAACGCGAAAAACCTCCACGCATTGGGCGATAGTCAAAACTATCTCAGAGACGGCACGTGCGATGACTAAAAATAAAGCATCGCCGAACCCTGTGGGCGGTATCACATCCGGAAAGGCCACAGTCTCGCGATGACCCTTGCCTCATGGGGGCCGCCGGTATCTGCATGCGGTGCTTTCGCTCATCGCTTTGTTGTGTCCTATGTCAGAACCCGCTCAGCTTGCGGACAGTGCCTTTTTTCGTGGGCAGTGCTGTTGGCGCTTCCAGTTCGGACAGGATCGGGCAATCAGGGCGGTCATTGCCGTGGCAACAGGCGGCGAGGGTTTCCAGCGTTGTGGCCATATCCTCCAACTCGCGGATTTTCAGGCGCAGATCGGCAACATGGGCCAGCGCAAGGCGTTTGACATCCGCGCTCTGGCGGTCGTGGTCGCGCCAGAGGCCAAGAAGTTCGCGAATACCCTCGACGCTGAACCCCAAATCTCGCGCGCGGCGGATGAAGCGCAGCATATGCACGTCCTGATCGGAGTATATGCGATAGCCTGCGTTAGTTCGCGCAACAGGCGGGATCAGGCCGGTTTCCTCATAATAGCGGATCATCTTGGCCGAGACGCCCGAGGCCTTGGCCGCTTCGCCGATATTCATGGCTTGCCCTCCTGCATTGGGGCGGACCAGTTGCGCAGGCGCAGCGCATTGCCCAGCACGAAGACCGAGGACAGCGCCATCGCACCCGCCGCGAAGATTGGTGACAGCAGGATGCCGAAGGCGGGCCAAAGCACCCCGGCCGCAACCGGAATCAACGCAGTGTTATAGGCAAATGCCCAGAAAAGGTTCTGCCGGATATTGCGAATGGTCGCTTTCGAGAGCGCAATCGCGTTCGGCACGCCGCGCAGCGAGCCTGACATCAGCACCACATCCGCCGCCTCAATGGCGACATCTGTGCCTGTGCCGATGGCGATCCCTACATCCGCCTCGGCCAGTGCGGGCGCGTCATTGATGCCATCGCCCACGAAAGCCAGCCGCCCATGGGTTGCTTTCAGGTCGCGCACGGCGTCAAGCTTGCCTTCGGGCAGGACCTCGGCGACCACATGGTCAATGCCAAGCTGGCGCGCGATGGCTTCTGCCGTGCGGCGGTTGTCACCAGTGACCATGGCGACCTTGAGCCCGAGGTTGTGCAGCGTGCGGATGGCATCCGGCGTTTCCGGCTTGATCGGGTCGGCCACGGCGATGATCGCCGCGAGTTTCCCGTCAATGGCGGCATAAAGCGGCGTCTTGCCCTCATCGCCCAGTTTTGCTGCCGTCTTGGCAAAGATACCGACGTCAAGGCCAAGGCGCGCCATGTAGCGGTCTGCCCCGATCTCGACGCGCGCCCCCCCGGCCTGTGCGGTGACGCCAAAGCCGGTGATGCTCTCGAAGCTGGTCACTTCGGGCAGCGTCAGCCCCTCTGCGGCCTCCACGATTGCACGCGCGATTGGGTGTTCAGATTTTGCCTCGACCGCCGCAACCTGCGCCAGCACAGTCTCGCGCTCAAATCCACCGGCCAGTTCCAGATCGGTCAGCTTCGGCGCGCCTTCGGTCAGCGTGCCAGTCTTGTCAAACGCCACGACGCGCGCCTCTTTCAGAAGCTGCAAAGCCTCGCCCTTGCGAAACAGCACGCCAGTCTCGGCTCCGCGCCCCGTGCCCACCATGATCGAGGTGGGCGTGGCCAGCCCCATGGCGCAGGGGCAGGCGATGATCAGCACGGCGACCGCGTTCACCAGCCCGAAGGTCAGCGCAGGCGCAGGGCCAAAGCTGAACCAGATGATGAAAGTCAGCACCGCGACCGCGATCACCGCAGGCACGAACCACATGGTCACGCGGTCCACCAGTGCTTGAATGGGCAGCTTCGCGCCTTGGGCCGATTCCACCATGCGGATGATCTGCGCCAGCATCGTATCCCCGCCGACAGCGGTCGCGCGCAAGGCCAGCGCGCCAGTCTGGTTGACCGTGCCGCCTACGATTGTCGCGCCCTCGCGCTTCTCGACCGGCACCGGCTCGCCCGTGATCATCGACTCGTCGACATAGCTCTCGCCCTCGATCACTTCGCCATCCACTGGCACACGCTCACCGGGGCGCAGCTCGATCACATCATCGGGCGCGACCTCGGCCACCGGAATATCCACGCTGCCCCCGTCGCGGCGCACCCGCGCGGTTTTGGCCTGCAACCCGATCAAGCGCTGGATCGCCTGCGAAGTGCGGCCCTTGGCGCGCGCCTCCAGCCAGCGGCCCAGCAGGATCAGGGTCACGATCACGGCGGCAGGTTCATAATAGACATTCACCGTGCCCGCAGGCAGCAGCGCGGGTGCGAAAGTGGCCACCAGCGAATAGAGAAACGCCGCCATCGTCCCAACCGCGACAAGGCTGTTCATATCCGGCGCGCCACGTGCGAGCGCGGGAAAGCCAAGCGCGTAGAAGCGGATGCCCGGAAAGGCCATGACAAGTGTGGTCAGCGCGAACTGGATCAGCCAGCTTGTCTGCATCCCGATCGTGGACATGATAAGGTGATGCACTGGCGGGATCATGTGCGAGCCCATTTCGAGGGCGAATACAGGCAGGGTCAGCGCCGCTGCAATGATAAGATCGCGGCGCAACTCTGTTGCCTCGGCTTCGCGGCGTCCTGCTAAAGTGTTGTCTTCGGCAACAGCGCGGCGGGTGCGTGCGTCATAACCCGCGCGGTCAATTGCGGCGATCAGCGCGTCGCTATCGGCTGTGCCTGTGATCGTGGCCCGCTCGGTCGCAAGGTTGACGTGCGCCTTGGCCACACCCGGCACGGCCTGCAGCGCGCGTTCGACACGCCCGATACAAGAGGCGCAGGTCATCCCGTCAATTTCCAGCTCAACCGTGCTCGCGCCTACATCAAACCCGGCATTCTGCACAGCTTCGCGCAGGGCCTCTGGGTCAATCGGTCCAGCAAAACGAATTTCTGCGCGTTCGGTTGCAAGGTTCACATCAGCCCCGTCCACGCCCGGCACGGCGCGCAGGGCGCGTTCCACGCGGCCCACGCAGGAGGCACAAGTCATCCCTTCGATGGGCAGGGAGCGGGCGGCAAGGGGTTTGGCGGGGGCGTTCATAGGGGCGACTCACATTTCTCGGGCGGTTTTGGACACAGATAAGGGTTCCCATGGTGGGAAGGTCAAGCGCCCTGGTCACAAAAACGGGATCAGATCAAAAACTCCAGAAGCACCCTTGACCTTCCCACCATGGGAAGCCCCATTTGTTGTGGCATCAGATAAAACCAAGGAGGCTCTGGTGCAATTCCATATCGAGAACATGACCTGCGGCGGCTGTGTGCGCGGTGTCACCCGCGCGATCCACAGCGTGGACCCGGGCGCAGCGGTCGAGGCCGACCCGCGCGCCCGCAAGCTGACCGTGCAGTCCATCAAGCCGGGCGCGGAGTTTCTGCCCGCGCTGGCCGCTGCCGGTTTCGATGCCAAAATCCAGTAAGGAGACAGTTATGAAATTCACCAAACTTTCCGCAGCATTCCTGGTCGGCACAGCCCTGACTGTGGGCGGGCTCACTTACGCGCAGGCCCAGATGGACCACGGCCAGATGGACCATGGCGCGCATGCCGGTCATGGTGGCACCAGCGATGATCCGGTGATTGCTGCCTATATGGCCGTGAATGACGTGATGCATCGCGACATGAGTATCGAGTTCACCGGCGACGCAGATGTTGATTTTGTGCGCGGCATGATCCCCCACCATCAGGGCGCGATCGACATGGCACGCGTGGTGCTGGAGTACGGGTCCGACCCGGAAATCCGCGCCCTGGCCGAAGAGGTGATCGAGGCGCAGGAGGCCGAGATCGCAATGATGCGCGCGTGGCTTTCTGAGCGTGGCCACGACTGAGTGACCGCAGCGGGACGGGAACCCGTCCCGCCACCCCCGCGTTTATCTCGGTGGTGTAAGCACGGAGGACAGCATGCTCGATGAACCGAGAAAGCAAGCACGCCTCTACCGTATGGCGACCCCTGACCACCTTTGCCCGTCCGGGCTGAAGACACTCGACCTTCTGCAACGCGAAGGTTTTGAGATCGAGGATCACCCCTTGCGCTCGCGCGAGGAAACTGACGCCTTCAAGGCCGATCATGGGGTCGAGACAACCCCGCAAGTGTTCATCGGCGATAAGCGCATCGGCGGCTACGAGGACACGCGGCGCCATCTGGGCAAATCCGTGCCTGACGAAGACGCGACCACCTATGCCCCGGTGATCGCGCTTTTTGCCATGGCTGCGGCGATGGCGCTGGCGTTCAGTTGGGCCAGTTACGGCGCCCTCATGACGATTGCCGCTGCTGAATGGTTCATCGCGATCAGCATGTGCCTGCTGGCGCTGCAGAAGCTCAAGGATATCGAGAGCTTCTCGACCATGTTCCTGAACTATGACCTGTTGGCGCAGCGCTGGGTGCGCTACGGCTATATCTATCCGTTCGGCGAGGGGCTGGCGGGTATCTTGATGGTCGCGGGCGCGCTGATGTGGGTCTCGGTTCCGGTGGCACTGTTCATCGGCACAATCGGGGCCGTATCTGTGTTCAAGGCGGTCTATATCGACAAGCGCGAATTGAAATGCGCCTGTGTCGGCGGCGACAGCAATGTGCCGCTGGGGTTTGTGTCGCTGACCGAGAACCTGATGATGATCGGCATGGCGTTGTGGATGCTGTTCAAACCGATGGGCGTCGGTATCGGGTCCTGAGGCCGGGTCTTGCAGGTTACAGCAGCGCGGCCAGGACGGTGAGGAATAATGCCTGCGCCGCGAATATCAGCAACGCGGCGGCGATCAGGGCGTGTGCTGTCACCGTGCGATGTTGCTGCCCCAAGACCTGCCCGACCAGCGCCATATGCAAGGGCAGCGCGCTGATCAGCGTTGCGTAGAGATAGACGCCTGACAGATTCCCAAAGCCTGCCGACTGCGCCAGTGTCGGGCCAGTGACGCGTAATGCCTGCACCGGGTCGCCGCCAAAAGAGCCGAACAGCATGGCCGAGGCCGGATAGATCGCCAGATGCAACCCGACAAAGGCCCCGATCCGGGCGGGAATGTCGAGCGCCAGCGCATGCAGGGGCGCAATGCGCCGAGCGCGCAATTTCGCGAACAGGATCAGCCCCAGCGCGTTGACGACAAACACCACCGGCAGGCCGTTGGTGACGATCTGCCGCACAAACCGCCCCAGCGCAGTGCCCGACCCCCCGAGATGCCCCCCCGGTCCCGGCACAAGCGCGATATAGAGTGCCAGCACGGGCATAAGACCAGCGAGGCTGAGCAGAGCCATATTGCGGGCAAAACGGGTGAATGGCAGATGCACAGAAAAATGACGGTCGAGACATGCAAAGAGGTTGCTGCGCCACACGTTTGCCATATCCACCTCTCGCGATCGCAACGCGGGGCTACTCGGCGTTCTCTGCCGCTGTGCGCTCCGCCTGAATTTCCTGTATACGCGCGGGCCAGGTGGAGCGGATGAACGCGAGGATCGCCTTGATCTCCTCATCGCTCAACACATCACCAAAGGCTGGCATGCCCGAGTCGAAAGCCACCCCCAGATTATCAAGATACGCCTGCCCGCCGTGTTTGGTATACTCGAACAGCATCCGGTCGCCATGATGCCAGGTATGTCCTGTCTCGTCATGCGGGGGCGCAGGAAACCGGCCATCGGGTCCGGAACGTTGCCACTCAGGGGCGCCTTCCAGATCAGCACCGTGACAGGCGGCACAAAACTGATCATAGAGCGCGCTGCCCAAATCCAACTCATCCGAATAGGCTGCTCCGGCCGACATGAACGCCATCCCGCCGAAGATTGCTGCCAGTCCTGCGCCAGTTGCGCTCTGCCATGTCATGACGGTCTCCATCGAATAACCCATTTTTCCTCAGTAACCTGTGAAGCACGGTTATCCGAGCCCTCTAACTCCTTCAGCCGCTCAAATAACTGCGATGAGTGAAGTCACGCGAATGACAAAAGTTCCGGAATAGCGCATCAGGTTGCAGCAATGCTGCGACAGAGCGCATATGCGTCTGGACGGAGCCGGTGGGGTGAGATAGCGCAATCCTCCGGGGTCCGCGCTTCCAGAGGTCACACGCCGGCGCCGACCGTCCGAGCTGAAAAGGATTGCCTGAAGATGATTGCACTAAGTGGTTTGTTTCTCGCGGCCTTTGTCGCGGCCACTTTGTTGCCCGGGCAATCCGAAGTCGTGCTTCTGGCCATGGTGCTGACTCAATTGCATCCGGTCTGGTTGCTTGTGAGCGTGGCCAGTGTCGGGAACGTGCTGGGATCGCTGGTCAACTGGGCGATGGGGCGCTTCATGATGCGCTATTCCGACCATAAGCGGTTTCCGTTCACGGCAGAGCAAATCGCCAAATCGCAAGCGTGGTATGCCCGCTGGGGCTGGATGAGCCTTTGGGCCTCTTGGGTGCCGGTGATCGGTGATCCGCTGACCTTGGCTGCCGGGATCATGCGCGAACCACTCTGGCGGTTCCTGCTGGTCGTGACAATGGCCAAGGCCGGTCGCTACATCATTCTGGTAGTGATCGCACAGGCCGCTGTTTGACCATCCCTGCTGCACACCCGACCCGTATCACCAACTTCGTCTTTCATTCAGGACGACGCGATGACACGCCCATGCTCGAGCGTCAGGATGCGGTCGGCCCGGTCCAGGATGCGGTTGTCATGCGTGACCAGAAGGGTGGTGGTCCCTTGAGCGGCGCCCATGCGTTTGAGCAGATCGACTACATCGGCGGCACCATCCTTGTCCAGCGCGGCTGTCGGCTCATCTGCAAGGATCAGTGACGGGCTGCCTACAAGCGCCCGCGCGATTGCGACGCGCTGCTTTTGCCCACCTGACAGACTTGCAGGCAGATAGTCGACCCGGTCACCCAGCCCCAAAAGGCCAAGTGCATGCTCTGCGGCCTGGTGCGCCACCTCCCCTGACACCCCGCCTTTGACCTCGATGCCCATGATGACGTTTTTGCTGCGCTGTCAGGCTCTCATGCAGGTTATGGGCCTGAAAGATGAACCCCAGTCGCTGGCGCAGCCGCGTCAGGGTTTCCGCGCTTGTGCCGTGCAACTCATGGCCCAGCAACCGGATCGACCCGTCCTGCACGGAGCGCAGACACCCCACCAATGTCGTTCATGCAATCTTCGCAGGATCGCTGAGCTACAGCGCCTCGAGATCGAAATCAGCCATGCGGTGCTTTCCGTGTCCTGAATGATCCTGCAAGGTCGCCTGTATCGGCATGGCCCCGCAACTTCTTGCAGGCGAGGGCAGGGATGGCGGAAATCTGTGATCTGTTGTCTCTGCCGCCATGGTCGTGCCGGGCTTGGGTCCTAACAGGCCATGTTGGCAAGGTGACAGGGTCTGGCATGGGCTTCCCGGTGACGCTCTGGCATCTCGCCCATCCCTTCGACTGACAATCCCCTAATCCCGTTCGGGCTCTCACGCGCCACCCCGGTCCTCTGGGGGGGGCCGGTGTCCATGCTGTCCACCGTGCCCGCGTCACCCGACGGGCTTTTCTCGGGCTTGCCTTCGGGACGGTCCCGAAGACAGGACACAGAAGGAAGCTAGACATGCAAAACATCGTCATCCTCGCAGGCAACATTGGCCAGAAACCCGAAGCCCGCACGACCGAGGCGGCACGAAGATCACGAATTTCAGCCTCGCCACCTCCCGCCCCCGCCTCTCGGGAGGTCGCGTTCTGCGCGACGAGAACGGCTAATGGGTCATGGACACGGAATGGCACCGCATCACCTGCTGGGGCGGTCTGGGCAAGACAGTCGCGGAGCATTGCGAAAAGGGCATGAAGGTCCTCGTCCATTGCCGCATCCACTACACGAAATGGACCGATGCTGCAGGCAATGACCGCTATGGCTGCGAGATCATCGCCGAGAAGGTCGACTTCCTCAGCCGCCCGAAACCGGCCGAGAGTGAAAACCCCGAGCTCGCCTGTCGCGACGACGAGATCCCGTTCTGAGGAACGGGGCCTCCCCCTCGGGCCCGAGGGGCGATCTTGGCCTCTAGCGGTAGCGCAAACTGCTTTGCACCCCTACTGGAATCGGGCGCCCGTATCCAGCATCCCGACGGCATCACGTCCAGCCGAACGCAGCGAGCGCTACGCCTGCCAGCGCACAGCCAGTCAGCACCACCACCGGACCAAGCTTGAACCGGAATACTGCCACAATCGCGGCAAGAACCAGCCCCGCGGCGGCCGGATTGATCGACGACCAGGCGGGCATATCGAGGTTGAGGCCGAAGGCGACGATCGTCCTCACTTCATCGAAAACCACATGAAGCCCAAACCAGACAGCGAGGTTCAGGATGACGCCGACCACGGCTGCGGTGATGGCGGTCAGCGCGGCCGTTAGTATCACATTGTCTCGCAGGCGCTCGATGAAGGGGGCACCAAGGAAGATCCACAGGAAGCAGGGCGTAAATGTTACCCACGTGGTCAGCAGCCCGCCAAGCGTGCCAGCCGCGAGTGGCGACAGGCCTGTTGTCTCGCGGAATGCGCCCATGAAGCCCACGAACTGGGTGACCATGATCAGCGGTCCGGGCGTGGTTTCCGCCATGCCCAGCCCGTCGAGCATCTCTCCCGGCGCCAGCCAGCCGAAATTCTGCACCGCCTCCTGAGCGACATAGGCCAGCACCGCATAGGCACCGCCGAAGGTCACGACCGCCATGATGCTGAAAAAACCTGCGATCTGGGCAAAGACATTGGCAGGGCCAAGCGCCGCGAACAGCAGCGCGACCGGTGCTAGCCAGAGGATGAGGAACACTGCCGAGATACGGAAAGCGTAGCTCCGACTGACCTCGGTATGCTCGGGCGACTCCTCGCCAAGCAGCGTATCGGCGTCATCGACATGGACCTTGCCCACCTTGCCGTGTCCGCCGCCCCCGTGGAACGCGGGCAGGCCCGCGCGCGCGCCGAAAAACCCGATCAGTCCCGCAACGAGGATGATGAGCGGAAACGGAATGGCGAAACCGAAGATCGCCACGAACGATGCGGCGGCGATGGCTATCATCGCGCCGTTCTTCAGCGCGCGTGAGCCTATGCGGATGACCGCCTGCACCACGATGGCCAGCACAGCGGCCTTGAGCCCGAAGAACAGCGCCTCGACAGGCCCGACATTGCCGTAGAGCGCGTAGATCCAACTCAGCGCCATGATGGCGATGACGCCGGGCAGCACGAAGAGGACGCCCGCGATGATGCCGCCCAGCGTGCGGTGCATCAACCAGCCGATATAAACGGCAAGCTGCATGGCCTCCGGCCCCGGGAGCAGCATGCAGTAGTTCAGCGCGTGCAGGAACCGCTTCTCGCCCAGCCAACGCTGTTCCTCGACAAGTATGCGGTGCATAAGTGCGATTTGTCCGGCAGGGCCGCCGAAGCTCAGGAGGCCGATGCGGGCCCAGATTCTCGTGGCCTCGGTCAATGTGGGATAAGCATGGTCCTGCATCAGTCTGCCTTTGGCTTGTTGGTGGGCCAGTCGTGGGTCTCGTCGGTGGCGTCCCGTGCCCATCGGTAGAAGGCGTCATAGAGCAGCATCCCGGCGTCCAGCTGCTCCAGATCGTCCGAGAACATGCGCGACAGACCGAGCGATGCAGCCAGCAGCCCCGCAGCTTCGGGCGCGAGATCGAGCCGGGCCGTATCGGCGCCACGCACGATGGCGGCCAGGCGGTCGAGCGCGGGAATGTTCAGGCCGAATTCGGCCAGCAGGACGTCAAAGGTGCAAAGCTCGCCCCGATGACTCCAGAACACATTCTCGATGTCGAAGGGTGCGGCGTTATAGCGTTCGGCGACGCCCACCACCTCGGCGGGCGCAACGAACAAGATGATTGCGCGGGGGTCCAGAAACCGCCGGATCAGCCAGGGGCACGCGATGCGGTCGATTTTGGGGCGCGAGCGCGTGACCCAGATGGTGCGGCCTTGCGCGTCGCGGGCTGGCAGTTTTTCGGGATCGATTAGCGGCAGACCGGCCGAGCGCCAGGCTTCGAACCCGCCCCCGAGATATTCCGACGGGCAGCCTTCGGCGCGCAGCCAGGCGGCGGTTCCCTGGCTGCGCCGATGGCCGGCCTGACAGACGGCGATTGACGGCTGGCCGTCCAGTTGGCGAGCCAGTGTGGTCAGCGACTGGTCGTCGACTCTAGTCGCACCAGGAAGCAACCGTGGGTCCGCGGCGAAATCTTCCTCGGACCGCACGTCGAGCAAGCGCGGTGCGCGAGGGGTTCCGATTATGCGGATGATCTTGTCACATGAAATGGAATTGGGCGCAGGCATGTGCGTTCCTCCGTCGCCGGGGTTGAACAGGAACGCGATCTTCGGCTGGCGCCTCGTGGGGAGCTCGCAATCCCCATGGTGGCAGTGTCTTAAATAGCCATCGCGATGTCAATCAGACATATCAGCGATACCTGCAACCGCGCCAAAATGTCTTGCGATCAGCAGTCGGCACATACATCCCCGCCTCTTGTGAGAGCGACCTCAGGATCGACGAGCCCGGCCCAATGCGGACGCCCGATTTACAAGGCATAGGTGCCAGTAGCGGACATCGTGGCATCGCGCAGCAGGGTAAAACTGAACGGTCATCCCTATCGAAAAAGCTGCCTTGATCGGGCTGCCCTACTGGCGGGGCCGGCCCGCTTCGCAGCGCAGCAATGCTGAATTCACCTTTCAATTTTAGCAGTAATGATCATTGCGTGTAACGATCACAACGCATGGAACGTAAAGAGGTCGAATATTGCACAGACGCTTGGCATCTTAAGGACAGCATGGACTATCTTTTCGGATATCTTGCAGGGCTCCTGACTCTGATCAACCCTTGCGTGCTACCCGTCTTGCCGATCGTGCTTGCATTAGGCTCCAGACTTCGGTAACGGGTCTGCCCGGGTCAAGCCATTTCGCACAAAAAGAGAGATCCCGCCGAAGCAGGAGAGTGGCATTTTTTTTCGGCAGTACCTGATCTTGCGCGCAGCCTTTTTTGTGAGGTCTTCCGGGCACATGCTTCGGTCCGTGGTCAGCGCACTGGCTGCCGACATGATGCTGGTTCGGTGCAATTCCAATGTGCCAATCTCATAAGCGTGCTTTACTGTTACCAGTCAGCGACGGTCTAGAGCACGACATCATCGGAACCACGTCCCTTCGGGACCTCTTTGCCTGCAATCAGGCAGTCAGCGAGCGGTCGATCAGGTCCTTGGTGCGGCCTCCATCTGGAATGTCGTTCCGTCGACCCACATTCGATGCAGGATAACTGAGATCCGGCGTGCCAACGCGACCATGGCCCTTTTCCGACCTCGGCGTTTTGCAACCTGAGCCCCCCGGGTTCGCAGCCATGTCGCGCGGCCCCGGCTCATCATGACGGTTGCAGCTTGGCACAAGGCACGCCTCAGATTCACGTCACCTGCCTTGGTTATGCCGCCAGAGACATCACGTTCGCCCGATTGATTGCGCGACGGGGTCAGGCCGACCCAAGGTCCAACATTCTTCGAAGAGGTAAAGCGCGTAGGGTCGTCGACGGCGGATCGATATGTCAGGGCGACAACAGCACCAACCCCCGGCATTGTCATCAGTCGCCCGCAGACCGGGTCGTCCTGTGCCATCTGCCGGACCAGTCTTTCGAGGCCTGCAAGTTCCCGGCGCAATGACGCCCTGGCACGCAACATGGGAGCTGTTGCTGTCTCCAGCATTGCATTACCCTCAGCAAGCTCTCGAATGCGGTGCTCGAACTTTCCACGAGAGATCGCACCGACCTTCAAACCAAAGTTCCGCAATAGCCCGCGAAGTGACATCTCCAGCGCGAGCATATTCTGCTGGATTGCCTTGCGGGCACTCAGAATGACACGAACCTCCTGCGCCGAGACCGACTTGCAGTGGACAGGGCGGAACCAACCAAGGTGGAGCAGCCGCGCTATCCCTTCAGCATCCCTGCGATCAGTCTTGATCGGCATGGCCTTCAAGGCACCCTTCACCTGCCGCGTTTCCATCAGAACAGTATCCAGCCCGGCATCCGCCAGTCCACGATGCAACCACTGCGACAGAGGGCCAGCCTCAAGGCCCAAGGCGGCTATATCGCCGTCCAACGTCTGCAGCCACTCAAGCAACGGCTCTGGTTCGCTGGTGACCTCAGCCTCCCGAACGATCTTTCCATGCTCGCTGACAACGCAGATCGCTGTCTTCGCCAATGACACATCCAATCCGATAAATAGTCTCATCCCTATGCCTCCAGTAAGGTTCGATGCGGGCATAGCGGCAGCGCGGCCATGATCTGGCAACCGGTGATCGTGATGCGCAACGCGAGACCCGTTACAGCATCTCATTGATTTTCAAAGCCAGAAGAGGACGGTTGCTGCGAGCGCGATGGCGGAGAAGAACACCTTCGGGCATCTGTCGTAACGTGTGGCGATCCTGCGCCAATCCTTCAGTCGCCCGAACATGATCTCGATCCGGTTGCGCCGCTTATAGCGTCGTTTGTCGTATTTCACGGTCGCCTTGCGCGCCTTGCGGCCGGGAATACAGGGCGTTATCCCCTTGTCTTTCAACGCATCTCTGATCCAATCGGCATCATAGCCGCGGTCAGCGATCAGCCAGTCGGCTGTTGGCAGATGCCTGAGAAGGGCAGCAGCGCCTGTGTAGTCGCTGTCCTGACCCGCCGACATGAAGAAGCTGACAGGGCGTCCGATCGCATCTGTGACAGCATGGAGCTTTGTGTTCATTCCGCCCTTGGTTCGTCCGATCAGGCGACCACGCCCCCCTTTTTTACCCGCAGGCTCGAAGCCGTGCGATGTGCCTTCAGATATGTCGCGTCGATCATGATCGTCTTGGTCTCGGTCCCCTCTGCCGCCAGACCCGCCATGATCCGGGCGAACACACCCATATCGCTCCACCGCTTCCAGCGGTTGTATAAAGTCTTGTGTGGGCCGTATTCCTTGGGCGCATCACACCACCGCAACCCGTTGCGATTAATGAAGATTATGCCGCTGAGAACGCGCCGGTCATCAACGCGAGGCTTGCCATGGCTCTTGGGAAAGAAGGGCTTCAGACGCTCCATCTGGTTCAGCGGGAAAACAGTCCCCCGGACTGTTTTCTGATCCGCTTCACTCAGTCAGCCAGAAAAGATTGCTAATTGATCAGGTCTCCTTGCGGAGCGTGAATCACGCCGCAAGGCTGAAATCAATGGGTCCTGAGCCTAGCAACCTCTGAAATTCTCGCAGCAGGAATTCCTGTTCTTGGTCGTCAACCCGTTTCTGATGGGAAAGGATATCGCATTGCGTTTGGAGCCACGTCCAAGACCAATGAAACAAACCGGCCTTCTTGAGGGTCGTCTTTGGAAGCGTCAGCGGTGAGACATCTGCCCGCGCTACAAATTGGTTCGAGATCGTGATTACAGCATCAATTTTGTTCGACTTTGCTGCTTCAATGTATCGCGTGACTTGATCGACGTCTAAATCTGCCTTGCCGATTTTCGCTTCAACTAATGCCGACCATGTCGATTTCCCGTTGCGCACGACAATGAGTCCATCCGGCCTGTTCTTGATCTCAGACGTATCGTTAAGCACTATTTCAGTGTAGGTTTCGATTTGAGTGCGTTTGCCGATGCGCAGCCCAACAGTTCCAAGGACCACTTCCGCCAGCGACGGGATCGTCGGCAATAAGGCGAGGAAAATCGATGCGATCCTGCCCTCACGACTTGTATCGGCCAATACGGGAAACAAGCGCGCCCGCTCTCCTTGCTTCAATATTTCTGGCAAATCGCTCATCGAAAACTCCTTACGAAATTGTTTTGCTCGAACAATAATGTATCGAGAATAATTTGCTACCCTGTTGTGGCTTCGTCACCCATCATCAAGCAGCGAAATGGGCTTCTTTCAATTTGGCTCGAACGACCGCAAAGTCCCGCAAAGCTGTCACACGCGCCCTGACTCTCCGGAAGAACATGACATACGGATCATCCCCGGGGCAACGACCATCCCGGGAACCAAGGGACAAGCCCGAGACATCGCATCTGGAGAAACATTTGAGCCCCCTTTACTCACCCCGGAGAGCGTACACGGTTCTCCAGCCCACGGTTCAGACCCGGGATCGGCAGGACCTCACCCACGTGGAATAGGAACTCTTTTCCGTCCGCAGACACCTCGATCGGAACCAGTCCCGCCTGTTCCACTCTTTTCTGAACCTCCCTGACCTGGATACGATTCATGTGTGACAGCCGCCGTCGGGATACAAATCTGGCCAAGAAGTCGTCTATCTGTCGGGTCCGGATGGTGGCCTTCGGGCGGTGAGTTCGTTTGTCCGGAACATCGAGAACTTCCAGATACCCCTTGGCGCTCAATTCACGGATGAACGCCGTCCCGAGGGCCAGTTGCTTTACACACGCATACATCGGCAAGAAGTCATCATGGCTGTCCGCGGTCATCAGGGCGGCCAGTTCCTGAGCGTCGATCACAATTTCAGAGAACAGAAGCGAATCGGACGCCCGAAACACCCCTTTCAGCGTCCCCTCGACGATCATCCGGTATATCTGGACAACGCTCTTTCCAGAACGGCGTGATGCTTCGGCGATGGTCAGGTATGATCGCGGTACACCTTGCAATCCGGCCGGCGGGAACGCGCGATTTCGGTCATTGAAGGTTGAAATGTCCTTCTGGGAAAATCTGGGGCGGGCGTCCTTACCCCCCAGACTGCATCGCAAAAACCCCGCTTTCAGCAGGGTTTCCAGCTGCGTCCGGGTCATTCCCAGTTGGGTCTCGGCGTGTCGGATGCTGAGCGAGCCTGATACGCTGTCAAGAATGTCATTCACTTCTTCGGCCGGATAGATCCTCTCGAACTCAGGCATGTCCAGCGCACCCTCGAGTTTCGCGTCGCGCAACATATTCGCCACGTGAGCGGGCCGCAGATCATACTCGGCGGATGCGGTCAGGATGGAATGAAACCGTCGTTCTGTGAGGGGATCGCCAAGAATATCGCGCCCGGGGCCAAAGGGCCAGGTGTCAAGGATATGTCGACGCAATAGCGCTCTTATCGGGTCAAACTCGGAAGCCGCTCCGGCGCTCCGTTTCAACCAGTCATATATGGGTCCGTACCGCCCCTGAGGGCGCTGCTGCGGTGGCCCCGGTCGGGTTCTCAGGTCG
Organism: Roseinatronobacter bogoriensis DSM 18756; assembly: GCF_004366635.1. Classification (GTDB taxonomy): domain Bacteria; phylum Pseudomonadota; class Alphaproteobacteria; order Rhodobacterales; family Rhodobacteraceae; genus Roseinatronobacter; species Roseinatronobacter bogoriensis. The sequence continues at coordinate 367,613 of NZ_SORN01000003.1, read as the reverse complement.
AGAAGCAGCGCTTCAACAGCTTCCGGGCCGTCCGAGAGGACCGCGAAACCTGCGTCGGCTGCGAGGGACAGGTCACTCGGGTCACAGTCTGAAGGACGCAGGCCGGGCCCGTAGAGCTTTGCGGTGCCGAGGAACTCGGACAACATCCCGAGCGCATCCGGCGGGAAACGCCCCGTCCAGCCCGGGATTTGCGCATTGGCTTCGAGGCGGCGGGAAACGAAGCTCTCAAATAACCCCATCCCCGCGACGGGTTGATCGAGCTCAGAATCGATGATCTCGGATAGCCAGGGTTCCCAGCTCTGATTGAATTCATGAGCAACGCCTGCTTCGGGCGGCGGGATCAAGGACATCCGGTGTTCGGGGCAAACCCGGACGGTCGCGAAGGACCAGGCCATCCGGGCATAGGCGTTCAAGGCCGCTCTCTCAGACAGATCCGGACCGATATCCGCGCGCAGGCAGGCCGGACAGACCCGATATTGCCCTCGGATGAGCCACCGCTCCCCGAGGCTCAACTCCATCAATTCAGACCTCTGGGCATCAACCCGTCGAAAGCTCCGGGCGAGCGCCGCCTCAGGATCAACGTTCAACACACCCGCAACCTTGGCGATCGGGGCCCGGTTGCCCTTGTGAAACCCTCCGATCGGAACCCCTACGTCACGGAGCAAGTCCGCGACACCGGCCAACCCCTGTGAGCGGGCAAAGCGGCTGACAAAGCTGATGAAAAGTTCATCCGGATGGAAATCAAGTTTCACGTGGGAAATGGTCGGTGCTGTTGGCGTTGAAGATGACCCTACAGCATCATCAGGGTGAGCCCAACCTTTCCGAGCAGCGCCGGGCCCCTTACACGTGAAAGCGGGCGGAGTTTCCTCCGCCCGCCCAAGGTCTTTCGTTGTGTGTCAGGCCCCTTGAGCGGCAGATATCAACTCAAGCTGTTGATATCATTTCATAAAACGGGATTTCGGCCCGGATTATTTTTCGCCGCAATTTCGAAATTTCGTACAAAATTTTGAAATCTGACACCAGGGACACTCTCATGGCGCGTCCTCAACTACACCCGCTCGTGCCGCCGCAAGTGTTGCATTTCATGCAGGTTCCATTGCGCACCAGCGTGTAGTTGCCGCATTCGCCGCAAGGGTCGCCTTCATAGCCCTGCATGCGGGCCTTGGCGCGGGGGTCCATTGTGGCGACGGTCAGGGTTTCGGACTGGCTGGTTTCCAGCGCCACTGCGGTCGCGCCGTCAGTTGCGTAAGCAGTTGTTGCCTGCCCGCCCTGAAGCACTGTCAGCTCATGCGGCAGCCGCTTGCGCAGATAGCCGGTCGAACTGATCTGACGCAGCACTTCCAGCGAGCGGGACGCGGCTGCATCAGATGGCTCTGATACATTGCTCAGCCCTTCACTTTCGCCTGCACCCAGGTCGTCAAAGGCCGTGCCAGACGGTTTGACATGTGCCAGATCGGTGCGGTCCAGATAGCTGACAGCCAGTTCGCGGAAGATATAGTCAAGAATCGACGTGGCGTTCTTGATGCTGTCATTACCCTGCACCATGCCTGCCGGTTCAAAGCGGGTGAAGGTGAAGGCATCCACGAATTCTTCCAGCGGCACGCCATATTGCAGGCCAACCGATACGGCGATGGCGAAGTTGTTCATCATCGCGCGGAAGCCGGCACCTTCCTTGTGCATGTCGATGAAAATCTCGCCCAGTTTGCCATCTTGGTATTCGCCCGTGCGCAGATAGACCTTGTGGCCGCCGACAATGGCTTTTTGTGTGTAGCCCTTGCGGCGCTCTGGCAGTTTTTCGCGGTGGCGGCGCACCACTTCCTTGACGATGATCTTCTCGACGATCTTTTCGGCCAGAACCTGCGCCTTTTCCTGCTGGCTGCCGGATTCGAGGATTTCTTCGGCCTCTTCGTCATCTTCGATCAGGGCCGCAGCCAGCGGCTGGCTGAGCTTGGAGCCGTCACGATAGAGCGCGTTGGCCTTGATCCCCAGCGACCATGACAACTCATAGGCTGCCAGCGTTTCCTCGATCGAGGCAGAGTTGGGCATATTGATCGTCTTGGAGATCGCGCCAGAGATGAAGCTTTGCGCCGCGGCCATCATGTAGATGTGGCTGTTGACCGAGAGATAGCGCGTGCCCTTCTTGCCGCAGGGATTGGCGCAATCGAACACGCTGTAATGCTCTGGCTTCAGATGCGGCGCACCTTCCAGCGTCATGGTTCCGCAGACATGGTCATTGGCCGCATCGATCTGTGCCTTGGTGAAGCCCAGATGGCGCAACAGGTCGAAACCGGGGTTGTTCAGCTCTGCCACCGGAATGCCCAGCGTTTCGCGGCAGAATGCCTCGCCCAATGTCCACTGGTTGAAGACAAAGCGGATGTCGAAGGCTGAAGGCAGCGCCGCTTCGATCTTCTGGATCTCGGCCTCGCCAAACCCGTGGCCCAGCAGGCTGGTATGGTTGATGCCGGGTGCCTGACCAAGGCTGCCATGACCAACCGCATAGGCAATGATCTCGCCAATCTCCGACTCGCGATAGCCCAGTTTGCGTAGGGCGGCCGGGACCGACTGGTTGATGATCTTGAAATACCCGCCACCGGCCAGTTTCTTGAACTTGACCAGCGCGAAATCAGGCTCGATCCCGGTTGTGTCGCAATCCATCACCAGGCCGATTGTGCCCGTTGGCGCGATCACGGTTGCCTGCGCGTTGCGGTAGCCATGCTGCTCGCCCAGGCTGAGGGCTTCGTCCCATGCTGCGCGGGCCATTTCGACCAGCCGCGCATCAGGGCAATTCTTACCATCCAGTGCAAGCGGCGCGATATTCACCCCCTCATAGCTGTCATCGGCATAGGCAGCGCGGCGGTGATTGCGGATCACGCGCAGCATATGGTCGGCGTTCTTCTTGTAGCCGGGGAAGGCGCCCAATTCGCTGGCCATTTCGGCCGAGGTTGCGTAGCTGACGCCTGTCATCAGCGCGGTCAGCGCACCACATAGCGCGCGCCCTTCCGCCGAGTCGTAGCCATAACCCATATTCATCAGCAGACCGCCGATATTGGCATAACCCAGCCCCAGCGTGCGGAATTCATAGGACCGCTGCGCGATTTCCTTGGACGGGAATTGTGCCATCATCACGCTGATTTCCAGCGTAATTGTCCATAGGCGGGTCGCGTGCATGTATCCTTCGGCGTTGAACGACTTGCTGTCATAGAATTTCAGCAGGTTCATGGACGCAAGGTTACAAGCCGTGTCATCCAGGAACATGTATTCGCTGCAGGGGTTCGACCCACGGATCGCCCCATCGGCAGGGCAGGTGTGCCATGCGTTGACTGTGTCGTGGAACTGGATGCCCGGATCGGCACAGGCCCATGCCGCATGGCCGACCTGATCCCACAAATCGCGGGCCTTGATGGTCTTGGCGGGCTTGCCATCTGTGCGGCGCAGCAATTCCCAATCGGCATCATCCTTGACGGCCTTCAGGAAGGCGTCGGTCACCCGCACCGAATTGTTCGAATTCTGGCCAGAGACAGTGATATACGCCTCGGAGTCCCAATCGGTGTCATAGGTCGGGAATTCGATGCTGTCATACCCCTGACGGGCATATTGCAGAACGCGCCCGACATAGGTTTCGGGAATCATGGATTTCTTGGCAGATTTGATGGCCGCCTTCAGCGCGGGGTTCTTTGTCGGGTCAACGGCATCCTCTGTGCTGCCGTCCCATGCACGAATTGCGCCGAAAATTTCATTCAGACGTGCTTCGTGCAATTTGGAACCGGCAACAAGAGAGGCGACCTTTTGTTCTTCGATCACCTTCCAGTTGATGAATTCCTCAATATCAGGATGGTCCATATCGCAGATAACCATCTTTGCCGCGCGGCGCGTGGTCCCGCCCGACTTGATCGCGCCAGCAGCGCGATCACCGATTTTAAGGAAACCCATCAACCCAGAGGATTTACCGCCGCCCGACAGTTTCTCGCCTTCCCCACGCAGCGAGCTGAAGTTGGTTCCGGTGCCGGAACCATATTTGAACAGGCGCGCCTCGCGCACCCAAAGATCCATGATACCGCCGTCATTAACCAAATCATCGCTGACAGACTGGATGAAACAGGCATGCGGCTGAGGGTGTTCATAGCTTGACTTCGATTTCACCAGCTTATGGGTGAAGGGGTCCACATAGAAATGGCCCTGGCTTGGCCCGTCAATGCCATAAGCCCAATGCAGACCGGTATTGAACCACTGCGGGCTGTTGGGGGCCGCCATTTGCGCGGCCAGCATGAAGCGCATTTCGTCGAAATAGGCTTGCGCATCTGCTTCTGTCGCAAAATAGCCGCCCTTCCAGCCCCAGTAGCACCATGCACCAGCAAGCCGGTCAAATACCTGCTTGGCCGATGATTCGCCGACATAGCGCTCTTCTTCCGGCAGCTTTTTCAACGCGGCCTCATCCGCGACCGAGCGCCACAGGAATTCCGGCACGCCCTCTTCCGCGACTCGCTTCAGGCGCGCAGGGACGCCCGCCTTGCGGAAATACTTCTGCGCGATGACATCTGACGCGACTTGCGACCAGCTTTGCGGCACTTCCACAGCATCATTGCGGAAAACAACCGTCCCGTCAGGGTTGCGGATTTCCGAAACCGTGGTGGTGAAGTCCAGCGACGCATATGCGTCTTGTCCGCTCTTGGTGAAATGCCGCTCGATAATCATCTGCCAGATGCCCCTTTTGTTCAGTTGGATATTCCGGGCAAGCCCGGACACAAGCGTTTCAAGACATGGACAGACATAGGGGGATAGCACAGATGCTTCCCTTACCAGTCAGACGACTGGCAACCCGTGTAGGTTTTCCCTAATTCCTGCCCCGATTCCCTCTGGTTTACCTGCAATTGCGCTAAGTTACTCGCTACCGCGTACCAGATTTAGTGGGTGCCCTGAGTACTGCCACAATCTGGCGTATTGAATGGGGGGTCGTCAACGCATTTTTGTGATCGGCGCGAGGAAAATTAGCTTGACGTTAAGCTGTGCCATGTAAGTGCGCAAAAAGACTCAAAAGTTAATTTTTCACCGCATCACAGAGAGCGTTAAAAGCAAAAAGACCGTTGCCGGAAGGCAACGGTCTTTTTGATTGGAGCGGGCGATGAGATTCGAACTCACGACCCTAACCTTGGCAAGGTTATGCTCTACCCCTGAGCTACGCCCGCATCCTTTGGGTGAGCGCGATGTACAAACTATCCCTTCGCGCCGCAAGAGGGAAAACTTCACATTTACAGATTTTTTCCATGCAGCACTTCAGAACGCTTGTGTCATACTGTTTTAACATAGGTGGGTAACACTGAGTCGACGTCATTGCAGGGGGTTGCCATGTCAGACACATCACCACATGCACACATCGCGCGTCCAAACGGCGTCGAGATCCGGCGCCTTGAAGATTTGCGCGTGCTGCGTGAACTCGAAGGCACAGTTGATGCGCAAGATAGCGGCAGCGCAAAGCCACTGCTTCATGACATGCCGCAACGTCTTGCCCAGTGTCTGGGCAAGCTGCGCCTTAATCGCGGAAGTTTCGGCTATCCTTGATCTGGTCCCAGGCCCAGACAACTTCCTGTAGCCGGTCTTCATCAGTGCGCGCGCCTGCGTTCCTGTCCGGGTGCAGGTCCTTGACCAGACTTTTGTACTGTTTGCGAATCTCTGTGCGCGACCAGCTGTCACGTGCATCGAGGATTTCCAGCGCCTTGCGTTCTGTCGCCGGCAATTTGCGCGTGCCCCCCATCCGCGATTCTCTGCCGGGGTTTTGCGTGGCCTTGTCGCCCAGCACCTGATGCGGGTCTTCAATACCCAGACGCTGCCATGCCAGACGTTCATCATCGCGCCCCAATGGCTTGGTGGACCGGCCCCAAACCCTGTCGCGCTCCATCTCGTCCATCATCTCGGCCTCGGTCTGCCCCTCGAAATAGTTCCACTTCAGGTTGTACTCGCGGGCATGATCCTTGCAGAACCAGATATATTCCGTCAGCAGATCAGGCGATTTCGGGCAGCGGTATTTGCCATCTTCCGTGCAGCCCGGATGTTCACATTGCCGCACAGACGTTTCCCATGCGCCAGACATGCCACGGCGCCCGCGCGAGCGTTTCTTCTTGTCGGTAGAGGCGCGGATGTCAAAATCGAAAAGTGGTTTGCGGTCCATGCGTTATCCTGTACGGCCAGTGAATTCGAGCGCCGGACGAAAACGGGCGCCTGCCCCTTTCCGATCCGGAGGCAGCAGTCTAGATATATTTGCCGGATGATTGAAGAGGGAAGACGACTGTGATGCGACTTTGTGAAGAAATCGAGGCGCGACTAAATGATGCATTTGCCCCTGAACACCTGAGTGTTGAGGATGACAGCGAAAGCCATCGCGGACATGGCGGCTGGCGCGAGGGGGGCGAAACGCATTTCAACGTCAAGATCCGCGCGCCACGCTTTGCAACCATGTCACGCCTGCAACGCCACCGCGCGGTTCACGCGGCACTTGGCGCTGATCTGGTGGGGCGCATCCATGCCCTGGCGCTGGATATTGACGCCTGACCCCGGCAAGGGCGCGGCGTCACTCTTCCCTTCGGGTTGAGGCGAACATCGGCTCTCTGCGGCTGTCATGGATGGGCCTGTCCGCGCTTGGGCTTTCTATAGCGGGCGGTTCGATCGCATCCTGGCGCGGCTCTGCCACAGTCCGGGATGTGTCAGCGCTCGTCACATGTTCTGCCAGTTGTTCAGGCTTGGGCCTGCGAAAGATCAGCAGGTGGTTTTGCACGACGGTCTTGCCGGTTAGCCCCTTGCGCTCTTCGCTTGGCAGGCACTCACTACGACAATATTCCCACCCCTCGGACGACAGGTCATTCAGAAGTGTCGTCAACTCATGCGCGTAACGTTCGGCCGGGGTTTTCAGCCCCTTGATCTTCTGACCCCGAAGCGGTGCGGGAAGGGCGAGATACTCATAAGAATGCATATGCGGTCCTGTCTTGGCAGCTTTTGGCAGCGCAGCTTGTACGACATTATTGCAGGACGCAACAATACACTTTGCTGCCATTGGGGATGCGGCGGCATTGACGCCATAACATTTTGCGCGTCAGCCGCTCAACAGGCAGGCTCAATCCACTACTTGAGCGGCCCGATTTTGTTGCAAATGCAATGATTCTGGATATGGTGGCCAAGTGAAATGCCAACGCGCGACGGGAATGGCATGTGACGCAGCAAGGGGCTTTGCCATGAAGGATATCGTGCAGTTAGACGGGTTTTTCCCCTATCGGCTGGCCATCGCCGCTGAGGCATTCTCTCGTTCCCTGATGAAAGTCTATGGCCGCCGATATGGCCTTAGCCGGGAAGAGTGGCGGTTGTTGTTTCTGCTGGCCGGGGTGGATGCGATGTCCTCGCTCGAATTGGGGCAACGCACCACGCTTGACAAGGTGCAGGTCAGCCGCGCGGCCCAAAGGCTGGAAGAGAAAGGGCTGATTTCGCGCGCAATCGCGGCGAGTGATCGCCGCCTGCGGTTATATAGCTGCACCGAACAGGGTAAGGCGCTGTTTGCAGAAATCTTGCCACAGGTCGAAACGCAGGCAAGCGGCATTCTGCAAGCCATGCCCGAAACAGACCGCGCCGCGTTAGAGCGCGGGTTGGCCGCGCTTTTGGTGGCGATTGACAGCGTGCACACCATAGCAGATGAAACGCAGCACTCCGCCTGAGAGGGCATGTCTTAGCCCAGCGACAAAGACGCTGACAGCGCCAAGATGCTTGGCTCGACGCTGCCGTTCTTTGCGTCAGTTCTGCAAATAGCTTTCCATACTGTCGTCAAGCGCGTCCTTCCATGGCGTGTGATGCACCGGCGCCATGCTGCCTGTGATCACCGAGCGATAGCAATTGTCCCGGAACGCCATGATGTCCTTGGCCTTGTGCTTCTTCCACTCAAAGAACGCTTCGGATGCGCCATCAATGTCGAACGATGGGTAATCGGTTTCCGCCACCAGTTCCTTGATGTAATCGCCCTGATAGGTGATCGCGTATTTTGTATCCGGGTCCGCTTCTTCGCGGGTTTCGCGTTCGCGCACATCTTCCAGCAGTGTTTCCTTATCTGCCGGAATTTCGATCTTGCCCATGATCGCGTCGCGCACCCACCAGGCTTGCGCGTCGAACATGTTGAAGGTGAACCACTGGTCCTGCATTCCCAGATAAAACAGCTTGGGGTTATGCACCCAGACAACCCCTTTATACAGGTCCGCCGTGGCCAGCCGATTAGCAGTTTTCAGGCGCAGATCGTCGGGCAGGAAGTTGAAGAAATGCTTGTAGCCCGTGCACAGAATAATCGCATCGACATGTTTCGAGGTCCCGTCGATGAAATAGGCGGTATTGCCTTCAACCCGTTCCAGCGCGGGCTTCTCTTCCCAATTGTCTGGCCAGTGGAACCCCATAGGCGCCGAACGGTAGCAAGATGTGATCGATTTCGCGCCATATTTCCAGCACTGTGACCCGATATCCTCTGCGGAATAGGATGAGCCCATGACCAGAATATCCTTGCCCGAGAATTCGCGCGCATCGCGGAAATCATGGGCATGCAGCAGCCGCCCGTTAAAGGATTCGAAGCCCGGATAATGCGGCACATTCGGCACCGAGAAATGGCCAGAAGCAACGATCACATGGTCAAAGGTTTCCGAATAGACATGATCCTTGGCATGGTCATGCACCGTAACGGTGAACAGTCCGCTGTCCTCGTCAAACTCGACCCAGCGCACAGCGGTGTTGAACCGCACCCAGTCGCGCACCCCGGCCTTTTTCACGCGCCCCTCGATGTAGTCGAACAGGACTGCGCGCGGCGGGTAAGAGGCAATCTGCTTGCCGAAATGTTCCTCAAAGGAATAATCCGCGAATTCCAACCCTTCTTTTGGGCCATTCGACCACAGGTAACGATACATCGAGCAATGGACCGGTTCACCATTCTCATCCAGTCCGGTGCGCCATGTGTAATTCCAAAGACCGCCCCAATTGTCCTGCTTCTCGAAGCAGACGATTTCGGGAATCTCTTCACCCTTCGCGGCAGCAGACTGAAAGGCGCGCAACTGCGCCAAACCTGACGGGCCTGCCCCGATGATCGCTATTCGTTTACCTGTCATGTTCAACTCCGTGCTGGAAGGCGGGGGACCAATTATACATTTTGGCTGTACCAAACCTGCGCCAGATAGAACCAATCTGTCAACTGGTTTTCACTATAGGAATATTAATTTCACACGCCACGCGCATTTCCTGCATAGCCTGTTCTAATTCCTGTGCTAAATCGGGGTATGATCGGTTCAAGTTTTGCACATCAGATCGCCATGCGCAGCCAGTTGCCGTCCTACCGGGTTGGCATGGCGCAGGAAATCAGGATCGGCATGTTGGTGCCTTTGTCAGGGCCAGCCATGTCCTGGGGGCAACCGGGCCTGAATGGCTGCCGATTGTGGGAAGACTGGCTGAATGCCGCAGGCGGGGCGCTTATTCAGGGCCGCCGTTATCCGGTGCGGATCATTGCCGAGGATTGCGGCTATGACGCCGAACAGGCGCTGGAGGGCGCGCGCAAACTGGTCTTGTCTGACAAGGTTTCCCTGCTGATGATGCTGGGGGGCGACAGCTTTACCCCGCTGCGCAGCTTTCTGAACAGCAACAAGGTGCTGACAGCCACCCTGCTGACAAGCGACCTGTCCCCCGACAGCCGCTATCTGATCGCCCCGTCAGAGGTGCATCCGGTCTATAATGTCACCGGCGTCTCATGGCTGGCCAAGACCCGCCCGGAGCTACGAAAGGTTGCGCTTTGCAGCCAGACCGACGCGCTTGGCCTGCCATCCCTTGCGACCTATCGCGCAGCCTTTGCCGCTGCTGGTATGCAGGTTTGCAAGGAAATCCAGTATACCCCCGACAGCACCGATATTGCCACGATCGTACAGCCGATGCTGGATGCTGGCGCGGATATTCTGTGCTGGTGCACCAGCTATACCCCGATGGTGCACGCCATGACCGAATATGCCTATGCTCAGGGCTTTAACGGTCAGATTCTATCTTGCACAATGGACCAGTATGACCGGCTTGTGGCGCGCACATCGCCCAGCTTCATGGAAGGCGCGGTTTTCCAGTTTCCCGATTTCGACGATCCGGCACTGGCAGAAAAGGCGTTCTTCTTTAACCAACCCAGCCTGTTTTTCCACGAATACACACGCCGCTTTCCCGACAGTTGGAGCGCGGTAAGCTGGGAATATGCTGCCATCCTCGACATCTGGCACGCCGCGGTTGAAAAGGTCGGCGCGCTTGGCACGCCATCGGTCATGGCCGCCATGAAACAGATGGGCCGGGTCAGCCATGCGTTCGGCCCGGCGCAATGGTGGGGAGAAAGCCTGTTCGGGATCGACAATGCGCTGGTCGGGGACTGGCCCGTTGTGACCATTCAAAAGGGCAAAGCACGCATTGTCAGCTTCGAATCGATTCCCCAATGGCTTTCTGCGCATGAGAACCTGCTGTATAAAGAAATGGAGGCACTTGGTCAGCTTTGGTCCCAGCGCTTTGCCCGCAAGACGGCGACCTTGCCACTTGCCACACGCAGCATCGACAGCCGGGGCTAGTCGCTTCGCGCCTGACACAAGGTGCAACCATAAGAGGCAAAAGTCTGTGCTACGGGACTATTCTACCGTTCAAACACTTTCTGCGCGGAATCAAGGGCATCAGCCCGCCGCGCATCGCCGGGCCGCCCCCACGGCACGGCGATTTGGCTGTCCCAAGCGCTCAGATCAGATCTTGCAAGGGTTTGGCCAGCATAAAGCGCTTCAGATTCAAGGAAGGCTCGCCGCACCGCGGCCCGACGCTGCGCGGCTTACCAAAACCATCCACCGCCAGCACAGCCCTTAAAACCGCCACTACATCTCTAGTGTAAGGCGCTGAACACTGTTTCCCCAACCCTCGTTGCGGCAGTCGCTGCGATATCTGTGCAAAACTTCCTGCATCAACCCTTGCGCCGGGACAGCCCTTGATTATAACGCGCACAATTTGCGCCCCGGCCCTTGCGGCAGTGGGGCGGTCGCGCGCGCAGGTCAGTCAGGGGTCCGTCATGCCAAAAAGAACCGACATCCAATCCATCATGATCATTGGCGCAGGGCCGATTGTGATCGGGCAAGCCTGCGAATTCGACTATTCGGGGGCGCAGGCGTGTAAAGCGCTGCGCGAAGAAGGGTATCGGGTGATTCTCGTCAATTCAAACCCGGCCACGATCATGACGGACCCCGGCCTTGCCGATGCAACCTATATCGAGCCGATCACACCAGAGATTGTTGCCAAGATCATCGAAAAGGAACGCCCCGACGCGCTGCTGCCGACAATGGGCGGGCAAACCGGCCTGAACACATCGCTGGCCCTGGCCGATATGGGCGTGCTGGATAAATTCGGGGTCGAGTTGATCGGCGCAAACCGTCAGGCCATCGAAATGGCCGAGGACCGCAAACTGTTCCGCGAAGCGATGGACCGGATCGGGCTGGAAAACCCCAAGGCCACGATCATCGCAGCGCCCAAACTGGACAGCGGCAAGTATGACATCAATGCGGGTGTTGCCGCCGCGATGGAGGCCATCGAATATGTCGGCCTGCCCGCGATCATCCGCCCCGCCTTTACCCTTGGCGGTACAGGCGGTGGCGTGGCCTATAACCGCGACGATTATGAACGCATTTGCCGCTCTGGCCTCGACGCATCGCCGGTTGCGCAGATTTTGATAGATGAATCGCTTCTGGGCTGGAAAGAATTCGAGATGGAGGTCGTGCGCGACCGCGCCGATAATGCGATTATCGTCTGCGCCATCGAGAATGTGGACCCGATGGGCGTGCATACGGGCGATTCCATCACTGTGGCCCCTGCCCTGACCCTGACGGACAAGGAATATCAGATCATGCGCAACGGCTCTATCGCCGTGCTGCGCGAGATTGGTGTGGAAACCGGCGGATCGAATGTGCAATGGGCGATCAACCCGGCAGACGGGCGCATGGTGGTGATTGAGATGAACCCCCGCGTATCGCGTTCATCCGCGCTGGCATCCAAGGCGACAGGTTTTCCGATTGCAAAAATCGCGGCTAAGCTGGCCATCGGCTACACACTGGACGAATTGGACAATGACATTACCAAGGTAACACCCGCCTCGTTCGAGCCGACGATTGATTATGTCGTCACAAAAATCCCGCGTTTCGCATTCGAAAAATTCCCCGGATCGAAAGCAGAACTGACAACCGCCATGAAGTCTGTCGGCGAAGCTATGGCGATTGGCCGGACTTTCCACGAATCGATGCAAAAGGCGCTGGCCAGCATGGAAACTGGCCTTTCGGGTTTTGACGAGATTGCAATTCCCGGTGCACCCGACCGCGCCGCGATCATCAAGGCCATTTCCGCACAGACCCCCGACCGCTTGCGCCTGATCGCGCAGGCCATGCGCGAGGGGTTGTCCAATGACGAGATTCAGGCCGCCACGGCGTTTGACCCTTGGTTTCTGGACCGTATCCGCGAAATCATGGATGCCGAGGCAGAGATCAAACGCGACGGGCTGCCCGTCACAAGCGATGGAATTCGCACACTCAAGATGCTGGGCTTCACCGATGCACGGCTTGCGGCATTGACCGGGCGCGACGAAGGTCAGGTCCGCCGCGCACGCCGCAATCTGGGCGTGAATGCTGTGTTCAAGCGGATCGACACTTGTGCCGCCGAATTCGAAGCGCAGACCCCATATATGTATTCAACCTACGAATCGCCCGTCATGGGCGAGGTCGAATGCGAAGCGCGCCCGTCTGAGCGCAAGAAAGTCGTTATTCTGGGCGGTGGCCCGAACCGGATCGGGCAAGGAATCGAATTTGACTATTGCTGCTGCCATGCCTGTTTCGCACTGACCGATGTCGGCTACGAGACGATCATGATCAACTGCAACCCCGAGACGGTTTCGACCGATTATGACACATCTGACCGCTTGTATTTTGAGCCGCTGACGCTGGAACATGTGCTGGAGATTCTGCGCGTCGAACAAGAGAACGGCACGCTTCACGGTGTGATCGTGCAATTTGGTGGGCAGACGCCGCTGAAGCTGGCCAATGCCTTGCAGGACGAAGGCATCCCGATCCTTGGCACCAGCCCGGATGCGATTGATCTGGCAGAGGACCGCGAACGCTTTCAGGCGCTGCTGAATGATCTGGGGCTGCGCCAGCCGATCAACGGAATTGCCTCTTCGCGCGACCAGGCGTTCGAGATTGCAGCAAAAGTCGGCTATCCGCTGGTGATCCGTCCGTCCTATGTGCTGGGCGGGCGCGCGATGGAAATCGTGCGCGATGATGCGCATCTGGAACGCTATATCCGCGAAGCGGTGGTGGTTTCTGGCAAGAATCCGGTGCTTCTGGACAGCTACCTTATCGGCGCGGTCGAGGTGGACGTGGATGCGCTGTGTGATGGCGAAAATGTCCATGTCGCGGGCATCATGCAGCATATCGAGGAAGCGGGCGTTCATTCGGGTGACAGTGCCTGTTCGCTGCCGCCCTATTCGCTTAGCCCCGAGATTATTGCCGAATTGCGCGTGCAGACCGAAGCCATGGCGCGCGGGCTGAATGTGGTTGGGCTGATGAATGTGCAATTCGCCATCAAGGACGGCGAAATCTATGTGCTGGAAGTGAACCCGCGCGCGTCGCGCACAGTGCCGTTTGTCGCCAAGGCGACAGATAGCGCCATTGCCTCCATCGCGGCGCGGCTGATGGCCGGTGAGAAACTGTCGAACTTCCCGCTGCGCGCGCCGATCACCGCCAATGTCGCGCCCTCTGAGCCGATGCCGATGGGCGACCCGATGACACTGGCCGATCCGCAGACGCCGTGGTTCTCGGTCAAGGAAGCGGTGCTGCCATTTGCAAGGTTCCCCGGTGTTGATACGCTTCTGGGCCCGGAAATGCGCTCGACCGGCGAGGTGATGGGCTGGGCGCGCAACTTCTCGCGCGCGTTCTACAAGGCGCAGCTTGGCGCGGGGGTCACCCTGCCAGAAGGCGGCCGGGTGTTCCTGTCGATCAAGGATTATGACAAGGGCGCGCTGATGCTGGAAGCCGCGCAGACGCTGACCGCTCTTGGGTTCGAGATTGTTGCCACAAACGGCACAGCCGAATGGCTGCGCGCGCAAGATGTCACCTGCGAGGTGGTCAACAAGGTCTATGAGGGCCGGCCCAACATTGTTGATCTGCTGAAAAGCGGAGAGATCGTGATGGTTCTGAACACCACCGAAGGCGCGCAAGCCATCGAAGACAGTCGTGAAATTCGCGCGGTCGCGCTCTATGACAAGATCCCCTATTACACGACAGCAGCAGGCAGCCATGCCGCTGTCATGGCGATCAAGGCACGGGAAGAGGGTGAAATCGGCGTACGCGCACTTCAGCACGCGGCAGAATAAGCCAGCGCACCTCGTCAACAGAATTTCCATTGCGAACCCAGCCGCGCGTCTTGCCAGATGCGCGGCTGTTTACTGTCTGGGATTGCGGACGCACCAACGCTGGACTTGATACCTTATAACAAATATCTGGCATTTCGGAATTCCTTGTTGCAAACGATTTTCATTAGCATATAACTAGGTAAAGAATGTACACCCATTTACTGGAGGAAGTTGTGCCACCGCTTCACACCAAGGCCGCCCTAATCGCGACCCTTTCCGCGATCGCTTTGCCCGCGCAGGCTCAGGACACGCCACTGAATGTTCTGGCAACGGTCGGAATGGTGGGCGATGTCGTGCAGAATGTTGCAGGCACCTGCGCCGAGGTGACGACCCTGATCGGCCCCGGCACCGACCCGCATTATTTTTCGGCAACACCGCGTGATGTGGATGCACTGGCGCAGGCAGACTTGATTTTTTATGTCGATCGCAGCCTTGAAGAACGCCTTGCCGATATTCTGGATAACTTCCGCAACCGCACGCCCACTCTTGGGCTGGCCGGGGCCACATTCGGCCCGGAAAACCTGCTTGAAGACCCGGATGCGCCGGGCACGATGGACCCCCATCTGTGGATGGATGTCAGCCGCTGGGCGCGCATCGCGCCCGTCATTGCCGATGAAATCGCAGCACTTCGCCCAGATTGCGCAGATGATATGGCCGCCAATGTCACGCGCTATACAACCCAACTCGACGCGCTTCACGACTGGGTTGGCGCGGCCATCGCCTCTATCCCCGAAGGCCAGCGCCTGCTGGTCACCGCCCATGACGCATTCTACTATTTTGCCGACGCCTATGGGATCGAAGCCTCTGAGGCGATTGAAGGGATTTCCACAGCGTCCGAGGCCAGCATAGGCGATATCCGCGATGTTGCGGCCTTTGTCATAGAGCGCGCGGTTCCTGCCGTATTTGTCGAAACCACAATCAACCCGCGCACCATCGAAGCCCTTGTAGCCGAGGTGCAGGCGCAGGGGCATGATGTGGAAATCGGCGGCGAGTTGTTCTCGGATGCTCTGGGCGACGATGGCACGGCAGCGGGCACATATATCGGCATGATCCGCGCCAATACCGTAACCGTGACCCATGCCCTTGGTGGCACTGTGCCCGACTGGCCAGAGGCGTTGCAGGACTGGGCGCAGGAATGGGACATTGCAGACTGAATGCTGTAAAGACAGGCTCATTCGCCATCGGGACGCCTTGCGCGTGCCGCAGCCAAGGGCATGACAATGCATGACACCACCCTGCACGAACCGGATCAGGCGCTGCATATAGAGGATATCACCGTCAGCTATGGCGCGACACCCGCGCTATGGGACATTGACCTGAATATCCCGCCCGGGGTGATGTGCGCCATTGTCGGCCCAAATGGCGCGGGCAAATCCACCTTGATAAAGACCGCATTAGGGTTGGTGCGACCTGTGGCCGGGCATGTGCGCTTTCTGGGCCGCCCCGTGGCACAGATGCGCGGCAAGATCGGCTATGTCCCGCAACGCCACAGCGTCGATTGGGATTTCCCGACAACGGTGCGCGATGTGGTCGAAATGGGGCTGTACCATCAGCTTGGATGGATGCGCCGGCCCGGCGCGCATGCACGCAAAAAGGCATTGGCCGCTTTGGCCGAACTTGGCATGCAGGATTACGCGGACCGCCAGATCAGCCAGCTTTCCGGCGGCCAGCAACAGCGCGTCTTTATTGCGCGCGCCCTTGTGCAGGATGCCCCGATCCTGATTCTGGACGAACCAATGGCAGGTGTGGATGCCGCGACAGAGGCCGTGATCATCGCGCTTTTACAACGTCTGCGCGACGAAGGGCGCACGATCATCGTCGTGCATCATGACCTGACAACCGTGCAAAGCTATTTTGACTGGCTGGTCATGATGAATGTGCGCATCATCGCCCAAGGGCCGATGTCTGAAGTCTACACACCCGAAAATCTGCGCGCCGCCTATGGCCGCCAGCTTGCCATGATCGCCACACCTGCCGAAGGGCGCAACATGTGAGCGCGCTGGCTGACCTTCTCTCCAGCGGGATTGTCCGCACGGTGCTGATGGGCGCGGCGATACTGGGGGCCATCAGCGGGATGCTGGGCGCATTCGCCGTGTTACGCCGCCAAAGCCTGCTGGGCGATGCGTTGTCACATGCAGCACTGCCCGGTATCTGCCTTGGCTTCATCATTGCAGGCACACGCGATCTGGGCAGTATCCTGATGGGGGCCTTTGTGACAGGTGCATTGGCCGCCTTGGTGATGATGCTGATCGTCCGGCGCACAACACTGAAAACCGATGCCGCGCTGGGGATCGTATTAAGCGTATTCTTTGCGGTAGGTGTTGTGCTGCTTAGCTGGGTGCAGGGTCAGGGGGGCGCTGCAAGCGCGGGGCTTGCCAGCTTCCTGTTCGGTCAGGCAGCGGCGATCCTGCGCAGCGATCTTTGGATCATGGGCGGGATCGGGCTGACTGCACTGGCACTGGTGCTGGCATTGTGGAAAGAATTCAAGCTTGTCAGCTTCGATGCCGATTTCGCCCGCGCACAAGGGTTTCCGGTGACAGGACTGGAAGCCGTGCTGACAGTGATGGTCGCGCTGGCCATTGTGGTCGGGCTGCAATTGGTGGGCGTGGTGCTGATGGTCGCATTGCTGATCGCGCCAGCGGCGGCCGCGCGGCAGTGGACACGGACATTGGGGCCAATGGTGGTGCTGTCGGCAGTAATCGGCGCGGCCTCTGGCGCGGCAGGCGCGCTGATCAGCGCCGCCTCGCGCGGTCTTGCGACAGGGCCGGTGGTGGTGCTGATCGCAACCGGCATCGTGATCGTCTCACTTCTTTTCGCACCGCAGCGCGGGTTGATCTGGCAGGCGCTGGCGAAACGGCGCGCCCGCGCGCGCATCAGCGATGGTCGTGTCCTGACCACATTGCAAGGTCTTGCCGCTGCGCATAGTGACGCAAACTACCCGGCCGAACAGGGAATGCTGGAAGCGGCCCTTGGCACACGCGCGCCCTCTGCCACGATTGCGGCGCTGGAACAGCGCGGGCTGATCCAGCCTGTCACCCATCCACCGGAAACCACACCGCATTGGGAACTAACCGCCGCAGGCCATATCGAGGCCGCCGCCCTGTCTGGCAAACACAGTCCGAAGTCTGACGAGGGCACGCAATGATCGCCTCTTTCTTCGGCTCCATTCCTGCCATGATCGTGTTGACAGGTATTCTTGTCGGCCTGTCTGGCGCTTTGCTTGGGTCATTTCTGGTGCTGCGCGGCAATGCAATGCTGACCGATGCCATCAGCCACTCTATCGTGTTCGGTATTATCGTGGTCTGGTTGATGACCGGGCATATGTCTGGGCCGGTTCAGGTGTTGGGCGCAGCACTGACCGGGGTGCTGACCGTCGTGCTGTCAGAACTTCTGGCGCGGTCGCGGCTGGTCAAGATGGATGCTGCCATCGGCCTGGTTTTCCCGGCGCTGTTTGCCGCAGGTGTGCTGCTGATCTCGATCCATGCACGCGATGTGCATATAGATGTGCAAACCGTCCTTCTGGGCGAGATCGGTTTTGTCTGGCTGAATACCCTTGTGATCGGGGGCGTGAATGTGCCTGTCGCCGTCGTCACACTGGGCGCGGTGCTGGTGGTCAATCTGGCCTTTGTGCTTGTGTTCTGGAAGGAACTGAAACTGACCACGTTCGATCCGGGACTTGCCGCAGCGCTCGGGTTTCTTCCGGGGGTGCTGCATTACGCGGTGCTGACCCTGACCAGCGTGACCGCAGTGGCCGCATTCGATGCGGTGGGCGCGATCCTGTTTATCGCCTTTGTCATCGTTCCGCCTGCGACGGCCTATCTGCTGACCCGGCGATTATGGCTGATGGTGGTGCTTGCTGTGGGGGTGTCTGTGGCGGCCTGCGTGGCTGGCTATCTGCTGGCCATCTGGTGGAACGTGTCCATTGCGGGCATGATGGCCAGCATGACCGGCGTCTGGTTTGCCCTGGCGTTGCTGTTCGCCCCCGAGCGCGGCCTGATCGCACAGGCATTCAGTTGGCGCAGCAAACGGCTGGATCATGATTGCCGCGCGCTTGTGGCGCATCTGTTCACGCATCAGGACACCCCGCAAATGGCCGAAGAGAACACCCAGCGTGCCCTGGTCGAGCATTTGCGATGGCCCGCGCCGCGCGCACGCGCTGCCATCCTGCGCGCGCATGATCGCGACCTGATAGAGCGGCGCGCGGGTCTGCTGACCCTGCGCCCCAAAGGCACAGCCGAAGCCGAGGCAATTTTCGGCAAGTCCGACTGGCGGTAAAACCTGCGTGAAACCGCATATTTCGTGACCATGTTTCGCAGCTTGGGTCGCCCCGCTCTTCCCAGAACTACCGGAATGTGCACCTAGTTGTTCAGCACCTGACAAAAGATACCTTGTGACGGGTTTAAGGGGCGCTGCAGTCTTAGACCGGCGCGGAATCAAGGCCGAAGGCCGCCGCGCATCGCCGGGCCGCCCCCCCGGCACGGCGATTGGGCTGCCACCAGCGCAATGATCTGATCTTGCACGAATTTGGCCAGCATAAAGTGCCACATATTCAACCGCGGATCGCCGCACCGCGGCCCGACGCTACGCGGCTTTGCACCCGGCCTCGCTATGTCTTAAAACTCCCGCAAAGCCAGCTATAGAGGCTCATGACAGCCCCTCGTGTCAGATGCGGAACACTATTCAGTTTCGTGCAGCAGCAGTTTCTGCTCCTCGATCAGATGCAGCTTGATGAACTCAACCGCCGCTTCCACATCGCGCGACGAAATCGCATTGAACAACGTGTTATAGCGTTTCTGATACCCCTCAATCCGGTCAGGCGTCAGATGCCGACGCATCAGGGCTGTGCGAAAGCTCTGGCGGCACACAGCAATCGTCAACTCGTAACAGGATTCCAGCAAAGGGTTGCGCGTACCCTGCGCAATCTTGCGATAAAACGCTTCTTCGCAGGTGACGAATTCATTTACATCCGTCCGCACCTGCTCAATCTCGGAAACGATTTCATCCAGCTCATCCAGATCACGCGGACTCATGTTGATGGTGGCAAGGCGCACCATCTCCGGCTCCAGAATGCTGCGGACAACCAGATGGTCGAGCGGGCTGGTGCGTTCTGCCACGCTATCAGGCTCAGAGCGCGCTTCTGGCTTGGCTTGCCAGATCACGAAACTGCCGCTGCCGGGCCTGCGCCGGATCGCCTTGTGGCTTTCCAGCACATCCAACGCCTCGCGCACGGTATTTCGCGACACACCAAGGTCTGCGGCAAGCGAACGCTCGCTTGGCAGGCGCGTGTCGAGGGGATATTCTTCAGACTTGATCTTGGAAAAAAGAGTGTCAATGACAACCTGCACCGTTCCGCCAACGGAATGGCCTGAAATCTCGTCTGCCTTCAACCTGATGGTCATGCGCCCTGCAACCTTTCGTCTGCCCCATCATATCCCGCGCCGCACCAGATGCACAAGCTTCAGACAATGCGCCACGAATTTGATCGATCACGACATAGGACGAAGGACAGCAGATTGCCAGCCACCACGATTGCAAGACGCGCTGCCCCGGGAAGAAAAGCCCGGGGCAGCACAATCAGCGCGGTTACTCGCCCGGCGTCAGCACGATGGAGTCGCCATCATGCTCCACATCCCAGGCCAGCTTGTCCAACCCATCGGCCTGCGCCTCTTCACTGATGCGCAAACCAATCGTCTTTTCCAGAATCAGCCCCACGACCAACGCCGTCACAGCGCCTGCACCAATACAGGCCAGCGTGCCCGCAACCTGCATCACGATACCGATCTGGCCATGCTGAAAGGCATAAGCGCCCTCTTCTATGCCCAGATACCCACCGCGCGGTGTGCCAGCCTTGAAGACCCCCAGCATGACTAGACCATATGACCCCGCCCCCAGAAACAGCGGGAACAGCTTATGCTCGTCAATTCCACGCTTGAGGGTGAACTCATACACCGCCCATGCAACGAATGGCGCACCGAGTGAAACAAGGAACATCTGCCACGGCAGATAGACATCAAAACCCGACGCCCCTGCAACATAGCCTGCAAGCGGGCCCAGCAACGTATAGGCATAATTGCGGGTCTTGTAGGCAATCAACAGGCCCGAAAGCGCGCCGCCAGCCCATGACAACCCGTAATTGTTAAACGCGATGCCCACACTTGTATTGGCCATGGTTACACTGACCGCCAGCGCCTCCGGGTCGAAAAAGAACAGACAGGACAGAATGACCATCGGCAGGCCAGCGAAAATCGTCATCAGCCCTGTCGCCGCCAGCCCGATGCTTGGCGCGTTATAGCTTGGCACCTTGGGATGGGGGGCAAACATGCCCGGGCGCGCACCCAGTCGCGGCACCAAGACCAGCGCCATGCCAGCCGGGAACAGGTACACAAAACCAACCCCGAAAAAGTCGTGGAACCCAGGGTTGGTCAAGGGCCCCACCGACCCCCATGTTGCCCAGCTTAGCGCCGAGGACACCAGCGTTGCCGCAATACACAGGATAAAATAGGCCGCAGCCTTCATCCGTTCGGCCACTGCAAAATGCAACAGCACATTGATGATCCCGGCAAAGCAGGCCAGAAAGAACACGAAGATCTGGAAATTGTTCAGCCCCGGAAAAATGTCTGGCGAGACTTCATGCGCGCGCGCATTCACCATTCCGCCGCCCATCCACCAATCCGCGATGGAATCGCCCAGCGTCGCATCTTCGATAATGTAGTATTGCGCGGCCCATAGCGAAAAGCCGATCAGGAAATAGACAGCAAAGCCAATGAAGAAGCCCATCAGCTTCTCGACGGTCGAGGTCAGAAGGTTTTTGTGCCGTGTGGTTCCTGCGTCAATCATCAGCAGACCGACAACGACCATTATCGCGCCCACTGTGCCCGAAGCATAGACGAGGTTTTGTACGAGTGAGTTCAGACTGACCTGATCAGCATGAACCGCTGCAAGGTTAAGTGACATGAGGTTCTCCCTGTCCCGTTGGGTTCAGAATTCCGGGCTTTGCGCCCTATCGCCCGCACCAGCAGAAAACCGATCTACCGGAACTGGTCCTGTTTGGTTCCCGACCACTCTGCTCAGCGATGGGAACACCCAAATTCTGACCCAGAATTCGCATTCTCCAAAACAAAATTTGCATTTAAAGAATATATTTTTCTTTAAAATGCAAAAATTGCGCCATTTTGGTAAAAATCGGACCAGACCAGATCAGGAAATCGGCCTGAATTCCGCACTAGGGCAGAAAACATGTCTTTAAGACGAATCATTTGCGGGCGGCCCGCCCCGCTCACAGCTTCGCGTCAACGTCGCGGACTCCAGCCAGAAACATTTTCTTGCTTCAAATACTCAATCCCGCGCCCTGCCACAGGCGCAGCCGCCGGGAATTAGGGCAAAGGTGCACCAAGCGGCGGCGCACTTGGCAAAGGGCTGTTCGCACGCGCCCGAAACATGTTGATCTTGCGCCTGTCCTCATCGGGTGACAGCCCGAAAACCTCAGCGTAGCGCTGTCGGAACGGACTTGTGGTTGTATACCCCACCGCCTGCGCGATCTCGCGCATTGAGCGGTTGGAATACATCACCAGTTGCCGCGCAGATGTCATGCGCAGGCTGTGATAATAGGACAGCGGCGTCTTGCCGGTCAGTTTCTTGAACAACCGCTCCAGATGCCGAGGAGAGATTTCGATCTGTTCGCAGATATCCGCAATGCCAATCGGGTCCTCCAGATTTTCGGACATCAGGCGCATTGCGCCTGCCACCGGGTCAGGGAACATATCCGATGTGGAGGCAACGCGCATCGCCGGTATTTTCTGGCGCACGCCCTCGCCCCGCACCAGCGGGTGCTGAAACCAGCACGCAACTTCGGTCATGACCTCTGGCCCAAGCTGCTGCTCGATCAGCATCAGCGAAAAATCAAAACCGGCCGCAGCCCCCGATATTGTCACCCGCCGCCGGTCGGGCATGATGACCTCATCCGTTGTGGCGCAATCGGGGAATTCATCGGCAAAGGCGGTTGCATAACACCAATGCACCGAGGTGACATGCCCTTCCATCAGCCCGGCCCGCGCCAGCACGAACACTCCGCCACTTACCCCACCCAGAACCGCGCCATGGCGCTCCAACGCTCGCAGGGCACCATTTCCGGCGCGCGGGTTGTCAAACCGCGCATCAGGCGGGCTTAGCACGATCAGATAATCGACATCCTGCGCAGCGTGCAGATCAGCCGAGGGGTGAAAGGCCACCATTGCGCTGCTTTCAACGGCGCTGCCAGCCTCGGAGATCAGCGTCCAGCGAAAGGCGGATTGGCCTGCGATTTCATTCGCCGCGCGCAATGGTTCTATCATCGAGGTCAGGCAGGCCATCGGAAAGCCCGGAAAGATCAGGAAACCCAGATGAATATCATCATTTCGGTTGCTTCGAAGGCTGCTCTCATGAAACATCAAACTTGTATCCCTGACCAGTCGCGCGCATTTGCGATGTATTCGGTCGTCATTTTTCTGGAGTAAACATGCCCGAGGCCACAAAACCGATCGACAGCAAAGACAGCAAAACCCCTTTGATGCAAGACCCACATCGCATTCGCGATGAACGGGAAAAGGTGCTGGAAGTTGCGATCGGGCGCGAAGTGCGCGCGTTTCGTCGGCAAAAAGGCATGACGGTCGCGGAGCTCGCCGCGCTCACGGGCCTGTCCATCGGGATGCTGTCCAAGATCGAGAATGGCAACACATCGCCTTCCCTGACCACGCTGCAAACGCTGGCCCATGCGCTTAGCGTGCCGCTGACATCCTTTTTTCGCGGCTTTGAAGAACATCGTGAGGCGGTCCATACCAAGGCCGGTGAAGGGGTCGAGATAGAGCGCGCGGGGACGCGGGCAGGCCACCAGTATAACCTGCTGGGCCATATCGGGGCCAATGCCAGCGGGGTCATGGTCGAACCCTACCTGATCACGCTGAGCACCGAATCCGATATTTTCCCGACCTTTCAGCATGGCGGGATCGAGACGATCTATATGCTGGAGGGCGAGCTTCTTTATCGCCACAGTGACAATCTTTACCATCTGTGCCCCGGCGACACGCTGTTTTTCGACGCCGACGCCCCCCACGGCCCCGAAGGGCTGGAGCGGCTGCCCGCGCGCTATCTGTCGATCATCGCCTATCCGCAAAACGGCTGACCTATTTTTCAAGTGGTGGTTCGGTTTCCAGATCGGGCCAGATACCGGGTGAGGTGGGCTTGCCGTCGTCATATTGCGACAGGTAATCAAGGATCATGGGCCGGTTGCGAATGAAACCTTTGTAAGTGGCCAAATCTTCCGGCAGGTCGCGAATAACGCGGTGCAACCGGCGGCCCCATTTCGGCACAGTCACAAGATCGTCCAGCGCGATCAGGTAGCAGCGGATGGGGAAGACCAGCGCGTTGGACCTTGGCAGGCGGTAGAAGGTCTGCAATTCCACGCGCAGATGTTGTTTGCGCCCGATATTCTCTGGCATCAAACTGGTCTTTTGCACGCCCCATTTGTGGTAATTCTCGGGGCTTGTGTCCAGCAGCGGGTTGACCGTCATGGTCCAGTTCAGCCGCCGCGCGGGGCTGCCTTGCTGAATATTCAGCAAGAATTTCAACGCGCGTTTGAACACCCCCATTTCATGCGCGCGCGGCACCGGCGCGTGCCATTCAAAGAAGTTCATCCCAATATCGAAATCCAGCGACCAGTCGGCCTGTGTGGTGACCATGCCCGCATCCATCCAAAGGTTGTTTTCGCGCTGGTCCAGCACTGCAAAATCACCCTGCGCCTGCCGGGTGATATATTCCATTGGGCCATAGGGCAGGCTGGCATCATCCATGAAGGTGAATGTATCATCAATGCCTAAGGGCTTGTTGATCCAGCGCCATTTATCGCCATTGCGGTGCAATTCGAACAGGTCGGGATAGTCTTCGGATTTGCTGACCATGATCAGTTCCAGCAAGTCCCAGCCTGCCAAGGTCATATGCGGCAACGACTGGCAGCGCAGGGGGTCTTCCGCCAGCACGATCGCCCGGTCGCGCATTTCCGAGATGTAATGTTCATCCACATCAAAGCGCTTCTCGAAAACCGACCCTTCTGGCCCGCCGCGATGCTGTTCCATATTGACCGAATACATGTAGCTGTCCTCATGGAACGGAAAGGGAAAGCGTTTGATCGCCCAATCCGAGTTGCGGAAGGTGTAATCGTCGCGGAATGTCTCGTCATTGAACTGGATGGTCATGGCAGCCCCCTGTTATCGGTCCAGCACCAGTGTCTTGCCTTCAAAACGGCTGACACAGGGCATGATTTTCTCTCCACTGGCGTGTTCGTCATCTTCCAGCCAGTGATCATTGTGCAAAAGCGTACCATCATGGCGGATCACGCGGGTTTCACATTGCCCGCAAGCCCCGCCACGGCACATATAGGGCGCATCCACACCCGCGCGCTCGATCGCTTCCAGCAGGCTTTCATGTTCGCCAACGGTGACCGTCTTGCCGGATGCGGCCAGTTGCACATCAAAGGGCTTGCCGGATTGAGGGGCAAGGAATTCCTCATAATGCACCGCTGCATCAGGCCAGCCCAGATCAGCCGCTGTCTCTCGCACCCAATCGATCATGCCGCGCGGGCCGCAGATATAGACATGCGTGCCGGGGGGTTGGCCGCGCAAAAGATCGGCCAGCGCTATACGCTCATCCTGATCGTCATGATACACATGCACATGGGCGCGGTGGCGCGTGGTCAGCTCTTCTGCATAGCTGGCCAGCGCCGCGCTGCGCACCGAATAATGCAGCTCAAACCGTCCCGCGATCCGTTCAAGCTGCCGGATTTGCGACAGAAACGGCGTAATGCCGATCCCGCCCGCGAACATCAGGTGTTTTTTTGCGGTCAGGTCCAGTGGAAACAGGTTTACCGGGTAGCTGATCACCATCCGGTCGCCCACCTGCACCTTGTCATGCATGAAGACGGACCCGCCGCGCCCCTGATCGTCGCGCCGCACTGAGATCGCGTAATGGCTGGGGTCCATCGGGTCGGACATCAGCGAATAGGGGTTCAGGCGCGTCTTGTCCCCGTCCTGCATTTCAACCACCGTATGCGCCCCACCCGAAAACGGCGGCAAGCTGCCGCCCTCGGCATGCTGAAACTCGAACCGGGTGACCAATTCGTTCAATGGCACCTTGGCTGTGACGATAACGGGAATTTTCTGTGTGCCTGCGCTCATTTGTACAACTCCACCGGTTCCGGAACCTCGCCTGGGTCTTCGGCGTCGATGCAGACCCCCTGAAACGCCGCCAGCCTGCGCGAATAATGATCGCGCACAAACAGGTTCAGCCCGCAATGACTGCATACAAACGGATCGGTCATCACATCCTCGGTAATGCCCTTGCAATGCACGCATTGCACCCGCCGCGCCACTGATCCGCGATGCTCGGTCTGAATGGCCGCCAGCGGGATACCTGCCTGCAACGCCTCATTCATCGCCTGCCCGATCAACCCTTCGGTGCCCGCCAGATAGACCTGAGCCCCCATCACGGTATCGGACAGAACCCGGCGCAACCTTGGCACACTGGCAAGGTAGCTGGGGCTGACATGCAGGATGTCCGGCCCCGTCGCGCGCAGCTTTTCGACCAACGCTTCGCCTGCATTGCGCGGAATATAGATCACATGCGCTTTCGCCATGATCTCAGGCGCGGCTGCGGCCAGATCCAACAGCGCTTCTGCGCCCTCGGCATCGGCCACCATCAGATGTTGCGCGGCTTCGCGCGGGGCAAGTGTGCCATAAACAGGCCGACTGGGTATGGACGGGGGAAAGGTAAACCTGCTCATCCGGGCAGCACTCCTTTACGGTCTGGTTGTGAAAAGGGCGCGGCCCCGCATGGGTGCCGCGCCCGGATGGGACTTAGCCTTTTGCCGTGCGGCGCTTCTTGTCCGGGTCATAGAACGGCATCGAATGCGCAACGCATGGGATTTCGGCATCAGAGTTTTTGACGACCATCGCAGTGCCATCGACAGCGCAATCCACCGGCATCCGGGCAATGCCAACATTGTGCTTGTTGAGCGAGGAATACATGCCCACTGTGACGACGCCGACCTGCTTGCCGTCTTTCATCAGCGCAGCACCTTCTTCGGCGGGCGTCGTGCCCTCCAGCTTCACGCCGTAAATCTTGAAGCGCTCCTTGCCCTTCAGGCGGTAATGCTCTTCCGCACCGCGAAAGCCGATCTTGCCCTTGGATACCGTGAAATCAAGGCCCAGTTCCCACAGCGTATCGCCGCCTTTTTCATTCTCGAAAGGATATTGTTCGGAATTGTCATAGGGAAAGAAGAGCAGATAGCTTTCGGCGCGCAACAGGTCTAGCGTGGTAAAGCGCGTGGGGATAATGCCCATTGGCGCGCCTTTCTCGACCAGCGAATCCCAGATTTCCAGCGCATCCTGCGCGCGGCAGAAAATCTCATACCCGCGTTCACCCGTGTAGCCAGTGCGCGAAATCATCACCGGCTTGTCCCAGAGCATTGTCTGAGTATGCGAGAAATAGGCAAGATCACGGATGCCCGGCACGCCTTGCGCTTCCAGAAAATCCACGGCCATCGGCCCCTGCAGCGAGATGTCGTGCAAGTTGTCGTCAAAGCGGATGTCCACATCGCGCCCCATCGCGGCCATGGTCAGTTGCTCATGGCCCTGCCCAGCGCCATGCACCACCATATAGCTGTTGGGGCCAGTGCGATAGATCACGCAATCATCAACGAACTTGCCTTCATCATTGAGCATGGTCGCATAGGAACTGCGCCCCGGCTTGATCTTGTCCGCATTACGCGTTGTCGCGCGGTCGATGACGTGAAAGGCGTGCGGGCCGACAACATGCACCTTCTTCAGGCCCGACACATCCATGAACCCCGCCTTGGTGCGGATGGCCAGATATTCTTCTTCCTGATCCTTGTCATAGCTCCAAGCTGTGCCCATGCCGGACCAGTCCTCCAGCGCCGAGCCCATCGCCCGGTGCCGGTCTGCCAGCGCGGAAAATCGCCAAGATGTTGTCATATCCCCTCTCCCTGTTTGGTTCGTTTTGGTCTGTTTTGGTTTCTATTGGTCAGGCGTCAGCGCCACCTTTGCAACAGGTTGACCGAAACAGCCCCCCAAAATCAATACTTAAAGAAAAATATTTTACTGCTAGGCAAGTTTTGGCGTAGTTTTCATCACTTCAGCAACTTAAACTGGGCTGAAATTGGTCTGAACGCACCGCGCTTTTGCCCCTCAGGCTTTGCGAGTGATCAGCCTTGCCCGAATCGTAACCGCGACTAGCTAATGTTCGCCATCTGACGAATGGTTCCCGCGCCACATGTGATGCTGTCGCGTGGGGCGGCTATGCGGAGTTTGCGGACGTAGCGACGCCGGGTGCAAAGTCGCGCAGCGCCGGGCCGCGGTGCGGCGATCTAACGCATAATCTGTAGCGCTTTATACTGGCCAAATCCGCGAAAGTTTAAATCTATGCGCTGGTGGCAGCCCAATCGCCGTGCCGAGGGGGCGGCCCGGCGATGCGCGGCGGCCTTCGGCCTCGATTCCGCGCAACTGAATGTCCGCAACGCCCCCAAAGCACTCATCGGGTATCTTGTGTCAGGTGGCAAACACTAACATGCACAAGTGACGCGCTAGAGATGCGTCAATCAGACTGGAGCGCTTTCGGGGCGCACACCCCATTCTCCCAGATCATTGACCAGCCGCAACGCTGCGCGGCGCAGCGCTCCGCGCAGGCGATCCACCTCTGGCCCGGAATGGCCGCAATCTGACAGCGCGCGGTCCATGCATATCAGCCAGTTTTCAGCATCTTCGTGCCTGACCGGCACATGGGCGTGAATTTCGCGCAAATTCATATGCCCATGACGTTCAGCATAGTAGCGCCGCCCGCCCAGAAACCCGCACATGAAGGCGAATTGCTCGGATCGGGCATTGTTCATCCCCTGCCCGCGTTCATGCAACAGGCGCAGATGCGCGCCTTCGGGCAGGCTTTCCATCAGGTCATAAAAGGTTTCGACAAGGGCGCGCACTGCGTTTTCGCCACCGATATGTTCGATCAAAGGTGCCTGTGACATGCGCGCGCCTGCTGTTCTAAGAGCGCGGGCGCTCTTTCTTCGGGTCGTAATGGGCAAAAGGCACGATACGCGCGGGCAAGCGTTTCTGATGACCATCCAGCTTGCCAATCTCAACCTCGGTGTCCAGATCTGCATGGGCCACGTCCAGCCGCGCCAGCGCGATATTCTTGCCCAGTAGCGGCGAGCGCATGGAAGATGTCACCTCGCCCACCTGTGCGCGGCCAATATGGACGGGGTCGCCATGCCCGACATCGACATTGCTGTCGATATCCAGCCCCACCAGCTTGTGCATCGGGTTTTCCTTGCGCCGGATCAGCGCATCGCGCCCGATGAAATCATCGGTTTTCGATTTCAGCGGCACGGTAAAGCCAATGCCTGCCTCGAACGGGTCGGTCTGGTCCGAGAAATCATACCCGGCAAAGATCAGCCCGGCCTCGATCCGCACCATATCCAGCGCTTCCAGCCCAAAGGGTTTCAGGCCGTGGTCCTGCCCTGCGTCCCAGATCGCGTCGAACACCGCCGCACAATCCTTGGGGTGGCACATCACCTCATAGCCCAATTCGCCCGTATACCCGGTGCGCGACACAACGATCGGAACACCGTCATGGCTGTGCAGACGCGCTGGCGTGAACCGGAACCAGCCCAACTGGTCGAATGTCGGGCGATGCGGTGCGGTCCAGACGATCTTGCGCAACAGATCGCGGCTTTCCGGCCCTTGTACCGCGACATTGTGCAACTGGTCGGTCGAAGACCGCACCAGCACTTTCAGCCCCAGCTTTTCGGCCTGCTCACGAATCCATTCGCCGCCATAATCATTGCCGCCGATCCAGCGGAAATTGTCACGGCCCAGCCGGAACAGCGTGCCGTCGTCGATCATCCCGCCATGCGGGTAACACATGGCGGTATAAACAACGCCACCTTCGGACATTTTGCGCACATCACGGGTAAAGATATACTGACACAGCGCTTCCGCATCCGGCCCCGTAATCTCGAACTTGCGCAAGGGCGACAGATCCATGATGACCGACTTCTGGCGGCAAGCCCAGTATTCCTCTACCGCGCCGGTCCCGGCAAAGGAATTCGCCAGCCAGTATCCGTTATACTCGATAAAATTGCCGGTATGCTTGGCAAAGCTGGCATGGAAGCCGGTTTCCTTGGTCATCTTTGGCTCCGAATCAGGCGTGGCGCGCATGGCAATGGCCCGCGTGAAGGTTTCCTTGCCGCTATAGGTGCGGATGTGAATATCGGTCGGGTTCCAGCCATTCGCGGGTGTGGTGTCATCGGGGCAGGCGGAACTGACGCAAACCAGATCGGTTAGCGCGCGCAGCAGCACATAGTCGCCGGGGCGCGACCACGGCTCGTCCGTGTAAAGCACGCCATGCTCATCCAGCCCGGTATTGAAGAAGAAATTGATCGCCATCCAGCCCGGTCGCGGGTCGGCACCAAAGGGGGCAAGCGCCGCGTTGAAATTGTCAGTGCAATTCACATGACCCGGATAGCCGATATCATCATAATATTTCGCAGCACAGGCCATCGCAAAGGCATCATGGCGCCCACAGGTGTCCTGCACCACCTCGACCAGCGGCTCCATGTCGTGGTCATAATATTTCGCGTGCAGCCCCGGCATGGGATAGGCATGGCCCATCAGGGTGCGTGTGGTGGTCACATCCAGCGGGTGCTGAAGGCCCTTGTCCAGCTTGCGCGCGGAAAAACACTGAAAATCGGTGCATTGGCGGCCATCCACATCCAGAATCTGGATATAGTCACCCGCCTTGACGAAATAGGCCTCTGCCGTGGCCGAATGCACCCTGACCTCTGCCAGCGGGTTGGCCAGCGGGTCGGGCAACTCGAACCGCACATGCGGCTTGAGGGTAGCGCGTGTGATGATGACTGTCAGCGGGGTGGCGGTGTCCTGACGCTCGAAATCCATAGCGCCACCGGGGGCCGCAATGATCGCCACACCATCGCGCGAGATGCGGAACTCCTCTTCCGTGCCCGCCGGGGTTGTGTCTTCAAACAGGCGCAGAACCGGGGCCGCAGCAAGATTTATGTTCCGCGACTCAATGCCCATGCGCAACCCGCGCAAGGAACTGTCCGCGCTGTCCAGAAGCGCTTGCAACCCCAAAGCCTGTGCATTTGCTGTCGCGCCGATAATGTCAGCATCGACCCGGCCCTTATTGTCAGCGGCCAGAATTTCGCACACCTGCCCGCCTTCATCATTTCGGACCCGCAATGTGTCACCAGCCCAGACCGGGACCAGTACTGCGCCCGCGCCTGCGACCACATACCGCTCTGTCCCCGGTGGCAGCGAAAAGACGCGCGGCGATGTTATCGAACTTGCACGTGGCGGGCCGGGGCGGACCTTTGGATAGGGATCATCAAGCATGGTTCGCGCTCCCTTAATATGCGCTACAGGAATATTATTTTATTATCAAGAATACATCAAATCAAGCCTTAAGCTTATGCAGGCCAAATTTCTGCCCGTAATTTTAGCACGACACAGCAAATTCTTGCTGATAGAACTACAGAAATCTTTTCAATAATTTCGACTCAATAGTCGGCAAAACACGCATAATTCAAAGGCAATTCTTGCAAACATGCTCAATAACAAACCCTTGCTCGCAAAAGGCAACCGCGTGACAGAACATGGTAACGCTAAAATTTTTTCTTGCCGCTATAGTGAAAATCGCCAACAGTTGCCCAAAGCGGGTTAACCGCAGCAAAAAATAAACTCAGGGAGAGTTCATGCCGGAAACCGGCTCGTCAGTTCTGCAAGTGCAGAACCTCAAAACTGTATTTGCAACACGCGCGGGCGATATTCATGCAGTGAATTCGGTCAGCTTCGACTTGCGGCCCGGCGAGTTGCTGGGGGTGGTGGGTGAATCCGGGTCCGGGAAATCCGTCACGATGATGTCGTTGATCGGCCTTCTACCCTCGCCGCCGGCTGAAGTGCGCGCAGGGTCGGTGCAGTTCGGGGGCAATGATCTGCTGAAAATGTCGCAGCGCAAACTTCAGGAATTGCGCGGGCGCGATATCGGCTTTGTGTTTCAGGACCCGATGACCTCGCTCAACCCCGTATTTACCGTCGGCTTTCAGATCATGGAACCGCTGCGCAAGCATATGGGCATGGACAAGGCGCGCGCCCGACAGCGCGCGGTCGAGTTGCTGGAACTGGTTGGCATACCAGATGCAGCGCGCAGATTGGGCGATTTCCCGCATCAGTTTTCAGGCGGTATGCGCCAACGCGTGATGATCGCCATCGCACTGGCTTGCGACCCCAAGGTTCTGATCGCGGATGAACCCACCACCGCGCTGGATGTGACGATCCAGGCCCAGATACTGGAACTGGTCAAGGACCTGCGCCAGAAACTGGGCATGGCAATTATCTGGATCACACATGATCTGGGCGTGATTGCTGGTATCGCCGACCGGGTGATGGTCATGTATGGCGGACAAGTTGCGGAATACGGCCCCGTGAGAGAGGTGTTTGCCAATCCCGCCCATCCCTACACACGCGCCCTCATGACCACTGTTCCCTCCGTGCGCGGCGAACGCGCGCCCAAGCTGAACGTGATTGAAGGGCAGCCCCCCATGCTGTCACAGCACCCAACGGCCTGCCCTTTCCGTGCGCGCTGCGCGCATGCATTTGGCCGATGCTCTCGTGAGAACCCGCCCCGATATACAGTCGCCGAGGGCCATGACAGCGCCTGCTTCTGGGACCATCAGACAGGGGAGGCGCGTAATGGCTGAACAGCGCAAACTGGTCGAGGTGCGCGACCTCAAGATGTATTTCCCCATCAATACCGGCATTCTGCGCCGCCACACGGGCGATGTAAAAGCTGTCGATGGCGTAAGTTTCGACATTTATGAGGGCGAGACGCTGGGCATTGTAGGCGAGTCCGGGTGTGGCAAGTCCACATGCGGGCGCGCGGTTTTGCGGCTTTACGATATCACCGCCGGGACGATCAAGATTGACGGGGTCGAGATCGGCGCAAAAGGCCAGAGCGCGCTGCGCAAGATGCGTCCGACCATGCAGATGGTGTTTCAGGACCCCCAAGCCTGCCTGAACCCGCGCATGACCGTGGCCGCAATCATCGGCGAGCCACTGGACGAACACACCGACTGGTCAAAAGCCAAGAAGCTGGAACGCATTTATGAATTGATGGATGCGGTCGGGCTGAACCGCAGCTTTGCCAACCGCTACCCGCACGCGTTTTCCGGCGGGCAACGTCAACGCATCGGTATTGCAAGGGCGCTGGCGCTGAACCCCAAATTCATCATCTGTGACGAACCGATTGCCGCATTGGATGTGTCTATTCAGGCGCAAGTCGTCAACCTGCTGGAAGATTTGCAGGACAGTCTGGGCCTGACCTATATGTTCATCAGCCATGACCTGTCGATGGTGCGCCATATCGCAGACCGTGTAGCGGTCATGTATCTGGGCAAGATTGTCGAACTCGCCCCGCGCGACGCGCTTTATGCCACCCCGCGCCACCCCTATACCGAAGCGCTGCTGTCAGCGGTGCCCGACCCCGACCCAAAGGTCGAGGCGCGTGTGCAACGGATCATCCTGAAGGGCGATGTGCCGTCGCCATCGAACCCGCCAAAGGGCTGCAATTTCAGCACGCGCTGCCCAAAGGTCATGGATATCTGTCGCCAGATCGACCCCGAATACCGCGAATTGGCCCCCGGCCATTTTACGGCCTGCCATCTGTATAACGACGCCGGAGAAACCGGCGCCCCGAGGTACGAGTGCAACCAACAAGGAGAAGACGCATGAAAACCAGAGTAGCCCTTTTGGGCACCGCCGCCGCACTTGCGATGGCCCCGGCCATGGCGCTGGCCGAACGCGAGCGCGGCTCATCCGGCAACCTGAACATCATCTACTGGCAAGCCGTGTCCACGATGAACCCCTATCTGTCGGGCGGCACCAAGGAAATGAACGCGGCCTCTGTGGTGCTTGAACCACTCGCGCGCTTTGACAACCTTGGAGAGCTTTCACCCTGGCTGGTTGACGAAATCCCGACGCTGGAAAACGGCGGCGTGTCAGAGGATCTGAAATCCATCACATGGACCCTGACCGAAGGTTTGTTGTGGTCCGATGGCACGCCCGTCACCTCGGCCGATGTTGTATTCAGCTATGAATATTGCACCCATCCAGAAGGTGGCTGTTCCTACCGCGACCGCTTTGCCGGGATCGAGCGGGTCGAGGCTGTGGATGATCTGACGATCACAGTGCATTTCGAAGATGTCACGCCAAACCCCTATCTGCCTTTCGTGGGTGCAGGGTCGGTCATTATCCAGCAGGCGCAGTTTCAGGACTGCCTTGGCGCACGCGCACCCGAATGCACGGATGCGAATTTTGCGCCCATCGGGACCGGCCCATATGTGGTGTCGAACTTCCGCCCCAATGACGTGATCGAATTTGTGGCCAATGAAAACTACCGCGTGCCAACCCAGCCCTATTTCGAAACGATCACCTGGGCCGGTGGCGGGGATGCCACGGGTGCTGCGCGCGCCGTGTTCCAGACAGGCGAGATGGACTATGCTTGGAACCTGCAACTTGCCCCCGAAGTGATCGAGCAGATGGAAGCGGGCGGACGCGGCGAATTGCTGGTTGATTTCGGCCCGCTGATGGAACGGATCGAGCTGAACTTCACCGATCCATCCCCCGATCTGCCGCCCGATGAACGTGGCACCCGCGCGCATCCGCACCCGATCCTGTCGGATATCCGCGTGCGCGAGGCACTCAGCCGCGCGATTGACCGCGAATTGCTGACTGAAATCGGCTTTGGCCCAATGGGCATGGCAACCTGTAACTTCATCGTCGCGCCGCCCGCAATGGCGTCACCGAACAATGACAACTGCCTTGTGCAGGACATTGACCGCGCCAATGAATTGCTGGACGAAGCCGGCTGGGAACGCGGCGCGGATGGCATCCGCGTGAAAGACGGGCAGCGTCTGGAATTGCTGTTCCAGACATCCACCAACGCTGTGCGTCAGGACTTTCAGGCGCTCATTCAGGCCGATTGGCGTGAAATCGGGGTGGATACGCGGCTGCGCAACATTGATGCGGGCGTTTTCTTCGGCTCTGACCCCGGCAGCGATGACACCTATCTGAAGTTCTTCGCGGATGTGCAGATGTATGCCTCGCTCTTTGAAGGGACCGATCCGACACCGCATCTGGAACAGCGCCGTTGTGGCCGCGAACCACAGCCTTCAACCCAGTGGCAGGGTCAGAATATCAACCGCTACTGCAACGAGGAATATGACGCACTCTGGGCCGAACTGAACCGCGAGGCGGACCCGGATCGCCGTCAGGAACTGGTCATCGCGCTGAATGACATGTTCGTGCAGGATTATGCGCATCTGCCACTGGTCGCACGCGGCCGCGTCTCGGCAGCCTCGACCACGGTTGGCGGCATTGTCATGAATGTCTGGGATTCCGAGCATTGGAATCAGGCCGAATGGTACCGGATCGAGGAATGATCCGTCACTGATACCTGACCTGTTCCGCCCTGTGCGGGGCAGGTCGTCATGACTGACCGAGGCAGAGTATATGCTTTCCTACACGCTGCGCCGACTGGCCTTTGCCATCCCGACAGTGCTGGTGATCAGCCTGATCGTGTTCCTGATGCTGGATATGGCACCGGGCGACCCGACCGGCAGCCTGCCGCTGACCATCCCGCTGGAAGTGCGCGAACAGATCCGCCAGTCACTGGGGCTGGGCGACCCGGTCATGGTGCGCTATTTCAAATGGCTCTACATGATGTGCTTTGTAGAACCGCTGCATATTCTGGCAGGTCTGACCGGCTGGGACATTGCCCCTGAAGGGCCGCGCATCCTGTCTTGGCAGACCCGGTCACCTGTTGGCGATATTCTGGTGCAGCGCGTGCCGCAGACGCTATGGGTCGTGGGGCTGGGCTATCTGTTCGGCATCCTGATCGCACTGCCCATCGGCGTTATTTCTGCCTATCGCCAGTATAGCTGGTTCGATCAGGCCGGGACATTCGTGTCCATGATCGGCTTTTCTGTCCCCACCTTCTTTACCGGTGTGGTTTTCATCCTGATCTTCTCGGTCTGGCTGGGCTGGTTCCCGTCCATGTATGACACCACCCATGTCGTGCGCGACTGGAACAGTTTTGTCTTTCAGGCCAAACAGATTGCCATGCCCGTCGCGGTGCTGGCCCTGTTCAACGCCAGCCAGATCAGCCGCTTCATGCGTGCCTCGATGCTCGATAACCTTAATCAGGACTATGTGCGCACCGCCCGCGCCAAGGGGCTGGGTGAAAAAACCGTGGTGCTGGTTCATGTGCTGCGCAACTCCATGATCCCGGTTGTGACCGTCATCGCCATTGGCATTCCCACCGTCTTTACCGGGGCAATCATCACCGAACAGATTTTCCGCGTGAATGGTCTGGGCGATGCACTCATCCGCGCGATCTATGTCAGCGACTGGCCCATGGTGCAGACCATCACCTTTATTTTCGCCATCCTGATCGTGCTGTTCAACCTGATTGCCGATGTCCTCTATGGCATCCTTGACCCGAGGATCCGCTATGACTGACGCCGCCAAACCGCTGAACCCCGACGAAGCCTTTCGCCCGCCCCGCAACCAGTGGTGGGATGTCTGGGACCAGTTCAAGACCCATCGCGGCGCGCTGGCCGGGCTTGCGGTGTTTGTCTCCATCATTCTGTTTGTGCTGGTCGGCCCCATGATCTGGCAGGTTGATCCGGGCCAGTTAAACATACGGATGCGCAATCAGGGCCCAAGCTGGGACTATCCGCTGGGCACCGACCAGTTGGGCCGCGATCTGCTGGCGCGGCTGATGTATGGGGGACGCATCTCGGTTGCGGTCGGGCTGGTCGCAATGTTCCTTGGGCTGGTAATTGGCACGCTGATCGGTGTGCTGGCGGGGTATTTCAAACTGCTCGACAGCCCGCTGATGCGCCTGACCGACCTGTTTCTGGCCCTGCCCCTGCTGCCCTTGCTGCTGATCCTTGTGGCGCTGTTTCGTGACACACTTGCGCGGACCTTTGGCGAATCCATCGGTGTGTTCTTTCTGATCTGCTTTGCCATTGCGATCACAAGCTGGATGCAGACCGCGCGCATTGTGCGTGGCGATGTGCTGGCGCTGAAAGAACGCGAATATGTGCTGGCCGCGCGCTCTATCGGCACACCTTCACTGCGCATCAATACCCGCCATGTCTTGCCCAATGTGCTGTCGCCGATCATGGTTTCGGCCACATTGGGCATTGCCAGCGCCATCATCACGGAATCCGCGCTCAGCTTTCTCGGGCTTGGCTTTCCCCCGGATTTCCCGACATGGGGGCGCATCCTGTATGAAGGGCGCGACTGGATCGAGCAGTACCCCGCGCGGGTTGTCTGGCCCGGTCTGCTGATCTCTCTCACAGTGCTTAGCGTCAATTACATTGGCGATGGGCTGCGCGACGCATTGGACCCACGCATCCGCGGGCGCTGATCCACCGGAAAACAGGGCTGCGCATTGCAGCCCTGCTCTGGCGCGGCTATGCATATGCGGCAGGAATGACCGAGGGGGAGAGAGCCATGAAACTGCTGCGATGGGGACCAGCGGGGCAGGAAAGGCCCGGCATTCTGGATGCTTCGGGCACGGCGCGTGATCTGTCGGGGCTGGTGCCGGATATTGCAGGGCCGGTGCTGTCAGATGCAGGACTTGCCATGCTGCGCGCACTCGACCCCGAAACACTGCCGAAAGTGCCCGAGGATGCACGGCTTGGCCCTTGTGTCGGCGGCACTGGCAAGGTCATCTGCATCGGGTTGAATTATTCCGACCATGCTGCCGAAACCGGCGCCGAAGTCCCGCCAGAACCGATCACCTTCATGAAGGCAACCTCGGCGCTATGCGGGCCGAATGACCCGATCATCATTCCCGCCGGGTCCAGAAAAACCGATTGGGAAGTTGAGCTTGCCATCATCATCGGCACACAGGCGCGCTATGTCCAGCAGGCCGACGCGTTTTCCCATATCGCCGGCTATACAATCGGGAATGATGTCAGCGAACGCGACTGGCAAGCGCATCGGTCGGGGCAATGGACCAAGGGCAAAAGCTCGGACCATTTCGGGCCGGTCGGGCCATGGCTTGTCACCCGCGACGAGGTGCCGGACCCGCAGAACCTGCGGCTGTGGCTGAATGTCAACGGCGACAAGATGCAAGATGGAAGCACCGCCACAATGGTCTATGGCGCGGGGTTTCTGGTCAGCTATCTCAGCCAGTTCTTTACCCTGCATCCCGGTGACATCATCATGACCGGCACACCGCCGGGTGTCGGGCTTGGGATGAAACCACCGCGCTACCTTTCCCCCGGGGATGTGGTCGAGTTGGGAATAGACGGGCTTGGCCAGCAGCGTCAGGACGTGATCGCGGACCCGCGCGCGTAAGGGGCTGGCACCTTACTGCATACACATCTTATCTGTTCGGGCACTGCCCAACCTCCCCTTCAACATAGCCACAACAATTATGGCTGTGTCGCGGTGGACAGCTTTGCGGTATCATGCAGACATAGCGGCACCGGGCAAGAAGCCGCGCAGCGTCGGGCCGCAGTGCGGCGATCTTCGATCAGCTTTATTGCGCTTTATGCTGGCCAAATCTTCGAAAGATCAGTTCTGTACGCTGGTGGCAGCCAAATCGCCGTGCCCGTGGGCGGCCCTTTGAGTCGCGGCGGCCTTCGGCCATTGTTCCGCGCTTGGTGCAAATCATACCGTCACCCAAGCCCCTCAGATCGACACGCGTTCCAGTATTTCCTGCTTGGTCACAGCATTGGAAGGCTTGGACAACACAACCTCGCCCCGATTCAGCACACAGAATTCATCCGCCAGCCCATAGGCAAAATCAAAATACTGCTCGACCAGCACGATGGCGATTTTGCCTTCCTCGCGCAGTAGCTCAATCACCTTGCCGATCTGCTTGATGATATTGGGCTGGATGCCCTCGGTCGGCTCATCCAGCAACAGCACCTTGGGCTGCGCGATCAGGGCACGCGCGATGGCAAGCTGCTGCTGCTGCCCGCCCGACAAATCGCCGCCGCGCCGGTTCTTCATCTGCTCCAGCACCGGGAACAGCTCATAGATACGGGGCGGGATCTTGTGCTCACTGCGCGGCAGACAGGCAAAACCCGTTTGCAGGTTTTCCGTCACCGTCAGCAGCGGGAACACTTCGCGCCCCTGCGGCACATAGGCAATGCCCGCCTTTGCTGCCTGTGCCGCTGTGGGGTGATCGAGCGCCTGCCCATCCAGCGTGATCGTGCCACCTGAATAGGGGTGGCGGCCCGCAATCGCGCGCAAAAGCGATGTCTTGCCCACGCCATTCGTGCCCATAACGGCTGTGACCGCGCCCAAACGCGCCTCCAGTGACACACCCCATAGGATTTGCGAGGCGCTGTAATGCAAGGTCAGATCGTCAACTTTCAACATCGCTCAGCGTCCCAGATAAACATCAATGACCTGCTGGTTCTTGGTCACATGATCCAGCGAACCTTCGGCCAGCACAGCACCTTCATGCAGGCAGGTCACCCGGCAATCGAGGCGGCGGATGAATTCCATATCATGTTCGATCACCATGACCGCGCGGGTCTTGGCCGCGCGCTTGAGCAGGTCTGTCGTATGCTCGCGCTCCGATGGGGTCATCCCCGCCGCCGGTTCATCGACCAGCAAAAGGCGCGGATCTTGTGCCAGCAACATGCCGATTTCCAGCCATTGCTTTTGCCCGTGGCTCAGGATGCCCGCGCTATCGTCCAGCCGCGCCGACAGGCCCACTTCTTCGGCCAGTTCCTCGATGCGCGCGCGGTCGCGGTCGCTCGCGCGCCAGACCAGCACCGAGAATGGGCCGCGCTTGTTGGCCAGCGCCATGGCGAGATTGTCGCGCACGCTCTGATCCTCAAAGACAGTCGGTTTCTGGAACTTGCGGCCAATGCCCATCTTGGCGATCTGGCTTTCAGAGTATTTCAGCAGATTGACCGACCGCTCACCCCAGATCACGCGGCCCTCATCCGGCTTCGTCTTGCCGGTGACAATGTCCATGAAGGTGGTCTTGCCCGCGCCATTAGGGCCGATCACGGCGCGCAATTCAGGCTCGCCAATGGCAATCGACAGGTTGTTGATGGCGCGGAACCCGTCGAATGTGACCGAGACCCCAGAGACTTCGAGAAGCGTGCTCATGGTTTTTTCCTGACCAGATAGTCGAACAACCCGCCAATCCCCTTGGGGAAGAACAGCGTCACCGCGACAAAGCCCAGACCCAGCAGCACCAGCCACCAGTCGGTCCAGACGATGCGGTAGAAGCCCAGATCGATATTCGGCGCGCCGCCGCCTGTCAGCCAGCTTGACAGAAGCGACACGAAAGCCGCGCCGATCACCGCGCCATAAAGCCGCCCGCGCCCGCCAATCGCCACCCAGACTGCCAGATAGATCGAAGCAATGGGCGCAATCTCCGCCGGGTTGATGATGCCCGCCTGCGGGTAGTAAAGCGCGCCCGCGATGCCGGAAATGACCGCTGTGATGGTGAAAACAAACAGCTTGTAGCCCTCGACATTATAGCCAAGGAACCGCACGCGCGCTTCATTGTCGCGGATGGCACGGATGACAGAGCCGAACTTGCCCGACACGACCCAGGCAAACAGCAGATAGCCCGCGCCCAGCGCAAAAGCAGACGCCCAGAAAAACCACATCGAAATCACCGATTGCGGCACATGCAGGAAGCCGGGGATGTTCTGCAGCCCCGACAGCCCGTTATTGCCGCGCAGACCCGTGTCATTCTGGAACAGGTAGAGCGAGAGCGCGAGCGTCATCGCCTGCGTCAGGATCGAGAGGTAGACGCCCGTCACGCGGCTGCGAAAGGCCAGCCAGCCAAAGATCAGCGCCAGAAGCCCCGGCACCAGCACGACCATCGCAAGCTGAAAAGGCAGCGAACCCGCGAAGTTCCAGATCAACGGCAAGTCGCTGGAGCCTACGACGCCGAAAATCTGCGCTGCGACGGCCTCGGAGACCTCCAGCTCTGTGGGCGGGATGGTGCCACGACCCAGACTGTCGCGAATGTTGATTTCGGTGCGCGCATACATCAGCCACATGCCGATGGCATAGCCGCCAAGCCCGAAGAAGGCGAAATGCCCAAGGCTCAGGATACCGCAATAGCCCCAGACCACATCCATCGCGATGGCGATCAGGCACAGGCACAGCGTCATGCCAAGGATCTTGACCAGATTGGTGGAAATCACGCCGATCCCGAACCCCTCTGACAGGACCGTGACACCGATGGTGAACAGACCAAGCAGCCCCATGAACCACAGCACGGACGGATTTGAGATCAGAATGGCCCGATGCGGGGCAAGTGTTGTCTTTGCCATTGGCTCAATCTCCTGTCAGCGCCAGCGTATAAAAGGCGCTGTGCGGATCGAACTTGTAATCCCCGAAGGGCGGGCAGTTGGCAAAGCCCAACCGCGCATACAATGCGCGGGCCGCGGCAAACTGCGGCGCGGTGCCGGTTTCCAGCCATAGGCGGGTCAGGTGTTTTGCTCTTGCTGCGTTAACAATCGTCTCGACTATGGCGCGCCCCACCCCTGTGCCGCGCGCGGCAGCGACAGTGTGCATGGACTTCACCTCGCCAGCGCCGTCGTCCAGCAGTTTGAGCGCGCCAATACCCAGAACTTCTTCCGCGCGCCAAGCGCACCATAGCGTTATTGCGGGCACGTCGAGTTGCGATGCTGTCAGCTTGTGACAGGATTCCGCAGGGCTAGTCGCTGCGCAAAACGCGTTATGGGCGCGGATGACTGCGGCCACCTCTGGCACATGGGGGGTTGTGGTCCGAATATTGAACATCATGGCGTCAATCTCCGGCAGCGCGGCCCTTCAGGGCGACGATACCCTTGGGGCGGAACTGGATGAACAGAATGATGAACAGCACCATAAAGGTCTGCGCAGCAAGGGTGTTGGCGGGGTTGAACCACTCGATGCCCTTTTGCAGGAACCCGATCAGCGTGGCCCCGGCCAACGTGCCAAAGACCGAGCCGACACCACCGACCACAACAGTCATGAAGCTTTGGACGATGTAATTCGCGCCCATCTCGGATGTGACCTGTGCCACCAGCCCGATGGCCACACCGGCAACACCGGCAATTCCCGACCCCAACCCGAAAGTCAGCATATTTATCCGGTCAGGATTAATTCCCATACTGGCCGCCATGCCGGGGTTTTGCGTCACGGCGCGCACTTCCAGCCCCAGCCGCGTGCGGTTGAGAATGTAAAGTAGCATCAGCAAGAAGCCGATCGCCATGACAAAGATCGCCACACGGATCGACGCCACAGACACAATATCATTGACCTGAATGGCACCCGCCAACCAGTCAGGGGCGGTCAGCGGTCGGGCCTGCGTGCCGAAGATGTTTTTTGCCAGTTGCTGCAAGGCAATCGAAATCCCGAAAGTTGCCAGCAGCGTTTCCAACGGACGTGTGTACAGGTGCCGGATGACCAGCCGCTCCATCAAGACCCCGGCGGCAAATGTCACAGCAAAGGCGAGGGGCAGCGCAATCACCAGCGAGGTGGTGTAATTGGGGATGACAGTCTGCACCACATAGCCGGTATAGGCACCCATCATGATGAATTCACCATGCGCCATGTTGATCACGCGCATCACCCCGAAAGTGATCGCCAGCCCGATTGCGGCCAGAAAGAAGATCGAAGCCAGCGACAGCGCATCAATCGAGATACCTACGAATTGCCAGACAGAAATGCGCGTGCGCGTACTGTCCAGCGCATCGCGCGCGGCGTCGGTTACAGCACGGTCCGCTTCCAGATAGGCGTCATAGAATACATATTGCGCCACAGCCGCTTCCATATCAGCTTGTGTGACCAGCGGGGCCACAGTGCCAGCCTCTTCCAGTGCGCGATAGGCCGCGCGCCGGGCCTCATCCGTGTCAAGCTGGTGCACGGGGATGCCGCCGACAGTGCCATCGACGACATTTGCGCGCAAAACATCGCGGATCGCATTGCGACCGGGGCGCTCGGGCGCCAGCCCGGCATCTGAAAGCACCGTATAAGCCGAAATCAAGGTCATATCTTCGCCCGGAACGCGAATACGCGCGACATTGGCCCCCTCGGCTATGGTTTCGCCAAACTCTGACCGGGTCTGTAAAATCTGGTTCAGGGCGCGCCGCGCCTCTGTGCTGATATCGCCGCGCAGCCCTTCTATTGCATCCACCCGCGTCGCT
This sequence comes from Roseinatronobacter bogoriensis DSM 18756, assembly GCF_004366635.1. Taxonomy (GTDB): domain Bacteria; phylum Pseudomonadota; class Alphaproteobacteria; order Rhodobacterales; family Rhodobacteraceae; genus Roseinatronobacter; species Roseinatronobacter bogoriensis. Next base: position 324,849 of record NZ_SORN01000003.1, on the reverse strand, counting down.
GTGTCTGTCGCAAAACGCGCATTCAGCAGGTCAAGCAGACGCTGCATCCGCAGGGCTATGCCACTGTCCTCTTCTGCCTCCAGCGCGATTTGCAGCGCCTCGACCTGCTCGGCATCGGGGCTGCGCGCGATGCTTTCCAGCGCAGCAATCCGCCGCGCGGGGTCGGGGTTCAGCAATTCAAACTGCACAAGCGCGGCACTCACTTCGCGCCGCACACCGGCATTCGGGCGGATCTGGTTCATATCGCGTGAACTTGCCGTGCCGACCTCTTCGCCCGTATCAATGTCAATCAGCACAAGGGCGCGGTCCGCCCCCTCGCGCGCGAAAAAGAACAACCCGTCCTCGGGGCGCTCATAGACCTCGCGGTCAGACCATGCGCGCAAGAACGCCACTGTGCCGGGGGCATCTGCCGCGATCAGGGCCGCAAGCATATCTGGCACCGTTGCCCGCGACGGGCTGGCCACAAGCGGCTGAACGGTCTGCAACGCATCCTGAAGCGGTGTTTCCATCTGGGCAGATGCACGCAGCGGGAAAACAAGGATCAGCGCGACAAGGCACGCGAACAGCATCGCAATGCGGGGCATCAAGCGCAACATGGGCGGATGTCTTTCACTTAAATCTGGACAGGGGCGCGAGGGGAAAACCCCGCACCCCCGATGTGGTTCAGTAGTTGGATGTCAGCTGGACACAGGTTTCCGTCGCTGTGTCGAACATGCCGCATTCCAGCTCTTGCCAGTCGCTGACCAGCGTTGCGCTGTCTTCAAGGAAGGGCGACCAGGCTTCGCCCGGCACTTCTTCGGTCTGGCTGATGATGTCAAATTGCCCATCCGCGCGGATTTCACCAATCAGCACGGGCTTGGACAGGTGGTGGTTCACATTCATCACCGCGGTGCCACCTGTCAGGTTCGGGAACTCCTGCCCCCACATGGCCTCACGCACGGCATCCACATCGGTGGTGCCTGCGGCTTCGACCGCATTCACCCACATGTTGAAGCCGATATAATGCGCCTCCATCGGGTCGTTGGTCACGCGGTTGGTATCGCCGATGAATTCGTGCCATGCCGCGATGAATTCCTCATTCTCGGGGGTATCGGCGGACATGAAGTAGTTCCACGCGGCCAGATGGCCAACAAGGCGCGAAGTATCAAGACCCGAAAGCTCTTCCTCACCGACCGAAAAGGCCACAACCGGAATATCATCCGCACTGACGCCCTGCGCGGCCAGTTCGGTGTAGAAGCCGATATTCGCGTCACCATTGATGGTCGAGATGACGCCGACCTGCTTGCCGCCCGCACCCAGACCGATCACATCTGACACGATCGTGGACCAGTCAGCATGACCGAAAGGCGTGTAATTCACAAAAATATCTTCCGCCGCGATCCCCTTGGACAGCAGATAGGATTCAAGGATCGCATTCGTTGTGCGTGGGTAGACATAATCGGTGCCCAGCAATGCGAAACTCTCGACGCCCAGTTCCTCAAGGAAGTAATCGACCGCCGGAATGGCCTGCTGGTTGGGCGCAGCACCGGTGTAGAACACATTGCGAGAGCTTTCTTGCCCTTCATACTGCACCGGGTAGAAGAACAGACCGTTCAGCTCTTCCAGAACCGGCAACAGCGCCTTGCGGCTGACCGAGGTCCAGGCCCCAAAGATCACGTCAACTTCGTTCACAGTCAGAAGCTGGCGGGTCAGTTCCGCAAACAGCGGCCAGTCAGAGGCAGGGTCAACGACCACTGCTTCCAATTCGCAGCCCAGCACGCCGCCCTTGGCGTTTTGCTGCTCTACCAGCATCAGCATCACATCGCGCAGCGTGGTTTCAGATATGGCCATGCTGCCGGAAAGCGAGTGCAGCACACCGACCTGAATCGGGCAATTCGCGAATGCGGGCGCGGCGGCAAGCAGCGCTGTCGCGGCAGCAGTTGTCAGTAAGGATTTTTTCATCATGGAATGCATGCTCCTGTAAAACGGCTGCATGCGTCTGGAAAGGTTGACTTGAAAGCAAGAAAGCGCACCCCATCTCTCCCAGAGCAGCAGTCATATGTTGCGCATGTCCGGCAGTTGGAATCTGCCAGGATCGGGCTGTCGGACATGCATTCGACGACATAATCGCACAGCAGTTATTGACAGTTGTGTTCATTGGCGCAAATCCCACCGCACTATTAAACACGAAGAAACGGGGCGCCTTTTTGGAATGCATAGAATTTAATCAAGACTTCGCCTCTGCGCCCAAAACTTTTGCTGCATTGCAGCATCTGCGACAGGATCATCGCCGAATCCGCCAAGGCTGGCGCGATTCTGACAACAGCAATCGGTATATCAGCGGCTCGGCTCCGGCTTTCACGATGTAGTCCCGGGACCTCACTCATGCCCCCAAACGCCGCTATTACCTTTACAGGTTCGGTACCTGCAAAAAGAATGGAACGCCCCTTGGACATTGCCATCCCCGCCTGCACCAGTGACCCTATCGACGCCGTCATAACATGGGTCGACGGGGGCGATGCCAAACATGCGGCCAAGCGCGCGAAAGCCCTTGGGAAAGCGGCGCAAGCGCTCCATCCAAACGGGATCAACCCGCATCGCTGGGGCAGTAGTGATGAGCTACGTTATTGCCTGCAATCGCTCGCCAATCATGCGCCCTGGCTGCGGCATATCTGGATCGTGACCGATGACCAGTCCCCCGATCCCGCAACAATCCCCGCAGCGCTGGCCGACAGGGTCAGCATTGTTGACCACCGCGTGATATTCCGGGGCTTTACCCAATACCTGCCAACGTTCAATTCCCTGTCCATCGAAACCATGCTCTGGCGAATCCCCGGTCTTGCCGAAAGGTTTGTCTATTTCAATGATGACGTCTTTCTGACCGCGCCGCTCAGCGCAGATGACGTGTTCAAAGACGCCGTGCCTGTTCTGCGTGGGAAATGGGCTGATTACAGCCATCTTGACGCCAACCCGGAAAAGATGCGCGACCCAGCATTCTTCAACCACTACACACAGATCAATGCCGCCCGCCTCGCCGGGTTCGCGCCCGATCATCTCTGGACCAGCGCACATGTCGTCCACCCGATGAATCGCGTTTTCATGGAACAACTCTTCAAGCGTTTCGGCCCCGAATTCACGGCCAATATCGCCCACCCATTCCGCGATCTGTCGCAATTCCAGCCGATGGCGCTGCACAATCATTTCTGCATCCGCAACGGCAACCACCTTACCCCTGCAAAGGCGGATTACCTGCACCTGCGCAGCAGCGCGACCACCGAATTCCCGCTAGAGGCTGTCCAAGCCTATCTGCGCCGGTCCTTGTCCCCCGATGCCAAATTCCTTTGCGTCAACGACCTTCCTCAGATCGAGCAGGCCCTGCCAGATGCGCGCTACTGGATCGAACGCGCGATCAGCGCCTGACAGCGTCGATATCGCGCGCGACATGCCCCTCATTTTCTTGCGCCAAATACTCCGGGGGTGAATTGGCCGCAGGCCAAGAGGGGGCAGCGCCCCCTCACTGCCGCCCCCGGCAAGGGGGCTTGTGCTAAACACTTTTGGGCGGCACTCTCGTGTACAAACAAGATCGGAGGAAGGGAGGGGGCGATATGTGGCGACATAGTGTATTTCGGGCAAGTCTTGTGTTGGCGCTGATCGCATATGGCCCGCTCAATGCTGGCCCCGCCCTGCCTGACCCGGTCGCAGACATGGCCTATGCCACACATTCGGCCGAGTTGGTCCAACTGGGCTGGCATCTGTTCTATGATCCGATCCTGTCAGGCAACCGCGATGTGGCCTGCGCAACCTGCCATCACCCAGAGTTCGGCAGCTCTGACGGGCTGTCGCTGGGGCTGGGGGCCGGGGCGCGCGGCCTTGGTCCGGCGCGCACGGCCCATCCGGACAGCCCGCCCGAACAGCGCATGCCCCGCAACTCACCCGCGCTGTGGAACCTTGGTGCCGCAGAATTCACCCGCATGTTCCACGATGGCCGTATCGAAGTTGATGTTGCGCGCCCTTCCGGCCTGCGCACCCCGCTGGAAGAGGATATGATCACGGGCTTTGCCTCGCTTCTATCCGCACAAAACATGTTCCCGGTTCTTAGCCCCGATGAAATGGCAGGTCATTACAATGACAATGAGATTGCGCAAGCCGTGCGGCAGGGGCGGCTGACAGGCGAGGGCGGCGCCTGGGATCTGATCGCCGCGCGCATCCGCGACATTCCTGAATATGTCGACCGCTTCATCGCGGTGAAGGATGACATCAACACTGCCGCGCACATCACCTTTCCACATATCTCTAACGCCATCGCGGCCTTTGTCGCGGTCGAGTTCCGTTCTGACACCAGCCCGTTTGACGCCTATCTGCGCGGCGACGGGGCTTTGCCAGATGCCGCACAGCGCGGGCTGGACCTGTTCTATGGCACGGCCACATGCGCCAGTTGCCATTCCGGCCCGTTCCAGACCGATCACGGCTTTCATGCGCGCGGGGTGCCGCAGCTGGGGCCGGGCAAGGCCGCGCGCTTTGAATCGCACAGGCGCGATACCGGGCGTATGCGCGTCACCGGGCGCGCAGAAGACGCCTTTGCCTTTCGTACGCCCTCTTTGCGCAATATCGCCCATACCGCCCCTTATGGTCATGCCGGATCACATACCACGCTGGCGGGGTTCATTCGTGACCATGCCGACCCGGTCGCAGCACTGGCACATTATGACCGCACGCAGGTTGTGCTGCCTGCGCTGGATGTCGAAGATTGGCAGATCATGGATGACCCGACTGAGCGGGCCGCGATTGCACAGGCCGTCAGCACCCCGCCCATCCCCCTGAGTGACGCCGATATCGCTGATCTGGTGGCGTTTCTGGAAACACTGTCGGACCCGCAAGCCTTGGCAGGGCGGTTGGGCGTGCCCGATGCGGTGCCAAGCGGGCTGGAGGTGCCACGCCCCTAAGCCTTTGCCATTTTTGCCAGTCACGGGTTGGTGCCAAAACCAGTGCCTGCAACCTGACACAAGGCACCAGATGACGGGTTGCGAGGGCTTTGCAGAGTGTGACCGGTGCGAGATCAAGGCGCAAAGCACCGCCGCCCACCAAAACTTCAACATACAAGAAAACTTGAACCGAAAGCGTTTGAACACTCACAAACACTAGCCGTCTGGCGTCAGCAAAACCCGCTGGTTCATGCGGTCGATCTCGCGGCGGCTTTGGCGCCCATCGGGCCAGTCCACCACAATCACGGCGTCCCCCGCCTGCCCCAGCCCGAAATGCAGCGGCCCCGCCTGCCCGCCTGCATGGCCACCGCCCACCGAAATTTCCTGCCACTGGCCACCCTGTTCAGTCTCGACCGTGACGCGCGCGCCAATGGCAAAACGGTTGCCCCCCTCCATGCGCAGATCCACCGCCAACCAGTTGCCCGTATCTTTGGTCACATTGCGGTACAGGCGCGCAGGCGCGCGGCGGTTCACGACCACAAGATCCAGCCGCCCGTCCCCGGTCAGATCCACCAGCGCCGCCCCGCGAGAGCGCGCGGGGTCAGCCACCCCTGCATGATGCGCAGCTTCCGTGAACCGCCCATCTGCACCTTGCAGCAACAGGTTGTTTGGGTCATACATGGCCAGATCCGGCATCTGATCGACATTGCCCTTGGCCACAAACAGATCGGCCCGCCCATTATTTGTCATATCGCCCCATTGCGCATGCCACCCGGTCGAGGGGCGGCCGTCATCGCCTGTAAAGGGCCGATGTGCCGTGTGCCCCATCTCGAACGGGGCCGTGCGATAGGTGCCATCACCCTGCGCAAGTTGCAGCAACTGATCGGCCATAGAGGTCAGGTAGACATCCGCCAGCCCGTTGCCGGTAATGTCGCGGCTGGCAATGCCCATCCCCCAAAGCATCTGTTCCTGCCAGCCATCCTCTGGCCCAAGATAGCGCGCATCGGCAATGTCCCACATCTGCTCATATCCGCCACGCACGTAATAATGCCGGTCATTGGACAGGCGCAGGGTCATACGCCCCCGCGCATCGCGCGCTGCAAGCGCCGAAAGCGGGCAGAAACCGGGTGTCATGGGCGCGGACAGGTAGCCTTGTGCCGCAGGGCGCATCAACTGGTTGTCATCACAGGCGAAAAACGGCCCTTCCGGGTCGTCACGATCGACGTAATTGCCCACGAATAAGGTCGGGCGATCCGCGCCCTGATCCCACCATGCGCTGAACGCTGTTGACCAGCCCTGCCCCGCCTCAATGCCCAGCGCTTCGGTTGCATCCTCGAACGCGCAATCCCCAAGGCCGCGCAGCACGATGTTCGGCCCCACCCGCAGCACGAACAGGTCCAGCACCCCGTCGCCATCAATATCCAGCGGATAGGCCCCGGTGACCCCCGTTAATGGCACGTCTTCCGGGCTGAACTCCATCTCACCCTTGTTGCGCAGCAGCAGCGATGGCCCCGCGCCCCCTGCCAGAAACAGGTCCGGCAGGCCATTGTCACTGCAATCGAACGCAGCCACACCGCCGCCCACGAAATACTCCCACCCGCCAGCGTAATGGTGTTGCGGAATCTTGTGGCTGACATCCTCGAAGGTGGGCATATCGGCAAGGCAGGGCAGGGCCGCCAGACATAGCGGCAAAGATGCAGCCTTCATGCCGCGCTGCCCCGCGTGGCCGAATGCCCCAGCAACTGTTCTGTCAGCGCCCCCAGCGCCAGCGCAACCGCGCCCTGTGCCCAGACCAGATCACCCCAGGAATGTATCTCGACCCGCGCGGGCGGGCGGGCGCCAGTCAGGGTCATGGACTGCATTTCGCTTAGAACCTCGCGCGCATAAAGGTAGTCATACTGCATCCGCCCCCCGGACAGGATGATAACCTCGGGGTCGAACATCTGCGCCACATTCGACAGGCCCAAGGCCAGATAGCGGCCTGCCCGGCGAAAGATCGACAGCGCGGCCTCATTGCCGCCCCGCGCCTCGACAAACAGGGATTCAAGCAGCGCAAGCGGGCTTTCAGACAGGCTTTCATGCTGATCCAGCGCAGTCGCCGCTTCGCGCGCAAGGGCATAATCGGCAACATAGGCTTCCAGACAGCCGCGCTTGCCACAGCGGCACAGCGCACCGTCCAGTTGCACCTTGGTATGGCCCAATTCCATGCCAACACCGCGCGCACCACGATAAAGCTGGTTGAACAGCACCAACCCCATGCCAACGCCATGTTCAATCGTGACCACCGCGAAATCGGACTTGCTGCGCCCGCCGCCGAACCATAATTCGGCCAGCGTCAGCAGGTTGGCGTCATTGTCCAGCCATGTCGGCACGCCAAGCGCCGTTTCAAACTGCCCGCGCAGCGCAGTGGATGGCGCGTCCAGCATGGGCGACCATGCAACACTTCCGGTCGCAAAATCGACCATGCCAGCCATACCGACCCCGACACAGCTTATGTCACGTCGGTTCTTGCCGCATTCAGCAAGCAACTTGTCCATCAGCGCGCGCGCCTCGGCAATCAGAATCGCGGCACTTTTGCGGTTTGGGCGTGTCGGCATACTGGCCTCGGCAATACGCCGCCCTGCAAAATCACTCAGCACCGCGGTATGGCGCAGATCACCCAGTTTCATGCCGATCACATGGTATGCCTCTGCTGCAACCTGCAATTCAACCGGGGGCCGCCCGCGCCCGATTCGCGGATTCTCGACATCTGGCACCGCCGCTACCGGGCTTTCACGCAGGAAACCATCGGCAATCAGATCACTTGTCACCGCGCTGACCGAAGCCGCGCTGACACCCAGCGCCCGCCCCATTTCGGCGCGGGTGGTGCCGCCTTGTGCGCGAACATGGTCAAACAGGACATGGCGCAAGGGCCGCGCGACAGGGGCCACATTGCTCAGCAACGGGCCACAGCCCGCCAGCGCGCCATCATTTCCCGTGTCTATCCCACCCAGATCTGACGCAATCATAGCCCGGCCTCCTCCGCCAAAGTTAAATTCGCCAACTGAACAAAATAAGCCAGAATATCGAACATCACGCAAGGAAAAATGCTAAATAAGTTAAATTTCGGCGCAATCCCTGCTTGAAACCTATAAAATTAATTTGACAGCCGAAAATTATATGTCATGCTCTCAGGGTCTGGCCGAAAACCTATCCGGCCTGATTTCGTTCAGGGAGGAACACATGAACAAGCTTCTTACAGCGGCCGTGGCCGCAACCATCGGCTTCAGCTCTGCCGCATGGGCAGATTCGCTGACCATCGGCGTCAGCTGGTCAAATTTTCAGGAAGAACGCTGGCAAACAGATGAGGCGGCCATTCGCGCCGCACTTGATGAAGCAGGCGCGGCATATGTGTCAGCGGACGCGCAGTCATCTTCATCCAAGCAGCTTTCTGATATTGAAAGCCTGATCGCACAGGGCGTCGATGCGCTGATCGTTCTGGCGCAGGATGCCGCTGCCATTGGCCCCGCCGTTCAGGCTGCCGCTGATGAAGGGATTCCCGTCATCGCTTATGACCGCCTGATCGAGGATGATCGCGCCTTCTACCTGACATTCGACAATGTCGAAGTCGGGCGCATGCAGGCGCGTGCTGTGCTGGAACAGGCCCCAAGTGGCAATTACGTGATGATCAAGGGCTCACCCACGGACCCGAACGCAGATTTCCTGCGCGGTGGCCAGCAGGAAGTGTTGCAAGCAGCAATTGACGCAGGCGACATCACCATTGTCGGCGAAGCCTATACCGATGCATGGCTGCCCGCCAATGCTCAGCGCAACATGGAACAGATCCTGACAGCACAGGACAACATGGTTGATGCGGTTGTCGCGTCGAATGACGGGACCGCAGGCGGCGCAGTGGCCGCGCTGACAGCGCAGGGCATGGACGGCATTCCAGTTTCGGGTCAGGATGGCGACCATGCCGCGTTGAACCGCATCGCGCTTGGCACGCAGACTGTTTCGGTCTGGAAAGATGCGCGTGATCTGGGCCGCAATGCCGCCGAAATCGCAGTGCAACTGGCAGGTGGCACCGCGATGGCGGATGTCGAAGGGGCCGAGATGTGGACCTCTCCGGCGGGCACGGAAATGGTATCCATGTTCCTAGAGCCCGTGCCGATCACACGCGACAACCTCAGCCTTGTGGTAGACGCAGGCTGGATCAGCCAGGAAGCGCTGTGTCAGGGTGTCAGCGGCGGTCCTGCGCCTTGCGACTGATCTGAAATCCACCCTTCCCGAAGGGGCGGCATCACGCCGCCCCTCATGCGCAGTTGCGTGGCATTCCCGCGCATCGCGCCACGTTCCCTGACAGGACGGCACATATGAGCACCCAAGATACAACAACCAGCACCGCCAAGGCCAAGCCTGCGCCGCGCGCAAAACTGACCGATACGCTGGAACTGGACACGCGCCTTCTGGGCATGATCGGCGCCTTTATTCTGGTGACCGTTGTTTTCAACGTCCTGACCGATGGGCGGTTTCTGACCCCGCGCAATATTTTCAACCTGACAATCCAGACTGTCAGCGTGGCGATCATGGCCACCGGTATGGTGTTTGTCATCGTAACCCGTCATATCGACCTGTCGGTGGGCGCGCTGCTGGCCACATGTTCCGCCGTCATGGCCATGATGCAAACCGCATGGTTGCCGCAACTGCTGGGCCTGCCGCTTGGGCATCCGCTCATCCCGTGGCTGGCCATTGGCGCGGGGCTTGTAACCGGCGCGCTGATCGGAGCGTTTCAGGGCTATCTTACTGGGTATCTGCTTATACCGGCCTTTATCGTCACGCTTGGCGGGCTGCTGGTCTGGCGCAACGCGGCATGGTATCTGACCAACGGGCAAACCATCGGCCCGCTGGACCCGACCTTTCAGATGTTCGGCGGCATAAACGGCACCTTGGGCGAATTCTGGTCATGGGTGATCGGGATCATTGCCACGCTGGCCGCGATGGGCGCACTGTGGGCAAAACGCCGCGATAAGATTCGCCATGACTTCCCCGTCAAACCCATCTGGGCCGAAATCACGCTTGGCGCGATCATTGCCGGTGCCATTCTGGGCTTTATCGCGATCCTGAATTCCTACCAGATTCCAGCCGCCCGCCTGAGCCGCCAGTTCGAGGCCCGTGGCGAGGTCATGCCCGAAGGGTACACCGCCGCTTATGGCCTGCCGATTTCGGTGCTTTTGCTGATTGTCGTGGCCGTTGTCATGACAGTTGTAGCCCGCAAGACGCGGCTGGGGCGCTATATCTTTGCGACTGGCGGCAACCCGCAGGCGGCTGAGTTGTCGGGCATCAACACGCGGCTGCTGACGGTCAAGGTGTTTGCGATCATGGGCGCGCTATGTGCCATTTCAGCGGTCGTCGCCTCTGCCCGCCTGACCAACCATTCCAACGATATCGGCACGCTGGACGAATTGCGCGTCATCGCGGCTGCAGTCATCGGTGGCACGGCGCTGGCGGGCGGGATCGGCACGATTTACGGGGCCATTCTTGGCGCGCTGATCATGCAGTCGCTGCAATCTGGCATGGCAATGGTCGGTGTCGATGCGCCCTTGCAGAATATCGTCGTGGGCAGCGTGCTGGTTCTGGCCGTGCTGATCGACATCATCTACCGCCGCCGCACCGGGAAAGGATAGACCATGCAACCACTTGTGGAAATGCGAAATATCTCGATCGCCTTTGGTGGTGTACAGGCTGTGGATGATGTGTCCATCGACCTGTATCCGGGCGAGGTGGTGGGGCTTCTGGGCCATAACGGCGCTGGCAAATCCACCCTGATCAAGATCCTCTCAGGGGCTTATCGCGCCGACAGTGGCGAGATTCTGATTGACGGCAAAAAGGCCATCATCAACAGCCCCCGCGATGCCCGCGCGCATAATATCGAGACGATCCACCAGACCCTTGCGCTGGCCGATAACCTGCCAGCGCCCGCAAACCTGTTTCTGGGCCGCGAATTGCGCACCATGTTCGGGTTTCTGGATGACAGCCGCATGGAATCGGAAACGCGCAAGATCATGGCGCGGCTGAACCCCAATTTCAAAAAGGTGGCCGAACCTGTCAGCGCGCTGTCTGGCGGGCAACGCCAATCCGTGGCGATTGCGCGCGCAGTCTATTTCAATGCGCGCATCCTGATCATGGACGAACCGACTGCCGCCTTGGGCGTGCATGAAACCAAGATGGTCGCTGACCTGATCATGGAGTTGAAGGCCCAGGGGCTTGGCATTTTCCTGATCAGCCACGACACGCGCGAAATGATGTCGCTATGTGACCGTGTCAGCGTCATGAAAAACGGCCAGCTTATCGGCACCGAACGCGTCGAGGATGTGACCGAGGATGACATTCTGTCCATGATCATCATGGGTAAGAAAGCAGAGAAGGCGGCTTGATGTTTCTTGGGCTTGATCTGGGCACCTCTGGCCTGAAAGGGCTGGTGCTTGATGCGGCTGGCGGCGTCGTGGCGCAATCAGACGCGCCGCTTTCAGTCTCTCGCCCGCATCCCGGTTGGTCGGAACAGGACCCGGCAGACTGGACAAGCGCTGCAAGTGCGGTTTTGCGCGATCTTGCAGGCAAAATCGACATGGCCGCAATCACGGGCATCGGGCTTTCGGGGCAGATGCATGGGGCAACAGTGCTCGATGCGGCCGATCAGGTCTTGCGCCCCTGCATCCTGTGGAACGACACCCGCGCCCATGCACAGGCCGCGCGGCTGGACGCAGACCCGCGCTTTCGCGCGATCAGCGGCAATATCGTCTTTCCCGGCTTCACTGCGCCGAAACTCGTCTGGATGGCCGAAGAAGAGCCAGAGTTATTCGCACATGCCGCCAAGGTGTTGCTGCCAAAGGACTATCTGCGCCTGTGGCTGACGGGCGCGCATGTGGCCGAAATGTCAGACGCGGCGGGTACAAGCTGGCTGGATGTCGGCGCGCGCGACTGGTCTGATGATCTGCTCGCCGCCACTGGCATGACCCGCGCGCAAATGCCTGACCTTGTGGAAGGGTCAGCGGTTTCGGGTGGTCTGCGCGCAGCACTTGCGGCTGAATTCGGATTGCGCGCCGACATTCCGGTCGCAGGTGGCGCAGGCGACAATGCCGCGACGGCGATCGGGTTGGGCATTGCGCGCGGGGGGCAGGGTTTTGTCAGCCTTGGCACCTCTGGCGTGTTGTTTGCCGCCACCGACAGCTATGCGCCTGCACCGGAAACCGCTGTGCACAGCTTTTGCCATGCCCTGCCGGGGCAATGGCATCAGATGGGCGTCATTCTTGCGGCGACTGACGCACTGAACTGGTTTTCCGGCATAGCGGGGGTCAGTGCTGCCGATCTGACCGCCAGTCTGGGCGCGCTGAAAGCCCCCGGCCGCACCCTGTTCCTGCCCTATCTGGGCGGGGAACGCACCCCGTTAAACGATGCTGCAATCCGCGGTGCATTCATCGGGCTGGACCATGCAACCGACCGCGCCGCCGCAACCCGCGCTGTGATGGAAGGCGTCGTCTTTGCGCTGAAAGACTGCCAGCAGGCCCTTGCGGCCACCGGAACAAAGCTGGACACGCTGATTGCCGCTGGCGGGGGCGCGCGGTCGGACTACTGGCTTGCGGCGCTGGCGACAGCGCTGGATCTGCCGATCCTCGTGCCGCAAGCTGGCGATCATGGCGCCGCCCTTGGGGCCGCACGGCTTGGCCTGATGGCCGCCACCGGGGCGGGTGCAGATGCAATGCCGCTGCCCCCCATCGCGCGCGAGGTTGCGCCCGATCCCGCCCTGACTGCTGCATTCGCAGACACTTACACCCGCTACAGCGCGGCACAAACTGCCATCAAGGATCTGACATGACCAATTTTTTCGCAGACATCCCGCAACTGAGCTATCAGGGCGCTGACAGTGACAGCGATTTCGCCTTTCGGCACTACAACCCTGACGAGGTAGTGCTCGGCCGCCGGATGGAAGATCATCTGCGCTTTGCCGTGTGCTACTGGCACAATTTCGCATGGCCCGGCAATGACCCCTTCGGCGGCCAGACATTCCAGCGCCCCTGGTTTGGCGACACGATGGAACATGCCAAACGCAAGGCCGATGTCGCGTTTGACATGTTCCGCATTCTGAACGCCCCCTATTTCTGCTTTCATGACGCCGACATGCGCCCGGAGGGTGCCAATTTCGCGGAAAACACTCGCAATCTGGAAGAGATGACAGATTATTTCGCCGCCAAGATGGAAGCGGGCGGGCCGAAACTGTTGTGGGGCACGGCCAATCTGTTCAGCCATCGCCGCTATATGGCGGGGGCGGCCACCAACCCCGACCCCGATATTTTCGCTTTCTCGGCAGCAACGGTCAAAACCTGCATGGATGCCACGCAGCGCCTGAATGGCGAAAACTACGTGCTCTGGGGTGGGCGCGAAGGCTATGAAACCTTGCTCAATACCGACCTGAGCAAGGAGTTGGACCATATGGGTCGCTTCCTGTCGATGGTGGTGGATTACAAGCACAAGATCGGCTTCAAGGGCGCGATCCTGATCGAACCAAAGCCACAGGAACCCACCAAACACCAGTATGATTATGACGTGGCAACCGTGTTTGGCTTTCTGCAACGCTTCGGGCTGGAAAAGGAAGTGAAGCTGAATATCGAACAGGGTCACGCCATTCTGGCGGGCCATAGCTTCGAGCATGAAATCGCACTTGCGGCCAGCCTTGGCATTTTCGGCTCTATCGACATGAACCGGAATGACTATCAGTCAGGCTGGGATACAGACCAGTTCCCGAATAACACGCCAGAGGTTGCGATGGCCTATTACGAAATCCTGCGCGCGGGGGGCTTTACCACTGGCGGCACGAATTTCGATGCAAAACTGCGCCGCCAGTCGCTGGACCCCCAAGACCTGATCCTTGCCCATGCGGGCGCGATGGATGTGTGCGCACGTGGGCTGAAAGCGGCCGCCGCCATGCTGGAAGATGGCAAGCTGGAAGCCGCGCGCGCGGCGCGCTACGCTGGCTGGGACAAGCCAGAGGCGCAAGCGATGCTGCACAGCGATCTGGATCGTATCGCCGGGGATGTTCTGAGTCAGAATATCAACCCAAACCCGCGCTCTGGCAGACAAGAGCGGCTTGAAAACCTTGTGAACCGTTACCTGTAACCGCGCGGTCCTGCGTGACCAGTACCAAGCTATAACAGGGCAGATCATGCGAAAGTGCCGGTGATGGCACTTTCGCAGCGTTGCATTCAGGCACCGAAAAACAGAGTTTGCGCGGCTGATTTCCCCTTCAGATTGAAATCAATCAAATTTGTTAAAACGAAATCCAAAGTCGCGATCAAAATTGTTGAAGTACCTCTCGATAGCGAATATCCGATGGGGGCTGGAATGGGTCGATAGCTTAGCGCTTCTTGACAACGCTCAGCTATCCCGCCGGATGACTCCGGCCTCGACCGACAGGCTCTGATGAACAACGAAGTACTTCCCCCCCGCACCGCGCGCAGCTGGCTTTCTACTCTTGCGCGCTATCGTGACCCGACCACCTTTCGCAGCGTTTTTGAACTGGCCGCAACCCTTGTGCCTTTCTTTGCACTTTGGGCGCTCGCCTGGATGGCCCTGTCCATCAGCCCGTGGCTGGCACTTGTGCTGGCGGTCATGAATGGTGCGTTTCTGGTTCGGATATTCATCATCCAGCATGACTGCGGGCATGGGTCATTCCTCAAGAACCGCACAGCACAGGACTGGGTCGGGCGCGCGCTGGGGGTGCTGACCCTGACACCCTATGCCGTGTGGCGGCGCACACATGCGATTCACCACGCCCATCACGGCGATCTGGACCATCGCGGTATTGGCGATGTCACCACCCTCACGGTCGAGGAATATCGCGCGCGCTCCCCTTTCGGACGGTTCATGTACAGGCTTTATCGTCACCCCTTGGTGCTGTTCGTGCTGGGGCCAAGCTATCTGTTCATCCTGCAAAACCGCCTGCCGGTCGGGCTGATGAATGCGGGCTGGCGTTACTGGACATCGGCTATGGGCACCAATGCCATGATCGGCATCGCGCTGGCACTGATCATCTGGTTTGGCGGGTTGCTGCCGGTGCTACTGGTGTTTCTGCCAACGTCTGTGATTGCCGCCACGATTGGCGTCTGGTTGTTCTATGTGCAGCACCAGTTCGAACAAACGCATTGGTCCAAGGGTGAAGAGTGGCAGTTGCACGATGCAGCACTTGAAGGCAGTTCGCACTATGTGCTGCCTCAACCGCTGCGCTGGCTGTCGGGCAATATCGGCATTCACCATGTGCATCACCTTTATTCCCGCATTCCTTTCTACCGCCTGCCCGAAGTGATCCGCGATTTCCCTGAACTGGCCGAGGCCCAGCGCCTGACCATTGTCGAAAGCCTCTCGACAGTGAAGCTGCATCTTTGGGACGAGGTTCAGGGCAAACTGATCTCTTGCGCAGATGCGCATCGCCAATACGGGATTGCCTGATCGTGCAAAGGCGTGGCGCGGGTGTGGTTATGATCTGCGCACGCCCGAAACCTGCGCGGGCATTGTCATATCTGCCTTGGCAAAAGCCGCCTTGCAGGCCTTCACCATGTGATCAGCGAAAAGCCTGATCTTCGGGTCCTGATGGCGCCTGTGCGGATATAGGCAGGCAAATACCGCCGGAAGCGGCGGCGTTTCTGGCAAAACTGCAACCAGCGCCCCCGACTGAAGATGCGCCGACAGCTCGAAAGCCGGCCGGTTGACAAGCCCTGCACCCGCCACAGCCCAGTCGATCAGGACATTGGCATCATCACAATCCAGCCGCCCCGCCAGATCCAGCCGCAGCGGGCCTTCCGTGGTTTGCACAGTCCAGAAATACTCCGGCGAGCGGGGGTAGCGCAGCAGCAGGCACTCATGCAGCTTCAAATCCTCTGGCCGCGCTGGAACACCGCGCCGCGCCAGATAGTCGGGGCTGGCGGCAATCACCCTTGGCGCATCCATGATCTTGCGTTGCTTCAGACTGGATTCCGGCAAATCACCCAGCACGAAGGCCATATCAATCTGATCTTCCAGAATATCCACCCGCTTGTCAGACAGACGCAGATTGATACGAATATCGGGGTAATCCTGCCCGAACTGATAGGCCAGCGGCGCAACCAGCCTGCGCCCTATGCCCAGCGGGGCAGTCACCCGTATCGTGCCGCGCACATGGCCCGACAACCCCGAAACCGCCGCCTCGGCATCTTCCAGCGCTGTCACCACGCGGCGCGCATGGTCATAGAAATCGCGGCCAATCTCGGTTTGGGTCAGTTTGCGTGTGGTGCGGTTGAACAGGCGCACGCCCAGACGCGCCTCCAACTCCTTTATCCGCTTGCTGGCCACCGCCGGTGTCAGCCGCAAATCACGCCCCCCTGCCGTGATCGAGCCCAGCTCGCTGACGCGGATAAAAACGCGCAAGGACTCCAGATACGACATGACCCCTCCCCACCCTGAGAATGCACAGTAATTCGGCATAATTCCCAACGCCGCGTTGAAACAGTCTAACCGTTTTATCGCTTTCGTTGAAAGTGACATTCCAGCGGGAATTCTTATGTTAGGATAATATGAAAAAAAGGACGGTCTGAATGGCGCTGCGCCACACAATTCGATTCATGCTCAATGACCGCGCGCTCACGCTCACTTCGGTCGCGGCAACTGATATGCTGCTGGATCATCTGCGGTTGGATCAACGCTTGCGCGGCACCAAGGAAGGCTGCGCCGAAGGGGATTGCGGGGCCTGCACAGTGCTGGTCGGGCGGCCCGGCCCTGAAGGGCTGATCTATGAGCCGGTGAATGCCTGCATCCGCCCGCTGGCCACAGTTGATGGCTGTCATGTGGTCACAGTCGAACACCTGCGCGGCACCGATGGCGGGCTGCACCCCGTTCAGCGCGCGATGGTCGATCATCATGGGTCGCAATGCGGGTTTTGCACACCCGGCATTGTCATGGCGCTTTACGCGCTCTGGATGGAAACGCCCCACCCGTCCGAGGCACAGGTCGAACGCGCGCTGCAAGGCAATCTGTGCCGCTGCACAGGCTATGCCCCCATCATTCGCGCAGCTCTGACAATGGGCGATCACGGCACCACAGACCCGCTGATGGCAGAGCGTGACCGCGTTGCAACGCAGTTGCGCGACTGGCAGGACGGCACACGGGTCGATCTGGGCAAGGACAGCAGCCGCGCGATCCTGCCTGCCTCGGTCGATGATCTGGCCGCAGTTCTGACAGAACACCCCGATGCGCGCATCGTGGCTGGCGCAACCGATGTGGGCCTGTGGGTCACAAAATTCCTGCGTGATCTACCTGTGGCGGTCTTCATCAGCCATCTGGACGCGTTGCGCGGTATCACCGAAACAGACACAGCCCTGCATTTCGGCGCAATGGTCAGCTATGAAGGTGCACGCGTGCCCCTGCTGGCCCAATTCCCCCATATGGCCCGCTACTGGGACCGTATTGCAGGCTGGCAAGTGCGTGCAATGGGCACGCTGGGCGGCAATATCGCCAATGGCTCGCCCATCGGGGATGTGGCCCCACCCTTTATCGCGCTTGGCGCGCGGCTGGTGCTGCGCCACGGTCAGACGCGCCGCGATATCGCGCTGGAAGATTTCTTTCTCGATTATGGCAAGCAGGACCGTGCGCCCGGCGAATTTGTCGAAACCATAATCCTGCCCAAACCCGCACCGGGCGGCCTGTATGCAGCCTATAAGCTCTCCAAACGCCGCGATGAGGATATTTCCGCCGTGGCCGCAGGCATCAGCATCACGGTTGACGGGGGCATCATCACCGCTGCGCGACTTGCATTTGGCGGCATGGCCGCAACCCCCAAACGCGCCACCCATGCCGAAGCGGCGCTTATCGGGCAGCCCTTTACACTGGACAGCCTGCAAGCCGGGGCAACTGCATTGCGCGAAGATTTCACGCCCCTGACAGATATGCGCGCCAGCGCCGAATACCGGATGCGCGCCGCGCAAAACCTGCTGCTGCGCTTCTGGCATGAAACACAAGGCACGCCCGCCACGCTGGAGGATGCGCTATGAAAGACGACCCTCGTATCCGTGGGGCGGCCCATGACAGCCTGATCCATGATTCCGCCATAAAACATGTGACAGGCCGCGCCGAATATACCGATGACATCACCGAACCTGCTGGCACACTGCACGCCTATATCGGTGGCGCTGATATTGCACATGGCCGCATGACCGCGCTTGACCTTGCAGCCGTGCGCACCGCCCCCGGTGTGGTTGCAGTACTGACGGCGGAGGATATTCCGGGCCGCAATGACGTGTCGCCCACCGGGCTGATGGACGAGCCGATCTTCACGGATGACCTGATCCAGTATCACGGCCAGCCTATCTTCGCGGTCGTGGCCACAACCCGCGACGCTGCGCGCCGCGCTTGCGCGCTGGCACAGATCACGACCGAAGCCCTGCCTCATGCCACCGATATCGACGCCGCAGAAGCCGCAGGCTACCCCGATGTAACAGCGCCCCTGACGCTCCTGCGCGGCGACCCTGGCCCGGCGCTGGCAAGCGCGCCACACCGCATTACGGGCCGGATGCGTGTCGGCGGGCAGGACCATATGTATCTTGAAGGCCAGATCGCGCTGGCCATTCCGGGCGAAGATGACGAAGTGTCGCTGTCCGCGTCCACCCAGCACCCGTCCGAGGCGCAGCATATGGTCGCCCATGCGCTTGGCGTGCCGTCCAATGCCGTCGTGATCAATGTACGCCGGATGGGGGGCGGCTTTGGCGGCAAGGAAACGCAGATGAACCTGTTCTGCGCCATCGCCGCGATTGCCGCCAAAAGATTGGGCCGCGCGGTCAAGCTGCGCCCCGACCGCGATCAGGACATGATGATCACTGGCAAACGGCATGATTTCCGTATCGACTATGATTGCGGCTTTGACGATCAGGGGCGCATTCTGGCCGTGGACGGGGTGTTCGCTGCGCGCTGTGGCTGGTCGGCGGACCTGTCCGGCCCGGTAACCGACCGCGCGCTGTTTCATGCCGATAATGCCTATTACTACCCCGATGTGCGCCTGCGCTCGCGCCCGATCAAGACCAACACAGTCAGCAACACCGCCTTTCGTGGCTTTGGCGGGCCGCAAGGCGTGATCGCTGCGGAACGTATGATCGAAGAAATCGCCTATGCCCTTGGCCGCGACCCGCTGGAGGTAAGGCGTGCGAATTTCTACCGTGAAGGGGGCGATATCACCCCCTATCACCAGCGCGTCGAGGATAATATCCTGCCCCGGCTGGTCGATGAGCTGGAAGCCTCCAGCGACTATCAGGCGCGCCGGGCGCGGGTGCTGGAATTCAACGCCAAAGGCGGGATCATTCGCAAGGGCATCGCGCTGACGCCGGTCAAGTTCGGCATCAGCTTCACCGCGACATGGTACAATCAGGCCGGGGCCTTGGTGCATGTCTATAATGACGGCTCGATCCACCTGAACCACGGCGGGACAGAGATGGGACAGGGGCTTTATACCAAAGTCGCGCAGGTGGTGGCCGATGCGTTTCAGGTCGATATTGACCGCATCAAGATCACCAAGACCACGACCGAGAAAGTGCCCAACACCTCGGCTACGGCTGCAAGCTCTGGCTCGGACCTCAATGGCATGGCGGCGCTGGACGCCTGCGAACAGATCAAGGCGCGGCTGGTGGAATTTGCCGCGCGGCACTGGTCCGTTGCGCCCGATGCCGTTCAGTTCATGCCGGGGCGCGTGGCGGTGGGGGCGCAGGTCATCCCGTTTAACGAATTCATCCATGCCGCCTATATGGCGCGGGTGCAGCTTTCAGCCGCCGGTTTCTACAAGACCCCCGAAATCCATTGGAACCGCGCAGAAGGCAAGGGCCAGCCGTTTTATTACTTCGCCTATGGTGCGGCCTGTTCCGAGGTCAGCATCGACACACTGACCGGCGAGACACGTGTGGACCGCGCCGATGTGCTGCATGATGTTGGCCGTTCGCTGAACCCTGCACTGGATTTGGGGCAGGTCGAAGGGGCCTTTGTGCAAGGGATGGGATGGCTGACATCCGAAGAACTGGCATGGGATGACAAGGGGCGTTTGCGCACACATGCGCCCAGCACCTATAAAATCCCCCTCGCCTCTGACCGCCCGCGCATCTTCAACGTGCAGTTGGCTGATTGGTCCGAAAACACCAAGCCCACGATCAAACGCTCTAAAGCGGTGGGAGAGCCGCCCTTCATGCTGCCGATTTCCGTGTTCGAGGCGATTGGCATGGCCGTGGCCTCGGTCGCTGATTACCGCATCTGCCCAAGGCTGGACGCCCCCGCCACGCCGGAACGTGTGCTTATGGCGGTGGAACGGTTAAAACAGGCATGAGAGATGCGCGCGACATTCTGACCGGCGCGGCCTCTGTCATTCATGCCCGCATCACCCGCGTGCAAGGATCGTCGCCGCGTGACGAAGGGGCAGAGATGTTCATTACCGCCACAGCATTGGCAGGCACGATCGGCGGCGGGCAAGCCGAGTGGCAAGCACTCAATCACGCCCGCGACATGCTTGCACAAGACGAAATGCGCGGTAACCTCGATATCGCGCTGGGGCCGGAAATCGGCCAATGCTGTGGGGGGCGGGTCAGTGTGGAATTTCAGCGCCTTGGCGAAAGTCAGCGCGCCACCCATCTGGCGCGGATCGAACAGGCGCAGCGCCCGAATTTGCTGATCCTTGGTGCCGGGCATGTGGGCCGCGCACTGGCGCAGGTGGCGCTGACCCTGCCGTGGCAGGTGATCCTTGTGGATACGCGCGCCAGTGAACTGGCGCTGGTGGCCCACGGTGTGGACACCCGCCTGACCCCCCTGCCAGAGGCCGAGATTGCCAGCGCCCCCCCTGCCAGTGCCTATGTGGTCACAACCCATGATCACGGGTTGGATTTCCTGCTGACACTGGCCGCCCTGCGCCGCAATGACGCTGCCTATGTAGGGCTGATTGGATCGGCCACCAAACGCGCGCGGTTTGAACGTTTCGCACGCGACACTGGCGGCATAAGCGCTGAGAGGTTGGTCTGCCCGATTGGCGCGGCGGGTCTGGGCGACAAGCGCCCCGAGGTGATTGCCCTGATGACAGCGCAAGAGATTTTCACCGCCTTTCGCGCCGCGACCGACACCGATAGACATACGCATCAGCAGGCCCAAATCTGAAAGCTTTTTTCATGGAACGAAAAATTATCCGCGCGCGGCTGCTCAGCTTCTTGCGCGAACCCCAGACCCCGGACGACACCGAGAGCTTTCGCTATATCGAGGATGGCGGCCTGCTGATCGAGGGCGGCGCGATCCGCGCGTTTGATGATTTCGACCGCATCGACCGGACAGGGGCAGAGGTCATCGACCACCGCCCGCATCTGATCATGCCCGGTTTCATCGACACGCATTTGCATTTCCCGCAAACACAGGTGATCGCAAGCTGGGCGGCAGAATTGCTGGACTGGCTGAACGACTACACTTTCCCCGAAGAGACCCGCTATAGCGACCCCGAATTATGCGCGACGATGGCGCGGGCCTTTCTGGAAAGGCTGACAGATCATGGCACCACCACCGCTGTGGCCTATGCCTCGGTCCACGCCACATCGGCTGAGGCGCTGTTCGTTGAGGCCCATAGGCGCGATATGCGGCTGATCACCGGCAAGGTGCTGATGGACCGCAACGCGCCCGACGGGCTTTGTGACACAGCGCAATCGGGCTATGACGACAGCACAGCGCTGATCGCGCGCTGGCATGGCAAGGGACGGCTGGGCTATGCGATTACGCCACGTTTCGCCATCACCTCCAGCCCTGCGCAGATGGAAGCGGCGCAAGCGCTGGCGCAGAACCACCCTGAATGCCATATCCAGACCCATCTGAGCGAGAACCACGCCGAAATCGCGCTGTCGTGCCAGCTTTACCCTGACGCGGTGGATTACACCGATATCTATGCGCGCTACGGTCTGCTGCGCGACAATAGCCTGTTGGGCCATGCAATTCACCTGTCCGACCGAGAGATTGGCGCTTTGGCAGAGGCAGGCGCGAAACCCGTGTTTTGCCCGACATCGAACCTTTATCTTGGGTCAGGGCTGTTTAATGATAACAAGCTGCGCGCGGCGGGCCTGTGCAATGCGATTGCCAGCGATATTGGCGGCGGGACCAGTTATTCGATGCTGCAAACATTGGCAGAGGGCTACAAGGTGTTGCAATTGCAAGGCCAGCGCATGCACCCCTACCGCGCATTTCACTGGATCACGCGCGGCAATGCCGTGGCGCTGGGGCTGGTGGACCGTATCGGCACGCTGGACGCGGGCAGCGAAGCGGATTTTGTAGTCCTTGATGCGGGCGCCACACCCGCAATGGCCCTGCGCATGGACCGCGCGCGCAACCTGATGGATGAGTTGTTCACCCTTCAGGTCATGGGCGATGATCGCGCCGTGGTGCAGACCTATGTTGCAGGGCGCGCACAGAAGGCAATCTGATCGTGCGCGGCAAGTGGCAAGGGGGCCGGTGCTTCAGGCTGTTTGGTCGGAGATGGTCGTTGTGCGGGACTTTGCAGACGTAGCTGTACTGGGTGCCAAGCCGCGCAGTGTCGGGCCGCGGTGCGGCGATCCAAGGCTTACTCTGTAGCGCTTTATGCTGGCCAAGCCCCTGAAAGATCAGATCGTTGCGCAGGTGGCAGCCAAATCGCCGTGCCGTGGGGGCGGCCCGGCGATGCGCGGCGGCCTTTGGCCTTGATTCCGCGCTTGGTGCGTTCATCCACCATCCGCAAATCCCCCACAACCGTCATCATAAATCTTGTCTTGAATTGCGAGCGCTAGGCATCATGCACCGTTTGCCGCAGCCAGTAGCTGTGGTCGCCCTTTGCGGCGGGCAAGCTGTCTGCCGCGTCGCTATCGCGCGCATATAAAGGCACCTGTTGCAGCAGACGGCGCAACCGGCGCAGGCCAAGAGGCTTGGTCATCAGCAAAATTCCGGCATCTTCGGCCTGCCCGACCAGTTCGGGGCTGTGATTGGCCGTTATCAGCACGGCCGGAACCGGCCCGTGGCGCGCGCGCAACGCCTCTATCAGGGCAAGTCCGGTCGCGCCCCCGTCCAGCTGGTAATCTGCAAGGATCACATCCGGCGGCACGCCAAGTTCTGCAATCACGGCCTCGGCCTCGGCCAGGGTCGTCGCCTCGATCGGGCTTGCGCCCCAGTCTTCCAGCACTCCCATCATGGCATGGCGCACATCGGCATCATTTTCCACGACAAGCACAAGCATGTCATGCAAAAGGCCGCGCGGTTCTGACACAGGCGGGGTTGCCGGGTTTTCGTGTGGCGCATTGGTCTGGGGCACAGTCACGCTGAACATCGTGCCGCGCCCCAAAGCGGAACTCAACGATAATGGATGTTGCAGCAGCGCGCAGGCCTGTTCCACAATCGCCAGCCCAAGGCCCATGCCCCCGTCACTTCCGGCAGGGTCCAGCCGGGTGAATTCCTTGAAGATATCCGCCTGCCTGTCTTCCGGTATGCCGGGACCAGTATCCCAGACCTCTATGCGCAGCACGCCGCCCCGGCGCCGCACACCCAGCACCACGCGCCCCCGTTCAGTATAGCGGATCGCGTTCGACAGCAGGTTTTGCAATATCCGCTTCAGGTAGATCTGATCGCTGATGACAAATGCGCGCGATGGCATAACGCGCAACTGCAAACCCCGCGCCTGTGCCAGTGGGGTGAATTCCTCGCGCAGGCGGTCCAGCAGGGGGGCAAGCGCTAGCGCCTCTGGCTTGGCGCGTGCCGCCCCGATGTCGAATTTCGAGATATCCAGCAAAGCACCAAGGATCTGTTCGACTGACCCGAAGGCGCTGGTGATCCGTTCGGTCAAGCGCGCCTGTGCAGCGGGCTGGTCCATCGCAGAGAGCGAGGCGAGAAACAGTTTTGCAGCATTCAAGGGTTGCAACAGGTCATGGCTGGCCGAGGCGACGAAGCGCGACTTCGAGGCATTCGCGCGCTCTGCCTCGTCGCGGGCGGATTCCAGTTCGACCGTGCGGGCGCGCACGCGGGCCTCCAGGGTTTCGTTCAGGCGGTGCATCTCGGCGATGGCGCGGCGTTCCTTGGTCATGTCGGTAAAGGACATCACGAAGCCCCTGTCGGGCATGGCCTGCGCCGACAGTTCCAGAACGCTGCCTTCATCCTGCACGATTTCCAGCGTCAAGGGCGGGCGATAGGGGGGACCATTCACCCAGTCAGTCAGCGCTGCACGAATATTGCCGCGCCCCAACTGCCTGCGCCGCATCAGGTTGTTCAGCAAGGCAGTAAACGGGGTGCCATGCGCCAGCAGATCTACGGGTGGGGAAAACAATTCGCGCAGCCGCCGGTTCCAGCCTGCAAGCCGGGCCTTGGCGTCAAAGATCATGACGCCCTGATCAATATGGTCCAGCGTTGCGCGCACCATCTGGGCCTGTTCATCCAGCAGTTTGGCGCGTTCCTCGCGCGCGTTGCGCACCATGCCGGTCACATCGGTCTGGGTCACGGCGGTCCCGCCAGAGGCCATGCGTTGTTCCGACACCTGAAGCCACTGATCCTCGACCAGCGGCACCATGAAATTCACGTCCCGCCTACGGTGGCTGTCTATGCGCTGCGTCACCCACAGGCGGCGCGCATTCACATCAGGCAGGTTTAGCGCCGGGCTTTCGGACACGATGCGCACATAATCCCGAAAGGACAGGCCCGGCCCGATCCGGCGGCGCACATCGGGCAGGTCCGCGCAGAAGCGTGAATTCCACATGGTCAGCGTATCGCTGGCGTCAAACATGGCAAAGCCTTCGCCCATCGCTTCCAGCGCATCGGCCAGATGGTTGCGCGCGTCGATTGCGTCGCGTTCGGCCTGTGACAGGCGCGCATTGGCGACGCGCAACCGGTCCAGCGTTTCGGCCAGATCGCGGGTGCGGGTGCGGACCTGTTGTTCCAGCGCGACAACATGGCTAAGCTGCCCCATTGGGCGGCTGGGGCTTTGCGCACGTTCGGACCGGTCCATCAAGGCGATGACAACCGCGCGCAAGCGGGCGTTTTCTTCCTCAATGCTCAACCCTTCTGTCAGGATGGTTTCAAGCATTCGCGGGCGCTCCGGTCTGGCGCGGAAAGAAGGCGGATGCCTGCATCGCGTCGGTGTCTTCATCGGGCGGATAGAATGCCAGCCCGGTAAATGTCTGGTTCACATGCACTAGGTTGAACTGCTCTCCGTAGGTGTTGAAGCCGGTGACACCATATGCATCCAGCACGCGCGAGATACGGTGGCGGGTTTGGGTATTCTCGGCCTCCAGACGGCGCAGGATGCAGTCGCAGGCCAGAATTGTGGGGCGTTCGCCCTTTGGGGCAAGGCGGGCAAGTTCGCGTTCCAGATGCGCCTCCAGATCGGTGCTTTGCGCAAGGCGCAGGACAAGGCCCGGCTCGATCGCGGAAAAAAACCGCAAAGTGCCATCTGGTTCGACCCGCTGGATGGCAAGCACATGATGTTCATCCCCGATTTTCGAGACCACCGGATTGGCCGCAAAGATGAACGGTGAAAGCTGTTGCGGGTCTTTGCCCAGAATACGGGCATATTCCGGCCCGGCGGGCATACCGTTGATTTCGCGCACCAGACGTTGCGCGGGGCAGGCATTGGTCACGACCATACGCTGGTCGGTGGGTTCCAGATGATCGAAACGAAAGGCCGTGATCCGGCACGGCGTGCGCAGCACCGCCAGCACGGCGGCATCGGTCATGAACCGCGCGCCATGCAGCACGAATGTCTTGCCAAAGCGCAACCCATCGCCGGCAGAGCCGCCCACAAGCGGGCTTTGGCCCAGCGCCTCGGACAAGGCCCAGACAAGCTGATCTTCCATCATGGACAACCCGTCAGTCAGCAAAAACGCCACTTCATTAGCCCAATCGGCTGTGGAAAATGTGACCTCTGCGCGCAATTCAAAGGCCAGATCGCGGGCGGTTTCGGGGCTGAAGCGATGCAGGTTGGTCAGACAGCCTGTCGCCACACGAAACAGGCTGCGCGGCAGCCCAAGCGCCACGATCTGCCCTTCCAGATAACCGCCTGAGGCTATCTCTCCGGCGGTGGTACAGCCAATGATCCGGGTCACACCGTCGAGGGGGGCAAGGGCGTGTTCCAGTGTGGGCAAGTCATGGCCTTCGCCCACAAACAGGATGATCAGCGCCAGATCGGGGCAGGACAGTTGCGCCAGCACATCGGAAATGGCCCGCGCCGTGTCCGGTTCGGATGATTGCGCGCGCGTGATGAATGCCTCTGACCGCAGCATCTGGCGCTCCTCCCTATGGCCATCAGCGGGGTGCTGTCTGCTTCGACAACGCAACCAGTCTAGCGCAAGATTTGCAGGTCACGCAAAGAGTTTGGTTGCGTCAGGGCTTGGCCTTGTCGCGCAGGATTTCGGCATAGCTGGCAGAATTTGCAATCCGCACGGCCTGTGTGCGGCTTTGTGCGCCAAGCTTGCGCAGGATCGCGGTGACATGGGCCTTGACCGTGGTTTCACTGATCGACAACTCATAGGCGATCTGCTTGTTCAGATAACCTTCGCAGACCAGCGCCAGAATCCGGCCCTGTTGCGGTGTCAGTTCAGACAGGCGGTCAATGGCGTCACGCTCGGCATCGGGGTCCGCGTCTTTGGCAGGGGGGGTGTAATCACACGGCAGGTAGCTGCCCCCTTGCGACACGGCACGGACAGCGGCAACAAAGTCTTCGCGGGGGCTGTGTTTTGGGACAAACCCCGCCGCGCCCGCATGCAGCACTGCGGTAATGATCCGGTCGTCCGACATGGAGGAGACAACGATCACGGGAACCCCCGGCGCAGCGTTGCGCAGGCGTGTCAGGCCATCAAGTCCCGCGACATCGGGCAGGTTGAGGTCCAGCACAATCGCATCCACTTCCAGCCCGCTGCGAAATGCCTCGAGCGCGGCGCCAAGTGAATCCCGCGTTTCGATCTGCGACAGGCCCAGAGCATCGGACAATGTCATTTGCAGCGCTTCGCAAAACAGGGGATGATCGTCGATCACCAGTATCATCTCGCCCCTCTCTCTGGTGACTGCATTCATTGTAATCATTGATTCACGCATCACATGCTCGTTCGCGCTGCCGTTGAACTTAGGCCAAAGCATAGCAACAAGGCGCGCGAATTTTACCCCCTTCAATAGTCTTAAGGACAGATACGGGCATTCAGCAAGGTGTTTCCTGCCTGTCTTGCGCGTGTTGTTGGGGGGGGCGGGTGCAAAGCCGTGCAGCGTCGGGCCGCGGTGCGGCGATCCTCGGTTAAATCTGTGGCGTTTTATGCTGGCCAAATCCGCGCAAGATCAGATCTTTACGCTGGTGGCAGCCAAATCGCCGTGCCGTGGGGGCGGCCCGGCGATGCGCGGCGGCGCTTTGCGCCTTGATTCCGCGCCGCTCAAAGCCCGCAGCGCACCTTAGCCCAGCAAGCGGGCCATATGCTGTAGCGCCAGCAAATACCCTTGCGTGCCGCAACCGGAAATCAGCGCATCGGCGCGGGCGCTGATATAAGAATGGTGGCGAAACGCCTCGCGTTTGTGGATATTGGAGATATGCACCTCGATCACCGGCCCCTCGAATGCGCTGAGCGCATCCAGAATGGCAACCGAAGTATGCGTAAAGGCTGCCGGATTGATAATGATGCCTTGGGCTGCGCCCCGCGCATCATGGATCATGTCAATCAGCACACCTTCATGATTGGATTGCCTGCACCTGACCTGCATCCCGAGTTCCTGACCAAGCCGGGCACAGGCATTCCCGACATCTTCCAATGTCTCATGGCCATAAATTTCTGGCTGGCGCTGCCCCAGCAGGTTCAGGTTCGGGCCATTAAGAATTTCGATCTTCGCGGTTGCCATTTTTGCCCCTCTTGTCGCTTTTGCTGTCCGGTGCCCCGGCGTCACTATCACATTTCTGCGCTTTGGCGCAGTTGTTCGCGGGCTTCATCCGCCAGCTTGTCCGATGTTTCTTCGACCTGCTGCTCCAGTTCCGTCAGGAAGGACCGAAGCGGCCGGCCAGCGGGAATAGGTGGCAAGAATTCGACCACCGCAAGACCGGGTTTGCGAAACAGGCTATGGCGGGGCCAGAACATACCGACATTCGTGGCGACAGGCACGCAATCCTGTGCCAGTTCTTCGTATAGTACCGCAGTTCCCACCTTATAGGGCATCTTTACGCCGGGCGCGACGCGGGTGCCTTGGGGATAGATAATCAGTTGGCCTGCCTCTTCCGTGCCCGCCTTGACCCGCGCGGTCATTTCCTTGATGGCCTGTCCACGCTTGCCACGATCAACCGGCACGCACCCCACGCGCAAGGCATACCAGCCCAGAATCGGGGCATAGACCAGTTGCTTTTTCATGATGAAACGCGGACGTGGGAGTGCGCCGAAGATCATGATGATATCGAAAAAAGACTGGTGCTTTGCCGCGATCAGAACCGCGCCCTGCGGCACCTCTCCACGGATTTCCGAACGCAACCCCGCAATCACGGCAGCAGACCAGCGCACATAGCGGCAGTAAATATGCATCGCCCGCAAAGCCCCTTCGCGGCGCAGTATGGCATAGGGCAGAAACACCACGGCCAGCACCAGCATGGCGAGATACATTTGCCCGATAAACACAACGGACCGGACCCATTGCACAGCGTGACGCATCAGGTAACCCCTCTGAGGACGTGAAAAGCAGTCGCCATGCTGGCGACCCAGGCAAGGGCTGTGGTCAAAACGGGAATGACAAGCGGCAACACCCAACCCACGCCCTGAAACCCGATTCCCGCCAGAAGATGGGCCGTGCCCTGCAACTCTGGCATGGTTAAAAGCGCAAGACATGCGGCCAGCGTGCCCACGGATGCGCCCAGCGCAGCCCTGCGTGAAATTCGGCGCACAAAGGCGCGCGCGATAAAGCGGTCCTTGGCACCGACCAGACGCAAGACCTTGATCACCTGCCCGTTAGACGCAAGGCTTGCACTTGCCGCAAGCGCGATGATCGCGGACATCACCGCCCCGATCAAAACCAGGGAAAAGACCGAGAAGGCGCGCATTCGGGCCGCCGCCTGCACCAGCGGCCTGCGCCAGCGGGTGTGGTCGTCATAAACAGCGCCCGGCGCCTCGGCGCTCAGGCGCAAGCGCAGGCCTTGACGGTCTGGCCCCTCCTCCGTCTCGCGCAGCTCTATCAGGCGGGGCAATGGCAGCGCATCCAGCGGCAGGTCAGGGCCAAGCCATGCTTCCAGCAATGCGGCCTGATCTTCGGCCACCATGACGCGGGCCTCGGCAATGCCGGGTGTGGTGCGCAAGACATCCAGAACAATGGCGGTTTGCGCCTCCATCTCATCTGCGGCGGCTGATATGCGAACGGTCGCGGTCTGCGCGAGTGACGCGGACCAGCCGCGCGCCAGATTTGCTGAAGTGACCGAAAGCGCCAGCGCAAATACGGCCAGAAAGCCCATCGCCGCCGCGCTGAGGGTGATCAGCCAGTTGCTTTGCCCGGACCCCGGCACCACCAGATCGGAGATCGCGCGCGCACTCACAATTCTGCCCCTGCAATCTGCAACTTGCGCCCCGAGAAGCGCAGCACGCGTGCATTGACATGCGCTTTTGCAAAACGGATCAGATTCATGTCATGCGTTGCGATCACGATGGCAGTACCCATTCGGTTCAATTCGACCATCAGCATCAGCAAGCGCTGCGACATTTCCCAGTCGAGGTTTCCCGTAGGTTCATCCGCCAGCAACAGTGTGGGTGCGACGATGACTGCGCGCGCAAGAGACGCACGCTGGCGTTCCCCGCCTGACAGGGTTGGCGGCAGGGCTTTTGCATGCTCTCCCAGTCCCACCCAGCCCAGCAGGTCTGTCAGGTCACTTTCGGTCAATTCGCGGCCCGTTGTAGTTAATGGAAGGCCCACATTCTGTTCGACGGTAAGATGATCCAGAAACTGACAATCCTGATGCACAACGCCTATGCGCTGGCGCGTTTCGGCCAGTTGGTCGCGGGTCATCTGCCCCAGATCGCGGCCCAAAACGCTGACCTGCCCGGCGCTAGGTTGCAATTCGCCATAACACAGTTTCAGAAAGGTGCTTTTGCCAGCCCCGGAAGGGCCTGTCAGAAAATGGAAACTGCCTTGTTCCAGCCGCAGCGAGACGTCGCGAAACAGCGGGCCGCCGCCGTAGTCATGCGATACATTGTCCAAGACAATCATGAACGGTCCGGAGTTGCGCGGATTTGCCAGTTATCAGGCACGCTCTCCCCCCAAAGACCGACCATTTTGCGAGTTCCCATCATCTGACCTGTTAATAAACTTGGAGAACGCCTTCACGCTTGCTACATCATACTGGATGGCTCGCCAATGCCCCGCGTTGCGGTTTTGACCAAGGAAATGTCATGCGTATAGTCTGCACGGAATGTACCGCTCAATATGAAATTGACGCCTCGCTCTTGCCTGATGCAGGGCGAGAGGTTCAGTGTTCTTCTTGCGGGCATGTCTGGTTTCAGGAGAAATCCTCGCAAGTGGCACCAACAGCCAGCCCGCAAGAGCCGCCGCGCCAGCCTGTGAACGAACCTGAAGCAAAGCAACCTTCAGAGCCGATGGCGAAACCGGAATCAGAGCCGAAGCCAGTAGCGCAGAAGGAACCGGGGCCGGAAACTGAGAAGCCCTCTGCGCCAGACGCAAGCGAAACGCTCGCACCCCCGCCACCGCCACGCAAGGTGGATGAAAAGGTTCTTGAAATCCTGCGCGAGGAAGCGGAATTCGAAAGCCGCCAGCGCGCCAAGGAAGCTGAAACCCTGGAGTCCCAGCCGGATCTGGGGCTTGCCAGCCCGGAGCCCTGGCCGACCGAGCCAAAGGCGAAGACCCCGACCGCGCCGGAGGATACCCAAGTCGAAGCCCCGAAATCCGCGCAAGCAACCTTTCCGGATATCGAGGATATCAGCGCATCACTGGAACCTATCGGAAACAGCCGGGGGCGACGCAAGAGCGGGGAATTCGATCTGCCCGCCACGACAGATATGCGCAGACGCAGTTTCCGAATTGGGCTGGCTTTGCCGATATTGGTCGCGGTGATCTTGATCCTGCCCTACCTTCTGGCGCCGGATATCATTTCTGCATTGCCCGCATCAGAGCCAGCCTTGACCGGGTATGTCACAACGGTTGACGAAATCAGACTGCGTCTTGCCGCCTTGCTGAACAGTTGACCCACGCTGCAGTGTGACAAGCGCGGTTAAACTGCGCTGTCAATTTCCCCCGAAGATGGAGCCAAGCACCCCTCTGATCGTGTCTTCGAGGGTGTTACCGATGTTTTGCCCGGAAAACGGTTGAGCATCGGGGGCAGGCGCGGTTTGCGGTGCCTCAAGGACAGGGCGTTCAGGCACGATCATTGGCAGCGGACGGGCGGGCACGCCATTATGCACACGCTCCATCGCTTCGCGCCATATCTCGGCAGGCAGGCCACCTCCGGTCACACCCTGAAGCGGCGAGTTGTCGTCATACCCCATCCAGACCCCGGCGACATAATCGGCCGTGTAGCCGATGAACCACGCATCCCGAGAGGCTTGCGTGGTGCCGGTCTTGCCCGCGACCTCTCGGTCATTCAGACGCGCGCGCCCGCCGGTTCCATCAGTCACCACCTGTGTCATCATCCATGTCAGGACCTGTGCCGAACGCTCTGAGATGACGCTTTCGCCCACGCCGGCGCGGGCCTCGAACAAGGGAGCGGATTCTTGCAGCAGGCGAAGCTGTTCGATGCCATAGGGCCGCACGACATTGCCGCCGCTAAGAATACCTGCATAGGCAGCGGTCATTTCCAGAAGATTGGCTTCTGATGCGCCCAATGCCAGTGCCGGACCTTCGGCAAGGTCACTATGCAAGCCGAACTGGTTTGCCACTTCGCGCACACGCTCGCGTCCCATCGCCTCGGATATGCGGACTGCGGGGGTGTTGAGGGACCGCGCCAAGGCTTCGGTCATGGTGACAAAGCCACGGAATTCATTGTCGTAGTTTCGTGGCGACCATGCGCCCGAACCCGGGGTGGTAATGGTCAAGGGCGCATCTTCGACAATATCAAACGGCTCGAACCCGTTTTCCAGCGCAGCGGCATAGAGGAAAGGTTTGAATGCCGACCCTGTCTGGCGCATGGCCTGCGTTGCCCGGTTAAAGCCCCCGACACTGGCAGAGCGCCCCCCCACCATGCCGCGCACGGCCCCATCCGGGGACATGACGACCACCGCAACCTCTGCTTCGGACCCGTCGCGCACACGGGTGTCGAACACATGGGTCACCGCCTCTTCAATGGCGGTCTGGATGCGCGGGTCAAATGTGGTGCGCATCATCACATCTTCGGTTGTGTCGCGTGTCAGAAAGGCGGGGCCTGACTGCATGAGCCAATCAGCAAAAGCGATCCCGCGCTGCGCTTCGGCGCTGCTGGAAAGCGTTGCAGGGTAGGAACGTGCCTCTGCGAGTTCGTATTCGGTCAGATAGCCCTGTTCATGCATCAGGCCGATCACCACATTCGCGCGGGCTTGGGCGCGGGCAAGGTTGCGCGTCGGCGCAAAGGTCGAAGGGGCGACTAGCAATCCGGCCAGCATCGCGCCTTCGGCTGGGCCGACCTCATTCGCGGAACGCCCGAAATAGCGCTGTGACGCAGCTTCAAACCCGCGCGCGCCCGCCCCAAGAAAGGCGCGGTTCATGTAGATTGTCAGAATCTCGTCTTTGGAAAAGCTGGCCTCCAGGGCGAAGGCAAAGGGCAATTCCTTGATCTTGCGCCAGATGGTGCCACGGCGGCAATCGGCCTCGTACGCCGCTTCGGACGACCATTCATCGGGGTCAAACGGGACACCAAGGCACAACAGTTTCGCGACCTGCTGCGTGATGGTTGACCCGCCCGCACCGGAAAACGCGCTGCGCCCCGACTGCATGTTTGACCGGATCGCCCCTGCAATCCCGCGCGGGGATACGCCCAAATGGCTGTAGAAACGCCGGTCTTCTGTCGCGATGATCGCATTCTTCAGATAGGGCGACACTGTATCGGCCGTGATGATCCCGCCAAATGTTTCGCCCCGCCAGGCAAAGACATTGCCCGAGGAATCGGTCATTGTGACGGAACCGCGCGCACGCGCATCCAGCAAATCGCCCAAGGGCGGCATGACCATGTAATAATAGGCTGACGCAAGAAACAGCAGCATGGCAACCGTTGCGCCAAGCCGCCATGTAACACCCCAGATCAGTTTCCAGATCAGGCCGACAGTTGCAGCGATGAACCTGACAAAGATATTACCGGATTTGCGCTTTGCAGGCGCGGTTTTTCGCACGGCCGCCTTCCTCGGGCGCGCCTGCGCTGTCCGGGAAGGTCGCACTTCGCGCCGGTCAGCGGTAAGTTTGCGACCATTTCCGCCAGAATTGCCCATAGGAAACCTCAAAAACGCTTTTGGTCTATCTGCCACCATCTTGGCGAAATTACCACCTCTATCGCGGTAAGTTGTACTGGCCCAAGCCAGCAACCGATTACCACTTTGCCCAATTTATGGGCATTGATGGAAATTTGTGCACATTTTTTTCCATTTTCGCGCCCTGCACCTGCTGCAGCGCGGCAAAATATTGAGACTCGGTGAATGCAGACCCCTCATTAGCAGCGTGCGGTCCGATGGACTCTCGCTCTCGAAGAAAGGGGATGACCTGTGAAATACATCATAGCGGCAATAAAACCGTTCAAGCTTGAAGAGGTACGCGAAGCGCTGACCTCGATCGGCGTGCGCGGAATGATGGTTACCGAAATCAAGGGATTTGGCGCGCAATCCGGCCATACCGAAATCTATCGCGGTGCGGAATATGCGGTGAATTTCGTGCCCAAACTCAAGCTGGAAATCGCTGTGTCCGATGCAATGGCCGAACAGGTCGTCGACACGCTGCAAAAGACAGCACGCACCGACAAGATCGGAGATGGCAAGATTTTCGTTCTGGACCTTGCAGCCGCGACACGCGTGCGCACCGGGGAAACCGGTGATGACGCGCTCTGAGATTTCGGCGGGACACTTTCAAAAAGGACAAATGCAGATGCAACTGAAAAAGACACTCCCACTCGCGGCCACGGTGCTCTTGTTGCCCAGCCTTGCGATGGCACAGGAGGCCGAGGTCGTCGCGGACGCGATGGAAGCCGTAACCGCATTGAATACCGAAATGGTATTCATCATGAATTCGCTGCTGTTTCTGGTTGGCGGCTTTCTGGTTTTCTTCATGGCAGCCGGTTTCTGTATGCTGGAAACAGGGCTTGTCCGGTCCAAGAACGCGACGATGCAGGCCACCAAGAACGTGGCGCTGTTTTCACTGGCGGCAATCGCCTATTTCCTTGTTGGCTTCAACCTGATGTACCCGCTGGGTGACTGGGTTGTCGAAGGCTGGCTGGGCGGCATTTCCCCAACCGTACTGGAACCTGTGGGCGTTGCACTTGAAGATGTCGATGACATTGAATACGCCTCCATCGGGTCGGATTTCATATTCCAGCTGATGTTCTGTGCGGCTGTCGCCTCGATCGTGTCAGGTGCCGTGGCAGAGCGTATCAAGCTGTGGCCCTTCCTGATATTCGTCGTCATCCTGACAGGTATCATCTACCCGATCCAGGCAAGCTGGAGCTGGGGCGAAGGCTTCCTTGACGAGATGGGCTTCTCTGACTTTGCAGGTTCGTCCATCGTGCATGCCGCAGGCGGCTGGGCTGCGCTGGCTGGTGTGATTGTGCTGGGTGCGCGCTATGGTAAATATGGCAAGGACGGCAAGGTCACTGTCATGCCGGGTTCCAACCTGCCGCTGGCGACACTGGGTATGTTCATTCTGTGGCTGGGTTGGTTCGGCTTCAATGGCGGCTCGCAGCTGGCCATGGGCACGATTTCCGATGTGGCTGATGTCAGCCGGATTTTCGCCAACACCAACACAGCCGCTTCGGGTGGTGCTGTTGCTGCGCTGATCCTGTCAACCATCGTGTACAAAAAGCCTGACCTGACCATGGTGCTGAACGGCGCGCTGGCTGGTCTGGTTTCGATCACGGCAGAACCGCTAACCCCGTCGCTGGGCGCTGCAACGCTGATCGGTGCTGTCGGTGGTGTAATCGTTGTGCTGACTATTCCACTGCTGGACAAGTTCAAGATCGACGATGTTGTGGGTGCGATCCCGGTTCACCTGTTCGCCGGTCTGTGGGGCACGATGGCTGTGCCGCTGACCAATAGCGATGCAAACTTTGTCACGCAGTTTGTGGGCATGGCGGCAATCGGTATCTTCATGTTCTTTGCATCGCTGGTTGTCTGGCTGATCCTGAAAGCGGTGATGGGTATTCGCATCAGCGACGAAGATCAGGTCACAGGTCTGGACAAGACAGAGATGGGCATGGAAGCCTATCCGGAATTCAGCAACAGCTGATCATTTCACGAAACACAAGAAAGGCCCTGCATTCGCGGGGCCTTTTTTCATGGCAGATCCATTCAGCGCAGGCTACGCCCCTTGACCACGCTGCCCGGGCCGAAACGGGCGCGCAATCGGTCCATTGCGCGTTCGGCCTCGGCGCGGCGCGCGGCATCCGGGTCCAGCAGGTCGGCACTAAAACCCGCGCCCTGATCCGTGCTGAGTTCGGAAATACCGACACCGATCAACCGGAATGGCGCGGCGCTCATGGCTTGCGCCAGTAGGGGGCGCGCGGTCCGGTAAATCACATCCGCCAGCGTTGTGGGGTCATGCAGGCTGTGCCTGCGGGTCAGGATGCGGTGATCTGCGCGTTTCAGCTTCAATGTAACCACACGCCCCGCCAGCCCCTTGGCCTTGGCCCTGACCGAGACTTGATCGGCCAGCCGCCACAAATGCCCGTCAAGCGCGACTTCGTCATGCAGATCCGTGTCGAACGTGGTTTCCTTGGAGATGGATTTCACCTCTCGATCAGGGGCCACGCGCCGCGTATCCTGCCCGCGCGCCAGATGCCACAGCCGCGCGCCCATGGCACCGAAGCGCGCGACAAGATCGGGCTGGTCCCATCGCTTCAGATCATCAATCGTGGCAATGCCCGCCCGTTCCAGTTGCGCGCGCATGGCCGCCCCCACCCCCCAGATAATGCTAACGGGTTTTCCACGCAGGAAATCTTCGGTTGCGGCTTGCGAGATCACCGAGAACCCGCGCGGTTTGTCCAGATCAGAGGCGATCTTGGCCAGAAATTTATTATGCGACAGTCCAACAGACCCTGACAGGCGCAACTCCTTTTCCATCCGCGCCAGCAGGCGTGCCAGCATCACAGCGGGGGGCGCGCCATGCAGGCGCGCAGTGCCGGACAGGTCCAGAAACGCCTCGTCCAGTGACAAGGGTTCAATGGCGGGTGTCAGGTCTTCCATCATCGCGCGGATCTCTCGCGATGCGGCGGTATAGGCGTCAAAGCGTGGCTTGACGATGACCGCTTCAGGGCACAGTTTCAGCGCCTTGAACATGGGCATGGCCGACCGCACGCCATGAATGCGCGCGATGTAGCAGGCCGTGGTCACAACACCGCGCTGCCCCCCGCCCACGATCACAGGCTTGTCGCGCAAATCGGGGTTATCGCGCTTCTCGACGCTGGCATAGAAAGCATCGCAATCCATATGCGCGATGGACAGGACAAACAGTTCCGCATCCGCCACAATGCGCGGCGAATGGCAGGACGGACAGCGCCGCCCTTCAGCAAAACAGGTCAGACAGTCGCGGCATAATGCAGGCATGACCAACTATACCGCGTTTTCAGGGCGACTGGCTATGGCGCGTTCACGGGTGCGAAATGTCGCAATCCATGCTGCGCGCTGACAAGCGCAGACACGCGCGCTCTGCCTCGGTCTGGGTCAGGCCAGCCACGGTTGCCTCAAACCTGCCACTGGTCTGGCGAATCCGGCTGACGCCATTGCCCAGCGCTGCGGCTTCGGCCATCTTGACGGTGATCAGGCTGCGCTCTGCGGCATGGCGCGACGTGAACTGCCCCAGCGACACACCCCAAAGCCGCCCGCCATCTGATGTGGAAAGCCGGGCTATAACTTCGGGGGCGTTGTTGTCGGCGGTGCTGTCCAGATTGGCGTCAATGGCGGCAGCAAGCGCCTGCGGGCTGGCATCCTTTGCCGAAGTCAGCGGGGTGCTGGTCAGGATAATGCCGGAACTGGCTGGCGGGGCCGCGTTCTGGTCCAAGCTTGCAAATTGCACAGGCTCTTCGAGACCCTCAAGCAAGACATCATCGCTCTCGGCTTCGGCCAGCAGCGATTCAGACGCGCCGATCCATGTAATCTCGGAGTCTTCGACCAATTCAATTGCATCTTCCGGCGTGCCTTGCGCGTCGGCAAGCTGAACACTCTCGGCCCCTTGCTCTGGCTCAGGGGCGCGTTCTTGCGTAGGGTTTTCGGCCAGTTCGGCCATCTGCACGGCCTCTTCTGTCGCAGTTTCAGGCGCAAGGTCGGCACTGGCAGTGCTTTCCTCAGAAGCGGGGCCGTCATTGCTGGCCAATTCGGCAACATCTTCGGGGGCAGCAATGCTGAATCCGGCAGCGACTGCGGCATCAAGCGATACTTCTGCGGGATCATCTGCCTCGCTCAGATCGGGCCTTGGCGGGGGGGTAACGCCCAGCGCATCAGGGGCAAGAACCGCGATCTCTGTGGTGCCAACCTCTGCGGCGACCGCTTCGGCTTCGGCAATTGTCGTAACATCCGTTACCGCTGCATCCACACTTTCACGCACAGCAAGCAGGATTGCATCATCCGGCGCTCTGACCGGGCGCTGCTGAGGGCGCTGGCTGACGCGCACAGCGGTTTGCAACCTGATCGTCTTGGCAGCGGCACCCGGATCATCATCGCCATTGCGCGCAGGCGCTTGTGCCACAGCCACGGCAGCGCGGCCCTGATAGGCAGGTGTGCCGGGCGCGCGGGTTGCCACACGGGTGGCCGCGCGGGTGAAGCCGATATCCATCAGCTCTGCCACATGGGCATTGCGCGCAGCCGCTGAGCTGCCGCCGAACATGGTCGAAATGATATGTTTGCCGCCGCGCTTGGCCGAAGCGGTCAGGTTGAAGCCTGCGGCGCGTGTGTAGCCAGTCTTGATTCCGTCTGCGCCCGAATAGGCATCCAGAAAGCGGCGGTTGGTATTGGGAACATTGCCCACACCCGCAAAGTCGCTGCGGCGCGAGAAAATATTGAAATATTGCGGGTAGTCAAAATAAAGCTGACGCCCCAGAATGGTCATGTCGCGCGCGGTCGAGAGATGGCCGGTCTGCGTCAGGCCATGCGGGTTGCGAAAGGTGGTGTTCGCCATGCCCATCGCGCGCGCTGTGCGGGTCATACGCTCGGCAAAGGCTTCGACGGAGCCGGAAATCCCTTCGGCGATAACCACCGACGCATCATTGGCAGATCGCAGCGCCGCGGCACGAATCAGATAGCGCAACGAGATTTGCTGGCCAGGACGCAAACCCAGACAGACGCAGGAGGTTTGTGTCGCATTTCTGCTGACCGTGAATTGGCTGTCCAATGTGACTTCACCATGCTTTATTGCCTCGAAGGCGACATAAAGCGTCATCATTTTGGTCAGGGATGCGGGGTGCAGTTTGGTGTCATGATTGCGCGCGAAAATCACCTCGCCGTTGCGCGCGTCCATAACCATCGCGGCATAGGGTGCTGCGTGGGAAATACCCGCAATACTAATCGCGGCCACAAATACAGAAACCGCCATCGCATGGCGAAGAAATCGCATGAAGTGCGCCTGCATATTTTGCCTCGTTCCGTGCCCGTGTTTGTTTTTTTCGGGCTTACTGCTCAACCAAATCCTAGCACGACTGCGCATTTAGGAAAAGCATGAATTTTCGAAGTATTTTAATGGGTTCTTGAGCGAAGCTCAGGCAAATATAGTGTGTCAGCTTGGCGCGCCCTACCACATCAGCCACCAATATCAACTACCGTCGATCCAGCCGACAAGATCGCTCAATTCACCCAGATGCGCGATGGCACGAAAACGCGGGTGATCGCCCGGTGTTTCCGCCCATTCGATTTCCCATTCCAGTCCATGGGGCACATGCACCCCCCAGCCGCCCGCCATTATGGGAGGGATCACATCTGAGCGCATGGAATTGCCCACCATCAAGGCCGCCTCGGGGCCGTCACCGTGACGCGAGAAAATCTCGGCATAGACCGGCGCTGTCTTGTTCGAGACGATCTCGACCGCATCGAACATTTCGCCCAGTCCCGATTGCGCCAGCTTGCGCTCCTGATCCAGCAAGTCGCCCTTGGTGATCAGAACCAACCTGTGCGACGGGGCCAGCGCGGCGATTGCGTCTTGTGCATGGGGCAGCAATTCAATGGGATGGCGCAACATGTCCTGCCCAGCGGCCAGCAATTGGGCAATGACGCTGGCGGGCACACGCTGTTGTGTAACCTCGATTGCGGTTTCGATCATCGACAGAACAAACCCCTTTATGCCGAAACCGTACTGCCCGAGGTTGCGCTTCTCTGCCTCCAGCAAGCGCGCCATAAGCGTTTCCTTGTCGGTGTAGTCGCCCAACAACTCGGCAAATTGCTGTTGGGTCATGCGAAAGAAACGCTCGTTATGCCAAAGCGTGTCATCGGCATCGAATCCGATAGTTGTGATGCGGGTCATCTGCCTGGCCTTGCGACTGGGGGTTTTCAGGACGGTGTGATACGCTATATTGCGTTGTGCATCCGCAATCCAGCGATTGAAAGAGCCGATGACCCAAATGATCCGCGCCCCACAGATGACCGACGGTGACCCGGACGGGCCGCAAGATGATGGCGCAGTTGTCACCAAAACGCGCACGCGCACGCAGCGCCCGCCTATGTATAAGGTCATGCTGCTGAATGACGACTACACGCCGATGGAATTCGTTGTCCATGTGCTGGAACGCTTTTTTGGCATGACCCATGCGATGGCCTTTGACATCATGCTGACGGTCCACAAGAAAGGGGTGGCGGTTGTGGGCGTCTTCTCTTATGAGGTCGCGGAAACCAAGGTTGCGCAGGTCATGGACTTTGCGCGGCGACACCAACATCCGCTGCAATGCACGCTGGAAAAAGAGTAAGGCGCGGCGCGCCATCATGGCACCTATATCCCCCATCCTGACTGATCCCGCACCGCGAGAGGCCCGCTTGACGCTGGCCTTTGATGAAGGCTTGTCCCTGCCTGATGGGGAGATTTGTGTTCTGCGCCCCCGCGCAGGCGAGCGGTTTGACCCGTTGCCCGCCGCGCGCCTGAAGATGGTTCAGGGGTTCCGCCCGGACCATGACGCGCTTGCGCAGGCTGGCTGGAGTGTCGCGACCAAAGCTGTAACCGCCCCTGTTGCGCTGGTCTGCCTGCCGCGCGCCAAGGCCGAAGGGCTGGCGCTGATTGCGCAGGCCGTCGAAATGGGTGCAGAATTTATTCTGGTGGACGGGCAGAAAACCGATGGTGTCGAATCCGTTCTCAGAGCTGTCCGTGCGCGGGCCGAGGTCTTGGGCGCAGTCTCCAAAGCGCATGGCAAACTGTTCTGGTTTGCCCCTGCTGGCGCGGATTTCGGTGACTGGCAGGCCCTTCCGCATCTGGTGCAGGATCCGGCCTTGGGCCAGTTCCGAACCCTGCCCGGTGTGTTCTCTGCTGATGGGGTGGACCCCGGTTCCGCCCTTCTGGCGCAGCATTTGCCCGAAAAGCTGCCTGCACGCATGGCAGATCTGGGCGCAGGATGGGGCTATCTGTCCGCTGCATGTCTGGCGCGATCAGGGGTCGAGGTGATGCATCTGGTCGAGGCAGAAGCCACCGCACTGGAACTGGCGCGCGAGAATATCAAAGACCCGCGCGCGCAGTTTCACTGGGACGATGCCGCCAGCTTCACCCTTTCCGGCCCGTTGGATGGGGTCGTGATGAACCCGCCCTTCCACACTGCCCGCAAGCCGCAACCCGAACTTG
The DNA here is from genome assembly GCF_004366635.1 of Roseinatronobacter bogoriensis DSM 18756. Lineage (GTDB taxonomy): Bacteria > Pseudomonadota > Alphaproteobacteria > Rhodobacterales > Rhodobacteraceae > Roseinatronobacter > Roseinatronobacter bogoriensis. Next base: position 284,011 of record NZ_SORN01000003.1, on the reverse strand, counting down.
GGCTGGCCTTCATCGCCACGGCCGCGCGCTTGCTGGGCAACCGCGGCAAGCTGTGGCTGGTGGCCAACCGTCATCTGCCCTATGAGCAAAGCCTTGCAAGCCTGTTTACCACACATGAAATCCTGGCCGAGACCGGCAGCTTCCGTGTCTGGCAGGCACAGGGGCCGCGCAGGAAACCCGCAGCCGTGACACGGGCGCGGCGATAAGGACCACAACATGAGCTATTCCATTGCAGGCAAGACCGCGATCATAACAGGCGCTGCCAATGGCGTTGGGCTGGCGATTGCGCGCCACTTCGTCGATCAGGGCGCGAATGTCGTGCTGGCCGACCGCGACGAATCGCGGCTGAAGGCCGAAGTTGCCACAATGTCGGGTGCCGACGACCATGCGATATTCTTTGCTGGCGATCTGCGCGAGCGCCTGACGCTGGCAAATCTGCTGTCGGCGACCATCGATGCCTATGATCGTATTGATATTCTGGTGAATGCCACGCGCCAATGCACCGTATCGGACCCGCTGGACGACCAGAGCGATACCGTACAGGAAGCCTTGGAGCAGAACCTGATTGCCAGCCTGAAACTCAGCCAGCTTGTCGCAAAGCGCATGATCGCGCAGGCCGAAGGGGTGGAAGAGCGTCAGAACGCCATCGGGTCGATTATCAACTTGTCCTCAATCGCGGCACGGCGCACGCAGCCCGAACTGATGGCCTATTCGATTGCATCAGCAGCACTCGATCAGATGACGCGGTCGATGGCAGTTGCATTTGCAAGCCATCGTATCCGCATCAATGGTGTGGCCTTGGGCAGCGTCATGAGTGCAAACCTCAAGGAACAGATGCACTCGAATGACAATTACCGCGATCTGATTTTGCGCCAGACCCCAATGGGGCGCATCGGTGCCGCCACAGAGGCGGCAGAGGCAGTGCAGTTTCTGGCCTCGGACGCGGCCGCGTTCATGACCGGGCAGATCATCACGATTGATGGCGGCCGCACATTGCTGGACCCGGTATCTGTCCCGGCGCACTAGTGTTCGAGACCTGACACAAGATAACCGATGACTGCTTGGAGAGGGGTTTGCGGACGGTCGGTGTTAGCGCGAAGCCGCGCAGCGTCGGGCCGCGGTGCGGCGCTCCAAGATTCAATCTATAGCGCTTTATGCTGACCAAGTCCCAGCGAGATCAGATCTTTGCGCTTGGGGCAGCCAAATCGCCGTGCCGTGGGGGCGGCCCGGCGATGCGCGGCGGCCTTCGGCCTTGATTCCGCGCAACTGATTTCCACAATGTCCCGCATAGCCGCCGGTCAAACGGCGTTACAGCTTGCGACCCTCTGGGCTGTTGCCTCAGCAACCGCACTGCGCTCTGCGCGCAACCTGTCCAGATTTGCCTGTTCGCTGCCTGTGTCCACAGCTACCCGTGTTTCGCGCGTTGCGGGTGTGTGGCGCGTGCAGAACAACACCGGCTCTTTCGGCCAGGCGCAGATATGCAGCGTGGTGCGCGCCTCGGTTGCGGGCATGATGCGATAGCCGCGCGCAATGGCGTGTTCGCTTTCGGCGATCCGGGCATCCAGTTCGACCAGTGGCGCTTGGGCCTGTTGCAAACACCTGTCCTGAGGGGACGCACATGCAGCAAGCAACGCAGCAGAGAGGGCAAGTAACAGGCGCATGCAGTTTCCTCTGTTCTGACGCTGTGGTCATATGGCAATTGATAGCGCGTTTCCTGCGGTTTTGGAACTACCCGGCCGAACCGGACGCCAACCACATGCCTTGCAGCGCCGCTTCAAGCGGCAGACAGAAATTCCGCGCGCTGTATGCGGGCGCAAGCCCCCCCCCGAGGCGACCTGCAACCGTGCAAAGTTCAGCGTGGCGAGCGTTTCGCCAGAATGCGTTGCAATGTCCGGCGGTGCATGCTCAGGCGGCGCGCTGTTTCTGACACGTTGCGATCACATTGTTCATAGACGCGCTGAATATGCTCCCATCGGACACGATCTGCCGACATCGGGTTTTCGGGCGGCTCTGGCAGGGGATCATCACCTTGCAGCAGCAGGGCGCGCACGACCTCATTGGCATCTGCGGGCTTGGACAGATAGTCAGTCGCCCCGATCTTGACAGCGGCGACAGCCGTGGCAATCGCACCATAGCCGGTCAGAACCACGATCCGCGCATCCTGGCGCGCGGTGCGCAGTGTTTCGACCACATCCAGCCCGTTCCCATCCTCCAGCCGAAGGTCGATCACCGCATAAGCAGGGGGGCGCGCGCGTGCGATAGCTTTACCAGCCACAACACTTCCCGCCGTTTCCACAGAAAATCCGCGGTTTTGCAATGCGCGTGCGAGGCGTTTGAGAAAGACCTCATCATCATCGACCAGCAAAAGCGACGGGTCGGGGCCGAGATCGAGGGGGGTGTTCATATCCATAGGCGCTCTCACTTTCATTACTGCTAGGTAGAGCGGTCTGGCACAAAGGTCAATTTGAAGGATGGCTCAGGCGTTTTCGATGTAACATGCCAACACATCTGCCACTTGTTCTGGCGTCTGGTCGCGGCGAATGACATCGACAAAGCCATGACCGGGCAACAGAAAGTAGCTGAATGTCGAATGATCGATCAAAAAGAAGTCGTCATCGGTTTCCTGTATGGCGAAATAAACGCGGTACGCCTGTGCAGCGGCCCTGATTTGCGCCTCGCTGCCAGTCAGGCCAATCATTTCAGGGTGCATGAAGCGAACAAACTCAGCCAGCGCCTCTTGCGTGTCGCGCAGATGATCCACAGACACGAAGACCGGCGTTACCTCATACCCATTTTCTGCAAGGATATCGACGGCCTGTGCGTTGCGCGCCGTATCCAGCGGGCAGACATCGGGGCAGAATGTATAGCCGAAATAGATCAGGGTCGGCTGTGCGGCGAAATCAGCCTCGGTCACCACGCGGCCAGTGTGATCCACCAGTTCAAACGGCCCGCCAATGGCCCCCGCCCCGCCTGAGATTGACGTGCCGCGACATTGCGCGAATTCGGCCTGGTTCTGGCCGGTATAGACCATATACCCCAGCCCCCCCAGTAGGGCAGCGATCAAGCCAACGGCCAGCATCGAGTAAAGTCGAATCATGGAACACCTCTATTCGCGCGATGTGCCCTTGATGCAGCAAGCCTCGCGTCCTAACAATCCCGTATAGCAGAACTGTGACAACGCGTCCTGCTGCATCCTTGTTAACGGAGCTTGCATGACCAGCCCGACATTCGGCGAAATTTCTCAGGAATATCGGGGCGATTGGGTGCGCCTGCGAACCATGACCTATGTGCGGGTGCTGGCCCTGGCCGGTCAGGGCGCGGCGCTTTTGGGGGCGCATTTCTATTTCGGGCTGCATTTCAATGCCACTCTGGTGTGGCTGGTCATGGGGGCGGCGGCGCTATCGGTGTTGCTGTCGATACTGCTGTTTCCGCAGACCAAGCGGCTTACCGACACAGAAGCGATGCTGACCTTTCTGTTCGATATCGCGCAGCTTGTCTGCCTGTTATATCTGACAGGCGGCATTACCAATCCATTCAGCCTGCTGATCCTTGCCCCGGTGGCTGTGTCTGCAATGGCGTTAAAGCCACGTTCGACCTTGCTGCTGGCGCTGATTGCCGTGGCGCTGGTGACGCTGATCGCGCTGACCTATCAACCGCTGCGGTTTCAGGATGGGACAGTGCATACCGTGCCGCCGATATTTGCCTTCGGGTTCTGGGCCGCAATTGTTATCGGGATCGTGTTTCAGGCATTTTACGCGCATCGCGTCGCTGCCGAGGCGAATTCGATGGCCGATGCCTTGCTGGCGGTGCAGATGGCATTGTCGCGTGAACAGAAGTTGACGGACCTGGGCGGGGTTGTGGCCGCGACCGCGCATGAATTGGGCACCCCGCTTGCCACGATCAAGCTAATCAGCTCGGAACTGTCCAGCGCCCTGCGCGACCAGCCCGATCTTGCAGAAGATGCGCGCATTCTGGTGGAACAGACAGACCGCTGCCGCGATATTCTGAGGTCTATGGGGCGCGCGGGCAAGGATGACACGCATCTGCGCCGCGCACCCATTGAGGCCGTTTTGACAGAAGCCGCAGAACCGCATCTGGACCGGGGCAAGCAGGTGTATTTTCAATTCAGCCCCGGCCCCAATGGCACGGCAGAGCAACCAATCATCCTGCGCCGACCAGAGATCATTCACGGCTTGCGCAATCTTATCCAGAACGCAGTCGATTTCGCCACGGAGTCTGTCTGGATACAAGCGGACTGGACAGACCAGCGCCTTGCGGTGCGTATAATTGATGACGGGCAGGGGTTTTCGGCGCAGGTGCTTGGCAATATCGGAGAGCCGTTTATCCGGCATCGGCGCGACGCGACCCGCCCGAGAACCCGCGCGGCCTATGAAGGAATGGGGCTGGGCCTGTTCATTGCCAAGACCCTTCTGGAACGCAGCGGCGCGAGGCTGGTTTTTGACAATAGCGACGCCAGCCTGCCCGACTTGCCCGACGGACACAAAGCCACAGGGGCACGGATCACACTGGTCTGGCCTTTGTCACGCATTTCCGTTGATCCACAGGCCGCGCTGGCGCCCAATCAGCCGCTGGCCGACTGATCGTCTTGATCTGTGCAAAGCGTGAATGGACAAATGCGCCGGTTTTGCTAGGCTAAGTGTATGTAACCAAGGATGACACGAATGGCACTTCCCCTTGCCCCCCTTGCCGTGGCAGCCGCGAAATACGGCGCTGTTGCCTTTGCCGGTTATGCCCTTATGCGACAAATGCAGCCCGGACATATAAACCAGCGCACCGAAGACATACTAGATGAGGTGGAGGAGGGTTTGACCACCCACCGGCCGCGCGACCGCGAGCAACTGAACGGCGCCGCACGGTTCCGCCGCGTGATCCGCTTCGGCGTTAACGGGCCGGGAATTGAGATAGACGCCACCGCCCTTGGTCGGCTGAAGATGCGCCGCGTATGAGTGGTTTGACACTGTATTGCAGCCACACCTCGCCCTATGTGCGCAAGGTGATGGTTCTGGCGCATGAGACAGGGCTGATTGACCAGATCGCACTTGTTATCGGGTCCGGCACACCGCTGGAGTCGGGCGGCGCGCCGATAGAGGTCAATCCGCTGGGCAAGGTGCCAACACTGGCACGTGCGGACGGGTCCGCACTCTATGATAGCCGTGTCATCTGCCAGTATCTGGATGCCCGCGCCAATGCCGGGCTATACCCCGAGGGACAAAGGCGTTGGGACACGCTGACGCTTGAAGCCACCGCAGATGGCATACTGGATGCAGCGCTTCTTATGGTCTATGAGACCCGCCTCAGGCCCGAAGAGATCAGATTTGCCCCATTTGTTGAGGGCCAATGGGCCAAGATCGACCGCGCGCTGGATGTGATTGAGGCACGCTGGATGGCCTATCTGGCAGGGCCGCTCTGTATCGGCCAGATCGCGCTGGGCTGCGCGCTGGGGTATCTGGACCTGCGACATGCGGCACGCGACTGGCGCGCCACACGTCCCGCACTTGCACAATGGGACGCCAGATTTGCCGCGCGCGAGAGTATGCGCGCCACGCAGCCACCGGCAGGGTAGGCCTTGTTTGCGCTCACACTGCTCGAAACAGGGCTTTGTGTGCCGATTCGTTAAACAAAATTACCAGACCTGCGACACCTTAACCCGCTTTCGCGGCTAGACGTGCTAGGCTTTCCCCGCTAAATACCGCCTTTGAGAGGTCATGGATTCCCGTGGCCATTTCGTATTTTGCAGCCCCGTACCCATTGAAGAGGGAGAATGCTCGTGTCCCACGCTGATGACAACGACAGCACCCGTAGGGATTTCATCTATTACGCCACAGCCGGTGCCGGTGTGGTGACAGTAGGCGCCGCAGTGTGGCCACTGATCGACCAGATGAACCCCTCGGCAGATGTTCAGGCACTTTCGTCGATTTTTGTCGATGTTGGCGGGCTTGAACCTGGCGGTCAGATTACGGTCAATTTCCTGGGCAAGCCTGTTTTTGTCCGTCGTCGCACCGCTGAAGAAATCGAAGCTGCGCGCGCCGTTGATGTGTCGGAACTCAGCATTGACCGCGAATCGCGCAACCCGAACAAGCCGGGCACGGACGCATCTGACGAAAACCGCACCCTGGATGATGAAGGCGAATGGCTGGTCATGACCGGCGTCTGCACCCATCTGGGCTGCGTGCCGCTGGGCAATGGGGCTGGCGATTTTGATGCATGGTTCTGCCCGTGCCACGGGTCCCATTACGACACGGCTGGCCGCATTCGTCGTGGCCCCGCGCCCGAGAACATGCATATTCCGGTCGCCGCTTTTGTCGACGACACAACAATCCAGCTCGGCTAAGGGGGTAAAGATACATGTCTGGTATTCCACACGATCATTACGAGCCGAAGTCGAACGCTGAAAAGTACATTCATCGTCGGCTTCCTATTGTCGGGCTGATCTATGACACGATCATGCTGCCGACCCCCAAGAACCTGAACTGGATGTGGATCTGGGGCATTGTGCTGATGTTCTGCCTTGTGTTGCAGATCGTCACCGGCATTGTGCTGGCCATGCATTACACCCCGCATGTTGACCATGCCTTTGCCAGCGTTGAGCATATCATGCGCAACGTGAATGGCGGGCATATGCTGCGCTATCTGCACCAGAACGGGTCGATGCTGTTCTTCTTCGCAGTTTATCTGCACATGTTCCGCGGCATGTATTACGGCAGCTACAAGGCCCCGCGCGAGATTACATGGATCATCGGCATGCTGATCTATCTGGCGATGATGGCCACCGCATTCATGGGCTATGTGCTGCCTTGGGGTCAGATGTCCTTCTGGGGTGCAACAGTTATTACTGGTCTGTTCGGCGCCATTCCCGGTATTGGTGACATGCTTCAGACCTGGTTGCTTGGCGGACCCGCTGTGGACAATGCAGCACTGAACCGCTTCTTCTCGCTGCACTATCTGCTGCCCTTCGTTATCTTGGGCCTGAGCATCGTGCATATCTGGGCCTTCCACACCACCGGCAACAACAACCCGACAGGTGTTGAAGTGCGCCGCACGTCGAAAGAGGAAGCCGAGAAAGACACTCTGCCCTTCTGGCCTTATTTTGTGATCAAGGACCTGTTTGCGCTGGTCGTGATTCTGGCGATCTTCTGGGCGCTGGTTGGCTTCATGCCAAACTTCCTGGGCCACACCGATAACTACATCGAAGCAAACCCGCTGGTCACGCCGCCGGAAATCGTGCCGGAATGGTACTTCCTGCCCTTCTACGCAATTCTGCGGGCCTTCACATCGGATGTCTGGGTCGTGATCGCGGTAAACTGGCTGAGCTTCGGGATCATTGACGCGACCTTCTTCGGGGTTCTGGCAATGTTCGCCTCGATCTTCGTCTGGGCCCTGCTGCCTTGGCTTGACACCTCGTCGGTGCGCTCGGGCCGGTATCGTCCGATGTTCAAATGGTGGTTCTGGTTGTTCATCGTGAACTTCGTGGTTCTGACATGGGCCGGGGCCATGCCCGCTGAGGGGATTTACACAACCATCTCTCTGATCGGCACGACCTACTGGTTTGCATATTTCCTTGTGATCCTGCCATTGCTGGGTGTTCTGGAAAAACCGTTGCCAGAGCCTGCCAGCATTGAGGAAGACTTCAAGGCAAGCCTGAAATCCAAGTCGGACAATGACCCCAAGGGGCCAAACGCCGAACCCATCCCTGCAGAGTAACGGCATACCGAAAGGATTAGACACATGAAACTGAGGAACCTTGCCGTTGCCGCCCTGTCTGCCCTCGTGCTGGCCCTGCCAGCCGATATGGCCGACGCTAGCAAGGTGAAAGGCGAAGTCACCAACTTCGACTTCTCCTTTCAGGGGCTGACCGGCACTTACGATCGCAACCAGTTGCAGCGCGGATTGCAAGTCTTTCACGAGGTCTGCGCATCTTGTCACGGTCTGGAATATGTGGCCTTCCGCACACTTTCAGACCGCAACGGGCCGGAACTGCCCGAAGACCAGATGCGTGCCTTCGCGGACATGTATGAAGTCTGGGACGAAGAACTGCGCGACTGGCGTCCGGCAACAGGGCCAGATCACTTCCCCGAATCACAATTCGAGGGTGCTCCTGACCTGAGCCTGATGACCAAGGCGCGTGCTGGCTTCAGCGGCCCCTATGGTCTGGGCATCAACCAGCTGATGAAAGGCATCGGCGGGCCGGAATATATCGCTTCTTTCCTGCTGGGCTATACAGGCGAGGAAGACTTTCAGGCCGGCTCCATGTTCTACTACAACCGTGCCTATGGCGACTGGGTGTCGATGGCGCCTGTCCTGTTCGACGACATGGTGTTCTATGAAGATGGCACAGAAGCCACCGAAGAACAGATGGCACTTGATGTTGCCGCTTTCCTGACATGGACAGCAGAACCAAAACTGGTCGAGCGTAAGCATGCGGGTTTTGTAGGTGTGATCTTCTTGTCGGTTCTTGCAGCGCTGCTGTATCTGACCAACAAGCAGCTTTGGGCACCTGTCAAGAAAGCCGCTAAGAAGGACTGATAGCTTCACCAAGCTGACGTCAAAACGTGCCCGGACCGGGCACGTTTTTTTTTGCTTCCCAATGCCGGAATTTCAGAGTAGCGCTCGCTTAGTTAACCTGTGAAGGAAGAGTCCATGTCCGACAATCTGCGCGGTGCGGTCCTGATGGCGCTGGCCATGGCCGGTTTCGCTTTGGAGGATATGTTTATAAAACTGCTGGCCGACACACTCCCCGTCGGTCAAATTCTGGTCTTTCTGGGAATCGGCGGGGCGCTGGCATTTGGGGTCATCGCCCATCGCAAAGGACAGCAACTGCTGTCACCGGCCTTGCTAACACCAGCGCTTCTATTGCGCAACACGGCCGAACTGATCGGCACAGTGGGCTTCGTGCTGGGCTTCGTGCTGGCCTCATTGGCAACAGCATCGGCCATCCTTCAGGCAGCCCCGCTTGTGGTCACGCTTGGCGCTGTCTTGTTTCTGGGCGAAAAGGTCGGATGGCGGCGCTGGACTGCCATTGGCATCGGGTTTTTCGGGGTCATGCTGATCGTCCGGCCGGGCATGGCGGGGTTTGAACCGGCGTCGCTCTTTGCGGTGATCGGGGTTATCGGACTGGCGGGGCGCGACCTTGCAACCCGCGTGATTCCGCGGACTGTCTCAAGCTATCAGATCTCAAGCTGGGCCTTTGCCATGATTATTCCGGCGGGCGTTTTCCTGATGGTGACGATGGATACACCCGCCATCCTGCCCAGCGCATTACAATTCACGGGTCTGGTTGCGGCTTTGGGGGTTGGGGTTCTGGCCTATTACGCGCTGGTTGCGTCCATGCGCGTGGGCGAGTTGTCATTTGTAACCCCCTTTCGCTATACGCGCATGCTGTTTGCCTTGATCGTTGCGGTGCTGGTCTTTGGCGAAAGGCCTGACATGCTGACGCTGCTTGGCGCGGGCATTATTGTGGCGGCAGGCATGTTCACGCTGTGGCGCGAAACGAAAGTGGCCTAGTGTCCCGCATTCGACACAAGGTCCGGACATACGCGGCAAGGATCAGCTTCGCAGGGTTCTCACTCACACGCAAATGCGCGGCGCGGCACAGTTATCGCCCCCCGCAACGCCTCGGGCATATCATTCAGTCTGATCCGTCCGGCGGCGAACACTGGAAACCGTACTCAACTGCGGCTATAGAAAGCGCAACCGTCATTTCAGCCAGCAGGGGCACCCCATGAGCACGATTATCGACATTATTGGCCGCGAGATTCTGGACAGCCGGGGCAACCCAACCATCGAGGTGGATGTTATCCTTGAAGATGGCACGCTGGGGCGCGCAGCCGTCCCCTCTGGCGCGTCAACTGGCGCACATGAAGCCGTGGAACGGCGCGATGGCGACAAATCCCGCTACATGGGCAAAGGCGTTCTGGATGCGGTAGCCGCCGTGAATGGCGAATTGGCAGAGGCTCTGGTCGGCTTTGACGCAACCGAACAGGTCGGAATTGACGCCACCATGATCGAACTGGACGGCACAGCCAATAAGGGGCGGATCGGCGCGAATGCCATTCTTGGTGTATCGATGGCGGTGGCCAAGGCGGCCGCCGATTACACTGGCCAACATCTGTTTCGCTATGTCGGCGGCACTTCGGCGCGCACCTTGCCAGTGCCGATGATGAATATCATCAATGGGGGCGAACATGCCGACAACCCCATCGACATTCAGGAATTCATGATCATGCCGGTCGCCGCACCCAACATCCGCGAAGCGGTGCGCATGGGTGCAGAAGTGTTTCATACCCTGAAAAAGGAACTTTCGGATGCAGGTCTGTCCACCGGGATCGGTGACGAGGGTGGTTTTGCGCCAAACCTGTCCAGCGCACGAGAGGCCCTGGATTTCATACTGAAATCTATCGAGAAAGCGGGCTATAAGCCGGGCGAAGACATTTTCCTTGCGCTGGATTGCGCCGCAACAGAGTATTTCCGCGACGGAAAGTACCACATGACAGGCGAAGGCGCAGTCATGACCCGCGACGAGAATGCATCTTATCTGATGGGGCTGGTCAAGGATTACCCGATCATCTCGATCGAGGATGGCATGGCCGAAGATGATTGGGACGGCTGGGCCAAACTCACCACGCTGATGGGCGACAAGGTGCAGCTTGTGGGCGATGACCTGTTTGTCACCAACCCGACACGACTGGCTGATGGCATCGAGAAGGGCTGCGGAAATTCGTTGCTGGTCAAGGTCAACCAGATCGGCACATTGACCGAAACATTGGCAGCCGTTGACATGGCACACCGCGCGCGGATGAGCTGCGTGATGTCCCACCGTTCGGGCGAGACGGAGGATGCCACCATCGCGGATCTGGCCGTGGCCACGAATTGCGGGCAAATCAAAACAGGGTCATTGGCGCGCTCTGACCGGCTTGCAAAATACAACCAGCTTATCCGTATCGAAGAGGCGCTGGGCGAAACGGCGGTCTATGCCGGACGTTCTGTCCTGCGATAGGTGGTCAAGTTTGCGCCTGAATCGGCCCGCAGTTCGCTGCGGGCCTTTTCATTGAAAGAAAGATAAAATTTTCCGTATTTTCTGATGGCGCATTAGGAAGTTGCTAAGCCTGATGGGTGATACTTCCTTGCAAAGCAGTTTCAGTTTCTTGCAAGGACCGGAGGCAAGAATGTCAACACCCCCGATAGTGCCCGGCATGACCCAGGCACCCGCCCCCGCGCGCGATACGCTGGCACAAGCACCCTCAACCGCGTCAAAACCGGTGGCGGAAGTGGCGCGTACCATAACCACTTCAGCGGTCCAGCAAGCGCAGGCATCAAGTGAAAGCGACGATCTGGCGCGCCTGAGACGCGCGATTCTGGAAGACAAGCGCAGCCGACTTGTCGGGCCATCGCCGGCGTTTCAGGTATCCTTGCTAGAGCATATACGTGAAACGATAGGTGATCCGCCCGTTGAAGATGACATCTTGCCAGATGCTGAACCAACGCCACAAGGGGACCAACCCGAGGCACCGGATCGCCCGACCGAAAACACGTCTTACAAGACACTTCAAAGCATGAAAGACGCAGACAGCCCGGATAATCCGACCTTCAAACGCAGTATCTGACGCGCCAGCGGGCATCTGCGCGCGAAGGACCCGGATCAGTCCAGCACGTTACCCGCGCAATGTCCCGCCTGTCGCTTTTTCGACTTTCTCAATGATCTTGCGGCTGATGCTCTCGATATCCTCATCCGTCAAGGTGCGCTCCACCGGCTGTAAACGGACCGAGATTGCAAGCGACTTGCGGCCTTGCCCAAACTGCGCCTCGGCTTTGGGGCCGGAGAATTCGTCAAACACCTGCACGCCGGCAATCAGCGACTTGTCGGCACCAGCAGCCGCATTCACCACATTCAACGCCTCTACCTGCGCATCAAGAACAAAGGCGTAGTCGCGCTCTACCGGTTGCAGGGTGCTGATACTCAGCGATTGGCGTGTGGTCTTGCGCGCCTTGGGCAAAGGCGGATTCTCGACATAAACGGTGAACCCGACAACCGGCCCCTTCAGATCAAACGCCTTGATCACCTTTGGATGCAACTCTCCGAATACAGCAAGCGGCAATTTCGGCCCAAGGCTGATAACGCCAGCCCGCCCCGGATGGAACCAGCTGGGCAGCTTGCGGTGAATCTGGAACTTTGCAGGGGCGCCGATAGCGGACAGCACCGCTTCGGCATCGGCCTTGGCGTCATACAGATCGACGGACCGGCGGCTGCCAAACGGATCGCGCGGGGCGGTCGCGCCGACCAGAATACCGGCCGCCTGGATATGCTGCTCGCCCGGTTCGCCGCCACTGAAAACGGGGCCAACCTCGAACAGGGCAAGGTCCGATGCGCCCCGCGCCTGATTGCGCGCTGCGGCTTGTAACAGCCCAGGCAAAAGATCAGGGCGCATATGGGTCATCTCGGACGAGATCGGATTTTCCAGCCGGACAGCATCGGCCCCGCCGCCGAAGGCGCTTGCGGATGCGGCATCAATGAAACTGTAGCTGACGCATTCATTATAGCCCTGCCCTGCCAGAACACGCCGCGCTGCGCGTTCGCGCAACTGCATCGGTGTCAGGATCGGGCGCGCAACACCGGCCTGCGGGCGCGGCAGCGGCTTTCCCTGTAACTTGCTGAGCGATGCGACGCGCGCAATCTCTTCGATCAGATCAGCCGCGCCCAGAATATCGGGCCGCCAGGATGGCGGGCTGGCCTGATCGCCGCTCAGCGCGAAACCCAGCGCGGCAAGCGTGTCGCGCTGCTCGCCCTCGGGGATGTCCATGCCAACCAGCGAATGCACGCGTGTCGGGTCAAACCGATAGCTGCGCGTTGTGTCAGGAACAGCCCCGTCTGCCACAACCTCGGACGCCTCTCCACCACACAGGTCCAGCACCATGCGGGTCGCCATTTCTAGCCCGTCCAGCGTGAAGGCCGGGTCAACCCCGCGTTCAAACCGATAGCGCGCATCAGAATTGATTTTCAGCGCACGACCTGTGGCCGCAATGGTGATCGGGTCCCAATAGGCCGATTCGAGGAACACATTGACTGTTTCCTCTGTACAGCCCGAATGCTCACCCCCCATGATTCCGGCAATGCTTTCAATACCGGACTCGTCTGAAATGACCATGTGACCGGGTTCAAGCCTGTAAGTCTTGTCATCCAGCGCCAGAATCTCTTCGCCGCCCTTGGCCGGGTGAATGTGCAACCCACCTACAACCTTGTCAGCATCGAACACATGCAAAGGGCGGTTCTGATCGAATGTGAAGAAGTTGGTAATGTCCACCAAGGCCGAAATCGGGCGCAGCCCAATAGCGCGCAGGCGCTTTTGCAGCCAATCCGGCGAGGGACCGTTTTTGACCCCGCGAATGACGCGGCCAGCAAATAGCGGGCAGCCTTTGTCCTTCAACTCAGGCGCAATCTGCACCGAAACAGGGCTGGCAAAACGGCCTTCAACCGGTTCAATCGATTGCGCTTTCAACGTTCCAATGCCGCGCGCGGCAAGATCGCGCGCAATCCCGCGCACGCCCAGCGCATCCGGGCGATTCGGGGTGATGGCAATGTCAATGACCGGGTCATTCAGGCCCGCATAGTCAATGAAACGCGCGCCAAGGGGGGCATCATCGGGCAGGTCGATAATGCCGTCATGGGCGTCTGAAAGCATCAATTCACGCTCGGAACACAGCATCCCGTTACTGGCCTGACCGCGAATGACGCCGGGTTTCAGGTCCACCCCTGTGCCGGGCACATGCGTGCCCACAGGGGCAAACACACCGCGCATACCAGTGCGGGCATTGGGCGAGCCGCAAACGACCTGCACCTCTTCGGACGGCCCATCGGGGCCAGTGGGCCATGTTTCCACGCGGCACAGGCGCAGCCTGTCGGCATCGGGGTGCTGCACGGCCTCGATCACGCGGGCAATCCGAAAGGCACCAAGGCTTTGCGCGGGGTCGATCACCTCTTCGACCTCCAGCCCAAGGTCAGTCAGTGCGTCTGTGATCTGGTCCAGTGTCGCGTCGGTTTCCAGATGATCCTTGAGCCAGGACAGCGTGAATTTCATGTCTTTTCCCCGAATTCGCCAGCACAACAGTCAGGCAGCGGCCTAGCCGAAAATTTCAGCCATGAAAAGCCGCTTGCCTGACCTGTCACAACGCCAAGCTCACCTAGCGGTTACGCATATCGGTGTTGTTGTCTTCGTCTTCATCTTCTTCATCGTCGTCGGGAAGATTGAAGAAACTGTCCGCATCGCTGTAATCGGCGGCGGTGCTGGTGCTCTCTGGCTCTGCATTCATGTCACTGATCGAGAAATTCTCCAGCCCGGCAATACCGGCAGGCATTTTCGGCTCTGCATCGTCTTCAAGGGATTGCTCGGTCGAGACAAGCTTGCGGCGTTCCTCGTCGCTCATGACGCCACCTTCGGCGGCGCGCTTGGCGGCAGCTTTCTGAACTTCCTTGTCCAGTTCGGACTGGCGGCACAGGCCCAAAGCGACCGGGTCGATAGGTTGCAAATTGGCAATATTCCAATGGGTGCGTTCGCGGATCGCATCGATCGTGGAATTGGTCGTGCCAACCAGACGACGAATCTGCGCATCGGCCAGTTCCGGGTGAAACTTGACCAACCACAGGATAGAGGCGGGGCGGTCCTGCCGTTTGGACAGCGGTGTGTAGCGCGGGCCACGGCGCTTTTCTTCGCCCTGCGCAGCAGGGTTGTATTTCAGCTTGAGCGCGTAGCGCGGGTCTTTTTCACCGCGCTCGATCTCGATCGGGTCAAGCTGGTTGTTGGCGACAGGGTCAAAGCCCTTTACACCGCCTGCGACATCGCCATCGGCAATGCCCTGCACTTCCAATTCATGCAGGCCGCAGAAATCTGCAATCTGCTTGAAGCTGAGCGTCGTGTTATCGACCAGCCAGACAGCGGTCGCCTTGGGCATCAATGGTTTTGACATGACATCAACTCCTGTCATACGAGCGCGGGCAATGCGCATGCTTCATCGGGCGCCGGAACTTCGGCTGCAGGGCGGACCTGCGTTTCCACGATTTCTGGAATGATCGCCTTATAGCGAGTGAATGGCACGAGGGAAAGAAGAAATGCGTAGAATCACGCTTGCGGCACTGGCAATTCTGGCTTTCTTGGGCTGGATTTGGCTGGAGATGCGCGAAGAGCGGCCGGGATCAGACGGCTATCTGGTCCTCGCGCTGAGTTGGACACCAAGCTGGTGCGCTGTGGAAGGGGCAGCGCGGGGCGATGCGCGCTGTCAGGATGGGTCTGGCGCGGGGTGGCTGGTGCACGGCCTTTGGCCGCAGCATGACGGTGGCACATGGCCCGAATTTTGCGACACGGACCACCCTTACCCAACGCGCGCAGCGCTTCAGGGCATGATGGATATCATGGGGTCTGTCGGGCTGGCGCGTCACCAGTGGGCAAAGCATGGAAGTTGTTCTGGATGGGATGCAGATGGGTATTTCGTGCAAACCCGCGCGGCGTTCAAAGGGCTGGAGTTTCCGCAAAGCCTGAATGCAGAGGGCCAGCCCCGGCAGATAGCCCCCGACAGGGTGCTGGCCGAATTTCGCGCGGCAAACCCACGGATCGGGCGTGATATGGTCGCGCTGACCTGTCGCGCGGGCATGGCGCAGGAACTCAGGCTGTGCCTGACCCATGATCTGGAACCACGGCGCTGCGATGACAGGTTGATTGCGCGCGGGTGTAGCGCGCGGATGGTCACGCTTCCGTCGCGCCCCTGAGAGATGCGAGTGCAGCCTGACTTGCAGTGGCAAATTCCAGCCGCGCCAATGCCAGATCGGCACGCATTTCGCGTCCGATGGCAACCAGACCAACCCGACTTAGCCGGGCGGGATTGACCGGCAAATCCGTTCTGTGCGGGTGGAAACTGGAAAAGGGAATATACAGGTGTGTCCATTCACCGGGCGCGCGAAACTCTGCGCGCCAAGATTGCCACACTCGGGTCATGTCATGGCTGCGAAGGTGAATATTGTAGCGTTCGGAATTGCCGCGCACGAGTAGCGACAGGCCCGAATATTCAGACGCATCCAGCACCGCCCTTGGCGGGGCAAGGTCCAGTGACATCTGAACAAAGCCACCGTTATTTTGCAGACTGACATCACCACGAAGACACAGGGCGCTGACACCGTCCAGCACCTCACGCTCAAGGCTTGCGGTGCTGACGCCGCCCATCACGCTGTCGCAGATACAGCGCCACGTCTGGCCGTTCCCGGCGATCAAACCGGGGCCAGCACCATCTTCAAGCAACATAGCTCAGGCGGGGGGCTTCGCGGGGCTGTCGGCTGCCAACTTGCTGGCCTGGGCAATCCATTCGTCGCGCTGAATCCGGCCCTTGAAGTTCAGGAAACCGTCAACCCAAGCGATCTCTTCTTCATTCCATTTCGCAATCTGCCAGAAATGATAGATCCCCAGATCGTTCAGCTTGCCTTCCAGCACTGGACCAACACCTGTAATCTTCTTGAGATCGTCAGCTTGCCCAACAGGCGCATCCAGCGCTTGCGGTTGCACGCCTGTCTGCTCGTCCACCTCAGAAGTTGACGCGGACGCGACTGGCGCAGCGGCAGGTGCGGCAGGGCTTGCCGCAGGCGCAGGCGCGGTGGGCGCGGCGGCGGCGGTCTTGGCCGTAACCTGCTTGGTCGGCTGAACGGGTTTTTTGCTGGGCGGCGTTTCTGCGATGGTGAAGATCACCCCAACCACCAGCGCGATAACAGCCCCGATCCCGACAGAGCCGTTGCCCTCTATGCCGACAGCAAGAAATGATACGCCAGTCGCCACAGCCCCGGCGGCGATAGCTATGGTCCATCCATACAAGGGCGGTGCGTTCTTGATTTCTGAATTCGGCATTCTGCAAGCTCCTTCAGGTTGACAAAAGATGAGTTTCAGAAGTTCCTAATCTAGATAACATTAGCCCTGATCTGTCCACGGGCAAGCGTCTCGACACCCAGCGCCTGAAGCGCCCTGCGCGCTATATCATCAGCGGTCAGGCACGCATCGCGATACATCTCGGCCGGGCTGCCCTGCTCGATAAAGCGATCCGGCAAGGTCATTGTGCGCACGGCAAGACCGCGTTCAAGCAGCCCGTTATTGGCCATGTAATGCAAGACCTGCGCCCCGAACCCGCCTTCGGCACCCTGTTCAACTGTGATCAGCGCCTGATGATGGCTGGCCAACTGCGTGATCAGACCGTGATCGAGGGGTTTGGCAAAGCGCGCATCCGCAACAGTGCAACTGATGCCACGCGCCTCAAGCGCTTCGACCGCCAGCATGACCTCTGGCAGATGTGCACCAAAGGACAGGAAGGCCAGCTTGGTCCCTTCCTTCAGCACGCGACCACGGCCTATTTCCAGAACCTCTCCGCGTACGGGCAGGTCAACCCCCGCCCCTTCGCCGCGTGGGTAACGAAAGGCAATCGGGCCTTCGTCAAAGGCGGTTGCAGTTGCCACCATATGCACCAACTCCGCCTCATCGCCAGCCGCCATCACCACCATGTCGGGCAGGTTTGCCATGAAGGCGATATCGAAACTGCCGGCATGGGTCGCACCATCCGCGCCCACAAGGCCCGCGCGGTCAATTGCAAATCGAACGGGGAGTTTCTGTAAGGCCACATCATGCACAATCTGGTCATAGCCGCGCTGCAAGAAGGTCGAATAAATCGCGCAGAACGGCTTCAGCCCGCTTGCGGCCATGCCAGCGGCGAATGTCACCGCGTGCTGTTCGGCGATGCCCACATCGAACACGCGTCGCGGAAAACGCTTGCCCATAATATCAAGCCCGGTGCCATTCGGCATAGCGGCGGTTACGGCCACCACCGTCGGATCGCGCGACGCCTCATCCGTCAGCGCCTTGCCAAAAACCGAGGTGTAGCTGGGTGCATTGGCCCTGCCCTTTGACTGCGCGCCCGAGGCCACGTCGAATTTTGACACGCCGTGATATTTGCAATCGGCGGCCTCTGCAGGGGCGTAGCCCTTGCCTTTGACTGTGCGGACGTGAATCAGCACAGGCCCTTCGGCGCGGGCATGGGCAATGCGCAAGGTCGCCAGCAGGTCCGGCATGGAATGGCCATCAATCGGGCCGATATAGGTAAAGCCCAGATGTTCGAACATCGTCGCATCGGGCGGGGCGCCAGTCACAAGTTGCCGAGCACGTTGCGCCTGTTCGCGCAAACTAGCAGGCAAGGCCGCCATGAAGCCCTGTGCAATCTCGCTTAGCGATGCGTGGGGCATGTTCAGCCGGTTCAAGTACCCGTTCATGGCCCCGACAGGCGGGGCGATGGACATGTCGTTATCATTGAGGATCACAAACAATCGGCGGCCCTCGCTGCCTGCATTGTTCAGCGCCTCATAGGCCATGCCGGCCGTGATCGACCCATCGCCGATAACCGCAATCGCATCGCCTGTGGGCTGGCCCATATCGCGCCCGATGGTGAATCCGAGGGCGGCGGAAATGCTGGTCGAGCTATGCGCCGCGCCAAAAGGGTCAAAAACCGACTCGGTGCGCTTTGTGAAGCCGGACAAACCGTCTTTCTGGCGCAAACTGCCCATCTGATGGCGGCGCCCTGTCAGGATCTTGTGCGGGTAGCACTGATGCGACACATCCCAGATCAGCTTGTCAAAGGGAGTCCGAAATACGGCATGCAAAGCGACCGTCAGTTCCACCACACCCAACGAAGACCCCAGATGCCCGCCCGTGCGGCTGACCGTCTCGATTGTCTCGTTGCGCAATTCCTGCGCAAGGATCGCCAGTTCATCATCGGTAAAATCGCGCAGATCGGCGGGGCCTGCAACACGATCCAGATGCGGTGTCGATGTCATGGGGTTCCCTTTCGTTTTTTCTGTATTATCTGAAAAAAGGTGCCGTGGGGCTGCCCCACACGGCACCAGTTTCCTGTCGCCAACAGGAAAGGGAACCGGGCGTCACGAGCCCGCGTTCGGACCGGCTATGTGGTCCAAACCTTGGTGGGGGCAGGCCAGCCTAGGCAGGCCTGCCCCAGTTCGTTCAAGCTTTTGCCGTAACCAGCGGCGCATGTAGCGCACTGTAAGGCATGGGCGGTGGGGCGTTTTTGCTCTCGCTGGGCAAAAGTTGCCCAACACCCCAGATGATGCCGTAGCTCACCCCGATGACAAGCAGCAACAAGGCTGCATATCCTGCACCGCGCAACATCTCGGACATAACCCAGTTGCGCAACCGCGCGGTGGGTGTCTCCTGGATATAGTCGTGTTCAACCATGTCAGTGCTCCTTAGTCATAGGTAGGACGGAAGCCGCGTTCCTCGGCCCAGACAGCCCAGTTGTCGACAACCGTACCGGTCAGCAGGATCCCGATACCGCCAGTCAGCGTCACAAGAACCGCAAACCACCACGCCCAACGGTGGATCCCTTCCATCGTGGCATTGAAGCCCATCGTCCAGCGCCAGAACAAGGCAGCGCGTTCAGATGCCGTGCCACGATCCACGATCTGTTCCAACTCGCGATCCCCGCCGAAACGAGAGACAGCAAGAATGGTCGCCCCGTGCATGGCAAACAGCAGCGCCGAACCATACAGGAAAGCAATCGAGAGTGCGTGGAACGGATTGTAGAACAGGTTTCCGTAACGCAGGCTGAACAGGTTGGTCCAGTCGAGGTGGGTGAAGATGCCATAGGGCACCGCTTCCGACCACGACCCCATCAGAATGGGACGGAACAGGCCCAGGACAAGGAACAACCAGATGGCAGACGCGAAGGCCCATGCCACATGTTTGCCCATACCCAACGCCTCGGCGCGCAGATAGGTGCGCACCCACCAAGCCATGACCGAAATCAGCAGGAAGAACGAAGCTATCAGGTAATAGCCCCCTTCGCGCATCGGCGGCATGCTCAGGCCATATTCAGGCGCTGGTGGGTCAAGCGACAGCCAGAACAGATCGCGCAGGAACACAGCCGGGTTGTAGCCCGCCTGATCCCAGAACCACATGCCCACCATCACGAACCAGATGGTTCCTGCAGCAAGGCTGATCACACCCATGGTGCCCAGATAGATCGGACCCAATTGTGCGTTGCCGAACCAGCCAAGCAAGGACGAGAAGCCAGCCGATTTGGTGCGGTTTCCCAGCTCTACGCCTTCGACCAGTCCCATTTCAGGGGCGGCGCGTACCTGCACCTGGGTAAAGATATTCTGATACTCAACCATTGACGCCTCCTGCGACATCGCGCCACCAGGGCAGATCAAGCCACCAATCCCACCAGAAGACCCACTGGTCAAACCAGATGGTACCCGAGATCACGATACAGACCGCAGACCAGAACCCGGCATTCAGCGCAAGCAACAGACCCAGACGGTGAATGCCCAGAGTGCCGACGGAATACCCGATCAGATCACGGAAGAACGTGTCCTCGTGGTCGGGCGTTTTCATCGTGTCGCCCTTCTTGGCAGGGTTGGCCGCTGACAGAACCAGCGCGCCATGCAGTGCCAGCGCCAGCGTCGTGGTGAAGAAGAAGGTCACCGCGATCATATGCGCCGGGTTATAGTGGAAGTTGCCGTAGGTGTAGCCCACATTGGACACCCAATCGAGGTGCGTCCAGATGCCATAGGGGAACGCATGTCCCCATGCACCCATCAGGATGGGACGAAAGACAACCAGTGTAAGATAGGCAAAAATAGCCACGCCAAAGGCAAAGGGCACATGATAGCCCATACCAAGCTTGCGGCAGATTTCGACCTCGCGCAGCATCCAGGATACAAAAGCCCCGATTGCACAAATGGTCACGATTTGCCAAAGCCCGCCTTCAAGCAGCGGTGCCGGACCCAACCCGTAAGACAGGGGTGGGGGATTGATTGAAATCAACCAGGGGTTCCATGTGCCTTGCAGCACCGCCCCCCAGAAAATCAGTAGGGTTCCGAGGACGGCGAAGAAAATCGTCGTGACCCCGAAGAAGCCGACGTAAAACGGCCCAACCCAAAAGTCGAACAGATTCCCGCCGACCAGCGTGCCTCCTGGCACGCGGTATTTTCGTTCGAAGCTGAGCAGTGCCATGCTTCCCTCTCCACTCTCAGGCGGTCACACCCAAATTCGGGCTGGCCGCGTCGGGAAATTCCCTTTTGAAGATCGTCGCGGGCGATACACGGATCGCCCACCGCCCGCGACAGTTCCGTTCCTCGCGCTGGCTCAGCTTCCTGCTGCGCGAGCTGCTGCAGCAGCAAACCAGTTGATGCCGTTCGACAGCACCACCAGGTGAATCATTGCTGCGAGCAAGAAGAGGAAGACGCCCTGTGCCACGAAGACGCGGCGCGGGTCGAAAATCAGCCAGATTTTGTAGAATTTTGACATTTCTTTTCCTTCCTCAGAACCAAGGACGCCAGATGTAGGTGGCAATATGCGCCACCACTGCAACGCCTACGAAAAGCGTAAGACCGCTCATGTAGACTGAGTGCAGTTCCTGGGCCTGCTCGTCAGTAAGACCTGTGAAAGACAGATCAGTGTTTTCAGCCATAGTATCCTCCGGATCATAAGACTGTGCCGCACACCCTGCGGCCGGGTTGGAAGCCATGCCTGTTATAGCAGGACCCCCGCACCCGCAGACCCTTGCCTACGGGAATCTTTCTTCACGCAAGCTGTGTCAGCTGCGGAAAATAATCGGTGCGATGACATTCGCATCATTCAACGCACGACCAATCGGACCAAGCGCTGGCAGTTTCCCGGTCGTTGCCACACGCCAAGCCCAGGTGATCAAACCTGTCGCCAGGGCGAGAATGAAAATCACACTGAAGTAAAGCTTGTATTCCCAGTCCCGAGCGCGTTCAGCGCGGGGGCGGGGGGCATTGACAGTATAGTCAGCCATGTTGCGTCCTCCTTTATATCAGGCGCGTGTCAGGTTGGGCCGCAAAGCCACAACCAGATCTGTGTCAACTTCATCTGCTCCACGTTCGAGCGCGGCCTTCTCAACCGCATCGCGCATCGTACGCGCAGCAGAAATTCGGGTCAGAATGGGGTGCTGGGCCACGATGCGGTCCAGCTCTGCCTTGGCCTCGGCGGACCAGGGCAAGTCTCGTTTCAGCGTTGCAGGCGTCGCTTCGGCAGCATCCATCGCACTGCCCAGCGGCAAGATGTGGAACAGCGCATCAAACAGGCCGTTGCACACCTCTTGCAGCACATAGGTCGCGCCTGCATAGCCCATCATCGGGGTGCCGGTATGCCGCCGGATGGCTGCGCCCGGAAAGCTGGCTGGAATAAAGGCTGGCGCTGGCCCATGCCCGGCCTTCAGTTCAGCAAGATACATTTTCTCATTGATCGAACCGAACACGATCAGCGGCCGTTTCTCGGCCATCAGTGCGCGCACGCGATCATTATCCGTTTTCTGGCCACGTGTGCGCGCCACCGCAAAGGCACAAGGCATACCCAGATCATTTTCCAGGAAATTGCGAAGACCACGCGCATAGGTTTCATTGGCCACGACGGCAAAGCTGGCCGTTGCATAGAAATCCTGCGTGACCGAACGCCACAGATCCCACATTGGCTTGAGCGTCGAATGCTTTTCGCGGGTGATGAACGGTTCAGGGTCCAGCCCCAGCATTTCCCCAAGGCGACGCAGGAATTTCGTCGTGCTGTCCATCCCGATGGGTGCCTGCAAGTAGGGCTTGCCAAGCACCTCGGCCAACCCGCGCCCGAACTCGCGATACATCACGATATTCGCGTCCGCATTCACAAGGTTGCGCATTTCGGCCAGATGGGCGCCCAGCGGCATGACCATATTGACCTCTGCACCGATCCCTTCAACCAGACGCCGGATTTCGGCCAGATCAGACGGCATATTGAATGTGCCATACATTGGCCCAAGGATGTTGACGCGTGGCTTTGAACCCTCTTCACGCTTCTTCTCAGGTGGCATTCGCCCCTTGGTCATGCCGAATTCGGTGAAGATCCAGGTCATCGCGCGGTCAGCGGCCTGCCACTGGTCCTCATCAATCGTGCGCGGCAGAAACCGCTGTATACTGGTGCCTTGCGGGGTCACACCGCCGCCGATCATCTCCGCGATCGAACCTGTCACAACCACGGCAGGAAGCGCCGGATCCAGCACCTTCCATGCGCGGGCCATCGATTCCTCGGTGCCCGAAGACATCTCGTCTTCGCCCAGACCCGTTACCACAATCGGCAATTCATGCGGTGGCAGGGCATCGGTATAATGCAGCACGGAGGTCACCGGCAGGTTCTCGCAGCCTACAGGGCCATCAATCACAACTTGCAGCCCCTTGACGGCGCAGAAAGCATAAACTGCCCCCCAATAGCCCCCGGCGCGATCATGATCTTGTACAAGCATCAGATCATCTCCTGCGCTTTGGCGGCGCGTGCAGCCTTGTCGAGCTTCTTCTGGTGTTGCGCGCGGAAATCGGGGCGCAGATTTGGGCTGCCTTCCCAGATGCCAGCGGTATCACCTTCGCCCACGCCCTCGAAGAAGTCGCGCATCTTGTCCATACGCTCTTTGCCCGCGATGGCGGCATTAACCACTTCGCCCAAAGACCCGGCCCCGGCTGGCCCCATCAGGGGACGCGCGGAAATCAGATTGGTGAAATACAACGACGGTGTGCCGCGTTGCTTGGCATGCTGCACGACAGGTGTAGTGCCAATGACCAGATCAGGGTCCAGCCCGTCTGCCGCGGCCAGATCATCACTCAGTGATGCGCGGAATTTCACCGCCACGCCGCGCGCTTCCAGCCATTCCTTGTCAGCCGCATTCCAGCGCGACGCCGCGCAGGCCGTACCAACATAGGCAACATCGGCGCCGCTCTCGATCAGCAGACGTGCGACCAGCAACTCCGAGCCTTCATAGCCCGAAAGCGTGATCCGCCCCTTGATCGGCGCATTGGCAAGTGCACCTTTTACAGCTGGTACAAAAGCATTCTGCGCCGCTGCAATCTGTGATGGTGCGACATTGAACGCCGCGCCAATCGCGGCCAGCCAGTCATGTGTGCCATCAACCCCCACAGGGGCAGAGCCTACAATCGGACGGCCCGCTGCCTCGAATTCGCGCACAGCTGCCGAATAGAACGGATGGATCGCCGCAACCGCGCCGCAATCCAGCGCGGCATACATTTCGCGCCACTCGCGACAAGGAACAACCGGACCAGCGGCAAGCCCCATCGGCGCCAGCATCGCCCCGATCATCATCGGATCGGCGGGGAACATTTCGCCCAGCAAGGTCACCGTCGGGCGATTGTCGCGCCCTGCGACCGGGGCGGGCACAGGCCCGGCCATGACCTCCTGGCGGGCATAATTCAGCATCGCACCGGCCAGCACGTCCTTGGCCTCGGCATGGGTCGGCACACCGAAACCCGGCACATCAATACCGATGATGCGCACACCATTAATTTCCTTGGGCAACAGCCGCAGCGGCACGCCGCTTGCTGTCGGCACACAAAGGTTGGTGACGACAATCGCGTCATAGCGCTCCGGGTCGGCCATCTCGTGCACGCCTTCGCGGATATCCTCGAACAGCTTGCCCGTGACCAGTGATTCCGAATTGAACGGCACATAGCCCACTGACCGGCGCGCACCATAAAAATGCGACACAAAGGTCAGGCCATAGACGCAGCAGGCAGAACCGCTCAGAACCGTTCCAACCCTGCGCATGCGCAATCCGACGCGCAAACTGCCAAAGGCCGGGCACATCGATTCCGGCTTGTCATGCGGCCCGCGCGGATAATCCTTTGCGAACTGATCCAGCATCGCGCCATTGCCTGCCGCACGTGCCGCCGCATCCATCTTCTCGGCGGGGGCGTGGCAGCCCATTCCATCGGCTTGTGTCGGAACCTCAGGGGCTGCGTCGGGGGTGTTCAGGGTTTCCACCTGAACTTCAGCCGCCGCGTCATAGCTCACCTCTGCGCCCATTTTCTTGCCCGAAATACTCCGGGGGGAGGCGGCGGAGCCGACGGGGGGCTGGCCCCCCTTTCTGTCATATCCGAAATCTTCAGGCATCGTCATACACCACTTCCAGCGATGTCTTGACCACAGCATGCTTGCCGCGCATGTCGGCGTCGGTCGCGGGTTCCAGCACCACATCGCCGCCGGTATCCTTGCTGTCGAACAGCGCCAGCAATCCGTCCTGATCCAGCGGCGTTGGCCGCACCGGGGGGGCAATACCCACCGCCTCGGCAAGGCCAGCGAATAGCGGGCCCCACTGGCTTTTTTCGGTGCCGACAATCTGGTAATTCGCGGATTTCTTGCGCAGATCATCATCGGCCGGAATGGTTGCCAGAACCGGGATCTGCACTGCATCCGCAAAAGCCTGCGCTTCACCCGTGCCGTCATCCTTGTTGATTACCAGCCCTGCGACGCCGACATTGCCGCCCATCTTGCGGAAGTATTCGACCGCCGAGCAGACGTTATTGGCCACATACAGCGATTGCAGATCGTTGGAGCCGACCAGAATGACCTTCTGCGCCATGTCGCGCGCAATCGGCAGGCCGAATCCGCCGCAGACCACATCGCCCAGGAAATCGAGCAGGACATAGTCGAAATCCCAGTCGTGGAAGCCAAGCTTTTCCAGAAGTTCAAAGCCGTGGATGATCCCGCGGCCACCACAGCCCCGGCCCACTTCCGGCCCGCCAAGTTCCATCGCAAAAACGCCGTTACGCTTATAGCAGACGTCACCAATCGCGACTTCTTCACCCGCCAGCTTCTTGCGGGTCGAAGTTTCGATGATCGTGGGGCAGGCCTTGCCCGCAAACAACAGGCTGGTTGTATCCGATTTCGGATCGCAGCCGATCAGCAGCACGCGCTTGCCTTGTTCGGCCATCATGCAAGACAGATTGGCCAGTGTGAAACTTTTGCCAATACCGCCCTTGCCGTAGATCGCGATAATCTGGGTGTGTTTTGTCGGCTCGGACTGCGGCACTTCAAGCGTAGGCTCTTCTTGCGCTTCCTCACGCAGTCGCTTGTCGAAATCCTTCAGGTTCGGGATGTCGAGGGTCATGCGTGGGCCTCCCAGTCCAAGATCATTTTCAAGCAATCAGGGTCACTGAAAGCAGTTTCATAGGCAGTTGCGGCCTGTGCGGGGTTGGCGTGATGCGTGATCAATCCCCCCAGTGACAGGGCGCCTGCCTCAATCAGATTGCGCGTGGCAATCAGGTCGTCGGGTTGCCATTCCGCAGCGATGCGCAGGCGCGCCTCGCGCATGAAGGCAGGAACAAAGGTGAAATTCAGCGGCTTGGTGTAAAAACCTGCCAGAACCACTTCGCCGCCCTTGGCGATGCGTCCGATCAACTGGTCCAGCAGACCTTCGGCACCCGAGGCATCCATGATGCAGGTATAATCCCGGCGACTGTCATCTTCAGGCTGGCAGACCTGATAGCCTTCGGCCCCGGCCATCCGGCTTGGGTTGACTTCCCAGACCGTGGGTGCAGGCGCACCCATTGCAACCGTGATCCGTGCAATCAGCCGCCCCAGAACCCCATGTCCAACAATCAGATCGGGAAAGCTGGCATTCGGCCCCGCCACCGCGTGCCGCGCAGTTGCCGCCAGCGCCAGCAGCGCACCTTCGGCCCCCATGCTCGGATCAATGCGCGTGACCCGCTTGGCATCGGTCACCAGATGGCGCGATGCGCCACCAAACAGACCAAAAACCGGACCACGCTCGCCGGGTTGAAAGCAGTTTGCGCCCGGCACGAAAACCTGATCACCGGGCTTGTAGCCGGTATCACACCCGGCCTCAACGACTTCGCCAGCGGCTTCATAGCCCGGCACAAGCGGGTAGCCCATGCCCGGGAAAGGCGGCATCTCGCCTGACCAGAACAGCTTTTCAGTGCCCGTGGAAATACCGGAATACCCGATCCTGACCACCAGATCCCCTGGCCCGGCATCCTTCAGACCCACCTGCCCCAAGGCAAGCTGGCGTGGAGCGGAAAGGATGATGGCGTCAGTTTGCACGGGTCCCTCCTGGTCGGTCGTTCAGGTTTATCCAATAGAGAAACCGCGACTCGATTGCTTATAATGTAATCATAACGATACACGACATACTGTCAACTCTTATTGACACTTATTCTGCGCTCAACCACCGCCTTTAGGCTTGGACGCCGTCAAGACGCAGGTAATATAGGGTCTATCCGCATGTTCACGCGAGATTTCTTCAAAACCAGCCTCTGACAACAGCGCTGAAATGCGCGCCGCGCTGCGGGTTTGGCCTGTCTGCATCGCCAAAGTGTAAACCGAGAAATACACATCTGTCTGCGGATTGGGGCGCAGCCCACCTGACATCGGCT
Organism: Roseinatronobacter bogoriensis DSM 18756; assembly: GCF_004366635.1. Taxonomy (GTDB): domain Bacteria; phylum Pseudomonadota; class Alphaproteobacteria; order Rhodobacterales; family Rhodobacteraceae; genus Roseinatronobacter; species Roseinatronobacter bogoriensis. The sequence continues at coordinate 256,734 of NZ_SORN01000003.1, read as the reverse complement.
CAATAATCAGGACGCGGCCACCGGGGGGCAATGCAGCAAACACCTTGGCCAGAAGCGCGCGAACGGTCTGATCAGAGTGATCATAAAGCACCCGCACAAGGCTGATGGTATCCGCGCCCTGCGGCAACGGGTCGCTGCGGAAGGACCCACCGTGGCGCGCAATATCGGCAGGCAGGGCCGCTTGCGCCACGACATCAGGCAGATCGAACAGCACCAGTTCAATCTGTGGATAGCGCGCGCGAACGGCGCGCAGAAACACGCCCGTGCCCCCGCCTACATCCATAAGCTTATGCGTGCCTTTCAGGGAAAGATGGGCCAGCGCCTCTTGCGCCACAAGGGCCTGACTTTCCGCCATCAACCGCGAATATCGTTCAGTTTGCGCAGGGTCCATCGCCCCTTTGGCACCAAAAACATAGGGCCAGAATTCCGCCAGCTCTGGCACCGTCTCGCAACGGATAAAAGCAACGGGGTCCGCAAGGTCGCGATACAGAACATCATGATGGCGCACCATATCCTGCAATCCAGGAACAGCCAGAAATGCAGCGCCACGGCGTGCAAGCGCGAATCTCTCGCCGCGCCGTTTCAGAAGGCGCATCGCCGCCCCTGCCTGAAGCAGCACCTGCATTCTTTCAGGCGGAACATCGCATCGCGTGGCAAGTGTATCCGCAGTTGCCGGACCATCCGCCAGCATTTGCAACGCCCGCAATTCGACCAGCGCCATCAGCATCTGACTTTGCACAAAACCCTGCATCAGATCGAACAGCGCAGCCCCTTCGCGCCGCGCAATACCGCGCAAGCCCGGAACACGCGCGCAGAACGACTGAAACCGGGCAGAGGCAACAATGCGATTGATCAGGCCAGCTGGCCGGAAGGGTTGGTCCGGCGCATGAATATCTGCCACAGCGCTCAGACCCGGACAGGCGCGACCGGGGTCATTCTTTCGGCATATAGCCGCACAAGCTGCGCCAACTGCCCTTCGCCCGGACATGACGGAATGGATGCAATCGCGCCGCCCAGTATGTCATGCAAGCGCTTGATTGCACCCTGCACGCCGTATTCTTCAACCGCCGAGGGGCGCTGGTGAATCGCGTCCTGCCCGGCAGGCTTGCCAAGCGCAGCCTCGTCATACAGTGCATCACGCAAGTCGTCGGCAACCTGAAATGCCTCGCCGATACGCGCACCCAATTCTTCCCACGCCCCCGGCTCATGCCCCGCAGCCTGCGCCCCCATCTGGGTGGCTGCGACGAACAGGGCCGCTGTCTTTGAACGGTGATAGGCGCTCAGATCAACGCTCGATTCGCTTTCCCAGCCCTGCCCGGCACAGATGCCATATGGCATACCGGTATGCCGCGCCAGCAGGCGCAGCAGGCGCAGCGCGCGCGCAGCATCTTCGTCAGGGGCGCCAGACAACAAATCGAAAGCCGAAATGATAAGGCTGTCGCCTGTCAACACGGCAAGAGGTTCGGAATAGGCCATATGCACCGTGGGCTTGCCCCGCCGAAAATCCGCATTGTCGAATGCAGGCAGGTCATCATGCACAAGGCTGGCGCAATGGATCAATTCCAGCGCGATAGCCGCGCGGTCCGACAGGTCCGGCCGGTCATCCCCGCAAGCGCGCGCAACCGACAGGCAAATGGTCGGACGGATACGGGCACCGCCGGGCGTTACAGCATAATTCAACGCCGCTGCCAGCCGCCCCGGCGCATTGCAATCGGGGTCAATCTGCCCCTGAGCGTGCGCGATTGCAGATGTCATGGCCCTGTCGATCCGCTTGCTCAAGTCCATCGCATCCTCGCTTTGCTGTATGTAATCTTTGCTAGACATGTTAGTGTAAATAATACTGGACACTTTCGACAAAAGAGTCAAGAATTCCTGACATGGATATCCACAAAGACTCTGTTTTGGTCATTGGCGCCGGGATTGGTGGCCTTGCTGCGGCTGTCAGGCTGGCCGCCGGTGGTCGCGATGTGACATTGTTGGAGGCGCATGGCTGGCCCGGCGGCAAGATAAGGGTGATGGACAGCACCGCTGGCCCCGTCGATGCAGGACCAACTGTGCTAACTCTGCGCGATGTGCTTGACGACCTGTTTGACGCAGCCGGATCGAAGCTGGAAGATCATCTGACCCTGACCCGACTGCCTGTACTGGCCCGGCATTTCTGGTCCGATGGCACCGTTCTTGACCTGTTCCCGGATGCCCGCGCCAATGCCGATGCGATCGGCGCGGCCTTTGGCACGACGGCACGTCGCGAGTTTGACCGCTTCGAGCGCGAGACTCGCGCCCTGTTTAACGCTTTCGATGCACCCATCATGCGCGCGGCCGCGCCCAGCATCTGGGGGGCCACACGCGCCGCTTTGGCACGCCCATATCTGATGCCCTGGCTGCAACCGGGGAAAACCCTGCAAAACATGCTTGAACAGCGGTTTTCCGACCCGCGCCTGCGCCAGCTTTTCGGGCGCTATGCCACCTATGTGGGCGGAAACCCGTTGCAAGCGCCCGCTGTCCTGGGGCTTATCTGGCAGGCAGAGGCGGCGGGAGTCTGGGCTGTGAAAGGCGGCATGGCCGAACTTGCGCAAGCGCTTGCCAGATTATTCACCCGGCTTGGCGGCACATTGCGCCTGAATACAGCCGTGGCGCGGATTCTTGCGGCCAATGGTCAGGTTTCAGGCGTGGAGCTTGCCGATGGCGCAGTGCTGCACTCTCGGCAGGTTGTCTTCAACGGCGACCCTGCCGCCCTGCCCCATTTGCTGGAAACGCCATCACAGGCCGTCAAGCAGCGCCAGATCAAGCCACGCAGCCTGTCGGCACGGGTCTGGACATTCGGCGCAGAGGTTCAGCCGCAAGGGCTTGGACAAGATGCGCTGGCCTATCACAGCGTTTTCTTTGCCGATGACCCGGCACAGGAATTCGGCCCCCTGGCGCGGGGGCAGGTGCCACAAGCGCCCACGATCTATGTCTGCGCCCAAGACCGCGCCGGGCCATCGCCCAAGGGGCAAGAACGCTTTCAATTCATCCTGAATGCTCCGGCAGTTGCCGAGGGTATATGCGACAGCAAGGACACGACATGTCAGAATCATCCTTTCGCGCGGCTGGCGCAATTCGGGCTACATCTCAGCCCACAGCCGGACCAGTCCTGCGTGACGATGCCGCAAGATTTCGGACAGATGTTTCCGCACAGCCAAGGCGCGCTTTACGGCCTCAGCCCGAACGGCACCTGGGCGACCTTCCTGAGGCCCACAACACGGACCCGAGTTTCGGGCCTGTATCTGGCGGGGGGCGGGGTGCATCCGGGGGCGGGCGTGCCGATGGCAGCGCTTTCGGGCAAACATGCAGCGCAAGCGGCGCTCAGCGACCGGACTTCCGCCGCGACGTGGCGCCGAATGGCTATGCGTGGTGGTATATCGACGGAATCAGCGACGACGGCAGCCGCGCCGTCTCGGTAATCGGGTTTATCGGCTCGGTCTTCTCGCCCTGGTATCGCTGGTCCGGCCGGCGCGACCCGCAGAATCATTGTTGTATCAATGTGGTGACCTATGGCCCCAAGGGCCGCTTCACCATGACCGACCGTGGCAGATCCGCGCTGCGCCAAAGCGAGGATGTGTTCGAGGTTGGCCCCTCTTCCATCCGCTGGGAAGGCGACCGGCTGTTGATCGAGGTGAACGAGATTTCATCCCCCCCGCTGATCAGCCGCGTGCGCGGCACGATCACGCTGCACCCAGAGGCGCTGTTTGGTCAGACCCATAATCTGACCCCCGATGGCAGCCATAGCTGGCAACCCTTTGCCCCGATCGCGCGGATAGAGGTTGACCTCTCGCCCGGTCATCGCTGGCAGGGTCATGGCTATTTTGACGCCAATTTCGGCACCGCCGCGCTGGAGGATGATTTCAATTACTGGACATGGGGGCGCTTTCCCAATCGCGGCGGCGCGACCTGCTTTTACGATGCGGAACTGCGCGATGGGCAGACGCAGGAAACCGCCCTGCATTTCCACCCTGATGGACGGGTTGAAGAAATTACCCCGCCGCCACTGACGCGTTTTGCCCGCAGTCGCTGGGCAGTCCGGCGCGAAACGCGCGCCGATACCGGGTTTCGACCGCGTCAGGAACTGGCCATGCTGGATGCGCCTTTCTACACACGCGCAGCCGTGCGCACGCGCATCGAAGGGGTTGAGAGTGTTGGCGTGCATGAGGCATTGGACCTGCGCCGCTATGCACAACCCCTTCTCAAGCCGATGCTGGCTGTACGCGTGCCGCGGCGTAAAAACTGGAGTTTCTGATCAGACTTGTCCCCCCACCAGCGACAGCCCCCCGCTATTCTTGGCAAGATAGGGCAAGATCAATTCGCTGACGCGGTAGGGTGCTTCTTCGTGCAACAGATGGCCGAAATCAGCGACCTCGACATATTCGGCACGCGGGATAACGGCAGCGGCATCGCGCGAGACGCGCGCGGGAACGGCCCGGTCCTTGTCAGAGGCGATCAGCAATGTTGGCGCCATGATCTGCGCAAGGCGTTCGATCAGTGGCTCCAGCTGCCATTGTGCCATCATACCCAGGGTGCCTTCGACATGGCGTTTGTCGCTGACAAGCCGCTGATATAGCGTCACGCCTTCGGCATCGAGCGTGGAGCCTGTGCCTTTCAACAACATCTCGACCTGATTGCGGTTCGAGACAAGCCGCGTGACAATCGCGGCAACAAATGGGCTGGCCGACATGGCCTTGGCCAGCTTCGGAAACAACCAGCCTGCAAAACCATCAAACGGACCAAGCGCCGCGTTCAGCCCGATAATGCAGCGTGGCGGGTTTGGCAGAACCTCGGCCATGCGCAGCGCGATGGCGGCACCCGCAGAATGGCCGATAATCGCGACGGGCCGCCAGCCCTGATCGGCGCAAAGTGCTGCAAGATCGTCGGCCATCGCATCCAGCCCCAGCCGCATCATGCCGCCCGCGCGGGTAAAACCCTGCCCCGGCAGGTCCGGTATGATGGCACGATACCCATGCAACAGTTGCGCCAGATGTCGAAAACTGTGTGCCGAAGCGCCCGCACCGTGCAACAGCAACACATCCGGCCCCTGCCCAAGAACCTGCACATGCCATTCATGTGGGCGGCACCGGATCACGCGGGAATGTGCGCGCAAGGGCCAATCTGCAGGAATCCCCTGCATGTCTAGCCCCCCAGTGCAGCACTAAGCGTGCTGGACAAGCTGCGCGCGTCAGCCCTTGGAAGGGCGATCATGGTTGCCCCCATTTCTGCGCTTAATTCAGCCAGTTGTGGTTTGGGCCGCAAGCTGGTGTCGATGACCAGCGCCGGAATTGCCCTGGCTGCGATAATCTTGGCAAGGCGGCTGGCATCTTCGCCAGCCTGAACACGGTTGGCGCTGCCATCCAGCGCAATATTGCCGCGCCCATCTGTCAACAGGGCCAATGTCGGCGTCATGCCGTGGCGGCGCGCCTGTTCGGCCGTGGCCAGCGCGACCTCCAGCGCATGGGTCAGCGGCGTGGCCCCACCGCCCGGCAAGCCCGCCAGTCTGCGCTTGGTCTGCACCAGCGAGCGGGTGGGCGGCAAGCTTAACTCGGCCTTATTCCCGCGAAAGGTGACAAGCGCCACATGATCGCGCGAGGAATAGGCTTCGGCCAGCATCAATTCCACTGCGCCCTTGGCTTCGGCCAGACGCGCCAGCGCGGCAGAGCCGGACGCATCGACCACGAAAATCAGCACACGGTCGGTCTGTTCCTGATAGCGTTTGATGCGAATGTCAGACGGCATCAGCAACAGCCGGTCCATTGCGCGCCCCGGCATCATGGCGCGGCGCATCTTCTGCCACGGCGCGGCCTGGCGCAATGTGGCAATCACATCCACCCGCGCGCCCGAGCCGGGCTTGCCCGCGCGTGACGGCATCGGGCGGCCGCGGCGCATGGATTTGCGTTTGGCACCCGCGCCGGAATTGGCGCTTGCCGCCTGCCGCGCCACGCGCGCGGCCTGCAACTGCGCCAGCAATCCGGGCGGCAAGGCTGCGCGCGCCGCCTCAATCAGCATCTCGTCGGGGATATCCAGCTCGCTCTGGTCGCGGTTCTGGCTTTGATCTGGCTGATCCTGTGGCGGCTCTGGCGGGGGGGCGTCCTCCTGATCGGGTGCATCCTCGGGGAAGGCCAGCGCCTTATGCGCCATCACCAGCGCGACAGCGACTTGCAAATCCTGATCTTCAATCTCTGCCCCGCCGCGCCATGCGGCATGCGCCCGCGCACAGGCCAGCGCCAGCAGCGGTGCACGCAGGCTGGATATGGCAAGTTCTGCAGCAACCCGCGTCAACCGTTCCAGCGCCGTGCCCGTTTCAATGTGGCGCAGGCGGGCTTGAGCCGATGTAATCAGGCTGGGGCTGATCGACATGTCCGCCGTGTCAGACCACGCGAAGCCGTCAAGGTCCAGAAACAAGCCAAGCCGGTCGGCCAGCGCGTTGGGCAGGCCCTCACCGTCTTCCGCCGCTTCATCCAGCGCGACCAGACTAAGCCGCGGGTCACTGTCAAGCGCCTGTCCCAGCCGCACGGCAAGGCCCGGCGGGCAGCGTTCGGCCATGGTCAGCATCAGGCAGCCGGCATGTTCCAAAAGGCCCGCATGGCGATGCAATTCGCCCGTGGCCAAGGTCGCGCTCAGGTCCATTCCACCCAGAAGCGCCTCGTCTGAGGTGAACGGATGCAGCTTGCGCGGCACCAGCAGGCCAAGGCCGGACAGCACGCGGTCACGCACAGGCCCAGCACGACCCCGCAGCCACAACCCGCGCAGGCCTTTTGGGTCGATCGCCAAAAGCGTGATTGCCAGCGTCACCTGTTCCCAGGGGTCAGCCTCGGGCATCGGGCGACCGGGGTGGCCGCTGGCCTCGTCAAAGGGGGTCAGGGCAGCACCTCGGCCAGTTGGCGCGCTACGCGCGCGCCGGTACCTGCTTCGTCCAGCGGGTCACGGCGCAGACGGTGGCGCAATGCCATTGGCGCAGCCTCTCGGATATGGGCGCGGGTCACCTCATCGGCCCCCTCAAAGGCCGCGAGCGCGCGCGCTGTGCGCAGCAAGGTCAATTCGCCGCGCAACCCGTCAGAGCCAAGCGCCACACATACCGACGCGCAATCATGCAGCGCGACATTGGAACTGCGCACACCGGCAAGTGCCGCGCGCGCATCGAGGATGCGGGCGCGCAAGGCCACATCCTGTGGCTGCCATTCAGCCATGAAGTTGTCATAGTCGTTTTCATAGGCATCGCGGCGGCGGATCACTTCAACCCGGGTGTCGATCTCTTTCGGGCTGGTCACCTCTACCGACAGGCCGAAACGGTCCAGAAGCTGGGGGCGCAACTCGCCCTCTTCTGGGTTGCCAGACCCGACCAGCACAAACCGCGCGGCATGGCGGATCGACATGCCTTCGCGTTCCACCACATTCTCGCCCGACTGCGCCACATCCAGCAGCAGATCAACAATGTGATCTTCCAGAAGGTTCACCTCATCAATATACAGGTAGCCCCGATTGGCCCGCGCCAGAAGCCCCGCCTCAAACGCCTTTTCACCGCGCGTCAAGGCGCGTTCGATATCCAGCGCGCCTGTCACGCGGTCTTCGGTCACGCCCAGAGGCAGATCGACAACCGGGGTCGGACGGCTGGTAGTTTCGGTTTCGGTCACTTGCGCCCAGTCCGGGCAATCCTCAAGCCGCGCAGAATTCACCGGGCAGCCCTTTACGGCCTCGATGGGCGGCAGCAGGGCGGCCAGCGCGCGCACAGCCGTTGACTTGCCGGTGCCCCGATCCCCAAAAACCAGCACCCCGCCAATCTTGGGGTCGATCGCAGTCAGGATCATGGCGGTTTTCATCTCGTCCTGCCCGACAATGGCAGCAAAGGGGAAAGGCGTCATGCAGCCTCCTGTGTGTTGTTTGTGGCCGACATAAGGTCGCGGCCCTCCCAGGTGCCTTCGCACCCGGTAATGCGGAAACGGGCGTAAAGTTCCTCATTGAACCAGTTCTCATCACGCACAGCGCGAATAGCCTCGGCATGTTCGCCGCGCCGCGCGAAGGCGGCCATTGTGTCGGCATCCGGCCAAATCGAAAAGGTCACCTGATGCAACAGAGGCACTTCGCCAATGCCAATCTTGAAAATCACATTGGGGTCCGTTCCGACCTTGGCCGAAATATCCGGCACCCGCCCCCAGAAGCGCAAGGCATGCGCAGGCTTGACGGTGGCGCGGGTCATTGCGGCGATGGCACCATCCGGCCCGCCTTCGGGGACGAAGGGCTGGCGCCCGGCCCATTTACCGCGTGCGGCATAGGGTTCCAGAAACAATGTCATGCTTTCATCTGCGCGCTGCCGCCATTGGCTGAACGGGGGGCGCTGCAATCCGGCATCGGCCTGTTCACGGCTGTCCCAGCCCGCAAGGATCGCCCATGTTCCCCAGTTGGGCTTCGGGGTAAACCCTTCTCCCGTGCCGGAGCCGCAAAGCTTCCAGAAATTCAGCCCCTTGACATGCGGCAACGCGAAACGCGCCGCTCCCATCTGGCCCAGAACCCAAAGCCGGGTCAGCGCCCGATCAAAACGAAACAGATTAAGTGTGACGGTTTGCATGGCGATTCCAATAGCATGAAGTGTAAACCCAGATTGTCACATGAACTGGACAGAGTAAAGCAAAACAATGTAAATCTTGATTGACACTTCGGTGCAGTGTAGGTTTGTGAAAACACCATGCGATGGGAACAAAACATGTCTGATTCTGCGGCGCCACAGCGCGCTATTGTCATTGGTGCCGGCCTTGGCGGGCTTGCCTCTGCGATGCGATTGGGGGCCAAAGGGTACAGTGTTTGTGTTATAGACAAGCTTGATCTGCCCGGCGGGCGGGGATCGTCCATCACGCAAGGGGGTCACCGGTTCGATCTGGGACCAACCATCGTAACCGTGCCCCAAGGTCTGCGCGACCTATGGGCCGCTTGCGGGCGCGACTTTGACCGCGACGTGACCCTGAAGCCGATGGACCCGTTCTATGAAATCCGTTGGGAGGATGGATCAACCTTTACCATGCGTCAGGATGAAGCCGCGATGGAAGCAGAGGTCAAGCGCCTCTCTCCATCGGACGTGAAGGGCTACCACAAATTCCTGAACGACTCTGAAGACCGCTACTGGTTCGGCTATGAAAATCTGGGTCGTCGCCCGATGAATGAGTTGTGGGAGTTGATCAAGGTCCTGCCCCGGTTTGCATGGCTGCGCGCAGATCGGTCAGTCTATGCCCACGCCGCGCGTCGCGTGCGCGACCCGCGCCTGCGTTTCGCATTGTCCTTTCACCCATTGTTCATTGGGGGCGACCCGTTCCGCGTGACGTCAATGTATATCCTTGTCAGCCACTTGGAGAAAGCCTTTGGCGTCCATTACGCAATGGGTGGGGTGCAGGCGATTGCAAAGGCCATGGCGCAGGTCATCCGCGATCAGGGCGGCATGGTCCGAATGGGCGAAGAAGTGGACGAAATTCTGGTCGAGCATGGCCGCGCTGCGGGCGTCCGGCTGGTGGGGGGCGAGCGGCTGGATGCGGATATCGTCGTTTCCAATGCCGATGCGGGCCATACCTATACCCGCCTGTTGCGCAACCGCACCCGCAAACGCTGGACCGATGCGAAACTCAAGCGCCAGCGCTGGTCGATGGGGCTGTTCGTCTGGTATTTCGGCACCAGAGGGACAAAGGACATGTGGCGCGATGTCGGGCATCATACGATCGTCGTCGGCCCACGCTATCGGGAACATATACAGGATATATTCATCAAGGGCCGTCTGGCAGATGACATGAGCCTTTATGTCCATCGCCCCTCGGTCACTGATCCTTCGGTGGCCCCGGACGGCGATGATACGTTCTATGTTCTCTCTCCCGTGCCGCATCTGGGCCATGACAATGGCGTTGACTGGACCGTTGAGGCGGAACCCTATCGCCAGAAAATGCTGGCGATGCTGGAAAATCGGCTGTTGCCCGGCCTGTCGCAGCACCTGTCCGAAAGCCTTGTGTTCACGCCGGACACGTTCCGTGACCGCTATCTATCCCCGCTTGGCGCTGGCTTCTCTATTGAGCCACGCATCTTGCAAAGCGCCTATTTCCGCCCGCATAACATCTCTGAAGAAGTGCCGGGTCTGTTCCTTGCCGGGGCGGGCACCCATCCTGGCGCTGGCGTTCCCGGTGTGATCGGCACAGCAGAGGTTCTGGCGCAGCTTGTCCCCGATGCCGCGCCTGCCACGCCTTTGCGCATGGCCGCGGAATGAGTGCCGCTGCCGACATGGAGGCCTGCCGCGCCGCGATCCGCACCGGCTCGCTATCATTTCATGCGGCCTCGAAACTGCTGCCCGCGCATGTCCGCGACCCTGCGCTGGTGCTGTATGCCTTCTGCCGTCTGGCCGATGATGCTGTTGACGAAGGGCAGAACCCGATAGAAGCCGTCTTGCATCTGCAAGACCGGCTGGACAGTGCCTATACAGGCAAGCCCCATGATGCACCAATAGACCGCGCATTCGCCCGGATGATCCAGACCCATGACATGCCGCGCGCCCTGCCCGATGCCCTGCTGGAAGGGCTGGCATGGGATGCCGAGGGGCGGCGGTTCGACACCTTGTCAGGGGTGCTGGATTATTCCGCGCGCGTCGCTGCCGTGGTGGGCGCCATGATGTGTGTGCTGATGGGGGTGCGCGACCGTCATCGGCTGGCGCGTGCCTGCGATCTGGGCCTTGCGATGCAGCTAACCAATATTGCCCGCGATGTTGGCGAGGATGCAAAGCTGGGGCGCATCTATCTTCCGCTGGACTGGTTTGCAGAAGCGGGTCTTGATCCAGCGGCTTTCTTGCGCAATCCGACCGCATCACCCGAAATCCGCGCCATGACAGAACGGCTGTTGCGCGAAGCAGATCGGCTCTATCAACGCTCCGAGCCGGGTATCGCCGCGCTGCCACTCAGTTGTCGGCCCGGTATTTTCGCCGCGCGCACGATCTATGGCGGCATTGGCGGTGTGATCCGGTCGCAGGGTTGCGACAGCATCACCCAACGCGCCGTGACGGGCAAAGGGCGCAAAATTGGCTGGCTGGCCGCTTCCGGCCTGCGCGCGGCCCTGACCCTTGCAAAGCCGACAATGGCCACGCTCTATGGAAAGCCCTGCCCTGAAGTGGCCTTTCTCGTCGACACAGCGGCGCGAGAGCGCGAAGGGTTCAGCCGCTCGGATACTCTGATAAATGCGCTGGCGCGGTTGCGCGAAAAGGACATGGCGAAACGAGAGCGGCAACTTGGCTTGGAACGGCGCAGCGCCTGAGCTAGATAGGGTCAGAAGGCACAGCGCCAACGCGCCCGATAGGGCGCACAAGTCAAGGAATGCGCCCGCATGGGCGCGCAATCAGGTCACAGTCTGGTGCCAGCGGGGCATGGCAGGCAAATAAGGACACGCAATGGACTGGTTACTCTTTCTGACATTCCTCGCGGCCTGTGGCGCCGCCGGCGCGACCGGGTCCATGTTCGAGCCGGGAAACTGGTATCGCGACCTGAACAAACCCGTCTGGACGCCACCGGGGATCGTGTTTCCACTGGTCTGGATCACGCTTTACATCGCCATGGCCTATGCTGCGATGCGCGTGGCCCTGCTGGACGGGTCGCAACAGGCGCTGGCCTTCTGGGCGGCGCAGATTGCGTTCAACACATTATGGTCGCCGGTCTTTTTCGGGTTGAAGCGCATGCGCGCCGCACTGGTGATCGTAGGTTTCATGTGGGTGTTTGTCGCAGCAACAATGCTCAGCTTCTGGGCGTTGGACCCGATCGCGGGACTGCTGTTTGCGCCCTATCTGCTTTGGGTGACGATTGCGGGGGCGCTGAATTATTCGGTCATGCAGCGCAACCCGCAATATGCCTGAGATGCGGCGGCCTTAGTGGTTCAGTGCAAGATCGGCTGCACTGCCCACATGGCTGCCAAAAATGGTGCGCACATGCTTTTCCAGATAGATCCGTAGCCACGGTGTGAAACGGTCGGGGTGGCGCTCCACCATCGCGCGCAGCGCGGGCAGGTTGATCCAGTCGATATCGGCCACTTCTTCGGGGTTTGGTGTCACACTCAGATCCGGCATGACGCGGGCGGTATAGACCTGCACAAGTTCATGCTCGATCAACCCACCGCCAACATCGGCGCGGTACTCGATCTCGGTGGCATGGGTCAGGTCAAGGCCGGTAATGCCAAGCTCTTCCTCCAGCCTGCGATTGGCGCAATCCAGATCGGATTCGTCCCAATGCGGGTGGGTGCAGCAGGTATTCGCCCAAAGGCCGGGGGTATGGTACTTGCTCAACGCGCGGCGCTGGATCAGCACGCGGTCGCCTTCGGTCACAAAGACAGAAATCGCCTTATGCCGCAGCCCGCGCCGGTGCACATCCAGCTTATCCAGCGGTTTGAGCGTGCCATCTTCCCAAGCTGGAATCAGATCTGTCATGTGTAACTCGGACGGACAAGGCCGGTCAGATGCAGCATGTTCTTGATCCCGATCTTGACATGCGCCAAGGGCCGCGCGGCCACAAGTTTCTTGTTCATATAGGCCTCGAAGGTCAGACGCTGCACATCGATGTCATGGCACAGGCTTACAAAGCGCTCGCGCCGTTCGTCGGATTTGTAATAGGCGTCCTGCATCTGGCGCAAGACCCGGAACACGGTCTTGTGTTCACGCATGAACAGTTTGCGCGCCAGCGCCAGATCCTTTGCCTTGCCCGAGGCCAAGGCCGCTTGCGCCGCAGTTGCTGCCACACGGCCACCCACCATCGCGTAATATATCCCCTCGCCCGAGCTGGGCGCGACCACACCTGCCGCATCGCCTGCAAGCACGACATCACGGCCATTGTCCCAGCGATCCATCGGGCGCAGCGGAATTGGCGCACCTTCGCGGCGGATGGTTTCGCAATCCGACAGGCCCGACATGGCGCGCAGATCGGCCGTGGCTTTCTTCAGATCGGCCCCGTTAATCTCTGTGCCCATGCCGACGCTGGCATGTTTGCCATGCGGAAACACCCAGCCGTAGAAATCGGAACTGATGCGCCCGTCATAGATCACATCGCAGCGATCAGGGTCGTAAAAGTCATTCGCGGGCGGGGCCTTGATGATCTCGTGATAGGCGATGACATAAGGGATCTTGTCGCCACCCGGCACCTCTGCGCGTGCTACATTTGAACGCGCGCCATCGGCGCCAATCACCAGTTTGGTGGCGCTGCGGCGCTCTTCTCCCGTTGCCTTGTCGCGCCAGACGACATGCGTTCCTTCCGCGTCACGCTCGATACGCAGGAAGGTGCCGGTCAGACGGTCTGCCCCGGCCTCTGCGGCACGGACGCGCAGGAATTCATCGAAATCCTCGCGGTCCACCATGCCGACATATCCGTTCTCGATGGGAATATCGACTGCCCGCCCTGTCGGCGAGATCATGCGCGCTGTGGTGATCTGCGCCACGATCTGTGACATCGGAATGTCAAAATCCGCAATCGCGCGTGGGGGGATTGCCCCACCACAGGGCTTGATGCGCCCGGCACGGTCCAGCAACGCAACGTGTTTGCCTGCACGCGCCAGATCATCTGCTGCTGTCGCACCCGAAGGCCCGCCACCCACGACAAATACATCATATTTCATGGCTTATTCCCCCGGAACCATCAGCGCCCTTGGGCGCGGTGACATGATGCGCGCAGCCAGAGCCGCGGACGCTATGAAAATCGTTGCCTGAAACAGGAAGACCGCGCCAAAGGCATCGGCCACCGGCAACAGACTGCGCGCAAGATCGACCAGCGCGGCACCTGTCAGACCACCAAACCCTGCCGCAATCGCCTGACTGGCACCCCAAAGGCCCACCCGCGTACCTTCGCGCTTGTCTTGCCCTTCGCCAGCCAGTTGCATCATCGAGCCGATGGCCGCGACCGCAAACATGCCGTTGAAAAACCCAAGCGCGACAACCAGCGGCACCAGCGGCAGAACCCACAGGCTTGCCCCCGCAATCGCAACCAGCATCACTGCCGATCCGATACAGCCCGCGACGACCCAGGCCCGCAAACTGCCCAGTCGAAGGCCAGACGCTGCTACACCGACCAGAACCATCCCAAGGAATACCCCGCCATTCTGCGCGCCAGACATTTGTGTGGATTGCCCCGGCGTGTAGTTAAACACCAGCCCGGCATAGGGTTCGAGAATCAGTTCCTGCATGAAATAGGCAGTCATCGACAGGAACACGAAGAAGGTGAAATTCCGCGCGCGCGTGTCTGCCCAGATATCGCGCATCCCGTCACGAAAGCGGACCGGCGGCGGCGCAGGCCGAATGACGACGCGCCGTTCTATGCCCCAGACGGCCAGAATGGTCAGCGCGACAGCCCCCGTGCATATGATGGCCACAATCACCATCAGTCGCGCATGGCTATACGGGTCAAGAAACTTGCCTGCCGTAATCGCGGTCAGTGCAATGCCTGCAATCATCATCAGCCATGTGATCGTCGCAGCCGCCGGGCGGCGATGCTCTGCCGTGGCGGTTGCCAGCAAGGCCAGAAGCGAGGTGCCAGATGCCCCCACGCCCAGACCGATCACGGCATAGGCAAGAAGAGAGAGCGCAAGACCAAGGCCGAAATGGCTTTCCAGAAGCGGAATGGCAGCGGCTGCGCCAAGCCCCCCCAGCGCCAGAAGCGCCATCCCGGCGATGATCCAGCGTGTACGGTTGCCCCCCTGATCGGCCAGATGCCCCCAGTTGGGCCGCGTGATCTGCACACCATAATGCAGCGCCACCAGAAACCCCGGCAGCACCACTGGAAGCGCCAGCTCCACCACCATCAGCCGGTTGAGGGTTGAAGTCATCAAGACCACAATCGCACCGAGGCAGGCCTGAACCAGACCAAGGCGGAATATCTGGACCCAACTCAGCGTCATGCGCCAATCCCCCTAAGGGCGAAGGCCGCGACCATCATGCCCAGAACATAAGGCCCGACGCCGGTGCCGTTGAACCAAGGCGCCAGCCGCGCCGGATCCTGCCGCCAGCGGCCCAGCGCCCAGATCTGCACGCCGATGCCAAGCGCAATGATGCCCGCATGAATTGGTGCGCCCCAGATCAGCAGCAGGAACACGACGACCAGTTGCGCCAGCACCATCACAGTGCCTGCGACGGTCGCCGCATCCACAGGGCCAAGCGTGACCGGAAGGGATTTCAAGCCCATCTGGCGGTCGCCCTCAATGGCCTTGAAATCATTAATCGTCATGATGCCATGCGCACCAAGCCCGTAAAGCACCGCAATCGCCACAATCTCGAAGCGCGGCGCGCCCGCTGCGATGACGGCAGCGCCAGTGAACCAAGGCAGGGATTCGTAGCTTAGACCAACAAGGCCCGGACCCCACCAGCCGGAACGCTTGGCGCGGACCGGCTCAGCCGAATAGGCCCAGGCTGCCAGCACACCGACAATGGTTGCGCCAAAGCCCCAGGGGCCAAGCTGCCAGCCGACAGCCAGCGCCAGCGCCGACATCAACAGCGCAATATACAACCCCCAGCGCCCGGGAATGCGCCCCGACGGGATTGGCCGGTTGGGTTCATTGATCGCGTCCACATGCCGGTCGCACCAGTCATTCGCCGCTTGGGACATGCCGCAGACAATAGGCCCGGCCAGAAGCACACCAAGCACCACCAGCGCCCAACTCTCTGGCCAGATACCGACCGAGATAATGCCGCACAGATAGGCCCACATTGGCGGAAACCATGTGATCGGCTTGATCAGTTCCAGCATGGCGCGGGGCTGCGGCAGGCCAGAGGGTTTGGGGCGGGTTTGAAGACTCAGATCGCTCATGCTGTAAACTTTGCCTTACATTTAGGATTCCATCAAGTGTTAATTGACCCTTACATGCAGCGGGTTTCCGCGCAGCTTGGCTGCACTTGGATTGAAAGCACCGGTAGCATTCTTACTTATAGTCAAAGATCGAGCGGAGGCATGATGAAACTGCGTTATATTTTCCCTGTAGCCCTTGCGCTTAGCGCTGGCCCGGCCTTGGCCGAACGTACGCCCCCGGCGCAGGCTTTGCCTTTGTCCGAAATTGTTGCCGGGCTTGAAGATCGCTACGACATTCACTTCATCGACGAGATTGAATGGGATGACGATGGCTATTGGGAGGTGGAACTTTTCACCCGCGACGGCGCCAAAGTCGAAATCAAGGTCGATCCCGTTACAGGAAAATTGCATCACTAGTCTCGGGGGATAGGGCCGCTTTTGCGGGGCCAATCCGGAACCGACAGGCCGGCGCACCCGTGGCGCTACAACTGACCTCTTGGACATGGGTTGACGGCCAGACCAATTCCGAAAACAGACGTTCAAAGACCGCTGCGTGCCAATGACAGATCGGCGCGTGTGCGCCCATCTGCGCCAGCGGGTTTTTCGCAATCTCGAAGACCAGCGGCGCATGGCTGACCACACGAAACTTGCCAGAGCCTGCGAATGTCCAAGCGTGCTTTGCAATCGCTGCCGCAAGAAGGCGTGCACCCAAAGGCGCGGGCAAAGCCCGGATCAACCGCTGTGCAAGGGCGGGGATGCGATGGGCCAGAATATACTCACCCGTCGCCAGCCCTGCCGCACGCTGTATGCGCGCGGCACGATCTGGCAGGTACAACCGCACGGCATTGTGCAGCCGTGCGACCTGATCCTCTGGCAACATTCCCGCATCGGCGGGCGGCTCCTCTATCTCGGCCCGGTAAAGCAGTGCATTTCGCAAGGCCTCGCCAATCTCGGCGTCGAGCACGGGCAAATGTTGCAGAACCGCATTTGGTCCAATTTTCGCCGTGCCCGACACTTTTGATTACTCCGCAGGTTCGCGCAGACCGGGCGTCGCGCCATTGGGCATACGGAACGGACGCGGGGCTTGTGCCTCGTCTTCCATCTGCCCGCCGCCGCCGCAAGCCTTGATCGCATTGCGCTCTTCTGCACGCGCCTTGCCTTGCGCGCGCAACGCCTCGCGCCGCTCTGCGGCTTTGCGCTTCTTGTCGGCGTGATCTTCCCAATCCGCCATTTGCGCATCGGCGATGGTTCGGCTCATGTCGAAGCCAAAATCCATCTTGTCGCGGGATTCCAGCTTGAAATATCCGTGTTTTCCAAGGTCATAGAACTGCCGCTGCACACCCGCCTTAAGAAATGCCTTCAGACAGCCCAGCAGATATTTCCGTCGATAGCCTGTCCCGCGCCAAGGGTAATGGAACAGCGCCTTGCGCATGTAGAAGCGGCGATAGTTCTTCAGCACCCCTTCCAGCAGGCCACCGCGCGTCATGTCCTTGGGCTTCATGATCGGGGTTACGAAATTGTATTTGGAATAGTCGAACACCTCGACCTGATCACGCAATTCCTGAAACAACGGCGTAAAGGGCCAAGGCGTATACATGGCCCAGTTTGCCAGATCGGGCTGCCAGTCCCATGCCATCTGGAAGGTTTCCTCCAGTGTCTCGGCAGTCTCATTATCCAGCCCAACAATGAACTGTGCCTCAGTGAAGATATCGGCTTCGCGCAGAAGGCGGATTGCTTCCTTGTTGTCTGCGACCGTGGTTTCCTTGTTGAACTGGTCCAGCTTCAACTGCGCCGCGGCCTCGGTGCCCAGCGAGACGTGCACAAGCCCGGCCTTGCGGTAGAAGGGCAGCAACTCCTTGTCGCGCATGATATCCGTCACGCGGGTATTGATCCCCCATTGAATGCGGCGCGGCAGGTCGCGGGCAATCAACTCCTCGCAGAATTCAATGAATTTCTTGCGGTTGATGGTGGGTTCCTCATCGGCAAGAATGAAGAATCCAACACCATGGTTTTCAACCAGATCTTCGATTTCATCGACCACCTTCTTGGGGTCGCGCACCCGGTAATCGCGCCAGAATTTCCACTGGCTGCAAAACGAACAGGTGAAGGGACAACCGCGCGCCATGTTGGGGATGGCCACACGCCGGTTCAGCGGCACATAGATGTATTTGTCCCATTCCAGAATTGACCAGTCCGGCTTGATCCCATCAAGATTTTTGACCGTAGAGGCAGCTTGCGTGGCGACGATCTCGCCCTCTTCGATAAAGGCAAGGCCCTGAATCTTGCGCCTGTCGGCGGGCCACCGCCCCTCGGCTATGGCGTTCATCAGATTGACGACAATCTCCTCGCCCTCGCCGCGCACGATCGTATCAATCCACGGCGCTTCAGAAAGGACCTGCCGGAACATGAAAGTGCCGTGAATGCCGCCCAACACTGTCACGACATCGGGATTGACATCCTTGGCGATGCGCAACACCTCTTCCGCGACATAGATCGACGGGGTGATCGCGGTGGTACCGACGACATCCGGCTTCAACTCTTCGAACTGCGCGCGCAAAGCGTCGTTGTCGACATGGTTGGTCATAGCGTCGATGAAGTGGATATCATCGAAGCCAGCGGCCCGCAGCGAACCGGTCAGATAGGCCACCCAAGCAGGCGGCCAGCTCCCGGCAATCTCGGCGCCGCCAGAATGGTAATTCGGGTGAACAAAGACGATTCGCATGGGTTCCCTCCATTGTGTAAACACAGGCTTACACACATGAAGGAAACTTTAATTGACACAGATCAAGTTCACCTTGATCGACGCCTGAAAAGCTGAATTATCCCTCGTCCCTGCTGACAAGATCGTATTTTCGCAGCTTCACATAAAGCGACTGGCGCGACAACCCAAGCATTTCAGCGGCTGCGACACGGTTGTTGCGAGTCAACTCCAGAGCGGTCTCAATACAGATCCGCTCGATCACGTCGGTCGTCTCGGACACGATATCCTTGAGTGTGGAAGAGCCGACAAGTTCGATGACGCCTTGCATACTCTGGTCCTGCGCGCCGGTAGTGTCCGGCCTGACCGCCCCGGCGCTGGACGAATTGCGCAAGACCAGCGCCAGAACCGGGTCAAACTGGTCATCCAGCCATGTGGCCGATATCTCGACCCCGACTTGCGCGCCGAAATCGGTATTGAGCCTGGTTGCATACATGCGCAACTGCCCTGCCCGGCGCGCATTTTCCAACAGAACACGCAAGTCCACCGTACCGCGCGCAAGAAAATCTGCCAGCGACCTGCCACGCACCGCTGAAGCGGACGGCACATCTGTCAGGTTCAGGAATGTCTCGCTTGCTGCAAGAATATTTCCATCACGATCAGCAAACACAATCGCGTCTGACCCGTGATTGAACAGCTGGCGCAAGTTGGATGTCAATTGTTCGTCCGCGATTGCCCCCTCACCGGGGTCTGTCAGCCGAACGATTGCCAGTTGCTCCC
This sequence comes from Roseinatronobacter bogoriensis DSM 18756, assembly GCF_004366635.1. GTDB lineage: Bacteria > Pseudomonadota > Alphaproteobacteria > Rhodobacterales > Rhodobacteraceae > Roseinatronobacter > Roseinatronobacter bogoriensis. The sequence goes on along the minus strand of NZ_SORN01000003.1, from coordinate 237,465 downwards.
CAGAAGCGCGGAACATTTTGCCCGACATCTGCAACCTTCGCTGCGAGGACTTGATCTCAACTTCCAGAACTGCGGCCGTCCCGGTTTGTGCCGGGTTTTCCAAAGCGGAAACAAGGCTGTCACGGGTGTGATCGACAAAGAAGTCGGCCAGCGACCTGCCCAACAGGTCCCCACGCGGGCGCGACAGCATCAGCGCTGCGTTATGATTGATATCGACAATCAGCCCGGACCCAACTGAAACCAACACAATGGAGTCATTCGTGAAGTCCATCAGCAACCGATACCGCGTATCAATTTCGCGCTGCACCTCGTGGTCGCGCTCCAGCGCGATTTGTGCATTCAGCAGCATTTGCTGCATTTCTATCGTCGGGCGCTGATCCTGCCCGACCATCAGCACATGGCGCCGGTCATGCATCAGATGCAGCGCATAACGCACAGGCAAGGTTTCGCCCTGCCCGATGACATGCTGCAACTCCACCCAGCGCAAGGGGGCAGACGCAGAACTGGCCACATCACTCGAAAGCTGCTCGATACGTTGATGCAACTTTTCAGATGACATGGAGTCAATTAATTCAGAAAGCGCCTTGTCTTTCCATCCCGCCACGATACCTGACGTCGGGGAGCCCGGCCGTGAAGACACCGCACGGACACGACCCTCAGGTGAAAGGACAAGGCAGATATCTGCCATGCTTGTAAGCACAGAGGAGGTCAAGGGATCATCGAAGAACCTTGCAATCTCTTCTGGTCCTGACAGCCCACCATGATCTGGCAAGGTCACTCGCTTCCCTCCTGCTGCCACAGCGGCAGCGTAATTCTTGTCGGCGAGCAATGCTTTATTCTGCTGCCGCAATAGTTTGCTGTATGCCGCAAGAATGAAGAGCGCAGGCAATGTCACTTGTGACAATATCTGCGCCGGTTGTATCTGCGATTCGGCGGTGATCAGTATCGCTATTCTCTCGCAAAACCAAGCCCCCCCCAATCACGATAGGAATGTCTTCGTGTGACCAGGTCCGCAACTCTCGCACCATGGCGGCACATGGCAATACCGAAGTCTTGTTTGAAACGGAGATAAACACGGCATTAAACCTGTTATGCGCCAGCACATCGCGCAACTCGGTCGCGGCAGGAAGCAACATCACCTTCACCGATACCCCGATCCGTCGCAACTGGTTGGCGGCCAGCATCACCCCAAAGGTATGCTGCTCTCCTTTGGGCAGTGTCAGAAGGATACGACCATCCCCGACCGGCCCCATACGGTCTGACGCCCAAGCGCGCCCAAGTTCACGCAGCAGGTTTTGCAGCCGGGCACAGGCAAGCGACGCGTGCAGAATGTCTATCTCTTCATTATGCCATTCTCGCCCGATCACCCCCAGAGCGTTTGGCAAATACGCATCCAGCACCTCTTCTGCCGAGATGCGCCGCATGCGCATTTCAGCGTAAAGGGTGCTCAATGCACGGCTGTCGCCACTTCGCGCGAAATCGGTAACCAGCTTTGCGATGATTGTACTGAGCGCGGCATGCCCCGTTCCGGATGCCTGCGCCAACTCGGATACGACGCGCATGGCGAACCTGCGCACCGACATATCCTCTGAGTGCTTGGAAGATGTCACCGGATGCACCAAACCAACCATATTTCCCGCCCCCTCAAATGCGCGGCAGCTCCAGCCCTCTGCGCGGTAAAGAGCTTTGACGGCGGAATGCCATCGCATATTACCGTCTCAGGAACCCGCAGAATTGTCAAATAAAACTTACAACCAGCAAACAGCCATCTTTGCCGCTAGATGCATTTGATTTGTATATACTTGATTTTATTATAAATCACGGCACATTGAATTTAGGAGCCACGTAAACCCACGCAACCATCAGCCGATTCCCGACGTGTAAGTTTTAGTTGACACTCATGTATGTCAGGGGCTAAGCTTCACTTGGGAATCGCGATCGGGGGGCCATATGGCGCAGAATTTGCAAAAAGCGCTCTACACGCCAGAACAGCGCAAGAAGCGCGACGCATCACGGTGGACGCTTGTGCAAGGCATCCTGGCGCCTGTGCAATTCATTATATGCCTCATTTCTGCGGCACTGGTCTTGCGCTTTCTGATGACGGGTGAGGGCTATATTGCCGCGACCATTTCGGTTCTGATCAAGACCCTCGCACTCTATACCATCATGGTCACCGGCGCGATCTGGGAAAAGGAAGTCTTTGGCCAGTATCTTCTGGCCCCGGCGTTCTTTTGGGAAGATGTCGTCAGCTTCGGGGTGATTGCCCTGCACACGCTCTACCTGGCAGGGTTGTTCATGGGCTTCATGACACCAGATCAGCTCATGATCCTCGCGCTTGTGGCCTATGCCGCCTATTTCGTGAATGCCGCACAGTTCATTTGGAAACTGCGCATGGCGCGCCTTTCTACGCCCGCACCGCTTGAGGTGTCAGCATGAGCACAGGTTGCCGCGACACACCCGTCCTGAAGCAGCGTGGCCAACGCGAGGTATTTTGCGGCCTCACTGGTATCATCTGGCTGCACCGCAAGATGCAGGACGCTTTCTTCCTCGTGGTCGGATCGCGCACCTGCGCGCATCTGCTGCAATCTGCGGCAGGGGTTATGATCTTTGCCGAACCACGCTTCGGCACGGCCATTCTGGAAGAAAAAGACCTTGCTGGCATGGCAGACGCGAATGAAGAGCTAGACCGCGAAGTTGCCCGCCTGCTGGCCCGCCGTCCTGATATCAAGCAACTGTTCCTCGTCGGCTCCTGCCCGTCAGAGGTGATCAAGCTGGACCTCGCACGTGCAGCCGAACGGTTGAGTGTGATCCACGGGCCGAATGTGCGCGTGCTGAATTTCTCCGGCTCAGGGATCGAGACGACGTTCACACAAGGCGAAGATGCTTGCCTGGCCTCGATGGTGCCTGCCTTGCCCAGCACCCCGGAAAAGCAGCTGTTGCTCGTCGGCGCTCTGCCCGATGTGGTTGAGGATCAGGCGCTGGCACTTCTTGCGCAGATTGGCGTGACGCCCGTGCGCTGCCTGCCATCGCGCCGCGTTCAGGATACGCCCGCAATCGGGCCGAATACCGTCTTTGCGCTTACCCAACCCTTCCTGGGCGACACCCATGCCGCCCTCACACGTGCGGGCGCGCGCCACATTTCCGCGCCGTTCCCCTTTGGCGTCGAAGGCAGCACTCTCTGGCTCAAGGCCATTGCTGCCGAATTCGGCATCGCGCCAGAGAAGGTTGATCAAGTTGTTGCAGCCCCGCGCGTCCGCGCTGAAAAGGCAATAGCCGCCGCCGCGACAACTCTGCGCGGCAAACGCATCTTCTTCATGCCCGACAGCCAGCTTGAAATCCCGCTGGCCCGCTTCCTGACCCGCGAATGCGGCATGGACGCCATCGAGATCGGCACGCCTTATCTGCATACCGACCTGCATGGCCCGGAACTCGACCTGATCGCGGAGGGCCCCACCCTCTCCGAAGGGCAGGATGTCGATCTGCAACTCGACCGTGTCCGCGCCTCGCGCCCGGACCTGACGGTCTGCGGCCTTGGCCTTGCCAACCCGCTGGAAGCCGAAGGACTGGCAACCAAATGGGCGATCGAACTGGTCTTTACGCCTGTCCATTTCTTTGAACAGGCAGGCGATCTTGCCGCGCTTTTTGCACGCCCCCTGCGCCGCCATGCAGCCCTGAAGCGGCAGCACCCGAACCGGCTGGAGGCAGCAGAATGACCCCTGTCCATTTTCTTGCCAAAAATACTCAAACTGCAACGGTGCACGCATGAAACTCGCTGTCTGGACATATGAAGGCCCGCCCCATGTCGGTGCCATGCGTGTCGCAACAGGGATGACCGGGCTGCACCTTGTGCTCCATGCGCCCCAAGGCGACACCTATGCCGATCTGCTCTTCACCATGATAGAGCGGCGCAATCACCGCCCCCCCGTCAGCTACACCACCTTTCAGGCCCGTGATCTGGGGGCCGATACGTCTGGCCTGTTCACCTCGGCCTGCCGCGATGCCCATGCCCGCTTCCAGCCACAGGCGCTGATGGTCGCGGCCTCATGTACGGCAGAGCTTATTCAGGATGACCCAGGCGGTCTGGCCGAAGCAATGGACCTGCCTGTGCCTGTTATCGCGCTGGAATTGCCAAGCTATCAGCGCAAGGAAAACTTTGGCTGTGATGAGGCATTCTTGCAGATATGCCGCACACTGGCCAAACCGATGCCCCGCTCAGACCGGGTGACGTGTAACATCCTTGGTCCCACGGCCCTTGGCTTTCGCCACCGCGATGATCTGGCCGAGATTACCGGCCTCTTGTCCGAGATGGGAATCGAGGTCAATGTCGCAGCCCCGATGGGCGCGTCTCCGGCCGATATCGCGCGGATGGGCCGGGCACATTTCAACGTGCTGCTCTATCCGGAAACGGCCGAATCTGCCGCGCGCTGGTGCGAGAAAGAGCTTGGCCAGCCTTATACAAAAACCATCCCCATCGGCGCCAACGCAACCCGCGCCTTCATCGAGGAAGTGCGCACGCTCTCCGGCAGCACCCTGCCGGTTGACGAGGCGCGCATGCGCCAGCCATGGTGGGCGGCAAGCGTTGACAGCACCTACCTGACCGGCAAGCGCGTCTTTCTGTTTGGCGATGGCACACATGTCATGGCCGCCGCCAAGGTCGCCCGCGATGAAATGGGTTTCGAGGTCTGTGGCATGGGGTGCTACAACCGCGAACAGGCCCGCCCGTTGCGCGCATTGGCAAAAGAATTTGGCCTCGATGCGCTGATCACCGATGACTATCTCGAAGTCGAACGCGCTATTGAAGATGCCGCGCCGGAAATGATCCTTGGCACCCAGATGGAACGCCATATCGGCAAACGTCTGGGCATTCCCTGCGCTGTCATTTCCGCACCCGTCCATGTGCAGGATTTCCCCGCCCGCTACTCCCCCCAGATGGGGTTTGAGGGCGCGAATGTGCTGTTCGACACCTGGGTTCACCCACTGGTCATGGGGCTTGAAGAACATCTTCTGCACATGTTCCGCGACGATTTCGAATTCCATGACGAAGCAGGCCCCTCGCATCATGGCGGCCATGCGCCCCGGAATGATCCGGGTGCACCTGCCGCGCCTGCGGCCGCGGATGAAGGGGGCTCGATGCCCCCGCCATCCGCCCCCCCTGCCCAACCCGACACGCCATCGCTGCCCGACAACATCATCTGGCTCAGCTGTGCCGAACGCGAATTGAAGAAAATCCCCTTCTTCGTGCGCGGCAAGGCAAGGCGCAACACCGAAAAATTCGCGCTTGAAAAGGGCCTACACGAAATCTCTGTCGATACGCTTTACGAGGCCAAGGCCCATTATGCTCGATAGTCGCACACTCCAACCCACTCCCTACCGTTTTGTGGTCGTCACGCTTGACGCACATGCTGCCGGACCGGCAGAGCGTGTATTGCCGCGTCTGCGTCAGGACTTTCCGGGGTTGGACGTGTCGATTCACGCAGCCGCCGAATGGGCCGAAAACCCCGCCGCTTTGTCAGAGGCAAAGGCCGCGATCAACGCGGCTGATATCGTTGTGGCCAACCTGCTGTTCATCGAGGAGCATGTCAGCGCCTGCCTGCCTGAATTGCAGGCCGCCAGCGCGCGCTGTGATGCCTTTGTCGGCGTGATCGCAGACCCCCAGATCGTCAAGCTGACGAAAATGGGTGATCTGGACATGTCGAAACCCGCAACCGGTATTGCCAAGATCATGAAGAAATTGCGCGGGGGTGGCGACAAGTCCAAGCCTGCCTCTGGCGAAAAGCAGATGAGCCTGCTGCGCCGCCTGCCCAAAATCCTGCGTTTCATCCCCGGCAAGGCGCAGGACCTGCGCGCATGGTTCCTGTCCATGCAATACTGGCTTGGCGGTTCGGATGACAATATCGAAGCGATGATGCGCTTTCTCATCTCGCGCTATGCCAAACGTCCTGAATGGCGCGAGATCAAGGCCGCAGCCCCGATTGATTACCCCGATGTGGGCCTCTATCACCCCGATCTTGCGGACCGCATCACCACCGATCTGGCAGACCTGCCCCGGCCAGAGAATGCCAAGGGCACAATCGGCCTGTTGCTGATGCGCTCTTACATACTTGCCTCGGACACCGCGCATTATGACGCGGTCATTCGCGCTATGGAGGCACAGGGCCTTGCTGTTATCCCCGCCTTTGCGGGCGGGCTGGATGGCCGACCGGCGATTTCCAAGTATCATGCCGGGAATATTGACACGCTCTTGTCGCTGACGGGCTTCAGCCTTGTGGGCGGGCCTGCCTATAATGACAGCCCCGCCGCAGTCGAAGTGCTGACAGACCTGAACGTGCCCTATATGGTCGCCCATCCGCTGGAATTTCAGACACTGGGTCAATGGGCAGGCTCGGGCGGCGGGCTTGGCCCGGTTGAAACGACAATGCTGATCGCGCTGCCGGAGATCGATGGCGCAAGCTGCCCCACGGCCTATGCCGGGCGTCACGGGGTCGAGGGCTGTCAGGGCTGCCCGGGCGGCTGCATGCCGATGAACGAGGCCAACACCAAGGCAATGGCCCCCTGCCCCGAGCGTATTCTGGCGCTGGCCGACAAGGCCGCGCGCATGGTCCGTCTGCGCCGTGCCGAAGTGGCCCAGCGCAAGGTCGCCATCGTGCTTTATGGCTTCCCTCCCAACGCGGGCGCAGTCGGCACCGCCGCCTATCTCTCGGTGTTCGAGAGCCTATATAACACCCTGCATGCCATGGCGCGCGAAGGCTATAATCTGACCCCGCCAGAAAGCGTGGACGCATTGCGTGCGATGGTGCTTGAAGGCAATGCGCGGACTTTCGGCATGCCCGCAAATGTCGCGGCCCATGTCAGCGCCGACCGGATCGTCAGTGGCACCCCCTGGCTGTCCGAGATCGAAGATGTCTGGGGCCCTGCACCAGGGCGCGAACAGTCCGATGGGCGCGGAGTCTTCGTGCTGGGGGCAGATTTCGGCAATGTCTTTGTCGGCGTGCAGCCCACATTTGGCTACGAAGGCGACCCGATGCGCCTTTTGTTTGAGAAAGGCTTTGCGCCTACGCATGCCTTCACCACCTTCTACCGTTGGATTCGTGAAGAGTTTGCCGCCGATGCCGTGCTGCATTTCGGCATGCATGGCGCGTTGGAATTCATGCCAGGCAAGCAGGCCGGTGTCAGCCGCACCTGCTGGCCCGACCGCCTGATCGGCAATCTGCCGAATATCTACCTGTATGCCGCGAACAACCCGTCCGAGGCATCCTTGGCCAAGCGCCGCTCGAACGCGGTCACGATCACGCATCTGACCCCGCCGGTCGCCCAAGCGGGTCTGTATCGGGGCCTGCAAGAGTTGAAAGACAGTTTGCAGCGCTGGCGCAGCCTGGATCATGCGACAGAAGATCGGAGTGATCTGGAAGCCCTGATCGCAGAACAGGCCGCAGCGCTTGATTTGTCGGGCGATCCCGCCGGTCTGTGGCTGAAACTGCTGGAGGTTGAGGATGCGCTGATCCCCGAAGGTTTGCACATTATGGGCAAGCCTATGGATGCGGATGCGCGCAAACATCTTCTGGCGCAGGTCAATGTCGATGATGTGACCCGCGCACGGATGGACCGCGACCTTCAGAGTGACCACGAAATGCGCGGCCTGTTGCGCGCCCTTGGCGCCGAATACATCGCGCCGGTGCCGGGCGGCGACCTGATCCGCTCGCCCGAGATTGTGCCGACAGGGCGCAACATTCACGCCTTTGACCCGTTCCGCATGCCCACGGCCTTTGCGCTGCGCGAAGGGGCCGTGCAGGCGCAAAAACTGCTGGACGCGCACCCGGTTCTGCCGCGCACGGTCGCGATGGTGCTGTGGGGGTCAGACAATATCAAATCCGATGGTGGCCCGATGGCGCAGGCGCTGGCGCTGATGGGCGCAACCCCGCGCTTTGATGCCTATGGCCGCCTGTCGGGGGCAGATCTGATCCCGCTGGCCGAATTGGGCCGCCCGCGTATCGATGTGGTGATGACCCTGTCAGGTATTTTCCGCGACCTGCTGCCACTGCAAACCCGCCTGCTGGCCGAGGCCGCGCTGAAAGCGGCACTGGCGGACGAACCAGAGGCACAGAATTTCATTCGCGCCCATGCACTTGCTGCGGCACGCGATCTTGGTGTGTCGCTGGAGACGGCGGCCCTGCGCGTCTTCTCGAATGCCGAGGGGGCTTATGGATCAAATGTCAATCAGCTGGTCGACAGCTCCGCTTTTGGCGAGGAAGACGAACTGGCCGATGCCTATCAGGCGCGCAAGGGTTTTGCATATGGCGTGAATGGCAAGCCTGTCGCACAGCCGAACTTGCTGAAAGCGGCCCTGAAAACCGTTGATCTGGCGTATCAGAACCTTGAATCGGTCGAATTGGGTGTGACGACCGTTGACCACTATTTCGACACGCTGGGCGGCATCGCACGGGCCGTGAAGCGCGCGCGCGGCGGGGCAGATACACCTGTCTATATTGGTGATCAGACGCGCGGCAGCGGCAAGGTACGTAGCCTGCGCGACCAGATCGCACTGGAGACGCGCTCGCGCTCGCTTAACCCGAAATTCTATGAAGCGCTTCTGGTCCACAAGGCCGAAGGCGTGCGCCAGATCGAGGCACAGGTCACCAATACGATGGGCTGGTCGGCCACGACCGGCACAGTTGAACCCTGGGTCTATCAGCGCCTGTCAGAGACTTTCGTCCTGGATGAGGCCATGCGCCGCCGTCTGGCCGAATTGAACCCGCAAGCCAGCGCAAGACTGGCCGGACGCCTGATCGAAGCGTCCGAGCGTAACTACTGGCAACCCGATGCGGCCACACTGGCTGCACTTCAGGACGCCGCAGACGAAATTGAAGACCGTGTTGAAGGGATTGCCGCCGAATGAGCATGCCCGCAACAGCCATGATACCCCGGACAGGCGGGGGGCCAGCCCCCCGCACCCCCCGGAGTATTTTTCGCAAGAAAATGAAGGGAATGAAGACATGAGCCCAAGAGATGAGATTCCAGACCTGAAAGGTCGTGATGGAGAAGGCTCGGTGCAGGTACATCTGGACCCAGCCACGAAAATCGAGGGCGCCACTGTGTTTTCGATCTATGGCAAGGGCGGGATCGGCAAATCGACGACCAGTTCAAACCTGTCTGCGGCCTTTGCCGCGATGGGCAAGCGTGTTTTGCAGATCGGCTGCGACCCGAAACATGACAGCACATTCACCCTGACCGGCCAATTACAGCCCACCGTGATCGACATTCTGAAGGAGGTGGATTTCCACGCCGAGGAGTTGCGCCCTGAAGATTATGTGACCGAAGGCTGGGGCGGCGTGAAATGTGTGGAAGCAGGCGGCCCGCCTGCAGGCACAGGCTGTGGCGGCTATGTCGTGGGCCAGACCGTCAAGCTGCTGAAGCAACACCATATGCTGGATGACACGGATGTGGTGATTTTCGATGTGCTAGGCGATGTGGTCTGCGGTGGCTTTGCCGCACCGCTGCAACATGCCGACCGCGCTGTGATCGTCACCGCCAATGATTTCGACAGCATCTATGCGATGAACCGGATCATTGCCGCCGTGCAGGCGAAATCGGCCAATTACAAGGTCCGGCTGGCGGGATGTATCGCAAACCGGTCGCATGACACGGATGAGGTTGATCGCTTCTGCGACCGTGTGGGTTTCAAGCGCATGGGCCATATGCCCGATGTTGATGCCATTCGTCGGTCGCGCCTGAAGAAGAAGACGCTCTTTGCAATGGACGAAGATGAAGCAGTGCTGGCCTGCCGCAAGGAGTATATGCGTCTGGCAGAGATGCTTTACAGGGGGACCGAACCGCTCAATCCGGTCTCTATGCCCGACCGCGAGATTTTCGAGTTTCTGGGGTTTGATTGATGCGCGATTTGACCCCTTCCCCCAGCTATGAGGGCACCCGCGCCCGTGTTGCCAGCTATTTTGATGGCACGGCAACGCGTGTGTGGGAACGGCTGACCTCGGATGCGCCGGTTTCGCGCATTCGACAGACCGTGCGCGAGGGGCGCGATACGATGCGCGCATTGATGCTGGATCAGCTGCCTGCCGATCTGCACGGCGCGCGCGTTCTGGATGCCGGTTGCGGCACCGGGGCTGCCAGTGCCGAACTGGCCGCGCGGGGTGCCACTGTCACCGCGATCGACATCTCACCCAAACTGGTCGAGATAGCGGCGCGGCGCCTGCCTGCCGGGCTGGCCGGGCAGGTGGAATTTCGGACAGGCGATATGCTCGCGGCCGAGTTGGGATGCTTTGACCATGTCATCGCGATGGACAGCCTGATCTATTACACCCAACCCGATCTGGAAGCCGCCCTTGACGGGCTGAGTGCGCGTGCAGGCCAGATCACCTTTACCGTTGCCCCGCGCACGGCACTGTTGATGGGCATGTGGCATGCAGGCCGCATTTTCCCGCGCGCGGATCGCTCTCCAACCATGATCCCGCATGATTTCCGAAGCCTGAATGTGCAGGGCCTGTCGCGCGTGGGCCGGGTTTCGAGGGGGTTTTACATTTCTGAATGCCTGAAGGTGACGGCATGATCATTCCCAAAGCCATGTTCCAGAAAATCGGCACCAGTTGGTTGCCTTTCGCGGACGCGGCCTCGGAAGGGTTGCCGCTGGTCCAGATTTTGCGTCTCAGCCTGTTTCAGGTCAGCGTGGGCATGGCGACCGTATTGCTGCTGGGCACATTGAACCGCGTGATGATCGTGGAACTGTCGCTGGCGGCCAGCATCGTGGCCTTCATGATCGCGCTGCCAGTGCTGCTTGCGCCTTTCCGCGCGCTTCTGGGCTTTAAATCCGACACGCACCGCTCGGCCATTGGCTGGAAGCGGGTGCCTTATTTGTGGTTCGGATCGCTTTGGCAGTTTGGCGGCTTGGCGATCATGCCCTTTGCGCTGCTGGTCTTGACCGGCGATGTTGTCCATGATGTGCGCTTTGCCGGTGAAGTGATTGCCGCGCTTGCCTTTCTGATGACGGGTTTCGGCATGCATATGACCCAGACCGCAGGCATTGCACTGGCCGCAGACCGTGCCGATGACGAGACCCGCCCGCGTGTGGTCGCATTGCTATATGTCACTTTCCTTGCAGGCATGGCGATTTCGGCGCTGATCGTGGGCTATTTGCTGCGTGATTTCAGCGATCTGCGCCTGATTCAGGTGGTGCAGGGCTGTGCAGTGGCCACGCTTGCGCTGAACATCATCGCCCTGTGGAAACAGGAAAAGATCAAACCCATGACCCGCGCAGAGCGCGAGGCCCCCAAGCCCGCCTTCAAGGATGCCTGGAATGACTACATCAAGGGCGGTCAGGCTGGCCGGTTGCTGGCGGTCGTTTTCGTCGGCGGTCTGGCCTTCAACATGCAGGATGTTTTGCTGGAACCCTATGGTGGCGAGATCCTTGGCCTGTCGGTTGCCGCAACCACAACATTAACGGCAGTCTGGGCTGCGGGGGCGCTGCTTGGTTTCTGGCTGGCGGCGCGCTGGCTGTCGAACGGGCTGGACCAGTTCCGCATGGCCGCGCGGGGTATACTTGCAGGTATCTTTGCATTCTCGGCGGTCATTTTTGCAGGACCGCTTCAATCGGCGCCGGTCTTTTACGCTGGCGCATTCGGAATCGGGCTTGGGCTTGGGCTGTTCGCGGTTGCCACGCTGACAGCCGCAATGGAAATGCCACGCCGGGGCATTGTTGGCGGCGGGCTTGCGCTTGGCGCTTGGGGCGCGGCACAGGCAACTGCGGCTGGCCTGGCAGTTGCCCTGGGCGGGGGCATTCGTGACACCGTTCAGACACTGGCAAATAACGGGCATTTCGGCGCTGGCCTAATGACCCCCGATATAGGCTACTCGGTTGTCTACCATATCGAGATTGGCCTGCTTTTCCTGACCCTTATCATCCTGGGCCCGCTGGTGCGGACCCGTATTCTAGACACTTCACAACAACGCAACCAACGAATCGGCCTCGCCGACTTCCCGACTTGACACCACGGAGGACTAAACATGGATACCCCCTATGGATGGCTATTTTTCGGCAATTTTGATCTTGCCCTGATTTCGCTTTACCTCTTCTGGCTCTTCTTTGCCGGACTGATCTACTACATCCAGCGTGAAAACATGCGCGAAGGTTACCCGCTGGAAAACGATGATGGCACGCATGCCAATTCGTTGCTGCCTGTTCCAGAGCCGAAGACCTTTACACTCCCGCATGGTCGTGGCGAGGTGAAGGCACCTGACTTTGAGCGTGAAAAGCGCGAACTGGCACTGGCCCCGACCGAAACTGGCGGCGGTTTCCCGTTTGCCCCGACAGGCGACCCGATGAAAGATGGGGTTGGCCCCGCATCATGGGCCATGCGCCGTGACGAGCCGGAACTGGACGGACATGGACATCCGAAACTACAGCCCATGACCAAGGTTGGCGATTTTGCGGTGTCTGCCGGGCGGGACCCACGGGGCCTGCCAGTCGTCGGCAACGACCAGAAAGAAGCAGGCAAGATCACCGATATGTGGGTCGATGTGCCCGAACAGATGGTGCGCTATCTTGAAGCAACGCTCAGCGACGGCACCAAGCGTCTTGTTCCCATGACTATGGTGCGGATCAAATCCAACATGGTCTATGTCAACTCGATCGACGCTGCGTCCTTCGCAGACGCGCCGGTCATCGCGTCTGACAGCCAGCTCACCAAGCTGGAAGAAGACAAGGTGTCGGGTTTCTATGCGGGCGGCTACCTGTACCGCAGTGAGAAGCGCGTCACCCCAATGAGCAAGCTGCGCCTGCTTTCGGACATGCTTGGCAAACCTGCCTAAGCGCGACCAGACCAAAAACAAAAAGGAACCGGCCCATGTCACATGATGATTTCGCATTTGAACCTGTAAAGGGGTTGCCAGAGCGCCCCCCCGAGCATGAACGCATCTTGTGGCAGGGCCGGCCTGATACTTGGGCCCTTGCGCGCGAAGCCTATAAACTCAACTGGATCAACGTTTATTTCGTGGTGATCGTGGGCTGGCGTGCCTCTGTCGGCGCACTGGACACAGGTGCGGCGGGCGCATTCGCCTTTGGCCTGCCATATGCCATTCTGTGGGCCGCTGCTGTAGCTGTGATCATGCTGCTGGCCGTTGTTCAGGCCCGTGCAACCGTCTACACCATTACCACGGCGCGTGTTGCGATGCGCATTGGTGCAGCGCTTACTGTTACGCTGAATCTGCCCTTCCGCCAGATCGCAAATGCTGACCTTGCCCTGCGCAAGAACGGCACCGGAACAATCGCGCTGGAGACTTTGGGCGAAACGAAATTCTCCTATCTTATCCTGTGGCCACATTGCCGCCCCGGCCATGTGCGCGTCACAAAGCCTGCGCTTCGCTGCATTCCTGATGCCGCAAATGTTGCCAGCCTGCTGGCGGAAGCCGCAGAAACACGGGTCGCCCAACCTGTCATCGAACGCAAGCCAGCCGCCACTTCTGGCGATCTGGTCGCAGCAGAGTGAGGGATGCCATGACCACCAACCCCAACCCCCAAAAGCCCTTCACCCCGAAATTCAAGCGTGAAGATGCAAATGACATGATCCCGATCGGGCTGGTGCGCGCGATGTTTGCGCTTGCCGTAATATCGCTTGCACTTGTGAGCTATGCCAGCTTCACTGGGCGGGAAAAAGCCGCTGTCCCGGCCGAAGCGCCCGTTGTTCAGAGCTGGACAATCAGCCTTGTGGGAAATGACGCACAGGCCGTGACGGTGCTGGACGCCGAAGGCAACCTGTTGGCTGACATGGCTCATGGCGGCTTCATAACAGTGATTCAGAATGGTCTGATGACCATGCGTCGCCGCCACGGGATAGACCCCAACCTGCCGCTTCAGATTGTGCAATTTGAAAACGGGCGTCTGGCCGCGATTGACCCCCTAACCGATTACCGCGTCGAACTGACCCAGTTCGGCAGCGAAAACCAGGCCGCATTCGAACGGCTGCTGAATATAAAATAAAAACGACCATAAAAAACCAAGGGAAAAACCAATGTCACTCTTCTCAAAAAAGATCGAACACGTGCCCTGCACTGTTGAAGTTTCTCATCGCTTCGAAGCTCTTCACGCCCATGTCCGGTTCAATGACGGCTCTGTCATTCACCCCGGAGATGAGGTTCAGGTGCAGGGCCCACCCGTACTGGCCGCATGGGGCGAATTGATCGTCGAGGATCGCATCGCCACGATCACCCGTGCCAATATGCTGGAACGGCTCTGGACGCGGCTGACAGGTGATTTCGAATTCATGGAACTCTGTGAATTCTCGTTCTCAGAGGAGATGAGCGTATGAATGTTCATGCCACAACCCATGACGAGCTGCATGCCGAGATGGCAGGCAAGTTCGACACCGATGCAATGGCGCAGGAATCGACCCTGCTGAACCCGCGTTTCTACACCACCGATTTCGACGAGTTGGACCGCATCGACGTGACACCTGTGCGCGAAGAATGGGACAAGCTGATCGGACAGATGAAGTCGGACCCCAACAAGGGCCATTTCAAGAAGAACGAGGCTTGGGACAAGGTCGATTGGGACAATATGGAGCCCAAGCTGAAGCGCGAATTCATCGACTTTCTGGTGTCCTCGTGCACGGCGGAGTTCTCTGGCTGCGTGCTTTACAAGGAGATGAAGCGGCGCGGCAAGAACCCGGATATTTGCGAGCTGTTCAATTATATGGCCCGCGACGAGGCGCGCCATGCAGGCTTCATCAATGATGCACTGCGCGAAGCAGGTGTTGCCGTGAACCTCGGCTTTCTGACAAAGGCGAAGAAATACACCTATTTTCGGCCCAAATTCATCTATTATGCCACCTATCTGTCGGAAAAGATCGGCTATGCGCGGTATATCACAATCTACCGCCATCTGGAGCAGCACCCGGAGAAGCGCTTTCATCCAATCTTCAAGTGGTTCAAGGAATGGTGCAATGATGAATTCAGCCATGGCGAAGCCTTTGCCCTGCTGATGCGCACCGACCCGAAGCTGACAGAGAGCTTTGTCAACAAGCTGTGGATCAGGTTCTTTCTGACAGCGGTGTTTGCCACCATGTATGTGCGCGACCATGCACGCCCCGAATTCCACAAGGCCTTGGGCGTCGATATCGACTGGTATGATCAGGAAGTGTTCCGCAAGACGGGTGAGATTGCGAAGCAGGTATTTCCGATGGAACTGGACATCGACCACCCTGCATGGATGCCCACGCTGAAGAAGATCGAGGCTGCCTTCCGCGATATGGAGCAGGGCGAGCGCAAGGGCGGCATGGCGGGCAAACTGACGAAATGGGCCGCGATGACCAAGGCCGGGCTGGGCTTTGCCCGCCTCTACCTGATCCCGGTCAAGAAAAGCACCCCGCCAGTATCGGTGCGTCTGGAACCTGCCTACTGACCCCCCAAGGTGCCGGGTTTGGCCGGCACCTTTCAGCCATGTCGGAGGATAAATGTTCGAAACCCCCTGGATAGCCGCACTTGCCGCGCTGTTTTTGTGGTGGTTTGCCACGGGCATCCTGCTGTGGCGCGTTCACGCTGCGGACCGTGGCAGCCCTGACCAGCATGTCTGGTCGGTAATTCTGTCACTGCCGCTGTTTGCCGCTGGCGCAGTGGGGGTCAATGCCACGCTGGCGGATGCCAGCCCGCAGGGCGTGTGGTTTGCGTTCCTGTCAGCAATGGCGCTGTGGGCCTGGATCGAACTGGCATTTCTGTCCGGGGTTATCACAGGTCCGAATACCGAACCTTGCCCGGAAGGGCTGGACCCTGTCGGGCGATTCTGGTCGGCATTCCGCACTGTGGCATGGCATGAATTCATGCTTGCGGCAGTGGTGGTGGCGCTGATCCTGTCATCGCTGGGCGCCGCAAACACCTTTGCTTTGTGGACATTTCTGGTTCTGTTCGCTGCCCGGATATCGGCCAAGCTGAACCTGTTTCTGGGGGTTCCACGGATCAATACCGATTTTTTGCCCAAGCCATTGGCCCATCTGTCCAGCTATTTCCGGCAAGGGCCGGTCAGTGGTTTCTTTCCGCTTTCGGTCACGCTGCTGGCGCTGGCTGTTGGCTGCTTTCTCGAACGGCTCTGGCGCGCACATCAGGCGGCGGATCAGGGCGCGATCATCGGCTTCACGCTTCTGTCCATGCTGACGGCACTGGCACTCTTGGAACACTGGTTCATGGTCTGGCGGGTGCGTGATGACAAACTCTGGCGCTGGATGATTCCGGCACCCACACCCAAGAAACGAAAAACATGACCGAGGGGATCCCCATGGATTTTGACACCCATTTCAAGACTGCGCTGGACACACTCAAGACCGAAGGCAATTACCGTGTTTTTGCCGAGGTTGAACGCCAATGCGGCAATTTCCCCAAGGTCAAGCGATACAATGGCGATGATGTACAGGAAGTGACTGTCTGGTGCTCGAACGATTATCTGGGCATGGGACATAATCCCAAGGTCGTGGACAGCATGGTTCAGGCCGTGCAGGCTTGTGGCACTGGTGCAGGCGGCACGCGCAACATTTCGGGCAATAACCACCTGCACCGTCTGCTGGAAGAGGAACTGGCCGACCTGCACCGCAAGGAAGCCGCATTGCTGTTTACGTCTGGCTATGTGTCGAACTGGGCCGCCTTGTCGACCCTTGGTGCCAAGATCCCGAATGCCGTGATCCTGTCGGATGAGAAAAACCATGCCAGCATGATCGAAGGCATCCGGCATTCCCGCGCAGACAAGGTGTTGTGGAAGCACAATGACTGGCGCGATCTGGATCGCAAACTGAAAGCGGTGGGCGACCGCCCAAAGATTGTGGCGTTTGAATCGGTGTACTCGATGGATGGCGACATCTGCCCGATGCGCGAGATTGTAGAGGTCGCAGAGGCGCATGGCGCCATGACCTATCTGGACGAAGTCCATGCTGTGGGCATGTATGGCCCGCGCGGCGGCGGCATTTCCGAAGAGCGCGGACTCGCAGACCGGATCACCCTGATTGAGGGTACGCTGGGCAAGGCCTATGGTGTTGTTGGGGGCTATATCACCGGGTCAACGGCGCTATGCGACTTCATCCGCTCTTTTGCTTCGGGCTTCATTTTCACGACCGCGTTGCCGCCCGCAGTTGCAGCCGCCGCGACAGCTTCGATCCAGCACCTTAAATCTTCCGATACCGAGCGCCTTGCGCAGCGCGAGCGCGTTGCGCGGCTGCGCGCAAAGCTGGATGCACAGGGCATTCCCCATATCGCCAATGAAAGCCACATCATTCCGGTCATGATTGGCGATCCGGTCAAATGCCGGATGTTGTCAGATATCCTGATGGAGGATTGGGGTATTTATGTGCAGCCTATCAACTACCCAACTGTTCCAAAAGGGACCGAGCGCTTGCGCATTACACCGGGGCCGCTGCATTCAGACGCAGATATCGACCATCTGGTGACCGCACTGACATCGCTTTGGCAGCAATGCGCCATCGCGCATGCTGTTGCGTGATGACAGGCTTGACTTGTTTAAAAACCACGTCAGATGTTGGCATCTGAATACAATCGGGAGGTTAGAAGATATGAAGTTTACGACTGGCGCGGCACTCAGCGCCCTTGCTCTTTCTTTCGCTTCGCTACCCGCCTTCGCTGGCGACATAGAAGCTGGCGAAAGCGCCTTTCAAAGCCAGTGCCAGAACTGCCACAATGTGGCCAATGAAGATGGCGAAGTTCTGGCAGGTCGGCCAAACATGCGCACCGGCCCCAACCTTTACGGCGTGTTTGGCCGTCAGCCCGGCACAGTTGAGGGGTTCCGCTATGGCGCATCACTGGTCGAAGTTGGCGAAAGCGGCGTTGTCTGGGATGAAGAGGTCATGGTTCCCTATCTCCTCGACCCCACGACCTTCTTGCGCGAAACGCTGGATGACCGCCGCGCACGCAGCCAGATGTCGTTCCGCGTGCGTGACGAAGCAACAGCGCGCGACATCATAGCGTTTCTGGGGCAGTTCGGGTCCGTGGACGCAGAAGAGGACGCAGCCGAAGAGGGCAGCTGATCCGAATGGGTTTTGGCGGCTGATCTGACTTCTGCCGCCAATTACCATTAAATAGACCGCCCTGTCATGGCACCTAACGCTATGGCAGGGCGTTTTAGTTGGATCCTCTTGCATGTCGCAGGGCTTGCCCTGATCCCGTCAAGATGTCAGGTAAACATGCCTGCCTTGCACGGAGACACCGCCATGACACATCAGCCTGTCCGCTACAGCCGCGAGGGCGACATCGCTCTGATTTGCATCGACAACCCGCCAGTCAATGCAATCGGCCAGTCGGTGCGCGCAGGGTTGATCGACTGCGCGGATGCCTTCGCCGCAGATACTGCGGCGCGGATTGCCGTGCTGTATTGCGCAGGCCGCACATTTGTTGCCGGCGCCGATATCAAGGAATTTGGCAAGCCCGCGACAGCGCCCTTTCTGCCCGATGTGGTTGCCCGGCTGGAAGCGCTGGAAAAGCCTGTTCTATGTGTGATGCATGGCACAGCCCTTGGCGGCGGGCTGGAACTGGCCTTGGGGGCGCATTACCGTATCGGATTGCCGGGGCTGAAAACCGGCCTGCCAGAAACCAGCCTTGGCCTGCTGCCCGGTGCGGGTGGCACACAACGCCTGCCCCGCCTGACAGGGCTGGAGGCCGCGTTGGAGATCATGATCTCGGCGCGCCATATTTCCGCCGACCAAGCGCTGGAGATGGGAATCATTGATGAGCTGGTCCCAGCGGCGCAAGACCCGCGCACCGCCGGTCTGGTAAAGGCACGGGAGTTGATGGCAATGGGTGCTGGCCCACGAAGGCTGTGTGATATGCCCCCGCCGCAGGTCAACAAAGAACAGATCGACACACTGCGCGCACACACAGCCGCGCGATACAGGGGGCAGAACGCCCAGATGGCGGCGATTGATGCCGCAGTGAGCGGCGCGGCCATGCCATTTGCAGAAGGGATGAAGCACGAACGCGCCTTGTTCCTGCACCTGAGAGAATCCCCTCAGCGCGCCGCTTTGGTTCACGCATTCCAGGCTGAACGCAAGGTCGCGCAACTGCCCGAACTTGATGGCGTCACCCCCCGCGCGTTTTCACTACTTGGCGTGGTTGGCGGCGGGCGCATGGGAAGCGGGATTGCCGTTTCCGCCTTGCTGGCCGGGCTGGATGTCACGCTACTGGAACGCGATGCGTCATCCGCCGCGCAGGCGCAGCAGACCGTCGCGCAAATGTTGGCCGAGAGCGTGAAGCGGGGCAAATTGACAGATGAGGCCCGCACGCGCATTCTCGGGCAACAGTTCCGCACAGCCGAATCTTACGCGGCACTTGCAGACCGCGACATGGTAATCGAGGCGGTTTTTGAAGACATGGACATCAAGCGCGAGGTCTTCACCCAGCTTGACCGCCACTGCAAGGCCGGGGCCATTCTGGCGACCAACACGTCTTATCTGGACATTCCCCAGATCGCCGCAATGACCACGCGCCCCACCGATGTGCTTGGCCTTCATTTCTTTTCGCCTGCCCATATCATGCGGCTACTGGAAATTGTCGTGCCAAAGGCGACTGCACCAGACGTCGTGGCCACTGGATTCGCCTTTGGCAAGAAACTGGGCAAGGTCAGCGTTCGCGCTGGCGTCTGCGACGGATTTATCGGCAACCGCATCTTGCAGGTCTATCGCGCAGTGTCAGATCACATGGTTCTGGCCGGGGCCAGCCCTTATGAGGTTGACCGAGCGGTGACCGAATTCGGCTTTCCGATGGGGCCATATGCCGTACAGGACCTGGCCGGGCTGGATATCGGCTTCATGACCCGCCAGCGCAAAGCCGCCACGCGCGACCCGCGCGAATTTGTGGCGCGTTGGGCCGATGAGATGCATATGCGCGGCTGGCATGGCCGAAAGTCAGGACAGGGTTATTACACCTATGACACAGACAGCCCCAAGGGCCGCCCCTGCCCCGAGGTCGAAGCGATCATTGCCGCAGAACGCCGCGAATATGGCGTAACGCCGCGCAATTTCAGCTCCGATGAAATCATTGCCCGTTACATGGCTGCAATGGTTAACGAATCCGCGCATGTGGTTGGCGAAGGCATTGCAGCGCGTCCCCTTGATGTAGATGTCACATTGTTGCACGGATATGGCTTTCCGCGTTGGCGCGGTGGGCCAATGCATTGGGCGGATACTCAGGGCCTCAATCAGCTTCTGGCGCAGATTGAAGCATTTGCCCAAGAGGATGCGCATTTCTGGCGCCCTGCCCCTTTGCTGGTGCAATTGGCACAGGAAAAGCGCCTGTTCTCAAGCTTGAACAGCTAGTGTTCGCCACCTGATGAAAGGTTCCGGCACCACAATGCTGTTGCCTGTGGCGGCTTTGCGGGACTTTGCGGATATGGCGAAGCCGGGTGCAAAGTCGCGCAGCGTCGGGCCGCGGTACGGCGATCTAACGCATAATCTGTTGCGCTTTATGCTGGCCAAGCCCTTGAGAGATCAGATCGTTGTGCTGGGGGCAGCCCAATCGCCGTGCCGTGCGGGCGGCCCGGCGATGCGCGGCGGGCTGACGCCCTTGACTCCGCGCCGGTCAAAGACTGCAACGCCCACCAAGCAGTCATAGGCTATCTTGTGTCAGGTGGCGAAGACTAGCGAAAATTCGCAGCCTCGATCTGTGTGATCAGCCGATGGCAGCGGGTTCGCTTCGTGTGATGCAGCCCACAACATCGCCGCGACCAAGGTTTCCAGCAGCACACCTATAAGTTGTCCTAGCGTCTGATTTCAAATAATTTTCAGCAGATATTTCGTCCCGCCGCGAGGTCGCCTTACTTTCGCCACGATTAAATTTTTAAAGATTTATCACACGCTTTGGGCTGGTTTACCGTTGTCCATCATCTGGGCGACACCCCTCACACCGGGGTTTGGCGGGTCCAATTTCAAGCAGCAAATACGCGGGCGCAAGACCGCGGGAACATACACGGCGGCCCTGTGGTTACACGCGCCACAGCCGTCAAAACATGTGCCGGCCAGCAAGGTTTGCACATACACGGAAGATGGGGGATCGAAGATGACAAAAACCTTCTCACACGAAGAAGGTGGGCTGTCTTATGTCGTGACAGTCTCTGAACAGAATGGCGAAGTTTTTGCCGAGGTCAAAGTCGTCAAGGGTTCGATGGACGTAAATGCCATCTATGTCGCGGATGACGACTTCTCTGGGAAAAGTGTGAACCTGCCAGGCCCGCTGAACATGAGTGGTGGCGGATCACGCTATGAGGGCCAGAGCATTCAATGGGACAGCGCTATCAAACTCAGCTCTCCCGGTCTGGGGCGCGGCGGCAAGGACAAGGAAACCTTCCTGACCGAAGGCGATGTGCTGAAAGTCAAACTCGATGCGACGCGTCTGGATCAGGTCGACTTCATCGGTATTCGCGCCACATCGACCAGCACTTCGGGCAAGAATCACGGCTCCATCAAGGCCGTTATGGGAGAACCTGTAGAGCAGAAGGACCCGAAACACCCCGAACCACCCTGCGAGCCGGGCAATCAACCGCCAGTGGCTGTAAAGGACATCTTCGAGACCAGGTTCAATAAACCATTTACGGGAAATGTGCTTCTAAATGACAGCGACCCCGATGGAGATGAACTGTCGGTCCTGACGAATACGCAGCCCGCCAATGGTACCGTGTCGATGCACCCGGATGGCACCTTTACCTACACGCCCCATCCCGGTTTTGTTGGAAAGGATACCTTTCAATATACGGTCATTGACGGCAATGGCGGCTATGATCAGGCAAAAGTGCATATCACCGTTCCATGCTTTGCCGCTGGCACGCTTATTGTCACGGCCACAGGCCCCAAGCTGGTCGAGGATATTCGCGTCGGTGATGAGGTCCTTACCCGCGATGACGGGTTCCAGCCTGTGCGTTGGGCGGGCACCAGAATGCTGGATGCAGAATACCTGGAGCAGAACCCGGATTTCACTTCGGTCCTGATCGCGGCAGGGGCGCTTGGCAACCGTCTGCCAAGGCGTGATCTGCGCGTGTCGCCGGGCCACCGCATGCTACTAGGCGGCCAGCAGGCCGAAATTCTGTTCGGAGAGCGCGAAGTTCTGGTGGCTGCCAGAGATCTGGTCGGCCAGCCCGGCATTACCCGCGACGCGCGTCCGGTCACTTACGTGCACATCATGTTCGACAATCATCAGATCATTGATTCTGAAGGCGCATGGAGCGAGAGTTTCCAGCCTGCCGATGTCACTTTGAACGGGCTGGACACAGTGCAGCGCGACGAGTTGTTGGCCCTGTTCCCGGAACTGGCAACACGCAAAGGGCAAAGCAACTTCGCCACCGCCCGCAAAGTGCTTGCCCCGCATGAGAGCGCGGCCCTTCTGGCGATGACAGCATAAGGCAGACACCGCCGCACAGGGCCTTTCCGGCCCTGTGCGGTAAATACGCCACTATTCAGCAGCAACACGCCTTGGCTTCAGCAAGGGGGCCAGATAGCGTCCGGTATGGCTTGCTTCGGTCGCGGCCACTTTCTCGGGGGTGCCGGTCGCCACGATCCTGCCGCCCCCGTCGCCGCCCTCTGGCCCGATATCAATGATCCAGTCTGCGGTTTTGACCACATCGAGGTTATGCTCGATCACGACCACTGTATTGCCCTGTTCCACCAGTTCGTGCAGCACTTCGAGCAGTTTGCGCACATCCTCGAAATGCAGGCCCGTGGTCGGTTCATCCAGAATATACAGCGTGCGCCCTGTTGATCTGCGCGCCAGTTCCTTGGACAGTTTCACGCGCTGCGCCTCGCCCCCGGACAGGGTTGTCGCCTGCTGGCCGACCTTGATATAGCCCAGCCCCACCCGCATCAGCGCATCCATCTTCTCGCGGATGGACGGGACAGCCTGAAAAAAGGTCTGCGCTTCTTCGACGGTCATATCCAACACGTCCGCGATGGATTTGCCTTTGAACAACACTTCCAAAGTTTCGCGGTTGTAGCGTTTCCCCTTGCAGGTTTCGCAGGTGACATAGACATCGGGCAGGAAGTTCATCTCGATCTTCAGCACGCCGTCACCCTGACAGGCCTCGCAGCGCCCGCCCTTGACGTTGAAGGAAAACCGCCCCGGCTTGTAGCCGCGCGCCTTGGATTCCGGCAGCCCTGCAAACCAGTCGCGGATAGGGCCGAACGCCCCTGTGTAGGTCGCGGGGTTGGAACGTGGCGTGCGACCGATGGGCCGCTGGTCAATGTCGATCACCTTGTCCAAATGTTCCAGCCCCTTTATCGTCTCGCAAGGCGCTGGGGTCTGGCGCGCACCGTTCAGCCGCATCGACGCGGTCTTGAACAATGTCTCGATGGTCAGCGTGGATTTGCCGCCCCCCGACACGCCCGTCACGCAAACGAACTTGCCCAAGGGGAATTCCGCAGTCACGTCCTGCAGGTTGTTTCCACTGGCCTTGACCACAGTGATCTTCTTGCCGTTGCCCTTGCGGCGTGTTTTGGACACTCCAATTTCGCGCGCGCCGCTCAAATACTGCCCGGTCAAGCTGGCAGGGTCTGCCATGATCTCATCTGGCGTGCCCTGCGCCACGATCTGGCCACCATGCACACCCGCACCCGGCCCGATATCCAGCACAAAATCGGCAGAGCGGATCGCTTCCTCGTCGTGTTCAACCACAATAACCGTATTGCCCTGATCGCGCAGATTGCGCAGCGTGATCAGCAGGCGGTCATTGTCGCGCTGGTGCAGGCCGATTGACGGTTCATCCAGCACATACAGCACGCCCGTCAGCCCGCTTCCGATCTGGCTGGCCAGCCGGATGCGCTGGCTTTCGCCGCCCGAAAGCGTTCCTGCATGGCGCCCGAGGGTCAGATAGTCCAAGCCTACATTCACCAGAAAGCCCAAACGCTCGCGGATTTCTTTCAGAATGGCGCGGGCGATTTCGTTTTTCTGTTTGCTCAGGCTTTCCGGCACACCCTCGACCCAGGCCAGAGCCTCGCGGATCGACATTTCAGTGACCTGACCGACATGCAGCCCACCAATCTTGACGGCCAGCGCTTCTGGCCGCAGGCGGTGCCCCTCGCAAACGCCACAATGGCGTTGGTTCTGGTAGCGCTCGAACTCTTCGCGAATCCATGCCGAATCCGTCTCGCGATAGCGGCGCTCCATATTCGGAATGACACCCTCAAAAGCGCGGGTCACATTATAGACGCGCCCCCCTTCGTCATAGCGGAACGGCAATTCCTCGCCATTGGATCCATAGAGCAAGACCTGTCGGACATGCGCTGGCAGGTCCTTCCACGATGCTTTCGCGTCGAATTCATAATGCTTCGCCAGCGATTCGATTGTTTGCAGGAAATAGGGTGACTTGCCCTTGCGCCACGGCGCTATCGCGCCATCGGCCAGACGCAGCGCATGGTCGGGAACGACCAGCCGTTCGTCAAAGAACAACTCTACCCCCAAACCATCACAGGCGGGGCAGGCCCCAGTCGGGGCGTTGAAGGAAAACAGGCGCGGTTCAATCTCTGAAATGGTGAAACCACTGACCGGGCAGGCGAATTTTTCACTGAATGTGACGCGCTCGCCATCCTCGGTTGCGATTTCCAGAATCGCGATCCCATCAGCCAGATCCAGCGCGGTGCGCAGACTGTCGGCCAGCCGCGTTTCGATCCCCTCACGCACAACGATCCGGTCAACGACCACGTCAATGTCATGGCGAAACTTCTTGTCCAGTGTGGGTGGCTCGTCCAGTTCATAGAATTGCCCATCAACCTTGACCCGCTGGAAGCCCTGCTTGCGCAGTTCCAGAAATTCCTTGCGGTATTCGCCTTTACGGTCGCGCACGATGGGGGCCAACAGGTAGGCGCGCGTGCCTTCGTCAAACGCCATGATCCGGTCGACCATATCCTGCACTTGCTGCGCCTCGATCGGCTGGCCTGTCGCTGGGCTGTAGGGCGTGCCAGCGCGGGCAAACAGCAAGCGCATGTAGTCGTAAATCTCGGTCACTGTGCCAACGGTCGAACGCGGGTTCTTGCTGGTGGTCTTCTGCTCGATGGAAATTGCAGGTGACAGGCCAGAGATATGGTCCATGTCCGGCTTTTGCATCATGTCGAGGAATTGGCGTGCATAGGCCGAGAGCGATTCGACATAGCGGCGCTGCCCTTCGGCATAAATCGTATCAAAGGCCAGGCTGGATTTGCCCGATCCAGACAAACCTGTAATCACCACCAGCTTGTCGCGGGGCAGATCAACATCAATATTTTTCAGATTGTGTTCGCGCGCTCCGCGCACTTCGATAAATTTCTGCTCAGCCATCCGGCCCCCCGATCGCGCATTTGCGTCCAAGGCTGCAAGATAGTGATGATGCACCGAGTCTCCAACCGAAATATGTGAACAAAATAAAAACATGTCCAGTTTTTCAGCTTTTACTGCAACATACAACCATAACATTCATAAATATGAATTTATATCTTGATTGCACTGTCTGAAGGACGCATATCTTGTCAGGAACAGTTCAAGGATGCTCGCAATGTTTGCTTTCTTAAAACCTAAATCCGCCACGCAACGCATCAACCCTTCGGACGCGATTGCGAGGGTCGCCAATGGCACCATGACCCTGATTGATGTGCGTGAAGCAGATGAATTGCGCCAGACCGGCAAGGCAAAAGGCGCGCTTCATATCCCGCTGTCTCAGATTGCAGCGCAAACTGACCCGAAGAATGGGCATTTCAATCGCAAATTGTCACAAGACATGCCCATCGCGCTGTATTGCGCTTCGGGTATGCGATCAGACCGTGCCGCACGTGCTATGACCGCAAACGGATTTTCCGAAGTGTACAATCTCGGCACGCTTCAAGACTGGAAAATTTCAGGCGGGCCGATCGTGCGCTGACAACGGCACGGCCCTGCAACGCAGTGGAAGGGCCGTGCACATATCTTGCGGCCGCAAGGCCGCGCTATTTGGTCAAACCTCAGAAATGAAGCGCACGCCCATAAGCGTCGAGCACCGATTCATGCATCATCTCGCTTAACGTCGGATGTGGGAAGACCGTGTTCATCAGGTCTTCTTCCGTTGTCTCCAGCTGGCGGCCCACCACATAGCCCTGAATCAACTCGGTCACTTCCGCGCCGACCATATGCGCGCCCAGCAACTCGCCGGTTTTCGCGTCAAAGATGGTCTTGATCATCCCTTCCGGCTCGCCCAGCGCAATCGCCTTGCCGTTGCCGATGAAAGGGAAGCGCCCCACCTTGACCTCATAGCCCGCATCCTTCGCTTTCGCTTCGGTCAGGCCCACACTGGCAACCTGTGGATGACAATAGGTGCAACCCGCAATACTCGACGGATCAACTGCATGCGGATGCCCGCCTGCGATCAGTTCAGCGACCATAACACCCTCATGGCTTGCCTTATGTGCCAGCCAAGGGCCATTGGTTGCGTCCCCAATTACATACAAACCCTCAACCCCGGTGCGGCAATACTGGTCGGTCACGACAAAAGACCGGTCAATCTTTGCCCCCAGCTCTTCCAGCCCCAGCCCTTCGGTATTTGCAACAATGCCGACTGCCGAAATCACAGTGTCGAATTCATGCTGTTCGGTTTTACCGCCACGTTCGATATGCGCCGTGACCTTTGGGGCTGCGCGGTCCAGTTTCTTGACCATGGATTTTTCCATGATCTTCATGCCCTGTTTCTCAAACTGCTTCTTGGCGAAAGCGCTGATTTCGGCATCTTCAACAGGTAAAATTCGGTCCAGTACTTCAACGACCGTCACATCTGCGCCCAGCGTGTTGAAGAAGCTTGCAAATTCGATTCCGATCGCGCCCGACCCAATGACCAGCAGTTTTTTCGGCATCCGCCCCGGTTGCAGCGCGTGGCGATAGGTCCAGACCAGATCTCCATCCGCTTCCAGCCCCGGCAATTCACGCGCGCGTGCGCCTGTCGCCACGATAATGTTGGGCGCAGTCAGGTCTTCCGTGCCTTTGTCGGTCGTGACCGTAACCTTGCCTTTGCCCGTCAGCTTGGCGCTGCCCATCACCACTGTGATCTTGTTTTTCTTCATCAAATGGCCAATGCCACCCGAAAGCTGCCCCGCCACTTTGCGAGAGCGCTTTACCACAGCGTCCAGATCAAACCCGATCTTGTCGGCAGTTAAGCCAAATTCCTTTGCACGGTGCATCAGGTGAAAGACCTCGGCAGAGCGCAGCAGCGCCTTGGTCGGGATGCATCCCCAGTTCAGACAAATGCCACCAAGATTCTCACGTTCGACAATCGCAACCGACTTTCCAAGCTGCGCGGCGCGGATGGCCGCAACATAGCCCCCCGGCCCCGCACCGATTACAACAACATCAAACGATCTGGCTGCCATGCGAAATCCTCCCGTCGCGCCGCGCAAAATATAGTTTGGTGTTAAACTATTATTCGCATTCCCGCAACGAAGAGTCAGAAGGCCCGCCATGCATTGGATGCATGGCTAAAAGGCCCGGATCAGGCGGCCTGCAATTCCTGCAAAGCTGCGCCATAGCCGCCTTGGTCCAGAAACGATTGCTCTGCATCGGTGGTGTAGCGCCCCAAAGCGTCGTTACGATAGGGGAAGCGGCCGAATTTCCGGATCACGGCGCGGTGTGCGCGCGCGTGCAACAAATTCTCTGCACCTGTTTCCGGCATATGCAGCAGGAACATGCGCACGGCGCGATCCTGGTCCATCTGGCTTTCGGAATGCATCAGCGGCAGGTAGAAGAACTGGCGCTCTGGCTCTGGCGTATGGCAATCATAGCCAAGGTGACACCCCCGCGCAGCGACACGCCGTGCCAGATCATCCGTTGCAAAGGCACGCGCATCGCCCCTGAACATATTGCGCGGGAACTGATCTGTCACAATGATGAAGGCAAGCGCCCCACGTGCGCATGACGCCCACCGTTCCAGCCGCCCATCCAGCGCCTTCTGCCACAACGGTTCGAACCGGTCACGGATGCGCGCATCCAGCGCCTCATCCATTGAATACCATCCCTTGGGCCCGACCTCATCCACCCAGAAAGAGATCACTTCATCGACCGTAGACATATCCTTCACCCGAGCTTGTTTCGCAACTCCAAGCGTGCCAGTGATTCGCGGCTTGCACAAGCTGTTAGCCGTAACAGCTGCTTGAACATGCAAATTCGTGCCAAAATGCAACGTTTTCAGGTGCTTTCTGTCTGCTGCTCGGCCATTTCGGTGTAAACCGCCTCCACCGTTGCGGCCGATACGACGGGGGAAACGGCCGCGAATGGCCCGCTTTCCGCCACCGGTATCGACGGACGCTGTGTCATGCGCCATACAGCATAGATCACCAGCATCATCATCAGAACGATGATAAACAGGAAGAAGCCCGAGGGACCGATGACCCCCATCAGCCAGCCAATGGTCAATGGCCCAAGGATTGCGCCCACACCATTCACGAACAACAGCCCACCAGAGGCCGCAGCCATCTGGTCTGCTTCCAGATAGTCATTGGTGTAGGCGACCAACAAGGAATAAAGGGGGTTGGAAATCCCCCCGATGATCAGCGCAACCCCCACAAGCCAGATGAAGCTCAGATCAAACAGCACGGCCATCGCCCCGCCCGCAACACCTATCAGCGAAACAATTACCAACAATCGCCGCCGGTCCATCCGGTCGGACAGCCAGCCAATCGGATATTGGAAAATCAGCCCCCCGAAATAGATTGCGCCTGTGAAGATCGAGATCTCCAACACGCTCAACCCCGCTTCCGTGCCCCAGACAGCCGTCATGCCGAACATTGCGGCAAAAACCCCGCCCATCAGGAACGTGCCCACCACACCCAGCGGCGAGACGCCATAAAGTTCCCGGATGGACATGGATTTGGTCGTGCCGAATGTCGGCGCGGGACTGACCGAAAGCAGGATCGGCGCAAATGCGAGTGACACAAGCACCGAGGGAATGACAAACAGCAAAAAACCTGCCGGATCAGCAAAGTTGATCAGCGCCTGCGCCGCAATGATCCCCAACATCTGCACGATCATGTACAGCGACAGCGCCTGGCCCCGGTTTTCATTGCTGGCGGTGTTGTTCAGCCAGCTTTCTGCCGTGACATAGACCCCTGAAAAGCAAAACCCGATCAGCACGCGCAACAGCGCCCAGACGATCCAGTCCGGAATCGCGGCATAGAGGATCAGCACAGCCGAAATCAACGACCCGAGAGCGGCGAATACCCGCACATGCCCAACCCTGCGAATCATTTCCGGCGCCATACGCGACCCGAACAGAAAGCCCGCAAAATAAGCCGACATGACAACCGACATCTGAAGGGTCGAGAACCCCTCGATCGCGCCGCGAATCCCCAGCAATGTGCCTTGCACACCATTGCCAACCATCAGGAACATCATGCCCAGCAAAAGTGCCCATGATGCAGTGAAAACCTTGAACATATCGAGTCCTGTGTCTTGGCGGCGGCGTGACGCCAGTCTAGGTGGGGTTGGGAAACAAAGATATAACGGAAGCGACCTTTGCGCGTCGTGCTTAGGGTATCAACAAGGACGCATCGCCATAAGAGAAGAAACGGTATCGTTCTGCGATGGCATGCGCATAAATGTCCATGATCTGATCGCGCCCCATCAAGGCAGAGACCAGCATCATCAGCGTCGATTTCGGCAGATGGAAATTTGTCATCAGCGCATCGGCCAATTGAAACGAAAATCCCGGCGTGATGAAAATATCCGTTTTCCCTGCCCAGGCGGCAATCTGGCCGGGGCCGGTGGCGGCAGTTTCGATCAGACGCAGCGCAGTGGTGCCAACCGGAATGATCCGCCCGCCAGCCTTGCGCGCCGCCATAATCTGATCTGCGGCCTGCGCGGTAACTTGCCCCCATTCGGCATGCATCTTGTGGTCGCGGACATCATCAACCTTGACCGGCAGAAATGTGCCTGCACCGACATGCAACGTTACCTCGCAAAATTCCACCCCGATTTCGCGCAACTGCGCCATAAGCGCCGCGTCAAAGTGCAGCGAGGCTGTGGGCGCAGCCACAGCGCCCGGCGTGCGGGCGAATACGGTCTGGTAATCTTCGCGGTCCTGCGCATCTGCCGCGCGACGCCCGGCAATATAGGGCGGCAAGGGCATCTGGCCGGCGGCATCCAGCGCGGCATCGAAAGCCTCTCCTGCCAGATTAAACCGCAGCACCACATCATCCGGGTTACGTGCCACCACCTCTGCCCGCAGCGCATCGGTGAATATGATCTCTTCTCCCTGCGCCAGTTTACGCAAGGGTTTTGCCAATGCGCGCCAGCTTCCATCTGGCTGCGGCTCTGTCAAAGTGACCTCGATCCTTGCGCTGACCGGCCCTTGCGCAGTGTCGCGGTGGCGCTGCCCGGTCAGCCGGGCGGGAATGACCTTGGTGGTGTTGATGACCAGCAGATCGCCTGCACGCAGGATATCAGGCAGATCCGACACATGCCTGTCCTCAATCCTGCTGCCCTGCGCCAGCAGCAGCCGCGCGGCAGGGCGCGGACGCACCGGGCGTGTCGCAATCAGGTCTTCCGGCAGGTCGAAATCGAAATCCGACAGCTTCATCAACGGCACCTTTCGCCAAATCCTATGCCGCCCCTTTAACTTGGCCGCCAACTCGCTACAACAGAGGCAACGATTTCGTTACACGGAGATGACAATGGCACAGACCGGCGACATGGCACCCGACTTCACCCTGCCGCGCGATGGCGGGGACGAGGTGACACTTTCCGCACTCAAACCCGCAAAAGTTGTTTTGTATTTCTACCCGCGCGACGACACGCCGGGCTGCACAACCGAAGCCATGGAATTCACCGCCCTAATCGCTGAATTCGAGGCCGCCGGAACCAAGGTTATCGGTATTTCCAAGGACACGGTCGCCAAGCATGACAAGTTTATCGCCAAGCATGACCTTGGCGTGATCCTTGCCTCGGATGCCGAAGGCGATGTGTGCGAGCGTTATGGGGTCTGGGTCGAAAAGAACATGTATGGCAAGGTTTCAATGGGGATCGAGCGCGCCAGTTTTCTGATCGACGGCGAGGGACGCATTGCGCAGGTCTGGCGCAAGGTCAAAGCCGCTGGCCACGCCGCCGCAGTGTTAGAGGCAGCGCGCGCCCTATGACGAAAACCCTGCGCGATATGGCCGTCGAAGTGCTTCGCACAGCAGACGGGCGCGAAAAGACAGCCATTTCGCGCAAGCATGCCGCAACATGGTTTTCGGCGCGCAAATCCGGGGCACAACTACCCATAGGCAACTGCACCCCGCCTGACCGCCCCGCCCGCCCCGCGCAGCCCGAATTGCTGGACCCGCGCGACGTTCCGCGCCGACGCCCCGGAACACCCCAAGGACGCGCAGCGATACTACACGCGATTGCACATATCGAACTGAACGCCGTCGATCTGCATTGGGATCTGGTCGCGCGCTTTCCGGAAATCGACATGCCGGTGGGCTTCTTCGATGACTGGGTCAAGGCCGCCGACGAGGAATCAAAGCACTTCAACCTGATCTGTGATTGTCTGGAACAGTTGAACAGCCATTACGGCGCGATGGCCGCACATGCTGGAATGTGGCGCGCAGCAGAAGATACCGCACATGACATTTTGGGCAGGCTTGCGGTTGTGCCTATGGTACTTGAAGCGCGCGGGCTGGATGTCACGCCCGGCATGATCCAGATATTCAAACAAGCGCGCGAGGATAAAACTGTCGACGCGCTTGAGGTGATCTATGCCGAAGAAGTCGGCCATGTCGCCTATGGGTCAAAGTGGTTCAATTTTCTTTGCGGGCGGCAAGGGCTGGACCCGCAGCCGGTTTTTCTGGACCTTGTCCGGCGGTATTTCCACAGCCCGTTAAAGCCGCCATTCAACGAGGAAAAGCGCGCACAAGCAGGCTTGCCCCCCGATTTTTACTGGCCGCTGACAGAACCAGCATAGCGCGAAAACCCGCAAGCCAAAGTAAAGATTGCTGCGCAATTGCCTGAAAAATGGCATTTACTTCTGAAAAAATCAGAAGGCATGCCCATTTATCGGCAAGAAATTGCTGATTTTGCCTTTTGCTGGCATCACAACGTCAGAAATTAGCATTAACGGATTGCCCCGATGGCCCCTGCCCCGTAACAGGTTTGAGGGCTATTGGGTGTTCGGCTTTTCGTGTGCAAGCCATCGCGCGTCCGAAACCTCATCTGCCCCAAGACAGAAACAGCGGATAACAGGACGATTGCATTGAAACGACTACTCGTTCGCGTAAATCAGCGGCTGGAACGCCAGTTTCCTGAACAACGGCTCTTCTTGCGGTCTAACAATACGACCCGGTTCGTGCGCTTGCGCCCGGTCTCTCAGGCAGTCGGCGTCGCATCTGTAGCGGCATTCTTTGCCTGGGGCGTGATCGCAACCTCGATCCTGCTGATGGATGTCATCGGCTCCGGAACCTTGCGCGACCAAGCGTTGAGAGAGCAGGCAAATTACGAACAGCGCCTGAACCAGCTTGCGAACGAACGCGATGCACGCGCGCGCGAAACAGAAGCCGCGCAGGCAAGATTTTCCGAGGCGATGGAACGCATCTCTGAGATGCAGATGCAATTGCTCGCATCCGAAGAACGTCGGCTGGAACTGGAAACCGGAATCGACGCCATTCACAGCACCATTGGTCGAGTGTCGCGCGAACGCGATGAAGCCCGCGCCAGACTGGCAGAGGTGACCCGCACGCTAGAAGCGGAAACTGGGTCTACCCGCACTGCAGCCGACCGCAGCCGCGATACAGAACAGATGCTGGATTATCTGCTGGTCGCAATGGACCGTGTTTCACATTCCACACATGATTTGAATGTCAGCGCCGAGCAGGCAAAAAATCAGGCCCGCCATCTGGCCATGGAAAACGAGTTGCTGAAAGATCGCAACCACATGATTTTCAGCCAGTTGGAAGAGGCGCTGGAATCTGTGATCGCGCCTTTGGAACGCGTGTTCAACAGCGCCGGGGTATCGCCTGACCAGATTCGCAGGCTGGTGCGGCAAGGGGCATCTTCGCAGACCGCATCCTTGCGCCCGATCGCGATCTCGACCTCTGGCACACTGGGGCCAAGCCAGGACATAGCGCGCGCCAATGCGATTCTGGACCGCATGGCAGATGTAAATGCCTATCGCCAGGGGATCGACCGCCTGCCAGTTGCACGCCCTGTCAGCGCCGCCAGAGTGCGCGAAACTTCGGGCTTCGGCATGCGCCGCCACCCGCTGACGGGACGCAACACCATGCATAACGGTCTGGACTGGGCGGGGCCGCGTAACACACCGATCCTGGCCTCTGGCGATGGTGTGGTGAAAACGGCAGAACGTCAGCGTGGTTATGGCAACCTTGTCGTGATTCAACACGACTTCGGAATCGAGACATATTACGCGCATTTGAACTCTATCGACGTTCGTGCAGGACAAAGGGTCTCGCGCGGGGATCGTATTGGTGGTATGGGCACAACAGGTGCGTCGACCGGTGTGCACCTGCACTATGAGGTGCGTGTGAACGGTCGGCCTGTAAACCCGCACACTTACATAAGGGCTGGACAGCATGTTTTCTAAGAGTCGTATCAATGAACCCGGCCCGAAAGCCGAAGCAGAACAAGCGCCGGTGAAAGCTGCCGAATCAACGCCGTCTTTCCTGCGTCAAAGCAGTGCAGACACAACTTCCAGCCATGTGACGAAGTCGAAGCCCGCCGCATCGGTCATGGCGTCAGACCTGACGATCACAGGCAACCTGAAGACAACCGGCGATGTGGTCATCGAAGGGATCGTCGATGGTGACATTCGCGCGCATCTTCTGACCGTTGGCGAAACCGCAACGATTCGCGGTGAGATCGTGGCTGATGACATCGTGATCAACGGCCGTGTCATCGGGCGCGTGCGTGGGTTGAAAGTGCGCTTGACCTCTTCCGCGCAGGTCGAGGGTGACATCATTCACAAGACAATCGCAATCGAATCCGGCGCGCATTTTGAAGGCTCGGTCCAGCGTCAGGATGATCCGCTGCAAACCAGCCGCGCGGCGACCGCTGCCCCTGCTGCACCTGCCAAGGAAGCCGATAGCAAGCCTGCGCAACAGCAAAGCTATCAGCAACAGCGCCCCGAAGCATCTGATGCCGTGCGCAAGGCTGCTGAAGCAAAGAAGAGCGCGCAGTCCTAAGCGACACTCTGCATTAATCAGACACCGTCGGAGCCGCGCTTTGCGCGGCTCTTTCTTTTGCCCTACGGCTGAAACTCGCAACGCAGCCAATGAGGTAAGCTGCAAAAAAGCCCCGGTCACGAAGACCGGGGCATATGGCACGATTACAGTAAAATTAGCCGATTATCGCATTCAGTGTGGCTGAAGGGCGCATAACCGCTGCGGTTTTTGCAGAATCTCCGTGGTAATAGCCCCCCAAATCAACCGCCGCGCCAGCCCCGGCGGACAGTTCCTGTGTGATTGCAGCTTCGCCATCAGCCAGCGCCTTGGCAATCGGGGCAAAGTGCGCTGCAAGTGCTGCATCCTTGGCCTGTGCGGCCAAAGCTTCGGCCCAGTAACGCGCAAACCAGTAGTGGCTGTGGCGGTTGTCAGGCTGGCCAACCTTGCGACCGGGGGACCGATCATGGTCCAGAATGCCTTGCGTTGCCTCTTCAACGGCTTCACCCAGTAGGCGCGCTTTTTCATTGCCACGCGCATCGGCCAGAAACTTGAAGCTTTCGCCCAGCGCGCAGAATTCACCAAGGCTGTCCCAGCGCAGATGGTTTTCTTCCATCAACTGCTGAACATGTTTCGGGGCTGAACCGCCCGCGCCGGTTTCGAACAGGCCCCCGCCCTGCATCAGCTTGACGATGGACAGCATTTTGGCGCTGGTGGCCAGTTCAAGGATCGGGAACAGATCAGTCAGATAGTCACGCAGAACATTGCCTGTGATCGCAATCGTATTCTCGCCCTTGGTGATGGTTTCCAGGCTGGCACGGGTCGCCTCGCGCGGGGCCATGATCTCGAATTTGTCGGCAACGCCTGCGGCCTCGAGGATCGGTTTCACATAGGCGATAAGCTCTGCGTCATGTGCGCGATTCTCATCCAGCCAGAAGATTGCGCGGTAGCCAGTGGCTTTCTGACGATCAATCGCCAGTTGCACCCAATCCTCGATCGGCGCCTTGCGCGCAGAGGCCGCGCGCCAGATATCGCCTTCTTCCACCTTGTGTTCATGCAATACCGTGCCGTCATCCAGCACCATGCGGACTGTGCCAGCCTGCGGCATTTCAAAGGTCGTCGGGTGGCTGCCGTATTCTTCGGCCTTCTGTGCCATCAGGCCGATATTCTGCACCGTACCAGCCGTCGCCGGGTCAAGCGCGCCATTGGCTTTGAAGAATTTGATCGTTTCGTCATAGACCGGCGCATAGGAATTGTCAGGGATGACGCAATTCGTGTCATGTTCCTGCCCGTCCGGTCCCCAGCCCTTGCCACCCGCGCGGATCAGCGCGGGCATGGACGCGTCGATAATCACATCGGACGGCACATGCAGGTTGGTGATCCCCTTGTCGGAATTCACCATATACATTGGCGGGCGCGCCGCTGTTACAGCATCAATATCAGCCATGATCGCAGCGTCATCCTTGACGCGGTTCAGCAGATCGCCAAGGCCGGAATTCGGGTTCACGCCAAGCGCGGCCAGCTTGTCGCCATGCGTCTCAAACACAGGTTTGAGCCAGGCGCGCACCGCATGACCGAAGATAATCGGGTCAGAGACCTTCATCATCGTGGCCTTCATATGCAGCGAAAACAGCGTGCCGTTTTCCTTGGTGCGCGCAATTTCCGCATCCAGAAACTCTGACAGCGCACGCGCTGACATGAAGGTGGCGTCAACAACTGTACCAGCCGGATAGGACAGCCCGTCTTTTAAAACAGTCTCCGACCCATCCGCGCCTTGCAGCACGATTTTTGCCTTGGTGGCGGCTTTCAGTGTCGCAGAGGTTTCGTTTGAGAAGAAGTCGCCGCCGCTCATGCTGGAAACTTCGGTCTTGCTGTCGGCACCCCATTTGCCCATGCGGTGCGGATTGGCCTGTGCGAAGCGCTTGACCGCGCCAGCGGCACGGCGGTCGGAATTGCCTTCGCGCAGAACCGGGTTCACTGCGGAGCCCTTGATCGCGTCATAGCGCGCGCGGGCGGTTTTTTCGGCGTCGGTGCTGGGGGCGTCGGGGTAATCCGGCAGCGCATAGCCCTGCGCCTGCAACTCTTTGATCGCGGCAAGCAACTGTGGGCCGGAGGCCGAGATATTCGGCAGCTTGATGACATTCGCCTCAGGCGTTTTTACCAACTCGCCCAATTCGGCCAGATCATCATTGATACGCTGGTCCTCGGTCAGGTACTCGGGGAACGCCGCGATGATGCGGCCTGCCAGCGAAATATCGCGGGTACCAACACTTATCCCCGCAGCAGAGGCAAAGCTCTGGATGATCGGCAAAAGCGAGGCAGAGGCCAGTTCAGGTGCCTCATCCACCTTGGTGTAGATGATATCGGGAATGGTCTTGTCAGTCATGCGAGAAACCCCTCTTGAATATGCGCGCACCATAAGCAGTTTCTATGCCAAGGTAAACAGTGCACAATGGTATACAATGCAAAAATATGTGGGGATGAAGCAGCAACAAGCGCGCAATCAGCCAAAATCAGGTTGCGTGCTTGCTTTCGTATCTGAGGCTTGCGAAATCTGTTGCAGCCGATCAAGCTGGAAACATGTTCCCCGCGCGGGGCCTTGCACCAAATGTTGCAACAAGGACAGATATTCATGACGGAACCCGACGACGCCGCCCGCCACCGTGAAAAGATGAAGAAGATCAAGGCCGCGCGCGGCAAGATGATGGAAACCAAGACCGGTGAAAAAGGTCTTATCGTCGTGCATACAGGGGCGGGCAAGGGCAAGTCCTCTTCCGGGTTCGGGATGATCATGCGCTGTATCGCGCATGAAATGCCCTGCGCGGTCGTTCAGTTCATCAAGGGCAACTGGGTCACCGGCGAGCGTGAATTCCTGCGCAAGAATTTTCCCGAAGAATGCAGATTCGTCGTCTCTGGCGAAGGCTTCACATGGGACACGCAGGACCGTGACCGCGACATCGCCGCTGCGCGCGCAGGGTGGGAGCAAGCGAAAGACCTTATCCGCGACCCAACCATCCGTATGGTCCTGCTCGATGAGATCAACATTGCCTTGCGCTACGACTACTTGCCGCTGGACGAAGTCATCGCTTTTCTGCGCGACGAAAAGCCAGAGATGACGCATGTGGTCCTGACCGGTCGGAATGCAAAGCCCGAGCTGATCGAGCTGGCAGATCTGGTCACAGAAATGACGCTGGTCAAGCACCCGTTCCGCGAGGGGATCAAGGCGCAGAAAGGTGTCGAATTCTGAGACAACTGGCGCAAAACCCTGCGGCCTTTGCGCATAAACTGTCATGACCAAGGCAGGCGGGGAAAACAGGGGCGCGCCATGATCATCAGGGCGCTGGAATGGCTTGCTCGCAGCGGGCGGCTGGTTTTGCTGGCGGGTCTGGGTCTTGGGGTACTGGCAGGCGTGGCCTTGCCGGACCTGGCTGGCATTTTGCAAGCCCTTGTCGCGCCCGTGGTGGTGACGCTGTTGTTTCTAGCGGTGCTGCGGCTGGGGCCAGATGGTGTGCGGGCGGGGCTTGCGGGCTGGCGCACAGGGCTATTAACGGTTCTTGTCCTTCAACTTCTTCTGCCCTGCTTTGCCGTTTTGGCACTGCGTTTACTTCAGGTTGACTCGGTCCTTGCCTTTGGCCTTGTGCTGGTCCTTGCGGCGGCCCCGATAACCGGCAGCCCCAATCTTGCAATCATGTCCGGGGCGTCAGCGCCAGTGGCATTGCGACAACTGGTGATGGGAACGCTGCTGCTGCCTGCCACGGCTTTGCCCGTCTTTTTGCTGATGCCCGGCCTTGGTGCGCCCACCGAAGTGCTTTCCATTGTGCTGCGCCTGCTGGCGGTCATCGCGCTTGCGGGCGCGCTGGGTTTGTGGTTGCGCGCCCGCAAGATTGTTACGGCCAATGCGCGCAGCCTGATAGTAATAGACGGCTGCACAACCCTGCTGCTTGCGCTGATCGTGATTGCACTGATGGGGGCCGTCGGCCCTGCGCTACTGGCCGGAATAGGGGCGTGGGGGCTTTTGCTGCTCGTGCTTGGGCTGGGGTTCGGGCTTCAGTTGGCAAGCTTGTTGGGCACATACCAAAAGCTGCCACATGCGCAGGCCGCCGCGATCAGCCAGGCGGCAGGAAACCGCAATATTGCCTTGTTTCTGGGGGTGTTGCCACCTGCGCTGGCCAGTGATCTGCTGTTGTTCATCGGCCTGTATCAGATACCCATGTATCTTACCCCTGCCGTGATGGGGTGGGTCTATGCAAGGATGCGGTTGAAGCTGGCCTGATTGCTTTGCACTTATGCTTGCCTGAATATTGACTTTCACGACAGCCTTGCCCAACGTGCCGCCGAGTCAATCTGGTCGCGAAAGGGCCGTTTTGTAGTGTTCCAGTGGACCCAACAGACCAGAAATCGTGGCAATCTGACCGCAGATAACCTCATTTTTTGCGGGTTGGATATGGTGCAGTCATTCCTTGCCGCGCCGCGCCCCAGACGCGCGCGTGGGTGGCAACGCCCATTACAGGCAAGAGGACTGTAGATGTCGCCCGAAACTGTCATCATCATTCCGGCGCGCTACGCCTCCACACGGTATCCGGGCAAGCCATTGGTCGGGCTGCGCGGGGCCAGTGGCGACAGCCGCACCCTGATCGAGCGCAGCTGGCGCGCGGCCCTATCGGTCAGTGGGGTGGATGCCGTTTATGTTGCCACAGATGATGAACGTATCGCAGATGCCGCGCGCGCCTTTGGCGCGAATGTTGTCATGACCGACATTGCTTGTGCTAATGGCACGGAACGTTGCGCCGATGCGCTGGCGCGGCTGGGTATTGTGCCGCGCGTGGTGGTGAACCTGCAAGGCGATGCGCTGCTGACGCCTGCATGGTTTGTGTCCGCATTGATTTCGGCCATCGAAGCCGGAGCAGAGGTTGCGACACCCGTGCTGCGCCTGACCCCTGAAACCTATGCCCGCTTTGTCGACGACCGCCGCGTCGGTCGGGTAGGCGGCACGACTGCGGTGATGACCGCGCAAGGGCAGGCGCTGTATTTCTCGAAGGAAGTGTTGCCCTATACTGGTCGCAGCTATGCCCGAACAGAGCAGGTTCCCGCCTTTCATCATGTGGGGGTTTACGCCTACACGCCAAAGGCGCTGGCGCGGTATATCAGTGCAGGGGCTTGTGATCTGGAAACCCTCGAAGGGTTGGAGCAGTTGCGCTTTCTGTATCATGGTCAGCCAATCACCTGCGTCGAGGTGGACGCAAGAGGCCATGAATTCTGGGAATTGAACAACCCCGAAGATGTTGCCCGCATAGAGGCCGTGTTGCGCCGTGAAGGGATCGCATGAACATACAGATAGGCCAGATCAGCATTGGCAATACCCTGCCCTTCGTCCTGATTTCAGGGCCGTGCCAGTTGGAAACCCTCGATCACGCGCGGCGGATCGCCGGCACCTTGTCAGAGCTCTGCGCGCAGCTTGGCATCGGGTTCATCTTCAAGGCCAGTTTTGACAAGGCCAACCGGTCCAGCCTGTCGGGCCAGCGCGGCCCCGGTATGGGCAAGGGGCTGGACATACTGGGCCATATCCGGGCTGAATTCGGCTGCCCGGTGCTGACCGATGTGCATGAAGCGGCGCAATGCGCGCCTGTTGCCGAAACCTGCGATGTGCTGCAAATTCCCGCCTTTCTGTGCCGTCAGACGGACCTGCTACTGGCCGCTGGTGCCACAGGGCGCGTGGTCAATATCAAGAAAGGGCAGTTTCTCGCCCCCTGGGATATGAAACATGTGGCTGAGAAGGTTGCGTCCAGCGGGAACACGCAGATCATGCTGTGCGAACGTGGCACATCATTTGGCTATAATGCGCTGGTATCCGACCTGCGCGCGCTGCCGATCATGGCGCAAACAGGCTATCCGGTCATCTTTGACGCCACCCATTCTGTCCAGCAACCCGGCAGGCAGGGCACCAGTTCAGGCGGACAACGCGAATTTGTGCCCCCCCTTGCCCGTGCAGCGCTGGCGGTAGGGTGCGCCGGAGTGTTCATCGAAACGCATGAGGCACCCGATAGCGCGCCCTCAGACGGGCCGAACATGGTGCCGCTGGATCAGATGGCAGGGCTTTTGGCGCAGTTGCAAGGATATGACGCGCTGACCAAATCTGGCATGGAGCGGTAGGTTGTAACGCGCGAGCCTATTCTACCGCTTCCCCGCCTTACGCCTGCCGACCGCGCGCGATCCGAGCATAAGCTGCAAGCCGTTGGTCGTTGCGGGCACGCAGACGCGTGACCAGTTTCCGCGTACTGTGGTGGGGCGCATTGCTGCGCAGAATCTGCAAGAACCGGCCAAGCCGTGTATCCTGTGTTTCGCGTGGGGTGTCGATCAGATGTCTGGGCATATCGTGACCTCCTCTCAAAGTTGGAAGCAGATCATATCACAGACTGCCATTCCGGCCAAAGCCCGCGCCCCCTCTCTTGACGCCCCTGTGATCAGGCTCTAGCCAGTGGACAAACAAGCGAGAGGAAATCCGATGACCAACCCTTCCCTGCTCATTTTGCCCGGCGACGGGATTGGCCCCGAAGTGATGGCTGAGGTCCGCAAGATCATTGACTGGTTCGGCGCAAAGCGTGGCATTGTATTTGATGTAAGCGAAGATCTGGTCGGCGGTGCGGCCTATGATCTTCATGGAACACCGCTGCATGACGACACAATGGCCAAGGCACAAGCCGCAGATGCCGTACTTCTGGGGGCCGTGGGTGGGCCGAAATATGATGTGCTGGATTTCAGTGTAAAACCCGAACGCGGGCTGTTGCGTCTGCGCAAGGAAATGGACCTGTTTTCCAACCTGCGCCCGGCGCAATGCTTTGATGCACTGGCAGATTTCTCGTCGCTGAAGAAAGACGTTGTGGCCGGTCTGGATATCATGATCGTGCGCGAACTGACATCGGGTGTCTATTTCGGGGAACCGCGCGGGATTTTCAAAGAAGGCAACGAACGCGTTGGCATCAACACGCAGCGCTACACGGAATCCGAGATTGCGCGCGTCGCACGGTCGGCTTTTGAATTGGCAATGCGGCGCGACAAGAAGCTTTGCTCGATGGAAAAAGCCAATGTCATGGAATCGGGCATTTTGTGGCGCGAAGTCGTTACCGAAGTGGGCAAGGACTACCCCGAGGTCGAGTTGAGCCATATGTATGCCGATGCAGGTGCCATGCAATTGACCCGCTGGCCCAAGCAGTTTGATGTGATCGTGACCGATAACCTGTTCGGCGACCTGTTGTCCGATCTGGCGGCCATGCTGACGGGCTCGCTTGGGATGCTCCCATCTGCCAGCCTTGGTGCGCCAATGGCGAATGGTCGGCCCAAGGCGCTGTATGAACCCGTCCACGGTTCCGCCCCCGACATTGCGGGGCAGGGCAAGGCCAACCCGATTGCCTGTATCCTCAGCTTCGCCATGGCGCTGCGTTACAGCTTCGATCAGGGCGAGGAAGCAGCACGCCTGGAAGCGGCGATTGAAAAGGTGCTGGCCGATGGCGCGCGCACGGCGGACCTGATGGGGCCGGATGGCGGCACACCGGTTTCAACCAGCGGCATGGGTGACGCAATTCTTGCAGCACTTGACGCAAGCATCTAAGCCACGCCGTAGTGCTCTGCACTTGGCGAAACTTGCGTCGACAGTCAGCTATGCGGGGCTTTACGGACGGTCAGTTGCGCGGAATCAAGGCCGAAGGCCGCCGCGCATCGCCGGGCCGCCCCCTCGGCACGGCGATTTGGCTGCCCCAAGCGCTCAGATCAGATATCGCTGGGACTTGGCCAGCATAAAGCGCTACAGATTATGCGGTGGATCGCCGCACCGCGGCCCGACGCTTCACGGCTTACTGAAACCATCGACCTCCGCAACGCCCTCGAAGCAGTCGTTGGGTATCTTGTGGCAGGTGCAGAGCAGTAGCCCAATGTATCAACTGCCGCATCATGGCTAGGGGCCGGTCAGTGCAGCCGTCGCTGCAAAGCGCAGGATCGCGACCCTTCAGGGTTGTCGATCACGAAAAGATGGCGAAAGTGATTTGACCACTATATGAAA
This sequence comes from Roseinatronobacter bogoriensis DSM 18756, assembly GCF_004366635.1. GTDB lineage: Bacteria > Pseudomonadota > Alphaproteobacteria > Rhodobacterales > Rhodobacteraceae > Roseinatronobacter > Roseinatronobacter bogoriensis. The sequence continues at coordinate 195,306 of NZ_SORN01000003.1, read as the reverse complement.
TCATATGCTTGGTTTTAACTTGAAATTCATCCTTCCTGCGGTGCTGATTTTATTGTCTTGGCTGATGATAACCCGCGCGCCGGTCTATCTGCCGCGACTGGACGCAAACGCCCCTCCCCCGCCGGATGAAGATGCTTATGTCTTTGGCTTTGCGACACTGACCAACCCGGTCGTGCGGTTTGTGGTGTTGGGCCGTCATGCACCTGCCGAGCCTGCCGCGCTGCGCGGTTGGCAGCGCCACCGGCGCGATTTGCGTGATGCGCCTGATCTTGTGTTGAATGGCGTGCGGTTTCGCGTCACCCCGGACGAGATGGTCCGCCTTGACCGGTATGAGCGGACCGGAAGAAGATATCGCCGTGACCTTATGGAACTTGAAGACGGCACAATGGCCTGGGTCTACCGCCTGATTGGTGAAGCGGGTCTAGAGGCGGTGATGGATTGACACCAGATGCGGGACTGCAGCGCAATGATTCATGATGATATTCCAATTGATACCTTTTTGCCTTTGCCAGATCATGCAGGCCAGTCCAGCGCCCGTCGCAAGACGGGCATAGAGATTGAATTTGCGGGCCTCTCTGTCGATGAGGCGGGGCAGGTCGTGCAACGCCTGTGGGGCGGCACCATCGCGCCTGTTGATGACCGTGACCTGAAAGTCACAGGCGGGCAATTCGGAGAGGTCAAGGTAGAGCTGGACATCTCGTTGCAAAAGAAATGGGCTGAAGATCTGGCCACGCAGGCATTGGGTGGGCTGGTGCCCGTCGAGGTCGTGACAGCGCCCTTGACGCAAGAAGACCTGCCCCAAGTTGACCGGCTGGTGGCAGCATTGCGCAAGGCCGGGGCGCTGGGGACGCGGGCGCGGTTGGGCTATGGTTTCGGGCTGCATCTTAACCCTGAATTGCCCGCCCCTAACGGGGCCGGTCTGGTCGAAGTAGCGCGGGCCTATGCCTTTCTGGAAGACTGGTTGCGCCATTCCGATCCGATCGACCCTGCCCGCCGCGTTCTGCCTTTCGTGGACCCATGGCCGACCGCGCTGAAAGATGCACTGGCGCAGGCCGAGGGTTGGAGTGTGGCACAGTTTGCCCAGACCTACGCGACCCATGCGCCATCGCGCCATTTTGGTTTGGACCTGTTGCCCGCCCTTCAGCATTTGCGACCTGATGCACTTGAATCTGTGCCAGAGGCGCATCTGAAAGGGGGGCGACCGACCTTTCACTACCGTCTGGCCGAAGCGCGCCTTGATGAGGCGGGCTGGAGCGTTGCCTATGAATGGAACCGCTGGTGCCTGATTGAAGCGGTCGCAGCCAATGCCCGCGCCCTTGCAGAGCTTGCGCAACGATGGCAGGACCATCGCGCCGGATTGTTGCCGCTCGGCAGCGACTGGGCCGCGCAGGTCGAAGGCGTTCTGGCGCGTGCCAATTTGCTCGCACTTCTCAGCACAGGCACTGGCCAAGAGACCTGACACCAGCTAGGTTCAGCCAAAGCCCAACGTGATTGCAACGAGGATACATTGGATACCAGTTTCGCCTCTGTCTTTTATGAGATTGCACTTCTGGTTCTGCTGGCCGCAGGTGTGGGGTTCATCGGCTTGCTGCTGCGACAACCGCTTGTTGTGGCGTTTATTGCGGTGGGCGTTCTGGCAGGGCCGGACGCGCTGGGGCTGGTATCATCGACCGAATTTATTGAAACGCTCAGTCAGATCTCGATCGCGGTGCTGCTGTTTCTGGTCGGTTTGAAGCTGGATGTCAGCCTTGTGCGCAATCTGGGCAAGGTGGCGGTGGCCACGGGGCTGGGTCAGGTTACATTCACGGCCTTTTTCGGCTATCTTATCTGTCTGGCGCTGGGAATTGATCCTGTCACATCGCTCTATATCTCGATCGCGCTGACGTTTTCATCCACAATCATCATCGTCAAGCTGCTGTCCGACAAGCAGGAAATCGGCGCGTTGCATGGCAAGATCGCGCTGGGTTTCCTGATCGTGCAGGATATTTTCGTGGTTCTTGCCATGGTAACGCTCTCGGCCATCGGGGTGGGTATGGGCGAAGATGCAGGTGGGCTGTGGGATGTCGCGCAGGTCTTTATCGGCGGCGTGCTTATGGTCAGCGCGGTTGTTGTTTTCATCCGCTATGTCGCAAACCCTCTTCTGTCGCAGATCGCGCGCTCACCAGAGTTGATGGTGATTTTTGCCGTTGGCTGGGCCGCCAGTCTTGCCGCATTGGGCGATGCGCTGGGCTTTGGAAAGGAATTGGGCGGGTTGCTGGCCGGTGTGTCGCTTGCCTCGACCGAATACCGCGAGGCAATCTCGTCACGGCTTGCCTCCTTGCGCGATTTCTTGCTGTTATTCTTCTTCATCAATCTGGGCGCGTCGCTGCAACTTTCCACGCTGGGCGACCAGATCGGCCCAGCAATTGTGCTGTCGCTGTTCGTGCTGATCGGCAACCCGCTGATCGTTCTGGCGATTATGGGGTACATGGGCTACCGCAAACGCACCGGCTTTCTCGCCGGCCTGACCGTGGCGCAGATTTCCGAATTCTCGCTGATCTTCATGGCGATGGGCATCACCATTGGCCATGTGGGCGGCGAGGCGATGGGGCTGGTAACTCTGGTGGGCTTGGTCACGATTGCGCTGTCAGTCTACATGATCACATGGTCGCACAAACTCTTCGAGATTTGCGAACCGTTCCTTGGCATATTCGAACGCTCTCAGCCGCACCGCGAACAGGACGACACCGAGAGCGTGGATGACGCGCGCAGCGTGGATTTCATAATCTTTGGGCTTGGCCGCTATGGTTGCCGGATCGGCAGTAAGCTGCATGAAAAGGGCTACCGCGTGCTGGGTATAGATTTTGACCCCGAAGCACTGGCAAACTGGCGGCGCATGGGGCTAGAGGCCAGCTACGGCGATGCGACCGACCCCGAATTCGTGGTGCATATGGACCTTACAGGCGTTCAGGCGGTCGTGTCCGCTGTGCCACGCGACAGGGGCGCCTTGACCGAGGCCGACCCACAGCTTGCCCTGCTGCACGGCCTGAAATCCGCCAACTACAAGGGCAAGGTGTTCTTGTCGGTCCAGCAGATGGCCGATGCAGAGGATCTATTGGGCAAGGGCGCGAGCGTTGTGCTCAAGCCTTTCGACGATGCGGCCGATTACGCTGTCCGCCAGTTGACACAGAGCACCGAGGCATAGGCCCATCTGTTTCTGATTTGATACCGGAGCATTGCCGCATCTGACGACAGGTTTGCTGAACCAAACGAAGCATTTACCAGACGCAGAACGCTATTCACCGGGGCGCGACAGGCTGAACACTTCGTTCACCGCTGCATAGTCACGATAGCCACAGCGCGCCAGTGGACGGAATCGGGTGATGTCGAACATACCGTTCACCAGGCAGTCGTCGCGCATATGAATGCCAACGACTTCGCCAATCACCAGAAAATTCGCCGCACCCGCAAGCTGCACGATCTGGGTCATCCGGCATTCCAGCGCGGCAGGCGCGCCCGCAACGCGTGCCGCTTCGATCACACGGCATTCTTCGCGGGGCAGGGCTGCGTGTTCGAACTCATCCACCTCGCGCGGCCAGGGGCCAGAGGTGGCATTCATTGCATCGCGCATCGCAAATTCCACCACATTCACACAGAACACGCCGGTTTCACGAATATTCGCGACCGAATCCTTGGTTCCGTCCCGATCCGGTTTCGCACTGGTCGAAGCGAACATGACCTGCGGGGGCACATAGGCCACAGCATTGAAAAAAGAATAGGGCGCCAGATTGTCCTGTCCATCAGCGCCACGCGTCGAAATCCAGCCAATCGGGCGCGGGGTAACAATGGCATTGAACGGGTTATGCGGCAGGCCGTGGCCCTCGCGGGGTTCATAGAACATGGGTAAATCTCCGATGTGTTTGCGCGCACCCTAACGTCATGCTACTGGCCCTGCCAGCACTGATCTGGGCGGGAACGGCAGATGCAGCTTTTTGTCGAAACACCCGCCGACTGGTGGGAAATAGAGGCCCTGTATGACCTGTGTTTCGCACCGGGTCGAGAAGCTTTGTCCTCTTACCGGCTGCGCGATCATGTTGATCCGGTGGCACCTTTGTGCCTGCTCTTGCGCGACCAGAACGGAATCGCAGCCGCTATCCGATTCTGGCCGGTGCAGGTTGCAGGGGAAGATGTGTTATTGCTGGGGCCAATCGCGGTCCATCCAACACATCAGGGTGAAGGGCTGGGCGGCTGGTTGATGCGCGAAAGCCTGATGCGCGCGCAGCAGCAGGGCTGGACGCGTGTTCTGCTGGTGGGCGATGCACCCTATTACAGCCGCTTCGGATTCACCCGGCTTGATGGGGTGACCATGCCGCCACCCACAAACCCTGCGCGCGTGCTGGGGCTGGCACTGGTGCCGGGCGCATGGGACGGTGTGACGGGCGATGTGACAAGATATCAGGCATCCGCTGCTGGTGACTAGACGATACCCGCTGGCGGTTGATTTGAGGGCGTTGCAGTCTTTGACCGGCGCGGAATCAAGGCGCAAAGCGCCGCCGCGATTTAAAGGGCCGCCCCCAAGCGCAACGATCTGATCGCTCAGGGACTTGACCAGCATAAAGCACTAAAGATTGAGGGGAGGATCGCCGCACCGCGGCCCGACGCTGTGCGACTTTGCACCCAGCACCTCTATGCCCTGTTTGTCCGCAAAACACTGCGAATGCACACGACAGGGCAACTCTAAGATCCGGGTTCGCCTGATAGAGGACCTTTGCCAATCGCGCTTTGCCGGGATCACAAAAGAAAACCGCCCCGGATCAATGATCTCGGGGCGGCCTTGCAATAACGGTTCAGAAAACCTTAGCCCTGACGGGCCTTGAATTTCTTCTGGGTCTTGTTGATGACATAGACCCGGCCCTTGCGGCGCACGATTTGGCAATCGCGGTGACGCTGCTTGAGCGACCGGAGCGAATTTCTGACCTTCATCAGCCTTCTCCTGTTCGCGGCGCACGCGCGCCAATTGGGTTTTCCTGTCAATGACAGGGGTGAATGGTGGGCACGACAAGGTTCGAACTTGTGACCCCTACGATGTCAACGTAGTGCTCTACCACTGAGCTACGCGCCCTGACCTGATGTTTTTTTGCGCCCCAAACAAAAGGGACGCGGAGAACACCGCGTCAATTGATGCGGTCTATAAAAGGAGTCGCAGGCAGGATCAAGGGCTTTTGATTGCTGATTGCAATGCGCTATAGTCAAAAAAAACAGAAACCGGTGTCATGCAGTCTTTCGACTTCCTTCCTGCCATTATGCCCGACAGTGCGGTAGTTTTTGCGTCGCCGCATAGCGGGCGCTGTTACCCGTCGGATTTTCTGGCAGCGTCAATGCTGGACCCTATCATCCTGCGGTCGTCAGAGGATGCATATGTCGACCGATTCTTGCGTGCAGCACCGGCAGCGGGGGCGCCGGTTTTGCTGGGCGGCGTGCCACGCGCCTATGTCGATTACAACCGCGCCGCTTCCGAGCTTGACCCGGCCTTGATAACCGGGGTTTCCGCGCGTGGCCTGAACCCGCGCATCAGTTCCGGTCTGGGTGTCATCCCGCGCGTTGTCGCGGGTGGGCGGGCCATTTACCGTGGCAAGATCACCCGGGCAGAGGCCGAGATGCGCCTGCGCCTGTATTGGCACCCATATCACGACAAACTGACCCAGATTTTGGCGGAACAACGCGCCAGACATGGGCGGGCAATCCTGCTGGACATGCATTCCATGCCCCGCGATGCGGTCAGCATGAACGGCCAGCATACATCCTTGCGCCCCGACATCGTGTTGGGCGACAGATTCGGCGCATCGGCACATTCCGAGATTACCGAAGCCGTTGCCGCTGTCTTCACTGCAGCAGGGCTGCGCGTGGCGCGCAATTCGCCTTTTGCCGGGGCCTACATCACCCAACGCCACGGCCTGCCGTCCAGCGGACAACATGCAATCCAGATAGAGATTGACCGGGGCCTTTACCTTGATGAACGCAAAGTCAGCCCAAGTTCAAGTTTTGATAGCTTTCAAAATGTGATGGATGGGATCGTGCGCGACCTTGTCGCGATTGGTCGCAGTGATACAATTCCTCTTGCCGCTGAATAGTGCTGCATTCTGTCACAGGTGTTCGAGAAATGTGCCGGATCTTGGGCTAATTCATTCTCTCCACAAGATTTCCTGCTTATAGTCAAAGCATGGACATCATTGCACTTGTCGGCGCTCTGGCCGTGCTTTTCATCGTTATCGGTATTTCCGAACCGCTGTCCGAGCGGTTGCGCTTGCCGTTCACGGTGATTCTTGCGATCGTTGGCGCAATAATCGGCGCGCTTGCGCTCTATGTGCTGTCCAGCGATGTGGCATCGGCGCTCAACCCGGTGATGCGCCGCTTTCTGGAAATACCGATCCGGTCCAATGTGTTCTTGTATGTGCTGCTGCCGACCCTGCTGTTTCAGGTCGCGCTGATGGTCAATGCACGGCGGATGCTGGATGACTGGGTGCCAATTCTGGTCATGGCTGTGGGCGCGGTTATTGTTGCCACAGTTGTCATCGGCTACGCGCTCAGCCCCTTCACAACCCTGTCTTTTGCGGCCTGTTTGCTGATCGGCGCGATAGTATCGACCACAGACCCTTCGGCGGTTGTCAGCATTTTCCGCAATATCGCAGCGCCGCAACGCCTGACCCGAATCGTTGAAGGGGAAAGCCTGCTGAATGATGCGGCGGCCATTGCTTTGTTCGGGTTCTTTCTGACCTTTGTCATGTCTGGCGTGCCGGACCCAAGCCTGCAGGATGCGCTGGTGATATTTCCGTGGCTGGTGCTGGGCGGAATCGGGCTGGGCTTGATTCTGGCGCGCGCCACAGTCGCACTTATGGCGCTGATTCCGACATTTCCGCGTGCGCAAGTCTCAATCAGTGTGGCCTTGCCCTATCTGACCTACATCATCGCGGAACAGTTTCTGGCAACGTCCGGGGTTATTGCCGTGGTCGTTGCTGGATTGACGCTGAACCTGACGGGACCGGGGCGCCTGACCCCTATGAGTTGGACATATCTGCGCGAAGTCTGGGAAGTGCTGGCCTATTGGGCGGGCGCGCTGATCTTTATCCTGGCGGCACTGCTCATCCCCCGCCTGATGGGCGATCTGCGCCTGAGTGATCTTTTCCTGATCTGCATTATCATTCTTGCGGCCTTTGTCGCACGTGCGATCATGCTGTGGGGCATGCTGCCCGCACTGTCATTCATGCGGCTTTCACCACAGGTGGAACCCGCTTATCGCGTCGGCATCATGTGGGGCGGATTGCGCGGGGCGGTAACGCTGGCGCTGGCCCTTGCAGTGACCGAAAATGCGCTGGTCCCGCCTGCGATCAAGCGCGAGGTGGGCATTCTGGCCACAGGCTTTACGTTATTCACCCTGCTGGTGCAGGGGACGACCCTGCGGTGGGTTATTGCACGGCTTGGTCTTGACCGGCTGCCAAGGCTGGATCAGGCGCTGTCGCATCAGGTCATTGCGGTTGCCCTGCAAAACGTGCGCGAGGAAATTGCAGAAACCGCACGTGATTTCAAGCTACCGCAAGAGGTGATCCGCTCAGAGGCGAAGCGTTTTGCGGAACGGCTGGACAGCGCGGTCGAACTTGCAGAAGAGGCCGAGGCAATCCCGGACCGCGACCGGATCACGCTGGGGCTGGTCGCCTTGGCAGGACGAGAGCGTGACCTGATTATCGAGAACTTCCGCCAGCAACTGTTTTCGGCGCGTCTGGTGGACCGGATGCTGTCAGATGTGGACCGGCTTATCGAACAGACGCGCGGAGGCGGGAGAAACGAATATCGTGCCGCAGGTCGCCGTGCCTTGGGCTATGGCGGGTGGTATCGGCTGGCTGTCGTGTTGCACAACCGTCTGCGCTGGTCGCTGCCACTTGAACGAATGACCGCTGAGCGCTTTGAACTGTTGTTGAACCAACGCCTGATTCTTGGCGAGTTGCACGGCTATATTCACGGCAAAATCCGCCGCATTCACGGCCGCCGCGTTGCCGAGTTGCTGCATGAATTGTTGCGCCGCCGCGAAGAAGAGACCGACAACGCCATTGAGGGGTTGCGTCTGCAATATCCGGGCTATGCCGAGGAAATGGAGCGGCGCTTTATTCGCCGCGCCTCAATCCGGCTGGAAGAACGCGAATATGAGACGCTGTTTGGTGACGGCCTGATCAGCCGCGAGTTGTACACCACCCTGCGCAATCGCCTGACAGACCGCCGCACCAAGGTCGAAGCCCGACCGGCACTGGATTTTGCGCTGCAAAAAGACGCTTTTTTACGTAGTTTTCCCTTGTTTGAGGGGATGCGCGAAGATCAGCGCCGCCAGTTGGCGCGGGCGCTGCGCACCCATCATATCGAGCCCGGCACAGTACTGCTACGCAAGGGAGAGGTGCCGCATTGCGTTTATTTCATTGCGTCAGGTGCTGTTGAGATGGAACGCAAAGGCCAGAAACTGCGCCTGGGCAGTGGCGAATTCTTCGGCCATATCGGCCTTCTGACCCGAGAGCCGCGCCGCGCCATGATCAGCGCGATCAGCCATTGCACGCTGCTTTCGCTGGATGAGACGCGCTTCAAACGCCTGTTGGCGCGCAATCGTTCGCTTTATGACGCCGTGTTGCATAGCGCCGAATTGCGCGGTGTGACGCTAGACAGCGTGAAACTTTCAGACCCTCCGGCCAAGCAGACCACCCGTTAGGAAGACTTCGGGGGAAATACGGAACCCCTTTGTCCCGCTGTCCACTGCGGATATTTTTTCATGACAGCGCCAAACTCATCCGAAGACAGAAAGCGTTCCAGCCAGTTCTGGACCGATGGCCACGGCTGTTCATCAAACCAACTCTTGTCGATAAAGGCGAATTGGCGCACGAAAGGCAGCAAGGCGTAGTCGGCAAGCGTTGGCTGCTCGAAAACCCAGTCGTCGATCTGTTCTTCCAGTTCGTCAAGATAAGTGCGCGCCGCCGCAAGATGTGTTGCCGCGTCTTCTTCGGGATAGCGGGACGTGTATTTGAACCGATCCAGCGCGTGCTTGAACGGCCCGTCATTGCGCGCGATCCAGTCCCAGCCCGACGCGGGCATATCCAGCCAGCCTTGCGGGTCATTCTGCGCCAGCGCCCAGCGCATGACGTCAAGGCTTTCGTCAATCACACTGTCGCCGGTCACAAGGCAGGGTACAGTCGCACTGGGTGACGCCGCCAGAAACTCTGGTGGCTTGTCGCGCAAAACGACCTCTCGCAATTCTACCTGCTGGCCGGATGCGGCCAGCGCAAGTCGGGCGCGGATCGCGTAGGGACAACGACGAAAGGACCAGAGGATCGGGGTCATTGCGGCCTTTGCTGTGGGTATCGGGGCAGGATGTACCACCCCGATACAGAATTTCGGTTAGCTGCGCACCAGCGCCTCATAGCTTTCGGCGACTTTGCGCGTCATCTGACCTACCTGAAAATGATGCTCGCCAATCTGCCCCACCGGCGTGACCTCGGCAGCAGTGCCGGTCAGCCAGCATTCGCTGAAATCGGCCAGTTCTTCGGGCATGATATGGCGTTCATGCACGACAATGCCCATATCGCGCAACATGGCGATAACGGTCTGGCGCGTGATCCCGTTCAGGATCGCATCGGGAATCGGCGTATGGACTTCGCCATCCTTTACGAAAAACACATTCGCGCCTGTCGCTTCGGCCACATAGCCGCGATAATCGTAAAACAGCGCATCCGAGCAGCCCTTTTCTTCGGCAGCGTGTTTGGACATGGTGCAGATCATATACAGGCCCGCGGCCTTGGCCGAGGTCGGAATCGTTTCGGGCGAGGGGCGGCGCCATTTCGCAATATCCAGCTTCGCGCCCTGCCATTTCGCATCGCCGTAATATGCGCCCCATTCCCAAGCCGCCACAGCCAGCCGCACCGGGTTGCGCCGCGCAGCGACCCCCATATCCGGCCCCGCACCGCGCCATGCAACTGCGCGCACATAGGCATCGGTCAGATTATTCGCTTCAAGCACGGCAGCCTTCGCCGCTTCGATCTGATCGACCGAATAGGGGATGGGCATATCCAGCAAGCGGCCGGATTCCAGCAACCGTTCGGAATGTTCACGGCTTTTGAAAATCTTGCCGCTATAGCACCGCTCGCCCTCGAACACGGAAGAGGCATAGTGCATTGCATGGCTCAGGATATGCACATTTGCATCGCGCCAGGGCACCAGTTGCCCGTCCATCCAGATCATACCGTCCTTGTCATCATATCCGCCGACCATCAGTGCCTCCTCAATGGCGTTTTCCAGATATTGCGCAAAATAGGTCCACTACGGACATAAAGTTACGTCAAATCGAAGAATCGCTATCAATTCGCTCTTGGAATGTCAACAAGGCTGACATAAACTGACTGAAGTTTGCGGCGAAACGGATTTTTTTGACATGGCCGAGGGTAGCAACAGCGCAATGGGTGGCGAGAACCTGTTGTTTCTGACCGACGAGCAGTTGCGCAAGGGTATCGAAGCGATGTTCTTTGCCTATCGCGGCTTTACTGCGGACCCGGACCGGATTCTGGATGCGCATGGCTATGGCCGCGCCCATCATCGCGCGCTGCATTTCATCAACCGCACACACGGGACCACCGTAAACAACCTGCTCAATATTCTTGGGGTCACCAAACAGTCGCTGAACCGCGTCTTGCGCACGCTAATCGAAGACGGGCTGGTCGAAAGTCGTGTTGGCCGCAAGGACCGGCGCGAGCGGAACCTGTTTCTGACAGAGAAAGGCGATACTTTGGAGCGCGCACTGTCCGAGGCACAGCGCGAACGCATGCGCGCGGCCTATCGCGCGGCCGGGCCGCAGGCCGTTGCCGGGTTCCGGCTGGTGCTGGAGGCGATGATGGATGATGAAATCCGTCGCCAGTATCTGAATATGCGGGACCGCCGCACATGACGAGCGAGTCTCAGCCACATCTGCTGATCGTTGATGACGATGCGCGCATCCGTGCACTTTTGCAGAAATACCTTTTGCGAAACGGGTATCATGTGACCACGGCACGCGACGCGGCCCATGCCAGACGGCTGCTGGCTGGGCTTAGTTTCGATCTGATCGTGCTGGATGTCATGATGCCGGGTGAGGATGGCTTCAGCCTGACCCGCTACATCCATGCCCAAACCGCGTCACCGGTCCTGCTGCTGACCGCGCGCGGCGAGGCCGAGGACCGCATCACCGGGCTGGAGGCAGGGGCGGATGATTACTTGCCAAAACCATTCGAGCCGCGCGAATTGTTGCTTCGGATCAATTCCATCCTGCGCCGCAACCCGCAGCAAAGCGCCACCGCAATCCTGCCTCAGGTGCTGGTCATCGGCCCCTTGCGTTACGATCTTGAGCGGGGCGAGTTGAAGCGCGACGACATACCCATACGCCTGACCCAGACCGAAGCCGCCATCATGCGCCTGTTTTGCGAAAACCCTGACGAGGTCATCACCCGCGAGGCGCTGGTCGATCATCTAAGCCGCGACCGCGCGACCCACGGCGGTATGGTGGGACAGGAACGCGCGGTAGATGTGCAGATCACCCGCCTGCGCCGCAAGCTGGAACACGACCCGAAGAATCCGCGCCACCTGCAAACTGTGCGCGGGTCTGGCTATATGCTGGTTACGGACTGATGCGGTAATAAAAAAGGCCCCGGAACATGCCCGGGGCCTTACTGCGTTACGCTGGAACAGCTTATTCAGCCTGTTCAGGTGCGATTTCTTCGCCGGTTTCCTGATTGACCATTTTCATAGTCAGACGAACCTTGCCGCGATCATCAAAACCCAGAAGCTTGACCTTCACTTCCTGACCTTCCTTCAGCACATCTGACGGATGGTTCAGGCGGCGGTTCTCGATCTGGGACACATGCACCAGACCATCGCGCTTGCCAAAGAAGTTCACGAACGCGCCGAAATCGACCAGTTTCACCACTTTTCCGGTGTAGATCATGCCCACTTCCGGCTCTGCCACGATCGAATAGATCATGTCATAGGCTTTCTTGATCGCTTCCTGATCGCTAGATGCGATCTTGATGATGCCATCATCATTGATATCAACCTTGGCGCCCGAGACTTCGACAATCTCGCGGATGACCTTGCCGCCGGTGCCGATGACTTCGCGGATCTTGTCGGTCGGCACTTGCATGGTTTCGATCTTGGGTGCGTACTGGCTGAAGCCTTGCGGCGCAGTCAGCGCTTGTGACATTTCGCCCATGATGTGCATCCGCGCATCCTTGGCCTGTGCCAGTGCCTGTTCCATGATCTCGAAGGTGATGCCTGCGATCTTGATGTCCATCTGCAAGCTGGTGATGCCCGCCTCTGTCCCTGCAACTTTGAAATCCATGTCACCAAGATGATCTTCATCGCCCAGAATATCGGTCAGAACGGCAAAGCGGCCATCATCTTCCAGAATCAGACCCATGGCGACACCGGCAACAGGTGCTTTCAATGGCACGCCTGCATCCATCATCGCGAGCGAGCAGCCACAGACCGTCGCCATTGAGCTGGAGCCGTTGGATTCCGTGATCTCAGACACCATGCGGATCGTATAGGGGAAGTCAGTCGCAGCGGGCAGAACGGCCTGCAAAGCGCGCCATGCCAGCTTGCCATGCCCGACTTCGCGACGCCCCGGAGGGCCAAAGCGCCCAACCTCGCCCACCGAATAGGGGGGGAAGTTATAGTGCAGCAGGAAGTTGGACTTGCTGGTGCCGGTCAGCGCGTCGATGAACTGTTCGTCATCGCCGGTGCCAAGCGTGGTGACACAAAGCGCCTGTGTCTCGCCCCGCGTGAACAGAGCAGACCCATGTGTGCGTGGCAACAGGCCGGTTTCGGCAACAATCTGGCGCACAGTCTTGGTGTCGCGCCCGTCTACGCGCGGTTCACCATTGACGACAGCGCCACGCAGGATTGAAGATTCCAGCTTCTTCAGCGCAGAGCCAAGGTTTTCATCGGCCAGTTGCTCTTCGCTCAAGGCTGCCTTGATCGCTTCGCGCGCTTCACCAATTGCCGCGACACGTTCCTGCTTGTCGCGCAATGCGAAAGCGGCGCGCATCTGCGTCTCGCCAGCCGCTTTGACGGCGGCATACAGCTCGGAATAATCGGGTGGCTGGAAGTCAAACGGCTCTTTTGCAGCGTCTTCGGCCAGATCAACGATCAGGTCGATTACGGGCTGGATGCTGTCATGCGCGAATTTCACCGCGCCCAGCATTTCCGCCTCAGACAACTCATAAGCCTCGGATTCGACCATCATAACGGCGTCTTTGGTGCCTGCGACAACCAGATCAAGGCGCTGCTCGGGGTTCTCGCGCAGCTTTTCCATGTCCTGACATTCGGGGTTCAGGACATATTCGCCATTTACGAAACCCACACGCGCCGCACCGATTGGGCCCATGAAAGGCACACCGGAAATGGTCAGCGCAGCAGAGGCGGCAATCATCGCCACGACATCAGGCTCATTGACCAGATCGTGAGAAAGCACAGTACAGATGACCAGAACTTCATTCTTGAAGCCATCGACAAAAAGCGGCCGGATCGGACGGTCGATCAGGCGCGATGTCAGCGTTTCCTTGTCGGAAGGGCGCGCTTCGCGCTTCAGAAAGCCGCCGGGCACCTTGCCGGCTGCGTAGTATTTTTCTTGGTAATGCACGGTCAGCGGAAAGAAATCCTGCCCCGGCTTGGCCTGTTTGGCAAAGGTCACGTTGGCCATGACCGATGTCTCGCCCAGTGTGGCGATGACCGAGCCGTCAGCCTGACGGGCAATCTTGCCCGTTTCCAGTGTCAGCGTTTCTTCGCCCCACTGGATTGATTTTTTCACGATATTGAACATTCAGCGTATCCTCATGGAAAGCACCAGCCCTCTGGCCCTTCCGTTTCCAATAGCGGCCCCATTGCCGCCGACCCCAATCCTAATGCATCACGCCGGGGTCATTGCGTCACGTCTCAGATACCGCGGCGCATACATGAAAATGGCGCATAAGAAAAGCGGGAAAGCCAATGGGCTTTCCCGCCTGATTTCCGTCCCGGCGTGACTTCAGTAGCGGTAATGCTCTGGCTTGAACGGCCCTTCGACAGTCACACCGATATATTCAGCCTGATCGGGCTTCAACTCTGTCAGCTTCACACCAATCCGGTCCAGATGCAGGCGCGCGACCTTTTCATCCAGATGCTTGGGCAGAACGAAAACGCCGGGCTGATACTCTTCGCCCTTGGTCCAAAGTTCGATCTGCGCCAATACCTGATTGGTGAAGCTGGCCGACATCACGAAGCTGGGGTGGCCGGTCGCATTGCCAAGGTTCAGCAGGCGACCTTGCGACAACAGGATCATGCGGTTGCCCGAGGGCATCTCGATCATGTCCACCTGGTCCTTGATATTGGTCCATTTGTGGTTTTTCAGCGCGGCCACCTGAATTTCATTGTCGAAATGGCCGATATTGCCGACAATCGCCATATCCTTCATCTCGCGCATATGCTCGATGCGGATAACATCCTTGTTGCCAGTGGTGGTGATGAAGATGTCGGCGGTCGCGACCACATCTTCCAGCGTTGTCACCTCGAACCCGTCCATGGCGGCTTGCAGGGCGCAGATCGGGTCGATCTCGGTCACTTTCACGCGTGCACCAGCGCCGCGCAGGCTGGCCGCCGACCCCTTGCCCACATCGCCATACCCGCAAACGACAGCGACCTTGCCTGCCATCATCGTGTCGGTCGCACGACGAATGCCGTCGACCAGCGATTCCTTACAGCCATATTTGTTGTCGAATTTCGACTTGGTGACAGAATCGTTTACGTTGATTGCGGGGAAAGGCAGTTGGCCTTTCTTATGCAGGTCATACAGGCGGTGCACGCCCGTCGTCGTTTCTTCTGATACGCCCTTGATCGCGTCGCGCGTCTTGGTGAACCAGCCGGGGCTTTGCGCCATGCGCTTTGCGATCTGCGCCTTGATCACGGCTTCTTCTTCGGACTGGGGCGCAGGGATGATATCTTCACCCGCTTCGGCACGCGCACCCAGCAACACATACAGCGTGGCATCGCCGCCATCATCGAGGATCATGTTTGCACCATCTGCAAACAGGAAAGAACGATCCAGATAATCCCAATGCTCTTCCAGCGTCTGGCCCTTGATTGCGAAAACCGGTGTGCCGCCCGCAGCAATAGCGGCGGCGGCATGGTCCTGCGTGGAATAGATGTTGCAGGACGCCCAGCGCACATCTGCGCCCAGCGCGACCAGCGTTTCGATCAGAACAGCCGTCTGGATTGTCATGTGCAAAGACCCGACAATCCGGGCACCTTTCAGGGGTTTGTTTGCCCCATACTCTTCGCGCAAAGCCATCAGACCGGGCATTTCCGTTTCCGCAATCGCGATTTCCTTGCGCCCGAACTCGGCCAATGAAATGTCCTTGATAATATAGTCCTGTGCCATCTGCCGAATATCCTTTGCGCCGATGTTTTCTGCGCTGCGACATAGCACTGCCCCCCAAGGCAGGCAAGAGACGGCGGATTATGGCCATATCGTGATATGCTCGGGCCTTTCATTCCGCCTTTTGTGTTGTAGCTTGCATCATATTCTGGATAAACTCGGAGTGTGCGAAGCGTGGACAATCAGTGCGGACAGTAGTGACCAGGAAAAGAAATTGGCTGGACAAAC
This sequence comes from Roseinatronobacter bogoriensis DSM 18756, assembly GCF_004366635.1. Lineage (GTDB taxonomy): Bacteria > Pseudomonadota > Alphaproteobacteria > Rhodobacterales > Rhodobacteraceae > Roseinatronobacter > Roseinatronobacter bogoriensis. Next base: position 179,633 of record NZ_SORN01000003.1, on the reverse strand, counting down.
AGCCATGCGCGGTCGCGGTGATGCTGACCGCTTGTTTGACAATGGGTCTGCCCGTCAAAGCGTTCGAGACACTGGAAATCACCTTTCAAGGTAGCGACACCGCGTTAGAGGAAACGCTGCGCCGCACATCGCTGTTGCAAGCTGCCAAAGATGAAGGTGTCGTTGATCCATTTGAAGTCTTTACCATCGCACGCGCTGAATACGGCCAGTTGATCGGCACGTTCTATGAGGCGGGATTTTATGCGCCGCAGATAAATGTGCGGATAGATGGGCGCGAAGCGGCAGATATTTCGCCCCTGAATCCCCCCGGAGCAATTCGCCGGATCGACCTTGTGCTTGTCCCCGGCCCTGCTTTTGTCTTTGGGCAGACCCAGATTGCACCCTTGGCGCGCCGCACAGAGTTAAGCGATGACTTCACCAGCGGCAGCCCCGCGCGCAGCACGGTTATTCGCGATGCCACATCGGATGCGATTGACGCATGGCGCGACCGTGGCCACGCGAAAGCGCAGCCCGATGACCAGCAAATCACCGCGCGCCATCCGCCGGGTGAACTGGATGTTGCCGTTCGCATAGCGCCCGGCCCGCGCCTTCGATTTGGCCAGTTGCGCCCCGATGGACAGCGCCGCACACGCGCGGAGCGGATTGTCGCTATTGCAGGTCTGCCAACCGGAGAAGTGTTTTCGCCGCGTGACATGCAGCGCGCGGCCGAGAGGTTGCGCCGTACCGGCACATTCGCTTCTGTCGCTTTGCGAGAGGCCGATGAGGCGAACCCAGACGATACGCTGGATATCAACGCGTCTGTCGTCGAAGCGCCATTGCGCCGGATCGGGGCCAGCGTCGAATTCGATACCGAGGCAGGCGGCAAACTTGGCGCTTTCTGGCTGCACCGCAACTTGTTTGGTGGCGCAGAGAGGTTCCGCGTAGAGGGTGTGGTCGGCGGCATCGGGTCACGCAGCGGCAAACTGGATTACCGACTTGTCACCGAATTCTCGCGCCCTGCGACCTTTACCCCTGACACCACGCTGAACCTTGGGACGCGGATCGAGACAGAGAACGAGTCTGATTTCGAAGCACAGCGCGCGCGCATAGATATCGGATTGGTGCATCGTTTTAGTGACGAACTAACCTTTGGCGGCGGTATCGGTGTCCTGCTGGAGCGCGCAGATTTCGGTCCAGGCCTTGACCAAAGTCGGGATTTCAAATTGCTGTTGCTTCCGCTGGATGTGACATGGGACAGACGCGACAGCGAGCGCGCGCCGACGCGCGGGTTCTATGCACGCGGCGAATTGATGCCATTTCTTGGGTTGAGCGAGACAGATAGTGGCGCGCGCGCCTATGCCGACCTTCGCGGATACCGGGGGCTTGGCCAGGATAATCGCGTCGTGCTTGCTGGGCGTGCGCAGCTCGGGGCTGTGGTTGGCGCCGAAATCGACCGGACGCCGCGGGACCTGCTGTTTTACTCGGGCGGCGGGGGGACCGTGCGCGGGCAACCTTTCCGATCACTTGGCGTGACCAGCGGGGGCGTGGATTCAGGTGGTCAGGGGCTTGCCGCACTCTCGGCAGAGCTGCGCGTGCGCGCGACAGAGAATATTGGATTGGTTGCCTTCGCAGATGCGGGCTACGTGTCGGAACGGGCGTTTTCCGGCGACTCTGACTGGCACGCCGGGGCCGGGCTGGGGGTGCGTTATAACACGGTCGTCGGACCATTGCGTCTGGATGTAGGCTACCCGGTTGCAGGCGATACCGGGCGCGGTTTCCAGCTTTATCTGGGCATTGGACAAGCGTTCTGATGAAGATGTTTCGTCATATCCTCACCTGTTTTTGCTGCCTGCTGCCCGTGCTGCCCACGGTCGCCACTGCGCAAGAACGCCAAAGCGACAGGGTGACTGAAACATTGCTGCCAAGGGCCGGCGAAAGCGATGTGGGTTATCTGACGCGCTTGCTGCAAGACGGTTTGTCGGCAAGTGGGCGCGAGGTGCGTATTGGCGGCTTCAGCGGCGCGCTTTCATCGCGGGCAACCTTTGATCAGTTAAGCATCGAAGACGACGAAGGGGTCTGGCTTCTGGTCGAAGGGGCCGCATTGCAATGGAACCGCTCTGCCCTGTTCCAGCGCCGGATCGAGATTGCCGAAATATCGGCGGAACGGATCACGATTCTACGCCCGCCCGTAGGTGAAGAAAGCGAAGGCGGCGATCTGGTCAGCCTTCCCAGTTTTGAGCTGCCGGAACTGCCCTTGTCCGTCCGGCTGGACCAGTTGCAGGTTGACGAAGTCGTGCTTGGCCCCGCGCTGTTCGGGCAGGAATTGCGTGCCAGTGTCAGCGGGTCCGCCGCTTTGGCCGCTGGCGAAGGGGACGCGCGCTTGCAGATCGACCGGATTGATGACGTCGCGGGCCAGTTCCGACTGGACGCGGCATTTTCCAACGTCACCCGCGTTCTGGGCCTTGAACTGGCAATAGAGGAAGACGCCGGGGGGCTGGCTGTCACATTGCTGAACATCCCCGATCACCCATCTGCTGCCTTGACCATTGCAGGCGAAGGGCCGATCGAAGATTTCGCGGCAGATATTACACTGGCGACCGATGGGCAGCCCCGCGTCGAAGGCCAGTTTCAGCTACAAACCGCCCAACCCGGGGTGGCGCAAGCCGTCACACTGGATCTGGGCGGCGATCTGCGCCCCTTGCTGCAAGAAGAATTTCACCCGTTTTTCGGCGAAAACAGCCGCCTGAGCACACGCGCAAGACGCTTTGACGATGGCAGCTTGTCACTGGATGATCTGGACATCCGAACCGAAAAGCTGGGCCTGCGCGGACGCATGGAGTTGGGTGCCGATGGCTTGCCACAGTTGATTGACCTGCGCGGCGATGTTCTGGCCCGCGACGGCTCGCGCGTGGTGCTGCCGGTTCCGGGTGGACAGACCAGCATAGATTCAGCCGAATTGCGGTTGGGTTTCGATGCCGCCGAAAATGAGGACTGGGAATTGGTGTTGGACCTTCTTGGGTTCGACAATGGTGATTTCAAGGTCGAAAGCCTGTTCATCAACGGGTTGGGGCGGATCACATCAGACGGGTTTGGCGAAGAGATTGACGTGGTCGATGCGCTGATCGACTTTTCGGCGCTGGGGCTGTCTGCAACCGATCCGGGCCTGAACGAGGCATTGGGGCCATCGGTGTCGGGCTCACTCGCATTGATCTGGCGCGAAGACATGCCCTTGCTGTTGCCCGGCTTCCAGCTAGAGGGGCGCGACTATGCCCTGAACGGGCGCGCACGGCTGGATGATGGCGTAATCTTCACCAATACACTCGCAGAGTTTCGCGATGTATCGCGTCTGTCCACGTTGGCGGGCCGCCCCCTCTCCGGCGGGGTTCAGGCGCAGGTTGACGCCACACTCGGCCCGGAACGCGACCGCTTTTTGGTGGCCGCTGAAATATCAGGGCAGAACCTGACCCTTGATCAGCCAGAGCTTGACCTTTTGCTTGCTGGGCGCAGTCAGATCACGCTCGACGCTCATGGCGCAGATGGGCAAATCCTGCTACGCCAACTGGAAGCAACGGCCCGAACACTGCGGGTAGATCTGCGTGGCCAGATATCGGACGATGATATCGAATTGCGCGGCGAGATTGATTTCTCTGATCTGTCCGTCCTCGGCGAATCCTACGGTGGTGCGCTGGATGCGCAGCTTTCGCTGCGCGGCCCGCGCGACGGCGAGGCGCTGACCATTGAAGCGGTCGCGCGCGATCTGGCAATTGGCCAGTCAGATGCGGACCGACTGTTGCGGGGTGAAACACGACTGGCAGTAGATGGACGGCGCGATGGCGCGGCCTTTGATCTGGACAATCTGCGCGTTAGCAACAGTGCTGTCACATTAGAAGCGAATGGCCGTTATGAGGCAGGCGCTTCGCAGTTGCAGGTCAGCAGCACAGTGCCCAATCTGGGGGCCGTGCGACCCGGTTTTGGCGGGCGGATCGTGGCAGAGGCCAGCTTGCGAGAAGACGGGCCAGAGCGGCGCATCGGACTACTAGCAACTGCGACAAACTTGCGGTTAGGGGCGGCGGCAGCCGATAACCTTTTGACCGGTACGCACCGTTTGAATGCCAGCCTAGTGCAACGCCCTGATGAAGTGCTTCTGGAATCGCTGTCGCTGGATGGCCCGCAGATCAATGCCACCGTTGCTGGGCGCATTGCCGATGGTCGCCCTGCCTTGGAACTGGACGCGCGGGTGAACAATCTGGCGGCGGTTATTCCCGGAATCGTCGGCCCCGCCGCACTTTCAGGAACGGCGCGCGATACAGGCAACGGATATGCGCTTGATCTGGGTGTCACGGGTCCGGCTGGACTGAATGCGCAGATCGCGGGCGAAATATCGACCGAATTTCAAGCCAATTTGCGTGCGCGGGGGGGCACAGACCTCGCATTGATCAACCCAAGGCTGGAGCCGCGTTCGATTCAGGGTCCGGCAGAATTTGACGTTACGCTGAATGGCCCGCTGGCGCTAAGCTCTCTCAACGGGTCTGCGCAAGCAAGTAATCTGACCCTTGTTCTTCCGCAGCAAAATATTCGCCTGACCGACATCGCGGCCCAAGCCCAGATCAGTGGCGGGCGCACATCGGTTTCCCTTGCGGGTCGCTCTGCGAATGGGGGGCGGGTGGAACTGGATGGCGATATTAACCTTGCGGCCCCGATCACCGGCGACCTTCGCGCCAGACTTGCAGATTTCCGCGTGGTCGACCCGCAACTGTTCGAGACAGATGTGTCGGGCACTGTCGCGATTACAGGCGCGCTGACCCAAGGGCCGCTGATTTCTGGCAACCTGCAACTTGACCGCACCGAATTGCGCATCCCGCGTGTGGGCCTTGCAGGGCGCGGCTATATCCCGCCGGATATCCGCCATGTAGGTGAAAGTGCCGCCGCGCGCCAAACGCGGGATCGTGCGGGTATCTTTCAGGGCGAAACGCATGGGCGCGAACGCCGCCCCGCCTCGCTTGATTTGACAATAGATGCGCCCAGCCGGATTTTCCTGCGCGGACGGGGGTTGGATGCCGAACTGGGCGGCACCCTGCGCCTGACAGGAACAACGGCAGATGTCATACCTATCGGGCAATTCGGCCTGATCCGGGGCAGGCTTGATCTGCTGGGCAACCGCTTCACCCTGAACGAGGGTTTTGCCAGCCTTCAGGGCGATTTCGTGCCTTTCATCCGCCTTATCGCATCGACCGAACGCGATGGTGTGCTTGCCCAGATCGTGCTGGAAGGGCGCGCAGATTCGCCCGAGATCCGGTTCGAATCCACCCCGCCCCTGCCAGAAGAAGAAGTCGTTTCACTGCTGCTATTTGGGCGCGGGTTCGAGACATTGTCGCTTTTTCAGGCCGCGCAGCTTGCCTCTTCTCTGGCCACTTTATCAGGGCGCAGCGAAGGGATCATGGAACGCTTGCGGCGCAATATCGGGCTGGATGATCTGGATGTGCGCACCGATGAAGACGGCGAAACCTCGGTCCGGTTGGGGCGCTATCTGACTGAGAACATCTATACAGATGTCGAGCTTAGCCCACAGGGCGATAGTGAAGTTTCCATCAATATTGATCTTACACCTTCACTGACCGCGCGCGGTCGCATAGACAATGAAGGCCGCGCGGGCGTGGGACTGTTTTTCGAGCGGGATTACTGAAACAGGAGATGCAGATGAGCTTTGATGCAACCGCTGTGGCGGGCAAGTCCGCGCTGATCACGGGCGCCAGTCGCGGGATCGGGCTGGAAGCTGCGCGCGCCTTTGCCGCTGCCGGGGCAAAGGTCGGGATAGCAGCGCGCAGCACCGATGCACTGGATGACCTTGCCGCACAGACAGGGGCGATACCGATTGCCTGCGATGTGGCCGACTATTCCGCTGTCGAACGGGCAGTTACCCGCATGTGCGAAGAATTCGGGCGGCTGGATGTTCTGATAAACAATGCAGGTGTAATTGATCCGATCGCGCCGCTCTCCAGTGTCGATCCTGACGAATTCGGGCGGCTGATCGACATCAACCTGAAAGGTGTCTTGCACGGATTGCGCGCGGCAATGCCCGTCATGCAGGCGCAAGGCGGGGGCAGTATTATCACGGTCGGATCTGGGGCGGCGCATAACCCGTTGGAAGGATGGGGCGGGTATTGCAGTTCCAAGGCGGGCGCATGGATGCTGACCCGCGTGGCCGACATAGAGGCACGCGGGCGCGGTTTGCGCATCATGAGTCTGTCGCCCGGCACGGTCGCAACCGATATGCAGCGCACAATAAAGGCAAGCGGCGTCAATGCTGTCAGCCAGTTGGATTGGTCAACCCATATTCCGCCGGACTGGCCCGCCAAGGCGCTGCTCTGGATGTGCACGCCAGATGCCGATGACTGGATCGGGCGCGAAGTATCGTTGCGCGATGAAGGTATTCGCCGTCGTCTGGGGCTGTCGGCATGATCCGGGTCGCGCAGGATGGCGCAATCTGGACCCTGACACTGGACCGGCCAGACAAGGCGAATTCCCTGACAGCAGACATGTTGCAGAATTTATGCGCCGCAGTGGATGACGCCACCCGCCAACAAGCCTGCGCCATCATCCTGACCGGCGCGGGGCGCGTGTTCAGCGCTGGCGCAGATCTTGAAGAGGCACGCGCGGGGCTGGCAACTTCGCCGCTATGGGAAGACCTGTCCGCGAGGATTGCACAGGCACGATGCCTGACCATCGCGGCGCTGAACGGCACGCTGGCTGGCGGTGCATTCGGAATGGCACTGGCCTGTGATCTTCGGCTTTGCGTGCCGGGCGCGAAGTTTTTCTATCCGGTGATGAAGCTTGGCTTTCTGCCACAACCCTCGGACCCGGGCAGGCTGGCCGCCCTGATGGGGCCAGCACGCGCAAAGATGATCCTGATGGCCGGTACCCGCGTAGAGGCGGAGGAAGCGCGCGACTGGGGGCTGGTTGACCGGATCGTGGCGCCTGAAAACCTGATGGACACGGCGCAGGCGCTTTGCGCCGATGCACTCTCGGCGCAACCGGCCCATGTTGCCGCGATCAAGCGCCTTGTCCCATGATTTACCCTTTCCCAAGCGCATTCCAGCAGTTAGATGCTTTAGCATGAGGAATGTTATCAGCGCATTTGTGGCTTTTGCATTGGCTTTGGCCATTGCGCTGTCCAGTGTCGGGCACGCTGCTGCGCGCAATCAGGCGCATGGTGCGCAAACACTGGTTATCTGCACAGGCTACGGGTTGGTGCGCATCACCATGGATGCCGACGGAAACCCGGTCGAGCAGACATTGCCCTGCCCTGATTGCCTGGTCACGCCCGCAGCGCTTCTGGCCGAAGTCGAAGTTCACGCGCGACTTTATGAACACCGCAGCGAAAGAAGCGACCTCTCCAGCCCGCTGAGGTTCAGCGCGGCGGCGGGGTGTTGGCATGAACCGCGCGGCCCCCCGCAACTTGTCTGAGATGAAATATATATGAAATCAGACAAGGAAAAAGCTATGAAACGTATTCTTCTACCAGCAGCATGCGCTGCTACTTTCGCGCTGCCTGCATTGGCCTGTGACGGGTTGCAGATCGAGGACCCCTATGCGCGCGCATCGACCGCGATGTCACAATCTGGCGCGGCCTTCCTGCGCTTTGTCAATCATGGTGATGCCGAGTGTCATCTGATTTCGGCGCAATCCGATGCCGCACAACGGGTCGAGTTGCACACGCATATCGAGGATGACGCGGGCGTTATGCGCATGGTCGAGGTGACCGAAGGTTTTGTCATTCCTGCGCATGGTGAATATGCGCTTGAACGTGGCGGCGACCACCTCATGTTTCTGGGGCTGAACCAGGTCTTCAATCATGGCGATGAGATCAGCGTCACGCTAAGCTTTGTCGAGGGGGATGACATGGAGATTGTCATTCCTGTGGATCTGGAACGCACGCCGGATCATCAGCCCGCTCACGGCCACGACCACAGCCACGGCCATTCGCACGATTGACGACACCAGGGACAGGGGCCGCGACAGTGGCCCCTTGTTCCTCCATGTGAGAGGGGTGACATGATACAAGCAAAGCGCGTCATCTTCGTTTGTTTGGGGAATATCTGCCGCTCACCCACGGCACATGGTGTGTTTCGTGACAAGGCCGCGCAAGCCGGTCTGGATATTGTCACCGACAGTGCGGGCACCGGTGACTGGCATATCGACAGCCCACCCGACAGGCGTGCGACACTTGCCGCACAAACCAGAGGTTATGACATCTCTGATCTGCGGGCACGCCAGTTCACCGCCCTGGATTTCGATCAGTTTGATCTGATCCTTGCAATGGATAGGGCAAATAAGCGCACTATAGAAGCACAGCGTCCCGCAGGCAGCACGACCCCGGTGCTATTGTTCCGTGAACTTCTGGGGCAACATGACAGCGATGTACCCGATCCCTATTTCGACGGATCGTTCGATCACGTTCTGGACCTGATAGAGTCAGGGTCCGACGCGTTGCTGTCGAGAATAAAGTAAGGGCAAGGCCCGATACAGCGCTTGCCCTTATTGTATCTGCTAAGTCTTAGCGACCAGTACAAGCCTGTTCAGCGGCATCGCCAAAGGCGCGGTAGCGCGCCCAGAACGCGTTATCGCGATCACTTTTCGACATTCTGACATCTTGTGCAAGTTGCGGGTCGCGGAAGAAGCTGGCAGCGCGGCGCTGCTCGGCACGGGTAAGCGTGCGCTGCGCGACTGAATCGATACAGCGGCACATTGACCGTGTGGCCTGCGCGCGGTCCGACCGCAGACATGCTGTTTCCAGCGGTCCAGCGCTTGCAGGTGCAGGAACAAGTGGAGCGGCCAGTATGACCAACGTAGCTGCGAGAAGTGTCTGTTTCATAAAGCCCTCATCAGGTTTCATATCCTGTCATGTTGTCCCGGATCGTTATTGTGCCCGGCTCGTTACGAGTAACAACAAAACTGCCTCGATTATGCAGGTCGGATAATAGCAGAGATACACCAGTTCTCGCTAATAGATTCTGAACCTTGAGACGATTTGTCCAAATGCTTCACATGCGCGGGGCAAATCTTGCGACAGCCTCCCGCAGGGCCACAATCTGTGGCGTGCCGGATCTATGCTGGCCCCTGCCCTATCGCGCCAGAACGTGATTCGATTCAGCCTGGTTGCGCCACTCAACTCCCGCAACGAAGCAATCTGACAACAGCGCAAACCGTCCGGCAAAGGGCCTATTCGCGCCAATTCCAGGCAGATCCGGTAGAAGAAAGCCCTTGAAGAAATTTCTGCCCAGATCAATGGTCACTTCAATATCCTGATAGGTAATTGCAGTCTCGGTGATCTGGAATTGCGCCTTGTAGGCCGCCTCTTTGATGCATTTCAGAAGCATTGCAAAATGGCCACGCTGAGAGGGACCGAGACTGGCCAGCCAGTGCATTTCCGCGATTCTGGACACTTCAGGCCAGCGCGCCGGTTCCAGCCCAGTCGCAGTGCCAATTTTCAGGCCAAGCGCCAGAATGTCAGGCTCATCTGAAACGACTGCAAGGGAATCGCGGTCAGTATGTGAAATTGACCCCGTCATGCCCGGTGGCCAGATAGGCGCCTGTGCCGTGCCTTGCAGGACCGGGCGGGGCACATGACCCAACTGTTCCATCGCGGCATGGGCTGCGGCGCGGCCTGCGCCAAACTGACGCGCGCGCACAGCCCCTTCATGTTCGATCGCCAGAACTTCATCACCGATCAGGCGTGCCATGGGCGCGCGCGGGTCCGCCCACGCCATCAGAACCCTGTCCCCAAAAAGCGGATTTGCAAATTCTGAATACGCAAAACGCTGAAGCATCATGACATGCCGTACCTTCTCAACCAAACAGCTTGAGCACGGTTGAAAGACAGCGGTTTGCCGTCTGCCACATGCCCAAGCCTGACCTTGATGACATGCGATAAGGGAAAAAATGTGGCGCTGCTGGGCCTTTTTTGGAAACCCGGGGGTGCGGTTCATGCGGATGGGCACCCGCATCACTCAGCTTCAAATTTCAGGTTTTCGCAACACCTCGGCAGCGGCGCTAAGTGCTTGTTCCAAAACTGATTCATCGCCAATATGATTTGCCATGATCAAGATCAGACGTGCATTCAGCGCATCACTCTCTGCCTTGGACAAACCATCATGAATAGCCATCAGATTGGCATAAAACCTATCCGGGTCGGCCAGATTGCGTTTGAGATTCAGATCAGGCATTCCACCCTCCAAGTTGCACAGCGATGGCGCGCCGAAATGCAGTTTTGACCGCCATTTCATCATGGCTTGGCCAACGCGCCGCAACATGATGGTCGGGGCGGACCAGATACAGCGCGCCGGATAGATCGCCGAGATACCGCTTGGCAAGTATTGGGTTATCCTTGGCGCTGATCTCCAGAACCTGTATCCCGGCCAGATTGGCAGGCTCCGGGCAGGGCGTGTTAATGGCGAGCAAGGTAAAATCAGGGCCAAGTGCGTCGAGCAACCAGCCATCACCGAGCGGGGCGTCTGGCAGGGGTGAACCGGGGCGGGTACATACAGGCATGTCAGCGCAATCTTCGCTGTTCAGCGGGCCGTCATCATAGGTACAGGGAACAGATAGCCGCCCTGAATTCACGATAGGGCGCGCGAAATCATGACGCGCGGCAAGGTCCAACACTGCATCGCGGAACAGATGACTGATCTCTGATTTGGGTGTGATAAATTCGGTCGAGCGGGTTGAATTCATGATGTTTTCATCCGCGCCATAAACGCGTTCCCAATCATAGCTGTCCAGCAGGGTTTCGGGTGCAGCACCATCCAGAACCCGCGCAAGCTTCCAGCACAGATTGTCAGTATCCTGTAGCCCGGAATTGGCCCCGCGTGCGCCAAAGGGCGATACCTGATGCGCGGCATCCCCCGCAAAGATCACGCGGCCATGGCGAAACTTCTCCATCCGGCGGCATTGGAATGTGTAGATAGAGACCCATTCCAACTCGAACTCCACATCCTCGCCCAGCATTGCTTTCAGCCTTGGGATCACACGTTCAGGCTGTTTCTCGGCCTCTCGGTCTATGTCCCAGCCCAGTTGCAGGTCGATCCGCCAGACATTGTCGGGCTGGCGGTGCAGCAGCGCGGATTGGCCGCGATTGAAGGGCGGGTCGAACCAGAACCAGCGTTCGGTTGGAAAGTCAGCCTTCATGACCACATCGGCGATCAGGAAATTATCCTCGAACACGCGGCCTACGAAATCCAGCCCCATCATGCGGCGCGTGGGCGAATTTGCACCATCACAGGCAATCAGCCACTCGGCCTGCAATTCATAGGGGCCTTCGGGGGTTTCAACCTGTAGCCGGACATGATCCCGATGGCGGCCAATCGCCTCGACACGGTTGCGCCCGCGTATCTCGATGGGTTTTCCTTCAGCGGCCAGTACCTGCACGCGTTCGACCAGAAACTGTTCCAGATAGTATTGTTGCAGGTTTATGAAGGCGGGGCGTTTGTGCCCTTCGTCAGGCAGCAAGTCGAATTCAAAGATATCACGTTCGTCAAAGAAAACCCGCCCCTTGTTCCATGTGACGCCGGTTTCGACAGCAATATCCCCACAGCCCAGCCTGTCCAGAATTTCCAACGTGCGCTTGGAAAAGCAGATCGCACGAGAGCCGGAACTGACGCGGTCATTCTCGTCCAGCACCACAACTGGCACGCCCCGTTGCGCAAGATCAATCGCAGCCGCCAGCCCCACCGGCCCCGCGCCCAGAACAATGACCTTGTGATGCACGGGTGAAGTTGCGTCCTGATCCGGGTGGCGGGAATAAGGGTATAACGGCGTCTCGAAAATCTTGGTCATGATCCCTCACTGTCGAATGCGGTGCAAGCTGAACACCGACTGCGGATGCAGGGCAATGATGCAGGTCAACCTGTCGCCCCGCATTATTTTCAGTCCTGAAGGGCCTGCCACATTTCCAGATCGCGCGCGGCTGTCCAGATGCGGGGCGTGTCGATGCCGCGCGCCTCGTCATAGGCGCGGGCAACATTGAACGGCAGGCAATGCTCATAAATCGCATAATCTGCGAATTTCGGGTCACATTCGGCGCGCACAGCATCCCAGGCATCTTTCAGGCTGCCACCCCGCGCCGCCACTTTTGCGGCTGGCGCATAGGTCGAAGCGACGAAATCGCGCGTATTCTCGATCGCGGTATCGACCATGTCGCGGCCGATCAGCGCATCGCCCCGCCCCGGTGCGATGGCATCGACGCCATAGCCCTTGATCGCATCAAGCGTGCTGCCCCAGTCACTGAAATGCCCGTCGCCGCAATAACAGGCAGAATGGTATTCGACGATGTCGCCTGTAAACATGACATTTTCATCTGGCAGATGGATCACGATATCACCCGCCGTATGGGCACGACCAAGATGCATCAGATCCACGCGGCGGTTGCCCAGATAGACGCTCATCCGGTCCCGAAAGGTGGTGGTGGGCCAAGTCAGGCCCGGAATGCTTTCATGGCCCTGAAACAGGCGGGGAAAGCGCTGAAACTCGCTATCCCAGTCTTCCTGCCCGCGCTCGACAACCATACCGCGCGCCGTATCGGACATCAGGATTTGGGGGGCCTCATAGGCCGATGCGCCCAGCACACGCACGGCATGATAATGGGTGAGCGCCAGATGGCTGATCGGCTTGTCCGTGACGCCGCGAATACAGTCGATCACCTTTTGCGCAAGACGAGGGGTGGCCTGCGCCTCGATCACCATGACGCTGTCATCGCCAATAATGACGCCGGAATTTGGGTCACCTTCGGCCGTGAAGGCATATAATCCGCGCCCGATTTCGGTGAAGCTGGTTTTCTTTTCAGTCATGTCGCCTTGAGAGGCAAAAGCTTTGGCCATGAGTCTTTCCTTTGTCTGTTGCGCCGGTTGAAAGGGCGGGTGCCTCCGGCGGGAGTATTTGGAGCAAGAAAATGTCAGCTTGCATACGGGTCTTTCAGGGCAGGTAAAACCGTACCCTCGCAAGCACCAAAACCGATACGGTAGCCATCGCCCTGCGCACTCCCCCTCAGGGTGATTGTATCGCCATCTTCCAGAAAGCTGCGGGTGATGTTGCCCGCTTGGAAAAGCTCTTTGCCGCCCCAACTAAGTTCCAGCAAGCTGCCACGGCTGTCTTTGGTCGGCCCGGAAATGGTGCCCGAGCCGAGCAGATCGCCCACGCGCATCGGGCAGCCGCTGGTGGTGTGATGGGCAAGTTGCTGCGCGCTGGAATAATACATTTCGCGATAATTGGTGCGCGCGATGGTCAAGGACTGGCCATCAGGCGGGGTCAGATCAACCTCCAAGGCAATATCATAGAGCATCGGGCCGGGCTCTTGCAAATGCGGCAAAAGCGGCACCTCGCGCGCGGGTGTGGTGGTGCGGAACGGGTCCAACGCGGCGCGCATGATGATCCAGGGGCTGATGCTGGTGGCCGTTGCCTTGGCCTGAAACGGGCCAAGGGGTTGGTATTCCCATGCCTGAATATCGCGCGCGGACCAGTCGTTGAGCAGCACATAGCCAAAGATCATGTTATCTGCATCGGCAACAGAGACCGGCCCATCGCTGGGCTGACCGACAATCGCGCCAAGTTCCAGTTCCAGATCAAACCGGGCCGAAGGGGCGAAACGGGGCATTGCGTCATCCGGGCCTTTGATCTGCCCCCAAGGGCGGCGGACCGATGTGCCGGACACGACCACCGACGACGCGCGGCCATTATAGCCGATGGGAATATGAAGCCAGTTTGGCGGCAGCGCATTGTCAGCCCCGCGAAACATGGTGCCGACATTGGTGGCATGATGGCGACCGGCATAGAAGTCGGTGAATTCGGCGACTGTGAAGGGCATATGCATCTGTGCCCCTGTCATCGGGTGCAGGAACGGCGCGATCTGGTCCTGTTCTGGCGCGGCTTCGCGCAACAGTTCTGTCAGGCGAGCGCGCAAGTCCGCCCAGGCTGAGGGGCCAAGCTCCATCAGCTTGTTCCAGCCGGGCTGATCGAGCACGGGCATGTCACCAAGGTGCAGCATTCCTGCCTGTTCCAAACCTGTCGCATCAAGGATCTGGTCACCGATTGCGACGCCGCACCTGCGCGCACCATCAGTCGAGAACACGCCAAGGGGCAGGTTGTTCAGCGGAAAGTCGCATTCAGGCTGATTTGCGGCGTCAAGCCATGCGCGGATCAAGGGCATCATGCGGCTCCTTTCAGATGGAAACGTGGCGTCGGACTTGGCCGCCGCCTGTGTGGCAAGGGAACCCAAACCTGCCTTGCACATTTATTCAACATACCTTTTGCATATGTGAGGAGAACCCAATGCCAACGCCTGTTGAAACACTTTCGGCCCTTCATACGACTGTTGTCGATGCCGTTAAGGGCTATGACGAAGCTGCGAAGATTACCAAGCGCGACCAGATTGGAACTTTGTGCGCAGGGTTGAAGAAGACCCATATGGGCCATGCGCATGACATCGCCGGTCTGCTGCTGGAACGTGGAGAGCGCCCCGATGCAGACGGATCCTACATGAGCGTTGTGCACAAGCTTGTCCTGAACGCGCGCTTTATGATTACGGCAGATGAGGAAAGCCTGCTGCCCGGCCTGCGCGACGGCGAAAAGCGTTTGCTTGAAGTCTATGACGATACCCTGCGCGAGGCTGAAATTGCGGCGGATGCCTTTCAGAAGGCCGAGATTGATGTCTTGAAAGCGCACCGAACGCACATTCTTGAGAATATCGGCAAGATTGATACGCATATGCAGACGGCGGCCTGAAGCCGCCCCCCTTCCCTGTGGAATAAGGGGGGTGGGGAAGGGGATGTGCGGCGTCACTTTACCCCCGGCGTGCCGTCAAATTTCTTTTCAAGACTGTCCCAGCAGTCGATATAGTCGTCCTGAAGCGGCGCTTCATTTGCGGCGAAAGGCGTCAGGTGCTGCGGGAAACGGGTCTCGAACATGAAGGACATTGTGTTGTCCAGCTTCTCGGCTTGCAGCGTAGCGTTTGAGGCACCCTCAAACGCATTGTTATCGGGGCCATGTGGCAGCATCATGTTGTGCAGCGACATCCCGCCGGGCACAAAACCCTGAGGCTTGGCGTCGTACTGTCCGTAAATATTGCCCATCAATTCGGACATGATGTTCTTGTGATACCACGGCGGACGGAAAGTGTTTTCGGCCACCATCCAACGTTCACGGAACAATACGAAGTCAATATTTGCAGTCCCCGGAACGCCCGAAGGCGCCGTCAGAACGGTAAAAATTGACGGGTCGGGGTGATCGAACAGGATCGCGCCAACCGGGCAATAGGTGCGCAGGTCGTATTTGACCGGCGCATAATTGCCATGCCAGGCCACCACATCCAGCGGTGAATGCCCGATCTGGCATTCGTGAAACTGGCCACACCATTTTATTGTCAGCGTCGAAGGGGTTTCGCGGTCCTCAAATGCGGCAACCGGGGCCTTGAAGTCGCGCCTGTTGGCCATGCAATTCGCACCAATCGGCCCACGGCCCGGCAGTTCGAATTTCTGGCCATAGTTTTCGCAGACGAAACCACGGCAAGGACCTTCAAGTACTTCGACACGGTAGACCAGACCACGCGGGATTATGGCGATTTCCTTGGGTTCAAGATCGATCACACCCAATTCCGTGCAGAAACGCAGCCGTCCTTCTTGTGGGACAACCAGCAATTCGCTGTCGGCCGAGAAGAAATAGGCGTCTTTCATCGATTCCGTGACAAGATAGATATGGCTGGCCATGCCAACCTGTGTGTTCACATCGCCTGCAGTGGTCATGGTGCGCATACCGGTCAGCCATGTCAGGGGCTGGTCGCTATGGGGCACAGGGTCCCAACGATACTGTCCAAGGCTGATCACATCCGGGTCCACATAGGGCGCGGATTTCCAGTAGGGCATGTCAATCTTGGTGAAACGCCCCGAATGCTTGACCGAGGGGCGGATTCGGTAACACCATGTCCGCTCGTTCTGGTGGCTGGGGGCCGTGAATGCTGTTCCCGACAACTGTTCGCCATACAGCCCGTAATTGCATTTCTGGGGGCTGTTCATGCCCTGTGGCAGCGCGCCGGGCAGGGCCTCGGTCTCAAAGTCGTTCCCAAATCCGGGCATATAGCCCTCATGCGGGCCGGAATGAGATGGCGCACGGACCATTCCCTGCGGCAGATCATGGCGTGTCATGGCAGCCCCCTTTGTGCAACTTGAACAGCTTTGCCACCCCTTATTGGTTGCATTTGCAACTATGTCAAGGTTATCGTGACCCGGGCGCATGGAGGAGAGAGGCATGATCCGGCTTTATGAATATTGGCGGTCATCGTCATCCTACCGTGTTCGCATAGGGCTGAACCTGCTGGGTCTGGCCTATGAAAGCGTGCAAATTGATCTTGCGGGTGGTCAGCAAAGCACCGCAGAGAACCTGGCGCGTAATCCGCAAGGCATCGTTCCAACGTTGGAGATTGAAGGTCTTCGCCTGACACAATCCTTGGCGATACTGGAATACCTTGACGAACAATATGCTGCCGGTTGGTTGCCCGGAAACGCGCGGGACCGCGCAAGGGTCAGGGCGATTGCCATGGCAATCGCGATGGAGATCCAGCCGGTGTGTAACTTGCGTGTGGCGAAAGACGCTGTCTCGGCATCAGGTGGCACGTATTCGCTGGAAAGCTGGATGCGCGACCATATAGGACCGGGTCTGGCCGCGGTGGAAACAATGCTGGATCATCCGCAGACAGGCCGTTTCTGCCATGGTGACGCGGTGTCACTGGCCGATATCTGCCTGCTGCCGCAGGTGTATAATGCCCGGCGCTGGGGCGTGGATATGAACCAATTCACACAGATCAGCAGAATCGAAGCAGAAATGCTGGCTTTGGATGCCGTCAGGATGGCACACCCGGACACATACACTCTTGCCTAACCCTCTGCCCCTGACACAAAGTCCCGGCATAACTGACAAGGCTTAGCTTTGCGGGGCCACCCAGCGCCGTTTGATCTGCAAAATCCAGCAACGCCGTCAACTAGCATCTTATATCAGGTGGCAAACACTAGCGGCGGCGCGAGTCAGCTTCGGCAGATATGCTGAACAAGCGCGCGGACAGGGTGCCGCCGAATTCCATGCTTCCCAGAATGACTGTGGTTTCCGCGCCGGTGTCATCTCGGATCACCCACTGACGCAATTCAGTCGGATTGGCCGAGAAAACAAGCCGGATCGAGCCGTATTGGGGGTTTTCGGGGTCTTGGGCGACGACATTTGTCGTATCACCATCATGACTATGTCCAACCACCATGCGCCGATTTTCGAAATCGACATTCTGTTCAAGAATGAGGTTTAGTGGCGTCTGGCGCAAGGGGTATTGGTTTGGCCCTTGGTTGGAGCGGCCATCAAACACCGCAACCTGCCCGCCCCCTGCCATGACAAGTGATTGTTCTGGCGGGTCATATTCAAACCGCACACGACCGGGCCGCCTGATATAAATGCGACCGGTTGCAAGGCTGCCATCCGGGTTGATCTGGGTGAATTCACCCTGTGCAGTCGAAAAGCTGTTGAAATAACGCGATATTTCAGACAGCGGGATCGCCTGTGCATAAGCAGGGAACACCAGCGCAAGCGCTGGCAGCGATAACAAAAGGGAGCGGCGTTTTATGTTCATACGCCCTAGATATCGCATTTGCAGCAAAGCGGAAGATGCGATCTGCTCACGCTTTCAACACAAGGCAGAGAGTTGCCGATGACGCCCAAGACCAGCGCAGGCATTTGGACAAAGGCAGTGTCGCGCTGTCGCTGACGTGTCGCCGCCACGAAAGGGCAAAGACCGGAGCAGTCAGGCGACCTCGGTTGCCTTGATGCCGGAAATAGCCTGAACAAGTGAATCCTCTGTCACCAGATCTGCCGTGAATTCACGCATGATCCGCCCATTATACATTGCAACAATACGGTCGGAAACGCGCAGCACTTCTGGCATTTCCGAGCTGATGACGATCACAGCATAACCTTGTGCGGCAAGCGCGCGCAGCAGGGCGTGAATCTCGGATTTCGACCCGACATCAATGCCGCGCGTCGGTTCATCCACGATCAGCACGCGCGGTTGCATCGACAGCCATTTGCCGATGACGATCTTTTGCTGGTTGCCACCAGACAAGACGCGGACAGTTTGCCGCCAGCTTGGCGTCTTGATCTCCAGCTTCTCCCGATACTTGTCGAAAATCTCATTTTCAGCACTGGACGACACGAATGGGCCAGAGGCCAGGTTCTGGACCTGCGGCAAGGTCATGTTGTCGCGGCAATTCATGGACAAGACCAAACCCTGCTCTTTGCGGTTCTCAGGCACCAATGAGATGCCCAGCGCAATTGCGTCCGGCGGTGAGCCGATTTGCACCTTTTCGCCATCTATCAGAATCTCGCCACTATCGGCGCTGCGCAATCCGAAGAGTGTCTCTGCAATCTCGGTCCTGCCCGCGCCAACCAGACCGTAAAACCCAACCACTTCGCCCGCGCGTACAGAGAAACTGATATCCCGATAGAGCGGCGCGCAAGTCAGGTTGCGAACTTCAAGCACGGTTTCGCCCAGCGTTGGTGTGGCGGTATCACGCGACAGGTCCAGACTGCGCCCGATCATCAGGCGCGTGACTTCATCTTCATTCGTGTCGGCTGTGGTCAGCGTGCCGCGATAACTGCCATCGCGCAAAACGGTAATGCGGTCTGACAGGGTGAATATCTCATCCATCCGGTGCGAGATATAGACGATTCCCACGCCGCGTGCCTTCAGGTCATTGATGATCTCGAACAGCACGACTTTTTCAGCATCCGTCAGCGAGGCGGTCGGTTCATCAAAAACAACGACACGCGCATCAACGGTCAAGGCGCGCGCAATCTCGACCATTTGCTGATTGGCGATTGACAGGTTAACGACCGTCACCTCGCCGCGGAAATTGCAATTCAGCCGTTCAAGAATTGCGTTGGAACGCTCATACAAAGTGGTCCAGTCCACCCGCCCAAAAGACTTTAGCGGCAACTCGCCCAGATAGATATTTTCGGCCGCAGACATTTCCGGCACCAGGCTGAGTTCCTGATGGATAAGCACAACGCCCTGCGCCTTGGCCTCGATCGGGGTGGTCATGCGCACGGGCTGTCCTGCGATGATGATCTGCCCCTCGTCGGGCTGGTACATCCCTGCCAACACTTTCATCAGTGTCGATTTTCCTGCGCCATTCTCACCCAACAGGGCGTGAACCTCGCCGGGCATGACCTCGAAATCTACGCCGTCCAAGGCACGCACGCCCGGAAAAGTCTTGACGATACCCTTCAGGCGCAGGGCCGGTTCCAGTTTCTCATTCATAGGCGCAGACCCCCATCTTCAGTCCGGTTGAAACGTTTGTCCAGAAACAGGACGGCGATCAGGATGCTGCCAAGGATGACATATACATAGAAGGCGGGCACCTGCATCAGGTTCATCCCATTGCGCAGGATACCGATTGCCAGCACGCCCCCAAGCGTGCCGATAATGTCGCCCTTGCCGCCTGTCAGTTTGGTGCCGCCCAACACCACTGCGGTAATCACCCACAGCTCGTAGTCTCGGCCCAGATTGGGGGTTGCCGCGCCCATCTGCGTGGACAGCAGCACGCCGGACAGGGCTGCAAGAAACCCGATGATCATGAAATTGACCATCATATGCGGGCCGACCCGAATACCCGCATTCACCGCAGCTTCGCGGTTGCCGCCGACAGCGTAGGTGTTGCGTCCGTGAACCGTGCGCGACAGCACCAGATGCACGATCAGCGTGCAAACCAGAAAGATCACAGCCAGCACCGGTAAGGGGCCAACAGACAACGCACTGAAATCCGAATAGGCAAAATTCATCGCGTAGAATGAGGATTCGCCAGTATAGACAAATACCAGCCCGCGAATGCCCAGCATTGCGCCAAGTGTCACGATGAAAGCATCGACCCCGGTTTTCCAGACAATGAAACCGTTTATCGCCCCCATCAACAGGCCCACCAGCAATGCAAGGCAGACAGCAGGCAAGATCTGCCAGTTGCCCCATGTTGCGAACATGGCCCAGCTTTGAACATCCACAGCGAAGGCGGCTGCAAGCGCAAGTGTTGCCCCCACTGACAGGTCAATATTGCCGTTGATCATGACCAGTGTCATGCCCAGCGCGATCAGGCCTATGGTGGAAGTCTGCACCAGAATATTCTGGAAATTACGATAGTCGAAGAAGTGATCGGACATCAGGCTGAAGAAGATGAAGACAAGCAGCACGAAGCCCCAGATCGGGTTGCGCATCAGCCAGCGCAAAGGTGTGATATCGGTCAGGTTCGACATGGTGTGCCTCATGCTATGGGTGAAAACAGGCGGCCGCGCTTGGCTGCGACATCCAGCCAGACGGCCACGATAATCACGACCCATGTGACCAGCCATTGCGTGTAATAGGGCTGCCCCATCAGAATCAGGCCATTCTGGATAAAGGCCAGCATCAACACGCCAAGGACAGTTTTCAGAATGCTGCCTGCCCCCCCAAGCAGCGATGTGCCGCCCAGAATAACCGCCGCCAGAACCTGCAGTTCATAGCCCTGGCCCACATTGTTTTGCGACCCCATCACCCGACTGCCCAGAATGATCGCAGCCACCGCCACACAAAGCGCCGAGATCAGATAGGTTGTAAACACGATCCGCGAGCGCGGGATGCCCGAGAATACTGACGCAGTCGGATTTCCGCCCACGGCATAGACCTTGCGGCCAAATGGTGTCGTTGTCATGATCACATGAAACAGGATCGCAAGAAGCCCGAATATGATTATGGGCGCAGCAATTCCAAGGACCGACCCGCGCCCGAAAATGGCAAACCATGTGCCGCGCTGGTCGACAATGTCGACATTCTGCCCACCGCTATAGATCAGCACCAGCCCCTGAATGGCCGATAACATGCCCAATGTCACAATCAGGGAATTGAGCCTGAGTATCCCGATCAGAAACCCGTTTATCGCCCCCAGACACAGCGTTGCCAGCACCATGATCGGGATGGCCAGTTCCGGCCCGACCTTGTCATGCAGATCCACCACAAGCACTGTCGCAAAGGACAGCATGGAGCCAACGGACAGATCCAGATTGCCGCCAATCACGACAATTGTAACGCCGAGCGCCATGACCCCGATGATCGCGGATTGACGAAACACCGACATGATGTTGTCAGGGGTCAGGAACCTGTCGGACATGAACGAAAACACGATCATGAACAGGATAAAGGCCACGAGAATGCCCTGTTTGGCAATCGCGGGGCCACCTGCCTTGAGGCGGTTCAAAAGCATCTGGTTCCTCCCGTGAATCGACTTGCGACGCGCTCTCCCCAGCGCGAAGGTCATGGCTGTGACATCAGCCAAAACCGGGGCAGCCACGCTTTGGCCCGCCCCGGTTCACCCTGAAATTCCCTTAGAAAACAGGGCGGTCGAATTCGTCCATGTTTTCCTGGGTGATCTTGGGTGTGTCGAAATAGTTCAGCTTCGGCACATCCTCGCCTGCCAGAACGTCAAGGGCAGTTTGCAGCGCGGCTTCTGCGTCATCGACCGGCGATTGATAGACCGAACCCCAGTATTCGCCCCGCGCCATCGCGTCATATCCAACGGCAAAGTTGGTCGCGCCGATGAATACCATGCCCTCTGCGCGGCCCGCATCAATAGCGGCATTCAATGCGCCGACGCCCATGTTGTCATCGCCGGAATAGACCCCATCGATAGTGTCGAAGCGGGTCAGGAAGGTTTCCATTGTGCGCTGCGCGCGTTCGCGGTTCCAGTCACCGGGCTGTATGTCCAGCTGTGTGACATCGGGGCACATTTCTGCAAGCCGTTCGTCAAAGCCCTGCTGGCGCTCGATCGCGGTTGTATAGCCTGGCATCCCGGTAATCTGCACGATCTGCCCTTCGCCACCCAGTGCATCGCACATCATCTCAGCCGAATAGATCCCCTGCTGGATATTGTTGGGCCCCGAGAAGGCTGCGATGAAATCCATGCCCGCTTCGGCGATATTGGAATTTGTGACCACAACGGGAATACCCGCATTGTGCGCATTGCGAACAGCGGGGACCAGTGCCTGGCCGTCTGTGGGCCAGATGATAATCGCGTCAACCTGCTGCTGAATCAGGTCTTGCATCTGGCTGATCTGGCGCGCGACGTCACCGCCCGCATCCAGCACGATCACCTCGACATCGGGGTTCGCTTCGGCTGCGGCGATGAAAGCGCGCTCATATGTTGTCTGGTAGCTGTCGATCCCGACATTGTTTTGTGTAATCCCGATCCGAACAGTGTCAGCCGAAGCTGCTGTTGCCAAAGCCAGCGTCCCGCAACTGGCAAGCAAAATGCGCATGGTCTTGTTCATGGTATTCCTCCCATAAGTGAAAATCGCCGCTTGCCTTGGTGGATTCTTCCGCCACTCGGGCCGTTTTGCGGTCATTTCATGCTGTCCGCAAATGGACCATCGCAACACAACTAAAATGTTCAGAATGAACATATGAAGCGCCATTTTGAACATTTATGCGCTATGATCACAAAGCCAATCTGAACAAATTGAAGGTAGAGCGAATGAGCGTTCGAAGCAACTTTGCCAAATCTGGCCCCCAATCCGGAAAGACCGCAGACGTGAAGATGGGAAATATTCAAAAAGAAAATTTCTCCAGCCCTTCTGGCATGATCCGGAAGGGGGTGGTGGCAGAGCAAGCCGCGCTTCCTGCCGCGCTGGCTTTTGTAGATACGCTTTGTGCAGAACTCGACACCGCATTGGAGATTTCGGACCCCAACGCCCATTTCAACATGGTGTCTGCTTTGCTCAAAGCACATCTTAGCGGCAAGATCATTACCGCCACGATGCTGATCTCGGCTTCTGGTGTTCCCTATGCAACGGCGCGGCGTAAATTGCAGCAGTTGCAAGAATGTGGCTTTATCGAACAGCGCGCGCGCACAAGGTCGGGACGATCCTTTTCCCTGCACCCGACCGAGCGGCTGATGACCAACTGGCGTCAGCTTGCAGACCGCATCTTGCGCCTATGCACCGAGGCGGGTGGAATCACCGAAAAGGATGCACGCGAATACTATTTCGGCGCGTCCTATGTGCCCGCCAGCCAGACAATCGCACCACCACAAGTCTTGCCAGAACCGTTGCAACTTGGGGGTGGGCTGCGCATTCTGGTGCATGGCGATCCAACCTTCATGGTGATGGAGAACCTCAAGCGACAGTTTGAGCAGATCATCGGCACGAATATCAGCCAGCGCGCCTTCTCCATCGACCGACTTCGCACAGAAGCCTTGCGCAACGCCGAACGCCGGATCAGCAAATATGATATCATCGCGGTCGATCTGCCCTGGATCGGGGAATTTGCCGAAAAGGGCGTTCTGGCCCCGCTGGACACATGTCTGGACACAGACCGGCTTGACCCGCCAGATTTTCACACTGCCGGCTGGATGGCGGCACATTGGGGCGGGCGGGCGTATGGCGTGCCCAGCCAGACCACGCCAGAGTTGCTATTCTACCGCAAGGACCTGTTTGCCGAGGCCGGACTGGAACCGCCCGACACAACCGACAAGCTGATTGACGCCGCGCGCCATTTTCACGCGCCTCAGAAGGGCCGTTTCGGGATTGCGTGGAATGCGGCCCGCGGCACGGCACTGGGGCACCAGTTCCTGATGACCTGCGCAGATTTCGGTCAGCCTATCGTCAATCTGGACAGGATTGCCGGCGGATTCGCCGCCGATACGGCGCATCGCAGCGACATTGTCCCCACGATCAACACGCCGCTGGCCCTTGACGCGTGCGAATTCCTGCTTTCGCTGATGGAATTCTCGCCCCCGGATATTTTGTCAATGTCCTGGTATGAACGCGTCCGCCCCTATGCCGCGGGCAAGATTGCAATGGCCTACGGCTATACATTACTTGCCCCTTATTTTGAACGTGACCCCTCCTCGCCCGCCAATGGAAACACCGGCTACCTGCCCCATCCGGCAGGGCCAAAGGGGCAGCCGGTTGCAACTGTAGGCGGCTATGTGATGGGCATTCCGGCAAACATCGCGCCCGAACGCCGCGCAGCGGCCGCCGAGGCGCTGATTGCCTTCACCTCGCCCGAGGCACAGAAACTATACATCCTGAACGGCAGCCGTACCGCGCCACGCTATTCGGTCGGGGCCGATCCAGAGGTGCGCCGCATCTCGCCCATTTTCGAGGCGGTGGATGCCATGTCCCTGCGTGACGAATTGCAATACTGGCCCCGCCCGCCAATCCCGCAAATTGCCGAGATCATAGAGATTTGCGGCCAGGAACTTCACGACATGCTGCGCGGAATACTGTCCCCGCGCGATGCATTAAGGCGCGCCCAGTCCCGGGCAGAGGACGCCTTGAAATAACCTAAAGCGCTGAGGAGGACGCCATGGACACCACCCGCCTGCAAGGCAAGAATATACTGATTACCGGTGCCGCGCGCGGTATGGGGGCCTGCAACGCAGAGCATTTCGCCGAACTTGGCGCCAATGTCTGTCTGGGCGATCTGGACCTTGACGCAGCACAAGCGCTGGCAGATCAGATCAACGCGAAAGGCAATGGCCGCGCTATCGCCGTGCGGATGGATGTCACCAAACGCGAAGACAACGCCGCCGCCGTCGCCGCCACCGTCGAAGCCTTTGGCATGATCAATGTGGGCCTGTTTAATGCGGGCCTGAACAAGCCCCGGTTCTTCATGGATATAGATGAAGACAATTGGGACATGATCATGAATGTCAACACCAAGGCCATGTGGCTGGGGATGCAGGAAACCGCGCGCCAGATGATCGCGCAGGGCAAGCAGGACTATCCTTACAAGCTGATCAATGTGGGCTCTATCGCCTCGCGCAAGCCGCTTGTGGATGTGACAGTCTATTGCACATCAAAATACGGCTGCCTTGCACTGACACATTGCGGGGCAATCGGGCTGGCAGAACACGGAATCACCGTCAACGGTTATGCGCCCGGCGTGGTTGTAACCCCGCTATGGGAACAGTTGGACAAGGATCTTGTCGATATCGGTTTCAAGGAACGCGAGGGGCAGGCTTATGACGATATTGTGCGCGACGCACTTCAGATCAAACGTGTCTCCTACCCGGATGACGTGAAAGGCACAGCCGCGTTTCTGTGCAGTTCCGACAGCGACTACATGACGGGTCAGATGATCCATATCGATGGCGGCTGGTGCATCCAGTAACGGCCCCAGCCTTCACCCTCTTTCATCCCTAGACAGAGGTGCGTTGAGCGACGCACCCGAAGGAGCATTCTTATGTCACGTGCCTTGATGCCCAACCTGCTGACACCGCAGGATCTTGAACCCAACTGGGAATGGCGCGACCGCCTGCCCGCATGGGGCCACACATCCGTCGATTTTGAGCGCCGGATCGACCATGACCGTCTGCGCCGCTACAGGTTGGCGCGTACGCGCCAATCGCTACAAAACTCGCAGGCCGGGTCGTTGCTGCTCTTCGATGTGAACAACATTCGCTATGTCACCGCGACCAAGATCGGCGAGTGGGAACGCGACAAGATGTGCCGTTTCTGCCTGCTGACGGGTGACGACAGCCCCTATGTGTGGGATTTCGGCTCGGCCGCTGTGCACCACCAGCGTCATTCCGACTGGCTGGAACCAGATCATTGCCTTGCCGGTGTGGTCGGCATGCGCGGCACGATCCCGCCGGAATTCGGCCTGATGCGCAAATACGCCAAGATGATCGCGCAGCTTATCAAGGATGCGGGCATGGCCGATATGCCAGTGGGTGTGGATTACGCCGAAACGGCGATGTTCCACGCGCTTCAGGAAGAGGGCATCAAGGTCGTCGATGGCCAGCAGATCATGCTGGCCGCACGCGAGATCAAGAACTGGGATGAAATCCAGCTTCTGACGCAAGCCGCCGCGATGGTCGATGGCGTCTATCACATGATCTATGAGGAACTGAAACCCGGCGTGCGCGAGAATGACATCGTCGCGCTATCAAACAAGATGCTCTATGAAATGGGCTCGGACGATGTGGAAGCGATCAACGCGATTTCCGGCGAACGCTGTAACCCGCACCCGCATAACTTCACCGATCGGCTGATCCGCCCCGGCGATCAAGCGTTTTTCGACATTTTGCAAAGCTATCAGGGCTATCGCACCTGCTACTACCGGACCTTCAATGTGGGCCGTGCCACGCCGTCGCAGAATGACGCTTATGTCAAGGCGCGCGAGTGGATTGACGCCTCCATTGCGATGATCAAACCGGGTGTAACCACGGATAAGGTGGCCGAAGTCTGGCCCACAGCGGAATCGCTGGGCTTCCCGAATGAGGACGCCGCCTTCGGTCTGCAATTCGGGCACGGTCTGGGCCTTGCCCTGCATGAGAGACCCATCATCAGCCGCGCGGTCAGCCTCGATCACCCGATGGAGATCAAGACCGGTATGGTCTTTGCACTGGAGACATATTGCCCCGCCACAGACGGCTATTCGGCGGCGCGGATCGAGGAAGAGGTGGTCGTAACCGAGACAGGCTGCGAAGTTATCAGCCTGTTTCCGGCAGAAGAACTGCCGATCGCAAACCGCTACTGAACGCCCCTGCCGGGGCGTGGCCTCCGGCGGGAGTATTTTCGGCAAGAAAATGACGGGCAGTCGCCTTGAAAGGATGAGAGCATGGCCAAGGCCAAGTCGAATACAGAAGATTACCTGCGGATGTATCGCCAGATGGTGCGCATTCGCACATTCGAGGACAATGCAAACCAGTTGTATCTGTCCGCCAAGATGCCCGGCCTGACACATATGTATTCGGGCGAGGAGGCGGTCGCCGTGGGGATCTGCGAGGCGCTGACGGACGCGGACCGCATCACCTCGACCCACCGGGGCCACGGGCATTGCGTGGCCAAGGGGGCGGAGTTCAAACAGATGTTCTGCGAGCTTCTGGGCAAAGCGGAAGGCTATTGCCGCGGCAAGGGCGGGTCCATGCATATTGCCGATCAAAGCCACGGCAACTTGGGGGCCAATGCGATTGTCGGCGGGTCGATGGGGATTGCGACCGGGTCTGCGCTGCGCGCGAAGCTGCAGGGCTCGGATGATGTGACCGTGTGCTTCTTCGGCGACGGGGCAACCGCGCAGGGGCTGATGTATGAGGTCATGAACATGGCTGCGCTGTGGAGCTTGCCGGTCATCTATGCCTGCGAGAATAATGGCTATTCGGAATACACCAAGACCGAGGAAATCGCAGCAGGGTCCATCACTGCACGGGCCGAGGCATTTGGGATCGAGGCGCATCAGGTGGACGGGCAGGATGTGCTGGCGGTCAATGACCTGACACGCAAACTGGTGGCACGTGCGCGCAAGGGCGAGGGTCCGTTCTTCATGGAATTGATGACCTATCGCTATCACGGCCACCATGTCGGCGACATTAACCGCGAATACTACCGCTCCAAGGAAGAAGAAAAGGACTGGAAGGAAAACCGCGACCCGATCATCCGGTTTCGCGCCCATCTGGTCAGCGAAGGTATTGCCACGGAAGAAGACCTTGATGCGATGAATGCCGAGGTCGAGAAGGACGCCGCTGAAGCCGTGGCTTACGCACTGGACGCGGCCTATCCGGATGCATCGGAAGTCGATCAGCATGTTTTTGCGGCCTGAGGAGGAAAGACAATGCGCGAGATAACCCTGTCGCAGGCTGTGAATGAAGCCATTGCCGAGGAAATGCGCCGCGACCCAACAGTTTTCCTGATGGGCGAGGATGTCGCCGAAGCTGGCACGCCGTTCAAGGTGCTGTCCGGTCTGGTCGAGGAATTCGGCACAGACCGCGTGATCGACACGCCCATATCGGAACCCGGCTTCGTCGGGCTTGCGGTGGGCGCGGCGATGACCGGCGCGCGCCCCATTGTGGACCTGATGTTCGGCGATTTCATCTATCTGGTCATGGACCAGCTGTGCAATCAGGCGGCCAAACAGCACTACATGTCAGGCGGCAAACTGACCGTGCCGATGGTGCTGCGCACCAATATGGGCGCCACACGGCGGTCGGCCGCGCAGCACAGCCAGTCCTTGCAAGCGCTGGTAGCGCATATTCCGGGGCTGAAAGTGGCGATGCCGTCTTCGGCCTATGAGGCCAAAGGGCTGATGAAGACCGCCATCCGCGACAACAACCCTGTCGTGATATTCGAAGACAAGCTGATGTATCAGGACAAGGCCCCTGTGCCAGAGGAAGAGTTCCTGATCCCATTCGGTGTGGCCAATGTGAAGCGCGAGGGGACGGACATTACCCTGATCGGCACATCGTCTATGGTGCAGGTGGCCGAGAAGGCGGCGGAGCTTCTGGCAGCCGAAGGGATCAGCGCCGAAGTGATCGACCCGCGCACGATTGTGCCGCTGGATGAAGCGACCTTGCTGGAGAGTGTGCGCAAGACCAGCCGCGCGATTGTCATTGATGAGGGGCACCAGAGCTATGGGGTGACAGCTGAAATCGCCAGCCGCCTTAATGAAAAAGCCTTTTACCATCTGGACGCCCCCATTCTGCGCATGGGCGCGATGGATGTGCCGGTACCCTTCAGCCCCGCGCTGGAGGATTTGACAGTGCCCACGCCCGAACAGGTGGTCGCCAATGCGCGCAAGCTCTGCGCGGGGGAGTTGATCCATGCCGCATGAGGTGACAATGCCTCAACTGGGCATGGCACAGGATGCGGGCAAGATCGTGTCTTGGCTGAAAGCGCCGGGCGACAAGGTGGCCAAGGGCGATGCGCTGTTCGAGGTCGAAACCGACAAGGCCACGATGGAGGTTGAGGCACAGGCCAGCGGCTTTCTGACCCATGTGACGGCACGGGAAGGCGAGGATGTGCCTGTGGGTCAGGCCATCGCGCGCATATCCGATAGTGCCGATGCCGCAGATGCAGGTCCCGAAGGCCGAACCGCAACAGAAAGCCCCGCACCCGACACCCTGCCAGAGGGCCGCGAGATCACCATGCCACAGCTTGGCATGGCGCAAGACAGCGGTGTGCTGGTCGGCTGGCTGGTGGAACTGGGGGCAAAGGTCGGCGCAGACGATCTGCTGTTTGAGGTGGAGACGGACAAGGCAACAATGGAAGTGCCCGCAGGGGTCGGGGGCTATCTGGCGGCGACACTCGCACAGGCCGGCGATACGGTGCCGGTCGGGCATGCGGTGGCCGTGATCTCTGCCAGCAAGCCAGATGCGCCTGTGGCGCGCGGGCTGGTGGCGGCCGGACCGATGCCAGATGCCGCTCCACCGTCGGAAGCTACCAAGGAGGACACATCCATTGCAAATCCTACACCACCCGCGCAAGCTGCGACAGCGCCCGCCCCACAGCCGACCGGCGGGCGGATTCTGGCTTCGCCCAAGCTGCGGCGAGTGGCACTGGAAAAAGGACTGGATCTGGCGCGGCTGGTACAGGCAGGCCACCCCCAGCCCTATCATATGCGCGATCTTGAGGTGTTGAAGAACCTGCCGACGCAGGCCTCTGCCCCACAAGCGGCCATGAGCGTGCAAACCATCCGTCTGGAGGCAGAATGCGCGCAAGACGGCTTTGCCCCCTTCGCCATCTGGGCCGCCGGAGCACGGGGCCTAAGCGATGCGGACGCGCTGCTGGCGGGGCTTGCCGGGGCCAGTCTGGGCCGCGCGGCAACTGTCGCCATCGACCGCTTTGGTGCAAGTCGCGCCTATAATGTGCCCGCCGGCCGCAATCTGTCGGCAGTCGCCCCGTCAGACGCCGCGCCCGACCTGCGCGTACGCGATCTGCGTATGAGCGCGCTGAGTGCCCTCTCTCTGGGTGCCGAAGCCATTCCAGTGCTGACGCTGCTGCCAAAGGGCGCGGGGTTGGCGCTGGTGATGGAATGCGCACCAGATCAACTGGCACCCGATCAGGCCATCGCCCTTCTTTCCGAATTTGCAGGGCGGATGCGCGACCCGCTGCGCCACCTGCTTTAACCCTTCGAGGACCCCATGGATTACACCGATCTTTACATCAACGGCGCATGGCACAAAACGGCGGAGCGGTTTGATGTGATCAACCCCGCCACTGAGCAAGTGCTGGCCTCGGTCGCCTCTGCTGACATTTCCGATGCGGACAAGGCGCTGGATGCAGCACAGGCTGCAATGGTGGAATGGGCCGCACGCACGCCCCGCCAGCGCTCAGAAGTGTTGCGCCGCGCTTGGGAGTTGATGACCGCGCGACTGGACCATTTCGCCCGGCTGATCACGCTGGAAAACGGCAAGGCCCGCGCGGATGCGATGGGCGAGGCGACTTACGCTGCCGAATTCTTCCGCTGGTTTGCCGAAGAGGCCGTGCGCGCCGACGGGCTGATCACGCATGCGCCCAGTTCCGGCGCGCGCATCATGGTGCAGCACAAGCCAGCGGGGCTGGCGGTGCTGATCACGCCGTGGAATTATCCTGCGGCGATGGGCACGCGCAAGATTGCGCCAGCCTTGGCGGCAGGCTGCGCGGTCATCATCAAGCCTGCGTCGGAAACGCCGCTGACGATGCTGGCGCTGATGCCGCTTCTGGAAGAAGCGGGCGTGCCTGCGGGGCTGGTCAATGTGCTGCCCTCCAAGAAAACCGGCGCATTGGTGGACCATATGCTGCATGATCCCCGCGTGCGCGTGGTCAGTTTTACCGGATCGACCGGCGTGGGCCGCACATTGCTGAAAGGGGCTGCCGATCAGGTCTTGAAACCGGCAATGGAACTGGGCGGCAATGCGCCCGTGATCGTGTTTGATGATGCCAATATGGATGTGGCCATTGAAGGCACCATGCTGGCCAAGATGCGCAATCTGGGCGAGGCCTGCACCGCCGCAAACCGGATTTATGTGCATGAGAAGATCGCGCCAGAATTCACCCGCCGCCTGACAGCAGCCATGTCGGCCTTGATGGTGGGCGATGGCACGGACCCGAGTGTTGATGTCGGGCCGCTGGTCAATGCCGCCACGCGCGACAAGGTGGCCGAATTCGTGGCCGATGCACTTGCCAAGGGCGCAAGGCTGGAATGCGGCGGTGTGGTGCCGGATGTCACAGGGTATTTCTACCCGCCCACAGTGCTGTCGAATGTGCCGGAGGATGCCGATTGCGTGCATGACGAAATCTTCGGGCCAGTCGCGGCCATCCAGACCTTTACCGATCAGGAAGATGTCATCACCCGCGCCAATGCCACCGAATACGGGCTGGTGGCCTATGTCTTCTCGGGCGACTTCAAGCGCGCGCTGCAAGCGTGTGAACGGCTGGACTACGGCATGGTGGGGCTGAACCGTGGCCTTGTCAGCGACCCGGCAGCCCCCTTTGGCGGGACCAAGCAATCGGGGCTTGGGCGCGAAGGCGGGCATGAGGGGATGCTGGAATTCATGGAAACACAATATATCTCGGCCAGTTGGTAAGGGGGCGCAGACATGTCAGAGGTTATCGCAAGCCCCAGCACGCGGCGCAAAGCCCTTGAGCAGGGCGTCGATATTGTCGCCCGCGCCCGCGCGTTGGGGCGCAAGACAATGGGACCGGAAGATCTGGGCGCATCCGCACCCGCCAGCGCGCCCGCGGGCGATACCAGCTACTGGGATGTGGACCATGCCGCCTATGGCCCTGTAACCCACGAGCCGATGAGCCGCTTTGCACAAGTCGCCGCCACCAATCTTGGCGCGGCCAATGCGCTGATTCCGCAAGTGACCCATCACGACCGCGCCGATCTGCGCGCGGTCAATACATTGCGCGAGACGCTGAAGCCCGAGGCACAGGCGCGCGGATTGAAACTGACAACGCTGGTCTTCCAGATTGCGGCGCTGGCACATTGCCTGCGCGCTTTTCCGCGCTTCAATGCATCCCTGTCCGCAGATGGGAAAACCCTGATCCTGAAGGACTATGTCCATATCGGCATCGCGGTGGACACACCCCACGGGCTTATGGTGCCTGTCATCCGCAATGCAGACACCAAAGGATTGTGGGAGATCGCTGCCGACCTGGCAGATTTGGCTGCCCGCGCGCAGGCACGCAAGATCAAACCCGACGAGATGGGCGGCGCGTCCATGACCATCAGCAATCTTGGCGGCATTGGTGGCATTGGCTTTACCCCGATCGTCAACCCGCCCGAACTGGCCATCCTTGGCATCACCCGGACCGAGATCGTCACCCAATGGGATGGCACCACCCCGCAACCCGTTCCCATGGCCCCGCTGGACCTGAGCTACGATCACCGCGCCCTCAATGGCGCAGATGCCGCAAGATTCATGAACCACCTTACACAGATCATCAAAGACCCGCGCCAGATGATGGTCTAAGGGGCGCAGGGCTTCAGGCCACAATTTCAGGGAAGGCGGCAATTGTCTGCTGGATGCACGGAAACCAAGCCCGAAAGCGCCGCCGGTCCTCGGGCGGGCATTCGGGCGGGTTCGTCTGCGTTTCCTGCCGCGTTGACTATCGAAGTGCCGCCGCTGCAAGGCCGGTCAATGGCTCTGGATAGACGCCAAGCAAAATGATCAGAGCAACCGATGCAACCATTGCTGTGCCGTCCACGCGGCTTAGTGGTATTTGCTCAACGGGCTTCTGCGGCGATGTGAAGATACGGATTGCAAACCTCATATAATAGGCAAACCCCAGCGTAGAGCCGATGACGGCAATGATCAGCGCGCCCCACGCCGCTTCCCCTGCGAGGCTGGAGAAGAGATAGAGCTTCGCGATAAACCCAAGGCTTGGCGGCAACCCTGCCAGTGACAAAAGCGCGATCCCAAGCGCGACGCCTGCAAGCGGATGCGACCAGACAAGGCCGCGCAAATCCTCCAGCCGGGTGGCCGAGCCAAGCAGCGCGGCCACAGCAAAGCCTGCGACAATGGCGGGCGCGTAGCTGGCGGCATAGATCAGCACCGTCTCGCCCATAAGCGGGCCACCGACAGAAAGCACCAGCGCCAGATAGCCGGAATGGGCCACACTGGAATAGCCAAGCATGCGCATCAGGTTGGTCTGGCGCAGCGCGGCCAGATTGCCCCAGACTACCGCCGCGGCCCCCGCCAACAACAACCCAAGCCCCCATATCTCGGGCGCGGGAATGGTCAGCCCAATTCTAAGCGCGGCAATGGCGACAGCAACCTTGGAAATTGCCCCTGCCAGTGCACCAACCGGCGCGGGTGCGCCTGCGAAAAGGTCAGGTGACCACATGTGAAACGGCACCAGCGCGAATTTGACCGCCAGCCCCACAAGCAGGAACGCCAGACCAATGGCGGCCACTGGTCCCCCAACCGACCAAGCATCAAATCGCAGGCTGCCAGAAGCCGCGAAGCCAAAGACCAGCCCCATCAACAGCGCCGCCGCCCCGACACCGGCAAGAAGAAACAGCTTGTATGCGGCCTCGACCGCCGTTTCGGTACGTGGCATCAGCGCCAATGCGACCATTGGAATGGTTGTCAGCTCCAGCCCCAGAAACAACGTCACACCATGATTGGCCGAAGCCAGGGCAGCACCGCCTGCCGCCGCGATGGCCACCAGCGCAGGCCCTTCGCGCCCTGTGCAAAAGCTGCGGGTGAAGGCCACGATCCCAAGCCCCGCTGAGGCCGCAAGAAGTGTGCCCAGCCGCGCAAGCACATCATCGGCCAGCAGCACGCTGAACGGCGCTTCGGGGCCATGCATCCGGGCCAGCACGATGACAACCGCCATCGCCATCGGTATCGCTGCGGCAAGGCGCACGCGTGGCATTGGTTGGATCGGGGCCAGGACCATTGCCAGCAGCGCCGCCAGCCCCAGAAGCGCAAGGGGCGCGATGGACCAGATTGTGCCGTCGGTCATGGCGCACCTACTCCCAGTGGCAACAATGCTGCGTCAACAGCGGGCCTTAGCCAGCCCACCAGCGTCTGGGGGAACAGGCCGAAAAACAATGTGCCAGCCCCCAATGCGATGATCGGCCACAATTCATGCGGTTTCAGGTCTTCGAAGGTTGCGGTGGCTGCTTTTGGTTTGCCAAAGACAATCGCGCCGATCAGCCGCGTCGCATAAAGGACCGAAACGATCAGCGACAGCAGCGCGATGGCCGCGAATGCCCAGTTGACCTGGAACATGCCGGTGATGACCAAGGCTTCGCCCAAGAAGTTTGCAGTGCCCGGCATTGCAAGAGCCGCAGCGAAGAACACTGCGAAGGATGTGGCAAAGGCTGGGGCCGTCTTTTGCAGCCCGCCAAGATCGCGCAAGTCGCGCGTACCGGTGCGTTGTTGCAAAGCCCCGATCAGCAGGAACAACGCCGAGGACGAGAAGGCATGCGCCACCATTTCAACCCCGGCCCCTGCCAGAGCGAAATGTACGCCCCCGCAAACCCCCATCAACACAATGCTCATGTGAGAGATCGAGGTATAGGCGATCAGGCGCTTCGCGTCGAACTGCCCACATGCAAGGATCGCCCCATAAAGCACACCGAACGCGCCCAGCGCCATGCCATAGGGCGCAAGCGCCATCAGCCCATCCGGGAACAGCAGCGGCGGAAAGCGGAACAGCCCGTAGGCCCCGGTCTTCAGCAGCAGCCCCGCCAGCAGGATCGAACCGGCTGTAGGGGCCTGCGTATGCGCATCAGGCAGCCAGGCATGGAAGGGCGGCACAGGCAGCTTGACCATAAAGGCCAGTGCAAAGCCCAGAAGCAACAGCACCTGCACCCATGTCGCATAGTCTGATTCTGCCAGTACGAAAGCGTCAAAGGTGATCTCGGGCGCGGTTGCCCCCATCCAGAACACTGCCGCCAACAGGCCAAGCCCTGCCACCGCGTTAAAGACCAGAAACTTCATTGCCGCGCTTTCCCGCTGGCCGTGGCCCCAAAGGCCGATCAACAGAAAGGCGGGGACAATCATCAACTCCCAGAAGAAAGCGAAAACCAGCAGGTCAAAGGACAGGAACACCCCATTGGCCGTGGCGATGGTCCAGCAGATGACCGCGTGATACATCGCCGAGCGATGCGTCACATGCCACGAGACAAAGACACATACGATGCCCAGCCCCGCCGAAATTGCCAGCATCGCCGCCGACAGCCCGTCCATCGCCAGCAATACCTGAATACCGAAAGAGGGCGCCCAGTCTATCCGGGTGAAGGCCAGCCAGCGGCCTGAGTCACCGTTCACGACGGAATAAAGCAGCACGACAAGCGTCAGCGCCATGACTGCGACTGTTCCCCAGCGCTCCATGTCGCGCCCGAAACGGGGCGCAAAGAGTACCGCAAGGCCACCAAAGAAGGGCAGCAGTATCTGTAAGCTCAACCCCATGTCATCCCCCATCCCAAAATTACGAGAACGCCAAGCCCAAAGGCGATCGCCATCACATATGTCCTGAGCCGACCCGTCTGTAACCGTCTGGCCCAGACGCCTGCGCGGCGCACCTCGCGCGTGCTGCGCATGGTCACCAGATCAAAGCGGTCGGGCACGAAAGGCGCAGTTACGACACGCGCCAGCCACAGCCCCAGATTGACCGTGGCGGTGCCCACCGGGTCGCCCATGCCACCATCTGTCCTGTCGGTTTCAGCCTCGTGGCTTGTGTCTTTCCGGGCATTTCGCCCGCTCAGCTTGTGCACCACGCGACGATAGGGCCGCACGAGGAAGGCATAATAGATTGCATCCATCTGCATCCCTGCGCGCAAACGGCGGGCGCGCTTGATCCGCGCCGACCAGACCGGGCTGAACGACACCACCACGGACCCGATCAGACCGGCTATCGCGGCCAAAGCGCCCATCACCTCGACCCCAAGGCCGGCATGTGGGACCGTTCCGCCCATTGTCCGCACGATCGGGCCGACAAGAAAGCTGCCAAGGACCGAAGCTGTGGCCAGAAAGATCAGGGGGCCCACGGCCAGCCAGTTTTCCTTGATTGCGGGCAGGGGTTCGACAGGGCTGCGCAGCGCAGACCAGACAGGACGGTAGGCGTAAACCCCGGTCAGTGCTGCTGACCCAAGTGCGACCAGCCACAGGAATTGGCCAAACGGGCCTGCCATGACTGCCGCGCCAAGGACGGCCTCTTTCGACCACCAGCCCGCCGACAGGATCGGAAAGCCCGCAAGTGCGGCCGCGCCCACCACATAGGTGGCAAAGCTGATCGGCGCAGCATAGGCGCTTCCGCGCAAGCGCCGGATCTCGGTTGTGCCACCGCTGGCATGGGACAACACGCCTGCCGACATGAACAGCAGTGACTTGAACAATGCGTGCACCACGAAATGCGCCATCGCAACACCCGGTGCGCCCATGCCCACCGCCAGCAGCATGAAGCCGATCTGACTGATCGAGGAATAGGCCAACAGCCGCTTGATATCGGTCTGCGCCACAGCGCAAAGCGCGCCAAACACCGCCGTTGCAACGCCTGCGATGGCGGTTGCGGCAGCAACGCCGGGATGCGCCTCTATCAGCGGGGCAAAGCGGATCAGCAGAATCGCGCCTGCGGCCACCATCGTCGCCGAGTGCAAAAGTGCGGAAACCGGTGTTGGCCCGGCCATTGCCGTGGGCAACCATGTCTGAAACGGCAGCTGAGCGGATTTGCCCAGCGCGCCCACCAGCAGCAACACTGCGATCACTACCGCGCGCTGTTCAGGTGCCGCCAGACCCGCCGGGATCAGATCGGCAATCCGCACTGAGGTCGCTTCGAGGAAAAGCAAAAGCAAACCCGCCAGCAACGCGGCATCCGCGATACGTGTCATCACGAAGGCCTTGCGACCGGCGGCAAAGGCACGTGGCGAATTCATGTTGTAGGAGATCAGGAAGAACGAACACAGCCCCATCAACTCCCACCCAAGGAAGAACACGATGCTGTCCGCTGCCATGACCACTGACAACATGCCCGCCAGAAAGAGGTTCATCAGCGCAAAGAAGCGGCGCAGGTCAGCGACACGCGCCGAAGCCATGTAATCCGCCGCATAGATCATCACGCAACTGGCGACTACAGTCACTGTCAGTGCTGCAATGGCGCTAAGCGCGTCAAGCTGCATCGCCAGCGCGACCTCGAACTGGCCGAAATTCAGGGTGAAGGCAGGGGCGATCGTATCGCCAATACTGCCCGCGAAATAGCCCAGCGCGACAGGCAGAAACAAAACCAAGGGCGCAATGCCTGCGGCCAAGGCCACAGCCATAACCGCCCGGCGTTCCAGTCGATACGGGTCCAGCGCCAGTAACAAGAACCCGCCCAGCGGTGGCAACGGCACCAGCAAAAGGAAGTAAGCAAGCATGTGTCTACCCCCTCAACCTGTGTGCAAGATCGCTATCGCCGCCTGTCGCGCGGCGCATGTGCAGATAGATCGCCAGACCCAGCGCGACTTCGGCTGCGGCCAGCCCCAGCACCATCAGGAACATGCCTGTGCCTTCGACCGAACCGTGATAGGCCCCGACAGCAACAAAGCCCAATGCCGGGCCTGACAGCATGATTTCCAGCGAAATAAGCTGCATCAGAATGGTGCGCCGCGCCGCGACCCCGAAGAGGCCCGCAAAGAACAACCCCGCCGAGAGCACCAGCAGAATATTGAGTGGTGTCATTCCCGCCCCCTTTCGCGCAAGCGTGGGCCAAGGCTGCGGCCCAGATGGCGCACACCGATCATGCCTGCAATAAGCATCAGCGCGACCAGTTCGGTGGCCACCCCCCAATCGCCAAACAGCAACAGACCCAATTCTCTGGTATCAGCGGCAGCGGGTGCGCCCGCGTCCATAGCCCCCCCGCCAATGCCAAACAGGATCGGAATCACGCTTAACCCGACAAAGAGCGCGGGCCAGCGCCACGCGCTGCGCAAAAGCTTGCGTTCATGCGCCATCGCCGTCTCGCTTGCGTCTACGGTCATCACCACAAAGACGAATACGGCCACGACCGCGCCCGCATAGATCAGCAGCTGGATAACACCCGCGAAATTCGCCGACATGGCAAAGAACGCGGCCCCCAGCGCCAGAAGTGAGGCCAGCAGCAACAACAGCGCATGCACCGCCGAGGCCCGTGTGACCGACAGAACCGCTGCCGCTAAGGCCAGCGTTGCCGCCCATATCGCAAATCCCCAACTCATGGTGTCAGATCCTTCAGGTTGACGGGGGCGTTTCGCGCGCCGGTTTGGTCGGCCTCTGCCGCCTTGCCTGCGACCGCCCAATAGCTGTAGCCCGCCTGCTTGCCCTGCCCCGCGATCAGCAGATCTTCCTTGTCGTGGATCAGCCCTTCGCGGGTGTAATCGGCAGTCTCGAAATCGGGGGTAAGCTGGATTGCCTGCGTCGGGCAGGCTTCCTCGCAATAGCCGCAAAAGATGCAGCGCGCGAAATTGATGCGGAAGGTCTCGGGATACCAGCGCCCTTCTTCAGTTTCGGCCTTGACCACGTCAATGCAATCGACCGGGCAGGCCACCGAACACAGGTTGCAGGCCACGCAACGTTCCTGCCCGTCAGGGTCGCGCGTCAGCACGATCCGGGCGCGGTAGCGCGCGGGCAAGTCCGGCTTCACCTCCGGGTATTGCTCTGTGTATTTCGGGGCAGTCAGCTTGCGGCCAACGCGCCAAAGGCTGTCGAAAAGTCCCTTCATCCCGGACGCCCTCCGATCATCACGACCAGCGCACCGGTCAGCAGCAGATTGACCAGCGCCAGCGGCAGGCCCCATTTCCACGCAAAGCCAACCAGTTGGTCATAGCGCGGGCGCGGCAGGATCGCCCGTATCCAGATAAAGGCCAGCGCCAGCGCCCCGACCTTCAGCCCGAACCAGATCGGCCCCGGCAGCACCGGCCCCAGCCAGCCACCGAAGAACAGCGTCACCGCCAACGCGGAAACCAGAATGACCGCCAGATATTCGCCAAGGAAAAACAGCGCGAAACTCATGCCGGAATATTCGGTCATGAAACCCGCAACCAGATCTTGCTCGGATTCCTGCAAATCAAAAGGCAGACGGTGCGCTGCCGCAATCCCGGCCAGCAGGAACAGCGCGCAGCCGACCGGTTGCAAGATGAAGAACCACACCCCGCTTTGCGCCTCGACGATCTGGCCAAGGCTCAGGGATCCGGCCAGCATCACCACGCCCATCAGCGACAGGCCGAAAAACGCCTCATAGGACAGCATCTGCGCCGCCGCGCGCAAGCCGCCCAAGAGTGCATAGCGATTGTGTGACGCCCAGGCCCCCAGCACCATCGCATAGACCGTCAGCGCCAGCATCGCGAGGATGAAAATCACACCCATATCCAGCGCGGCAAGGCTCAGGTTCGGGCCAAAAGCCACCACGCCGAAGCCTGCCAGCACCGGGATCGCGGCCAGCGCCGGGGCCAGCCGGAAAGTGATCGCATCGCCCCCCGGGGGCACTTCGTCTTCCTTGGTCAGCAGTTTGACCGTATCGGCCACCCATTGCAGGAAGCCGAAAGGCCCGACCCGGTTGGGGCCAAGGCGTTCTTGCAAGAAGCCAAGCCCCCGACGCTCGACCCAGGTAAAGACCCCGGCTGCCACCAGAAGCGCCATGATCAGAATGACCGAAAAAAGGGTTATGAGGGCGATGCTCATTCTTGCTGCCTCCCGATCTTGATACGGCGGCCAAGATTGCGCGGCGCGACCCGGCCTGCCGACAGGCCGACATGACCGCGCGGGATTGCGGTATCTATGCGCAGGGCCGTGCCAACAGCTTGCCCGTCAAGGGTTAACGCCATGTTTTCGTTCAGATGCAGGCGCTGCGCGTCCTCTGGGTGCAGGACGATCTGCGCCTCCTCGTAACGCTGCGCGAGAAATTCCGCGCGGCGACCAACCTCATCCCCGACAAAGGGATCGTGCAGCGCCAGCGGGATCAGCCCCTCGCCTGTCAGGGCAAAGGCAGGCGCGGCATCCGGCCCGACAAAACCCGTCAGAACATCAACGCCCGGATCGCCCGCTTTCAGCGCGCCACCATTGGCCACAGTAACAAACGGCGCGGCAGAGGCTGAATGCAGCCCGGCAACGGCATAACTCGTGCGCAGCGCAGGCGGCACCTCTGCGCCCTGCACCCCTTCCATCGAAAAGGCCAGCGCGCTGTCGCCATCGGTTTGCGGGGCATGGCGGATCACGCCGCCGGTCTGGTCATGCGCCGTGCGCCCTGCCTGTCGCCATCCGGCCCGCGCCACAGCGCCCAGCGGCAGGCGGCTCGCTGCATCCGGGGCCGCGTCGCGTGCGCCCGCCAGTTGCGGCAGCGCCAGTGCCATAGCGGACAACACATCATCAAGGTTCTGCCAGTCCGGCGCAATCGGCGCGAGCGCGGTAGTCACCCGCCATGCAGGCAGTAGCGCAGTCGGATAGGCCGCGAAGCGACGCTGCGCGCGGCCCTCATGGTTGACGACCGTTCCCGCCGCTTCCGCCCAATCGGCCACTGGCAGAAGGATCGTTGCGCGCTCCGTCAACCGCGTGGCGTGGCTGTCCAGAACGATGACAGTATCTGCGGTGTCCAGCAGACGGTCCACCAACGTCGGGTCGGCGCGTTCGGCCAGATCCGCCTCGGCGATGATTAAAGTGCGGGCTGCGCCACTTTCAACTGCGGCCAGCGCGCCTTCCAGCCCGTCAAGACCGCTTAGCGCAAGGCCCATAGAATTGACCTCGGGCGGGAACAGGAACAAGCGCGCGCGCCCGGTCAGGGCCGCCGCAATCGCGGCAATCGCCTCCAGTATCTCGGGCCGCCCAGCGCCAAAGCCCGCGATCAGCGCCGGGGCCTTGGCCTGCGCCAGCGCATCGGCTATGGCCTGCGCCTCGGATGCGGCATCTTCGCCGCGCAGCGCGGCCGCGATGGCATGGCCGAACGCCGCGATCTCGTCCGGGGCGCGGCGCAGGGGCCATGCGGCGATGTCATCCAGCGCATCGGGCAGCACCGTGACCAGCGCAATGGGGCTGCGCCGCCCCTCGCCCGCCACCCGCGCGGCATTGTCGAGCCAGTCTGGCACGCCCTTCTCCCCCGCCAGCGCAAGGGCGGCATTCCGCGCCATCTGGCGCAGCTCAAGGGCTGCGCGCGGGGCCGTGCCGGTCAGATCCTCACCCAGAACCAACGCCGCGTCGCAATGCTCCAGCGTATGCAGCGGCTGTGCGCCGTGCTGCGCCAAAAGCCCCGCCATGCGCGCGACACTGCCCATCTCGACCTGCGGGACCGCGGCGAAAAGCCGCTCCGCGCCGACCAGATGGCGCAGGGCAAAGACCGTCTCCAATGTCGCGCGGGGCGAGGCGATGGCAACCGCGCCAGCCTTGATCGCGCGGCGTGCTGCTTCAATCGCGGCGTCCTGCGCCACAGGTTCTGCGCTGATCTGCGGCGCGTGCAGACGCGCGCCTTCGGGCAGATGCAGCGCGCCAAACCGGCCTCGGTCACACAGGAAATGCCCGTTGACCGCACCGTTATAGCGGTTTTGCAACCGCCGCAGGCGCCCGCCACGTTCAGCGGCAAAGATATTGCAGCCGACCGAACATTGTGTGCAGATCGACGGTGTTGCCGCCATGTCCCATTTGCGCGCATAGTCGCGCGACCAGCCCTTGTCATTGAACACGCCAGTCGGGCAGACCTCGGCCAGATTGCCCGCGAAGGGGCTGTCAAGCGGGCCATCCTCATAGCGCCCGAAATACACCCGGTCATGCGCGCCCATCACATCCAGATCACGCCCACCCGCATAGCCGCGATAGAACCGCGTGCAGCGATAGCAGGCGATGCAGCGATTCATCTCATGCGTCAGCAGCGGCCCCAGATCCTGATTGCTATGCGTGCGCTTGGGGCCGTCATAGCGGCGTTTGTGATGGCCGCTGGCCACGGTCATATCTTGCAGATGACACGCGCCACCCTCTTCGCACACGGCGCAATCATGGGGGTGGCTGCGCATCAGCCATTCGATGACATGCGCGCGCATCTCGGCGGCTTCCGGGTCGGCAATACTGACGCGCTGGCCCTCGGTCGCAGGGGTCATGCAGGCCATCTCGATGCGGCCTTCGCGGTCTTCCGGGCCGTCATGGACACGCACCGCGCACAGCCTGCACGCGCCGACCGAGCCAAGCGCGTCATGCCAGCAGAAATGCGGGATCTGCACGCCTTCGTGCGTACAGGCCGACAGCAGATCCTGCCCCGGTGCCACCTCAAGCGCCTTGCCATCAACCTCTATGCGGATGCGGGTCATGCGGCGCTCCTTCCATATTCGCGTGCGATGGGGCAGCACCCTTCGCGCACATGGGCCTCGAACAGATCGCCAAACCGGGCCAGACCCGAACCGAGTGGGGCCATCGCGCCGCCCATCAGGTCGCAGAAGGTCCGTCCGCGCGGGCCAGCGATAGCGACCGTCTCGCGCAGCACATCGAGGTCTTCCATCCGGCCCTCGCCGCGCTCCAGACGCATCATGA
Organism: Roseinatronobacter bogoriensis DSM 18756; assembly: GCF_004366635.1. Classification (GTDB taxonomy): domain Bacteria; phylum Pseudomonadota; class Alphaproteobacteria; order Rhodobacterales; family Rhodobacteraceae; genus Roseinatronobacter; species Roseinatronobacter bogoriensis. The sequence goes on along the minus strand of NZ_SORN01000003.1, from coordinate 137,373 downwards.
TCTGCGCCACCCAGGGCAGACCATCGCGGCAGGGCGTGCACCAGCCACAGCTTTCACGCGCATAAAACGCCATATGCCGCGCGATCACTGCCAGCGGGCAGGCGGATTGATCCAGCACGATCATTGTGCCGGTGCCGAACATGCTGCCCGCCTTCGCGACATTGCCGAAATCCAGCGGCACATCGAGCGCGTCAGGCTCCAGAAAGCCCGAGGCGCCGCCACCGGGCTGGAAACACCGCAAGACGCCAGTGCCTGACACCCCGCCCGCCTGTTCGATCAACTCACCCGCCGGGGTGCCCATCGGGGCCTCGATAATGCCGGGGCGATTGACACGGCCCGACACGCCGAAAACCTTCGTGCCGCCCTCCTCGGTGCGCGACAGGGCGCGGAACCACTGCGCGCCATTGGCCACGATATGCGACACGCAGGACACGGTTTCGACATTGTTGACCGTCGTCGGTCGCCCCCACAGCCCCGATTGCGCCGGAAAGGGCGGGCGTTTGCGCGGCACGGCGCGCTTACCTTCCAGCGCCTCGATCAGCGCGGTTTCCTCGCCCACAATATAGCGGCCCGCCGAGGGGTGGACCCACATCTTTACGTCAAAGCCCGAGCCCAGAACGTTGCGGCCCAAATAGCCGGCTGCTTCCGCCTCGGCGATGGCGCGAGTGACATTGGCGATTGCGTCGCGATATGCGTCGCGGATCAACACGATGATCTCGCTGGAGTGGGTCGCATAGGCCGCAAGGATCGCACCTTCGATCAGCTGATGCGGCACCGCTTCAAGCAAGATACGGTCCTTGAAGGCACCCGGCTCCATCTCGTCGCCATTGACGATGAAGTAGGACGGCCCATCGCCGGGCGACTGGCCGGGCTTGGGCATGAATCGCCATTTCTTCGCCGCCGGAAACCCTGCGCCGCCGCGCCCGTTGAGATTGGCGTCATCAACCATGTCGAGCACTTGTTCGGGGCTGAGTGCCTTCAGCCCGCGCTCCACTGCCGCATAGCCCCCAAGCTTGCGCCATTCTTCCAGCGTGTGGGGACTACGGTCAGGGCGCGCACGCCCGGTCAGGGGTTTGTGCTCATTCATAGCGCGGCCTCCCCCAATATCTCGTCGATGGTTTCGGGCGTCAGGGGACCGACCAGCTTGCGGTCGCGCCCGATCACGGCCGCAGGCGCGTGGTCACAGCCCCCCACACAGCAGATATTGATCAGCGTGTATTTTCCGTCCGGCGTGGTCTGGCCAAAGCCGATGCCCAGCCGCGCCATGACTGCATCGCGCACGTCTTCGCCACCGTTCAGATAGCAGGACGCACCGTCGCAAAGCAGGATCAGCCGCTCACCCACGGGCTGACGAAAGATCAGGCTGTAGAAGGTCGCGATATCTTCCATCTCGGCGGTCGTCACGCCCAGCAGGGCCGCCGCTTCTTCCAGATGCGCATCACAGACCCAACCATGAGCCTGCTGGATCATGCGCAGCGATTCAAGCATCGCGGCGCGCGGGCCGCCATGATGATCCATCGCATGGGTAATCTCGGAACGAAGATCGGCTGAAAGGGTCATTTGTCCACATCCGACATGACATGATCGATTGAAGCGAGGTAGATAACGAAATCGGCGACCGTCATGCCCGGTGCCACCTCGGCGATGGGTTGGAGATTGGCGAAACTCGGCGTGCGGATACGGGTGCGATAGCTGCGCCCATCCCCGTCCGAGATGATGGAATACTGCGTGAAACCACGCGCAGATTCGACCTGCCCTGTTGCCTCGCCCACGGGTACGTGCGTGCCGTAAGCCGTACCGCTGAAATGGTGGATCAGCGTTTCGATATCTTGCAGCGTGTTGCCGCGCGGTGGCGGAAAGGCCAGCGGATGATCGGCCTTGATCGGACCTGTAGGCATATTTTCGAGGCATTGGCGAATGATCTTGAGGCTCTCGCGCATTTCCTGCGCGCGCACCCATGTGCGCGCATAGCAATCGCCCTCGGTCCGCGTCGGCACATCAAAATCATAATTTTCATAGCCCGAATAGGGCCGCAGCTTGCGCATGTCCCACGCCAGCCCTGCCGCGCGCAGATGCGGTCCGGTGACGGAGTATTTCAGACAGGTCTCGACCCCGTAGCGCGCCACGCCTTGCGTGCGGATGCGGAACAGTTCGGAATTCATCGCCTGCCGCTCGTAATCATCCAGCCGTGCGGGCATCCAGTCGAGGAAGTCGCGCACCAGTCCTTGCCAGCCGGCAGGAAGGTCCATTGCCACGCCACCGATGCGGAAAAACGCCGGATGCATGCGTGCGCCGGTGATCGCCTGAATGACCTTATAGGCGCGTTCGCGGTCAACGAACATATAAAAGACCGGCGACATCGCGCCCGTGTCCTGCGCCAATGTGCCGTAAAACAATAGGTGCGAGGTGATGCGGAAGAATTCCGACAGCATCACGCGGATACATTGCGCCCGCGCTGGCACCTCGATCCCGCAAAGCTGCTCGACCGCCAGAAGATAGGGCATTTCCGAGATTACGCCGCCCAGATAGTCGATCCGGTCAGTATAGGGGATGAAGCCATGCCACGTCTGGCGTTCGGCCATCTTCTCGGCGCCGCGATGGTGATACCCGATATCGGGATAGGCCCAGACGATTTCCTCGCCATCCAGCCCCAGCAGGATGCGGAATACCCCATGTGTGGACGGGTGATGCGGGCCGAAATTCAGCACCATCAATTCCACGCCGTCGCGCTGTAGCGGCAGGCCAAGCGCTTCGGGGTCAAGCTGGTTCGCGGCTTCGGTCGCGTTGAAGCTTTCGCGCGTCATCACGAACGGGTCTTTTTCGGTTGCGCGGGCATGATGGGACTTGCGCAGCGGGTGGCCCTGCCAATCCTGCGGCATCAGGATGCGGCGATGGCTGTCGCGCCCGTCGAAGCGGATGCCGAACATGTCCCAGGCCTCGCGCTCGTACCAGTCCGCACCGGGGTAGACCCCCGTCAGCGTGGGTGCGCGTGGCGCATCAGTGTCACAAGCACATTTCAGCCGTATATCGCTGTTACGCTCTATTGAGATCAGATGACTCGCCAGCGTCACCCCCGAAGCGGGCTGCCCGCCGCGATGCTGGCGCGCGGTCTCGTCAATGCCCCAAAGATCGGCCAGCAGCGTATAGGGCTGCGGCACCGTATCGCGCAGATGGGCATGCACACGAAGCCATGCCTCTGGCGTGACCCAAAGCACGGGGAAGCCTTCGCCCGTGCCCTGTTCGGTCACGATCGCATCTCCGAAGCGCGCGCGCAGGCTGGCAACGGGATCGTCGGCCGCCGGGGCGGCCTTGACATGCGGGGCGGCGCTGGTCATGGGGCCTCCGGATCATCAAGGCGGGTGATAGAGGTGCGGTCCAGATGCCGGATCGTCTTGCGCGGTTGCGGGTCAAAGGCTGCGGACGCATCCCCCAATGTAATGCCAAGCGGGCGGCGCTGCGTTCCTGCCTTTTGTTGCAGCAGGATCATGGCATCAAGCAGCTGTTCGGGGCGCGGCGGGCAGCCGGGGATATAGACATCGACGGGAAGAAAGCTGTCGACACCCTGCACCACGGAATAGATGTCATACATCCCCCCCGAATTGGCGCAGGCCCCCATCGAGATCACCCAGCGCGGCTCTCGCATCTGTTCATAAAGGCGCTTCAGCGGGGCGGCCATCTTGGTGAACACAGTTCCCGACACGATCAGCAGATCGGCCTGACGCGGGGTGGAACGGATGACCTCTGCCCCGAAACGCGCCTGATCGAAAACCGGCGTGAGCGCTGTGGCCATTTCCACATAGCAGCATGACAGGCCGAAATTGAACGGCCATAGGCTGTTTTTGCGCGACCATGCAACCAGATCATCAAGACGCGCGAACATCTGCCCCTGCGCCATCGCTACACCGGGCGGCAATTCAAAACGTGGCGTGGTCATCCTGCGCCCTCCGGCTTTGCAGACCCTTCTGGCCGCGCACCCACATCCAGCGCCCCGTCGAGCCACAGATAAAGCAACGCCAACAACAACGCGCCGATGAAGATCCCAGCCGCGACCAGCCCGGCTGTGCCTGCCTCCACAGCGGTCAGCGCCCAAGTGTAAAGAAGTGCCGCTTCAAAATCGAAAATGACGAAAAAGGCTGCGATCTGGAAGTATGACGCAGGAACCGGCGCATTGGCGGCAGCGTCAGCTGGCGCACCGCTTTCATAGACGCCCCAGCGGTCTTTTGCCCGCCCCGGAGTTCGCAGCAGCTTCGCCACGCCCATCACCGCAGCCACTGTCAGAATCGCGGCCACCACATGAATCGCGAGCGCGGTTCGTGGGTCCAAACCAAACAATGCCTCCGTCACTTCGCGCTCCTTTTTCGAGAAGTCTCACGGGGAAAAGACTTGCGCTCTCCGCGAGGTCAGCTTGGCTTGAATGACAGGTCTCCAATGGCCGCACGTTGACCCAGATCAAATTAAGTTACTGAAACTTTGGTAAAATTTGGCACACAAAGGTATACCAGAAGCGCATTCGCGGCGTTTTGGCGTTCTGCTTTCAGTTGATTTTTGGGTGGTATCACAGTGCTTCAAAGATGTGCGCGCCAGATCGCCCGGGTGACCGGGACGGACTGAAAACGACAAGAGAACGGAACCTGATCTGGCAGAAAACTTGCCGTGTCTGAAACGACATGAATGGCTTGCAGAAATTGCTACGCTTGCCCCGCATGTGAAATGCGTTGCCGCTACAAAAGCTCCGCCAAGGTTACGTTGAATAAATGATAGCGCCCCAAAGCCTACCGGGTGCATTCAGCGAGTTGCGCTGTGTCGTGCTCAAGATCGGTTTCCGAGGATAGTCCGCGCCTCAATCATGGGCGGGACGAGAGCCCCAGCCCGGAAGCGCCGCTATGTCGGTTGCACGGCTAGGCATTGGTCATTTTCACTCCAGCAACCGCCTGAGATCGGCAAGCAACTCGGCGCGCCGTTCAAACCCTATGCCGGGCGTGTCCGGCAGGCGAACATAGCCATCCTCGATTGGTATATCATCGGCAAAGCCGTTATAGGGCCGGAAAACATCCGGGTAGCTTTCATTGCCCCCCAGATGCAGCCCCGCGGCCATGTTGAGCGAGAGTTGGTGCCCGCCATGCGGCACGACCCGGCGCGAAGACCAGCCAAGGCTTTGGGCCACATCAAGCGTGCGCAGATATTCGACCAGCCCATAGCTGAGGGAACAGTCGAATTGCAGCCAGTCACGATCCGGGTTCATGCCGCCGTGGCGCAACAGATTGCGCGCGTCCTGATGCGAGAACAGGTTTTCCCCTGTTGCCATAGGATTGGAATAATGGCGCGAGACCTCGGCCTGCAAGGCATAGTCCAGCGGATCTCCGGCCTCTTCGTACCAGAATAAATCATATTGCTGGAACGCCTCGCCATACGCAATTGCCGTCTCCAGGTCGAAGCGACCATTTGCATCAACGCAAAGGTTGCGGCCCGTGCCGACAACTTCAAGAACGGATTCTATCCGGGCAATGTCGGTATCGAGAGAGGCACCCCCTATTTTCATTTTCACTACCCGGTAGCCACGGTCAAGATAGCTGCGCATTTCGTCTTGCAGCGCGCGGTTATCCTTGCCCGGATAGTAATAGCCGCCCGCAGCATAGATCCACACCTTTTCATCCGCCACGCCACCACGATACCGATCTGCCAAAAGCTTCCAGAGGGGGACATCTGCAATCTTTGCCACAGCGTCCCAAACCGCCATATCAATGGCCCCAACCGCCACAGACCGCTCGCCATGGCCGCCGGGTTTCTCGTTTTTCATCAGCGTGTCCCAAATGCGGAACGGGTCAAGGTTCTGCCCCGTCTCATCCAGCAGGCTATCGGGGTCGGCTTCGCTCAGGCGAGGCAGGAACCGCTTGGTCAATAGCCCCTCGACATCGTATCGGCCATTGGAGTGATACCCGTATCCGATAACCGGTTTACCATCGCGCATGACATCAGTGATGACGGCGACAACCGAACAGGTCATCTTTGAGAAGTCGATATAGGCATTGGCAATGTTGGATGAGATGGACGCCACATTCTGGCGGATTTCAACAATGCGCATGGGTATTTCCTTTTGAAAGTCCGGTCGCAGGCCCGACCGCTGGCACGACACAAGATTGCAGATCGCGCAGTGGGTCGCTCACGACTCCAGATGTTGCGCGACATTCTTCACAGTGATCCAGCTTATGCGGGTGTTCGATTCCACTGTGACACCCGCAACATGGGGGGTCGCAATAAGATTAGGCGCACCGGCAAGCGCAGTATCGGCAGGCAGGGGTTCTTGTGCAAAAACATCCATCGCGGCCCCACGCAGATGCCCTGAATGCAGCGCCTTGGCCAATGCGCCTTCATCCACGATATTCCCGCGCGAGGTATTGATCAGCACTGCCCCCGGCTTCATGGCCGCGATGCCCGCGTCATCAAGAAGCCCGCGTGTCGCATCGGTCAGGGGCACGTGCAGGCTGACGGCATCTGCAACGGGCAGAAGCGTTGAGAGCGATTCATGCCGTTCGGCCGTTTCCCAAGCCGGGTGATCGGCGGGCAGAAAAGGGTCATAGGCAAGGATCTTCATTCCGAATGCGCGCGCACGCTCTGCGGTTGCTTGCGCAATGGCGCCGTATCCGACAAGCCCAAGGCTGGCACCATCACATTCAAGCCCGATCATGGACTGGCGCGGCCATTTTCCGGCCAGAACATCTGATGTGCCCATCCACGCCGCGCGGCGCAGGACAAGAATGGCCGTGATGACATATTCCGCCACTGACACGACATTGCCTCCGGTTGCGGGGAAGACTGCAATCTGGCGCGCCTCTGCGAAAGATGTGTCGATGTTATCAAGCCCGACACCCAGCCGCCCGACAACGCGCAAGGCCGGCGCGGCGTCAAACAAGGCACGGTCCACCTGCGTGCGGTTTCGCACAATCAAACCATGTGCTTCAGCGCAAACCTGCCGCAGGCGCGCAGGATCATCTACAAGGCTGGGGTCATAGGTCACAGTGTGACGCTCGCGCAGCCAGTTTACCGCAGGCTCGTCCATGAATTCTGAAATCACCACATGGGCCATAGTTTTTCCTTATGTTTTGAAAGCTGTCACAGAAGCGGTGCGCGGAACGGACGGATGCCCAGCACTTCGGTGAATACCCAGAAAAAGCCCCCCGCGACGACTGTGGCAACGATTACAGTGATTATGACATCACGCCAGCTAAGGGGGCCTTCGCGCCGCTTCATCATCAGGGCCAGCGCCACGAAGAGCGGGACAGACGTGGTTACAAAGCCCACATACCGAATGCCCAGCCACCAAAGCGCCATGATCGCAACCCCCGAAATCACATGCCCGGCCCCACTAACATCGAGCAATGTGGGTTCCCCAGCGATCAGGCCGCGCAAGATTAAAAGCCCTGATACTGTGGCCAGAATGATCAGCACAGCATCCGGAAAGACCGCGCTGAGAAAGCCCATATTGCCCTTGTTGAACCAGAAAATCGCCGCCAGGGCCATGCCGAACAGGCCACCGTAGAGTTCTGTGTTGATACGGATTTGCATGGCTTAATCCTTCTTGCGCCGCAGGTTCTGAGGCCAGGCGGCCCAGCCGATCACCAACACGATTATGGCAATCAACACTTGACTGAGCGGGTTCACGAACAGCCGCATTTGCGGAAAATCCAGCGCCATACCCCCAAGAATGGATTGCACATACCCCTGTTCCGCGATGGTCCCCAGGATCAGGCCAAGAACAATGGGTGCAGCCCCTAACCCCAAGCCTCGAATAACGAAGCCGACAACCCCAAGCCCAAGCATCAGGGCAACATCAATGATGTTGTTGCGCAGCGCATAGGTGCCGAGAATGGTGATGATGAGAATTGTGGGCACCAGATAATAATGCGGCGTGCGCAGGATTGTCTTGTAGATCAATCGCCCACCCAGAAGCCCCACGGGAATAAGCATAAGCGCCGCCAGACCCATAGAAATGATGAACCCGTTTGCAAGCACACCTGTCTGCGTAAAGAGATCCAAGCCCGGCCGCAGGCCATGCAGCAGCATAACCCCCAGAATGATGGCATCTGGCGGGGCACCGGGAATCCCCAGCGTCAGCAATGGCACCATAGACCCCGCGACCATGACATTGTTACTGGATTCAGAGGCAACCACCCCCTCCGGGTTGCCCTTTCCGAATGTCTCGGGCGATTTCGACCAGCGCTTTGCTTCGTTATATGCAACCAGTGATGTGATCGAACCGCCTGCCCCCGGTATGATTGCGATGACCTGCCCGATCGCGCAAGAGCGGATCAGGTTGCCCGGCTTGGCCAGAACGGTGCGCAGGGCGGCACCGAATTGAAACCGCGATCGCCCCAGATCCGCCGGGGTTTCAAGTGTGGCATGTCCGCGCCGGATCATCAGCAAGAGTTCGGGAATGACAAACAGCCCGATCAACGCGACGATCAAGGAAATTCCGCCCTGAAGCGGCGGCCAGCCAAAGGTGAAGCGGCTTTCACCGCCAACAGGCGAGATGCCGATTGTCCCGATCAGCAGGCCGATCGCGCCGCCCAGCAGGCCCTTGAGCAATGACCCGGTTGCAAGCGACCCGATCAGAGTCAGCCCAAGGATTGCCACCCAGAACATTTCGGCAGGCCCGAATCTAAGCGCCAGTTGCGCCAGCGGTGGCGCGGCAATCAGCAAAAAGGCAACCCCAACCACACCGCCAATCACAGATGCAATTGTCGCAACGCTGATAGCTTCCAAAGCGCGGCCTTGCTTGGCCATCGGATGGCCGTCAAATGTGGTCGCAATTGAAGACGGTGTGCCGGGCGTATTGATCAGGATCGCAGTAAAGGCACCTCCGTATATCGTGCCCATATACACGGCACCGAGGGCAACAAGCCCTTCCAGCGCTTCAAGCGAAAAGGTGAAGGGCAGCATCAGGGCCAGCGCCATTGTGGCCGTCAGCCCCGGCAGGGCACCCACAAACAGGCCAGCGGTCACGCCAAGCAGAATAATGACAAGCATATGCGGTTGCAAAACGGCCGCCGCCGCTGCGATCAGAATCTCCATTGGAGTCACCTTTTGGGTATGGGAACGCCCGGAAAGCGCAAAGCCGCCCCACCCGGCGTTGCCGGATGGGGCGGCACGTAGCTTAGTTCAGAAAGTCGCCATACTGCTCGCGCATACGGGTCATCAGGTCGATTGCGTCCTGCCCGCGAATATCTGTCATCTGATAGCCCATCGGGATCTGACGCTCGCCAAGTGTTTCATTCATCTGGGCGAAAAGATCTGCAAGCATTTCCACGCGGTCTGCGGGTGTGCCGTTTGGCACAGCCACACCGCGATAGGTGCCCCCGACCACATCATAGCCCAATTCAAGGAAGGTCGGGACATCTGGCAATGTCTCAAGGCGTTCTTCCGATGCAACGGCCAGCACGCGAACATTGTCACCCATTTCAACGGCCAGCGTCGCGTTGGACATCACGGCACCAACATGCCCGCCAAGGATTGCCGCAGGAAGCGGGCCCGTTCCGGTAAAGGGAATGTAGGTGACACGGATATCGGCAAGCTCCATCAGGCGCAGTGTTTCAAGATGATTGCCCGTGAAGGTGCCGCTTCCGCCCATGGTCAGCGATTGCGGGTTTTCGCCCGCGAATTCAATCAGGTCTTCAAGGGTTTCAAACGGGCTATCGGCCCGCACCACCACCACATGGGGTGTCAGGTGGAACCATGTAATGATGTCGAATCCATCGGTCGTGTAGCCTGCATCTGCACGCTGGATGGGCTGCGCCACGATATGCGGAGTATTGATACCGATAATCTCATGCCCGTCTGGTTCGGCATTGGATTGAAAATCACTCCATGCCACCGCACCGCCGCCGCCGGGTTGGTGGCGGACATTGACGTTCACGCCAAGTGCTTCCTGCATCAGCGGCTCTTGCAGGCGCGCGGTGATATCTGATTCCCCGCCTGGGTCAAATGGAATGATGTATTCGATCGCACGGCTTGGGAAATCCTGTGCAAGCACAGGTGCGCTGGCTGCAAAAGCCGCGACCACCCCAACGAACAATCCTTTCGACGATGCCGATTTAAGTGACATGATTTCTCCTCCCATGAATGGGGAAACCCCCATGATGCGAAGTGAAACATATAAAGTTTATAGTTTCAATATATTTCTGGGAAGCTGAATCACCTTAGCGTTCGCCACCTGACGAATGGTTCTCGCGCCACATGCGGTGCTTTCACGAGAGGCGGCTATGCGGGACTTTGCAGACATTGCGAGGCCGGATGAAAAGCCGCGTAGCGTCGGGCCGCGGTGCGGCGATGCGCGATTGAATCTGTAGCGCTTTATGCTGGCCAAGCCCTTGAAAGATCAGATCGTTGCGCTGGTGGCAGCCCAATCGCCGTGCCGTGGGGGCGGCCCTTTGAGTCGCGGCGGCCTTCGGCCTCGATACCGCGCTGCTCAAAGACTGCAACGCCCTCCAAGCAGTCGTCGGGTATCTTGTGTCGAGCGGCAAACACCAGGCGGAGTCGGACCTGTCGCAGACTTGCAACGCTGCCAACCGTCCGAAATCCCGATGGTTTTAGCCCTGTTTCGTGCCGATAACCCCGTCAGATAATCGCGTGCCGCACCTTGGCCGAAACCCATTCGCTGACAACAACCGTGCCAAGAATGACCAGTATGATCAGCATCACCTGTGGCCAGGCCAGCATGTTCAGGCTCGAATTCAACTGCGCCCCTATCCCGCCTGCGCCTACCAATCCAAGAATGGCGCTTTCACGGATGTTGATATCCCACCGAAACACGCTGATGCCATAGAAACTGGGCAGCACCTGAGGCACAATCCCATAGGTCAGGATCTGGCCCTGAGAGGCCCCTGTCGCGGTAACCGCCTCGACTTGGCGGATATCGGTTTCCTCAATCGCTTCATACAGAAGCTTTCCAATGAACCCGATGGACCGCAGCGCAATGGCCAGAATACCTGCCAGTATGCCCGGCCCAAGAATGGACACCAGCAAAAGCGCCCAGATCAGCGAATTGATCGACCGCGTGGCCACGATCACAAACAACGCAGCAGGGCGCAGGACCAAGCGCGATGGTGTGGTGTTGCTGGCGGCAAGAAATGCCAGCGGAACCGCCATTGCTATGCCCAGAAGCGTGCCCAGTGTGGCGATATTAATTGTATCCCACAGCGGCGCCCAAAGTCGTTCCATATAGGACCAGCGCGGGGGGAAGGCGCGGCTGGCAATATCGGCGGCGGCATTCGGCGCGTCCCAGACAAAGGCCCAGATTGTGCGTTGCGTCATGCGTTCCCAACACCACACGAACAGGGCCACGCAGGCCAGCCAGCCGGCCCAAAGCATCAGGCGTTTCCTTGGCGTGCGGTGTGCCCATACGGGCGCTTCAACAGATGCCACGCTCATTTTACCCACTTTCGCAAATAGCCTGAGGAGTATTCGGCCATCATCACAATGGCGATGATGATCAGCAGGATCGCGCCCGCGCTGGAATACTCGTAGCGCGACAGCGAGGTGTTCAGCGCCGCGCCAATCCCACCCGCGCCAACGATCCCGATCACTGCGGATTCGCGGAAATTGATATCCAGACGGTACAGTGACAGCCCGATCAGGCGCGGCATGACCTGCGGCTGAATGGCGTAATTGATCAGTTGCACCCAGCTTGCGCCAGTCGCGCGGATTGCTTCGGCCTGTGCTTCGTCAATATCCTCAATGTCTTCAGCCAGCAGTTTGCCGATGAAGCCAATGGTGGCAAAGGTCAGCGTCAGGAACCCTGCAAACGCCCCAAAGCCGAACAGGGCAACGAAGAAGATAGCCACGATAATTTCCTGCAACGCGCGGCTGATGGCGATAATACTGCGACAGACCAGATACACCGCACGCGGGGCCACATTGCGCGCAGCCCCTACGCCGATGGGAATGGAGATCGCAACCCCCACCACTGTCGAGGTGAAGGTCATGGTCAGGCTTTCCATCAGCCCGTTAGAAATGTCGCGCCAGCGGGTGGTGAAATCGGGTTGCAGAAAGCCCGCAACAAAGCGCTGCGCGCGCTCCATCCCGGCGATGACGCGCGTCCAGTTCACGTCAATCGTGCCGATGGCCAGCACCAGATAGACAACCGCACCCACGGCCAGCGCAATGCGCAACCCGCGCGCCTGGATCATCTGCGGTGGCTTGCGCCATATTGTTGGATAGGCTGCGCTCATAATGCCCTCAGCATCTTTTCAGCCTGTGCTTTATCTTCCGCCTCTGCCTCGGCATCCTCGGCCGCGCCGTTGCGCATGGCGGTCCAATCCTCTTCCCCATAAATCTGAGTCAGCACCCCTTCGGTCAGGCCAGAGGGCGGGCCGTCAAACACCACGCGCCCGGCTTGCAACCCGATGATCCGGTCCGAGAATTGCTGTGCCAGAACAACGTCATGGATATTGATGATCGCAGGCAACCCGCGTTCGCGGCAGATTTCGACAATAAGCCGCATGATCTGGCGGCTGGTTTTGGGGTCAAGGCTGGCGGTCGGTTCGTCGATCAGCAGCAATTCGGGGTCCTGCGCCAGCGCGCGTGCAATTCCCACCCGCTGCCGCTGCCCGCCCGACAGTGCATCGGCGCGCTTGTCCGCATGTTGCAGCAGGCCAACGCGGTCCAGCAGACGGAACGCATTTGCAATATCGGCGGCAGGATAGCGGCGCATGAAGCTGCGCCAGAAGCCGACATAGCCCAACCGCCCGGACAGAACATTCTCCATAACGGTCAACCGCTCAACCAGCGCATATTCCTGAAAGATCATACCAATGCGACGGCGTGCGCGGCGCAGTTCCGCCGTGCGCATCATCGGCAGGTTCATGTCATTCAGCAGCACATTGCCGGACGTGGGTTCAACCAGCCGGTTGATGCAACGGATCAGTGTGGACTTCCCTGCCCCTGACGGGCCGATCAGCCCGACAACCTGCCCCTGTGGAACCTCAAAAGACACATCTGACAGCGCCCTGTCCCCTGTCTTGTAGGTCTTTGTCAGACCTTCGATCCGAAGCATGTCCAGCCCTTTCCGGTTCACGGTTTGGCAGGCAGACCAAGGGTTCTGCCTGCCATCCTTGCAGTCATTGGAAAACTTAGTTGCAGGTATAGGTCACACCCATTGCTGCATCGATCTGGCGGATGACTGCCCAGTTTTCCTGAAAGGTGATGGGGATGAACTGGCTTTCATTCTGCGCGCCAAATTCACGTTCCAGCCCTGTGCCTTCCCATTCAAAGCTGAAGAAAGCGTCCTGAATCTTTTCCTGCAACTCGGGGTGAAGGTTATACACCGTGCCGTAGCCCGAGGTCGGGAATGTGTCGGATTTGTAGATTGTCACCAGATCATCGCGGCTGACGACACCGCGCGCTTCCATCCGTGTCAGGACCGAATTTGCGATGGCAGCCGCGTCATAGTCCTGATTTGCCACACCAAGGATAGAGTTGTCATGACCACCCGAGAAGGCCGGGGTGTAGTTTTCGTCAACCAGCAGACCGAATTCGGATTCCAGCAAAGCCTGCGGGGCCTTAAAGCCGGAATTCGACGTCTCGGATGTGAAGGCAAGCTGGCGGCCGTCAAGGTCTTCCAGTGTTTCAATGCCCGATCCGGGATAGGTGATGATCTCCATCTCATACCCGAAGGAGCCATCTTCTGCCGCCATCATGGCGAAGGGGCGGAACCCTGCACAGGCCACGGCAATAGGATTGCCGCCAGTGTTTACAGCCGCAACATGCAGGCGTCCTGCGCGCATCGCCTCAAGCTGGGCTGCATTCGACTGGACAGGGAAAAACTGGATGGGCTTGCCGGTGACGTCTGACATATGGTCCAGAAATTCGGCCCAGACATCTTCATACACCGCCGGATCTTCAACCGGAGTATAGGCGAAAACCAGAACCGCCGGATCGACCCATTCGCTTTCATCTGTAGGAATATCGGCAATCAGATCGCCGTCTGCATCGGTAAAGCGCGGGTCAAGATTGAACGCGCCCGCCGGAAGGGCCAGCGCAACACCAAGCGCCACTGTCGAAAGAAGCCTTGCAGTCATGTCGTGTTCCTTTCAGGTAACTTGCATGACCGTGGGCCTAGTTACTTTGCATGACAGCGAGGTGACATTTGCGCGAAGGTTTGATGACGAAGCGCGCTGCGAACATGACATTTCAGTTTACAGAACAGCGCATGCAGCACCTTTCCGTTACAATCGGACGACAGACGACCCTAGCCGCCTATTCCTCTCTGAAGGCGCGTGTCATGCTGTCCATGACCGGTTTTGCCAGATATTGGGCAAATGTCCGTTTTTCTGTCTGAATCATGACCTCGGCTGGCATGCCCGGTGTCGGAGTGAAGCCCTGAATGCGCTGCATCTCTTCCAGAGGGACTGTGACACGCGCAAGATAGACTTCGCGGCGCGCGCCATTCGGGGCGTCTGAAATCGCGTCGGCCGAGACATGTTCGACCGTTCCGTTCAGTACCGGGGTGGTCCGCTGGTTCAGCCCTGTCATCCGAACCGTTGCGTGCTGCCCAATGCTGACACTGTCGATATTGGTGCGCGGGACCAGCAATTCGATGATCAGCGGGGCATCGGCTGGCAGTATCTCCACGATTGGGCGCCCGGATTCAACAACACCGCCGGTCGTGTGGTAATACAGGCGCACCACAGTGCCCGCGACAGGGGCAATCACATGCGTGCGGTCCAGAATATTTGAAGATTTACGCTGATGTTCGCGCACGCTTTCAAGCTCACTCTCGATGGTCTGCAAGTGTGTCAACGCATTGCGGCTGTATTCATCGCGGGTTTTGGTAACTTGCGCTTCAAACTTAGCGCGCATTTCGGTCAGTTCGGCAATTTCGGCTTCCAGCCGTCCGATCTGGCCTTCAGCCTCCAAGATGGCGCGGCGCAAAGCCAGTGTTTCGCTACGCCGCGACAGTCCGCTTTCAAGCAACCGAGACTTCGTTTTCAGTTCTTCGCTCAGCAAGGCAAGCTGACTGCGGGTCGCGTTCAGTTGGATTCCATAGCCCGTCATGCGGATATCCAGCGCCTCCAGATTGCGGCTGATTACGCTGACATCATTGGCAAGGCTGGCCACTGCCGCCTGAAAGGCCAGAGATTGCCCATGAAGGATCATCGCCACTTCAGGGTCGGCACTGTCAGATTCAAGATGCGCAGGGAAGGTCAGGCTGTCGTGGTGTTCATGTTCGGCCACAAGCCGCGCCTGTGTCGCTTCCAGCCGGATACGACGCAGCGCCAGTTCACGATTGGTCGCAAGCGCAAGCGTCTGGTCCAATGTCAGCATGATCTGACCTTCGGTAACACGGTCGCCTTCCTGCACCAGAATGTCCGAAATGATGCCCCCTTCCAGATGCTGGACAATCTTGTTCTGCCCGGTTGCAACGAAACTGCCCTGCGCGATGACAGCCGCCGCCAGCGGGGCCAGCATGGCCCAGGCACCAAAACCACCGAATGTCACGAATAGCAGGATAATCCCAAAGACGGCCTGTTTGCCGATTGAGCGGGGCACCTCTTGATACCAGTCGCTATTTCGGGGGGTGGCGATGAGATCAGACATGTCCGAGAGCGCCTCCCTGCGCGTTTTTTCCTAGGCTTGCGGGGCCGGTACCAGATGGCTGCTTCGAAGCCGGGTGAAGCTGCGCCATGACGTGGTCACGATGCCCGAACAGAGCGATCCCGCCATTGGCCAGCAACATGATCTTGTCGACCACGCTCAGCAGTGATGGTTTCTGCGTGATCACGACGACCGTAATTCTTTCCTTCCGCGCGTGTTCTATGGCGCGCGCCAGCGCCTTGTCGCCCGCCGTATCGAGGTTGGAATTCGGCTCGTCCAGCACGACCAGACGCGGATTGCCGAAAAAGGCCCGCGCCAGGGCGATCCGTTGCTTTTGCCCGCCCGACAAAGGGGAGCCGTCGGCCGCAACCATCGTCTCATACCCTTGCGGCAGGCTGGCGATCATTTCGTGCACATCGGCCAGAACGGCCGCATGGTGAATCTGTTCATCGGTTGCGTCATCGCGCATTCGGCCAATGTTTTCCTTGATGGTGCCGGGGAAAAGCTGCACGTCCTGCGGCAGATAGCCAATATTCTCGCCCAGTTGCCGCGGGTCCCAGTTGCGCAGGTCCATCAGGTCCAGCCGAACATTGCCAGATGTGGGCAGGATAGAGCCGACCAGCATCTTGCCCAGCGTGGTCTTGCCAGCGCCAGAGTTTCCGATCACGGCGAGTGAATCGCCGGGGTTCAGAGCAAAAGATATTCCGTTCAGGATGACCTGCTTGGTGCCGCCGGGAACATATAGCAGCCGCTCTACATTCAACTGCCCCTTGGGTTCGGGCAGCCACAGACGTTCGAATTGCAGCCGGGAATTGCGCAGCAAAGCCGCAACCCGTCCATATGCCGCACGCGAGAGAATGAACCCGTTCCACCCCTCGATAGACCCTTCGATCGGGGCCAGCGCGCGCCCCGCGATGATAGAGGCCGCAATGACCATGCCGCCTGTGATCTGCCCGTCAATCGCCAGATAGGCCCCCCAACCCAGCATTCCCACCTGCGTCAGCATCCGTACAGCCCGGCTGATGGATGCGCTGATAATGTTGCGATCCTGCGCGCGCACCTGCGCGATCAGCGAGGCCGCCGTGTCGCGGCCCCAGATCGTCACCGCTTCGGGGATCATGGCCATCGCATTGATGATCTGGCTGTTGCGCGACATGGAATCGAGATGCATGTTCGCCTTGGCTTGTGCCAAATTCGCTTCGGCAAAGGGTTTGGCGGTCACGCGCTGGTTGATCAGCGCCACGACCAGCAACACCAGCGCGGTGCATACAACGATCATACCAAGATGCGGGTGGATCAGAAAAATCACCAGGATAAACAAAGGCGCAAAGGGAACGTCCAGGAAGGAAATCAACGTGCCTGACACCAGAAATCCGCGCAGCTGTTGCAGATCACCAAGGGTCTGATACTCGCGCCCCGACCCGTTCAGCGAAGCGGCGGCAGCGGCACTCAGCACCGGGGCACCCAGCCGGGTTGCAACCTCGACCGCCGTGCGCATCAGCATGAAGCGGCGCACCGCGTCGAACACTGCCTGCAACACCACGGCCCCGACAATCACGACAGTCAGCATGATCAGCGTGTCGATAGAGCGGCTGGTCAGCACCCGGTCCGAGATCTGGAAAAGGTAGATCGGGATCGCAAGGATCAGGATATTGGTGGCGCAAGTCATCAGCATGACCATGCTCAGGTTGCGCCAGACGACGCGGATCCCTTTTTTCAGGCTTTGCTGAAAATCCTCTGGCCCAAGACGTTTGTGAAACTTCGTCCCGTCCGAACCATTGCCATTGCGTCCACCGCCACCGGCATTTCCCGCCCCTGGCGCGCGGGGGCCGGGCATTTCCGGGCCGCCTGCCTTGCCTTCTATCGTCCGGCCCGGAAGCGGGCTGGCGCTGCTGCGCATCCTCGTTTGCGGCGGGGGTTGCGAGGCCGCTTTGGCATTGGGCGAAGGGGATTTGTCGGGTGATGCTTCTGGTCTGGCAGTATCCCGCGGCGTTTTCGGAATATCCAGTCTCAGGCGCGCAGACCCGGACCCAGTTGTCCCTTTATCTGTGCTTTCAGGTGCCGAAACTGCACCCTGACCCGTCAAGGCCGCGTTGCTCTGGGGTTGTGCATCGGGGGAAGCGGTGTCTAGAACCCGTTGATCCCATGTCAGGCGCAGCGGCTGCGTGCCGTCATCCGGGCGCTTGCGGGTGCGCACCGATTTGAAGTCGTTCCAGTTGTCATTGGATTTGTTCACGGTGAAACTTTGCTCCAATCAATGGCGGTTCAGGCAAGCATTGTCTGCATAATATCCACAGGGACGGGGCTGCCCTCGCTTTGACTTACGGTTCCAAAATCATGCTCGGGCGCAGGCGAGATCATGTCATCAGCCAGAAAGGCCACGGCCTCGTTCGCCAGTGCACCTAATTGCACGCCGGTTGGCGCTGCGCTGTCATCTATCAAGCCAACCTGATAAATCAGCGCGTCGCTATAAACCTCTCCGCCAGCCATGACGATGGAATCCATGCCCTCTGAAATGATCTTGGCCGCATTGATCTGTGCGTTGGAACCGCTGGTGACTGTGACATCAGGCCCTGCAGCAGTGCTGAACATATCCTTGATGAAATGAATCTGATCGGAATCGCCCAGATAATTGACCTGCTCGATCACATTGGTCTGGATCAGGTCGCCATCAATATACAGGACCGATAGCATCTCCTTTCCGGCAAAGATGTTGTCGCGCGCCACATCAGCGGACAGGGTTTTGCCGCCTGCCTTCAGGTCATCCAGCGCTTTGGCAAAATTGTCCTTTTGCGCCACCTGACTATCTATTCCCGTGGTCGCGATCGTCGCCATGTTCAGTTGCAGATTATCACCTGCATGCAGATTGGCGCCTTCGGGGACCGCGCCAGACACGACGTCCTGATCCAGCATTACATTGATCTGGGAAATCTGGTTCAGCGTGACCATGCTGCCGCCGACCATGATCAGATCATAGTGAAACCCAAGGTTCAGGATCAGCGTCTCGTTGAAAACAGTGTTCTCGCCCGTGCCGATATAGGTCGCCGCGCCCGAGAAGGTCACTTCCACGCGGTCGTAATCGGTGGCGAAAATATGCTGTTGCACCCAGTTCATCATTACCAGGTCGCCTTCCAGCCGGGTGACATTCCAGAAAGCAGGCAGACCAGCCGAACCACCACTATGGCCATGGGCTTGCCCCTCTTCATCCGCCCAGGAGCTGTAATTTTCCAACTGTGCAACATTCAGGGATTTGGATGGCGCGGCCGTGGCCTGATCTGGCAGCAGGGCTGACTCCACCCGCACATTGACTTGAGAGATCACATCAAGGCGCAGCACATTCTGAGACACAGCGATCACTGGCGCATCGACCCAGACCGCCTTGAGCACAGTTTCATTGACGACCCGATTGCCGCCAGTGACCACATGGTGACCGGGGTCAACGCCAAATGGGGTGGGGTCATACTGTGTTATGCCATCAGGCGGAAGGTCGCGTTCAGTTATCGTCGCCTCCTCCTCGTCGTCCTCCTTGGGTTGCAGGAATTGCGGCATCAGTTCCGTGACTATGGGCATCTCTTCAGCCTGCTGGCCATTGATGAAGATGCCCTCGGCAGCTTCGCCGCGCAAAAAGGCCACGTCCAAGCCGTCATAGGCGGGCAACTCGACCTCGGCCAAGGACATCGTCATCTGCAACGCAGAGTCGTAGACCGTCCCGTCTTCGGGGCTCCATACCCACGGGTCAACAAGGCTGAGTGAGCGGGCAAATCCGCCCAGTTCAACAAGCTGCGCCAACAGCAAGGCAGGGTCTGTAAAACTGGCGCTTCCATCAAAGAGCAGAAGATCATTGTCACTTAGAAACGCGGTCTGTTTGACCATCAAAACAATGGAGTTCGGGATAATCTCAAAGGAATGCCCGATGACGACAATACTCCCGAACCAAGGCATAGGAATGATCGTCTGTTCAGGGGTGGAGTGATAGATTTCCGGCGTATCCAAGGGTTTTGGGGGAAGATTCATAGGGCCCACCGCAGCGCCAGAGGTGCCGGATTCGCCCTGTGCCTTGGTGCTTTTCAAACCTGTCTTGACACTGCTTTCGGGCAAAGAGGCGCGGCCATAAAACGGGTCTTCATACAGCGGGTCCAGTTCGGGGTTGTCGCGCGAAAGCCGAAAGGACTGGTATTCGATGCGCAGTTTTGCCGCTTCAGTTTCAAGATGAAACAAGCCAATGAAATGTGCGATCTCTTCGCTGATACGGTCCAATGCCATGATGCTTGTCCCTGATTTTGTCGGCGACGCACTTGAGTTGGTGATGAAAAATTGAAAACCGGGGCCGGAAACCAGCCCCGGTTCGAAGCGTTTGCGATCAGCTCAGATCGTCGTGGCCAACGATGCTGGAGCTGAGAGAGCCACCCACAACCGTCATATCGACCGAGTTGCCAAGTACATTGGCACCCATGACGATATTCTGGTTGAAGGCCGTGGTGTTGACCGCTGCGGCGGCCGAGGCGTAGGATTCACCGGTTACATAACCGTCGTCACCATTGCCCGAGCCCCAGGACCCGGCATTGCCACCCATGCCGCCCGCGCCGGTGGTGGCGTTGCCGCCCATACCGCCGATGGCATCGCCGACTGTTCCGGCCCCACCAAGCGCGCCGCCGCCCATGATGTCACCGCCGCCGCCGCCGGCCGCATTTGCATAGCCCGAGCTGCCACCTACGCCGCCGGTTGTTGATGCAGTGCCGGAAACGCTGGTGTTGTTGATGGCATCGTCATCAGACCAGCCATTGCCGCCATAGCCTGCAATCGCGTCAGCCATGCTGTCTGCACTGCCGTCGATATCGCTGGTGGCAAAGACCTGTGCCAGACCGCCGTCACCACTGCCGGCCCCAGCGCCGCCATGCCCGGCACCGTCCGCACCTGCGCCCGATCCGGAGCTGTTTGACGCCTGACCGCCTGACGCATGGCCACCTGAACCCGACCCAGTGCCGGTCCCGGCAGAGTCGGCATCTGCAAGGCCGCCCGTGCCCATGCCGCCAATGCTGGTGGCATCGGCCAAAGCATCTGCTGCTGCATCAGCATCGCCCGCAGATGACCCAGTGTCGCCACCATCGCCCGCCGTGGAATTGCCAGTGCCATTACCAGTGCCAGTGGCGATCGGATCGCCCGAGGTTGCGCCGCTTCCGGCATCGCCCCCGTCGGCAAAGGACAGCGCTGCGGCAAGAATACCCAGCGCACCCGCGGCAGACCCGGCACCACCGCCATTTGCGGCGCTGTCAGCCTCGCTATCGGCATCAGCCAGCCCTACGCCCAGACCCAGCGCGCCTGCATCACCGCCCGCGCCACCATTTCCGGAATTGGAATCGGTTTCAGCATCTGCGCTTGCATCCGCATCCGCTTCGGCATCCGAGGCGCCGCCAGTGCCGCCGCCAGCCAGCGCACCCGCACCGGACAGGCCAAGGCCCAGACCGACGCCATCGGCACCCGCATCACCGCCTGCTGCATCCGAGGCATTCGACTGTGACCCGGCAAGACCGACCCCAAGGCCGACCCCTACCGCCAGCGCATCGCCGCTGTCACCACCTGAAGCGCTGCCATCCTGATCGCTATTGCCATCATTGCGGGCATCGGAATCGGCATCGGCACTGCCACCGTTACCGCCATCGCTGTTGCTGTTGGTCGCTGCATCGCCAGAGGCCATGCCCATGACGCTACCGCCCGTTGTATGCGCACCGCCACCTTCGCCCGAATGGGCATCGCTGTCACCGCCCTCACTTTCGGCATCGGTGCTGGCCATTGCCATGCCACCAAAGGCTTTTCCACCAGTGGCGCCACCGCCATTTGCAGCGGCATGACCGCCGCCTGCAGCACCATCAGATGAGGCATTGATCCCCTCTGACGCGCTGGCGTTGCCGCCATTGGCATTGCCCTTCTGTTCGAAATCGGCGTTGTTGGCCACGACCGGGCTGTCAAGGAAGTCATTATCGACCAGATTATTCGCCTGACCGATCGCGAAAGCGTTGCTATTGCCATCCCCGAAGGTCAGGTTGTTCAACACATCGCTCATGTTCAGGTCGTTGCCGGGCGAATAGTCACCCCCCACACCCAGAACATCACCCATCGAGGCATTCCCGCTCAGGTCAATGTCGATGAAGTCATCATCGCGCGGGATCCACTCGCCGCCGCCAAAGTCAATATTCACAGAGTTGTAATTGTCATTGGCGCTGTTGCCGGATTGGTCAACGGACTGCCCCTGACCTTGGTGCTGACCTTGCCCCTGATCCTGACCTTGGCCTTGCCCCTGGTCTTGGCCTTGGCCTTGGCCCTGATCCTGACCTTGGCCTTGCCCTTGGCCCTGATCCTGACCTTGCCCTTGGCCCTGCGACAGATCGTTTACAACCGTATTGTCGACATCGGTTTCTTGTTGCTGGGCTTGGACGTCAAGGTCGATATCGGCCTTGGCAACGAGGATATTGGTGTCGAAATCAGCGTTGATGGTGTCGATATTGACGTCATCAATCATGAAATTGTTGTTTCTGTTATTACTCATCGGACTTTCCTCATGCTACGCCTGTCCGGTCACCAATCATCTCAAAAGTGACAACTGTCAGGCGGGTTTCAGGATTTGCGATTTCAAAGTCTTCGGGCTTTCATGTTGAAGATTTCTTCAGCAGGATGTCCCGGCGCATTGGCATATCGGTCAGCTCCCCCCTTTCTACAGGCGCAGAGGCGCATGCGGCCAAGGCGGATGCCTTGGGCGTTCGCGGCTGCTTGCCCGTTCTTGCGAATTCACAAAGCGGCACATCCGATTGTGATGGATGTGTCGTTACGCAAAGCCGCCCAAAAATTGAGCGGTTTGCGAAGTATCACACTGAAATCAAAGATTCGAAAGTTGGACAAAGGGTTAGGTAGGTCTTAGGTCCGCAGCGATCTTTCTTAAGCCTTTGCAATTTATGTAGATTATTCCAGTTACTAAAACTGGGATTATATGTCCCCCTGCGCCCATCTGATTCAGGATCAGGTGCTCCATTCGGGGAATTCTCTCTCTATCTCGCCGCAAGACGTGGCTGTGAACCAACCGACAGTCACGCCAGAAATGGTCGACATAACAACCACAATTCAGGTGCTTGGTTGAGTTTGAACTCTGACACTCGCATGTCGCTTCTTGATTATGCCTTGCATCACCACCCCGTGCGTTCAGCCGGTCGTTCAAAACCACAAAAAAAATTTCCGCACTTTCTCTGGAACCAATCGCCCATCGTCAGGTTAGCCCCGAACCTAGCCAAGTGGAGTATATGCTTTTGGTTAGTAATGCTGGGGACACCCTACGTTTTAGAAATCATATAATCGGCTTTGGACTTCCTGGAGGGACTCCATGTTGGAACATGATCGTATAAACACACTCGGCCCTGCGGTCACTGCCGAAACAACAGACTTTCTGGTGTTTCTTGGCAGTGCACTTGTTTTCCCCAACCCGATCTTGCGACTGGCCGAGCAAGAAGCCGGGCGCGCGCAGGCGGTCCGGGTCAGTTCAGTTATTGACCTATTTTTACTGGCAAGAAACCGGTCGGCTGCGATCAAGAAAGTTTTCATAGATGATCTGCTGCTGGCGGATACGCTGAATAGTTTTGATGAGTTATGCCGGAACCTGAAAGGCGCGGATTGGATCCTCGCATATCGTGACAAGAACGTGGCGCGGCATTTGCTTGCGGAACGCACTCGTTCGCCGCATCTTGCGCAGATACTGCTATTGCCGATGTCGCTGCCAATCTGCCCCTGGGCTTCGATGCTGCGACTGGTTCTTGCGGGCCAGTTTATTGCACCGGGCGACCTTATTGGCCCGATACCGGATGAGCAGACGCAACCAGAACGGCACGACCCCGCACCTTCAGCGCGCCGGGCACCTGAGATCAATGCCGAAACGCTCACCAAGCCTGCCTTGACCCGCCGTGAAAAAGAAGTCCTGGCTCTTGTCTCGCAAGGGGGGCGCAACAAGAGCATCGCGCATCAGATGTCGCTGTCTGAGCATACGGTCAAATTGCACTTGCATAACGCGATCACCAAAATCGGGGTGCGCAATCGCACCGAGGCGGCGAATTGGTACTTGTCCCGCCAGATCGGAGGGGGACATGAAATCTGACTCACCTACCCCGGAGGTGTTCAGCGCCACTGATTTCGACGATATTCTGCTGTTGATCGGGCGGCTGAATTACTCTTGGACGAACACGGAAAGCCTTTTGCTCCACCTTATCGCGGGGCTTGCGGGAACAACCAAAGATGTTGCGGTGGTGATCTTCTTGACCCTGAATACCACGCGGGCGCGTGTCGATCTTGTCGAAAGACTGGCCAAGATGAACACCCAAGACACCGCCGAGCGCGAAGCCGTTCTGAAATTAACGCGCGCCCTGATGCGTCTGTCAGGGGCGCGCAATCGCTTCAACCATTGCATCTATGCCTTTGACCCGGATGGCGGGCCGCCAAAATCCATTCTGATGCGCATCGCCGACCGCAAGGATAGCATCCGCATGGGCCAGTCACTGGATCTGGATGCAGCGGCACTTGACCATATCCGCCAATCCATTGATGAATTGGCGAAGATAAACCAGTCGATATGGGGACATATTGCGCATTACGGTTATCCGGTTTAGCGGCCGGTGATATTTGCGAAAACTGACTGGGCCGCATTGGTCCGGATCATGCGCACAACACCTATTTCACGCGGCTGGCTTTTGATGTGTGCATGCTAAGATAAGAAACCCGTCCTGGAACAGAGGTCGGGGCTTCTCGTTTTTCGCCTTGGTCAATTCAGTTCTCGGTGGCCGTCGACTCATGTGCGAAACGGTAAAACAAGTTCGGCTCTGAAACGATGAAGAGGCGCCCCTCATTATCCATCGTCACCCCCTCTGCCTGCGGGATTGCGGACTGCAAGCCATGCATGCCCGCCCGCAAGCGCAGCACATTGACCAACTGCCCATCTTCATCATATTCGAGCAGCATTTTTGAAGCATCGCTCAAGAGAAGGAGTTTTCCCGAAGGCTCGTGCCGTATGAGCGACGAGAGGTCCAGCAGGGCAAGCCGGTGCAGCCATGGCAGACGATGAGACCTGACAGACAAGAACCGCTCTTGATCCGGGTCCTCTGGATAAAGCCCATCGACCACCAGTAACCTGATCGGTAGCCGCTCCTGCACCAGATAAAGCCGGTTGTTTCGAGAATCCCATGAAGCGCCCTCGAACCCCAAATTTCGGAAATTACCAAAGTCGAGTTTCAGGGCGGGGGGCCCATCAAGTGTCAGAACTTCGGTATGCGGGTCAATATGAACAAGATGTATCGACTGATCCCTTTCATCAGCGATCAGAAACTTGTTTCCGTGCAAATGGCTGATGCCTTCTGTGTCTTTCGCACCTTTGATTGGAATAAGGCGCAGAAGCGCGCCATCTGTGCTCACCTCTGCCACGGCGGGGGGATTGTTGATGACGGTAAACAATGTGTTCGTATTCGCCGCATATGTGAGGCCAGACAGATTTTTGTCCAACCCTTCAACGGCCAAACCGTCGATATCGACAACAAGGTCCGCCAAAATGCTGTCGGTAACAAAATGGCCGCGCCCTGCCGGGCTTGCCATCATCAGCGCTGGCGACAATGCGCCAGACAACCAAGCCCAGACCAATATTGCGACGGCACCCAAAACGAAAAACGCCCGTCCAAGCCAACCGAAGCGGCGTTTTGCTGAACTGTTTGTCATAGCATTCCCCATGCTTTCAGCACCCGTGGACAAAAGCGCCCGCTTTAGACGATTTGCGATGAACCAAATAAGCGATTGGTAGATCAAACGAACATTGATTGGCGCGATTCTGATCGTGGCTGGCTGCACCAATCTGTAGTTGCGCTATGTCAAAAGCGCACAACCGTCAAGCTGATGAAATTGAAGCGATTGGTCAGAGAATGCAGGCTTTCGCCGCTGCGGTGCTATTGTCCAGCCTGCCCCCGCAAGGACCCGCAAAGAAGGCGGATGACAAAACACTTGCGGCAAAGTTTCAGCACCGTGCGCCCCGCCACATGAATCGCCGGAGTGATACGCGATCGTCACCCAATCTGTCACACAACGTCCGAACAAAGCCTCTGTCGCAGACAAGATTTCATGGTTTCGTCATGGAAGCGTTATGCGACCGTTACCGAAGCCTGAGATCACGCAGACGTCCCGTTTTGGGGCGCACCGCTGCCAACCTGACCTGGAGATCTCTCATGCACACCAAGGCTCTTGCTGCACTGCTCGTTGCGACGACAGCGCTGAGTACCTTTCCCTTGACCGCCAGCGCCGATTGGCGCAATGACCTGCCTGTGTTCCGCATCGGCCTTTTGGGCGGCGAGAATGAAGCCGACCGCCTGCGCAACAATGACTGCATGGCCACGGCATTGTCCGAACGCCTTGGTGTTCCGGTCGAGATGTTCCCCGCACCCGATTATGCCGGCGTAATGCAGGGCCTGCTGGCAGGCCAGCTGGATTATGCGGCGCTGGGCGCATCAGGCTATGCAGGCATTTACCTGCAGGATGCGGACGCGGTTGAACCGATCTTCGTGACCAAGGAAGCGGACGGGTCGCTGGGCTACATTGCGCCGATGTATGTGCGCGCCGACAGTGACATCCATTCACTGGAAGATATGGAAGGCCATTCACTGGCCTATGCCGACCCCAATTCGACATCGGGCTATATCGTCCCGCGTTTTGAATTGCGCCGCGCCGGTATCGTTGAAGAAGAATTTTTCAGCCGCACCGGCTTTGGTGGCGGGCATGAACAGGCAGTCATTGCCGTGCTGCAAGGCCAGTATGATGCAGGTGTGACATGGGCCTCGGGTCAGGGTGACCCTGCCGAAGGGTATACCCGCGGAAACCTGAAACGCATGATCGACAACGGCCTGTTGGATATGGCCGATCTGCGCATCATCTGGGAAAGCCCGATCATTCCCAATGGTCCGATCGTGATCCGTCAGGCCCTGCCGCAAGAGGTCAAGGACATCGTTATCGATTATCTGGCGACCCAGCATGAACAGGATATCGAGTGCTACTACAACGTAAGCTATGGCGAGGGGTTGGGCTGGGAGCCTGTGACCCATGAATTTTTCGAGGGCATTGTGGAAATGCGCCGCGAAGAACTTGCCGGTTCGCGCTGATCGAACCTGAAGGGTGGCCCGTCACGGGCCGCCTTTTTTTCATGGCCTGCGCGGGGAAATGTGCGGGGGCGTTTTGATACTCCACCAAAAGGACCACCACCATGACCAGAACACTCACTGGCGCTGCTGCCACGCTTGCCGTCCTCATGACCTCTGTGATGCCTGCTGCCGCAGACTGGCGCGCGGATTTCGGCACTTATAATATCGGAATCCTGTCGGGCGAGAATGAGGCCGACCGCCTTCGCCGCTACAGCTGCCTACAGGAATTGATGGCCGATACACTGGGCGTTCCTGTCGAACTGTATCCCGCCGCTGATTACGCAGGCGTCATGCAGGGCTTGCTTGCGGGCCAGTTGCATCAGGCCGGACTGGGCGCATCGGGCTATGCCGGTATTTACCTGCAAGACCCCGAGGCGGTCGAGGTTGTGATGACATCGGCCAATGTCGATGGGTCACTGGGGTATTATTCCGTTATCATCACCCGCGCAGACAGCGGCATTGAAAACATCGAGGATATGGCGGGTCGCAGTCTGGCCTATGCTGATGCCAATTCGGCCTCCGGCTATCTTTTCCCGCGTGCCGAATTGCGTCTGGCCGGTATCGAGGACAGCTATTTCGGCACTGTGGGCTTTTCCGGCGGGCACGAACAAGGGGTGATCGCCGTCCTGCAAGGCCAGTATGATGCCGCCGCCACATGGTCGTCCCTGCTGGGCGAGGCGTCCGAGGGCTACAGCCGTGGCAATATCCGGCGCATGGTCGATAACGGCCTGCTGAATATGGATGATATCCGCTTCATCTGGACCTCGGACCTGATCCCGAACGGCCCGACAGTGCTGCGCAAGGACTTGCCCGCGGAAGCCCGCGAACTGGTGCTGGACCTGTTCCTGAACATGAAGGACCGCCAGCCCGACTGTTACGAGGCCACAATCGGCGGCGAAGGCGGCGGCTTCGTCGAGATCGACCATGAATTCTATGAAACCGCAGTGCGCATGCGTCAGGACGAAATCGCGGGTTCACGCTAGCGCCTGACATCGACACACACAGGCTCTTGCATCGGCAAGGGCCTGTCTTTTTTCGCGGCCCCGCCGCTGACAGGAGTAGACCCCATGCTGGAATTCAAGGGACTGACCAAACAGTTCAACAGCACCGTTGCCGTCAAACCCGCAACCTTCACCATCCCTGACGGGCAGATGGTGGGTATTATCGGGCGGTCTGGCGCGGGCAAATCCACGCTTTTGCGCATGATCAACCGCCTGAACGAACCATCAGGCGGGCAGATGCTGTTTCAGGGGCGCGACATTACCGCGCTGAAGGGGCGCGAGTTGCGCCAGTGGCGCAATGAATGCGCGATGGTGTTCCAGCAATTCAACCTTGTGGGCCGCCTGAACGTGCTGACCAATGTCATGTCGGGGCGGTTGTTCCATCATGGCTTTGCCTCCTCGATGATGGGGATATTCACCGCCAAGGAACGCGCATTCGCCATTCGCGCGCTGGACCGGCTGGGCATGGCGCATGTGGCGCTGCAACAGACTGACACTTTGTCGGGCGGGCAGATGCAGCGTGTGGCCATTGCGCGTGCACTGGTGCAGGAACCGCGCATCATGCTGGCTGATGAACCCATCGCCAGCCTTGACCCGCTGAACGCCAAAGTGGTCATGGACGCGCTGCGCGCCATCAACCGCGAAGACGGGCTGACGGTCATTTGCAACCTGCATACGCTGGACACCGCGCGCCAGTATTGCGACCGTATC
Organism: Roseinatronobacter bogoriensis DSM 18756; assembly: GCF_004366635.1. Taxonomy (GTDB): domain Bacteria; phylum Pseudomonadota; class Alphaproteobacteria; order Rhodobacterales; family Rhodobacteraceae; genus Roseinatronobacter; species Roseinatronobacter bogoriensis. Next base: position 108,869 of record NZ_SORN01000003.1, on the reverse strand, counting down.
ATCGGCATGCAGGATGGCGTCATCGTCTTTGACGGCACGCCAAAGGACCTGACCGACCGCGCCGCGCGCGAGATCTACGGCGCCGAAGCCGAGGAGGCCTTCTCTGAAGCCATGACATCAACTGCCCTGCGTCCGCAGCCCGTGGCGCAGCCCGAAGCGCGCGTGGTGAACTGAGATGGCAAGTGTCACAACAAACGGCCAGGATCGCGACCCGGTTTCCCTGTTCGAGACCCATCGCCGCCAGATGATCCGCGACCGGATGGTGGTCAATATAACACTGGGCGTGGCGTTTCTGGGGTTTCTTTTGTGGTCACTTTGGATTTCGCGATTCACGCCGGACCGGCTGGCAACGGGCCTGCCGCGCATTTTCGAATATTTCGGCTCCGTCATGCCGACGCTGCAATGGGACGTCCTGTTTGATGGGCGCAACGAGGCAGGGCGATTTCCACCTGGCTCTATCGGGTATTGGTACAATGATTTCTGGAAGTATATGCGCCTGATATGGGAAACGATCCTTATGGCGCTGACGGCCACGATACTTGGCACAGGCCTGGCCGTAGCCCTGTCATTCATCGCCGCGCGGAATTGCGCGCCCTTTCCCTGGGCCGGTGTGCTGGCGCGACGATTTCTGGAATTCTGCCGTGGGGTGCCGGAAATTCTGTTTGCGCTGGTGCTGGTCTTTGCCGTGGGCATTGGCCCTCTTGCCGGCGTTCTTGCGATTACCATTCACGCGACGGGTGCGTTGGGAAAGCTGTTCTCGGAAGTGAATGAAAATGCTTCTATGCGCCCGGTGGACGGCATCAAGGCTGTGGGCGGGTCATGGTTTGAACAGATGCGGTATGGCGTGTTACCGCAAGTCCTGCCGAATTTTACATCCTACGCCTTGTGGCGCTTTGAGATAAATGTGCGGGCATCCGCCGTGGTCGGGTTTGTCGGCGCAGGCGGGATCGGGGCGGAACTCAGCCATACGATCAGCTTCTATTCAGATGACCGTGTGACGGCCGTGCTGCTGCTGGTCGTGCTGACGGTTACGGCCATTGACCTGCTGTCCGAGCGCGCGCGCCACAGTCTGATTGGCAAGGAGTCCCTGAAATGAGCACACTTACATTTCACGCCATTTCCGACGCCGATATCGCGGCTGCGCGCAAGCGCCATCCAAAGGCTTTTGGCGATCCGTTCGTGGCCACACTGAAAGCCGCAAGCTGGGCCTTTGTCATCGTCTATCTGATCTGGTCACTCGGCTTTTTCGAGATCGGAAAACTGCTTGCCGCGTCAGACCGGGCCTGGGCGCTGATCACCCGGATGGTGGTCTGGCAGGATATGGCGACATGGCAATATGCCAATATCTACAAAGGCATTGCGCAAACCATCGCCATGGCCTTTGTCGGCACGTTGCTGGGAACGATCTTTGCGCTGGGGCTGGCCTTTCTGGCGGCGCGCAACACCATGCCGGTGGGCCTGTTCCGCCATGCTGTGCGGCGACTGCTGGACGTGTTTCGCGGCATCGACCAGATCGTGTGGGGTCTGGTCTTTGTGCGCGCCGTGGGGCTGGGACCATTGGCGGGCGTCCTTGCGATCTGGATCTCTGACATGGGCAATCTGGCCAAGCTCTACTCGGAAGCGATTGAAAATATCGACCGCAAGCAGGTCGAAGGGGTGCGTGCCACCGGCGCGGATACGGGCCGGATCATCCGCTATGGATACCTGCCCCAGATATTGCCGGTTTTCATATCCTTGTCGCTGTATTCCTTTGAATCCTCCACCCGGTCGGCGACCATTCTGGGGCTGGTTGGCGCTGGCGGGATCGGGATGATCATCATCGAGCGGTTCCGCGCGGGCCTGTTCGATCAGGTGGCCTTTGTCGTGCTGAATGTGTTGATTGTGATCGCAATCATCGACTGGGGTTCAGGCTTGATCCGCAAGCGCTTCATCGGTGAGCGCGGGCATTGATCTGACGGTTTCACAGATGGCTTCCGCCGGAGCCTCCGGCGGGAGTATTTCGTGCAAGAGAATGAGGGTCAGTTGCATATTCTTATTACAGGCGCGGGACGAGGGATCGGGCGCGCAATAGCAATAGAGGCGCTTTCGCGTGGCTGGCAGGTCAGTGGAACCGTGCGCCAAAATGGCGATGCGCCCCAAGGCGTGACGGAACACCTGGTCGATATGCGGGACCGTGACAGGCTACGCGCAATCGGGACGAAGCTGGGGCCGGTTGATGTGCTGATCAATAATGCCGGGGTGATAGGGCCAGAACGGCAGGCCACGCTGGACATGGATTTTGATGGCTTTGCGGACACATTTCTGATCAACACGCTTGCCCCACTTGCAATGGCACAGGCCGTGCTTCCCAAGATGCCGGATGGCGGGCGTATTTTGACGATTTCCAGTCAGATGGCGTGGATGGGATATGCCAAATCCGACCGGATTGCCTACCGCGCCTCGAAAGCTGCGGTGAACAAGATAATGCAGGGTCTGGCCACGGATGTGCGGGCGCGACAGATAGCTGTCGCGCTGATTGATCCCGGCTGGGTGCGTACAGATATGGGCGGACCAGATGCCAAGGAAAACGCAACTCAGGTCGCGCACGGTATTTTGGAGATTGCCAGCACATTGGACATGGCCCAGACTGGGCAGTTCGTGCGCTGGACAGGAGAGGGGCGCGAATTTTGATGACCCGCAAGCTTTCACCCGATGGGGCATTGGTTCACCCGGATTGCACGATCCGGGACAGCGACTTTGGCATCTATACGGAAATTGGCGCGGGATCGGTGCTGTTGAACACCACAATGGGCGATTACAGTTACTGCGCGCGGGGCTGTGATATTGCAAATGCGACCATCGGCAAATTCGTCAATATCGCCGCCAATGTGCGCATTGGTCCGACCGATCACCCGATGGACCGCGCAAGCCTGCATCACTTCCTGTACCGGTCAGACCTTTACTGGCCTGATGAAGCACCCGATACTGCGTTTTTCGAACGGCGCGCGGAACGGCGGGTCACAATCGGCCATGATGTCTGGATCGGGCATGGCGCGATCATCCGCCCTGATGTAACCGTCGGCCATGGTGCCATCATCGGTGCGGGGGCCGTTGTCACGCGCGACGTGGCGCCCTACACGGTCGTTGTCGGCGTCCCGGCCGAGAAGCTGCGACGTCGCTTTCCCAAGCAGATTGCGCGGCGGTTAACAGAGCTTGCGTGGTGGGACTGGGACCATGACCGCCTGCGCATGGCACTGTCTGATTTTCGACATATGGAGGTTGAGGCGTTTCTGGCGAAATACGAAGATGTGACGCTGCATTGAGGGCCAATATTCTCCCCCTCGCAGCCAGGCGCATCACGTCCCGACGGATTCTTCGACAAGCTTGCCAAGGAACCTTTCCAGATTCGGGTCCGAATCGTGGAAAGGCGCGTCGTCAAAACGAAACCATTGCATTGCCCGGTATTCGCGCCTGTCATATTCCGGCAAGGCACCCGCCACCCCCTGTAGCGGATACCACAGCGACACATCTTCATGCGGATGTGCACCAATGGTTTCAGCGATGGTCAGGAACACTGGGCCATCTCGCAGAAAACGGGCTGGTATGCGCAATTCCTCAAGGCATTCGCGCCGCACCGTGTCGCGCGGATGCTCAGCCGGTTCGACATGTCCGCCGGGCGGCAGCCACAGGCCTGAACTGATATGGTCGCCCAACAGCACCTGACCTTGATCGATCACCGGAAAATAGCTGACCAGATGCATGCGCGGGGTCGCGGGGGGCGCCACACGACACAGGACCGCCCCAGAGCGCACCCAGTCACGCGCGCGGCCCAGATGGTCATGCTCCAGCAGATCAATGGGGCGGATCCGCCCGATTTCTGTCTCTATTATTCCGGCATATGTCATGTCAGACTTATTGCGCGGCAAGGGCATAGGGCAAAGGTGCCTGTAAAAGACGGTATGCCGCCTGAAGACTTGCAAAGGCAATCTGACCCTGCACGAGAGTTGCCTCAACGCGGCGGGTCTTGGGGTTCATCACCACAAGATCGGCGCGCTGGCCGGGCAGAAGGCTGCCGCGATCAGACAGGCCCATGATCTGTGCAGGGCGGGTAGAGATCATTTCCCAGGCATGGGCGAAGGACAATGCACGCATATCCGCAATCTCCCACGCCGCTTGCGCCAGCGCCGGAATGTAATAGTCAGAAATCAGCGCATCGCACAGCCCCTCTTCGACCAGTTCCATCGCGGCAATATTGCCGGATTGAGAACCGCCACGCACGATATTCGGCGCCCCCATCAGGACCGGTTCATTCGCCGCACGCGCGGCATTGGCGGCCGCGAGTGAGGTGGGGAATTCGCAAATGGTCGCGCCAATGCCGCGATAGAAAGCACGGGTTTCTGCATCCGGGTCGTCATGCGATCCCATCATCACCCCGGCCAGACGCAGATCAGCCGCGAGGGATGTCAGGAAAGTCGGGATTTCCGGGCCTGCCTCGTGGGCTTGATGTACTTTCTTCAGCAGATCTTCGGGCAGATGCCCGTTTTGCAAGGCCCACGCCGCGAAGCGCGCGGGTTTTGAAGCGGCAAGCTCCAGCGCTTCGGGCAAGTGATTGTTGAACACGATGTAATCCAGATGGTAGTCGCGCACGACACCCATAAGGGCTGCATGATCGTGCGGCATATGCGTTTCAAACCGCAACTGGATGCGGATATCCGTCATAAGGCGATGGGCAATCTGGCGACGTGCGTCAAGCAGGGCAACCGCTTCATCCGGCGCGCGCGCCCCACCTTCCCAGGACCAGCTTTGTGCAAACCATGCGGTCGTAACGCCTTGACTTGCCAGTTCTGTATCGGCCGATTGCAGCGCTGCGCGCTTTTCAAACGGGGCGCTGGGTCGGGGGCGGATGTGGCGTTCAAACCCATCGCCATGCAAGTCGATAATCCCGGGCAACACCCAGTAACCTGACAGGTCGATCTCATGCACAGCGCCACCCGATGGCACAAAATGGCCATCGGAAATGAAAAGGTCGCAATCTTCCAGGCTGCCGTTCATTAAGGATAACGCGCCGTTGATGCGCAGATTCTGGGGTGTCATGTATCAGTTCCTTCGCGTTTGGCCCGCGGGTAACTCAGCTATATTGCAATCACGTGACAAAAGCTGCGTTATCTTCGCTTTCCAGAACCAATTCGACACGTTCGCCGACAAAGTATGTTCGGCCAAACTCAACGGGCCGCCCTGTCACATCAACATTGATTGCTTCTGACAGGATAAGTGCGTCGCCCGTAGACAGTTGCAAATGACGTGCTTGCACAGGGTCTGCATTCTGGCCTGTCAACCGCGTGGATTTGCGCAAGTAATCGGCAACTCCCACGTTCGCCAGCGCGCCTGTGACCGAGTTCGTGTCGCGGAGAGCCACCCCAAGCTCGGGAAATCGTGTGGCGCAGAAACACGACCTTGCAAGAGAGATTGGAAGATCATCTGCAAAGCTTATAGCCTCCATCACATGGACTGGCGCACCGGGAACGAGCCCGAGGGCTTTTGCCTCTGCGCTGGATGCGGATTGCTGCGACAGGTGCAGCAATTTGCGCGACGGGGTGCGCCCTGCGGATAGCAGGTTTTGTCGAAACCTTGTACGCGGCCCGATCGGGTAGCGCAGCGGGGCGGCCCGCACGAACACGCCTGCACCGCGTCTGGGTTGAACCAACCCCTCTTCGGCCAAAGCCTGCAAGGCACGCCGAACCGTGTGGCGGTTCACATCAAATCTAAGCGCCAGATCCGCCTCGGTGGGCAAACGTGCACCAGCCCGCCAGACGCCCTGAACGATTTCGCCATGAAGTAGGTCTTTTATGTTCTGCCAAAGGGCGACGCGCTGTGTCATGTCGTGAAACTTTCACAAAATTCCGTTTGATTGAAAACTGTAAACAGCGTATTTGTCTAGTTGTCTATACCGAATTGAGAGATCCGACATGACCGCCGACCCATTGACCCGCCGTGATTGGATGGGCCTTCTTGCGCGTGCGCCTTTGGCACAACTAGACGCCTGCTGGCCCGATGCTGCCCCTGATTTCACATGGCTTCGAAAGCCAGAGGCCGGGACCATGATGGTGCAAGGGCGCGCAGGTGCAGCCGGCGCTGCATTTAATCTGGGCGAAGTGACGGTGACCCGCGCCGCATTGCGGCTTGGCTGTGGCACCGTCGGCCATGCGCTTGTTCAGGGCCGCAGCCCGCGCAAGGCAGAACGTGCCGCATTGCTGGATGCCTTGTTGCAAACAGATGCAGCCGCGCAATTGCACGCGCGCGTTCTGGCGCCTTTGGCCCAGCACGAAACCGAACAGTCGCAGGCCCGCGCCCGCCGCGCCGCCGCCACCAAGGTCGATTTCTTCACGCTTGTACGAGGTGAGCCATGAGCGCCCTATTGACCGCCGGGTTTTCGGACCCCGCCCGCGAAGGCGCGCGCGCCTTTCGACAGGTTCTCGATGCAATGGCGCATCCGGGCCGGATTGTAACGCTTGAGGGGGTTTCTGCCCCTGCGCCTTGCTCTGATGCGGCGGCGATTGCGCTGATGATCCTTGCAGACAGCACAACCCCTTTGCATCTGGCCGGTGCGCATGATTGCCCAGCCATGCGCGAATGGGTTGCCTTCCATCTGGGGGCACCGCTGTGCGCGCCGCAACACGCGGGTTTTGCCTTGGGCACGTGGCAGGCACTTGGCGAGCTTTCAACCTACCAACAGGGCGTGCCGGAATATCCCGATCGCTCTGCCACGCTGATTGTCGAACTGGACCAGTTGCACAACGAAGGCGTCCGGCTGTCAGGGCCGGGCATTGAGAGAGAGGCTTGGCTGAACCTGCCCGATCCGGGTGCATTGCAGCGCAACGCCGCCCGCTTTCCCTTGGGCTGCGATCTGATGTTCACCAGTGGCAAGACACTGGCAGCACTTCCACGTTCCACAAGAATAGAGGTTCCCGATGTATGTCGCCGTTAAAGGTGGAGAGCGCGCCATTGACAACGCGCATAGCTGGCTGGCCGAAGCGCGGCGCGGCGATCACGGCGTGCCTGATCTGGCCTTGGCGCAAATTCGGGAACAGTTATCGCTGGCTATAGATCGCGTCATGGCGGAAGGGTCGCTTTATGATCCTGATCTGGCCGCACTGGCCCTGAAACAGGCGCGTGGCGATGCTGTCGAGGCTGTGTTTCTGATCCGGTCGTTTCGGACAACCTTGCCGCGTTTCGGGGCAACTGTGCCACTGGACACAGGCGCGGCCCAGATCATCCGCCGGATTTCGGCAACCTATAAGGATGCGCCGGGCGGGCAGGTTTTGGGGCCCACCTTTGACTATACCCACCGTCTGTTGGATTTCGATCTGGCCAAAGACGATAGCGTAGCCCCTGCGCCAGAGCTTCCGGCAGCAACGGGGGCTGTGCCGCATATCCTGTCACATCTGAACGCAGAAGGACTGATGCAGCCAGAGAGTGCAGGCGAAGGCGACGTGCCGGACCTGACGCGCGCGCCACTGGAATTTCCCGCAACACGGCCCTTGCGGTTGCAGGCACTGGCACGTGGTGATGAGGGGTTCTTGCTGTCGCTGGCCTATTCGACACAGCGGGGATATGGGCGCAATCATGCCTTTATTGGCGAATTGCGCATCGGTTATGTGCGTGTGTCGGCACAACTGCCCGAGCTGGATTTCGAGATAGAGTTTGCCGAAATCCTGCTGACGGAATGCGAAAGCGTCAATCAGTTTCAGGGGTCAAAGACAGAGCCTGCACAGTTTACGCGCGGCTATGGGCTGGTTTTCGGCCAATCCGAACGCAAGGCCATTTCGATGGCACTGGTCGACCGTGCCTTGCGCGCGCGCGAATTGGGCGAGGATATTGGCACGGCACCCGCACAGGACGAGGAATTCGTGCTGTCACATTGCGACAATATCCAATCCAGCGGCTTTCTGGAGCATATCAAGCTGCCCCATTACGTGGATTTTCAGGCAGAGCTGGAGTTGATCCGAAAATTGCGACGCGATGCCAGCGCCTATCAGGAGGCCGCAGAATGAAGGCCGATCCCTTTCAGGCGCGCCCTCGTATCGCCCTACCCACCCACCCGCGCCACGGGCGCGCGCAGGAGTGTGAACACCATGTCTGACTACAATTTCGCCTATCTGGACGAGGCCACCAAGCGCATGTTGCGCCGCGCCATCCTGAAAGCGGTTGCCATTCCGGGCTATCAGGTGCCGTTTTCCAGCCGTGAAATGCCCATGCCTTATGGCTGGGGCACAGGCGGGGTGCAGGTAACCGCAGCCTGCCTTGTGCCCGAAGATACGTTGAAGGTGATTGACCAGGGCGCGGATGATACAACCAATGCCGTGTCTATTCGCAAGTTCTTTGCCCGTGTCGCAGGCGTCGCCACAACAGAAGCAACGGCCGAGGCCAGTATCATTCAAACCCGCCACCGCATTCCGGAAACCCCACTTTCCGAAGGGCAGATACTTGTCTTTCAAGTGCCGATCCCGGAGCCTTTGCGCTTTCTGGAACCACGCGAGACAGAAACACGCACGATGCACGCGCTGGAAGATTATGGGCTGATGCAGGTGCGCCTGTACGAAGATATTGCGCGTCACGGCGAGATCGCGCGCGCCTATGCTTACCCGGTGCGGGTTCAGGGGCGCTATGTCATGGACCCGTCACCGATCCCGAAATTTGACAACCCGAAACTGAACATGTCGCCTGCCTTGCAGTTGTTCGGGGCTGGGCGCGAATGCCGTATCTATGCGCTGCCACCCTTCACGCACGTCGAGAGCCTTGATTTTGAGGATTATCCTTTTCAGCCAAGCAAGGCCGCAGATCAGGCTTGCGCGATTTGCGAAGCCGCGGACAGCTATCTGGATGAAGTGATCACCGATGATACAGGGGGCCGGATGTTTGTGTGTTCGGACACCGATTATTGCGCCGCCCGCGTTGCGGCCCGACAGGGAGATGCCGCATGACACCGCTTTTGCAGGTTGAAGGTCTGTCTAAATCCTATGGCGCGCATCTGGGCTGCAAGGATGTGAATTTCACGCTTTGGCCCGGCGAGGTGATGGGGATCGTGGGAGAAAGCGGTTCAGGGAAATCGACGCTTCTGAATTGCCTTGCGGGACACCTGGCCCCGGATGCTGGCCGCGTGATCCTTGATACGCGCGACAAGGGGCCGCGTGATACTGTTGCGATGAGCGAGGCAGAACGCCGCTGGCTGGCGCGCACGGATTGGGCATTTGTCCACCAGAACCCGCGCGACGGTTTGCGCATGAATGTCAGCGCTGGCGGCAATGTGGGCGAACGGCTGATGGCCGTTGGCGCGCGCCATTACGGGGACATCCGGGCACAGGCGAGCGACTGGCTGGCGCGCGTGGAAATTGATGCGGCCCGCGTGGACGACCGCCCCCGCGCCTTCTCGGGCGGAATGCAGCAAAGGCTGCAAATCGCGCGCAATCTGGTGACAGGGCCGCGACTGGTCTTCATGGATGAACCCACAGGCGGGCTTGACGTCAGCGTGCAGGCGCGACTGCTGGACCTGCTGCGCGGGTTGGTGCGGCGGCTGGGATTGTCGGCCGTGATTGTCACGCATGATCTGGCCGTGGTGCGGCTGCTGGCCGACCGGCTGATGGTGATGAAAGACGGGCATGTGGTCGAAGACGGGCTGACCGATCAGGTCCTCGACGACCCGCAACATGCCTATACACAGCTTTTGGTCAGTTCAGTGCTTCAGGCCTGACGCACTGTGCGCGGGGCTGTGTGGGATTGAGTATTTTTGGCAAGAAAATGAGGGCGCGGGAATGATTGAGATTGCAGGTGTGGGCAAACAATTCGTTTTGCACAATCAAGGCGGCGCGGTCTTGCCAGTGATGACAGGGGCAAGCCTGTCTGTGGGGGCAGGCGAATGCGTGGCACTGGTCGGTGCCTCGGGGGCGGGGAAGTCGACCCTGATGCGGATGATCTGGGGAAATTACCGCTGTGAAGAAGGTTCAATCAACGTGGCTGGGACAGAGCTGTGCCGCGCGGCCCCGCGTGTTGTGCTGGAGTTGCGGCGCAGCACCCTGGGCTATGTCAGCCAGTTTCTGCGGGTTATCCCGCGCATTCCAACGCGCCAGATCGTGGCAGAGCCCTTGTTGGCGCAGGGCATTGACGAGGACGCGGCCTTGGCGAAGGCAGAAGGGCTGTTGGAGCGCCTGAACCTCCCGCAACGGCTATGGTCGCTGTCCCCGACCACATTTTCGGGGGGCGAGCAACAGCGTGTAAATATCGCGCGGGGCTTTATTCAGGATTGGCCTGTGATGCTGCTGGATGAGCCGACGGCCAGCCTGGATGCTGCGAACCGCGCCGTGGTTCTGGACCTTATACTGGAGGCCAAAGCGCGTGGTGCCGCCATATTGGGGATATTCCATGACGCAGACGCGCGCGCAGCCGTCTGTGATCGAGAGGTGGATGTGACGGGGTTTACCCCGACAAAGGAGGCCGCATGACGGGGGTTCTTGTCGCCATTGTCGGCCCGTCAGGGGTGGGCAAAGACACATTGATCGACGCCCTTGCAAAAGCGAGGCCAGATATTGTCAAGGTCCGCCGCATTGTGACGCGCGCCGCAGATGCTGGCGGCGAGGCGCATCTCGCCGTCTCTCAGGCGCAGTTTGAGGCGCAAAGGGCAGCCGGGTGTTATGCCTTTGACTGGCGGGCGCATGGGTTGCGCTATGCCATACCTGCCAGCATCAATGATCATCTCGCGCAGGGGCGCATCGTGGTTTTCAACGGCTCTCGCAAAGCCTTGCCGGAGATACAGCAGGCCTATCCGGGGTTGTTGGTGTTGATGATAACAGCCTCGCACGAGGTTTTGGCACAGCGTTTGCAGACACGCGGTCGCGAGGATGCGCAGGCGATTGCTGCCCGTCTGTCGCGCGCTGATCTGGATGCGCCCGTCGGTGCTGTGACGATCCGCAATGACACCACGATTGAAGACGCGCTTGCGCAAATGCTGGCCGCGATCAGCCGCGCAACGGAACGCGCCTGAGAAGATGGAAGCGCCCTGCCTCATCCTCTCCAAAGATGCAAAGCGCATCAAGCGTCAAGGGTGCCTGCAACGCAGGGGTAAACCATGCATGGGCGGCGCGCAGCGCGTCGGTCATGGCTTTGGCACCCAGCCGCCCTGTCAGCGTGATATGAAATTGAAATTCCTCCATGACATAAGGATAGCCCCAAAGCTGCAAGAGTTCTTCTTGCCGTGGGCTAAGACCGGCAGCACGGCGGCGGGCAAGCGCCTGTGCGGACAAGGTGGCGCGGAAAGGGTCGAGCGCTTTGACAATCAGCGCGGCCCCATCCGTCAGGGCCTGGGTCTGGGTTTCGGGCACAATGGCAAGAAACCCGTCAAGACAGCGCAGACACAGTTGGCCCATATCCACCGGCGCAAGTCCTTGGGCGAGTGTTTCGACCGCATCGAAGAGGGTAGCGGGCGGGCAGGCAAGGTGCATCGGGGCCTTCAGGGTCGCATGCAACCCGTATTTACGCGGTGCCTCGGTAATCTCTGCCAGATCAAGGCCAAGCTCTGGGTGGGGGCAGGCGATGGCAGCCTCTGCGTCCCAGCCCAGCCATCTGGACCCCGCAAACGCAAGCTCGGTGCCCGGTGCCGGCGCGTAATAGACTGCAAATCGCTGAAATCTTTCCAGCATTCGATCCTCCTCGACAGCTTGCTCCGGGCCTCGCACAGGACTGTGACAACGCCGTGACGCCTAGAATAAGGACCAAAGAAATGACAGAGCATGTCTTCGCAAATTCTATGCTTGTGCTGCCCGACGAGGTCAAGCGCGGGGCTGTCGTCATCCGGGACGGGGTGATTGTGGCCATCGAGGATGGCGCGCATGTGCCAAAGGGCGCACAGGATTGCGACGGTGATCTGCTGGCACCGGGCTTGATTGAACTGCATACGGACAATCTGGAACGCCATCTTTCCCCCCGCCCCGGGGTGGACTGGCCGCATGCCAGCGCCCTGATTGCCCATGATCGAGAATTGGCAGGCACAGGCATTACCACGGTTTATGACGCGCTGCGTATTGGGTCACTGCTGCGCGACGATGCACGTGGGCGAGGCCGCTATGCGCGCGCTTTGGCCACTGAGATTCTGGAGATGCGCGAATTGGGCGCATTGCAGATCAGTCACTACCTGCATCTGCGCGCCGAAATATGTTCTGAGACCTTGTTGGATGAACTGGACGAATTCGGGCCGGTTGACCGGGTCGGGATTGTCAGCCTGATGGACCACACGCCCGGGCAGCGTCAGTTTTCCGATCTGGCCAAGCTGCGTGTTTATCTGAAAGGCAAATACGGCATGACAGACGCCGAATTTGACGATCACGTCGCCCGACAGCAGGCGCTGGGCGCACGCGTGCGTGCCCCCCATGAGGCGGCGGCGGTTGCTGCGGCGCATCGCTATGGCGCGACGCTTGCCAGCCATGATGATACGTCCGCAGCGCAAGTTTCGAACTCGGCGGCGCATGGCGTGCGTCTGGCCGAATTTCCTACCACGCTGGAAGCTGCGCAGGCGTGCCACGCGCATGAAATAGCGGTCATGATGGGCGCGCCCAACCTGATCCGCGGGGGGTCGCATTCCGGCAATGTCGCGGCATCGGTGCTTGCCTCGGCGGACCGACTGGATATTTTGTCATCAGACTATATTCCGGCGGCCTTGCTACAGGCGGCTATACGCTTGGGGCAATCCTGCAGCGACCTTGCAAAGGGCTTTCGCGCAGTCACATCTGCACCGGCGCGTGCAGTTGGGCTTGCTGACAGGGGCGCGCTGCGCATAGGGCTGCGCGCGGATCTGATCCGCGTGGCGCTACCCGGGTCGGTACCCATGCTGAAAGAGGTTTGGGTCAAGGGCGCGCGGGTGGCCTGAAACTAGTCTTGCCGCCTGGCTGCGATGCACCACGCGCCAGATTGTCTATTTGGCTTTCTGAAAAAGGGGGCCATGAATGTCTCAGGTTCGCTTTGGGGGACTTTGCCGTCATTCGGTTGCGCGGAATCAAGGCCGAAGGCCGCCGCGCATCGCCGTGCCGTGGGGCGGCCCGGCGATGCGCGGCTTGTCGAAACCATCCACCGTCCGCAACGCCCTCAAAACTTTCACTGCACCTCTTTCGTCAGAAGCCGGACGCCAATCGGCCTGCCTATCGTGTTGACAACCGCTTGAATGCCGCTGTCCGGTAGGGCGCGTTGCGGGCACCATAGCCGTTATAGCCACTCTTGCGCGACACGATTTCAAAGAAGAACCCGTCGCCATGTGGCATAGAGTAAAGCTGAAAGAACTCGCCTCCTAGCGGGTCACGATCATAGAGAATATTGGCCGCAACAAGATCAGCGACAAAACTATCGGACAGGTCGAAAGCGCTGGCCAGATCCTCATAATAGGATTGGGGAATTGGCAGGGCAGTGAAGCGCGTTGTTGCAAGCACACGCGCTGTTTCAAAAATATCATCGGTATGAAACGCAATATGCTGGACAGAGGCGCCATAGCTGTCTGACAGGAACCGCCCCGCAAAGGTGCGATGCGTGTCAACGCCATTCATCGTCAGTCTGAAACTGCCATCTTCTGTTTGCAGCGCCCGCGACCTTACCGGCCCGCCCGCATCTGCAACGCGTGTCTCTGACGCCTTGTCAACATCGAACAGTGCGGCATAGAACTGGGCCCAGCCCGGCAACTCATTCAATTGCATGACCTGGGCAAGGTGGTCGATGCGCCGTAGCCCTGCCTGCTTTACCCCTGTCACCTGCGGCAAGGGCACGAATTCGCGTTTCCAGACGCGGCGCAGATCGCTTTTGCGGTCCAGAAAATGCAGCACCGACCCCCCGACGCCACGAACCGCAGGGATATTCATTTCATCAGGGTGGCGTGTCTGGTGAAAGCGCCTTGCGCCCAGCGCTTCTGCACGACGGGCGGCGGCCTCGGCGTCAGGCACTGTCAGACCAATATCGCAAATGCTTGTACCATGCATGACCTGTGCAGAATGCGCGTAGCCCGTTGGTTCTGAATTCACCACGATCCGAATGTCATTTTGCTGCCATAGCGCAACCTGACGGGATTTGTGTTTCGCAACAGGCGCGAAGCCAAGACAAGATAACATGTGACCAAGTGAGCGCGCCTGATCTTCATTAGCGGTGAATTCCACAAAGGCCACATCCTCGACCCGCGACGGGGGCGGAAATGCTGGCAGGTTCAAGTTCAGGCTGGGTTCCGCGCGCCGGGCTGCATCCGCCAGGGTGACCAGCGCGCGATATCCGTCAAGTGCAAGGTTGCGCGTGCTGGGGCGTGACCTGTCCTGTCGCAGATCTAGCCCCAGTGCGCCGCTATACCCGGTTGCAAGCACAGCGCGCAGAAATGTCAGCAACGGCAAATCACCTTCACCCGGCAACTGACGAAATCCGCGCGACTTGAAATCAAGGTCCATCTCGACTGCGGGTGCATCGGCCATCTGAACGTGAAAAATCCGTTCAGCGGGAATGGCCCGGATGCCTTCAGGCGACAGGCCGCGGGCCAGAACATGAAAGCTGTCCAGAACCAGACCCAGCGCAGAATGGTCGGCGCGGCGAACGATTTCCCACGCATCACGGTAGTCGTTGATGTGGCGCGCCTGAGCGCGCGGCTCAAAGCCGATACGCAAACCCCGCGCTGCGGCGCGTTCGGCGGCATTGCGCAGATCATCGGCCATACGGTCAATACCGCCAAGGCTTTGGGGGTCGGATGGCGCCTTGAGGAGCAACAGTGGGGCATCCAGCGCGGAGATTATATCAAGGCGGCGTTCCAGTTGCGTCAGGGCACGCGCGCGGTCTGGCATTCCCGGCAGGGCCAGCGTGGTCTGAAACAGTGTCACGTCCAGCCCGTGGTCACGCACAAGCTTGCCTATTTCGCTTGGCGTACTTCCCTGCACTGCGAAATCCTGCTCGGAAATCTCGATCCCGTCAAAACCTGCTGCTGCAAAGGCGGCAAGCTTGTCTTCCAGCGTATCAGAAACAGAAAGTGACGAGATCGAGGTTTTCATGGCGCATACTCCGGTAGTCGCAGATCAGTCGGTGGTCGCATGTCCGCCCGTACCATCGGGCGAATAGATATCCAGAATGTTCCAGTGCCCCGAAGTTGGTGTCGGGTTATTGATCATCGCGACATCTATGACCGTTGGTCTGCCACTTGCGATCGCGGCTTCTAGTGCGGGCCGGAACTCGGCCGCGCTGCGAATACGAACCCCATCGCAGCCATAAGCCCGCGCAATCGCTGCGTAGTCTGGCGTCTGCTCGGTGCCATCAGCGGCGCGTGGAAAGGTGGTGCCATGGGTCAGGCCGTAATTGGCTTTTTGCAGCCCGGCGATGGTGCCATAGGCATTGTTGTTCATGATGACCCAGATCACAGGGGCGTTTTCGGCAACGGCCGTGGCCAGAACTGCCGGGTTCTGCCCGAAGCCGCCATCGCCCACCAGACTGATGACAACGCGCTCGGGTGCTGCGATCTTGGCGCCCACAGCCGCAGGCGGGCCGAAGCCCATGGTGGCAAAGCCGCCGGGGATCAGGATCGAGCCGGGGGTCAGAATGTCGAATTGCTGCGCCACGCCATTCTTGTTCCAGCCCACATCCGAGGTCAGGATGGCGTCATCGGGCATCGCGGCGCGCAAATCCGCGAGGATGCGCTCAGGCATCATCGGAAATGCGTCAGAGCTTTGCATCTCGATATTCTGCGCCGCGAATTCCGCGCGCTCGGCAGCGATTTTCTCGGCCAGACCCGGCGTCTTGCGGCCCTGTGGCAGCATTTCGCGCGCGACACGGGTCAGCACGCGCAACGCGGCTTTCAGATCGGCCACGGCCCCGATTTCGGCAGGGTAGTTGCGCCCGATTTCCTGCGGTTCAATGTCGATATGGATGAGTTTTGACCCATCGCCGCCAATGTTGAACGTGTAGCCCGGATACCAGCTGGAACAATCGGCCTCCTTGAACCGCGTCCCCAGCGCCAGAATCCAATCTGCGGCAAGCGTGGTTTCATTGGTGAATTTCATCCCCCAGAACCCGGTCATGCCGAGAGTCAGCGGGTGATCATCGGCCAGCACGCCCTTGCCCATCAGCGAATGGCTGACCGGAATTTGCATGTGATCGACGAAAGCGCGCAATTCATCATAGGCTTGGGCCAGCGCAATGCCGCCGCCCACATGAATGACCGGCGCTTTTGCATCGGCCAGATGCGCCACGATCTGGCGCGCGGTCTCGTCATCGAGCGACGGTTTGGCCAGAGCGCGTGGCCCGCCGCTGACCCGGTCCCAAAGCGCCACATCAATCTGCGCCGAGAAGAAATCCATCGGCACATTGACCAGAACCGGGCCGGGCTGACCAGATTCGGCCAGCGTGAAGGCTTTTTCCAGGATCTCCGGCAGCAGGTCAGGCGTGTCCACGCGCCATGCGCGTTTCACGAAGGGGCGGTAAATTTCATACTGGCTGGCATCGGCATGCAGGTTCACTTCCTGATGCGGGTGTTTGCCGTAATAGTAGCTGGGCACATCGCCCGCGATCACCACCATGGGGATGCAATCGAGCGCCGCATTGGCCACGCCCGTGGCCGCATTGGTCAGACCGGGCGAGAGATGCGACAACAGCACCGACGCCCGCCCTGTGACACGCGCATAACCATCGGCGGCATGGGCGCTGATCTGTTCATGGCGGACATTGATGAAGCGCAGACTGGTATTGGCCATCGCAGAAAGCACGGCGATATTGGTATGGCCGCACAGCCCGAAAATGTGGCGCACACCGCGCGCTTCGAGATAGCGGACCAGTTGCGGGGCCATCAGGTCGGTCTTGCCGGAGCGAAATGCACCATCCATCACATCACCTCTGTGTTGTAGAATTCGCCAAAAAGTTCCGCATCCGAGGGGCGGTCTTCGGGGATGGGCCGCGCGACCCATGTGACATTCATGTAGTGTTTCAGGCTGACATTCTCGTTCGTGATATTGCCGCCCCAGATGCCGCAACCAAGGCTGGAGGTCATCGGCATCCCGTTCGAGAAACTGCCCGCATTGGCCTTGGATTGCGGCTGACGCACCATCACCCGGCTGACAGGCGCATTCATCGCATGGCGCAGAATGTGGTCCTCGTTGAAGGAATAAATCCCGCAGCTATGGCCCTTGCCGCCCACCTCGTAGATAGCGCGGACCTTGGCCAGCGCATCGTCGAAATCCGCCGCGCGATAGAGCGCCATGACGACACAGAGCTTTTCGCCGGAAAACTTGTGTTCGCGCCCGATCTCGTCTTGCTCGACCATGATGAACTTGCGGTCATCTGGAATGATGAAGCCCGCGAACTCCGCGATGGCCTGGGCGGCGATTGCGACAGTTTCGACGCGGCGGCTGCCATCGTCTTTCCACAGCGCCTTGGCCAGCAGCGCCTTTTCCTCGGGCGAGCAGAGATAGCCGCCCTCAGCGATCAGGGCCGCGCGCATGGCGTCATAGATTTTGGCATGGATGACCAGATTGCCATCCGCCGAACAGCCCGACCCGAAATCCGAGGTCTTGGACAAGCGCGAATTCAGCGCCGCCTCAGTGATATCAGCGTCCTCGTCAATCACCATCGTCGCATTGCCCGCGCCCACGCCATAGGCGGGTTTACCGCTGGAATAGGCCGCCTGCACCATCGGCTTGCCGCCTGTGGCCATGGTCAGATCAGCCTGCGACATCAGGTATTCGGTCATCGGGATCGAGGGGTGTTCGACACATTGAAACAGATCACGCGGCGCGCCGAGTTTGGCCAGCGTCTCGCGCATGACGCGCACCATCTCGAATGTGGTCTGGCGCGCGCGCGGATGGGGCGAGAAGATCACCGCGTCCTTGCATTTGATCGCATAGATACCCGTCACCGGGGGCGTCAGTTCGGGGTTCGTGGTCGGGATCAGGCTCGCAATCACGCCTGCGGGTTTGGCGATCTTGGTCAGGCCCTTTTCAGGGTCTTGCTCGATCACGCCCACGGATTTGCCGCGCAGCGCATCTCGCAACACGCCAAGGATCTTGAAGCGCTTGCCTGCACGCCCTGCCCGGTCGCCAATACCGCTCTCATCGACACCCATTTGCGCAATGCGCAGAAAGGTCGTCTCATTGCCGCAGGCCCAGCCAAGCGCCTGCGCCAGACGGTCGACCTGCGCCTGATCGTAATCCTTGATCTCGTCCATTGCCGCGCGCGCACGCGCTATCATGGCATCGACCGTGGCGGTCTCTGCCTCTGTCAGTTCTCTGGCCATTTGGTCAGTTCTCCTGTGTTGCGGTCCTCATCGTGCCGCCGTGGATTGAAGCGCGTCCTCGCCCTCGAACACGGATTTGGCCGCGATCAGGCAATTTAGCGCATGTTGCTCTGGCCCGAATTCCGCGATGCGCTTGGCATGCGGCAATTCGATCGAGAGCGGGAGGTCGGGAAACAGGTAATTGACCGCCCAAAAGTCGATGGCCCCTTCGCCGGGATAGAGGCGGGCATCGCGGGCGGTCTGGATCATGGCGTCGCGCGTATAGGCCAGATCATCCGCATCGCAGATATGCAGGAAATTGATCCATTCCGGCGGCACGCGTTCCAGCGCCAGCAGCGGGGCCTTGTTGAAATGCATGTAAAGCGTATCGACCAGCACGCCTTGATTGCGCCGCCCGGTGCGTTCCAGAATGTCGATCACTTCTTCCAGCGTGGTCAGCCGTGAAAAGGCCGGGAATTCCAGATTGACACTCAGGCCAAACGGCGCGGCCAGATCACAGATTTCGGCGAAAGTTTCGACGATGAACTTGCGGTCATTGCGCACATCAGTCCAGGCGGAACAGATCACCTGGCTGGCGCCCAGCTCTGCGCCCGCCTCGAAAGCAGGCAGGAAGTCACGCGGATCAAGCCCGCGCAGGATGCGCATCAGCTCGATATCGAAGCATTTCAGGCCCGTTTCCGCCAAAGCGCGTTTGGTTTCGCGGATGATTTGCGGATCGGTCGGGTTGATGTCCGGCTCGCCCGCAACGCCCAGATGAAACAGCCGGTAGCTGACCAGATCGTAGCCTGTGCGCGCCGCCATATAGGTCTGTTCGGGCGGGGTCACGCCGGGAACGGTCAGATAAGAGAGGGCATAGGGATGGCTCATGCGACCTCCCTCAGCCAAGGGGGGCTTGGGACATGGCTTTGGCGGGCGGGCAACGCGCGGCCCAGAAGCGCCTCGGCCCGCGCAACGGGCGCGCGCAGCTTTTGCCAGTCGATGCCCGTGGCCAGCCCCATTTCTTCGCAGGCGAAGGCCAGATCTTCGGTGGCGACATTGCCAGTGGCCTCGGGCACAAACGGACAGCCACCAAGCCCCCCCATGGCCGCGTCAAAAATCCGCACGCCCGCTTGCAGACCGGCGAGCATATTCGCCAGCCCCAGCCCGCGCGTGTCATGCAGATGCAGCGACAGCGCCACATCTGGCCCGATGGCATCTTGCAGCTTGCGGCAGAGGTCAAAGACCTGCACCGGATTGGCGAGACCAGCCGTGTCGGCGATGTTGATTTCCTGCACCCCGAGGGCCGCAAATTCGCGGGCGATGGCGATCACGCGGGCAGGGTCGATGCGCCCCTCGAACCCGCAGCCAAGGGCGGATTGAATGCCTGCACGCACAGTGACCCCTTCGGACAGAGCGCGCTCGATCACGGGTGTGATAGCCGCGCGCCCCTCATCGACGCTGCGATTGGTGTTCTTGCGTGAATGCGTCTCCGAGGCCGAGATCGAGATCGACAGATGCCCCAGCCCCACGGCCAGCGCGCGGTCCAGCCCCGCGCCGTTCAGAACCAGCGCTGTATAGGTCACGCCCTCGTTGCGTGGCATCGCTTCGCAAAGCGCATCCGTGTCGGCCATTTGCGGCACCCATTTCGGATGCACGAAACTGCCGACCTGAATACGCCGCAGGCCAGCAGCTTCCAGCGCGGCCAGAAACTCCAGCTTTTCGGCAAGCGTGAAAATCCGCTCCTCATTCTGCAAGCCGTCGCGCAGAAACTCGTCTTCGATCAGGATATCGCCGGAAAATTGCATGCTCAGAACCCCAGGGCGCGCGGCAGGAAGGTGACGGTCTGCGGCACGAAAGTGATGATGAAAAGCACCAGCACCTCGACCAGAAAGAAGGGCATGATGCGCTTGATCAGCGGACCCATTCCGACCTTGGCCACGCCCTCGGCCACGAACAGGCATAACCCGAGGGGCGGCGTGATCAGACCGATCATCAGGTTGAAGATCACGATAATGCCGAAATGCGTGGGATCGACCCCCATGCTGACCGCAATCGGGTGCAGGATCGGCACCAGCACCAGCATCGCGGCAATCCCTTCAAGGAACAGCCCCACGACCAGAAAGAGAACGATCACCATCAGCAGGAACACAGTGGTGCTGTCGATATTGCCCATCACCCAATCGGTCAGCATGTTGGGGATGCGGTTATAGGTCAGCAGCCAGTTGCCTGCCGAAACAGCCGCCATGATGATCAGGATCACAGCGCTGTCGCGCATCGATTCCGAGAAGATGCGCGGCAGATCGCGCCAGTTGACCTCGCGGTAGATCAGCCCGCCCAGAACCAGCGCATAACCCACGGCAAAGGCGGCCGCCTCGGTCGGGGTGACCACGCCAAGGATGATCGACCCGACAACGAAAACCGGCATCATCAGCGGTAAAAACCCGCCAAGGATGGCGCCGAACTTGGCCGGGATCGCATCATAGGCCGCGCGGTCGGTGGCAGCACCAGGGCGGATGCGGCGGATCGTCAGCATAACATAGGCCGAAAGCGCTATCGCCAGCAGAATGCCGGGGCCGACACCGCCCAGAAACAGGGCGGGTACCGAAACCCCGGTTACTGTCAGCGCGTATATGATGACGGGAATGGATGGCGGAATAATCGGCCCGATCACCGAGCTTGCGGCAGTTAGCGCGGCGGCAAAATCGCGCGGGTAGCCGGCTTTTTCCATTTCGGGCACGAACACCCGACCGATGGCAGATGTGTCTGCAATGGCCGATCCCGACAGCCCAGCAAAGACAACACTGGCCCAGATATTGACCAGTGCCAGCCCCGCGCGCAGCCTGCCGACGATGACAATGGAAAATGCAATGATCCGATGCGTGATGCCCGAAGCATTCATTACCTCGCCCGCCAGAATGAAAAGCGGGATCGCCAGAAGCGGAAATGAATTCAGGCCACGAAACACCTCTGCCGCGACAATGCGTGCGTGATAGGGAGCAGGGGCAAATTCCATGAAGATGCCAAGTGATAGCAAGATCGCAAAGGCGATGGGCGCGCCCAGAACCAGCCCGAGGATGAGAATGAAAATGCTCATGGCGTCACCACGGGCAGCGGTGCGAACAGGCGCCGCAAAAGCTGGACAAATGCCGCCAGCGCCAACATGCCCCCACCAAGGACAAGGGCGAACTGCCACGGGCCCAAAGTGCCGAGTGTTGCGATCCAGGCCATGTCATATTCGCGTGAGAGGCCGCGCATGGTCGTGACCAGCCCGGATGCATCACGCCCGCCGCGACTTTCGATCAGCATCAAGCCGGATCGCGCCAGCAAAATACCCACGACGAGTGTCATCAGATCGACGATCAACGCAGCAATGCGCTGCAATCCCGGCTTCAGAAAATCCGTCAGCACCCTGAAGGCGATGTGGCGCTCTTGCATTGTTGCAAGGGCAATACCGAACATGACACCATAGATTGCCAGATAGACGGGCAATTCCTCGCCCCAGGGCCAGGACCGGCCAAGAAAGTAGCGGCGCAGCGAATTGACCAGGACAATCGCAAATATGCCAGCCATGCAGAGGCCCGCGCCAAAGGCAAAGGCGGCGCTCAGATATCTGTGCAAACGCTCCAGCATTGCTTGGTGCCTTTCAGGTTGACAAAACAGGCGCGCGCAGCGGATGCGCGCGCCAGAAATGACGATCAGCTATCAAGTGCAGCCTGTAGCCGGTCGATCCATTCGGCATCATCGCCCAACTCTTCGCGCAGCCATTCCAGAACAGCCGGTTGCGCCAGCTCACGGAACTGACCAAGCTCTTCGGCGGTCGGGGCATAGACCGTGACACCTTCGCTGGCCATCGCACTCAGCCCCTGTGCCGAATTGAACTGCTGGATCGCGCGGCCAACTGTCCCGGCAACCGTCGCCGCGCGTGCGACAACCGCCTGCTCTTGTTCACTCAGAGACTGGAAGAACTCGTCATTGATGACCAGAAAATCTGTGGCATAGACATGGCCTGAAAGCGTCAGGTGCTTTTGCAACTGGTGCAGGTTGTTGCCATAGATAACCCCGACGGGGTTTTCCTGCCCGTCAACTAGGCCGGTGGCCAGGGCATTCGGCACCTCGGTCCACGGAACGGGCGTAGGTTCGGCACCCAGCGCATTGACCATTTCGACATAAAGCGGGATCGGCTGAACGCGGAATTTCAGGCCTTCCATATCGGAAGGGTTGCGCACTTCGCGGGTGTTGTTGGTGAAGTGCCGCACGCCCGTCTCACCATAAGCCAGCGTGCGCAGGCCGGATTCTTCAAGGCAATGTTCGGCCAGTTCGTCGCCGAATGGCCCATCCAGAACCGACCATGCGACAGTGGCATCGGCAAAGGTGAATGGCACATCAAGAACTTGTGCCGCACGACATACCCGGCTCATCGCGCCGGAAACCATGACGACTTGCGTCAGCCCTTCTTGTGCCTGTTCAATCAATTCGTTTTCATTGCCAAGCGAGCCGGCCGGAAATAACTCGACCGTCAGATCAGACTCTCCCTCAACCAGCATTTTGAAGACTTCGGCGGCAGCACCTTTCTTGGAGGATGTCCATTCAGCCGGGTCCACATGGCCAAAGCGGATTGTCTGAGCGCTTGCAGCGCTTAACCCAAGGCCAAGCACAAGTGCTGCTAATGAGGTTGAAGTAATGGAACGCATGGTGTCCTCCCTTTTGCGTTATCAGGAAATCATTCGCGCGGGTTGCACGGTGGGTGCGGGCAGCGCGGCGTTAAAAGCTGCGCGCATTGCATCGGGATCGGGGTCAAGATCCGTGAACAGCGAAAAGGCGCGCACCGCTTGCCAAAGTGCCATTCCGGCCCCGTTCATAACCCTGCTGCCGCGTTCTTTCGCCGCTGTGATGAAAGCGGTCTGCATTGGGAAATAGATGATATCCGCGACCCACGCGCCGACGGGCAATGCCTCCACAGGCATCGGCAAACCGGGCAGTTTTTCCATGCCGACAGGGGATGCGTTGACAATGCCATCACAGCCCATCGCCGCCTGTGCAGGGTCCGTGACGACGCTTATGCGCGCCGGGTCATACTGGCTGGACAGTTGCGCCGCGAGGGCGGCGCTGCGGTCCGCCATGGGGTCATATATGCGCAGGTCTATCACGCCCTGCCCCAGTAGCGCAAAGGCGGTCGCAGCCCCTGCGCCGCCCGCGCCCAGTTGCAAAACGGCGCGGTGTTGAACACCTGACAAGTCCCGCCGGAACGCTTCGGCAAAGCCCCATATATCGGTGTTATGGCCCAGCCTGCGCCCGTTACGAAAAACCACCGTGTTCACAGCGCTGACGCCTTGGGCGTTCTGCGACAACTCGTCCATCAGCGGCAAGATTTCCTGCTTGCACGGGTAGGTTATGTTCAGCCCGTCAAACCCCATCCACTCCAGTTGCGACAGCAGGTCGGGCAATGGGATTGGCGCATGTGTGTTCAGATCAATCCGGCGATAGACAAGCGGCAAGCCCAGCGCGCGCGCAGCAGCCTCGTGCATTGCCGGAGTGCGCGAGCCCGCAATGCCTGCGCCGATCAAGCCTATCAGCAAAGACGCCTTGGTGCCTGCTTGCGTGTCCATTTTGCGAATCGTCCCCCCCGCTCCCTGAGACACGGAATGAACCATCTGGTTAATTATGTCAATTGCTTTTAACTATTCGGTACATTATGCAAAGGTGACGCTGGTATA
Organism: Roseinatronobacter bogoriensis DSM 18756; assembly: GCF_004366635.1. Lineage (GTDB taxonomy): Bacteria > Pseudomonadota > Alphaproteobacteria > Rhodobacterales > Rhodobacteraceae > Roseinatronobacter > Roseinatronobacter bogoriensis. Next base: position 84,920 of record NZ_SORN01000003.1, on the reverse strand, counting down.
CCTGAGTGGCCTTGCCCTGATGACCGACACACAGACGCGAAAAAAATGGAAGCAAGACCCAGAGGCCGTGCAGGCGAATATCCTTGCTGCGGCGGCAGAGGAATTTGCCGAGCATGGCCTGACAGGTGCGCGCGTGGACGAAATCGCAGCCCGGACGCGCACATCCAAGCGTATGATCTATTACTATTTTGGTGATAAGGAATCGCTTTACCGGCAGGTACTTGAAGAAGCCTATCGCAAAGTACGCAGCGAAGAAGCAGCGCTTGACCTGACCTCGCTTGCGCCCCTTGACGCGTTGCGCAGGCTGGTCGAATTCACCTTCGACCACCACCGCGCAAACGAAGTTTTCATTCGGCTGGTCATGATTGAGAATGTCCATAAAGGACGCCATCTTTCAGAATCGTCACTTATTGCGCGCGTGAATGCCAGCGCGATCGAGCGCATTGAAGATATTTGCGCACGCGGTCAGAAAGACGGCAGCATCCGGCCCGACGTGTCCCCGCATGAGCTGCACTGGCTGATCAGCGCTGCGTGCTTTTTCAATATCTCGAATCGTTTCAGCTTCGGGATCAGCTTCGACAAGTCGCTATTCTCGGAACCCGGTCAACACAAACTTCGTGCCTTGACATGTGACGCAGTCATCGCAGCCGCACGCGGCAAGGTTTCCTGAGAGAGCCGGGTCAGGATCGCGGCCAGACTTATACAGCAGACAAGCACTGATGGCCCAGTCAACCACGTGGCCCCCAGCCACTATGGCCTAATTTCTTTGCGCGGAATCAAACTCTTTCATCGCAGTGAAGCAAAACCATAGACAAGCCAGCAACCACCTGTTTATGATTTGATCAAAATATTTGTTTGCTTGGCGGGGGCGTGCGTGACTAGGTCAGATACTGTGATTGTGAATGCCCGCGTGCTGGCAATGGATCCTGATCGGACACGGGCCAGCGCCATTGCCTTGGCCGCAGGCAAAGTAACCGCCATTGGCGAAGATGCCGAAATAATGGCACTGGCCGACACCGGGACGCGCGTGATCAATGCCCAAGGCCGCACGGTTCTGCCCGGCTTTATTGAAAGTCACCTGCATCTTTTCGTTGGCGCAGGAGAGCTGGACCATTTGCAACTGCTTGGGGTGGTGGGTTTTGATGCACTGTCCCAAGCTTTGCGCGACTATGCCACAAGCCATCCGGATTTACCTGTAATTCTTGGGCAAGGGTGCGATTACGATGTTGTGGGCCGCTCATTGACGCGGCAGGATCTGGACGCAATTCTGCCCGACCGCCCTGTCTGCGTCCTTGCGGCCGATCATCACACGGCATGGGCCAATACGCTGGCACTTGAACGAGCGGGCATATTGGAAGGGCGCAGTCTTGGGCGCGGCAATGAAATCGTCATGGGCAATGACGGGCTGGCCACAGGAGAGTTGCGGGAATTTCAGGCCAAGGCCCCTGTGCTTGCATTGGCCGGCGCGCACCGGATCATGGCCGGACTGGCCACAGGCAAAGACCCTGACCCATACCCGAGCGACGAAGAATTCGCGGCAGATTGCGAGATTATGGCCAAAGGGCTTGCGCATTGTGCAAGGCTTGGGCTGACCAGCCTGATAAATATGGATGGCAACCCCTACACCTTGCGCATTCTGGACCGTTTGCGCCGTGACGGGCGGCTGACCGCGCGGGTAAAGGTGCCGTTTCACTATGCCAGCGGCAGCACACTGGCCGATCTGGAAATCGCCAGCGAGATGGCGCAACAATATAACGACGACTGGCTGTCTTCGGGTTTCGTAAAGCTGTTCATGGATGGCGTTATCGACAGCGGAACGGCTGTCATGATCAATGACTACCCCGACCAGCCCGGCTGGCGAGGGGAGCCGCTTTGGTCGAAATCCGAGTTTGCCGCCATCGCCACAGAGGCGGACCGGTGCGGCCTTCAGATTGCGGTCCATGCGATTGGCGATGGTGCCGTGCGTCGGGTTCTGGATGGGTATGAAAGCGCACGACAGGTAAATGGCCCGCGCGATTCCCGCCACAGGATCGAGCATATTGAACTGATCGACCAAGGCGACATTGCGCGGCTGAAAGATCTTGGCGTTGTCGCCTCGATCCAGCCTATCCACGCCCCCGGGGCAAGTGACTTTCCTTTGCAGCCGACCATGAACAAGATCGGTCAGCACCGCTGGGGGGATGCCTATCTGCACAAAAGCCTTGCAGAAGCGGGCGTTCCACTGGCCTTTGCCAGTGACTGGCCGGTTGCCGACCTGAACCCGTTGCGTGGCATCCAATCCGCCTTGCAGCGCCCGGTTTATGAGGGGGCATCTGATGAACGCCTGAGCCTGCATGATATACTGGCGGCATATACGACCGGTGGGGCCATTGCGACGCATAGCGAAACCCGCAAGGGGCAGCTGCGCCCCGGGTATCTGGCCGATCTGGTTATCCTTGGCGGGGATATAGAGGCGGCGACACCAGAGGAAATCGGCACGATGCAGGTCGAGATGACCATTTGTGGTGGTCAGATTGTCTGGGAAAAGGAAAGTGCATTCTGACCCTGCGGGGCCATGAAAAGGACAGTAATAACGTGCGGCAGGAAATCGAAATCACCGGGTTGAACAAGTCCTTTGGGCAAGGTGCTTCTGCATTCCATGCGCTTAGCGATATCGACCTGAGCATCGGCAGTGGCGAATTCTTTACGCTGCTTGGCCCTTCCGGGTGCGGCAAGACCACACTCTTGCGTATCATCGCGGGTTTCGAGGAACCCAGCACGGGCGTATTGAAGGTCAATGGCAAGGACGTGACCGGGCTTGGCCCCAGCAAACGCCCTATCAATACGGTGTTTCAATCCTATGCCTTGTTTCCGCATATGAGCGTTGCGGATAACATCGGCTTCGGGCTGAAAATGCTGGGCAAGCCGAAGTCCGAAATCAAGGCAACCGTGGCCGAGATGTTGCAGCTTGTGCGCATGGAAGCGATGGCCGACCGACTGCCATCAGAAATTTCAGGCGGGCAACAACAACGCGTCGCCCTTGCGCGTGCGCTCGCACCGCGTCCGCGCGTGTTGTTGCTTGATGAACCGCTCAGCGCGCTTGACCTGAAGTTGCGCAAGGAAATGCAAAGCGAGCTTAAACGCCTACAGTCAGAGACGGGCATCACCTTTGTTTTTGTAACCCATGATCAGGAAGAAGCGCTGACCATGTCGGACCGGATCGCTGTCATGTCGGCGGGCGAAATCCTGCAGCTTGGGCCGCCAGAGGATATCTATAACGCGCCCGTCAATCGGTTCGTGGCTGATTTTATCGGCGATACGAACTTTCTGACCTTGCGTGTGAAGGGCATAGAAAACGGCGAAGCGGTATTGGAACTGCCCGGCGGCAAGCAGGCATCCGCGCGCCTGCCCAACAGCATCAGCCCACCTGTCGGCGCGCGTGTCACCGCCGTGATCCGACCAGAGCAGGCAGAGCCTACCGCAGCAGGACAGGGCGACATGCAAGCCGTTGTCGAAGCTGCCACCTTTTTTGGCACGGACACCCATCTGCATCTTTTGCTGGATGACGCGCAAGGTTTCGTGCTGCGCCGTCAGAACCGCCCCGACCAGCCAGCCCCCGCACCGGGGGCCAAGCTTGGCCTTTCCTTCGCGCCCGGCGCGTTGCGCGTGCTGGAGGATTAAGCGATGCGCGGGCATGGTTGGAAATGGCTGCTTTGCACTCCGGCGTTGATTGTTCTGCTTCTGGCGGCGTCCGGCCCCTTGCTGATCGTGGCGGTCTATTCTTTCCTCAGTCCGGGCAATATGGGCGGTGTCAGTTGGGAATTCACACTGGATGCGTGGTTCCGGGTATTTTTCCGACGTGACATTTTTGAACCCGATCTTGTCGAATGGAACACTGCGCATCTGCAAGTTTTCTGGCGCTCGATCTGGCTGTCATTGCAAACCACGTTCATCTGCGCTTTTCTGGGCTTTCCGACCGCCTGGTTCATTGCGACCCGCCCGCGCCACACGCGGACCATCTGGTTGTTTCTGATCACAATCCCCTTCTGGACCAATCTGCTGATCCGCACATTCGCCATTCAGGAAATGATCCGCAACAACGGCACGATCAATGCAGTGTTGATGTGGACAGGGGTGATCGACAGCCCCATCCAGATGATGTTCACCGAATTTGCGGTGCTTCTGGGCATGGCTTATGTGTTTTTGCCGCTGATGGTGTTGCCGCTATACGCCGCAATGGAAAAGATGGATTTCAGCTTGGTCGAGGCGGGATATGACCTTTATGCCAGCCGGTTGAATGTGCTGTGGCATGTCATCCTGCCACAAGTGAAACCGGGCTTCATTGCTGGGTCCATCCTCGTCTTCATCCCTGCAATTGGTGCCTATGTAACACCGCGTATTCTGGGAGGGGGGCGGACAATGATGCTGGGCAACCTGATCGCACTGCAATTCGGGCAGGGCCGGAATTGGCCCCTAGGCGCGGCGCTGGCGCTGCTGATGCTGGTCGTTGTTGTGGGTGCGCTGATCTTCTACCTTCGCGTCGTTGGCCGGAATGATGAGGTGCGTCGTGGCTAAAGCGCGCTTTTCGATAACCCAACTGCCCGGCTTTGGGCTGATCGCCATCGTGACCTTTGTCATGCTGTATCTGCCCATCATCATCCTGGTGGTTTTCTCTTTCAATGAAGGCGTTTCGCAGTCGCGCTGGGAAGGGTTTTCGCTGCAATGGTATCAAGCTGCGTTTAACAATACGCAGGTGCGCGATGTGTCGCTACGCTCTCTGTGGTTGGCGGTCACTGCCTCGGGCCTTGCAACAGCGCTTGCAACATTGGCGGCCCTTGGGACCACCCGCGTAGGGCGCTTTCCGGGCCAGACCATGATTTATGCGCTGATCAACCAACCCCTGATGGTGCCTGAAATTGTAACCGGCATCGCGCTTCTGATCTTCGTGGCCGCGATCAAGGTCCAGACAGGCTATACTGGTATGGGCTATCTGGTCGCGGCGCATACGGCATTTTGCATTCCCTTTGCCTATCTGCCGATCCGCGCAAGGCTGGAAACGCTTGATCACGCATTAGAGGCGGCAGCGGCCGATCTTTACGCATCCCCTATTCAGGCATTTCGGTATATCACGCTGCCTCTGATGATACCGGGCATTCTGGCCGGGTTCATGCTGGGCTTTGTAATCTCGCTCGATACAGTGGTGATTACCGAATTTGTGAAATCCGCAGGGCAGGATACGCTACCCACATATATGCTTGGTCAGCTTCGCCGGACAGTAACACCGGAAATGAATGCCATTGCCACACTGTTTCTCGCGCTGTCGCTGGTGATTGTGACAGCATTCTTCCTCATCACCCGCACCCGTGGGCGCTGAGGGTTCTACCACCAACCACAGGGAGACGACAAAATGAAAATGATAGCTGGATGGGCCAGTGTGGCCTTGCTTGGAACTACAGCGCTGGCCAGTGCTGAAGGTGTGGTCAATCTTTACAACTGGGGCAACTACACCCACCCCGAAATTCTGGAACGTTTTACTGCGGAAACGGGCATTGAGGTCACATTGACCGATTTCGATAGCAATGACACCGCGCTTGCGCGTATTCGTCAGGGCGGGCATGGCTTTGATATTGTTGTGCCTTCAGACACCTATATTGATACTTGGGTATCCGAAGGGTTGATCCAGCCGCTTGACCGCGAGATTGTGACCAATATGGGCAATATCGAACCACAATGGGTAGATGTGCCGTTCGATCCGGGCCGTGAATATACGGTTCCCTGGGCCTGGGGAACAACCGGCGTGATCGTGGATACATCGGTCTATAGCGGTGACCCGAATAACTTTGAGCTGATTATCGACCCGCCCGCCGAGTTGCAGGGCCGGATCAACGTGATTCCAGAAATGTCTGATGTGATGGCGATGACCATTTACTATCACGGTGGCGAACGCTGCACGACCGATCGTGATGTGTTGCGCGCTGTACGCGATAGCCTGATGTCTGCCAAACCTCATTGGCTGGCGCTGGATTACGGGGCCGTCGACAGCTACGCTGCCGGTGACTTTGCGGCAGGTATCTACTGGAACGGCGCATCCATGCGGGTGCGGTTGCAAAATGACAATTTCGCCTATGGCTATCCTGCAACCGGCTATCCGATCTGGATGGATAACGCAGCCGTGCTGGCAGACGCGCCAAACCCTGAAAACGCAATGAAGTTCATCAACTTCGTCTTGCAACCCGAAATCGCGGCGCTCATCTCGAATTTTGCGCGCTACTCGAACGGGATCACCGGCTCTGAAGAGTTTATGGATGAAGAGATGCGCGACGCGCCAGAGATCAATGTACCTGCCGAACAGGCAGAGGCAGGGCGCTGGGGCCAGTCCTGCCCGCAAGAGGTCAATGACATCCACACCCAGATCTGGACCGAACTGATGCAATAACCGCAACGACAGCATGCAGGCCATCCGCCTGCATGCTTTTATCCGGCGGCCTGCGTGAAATTGCGACCCGCAAATTTAAACAGGGGCCTGCCCAATTCGAACCAGTTCAAGCATGTGCGAAAACGGCGCCTGACCTCAGGGCGTTGAGAGGTAATCGGCAGAGACATATCCGGTAATGCTTGGGGCCGCGACCAGCGAAACCCGGCACCAGAGCTGCCCCACTTCGGTCACGCAATCGCGGCGTGAAACGGCGGTTCCATCTGGCAGACCAAGAATAATGTTGAACCCCAGACCCGGCCCTGCCCGAAGCTTCAGAAGTTCGGCCCCAGCGCCTTTAACCACCGCGCGATCACTGATGCCACCCGCACAACCGGCGACAAGCAAGGTCATTAGAACTGCTGGGATGACGCTAAGTTTCATGATCAGACCTTCACCTTGTTGTGGCGTTTATTTTGTTGGCTATACCTGATCATGTGGCTGAAAACGCGGGGCTTGGCAAGAACAGAAAGGGTACGCCTATGCTTTGTCTGCTGCACTCATCGCGGGATCGGGAAACTTGTATCAGGTGAGGAACACACGTTCACTCCAGAGAGGTGACCCACAGAATCTGCGCATCCTCTCGCGAAAGCGAAATGACGTTATGGCCCATGCTGGCGTCGTAATATGCGCTGTCACCGCGCCGCATGTCGATCGGGGCATAGAATTCGGTGTACAGTCGGATTTCGCCTGTCAGGACATACAGGAACTCTTCGCCCCCGTGACGAACCCATCCGCCGAAATCGGCCATATCGCGCGCCCGGACCCGCGCCTGATAAGGCAGCATCTTCTTTTGGCTAAGCTGACCTGCCAGCAACCTGTGATCATAAGTCGGGGTCGGCTGCGCAGTGCCTTCATCGGCCCGTGTTACTGCCATGCGCCCGCTTGCGGGGTGCTGCACGGGCGGGGTGAACAGTTGCGGCACCGTGATTTCCAGACCCTGCGCCAGTTTCTTCAGCGCGTCATAGGTTGGCGACATCTGCCCGTTTTCGATTTTCGACAGCGTCGAACGTGCCAGACCAGCGGCCGTGGCGGCCTGCTCCAATGTCCAGCCGCGCGACTTTCGCAATTCGCGCACACGCTGCGCCAGATCAATGGGCCGCGCCACGTCATCGGTGCCGCTGTTGCGCATGATTTTCAGAACGCCTGGGTCATCTGCTCTGGTCATGGATTTGTCCTTTACGCGGGGCGGCTTGGGCTTGCAACTGTCTTGGCGCGCGCGTAGCTCTATGCGCATGTTGTCCGTAACCGCCCCCACACCGCCCGAACCATGCCCCGCGCCCTTTAACATGGCGCACTATGTCCTGTCTGCGGGTGCTACGACCCCCGACAAGATTGCGCTGCAAATCCTGCGCGCAAGCGGGGCAGAACGGTGGTCCTATGCCCGCCTGATTGCTGCGGTGCGCGGCACCGGGCAGGGCTTGTTGCAGTCCGGGTTGCAGCCCGGTGACCGGGTCCTGATGCGGCTGGGCAATACAGTGGATTTTCCGGTGGCTTATCTGGGTGCCATCGCCGCGGGGCTAGTACCTGTGCCAACATCGACACAACTCACGCAGGGAGAGATCACGCGCATCGCGCATGAAGTGACCCCTTCGCTGGTGCTGGGTGCGGACGGGGTGGCGCTGCCGGATTATGAAACCCCTGTAATCGGACAGGCTGCATTGCACGCCATGCAGGATCTGCCGCCCTGTGACTGGCATATGGGCAGCCCCGATCGCGCCGGATACATTATTTATACATCTGGCAGCGGTGGTAGCCCGCGCGCGGTGGTTCATGCACACCGGGCCATCTGGGCGCGGCGGATGATGTGGGATGGCTGGTATGGCCTGACACCAGATGACCGAATGCTGCATGCCGGTGCGTTCAACTGGACATATACTCTGGGCACCGGGTTGATGGACCCTTGGGCCATCGGTGCAACAGCCCTGATCCCCGATGCAGGTGCACCGCTTGGCCTGATGCTCAAACGGTTTGATGCGACCATCTTTGCTGCGGTGCCCGGTGTCTATCGTCAGCTTCTGAAAGATGGGCGCGCGCTGGATTTGCCGCGCCTGCGTCACGGCCTGTCTGCGGGTGAAAAACTGCCGGAGATTACGCGCAACGCATGGCGAGATGCGACAGGGCGCGAGATTTACGAGGCGCTGGGCATGTCCGAATGCTCGACCTATATCTCGGCCAGTCCGGCGCGCCCTGCCCCGGCTGGCAGCGCAGGCTTTCCGCAACAGGGGCGGCAGGTCGCTATTCTGGATGACGAGGGCGCGCCCGTCCCGCGCGGGGCAGAAGGGATGCTTGCGATCCATCGCAGCGATCCGGGGCTGATGCTAGGCTATCTGCAAGACGGTGCGCCCGCCCTGCCCTTGCTGGGTGACTGGTTTGTGACCGGCGACAGGGGCCAGATGGCAGAAAGCGATGCGATTTCGTATACGGGCCGCAATGACGACATGATGAACGCGGGCGGCTTTCGCGTCTCGCCGCTGGAGGTGGAGCGCGTGCTTGTCAGCCACCCGGCGATACATGACATTGCTTGCGCCGAAGTCTCTGTGCGCGAAGGGGTCAGCGTCATTGCCGCTTTCTACACCGCAGATGAACTACTGGAAGAGGAAGCGCTGCAAGCCTTTGCCGCCGAAAGGCTGGCGCGCTACAAACAACCGCGCCTCTATCGCAGATGCGAAAGCCTGCCGCGTGGCGCGAATGGCAAATTGTCGCGCCGCGCCTTGCGTGACAGCTTCAAGGTATCGCAGGCATGATTACACTTGATATCTGGTCCGATCCGATTTGTCCGTGGTGCTATATTGGCAAGACACGCCTTGGCCGCGCACTGGAATCGCGCCCCGATCACCCGTTCGAGATACGCTGGCATCCGTTCCAGCTGAACCCCGACATGCCCGCTGAAGGGATGGCGCGGCAAGAGTATCTGTCGCTGAAATTCGGCGCAGAGCAGGGCATTCTTGAGGCCTACCAACCCGTGATCGAGGCCGCAGAAGATGCCGGGTTGGAATTCGACCTTCCGGGCATTGCGCGGACCCCCAACACGCTGGAAGCGCATCGGCTGATCCATTGGGCTGGGCTGGAAGGGCGGCAGGGCGCAATCGTCAGTGCCTTGTTTCGTGCCTATTTTACCGAAGGGCGCGATATTGGCAGTCATGAAGTCTTGCTTGAACTGGCAACGCAGGCAGGGCTTGGGCGTGACATGGTTGCGCGCCTGCTGGCCAGTGACGCCGATTGTGAACTGGTGCGCGAAGCAGATCGCGCAGCGCGCGCCCGGGGCATTCAGGCGGTGCCGTTTTTCATTATCAACCAAAAATACGCCATATCGGGCGCACAGCCCACAAAGCTGTGGCAAGACGTTATCGATGACCTGAATCGGGGGATGCCCGGATGAGAGGGGCCTTTTCGCCCACACGGCCATTGCGATTTGGCGAATTTGTCGCGCTGATGGCGCTGCTAACCTCGACGGTCGCATTCTCCATTGACGCCATGTTACCGGCCTTGCCCGCGATCGGGCTGGAATTGTCGCCAGACACGCCCGCGCGCGGACAGTTGGTGATTGCAAGCTTCGTCTTCGGTCTTGGCCTTGGCACGCTGGTCTGCGGGCCTGTCTCGGATGCGTTCGGGCGTAAATCGGTTTTGCTGGTGGGGATTGCCGTCTATCTGGCGGGTGCGTTTCTGGCGATGCAGGCCTGGTCGATCGAGTCGCTGCTGGCCGCGCGGTTTTTGCAAGGGCTGGGGGCCGCAGCGCCGCGCGTGGTCGCACAGGCAATGGTGCGTGATCTGTATTCGGGCCGCGCCATGGCGCGCGTTACCTCGATCATCATGACCCTGTTCGTGCTGGTGCCTGCAATCGCGCCTTCAATCGGGGCGGGTATCATGTGGCTGTCAAGCTGGCGCATGATCTTCTTTTCTTTCGTGGCCTTCGGTCTGATTTCCGGCCTGTGGCTGATGATCCGCCAGCCGGAATCGCTGCCGCCTGACCGCCGCCGCGCGTTGCGGCCGCGCGTGATCGGCGCGGCCTTGGTCGAAATTCTCACAAATCCGGCGGTGATGGTCTATGTCGTGGCGCTGACATTTGCTTTTGCGCCGCTGTTTGCATGGTTGTCCAACCTGCCGATGATCTTTGAAGATGTCTATGACCGCGCGTCTACCTTCCCCTTCTGGTTCGCGGCAACCGCGCTGGTGGCTGGAACCGCCAGCGTGGCCAATGCAAAACTTGTCATGCGGCTGGGTATGCGCAAGATCGCCACTTATGCGTTCTTCTGGCAAGCTAGTGTCTCGGTGGTGTTTCTGGTTCTGATAAGTCGCGGCCTGCCCGCGCCTTGGGATTTTGCGCTGTTCTTTGCCTTCATGTGCACGGCATTCTTTTCCATCGGGCTGACTTTCGGAAATCTGAACGCCCTCGCCTTGCAGCCCTTGGGGCATATGGCGGGGATCGGGTCTTCGGTGGTCATGTCGCTGTCAACAGTCGGGTCCGTGCTGATTGCGGTGCCGATTTCACTGGCCTATGACGGCACGCCCTTGCCTTTGATCTTCGGGATGATCCTGTGTTCAGGCACAGCCCTTGGCCTGATGCTTCTCTCACGGCGTGTTGCCACGGAAGAGAGCGCATGATTTAACCTTGCAGCGCGCCCCATCTGTCATATGATCCGGGCATATTTTTATTGGGGGTGGTCATGGAACTTATTCTTGCACTTGTTGTCGTGCTGGTGCTTGTTGTCCTTCTGGGCCTGAAGATCGTGCCGCAATCAGAAAACTATGTCGTCACCCGCTTGGGCGCATACCATCGAACGCTGGACGCCGGGGTGAATGTGATCGTGCCATTCCTTGATCGGGTGCATTCCAAAGTGCCGGTCAATGATCAGGTTTTGAACGATATCTCTCTGGAAGTGGTTTCGGCAGATAACGTTGTGTTCGGGGCGCAGCTTCTGGTCGTGTACCGTATAGACAATCCCGAAGCGGCGGTCTTTCGTGTCAACCGGATTGATGAACTGGTCATCGGGTTGGTTCAATCACTGGTGCGCTCGGAATTGGGCAAGGTGGAACTTGACGCGGTGCAATCGGATCGCGGTTCGCTGAATGTCGCGCTTCTTGAGGCGCTGGAAGATGCAGGCAAGACATACGGCATTCGCATCTCGCGGTCAGAAATCACCGATGTAAAGTTGAACGAGACTACGCAGAAAGCCATGGCAGAGGTGCTGGCCGCAGAACGCGAACGCCGTGCGGCAATCACCCGCGCCGAAGGACAGCGCCGCGCAGCAGAGCTTGCCGCTGATGCAGAACTATATGAGGCGCAGCGCCGTGCCGACGCCATCCGCGCGATTGCCGATGCCAATGCTTCGGCCAACCGTGCCATTTCGGCCTCTCTCGAAGGGGATAACGCGCGCGAAGCCCTGACCTTCCAGACCGCACGCATGCAGGTCGAAGCATTGGAGGGATTGGCCAAGTCGGATAACGCGAAGCTGATCATGCTGCCGGGTGGCCCGTCAAATTCCTTCCGCGAAGCGGCTGCCATTCTGAAAGAGATGTGAGTGATGGACCTGTTCGCCTTGCCTGACTGGATAATCTGGGGCCTGATTGCGGCCGCCCTGCTGGCCGTGGAGATGATGACCACAGCCTATGTCGCCTTGGGCTTTGCAATCGGCGCGGCGGCTGTTGCGCTTGTGACATATTTCGTGCCGGGGCTGCATATCTTCGTGCAGGGGTTGATCTGGGCGTCTGTCGGGTTGGCGGTGTGGTTGGGCTTGTCGCGCTGGAACAGCAAGCGGCACAAGTCACGCAAGGATATCAATGACTTTGACCCGCTGGAGTCCCTCCCACGCGCAGACCGTATGCGCCGCGATGAAATGAAGCAAAAGGAACATGAGTGACCTTGTGCGCGGCTTGCCGTCCCGTTGCGCCATATCTCAAGAACCGCGTAAAGCTGCGTTCCGGTTTTCTTAAGAGCTGCCTATTTAAACCAACTTGCAGAAAGCATGTGGTGTCAGGTTGGGGGCGTTTCGGACGGAGGATGGTTTCGACAAGCCGCGCAGCGTCGGGCCGCGGTGCGGCGATCCATGGTTGAATCTGTAGCACTTTATGCTGACCAAGTCCCTGCGGGATCTGATCTGAGCGCTTGGGGCAGCCAAATCGCCGTGCCGTGAGGGCGGCCCGGCGATGCGCGGCGGCCTTCGGCCTTTGTTCCGCGCAGAGAACAACCGAGCGGCGGGATAGTCCCGAAAGCTGACATTTGTCACTGGTCGCTGCACCTCGTGCCATGTGCCGGACATAACAGGACAACAAAAGGCGGAAAAGGACCGATTTGTCAGCCAGAAAATCGCACCTATTCGCTATACAGCCCTTCATAGATCGGCATCAGCGTTTCCGTATCGAACAAAGATGATACCGATGTCCCTTTCCATGTGTTCAGGATGCCTTGGGCAAACATAGGCGCGGTTGGAACAATCCGAATATTCGGTGCGGCCTGAACCGCCTCGGTCGGTGCGATAGAGTCGGTGATGACAAGCGACTTCATGACCGAATTGGTGATCCGCCCAACGGCAGGGCCAGACAGCACACCATGCGTGATGTAGCTGTGCACTTCGGTTGCGCCAGCCTCCATCAACACCTCGGCGGCTTTGCACAAGGTACCTGCGGTGTCACAAATGTCATCGACAATGATGCAGGTCTTGCCCTTCACATCGCCGATCACGGTCATTTCTGCCACTTCGCCCGGCTTCTCGCGGCGCTTGTCCACGATCGCGAGGGCACAGCCGACCCGCTTGGCCAGTTCACGCGCGCGCGCAACGCCGCCCACATCGGGCGAAACAATCGTCACATCCTGCAACCGCCCCCGGAAATTATGCTTCACATCCAGCGCGAAGACCGGCGCAGCATAAAGGTTATCTACCGGAATATCGAAAAAGCCCTGAATCTGGGCTGCGTGCAGATCAAGCGTCAGAATACGTTCAATTCCAGCCTGGGTGATCATATTGGCCACCAGCTTGGCTGAAATAGGGGTGCGGGCCTTGGTTCGACGGTCTTGCCGCGCATAGCCGAAATAGGGAATGACGGCTGTGATCCGCGCGGCTGATGAACGCTTCAGCGCGTCGGCGATGATCAGCAATTCCATCAGATGGTCATTCGCGGGCTTTGAGGTGGATTGGATGATGAACATATCCTCGCCACGGACATTCTCGTAAACCTCGACGAACACTTCACCATCATTGAACCGCTCGACCCGCGCATCGACGAGGGAAACAGACATACCCCGATGCAACGACATGCGCCGCGCAATGGCGTTTGCCAATGGGCCATTTGAATTACCGGAAATCAGTTTGGGTTCCGAGCGATCGATCATCGTGCCATCCTTCGGGATTCGGACAAGTTGACACCGCTTACCACCCCGTTACGATCTTGCAAACTGCCTCTGTGTGCAAAAGGATGGAACATGGCCCATATCGATTACTATCTCAGCCCAATGTCGCCTTGGGTTCATATGGCGGGCACACGCCCTGCCCGGATTGCGCAAGCCGCCGGGGCCACATTGCGCTACAAACCGCTGGACCCATCCGCGCTGTTCCATCGCACTGGCGGCAAGGTTCTGGCCGACAGACATGAAAGCCGCAAGGCCTATCGGTTGCAGGAATTGCAGCGCTGGTCAGATCGTCTTGGTGTGCCGATAAAATTGCAGCCGGCATTCTTTCCCACCAATCCAGCGCCCGCATCCTACGCGATCATCGCCGCGCAGGAAACAGGGGGTGGGGATATGGCCGCGCTGGTCACAGGTCTAAGCCGCGCTTGCTGGGAAGAGGACCGTAACATCGCCGAAGATGAGGTGATCCGCGATTGCCTGTCTGCGGCGGGATTTGACCCAAGCCTCGCATTCAGCGGCATGTTGCAGGGCGCAGAGATCTATCCCCGCAATCTGGAAGATGCGGTAGAACAAGGTGTGTTCGGGGTGCCGTTTTTCGTAATGGGCGAAGCGCGGTTCTGGGGGCAGGATCGTCTGGATTTCCTGGCGGAAGCAGCTGGTGTGCAAATCTGACAAGCACATGGTGGTCCCGGGCCTGTACGACCGCTGACTTAGGTAAAATGACAAACCCCGCGCCAAAAGCGCGGGGTTTGTCATTCCAAGTCGGCTGTGTGCCGCTTATGCAGCCTCGGCTTCTGCTGCTGCGGCAGCATTGCGACGCTCGCTCTCTTCACGCGAAAGCGCGACAGACGTGCGCACGCCTTTCGCCACAAATTCCATCAAGCCAGCAACAACGCGTTCATTCGGGTCAATTCCGGCGCAGCTTAGCACTTCGCGACCATCGCGCGAGCGTGCCCAACGAGCGATCTGCTCAGGGCCATTGCCGTATTTCTTGTCATCCGCAATCGCATCATCCAGCGCAGCAAGCACTACCGCAGCAAAAAGCTTGCGAGCGCGCGCGCCTTGTTCGTGGGTAAAGGCCGTTCCATCAGCCGCATCAAACATACCACATTCCTTTATTCTTGCTCTTGCATTCACCGCTCGGTGCTGCATAGCCTTTTTGCGCCTTGATTCGCTACACTCAATTCGCATAGCAGGTATGCATTTTGCGCATACGCCGTGATGCAAGCGGAAACAACGCTTCCTTGCGCACCAATTCTATGCGCGATATAGGAAGGTTTGTTCAAACATCAAGGTCTCGACAAGGTCCACCTATGCCCAAGATCAACGGTAACGAAATTCGCCCCGGCAATGTTCTGGAACATGATGGTGGCCTATGGGCCGCTGTCAAAGTGAGCCATGTCAAACCGGGAAAAGGCGGCGCATTTGCGCAGGTCGAACTGAAAAACCTGCGCGATGGCCGCAAGCTGAACGAGCGGTTTCGCTCTGACGACAAGGTAGAGCGGGTCCGTCTGGAACAGAAAGACCAGCAATTCCTGTACGAATCCGATGGCCGGCTTGTTGTCATGGACATGGAGACCTTCGAACAGGTTGAACTGGATGCCGAACTTCTGGGCGAGCGTCGGCCATTTCTGCAAGACGGCATGACCGTTACCGTGGAATATTTCGGGGAAGAGGCGCTGAATATGGCGCTGCCGCAAAAAGTGGTTTGCAAGATCGTCGAGACAGAGCCGGTTGTAAAAGGTCAGACTGCGGCAAACAGCTTCAAACCCGCCGTTCTAGACAATGGGGTACGGGTTCTGGTGCCTCCTTTTGTCGGGCAGGATGAAAACATCGTCGTCAATACCGAGACATTCGAGTATTCCGAACGCGCCTGATCGGGCCATTCTCACGCAATTGTTGTTGCTGCAAGGCGGCATCATGGCATATCCCAAGTCTATCCCGACCGACGGAGGCCGCGATGCGCCACGCCTATGCTGTTCTGTTCATGTGCTTTCTCGCCCCGCCCGCGCTTTCGCAGGAGGGGGCGGTGACGATCACATGGGCCGAACCAGCAGAGCCAGACTCGGGCGTGCTGCTGCTGATCCGCAACGAAGATGGGGAAAACAGCCTGTCACTGCGCCACCCGGTTGAAGCAGGCGATACCGCGGCGCAGATCGACCTGCCGCCCCTGCCACGAACTGCCCAGGCATTACAGGCGGGCATGATCACCGAAGGATCGGTCACTTTGCAAAGTGCCATCATTCCGATCTCGAACCGCACGGCCCCCGACCTGACCCTTGCGCTGCACCAAAGCCTTGCAATTGGCTTCAGCGACCTGTGGGAATGCGCTGATAGGGTGCAGATACAGATCACGCAGGAAAACGATGAACTGGTCTTACGCCATTCAGGGGGAATTTTGCTGCTTGCAGCGCAGCCCGACGCCGAAAGCACCTTCGCAGATGACGCAGGCAGCGTGCTGCACTTTACAGGCAATCAGGCAGAGTTGACCATGCCGGGGCAGCCCGAAGTCGTATGCGAGCCCACGCTATTCAAACCCGTTCTGCCGCTAGAGGCCGTTGCTGCGAATGGCGAATGGCGCATTGAACTTGGGCTGGAAACCGCGCTGATTGACCTGCCTGGCCTTGAAGATGAAACCCTGCCCAGTGACGGGCTTGGAATATCCGCGCCTCGTAATGGCGCCATGAACGTATCGGCCAGGTCGCTGTCGCTTCGCCTGACACAGGGGCGATGCAGATTGCCAGATAACAATCTGATCTACCCGATTTCAGCCGAGCTGACATTGCATGCCACGGCGACTATTTCGGACGGGTGCGCCGGGTCTGCGCTGGATCTTCTGTCCGGTCGCAGTTGGTATGTTTCCAGCCTGTTTGGGTCTGTACTGGCCCCGAACGCCGGGGAAGCGCGGGCCATGACACTACAAATCAACAACGGGCAGATTTCGGGGCGCGGCACCTGTAATCGCTATGTGGGCCGGGCCAAGGTTGAGGACGGGCAGCTTGCCTTTCGGGAATTGGGAACGACCCGGCTGGCCTGCCCGACTGATCTGCGCAATCTGGAATTACGCTTTCTGGATGCGCTGGAAGTGGCAACCGGTTTCGACATTAGCCGCGATGGCATGTTGATCCTGCGCTCTGGACCCATGCCGATCCTGACGGCCGTTCGTCGCTGACCCCATGTGCTTAGAATGCAGGTTGTGCACCGGTTTCCTTAACCGCTTCCATCACTACATGGGTCGAGGTTGAAGTGATATGTGGCAGCGCCGAGATATGTTCGGCCAAAACCCTGCGATAAGAAGCTATATCGCGGCTGCGTACCTTCAGAAGATAATCAAACGCGCCCGCAATCAGGTGACATTCCTCTATTTCCGGCACTTTTCGGGCGGCTTCATTAAAGGCGCGTAAGGCAGCTTCGCGGGTGTCAGAAAGTTTGATTTCAACAAAGGCGATATGGGCCGCATCAATTTGCTGCGGGTCGATCATGGCGCGATAGCCGGTGATAACCCGGTACTCTTCCAGCCGCCGCAAACGCGCTTGTGTCGGGGATTTCGTCAGTCCAATCCGTCCGGCAAGTTCGGTTACACTGATGCGGCCATTCACCGACAGATGCCGTAAGATCGCATGATCAAAGCCGTCAAGCTTCACTTGGTTCATTTTACTGAAAAACCCACATTAAGAAGATATATTGACTGCATTAATCAGCAAATAAGGCTGAAATCAACATTTTTCTATGTCAATCTCAGGGGATCTTCCTGTGAAAGGTGCCGCCATGCAGCCTGCTGCCCAACTGCCAATCGAGATCACCCATCATATCTTGCGCGATGAGGCGCAGGAAACAGCGCGCGCCATTCACATGGCCGCGCTGGATTCTGGCGCACGCGCGGATATTTCGCAGGCTGCGGCCAAACTGGTGCAGGATATTCGCGCCAGCGACTCCCCCGGTTTGATGGAAGTATTTCTGGCAGAATACGGTCTTTCGACAGAAGAGGGCATCGCGCTGATGTGTCTGGCAGAGGCGCTTTTGCGTGTGCCGGATGCGGCGACAATTGATGATCTGATCGAAGACAAGATTGCCCCGTCCGATTGGGGCCGGCATCTGGGAAAATCCTCGTCCAGCTTGGTGAATGCCTCAACCTGGGCGCTGATGTTGACAGGCCGCGTGTTGGATGACCGCAGCAAAAGCGCGGCGCAGGTTTTGCGCGGTGCGGTCAAGCGGCTGGGCGAGCCGGTGATCAGAACCGCTGTCGGGCGCGCCATGAAGGAGATGGGCCGTCAATTCGTGCTGGGTGAAACAATCGACACAGCCATGACCCGGGCAAAACAGCTGGAAAGTCGCGGCTATTCCTATTCCTATGACATGCTGGGCGAAGCGGCGCGCACGGATGCGGATGCAAAGCGCTACCACACGGCATATGCCAAGGCGATCCGTGCCATCGGGGCGCGCGCCAGTGGCAATGACATACGATCAAATCCGGGGATTTCGGTCAAACTGTCAGCGCTGCATCCGCGTTATGAGATGGGGCAATCAGACCGCGTCATGACCGAACTGGTCCCCCGTGTGCGCGAATTGGCGCGGCTGGCGGCCGCGCTGGGTTTGGGCTTCAACATCGATGCGGAAGAGGCCGACCGCCTTGCCCTGTCGCTGGATGTGATCGGCGCTGTGCTGGCGGACCCCGCACTCGAAGGGTGGGACGGCTTCGGCGTAGTGGTGCAGGCATATGGGCCGCGCGCGGGCGATGTGATCGACTGGCTGCACGCCCAGGCCGAGCGGTTGGACCGCAAGCTTATGGTGCGGCTGGTCAAGGGTGCGTATTGGGACACTGAAATCAAGCGTGCACAGGTTTTCGGGCTGGACGGCTTTCCTGTCCTGACCCAGAAGCCCGCGACCGACATCAACTATATCGCCTGTGCGCGGCAGCTACTGGCCAAGCATGACCGCCTCTACCCGCAATTCGCCACGCATAATGCGCATACGGTGGCGGCGGTTCTGCATATGGCCGAAGAAATGAGTGTCAGCGCGCTGGATTATGAATTCCAGCGCCTGCATGGAATGGGCGAGAAACTTCATGACATCGTCCTGACGCAACAAGGCACACGCTGCCGTATTTATGCGCCAGTGGGCGCGCATAAAGACCTGTTGGCCTATCTGGTGCGGCGATTGCTGGAGAACGGGGCAAATTCTTCTTTCGTCAACCAGATTGTAGATGAAGATGTCCCCCCAGCCGAGGTGGCGGCCTGTCCTTTTGTTGCTCTGGAGATGCTCCCCAAAGGACATAACCCAAAGATCAGCACAGGCCCGGTGTTGTTCGGGGCAGCGCGGCGCAATGCGCGGGGCTGGGATTTGAGCGATCAGCGCGACCTGGATGAGATCGACGCCGCGCGCGCCCCATTTCGCGAAGCCTGTTTCAAGGCAGCACCGTTGATTGCAGGCAAGGTCACAGGCGCCGCCCCATACGCAGCGAAAAACCCTGCGCGCCCAACGGACCATGTGGGAGAGGTTACATTCTCCACCCCGGAGGATGTGGACACGGCCCTCGCTGCCGCCAAACCCTGGGCGGCAAATGTCGCAACCCGGGCGGAGGTGCTGAATCGCGCAGCCGATCTTTATGAGGCGCATTTCGGCGAGATCTTCGCCATTCTGGGGCGCGAGGCAGGCAAAAGCCAACTAGACGCCGTGGGAGAGTTGCGCGAAGCAGTGGATTTTCTGCGGTATTACGCGCTACAGGCGCAAAACCTGGCTGCGCCCGCGCGCGGGATTTTTACCTGTATCAGTCCGTGGAATTTTCCGCTGGCCATTTTTACAGGCCAGATTGCGGGGGCATTGGCGGCAGGCAACGGCGTGCTGGCCAAACCCGCCGAACAGACCCCGTTGATCGCGCATCTTGCAACGCGACTTTTGCATGAGGCAGGTGTTCCGCGCGACGCCTTGCAACTTTTGCCCGGTGATGGCGCGACGGTTGGCGCGGCGCTGACATCGGATCCACGTGTGAATGGTGTGGCCTTCACCGGCTCAACCGAGACGGCGCTTGTAATCCGGCGGGCGATGGCGCAGCACCTGAACCCGGGTACGCCCCTGATTGCCGAAACTGGCGGTCTGAATGCGATGATCGTCGATAGCACAGCCCTGCCGGAACAGGCCGTGCGCGATGTGCTGGCATCCAGCTTTCAATCAGCCGGGCAGCGCTGCTCAGCCTTGCGCTGCCTTTATGTGCAAGAAGATATCGCCCAAGAGTTTCGCGCGATGCTGTTTGGCGCGATGGATGAATTGCGTCTGGGTGACCCTTGGGCACTTTACACAGATGTTGGCCCTGTCATTGATGCGCAGGCACGCGACCAGATCAGCGCATATATCGAATCCGCGCGGGCGCAGGGGCGCGTGCTGCATGAACTTGCGACACCTGACACAGGTTTCTTCGTTCCACCGGTTGTCCTCTCTGTGTCGGGGATAAAGGAACTGGAGCGCGAAGTGTTTGGCCCGGTCTTGCATCTGGCGACCTTCAAGGCCGCCGATCTTGACCGCGTTATCGCTGATGTGAATGCTACGGGTTATGGGCTTACCTTTGGGCTGCACACGCGGATCGACAGTCGTGTTCAGCATGTGGTCGAACGGATCAGGGTGGGAAACACCTATGTCAATCGCAATCAGATCGGGGCAATCGTGGGCAGTCAGCCCTTCGGTGGCGAAGGGCTGTCCGGCACGGGGCCAAAGGCAGGTGGCCCACATTACCTGACACGCTTCACACGCGAGGAAGCGCAGGCGGTGCAAGATGTCGCCTCGGTTGCCACGGTTGAGGGGCTGCGCAAGGCGCTGGCCAATGCGACAGGCGCAACGCTGCCAGACGTTCTGGAATTGCCCGGCCCGACGGGCGAGTCGAACCGCCTGAGCTTTGCCGCGCGCGCACCCATCCTGTGCATGGGGCCGGGGCCGAAGGTGGCGCAAGCGCAAGCGAAAGCCGTGCAAGCGTTGGGGGGTGCGGCTGCAATAATCGACGGTGTCCCCGATAATCTGGCAGCATTACACGGTTATTCGGGGGTGCTGTTCTGGGGAGATACAGATCAGGCGCGCGCAATCGAACAGGCGCTGGCTGAACGTGACGGGCCAATCCTTCCGCTGATTACGGACATGCCAGATGCTGGCCATGTTTTTCTGGAGCGTCACCTGTGCGTCGATACAACAGCATCAGGCGGCAATGCGCAATTGCTGGCCGAGACTGGCGGAGCGGATTAAAACCGATGCCGGGCCAAACCCGGCATCACGCAGGTCAGATTATTCTGCAGCGTGATCCTGCACCGCCTCTATCTCGGCGGCGCGTCTTTCAACCTGCTCGACAATATGCTCGACCATCTGCTCATTGCTGAGCTTGTGGCTTTGCTTGCCCGCCAGATAGACCATGCCAGACCCGGCACCGCCACCAGTAAAGCCGACATCGGTCATCAGCGCCTCACCCGGTCCATTGACCACACAGCCGATGATCGACAAGCTCATCGGGGTTTTGATATGGGCAAGGCGTTCTTCCAGCAGACCGACAGTCTTGATCACATCGAACCCCTGACGCGCACAGGACGGGCAAGAGATGATGTTCACACCGCGATGGCGCAAGCCCAGTGACTTGAGGATTTCATAGCCAATCTTCACTTCCTCGACCGGGTCAGCCGACAGCGACACACGGATCGTGTCACCGATACCCATCCACAACAAGTTGCCCAGCCCGATCGCAGATTTTACAGTCCCCGAAACCATGCCGCCCGCTTCGGTTATACCAAGATGGATGGGGGCATCGGTCGCTTCGGCCAGCCCCATATAGGCGGCAGAGGCAAGGAACACATCTGACGCTTTGACGCTGATCTTGAATTCGTGGAAATCGTTATCCTGCAAGATGCGAATATGATCGAGGCCCGATTCGATCATGGCGTCAGGGCACGGCTCGCCGTATTTCTCCAACAGGTGGCGTTCCAGCGACCCGGCATTAACGCCGATGCGAATGGAACAGCCATAATCGCGCGCGGCCTTGATAACCTCGCGCACGCGGGCCGCATCGCCAATATTGCCGGGGTTGATGCGCAGACAGGCGGCCCCGGCCTCGGCCGACTCGATCGCGCGTTTGTAGTGAAAATGTATGTCTGCCACGATCGGCACCGGGCTTTCGCGGCATACCTCGCGCAGCGCGCGGCTGGCATCGGTATCAGGCACCGAAACGCGCACGATATCTGCGCCCGCTTCGGCACAGGCAAGCACCTGTTTGATCGTGGCCGCCGCATCGCCAGAATCGGTATTCGTCATCGTCTGGACAGAGATGGGTGCATCGCCGCCAACAGGCACCGACCCAACCATTATCTGGCGCGATTTGCGTCTGGCGATGTTGCGCCACGGGCGGATATGGTTGTGGTCCATCAGCGGATGCCCCCTTCGACTTCACTGCCTGCAATGTAAGCTAATCTAGACATAGCGGCAATGGGAAGGCGGCACCACACCTGTGAATTGGGCGACGATATACATGGGTTCTGAATAAACTCAGTGCGACAAATCACCCAAGCTGTCTATGACATGCCTGAAGCATGTCACAAGCTTAGTCTGTCTGCGTCAAAGCGTCGGTTCCCGCTTCGGCCACATTCACGAACTCACGCAAAGCCTGATCGTCACTGAGATCGGCAAGTGTGAAGCGTTCCGAGACAGCCTCGGGCGAAAGGGCAATCTGGTCTACGACTTGTGCGCCCGGTGCCGTTGGCCCAAAGGGCTGTCCGTCAACCAGCATATAGACTGAGCCCGAATTTCCAGCCCGCAACGTCGCCGGGCTTTCGGATGGTGGAACCCTGAACCGCTCCCCCGCGTCGAGGACTTTCTCGAAAAGGACCGTTCCATCTGCGGCGCGCACACGAATCCAGCTTGGGCGGACAGCCAGAATCTCAACTTCCGGTGGCCCGTCATGCGTGACGCGAACGCTCTCGCCAGATACAGCGCTCGTGCTGGCTTCTGCCAAGGCCATTTCTATGGCTGAGCTTATGCCTGAATTGTCGAGGCTGGGCTCCGATTCGCGCGGGTTGATCGCCGCAATGGGGCCATCTCTGGACACGACAACCGGTGTTTCCAGCGC
Organism: Roseinatronobacter bogoriensis DSM 18756; assembly: GCF_004366635.1. Classification (GTDB taxonomy): domain Bacteria; phylum Pseudomonadota; class Alphaproteobacteria; order Rhodobacterales; family Rhodobacteraceae; genus Roseinatronobacter; species Roseinatronobacter bogoriensis. The sequence goes on along the minus strand of NZ_SORN01000003.1, from coordinate 62,033 downwards.
TTCTGGGCGGTAGTTGCGCACAACACCCTGAGCGTTTGTATTGCTTGTGTTCCGTGCCTCACCAACGCGCAGAGAGGGTTCCTCTATCGCTGCCATTCGGGGCGCTGCGCCAGATGTGATCGGGTCAAGATCAGACAGGACAGATGGCGGCTGATCCGCCGGTGCCAGATTGACGCGCTGGACTTCGCGCAGGACCGTCCAGCCGCCGAAGCCCAAACCAGCGATCAAAAGGATCATCACCGCTGTGGACCCCATCGCAACAGGGTCAAGCCGCCGCCAAAAAGGGTCAGGTTCCTCAGCCATTTTGGTTCTGGCCAGTAGACCCTGAGAAAAGTCACCTGTTGATGGCTGGGCGCCGATCCGGGGTGAGGATGTGGTGCTGCGCTGCAAATCTGACGAGATTGCAAAGCCCGTTTCCGCACAGAATTTGGCGTAAGACCAGTCCGGGTCCATCCCCAAATATCGTGCATAAGACCGCACATACCCGGCCACAAAACTTGCGGCCTCAAAAGCTGAAAGATCGCCGGATTCTATCGCGGCGATATAGGTTGCCCGGATATGAAGTTCACGCTGCACATCCAGCAAAGACTTGCCCAGAGTTGCGCGTTCGCCGCGCATCAGGTCGCCTAACCGAACTTCGAAATCATCGAACCCGACCGCCGCAGTACTGGATGTTCCCGTATCTTCTGATCTGGGTTTATTGCCAAACCATTTCATTACCCGCCCCTTGACCGCCTAGAGTTTCACCTGCATCCGCCTTGCAGGGATGCGCAGCTTTTAAATCTGCGTCACCCTGAAGGTAACCATATACAATTTCACGGCGATTTGAAGCATTAAAGAAAGTCAGGCAGAGATTTCGGCGCGATTCAGCGCACAATGCGCCCACAATCCATCCATAGCGCTTACCAGATCATCGATCATGGTGGGTTTGTGAACAGGCGACGGGGTAAAGCGCAGCCGTTCTGTTCCACGCGGCACAGTGGGGAAGTTGATAGGCTGAACATAAATCCCATGCCGGTCCAGCAACATGTCAGAGATTGCCTTGCAATGGATCGGGTCACCTACATGCACCGGCACAATATGGCTGCCATGATCGATGATTGGCAATCCAAGCCCGCGCAGACGCATTTTCAGAATGCGCGCATTCTCCTGCTGTTTATCCCGCAGATGCTGCGCGGTTTTCAAAAATTCGACCGATGCTGTTGCCCCGGCGGCGATTGCTGGCGGCAGCGATGTGGTGAAGATGAACCCGGGTGCATATGAACGGATCGCGTCACACATCTTGGCTGATGCTGCGATATAGCCACCCATCACACCATAGGCCTTGGCCAGCGTCCCGTTGATGATGTCGATGCGGTGCATCAGCCCATCACGCTCTGCAACACCAGCACCACGCGGCCCATACATGCCAACAGCATGCACTTCGTCAATATATGTCAGCGCGCCAAATTCATCAGCTGCATCGCAGATGTCCTTGATCGGCCCGAAATCACCATCCATTGAATAGATCGACTCGAACGCAATCAGCTTTGGTGCGGCAGGGTCATCAGCGGCCATCAATTCGCGCAGATGCGCCACATCATTGTGGCGGAAAATGCGCTTGGCCCCGCCATTGCGGCGCACGCCTTCAATCATCGAAGCATGGTTGAGCGCATCCGAATAGATGATCAGACCGGGGAATAGCTTGGGCAGTGTCGAAAGGGTTGCGTCATTCGCAATATATGCGGATGTAAAGACAAGTGCCGCTTCTTTGCCATGCAGATCGGCAATCGAAGCCTCAAGGCGCTTGTGATAGACCGTCGTGCCGGAAATATTGCGCGTGCCGCCCGATCCAGCGCCTGTCGCGTCAATCGCTTCATGCATTGCATTCAGGACGGTTGGCTGCTGGCCCATACCCAGATAATCATTCCCGCACCAGACCACGATATCACGCTTGGTCCCGTCAGGGCGTGTCCAGACAGCATTCGGGAAATGATCCTTGCGACGCTCGATATCAATGAAGGTACGATAGCGTCCTTCCTCGTGCAGTCGGTTCAAGGCCGTGTCGAGCGCAGCAGTATAAGTCAAAACCCTCTCCCTCGCATCTTCGCTGGGTATACATTCGTATTTATCGATCCATAGCCGAAATGCAAAGCTTTTCAGCCCCGCTCTCTGACTCTAGTTTCGACATTGTGGTCAAACCATGACCTAAATCAAACTGACCTCTCTGACAAAGCAAAGACTCCGTGGCCCTTCGTCGCATCTTGCCGTTGCGGGCCTCAGCGCGGTGCAACTTCAAGCGCAACCACGCAATTCTGCGTTGTCTGGCGGGCCGCATCGCACGCTTCGAGCGCAGAGGCGCGCGCTGTGTCGATATCTTGAAGGCCAGAAATGGCAATGGCCGAATCGACCGGAACACCATTGCGCACAAAGCCTTCTTCAGGCGCGATAGCCAGCGCCGCATAGCCCGGCCCGTCAGGTACGAACAATTCCAACGCGTCACGGTTCTGCCCAACAAGGCGCAGGGTCATCAGTTCGTCTTCCGCCAGAAAAGGGTGGGCAATAACCGTAATCTGCACCCCGTCCAGCTGATAGCTTTCCGCCTGTATGTCCTGCGCAGATACCAGCGCGGTAGATGCAAGCATCAGTCCGGCTGCCAATCCGATAGTTTTCAGTCGCATAGTTCCAACCTCCAAATGGCTTGTGCTCTGCCGTGAAAGCGTTTCGCATATGCGACAGGGCTGGACAGCCCCAAGCGCTCTGATACGTTCTGCACCAGACCCCTATAACCGGAGCGATAACATGACTGCAACCATCACCCCTGTGCTGGCCCAGATCGATCAGGATTTACCGCAAGCGCTGGAACGCCTTTCAGCCTTGCTGCGCATCCCTTCGATTTCGACGGACCCCGCACATGCAGCAGATGTGGACAAGGCTGCTGATTGGCTGGTGGCGGAATTGGCCTCTCTTGGTTTCGAGGCCCGCAAGGACCAGACAGGCGGTCATCCGATGGTGGTTGCGCAAGGTGGGGCCAAGGATGGACCGCATCTGCTGTTTTACGGCCATTATGATGTTCAGCCCGTAGACCCGCTGGATTTGTGGGAATCTGACCCATTCGACCCGCAACTTCAGGACACACCAAAGGGCAAAGTGATCCGCGCGCGCGGTGCGTCTGATGACAAAGGCCAATTGATGACATTCATTGAGGCCTGCCGCGCATGGTTGAAGGTGCATGACAGTCTGCCGGTAAAGCTGACTTTCTGTCTGGAGGGCGAAGAAGAAAGCGGCTCTCCCTCGCTGGTTCCTTATCTGGAGGCAAATCGCGACGCGCTGCGCGCTGATCTTGCGCTTATCTGCGACACTGGCCTGTTTGACCCCCAGACCCCCGGCATTACCACCATGCTGCGTGGGCTGCTGGGCGAAGAGATCACCATTCATGGCCCTGCGCGCGACCTTCATTCAGGCAGCTTTGGCGGCGCCGCGATGAACCCCGCGCGGGTTCTGGCACGGATTCTGGCAGATCTGCATGATGAGAATGGCCGCATCACCCTACCGGGGTTCTATGATTATGTGCCCGAAATAAGCGATGATTTGCGCGCGCAGTGGGATGGGCTGGGGTTTGACCCGGATGCTTTTCTTGGCGGTGTGGGCCTGAGTGTGCCCGCTGGCGAGAGTGGGCGCACGGCACTGGAAATGATCTGGGCGCGACCGACCTGCGAGATCAATGGCATGATTTCCGGCTATACTGGCGCTGGCTTCAAGACTGTGCTGCCTGCACAGGCCAGCGCCAAGGTCAGCTTCCGGCTGGTTGGCCAGCAAGACCCGCACAAGCTGCGCAAGGTGTTCCGTGAATTTGTCACTGCGCGCGTGCCTGCCGATTGTCGAGTTGAATTTCACGAGCATGGCGCCTCGCCCGCCTCGGTCATGGAAACATCGCATCCTGCATTCGAGGCGGCGCGCGGCGCATTGAGTGACGAATGGCCCAAACCCGCTGCCTTTGTCGGGGCCGGTGGGTCGATCCCGATTGCGGGTTATTTCAAATCCATTCTCGGCATGGATTCAATGCTGATCGGCTTTGCGAATGATGATGACCAGATTCACTCACCCAATGAGAAATATGATCTGGACAGCTTTCATCGTGGCATCCGGTCATGGGCGCGGATACTGGACGCCGTGTCAAAGGCTTAAACAGGGTGGCGCTTTCCCTGCCCGCATTCTCCCAAGACCCGCTTGATGCAGGTTTTGTGCAAGACCCGTATCCGGCATATGACCGGATGCGGGCGCTGGGGTCGTTGGTGTTCTGGCAGGAATACAACATGCCCTGCGCCGTCAGCTTTGCGTCCGCAAATGCCATTTTGCGCGACCGCCGGTTCGGGCGTATGCCGCTGGACCCGCCGCCAGTGGCCGAACATCTGGCCCCGTTCTATGCGGTCGAGGCGCATTCCATGCTGGAGTTGGAACCCCCGCGCCATACGCGGTTGCGCAGCCTTGTGCTGCGCGCCTTCACCTCTCGCCGGATTGCGGCGCTTGCGCCTGAGATCGAGGCATTGTCGCATCAGATGATCGACCAGTTGCCTGATGGTCCCTTCGATTTGCTGACGCATTTTGCTCAACCGTTGCCGGTGACGATTATCGCGCGCCTGCTGGGCGTACCAGAGTCTCTGGCCCCTGATCTGCTGCGCTGGTCCAATGCGATGGTGGGCATGTATCAGGCCGGGCGTACCCGCGCCGATGAAGACCGCGCCATAGCGGCGACCACGGAATTTGTTGATTTCATGCGCGGCTATATCGCGCAACGCCGCCAGACCCCGCGCGATGATCTGATAACGCATCTGATAAACGCAGAAGAGGCCGGCGACCGGCTGAGCACGGATGAAATGATTTCAACTTGCATCCTGCTGCTGAATGCAGGGCATGAAGCGACAGTCCATAGTATCGGCAACGCGACCAAAACGCTTTTGCAGACAGACCATTATGGCCGCGCGCCCATCTCGGATGCGCTGGTCGAAGAATGTTTGCGCTTTGATCCGCCGCTGCACCTGTTCGCCCGTTGGGCCTATGACGATATTGATGTGGTCGGGCATGTCATCCCGAAAGGCACGCAGATTGCCTGCCTGCTTGGGGCCGCCAACCGTTGCCCCAAACACTGGGATGCACCCGATAGTTTCGACCCGACGCGCAGCCCAAAGGCGAATCTGGCATTTGGGGCGGGGCTGCATTTCTGCCTTGGTGCACCGCTTGCACGGCTGGAAATTGTGCATGCGCTAAATGCGCTGGTCGCGCGTCTACCGGGACTGAAACTGGCGCAGACCCCGCTTTACGCAGATATCTATCATTTCCACGGCCTGAAATCTCTGATGGTTACAGCGAAATAACCCCTTTCCCTTGCGCCCGCGACGGATATGTTTCACATCTGGCACCATGAGGCGCGACAGGGCGCAAGGACAATTTTCAGGCGGGACGTGACAGCATGACGGCATCAGAAAAACCAACCGAAGAAATTTCGGTCCGGGATGTGTTCGGAATTGACTCGGACATGAAGGTAAAGGGCTTTGCCGAAGCTACCGACCGCGTTCCGGCCCTTGACCCGACCTACAAGTTCGACCCGGACACCACACTCGCGATTCTGGCAGGCTTTGCCTATAATCGCCGCGTGATGATCCAGGGCTATCACGGCACGGGCAAATCCACGCATATCGAACAGGTGGCCGCGCGGCTGAACTGGCCCTCTGTGCGGGTCAACCTTGACAGCCATATCAGCCGTATCGACATGATCGGCAAGGACGCAATCAAGCTGCGCGACGGCGCACAGGTGACAGAGTTTCAGGAAGGCATCCTGCCCTGGGCGCTGCGCAACCCCGTTGCGATTGTGTTCGACGAATATGACGCAGGCCGCCCGGATGTGATGTTCGTTATTCAGCGCGTGCTGGAACATGATGGCAAGCTGACACTGCTGGACCAGAACGAAATTATCACCCCGCATCCGTCCTTCCGTCTGTTTGCAACTGCGAATACGGTTGGTCTGGGCGACACGACCGGGCTGTATCACGGTGTACAGCAGATCAACCAGGCGCAGATGGACCGCTGGTCACTGGTGGCGACGCTGAACTACCTGAGCCATGACGCCGAAGCCGCCATCGTTCTGGCGAAGAATCCGGCCTATAACACAGCCAAGGGCCGGCAAGAGATCAGCCAGATGGTGACCGTCGCCGATATGACGCGCACAGCGTTCATGAATGGCGACCTCTCGACCGTCATGTCGCCCCGGACAGTCATTAACTGGGCAGAGAATGCACGCATCTTCCGCTCGCTTGGGTATGCCTTCCGCTTGTCATTTCTGAACAAGTGCGATGAGTTGGAGCGGCAGACCGTGGCTGAATTCTATCAGCGCTGCTTCGATGAAGAATTGCCCGAATCTGCCGTCAGCATGAGCCTTGGCTGAACCCTGACCGCAACAATCGAGTACAGACGTCCCATTCTGTCAGACTAGACAGGATGGGCCATTTCCATGCGTGTGTTGTCCGACAGGGTTCGAGGGTTTTTCCCGCAGTCCGGTTTTTTTCGCAACGAAATCAGCAGTCGCGCGTTTGGTCATCAAACATAGAGGAGCGACTATCATGACAATCGTTAGAAAAGCCGTACCGTTGCTTGGCGTTCTGTTTATTGCCGCCTGCAATACTGTCGAAGGTGCCGGGCAGGACATGACCCGCGCAGGCGTTGCGATCCAGCAAGAAGCACGCGCGGCGCAGTAGTGTTTGCCACCTGACGAACGGTTCCCGCGCTCTATGCGATGCTTTCACGCGAGGTGGCTATGCGGGACTTTGCGGACAATCAGTTGCGCGGAGTCGAGGCCGAAGGTCGCCGCTGCGCGGCTTCGCGCTAACATCGACCGTCCGCAACGCCCTACAAGTTGTCATCGGGTATCCTGTGTTACGTGGCAAACAATAGTGACACGCCCAAACTGAATCGGCCCGGCGTGAAGTGCCGATGCGAAAAAGGGGCGCAACACATGCGCCCCTTTCTCTTGCCCTCAAGGTGTTGCCTCAACCGCGCGCGGCAAGAGTCGCGCGGGTCCACCAGTCCAACTCTTCCAGCATGGAATCTGCCGAACCACCGATTGAAGCTTCAAGCGACTCGATTGGCTTGGGGTCGCCGCCCAACGGGTGAACGCTGAAGAAATCAGAGCCGCCAATATGCACAGCAGAGCGGGTTGAAACCATCTGCAACTCGATCCCGATGCTACGCAGATGCTCCGCAGCGCGTGTGCCGCCAACAGAACCGTAGCTGACAATACCGAATGCCTTGCGGTTCCATTCGACATAGGCCTGATCCAGCGCGTTTTTCAGTGCGCCAGTGATCGAGCGGTTATATTCCGGGGTAACAAAGATGAACCCGTCGAAACGCGCGATGGTCGCTTGCCACTCGCGAGCGGCGGAATCTTCGGATGGGGCCCAAGCGTTTGATGCAACTTCGTTGAACAGAGGCAGGTTGAACGCTTTCAGGTCAACCAGTTCAACATCCCAATCATCGCGCGCTTTGGCCCGGTTGAAGATCCATTCGGTCGGGGCATCGCCAAAGCGTGAATCGCGCGTCGAACCCAAGATGACTGCTATACGGGGTTTGGAAGACATGGTGCATACTCCTTTGTTTTTCTATCACTTATCTGCGCCTTGTCCGACACAAGCGAAACACCGATTGTTGCACAGGCCATGTGCGCGCATCCGCCCCCTTGGGCGCGAAGCGTGCACATCACCTTTCAAAAGGTGATCCATTCTTGTCTGTGATTGTTATTCGGGCTTTGCAGCCCTTGCGGCACAAGAACCAAGGTTGAAGGCCACCCGCGCCCCAGAAAGACGCTATGCGCCTTGGTTCATGTGCCTACATCTGTAAAGGGCCCTGCGGCCCTTCACCGGCTATATTGGCTTGGGCAAAACACACTATCGATAGACGTGATCCTCACCCGGAAAGGCACGGGTCTTGACCTCTTGCGCATAATCCGCGACCGCGCGTTCGATTGCGGGGCCCAGATCGCCATATTTCTTGACGAATTTCGGCACCCATGGATTCAGACCAAGCATATCCTCCAGCACCAGAATCTGGCCGTCGCAATTCGCAGACGCGCCGATGCCAATGGTGGGAATATCCACCGCTGCCGTGATCTTGTCGGCCAGTGGTTCCACCACGCCTTCGACCACAAGCGCGAAAGCGCCCGCTTCAGCCACTGCAACCGCATCGGCAATATGCGCGGCCCAGGTTTCTTCCTCGCGGCCTTGGGTCTTAAAGCCGCCCATCACATGGCTGGATTGCGGGGTCAGCCCGATATGGGCCATGACAGGAATGCCGCGCTCCACAAGGAAATGGATGGTTTCGGCCATACGCGCGCCGCCTTCCAGCTTGACCGCGCCGCAGGCGGTTTCCTTCATGATCCGGGCTGCGTTGCGAAACGCCATATTCGGGCTTTCTTCATAGGTGCCAAAGGGCATATCGACCACGATCAACGCGCGCTTTGTGCCGCGCACCACAGCACGGCCATGCATGATCATCAGATCCAGCGGCACCCCGATGGTCGATTCCATGCCATGCATGACCATACCCAGACTGTCACCCACCAGAATGAAATCAGCGTATTTGTCCACAATCGCCGCTGTATGCGCATGGTAAGAGGTCAGCGAGATGATCGGCTCACCGCCCTTTTTCGCGCGGATTTGCGGAACGGTCATGCGGCGGATGGGGGCTTGGGTACTCATGTGCTTTCCTTTGTGGGGTATAGGACACGGTTGTCGATCAGAAAAACCTGACCGAACTTCACGGCCAACAAGATGACCGCAGGCCGCGTCAACGGGCCTGCGATCGTGTCGAGGGTGACCGCATCGCGGATATCGACTGATTGCACACTCGCGCGCGGCTCGGCCTCCAGCATCGCGCGAACATGGCTGCGCAGCCGCGATGCCGTAACGCCAGTGGGCGCCATTTCGGCGGCTTGATCCAGCGCGCGGGCCAGAACGGGGGCGGCGGCACGGTCAGCAGGCGACAGGCGCACATTGCGTGATGACATGGCCAGCCCATCGGCTTCGCGCGCAATGGCACCGCCAATGATCTCTATCTCCATGTCCAGATCACGCACCATCGTACGGATAACAGCCAGTTGCTGAAAATCCTTTTCACCGAATACGGCCGCATCAGGCCGTATGATGTTGAACAATTTGGTCACGACAGTCGCCACACCCCGAAAATGCCCCGGCCGCAGCTTGCCAATCAGAACACGCGACAATTCGGTAGTTTCCACAATAGTTTGCGCCTGCGGATCGTAAACCTGGCCCACATCAGGGGCAAAGACCGCATCAACCCCTTCTTGCTGGAGCAGGGCAAGATCACGCGCTTCATCGCGGGGGTAGCTGTCCAGATCTTCACCCGGCCCGAATTGAGTCGGGTTGACGAAAATCGAGGTGACGACCTTACCGCCCACGCCGGCACGCGCACGTGCCAAACGCATCAGCGACAAGTGCCCCTCGTGCAAAAAGCCCATTGTGGGCACCAGCACGACATCGGCCCCGGCCGCGCGCCACGCTGAAACCTCTGCGCGAATTGCGGCCTTTGTTCGACAAACCTTCATCAAGCCCCCTCGCGAATGGATCACGCCGTGTTTAGGGCCAGCGGGCGGGCTGCGCAAGATTGTTGCTTATACCCAACGCGCGAAGGGCGGCAGTGACATCAGCACCGCGTCGGGGTCGTGGCCGGTCTGCAACCCGAATTTGGTACCCCGGTCATAGACAAGGTTGTATTCGGCATACAGCCCACGATGGACAAGCTGGGTTTCCTTGTCGACCTCGGACCAGTCCATGTGCCGCCGCCGTTCGACCTGCGCCAGAAAGGCAGGCAGGAACGCGCGACCCACATCTTGCGTGAAGGCGAAATCAGCCTCCCAATCGCCGGTGCAGTGATCGTCATAGAAAATGCCGCCCACACCGCGCGCGCGCTTACGATGCGGAATATAGAAATATTCATCCGCCCATTGCTTGAACCTGGCGTAGAGGTCGGCACCATGCGGGTCGCAATGGCGCTGCAATGTGGCATGAAAATCTGCGGTATCTTCGGCATATTCGATACAAGGGTTCAGGTCAGAACCACCGCCAAACCACCACGCGCCCGGTGTCCAGAACATGCGCGTGTTCATATGCACGGCTGGAACATGCGGGTTTTGCATATGGGCAACCAGCGAAATACCACTGGCCCAGAAACGCGGGTCATCTTCCAGCCCCGGAATTTCCTTGCGCGCGGTCAATGAGCGCTGCGCCTGTTGGCCCAGCGGGCCGAACACTTCCGAGACATTGACGCCCACTTTCTCGAATACGCGTCCGCCGCGCATGACGCTCATCAATCCGCCGCCCGCATCTGCACCATCTGCCGCTGTGCGCGAGGTTTCGCGGATCTCGAACCGTCCCGCAGCGCGGTCGGACATGGGGCCCTCGATATGCGAATCCTCCAAATGTTCGAATGCGGCAACGATCTGGTCACGAAGCTCGCGGAACCAAAGGGCGGCGCGGCGCTTGCGGTCAATGAACAGATCGTCAGTCATAGGGCAGTGTCCTTTCGTTAAGACCCAGATTTGGCACGGCTGGACAAAAGTGACAAGTGAAGTTTACATTTTTGCCAGCAAGGCGGCATGCCGGGCCAGATAGGCGTTGCGCGCTTCTTTCGGGGGGCGCAGATGCAACGACAAACCGTTCAGCAAGGCCGGATCAATGCGGCCAAAAAAGCGGTTTGCCTCGGCCTCTGCAAAACCCGCGATCTGTGTCGCCTCAAGCCATGCGGAAACCTTGTCGGCGGCCTTGATGCGTTTCTTGACCACAGCAGGCAGCCGCGCAGGCAGGCCGAAGCGGATGTGAATGGCCGCACTCAAGCGGTCATCCAACTCGCCATAGCTGGGACCGACTGCCGCCTTTACCGGCGAGATCATATCTCCGATTACATATTCGGGCGCATCGTGCAGCAGCGCCGCAAGTTGCCAGCGCGGATCAGGGCGTGCCGAGGCGCGCGTAAAGATTTCTTCGACAAGAAGCGAATGCTCGGCCACGGAATAGGGCCAGTCGCCCATCGTCTGCCCGTTCCAGCGTGCAACAAAGGCCAGACCATGCGCGATATCCTCTATCTCGATATCGACAGGGGTCGGGTCAAGCAGGTCCAGTCGGCGGCCAGACAACATGCGTTGCCATGCGCGGGGGGGTGGGGGCATGAAATGTCTCTTGCAGGTTTTGTGATGGCATATCCGCCAATACGGCGCGCATCAAGTACACGACGTCCGGAAATCCTGCGACCGCTGAGCCGTATTGCGTAGCACAGCCTCGGTGGTGCCGCTTTGCGCGCAAAGAAAAGCCCCCGGCGCATGGCCGGGGGCTTCGCAATCAATGCCCGGATCAGTTCGGGAATTCAGCCGTAATGCCTTCGACAAAGAAATCCATCGTGGCAAGTGCGCCGTCATCCGCGACTTCGCCATCTGCCAGCCACGCAGTGCCGTCCTGACGGTTGATCGGACCGGTGAAAGGGTGGTATTCTTCCGCAGAAATAGCCGCAATCAGGCCATCAGCTTCTTCCTGCAACTCGGCAGGAATGCGGTCATTCCATGGGGCCATCTCGATGATGCCTTCGGCAAAGCCCATCCAGGAATTCTGCGCTTCCCATGTGCCATCCTTCAGCGCCTGAACGCGGCTGATGTAATAGGGTGCCCAGCGGTCCACGATGGCAGACAGATGCGCATTCGGGCCAAACTCTGTCATGTCGCTGGCCTGACCAAAGGCCATGACGCCTGCATCTTCGGCCACGCGCACAGCGGCGGTCGAATCGGTGTGCTGCATGATCACATCCGCACCTTGTTCGATCAGTGTTTCGGCAGCATCAGCTTCCAGTGCCGGATCGAACCATGAATAGGTCCAGATAATGCGGAAATTCACATCGGGGTTTACGGCCTTGGCGTGGAGATAGGCCGAATTGATCCCCGAAACCACAGCCGGAATCGGATAGGATGCGATGTAACCGATGGTGTTGGTTTCGGTCATCTTGCCTGCGATATGGCCCAGAACGGCGCGCCCCTCATAGAAGCGTGCGTCGAATAGCGATATGTTGTCATGTTCCTGAATATAGCCAGTCGCATGCTGGAACGCGACATCAGGAAAGCGCCCTGCCACGGCATTGACATCCGGCCCATAGCCGAATGAGGCCGCAAAGATCATATCGGTTCCAGACAGCGCCATTTGTGTCATGACGCGCTCGGCATCAGCACCGTAATCGACATTCTCGACAATGCTGGTTTCAACCGCATCGCCAAAATGCTCCTGCAATTCCTGCCGTGCGCGGTCATGGCCCGCGGTCCAGCCGAAATCGCCCACGGGGCCAATATAGATGAAACCGACCTTGGTTGTGTCGGCCAGCGCCGGTGTGGCGAGTGCAGCACTCAGCACAGCAGCTGTCAGCAGTTTTTTCATGTGTCCAGTCTCCCTGTTGGTAGCAATATGCCTCAGCTTGAGGCGTGGAAAGGTTTGTTCAAAGAGCCGGGCGCGTTCAGCGAGCGTCCCTTGCCCGATGAGATGATGACAAGCACAAGGATGGTTATCAGGTAGGGCGACATTGACAAGTACTCGACCGGAATACGAACGCCTGCGGCCTGCAAATTCAGTTGTAGCACCACGACACCGCCAAAGAGATAGGCACCCGCCATCGCGCGCCAGGGCCGCCAGCTAGCAAACACCACCAGCGCCAGCGCAATCCAGCCCGCACCGACCGTCATACCCTCGGTCCATTGCGGCACGCGGATCAGCGACAAATAGGCCCCGCCCAGGCCCGCGCAAGCACCACCAAACATGATGGCAAATACCCGCACACGCTTGACATGATACCCCAGCGCATGAGCGGCATCGTGGTTCTCCCCCACCGCACGCAGGATCATCCCCGCGCGAGAGTATTTCAGAAACCACCACACCGCCCCCACCAGCGCAATGGTCAAATAAACAACGATATCATGCGTGAACAGCGCGCGCCCCAGAAACGGGATGTCGGACAAGGGGCCAAGGTCCAGCTTGGGTGTGCGCGGGGGTGTGATGCCGACATATCCCTGACCCAGCAACGCCGTCAGCCCCAACCCGAACAACGTCAGCGCCAGGCCAGAGGCGACCTGATTTGTCATCAGCGCCTGTGTCAACAGCGCAAAAAGCAAAGACAGCGCAATGCCGCCCAGCGCCGCCCCGATGAATCCCATGATCGGGCTGCCTGTGTTGACGGCGACAATGAAGCCGACACAGGCGCCCATGATCATCATCCCCTCGACACCAAGGTTCAGGACGCCTGCCTTTTCCACCACCAATTCGCCAATTGCGGCCAGCAGGATGGGGGTTGCCGCTACCATCAGCGCAGCCATCAGAACAGCGGGGTTGATCGAGCCCAAGATCATGCGCGCATTCCTTGTGTCAGGCGTATCCGGTAATTGGTCTGGAAATCGAGCGCCAGAAGAAAGAACAGCAGCATGCCCTGAAACACCTGTATCGCGGCACCGGGCAGTTGCAGCATCATCTGCCCCAATTCACCGCCGATATATGTCAGCCCAAGCAAGAACCCTGCCAACACGATTCCCAGCGGGTTCAGCCGGCCCAGAAAGGCCACAATAATCGCTGTGAAACCATAACCGCTGGCAAACTCTATCCGCACCTGCCCGCCGGGGCCGGACACCTCGAACATACCGGCAAGCCCGGCAAGTGCCCCTGCAATTCCCAGACAGACCACGACCAGCCGCGCAGGCGCAACACCGGCAAAACGCGCGGCGCGCGGCGCTTGGCCAGCAAGCTGGACATGAAAGCCCAGCATGTGCCGTGTCATGATTACATAGGCAAAAATAACTGCGATAAAGGCCGCAACCACACCCCAGTGCATTCCGGTATTCGCAATCAATTCGGCATTATGCGCGGCCTCGTAGCGGCGCAAATCGCGCGAACCGGGAAAGCCGGGCTGGTCGGGATTACGCATTAGCCCCAGCGCCATTGCAGCAAGAATCCGTTCAGCCACATAGACCAGCAACAGTGACACAAGGATTTCATTGGTGTTGAATCGCGTCTTGAGAATGGCAGGGATCATCGCCCAGAGAAAGCCACCAAACGCACCTGCCAGCACCATGAGCGGGAAGATATACCACCCCGGCTGCGGGAAGAACGCGAGCGCCACCCCCGCACCAAAAAGCGCTCCGATAATATACTGCCCCTCGGCCCCGATATTCCAGACATTTGCCTTGAAGCCGATGGCAAGCCCCACTGCGATCAGGATCAGGGGCGCAGATTTTATCAGCAGTTGCGGGCGCGAATAGCTGGCGAATGTCTCGGAAAAGATGGGATCGAAGAAGATAAGCCTGATTGCCACAAACGGGTCTTTGCCCAGCATGGCAAACATGATCCCGCCCGCAATCATCGTCAGGACAACTGCCAGAAACGGGTTGGCGATACGCCAGAATTTCGACGGCTCTTTGCGTTTCTCAAGTCGGATCATGCGCTTGCCTCATGTGCCACATGCATATCATGCGCACCCCCCATCATCAGGCCAATCTCTTCGACTGTCAGCCCCTTGGCAGGGCGTACTTTCGACAAGCGCCCCTCATTCAGCGCCGCGAAGCTGTCGGCCACTTCCAGCAATTCATCCAGATCCTGAGAGATGACAAGCACCCCCGCCCCCTTGCCCGCCAGATCAAGCAGGGCCTGCCGAATGGTCGCGGCGGCAGCGGCATCAACCCCCCATGTCGGCTGGTTCACGACAATCACATCAGGATCAAGCTCGATCTCGCGCCCGATGACGAATTTCTGCAAATTCCCCCCGGACAGCGCGCGCGCCAGAACATGCGTGCCGGGGGTGCGGACATCAAACCGTTCGATGATCTGTTGGGCAAATGACTCGGTCGCCGACCAGTCAATGAAACCGCGACTTGCAAGCCCCTTGCGTTCGCTTGCCGACAGCAGCGCATTCGAGGTCAGGCTCATATCCGGTGCTGCGGCATGGCCAAGGCGTTCTTCAGGGGCGCTGACCAAACCGCGCTTTCGCCGTGCATTTGGCCCCAGATGACCCACTGGCAAGCCCTTGAGTTTGACCTGCGCCGATGGTGCGCGCAATTCGCCCGAAAGCATCAGCAGCAATTCATCCTGCCCATTGCCTGCGACACCCGCAATGCCCAGCACTTCACCCGCGCGCAGGGTAAAAGAGATGTCCTTCAACGACGTGCCAAAAGGGTTGTTGGACTTGAGCGACAGCTTCTCCACGCTCAGCACGACATCACCCATTGGGCGCGCGGGTCGCTCTGGCGGGTGCAGCACTTGGCCCACCATCAACTCTGCCAGTTCGCGGGCCGATTTCTCTCGCGGGTCACAAGTCGCGATCTTGTGGCCACCGCGCAGGATCGTGGCTTCGTCACACAGCGCGCGGATTTCTTCCAGCTTGTGCGAGATATAGAGGATGGATGTTCCCTCAGATGACAGTTTTCGCAGCGTTCGAAACAGAATATCCACTTCCTGCGGGGTCAGAACCGAGGTTGGCTCGTCCATGATCAGTAGTTTTGGATCTTGCAGCAGACAACGCACGATTTCCACGCGCTGCCGCTCTCCGGCCGAAAGTTCACCAACCAGCCGGGACGGGTCCAGCGGCAGACCGTAATCTTCGGACACATCCCGGATACGGCGCGCCAGATCGCGCAAGGGCGGCGGGTTTTCCATGCCCAACGCCACATTTTCGGCCACATCCATCGCATCGAAAAGGCTGAAATGCTGAAACACCATCGCCACGCCATTGCGCCGCGCATCAGAAGGTTGACCTGGCGCAAAAGGCTGGCCACGCAGGATCATTTCGCCCTTGTCCGGCTTGACCAGCCCGTAGATCATCTTCACCAGAGTCGACTTGCCTGCACCATTCTCGCCAAGAAGTGCATGAATCTGCCCAGTCCCGATTTCGAAAGAGACATCATCATTGGCGACAACGCCGGGATAAGCCTTTGTCAGCCCCTCAAGGCGCAGCAATGGCATGCGCATAGAATGTAATCTCCCTGACTTCGCCCTTTTCAGGCATTCTTGTTCGCACCAGCAAAGCCGCATGGGGGCTGTGACACAAGAAAAAACTAATCCCAGACTGGCGAGACTGAATCAATGCCTGATTGATAATCAATGATCCCTTTTCCGCCTCGCCCCCACGCCCTATAGTCACACCATGACCCAGACACCTCGCTTCATTCATCTGCGCACCCATACGGAATATTCCCTGCTAGAAGGGGCGATTCCGCTCAAGAAACTGGTAAAGGACAGCGTGGCCAAGGGCTATCCGGCAATCGCTGTGACCGATACCGACAACATGTTCGCCGCGCTGGAATTTTCGGTCCTCGCCTCTGCTACCGGGCTTCAGCCCATTCTGGGCTGTCAGATCTCGGTCGCCTATGACCCGCCCGCCCCCGGTGAAAAGCTGCGCATGCCCGCGCCAGTGGTCCTGCTGGCCCAGAACGAGCGCGGCTATATGAACCTGATGAAACTGAATTCCTGCCTGTATCTGCCCAAGGATCGTGCAGTGCCACAGGTTACGCTGGAGGAACTGGAGCAATATTCCGACGGTCTGATCTGCCTGTCTGGCGGGTCTGAGGGGGCTGTGGGCAAGCTGATCCAGACCAACCAGTTGCCAAAAGCTCGCGCCTTGATGGAATTTCTGGCAAAGACCTATCCTGACCGCCTGTATGTCGAATTGCAGCGCCATGCTGATGGCGATGGCCAGATGATGGAAGCAGAACGCGTGACCGAGCGCGCCTTTGTCGAGATGGCCTATGCGATGGACCTGCCGCTTGTGGCCACAAATGACGCCTATTTTCCGAAATCAGATATGTACGAGGCCCATGATGCGCTGCTTTGCATCAAGGAAGGTTCTTATGTGGATCAGGCCGCACCGCGCCGCCGCCTGACACCGCAGCATTATCTGAAATCGCCTGAAGAAATGGCCGCACTTTTCGCTGATCTGCCCGAGGCGCTGGAAAACACTGTCGAGATTGCCCGGCGCTGCGCCTACAAGGCCGAAAAGCGCCCGCCCATTCTGCCGCGCTTTGCCGATGACGAGGTGGAGGAGTTGCGGCGGCAGGCCAAGGAAGGTTTGGCCGCGCGTCTGGCGGTCATCCCGCATGCGGCACCAGTGGAGGAGTATGAAAAGCGCCTGGAATTCGAGCTTGGCATCATCGAGGGCATGGGGTTTCCCGGCTATTTCTTGATCGTGGCCGATTTCATCAAATGGGCCAAGGACAATGACATCCCTGTTGGCCCCGGTCGTGGGTCCGGGGCGGGCAGTCTGGTGGCCTATGCACTGACCATCACCGACCTTGACCCGCTGCGATATGCGCTGCTGTTCGAGCGGTTCCTGAACCCGGAACGTGTGTCCATGCCGGATTTCGATATCGACTTCTGCATGGACCGCCGCGAAGAGGTGATCCGCTACACTCAAGAGAAGTATGGCCACGACAAGGTTGGCCAGATCATCACATTCGGTGCGCTGCTGTCCAAAGCGGCTGTGCGCGATGTGGGGCGTGTGCTGCAATTGCCTTATGGGCAGGTGGATAAACTATCCAAGCTGATCCCGGTGGAAGGGGTGAAGCCTGTCAGCATCGAGAAAGCACTGGCGGATGAACCGCGCCTGCGCGAGGCTGCCAAATCCGAAGAGGTGGTGGACCGGCTTCTGACCCACGCACAGAAGGTCGAAGGGCTGTTGCGCAACGCCTCGACCCACGCGGCCGGTGTTGTTATTGGCGACCGCCCGCTGGATGAGTTGGTGCCGCTTTACCGCGACCAGCGCTCTGACATGCCAGCCACGCAATTCAACATGAAATGGGTTGAACAGGCCGGTCTGGTGAAGTTCGACTTTCTTGGCCTCAAAACCCTGACGGTCATTCAGAACGCAATCGAGGTGCTGCGCCGTCGCGGTGTTGATCTGGATATCTCGGCCATCCCGCTGGATGACGAGGCGACCTACAAACTCTATGCCTCCGCGCGCACTGTGGCCGTGTTTCAGGTGGAAAGCTCGGGCATGATGGATGCGCTTCGGCGCATGAAACCCACCTGTATCGAAGATATCGTGGCGCTTGTGGCGCTGTATCGTCCCGGCCCGATGGAAAACATTCCCACCTATTGCGAGGTGAAAAACGGCCTAAGGCCGCTGGAATCGATCCACCCGTCAATTGATTTCATTCTGGAGGAAACCCAAGGGATCATCGTTTATCAGGAACAGGTGATGCAGATCGCACAGGTCATGGCGGGCTATAGCCTGGGCGGTGCCGACCTGTTGCGCCGCGCGATGGGCAAGAAGATTGCCGAAGAAATGGCCAAGGAACGCCCCAAATTCGTCGATGGCGCTGTGGCCAATGGCGTGGACAAGAAGAAAGCGGGCGAGGTGTTCGATCTGCTGGAGAAATTCGCCAATTACGGCTTCAATAAATCCCACGCCGCTGCCTATGCTGTCGTCAGCTATCAGACCGCTTATCTGAAAGCGAATTACCCGGTCGAATTCATGGCCGGTGTAATGAATTGCGACTTGCACCTGACCGACAAGCTGGCGGTTTACAAACGCGAAGTCGACCGGCTGGAGATTGAGGTCGTGCCGCCCTGCATCAACCGCTCTCGCGCGCGGTTCGATGTGCAGGATGGTGCGCTGGTCTACGGTCTTGGCGCGCTGAAAAATGTTGGTGTGGACGCCATGCGCCTGATCGTCGATGCCCGCAGCGACAGGCCCTTTGCCACGATCTTCGACCTTGCCCGCCGCGCAGACCTGAAGCGTGTGGGCAAACGCCCACTGGAAATGCTGGCGCGGGCAGGCGCGTTCGACCAGTTGGACCGCAACCGCCGCCGCGTATTCGAAAGCCTCGACAAGCTGGTGACCTATTCCGCCGCGATTCACGAGGCACGCGCCTCCAATCAGGTGTCACTCTTTGGCGAAGCGGGCGAAGATATTCCCGAACCGCGCCTTGCACAGGTGGATGACTGGCTTCCAACAGAGCGGCTGGGGCATGAGCATCAGGCCGTGGGCTTCTACCTGTCCGGCCACCCGCTGGATGACTATGCAGGCCCGCTGAAACGCAAACAGGTGCTGACACTGGCCGAGGTCGAGAAGAAGGCCGCAGAGGGGGCATTTGTCGCCAAGATTGCTGGCTCTGTTTCAGGGCGGCAGGAACGCAAATCCGCACGCGGCAACCGCTTCGCTTTTGTGCAACTCTCCGATCCGACCGGGCTTTATGAGGTCACCGTCTTTTCCGACACTCTGGAGGCAGGACGCCAATATCTGGAAACCGGGCAGAATGTCGTGCTCACTGTCGAGGCCACGATGGAGGCAGAAACCCTGAAACTCCTGGCGCGGGGTATCCAGCCCATCGATTCAGTGGTGGCGGATGCTGGCGCGGCGGGCTTGCGCATTCATGTCGAGTCGCCCGATGCGATCAGTTCGGTCGCGGCCTTGCTGGCGCGCTACAAGGAGGGGCCGGCGCGGGCGCGCGGGCCGCTTTGGTTCTGCGTCACTGATATTGCGCAGGGTCAGGAATACGACATCGACACCGGTCAGATGTTTGCCATCACGCCACAGATAAAAGGGGCTGTGAAGTCACTGGGGGGTGTCGTGATGGTTGAGGAAATGTAACAGGCCGCGATGGCGCAAGCCCATCCGGCGCGCTTTGCCAGCGGCAAAGCGCCACCAGTGGGGGACCAAAGAGGGGCGCGGCATCGCCGCGCCCCTCTTTGGTCCCCCACACCCCCCTGTGTCGGAACAGAACGGTCAGCCCGCGATCATCTCGGACTGCCGCACAATCACTTCTGCCTGTTTGATCGAAGCAATATCGACCAGCCGCCCCTTATAGACCGTAGCCCCCTCGCCGCGCGCTTTGGCAGCTTCCATCGCTTCCAGAATCTCTCGCGCCTCTGCGACCGCAGCCTCGGACGGGGTGAACACCTCATTGGCCAGGGCCACCTGTTTGGGGTGAATCGCCCATTTACCCACCATGCCCAGCGTGGCAGAGCGGCGGGCCTGTGCACGAAAGCCGTCATCATCGCTGAAATCACCGAATGGGCCATCGACGGGTAAAACCCCATGCGTGCGACACGCCGCCACGATCGCCGATTGCGCCCAGTGCCACGGGTCAGACCAGTATTGCGCGCCGTCGCGCAGCATGTAGTAATTTTCCTGCGTCCCGCCAATGCCGGTGGTCGACATGCCCATCGACGCCGCGAAATCCGCTGCGCCAAGGCTCATGGCCTGCAAGCGCGGGCTGGAAGCGGCAATCTCTTCCACATGTGCGATCCCGGCAGCGGATTCGATGATGACCTCGAAGCTGATACGCTTCTTGCGGCCCTTCGCGGCCTCGATGCTGGTGACCAAAGCATCTACAGCATAGACATCTGCCGCGCACCCGACTTTCGGAATCATGATCTGGTCCAGCCGGTCGCTGGACTGTTCCAGCAACTCCACGACATCGCGGTACCAGAAAGGCGTATCCAGACCATTGATGCGCACAGACAGATACTTGTTGCCCCAATCCACATCATGCGTGGCGGCAATAATATTCGCGCGCGCCGTGTCCTTGTCGGACGGCGCCACCGAGTCCTCAAGGTCAAGATTGATGACATCTGCGGCACTTGCAGCCATTTTCTCGAACAAAGCGGTGCGCGAACCAGGGCCAAAAAGCTGACACCGGTTGGGGCGGGCTGCGGGTGTGGGCTGGATACGAAAGCTCATGCGTCACCTATCTAAGTCAGGAAATGTCGAATATCTCGGGGCTTGGGATATATTGTTGCGCATTGCCGCGCAAGCAGTCTTCTGCACCTGCAAAGCTAGCTGTGCTGCAATGCGGCAGGACGGTTGCACATTTCCTGCGCAAAACACGCAGTTTGCAGAAGAAACTTCCCAAGAATAATGTCTAAACCTGTAATTTAACGACAACATTCGCCAGAAACTGCGCAAGACTTACCACTTGCACCTGACCACATATCGGAGTCCGACATGATCCAGACCCCCTATCTGTTGTTTCTGGGCGACGCGCCCGACCCATTGGCCGCCAAAGTTGCGCAGGGCATCAAGGACTGGCGGCCGGATTTCGCCATCGGGCAGTTCCGCATGGAGGGCTGCAAGGCCGACATGAAACTGCCCGACATGACGCTGGCCGAAGCCAAGGCGGCAGGTGCCAAGACCCTTGTGATCGGCGTGGCCAATCGTGGTGGCGTCATCTCGGCCGCGTGGAAGAAAGTTCTGGTCACCGCGCTTGAAGAAGGGTTTGATCTGGCCTCGGGGCTGCATAATCTGCTTCGTGACGAGCCGGACCTGAAAGCTGTGGCAGAGGCCACGGGGCGCACCTTGCATGATGTCCGCGTCCCGTCTGTGCAATACCCGATTGCCAACGGCGAAAAGCGCGCAGGAAAACGCTGCCTTGCAGTCGGGACCGATTGCTCGGTCGGCAAGATGTATACCGCCCTGTGCATGGAACGCGAGATGGTTGCGCGCGGCATGAAGGCCAGCTTCCGCGCCACAGGCCAGACCGGCATTTTGATCACTGGCGATGGCGTGCCACTGGACGCCGTAATTGCCGATTTCATGGCCGGTTCGGTGGAATGGCTGACGCCCGACAATGATCCCGACCACTGGGACCTGATCGAGGGGCAGGGGTCGTTGTTCCATGTGTCATATTCCGGGGTCACGATGGCGCTGATTCATGGCGGCCAGCCCGATGCGCTGATCCTGAGCCACGAGCCAACGCGCACCCATATGCGCGGCCTGCCCGGCTATGCATTGCCATCGCTTGAGGATCTGCGCGACACCGCGCTACACCTGGCGCGCGTGGCCAACCCGGCCTGCAAGGTCGTGGGGATTTCGATCAATACCGCCGCCATGTCCGAGCAAGAGGCCCTGGATTATTGTCAACAGGTCGAAGCACGCATGGGCTTGCCGACAGTCGACCCGTTCCGCCACGGTGCCGGGCGGCTGGTTGATGCCTTGGCCGAGGTATAAGGGGCTTTGCCCCTTTTTCGCCTGCGGCTCAATTCACCCCAGAGTATTTCGTGCAAGAAAATGGAGTTGGCATGCTGACAGTCACCGAGGATCGCTTTGCATTGGCCGAAGTGTTCACAATCGCACGCGGATCACGCACGCATGCAGATGTGCTGACCATTGATATCACACGCGATGGTGTGCGCGGACGGGGTGAATGCGTGCCTTATGCGCGTTACGATGAAACGCTGGCATCAGTGCGCGCGCAGATCGAAAGGTTGCCCGCCGGGG
Source organism: Roseinatronobacter bogoriensis DSM 18756 (assembly GCF_004366635.1). GTDB lineage: Bacteria > Pseudomonadota > Alphaproteobacteria > Rhodobacterales > Rhodobacteraceae > Roseinatronobacter > Roseinatronobacter bogoriensis. Next base: position 39,761 of record NZ_SORN01000003.1, on the reverse strand, counting down.
TAACGCGTGCCGAGGTGCAGGACGCGCTGCCTGCCGGGGCCGCGCGCAATGCCGTGGATTGCGCATTATGGGATTGGGACGCAAAGCGCGCGGGGCGGCGGGTTTGGCAGCTCGCGGGCCTTGCGGAACCGGGGCCAATGCAAACTGCCTTTACCCTGTCGCTGGACAGCCCGGACAAGATGGAAATTGCGGCACGCAAACATGCCCACAGGCCGTTGTTGAAAATCAAGCTTGGAACCCCGGACGACATGCCCCGTCTGGAGGCCGTCCGACGTGGTGCGCCGGATACACGGATTATCATTGATGCCAATGAAGGCTGGAGCGCCGAAGTCTACAGCGATCTGGCACCGCATTTGCTGCGGCTGGGTGTTGCCATGGTGGAACAGCCCCTGCCCGCTGGCAGTGACGGGATGTTGGGCGAGATTGCGCGCCCGCTGCCGGTTTGTGCCGATGAATCTTGCCATGACCGCGCCAGCCTGCCCGCGTTGCGCGGAAAATATGACATGGTCAATATCAAGCTGGACAAGACCGGCGGACTGACCGAGGCCCTGGCCCTGCGTGATGCCGCACGCGCCGAAGGATTTACCGTTATGGTCGGTTGCATGGTCGGCAGTTCGCTGGCAATGGCCCCTGCCGTTCTGGTGGCCCAAGGCGCTGAGATCGTGGATCTGGATGGCCCGCTTTTGCTGGCCGAGGATCGCGCAACACCGCTTCACTATGATGAAAAGGGTGCTCATCCCCCCTTGCCTGCGCTCTGGGGCTGACTACTCTTCCCCAAGCCCTGCGCATGCGCTATGCAAGGCGCGAATTCGGAGGATAGCCAGATGCCAAGATACCGCTCTCGTACGACCACGCATGGACGCAACATGGCCGGGGCCCGCGGGCTATGGCGCGCCACAGGCATGAAGGAAGATGATTTCGGCAAACCGATCATCGCCATCGTGAACAGTTTCACGCAGTTTGTGCCGGGCCATGTGCACCTGAAGGATCTGGGCCAGATGGTCGCGCGTGAGGTCGAGAAGGCGGGCGGCGTGGCCAAGGAATTCAACACCATTGCGGTGGATGACGGCATCGCCATGGGCCACGACGGGATGCTGTATTCGCTGCCGTCACGCGAGATTATCGCGGATTCAGTGGAATATATGGTCAATGCGCATTGTGCCGATGCGATGGTGTGCATCTCCAATTGTGACAAGATCACACCTGGCATGCTGATGGCTGCGATGCGTCTGAATATTCCTGTGGTCTTCGTCTCTGGCGGACCGATGGAGGCAGGCAAGGTCGATGCCGATGGGGTGCAAAAGGCCGTTGACCTTGTCGATGCGATGGTTGTCGCAGCAGATGACAAATACACAGACGCGCAGGTGCAAGCGATTGAAGAGGCCGCCTGTCCCACTTGCGGGTCATGCTCGGGTATGTTCACAGCCAATTCGATGAATTGCCTGACAGAGGCACTGGGCCTGTCGCTTCCAGGAAATGGATCGACACTTGCAACCCATGCTGACCGCAAGAGGCTGTTTTTGCGCGCGGGCCATCTGATCGTTGATCTGGCCAAACGTTATTACGAGCAGGATGATGACAGCGTCTTGCCGCGCAAGATCGCGTCCTTCAAGGCGTTCGAGAATGCAATGTCGCTCGATATTGCGATGGGCGGATCTACCAACACAGTGCTGCACCTACTGGCCGCCGCGCATGAAGGCGAGATTGAATTTACCATGCAGGATATCGACCGCCTGTCGCGCCGCGTGCCTTGCCTGTGCAAGGTCGCGCCTGCCAAGGACGATGTGCATATGGAAGATGTGCACCGCGCCGGCGGGATCATGTCTATTCTGGGCGAGCTGGATCGCGCCGGGCTGCTGCATGCAGATTTGCCCACTGTTCATAGCGCGACAATGGGCATGGCGCTGGATATGTGGGATATCAAGCGCACGGACGACCCGGACGTGCATGACTTCTACCGTGCGGCCCCGGGCGGCGTGCGGACAACGCAGGCTTTCGGGCAAGACAAGCGCTACGGCGAGGTTGACGCAGACCGCGAAAAAGGTGTGATCCGCAACAAGGAACATGCCTTTAGTCAGGATGGCGGGCTGGCCGTGCTGTTTGGTAATCTGGCTGAACAGGGCTGCATTGTGAAAACCGCAGGCGTGGATGAATCGATCCTGAAATTCTCTGGCCCTGCGCATGTATTCGAAAGTCAGGATGATGCGGTCAGCGGCATTCTGACCGGCAAGGTCAAGGCCGGTGAAGTGGTCATCATCCGGTACGAAGGCCCGCGCGGCGGGCCGGGCATGCAGGAAATGCTGTACCCAACTAGCTATCTTAAATCCAAAGGTCTGGGCAAGGCCTGTGCGCTTATCACTGATGGGCGTTTCTCTGGGGGGACATCTGGTCTGTCCATCGGCCATGTCAGCCCCGAGGCAGAGGAAGGCGGCCTGATCGGGATCGTGGAGAATGGCGATCTGGTCGAGATCGACATTCCGAACCGCACCATTCATCTGGCCGTGGATGACGCAACCCTTGCTGCGCGCCGCGCGGCACAGGATGAAAAAGGTTGGGTGCCTGCCAAACCGCGCCCCCGCAAGGTGACAACTGCATTGCGCGCCTATGCGGCGCTGACCACCTCGGCCGCGATGGGCGCTGTCCGAAAACTGCCTGAAGGGATGTGAGATGAGCCGCGTCGTTTATGTGAATGGTGACTACTTGCCAGAGGGCGAGGCCAAGATTTCGATCTTTGACCGCGGATTTCTGATGGCAGACGGGGTGTATGAGGTTACCACCGTTATCGACGGGAAGCTGATCGATTTTGATGGCCATTTTAACCGGCTGGAACGCTCTCTGAACGAGTTGGATATCGTAAACCCGATGGACCGCGAGGAATGGCTGGACGTTCATCGCCAGCTTGCAGCGCAAAACGCCGTAGAGCAGGGCATGATCTATCTACAGGTCACCCGTGGTGCGCCTGGTGATCGGGACTTCATCTTTCCGGACCCGGAAACCACCACACCCACTGTGGTGTTGTTCACACAATCCAACCCCGCATTGGTTGACAGCCCCAAGGCAAAGAAGGGCATCAAGGTAGTTACCATTGATGACATTCGCTGGGGTCGCCGCGATATCAAGACAGTTCAGCTACTCTACCCCAGCATGGGCAAGATGATGGCCATCAAACAGGGCGCGGATGATGCGTGGATGGTGCAGGATGGCGCGGTCACCGAGGGCACCTCGAACAATGCCTATATCATCAAGGACGGGCGGATCGTGACGCGGGCGCTGTCGAATGACATCCTGCACGGGATTACCCGCGCGGCCGTGCTGCGTTTCGCGCGTGAGGCGCAGATGCCGGTTGAGGAGCGCAGCTTCACAGTGGAAGAGGCGAAATCAGCAGATGAGGCATTCGTGACCTCGGCCAGCACCTTTGTTATGCCGGTCGTCCAGATTGACGGCGTAACACTGGGCGAGGGCGTGCCGGGGCCGATGGCGCTGCGGTTGCGCGAAATCTATATCGAAGAGAGCCGCAAGGCTGCGATCTGACCCAAGCGCGGTTCAGTGCGGCTGGTTAACCAAAATACGGGCCGATCTGACTGGATCGGCCCTTCCCCTCACAAGTCCCGAGCATCAAAAACCTGCACTGCGCCGGGTGGAACAGTTGAACGATTCTCCAGAATGATAATTGGTCTGCCCTCAAGCTGGATCTGAACCTCATTCGCCTGCGCATCCTCTACGAACGTTATCGGGATCTGCGGCATGTCGGGCGTCGCAAACCAATTGGCGACATCAATCACGATACGCTCATCGTCTTCGAAATCCGTGATCCGCACGACCCCGCTTTCACCCGTCCAACCTTGAAAGCCGACCGCGATATAGAACTGATCCTGCCCCTCTCCCCCCGTCAGCACGATATCGCCCGATGTCATGGGCAGCAGATAGACAGAGATGAAATCATCGCCTGGGCCGCCATCGACCTCTGCACCCCCATCACCGCTCAGCATAATTTCGAGCCCATCGTCACCGGGACCGCCGAAGAAACGCCCTTGCCCCTCGATCAGATCCACACCGGCACTGCCGATGACGGTCGTGTTCGGACCAATCGCTTTAACCGTCAGGAAGGGTGATATAGCGGGATCACGGGCAGAGGCATCGACAGTCGCGCCGTCTTGGACAAACAAGCTGCGGACCCACTCAACCTCAAGGCCTCCATCCGCCCAGGTTGCATTCATTCCGCCCATCTCTGTCAGCACCGCGCTCAAGTCGGGTTCGCTGCCAAGAAACTCCACCAAGCCGTTCGTTTCGCCACCTTCGATCACAGTGGTTCCGTCCGCGCCCTCCAGCATCGTCACGCGCATCCCGACAAATTCATCCGCTGTGATGGTATTGTCGCCACCCCCGATGCGCAGATTCAATGTACCTTCATCGGCCAGATAGACTGTATTCGTCCCGCCCTGAAGATTGACATCCAGACCCCCGCGCCAGGCCGAAATGTCATTCGTCCCATCAGTTGCTGTCACTGTGAAACCGCCCGGCACGCTGCCAACACTGACGACGTTTTCGCCTGATCCGAGGATAACCGAAGTGACATTCGTCAAAAGCGTCGGCTCCACGTCATCGCCTTCGATGCGCAGATAGATATTGTCCTCGTCGTCTTCGATGATCGAGGCACTCCCGCTGACTTGTGACAGGTCGAGGATATCGGCGCGAGCCGCAACACCGACCAGTTCACCGCCCCCCGAATAATCGTCGGTGATTACAAATGACAGCGACCCATCCGGGCTTTCGATGATCTCCACACCTTCTGGCGTCCCTGTGACCTGTGGCGGGAATTCGAAACCGGCCCCGATGACTTGCAGCGCATCGAAATCCTTGACCAGCGCTTCCAGCGCCGCTTGCATGTCACCGCCCCCATAACTGGACAGTTGTACAACATTCACACCATTGACTTGCACCATCAGCCCCTCGCCATCAGGCGCTTCGGTGCCGGTCAGCACAACCGGCCCGGGCTCATCGGGCAGCAATGTACTGTCAAGCAGGTCCAGAATCAGCCGGTCGGTATCCGGGTTGAAATCGTCAATCACTGCCGGAGCGACGGGCTGGCCGAAAAAATCCAGCAGCGTGCCATCATCGCGCACGCCAAGAAGCTCTATGCGGAAGGTATCTGCCCCCTCCCCGCCAATGAGCACCGCACCGCCGCCGACAGAGACAAGCACATCATCTCCATCGCCGCCAAACATAGTGCTGTTGCCGTAACTTATAAGAACGTCATCACCGCCAAGACCAAATAGGGTTTCGCCACCCAGGCTTTCCAATCGGTCGTTTTCTTCGGTGCCAAGGATCACCCGATCTGCGGATGTGTCCTCTTCCTCGTTTGGAGTTGCCGGTTCTGTGGCGGCATCGTTGTCAGAGTTGTTTGAAGTCAACATGTCACTGAGAACGGCCATCGCCCCTGCGCCAAGCAGCAATAGCAGGTAACCATATTCCATAATGAAATCCGAAATAAAATAATATCATGAAATTCTGGGGTGTATCCGCTTACGAGTCAATGTACCTTGGAGATGAGGGTGATAAACAGCCAAGTTTCTTGCGGTTCTGGACCCGGCACATAGTGCCGCCATGAGTGATAAGGGTCAGCTTTGCGGGATTTTGTGGCCCATCAGTTGCGCGGAGTCGAGGCCGGGGGCCACCGCGCATCGCCGGGCCGGTCACTCCCGCATCGGGCGCGATGGCGTCCGGCGCACAATAAGGCAGCCTGTATCCCTGTCAAAATCTGCGCGGTAGGCAAAAGCATCTGTCCCCGCTGGCCGCTCAAATTCTGCGCAGACCCGCGCTGTCGCGGCCGAGATCTGGGTGATCTGATAGGGCATATCCGTTTTCGGATCTGTCAGCCGCGCGGGCTGGGGGCAAATATCTGAGATGTCGTCAGGCGCAAGGCCCTGATCCAGCAGGCAAGTCAGATGCCGGCCCAACGTATTCAGGTCGGTCATACGCTGCGCATCGCGCCGTTCGGCGCGGGCCTGTTCTGGCCCGCCAATCGTCACCACGGCAGCCACCACAACAGCCAAGCTTAACAGTATCAGCGCAAGTGCAGGTGCGCGCATGTCAATCATCCGCCAGAAAACTGCGAAACCAGGCAATGATCAGCCCCGCCACCAGTGCCACAACCGCGGCCTTCAGAAGAAATTGCAACGTCATGTCACCATTCAGAAACGCAAACACCACGGCAATCGCATCTGCCAACAACACCAGCGCTGCCAGAAACACAGTGACCGCCCCGAAATTCTTGCGCGTGGGCGACCGACGCTCGCCGGGATTGGCGCGCGCGGCGCGATCTGTGCGCGCCTGTAACCACAGGAACAGGGGCAAAACCACGACAAGAACAGCAATCGACCAGCGCATGGACCGTGCTGTCCCATAGCCAGACCTGCTATCCGGCTCTGGCAACCATATCTCGATCAACCAAAAGGAAAGCGCCACCACATTCCATGTGACAGACAGCAGAGCAAAGAACAGCAGCGCGTAGGTTGCGGCCTCTGCCGCGTTGAGGGACGGGCGCGGGCGTGGCACGGGCAACCGCAATCCATGATCCGACCACCCTGCCAAGGCGCTGTCAATTTCCGGGTCCGACCAGCCCGCGCGCCCCAACGCATCGCGCAATTCTTCTGCACTATGGCCCGCGCGAAACCCGTCCTGTACAAAAGCGGCAAGCTGATCTGCGGGTTTCATCGACTATGTCTTTCGGCCCACATTCTCGGCAAAGGACTTCTCAAAAGCGGCCTGTTTCTCAGGGCTTGCTTCGGTCTGGTGCTTATCGCGCCATTCCGAATAGGGCATCCCGTAAACGATTTCACGCGCTTCTTCCTTGTTCATGTCGATACCGCGTGCATTGGCTGCTTCCTGATACCAGCGCGACAGGCAGTTGCGGCAAAAGCCCGTGAGGTTCATCATGTCGATATTCTGGACATCGGGGCGTTTGTGCAGCAAGTGATCCATCAGCGTGCGAAACGCTGCGGCTTCAAGTTCTATCCGGGTCTGTTCATCCATGCTCATACTCCCTTGAATAGGCTGTAACTTGCGCTTGCGTCGCATCTGCGTCAAGCCTGACGAGACTTGCAAATCAAACCGGACCTGATAGATGATTGCGCTAACGGTTTCAGTTTCTGGGTGTCCTGTCATAAACCCTGCTTAGGCTGACATGCGGCGCTGCGCCGGTAGAAAGGAAATTGTATGACCTCCCCATTGCGTCGTCATCGTATGATCAAGATCGTGGCAACCCTTGGCCCTGCCTCTTCCAGCTACGAGATGATCCGTGCACTTTTCGAAGCAGGCGCAGATGTCTTTCGGCTGAACATGAGTCACGGCAGCCATGACGAGATCGCGGCGCGCCATGCAATTATTCGGCAGGTTGAGGCCGATCTGGGCCGCCCAATCGCCATTCTGGCCGATTTGCAGGGGCCAAAACTGCGTGTTGGAACCTTCGCCCAGTCGTCTGTGGAACTGGAGGACGGGCAGAAATTCAGGCTTGACCTGAATGAGGCCGAAGGTGACGCAACACGCGTGAATCTGCCACATCCAGAGATTTTCAAGGCATTGGAACCGGGCGCGGAACTGCTGGTGAATGATGGCAAGATCCGCTTGCGCGTGAATGCCTGCGGCCCCGATTTTGCCGATTGCACCGTGACTGTGGGTGGCACAATCTCAAACCGCAAGGGCGTGAATGTGCCAGAGGTCGTGTTGCCACTGGCCGCCTTGTCAGAAAAGGATCGCAACGATCTTGAATTCGTCTGCCGGTTGGGTGTGGACTGGCTGGCGCTGTCATTTGTGCAACGCGCCTCGGACGTGACGGAAGCGCGAACACTGACGCAGGGCCGCGCTGCAATCATCTCCAAGATCGAAAAGCCGGCCGCGATCAAGGCGTTTGATGAAATTCTTGCTGTGTCAGACGGGATTATGGTGGCGCGCGGCGATCTGGGTGTGGAACTGCCGGTGCAGAACGTACCGCCAATCCAGAAGCGCCTTGTGCGCCGGACGCGTGCCGCCGCCAAGCCGGTCATCGTGGCCACCCAGATGCTGGAATCGATGATCGAAAGCCCGATGCCCACCCGCGCCGAAGTGTCCGATGTTGCGACAGCCATTTATGAGGGCGCAGATGCCATCATGCTGTCGGCAGAATCCGCCGCCGGTCAGTTCCCGATCGAGGCAGTGACCACAATGAACAACGTCGCTATCGAAGTTGAAAGCGACCCGACCTATATCGAAATCATCGACAGCTCTCGCAAGGTCAATCACCACACGATTGCTGATGGTATTGTCGCGGCTGCGCGGGAGTTGGCAGAGAAAACCGATATCGCCGCGATCTGCTGTTTCACGGAGTCCGGGACAACCGCTAATCTTGTGGCGCGTGAGCGCCCACATGTGCCGATCATCGCGATCACCCCCATCCAACCCGTCGCACGCAGGCTTGCCCTGATCTGGGGTGTGCATTGCGAGACGATCACTGGCGATGTGGAGCGCTTCAAGAAAGCGGTCATCAACGCTGTGCGCGTGGCGCGGAAATATGAATTCGCAACCGAAAAGGACCAGATCCTTGTGACTGCGGGCATCCCCTTCAACCAGCCCGGCACAACGAATATCCTGCGCGTCGCACCCTGCGCGGAACACTTGATCATGACGGGCGAGCCGGAGTAATTTGCGGCACCTATTTTACGGCGCATCATGGATCACGCGACACTCTTTCTGGCCGGGGCCTATCTGTTACCGCTTGCTTTCGTAAGCTTTGTCAGTGCGTGGGCACATGGCCGCAAACCGGTATTTGCGGCGTCGCTTCTGATACTGGGCGCAGGCTTGATTGTTTTCGTAGCGATTGACCGGCCCGAAGGCATGTATCAGCTTCATGAGATACCGCTTTTGACAACGCAATTTGTCGCGCGGGTCGCTGCGCTTTTGTAACACCCGCTCTTGCGCAGGCTGGCGTTCTGCGTTAAGCGGCGCGCTCTAACCAGAATGCGGCCGGCCAAGAGGCATGCCGAGTCGCATCAACCACCCTCCACCGAAAGGAGACGGAAATGCCTAAGATGAAGACGAAATCCGGCGCTAAAAAGCGCTTCTCCATGACAGCCACAGGCAAGGTCAAGGCAGGTCAGGCAGGCAAACGCCACGGCATGATCAAGCGGACCAAGAAATTCATTCGCGACGCGCGCGGTAATACAATCCTGTCCGATCAGGATTCGCGCATCGTCAAGAAATATATGCCCTACGATCGCTAAGGAGCAGCTGTCATGTCACGTGTAACATCCGGCAAAGTCACCCACGCCCGTCATCGCAAGGTCGTAAAGGCCGCCAAAGGCTATTATGGCGCGCGTTCGCGCAACTTCCGCACTGCAACGCAGGCTGTGGACAAAGCCAACCAATACGCCACCCGCGACCGCAAGGTTCGCAAGCGCAATTTCCGCGCATTGTGGATTCAGCGCATCAACGCAGCGGTGCGCGAGATTGATCCCTCGCTGACCTATTCGCGTTTCATCAACGCGCTGGGCCTGGCCGGGATCGAAGTGGACCGCAAGGTTCTGGCCGATCTTGCTGTGCACGAACCCGATGCATTTGGCCAGATCGTCGCCAAAGCCAAGGCTGCAATGGCCTGAACTGCGCCAAACTGAAATTGAAGCCCCGCAATACCGCCGTATTGCGGGGTTTTTGCTACCCAAATGCCTTGACCCAAAGGTCCGCGCGCCGTAATAGAGCGCAACCTTTGGACGAGATTCGGCCAAGGGTCTTTGCGTGTTTCCATACCTGGCCGCTTCATCAGGATCAGGAAGCATTGCTGCGATATGACAAGCGTGACCTACCTCTGGCGGGCATTTCGATGGACCCGGTCGAAGACCAGAGCTCTTGGGCAGCATCACCGACGCAGAAAAACTGCGTGCATATGAGAGGATTTGCGATGAACCTGATCGCACAGATAGAAGCCGAGCAGATTGCAGAGCTTGGCAAGGAAATTCCCGATTTCAAGGCGGGCGACACCATCCGCGTTGGCTACAAGGTGACCGAGGGCACGCGCTCGCGGGTGCAGAACTTTGAAGGCGTGTGCATCGCGCGCAAAGGTGGCGATGGAATCGCTGCTTCTTTCACAGTGCGCAAAATCTCGTTCGGCGAAGGCGTAGAGCGTGTGTTCCCGCTGTATTCGACCAATATCGACAGCATTTCGGTTGTGCGTCGTGGCCGTGTTCGCCGTGCGAAACTGTATTATCTGCGCGACCGTCGCGGCAAATCTGCCCGTATCGCCGAAAAGACCAACTACCGTCCGCTTGACGCGAAAGCCTGAGGAGCGCAGCCATGAAATCCGAAACTCATCCCGATTACCACTTGATCAACGTCAAGATGACCGATGGCACCATCGTTCAGATGAAATCGACCTGGGGCGCCGAAGGTGACACCCTGTCGCTCGACGTGGACCCAAGCGTACACCCCGCCTGGAACGGTGGCAGCAGCCGTCTGCTGGACACAGGTGGCCGTGTGTCGAAGTTCAAGAACAAATATGCTGGCCTTGGTTTCTGAAACCTGCCGCAGAACGTTCGGAAAGGCGCGGGAAACCGCGCCTTTTTTGTTTTCAGACAAACCCTTGCATGACTGATGAGAATGCTTGTATCCGCCTTGCGGCCAGCCTAGATGGACGCAGGCATATTCGGGGCAAGGTAGCGGGGCATTCGCGATGGCGCATATCATCGTGGTCGGCAATGAAAAAGGCGGATCGGGCAAGTCAACGGTGTCGATGCATGTCTCGGTGGCACTGGCCCGCATGGGGCAGCGTGTCGGGGCGATGGACCTTGATGTCCGCCAGCTAAGCTTTGGCCGCTATATCGAGAACCGCCGCAACTGGGTCAAGCGTTCGGGCGTGGACCTGCCAACCCCGCGTTTTCAGCCGTTACCCGATGCGGCAGATTTCGACATCCCCGAAGGCCCACAATTGCACGACGCCCGCATGGGTGCGGCGCTGGAAGCGCTCAGCGCGGATTGTGATTATATTGTCATTGACTGTCCGGGCTCTTACACAAGACTAAGCCAATATGCCCATTCCGTGGCCGATACATTGATCACCCCGATCAATGACAGTTTCATAGATTTCGATTTGCTGGCCCGGACAGACCCGGAAACCGGCGAGGTATTATCCCCCTCAATCTATTCCGAAATGGTCTGGAAGGCGCGCCAGACACGCGCGCAGGCAGGGTTGCGCCCGCTGAACTGGGTCGTTTTGCGCAACAGGATGGGCACCACTGCCATGCATAATAAGCGCAAGGTGGGCGATGCGCTGGAAGTCTTGTCCCGGCGCATCGGTTTTCGTCTGGCACCAGGGTTCAGCGAACGCGTGGTGTTTCGTGAATTGTTTCCTAAGGGGCTTACGCTGCTGGATCTGCGCGACCTGGGAAGTGAACCCATGACCATGTCCCATGTCGCAGCCCGACAGGAATTGCGCGACCTTATGGGCGCGCTGGAATTGCCAGATCTTCAGATCAGTGTTTGATATATCCTCGATCTGGCAGCCGCGCATCAAGGTTCTCCGAGAGCAGATCAATCCGCGTATTGACGCGCTCATCCGGCTCCGCCTTGGCCTTGGCCTTGCCAAATGACATGAATGGCATCTTGGGTTCACTTGCCTTCGGTGTGCTGACTTCCGACAGAAATTGGAACATCGGCTTTTCCTTCCACATGGTTAACGCCCCTAGTTTTGCTTAGGGGTAACGGCGAAAATGTGGCGCCATCTGGGCCATTTGCCGGATTCGCATATTTCAGGAAGGTGCTGCACCCCAGGCAAAGAACAGCTTGAGGTGCAGCGAAATAGTATGTCACGGCGAAATCAAGAACAGCGTGATCGCAGGGAATGCGACCAGAATCACAACACGGATCAGATCAGATGCCACAAAGGGCATGACCGCGCGATAGGTATCGGTAATCCTTGTTTTCGGGTCCATCGCATTGATGACAAACAGGTTCATGCCAACTGGTGGGGTAATCAGACCCACTTCAACAACGATCAGAACCAGAATACCGAACCAGATGGCCGTCATCTCGATATTGGCGCGTTGCAGCGCCAGATCATTGACGCGGCGCAAGCCAAGGGCCTGAATCTGCTCGCGCGACAACTCGGCGCCTGCGGCCAATGCAGCTTCGATACTTCGCAGCATTTCCGGCGCCACCTCCACCCCTGCACGGAACGCCTCTCTGGCGCGTGCAGCGTGCAAGTCGGCCATGGTGACAAAGTTGAAATCCAGCTCCATCATGATCGGCCAGAAGATCGGGATGGTCAGAAGGATCATTGACAGGCTGTCCATCACGCAGCCAAGGATCAGATAGAAGCACAGGATCAGAAGCAGCACCATCAACGGGCTGAAACCGGAACCGCCCACCCATGCTGCAATACTCTGCGGCACCTGCGTCAGTGCCAGAAACCCGTTATAGAACGCCGCGCCAAAGATGATGAAGAAGATCATCGCGCTGGAACGCGCTGTGACATAGAAGCTTTCGGCCAGCGTCTTGCGTGTCAGCCCGCCATTGACCCAGGCAATCAGCCCGGTGCCAAATGCGCCCACGGCGGCCCCTTCGGTTGGCGTGAACCAACCTGCATAGATCCCCCCGACAACCAGCCCGAAAACCACCATCACCGGCCAGACCTTGACCAACGCGCGGAACCGTTCGCCATAGGCGATCCGGGGGCGCGTGCCCGCCGAATCGGGGTTCACGCGCACATAGATCGAGATCACGATCAGATAGCCAAGCGCGGCCATGATACCGGGAACGAAGGCCGCAAGAAACAGCTTGGCGATGTTCTGTTCTGTCAGGATAGCATAGATCACCAGCACCACGGATGGCGGGATCAGAATACCCAGCGTCCCCCCCGCAGCCAGCGTCGCGGTCGAAAAGCCCCCCGCATAGCCGTAGCGCTTGAGTTCCGGCAGCGCCACGCGACTCATCGTGGCGGCAGTTGCCAGCGAAGACCCACAAATTGCCCCGAACCCTGCGCTGGACCCGATCGCTGCCATTGCAACCCCACCCTTGCGATGGCCCAGCCATCCTTCGGCGGCCTTGAACAATGCCTGTGACATCCCCCCAAGGGTCGCGAAATGCCCCATCAGCAGGAACATTGGAATAATCGACAGCGAATAGCTGGCAAAGGTGGTGAAAGTTTCCGTCTGCAAACGCGAGAAGGGCATATTCGTGCTGCCCGTGACCAGCACCAGCCCGACCAGCCCTGTCACAAACATGGCCAGACCTATGGGCACCCGCAGGAAGATAAGCGTCAGAAGGGCAGGAAAGGACAGTAGCCCTATAGTCATCGCGCTCAATGCTCGCCCTCCCCGCTTTCGCCGATGATATCCTTGCCACCAAAGGCTTCGAGCATTCGGACGTACACCATGTAAACCGCCACAATGACAGCGACCGAAGCCGCTGCCATGCAGGCCGCGTAGGGCCACCATACGGGCCATTCAAGCAGATATGTCGTCTGTCCGCTGCGCATCCGGCTGGTCATGCCAACCGACAGGCGCCACGCGATCAGCGCGATAGCGGCCAGAAAGATCACCTCTATCACCAGCCGCAACCAACGGTTTGTCGTGTCGCGCAGGAACGCGGTGAAGATATCAACGCGCGCATGACCTGACGTGATCTGACACAAGGGCAGGAAACAGAAAATCGCAAAACCCATGCCCAGTTCTGTCAATTCGTAGTCACCATAGATCGGGCCGATTCCAAGGCCCAGCAGCCAGGTTGCGACGCCAGGTGCCACTGTCTGCATCATATCGGAATTCAGCGCCGAACTGAAATGACGGCCAAGAATTGAAACACAAGTCATCAGGATCACGACCGAAAGCACAATGCCCCCGATCATCGCCAGACCCCGCGACGCTGCCATCATGAACGCATGCATAATCTTCATATCCCTGAAGTCTGGGGCGCGGAAGGACGGCCTTTGCCCAAAGCAAAGGCCGCCCGGATACTGCGGATCGCGTCAGTTCGCGGCTTCGTATTCCGCCATCAATTCGCGCGCACGGTCGATCAGGGCCTGTCCATCCTTGCCCCGCCCTTCCATATCGGCAATCCAGCGGTCATATATCGGTTCTGCCAGCGCTTTCCATTCTGCAACTTCCTCTGCGGGAATGGTGATGATGTTATTACCCATTTCCTCGGCCATTTCGCGCCCCGGCGCATCGTAATCCTGCTGCGTGCCACCCGCAAAGATCGAGAATTCCAGACCGGAATTCGCATCTATCACCGCTTTCAGGTCATCAGGCAGCGCATCATAGGTTGGCTGATGCATCGCCAGAACAAATGTCACCGTATACAGCATCTCGCCTTCGAATTCGGTGTGGTTCTCGACCAGTTCGGGGATGCGCAGCGACGGGGTGACTTCCCAAGGCATGACAGCCCCGTTGATAACGCCGCGCGACAGGGATTCTGGTGTCTGTGCGATTGGCATCCCGACAGGGGTTGCGCCCAGCGCTTCCAGCAATTGCACCGTCAGCCGCGAGGGGCCACGCAACTGCATGCCGCGCAGGTCCGATGGCTGGGTTACCGGGTCTTCGGTATGAATGACGCCCGGCCCATGCACCCAGGTCCCGATCATTTTCACATCGGCGAATTCTTCCTGCATCGATTCTTCGAACATCGTCCAATAGGCATGTGACGCAGCACGCGCATCAGTCACCATGAAGGGCAGTTCAAACACTTCGGTGCTGGGAAAGCGCCCGGGCGTCAGGCCGACAACCGTCCAGATCACATCGGCACTGCCAGAGACTGCCTGATCATACAATTCGCCCGGCGTTCCGCCCAACTGCATGGACGGGTAGCGGTCTACCTTGATGCGGCCTTCGCTGTCCTCCTCGACGCGATCAGCCCAGACATCCAGAATATGTGTCGGCACATTGGCTTGCGCTGCCAGAAAATGGTGTAGCGTCAGCGTGACCTCTTGGGCCAGTGCTGCACTGCTGCTCAGTCCAAGGCTTAGCGCGCCCAATGCCGCGCCGCCCATCAGCCCCAAAAGCGGTCTGCGTTTCATCATGATCTCCTCCCGTAAGATAATGTTGCATCCGCAACGATCTATGTGAAAGCACAAGAATCCCTCTCACGCTACTGTTTTTTCGACCGAGCGGTTGATTTTGTTTGTTTTGCGACCTGCGCTATCCGTGTCGTCAATGAAACAGCGGTTCACATTCCCCAAGATTGAACCGCCTTTGATCAAGAAAGCAAGATTTGATTCGCCTTCGCAGTTGCTAGTCATGGTCGCGGCGGGCAAAGTAGCGTCGGCTGACGGGTTTGGCGCAGGGAATGTCATGGGCGCTGCAACACTATCGGAACTGACGCTGTCCCAGCCAATCCGCGCGGGCAGTTTTATCGTAACCGTCTTTGGTGACGTGATAGAACCGCGCGGTGGCGAGGTCTGGATCGGCAATCTTATTGAATTCTGCGCCCCTTTCGGGATCAGTGAAACCCTGATCCGCACGGCCGTATCGCGCCTTGTCAGCGCGCAGCAACTGGTCGGGTTGCGCAAAGGCAGACGCAGTTACTATCGACTGACAGAAGCCGCGCGGGCGGAATATCGGCAAGCCGCAGACATCATTTATGGCCAACCCGATGACCGCGAATGGCGCCTTCTCTTCTTTGCTGAAGCTTCGTCAACCCTCCAGATCGAGGCGCTTGGCCTGCATGGATATGTGTCGCTGAATGACCATTTTGCCTTTGGCCCTGCGCGCGGGGCCATCCCGGAAACGGCCCTGGCCTTGACCGCCTCCGCCGTTGGTGCGCCAGATTACTTGCAAGACTTGGGCGCCACATTGTGGAATCTGGACGCGCTTGGGCAGGACTATGAGGGGTTTCTGACGCTGGCCTCTCAGATCGGAAACATGCGCGACCTTTCTCCCCCTGACGCTTTGCACGCGCGTGTTCTGCTGGTTCACGCATTCCGCCAGATCATCTTGCGCGACCCCCGCTTGCCCTGCGCAGCCCTGCCACCCGACTGGGCCGGGCAGCGCGCGCGAAGAGTGTTTGCGCAGCTTTATCTAGACCTGAGCGATGCGGCTGATTCGCATGTCGCGGCCAATTTTCATAGCTCTGATGGCGCGTTGGACGGGGACAGCGCAAGCCGCTACGCACGGTTGCGACAGAGCCTGAGCCCCTGAAATTCTTGTATTTTCTGAAATTCAAATCCAAACATCACAAAAATATTTAAAAATAGCTTTGAGATGTGACATATGATGCGTATTGTCTGACCAATCGGTCGGGCTTAGCCGGTCTTGCTTTGGGAGGAGCACGCTTGCCGCACGCATTCATCTGTGACGCACAGCGCACCCCTGTCGGGCGCTATGGGGGTGCCCTTGCATCAGTTCGCGCTGATGATCTGGCAGCGATTCCGTTGCGTGCACTGATCGAGCGCAGCCCGTCCCTGAACTGGGGCGCTGTTGACGATGTGATCTATGGCTGTGCAAATCAGGCGGGCGAGGATAACCGCAATGTTGCACGCATGGCCGCGCTGCTTGCGGGCCTGCCTGTCGATGTGCCGGGGATCACGGTCAACCGCCTCTGCGCTTCGGGGCTGGATGCAGTGGGCATGGCGGCGCGGACCATCCGTGCGGGGGATTGCGGACTGATGCTGGCAGGCGGCGTCGAAAGCATGAGCCGCGCGCCGTTTGTCATGCCAAAGGCTGAAGCAGCGTTTTCACGCAGCAATGCGGTCTATGACACAACGATTGGCTGGCGGTTCATCAATCCAAAGATGCAAGCGCAATATGGCGTCGATTCCATGCCCCAGACCGCCGACAATGTCGCTGCGGATTGGGGCGTGTCACGCGCGGATCAGGACGCCTTCGCCCACCGTTCGCAAACGCGTTGGGCGCGGGCACAGGAAAGCGGGCACTTCGCGGACGAGCTTTGCACCGTTGAAGTGCCACAACGCAAGCGCGATCCGCTGGTGATCGACCGCGATGAACACCCCCGCCCCGATACGACACCTGACACGCTTGCAAAACTGCGCGGGATCAATGGCGCTGATCTTACTGTGACCGCGGGCAATGCCAGTGGCGTCAATGATGGTGCGGCAGCACTTCTGCTAGCCTCGGAAGAGGTGGCACGCGCGCAGGGTCTGACCCCGCGTGCCCGTGTCGTTGCGATGGCCGCCGCCGGGGTAACGCCGCGCTTGATGGGCATTGGCCCGGTGCCAGCCGTGCGCAAGGCACTGGCACTTGCAGGGCTGACAATCGACGATATGGACCTGATCGAGTTGAACGAAGCCTTTGCCGCCCAGGCGCTGGCTGTACTGCGTGATCTTGGCCTGCCCGATGATGCACCCCATGTGAACCCCAATGGCGGCGCCATCGCGATGGGCCATCCGCTGGGCGCATCTGGCGCGCGTATGGTGACAACCGCACTATGGGAACTGCACCGAAGCGGCGGGCGCTATGCACTCTGCACCATGTGTGTGGGCGTGGGGCAAGGTGTCGCCCTGATACTGGAACGAGTCTGACCAAGGAGTCCTGTCATGTATGCACAGATGGTTAAATCCGAAGCGAGTAATGACGACCCCGCCTTGCTTGCCGCGTTTCAGGCGCGCATAGATGCGGGCGAGAAGATCGAGCCGAAGGAATGGATGCCCGAAGGCTACCGCAAGACACTGATCCGCCAGATCGGCCAGCACGCCCATTCCGAGATTGTGGGCCAATTGCCCGAAGGCAACTGGATCACCCGCGCACCGACACTGGAACGCAAGGCGATCCTGCTGGCCAAGGTGCAGGATGAGGCAGGGCATGGCCTGTATCTCTATTGCGCCGCCGAGACACTGGGCGTTTCCCGCGACGAGTTGACCGAAGCATTGCTGTCGGGGAAAATGAAATATTCTTCCATTTTCAACTACCCGACCCTGACCTGGGCCGATATGGGCGCAGTTGGTTGGCTGGTGGATGGCGCGGCAATCATGAATCAGGTGCCCTTGCAGCGCACCAGTTTTGGCCCCTATGCCCGCGCGATGGTCCGAATCTGCAAGGAAGAAAGTTTCCACCAGCGCCAAGGCTATGACATCATGATGAAGATGGCCCGCGGCACGCCTGAACAAAAGGCGATGGCACAAGATGCGCTGAACCGCTTCTGGTATCCAAGCCTGATGATGTTCGGCCCATCCGACAAGGATTCGGTCCATTCCGCACAAAGCATGGCGTGGAAGATCAAGATGAACACCAATGACGAGCTGCGCCAGAAATTCGTCGATCAGACCGTACCTCAGGCCGAATATCTGGGCCTGACCATCCCTGACCCTGCTGTGAAATGGAACGAGGAAAAGGGCGGTTACGATTTCTCGGAACCGGACTGGACGGAGTTCTTCGAGGTGATCAAGGGCAATGGCCCCTGCAATGCCGAGCGGATCGAGGCACGGCAAAAGGCGTGGGAAGACGGCGCGTGGTTTCGCGACGGGCTGATGGCCCATGCCGCGAAACAGCGCACAGCACAGGTCGCGGCGGAATAGGTGATCTGGCTCAGGGGGCTTTGCCCCCTGCGGCCTGCGGCCTGCGGCCTACCCCCAGGATATTTTGACAAGGATGAAAGGGCGAAGCGATGTCCAGTGAGTGGCCTCTATGGGAAATCTTCATTCGCGGCCAGCATGGGTTGAACCACCGTCATGTGGGCAGCCTGCACGCGCCCGATGCCGAGATGGCGGTCAAACATGCGCGCGATGTTTACACCCGGCGCAATGAGGGCGTGAGCATCTGGGTGGTGCCATCCAATGCGATCACGGCGTCGAGCCCGTCGGAAAAGGGACCATTGTTCGAGCCGTCAAATGCGAAAGTATACCGGCACCCGACATTTTTCGACATTCCCGACGAAGTGGGGAAAATGTAATGAGCGTGGCGCTGGATCTGGATGTGGCCCTGTTTGAAGGCCTGTGTCGCTTGGGCGACAGCACTTTGGTTCTGGGGCATAGGGTGTCAGAATGGTGCGGCCATGCGCCTGTGCTGGAAGAAGACATTGCATTGGCAAATGTCGCGCTGGACCTGATCGGGCAGACGCAGATGTGGCTGGGGCTGGCCGGTGAGGTTGAAGGCAAGGGGCGCGATGCGGATGCGCTGGCATTCCGCCGCGACGTCTGGGATTTTCGCAACCTGCTGCTGGTCGAGCGCCCGAATGGCGATTTCGGCCAGACCCTGATGCGCCAGTTCCTGTTTGACGCATGGCACCAGCCAATGTTGAAGGCGCTGGAAGGGTCCGGCGATCCGCGTATCGCCGCGATTGCCGCCAAGGCGGGCAGGGAAGTGGCCTATCATCTGGAACGGTCGGCCGATCTGGTGATCCGTCTGGGCGATGGCACGGCTGAAAGCCATACGCGAATGCAAAGCGCACTTGACCGGCTTTGGCCCTATACGGGTGAGATGATGATGGCGGATGACACCGACCGCGCATTGGCCGAGGCCGGGATCATGCCCGCACCTGACAGCATCCGCCCGCAATGGGAGGCATTGGTAACCGAGGTTCTGTCAGAAGCCACTCTGAAAACGCCCGATCAGGGTTTCATGCACAAAGGGGGCAAGCAGGGCACGCATTCGGAACATCTGGGCCATATGCTGGCAACCATGCAATGGCTGCAACGCGCCTATCCGGATGCGACATGGTAGAGCTTGCGCAGGTCTGGGACTGGTTGGCAGAGGTGCCCGACCCTGAAATCCCTGTCATCTCGGTCACCGAACTGGGGATCGTGCGTGATGTAGCCTATGAGGGTGACACTCTGGTTGTGACCGTGACGCCCACCTATTCTGGATGCCCGGCCACTTCGGTCATCAATTTCGAGATCGAAAAAGCCCTGCGCGCGCAAGGGGTTGACAAGCTGCGGCTGGAGCGCCGCCTTGACCCGCCTTGGACCACCGACTGGCTTGCATCTGAAGCGCGCGAGAAGCTGCGCGCCTATGGCATTGCACCGCCCATTGACGGGACCGGCGCGCAAGGGGTGGTTGCAGGCCGGATCAACCGGCTGACGGGCGCCGCATTGGTCGTGCCCTGCCCGCGCTGCGGGTCAGAGCAGACACAAAAGGTCAGCCAGTTCGGGTCAACCCCGTGCAAGGCGGCCTATCAATGCCGCGACTGTCTGGAACCGTTCGATTATTTCAAATGTATCTGAGGTCCGAAAGATGAGCCGTTTTCACCCGTTGCAAGTCACCGAAGTGCTTCATGATACGCGCGATTCCGTGATCGTGACCTTGCAGCCCAAGGATAAGGACGCGTTTCGCTTTGTTCAGGGTCAATACCTGACATTCCGGCGCGACTTTGACGGGCAGGAGATACGCCGCTCCTACTCGATCTGTTCGGGGCTGGATGATGGCCGCTTGCGGGTAGGAATAAAGCGGGTCGAAGGGGGCGCGTTTTCAACATGGGCCAATGAGAACCTTGCCCCCGGTGACACGCTGGAGGCGATGCCGCCAGCGGGCAATTTCCATGTGCCACTGACGCCCGAACAGGGGCGGCATTACCTTGGCTTTGCCGGTGGGTCCGGCATTACGCCTGTGCTCTCAATCATCCGCACTGTGCTGGCAAGAGAACCGAAATCGCGATTCACACTGGTCTATGCGAACCGGCAGATCAGCTCGATCATGTTCCGCGAGGAACTGGAAGACCTGAAGAACATGCATCTGGGGCGGCTGACGGTTTTGCATGTGCTGGAACAGGACGCGCAGGAAATCGAGTTGTTCACCGGCCGGATTGATGCCGACAAGATGGCGGCGCTGTTCACCCATTGGATTGACCCTGCATCGGTAAATCTGGCCTTTATCTGCGGACCAGAGCCGATGATGCTGACAATTGCGGGCGCCTTGCGCGAGCATGGGCTGGAAGAGGGGCAGATCAAGTTTGAATTATTCGCCTCGAACCAGCCGGGGCGGTTGCAGCAAAGCGCAAAAGCCAAAACGCAGGCGGCCAGTGGCAAGACCTGTGCCCTGACCATCACTCTGGACGGAACCACCCGCAATCTGGACCTGCCGCTGGATGGCACCTCAGTGCTGGATGCCGCCCTTGGGGCCAGTCTGGACGCGCCTTTTGCCTGCAAGGCCGGTGTCTGTTCGACCTGCCGCGCCAAGGTCCTGGAGGGTGAGGCTGAAATGGCTGTGAACCACGCCCTGGAGGATTACGAGGTCCGCCAAGGCTATGTGCTGACCTGCCAGTGCCTGCCGCTGAGTGATCGGCTGGTCATCAGCTATGATGAATAAAGGGACGTAGTCATGAGCGAGATGCCGATTGAAGAATACCTGGCACAGGGCGGGCGGCTGACATCGCCCGACAATGTGCCACCGCGCTACCGGGGCGAGTTGTTGCGCCTGATGGCGGCCTTTGTCGATAGCGAGTTGGCGGCCTCTGCCGGGTTTGCCGATGTGATCAATGATGCACCCGGCATCACCTCTCGCATCGCCAGCGCAAGGATCGTGCTGGAAAAGGCGGATCATGCAGGGCGCGTGCTGAAAGTCATGGCAGATTTCGGGGCTGACACGACGCGATATGTCGGCACCCACCCCTGGGCCGCGCGCGTCGCGCGCGACGCCGATATTGGCGCGGCGCGGCAGGGCGGCGATATGCGGCTGGCGGTGTTTCACTACCCGTTCACTGGCTGGGCCGATGCGGTGGTGATGAATGTGCTGCAAGGCGCGGCGGCGGTCATTCAACTGCAGGAATTTGCGCGCATGTCCTACCAACCGCTGGCCGAGGTGTTTCGTGACATCCTGCCAGCCGAGACGCGCCATGCAGAACTCGGGCGCGAGGGTCTGGCGCAGATCGTTGCAACCAACCTAGATGACGCACAGGCCTCGGTCAGATATTGGCACCCGCGGGTCAGCCTTGGATTTGGCGCGAAGGATTCGCAGCGCTTCGAGATGCACAGGCGGTTCGGGCTACGGCACCGCCCCAATGCCGAGATGCTGGCAGAATGGCAGGCGACAGTTGCGGCGCAATTGTCTGAACACGGATTGAAAGTTGACTGATGCTTGATGTGAAACACCCCCTGCGGCTGGAAAGCTATATCTGCGGCGCATGGCGCGCGGGCACTGGCAGTGCCAAGCCCTTGCGCGATGCCGCCACAGGCGAAATCGTCGCCGAGATCGACTCCACCGGGCTGGATTTTGCCGAGGCACTGGCTTACGGGCGCGCCGCTGGCGGGGCGTTGCGCGCCATGAAACTGCATGAGCGCGCGCTGATGCTCAAGGCGCTGGGCTTGAAACTGATGGAACAGAAAGACGCCTTTCATGCCCTGTCGCTGGCCACCGGGGCCACGCCGAAGGACGGGCAGATTGATATCGAGGGCGGTATTGGAACGCTTCTGAACTACGCGTCCAAGGCGCGGCGCGAATTGCCCAATACCCGCGTATTGAGCGATGGCGTGGTTGAACCCCTGTCGAAAGATGCCAGCTTTTCCGCGCAGCATATCCTGTCACCCCTGCGCGGGGTTGCGGTGCATATCAACGCATTCAACTTTCCAATCTGGGGGATGCTGGAAAAACTGGCCCCAAATATATTGGCCGGGATGCCCGCGATTGTGAAACCGGCCAGCCAGACTGCCTATCTGACCGAATTGATGGTGCGCCGCATCATCGATACAGGGCTGCTGCCCGAAGGCAGTTTGCAGCTTGTCTGTGGCAATGTCGGTGATCTGCTGGACCATGTGACAGGGCAGGATATCGTCACCTTTACCGGATCGGCCAGTACCGGACAGATGTTGCGCGCCCATCCCGCGATCATCGCCAATTCCACCCGCTTCACAATGGAAGCAGACAGCCTGAATGCTTGTATCCTTGGCCCCGATGCAACGCCGCAAACCCCCGAGTTTGACCTGTTCATCCGTGAAATTGTGCGTGAGTTGACAGCGAAAGCAGGCCAGAAATGCACCGCCATTCGCCGCGTTATCATTCCGCGCGCACAGGCCGATGCGGTGCACGCGGCGCTGGCCGCGAAGCTGGGGGCGGTAGCGGTCGGCCTGCCGGGCGACAAGACCACCCGCATGGGACCGCTGGCCAGTCTGGACCAGCGCGAAGATGTGCGCCGCGCGATTGCAGCCCTTGCAAGTGATGCGCAGATCATCTTCGGCAACCCTGACTCGGTGCAGCTCACAACAGGCGATCGTGACACAGGCGCGTTCCTGAACCCTGTCCTGCTCTATGCCGATCAGCCGATGAAGGCGCGCGCAATCCATGAGGTCGAAGCCTTTGGCCCTGTCGCCACGCTGATGCCCTATGACGATCTTGGCCAAGCGGCAGAACTGGCCGCGATGGGCAAAGGCTCGCTTGTGTCGTCGCTGTTCACCCATGCGCCCGATGTGGCCGAAGAGGTGGTTCTTGGGCTGGCCCCTTTTCATGGCCGCGTGATGATCGGCAATCGCGACAGCGCCAAAACATCAACCGGCCACGGTTCTCCCTTGCCGATGCTGGTGCATGGTGGACCGGGGCGCGCTGGCGGGGGCGAGGAACTGGGCGGGATGCGTGGCTTGCACCATTACATGCAGCGCACCGCCATTCAGGGCGCACCGCGCCTGTTGGCAGCCGTTACAGGGCAATGGCTGGACGGGGCGGAAACCCGCGCCGACATTCATCCGTTCCGCAAATCATTAGCCGAATTGCGCATCGGCGACCAGCTTGTAACGAAGCAGCGCGAAATCACGCTGGCGGATATCGAGCATTTCGCGGGCTTCACCGGCGACACATTCTATGCCCATATGAATGAAGATGCTGCCCGCGCAAACCCGTTCTTTGACGGGCGCGTGGCGCATGGCTATCTGATCGTGTCTTTCGCAGCAGGGTTGTTCGTGCAGCCCGATCCGGGGCCGGTTCTGGCCAATTACGGCATCGACAACCTGCGTTTCCTGACCCCGGTCTACCCCGGGGACAGGCTTGGCGTTAAACTGACGTGCAAGGACATAAACCCGCGCGCCGAAGGCGATTATGGCGAAGTGCGCTGGGATTGCCAGATCAACAAGCACACTGGCGAGGTTGTCGCCCTCTATGATGTGCTGACGATGGTTGCAAAAACCTGGCCTGCCTGACCGGCAGGCCCATTGTCACCGCCGCCCACACCCGCGCAATTGCTGGTCATACATCGCCGCACGAGAGGCAACGCGATCCGCAACACCAATCAGCCAGGGCTTGGAATTATACGATCCGCGCCGGAAACCCGTATGCCCTTCGTGATAAGCCAGATACTGGTTGCGCGCATCTGTCAGGGGAATCCCGTTACGTTCCCGCGTCTTGTTCGTATACCAACCGATGAAATCGGTTGCGTCACGTATATTCGTGCGCGATGACCTGCGACTGCCAACTTCCTGAACATATTCTTCCCATGTGCCATCCAGCGCCTGCGAATAGCCCAGCGCCGAGGATTGCCGGCCCATCGGGATGACCCCCAAAGTGTAGCGCACAGGGGTCCGCGCATCACCGATAAACCGGCTTTCTGCGTGGATAATCGCCATCTGAACCGGCAAGGGCACACCCCAGCGCCGCTCCGTCGCGCGCATGGCCGCAAAATATTGTGGACGCTCGCGCTCCATCAAGCATGCATTTTCAAGATTTCGGGGGGCTGAAAACTGACCATCGCGCCTGCCACACGCGGCAAGGCTGGCGAGAACCATCACCACAAGGATTATTCTGCTCATTTTATCCTCAATTTTTTGGGTCATCATAGCGAATAAAGCCAAATTTGTAACCCCCACACGGGCCATGGCAGGGTGGAATGCGGTATTCTCTGCGTTTCTGATGGAAATGTGAACGTCTGCCTTTCTCATTCGCAAATTAACGGGCTGTTCAGCCATCGGCGATATGCTGGGGCGCGGGTGAAGATATAGGTGGGATGATGCCAAAAGCTGACAATGTCAGACCGATAATTATTAAACGGAAAAAGGTATCCGGCGGCGACGGGCATCACGGCGGTGCGTGGAAGGTCGCCTATGCTGATTTCGTGACAGCGATGATGGCATTTTTCCTGATGCTTTGGCTGCTTGGGTCTGTCAACGAAGAAAAACGTCAGGGAATTGCGGACTATTTCTCGGACACACAGACTGTCCGCAGCGATTCCGCAGGTGGACGGGATTTGTTTGGCGGTGTTTCCCTTTCGCTGGAGGATTCCATCACCGATGACATCGCCACCAAAGAGGAATACCAGTCTGAAACCCTCACCCTAGAAACCGTGATGGATACAATAAGGTCACTTGCGATGCAGGATGAAACGCTTGCAAGCGCATTTGAACACCTCATCATCCGCATGACCGAAGACGGACTGGTCGTTGAACTGTTCGATCTGGAACACCGCAGCTTGTTCGAGGACGGGACAGATACGCCCAAACCTGTGTTGGAATTTCTGATCGAAGCCATAACCAGTGCATTTCAGACGGTGTTGAACCCGGTCGCTATTGACGCCCATTCCCGCAGTTTCCCATCGGTCTTTCTGGAAAACCCTGTCTGGCCAACATCTCTCGACCGGGCACGGAAAGTGCACCAGATGATGGACCTCTCTGGCCTGTCCACATCTCGGTTCCAGCGTGTGACCGGGCATGCAGATCGGGAACTGGCTGACCCGGTGCCAACAGCGATGCGCAACAACCGCATCGAACTGACCTTGCTCAGGAAATTCACCATGCCAGAGCCGTTAGGGGGAAATTAAGCCTCAAGCCCGATACTGGACCGGAGAATCGTATCTGAAATGGAATCGACATGAGCATATCGTCCTCAATGAATGCAGGTGTTGCAGGTCTGCGCGCCAACGCGACAAGGCTTGCAACCATATCTGACAACATCGCCAACTCCACAACCCACGGGTATCGTCGTGCATCGACGACCTTCCACTCTATGGTTGTCGGTTCAGGCGTTGTCGGGCAGGGCAGCTATTCTGCAGGGGGCGTCCGCACGTCAACCATGCGACTGGTTGATCAAGGTGGCTCTTTGATCGGGACGCAAAACGCGACTGACATTTCCTTGTCGGGCAGGGGGTTCTTGCCTGTCACAACAGAACTGGGTGCACAGTTGCAAGACGGGACAGCGCCCCTGCTGCTGGCCGCGACCGGATCCTTCCGGCAAGATGCAAATGGATACTTGCGCGATGCGTCGGGCAATACCTTGATGGGCTGGCCCGCCAACACAGACGGCACTGTACCGGAATACCCGCGCGACAGCGCATCAGGCTTGCGGCCAATCCGTATCGAGGTCAATCAACAGGCATTCTCCGAAACGACAAAAATCAATTTCGGGGTGAATCTGCCTGCGTCCGCAACCCTTCCAGGCGCTTCCGGCGAAACCCTCAGAATGTCTGTCGAATTCTACAACTCTCTCGGCATCCCCGAGATGATTGATGTCGCGCTTACCCCAAATGTCGGGCCGCCCGAGAATACTTGGCGCATGTCCATGGAACATGCCCAAACCGGCGCGCCACTGGGAAGCTATGATCTGGTTTTTGACAATTCTCCCGGCAAAGGTGGGACTCTGGCCTCTATCTCAGATGCATCGGGCGGGGGCCTTGGCGACTATGATCCCGAAACCGGTTCGATCAAGCTTGATGTGGGACCACAAGAAATAGACTTTTTCATAGGGCGATATGGCGAAGCCGCAGGCCTCGCGCAAAAAGGGACATCATTCTCTCCTGCCGGTATTGAACAAAACGGCTCTGGCGCTGGCAATCTGATTGGCTTGATGGTGGATGCAAACGGCAATCTGGATGCTGTCTATGATCAGGGCTTCCGGCGCACATTGTTCCGCATCCCGATTGTTGATGTCCCCAATCCCAACGGCCTTACCTCTATGAATTCGCAGACATTCCAACTGTCGCGCGACAGCGGCTCTTTCTTTCTTTGGGACGCAGGCGACGGGCCTGTAGGGGAATTTGTCGGCTTCGCCTTGCAGGAATCGGCAACCGATGTCGCAGCCGAACTGACAGGTCTTATCCAGACACAGCGCGCCTATTCATCGAATGCGAAAGTCATCCAGACCGTGGACGAAATGTTTCAGGAAACGACCAATATCAAACGCTAATCCCTACTCTGCATGAGGCTGCAACATGTCATTATCCATTGCCTTGTCGTCTGCACTAAGCGGCCTCAACGTGTCAGCACGCGCCACTCAGGTCGTTTCGGATAACATCGCGAACGCCCAGACCGAAGGGTATGGCGTTCGCTCTCTCTCCCAGGCTGCACGGGTCACTGGCTCTCAAGGCAACGGGGTCATGGCAACCGGCATCCAGCGCGATATGGACCCTGTCCTTCTGTCTGACCTACGCAATGCAACCGCAGACAACGCTCAGGACAAGGTATTTTCCGGCTTCTGGTCGCGCATCGAAGCAGCCTTCGGAATGCCTGATGAACCCGGTGGGCTTTCCAATTTGATCGACGCTCTGGGCGTAACGCTACAGAATGCGGCAGCCCAGCCGGAATCCGAGGCGCTCTTGAGTCAGGTCAGCCGCGCCGCGGCTGATATTAGCCGCAGCATTGGTGGTATACACGATACCATTCAGGCGCAACGCGCTCAGGCAGATTCTACCATCGCCAGGGATGTTGACTTTCTGAACCAGACGCTTGCCGGAATCGCTGACTTGAACAACCAGATACAGCGACAAGTGCTTCTGGGCGGAGCGCCGGAAAACCTTGTGGATGCACGTCAGAAGATGATCAATGACATCTCTGAAATTGTTTCCGTTCAGGAAATCCCGCGCGATCATGGCCGGATCATGCTGATGGGGCGTGACGGCTCGGTTCTGGTCGACAAGACTGCATCGCAATTCGAGTTTACAAGCTCACCAAATCTCGATGCGGCAGATAGTATCGAAAACGGTGCTCTATCGTCTGTAAAGCTCAATGGCCGAGACCTGAGTCAGGACAGCCAGCTATTCTCGACCGGCCGGATCGGCGCTTCTCTTGAGATCCGAGACAAGGCCGCACCAGATATCCAGAAAAAACTGGATGATATGGCCTATGATCTTGTTGCCCGCTTCGGCCAGCCAGATCTGGACCCAAGCCTGAGCCCGGGATCATTTGGTCTGTTTTCACTGGAAGGGTTGTCCAGCCTGCCAACTGACAAGATAGGTGTTTCCGGTCGCATTGCTCTGAACCCGCAGGTCGATCCCAGCAAGGACGGTGCGCTGTGGCGCCTTCGCAATGGTATGGGCCTGATGAGCGAGCCCACGGGAATGGTGGCCGACAATGCGCTTCTCTCCCGAAAGCTGCAGATGCTGAACACGACCGCCCCGCTGTCTGATGGGTCATCAGTGGCAAGATCTGTGTCAATGCACGCAAGCGACGCGCTATCTATGGTCGCAACAAATCGGCTTGCTGCCGACCAGCGCAACGCCACAAACACTGCCCGCGTCGCCATTCTAAGCGAAGACCTTGCGGCGCGCGGCGTGGATACCGACGCAGAATTAAGCAAACTCCTTGTACTTGAACAGGCCTATGCCGCGAATGCAAAGGTCATCGCCGCCGTCGACGCCATGTGGCGCACTATGCTGGAGGCAATGTAATGTTACCAACGACTTTTGGGGATATGGCGCAACGCTTGACATTGCAACGTCATGGTTCTGGCTTGAAGCGTACCGTCTCCAACCTTTCGCAAGAGCTGACAACAGGGATTGCAAAAGACAAATCGCTTAAGGTCAAAGGCGATTTTTCGGCGCTTACTGGTGTGAGTAGCGCTTTGGAAATGGCATCTGCGCGCAAGGCGAATGCACAGTTGGCTGGAATGATCTTTTCGTCACAACAATCAGTCCTCCTTGAACTCGGCAATCAAGCACAGGCTGGTGTTCTTGAAGGGATCAAGCGCGGTGACACGGTGAATGAAACAGAAATCGCGCTTGGGATCTCGCAAATGGAGGAGAGATTCCGCGGCGCCGTTTCACAGTTGAACACTCAGATCGGTGGGCGCGCCGTCTTTGCTGGCACCGCCACAGATGGCACCGCCCTGATTACGGCGGACGCCATGTTGGATGCCATATTTGATGATTTGATGGCAACCCATCCAGCCGGGCCTGATGCAGAAACAACAAGCGCATTCATTGCGTCTTGGTTTGCGGATGGTGGCAATTTCGGTGTGAGCGGATATGTCGGCGGCGCGAAGATACCGGCGCGGCTGGATCTTGGAAATGGCATCTCGGTCGGAATGGATATCACAGCAGAAGATGAAAGTATTCGAAACCATTTAAGCGCAGCTGCAACAGGTGCGATCCTGTCCAAAGGCCTGTTCGAGGGCGACCCCTCCGAACAACACGCCATGCTTGGCCATGCTGCGAAAGGCATGTCTAAAGCGCATCAAGGGTTGATCAAACTGTCCGCAAAACTGGGCATAGAAGAAGAGCGCGCTGATATCGGGCGCTCTCGCGCCGAAGCAGAACATACAGCTATGTCAATTGCACGCGCGGAGTTACTGGAAGCAGACCCTTATGATGCAGCCGTCCGACTGGAGCAGGCAATGACCCAGCTGGACTTGATCTATAATCTCACCGCGCGGCTATCACGGTTATCCCTGGCGACGTATTTAAGATGATAAGATACATTCTAACACCATTCCTCTTGGCATGCGCAATCGTACTGCTGTCACCGAGTGCAGACGCATCTGTCAGGTTGAAAGATCTTGTCGAATTTGACGGTGTTCGTGGAAACGACCTTGTCGGGTATGGGCTGGTTGTCGGGCTGGATGGCACAGGCGATGGGATGCGCAATTCGCCCTTCACCGAAGACATGCTGTCAAACATCCTTGAGCGGCTGGGCGTGAATGTAACGGGTGAGCAGTTTCGCCCCAGAAACGTTGCAGCCGTTATTGTCACTGCCACACTACCACCGTTTGCGCGGGCGGGCGGGCGCGTGGATGTGACCGTGTCGGCCATTGGCGATGCCCGAAGCTTGTTGGGTGGCACACTGGTCATGACGCCTTTGAACGGTGCTGATGGGGCGATCTATGCGGTTGCCCAAGGTGCGATCATCGCTGGTGGCGCTGCAGCCGAAGGGCAGGCCGCGCGCGAGGTTCGTGGCGTGCCCACCTCTGGGTCTATCCCGCTAGGCGCGCGGGTGGAGAGAGAAGTAGATTTCGATTTCACAAGCATCGAACGGATAAGGCTGGCGCTTAGGGTTCCCGACCTGACAACCGCACTACGCGTCGAACAGCGCATCAATGCAGAGTTTAATCGCAGTGTCGCGATGATGACCGACGCAGGAACAGTCGTTCTCGATCTACGGCAGACCAATATGCCATCCGCAGCGCATGCGCTGGCTCGGATCGAGAATTTGCGGATTACCCCCGAAGTTCGTGCGCGTGTTGTCGTGGACCAGCGCTCTGGCACAATCGTCATTGGCGAAGACGTCAGGATAAGCCGTGTCGCTGTTGCGCAAGGCGGGTTAACGCTGCGCGTGGAAGAAACACCGCTTGTCGTTCAGCCCAATCCTTTTGCCGAAGGGGAAACAGTTGTTGTCCCGCGCACACAGGCGCAGATAGAGGACGCACCGCCCTTGGCCCTTGCAGAATTGCGCGAGGGGACCACGCTCTCAGACATTGTCGCCGGGTTGAATGCCCTTGGGGTTGCACCGCGCGACATGATCGACATCCTCAACAGTATCAACGCCGCAGGGGCGCTGCACGCAGAGCTGCTTGTTCGCTGAACGGGTCCGATCGTATCGCGCGACCCTGGCAAGAGAGACCAGAAGGGGCGGGGGTTCTACCCCTGTTCTGGCACCAGAATATCGCGCTTGCCAACATGATTGGCTGGCGTGACAAGCCCTTCATCTTCCATCTGCTCTACCAGCCGCGCCGCTTTGTTATACCCGATGCCCAGCTTGCGCTGGATATAGCTGGTCGAACATTTGCGATCCTGAATCACCACCTGCACCGCCTGATCATACAGCGCGTCTTCGCCGGTCGTATTGCCACCCAGCCCAAGCACAGCATCAATATCAGCTTCCTTGTCGGATTCCGGCCCATCGACCACGCCTGACTTGTAATCCGGTGGACCGAAGGATTTGAGGTGGTTTACAACTTCCTCAACCTCTTCATCGCTGACGAATGGCCCATGAACACGCACAATCCGGGAGCCACCTGCCATGTAAAGCATGTCACCCATTCCCAAAAGCTGCTCTGCCCCCTGTTCGCCCAGAATGGTGCGGCTGTCGATTTTGGACGTGACCTGAAACGAGATTCTGGTCGGGAAATTCGCCTTGATTGTACCGGTGATCACATCAACCGAGGGGCGTTGCGTTGCCATTATCAGGTGAATGCCACTGGCCCGCGCCATCTGCGCAAGGCGTTGGATACATGCCTCGATTTCCTTGCCTGCAACCATCATGAGGTCGGCCATCTCATCGACCACGACGACGATATAGGGCAGCAGTTCGGGAGCGAATTCCTCGCTCTCGAAGACCGGATCGCCGGTTTCGTCATCAAAGCCGGTCTGGATGGTGCGCTTGAACATTTCGCCCTTGTCCAGCGCCTCGCGCACGCGGCCATTATAGCCGTCAATGTTGCGCACACCCATTTTCGACATCTTGCGATAGCGCTCTTCCATCTCGCCGACGACCCATTTCAAGGCCACCACAGCCTTTTTCGGGTCTGTCACCACGGGCGAGAGAAGATGAGGGATCCCGTCATAAACACTGAGTTCCAGCATCTTTGGGTCGATCATGATCATACGGCATTCTTCGGGCGACAAACGGTACAGCAGCGACAGGATCATGGTGTTGATCGCCACTGATTTCCCCGAACCGGTTGTCCCCGCAATCAGCAAATGCGGCATCTTGGCCAGATTGGCGACCACGGATTCACCGTCGATGGATTTGCCCAGCGCCAGGGGCAGGCGCATCTGGCTGTCGCCAAAATCTCGCGCGGCCAGAATCTCGCGCAGCACAACCTTCTCGCGCTGCACATTCGGCAATTCGATCCCGATGATTGACCGGCCAGGCACAGTGGAGACGCGCGCCGAAAGTGCCGACATGGAACGCGCAATGTCGTCGGCCAGCCCGATGACGCGGCTGGCCTTCAGCCCCGGCGCAGGTTCCAGTTCATACTGGGTTACAACCGGACCGGGGCGGACACTGACAATCTCGCCGCGCACGCCATAGTCATCCAGCACATTTTCCAGCATTCGTGCGTTTTCTTCCAGCGCTTCATCGCTCAATGTGTAGCGCTTTACCTCGCTTGGGTGTTCCAGCAGGGACAGGGGCGGCAATTCGAATACGGGTGCAGCGGGTTCAAAGGCAAAGGTCGGCTCTGCCTCGGCCTGGGCCTGACGTGAGGGTTGCGACCGTGCCGGTTGGTTCGCAACAACGCGGCGTTGCAGGACATGAGCTTTGCGGGGTGAGTCTTGTTCAAACAGCGGCTCTGCATGCAATTTCGGCGCGGCAACAGGCTGGGGCGCGGGCGATGGTGCTTCTGGCTGTGCGGCAACCATCCAATCGGGCATTGGCACTGCACCATAGGGTGCCGCATCAAGGCTGGCGCTCAGGCTGGCAGCGGGTGCATTTGGCATCGTCGCCTGCGGTGCAGCCATCGGTTGCGCATGAGCTGGCGCTGCTGGTGCACGCAACGGGGGTTCCGACACAGGGTGACGGGTACGGTCAAACTGAAATACCGGCTTCGCCCCTTTTCGATGGCGGATCGCATCAGCAATGCGTGTCTTAATGCGCGCATCACCCGAAGGGCGGGCATCAATCGCAGCCGCACTCAGCCGTGGTTCCACAAGCTCTCCACGGATGGGAAGCGCAGGTTCGGCAGGTTCAGACGCAGCAGGTTGCGGACGATTGCTGAGTGACTTCAACCTCGCCAACAAGCCTGAAGGTGCCTCTTCCGGGGCATGAGATGCCGGGGCGGGGTGCGGCGGCATTTCGGGCATGGCGCGCATATGTGCCGGATGATGCGCCGAATTCTGATGCGCATAGGAATAATCGTGATCATCCTCGTCCAGCAAGGCATGATCCTGCGGCGGGTGGGCTGCGGCACGGATCACCGGGGGCGCACGGCGCGGCATCCCGGCGTTCAGGACCGGTTCCGTGCGAAGCAGGCCCGGTTCCTGTTGACCGGCAACATGGGCCGGTCGCATCTGCGGATTGGGATAGGCGCCCTCAGCTGTGCCATGATGTGCCGAAGCTTCATGCGCCGCGCGTGCGCCATGCGCGGCATATCTGTCTTGCAGCTTGCGCGCCATTGCACCACCTGCGGCCCGTACACCTGTTGCGCCACCAGACACACCGCTGCGCAAAAGCGCCAGAATACCCGCGTAGAACAGAACAGCACCCGCAATCACAAAGCGCATGAAGCGCGTTGCTTCGTGGCGCTGGACACCAAGCACAAACGCCCAGATCGCTGCCGTTGCCAGCAACATCAGCACACCCATAAGCTTGACGCCTGCAGACGCGCTCATGGGAAGGGCATTTATGATTGCACCCAAGACCGTATCACCAAAAACGCCACCCATCCCGTAAAGGGTGTCCCAACCAGCCGTGGGAACCAAAGACGCGCACCAGACCGCGGTGACAGCCAGCGCAATGGGAAAGAAAATACCGCGCGCGAAGACCTGATTATGCCCCACTCCCGTTATCAGGCGAAGGCCCCAGCCACCAAGAAACAGTACCATCCCCCAAGACGCGACACCGATGATTATCATCAGCGGAGAGGCGATCATTGCCCCGAAGCGCCCCAACGAATTTTCAAACGCGACATCAGATGAGCTTAGCCAGCTTGGATCCGCAGGCGAATATGACCCCAGCAACAACGCAAAGACCCCGGCCAGAACGATCAGTCCCAGACCAACAAGCTCTCGGCCGCGCTTTTGCAACATTGCTTGCAGATTGCTGTCCAGCAAAGGGTCGTTCGAACGGGTATTGTAAGATGCCATCTTTTAAGCCTCGTTACGGGTAAAGGCAGTTGCGCAGACGCCGAAGCGCCTCTTCTAGTTCGTCAATTGGTGCAACCATCGCCACGCGAATGAACTGCTTGCCGGGGTTCAGATCGCCGCTGTCGCGCGAAAGGTAAGCCCCCGGTAACACGCGGATTCCGGTCTGCTTCCACAGGTGCAAGGCCGCTGCTTCGCCATCTTCAACCGGCAGCCACAGAAAAAACCCTGCTTCTGGACCCTGATAACCGTCAACACCCGCAAAAATACGGTCTGCCAGCGCATATTTCTGCTGATACAGCGCGCGGGACCGGTTTACGTGCTTCTCGTCATTCCAGGCAGCGGCGGCAACATGCTGCAAAGGTGCAGGCAAGGGCGCACCCGCATAGGCCCGCAACTGGCGGATACGGCGGATGCTTTCGGCCCCACCCGCAACAAAGCCCGACCGCAGCCCGGGCATGTTCGAGCGTTTGGACAGCGAGTGAAAGGACAACACGCGCTCTGGGGAAACGCCCATCTCGGCGGCTATCTGCAATACACCTGGTGGTGGCGTGTCGCGGTATATCTCGGAATAGCACTCATCTGCGAAAATCTGGAAATCGTGGCGTTCTGCAAGTGTTATGAGGTTGCGCAGATAAGCAGCATCGGCAACCGAGCCCTGCGGGTTGGCGGGCGAGCAGATATAGACAATCGCAACACGGTCCAGCAATTCGGCAGGCAGGTTTGCGTAATCGGGCAGGTGCCCGCTTGCCTCTGTCGCAGGCACATAAATGGACTCTGCGCCCAGAACCAGCGACGCCACGGCATAAGCCTGATAAAACGGGTTTGGTGTCAGAATAACGGGGGTCTGGCCGTTTTTTTGCTCCGGGCACAAGGCAAGGGCGGCGTTGAACAGACCTTCTCTTGTGCCGTTCAGCACCATCAGGTTTTCGGCTGCAAGCGAAGCGCCATAGCGCCGGGAAATCCACCCCTGAATAGCCTCCAGCAACTCTGGAATACCTTCATTCACAGGGTATTTTGCGAAACCATCCAGATGCGCATTCAACACATCAGTCAGGAAGGGCGGCATTTCGTGGCGCGGCTCGCCAATGGTCATGGCGACAGGTGCACCACCGGGCTGGTGGTGATCCAACAGCGCGCGCAAGCGCGGAAATGCGTATTCAGGCAGGTTCGAAAACCGCTCTGGAAATGCCATGGACTGCCTCAAATTCCTGGGGTCTTTTGCCCCTATTGAGGCAGAGCATACCGCGACAGGCGGCGCTGGTCCAGAAAAAGGCTTGAAGAAACGACAATAACCCCACGAATTTGTGGCATTTTCGCAGATCATACAAGATATCGTGTGTCCTATGTCGGTTTCCGCTAACTCTAGCGCATGACTTAGCCCTGACGCAGACAGATTTCCGCCGCTGCGCCCAGACGCAACAAACGGTCTTCGGCCATCGGGGGCGCCATCAGGCTGATCCCGACCGAGGGGGTCTGCGTGGGCAAGGTCAACACACACAGCCCCAGCAGGTTGCCGATGCGGGTGTTGCGCAAAGTCAGCAGGTTTTCGGTTGTGAAATAAGCGTGGTCCTGCATCAGGCGCTCGGCATCTGGTGGCATATTGGGGGCAGTGGGCAACAAGACCGCATCATAGCCCGCCGTCCGCGCCAGATAGTCCTGTCGATGCGCCCGCAATGCATCCCACGCAACCAGATAATCGGCTGCATTGTGATCACGCCCTGAACGGAAACGCTCCAGAATGGGTGAAAACACGACTTCTGGCCGTGTCTCTATCAGGTGGCGCCATTGCGCGTAACATTCGGGCGTATAGATGATCGGCGAGAGTGCCAAGGCATCTTCGACCGGGGAAAGCGTGGCGCGCTCGATCTGTGCGCCCGCCTGTTCCAGCTTTTCCACTGCCAGTTCAAACCCTTGCGCGGGCTGTTCGCGGATACCCTCAAATGGCGCGCCTTCCAGCACCAGAAAACGCCGCCCCGCCAGTGTCGCACCCCGCAAATCGGGTGCGGGCCGGTTTTCCATCGCGCCCAATATCTGCGCGCAATCCTCGACACTGCGGGCCAGCGGGCCAACCGTGTCGAATTTCGGGGCCAGAGGGACCACACCGGCCAAAGACAACCGCCCTGATGTCGTCTTCAGCCCCACAAGGTCATTCCATGCCGCCGGAATGCGAACGGACCCCCCCGTGTCAGAACCGATCGCAACCAGCGCCAGCCCAAAGGCAACCGAGGCCGCTGCCCCCGAAGACGACCCCCCCGGCACAGCTTGCGGATTGTTGATGCAAGGCGGTGTTTCTGTCACCGGGTTAAGCCCTAGCCCTGAATAGGCAAATTCCGTCATGTGCGTCTTGCCAAGGCATATGGTGCCCGCCAGCGTCATTGTGCGCAGCACCTCAGCATCTTGCGTCGGAACGCGCCCTTTCAACAGGGCTGTCCCGGCCTCGGTTGCGACATTTGCTGTGTCGAACAGGTCTTTCCATGACACTGGCACGCCATCCAGCGGCCCGCGCCGCAGGCCTGCCCGCGCACGACCGCGCGCGGCCATTGCCTCGTCCAGCGCCCTTTCGCGCGTCAGGCGGGCATAGATTCGGGTGCCGTCCGGGTGGTTGCTGATCTTGTCCAGCAAATCCTCGGTCAACTGAACCGGGCAAATCTTGCCAGCCTCAATCTGTCGTCCCAGATCTGTTGCGGATAGCCCGGCCCAGTTTGTCTGTGTCATCTGTCCCTCGCGCTGGTGTTTTGTCTTGCCGAAAGGGACTATCTGCCGGGCCCCGCTGTCAAGGACAATAGGCGCAGCAAATCACCAAAAATGCGGCGCTTCGCTGCTTTTGCCGCATGGACTTTGTGGTTCTGAATGGCATAGTTGCATTATGACTTATGATACCGACATTCTGATCGTAGGCGGCGGGTTGAATGGCCCGTCACTGGCTTTGGCGCTGGCGCAGGGGGGATTGCGCGTCACAGTAATTGACGCCTTGCCACGCGACACGCGGGCAGACCCCGAATTCGATGGCCGCGCCTATGCTATGGCAATCGCCTCAACCCGCGTTCTGGCCGGGCTGGGTGTGTGGGCCGATGTCGCGGACAAGACTCAGCCCATCTTGCAGATCAAGGCCAGCGATGGCCGCCCTGCCGAAGGTGCTGCACCCTTTTTCCTGCATTTCGACCATGCCGAACTTGAAGAAGGGCCAATGGGCCACATGCTGGAAGACCGCATATTGCGCCCGACCCTGCTGGCCGCAATGGACCGCGAGGATCGCATAACGCATCTTTCAGGTGAAAGTGTTATTGGCCAAGAAGTTGACGCGCATGGTGTTACTGTTACCACGGATAGTGGCAGGACATTGCGGTCCCGCCTGCTGGTGGGCTGTGACGGGCGCGACAGCGCTACCGCACAACGCGCGGGCATCAAGCGCACGGGTTGGGATTACGGCCAGACAGGTCTGGTCTGTGCCGTTGAACATGAACTGCCCCATAATGGCTGCGCGCATCAGTTTTTCATGCCAGCAGGACCACTGGCGATCCTGCCCTTGCCCGGCAACCGATCTTCCATCGTCTGGAGCGAGCGGACAGAGGCTGCCGCCGCGATCCATGCCCTTGATGACGACGCCTATCTCGACGCCCTGCGCCCGCGCTTTGGCGAATTTCTGGGCAAGCTCTCACTGGCTGGCAAGCGTTTTGCCTATCCGTTGAAACTGACCATCGCCAACAGCTTTATTGGCCCGCGTCTGGCTTTGGTTGGGGACGCAGCACATGGTATGCACCCGATTGCCGGGCAAGGTTTCAACTTCGGGCTGCGCGATGTGGCCGCATTGGCCGAGGTGCTGATAGACGCCGCGCGGCGCGGCGAAGATATTGCCAGCCCGCTGGTATTGGAGCGTTATCAGCAATGGCGGCGTTTTGACACAATGGTCATGGCCGTTGGCACGGATAGTGTGAACCGCTTGTTTTCCAATGACAATACTGTGCTGCGCGGGTTGCGCGATCTGGGCATGGGGGCAATTTCGGCGGTGCCTGCTTTGCGCCGCACCTTCATGCGCGAAGCGGCCGGTTTGACAGAGGATCTGCCACGCCTGATGCGGGGCCTGCCGATCTGACTGCCTCAATTGCGGCGGCGCGCTTCAGCGTGGCACCGCCATCACCTCAACACGTTCGCCACGCACGGCCAGACCGACTTCGCCGTTACACAAGCTAAGCGCGTCATCCCCGAACACAGCCGCGCGCCAGCCAGAAAGCGCGGGCACATCCCGCACACCTGCGGCCAATGCATCCAGATCCGATGCCGAGGCGATAAGCTTGGCCGCCACGCCGGTCGCGTCTGATTTGGCCTTCAACAAGACCCGCAGCAGATCGGCCAAAGCCGGGTTGACTTGCAGGTTCTCGCGGCCATTTTCAGGTTTTGGAAAATTTTCGGGCGGGCAAGTCATGCCACGCGCGACAGCATCCAGAATGCCTTGGGCAATCTCTCCCTTGCGGGCCTCGCGCAACAACAGGCGCGTGCGTCCCAGATCATCGGGCGTTTGCGGCTTGAGCGAGGCCAGTTCCAGCAACGCATCATCCTTGAACACCCGCGAGCGTGGCACATTGTTGGATTGCGCATGCGCTTCGCGAAACTCTGCCAGTTCCCGCACGATTGCCAGAAAGCGCCCGGAGTCGTTGCGCGTCTTGACCCGTTTCCAGGCATCGGCGGGTTGCGTGATATATGTGGCAGGGTCGTCCAGCGTGGCAAGTTCTTCTGCAACCCAACTTGCGCGGCCAGTTTCTTCAAGGCGCGCAGCGAGTTTCTCATAGATAACACGCAGATGCGTCACATCTGCCAACGCATAGCCCAGCTGTGCATCGGTCAGGGGCCTGCGCGACCAATCCGTGAACCGAGAGCTTTTATCAACGCTGCCACGCGTCAGCTTGCGCACAAGGGTTTCATATCCGATCTGGTCGCCAAAGCCACAGACCATCGCAGCGATCTGGGTGTCGAACAGCGGTTTGGGCAGGCTGCGCCCTTCGATCAGAAAAATCTCCAGATCCTGCCGCGCAGCATGTAACACCTTGACGGTGCTGGTATCGCGCAACAATTCGTAAAACGGTTCCAGCGACAGGCCTTT
The DNA here is from genome assembly GCF_004366635.1 of Roseinatronobacter bogoriensis DSM 18756. Lineage (GTDB taxonomy): Bacteria > Pseudomonadota > Alphaproteobacteria > Rhodobacterales > Rhodobacteraceae > Roseinatronobacter > Roseinatronobacter bogoriensis. Next base: position 832 of record NZ_SORN01000003.1, on the reverse strand, counting down.
GGCCAAGGGGTCGACCAGCACAGCAGGGCCAGTTTCCGGCCCCTCTGGCCCCGGTAGGGCCATCTGCAACAGACACAATTTTGCGTAATATGTACGCTCTCGCAGGAATTCGGTATCCACTGTTACATAGGGGGCGGCTTGCGCCTGCGCACAAAAGCGCGCCAGATCTTCGGTTGTGGTGATCAGTTCCATCAAAACTGCCTGACTGCTCGTGCTATGAACAGTGCATATGCAATAACCGCAGCTTTGAAAACCCCACGGATAAGGGCTTTTTCAACCCTATCGGAACGCTTGCATTCATCTGGCGCCGAAGCTATAGCCCACCGCAGTCGGAGTGTAGCTCAGCCTGGTAGAGCACTGTCTTCGGGAGGCAGGGGCCGGAGGTTCGAATCCTCTCACTCCGACCAATATTTACAGGGACTTGGTAGAGGTAGCGCGCAGCTTGAAAAGCCGCGTTTCTGCACTTTGGTGCAAAAACCCCCATTTTCAGCCCTGCAGGCAATTTTGCTTCCCCCGGCTAGAAACGGAAACCCCCCCGAGCTGGACACGCTCGAGGGGCTAGGGCCGAAGTCTAAATGGACCCCTTCTGAATACATTGTTCACGGCCTTTTCACAAGCCAGAAAGGCGGTCGGTTATGAGCGATACCCTTCGGATCCAGCGCGCCTCAGACCGGGCCAAGCCTGATCCGCGCCTTGTACACCGCACACATCACCGCCTAGAGTGGCTCAAGCGTGCACTGCAAGCCGATGTTACAGACCGGGCAAAGACACTCGCAAGCGCGCTGTCGGTGAAATGGGCGAATGACCAGACCGGCCAGTGTAACCCCTCATT
>NZ_SORN01000002.1:557292-713640 GCF_004366635.1 Roseinatronobacter bogoriensis DSM 18756 | reverse complement strand
GCAGCAAGAGAAGGCCATGCAGAAGATGTTGATCAGCGTCCAGCAGCAGCTCGAGATTGCCACCGAGAAGGGTGTGCCACCCAATCTGTGCTTCATCGCTGTCATTGCCCAGTCGGCAGGATATCTGGCGGGCGTGGAAGGGCGATGTGATGCGGCCGCGATCCTTGCAGACATGCACGCACAAGTGCTTGCGCTGCCGGATCAACCGTCGTCGTCGCGCGTTTCAGACGCTTTGCGAATGCACTGAAGAACAAGGGCGGGGCAGGGGCGCACCTACCCCCCCACATTTTGGGTCCTCCCGAGCGGCGAGCGTATGCGGGGGGCGGAGCCGCGATAGTTCTCTAGGGGTAGATGTTTTTTTTGGGTTGCCACTAAATATGGTATGGTTGCCGTTTTTCTAACAAGGTTGCCAGCTGTGGATCAGAGCCGATGCCCGTGGTTTAGGCCCGCTAAGTCTATAGATTTGCGGCTTTTTTTGGGTTCGCACTTTATCTGGTTCAGGTTCGCAGTTTGGGTGTGTGAAAACCAAGGTGCGCGCATGGTTCGCAGGGCTGATTTTTACTTGGTTGGAAGGTGATTGATCGCCTGGTGAAGCTCGTGTTCCAACAGGCCGAGAAGGCTTCGCCCATATGAGGCGGCCATGGCTGCGATTTCATGATCTTCCGCTTTTGCTATTTCGTTCCTCACATGGGCAGCCAGCTTGCGCAGTTCGGGGCTTCCCCCGATCGCATCGGCAAGATCAGCGATCCTGGCCAGTGCTGCGCGGATGTCCGTTCGCGGGTCTGGATACTCTTTTTCGAGCAGCGCGATGATTTCGGCGTTCATGCTGCGATTGTTGCGCGCTGCACCGACCTTGATGCGTTGCCTCATGCCGTCTGGCATGCGGAGCGTGAAGGCGTCGGAAAAGGTTCTGCTGTCGGATTCTTTCATAGTGTCAAAAGGACATGAAATTACGCTTGACACAATAGTGTCCAATGGGCATTGTTGTGTCACTTAGACACTAAAGGAAGTGATATGCCAAAGAAACCAGCCAGTGATTATCGGGTGAAGATCATGACGCGGCTTCCATTGGAGTTGCGGAACTTCTTGAGGGATCAGGCAGCTTCCAATGGGTCAAGCATGAACAGCGAGTTGATCCGCGCAGTGCGCGAGCGCATGGAAAAGATCACCGCGCAACCCACCCAACCTTAAAGAGGTCTACCAAATGAAAAAGCCGATGAATAACCCCCAGACGGGGGGCGGTGAAGAATTGCCGCAAACAATGAACCTTCTGGAATTTTCACGAGTTGTGATGGCGTCAGAAAACATCACAGAGCAAGAATATATCGATCTTATGCGGCGAGTGTTGCCGCTGCACGAGTTGCCAAAACTTAATCGGGAAGAGGTTGCAAACTTCGCAGGTGCCGCATGTTGGCTCTACGATCTGTCGATACTTTTGAGTGAGCGCATCGAGCGCGAAGAACATGGCCTCGCTAATTCCCATCTTGGCAGTCCCTGTGTCCCTGGCGGGCATTTCTTTGTCGATAATATTCTGACACGCGCAGGTGATGAGCCTGATTTCTCGCTTCTCGACAGACTCTCACGGGGGACAATCCAGTGAAACACCAGATCAAGAATCTCGAGTCCGGAACTGAAAAAAACCAGCCGATCGATCCTGTCGCGGCGGCCTATGCCGAGAAGCTTAAGGCGCTTAAAGACGCCCGCCACATTTCCGGGATGCCGCTTGATTTCTGGGTCGATTTTACTGAAGGGCTTGATCACGGCACAGTCGCCAGATTGTGTAGCAGAGCTGATCTATTTCCGAAATACAACCAGCCGATCCAGCCGATCGATCCTGTCGCAGCGGCTTATGCCGATTGGCTGCAGGCTCGCAAAGACTGGCGCGATCTGATCAATATCGAAGGCGGTGAAGACTTCAGCCATCCGTTGCAGCTTGAAGCTCAGGGCCGCGAGGATGCAGCCGCTGATATCATGCTACAAGAAAAGCCTGCCTCGATGATGGGATTCGCGGGTCTGGCAGCGTTGGCCTGGTGTTTCAACGCGCCGGGTGAACCGAAACCGGAAGAACTTCCGGAATTGGCGCAATCGGTGGATTGCGGGCCCATTCTGGCGATCTGGCGGGCCTGTACGGGCAAAGACGGCTTCCCAGAGACTTGAAACATGTTCGCCACCCCTTTGGTCTTCAACAATCGCATGCACGAGACTTCCCCTTGCCAGAAACGAAACTCTAAGTTACGTTTTTTTAAACAAAGGAAGAACAGCATGCTCAGATTGCCAAAGATTGCCGATATTTTCGGCCTCGACCCCGCGAAGCTCAAGACAGACCGTTCGCGGGGAACAGTGCCACTCGCAGGGCGCTCAGAGGGCAAGAACCCGGCATATGGGCCCATGGACCTGATAGCGCTTGCGCTTCACGAGCAACTTATGGCGCGAAACTTCACCAGTTCGAGCGCCGCGCGTGAGATCATGGTCAGTGATGCACCTCATCAGGTGTTGCAGCGCTTGAAGGAAGGCACTTTGAGCGATTGTCTCTTGATCCTGTCCCAAGAAGTTCAGGATCACCCGAAAATGTCTGGGGTGAGCTCTCCAATGCATCGGAGTGACATTATCAGCGTCTCGGACTTGCCTGAGTATGTGGCGAAATACGCGCCGCGTGTCGGAAGCTTCACCGTCGTGGCGCTGGGCCCGGTATGGCAACATCTGGTTGCGCGGTCAGCGTTGGCAGGTGTCGCTCTTTATCCGGATGGTGAAATGATCATCGAGGTTTCAACTGAATGAGTGAAAAGCGCGTCTCAGTTCGCTTTGCCGCCCAAGGTGGGGGCCAGGTTCGCGCCGAATTCAAGGGTGTGGGTGATTCCGGCACGCGAGAGTTCAAGCGGATCGAGGACCAGGCAGACGCTACTGGTCGCGTTCTGACCCGCGTCATGGGCATTCTGGCCACTGCGGTCAGTGTGCGCGAGCTGGTGCGCTATGCCGACACATGGACTGATCTACGATCGCGCGTGGATCTGGCCACAGGCAGCCAAGAGGCTGGCGCGGCGGTCATGGACCGGCTGGGCGAGATGGCGCGCCGCACCTATTCCGACTTGGCGCAGACCACAGAGGCTTTTCTCGCAAACGCAACGGCGCTGGGTGAGTTGGGGATGTCGACCCGCCAGCAGCTGGACTTTACCGAAGCGCTGAATAACGCAATCGTTGTTTCTGGGGCCCGGCAGGAAAGGGCAGCCCAGATCAGTAACGCGCTGTCGCAAGCCATGGCGCTGGGCGCGTTGCGGGGTCAGCAGCTGAACACCGTAATTCAGAACGGCGGGCGGGTTGCCGAGTTGCTGGCAGCGGAGTTGGGGGTAAATGTGAACCAACTGCGCGAAGTCGGGGCGCAGGGGCTGATTACGGGAAATGTCATCAACAGGGCGCTTGTCGGCAATCTCGAGCTATTGCGCGAGGAAGCAGAATCGATGCCGGCGACCATCGGTGATGCCTTTGTTCTGATGGGGAACATGGCCTTGCAACTGGTGGGGCAATTCAATGAGACCACCCGCGCCAGTGCGCTTGTCGCAGACACGCTGATCTTCCTGGGCGATCAGATGGCGCGCCTGGTTACATACGCGGGAACGCTGGCAGCCTTCATGGGGGGGAGATACGTCGCATCATTCGTTGCCGCGAGGGTGGCCATGATTGCTGCGACGGGTGCCCTGGAAACTTTCAGGCTGGCTTTGGTGCGGTTCTTGCCGTTTGCGGTAATCGTGGGTGTGGGAGAGCTGGTCGCACGTCTCACCGGGCTTACTGGACGGGCCGCCGAGGCGCGCCGTGCGATCGATGATCTGAACATATCGCTGGGCAATGAGTTGCGCGCCCTCGACCTGCTGAATCCAGCAATGGGCCTTGCAACTCAAATGTCGGTGGATCAGGCGGTCGCAAAGCTGCGCGAAACAAAAGCCAGACACGAAAACATTGTCGCTATCATGGCAGAGCAGCGCGCTCTCGCCCAAAGCACGGCCGAATTTGCCGCGAACGCGCGCGAGATCAGCGGTGTGATGACAAGAATCGGTGCCCTGCAGAACACCGGCCGAGATGGCGGGATCTTCGCGCCGCAAGCCAATAGGGCAGATATCGAATTCTGGAATAAAGAGCTCGCTCGACTGGCAAAGCTGCGCGGTGATCTCTTGCAGTCGCCAGAGCAGACAGAAGCACTGCGCGAAGCTGAAAGTCAGATCAGGCGCATTGAAGATGCGATCGCAAACGCTCGCGATGGCGTGGTTACCTTCGGCGAAGGGTTCGGCCCGGTCATCGATGGCGCAATTGGTGTGACCGGCGCATTGAGACGAGTCGGAGAGGCCGCCACGGGCGCAGGGAATACAAACACAAACGCGGCAGAAAAGGTGCTAGAGGGTTGGGCTGCGGTCACAGCGCAGCTTGACGAATATGCAAAGGCGGCGGCGGATTGGGGTAAGGGTATTGGGGATGCGCTGACCGGCGCGTTCACTTCGGCTGAAAACGCCTTTGCCGACTTTGTGACGACCGGAAAGGCAGATTTTCGCAGTCTGGCCAACTCGATCCTTGCCGATCTGGCGCGGATCGCGGCACGCCAGTTCATTCTCGGCCCGATTGCCAATGCGCTGAGCGGCGCGCTGGGCGGGCTTGGGGGCGCGCCACTGAATGCCATGGGCAGCGGGCCTCTCGCCAGTTTCGATGGTGGTGGGCACACAGGCTTTGGCGCGCGCTCGGGCGGGCTGGATGGGCGCGGCGGGTTTCTGGCGGTCATGCACCCCAATGAAACGGTGATTGACCACACTAAGGGGCAGAGAGGCGCGGGTGAGCCTGTGCAGGTTGTTGTCCGCGTCCTTCCGTCGGTAGAGTTTGACGCCCGCGTTGAAAACACTGCGCGCGCTGTCGTGCGGGTCGAGACGCCGGGCATGATTGGTGGTGCCTTCAAGCGCGCGAGAGAGCAGCGGGGGTTTGATTGATGCCGGTCAATTGGCACTTAGCCGCAAGATCGCTCACGGGGCTCGTGTCTTCAGAAAGGCTGCCTTGGGCGGCAGGCGGGAACCCGTTGCACTGGCAGAGCGGCGAGGTGTCCGGCGCGGCTGACGGGCAGAGGATCATGTGAAAGGAAAACGAACCATGAAATCACCTATGGTCACGCGCGCGGCCAGCATCGCGAGAAGTGATGACAAGCAGCGCACAGTCGATGTGGTCTGGACTACTGGCGCACGCGTGGCGCGCTATTCCTGGGCGCGGGATGAAGAGTTTGACGAGGAGCTTGTGGTCGAGCCATCGGCACTTCGCCTCGAGCGGCTGAATTCTGGCGCACCATTCCTCGACACCCATCGCAGCTACGGCCTTGATTCAATTCTGGGGGTGGTGGTCGAGGGGTCTGTCCGGATCGAGGGCGGCAAAGGTTACGCGACCATCCGGCTTTCTGATCGCGAAGAGGTCGAGCCGATCTGGCGCGACATGCAAGCCGGGATCATTCGAAATGTATCTGTCGGATACAAGGTCCACAAATACGAGCGAACCGCGAAGGCCGATCGCAAGGATGGCGGCAAACGGGCGCTTTACCGGGCTATCGAGTGGGAACCCATGGAGATTTCGGCAGTCGCAATCGGCGCCGATGCAGGCGCGCAGTTGCGCGAAGAGGCAAACACCGGCGATGGGCCGGTGATCATCGAGAAAGGACGAAAAATGCCAGACGGCACGAAGACGCCCAGCGCGGGCGATGAGAAGCAGATTCGGGCGCTCTTCACCCGGAACGGCTTCGAGAGTGAGGCACAGGCCGCGATCGAGCGCGGCATGAGCGTAGAAGAGGCGCGCGAGCACCTGCAGGAGCTGCAGGCAACCCGCGATGCCGAATTCGGGCCGGTGAGCGAGCCTGACCTGTCCGGCATGCAGCGCGGCGGTGCGAGCATGGCAGAGGCGATGCAGGCGGCGCTGGTCCATCGGCACAGCCAAAACACAACGCTTCCCCAAGAGGCGCAGCGCTTCGCAGAAATGACCGTGCCGGAGCTTGCTGTCGAGTGGTGCCGATCGATGGGAATCAACTATCGCGGCGGGAACGCAGGCGCGATCGATGCAGCGATGCAGACGCGCGGTGCAGTGGGGTACCAATCCACCAGCGATTTCCCCTCGATCCTGTCCGGTACGTTGGGCCTTCTTGTCCTCGACAAGTATCAGGTGGCGCGGTCAGCGGTTATGCAGGCCAGCAGGGAACGCACATTCGATGATTTTCGCGAAGTCACAGGCGCGCGCATCTCAGGTTCAGTCGAATTCGACAAAGTCCTCGAGTCTGGTGAATACAAGTATGGCCAGGTGAAAGATGGCGGCGAAAAGATCAAACTGGCCACCTATGGCAAGATCCTTGCAGTCACCAGGCAAACACTGATCAACGATAGTGCGGGCGCTTTTGAACGCCTGCCCCAGATCATCGGGACCGGCGCGGCCGAGACAGAAGGGAACCTTCTGGCGGGCATGTTTGCTGAAAACAGCGGCGCTGGGCCTGTCCTGTCGGATGGCAACACGGTTTTCCATGAAAACAACGGCAACATAGGTGCCGCCGCGGCGATCAACACGCAGAGTCTGTCAGAGGCCTATGTGAAACTTCGGCGGCAGCGTGGCCTGGGCGGCGAGGTGTTGGCGATCACCCCCACTTTCCTGATCGTGGCACCTGAAAAGGAAACCGAGGCCCTGCAGGCCGTTGCGGACCTCTACGCGGCAAGCAGCGAAGATGTGAATGTCTTCGCACGGCGGCTGCAAGTCCTGGTCGAGCCCCGGTTCGAGGATCCGCTACGCTGGTATCTGGCAGCGGCACCAGGTCGCCCGGAATCGCTGGTCCATGGCTATCTGCGCGGGCAACGCGGGCCACAGATCACCACCCGCGTGGGGTTCGAGGTCGATGGCATGGAAATCAAAGGCAGCATGGATTTTGCCACAGGCTTCATGGATTGGCGCGGCTGGATCATGAATCCGGGCGCAACTGCAGACTGATTTCACGTCAATTCGGCGGCGTGGAGGGCCCAGCAGGCGGTGGCTTAAAACACCTGCAACAGCGGCTTGTTCCTCTTTCAAGTGACGCTGGGCGCGGATGGCAGCGCCAAGACATACCCGGCCAGCTCTTCTGAGCTGGTCGGCATGCCGGAAGGGACAGGACGCAGGACATGGCAAAAGCCCTCACGACACCCACGGGAAAAGCGAAGCCGGACGCTGGAAGGCGGCCCGTGCTTGGGCACCGACCACCGTCGTATGTGGCCAAGGCCACTTTGGCAGCGGAACTGGATATTTCCGAATCGACCGTGGACGCATGGGTCCAGCGCGGAATCCTTCCAAAGCCTGTCCGGATCGGTGGCGCAGTTCGTTGGAACTGGTCGCAAGTCGATGCTGCGCTATGCGCTGAGACAGTGTCACCAGAGGCAGACCCATTTATGCAGGGCCTTAGCAATGTCACCTAAGATTTCACTGCCCCGGAATGTGCATCGCGTCATTTCGCGCGGGCGCGAGTATTTCTATTTTCAGACAGGGCGCAACACCCCGCACCAAGGGCCTCGCATACGCCTTCCCGATGATCCGACCACACCCGAATTTTGGAACGCGGTCAGGCAGGCGCAGGGGCTTGTCGGGCCGATCCCGACCGATACCGTCGGCGCTCTGATCGACGCCTATGTGGCCGCATGGCAGGGATTGCCGCGCAAGCTGTCCAAGGGCACCCAGGAGCAATACCAGCGCCACCTGAAGCACGTCCGGGCCGCATGGGGCGATCTGCCAGCCGCTAAGCTGCGCCCGTCGCATGTGCTGGCCCTGGTCGAGAAGATCGGTGCTGATCGACCGGGCACTGCAAATAACACGCTGGACGCCCTGCGCGCCATGACCCGCTGGGCTATGGGGCCGCGCGAGTTGTTGGATCGCGACCCGACACAGGGCGTTCCACATTTCAACAAGGGCGAGGGTCACAAGCCCTGGACGCCTGAGCAGCTTGCCATTGCCGAGGCGCATTTCACTGGCACGCTGCGCCGCGCGTATCTTCTGGGGCGCTGGACAGGCCAGCGGATCAGCGACGTGGTGCGCTTGGGCTGGACCGATATTGACGAGGGCGGGTTCAACCTGCCTCAGAAGAAAACCGGCGTTCAACCGTGGTGCCCGATCTTCCCGGAACTGGAATCCGAAATGCGGACTTGGGAAAAGCGGCCGGGGCCGTTCCTGCTACAGGACAAAGGCAAAAACGCGGGCAAGCCTGTCACCACAAATCAGATGTGGAAGATCTTCGACAAGGCGCGCGAGGCTCACCCGGAACTTGAGGGCGCTGTCTGGCATGGCCTGCGCGCCAATGCGGTGATCAGGCTTAGACAGACCGGATACACCGGGCAACAGATCAGCGACATGGTGGGAATGAGTGTCGAAATGATCGAGCGCTATAGCCGCTACGCTGATCGAAAGGCGGGCGGGCAAGCAGTGCTGCGCGATCTGAGAGAGCGCAAGCAGGACAGAACTGTAAAACGCTGAAAAAATGCAAACCGAAAGAGGTGCAAAATCATATGTTTATGGCGCAGAAAATGAAGTGCAGGCTTCTGTTGCCAGGTGCCTGCGAACCCCGCCTTACGCGGCTAAGCGCAAGGGCTTAAGTTTCGGTTTGGTTACTGCTTACGCAGCAACTGCTACCGGAGCACGGTTGTCATTTGCAACTGTACGTTTTGCACCGATAACGGTGGTGGCTCACCGGGACAAAGCTAACCCCTTTAGACGTTCGTCGATCCTGTTTCGGCCCCATGATCCCCAAATGAAGGATGATTGGTGGAGCCGCCGGGTACCGCCCCCGGGTCCGATCCGCTTATTACGAGCGCGTTTATGTCCATAGTCCCTTGCGAGACACAACAGATGTAAGCGCTGCGAGGGGCGGATGCAAGGGGCGCGCGTGACAGCAGACAGGGGCCTGTGCCCACCCTCAGAAGGGTTTGTGAATGCTCGTGGCCGGAAATACCCTCAAGGCGGGCACCCGCAGGTTCAACAGGTCAGATCTGGCAGGCGCGCGCCGCCCTTTCATGGACGGCCTCTCTCTGGCTGACCAGTTGCTCTATGCGCCGGGTTTCGGCCAATGTGCGTTTCTGTTGCCCTTCTGGCACGCAACTTACCTGCGAACCCTTCTGCGTGCAGTGGTAGCGCGCATGACCTTTTGAAGGCAAGGGAACCGTAAAGCTATGGGGGTAACCCTGTCGCGCGCTTTCAAGGCTGGAATCGTGAACCCATAATGCGTGGCTGGCCTGTTCGCAGGCACTTCGAGAAGGGATTTGCTGGCTATCGGGTTTTACGCAGGCCGCAGTTGTTGCGGTGGCTGCCAGAAAAAGGATGAACCGCACGATATCCTCCGTAAGGGGTTGCTTGTCGTGTTGAAACTCTGCCTCGGTCTTGTCGATGCGCCGGTTCAAGCCAGCACTTCACATATTTTTGAGAATAATCGCACGATGTGCGCTTTCTGGCAAGCACGAAGGCCTTTTTGCGCAAATGGCGCTTGTCAAGTCAGATAAAGCGCAACTCATCGGTGCAGGGGCGTTGACAAAGCCTTCGGCGTAGAGCTTCCGTCACCTTCGGTCGTGGGCATTCTCAGTTCGCTTGCCAAATGTGGCGCTGTGCTGCACCTTTCGACAACCCTTCTTGACTTCATGCATACTTTCCCGCATAGGGCGGCTTCCGTTCGGGCATTCGGTCCGCGCGGTTGTTTACTATTGTCCGCAAGCGCGGGCACGCTGTTCGAGGCAATGAACGCCTGCACCAGATGCAGGGGCCACAGAGCGCGGAGAAAAAGAGAAGGAACAGGCCGATGTTTGCGGTCCTCAAAACTGGTGGCAAGCAATACCGGGTTCAGTCCGGGGATGTGTTGCGCGTAGAGCGCATTGCCGCACAAGCTGGTGAAACAGTCCAGTTTAACGAAATTCTGATGCTGGGTGGTGATTCCCCGGTTATCGGCACCCCAACTGTGGCCGGTGCTGGTGTGCAGGCCGAAGTCATTGACCAGATCAAGGCTGACAAGGTCATTCACTATGTCAAGCGCCGCCGTAAGCACAGCTCGCAGCGCACCAAGGGCCACCGTCAGAAGCTGACGCTTGTGCGCGTGACGGATATTCTTGCTTCGGGCGCAGACGATACGGGCATCAAAGCGGCTATCGGCACAGGGTCTGTGTCGGGTTTTGCGATCGAAGCTGCCGCACCTGCAAAACAGGAAAAAGCAGCGAAGCCAGCAAAAGCGCCAAAAGCCGCAAAAGCACCTGCGGCAGAAGCAGACGCTGCCATCGAAGGCACGAAGCCTACAAACCTCTTGACCGAGGCACGCGACGGCAAGGCAGATGATCTGAAGAAGATTTCCGGCGTAGGCCCAAAGCTTGAAGGTCTGCTGAATGAAAATGGTGTGTTCCATTTTGATCAGATCGCGGCTTGGACTCCGTCAGAGATTGCCTATATGGATGATCAACTGTCGTTCAAAGGCCGGATCGAGCGTGATGGCTGGATCGACCAGGCAAAACAATTCGCATCTGAGAAGGAGTAACCCCTCATGGCACACAAGAAAGCAGGCGGCTCCTCGCGCAACGGTCGCGACTCTGCGGGTCGTCGTCTTGGCGTAAAACTTTATGGCGGTCAGGCCGCGACTGCTGGCAACATCATCGTGCGCCAGCGTGGTACCAAGCACTGGCCTGGTACTGGTGTGGGCATGGGGCGTGATCACACGCTTTTCGCGCTCAACGATGGTCGCGTGGTCTTTACCAAAGGCCTGAAAGGCCGCAGTTTCGTATCGGTCATGCCGGTGGAGACAGCAGCAGAATAAGCCGAACTTTTACATATTGCATGTAAGACAGGGTCGGCGTTCGCGCCGACCCTGTTGCGTTTTGACGATGTGTTCGCAGCAGGAGGAGGCGGGAACAGATTGTCACAATCAAAAGTTACCATCGGGGTCCAAGCCCTGTCGGAGGAGCGAGCATGAATTTGGATAGTGATATCAGGGCTGATCAGCCCATTTTAACCTCGGCCCGGATGATCCTGCGCCCGTTGCAGCCATCCGATGCGGGATTGCTGGCGCTGTATACAGGGGACAAGCGTGTCGCCGAAGGGACGCGGTCCATTCCCCACCCCTTGCCGCCCGGCGCGACCGAGCAGTTTATCGCACGCGTCACCACGCCAGAACGGGAAGAAGATGTCTGGGTTCTGGATGGGTCCATGGCGGATGCCTCTTCTGTGCTGGGTCTGATATCGCTCAAACCACTGGACCGGCAGCAAAGCCAGATCGGCTTCTGGGTTGCACCCGCTTTCTGGAATGCCGGGTTCGCATCCGAAGCTGTTCGCTGCGTGATCGAGAATAACCCGCACAAGGCGCGCACGCTGTTTGCCGAGGTGTTTCAGGATAACCCGGCCTCTGCGCATGTGCTGACGAATGCACGTTTCGACTATCTGGGCGATGCAGAAGCCTATTCCGTTGCGCGCCGGACCACGGTTCCGACATGGACATATATCCGCCGGATGTAGGGGCCTTAGCGATGGCATGGCGCATCTTGCAGGTTCACCCCGGACCAGCGTAATTTTGCGCCGTACCGCAGCGCAGGGCCTAGGCGTGGGTCACATAACTGTCGGAGATGCGGGCAAGCTCTCGACCTTTTGGCCGGGTTTGTTACATTGTCGGTGAAAGCGGACAGGGTAAAGCAATGCGCAGACCAGTCGTCGGGATTATCGGCAATTCCTATCTGATCAATGATCAATATCCCGCCCATGCGGGCGGGACCATGAATTCCGAGGCGATCGCCGAGGTGTCGGGCTGTCTGCCCTTGCTTGTGCCGTCTGACCCGCGCCTTGTGTCAGTGGCAGAGTTGCTGGAGGTCTGTGACGGCTTTTTGCTGACAGGGGGGCGGCCCAATGTTCATCCCGAAGAATACGGAGAGGCCGAAACACCTGCGCATGGTGCCTTTGACCGTGCCCGCGATGCAATTGCACTGCCCCTGGTGCGGGCTTGCGTGGCCAATGGGCAGCCTTTCTTCGGTGTGTGCCGTGGCTTTCAAGAGGTGAATGTCGCAATGGGGGGCACCTTGCATCCCGAAATCCGCGACCTTCCGGGGCGGATGAACCACCGCATGCCGCCCGATGGCACGCTTGAAGAGAAATTCGCCCTGCGCCATAAGGTTCGCTTTCAGGATGGGGGCGTATTCCATCGCCTGATGGGGGCACCAGAGGTGATGACCAACACCTTGCACGGTCAGGGCATCAAGACACCGGGCCAGCGGATTGTCATTGACGGCCATGCCCCTGATGGCACACCCGAGGCGATCTATGTCAAAGATGCGCCCGGTTTCACCTTGTCCGTGCAATGGCACCCCGAATGGCAGGCGGGGCAAGACCCTGTGTCGCGCCCCTTGTTCGAGGCGTTTGGCGAAGCCGTGCGCGCATGGGCCAGCGGTCGTCAGCCCTGGGCGCTCAGCGCGTGAGGCGGGCGATACTGGCAGGGGTGGCGGCGCTTGGCATGGTAGCGGGCGTCTACCTTTTTTCAGGCGGCGATCAACAGGGTGTCATGGTTGATGTTCTGGTGCCGCCCCTTGATGCGGAAGAACAGCAGGGAGCAGAGCTTTACGCGCGGAATTGTGCCAGTTGTCATGGCGACAATGGCGCGGGACGCGAAGCGGTTGGCCCGCCATTGGTGCACATCATTTACGAGCCATCACACCACCCGGATGGGGCATTCTATGCGGCCGTTCAACTTGGTGTGCGCGCGCATCACTGGGAGTATGGTGATATGCCGCGCCAGTCCCATGTGACCGAACCCGAAATCACACAGATCATCGCATATATCCGTGCGCTGCAACGGGCAAACGGCATCCATTGAGGCAGATCAGACGACGAGGACGCGCGTGCCTATTGGTACCCGGTCATAAAGGTCGATCACATCCTGCTGCAGCATCCTGAAACACCCCGAAGAAGCAAACCGCCCGATTGAGCGCCATTCCGGAGTGCCATGAATACGGTAGCCCTGATCGCGCCCATCTGTCATCAGATACAGCGCGCGTGCACCAAGCGGGTTGTCAGGGCCGCCGGGTTGACCGTCTTTCCAGCGTTCCAGATGCGGTTCTCGCCTAATCATCTCTGGTGGTGGGGTCCATGTCGGCCAATGCGCCTTGCGATAAACAGTTGATTCGCCTGTCCAGTCAAAGCCTTCGCGCCCGACCGAAAGCCCGTAACGCAGGGCATAGTTGTTTTCCAGGACCAGATACAGCAACCTGTTCTGGTTCTCTATTATGATTGTGCCCACCTCTTCTTCGGTTGTGTAGGGCACGATCTGACGGTGCAGAAACTCGGGTATGGCGTCTATGTCGATGGCGCGCAGCCTGTGCGCACCGTCGCGCCGGGATGAATAGTCTATCGGTTCCAGCTCAGGTGGCGGGGCGGGCGCGAGTGCAGGGACACAGGCTGATAGGGCCAGCATACTGCCTGAGGCACAAAGAAACTTCCGGCGGCTCAATTCGATCATCTGCATTCGATCCGGTATTAAAGGTCTTTATCCATGTCGCGCAGCATCTGTCCTGCCGGGCCAACCCGTTCAGTCTATGATGCGGATTGTCTTGCGCAAAGTCATTATGTGCCCGTTATATCGGGTTTTTGTGAACGCTGCCGAAATGTCGCCAGTCAGTTCTGGTTTAGCGTGGCAATTCAGAAGCGGCGCGTGCAAGTCTGGTTATGGCGTCCCAGTCGCCAGCGGCCATTGCATCTTTCGGGGCGACCCAGCTGCCGCCCACACAGGCGACATTCGGCAAGGCTAGATAGTCAGGCGCACGCGCGGCACTGATCACGCCCGTAGGACAGAATGTGACTTGCGGCAATGGTCCCGCGATTGATTTCAACGCGTTGGCCCCGCCAATCGCCTCCGCTGGAAAGAACTTCTGCACAGTATAGCCCTGTTCCATAAGCGACATCACTTCAGAGCAGGTCTGGGCGCCGGGTAAAAGCGGCATCTCGTTCAGGCGCGCGGCATCAATCAATGCGGATGTGGCACCAGGTGCGACAGCAAAGCGCGCACCCGCCGCGCGTGCATCGGCCATCTGCTCTGGCGTCAGGACTGTCCCGGCCCCTACCACAGCGCCTTCGATCCGGGCCATTTCCGCTATAGCCTCAAGCGCGCAATCCGTGCGCAAGGTCACTTCCAAGACTGGTAGCCCCCCTGCGACCAGTGCCTGCGCAAGCGGCACAGCATGCGCCAGATCTTCAATAACCAGCACCGGAATGACAGGGGCCATCTGGCACAGGGCAAGGGCGTTCTGGCTTTGCTCGGCAGGGGTCATTTTGTATCTCCAATAGGGTTAGCGCTAACGTGCTTGTAGCGCCAGAACCACAAGACTGGCAAGCCCATCGCGAAAAGCTGCGTGAAACCCCGGTCTGTGTTACTGCAAGTGGCGCATCGGATCGACGCTGTTCATGCCATCGCGGATTTCAAAATGCAGGAAACTGGGATCGCCCGCGCGCACACGTCCGATTGTCTGACCCTGTGTCACCGTCGCCCCGCGCGTAATCGTCAGGTTTTCCAACTGCGCATAGACAGAGAGCAATCCATTATCATGCTGGATCACAACGACAGGAACCTTGTTCGTATCTTCGGTGATCGCAGCAACCCGTCCGGCAGCGGCGGCACGCACGGCGGTTCCCGCACTTGCCGCAATGCCAATACCATGTTCATTGCGCCCCGGCGCATAGGCGCGAATGATGCGCCCGTCCACAGGCATTACGAAGCGCGATTGAGCGGGCGCGCTGCGTTCTTCTGACAATGCAGGCGAAGGGGGGCGTGCTTCGGCGGCCGCGGCTTCGGCTTCGCGGGCAGATGGTGCGGGTTCCGGCAAGGGGCTGGATGCGCTTGGTGGCATTGGCGTCGGGCTGCCAGTTCCCGGTGTTGCCACAGCGGCTGTCTGCTCGGGTTGTTCGGGTTGGGGCGTCTGTCTGGCTGGTGCAGGCTGGTCTGCAACCGGGATCATCAGCATTTGGCCCTCGCGGACACGCATCTCGGGGTCAAGTCCGTTCCAATCCGCCAGCGCGCGCGCCGACACGTTGTACAGCCTTGCGATCTGGAACGCCGTTTCCCCGCGCTGCACACGGTGGCGCACAGGCTGCTGTTCTGCGGGCTGGGTGGTGGTCTGGGGTGTGATTGTCGGGGCTGTCCCCTCGGCCCGTGCAATCGCACTGTCGGCAAGGGTAGAAATCTCGATATCGCCTGCGCGGGTCGGGCTGCTGGCCCCATCGCCGCCAAGTTTGCGCGGAAGGGCCAGAACCTCGCCCGCACGCAGATTGGTTTCAGGTGTCAGGGCGTTGAAGCGGGCAAGTTCGGTTTCACTCATGCCGATACGCTGGGCAACAGTTCCGACTGTATCCCCGGCCCGTGCAACGGCAACTTCATAATCCGGGTAGCTGATAATGCCACGTGAATCCGGGCGCGGGCGCGCTGCCGTGGCCTGTCTCGCGGCCTCTGCCGTAGAGAAGCCGTTGCCGGAATTGCGCATATCAAGGTCGAAATCGTTACACGCGCCCAAAGCAAATGCCGCTGCGCTGCACAGCAAAGCTATCCGACTGTTTATCAACATCTGCTCAACCTTTTACCTTGCCGCTCTGGTGCAGCGGTAGCTTCCGCTGTCATGTTGCCGGATGCCCGCCTAATGCCCCAACCCCTCGACAAGAGGAACGAAGCGCACAGCGCGCAACTCTTCATAATCATACCCTGTTTCAGTACGAACTACACGAATTAATGTCTGCACAGTGTCGGACTGACCCACCGGGACCACCATAATACCCCCAACACGCAGCTGCGCCAATAGCGGCCCGGGCGGGTCTTCGGCGGCGGCGGTCACGATAATGCGATCAAAGGGGGTCAGATCGGGCAACCCATAGCTGCCATCCGAAATCATGCAGGTGATATTGGTCAGGCCCAGTTTATCGAACAGTTTCTGCGCCTCGCGCGCAAGGGGGCGATGGCGCTCAACCGTATATACCCTGCGCGCAAGCTGGCTAAGGATTGCGGCCTGATAGCCCGACCCTGTGCCCACCTCCAGCACCTTGTCGCGCGGCCCGACCTGCAAGGCTTCGGTCATAAGCGCGACCACCGAGGGCTGGCTGATCGTCTGGCCGCAAGCGATGGGCAGGGGCATGTCCTCATAGGCGCGGTCCGAGAAAATGCCGGTGACAAAATCGCGCCGGTCTATCCGCTCCATTGCCGACAGGACACGGGCATCGGTCACCCCGCGCGACCGCAGCGTGTAGATGAACCGCATCCGCGCTTCTGTCAGGCCCTCTGGTGCATTGTCCGGGGTGCTCATTCCAGCGCCTTTCGTACCTTGTCCAGCGCATCATGCGCGGTCAGGTCGGCGCGCATGGGGGTGACTGAAATATAGCCGTCAAGGTTGACGGCTGCATCTGTTCCGGGGGCGGTCGGCAGGTGTTGCGGCCCGCCCGTGATCCACAGAAACTTGCGCCCGGAGGGGGAAATATGCGGCTCGACCCCGAAAAAAGTATCCTTGCGGTAGCCTTGCGGCGCGACCTTCAGGCCTTTTACGGCATCGCGACCAACTGGGGGGAAATTGACATTGTAGAACAACCGGTAATCGCCCTGATCCCAGATGGCATCCTTCAGCAATTTCTCGATCAGGTCTTTCCCGTGCCCGATTGCGGCGTCAAACAGGGATGGCAAATCTTCCGAAAGGGGACCCATATATTGTGACAGCGCGATAGCAGGAAGGCCTTGCAACGCGGCCTCCATCGCGCCGCCTACAGTCCCTGAATACAGCGCATTCTCGGCCGAGTTATTGCCCCGGTTCACGCCAGACAGCACCAGTTCAGGCCGCGCGCCCTGCAACACATCGTATAGCCCCGCCAGCACGCAATCAGCCGGCGATCCTTCCGCCGCGTAGCGGCGTGGCCCAAGCTTGGCAATCATCGTGGGGTGCGTGTAGCTGATGCAATGCGCAACGCCGGATTGCTCGAATGCCGGTGCAACCACCCAGACTTCGCCATCATCCCCGGCAACGGCACGCGCTATTTCTTCCAGTACAGCAAGACCCGGCGCGTTGATTCCGTCATCATTGGTCACCAGAATGCGCATGCCATGTTCCTTTCATCTTCTGACACATGCTTAGTGCAGCGCCCCTTTGCGGGCAAGAGCATCACGATTGAACCGTGCATGGGATGGGGAATTGGTTGGTCCAGCGCGTTCTGCGCGCGGATATCCATCGATAGCCGCCTTGCGCGATATCTACTTGGCGCGTATGTAGCCCCTGTGCGGATGGTTGGATGACCGCGCATATCGGCTCTTGGGCATGTATGCGAGGAAAGTCCGGGCTCCATGAGGCAAGGGTGCCGGGTAACGCCCGGCTGGGGCAACCCAAGGGAAAGCGCCACAGAAAACAGACCGCCATGCGCTTGTATGGTAAGGGTGAAACGGTGGGGTAAAAGCCCACCGCGGGACGGGTAACCGGACCGGCACGGCAAGCCCCACCCGGAGCAATGCCGAATAGGGATCTCACGCGGGCATGATCCGGGCGACCGGATATCACCGCAGGGCCGCCTCAGCCCGAGGTCCGGGTTGGCAGCAAGACCCTGTCTGCAAGGGCAGGGCCAGATGAATGGTCATCCAAGGGGGAATACCCCCGGGACAAAACCCGGCTTACAGACCATCCGCACAAGTTCTGCGCGCATGCCTTTGCGCGCAGACGGGCCGAATTCGTCGCCCTTTGGCCCAAAACCTTTGATATTCGGGTTGACATGGGCAGGCAGGCAGGTAGAAGGCAGGCTCAGAATTCACGGGGCGCACCCGGTATCGTGCGGCTCTGTTCAGGAGATGACATCATGGCAAAGCCAACCACCATCAAGATCCGACTGAATTCCACAGCCGGGACCGGGCATTTCTATGTCACCAAGAAAAACGCCCGCACCATGACGGAAAAAATGTCGATGCGCAAGTTCGACCCGGTCGCGCGCAAGCATGTTGAATACAAAGAAGGCAAGATCAAGTAATCTTGCCCGTACTACGACCTTGAGGCCGCGCTTTCGAGCGCGGCTTTTCTATGGAAGCTGGCGGACCAGTGTCCCAATCCCGCCCAAACAAGACAGACCCGCGACAAAAGTCGCAGGTCTGTTCATTTTCTTGCCAAAAATACTCAAAATCCAGCCTCTGGCCAAAGCGCGCTCAGGCCAGAGTTCAGGCGCTCTTCAACCGGCTACAGCCCCAGTTTCGCGCTGACGATCTGGTTCACGGCCGCGGGGTTGGCCTTGCCGCCAGTCGCCTTCATCACTTGCCCCACAAACCAGCCCGCCAGTTTGGGGTTCTGTTTGGCCTTCTCCACCTGCGCCGGATTCGCAGCGATAATTTCGTCCACAGCCTTCTCGATCGCGCCAGCGTCGGTCACCTGCTTCAGGCCGCGCGCTTCCACGATCTGGGCGGGATCGCCGCCTTCTGTATAGACGATCTCGAACAGGTCTTTCGCGATCTTGCCAGAGATATCCCCCGCCTTGATCAGCGCAATGATTCCTGCCAGTTGCGCGCTGGAAACGGGGCTGTCCGTAATGTCATGGCCTTCCTTTTTCAATCGCCCGAACAACTCGTTGATCACCCAGTTGGCCGCCAGTTTTCCATCGCCTGCTTGCGCAGCAACGGCCTCGAAATAGGCGGCATTGGCCACGTCCGCAGTCAGCACGCTGGCGTCATAGTCGGTCAGGCCGAAATCTGCCATGAAGCGCGCTTTCTTCGCATCCGGCAGTTCTGGCAGGCTGGCGGCGATCTCATCGACCCAAGCCTGTTCGATTTCAAGTGGCAACAGGTCGGGGCAGGGGAAGTAACGGTAATCATGCGCTTCTTCCTTGGACCGCATCGAGCGTGTCTCGCCCTTGTCAGGGTCATAGAGCCGCGTTTCCTGCACCACGCTGCCGCCATCCTCAAGGATGGCGATCTGGCGGCGCGCCTCATAATCGATGGCCGCCTGAATGAACCGCATGGAGTTCATGTTCTTGATCTCGCAGCGCGTTCCAAGATGGTCGAAATCCTGCGTTTCCTGGTACTTCTCATATTGTCCGGGGCGGCAGACCGACACGTTCACATCGGCGCGCAGGTTCCCGTTCTGCATATTGCCATCACAGGTGCCCAGATAGCGCAGGATCTGGCGCAGTTTGGTGACATAGGCGGCGGCTTCCTCTGGCCCGCGGATGTCGGGGCGGCTGACGATTTCCATCAGCGCGACGCCGGTGCGGTTCAGGTCAACGAAGGACATGTTGGGGTCCATGTCATGGATGGATTTGCCTGCATCCTGTTCCACATGAATGCGCTCGATCCGCACAAGGCGCGCGATACCTGCGCCCATTTCCACCAGCACTTCACCTTCACCCACCAGCGGGTGATATAGCTGGCTGATCTGATAGCCCTGAGGCAGATCGGGATAGAAGTAATTTTTCCGGTCAAAGGCCGAGCGCAGGTTGATCTGCGCCTTCAGCCCCAGCCCCGTGCGCACGGCCTGTTCGATACAGAATTCATTGACGACCGGCAGCATGCCCGGCATTGCCGCATCAACGAAAGCGACATTGGCATTGGGTTCAGCGCCAAAGCGGGTCGAGGCCCCGGAAAACAGTTTGGCCTGACTGGAGACTTGCGCATGGATCTCCATCCCGATGACCAGTTCCCATGCGCCGGTCGCGCCAGAGATTACCTTGGGTTTGGGCGGCTCGAAACTCAGGTCCAGCATGGCTGTTGCATATCCTTGTCCGGGGTGTGTTGAGCGCTTTCTAGCGTTGCCTTTGCGGCGCAGCAAGGGGCGGGTCGGCAAAACCCCGCCGAGTATGGGCCGTTGTTTGCTCTCAGGTTTGCCTTTTTCAACGATTCGGGGCCATACGCCGCGCTGCAGCGCAATTTGGGGCTGTGCCACCTATGGAAATTCGATGCCGCGTTATCTGCCGCTTTCACTGCTGGCCGCTCTTGGGGTGGCCACCCTCACCGCCGGATGCACATTGGCAACGCCTGATACTGCTGTAGAGGCAACGCGTGCCGCGCAGGTCACCACACGTTGGGATCATCGCCCCGAAGCTGATCGCTGGACGGCTGCGAAATTCGCGGCCCTGGAAACGGACGGTCGCGCGCTTGTTTCAACAGTCCCTCAGGATATTGACGCATTTTGTCCTGGGTATGAGGCAGCAAACAAAGAGGGTCGCAAGGCTTTCTGGACGGCTTTGTTTTCCGGGCTTGCAGGCTATGAAAGCACATGGCGCCCCGATGCGGCCGGGGCGGGCGGGCGGTATCGTGGCCTGTTGCAGATCTGGCCAACATCCGCGCGTTATTATGGGTGTGATCTGTCGCACCCCAACGGCTTGTATGATGGCCCGACCAATCTGCGCTGTGCGGCGCGTATTGCCGCACAGGCGGTTGAACGGGACAAGGTTGTTGTCGGCAGTTCAGGAAATTGGGGCGGAGTGGCCAAAGACTGGCCGCCAATGCGCGATGCGCGCAAGCGCGCTGATATCGCTGAATTCACCCGCTCGCTACCCGTTTGCAAGATCTGACATTCAGGGTCCGCCCTTTTTCGCGGTTATTCAGCATTTGCTAACCCTTTTGCGCCAAGATCGGTGCAGAACGGGTGGCGCGAATGAAGATGGATCAAACAGAAGCAAAAGCGATGGGCGACACGGTGCGCGGTAACGCCCTCGAAAAGATGGCGACGCGGCACCGTGCGGCGCAAGCGCAGGAGCGCGCGGTTTTTGAATCGGCGCTGCGCGTGGCTTTCGGGCGCATGTCGGCAGATTGCCCGGGTCTTGAGGGGATTGTGCGGGGCGTCAGTATCTCGACCGGCGCACTTGCAGAAGTTCTGGATCTGGCCGAGTCGGGTATGTTTCTGGCGTTGCTGGAAGGGCAGGGCGACCGTATGGGCTTGTTGATGGCTGCCCCCGCCGTATTGGCGGGTATGGTCGAAGCGCAGACAACCGGCCGTGTTGACCCGTCAGAAATCGCACCACGAATCCCCACCCGCACTGATGCGGCCTTATTGGCCCCCATGATCGACAGTTTTCTGCGGCTGCTGGAAACGCGTTGTGCGCAACTGCCTCAGTCTGCATTAGTGTCCGGCTATGGATACGGGTCTTTTATAGATAACCCGCGGCCGTTGGGGCTGATGCTGGAAGAGGGGCAGTTTCACATTTTGCGCCTGCATGTCGCCTTGGGCTATGGTGCCAAGGAAGGGGATTGGTTTGTGATCCTGCCTGAACCAGAGAATAAATCGCTTTCCCTGCCTCAGGACAACTTGCCGGATTCAGAGCTGGAGAGTGACTGGCAGGAACGGTTACAGGTTGCCATCAATGAAAGCGGCGTGGTTCTGGATTCGGTTCTGTGTCGCGTACAGTTGACGTTGACGGATGCCTTGCGCCTTCGGGTCGGGGATATGTTGCGCTTGCCAGACACGGCGCTGGAGACGCTGACACTGGAAAGTATTTCACATACTGCATTGGGTATCGGCCGTCTTGGTCAGGCGCGCGGACAGCGGGCCGTCCGCCTGACCGCTGATCCCGGCGAGTTGACCGATGCGACAGGGGCCAGCGTCCCACAGTTTGCCCTGCCTGCGGCTATAACCTGGGGGCAGCCCCCGCAGCCGCCATTCGCGCCCGGCTCAAGTGATCCCCAAGCCTTGGCAGAGATTGGTGCAACCCAACAGGCCCCTTCCGACAGCCCGGATGCGGGATGACCGCTACGGCTGCCAGAGATGTCTATGCCAGATCATGGCAATAGAACGCTTTGGCATCGCGCGGCAGGCGGCCGATCATGGTTGGAGAATTGATCCCAAATCGCAAAAAACCGCGCCCCTTATAGGGGGCGCGGTCTGAATACGCATGTTGGACATGCCAAGACTTGCCGGAATTCAGCCCTGAGCGAGTTGGTCGATGGTCGCTCGAAACGGTTCCAGCCCATAGCCATGCCGGGCCGGAATGGCGATTAACTCGTCCGTGGGGCGCTGCCCCGCATGGGCAAGCGCCCAGACAATCGACGAACGATTGCCAGAAGCGCAATACGCCAGAAGAGGCCCCTCGCTTTGCTGTATGGCGGTCGCCTGTGCTCTGATGTTTTCCATCGTGATTGCCCCGCCGATCACGGGATTCAGAACAAAACGCAGTCCTGCGGCCTCTGCGGCCTTGCGAATAGCCTCAGCCTGAACTTCTGGCGGAATTTCACCATCAGGGCGGTTGCAGACCAATGTCGTAAAGCCTGCCTCGACAATCGCGGGCACGTCCTCGGGCGCGATTTGGGGTGAGACAGCGTAATCATCGGTCAAGGGGCGGATTTCCATAAATATCTCCGGGTCAGATAGCTGCGAGTTTGTCAATGCGCAGGCGAAGGGATGGTGCGGCCATCATACCTGCGATCATGGCAAGGATAAAGACGATCCCGCCAGTCCCGCCCCAACTGAGTGAAGCAATCGCCGGTCCGGGGCATAGTCCGACCAGCCCCCAGCCCGCCCCAAAGAGGACAGAGCCAATGACAAGGTTATGTCCCAGACGAGGGTTGGGCTTTGATGGAAACGGCGCTCCCACAAGCGAGGTGGCGCGCTTTGTTGTCAGATGCCAGGCCAGCATCATGGGCAGGATCGCCCCACCCAATACAAAGGCCAATGTCGGGTCCCATGCGCCAAATATATCCAGCCAGCCCTGGACCTTTGTTGTGTCCGTCATGCCCGAAACCAGCAGCCCCGCGCCAAACAATCCGCCCGAAAGCGCCGAAATGATAATACGCTGCATCAGATCAACCCCAATCCATGCCGGAACAGCACCATCGCTATGCCACCAGCCAACAAGTAGAATACCGTCGCCACGATCCCGCGCAGCGAGAAGCGCGAAATCCCGCATACCCCGTGGCCAGAGGTGCAGCCCATTGCCAGGCGTGTCCCAAGGCCAACCATCAGCCCCCCTGCAATCACGATCCCAAGGTTAGAGGTGATCTTGGTCGAGATTTCCACGTTATATATGGGCAGCATCAGTGCAGGGATGACCACAAGTGCTGCCAGAAAGGCGACGCGCTCGGCCCAGTCGCCAAGGCCAGAACGGTCCACAAGCCCGCCAATTATGCCGCTGGCGCCCATGATACGGCCATTGCCCAGCAGCAGGATCGCCGCTGCCGTGCCGATCATCAGGCCACCAACAAGGCCCCAGATCCAGTCTGTTTGAATCATTGTCATATTCCTGTTCGCAATGCGGCGCGGTCGTCAGCGACCGCGCCTGTGTTGTATGTCGTGGCGCGTGGGTCAGAGTGTGTTGACCGGCACTTTCAGATAGACCGTGCCATTGTCT
This sequence comes from Roseinatronobacter bogoriensis DSM 18756, assembly GCF_004366635.1. GTDB lineage: Bacteria > Pseudomonadota > Alphaproteobacteria > Rhodobacterales > Rhodobacteraceae > Roseinatronobacter > Roseinatronobacter bogoriensis. The sequence continues at coordinate 690,342 of NZ_SORN01000002.1, read as the reverse complement.
TCGGCGGGCGGCATCTGGCCTGCGCGCATATTCACCTGCAGTGACGGCACGATCAGCCGGGGCATGCCCAGTTGCGCATCGCGTTCGTTGCGTGCGCGCACAAAGTCATCCTTGGATTTGCCTTCGCCGACATGTTTGTTCAGGCGTTTCTGCGCGCCGACGGTGGTTTCCCAAGCGTAGTCGTCCCGGCCCTCTGCCTTGTAGTCATGGCCGACAAAGATGCGGGTTTCGTCAGGCAGTGTCAGGATTTTCTGCACAGAGTTCCACAGCATTTCTGCCGAGCCGCCGGGGAAGTCGCAACGTGCGGTGCCAAAATCGGGCATGAACAGCGTGTCGCCCACGAAAGCGGCATCGCCGATCACATAGGTCAGGCATGCAGGTGTGTGGCCGGGCGTGTGCAGAACATCGCCGCGCAACTGGCCAATATGGAAGCTGTCGCCTTCTTTGAACAAGGCATCAAACTGGCTGCCATCGCGCTGGAATTCGGTGCCTTCGTTAAAGACCTTGCCGAATGTATCCTGCACGATGCGGATGTTTTCGCCGATAGCAATCTTGCCACCCAATTCGCGCTGGATATAGGGCGCGGCAGACAGGTGGTCTGCATGGACATGCGTTTCTAGCAGCCACTGCACCTCAAAGCCCTTGTCCTTGATGAATGCGATCACAGCATCGGCCGAGCGCGTGTCGGTGTTGCCAGAGGCATAGTCGAAATCCAGGACTGAATCGACAACGGCACATTTGTTGCTTTGCGGGTCGCGGACGACATATGTGACGGTAAAGGTATCTTCATCAAAGAAAGCTGTAATTTCGGGTTGCATCTTATGCCTCCATAATCGGTGTCTGGAGTGAATATATACTTTAGAATACACATTGCAAGATTTGAATGTAATTCGTCGACGTTAGTAGATCTGCATTCCGTCAAAAAAGCCCGCCCATGAGAGGGCGGGCGGTCATAAGCTGCATTTGTGCTGATCAGACCTTCAGCGCCTTGCTTGGGGCCAGCACGTCAATTCCCAGCGCCTTGCCCACTGCATAATAGGTCAGGTGGCCCGCATGCGTGTTCAACCCTTCCAGCAGATGCGGGTCATCTTCGCAAGCCTTGCGCCAGCCCTTGTCGGCCAGCGCCAGCATGAAGGGCATGGTGGCATTGCCCAAGGCGATTGTCGCGCTGCGCGCAACTGCGCCGGGCATATTGGCAACGCAATAGTGCAGAATTCCATCAACCTCGTAAATCGGGTCCTGATGCGTTGTGGCATGCGACGTCTCGAAACAGCCGCCCTGGTCAATGGCCACATCGACCAGCACTGCGCCGGGTTTCATCTGTGCCAGATGCTCGCGCCGGATCAGCTTGGGTGCGGCGGCCCCGGGTATCAGAACTGCGCCAATCACCATATCAGCGCGCTGAATCAGCTCTTCAATCGCGGCGGAGTCCGAGAATTGTGTGGTCAGGCGGCCATGAAAGATGTCGTCCAGATAGGACATGCGCTGGATCGAGCGGTCCAGAATGGTCACATTCGCACCCATCCCTACGGCCACGCGGGCCGAGGCAGTGCCAACGACCCCGCCACCGATAATGACCACATCGGCCGGGCGCACGCCGGGCACCCCACCCATAAGAACCCCGCGCCCGCCATTGGCCTTTTGCAGCGCCCACGCCCCCATCTGGGGTGCCAGCCGGCCCGCCACTTCTGACATGGGGGCCAGCAGTGGCAAACCGCCATTGCGATCGGTCACCGTTTCATAAGCAATCGCCGTGACACCAGATTCAATCAGATCGCGCGTCTGTGCCGGGTCCGGCGCAAGATGCAGATATGTGAAAAGCACCTGACCTTCTCGCAGTTGCTTGCGTTCATTGGCCTGCGGTTCCTTGACCTTGACCACCATATCGGCGCGCGCAAAGACTTCTTCGGCGTTCTCGACGATCTGCGCGCCGGCGGCGATGTAATCATCATCGACAAAGCCAGCCCCCATGCCCGCGCCTGCCTCGATCATGACCTGATGGCCATGTGCGATGGCCTCTTGCGCGGCATTTGGGGTCAGGCCCACACGAAATTCCTGTGGCTTGATTTCCTTGGGGCATCCAATCAGCATCGCGGCCTCCTCCTTGAAATGATATGGGTAGAGTATCGGAAATCAATGCGGAATTCCTTGACACTTGGTGCCGATTGATCAAATTTTGACGTAGAAACGTGCAGAAAACTACCAAATTTCAGAAGAAGGTTGCGCTGCAATGCAGCTAGACGCGACAGATCGCCGAATCCTAAGGGTGCTGCAGCGGCAGGGCCGTGTGACGAATGCTGAACTTGCCGAACTCGTGCATCTTTCGCCTTCCGCTTGCCATCGCCGTGTCCAGCGGTTGGAGGGGGAAGGGTTCATCTCGGATTATGTCGCACTTCTTGACCTCAAGCGCATTGGTCGCCCGACTGTTGTGTATGTTGAAATCAAGCTGTCAGGCCAGAGCGACGAGATATTGGACGCGTTCGAACGGGAAGTGGCCCGCGTGCCCGATATACTGGAGTGTCACCTGATGGCAGGGGCGGCCGATTATCTGCTGAAGATCATTGCCGCCGATACCGAAGATTTCGCGCGGATCCACCGCCGATACCTCAGCCGATTGCCTGGTGTCACGCAAATGCAATCGTCATTTGCCTTGCGCACTGTGGTGAAAACAACGGCAATTGATATCTGATTAGTGCGCGCGTGAAAAAAGGGCGGCCTTGGCCACCCCTTGGCGGTTTATTTTGACCGCAACGTGTCGAGGATTTCGGCCAGCAATTGTTCGGATGTCGGGCTGGTGGGCTCTTCCGGGGCAGGTTCTTGTTCTTTCGTGTTCAGATTGACCAGCTTGTTGACGGTGCGGACCAACATGAACACCACGAAGGCAATGATAAGAAACTTGATAACGGCATTTACAAAGTTTCCGACCATGAATTGCGCGTCACCAATCCCGAAACTTATTGCGCTGAAATCGACGCCACCGACAAAAATGCCAATCAGCGGGTTCACCAGATCATCGACCAGCGATGTGACAATCGCAGTAAAGGCGGCGCCGATTATAATGCCGACTGCCAAATCAAGAGCGTTACCGCGGGCAATGAATGTCTTGAATTCTGCAAGCATGTGAAATCCTTTCCCGGTTATGTGAACCAGGTCAGGTATATCGGCAAAAGCATAATCCGAAACCCGTATTTTGCAGCCGTTCCAGCCTGCGCTTCAGGGCAATGTCCCATGAAGTGTGTAGCGCAAAAGCGATACAACCTGCTCGGGGGTTTCGGCTACGGCAAGCGCTGCTGCGTCCACTTCTTTCAGGGCATGCTGATGGTCCGCGCCGTGCAAAACGATGATGGATTTGCCAAGCGCTGCCGCGTAGCCTGCGTCAAAGGCTGCGTTCCACTGGCGATATTTGTCGCCAAAACGAACCACGACCACATCCGCTTCGGCTAGTGCCTTGCGGGTGCGGATCGCGTTCAGCTTTGCACCCTTGTGGTCGTGCCAGAACTTTTTCTCCTCTTGCCCCAGAATGGCAACGCCGCAATCGTCGGATGCGGCATGATCAGTGACTGGTCCGGTAAAAGTGATCGCAAGATCCTTCGCGCCGGACATGATCTGTTCGCGCCAATCAGTGTGGATCTCGCCCGCCAGATAGACATTCAGGTGCATTCCTTGTCTCCCTTTTCCATAATTCGGTGTGACGTAGCACAGCCGCACAGCAGACCAAAGCCCATGCGTGCATGAACCCCGCGCTCGCGTGTTGCGGGCGCAGCGGTTCTGTGGCAAAGATTGCGATAAGTCCCGTCAACCGCAAGAGTTCAGTCCATGACCGATTTCGCCGCTCGCCGCAGAATTATGGTGGACACGCAAGTGCGCCCCTCTGATGTTACGAAGTTCCCCATTATTGACGCGATGCTGGAAGTGCCGCGCGAGAAATTTGTCCCGGAAGCAAAGGTTGAGGCCGCCTATATCGGTGAGAATATCGTCCTGGAAAACGGGCGCGTGCTGCTGGACCCGCGCACTCTTGCCAAGATGATTGACGCTCTGGAGATCAAATCTGATGATCTTGTGCTCGATATAGCCTGTGGAACCGGGTATTCTTCGGCAGTCATCTTGCGGATGGCGCAAGCGGTTGTCGCAGTTGAGGAAGACGAGGCGCTTGCGCATGCGGCACAAGATGCGCTGGCACAAACCGGGGCAGAGACTGTGGTTCTGCACACCGGGAAGCTGGTCGAAGGCGCGCCAGAGCACGCACCCTATGACGTGATGATCCTGCAAGGCGGGATCGAACGTTTCCCGCAAGAGCTGGTTGGTCAGCTGTGCGAAAATGGCCGCGTGGCAGCTGTCTTCATGGAGGGCGCGCTGGGCGTTGTTCGTTTGGGGCTGCGCAAAGGCGATCACATCATCTGGCGTGACATTTTTAACGCAGCCGCGCCGGTCTTGCCGGGATTTTCAAAAGATCACGAGTTTGTATTCTAAGATGCGTTCCAAGTGAATGACGACAAAAAATAACAGCATCAAGAGGCGGACGTAATGAAACATAACAGGAAACTATCTGCGCTTGCGGTCATATTATGTATCGCCTCTGCTCCGGTCTCGGCGCAGTCGCTTGCTGATACGTTTATCGCAGCATATCGCAGCTCGGATTTGCTGGAGCAGAACCGTGCTGTTTTGCGTGCAGCCGATGAGGATGTTGCACTTTCGGTTGCACGGCTCAGGCCCGTGCTGGATTTTGTAACCAGCGCGCGTAGAACTATTGCGTCTGGCAATCAGGAATCCACCACAATGAGTTTCGGGCTTGAAGGTCAGGTCACGCTCATCGATTTCGGCGTTGGAAAACTGGCCCGCGAGGGGGCCAAGGCACAGGTACTGGCGCTCAGGCAGGCGCTGGTGAATTTCGAGCAAGAGGTTTTGCTTGACGCAGTATCTGCCTTCATGGATGTGCGCAGCGCAAGTGAAGCTGTGTCCTTGAGCCAGGCCACCCAGCGTGTGATTACGCAAGAACTGAATGCTGCGCGCGAGCGGTTTGAACTGGGTGAGATCACCCGCACCGATGTGTCCTTGGCAGAAGCCCGTCTTGCCGCTGCGCGGTCGCAATTGGCGGCCGCCGAAGGCGACCTTGCAGCAGCGCGTGAATTCTACAAGCTGGTAACAGGGGCCTATCCGGGGCAGTTGCGCCCGCCGCCTGCATTGCCGCGCACGGCCAGCAACCTTCAAACGGCACAAGATATCGCGCGGCGCACGCACCCGCTTATCGCGCAGCGCCAAAATGAAGTGACTGCAGCAGAGCTCGGTGCCGAAAGCGTGCTGGCAGAGCGTAGCGGTGCGGTGACCGGTTCAGTGTCCATAAGTCGCCAATTCGGCGGTGCGATGGGCGATGATACGACTGCGAGCGCAGGGATCAATTATCGTCGCCCGATTTATCAGGGTGGCAGGGTCAGTGCTTCGCATCGCCGCGCCCTTGCACAGCGCGATGCGGCGCGGTCCAGATTGCATCAGACAGTTGCGCAGGTCTTGCAGAATGTGGCTGTGGCTTGGGCCAATGTCGATGTCGCCAGCGCCCGCATTGCCGCCAGCCAGCAACAGGTTCGGGCCTCGGAAAGTGCTTTTGAGGGCACCCGCGAAGAAGCCCGCCTTGGCGCGCGCACGACACTTGATGTGCTGAATGCGGAAACCGATCTTCTGGATGCACGCACGACACTTTTGCAGGCGCAGGCTGCCCAGCAGATCGCAACGTATAACCTGTTGGCGGCGATGGGGCTGTTGACTGTCGATCATCTTGGGCTTGGGATTCCGACCTATGATGTAGAAGCCTACTATAACGCCGTAAGCCATGCGCCCCTGTCCTCTCCACAGGGCGAGGCACTGGACCGGGTGTTGCAGTCGATTGGTCGCCAATAAGGTCAGTCGGTGGCGGCGTGAGACGCGATTGCGTTCGCCTTGGAGTTCTGGATTGTGCGGTGAAGCAGACCGCGCTACACTATGTTGTAGGTGTCGCGCGGATTTCGCACAGGAAACACGCGAAATACAGAGTGTCGTGTCGAAAATTGTGACAAGAGAGCAAGCAGTATGACCGAAGCCATGTCCCGCCGTGAGATAGAGGATGTCCTGTCTTCCATTCGGCGTATTGTCTCTCATGATGTCAATCCAAGCCCGACTTCCGCACAGCAAGGCGATTTATCTGACAAGCTGATCCTGACATCTGCTTTGAGGGTTGATGAAGACGCAGCGGAAACCCCGCCTGATACTTGTGTCTCAGACACAGGCACCCCGCCTGAACCAGATGCCGCATTGTCGCAACCTGCCGCCGACGAACCGGCCAGCGCGCCGAACGCATCTTCACTTCTGGGGCGCATTGCGAGCGCCAGCAAGCCACCTGCCGCCGCCGAAGCCGAAGAAGCAGGGCAACCCGCCCTGCCGGAAGGGGCCGCGCCGCTTGCACTGCAAGACAGCGAGGCAGATTTGCCTGCAAGTCTGGAAGACAGCGCGCTGGAAGCGACTCTTGCACGGTTGGAAGCGGTGCTTGCAGGGTCCGTGTTACCGGGGCAGGGTGACACTTCGCCAGAAACCGCTGATCCGACAGGCGACGAAGTTATTGACGAGGGTGTTTTATATCAGTTGGTCGCGCATATCGTGCGGCAGGAATTGCAAGGCGAATTGGGCGAAAAGATTACCCGCAATATTCGCAAACTGGTTCGCGCCGAAGTCGCACGAGAGTTGCAGTTGCGCAATTTCTGAAACTGTCGGTGCAGTTCAGTCGTCCAGCGGGTAATCTTCCCAGTCTTCGACCGGAACTGCATGTTCTGACACTGTGCGGCCTTGCATGGACACGCCTGCCTTATGTGTCGATTTGGGGTCACCCGTCACAAGCGGGTGCCAGTCGGGCAGGCGCTTTCCTTCGTACAGCAGCCGATAGGCACAGGTTTCAGGCATCCAATAGGCGATCTCATGCAGGTTGTCCGGGGTCAGCACCACGCATTCAGGCACGATCGACTTGCGTTGCGCATAATTGGCGCAGCGACAGGTCGTATCGTCGAACAAACGACAGGCCACACGCGTGAAGATCAGCTCTTCCGTGTCGATATCTTCCAGTTTGTTCAGGCAGCACCGGCCACAGCCATCGCACAGCGCCTCCCATTCATCGGGGGTCATTTTCTGTAGGGGAGTTGTCTCCCAGAATTTGTGCGTGTTTGTCATGCCCGGCAGATAAGCTGCTTTGGCCCGAGGGGAAAGAGCAACCATGCCTAGCCTGTGTGGAAAACCGCCATCTGGCTAGCCCCGCCAAGGTCTGGATGAACGCCGCCAATATCTGCAAAGCTGACGCCTGCACGGCCGCGCAGGGCCACGCGTTGCGCCCAGTCCCGAAACCGCGCGCGAGTCCATTCAAAGCGGTGGCCGGGGTGCCGGAACCTGTGCGTAGGAACGCCCAGAAGCGGGTTGAATTCGGCATTGGGCGTTGTCAGGATAATACGTCGGGGGCGCAAGACATGAAACAGGGCGCGTTCCAGTTGCGACAGGTGCGAGGGGTCAAGATGTTCGATCACCTCAATCATGACAGCACAGTCAAACCCGGCCAGTTGCGGGTCAGGTGAGAGGACGGAGCCAGTTCTGACCTCTGCTCCGGCGGTGCTGCCCTGTGCGCGCAGGCGCGCTTCCAGCCGTGTCACGGCACCAGTGTCAATCTCAATGCCGACAAGCCGCGTGATGTCAGGGCGCGCCGCCATGCGCAGGAAGAAATCCCCATCACCGCAGCCCAGATCCAGAACGCTGCGTGCGGTGCCGGAATTCAGCACGCTTTCAACCGCCGCAATCCGGTCTTTGTGCAGCAATGTCGTCATGGCGCATGCCCGGGGCGCTGCATCAAGACCACATCCTTGACGGGCACTTCGCAGCGCCAGCCCCAGTTTTCGGCCAGATGACGGAAGGTTGTGTCGCGATAAAACACCACATGTGTGATGTCGTGGCGGTAGTGCCAGTTGGCGAACCTGCTGTCATCCGTCTGAAAACAGGTCATGATTGCCAGCCATCCGCCGGGGCGGACCAGTGCGCGCAGGCGTTTGAATTCCGCCGCAGGGGTGTGGAAATGTTCTGCCACTTCAGTGCAGGTTACAAAATCATAGCTTTGCGCCAGCACGGAGGCTTCGGGTCGAAAAAGCGGATCATACAGCGCCACACCACGCCCTGCCTCGCGCAGCATTGCAGCAAGTGCCGGGCCGGGGCCACAGCCATAATCCAACCCCGATGCGCCGGGGGGCAACCTTTCCAGCAATGGCTCTGCCAATCTGGACAGGAACCGACGATAGCCGATGTCCGCCTCATCATTGTCATGCAGCATATATTGGGCATGTTCCGCATCGCGGGTTGGATGGTGAGATGGGTTCAGAAACCGTGCTTCACATTCAGGGCAGGCCCAGTAATCCCGGCCATCAACCTCTAGCAGGGGCCGCGCGCTTGGTGCAAGGCAGACAGGGCAAGCGATCGGATCGGGCGGCATGGGCGGGTGCTGTCCTTGAAGCGGATTTGAGTTTCTTCGCCTATCACTCTTGGGCCAAGAAGCAAAAGCCCAACTGGTTGTCATCGCCGCGATCCGGCTTACCCTAAACACTGCCCTTAGGATACGCTCCAGATGCCTGCTTTTGATCAGATTATCCCAAATGACCTGCCTGCGCCGCTTACGCAGTGGTTCAGCGCGCAAGGTTGGACGCCGCACGCCCACCAGATTCAGATGTTGCAGGCGGCGGGAAATGCGTTGCTGATCGCACCAACCGGCGGGGGCAAGACGCTGGCAGGGTTTTTGCCGACCCTTGCGGCGGCATGTCGGGACAAGATTGGCGCGGGGTTGCACACACTTTATGTGTCGCCGCTGAAGGCGCTGACGCATGATATTGGCCGCAATCTGGCGCGTCCTGTCGCTGATCTGGGTCTGTCGTGCCGGATCGAGGACCGGACCGGCGACACACCGGCCACACAGCGCGCGCGCCAGAGGGTGGACCCGCCACATGTGCTGCTGACAACACCGGAAAGCCTTGCGCTGATGCTCTCCTACCCAGAAGCGCCAAAAATCTTTGGCGCGCTCAGACGCGTGGTGATTGACGAGATTCATGCCCTCGCGGAATCGAAACGCGGGGATCAGTTGATGCTGTGCCTGTCGCGGTTGCGCAGTCTGGCGCCAGATATGCAGGTGGCAGGGTTATCCGCCACTGTCGAAAACCCGGCCGCGCTGGCGCAGTTCATGGGCGGGGCCGAGATTGTTCTGGCGGATGCTGGCCCGCAGCCGGATATCGCCATGCTGCCCACCAGCGCTGCGCCGCCTTGGTCCGGGGCAGGCGGGGCCTATGCTGCGCGCGATGTGATGCGCGCCATAGCCGATGCGCGGCTGACGCTTGTGTTCATCAATACACGCGCGCAGGCAGAGTTGTTTTTTCAGGCACTCTGGGCGGTGAATGACGAAAACCTGCCCATTGGGTTGCATCATGGCAGCTTGTCGCGTGATGCGCGCCGCCGGGTCGAGGCCGCGATGGCCGAAGGGAGTCTGCGCGCGGTGGTGGCGACCGGCAGTCTGGATCTGGGTCTGGATTGGGGCGATGTCGATCTTGTTATCCAGATTGGTGCGCCCAAGAACATCAAGCGACTCGTCCAACGCATCGGGCGGGCCAATCACCGCTTTGACACACCATCGCGCGCCCGGATCGTCCCGGCCAACCGGTTCGAAGTGCTCGAATGTATCGCCGCGTTGCAAGCGGTCGAGGCGGGGGAGTTGGATGGCGATGGGCGCGCGCCTGTGGGCGGGTGGGACGTTTTGTGCCAACATATCCTGCTGCTGGCATGTTCTGCGCCGCTGGATGCGGATGCTTTATACGCCGAGGTCACCCGCGCTGGCCCTTATGCGGGGCTGACCCGTGCAGATTTCGACGCCTGCATGGATTTCGTGGCAACAGGGGGCTATGCGCTTCGCGCCTATGATCGGTGGCAACGTCTGGTCCTGCGCGATGGTCTTTGGCATTTGCGTGACCCGCGCGCGGCCAAGGCAATTCGCATGAATATTGGCACCATCGTCGCGCCAGAACTGCTGAGCGTGCGTCGTGGCCCGCGTGGGGGGGCACCCTTGGGCGAGATTGAGGAAAGTTTCGCCGCCGCACTTTCGCCCGGCGATACCTTTCTGATCGGGGGCCAGACTGTGCGTTATGACCGTTTGCGCGACATGATCGTCGAGGTCACGCCGCAACCCACGAGAGAACCCAAGATCGCCGTGTTCAATGGTCTGAAAATGGCGACATCGACCGAACTCTCGGCGCGGGTGCTGGATTTGATCGGGGATCGCGCGGCCTGGGCGGCATTGCCCGACCATATACGCGACTGGCTGGCGCTACAGGCGCGGGTTGCGCAATTGCCGAAACCCGGCACCATGACAAGCGAAACCTTCCAGCGGGGGGGGCGGTGGTATTTTGCGCTGTATTCCTTTGCCGGGCGCAATGCCAATCAGACCCTTGGTCTGTTGCTGACCCACCGGATGGAGCGTGACGCGCTGGCCCCGCTTGGATTTGTTGCAACCGACTATGCCTGCCTGATCTGGGGGTTGGAGCCGGTGCGCGACCCCGCACCCTTGCTAGACCCCGAAGGCTTGCGCGCCGGATTACAGGACTGGCTTGCCGAAAACGCCATGATGAAACGCAATTTCCGCTCTGTCGCCACAGTGGCGGGGCTGATCCAGCGCAATCTGCCAGGGGCGCGGAAATCGGGCAAACAGGCGACATTCTCGAGCGACATCCTCTATGACACTTTGCGCAAGTTTGATCCCGACCATCTGCTGTTGCAGATCACACGCGCGGAATCGATGCGCGGGCTGGCGGATTTTGGACGGATCGAGGAAATGCTGCGCACGCGCGGGCAGCTTGTGCATTCGATGGCGCCGCATGTGACCCCTTTTGCAGCCCCGTTGATGCTGGAAGCGGGCCGCATTCCCATTAAGGGGGCTGGCACCGCGCGCTTGCTGGAAGATGAGGCCGCGCGCATGATGGCCGAGGCAGGCTTGACGCTGGAGGGGTTTGCCGCAAAGACACAGGCATGAACACATGCAGCTTCCGATTTCATGATCAGAGTTTCATCGCGCGCCCATCCGGCGCGCTGTTCTGGCCCGAGAGGGGCACGCTGATCGTTTCAGATCTGCATTTGGGCAAGTCTGCACGCATGGCGCGGCAGGTTGGTGCATTGCTGCCACCTTTTGAAACCCGCGCAACGCTGGAGCGCTTGGCCACAGAGTTGCGGGACACTGGCGCGGCAAGCCTGATCAGTCTGGGCGACAGTTTCGACGATGATCTGGCCATCCGAGAGCTTGGTGCAGAGCGGCAGTTGCTTGACGATATCTGCCAGTCCTATGACACGCTCTGGATCACCGGCAACCACGATCCGGCCCCAGTGGGTTTGCCGGGCAGGGTGGCACAGCAGGACCAAATCGCCGGGCTGTATCTGCGCCATATTGCGGACGATGGTCCTGACATATCGGGGCATTATCATCCGAAACTACGGCTTGCAGGGCAACGTCTGCCGGCCTTCCTGATCGGGGATATGCATCTGATCCTGCCTGCTTTTGGGGTCTATACCGGCGGTCTGGACCATGATGCGCCCACACTTGCGGCGCTGGTGCCGCAGGGTCGCGCGGTCGTCACCGGCCGCGATATGCATATGGTGCCTTTGCCCTTGCCGCGAGTGACAGCGTCGCGTGCCGGGCGGTGGTCTGCCAAGCGGTAAGTCGCGTTCAATGGTACAAGCCCGGACGAAAGTCGTTCCTGCGTACTTTATCCTTTGAACCCATAGTTTTGTGATCCAATGACAAAGGTGGCCTTTGCTATGCGGTCGCGCGGCAGCGGGATTACGCTGAAGTGGGCTGCGAGCGCGGCACCCACAGGGCGCAATTGCGTCTTTATGCTGGAATGCGTGGCGATTTCAGGTTACGATCCGGTGCATAGACCCGGAAAACGGGCAATCACAGGCAAGTAACGAATACCCGGCAGTTCGATCGAGGCAGTAATATGACCGAAATGGTATATGGCACCGCGCCCGTGCGCGTGGTGGAGCCAGTGCTCCCGCGCTGGTGGCGCACTATCGACAAAGTGACCCTGACATCGGTGCTTCTTCTGATGGCAGTCGGCCTGTTGCTGGGGCTTGCTGCCTCGCCGCCATTGGCCACGCGAAATGGGTTGCCGCCGTTTTTCTACGTACAGCGACAGGTGTTTTTCGGCATCCTGGGCATACTGGCGATGATCCTGTTGTCAATGTGTTCGCCCGAACGGATCCGGCGCTTTGCGGTGGTCGGGTTCTTCTTTTCTTTGCTGGCGCTGATGTTGTTGCCCTTCTTTGGGACGGATTTCGGTAAAGGGGCTGTAAGGTGGTTCAGCCTTGGGTTCGGCTCTTTTCAGCCGTCAGAGTTCCTGAAGCCGATGCTGGCGGTTTTTGCCGCATGGCTGATGGCCGCCGGACGAGAGCCGAATGGCCCACCCGGACAGGCATTGTCGCTGGGCTTTACCATGCTGGTTCTTGGCCTTTTGGTTATTCAGCCAGATTTCGGTCAGGCCGCGCTGATCGCGGCGGGCTGGATGGTGATGTATTTTGTTGCAGGCGCCCCCATGTTCCTGCTGCTGGGCTTTGCTGCCATCGTGCTGGTGGGGGGATACACTGCTTACCACAACTCAGAGCACTTTGCTCGACGTATCGACGGCTTTCTGACAGGGGAAGTCGATCCGCGCACCCAGATGGGATTTGCGCAAAATGCCATTTCAGAGGGCGGCTTTTTCGGGGCTGGCGTGGGCGAGGGGCGCGTGAAATGGAACCTGCCTGACGCGCATACCGACTTCATTATTGCTGTTGCCGCCGAAGAATATGGGCTGATCCTTGTGCTGTTCATCATCGGGTTATACGCCACGATCCTCATGCGGTCGCTGTTTCGCCTGATGCGCGAGCGTGATACGTTCATTCGTCTTGCGGGCACCGGGATCGTGGTGGTCTTCTCGATTCAGGCGATGATCAATATGGGCGTTGCTGTCCGGTTGCTTCCGTCCAAAGGCATGACTTTGCCGTTCGTGTCTTATGGCGGGTCATCACTCCTTGCGACGGGAATGGCAATTGGTATGCTTCTGGCATTCACACGGGTACGGCCTCAGGGCGAAATCGGCGATATCTTGTCGCGGCGCGTGCATTCCTAAGGGGTAAGATCATGGCCAGACCGCCACTTCTACTGATCGCTGCCGGGGGGACAGGGGGCCATATGTTCCCCGCTCAGGCGCTGGCAGAGGCGATGCTTGCGCGGGGCTGGCGGGTGAAACTCTCGACCGATGCGCGCGGCGCGCGGTATGCGGGCGGTTTTCCCGTTGCGGTCAAGGTCGAACAGGTCAAGGCTGCCACATTTGCCCGTGGCGGGCTGGCTGACAAGATCATGGTGCCGTTGCGCCTGTTGGCGGGTGTCTTTTCTGCGGCGCTGTCCATGCTGTTTGATCGCCCGCGCGTTGTGGTTGGGTTTGGCGGGTATCCCTCTATTCCGGCGCTGTCTGCGGCCTGGGCATTACGCGTTCCGCGAATGATCCACGAACAAAACGGCGTGCTAGGGCGCGTGAACCAGATATTCGCGCGTCGCGTGAACAAACTGGCCTGTGGCATCTGGCCGATGCAGATGCCTGACGGGATTGAGGGTGAGTTCACCGGAAATCCCGTGCGCGCCGCCGTGCTGGAGCGTGCGGGCGCAGGCTATATCCCGCCGGGCGACTATCCAATGGATGTGCTTGTTATCGGAGGGTCACAAGGCGCGCGCATCTTGTCAGATGTCGTGCCGCAGGCCATTTCTGCGCTGCCCGAGGCGATCAAGCGCAATCTGGGCGTTGCCCATCAGGCGCGTGAGGAGGATATCGAGCGCGTTGTGGCCGCTTATGAAGCAGGTGGCGTTGCTGCCGAGATTGCCCCGTTTTTTGCCGATATTCCCCGCCGTCTGTCAGAGTGTCAGCTTGTCATCAGCCGCGCAGGTGCGTCTTCGGTTGCCGATATTTCGATTATCGGGCGGCCTTCGGTGCTGGTGCCCTACGCCGCCGCGGCGGCCAACCATCAGGCGGCAAATGCCAAAATGCTGTCATCTGTCGATGCAGCAGTCGTTTTTCCCGAAGCGCAGCTTACAGCGCCTGCGCTGGCCGAGAGTATTGAGGCGATCCTGACCAACCCCAAGGCCGCACAGTCTATGGCACAGGCCGCCTTGTCGGCGGGGCGTGCCGACGCAACCGAAAGGCTGGCCGAAATGGTCGAAGCCCTAGCCCGAAAGGACAAACCATGAGCCCGGCAACAAAACTGCCCACCGATATTGGCCCGATCCACTTTATCGGCATTGGCGGCATTGGCATGTCGGGGATTGCCGAGGTGCTGATGACACATGGTTACCGGGTGCAGGGGTCTGACCTGAAAGCCAGCGCGATAACCGAGCGTCTGGAATCGCTGGGTGCCGAAGTTTTCGTGGGCCAGCGCGCCGAGAATATCGGCGATGCTGCCGTTGTCGTCGTGTCCACCGCGATCAAGCCCGACAATCCCGAATTGCAACAAGCGCGCCGCCTTGGTCTGCCGGTCGTTCGCCGCGCCGAAATGCTGGCCGAGTTGATGCGCCTGCGTTCCAATATTGCGGTTGCGGGGACACATGGCAAAACCACGACAACCACGATGGTTGCGGCCCTGCTGGATGAAGGCGGGCTGGATCCGACAGTCATCAACGGCGGTGTGATCCATGCCTATGGATCAAACGCGCGGGCCGGTGCAGGCGAATGGATGGTGGTCGAGGCAGATGAAAGTGACGGGTCTTTCAATCGGCTGCCCGCAACAATGGCGATTGTGACCAATATCGACCCCGAACATATGGAGCATTGGGGCGATTTTGACGCTTTGCGCAAAGGGTTTTATGATTTCGTCTCGGGCATTCCATTTTACGGGTTGGCGATCTGCTGCACCGACCACCCCGAAGTGCAGGCGCTGGTTGCGAAGCTGACAGACCGGCGCGTTGTGACATTCGGGTTCAATGCGCAGGCAGACATTCGCGCGATCAACCTGCATTATGAAAAGGGTGTCGCAAAATTCGACATTGCGTTTCAGGACGAGGGGCGCGTGATCAAGGATTGCGCCTTGCCCATGCCGGGGGATCACAATGTCTCCAATGCGCTCGCGGCTGTGGCGGCGGCACGGCATCTTGGCATGAATGGCACCGAAATCCGCAGCGCGCTGATGAAGTTCGGCGGGGTCAACCGCCGGTTTACCCGCGTGGGCGAAGTTGGGGAGGTGACGATAATTGACGACTACGGTCATCACCCGGTCGAGATTGCAGCCGTGCTGAAGGCCGCGCGACAGGCGCTAGGTGGGCAAGGGCGAGTCATAGCCATTCATCAACCACATCGTTTCACCCGGCTATCAAGCCTGTTTGAAGAATTCTGCACCTGTTTCAACGAGGCCGATATCGTCGGTATCGCCCCAGTCTATGCCGCCGGAGAGGACCCGATTCCGGGGGCCAGTCGTGATGATCTTCTGGCAGGACTGGCCGCGCATGGGCACCGTGCGGCCTTTGCCGTCAGTACCGAAGATGAACTGGAGGCCCTTGTGCGCGCACATGCAGCCCCCGGTGATATGGTGGTTTGCCTTGGGGCGGGCACGATTTCGGGCTGGGCGCATGGCCTGCTGCCACGGTTGCAGACAAAGGCCGCATGATGGGGCCGGAACTGCGCATCTATCTGCTTATAATTGCATCGGTCATGGCCGGAGCGCTGCTGGGTGCGGTGTTGATCCGAAATGGCTGGAAACGTGCCTTCGCGGCCTTTGGGGCAGGGCATGTGCTGGCAGCGCTTGGCCTTTATCTAGCCTTGCAGGGCCAACCGCAGATGGATGGTGTGATGTATGCCATCATGCTTTCGGTATTCGTCTTGCCAGCAACCCTTGGGCTGGCTTTGGGCGGTGGGCTGGGCTGGTGGCTGCGCCGTCGCGCCGCAAGACAGGGCAACTCCCACCTGTGATTGACTAAAATTCTTGCATCTTTCCTCTGGATGCCAAAGAATGCGGCATTCAGGCCAGATGTGGCCTGTGCGGCGGGGGTGGACAATGACTCCGCGCAAGGCAAGGCTTACGACCATCACAGTAAGTCCAACAGGAGGGATCTTGATGTTTCACCGTAGTATTTTTACTGCAATCGGCCTAAGCGCTGTTGCAGTTGCTGCCCATGCGCAGACATCCATGCCATTTGCGCTTGACTGGCGGTTTGAGGGGCCATCCGCGCCGTATTTCGTTGCCATCGACAAGGGCTATTTCGCCGATGCGGGGCTGGAAGTTGAAGTAACCGCCGGACAAGGCAGCCTAGATGCGATCCCGAAGGTTGCAACCGGGGCGTTTCCGGTGGGTTTTGCCGATATCAACAGCCTGATCAAATTCCTTGACCAGAACCCGGATGCACCCGTCATCGGCGCGATGATGGTCTATGACAAGCCGCCATTTGCCATTGTTGGCCGCAAGTCCCTTGGCATCGAAACACCCTCCGATCTGGAAGGCCGCGTGCTGGGCGCACCGCCCCCGGATGGCGCGTTTGCGCAATGGCCGATCTTTGTTGCCGAAACCGGCATTGATGCCAGCCAGGTCACGATCGAGCCTGTCGGCTTTCCCACGCGCGAGCCATCGCTGGCAGAAGGCACTGTTGCGGCCGTAACCGGCTTTTCCTTCACATCCTTCCTCAGCACAGCGCGTCTTGGCGTGCCAGAGGATGATCTGACTGTCATTTTGATGGCCGATCATGGCGTGGACCTTTATGGCAATGTTGTCATTGTGAACACCGACTTTGCAGCTGAAAATCCGGATGCCGTTTCCGGTTTCCTAGAGGCAGTTGCAAAAGGCTGGATCGATACCATTGCAGACCCTGCTGCTGCAATTGAGAGCCTTGTCAGCCGCAACCCGGCAATGGATGCCGAATTGGAATTGCGTCGCCTTGAGCTGGCGATGCAGGACACTGTGCTGACCGACTGGGTTATGGAAAACGGGATGGGGATTATTGATTCCGATCGTTTCGCCAACTCGATCGAGCAGATCAAGCTGACCTATGAATATCAGACAGAGCCCGATGCGAGCCTGTATTTCACTGATGCATTCCTGCCAGAAGGCGGCTTCAAGCTGGACTAAGGCGGATACGGACACCGACCAGCGCCAATATGGCGCTGGTCTTTCTATGCAGGAAGAGAATGCAAAATCTTATTGAAATCAAGGGCGTGCGCCATGCTTACCGTACGGATGCCGGCCCCTTGCCAGTGCTTGACGGGCTGGAGATCAGCGTCGCAGAAGGCGGATTTGTTGCAGTTGTCGGCCCCTCTGGTTGCGGCAAGTCCACGCTGACGCGGTTGATCGCAGGGTTGATGAAACCCGATGAAGGAGAGGTCTGGCTGCACGGCGAGCGGGTCAAGGGACCGCGTTCAACTGTTGGTATGGCCTTTCAGAACCCTGTCTTGTTGGAATGGCGCTCGATCCTGAAAAACGTGCTGCTGCCGCTGGAAATCGTGCCATCGAAACTGTCGAAGCGCCAAGCTGAAGAACGTGCACGGTTCCTGTTGTCTCTGGTCGGGTTGGAGGGGTTCGAGGACAAGCGCCCTTCGGAACTGTCAGGTGGTATGCGCCAGCGCGCGTCGCTCTGCCGTGCCCTGATCCATCAGCCGGATGTGCTGATCCTCGACGAGCCTTTCGGCGCGCTGGATGCCTTCACCCGAGAGGATTTGTGGCAGACCATGCACCGCGTCAAGGAACGCGAACCCTTTACCGGGGTGCTAATCACGCATGATTTGCGTGAATCAATTTTCCTTGCCGATCAGGTGGTTGTATTGTCAGGGCGGCCCGCACGCACACAATATGTGCTGGATATTCCCTCAGAGGGGCCACGCACGCTTGAGGATCTTTACACGCCTGTCGCAGCCGAACAGCTGAACATCCTGCGACACCAGATCCAGATTGCTCAAGGGCGTGCACCAGCAGAGGAGGCGCGCATATGACCGGCTGGAAAACTGTGCGCGGTATAGCCGTTCCGTTGATTGCGGTTGTCATCTTTCTGGCGTTCTGGGAATGGCTGGTCTGGTTCAATGGTTGGCCGAAATTCAAGATGGCGGCCCCTTCGGACCTGCCACCCGCCTTTGAACGGCACTGGAACCTGTTTCTGACAATGGGGTGGCAGACCTTGTGGCGCACGGTGCTGGGGCTGTTGCTGGCTGTGCTATTCGGCACGCTGCTGGGAATGATCATGGGGTTTTCGCGGCTGATGCGCGATGCGCTCTACCCACTTTTGGTGGGTTTCAATGCGATTCCCAAGGCAACCGTTGTGCCTATCGTCGCGCTGATGTTCGTGGGCCAGCATGATTTCAACACAGTGCTGCTGGCCTTCATGATCTCGTTCTTTCCGATTGCGGTATCCGTTTCTATCGGGTTGTCGACTCTAGAGCCGGAGTATCGCGATATCCTGCGCTCGCTTGGGGCGTCTCAAGCGACAATCTTTTGGAAAATCGCTTTACCAAAGACCTTGCCTGAATTCTTCGGCGCGTTGAAAGTGGCAGTCACGCTTGCCTTTATCGGGACCAATCTGATGGAAATCGTCAGCCCACACGGGCGCGGGCTTGGAGCGCTGTTTGACAGTGGGCGCACCAATTCGGATTTCCCCTTGATGTTTGCCGTTCTGATCGCCTTGGCGTTCTTGGGGATCGTGCTGTATTACATCGTGGTCGCGTTGGAGAAGATTTTCGCAGGCTGGGCCGAACGCGCGCCGGGCTGATCTCAACTTGCGACACGGTAATAGACCCCGGACTTGGTCCGGGGTCTTTTCGTTGGAGGAAAGGTAAAACAGAACATCAACTTCATAGGGGTTGCGGACGCTGTTGTGTTCGCCTGTGTACATGTTGGATAAATTTGTTCATTAAACCACTTAATGAGTGAAAAATTGTTCTTATAAACTCAGACATATGGCAATGTGAGGGGAAAATGTCCTAAAATGCTGCAAGAGCGTAAGGAGTCGCACCATGCAGCATTTTCCCGTCTTTCTAGATCTCGCCCGCGCGAATGTGGTTATCGGTGGTGGTGGAGAGATGGCGCTTGCCAAACTGCGGCTGCTTCTCAAGACCGAGGCGCAGATCACGATTTGCGCCCCTGATATTGCGCCAGAGATCCGGGCGTTTACGCCGCGGGTGACGCTTGTAAACCGGCCTGTTCTGGCCTGCGATCTGTCTGCCGCGCGTCTGGTCTATGCCGCGACCGGGAATGAAAACGAAGATGCACGCATCGCAGCACTTGGGCATGCGGCGGGCGCATTGGTCAATATCGTAGACGATCTGGAACACAGCGACTTCATTACCCCCGCGATTGTGGACCGTGACCCGGTTGTGGTGGCGATTGGCACTGAAGGTGCGGCGCCTGTGCTTGCGCGCCAGATCAAGGCGCAGCTTGAAAGCAGTCTGCCGCCCTCGCTTGGGGTTCTTGCACGCATCGGCAAGTCATTTCGCAAGATGGCAGAGGCCTTGCCGCAAGGCCCGCGTCGTCGTGCATTCTGGGCGGAATATTACGACTCCTATGGACCGCGTGCATTTGCCCGGAGTGGCGAAGACGGTGTGGCGCAAACGCTGGATGATCTGCTGGCGCAGCATCTCGAACGGCCGTCCCCGATCGGACATGTTGATTTTGTCAGTGCCGGACCCGGAGATCCAGAATTGATGACACTGAAGGCGCGCAATCTTCTGGACCGCGCAGATGTCGTGATCCATGACCGTCTGGTCACACCGGAGATTCTGGAACTGGCGCGGCGCGAGGCTGTGATCATTTCGGTTGGCAAGGAAGGGTTTGGCCCGTCAACCGCACAAGAGGTGATCCATGCGCTGATGATCGAGCATGCAGGGCAGGGCGCGCATGTGGTGCGGCTGAAAGGGGGCGATGCCTCTGTTTTTGGTCGGTTGGACGAAGAAATCGCCGCGCTGGAAGAGGTCGGAATCCCGTGGCAAGTGGTGCCGGGGGTGACAGCCGCTTCGAGTGCTGCGGCAAGTATCGGGCAAAGCCTGACCTCGCGCGGGCGCAATCATGCGCTGCGTCTGGTCACGGCCCATGACATGAATGGCTATGCAGATCAGGACTGGCAAGGTCTGGCCGAGCCGGGCGCAGTCACGGCGCTGTATATGGGCAAGCGCGCGGCCCGTTTTGTACAGGGGCGTTTGTTGATGCATGGTGCCGCCCCGGACATGCCGGTCACGCTGGTTGAGAATGCGTCACGCGCTGATCAGCAAATTGTTGGCGCGACGCTGGCCACCTTGCCGCAAAAAGCCGCTGCACT
This sequence comes from Roseinatronobacter bogoriensis DSM 18756, assembly GCF_004366635.1. Taxonomy (GTDB): domain Bacteria; phylum Pseudomonadota; class Alphaproteobacteria; order Rhodobacterales; family Rhodobacteraceae; genus Roseinatronobacter; species Roseinatronobacter bogoriensis. The sequence continues at coordinate 670,010 of NZ_SORN01000002.1, read as the reverse complement.
GGGCGGGCCTGCCGTTATCCTGCTGGGGCTGGCCCCACGGGCAGCACAGCAGACCCTTACCTTGCAGGAGGTGGCGAAATGAGCCGTGATTTCACGCCCTCGGTCCTGACAGCCAATGACCTTTTTGAAGGGGATGTCGTTTATCTGACCGCTTCGGGCGGCTGGTCGCGCATGCACACTGAGGCACAGCTATTCCATGACGCAGATGCTGCCGCACAGGCGCTGGCTGCCGCACAGGGCCAGCCAGAACGCCTTGTCGGTCCCTATCTGGCACCTGCGCATCGCGGCCCCAATGGGCCAGAGCCTGCACATTTCCGCGAAGCCTTTCGCGCGCGCGGCCCGTCAAACTACCGGCATGGCAAACAGGCAGATGGCATGTGTCGTAACTGACCCTGCGCCTGAATTGCCCTACTGACACAAGGATTGCCTGCCATGTACACCTATTCCAGTTTCGACCACGAATTCCTGAAGTCCCGCAACGCCCAGTTCCGCGCGCAGGTCGAGCGGCGCATTTCCGGGGCCTTGACGGAAGATGAATTCAAGCCGCTGCGCCTGATGAACGGGCTGTATCTGCAACTGCACGCCTATATGCTGCGCGTGGCCATTCCCTATGGCACGCTGAATTCCGCCCAGATGCGCCAATTGGCCATGATTGCCGAGCGTTGGGACAAGGGCTATGGCCATTTCACCACGCGCCAGAATATCCAGTTCAACTGGCCGCGCCTGCGCGATGTGCCCGATATGCTGGATTCGCTGGCCGAGGTGGGCATGCATGCCATCCAGACTTCGGGCAATTGCGTGCGCAATGTCACCGCCGATCATTTCGCAGGGGCCGCGGCGGACGAGATTGCCGACCCGCGCCCGGTGGCCGAATTGTTACGCCAATGGTCAACCGATCACCCCGAATTCCAGTTCCTGCCGCGCAAGTTCAAGATTGCCATCACTGGCAGCCCCAATGACCGCGCCGTGACCCGCGCACATGATATCGGCTTGCGTATGGTTTTGCAGGGCGACGAACCGGGCTTCGAAGTGGTCGTCGGCGGTGGGCTGGGTCGGACACCCGTCATCGGCAAGGTTCTGGCAGAGTTCATCCCCGAGGCCGATCTGCTGCCCTATATCGAGGCGATCCTGAGCACCTATAACAGCTTTGGGCGGCGCGATAACAAATACAAGGCGCGCATCAAGATCATGGTCAACGAATTGGGGCTGGAAGAGGTGCGTGCCCGTGTTGCGCGGCGGTTCAAGACCCTGCGCGCCGAATGGGGCGGGGCCGATCAGGCTATCTTGCGCGATCTGCGCGCGGCTTTCGCGCCCCCTGCTTTTCGTAACGCGCCGACGACAGCATATGATACGGCCTATGCGCATGACCCGGTGTTTAGGTCTTTTGCGGACACCAATCTTGCACAGCATCGCCACCCGGATTACGCTATAGTAACGGTCAGCCTGAAAGCGCATGGCGCGACCCCCGGTGATGCGACCGCCGATCAGATGCGCGTCATGGCGGATCTGGCAGCGCAATATGGCCATGATGAGTTGCGCATCAGCCATGAACAGAATGTCATCCTGCCGCATGTCCATAAATCCGACCTGCCGAGCGTTCATGCCGCGTTGCAATCAGCGGGGCTTGCGACGGCCAATATCGGCCTGATCTCGGACATTATTGCTTGCCCCGGCATGGATTACTGCGCTTTGGCGACGGCCCGTTCAATCCCCGTGGCACAGGAGATTGCACAAGCCTTTCGCGCACGCGAACTGGATATCGGCGCGATGAAGATCAAGATTTCGGGCTGCATCAATGCCTGTGGCCACCATCATGTCGGCCATATCGGGATTCTGGGGCTGGATCGTGCGGGGGTGGAAAACTACCAGATAACCCTTGGCGGTGACGGGACTGAAACAGCCGCATTGGGCGAGCGTGCAGGTCCGGGCTTTGCCTATGACCAGATCATCCCGGCGATAGACCGGTTGATCACAGCTTATCTGGACTTGCGCGACAGCGAGGGCGAAAGCTTTATCGAGGCTTTCCGCCGTCTTGGTCCCAAGCCGTTCAAGGATGCGCTGTATCAGACAGGAGGGCGGGCAGATGCAGCCTGATCCGAAACACAGTGTCGGGGTTCTTCTGTCCCGCTCTGAAGCGTTGTCCGCGCAGCAATTTCTTGCGGCGGGGATTGCGCGTCTGAACCGGGTGGCGCTGGTGTCGTCCTTCGGGGCCGACTCGGCGGTGCTGTTGCACATGGTCGCGCAGATCGACCGCGCCTTGCCGGTGCTGTTTATCGACACATTGGCACTGTTTCCTGAAACCGTGGCCTATCAGCGCGACCTTGCCGCGCATCTGCGCCTGAGCAATGTGCAGTCGATCACACCTGACAGGTCGGAACTGTTTACCCGCGACCCGGACGGGTTGTTGCACCGTAGCGATGCTGAATCCTGCTGCCAGTTGCGAAAATCCGAACCGCTGGGTCGCGCGTTGCAAGGCTATGATGGCTGGATCACGGGGCGCAAGCGCTATCAGGCTGATACCCGCGCCCTGCTTGAACGCGCCGAGGTGGAACCCGCAACCGGGCGCATTCGACTTAACCCGCTGGCAAATTGGGACGCAGATCGCGTTGCGGATTATCTTGACGCGTATGATCTGCCGCGCCATCCGCTTGTGGCGCAGGGCTACCCGTCCATTGGGTGCGCGCCTTGCACAACGCGGGTGAACAAGGGCGAAGACCCGCGCGCCGGTCGTTGGCGGGGCTCCGCGAAAACGGAATGTGGTATTCATTTCACCGGCGGCGTGCCACGGCCCATCAGACAGGAAGATGCAGCATGACGATTATCGTAACGGATACTGGCTTTGGCCCGGATGATTGGCGCGCGGGCTTCACACCGCTGGAGGCATTTGACGCGGACCCGGACGAACAACCGCTTGCGCTGGACCTGCCCTCTGATGTCGCGCCAGAGGCATTGGAAGGGCGGCTGGATGGGATCTTGATGATCCGTGTTGATTTTCCGGCTTTTTCAGATGGGCGGGGGTTCAGCATTGCGCGCCAATTGCGCCGCATGGGGTATGCGGGGCGGTTGCGGGCGCGGGGGCATGTGATCTCTGATCAATATGCAATGGCGCGGCGGTCGGGTTTTGATGAGGTCGAAATTTCAGATGCGCTTGCCGAACGTCAGCCGCAAGCCGACTGGCAATCCAACGCCCATTGGGGGGCGCCACATTATCAGACGCGACTGATGCAGCAGACGGCCCCTTAGCGCCCAGTGTTCGCAACCCGGCGATGCGTGGCTGCCTTGACCCCTCCGCCATTGCGCTGCGGTTTTGTCCCGCCAAGCTGTCCCTCGTCACTCAAGGCGGCACCTTTCCCCAGATGACGAAAACCACGAGCGCCGCGCCGTCCATTTCAATGGAGGGCGCGGTGTTCTGTGCGGCTTGGCTATTGTTCAAACTTTAGAAAAAATCACCCCGTGACAGCGGCATTTTAACGAATTCTTTGCCACTTGCTGAGATGGTTCTGTAAGTTTTACCATGATGGAGATACTGGTGAGCGTTCAGCAGCAATTTGGGCCTTCGCTTCGGAATGAATACTTGTCGCGATATCTGGATAATCTTGCGTTGTTGGAACGACTTCACCGCCTGATGCTTGACGTCATAAAAGATGAATTCGAACGCTTGGGTGTCATGACGATCAATCCGGTTCAGGCTTTGTTGCTGTTTAACATTGGTGACAATGAGGTGACGGCAGGGGAACTGAAATCACGCGGCTATTATCAGGGGTCAAATGTGACCTATAACCTCAAGAAGCTGGTTGAGCTTGGTTACATGCATCACCAACGCTGTGCGGTCGACAAGCGGTCTGTGCGCGTGCGCCTGACGCCACAAGGACAGGAAGTCCGCGACAAACTTGCTGATATGTTCTCGCAGCATGCGCGTAAAATGCAGCAGGACGAAATTGTCGATTACAGCACACTCGACACTGTTGCGCGTAGCCTGAAAAAGCTGGAGCGGTATTGGGGCGACCAGATCAGGTATATCTACTGAGCGTGACCTTATGCAGCGACGTCGGCCAGCAGGGCGTTCAAGCCTGCCAAAGATAGCAGTGCCCTGTTTGCCTTTGCCGTGTTGCTTTCTGTAGAAGGGGCAACGCAACACAGCTAGTCCAGCTGCCCCGGATCAGGTGTCGCCAGCATTGCGGCCAAGGCAGGCCGTGGCAATCGCAGCAATGCCTTCCTCGCGGCCGGTAAAGCCCAGACGCTCGGACGTGGTGGCCTTGACGCTGACCCGATGCACTTCGCAACCCATGATTTCAGCAAGTTCCGCCTGCATGGCCCGCGCGTGTGGTCCGATCTTCGGGTGCTCGCAGACCAAGGTCACATCGCAATTGTTCAGCCGAAAACCCCGTTCGCGCATCAACTCGACAGCATGGCGCAGGAATATCCGGCTGTCCGCGCCTTTCCATTGCGGGTCACTGGGCGGGAAATGGCGCCCGATATCGCCCTCTGCCAGCGCGCCATAAATCGCATCTGTCAGGGCATGCATGCCCACATCTGCGTCAGAATGGCCTTGCAGCGCGCGGTTATGGGGCACTTTTATACCGCATAGCCAACAGCCGTCGCCCGGCCCGAAGCGATGCACATCATATCCATTGCCCAGCCGAATATCCATGTCGCGTTCCTGTCTGTGTGTAATCAGCCGTTCTGCACGGTCGAAATCTGCCTGATAGGTCAGCTTTATATTATCTTCACAACCCGGTGTCATGACGATTTCCATACCCGCAGCGCGCGCGATCTCGACATCATCTGCCGCCTCTCCTTCATAGGCGCGATGGGCTTGCAGAATGAAAGAAAAACCAAAACCTTGGGGTGTTTGTGCCCGGAAAAGACCAGCGCGGGGTACTGCGGCGGCAACATGCCCGTCAGTGCCACGCCAGAGCGCATCGACGACAGGCAAGGCGGGGGCAGCGCCTTCGGCATGGCGCAAGGCATCGCGGACATCATTGATCACGCTTGCGCTGACCAGCGGGCGCGCACCGTCATGAATAAGGACATGCTGCGGTGCGTCGGTCACAAGTGACTCAAGTGCTGCACGAACCGATGTGACCCGCGTATCCCCCCCGTTTACTAGGGTCACGTCCGGGGCCACCAGTCGATTTGCCTTCTCTCGGTCATCCGGGTGAATCACAAGAATGATGCGCTTGATGCCAGCGCGTCGGAATGCATCCAATGTATGTTCCAGAACGCTGCGCCCTGCCAATTCGCGCCATTGCTTGGGCAGGTCGCCACCCGCGCGTGTCCCGCGCCCTGCCGCGACGATAAGTGCTGCAATGTTGTGGTGCATATGGTGTCCCTTTGAAATATACGAACCTGCTATAGGCCGAAGCAACCCGTGCTGACAATCCGCGCGATAGCCTAAATTTTGTGCCTATAATTTAATCATTTGATGAAATTCTCGCCAGATTTCCGCTGATCTGGTTTGCGTCAAGGGATATGCAGGGCTAGGACAAAGCACATGAGAGTACAGGGCAGCTTGATGCACGAAGACCACAAAACTGATCGCGCCCCCGATGGTGGGCCATTGGCAGAGCTGGGAATCAACCCGCCTGTACTGCTGGCGCCTCTCGCAGGAATAACCGATCTTCCCTTCCGCAGAGTGGTCGCGGGTTTTGGCGCGGGGCTGGTCGTGTCCGAGATGGTCGCCAGTCAGGAGATGGTGCAAGCCAAGCCCTCGATGCGGGCCAAAGCGCGCGCCGAACTGGGTTTGGGCGAGGTGCGCACTGCCGTTCAGCTTGCTGGTCGTGACGCCTATTGGCTGTCCGAGGCCGCGCGCATGGTCGCCGATAACGGGGCCGAGATCATTGACATAAATATGGGGTGCCCGGCCAAGAAAGTCGTCGGCGGCATGTCCGGGTCTGCCCTGATGCGCGAGCCTGATCTTGCCCTGCGCCTGATTGAGGCTGTGGTTTCTGCTGTTGATGTTCCTGTGACGCTCAAAACCCGTTTGGGCTGGGATGATGATAGCCTGAACGCGGCAGGGCTTGCGGTGCGCGCAGCGAATGCGGGCGTTCGCATGGTCACAATCCATGGTCGCACGCGGTGCCAGTTTTACAAAGGCAAGGCCGATTGGGCCGCTATCGGTAATGTAGTGCGGGCCTGTCCTGTGCCGGTGATCGCCAATGGCGATGTCACATCGCGTGCAACGGCGCGCACGGCCCTGGCACAGTCAGGCGCGGCTGGCGTGATGATTGGACGTGGTGCGCAGGGGCGGCCCTGGCTGCTGGCGCAGGTTGCCGCCGATCTGTTCGGATATGCGCCGCCTGAGGTTCCCGAGGCAAAAGCACTGGTTGCCCTGGTCAGCGCGCATTATGAAGCGATTCTTTCGTTTTATGGTCGTGAGCTTGGCCTCAAGACCGCGCGAAAGCACTTGGGCTGGTATAGCGATGCGGCACATGGCTCGACTGTGCTGCGACACAAGCTATTGACGGCGACCGATCCTGCAGAGGTGTTGCGCCTGCTGCCCGATGCATTGGCGCCTCAGCAGGATCTGGAGCGCGCAGCATGACACCGCCGCCCACGGGGACGATTTGGTCTGCCTTGCCTGTTCCCGCCCTGATGATCGGACAGAAGAACGGGGCGGAATGTATTATCGATTGTAACCCGGCAGCAGAACAATTCCTCAGCCTGTCGCGTCGGTCGGTGCTGGAGCGGCCCCTGGCGCAGATTGTCCAGATTGACGCGCCGATAGAAACGGCATTGCAACGATGCCGCGAAAACCGCGCGCCAGTTTTCATCAATGATGTGCCCGTCACGCAGGGCGAGCGCCCGAGTGTGCATTGCGCAATCCAGCTTGCGCTGTTGGGGGATAGGCGTGATCTGGTTCTGATGCTGATGACCCCGCGCGAAATCGCAGGAAAGCTGGGCAAGGCGGATGGCATTCGCCATGCCGCACGTTCTGCGATTGGCATGTCGCAGATGCTGGCGCATGAGATCAAGAACCCTCTGGCGGGAATAACGGGTGCGGCGCAGCTTCTTTCAATGGGGCTAAGTGGCGAGGATCGCGCATTGACCGATCTGATCGTGGCCGAGACGCAGCGCATCGTCAAATTGCTGGATCAGGTTGAGCAGTTCGGCAACCAGCGCCCCCCTGAATGTCGTGCTGTGAATATTCACGATGTTCTGGAAAGGGCGCGCCGTTCTGCTGAGGTGGGGTTTGCGGCACATATGCAGATCCGCGATTCCTATGACCCTTCGCTTCCGCCGGTCTGGGCAGATGCAGACCAGCTTTTACAGGTATTCCTGAACCTGCTGAAGAATGCCGCGCACGCACAGATGATGGGCGGGCGCATTCGCATCAAGACGTTTTTTGAGCAATCTCTGCGGTTGCGCGGTGCCAGTGGGCAGGACGTCGCCTTGCCCATTCATGTCGAGATCATCGACGATGGCCCCGGATTACCTGCCGAGATTGCAGATGAGGTATTTGACCCTTTTGTTTCCGGGCGTGAAAACGGCACAGGCCTTGGTCTGGCATTGGTGTCGAAAATCATCGCAGCGCATGATGGCTGGGTCTCGGTTGACAGCAGGCCCGGACGCACGGTGTTTCGGATATCACTGCCTCGGGCACCCAAGATGACTGACAGCAAGGAGAGTCGCTGATGGACGGCACAGTTCTGGTGGCAGATGATGATCGCACGATCCGCACTGTCCTGACACAGGCGCTGACACGCGCGGGTTGCAAGGTGCATGCCACCTCCAGCCTGACCACGTTGATGCGCTGGGTCGAAGAGGGGCGCGGCGATCTGGTGATCACAGATGTGATGATGCCCGATGGCAATGGGATCGAGATGATCCCCAAGATATCGCAGGAGCGCCCCGACCTGCCTGTTATAGTGATTTCGGCGCAAAATACGATCATGACCGCCATCCAGGCCAATGAGGTGGATGCACATGACTACCTGCCGAAACCTTTCGACCTGCCTGACCTGTTGAAGCGGGCGGGGGCGGCCATGAAGAACCGCCGTCGCGTTGGGTCAAATGAACCACCTGCCCGGCCAAGCCCGGCGCCGCGCGGCGATATGCTGAGCATGGAGTCCATGCCTCTGGTTGGCCGCACACCGGTCATGCAGGAGCTGTACCGGCTGATCGCGCGGGTCATCAACTCTGCCATGCCTGTGCTGATCCTGGGCGAATCCGGGACAGGGAAATCCCTGATCGCACGCACCCTGCATGACCTGTCGGATCGGCGCAATCAGCCCTTTGTGGCCGCCACAGCCGAAGACCTGAACACTTTCGACGGCGCGCAGGTGCTGATGTCGCGTGTGCGCGGGGGAACGCTGTTGTTTGATGAAATCCTGTCATACGACACGGATGCGCAACTGCGCGCAGCGCGTCTGCTGGATGCCTTGCCCGAGGACGGGCCGCGCGTCATGGCAACCGCACAGGGCAATCTGACACGCGCTTTGGCCGAAGGTGGCTTGCGCGAGGATCTGTATTATCGGTTGGGTGGTGTGGTGCTGAATGTGCCCACGCTGCGCGAACGGATCGATGATCTGGAGCCACTGTCGCGTCACTTCCTGTCACAAGCTGCGGATGAAGGTGCGACCCTGCGCAGCCTCTCGCCCGAAGCGATGGAGGTTGTGCGCCTGTATTCGTGGCCCGGCAATGTGCGACAGTTGCAAAATACCTTGCGCCGCCTTGGGCTGACCAGCACGGACCCGATCATCTCGCGCGCGGAGATTGAGGCGGCGTTGCACAGCCAGCCAAGTGCTGTGACAGTCGGGGATCGTTTCACCGATGAAACCCTGTCAGAGTCCGTCGCGCGACATTTGCGCCGATATTTCGATCTGCATGGGCAGGATTTGCCGCCCCCGGGATTGTATGGGCGCATTCTGCGCGAAGTGGAAACCCCGTTGATAGAACTGGCTTTGGACGCGACAGGCGGAAATCAGGCGCGTTGCGCTGACCTTCTGGGGATCAATCGCAACACATTGCGCAAGAAAATCACCGAGCTTGATATTGCCGTCTCGCGCAGACGAAAACTGACTTGATCTGCGCGTCTGACAAATTGTGATTTGATGTAGAATTACCACAGGTCATGTGGCAAACTCGCCGCAACGCATCGTGCAAAAGGACTATCCCTTTTGACGGAAAAGATGCTGGCGGAGGGGGTGCGCGTGATCAGGGAACCAGATCGCCCATGTTGAAGACGGCGATGACCGGAATGGGGGATGGACGCTTGTCCAACCGCATGGCTTTGGTTCTGGTTCTGACAGGACCGCTGCTTGTATTTCTGACCCTTATGGCTTTGGGGCCAATGGGGCAGGTGTTCGACTCGCGCAGCCTGTTGCTGGTCCTGCTGGCTGATCTTGTTTATGTCCTGATTATCGCGGCGCTGGTCGCCATGCGCGTTGCGCGGCTGGTCGCGGCACGACGGTCGGATTCGGCCGGGTCGCGGCTACATTTGCGGCTGTCTACGCTGTTCGCGACCATCGCCCTGGTGCCAACGGTGACAGTGGCCGTTTTTGCGGCACTTACACTGAATGTCGGGCTTGAGGGGTGGTTTTCGGATCGGGTGCAGCGCGTGGTCGGCAATTCGCTTGCCGCCGCAGAGGCGTACCAATTCGAGCAGGAACGCGATTTGCGCACGGATGCGGGCGAATTGGCCGCATATCTTGAAACTGTGCGCCGTGTCTTTCCGCTGCTTGAAGAGGGTGAATTGCGCAGCTTGTTGTCCGAGGCGCAAGCGCAGATTCAGCGTGGCCTGCGCGTGGCCTTCATCGTCGATGGCGAGGGTGAGATCCGCGCGCGCGGAGAGCGGTCTTTTAGGTTCAATTTCACCCCGCTGACGCCAGAACAGATCGCGCAGGCTCAGGAAGAGATTGTGATTATCCGCGATTGGCCCAACAATGAATTCCGTGCGCTTGTTGCCTTGGATAATTACTTTGACCGGTATCTCTATGTTGCCAGAGAGGTGGATGGCAATATCCTGAGCTTGTTGGATGAAACCCGTGAAACAGTTGTGTTCTACCAGCAGCTTGAACGCGAGCGCGGGCGATTGCTGTTTCAATTCGGTGCGCTTTATCTTGGGTTCGCGCTTATTCTCATTCTGGGGTCCATCTGGCTGGGGCTGAATTTTGCCGAACGGCTTGCGCGTCCTGTCGGGCGTTTGGCCGAGGCCGCGGGGCAGGTGGGCAGCGGCGATCTGGACGTGCAGGTGAGAGTCGCGCGCGATGATGATGAAATTGCGCTGCTGGGGCGCGTTTTCAATCAGATGACGCGGCAATTGAAGGGCCAGCGCGAAACCCTGCTTGAAAATAACCGCCAGATCGAAGCGCGCAGGCGCTTGTTCGACTCGGTGCTTGGGTCTGTAACTGCGGGCGTGATCGGACTGGATGCTGAGGGCAGGGTGGAGTTCATCAACCGTGCGGCGGTCGCTATGTTGGAGTTGGACGAGACAGCCAGCCCGGCCGAGCCGCTCGACCAGGTCGTGCCGGAATTTGCGCCGCTTCTGGATCGTTTGCGCAGCACCTCAACCAATCTTGGCCGCGTACAGGAAGAACTCAGGCTCTCGCGTTCTGGCAGGCTGGAAACTTTGCTGGTGCGCATGGCCGAACGCCGTCGCAGTGATGCGCAACTGGAAGGCTATGTTGTGGCCTTTGACGATGTAAGCGAACTTGTCTCTGCGCAGCGCATGGCCGCTTGGGGGGATGTGGCGCGCCGGATCGCGCATGAAATCAAGAACCCGCTCACCCCGATTCAGCTTTCGTCTGAGCGGATCGAACGAAAATTTTCGCGCAAGCTGGACGCAGAAGACGCAGAAAGCCTGTCGCAGCTTACATCTGTAATTGTTCGCCAAACCAATGATTTACGCCGCATCGTTGATGAATTTTCCCGGTTTGCACGCATGCCGGAGCCGGATCGCCGTCCGCATGATCTGGCGGCAATTCTGCGCGATTGCACCTTGTTGCAGGAAAGCGGGCAGCCGGATGTCAGGTTCCAAACGAAGCTGCCCGATACCCCTGTAATCGTTGAAGTTGATGAAACGATGATGGCGCAAGCCTTTACAAACCTGATTAAGAATGCCGGGGAAGCTATTGAAACAAGGTTAGAAAATGAAGACACGCCAGCATTTGTTCCAGAAATACGGGTGTGTTTCGAGGCGCAGGATGCAGAATTGCGCATCACGATTTCTGACAACGGGATCGGCCTTCCAGAGGATCGCGCGCGACTGTTCGAACCTTATGTGACGACCCGCGCAGCCGGAACCGGGCTTGGCCTGTCGATTGTACGGAAAATTATGGAAGAACACGGCGGCACCTTGCGGCTTGAAGATGCAGAGATTTTTGAGGGCGACACCCATGCTGGCGCAAAGGCTGTGATCCGATTGCCGCGCCTGTCCCCCCAACAGATGACCGAGGAAGACATGACAAAAATGGCGAGTAGTGACGCATGAGTGATATTCTGATTGTCGATGACGAACGTGACATCCGCGAGTTGATCTCGGATATTCTTGAGGATGAAGGTTTTACAACCCGTCGCGCGGCAAACTCTGACGAGGCGATGGCCGAGGTCAATGCAAACCCACCTGCCCTGATGGTGCTCGATATCTGGCTGAAGGACAGCAAGATGGATGGTATCGACATTCTGATGACGGTCAAACGGTCAAACCCGGATATTCCAATCGTTATCATCTCGGGGCATGGCAATGTGGAAATTGCGGTCGCAGCGATCAAGCAAGGGGCTTATGACTTCATCGAAAAGCCCTTCAATATCGACAAGCTGATGGTGGTTGTCAGTCGTGCAATGGAAGCGTCGCGTCTGCGGCGCGAGAATATGGCGTTGCGCAGGCGTGACAACAGCAGTGCGCAGATGCTGGGTGAAAGCCATGCCTACAGAACCATGTGCGCACAGCTTGAAAAGGTGACAGGGTCCAATGCGCGGATCATGTTCACCGGACCGGCAGGCAGCGGCAAGGAAGCGGCAGCGCGTTATGTGCATGAACACTCCGACCGCGCGTCCAGCCCGTTTGTCTGCGTATCCGCCGCCACGATAGAGCCTGAGCGCATGGAAGAGGTGCTGTTTGGCCGCGAAAGCCCCGAACGCGGCGTAGAACCGGGTCTGCTGGAGCAGGCGCATGGCGGCGTGGTCTATCTGGATGAAGTGGCCGACATGCCGATGGGCACCCAGTCCAAGATATTGCGGGTACTGGTTGAACAGCAGTTCACCCGTGTTGGCGGCGCCGACAAGGTCCGCGTGGATTTGCGCGTCATGAGTGCGACCAGTCAGGATTTGTCCGGTCGGGTCCGCGAAGGGCTATTCCGGCAAGAGCTGTTCGATCGGTTGAGTGTGGTGCCCATTGCAGTGCCCGGTCTTGAAGAACGGCGCGAGGATATTCCGCTGCTGGCCGAGTATTTCATCGACGATCTGCATCGGGGGCAGGGACTAGCGAAGCGGACATTGTCCGATGCTGCATGCGCGCATCTGCAAGCGATGCGCTGGCCGGGAAATATTCGCCAGTTGCGCAATGTGATTGAACGCGCGATGATTCTGGGCGATGCAGGTCGCCCAATCGACATTCGTGATCTGCAATCCGAAACCCCATCCGAAGGCGATGAGAGTGACCCGAAACTGGTTTTGTCAGGAAGTCTGACCACTTTGCCCTTGCGAGAGGCGCGCGAATTGTTCGAGCGGGAATATTTGCTGTCACAGATCAAGCGTTTTGGCGGAAATATCAGCCGCACTGCATCTTTTGTCGGCATGGAGCGTTCGGCGCTGCATCGCAAGTTGAAATCGCTTGGTGTCAATACGGCTAAACTGTCCGAAATGAAGGGGTGATGCGGCGCGAACTATTGCAAAGGCTTGAACTAGACAGGCCTTGCTGACACATGACGCGTCAGGTTGCCGCCAGATAAGGAAAGATTTTCGCCATGAAGGTTATTGTCTGCGGGGCGGGTCAGGTCGGTTTGCAGATCGCGCGCCATCTCTCGAGTGAGAGAAATGACGTCACGCTTGTTGACAGCAAGCCCGAACTTGTACGCCGCGCGACCGACACGCTGGATGTGCAAGGCATTGTAGGTTTTGCAAGCCACCCCAACATTCTGGAACAGGCTGGCGCGCGGGATGCCGATATGGTCATCGCTGCGACCTATTCTGACGAGGTGAACATGGTCACCTGTCAGGTATCGCATTCGGTTTTCGGCGTAACCCGCAAGATCGCGCGGCTGCGCGAACTGTCCTATCTGGACCCGCGCTATTCGGACCTGTTCCGGCGCGAGCATATGCCGATTGATGTCATCATCAGCCCCGAACGTGAAGTCTCTCAGGCGGCGCTGAAGCGGGTGGCTTATCCCGAAGCTTTCGATGTGCAGGAGTATTTTCAGGGCAAGGCGCTGCTGATTGGCTTGTCTCTGGACGAGGAATGCGCGGTTCTCAACACATCCTTGCGTCAGTTGTCAGATTTGTTCCCGACCTTGCGGATCATGGTGGCAGGTGTACGCCGTGGCAAACGGCTATTTGCGCCCGAACCCGAAGATCAGCTTTATGCGGGCGACCAGATCTATGTGTTGGTCGATGCCCGCGATGTGCCGCGCGCTTTTGAGGTGTTCGGCAAATCACCAGCTCGGCAGGAACGGGTGCTTGTGGTCGGTGGCGGCAATGTCGGGCTGTCGGTTGCGCGTGCCTTGGAGAACCAGCCTGTGCGCGTCCGCGTCAAAGTCATTGAACGTGATCGCGCCCGCGCCGAGGCTGCAGCTGACGGGCTGGAACGCTCTATCGTGCTGCATGGCGATGGCATGGATGCAAACCTGCTGGATGAGGCCGGTATCGGCAAGATCGACTCTGTCTTGCTGCTGACAGATGATGACCGCACCAATCTTCTGGCGGCGGTGCGCGCAAAATCCCTTGGGGCGACACAGGCCATCTCGCTGATCAATGACCCTGGTATGGTCCCGCTGGCCGATGCAATGGGGATTGATGCGCATATCAACCCGCGTGCGCTCACAGTTTCGTCCATCTTGCGCCATGTGCGGCATGGGCGTGTGCGTTCGGTCTATTTGTTGGGCGACCGAGAGGCCGAGGTGATCGAGGCACAGGTTCTCAGCACCTCGCAATTGTCGAATGCACGGGTGCGCGACATTTCCTTTCCAGAAGGGGCCTTGCTGATCGGGGTTTCTCGCAAGGGAGAGTTCTTGCGACCTAGCGGTGATATGGTCCTGCGCGAAGGGGATCTTGTGGTGATCTTCTCGCTGACCGGGGATGTGCCGAAGGTCGATGAATTGCTGCAAGTCGCGGTTGAATTTTTCTAGTGTCGCACCCAAGCGCGAGAGAGAGGCCTTGATGCCGCGCAGATCGCATGGAGTGGTGATTTTGGTTGCCCTGATGGGGCTGACCGCGCTGGCCATGCTGTTGCCCGCAGCCGTGGGGTTTACTTTGCGCGAGCATCAGCTTGCACGCGCCTTTCTGTACTCTGCGCTATTGCTGGGCGCTGTGACACTGTTTGTGCATCTTGCCAACCGCTCTGGCTCTGTCGAGAAGATGACAAGTGCGCATCCGTTCTTTTACCTGTCTTTCGCCTATGTCTTCCTGCCGGTTCTGATGGCCGTTCCACTGACCGAGGCCGTGCCAGGTATCCGCTTTGTTGATGCCTGGTTTGAGATGTTGTCCGCCTTTACCACCACTGGCGCCAGCATATTGGAAGGCGAGGTGACGCGCAGCCTGCACCTGTGGCGCGCGACCGTTGCCTGGGGCGGCGGGTTATTCCTGATGTCGATTGCCGTTGCGCTGCTTGCGCCGCTGAACTTGGGTGGATTTGAGTTGTTTCGCAACCAGTCCGGGGTTGTCGGTGCTTCTCTTGGCAGGGGCGAGATGCACCAATCCATCAGGATAGATGAAAGCTATGATGACAAGGTTCTGTCGCGTCTGGCAGACCAACTTCGGGTGATCGCGCCGGTCTATGTGGGGGTGACCCTGTTTCTTTGGGTCGCGCTGTCCATCGCGGGCAATCCGCCGCTTGTGGCGCTTATGCTGGCCATGTCCACATTGTCGACCTCTGGAATCGCGCCTGAAGGCGCGATAAATGGCCTCGCTTCAGAGATGTTGATCGCCTGCTTCTTGATATTCGCGCTGAGTCGTCGTCTATGGCCGGGCGCGCAGAGCATGCAGCAAATGCAGGGACCGCGTTTGCATGACCCTGAATTGCGACTGGCGGCAGTCATTCTTGCGGTTATCCTTGTGGCACTGATCCTGCGTGCTTCGTTCATGTCGTCGCCATCTGGGCTGGGGGCGCAATTGGCGACGATCTGGGGCCATGTGTTTACAAGCCTGTCATTCCTTACCACGACAGGTTTCATCAGCGAGGTTGGAGGCGGCGTTTCGGGTATTTTCGTGGGTGCGGCTGGGATTGTGGTGTTGGGGCTGGCCATGTTGGGCGGTGGCGTTGCGACGACAGCGGGCGGGCTTAAACTGATGCGCATCTTTGCCCTGACATGGCAGGCACGGCGGGAAGTGTCGAAACTGGTTTATCCAGACAGTGTCGGTGGTGATGGCGAGCGCCTGCGCAGCCTGCGCCGTGACGGGGCATTTTCGGCGTGGCTCTTTCTGATGATCTTCATTTTTACCCTGACGGCGCTAACAGCACTCCTGACCTTCACAGGGTTGCGGCTGGAAGATGCCACAATCTTTGCGGTAGCTGCGCTGACCACAACGGGGCCACTCGTCCATATCGCAGGGCCAGAGGTTCTGCACTGGGCAGAACTTGGGGATGCCGCGAAAGTGATTCTGGCACTCGGAATGCTGCTTGGACGCCTTGAACTACTGCTGCTGCTTTCGATATTCTGGCGTCGCTAATGCAGCTTTATCTGGCGGGTGAGAAATAAAATTTCGTCTGTATCGCAATTTATCAGGTTTCGGGGCTGGAAGTTTTCCAAATCGCAGCCCATAATCAACTTATGGGGAGACGAGGCTCTCTGCGTAGATCAAACACGCCCTGACAAAAAGGCAAGCGCATGGCCAGTGACAAACAAAATCTGCAAGACGCGTTTCTTAATCATGTTCGCAAAAACAAGGTTCCAGTTACCGTATTCCTTATTAACGGTGTAAAGCTGCAAGGTGTGATCACCTGGTTTGACAACTTCTGCGTGCTTTTGCGCCGCGATGGACAAAGCCAGCTTGTCTATAAGCACGCCATATCGACCATCATGCCGGGGCAGCCGATTTCACTCTATGAGGGTGAAGGCTGATTTCTCAAATGCCTTCTGAACCTGTGGAACGTGGCATTGAAACGGGGGCAAAGCCGACCCGCGCTATGGTGCTGCATCCAGAGATAAAGGCCCATGTACGACTGCGCGACCCAGAGCTTGCCTTGGCCGAGGCGGTATCGCTTGCGCAAGCCCTGCCAGGGTTGGATGTGGTGGATGACCGAATCGTCCGCCTGCCAAAAGCGCATCCCGGTATGCTGTTCGGTTCCGGCAAGGTCGAGGAACTGGCGCAGGCCATTCAGGATTCCGAGATTGATCTGGTTCTGATAGATGGTCCCGTCACGCCTGTGCAGCAACGTAACCTGGAGCGGGCGTGGAAGGTCAAACTTCTCGATCGAACAGGGCTGATCCTTGAAATCTTTGCCGATCGTGCCCGCACGCGCGAGGGTGTCTTGCAGGTCGAGCTTGCAGCGCTGAGCTATCAGCGCACGCGCCTTGTACGGGCCTGGACCCATCTGGAGCGCCAGCGCGGTGGGCTTGGCTTTGTCGGTGGGCCGGGTGAAACTCAGATTGAGGCGGACCGGCGCGCGATTGATGCCCAGATGGTGCGGTTGCGCAGACAGCTTGGCAAAGTGACGCGAACACGCGAATTGCACCGGGCGGCGCGGCGAAAGGTGCCATTTCCGGTCGTGGCCTTGGTGGGTTACACCAATGCAGGCAAATCCACGCTTTTCAACCGCCTGACCGGGGCTGAAGTTCTGGCAAAGGACATGCTGTTTGCGACGCTGGACCCAACCATGCGCGCTGTGCGCTTGCCTACGGGCAAGGATGTGATTCTGTCGGATACTGTGGGCTTCATCTCGGATTTGCCGACACAACTGATTGCGGCCTTTCGCGCCACATTGGAAGAAGTGCT
The DNA here is from genome assembly GCF_004366635.1 of Roseinatronobacter bogoriensis DSM 18756. Taxonomy (GTDB): domain Bacteria; phylum Pseudomonadota; class Alphaproteobacteria; order Rhodobacterales; family Rhodobacteraceae; genus Roseinatronobacter; species Roseinatronobacter bogoriensis. The sequence continues at coordinate 652,922 of NZ_SORN01000002.1, read as the reverse complement.
GGAGGCGGATCTGATCGTGCATGTGCGCGATATTGCCCATCCCGAATCAGAGGAACAGGCGCGCAATGTGCGCGATATTCTGGCTGATCTGGGGGTGGGGGTGCAGACACGCCAGATATCGCTTTGGAACAAGGCCGATCTGCTGCCCGAAGAACAACGCACCGCCTTGCAAGAGCGCGCGCAGCTGGAGAAGGATGTCTATCTTGGCTCTGCCGTCACGGGCGAAGGGCTGGAGGCGTTTTTTGCTGCCCTGACCGAACAACTGGACGATACGCGCTACGCGTCAGAGGTTAGCTTGAGTTTTGCACAAGGTCGCGTGCGCGCATGGCTGTTTGCGCAAGGTGTGGTGGATCAAGAGCAGCAGGACGCAGATGGCTACAAGCTACAGGTGACCTGGACAGACAAGCAAAAACGTCAGTTTCGGTCCTTGCTGGAGCAAGATTGACACTGATATCGCAGCGCCCGCACTTGCGCGGCAACACTGCTTCACTAGAGCACTTGTCCGCAGCACATAGCTAGAAATCGTATGCGCGACCGAGTTAACCTTCTCTTCAATACGGCCCAGTCTGGCCTACAAAACGCCATAATTAAAATCTAATTAAATGTCAGTGTGAATTTTACGGAACACCGCGCGAAACTGTTTAGGTTTTTAGGCAACAAGCGAGAAAAATGACGATGGCATATGACTTACCTTCGCAAGCGTCTACAGGGCAGGATGCATCTTTTGCAGCCCCGGATTCCGTGCAAGAGCAATATGACACCATCTTTTACCTTGTTCGTCAGACCACGGGCGCGCGGCATGTCACTATTCAGTTCGATGGTGCGCCGACGCATCCGGCGCCAGAGGGTCTTGCCTGCATTCAGGCCCCGCTTGTACATCAGGGGCGGCGTATCGGTATTCTGCGGGCTTATGCGCATGAATTCGAATCTGGTGCTGCCCATATGCTGGCGGGGTTCGCCGTCCTCGCCGCTGAACACCATGCATTATGGTCGGTTGCGCATTGCGACATGCTGACACGTGCACTGACCCGGCGCGCATTCATGGTCGATCTTGGCCGCGCTGTCGCCACATGGTCGCGCAGCGGTGTTGCCTGCTCGCTGATTGTGTTCGATCTAGACCACTTCAAGAAGGTCAATGACACATATGGCCATGCCGCTGGCGATGCGGTACTGCGTGCAGTTGCACATGTCGTTCAATCGGAGCTGCGCCCCTGCGACCGGCTGGGTCGGCTTGGGGGTGAGGAATTTGGCGTTATCCTGTTGGCTGATGTAGAGGCCGCGATGGAAATTGCCGAACGTTTGCGCGCGGTCATAGAAGGAACAATCGTGCGTGACTTTCCTTCAATCGACTTCACAGCAAGCCTTGGCGTGGCCTCTTGCAGTGCGCAGACCGACACACGGGATTCGCTGATGTCAGCCGCCGATGAATTCCTGTATCAGGCCAAGGAAGCAGGGCGCAATCGCGTCATGGGGCCGGTACATGCGGCCGCTTGTGAGCTTTGGGACTGAATTTACCCCTGTTAGGCACAGGAAATTGTCCCGATATTCAATTTGGGGCTTTGATCTGGCGTCGATAATCCATAAATGGAATGCGTATGACTGCGCAGTCCTGTTGGCTGGCGCGGCAGAGGGAGACACTCATGCTGAACAATATCGGGCCTGCTGGCTTCATTATCATTGCGGTTGTCGTGCTTGTGCTTTTCGGTCGCGGCAAGGTTAGCGCGCTGATGGGCGAAGTGGGCAAAGGGATTACGTCGTTCAAGAAGGGCCTCAAGGACGGCTCTGACGAGATTGAGAAAGCGTCTGATGATGAAGGCACGAAAACCGTGCGTGACATCACTCCTGAAAACGACAAGGACAAGGTCTGATCCGTCCTCTCACTGAAATCTTCGGAGGTGAGTGTTCGTCGTATCGGTTTTGGCTGTCGTAAGCCTGAGTGGTCAGGTGTAAAGGGGATGTGATGTTTGATCTCGGCTGGACAGAGCTGATGGTGGTCGGCATCGTCGCGTTGATCGTGGTCGGTCCGAAAGATCTACCCAAGATGTTCCGCTCGCTTGGCCAGTTCACCGCCAAGGCCCGGTCGATGGCGCGTGAATTTCAGCGTGCCATGGATGATGCAGCAGATTCAACCGGCGTGAAGGATGTTGCACGCGATTTGCGCAAAGCGACGGACCCCCAAAGCATGGGGTTGGACGAAGTCAACAAGATGCGCAACTGGGACCCGCTGAAAGACCCGGGAAAGAAGAAATCAGCCAAATCTGATGCCCCGGCAGATACTTCCGATGACGACGAAGAAGCGATGGACCGCATCTCGGCAGAGATGGAAAACCTGCGCAAGGAACGTGTGCGAAAGACAGCGACACCGGCACCATCCGCCAAACCCGCAACAGCGAGCGAAGCCAAACCCGTCACCGAAGCTGAACCTGCCCCTGCGAAGGCTGAAGCGCAGCGGGCCGCGAAACCTTCGGATCGCCCAAGTGACGATACGCCGGACAAGAGCAAAGCATGAGCACAACCAATCCGCGTGATGACATTGACGACAAGGGCGCGCCGCTGATCGAACATCTGGCGGAATTGCGCAGCCGATTGATCAAGTCTGTTTTTGCTTTCGTTGTCGGTATGGTGCTGTGCTTTACCGTCGCGACACCGATTTTCAACTTCCTGACCGCGCCGCTTTGTGACGCACTTGCCTCTCGGGGGCAGGATTGTGACCTGATCTTCATCAGTCCGCAGGAAGGGTTTTTCGTCGCGATCAAGGTCTCGCTTCTCGGCGGCTTCATGTTGTCCTTCCCGGTGATCGCGGCGCAGATGTGGCGGTTCGTGGCGCCGGGGTTGTATCGCTCTGAAAAGAATGCCTTTTTGCCCTTCCTGGTCGCCTCTCCCTTCATGTTCTTTCTGGGGGCGTCTTTTGCATTTTATGTGGTCACGCCGCTGGCTTACAACTTTTTCCTTGGTTTCCAGCAATTTGGGGCAGGGGGCGAGGTTATCGAAGGTGTGCCGGGGGCGGCGCCGCTCTCCGTCGTGTTTCAGGGGTCTGCGCAGGAATACCTGAACCTGACCATCAAGTTTATTGTCGCCTTTGGTTTGTGTTTCCAGTTGCCGGTTCTACTGACCTTGATGGGCAAGGCAGGGCTTGTTTCCGAAGCGGGGCTACGGGCCGGGCGGAAATGGGCGATTGTGGGCATTCTGACATTGGCGGCGCTTGTGACCCCGCCTGATGTCATCACCCAAGTCATCCTGTTTGCTGTTGTCTATGGCCTCTATGAAATCTCGATCCGCCTTGTTGGCTATGTCGAGCGCAAGCGCAACGAAGAGCTGCGCCGCGAAGGGCTGCTGGATGACGAGGATGACGAGATTTTCCAAGACGAACTGGAAGACGAGAAATGACATTTGCAGGCGAGCAGGGGGATGCCTTGCGCCGTATTGCCGACGCGTTGGAGCGGATTTCGCCGCCAGCCGCTCCGGCCCCGGATGTGAATTCTGCCGATGCCTTTGTCTGGCATGTGGCACCTGATCATCTGCATCCTGTTCCGCAAGTGAACCGCGTGGCTCTTGATCTGCTTGTCGGCATCGGACGTGCACGCGACACGCTTTTGAACAATACCGTGCAATTTGCAAAAGGTTTGCCTGCGAATAATGCGCTGCTCTGGGGCGCGCGGGGGATGGGGAAATCCTCACTGGTCAAGGCGGTCCATGCGCGCGTGCTGGAACTGGAGCCTTCTTCTGTTCTCAAACTGGTGGAAATCCAGCGTGAGGACTTGCCGTCGATCGGTCGTCTGATGGGGCATTTGCGCGCCTCTCAGGCCAGGTTCATTCTGTTTTGTGATGATCTGTCTTTCAGCCATGACGACCAGCATTATAAATCGCTGAAGGCGGTGCTGGATGGTGGTGTAGAAGGGCGGCCGGAAAACGTGGTGCTGTATGCCACGTCCAACCGGCGCCACCTGATGCCGCGTGACATGATCGAGAATGAACGCTCTTCGGCAATCTCGCCTTCAGAGGCGGTTGAAGAAAAGGTTTCCTTGTCAGACCGTTTCGGTCTGTGGCTGGGCTTTCATCCTTGCGATCAGGACGAGTACCTTGCGATGATTGACGGCTATTGTGCGGCATACGGGCTGCGCATAGATCCCGCACGCTTGCGCAGCGAAGCCATAGAGTGGCAGGCAACGCGGGGCAGCCGGTCGGGGCGCGTTGCGTGGCAGTTTTTCACCGATCTTGCCGGGCGCGAAGGTGTACGGATTTAGCCTGCCCGTTTGGGTGTGTCCGGGTTTGCTGCCGAAAGGGCAGCATCATGCCCTTGCCGTGCGCGCGCATCTGCCAGAAAACAACACATGATTACCCTGACTGCCCTCGTCACCTTGTTTGCCGCGGCATTTCTGGCTGCGACGATTATCCCCTTTCAGTCCGAAGCGGTATTTGTCGCCTTGCAGCTTGGCAATGTGACAGGGTTGGTGCTTCTGGTCGGCGTTGCCAGTCTGGGCAATACCTTGGGCGCTTTCGTGAATTACGCAGTTGGGATGCGGGTCGAGACTTATCGCGACCGCCGCTGGTTCCCGATGCGACCAGAGCAGCTTGAACGCACACAAATCTGGTTCCGCCGCTACGGCGTGTGGTCACTGTTGTTCAGTTGGGCACCTGTTCTGGGATGGTTCACGCTGGTTGCAGGGGTCATGCGCACCCCTTTGTGGCAGTTTGCCCTGCTTGTAGCCATCGCCAAGACCGGGCGTTACGCGGTTCTGGCATGGCTGACATCGCGCGCGATGGTGCTTGTCGCTTAGCCCGCGCGTGACGGGCTTATTCCTCGTCGCTGCATAGATAGACCGCACCCCCGATGACAACCACGCTGGCCGCCGCTCCTGCCAGCACGGCAGGCGCGCTGACGGCTGCGCCGACCGTTGCGCCCGCAGACGTTAACATACTTGTCAACGCGCCCGCATTGCCCGAAAGGATCATCGCGCCAGAGCTATGTGTGACGGCTGTGATTGTTGACGACAGCAAGCCGGGGCGGTTGCCCTCTTCAGCGCGCTTGACCGCCCCCATCAGCGCCATTGCCTCTTGCTTGGTGGTGTTGACCAGGGCGCAGGTTCTGGAGGGTTCCACACAGCGGCCATAGGCATCGCGCCGCCCTTGTGCGGGCATTGAATGGCTGCGGGTCTCGGGGTCGTAATTTGCGCAGAACACCTCGCGTTCAGAAGTCGACAGATCGGGCATCAGATAGGTGATGACCACAGCGCCGGGGCATTGGTGACCACGGCGCAAAAACCGTTCCCGAAAAGATGAGAATGTGGGGTCTTCGGTGTCATAGAAGATTGTGACGGGCTCTCCGTCGATCTTGGTTTCACATTGGGTTGCGGTTGCATGCAGCGTGCTGGTGCCGGTGATGGCCAGTAATGCCGCATAAACCAGAAGTCTGATCTGCATGGGTGCGCCTCGAATGCCTGACTGGACGGGGCTTTTGCCCGGCCTTGATTATCGTTGTCGTGCCGCGCGATTCGAAGTGCCTAGGTTGCGCGCGCGTGCAATTCAGATCAGTGTGATTGATGATATCTGTCAAGTCTGGGGCAGATGAAAAGTTTGGCATTCTGACACGGCGCGCGCGGATTTTAGCCGCTGCGCGGCGGCCTTCAGCCTTGGTTCCGCGCCGGTCACAATCCACAATGGGCTCAAAGCTGTCATCGGGTAGCTTTTATCAAATGACGATCATCAGGCCGTGACGCTGCGTCGCGCTTGTAGCCAGTTCCAGCCCAACAAGGCCAGCAGTGCCCCTGCACCCGCCAGTTCCACACTCAGCGATGGATGGAACACCGCAATAACAGCAGGCACCATTGCCAGCCGCGAGACAGGGTCGATCCATGTGAACAGATACCCTTCGATGGCGGCGGCAAAGGCTACAAGCGCAATGATGATGATCGTGCCTGTCAGCAGCACATGCCACATTTCGCCGCCAGTGATGATGACAGGGTTGAACACCATGAATGCCGGGATCAGGTACAGTCCCTTGGCGAATTTCCATGCCTGCACACTGGTTTCCATGGGTTTCGCGCCTGCGACGGCGGCACCTGCAAAGCCTGCAAGGGCGACAGGGGGGGTGACATTGCTGTCTTGCGAATACCAGAACACGACCAGATGCGCGATCAGCAGCGGAATGCCGAACTCATTATGCAAGGCAGGGCCGACCAGCACGATCAGCACGATATAGCTGGCCGTCACTGGCAGGCCCAGCCCGAGGATCAGCGAGGCTATCAGCACCAAACCCAGCGCGATCACGATGTTACCGCCTGAGAGCGAGATCATCATGGATGAGAATTTCAGGCCCAGCCCGGTCAGCCCGACAACGCCCACGATGATCCCCGCAACGGCACAGGCAATCGAAACGGCGACCGCGTTGCGCGCGCCCAGTTCGAGTGATTCAAAAATCATCCGCAACCCGCGCATGATGGATGCCTGTATTCGCGCGCTGGAGAGTGGCCCGTCAGCCCAAAGCGCCCATACCCCGCGCAATCCCGCCACGCCGATAACCGATAGAATGGCCCAGAACCCTACCCGCATGGGCGAGATGTTGTTGACCAGCAACCAGACCAGCAGAACAAGCGGCACAATGAATTGCCAACCCGCTTTCAGAACCTGCCGCACGATAGGCAATTCCGTTGGCGACATGCCTTTCATGCCCTGTTTCATCGCCACAATGTGCACGAACAGATAAACCGTCCCCAGATAGAGGATCGCCGGGAAGATCGAGACCATGACAATCTCGATATAAGGCACGCGTGTGTATTCCGAGATCAGGAAGGCACCGGCCCCCATCAGGGGCGGGGTGATTTGTCCGCCGGTTGAGGCGGCGGCCTCTATCCCGCCAGCCTGTTTGGGCTTGTAGCCCAGCCGTTTCATCAGCGGGATCGTGAATGCCCCTGTTGTCACCACATTGGCAATGGCAGAGCCGGAAATCGACCCCATCCCCGCCGAGGCGATAACTGCGGCTTTTGCAGGGCCGCCGGGTTTGCGCCCTGTTGCGGCGAAGGCCAGATCAATGAAGAATTTGCCCGCGCCCGTCTTTTCCAGAAACGCGCCGAACAGAACGAACATGAAGACAAAGGTTGCAGCGACGCCCAGAGGAAGGCCGAAAATACCTTCCTGCCCCAGATAAAGTTGGCCCACCAGCCGGTCCACGCTGGCCCCGCGATGGGCCAGCACACCGGGCATCCACTCGCCAAGACCGGGCAAAGCGCCGCGTGGCCCGGCCAGCGCGTATAAAATAGCCAAGGCACCGATCACGGTCAGGCCCAGCCCGACTGCGCGGCGGCTGGCTTCCAGCACGGCAATGATGCAGATGATACCCACCATAACGTCAGTCGATGTCCACCAACCGGCGCGCGCAATGATATCGTCAAGATACCAGATGATGTAAAATCCGCTTAAAAACGCCGCCGTCAGAAAACCCGCGTCTATGACCCAGCCGAGTACGCCCCGCCTTCGGGTTTGGCCAAATACCGGAAAGATCAGAAAGGCCAGAAAGAGCACAAAACCCAGATGCGCTGTGCGCTGATAGAACAGGCCAAGCGGCTTGATCCCTGCCGTGTAAAGTTGAAACAGAGACAAAGCCACCGCTACCGCCGTAATCAGCCAAAGCACGGGCTTTGGCTGGAACCTGTCGGCAGAGCGCAGGTTGCCCGGAATGGTTCCACCTTCGACCTGATCGGTGCCAGAGAGGTTTGTCGGATCGACTTGGGACGTCATCGGACCAGCCTGTTAGTTTGAAAGGGTCAGAATAAGCGATACGGATGTTTGCAGCGGCAAGGCGATGCTGTGCTCGCCCGCTACCAGTCTGTGCCCGACGTCAGCCGCGCCAGTGCGCAATGCCAAGCGATTGTCTGGTAGCGCTTCGTTCATCTCGATGATCCAGTAGCCGCCCTGCGGATCCGGTATCAAGGTGCCGCGCCCCTCTACCTCGCCCAGTCCTGCTGCAAAATCATGCAGATAACTGCGCGTCAGGGTCAAGTGTCCGGCGCGGTTCTCGAAGCAATCCGCCACATCGCCGCCGGTTACGGAATGCGCCCAATGCAAGCAGATTTCCTGCCCTTCGGCCATGGGAAACTCTGCCAGCACGGCGTTACCGTCACCTAGTGCGTGCAACACAGGATCGGCTTGCGCTGCGGTCACCAGAAAAAGGGCGGCCAAAGCCAGCCGCCCTGCAAGATAGCCCGTCACGGGCGCTGATGATCTTGTACCGTTGCACCCGTTTCTTCCAGATAGCGCAATGCGCCGGGGTGGAAGGGAATAGGGGTTGAATCGACCGAGAAATCGACCGTCGTATCATTGGCCGCCGGGTGGATGGCGATCAGCTCATCAACATGCTCGTACATCGCCCTTGTGATGTTATAGGCCAATTCTTCGTCCATATCGGCATGAACGATCAGGACATTCGGGGTCGAGATTGTCTGAACTGGTTCCGCCATGCCGTCATACAGGCCCGCGCGCAGTGTATAGGGCGCAAAGGTCGGTTCTGCATCTATAGCGGCTGCGATCTGATCTGCGGTCAATTCAATCAGACTGATAGAGCGCGTGGTTGCAAGGTTCATGATCGAGCTGGTGGGTGGACCCACACTCCAGAATCCTGCGTCAATATCGCCATCGCGCAGCGCATCGGCAGTTTCGTTGAAGTTCAGGCGCTGCGGCTCGAAATCATCATAGGTGATGCCATTGGCCGCCAGCAGGGTCTGCGCGCTGACTTCGGTTCCCGAACCGGGCGCGCCGACGGACACGCGCTTGCCGCGCAAATCCTCGATGCTGGAAATGCCGCTATCGGCAAGCGTCACGATTTGCACGGCATTGGGATAGATCGAGGCCAGCGCGCGCAATTCGTCAACCTGCCGCCCTTCGAATGCACCTTCACCGTGAAATGCCTGATAGACGGTATCGGCAAGTGCCAGCGCCAGATCCGAATCGAAGCGCGAGATCAGGGCGACATTTTCGACCGATGCGCCGGTCACTTCCGCGCTGGCGCTGGCACCTTCGACGTGATTGTTAATGACCTCGGCCAAGCCACCGCCATAAGGGAAATAGACCCCCCCCGTTCCCCCGGTCGCGATGGACAGTTCCTGCGCCTGTGCCGCCTGGCCCATGCCAAAGGCCAGCGCCGCAGCTGGCACTACCAGCGCACGCAGCCCATTTACAAAACAGTTGTTCATTTTTTCCTCCGTTGTCGAACTTGCACCCGAAGCGTCCCTAGTCCCTTCGGGAACACCTCATGATAGACACAGATTTTCCTGTTCGAAACAAGTTTTCATTCAAAAATCCCAACCTTTTGGCGGGGTGGCGCAGATTGGTAAATTGATTGACAGGCTCTGAAAAGGGGCAAGCGGGCGCGCAATTGGCCTGAATTCAGGCCAATTCTAGACGTTCAGCGCGGCCCCGCTCACGTCAATCACGGCTCCGCCAGCCGCGCGGGCATCTTCGCGATCATGCGTCACAAGGATGACGGACAAGCCGCGTGTGCGTGCGGCTGAGAAAACAAATTCACGCATCTGAACGCGCAGATCACTGTCGAGTTTTGCAAAAGGTTCGTCCAGCAACAGCGCGCGCGGCGCCGATAGCAAAGTGCGCATCAAACCCACGCGTGCGCGCTGTCCACCCGACAGAGTGGCCGGGTCGCGCGCGCCCATCCCGGCCAGTCCAGCCTCTGCCAAAGCCTGTTCTATTGCGTGTTGGCGGTTTGGGGTGGTTTTGGGCAGGCCAAATCCCAGGTTGCCCGCAACGCTCAAGTGCGGAAACAGGATGTCATCCTGACACAGAATGCCCAGTTTGCGGGCATGTGTGGGCAGATGCGTAATGTCCTGTCCATCCAGAAACAGCTTGCCGCTGGCGCTAAAGGCTGGCGGCAAGGCCCCGATCAAGGCGGCCAGAAGCGTGGATTTGCCACAGCCCGATGGCCCCATGATGGTCAACACCTCGCCCGATGCGACCTCCAGGTCCAGCGCGACCATGGGCGCGCCCTGATGAGTTATCTTTAGTTGTTCAAGGCGCAGGCTCATGCGATTTGCATGCCCCGCCTGTTGCGGAAAAGCAAGGCAGGCACGGCAAGGCAAATTGCAAAGACGGCCATTGGCAAGGCCATCTGCACCACCGCCCAGACCCCGATCAACCGCCGATTCCCGGAAGAGGCCAGCGCAACCGCCTCTGTCGTGACGGTGCTCACGCGGCCTGCGCCGATCAGCACCGTCGGCAGATATTGCGCCACCGATGTGGCGAACCCGACCGCCCCCGCGATCAGCAGGGCGCGCGTCAACATCGGCAGGCGCACAGACCACAACACGCGGGCAGGGCGTGCCCCAAGCGCTGCGGCGGCAACCCCCGCGCGTGCATCCCATGCGCGCCAGGGATCAGCCAGTGTCAGGTAGACATAGGGCAGCACAAAGACCAGATGAACCGCCATAACTGCCATGCGTGTGCCGTCCGCGCCCAGTAGCAGCGCGAATGTGGCAAGCCCCGGCAGAAAGGCGATCTGCGGCACGACAAGCGGCAGGTAGATCAGCCCCAAGCCACGCGTGCGGCCGGTGTTCTGTGCCTGTAGGGCTGCGATGCTTAGCAGCAGGGCAACCAGCGTTGCGCCAGATGCGATCAGGGCCGTGTCCATGCCTATCCGGCGCAGGTTGTCGGATTGTCCGGCCCAGTTGCGCAGGGTCCAGATATCGGGCAGCAGGGAAGGAAAGCGCCACAGCCCCGCAAAGGACCAGACCAGCAACCCCGCCAATCCCAGCCCCACTGCAAGCCCGATGGCCAAAGCGCCCGCCGCACCAATCGGGCGCAGTAACTTGTCTGCGGCCACACCGCGCCCGCCTGCTGCCGCCCAGCCGGACCCCCAGCGCGCAACCAGTCCCTCTGCCAAACGCCATGCTGCCAATGCACCGAGGACCAGCGCCAGTTGCAACAGCGCCCCCGCCGCTGCCTGAAAGCGCATGGCAAGGTCAGGATGGGTGATCCAGTCGAGGATCTGAACCGCCAGGGTGGGGGGGCGCGTTGGCCCTAGGATCAGCGCCACATCGACCACCGACATGGAATAGGCCAGCACCGCATAGACCGGCAGGCGGATTTGCGCATAGACACGCGGCGCTACGGCTTTCAGCCAGCCTGTGACCCGGCCATAGCCCAGAGAGCGCGCGACCATCTGGCTGCGCAGGCTGTCGGTCTGGGGCAGCGCGGCCAAGGTCATCAGCAACAGGAATGGCACTTCCTTGATGACCAGCCCCGCCACCAGTGCCAGCCCCCAAGGGTCATTGACGATCAGCAGATCAGGCGGGCGTTCCCAGCCTGTGGCCCAGGGGGAAAGCCCGCGTGCAATCCAGCCCGACGGCGCGATCAGATAGGCCAGTCCGAATGCTGCGGCGGCATGGGGCAGGGACAGAAGCGGCGCAAGCGCGCGTGTTATCCATGTGAAAGACCGCGTGCCCTGCCATGCCGCTACGATCAGCAGCGTCAGCACAAGTGACAGGGCCGTTGCCAGCATGCCAGTGACAATTGACAGGCGCATTGCCTGCCCCAGCCCCGGCCATGCCAGCAAGGCGCGCCACGGCGCAAGGCTCAGCCCGGTGCCGCCCAAGGCAGGCAGATAACCGAAGGCAGGACCAATCACGCCAACAAGCCCTGCCAGAACTGGCAGGGACAGCAGTGCAAGCGCGGCCCAAAGCCCGAAATGTGCAGGTTTACTGGCCAGTGCCATATCGCGCGACCCAGTCTTCGGCGATACGGGTCATCCATGTCGGGTGTGGTTCTTGCAGGCCGGTTCCCATCTGATCGGGGGCAAGCGTGGCGATGCCCAGATCCAAGGCGTCAAAACGCGCTCGGTCGGCCTCTTCCAGCAGATGCAAGCCTAGCACGGTCTGAAAGCCCAAAACATCCGGGTCTTGCGCACGTGCCTGTATCTCGGGGTCGAGTATCAGATTGGCCAGGACCAGCGCGCCTTCGGTATTGGAAGCGTTATAAGGGATCGACAGGTAAGAAGAGTTGGCCAATGTGCCTTCCTCGAAGACGAAGGTTCGCACTGTATCCTGCAATTCACCATCTGCAATCGCACCCGATGCCCGACCGGGGTTGAAGGCGAAGGCGATGTCGATCTCTCCATCCGCCAGCAATTGCCCCAGCGCGGGCTCATTGGCCGGATATGCGCGCCCCTGACGCCACAGGTTTGGTGTAATCTCATCCAGAAATGCCCAAAGCGGGGCGGTCACGTCATCATAATCAACATCTTCCGCAGACCCCATCAGTACAGAGGGATCATCAAGCACACCGTAAAGCGCTTGTTTCAGAAAACTGGTGCCCAGAAAATCAGGGGGCTGTGGATATGTGAAGCGACCGGGATTTTCTGCAATCCACGCGCGCAGCGCGTCCAGTGAGCGGGGCGGTTCAGGCAAGGTGGCGCTGTCATATTCGAACACCATCTGGAACATGGCCCAAGGGCTGCCAAAGCCTTCGACTGGTAAGGTGAAATCAACCAGAATGGCGGGGTTCGCGTCTGTATCGACAAGCGGCCAGTTGGGCAGGGCCTCGGCAAAGGGGCCGAATAAAAGCCCCTGATCTTTCATGGAAGCAAAATTGGCCCCGTTGATCCAGATGACATCGACCGCGCCGCCGCTATCGCGTCCGGCCTGGCGCTCGGAAATTACGCGGGTTACGGCATCGGCTGTGTCGGCCAGCCTGACATGTTCCAGCGTGACACCATAGCGCGCCTGCAAATCTTCCCCGACCGATGTGATAAAGGCGTTGATCCGCGGATCGCCCCCCCATGCGTGCCAGTAAACAGTCTGACCGCGCGCCGCGTCTACAATGCTGTCCCAATTGGTGGGGTCAGGGGTGTCTGCATGGATTGGCGACATCAGGAAGATGGGAAGCGCCGCAGTTGTCAGATATTTTTTCATGGAAGATCAATCCCGTTTTGTGGTTCACCGGCCTATACGTAAGCTCATATAGATTTGTTTCTCAAAAAGCGCAGCCCGGATCGCAAGACAATAATGTGTCGCATGAATAAAGCGGCGCATACGCCGCTTTTGGCGAGGTTTTTCAGGAGGAAAGCCCCGACTGACCCGCTGTCCCTTGCCGACAATCGGTTAGGCTTCAATCCCGCGTTCCCCAATCACGGTGCGCGTTGGGTCACCGCAATGCCATCAGAAAGATCGCTGGATGGGTAAAGAATAACGCGCGTGCCTTCGGCCAAACCGTCAAGAACTTCCGCCTGCCCATCCGAAAACCGACCGAGTGTGACGGTTGCCTGCCGCGCTTTGCCAGCGTCTTCGACAAAGACGGCCCATTCATCGCCATCGCGAAACAAGGCCGCTTGCGGAACGCGCAACAGGTCTTCTTCTTGCCATAATGTCAGGCGTACATGGACGCGAAACCCTTCGCCAAGACCCGCGCGCATTTCAGGTGGGCTTAACAGGTCAAGGCGCGCGCGCACACGTTGTTCTTCGATCCCCAGTGCAGAGACGCGGGTAAATGCCGCCGGTTCAATGCGCCTGAGCCGTGCCTCCAATGTGCCCGTCCCGCCCCAACGCTCGATCACAGCGTCCGCGTAAGGGGGCACTTGCACCGCATCGGTCGAGAGCAGATCAAGCACGATTTCCATCTCTTCCAGATTGCCGATTGTCAGCAATGGGGTTCCGGCCTGGACCAGACGCGCGCTCTGGTCGGTTACCGACAGGACAATTCCCGTCTGGGGTGCAAGTATGCGCAGGCAGCATTCGCCGGGTAAAATGGCGTCGCCAAGTGCCGATTGTGGCCCCATCAACTGCGCTTGCGCACGCTCCAGCGTTGCATGGTTCAACTCCAGTTGCGATTGCGCTGAGGCCTGTGCTTGAACTGCGGTTTCATAGGCGGCCTCTATATCTTCCAGCATCCGTTGGGCAATGGTTCCACGTGCCGCAAGTGCGCGACCGCGCTCCAACTGCGTCGCGGCATGTGCAAGCCCGCTTTCGGCCTGACGCAGATTGCTTTCGGCAAGGGCCACTGCGGCCTGAGCCTCGGCCACTGCTGCCTCGGCCTGCGCGCGGCTGCGTGCGTCCATGAGTGTGGGATCGGCGGGCAACATGATAGCGACCAGTGATTCGTCCGCAACGACATGATCGCCCACTTCGACAGGTGAACGGGTCACATTGCCGGTGATCGGCGCTGTGATCGTATAGGGTGCGCGCACTCTGGTCACGCCCTGCGCCTCGATTGTGCCTTGCATTGGCCCACGGGTGACAATGTCTAGATCAACCTGTTGCGGTTGCGGCCAGAATGCCCAGACCAGCGCGCCGAGGGCTGCAAAGCCAACCATTCCAATTATGAGTTTTCGCATGATGCCCATCTTGCCCTCTTTCAGTCCCGCGCTTTCAACGCTGTCGCCAGATCGACCCGGTCCAGCCGCCGTCGCACCATCAAGGCCGCCCCGGTTGCGGCCAGAAACACTGCCAGACCCGCCAAGGCAAATGTGCGCCGGGTGATATGGAAGGGGATCTGGAACATATCGGTGGACATCGCCCCGACCAGCCCGACCGCCAGCCAGTACCCCAGTACCCAACCCACTGGAATCGCCAACAAGGTCAGAAGTACCATCTCACCCACCAAGACATAGCCAACCTCTGCCCGGCTAAAGCCAAGTACGCGTAGACTGGCCAGTTCATAGCTGCGTTCAGACAGCTGGATACGGGCGGCATTATAGACGACACCAACTGCAATAAGCACCCCGATCAAGGTGTAGATGGCGACCATTGTCAGCAGGTTTTCACTGAGCGAGGCATCAAACTGGCGGCGCAACTCTGCCCAGTCGGACAGCCCTGCGATGGCGGGGGTCTGCTTGATGGCCGCGTGCAGTGCATCCATCTGGTCGGATCGCACCGCCAGATGGATCATGTTTACCTGCGGGGCACTGTCCATTGCGGCAAACAGGGCGGTGGCTGAAATATGAGCCTCTTGCCCCATCCCCTGGGCGATGATTTCGGCAACTGGCAGCCGCAATTCAGCGCGGGGCGCGGCCAGCATTTCAAGCTGGAGTTCATCCCCGACGCCGATATCCAGCGCCCGCGCCAGCATTTCGGGCAGGATCAAACCGTCCGCCCTTGGCTGCACGACCCGACCCGAGTCATCGACCAATCGCGACAATTCGGCATCCGGGAAGTGCCCTTGCAGCGAAGTCAGGCGCGCGCGGTGACCGTAGACCGCACGAACGGGCATCGCATAGGTCCCCTCGGCGTGCAGAACGCCGGGCAGGTTGCGTGCATCGCTGACCGCTTGATCGGTCTGCGCATTGGCCAGCATCAGCGTGACCTGCTGGCGGTTGGCCTGCTGGAACACACTGTCGGCCAACTGATCGACTGCATCAAAGATGAAATAGCTCATCACCAGAACCCCGACCGAGGCCGACACCCCGAAGAGCGTGATTGCCGCCCGTCCGGGCCAGCGCAGGATCGAGCGGAAGATCATCATTGTCGTCTGGCGCAATCTGAATACGGCCAGCCAACGATCGGCCCTGCCGCGCGCGAAATTGGGCGGGGCAGGGGGCTGCATTGCCTCTGCCGGGGGCAGTTTGAGTGAGGACCAGACCGCCCGCAACCCGCCCAGAACTGTCGCCGTCAGTCCCAGAAGGGCAGAGATTACCAATGCCTGCAGTCCCCATTCACGGATGATGAAGGGAAAGCGGAAGAAATCGCCATACAGGCCGATCATGGCATCTGCGATCCACCAGCCAAAGCCCCAGCCCGCTATTATCCCGATGACCCCGATCAGCAAGGCAAGCTTCAGATAGTGCCCGGCAATTTTTGTCCGTCCATATCCAAGCGCTTTCAGCAGGCCGATTTGCGTTCGCTCCATCGCTATCAGACGGCCCAGCACCATATTGACCAGAAATGCCGCGACGATCAGGAAGATTGGTGGAATGAAAGCGGCCATCGCGCCCAGTTGTTGCAACTCACCATCCAGAAAGGCGTGCGAAACCTGTCGGTCGCGGCCATAGGCACCTGTGCCGCCATAGGGGTCCAGCAGCCGGTCCATTGCGGCGATCACCGCGCGCTCATCTGCGCCACGGGTCAGTCGCAAGACGATCTCGTTCACCGCGCCGGTCATGTCCATTGCCGCAGCAGCGGTTGCTTCATTCATCCAGATCAACCCATAGCGGCGATCATCGGGCATGATGGCACCGGGGGGCATGGTGTAGATGAATTCAGGGCTGAGCACCCAGCCGCTGACGGTCAATTCGCGCAACTGACCATTCAAGACGGCTTTGAAGCGGCTGCCCGGGGTCAGGCCATGAATTTCAGCGAACGGCTCTGCCAGTGCGACCTCGTCCGCGCGGTCGGGATAGGGCAGACGGCCACGACGTATAAGCGGCAGATTCATCCCCGGTCCGGCTTCGGGCAGGGACAGTATGCGCCCGGTGGCGGGTTCGCTCATCCCGTCAATATCGAGCACCGCTGCAAAGCTGACCCGCCCTTCAGCCTGAGCCACGCCGGGGATCAGGCTTGCGGCCTGCACCAGATCGACAGGCGCGCGGGTCGCGCCAGCAAAGACATCGGCAAAGCGGTGGCGTTCATAATAGGCCGCCTGAGTCTGGATCAGTGTTGCCTGAGTGGCTTGCGCCCCCACCAGAACCATAATGCCACAGCCCAGCACCAGCGATATGGCCAGAACCTGTGCCCATAACCGGCGCAGGTCGCGCAGCAATTTGCGGTCCAGCGCGTTCACCAGCTTATCCCGGATGGCAGCACGCGTTCAGCGTTCGCTTCATCGCGCAGCACCTTGCCATCGGCCAGCACAACAACACGATGGGCAATGCGCTGGATACTGGCGTTATGGGTAATCAGAACCGTCGCTGTGCCAAGGTCGCGATTGACCTCATGGAGCGCTTCAAGAACCTGAATGCCTGTTTTGCTGTCAAGTGCCCCTGTCGGTTCGTCGCAAAGCAGCACATCGGGGCGTTTGGCGATCGCGCGCGCGATTGCGACGCGCTGTTGTTCCCCGCCCGACAACTCTGCGGGGAAGTGGTCCAGCCGGTGGGCCAGACCCACCCGATCCAGCGCTTCTT
Organism: Roseinatronobacter bogoriensis DSM 18756; assembly: GCF_004366635.1. Lineage (GTDB taxonomy): Bacteria > Pseudomonadota > Alphaproteobacteria > Rhodobacterales > Rhodobacteraceae > Roseinatronobacter > Roseinatronobacter bogoriensis. The sequence continues at coordinate 635,875 of NZ_SORN01000002.1, read as the reverse complement.
CGGGCGACATCGGATTCTGCGCGATTTCGGTCACAAGCGCCACATTCTCGCGCGCGGTCAGGCTTGGCACGAGGTTGTAGAACTGAAAGACGAACCCGACATGGTCGCGCCTGAAGGCGGTCAGCTGTCTGTCGGTGGCCTTGGTCAATTCCGTGTCCCGGAAGAAGACTTTCCCCCCCGAGGGCAGGTCCAGCCCGCCCAGGATATTGACCAGCGTTGACTTTCCCGAACCCGATGCCCCGAGAAGCACCACCATTTCACCTTCGGAAAGGTCCAGATCAACCCCGCGCAGCGCCCATACCTCAACTGTGCCTGACCGGTAAACCCGGGTCACGCCTTCTGCCCTGAAGATCGGCAAGGTCAAGTTTGTGTCACGCGCCATATTAGCACTTTATCACACGGTGCTGCCGGACACATGAGCCAGATCAAGCCTGTCGAAAACTTGGCCATGATCGTCAAAGTCTGACTTGAATAGCTGCCATGAGTTATCAAAGTCAGCTTTGCGGAACTAACGGGATATAGAGTTGCGGGGAACCAACGCCGAAGGCCGCCGCACCGCGGCCCGACGCGACGCGGCTTGCTGTGTTCATCCACCGTCTGAAAAACCCTCTCAAGTGACCCTATCGGGCATCCTTTGTCAGGTGGCGATTACGTGCCCTTTTGTCTTCGACGAAAACCGGCATCAACCCTTCCTGAGCTCTGACCAAGTGTCATCATACTCCATGCGGCCAAGGATATCGCGGCATGCGCAAATTTCCGTGTTGCGTGGTAAAGTCAGATGGACAAGCCTTGGAAATTACGCATAGGTTTAAACACCTATGTGAAGCTCGGCTGACATGCGCTTTCTTGTCCCTCTCCTGGTTTTGATGCTGACCTTGACCGGGCTGGGGCAGGCGCATGTCCATTCGGCCGGAACCGGGTCTGAGGGCCAATCGCAAGTTCCGGTCCTTGGTCTGATGCTGGTCGAGCAGGCAGGGCGCATTGATGCGCGGTCTGACCCTGAACCATCGGCAAACGCGGATACGGCTGGTTTCTTTCCAGATGCACCACTCCTTGCCGCGCCGAAATGCCGCGACACCACCTACAGGGCAAACTTTGGCACCCCTGATCTGAACGGCCACATTTCTGGCCATCTCGCGCGCGCGCCACCGCAAATCTCCTGAGCGGATCGAGTGGGCCTGCTGAGCGGGCCTTTCTGACAAGCTAAATAAGGAATTTGCAGATGGAGTCTCTGCGTCTTTGGCTGGTGGCGGCATTCTTTGCTGGAACTGCAATTTACTCGGTAGCGGTGATGATACTTCAGCCGGTATGATCTGTGTGTTGGCCGCCTCAGAACGCTTCCGCCTCTCTTGAGGGGTGGAAGCTGTAAACTGATCCCTGCTAGGAAGCTGTTGACTGATATAGTTTTCTGAATTCGGGATAAGGCCAATGCGATCAGTTTTAACATGGTTTGACTTTCAACCGATCACCCTGAACTGTTGCGGGCAAGGATGATGTCCGAACTTGCAATGGTCCTTGCGCTGCTTGGGGTTGCGGTCGTGATGTTTGCCATCAACCGCCCGCGCATGGATGTGGTCGCGGTGATCATGATGGTCGCATTGCCGATGACTGGCGTGATTTCCATGTCCGAGGCATTGATGGGGTTTTCAGACCCTAATATCGTGTTGATCGCCGGTTTGTTTGTGATCGGCGAAGCGCTGGTGCGCACGGGTGTGGCGCAACGACTGGGTGACTGGCTGACCGCGCGGGCCGGTGCCAGCGAAGCAAAGCTGATCTTTTTGCTTATGGTCATCGTTGCGGGAATAGGGTCGTTCATGTCCTCGACGGGTGTCGTGGCTATCTTCATTCCCATCGTGCTGCGCATTGCGCACAAGGCGCAAATACCGGCGGGACGGTTGATGATGCCCCTGTCCATCGCCGCCCTTATCAGCGGGATGATGACGCTGGTGGCCACCCCGCCCAATCTGATCGTTCATTCCGAATTGATCCGGCAGGGGTATGAAGGGTTTGGCTTTTTCGCTTTAACCCCCTTTGGCGTGCCTATTCTGGTCATGGCGGTCGTATATATGCTGGTCGCACGCCGTTTCCTTGCCCCCGGTCCGGCACCGGCAAGGCCCGAACGCGCAGCGCTGGCCAATTGGGTCGAGGATTATAGCCTTGCCGGGCGCGAACACCGTTTACGGCTGCATCAAAGCTCTGGGCTTGCAGGCAAGCGTCTGGATGTTCTGGACCTGCGCGCAAGCGCCGGGATCAACATTGTCGCCATCGAGCGCGGCAGCCGGTTTCGTCGCAAATTGCTTCAACCGCGGGCCGAAACGGTTCTGCATGGCGGCGATATCCTGTTGATTGATCATCGTGCCGGAGATGCCGCGCCAGATTTTGACCTTGATGCCTTCGCGCAGCAGCATGACTTGAGTGTGCTGCCAGTCACGGGCCAATGGTTCACCGACACGGCACAGGAAATCGGCATGGCGCAGGTCATTGTGCCGCCGACCTCTAGGTTGATCGGCAAGACCGTCACCAAGGCACGGTTTCGCAACATCTATGACCTGTCGGTTATCGGCATTAAACATGGTACAAAACCTGTGGCTGCGGAAATCGCGAACGAAAACCTGCGTGCAGGCGATACGCTGCTGACCGTTGGGCCGTGGCGCGCTATTCGCAAATTGCAAGAAGAGCGGCGTGATCTGGTGCTGCTGGATTTGCCCGCCGAATCCGACGAGGCCGTGCCTGCACGGCACCGCGCGCCGCTTGCCGTGGGGGTTCTGGCGCTGGTCGTTGTGTTGATGGTGTGGGGGATTGTGCCAAATGTGCAGGCGGCACTTCTGGGGTGCCTGCTGCTGGGCCTGTTTCGGTGCATCGACATGGCAGGGGCATATCGCTCTATCCACTGGCAGAGCTTGATCCTGATCGTGGGGATGCTGCCGTTTTCGCTGGCTTTGCAACGGACGGGCGGGGTCGATATTGCCGCGCAAGCCTTGTTGGGCTGGCTTGACGCAGCCTCCCCCCGGTTGGTGCTGGCCGCAATCTTTGCGGTCACGGGCATCTTGGGTTTGTTTATTTCCAACACGGCCACAGCGGTCCTTATGGCACCCGTCGCGCTTGCTGTCGCCTCGGCACTCGACGCGTCTCCATATCCGTTTGCGATGGCGGTTGCGCTGGCGGCTTCTGCGGCCTTCATGACCCCTGTTTCGTCGCCCGTAAACACGCTTGTCGTGGGCCCGGGAAATTACAGGTTTTCCGACTTTGTGCGCATCGGTGTGCCCTTTGCGGTAATCTGCCTGATTACAAGCGTGGTGCTGGTGCCTTTGGTTTTTCCTTTCTGAGGTTTTCAGCGCAGCAGCGCGGGCAAAGTTTGCTATCCGCCCCAGACGACAGAGTTTTCATGCCGCAAAATCAGATGGCGCAGGTCTTTGAATTTTGTGTGAATATGGTCCGAAAGTTTCGCTGCCGCCGGAATACTTGGCCCGCCCTTCATATGAATGATGCCCAGTGAACGTGCAGGCTGTGGTATCTGGACGGGCAAGACACGGACCTTGCCAGAGTGCCGAAAGGCAAAGATCACGGAATGGGGCAGGACTGTCAGCGCATCCGTTTCCTCAAGGTAATTCAGCACCGACAGAAGGGAGCCGCCCGAGTAGCGTATCGCGATCTCTGACACGCCGATCGACAGCAGGATCGTATGAAGATCCGCAAGCAAGGGCGATCCCGGCAGCGGCGTGATCCATGGGAATTGCAGCAGATCCTTTGGATTATGGCGGCGCCTGCGCAACAATGGGTGACCCGCGCGGCAGGCGATCACATTGCGCCCCGGCAGAATTTCGATGAATTCGAATCCGTCATCGGCCTGCATCAGGGCCATTGGGCAAATCGCAAGGTCCAACTGGTTGGTGCGGATTGCTGCCTGCAATTCGGGAACATTTCCATAGGATTGATCGACGCGGATGTCGGGGAAACCAGTCTGAAATTCGCCGATCATGCGGCTGATAAAGGCATCCATGAAGAACGGCACACCACCAATTTTCACCACACCTTTCGTGCCCCGCTGAAAGCTCTGCACGGCCTGTGACGCTTTGCGTGATGCTTCAAGGATCACCTTGCCATGCGCAGCGAGTTGGCGCGCGATAGGCGTCGGTGTCAGCGGGCGGCGACCGGGGATGAACAGCGGCTCTCCCAGACGCTTCTCCATATTCGACAAGGTCCGCGACACCGCAGGCTGACTCATGCCCAGCATGCTCGCAGCCTCGGTCACGCCGCCGACATCGACGACAGCCGCAAGTTGGGCAAGGTGGCGCTCCTCGAACTTCATAACAATTTGGTATGCTGGCAGCGAATGAAATAATCCACAAGATGAATTCGACGGTTAATGTATATTAACGGATCATATTTTATGCAGTCAGACCACCTGTAGAGGAAAGAATGAGCGTGCGACTTGGGTCATCTCTTGGTGCGGCGCCGGCGCGCGCTTTCGCAGAGCGGTTGCAAAGCGCACCAGACCAGCGTCTGGCGCAGGCCCTCGTCGGGCTGGTGGGTCACCTGTCGGAAATGGTGGATGAATTCCGGGTGTCACGCGAAGAAATGCGCGCTATCCTCGAATTCTTGACGGAAGTCGGCGAAACCTGTTCGGAGCATCGTCAGGAATGGGTGCTTCTGGCCGATACGCTTGGTCTGACCAGTTGCGTCGAGAATAGTATTGCCCGCAGGCCTGATGGGTCGACGCCCAATACCATGCCTGGCCCGTTTTACCGCGCCGATGCACCTGTGCGTGCGAACGGGGCTTCCATTTCGCTGGATGGTGTCGGGGCACCCCTGACGCTGGAGTTTCGGGTGACCGATCTGGATTCAGAGCCCGTTTCGGGCGCGCGTCTGGAAATCTGGCACGCAAACGGCGCGGGGCTTTACGAAAACCAAGACCCGGATCATCAGCCTGAATTCAACCTGCGTGGCATCTACACCACGGATGAGCGCGGGCAGGTTCAAATACGGACGATACGTCCGGCGGGATATGATGTGCCCAGCGACGGCCCCGTGGGGCGGCTGATGTCCAGCCTCGGCGTGTCACTGAAACGCCCGGCACATTTGCATTGCCGCATTACAGCGCCGGGATTCGACGTTCTGACCACACATGTTTTCGATGCGTCTGATCCCGCCATCGCGGCAGACCCACTTTTTGCGGTGCATCCGCAATTGCTGATCGAGTTCAAGCGCAAGCAGGGTGCTGAGTGGTACGCAGAGTATTGCTTTGTATTGGCACGCCAGCCGCGCAGCGCCGGAAAACAGCACCACTTCACCAAGGGAGGGAATTCGTAATGTCCATGATTAGCGGCTATCACCATCTGACCCTGTCCACCGACGGCGCGCAGGAGGATTTTGATTTCTACACCAAGGCGCTGGGCTTGCATTCGGTCAAGCGAACAGTGTTGTTTGATGGGGTTTTGCCGGTTTATCACCTTTACTACGGTGCAAAGAACGGCGATGCGTCGACCATCATCACAACTTTTCCCTTTCGCAAGCCCGGTGTTTATGGGCGGCGCGGGTCGAACCAGTCCAAGGTTGTGCAGCAGGCAATCCCGATAGGGGCGTCAGAATTTTGGGTCAACCGGCTGAATGCACGCGGCATCAAGGCGCATAAGTTTACTCGATTTGGGCTGGACCGGGTCGGATTTGACCATCCTTGTGGTATTCCGCACGAATTGGTCGAAAATCCGGGGGATACACGCCAACCAATTACCAATGACGCACAGGGTATCGGGCCTGAGCATGGCATACGCGGGATTTACGGGGCCGTCGTGTCGGTTATGGACCGCGCGGCGATGGATGATTTTCTGACCATCGCGCTGCCGTTGAAAAAAGAGGGCGACAATCACGAGGGGCTGATGTTTTCGGTCCCGAATGGTGACGGCCCGCGCGCAATGGTTGAGGTCTTGCATGAACCCGATGTCGCCCAAGGCACATGGACCCTCGCAGGTGGCACGATCCACCATCTGGCGCTGAACACAGGCGATGAAGAAAACCAGCTAAAACTGCGCGCCCATATCGAGGGGTTGGGCTTTACCGACATTTCCGAACAGAAAGACCGGCTATATTTCAAGTCCTGCTATGTGCGGTCGCCGGGTGGTGCGCTGTTCGAACTGGCCTGGACCGTTCCAAAGGGCTGGGCGATGGATGAACCCGCCGATGCCATTGGCAAGACGCTGGTCTTTCCGCCCTGGTTCGAGGACCGCAAGCAGGAAATGATCGACGGTCTTGAACCGGCGACGTTCGAGTAATCCATGCAGCAGAGGTTAGACATCAGTGCGTTTTCAGGTGTGCCTTTGGTTCAGGCACAGGCTGCTTGCGTGCTTGTTCATGGGCGGGGACAGACCCCCGACCACATGCTGCGTGCGGTTGTCGCACCCCTTGCGCTGGATGGGGTAAGCTATGTGCTGCCCGCGTCGGGCGGGGCGGGGTGGTATGATGCTCGCGCAATCGACCCGATCACAGACACCACGCTGTCGCAGATGAATGCAGGGCTTGATCTGCTTGAGGGGCTTGTGGCGGATATCGCTGCGCTGCGGCCCGAACTTCCTGTGGTTATGGTTGGGTTTTCGCAAGGGGCCTGCCTGTTGACGGAACTGCTGTTGCGGCGTGCGCCGCAGCTTTCTGGGGCGGCGGTGCTGACAGGGTGTCGGATAGGTCACCAAACCGATAGCCGCCCCATTTCACGTTTGACCGACATGCCCGTCTACGCCACATGCAGCGATGATGACCCGTGGATTCCCCAGGCGCAATTCTTCGAGATGCTGACCACACTGACAGGGGCTGGCGCGCGGCTGCGCGCTGACCTGTTTCCGGCGCGCGACCATGAAATATCGCGCGGCGAAATTGCCGAATTGCGCAGCATGTTGATTAATCTGATCGCGGGGCAGCCCGCGTTTTCGGAGGGGACATGACCGATCTGGCGCACGGCTTCACCTTTCCCGGCATCACTTCACGTGTCATCTTTGGCGCGGGGACACTTGGCCAGACGGCCGAAGAAATCGGGAAACTGTCGCGTAGCCGTGCGCTTGTGCTGTCAACGCCTGAACAGGCAGATGCGGCAAAGGCATTGGCAGCGCGCCTTGGCGGCCTGTGCGTGGGTACATTCTGCGACGCCGCGATGCACACGCCAGTTGCGATAAGCGAACGCGCCGTCGCGCAGTACCGCGATCTGGATGCCGATTGCGTGGTGTCGATTGGTGGCGGGTCCACCATCGGGCTGGGCAAGGCTATCGCCACGCGCACAGGCGCGGATCAAATCGCCATACCGACAACCTATGCCGGGTCGGAAATGACCGATATTCTGGGCGAAACCGAAGGCGGGCAGAAAACCACGCGCCGCGACCCTTCGATCCGGCCTGAAGTGGTAATCTATGATGTCGATCTGACGCTGAGCCTGCCTGCACAGATGACCGTAACCTCGGCGCTGAACGCTATCGCGCATGGGGTCGAGGCGATTTATGCGCCAGATGCGAACCCGATCCTAACCCTGATGGCGCTGGATGCCATGCGCGCGTTCCGCGATGGGTTGCCGCGCGTTGCAGATGCGCCCGCTGATAAGGCGGCGCGCGCACAGGTTCTGTATGGCGCATGGTTGTGCTCAACCGCGCTGGGCTACGTGACGATGGCGCTTCACCACAAACTGGCCCATGTGCTTGGTGGCAGTTTTGACATGCCCCATGCCCAGACCCATGCCATCCTGTTGCCGCATACAGCCGGTTTCAACGCCGCAGCACTCCGCGATGTGATGGAACCAGTGGCCGAGATATTCGGCGGGTCCGTCGGCGGCGGGCTTTGGGATTTCGCGCAGCGAACCGGTGCCCCTATGCGCCTGCGCGATCTGGGCCTGTCCGAGGCCGATCTGGACCGTGCCGCAGACATCGCCACCCGCAACCCCTATCACAATCCGCGCCCGTTTGACGCGGGCGATATCCGGGCGCTGTTGCAGGCCGCATGGGAGGGCGCGCGGCCAGAAACCTGAAGACCTGATCACCTATCAGCAACCATCGAAGGGAGGAGCCCAAGATGATTACCAGACGCAGATTGATCCAGTCCACCGCCGCTTCCGGCCTTGTGCTGGGGGCCTCGGGGCTGGCTATGCCAGCACTGGCACAAAACCGCGCCATCAAGATCGGTTATGTCAGCCCGCAAACTGGCCCGCTTGCCGGTTTTGCCGAAGCCGATGCCTATACGCTCAACATGTTCACGCGCCGTATGGCCGAAGAAGGGCTGAACGTAGAGGTTGTCGTCAAGGACAGCCAGTCCAACCCCAACCGCGCTGCCGATGTCGCACAGGAGGCCATCATCTCGGATGAGGTCCATCTGATGCTGGTTGCTTCCACTCCGGAAACCACCAATCCGGTCGCCACTGTGTGCGAAAACGAAGGGATTCCCGTCATTTCCACCAAGGCGCCGTGGCAGCCGTTTTTCATTGGTCAGCAGGGCAACCCTGGCAATCCCGAAAGCTGGCGTCCGTTTGATTTCGCCTTCCACTATTTCTGGGGGCTGGAAGATGTGATCGCGGTTTTTACCAACATGTGGAACCAGCTGGACACGAATATGCAGGTCGGCGGGTTGTTCCCCAATGATGCGGACGGCAATGCCTGGGGCGACCCGGAGGTTGGCGTTGCGCCGGGCTTTGCGGCGGCGGGCTATACAACTGTTGATCCGGGGCGCTACCAGAACCTGTCAGATGATTTTTCGGCGCAGATCAATGCCTTCCGACAGGCCAATGCCGAGATCGTCACCGGGGTTGTGATCCCGCCTGATTTCACCACTTTCTGGAATCAGGCGCGTCAACAGGGCTTCATTCCCAAGGCTGCGACTGTGGCCAAGGCGATCCTGTTTCCGCAGGCTGTCGAAGCGCTGGGCGAGAATGGCCATAACCTGTCCTCGGAAGTCTGGTGGTCACGCAATCACCCGTTCACGTCGTCTCTGACAGGGGAAAGCGCGGCTGATCTGGCGGATGGGTTCACAGAATTTTCTGGCCGGCCTTGGACGCAACCCATCGGGTTTGTGCATTCGCTGTTTGAAGTGGCGACCGATGTGATCAAGCGTGCCGATGATCCCACCGATCCCGAAGGCGTCGCTGAGACCATTGCGGCCACGAACCTGAACACGATTGTCGGGCGCGTGGCTTGGAATGGCGAAGGGGTTCCCCCTTTCGCTGCACAGAATGTCTGCAAGACGCCATTGGTCGGGGGGCAATGGCGGCGTCAGGATGATGGCAGCTATGACCTGACCATCGTTGATAACCAGACGGCCCCCGATATTCCGACTGGTGGCCAGATGGAAGAAATCAGTTAAGCCACGTTTGAACGCATCCTGCCCGAAATGTTTTCGGGCAGGGCCAATTTGCGGAACATTGCCCATGCCCATCCTTGCACTGCAAAATGTCTCGAAAAGTTTCGGGGCGCTGAAAGTGACAGATAATGTCAGCTTTGATGTCCCCAAGGGGCAGGCGCTGGGCATTATCGGGCCGAATGGTGCGGGCAAATCGACCCTGTTCAACCTGATTACGGGCAATATTCGCGCCGATGGGGGCGCGGTGCAATTTGACGGGCAGGATGTGACCCGAACACCCCCCATGCAGCGCTGTCTGGCGGGGATGGGACGGTCCTTTCAGATTCCACAGCCTTTCGGCAATCTGACAGTATTCGAGAATCTGGTTGTCGCCGCGACACATGGTCAAAACCTTGCCGAAGCGCAGGTGACCGAGCATTGCGCCAACGTTCTGGCGCGTACTGAACTTCTTGGTCGTGCCAATCAACCCGCCAGCAGCCTTAGCCTGTTGCAGCGAAAACGCCTTGAGTTGGCGCGCGCGATGGCCACCGGGCCAAAGCTGTTGTTGCTGGATGAAATCGCAGGCGGGCTGACAGAGGCCGAATGCGACGCGCTGATCGATACCATTCGCGCGATTCATGCCGAAGGCGTCACCATCATCTGGATCGAACATGTGTTGCACGCGCTGAATTCCGTGGTCGAGCGGCTTCTGGTGCTGGATTTCGGGCGGATCATCGGCATGGGCGACCCGGCCGAGGTGATGGACAGCCGCGAAGTGCGCGAAATCTATCTGGGGATCGAAATCTGATGACACTTTTGCACACACGCGGGCTGACAGCGCATTATGGGGATTTTCAAGCCCTGTTCGGGGTCGATCTGGACCTTCAGGAAGGCGAGTGCATCGCGATTATCGGGGCGAATGGGGCAGGCAAGACCACCACCTTGCGCTCGATCTCTGGTGTCTTGCGCAACCGTCCCGAAGCCGTGGTCTTTGATGGCGAGAAGATCGGCCATCTGCCCGCCGCAGACATCATGGGGCGCGGGCTGGTGATGGTACCCGAAGGGCGCAGGCTTTTTCCTTCGCTTTCGGTCGAAGAGAACCTGAGCATTGGCACCTATGGGCGCAAGGTGAGCGGGTACTGGAATTTTGACACAGTGACCGCCTTGTTTCCAATCCTGAGAGAGCGGCGCAAGTCGCCTGCTACGGCGCTGTCGGGGGGGCAGCAGCAGATGGTCGCAATTGGCCGCGCGCTGATGTCCAACCCGCGTGTGTTGCTGTGCGACGAGATCAGCCTTGGCCTCGCCCCGGTTGTGATCCGCGACATCTACGCGGCCATGCCGCAAATCCGCGAAAGCGGTGCCAGCGTGGTTATCGTGGAACAAGATATCAGTCAGGCGTTGAAGGTCGCGGACCGGGTCTATTGCCTGATGGAAGGGCGCGTGACCCTGACAGGCCGGCCAACAGAGTTGAACCGCGATGCCATTCATGCCGCATATTTCGGGGTGTCGGCATGATGTGGATTGATACATTGGTGCAAGGCGTGCTGCTGGGGGGGCTTTACGCGCTGTTTGCTGCCGGGCTGAGCCTTGTTTTCGGCATCATGCGGCTGGTCAATCTTGCGCATGGCGATTTGATCGTGCTGGGGGCGTATGTCATTCTGATCATCGTCTCGGCGCTTGGTTTGAACCCGTTTCTGGCGGCGCTTGTCGCCTTGCCGATCATGTTCACCATCGGCTGGGTGTTGCAGCGCGTCGTGCTGAACCGTGTTCTGGGCGAAGATATCCTGCCGCCGCTTCTTGTCACATTCGGCCTGTCGGTGGTGATCCAGAATGCACTGATGCAAGGCTATTCTGCTGACAGTCAACGCCTGCGCCCCGGCCCGATTGAATCTGCCTCGCTCGATCTGGGCGTTGTGACAGTGGGGGTGATGCCGCTTCTGACATTTGCTTCAGCGGTGGTGGTGATCGTGGCGCTGAACCAGCTGTTCTACCGTACCGCCCTTGGGCGGGCGTTCCGCGCAACCTCGGATGACCCGGTGACTGCGCAGTTGATGGGGATCAAGCCTGCAAGCGTCTTTGCGATGGCCACGGGGATTGCGATGATCGTGGTGACAATCGCTGCGATGTATCTGGGGATGCGCGCGAATTTCGACCCGACTATCGGACCGGCGCGGCTGATCTATGCGTTCGAGGCGGTCATTATTGGCGGTCTGGGCAGCCTGTGGGGGACTTTGGTCGGTGGCGTTATCATCGGGGTTGCGCAGACAGTCGGCGCAGCGATCAACCTGGAATGGCAAATCCTTGCCGGACATGTGGCATTTCTGGTCGTGCTGGCTTTTCGCCCGCGTGGCCTGTTTCCAAGGGCGAATGACTGATGGCGCAAGATGTGACATTCCGCGTGGAAACACGCACTCCCGCGGCCCGAATTGCAGGGATTGCGGCGTTGATTTGCATTGTCGTGCTGTTCGCGCTGCCTGCATTTGCCAGCCGTAGTTTGATTCAGGATCTGTTTTTTATCCTGACAATGCTGGTGCTGGCGCAATTCTGGAATCTGCTTGCAGGCTATGGCGGGTTGGTCAGTGTCGGGCAGCAGGCTTTTGTGGGCTTTGGGGCCTATGCCATGTTTGGTGCAGCCATCCTTTGGGGGCTGGACCCCGTTCTGGCGATACCCCTCGCTGGTGTTGCGGCGTTGCTGCTGGCGGTCCCGACTGCGTTTTTCGTGTTTCGTCTGCAAGGGGCCTATTTCGCGATCGGCACATGGGTCGTGGCAGAGGTCGTGCGGCTGTCGGTTGCGCAATGGCGCGCAGTGGGCGGCGGTTCAGGCACTTCGCTGCCGCGCGATGTGATAGGGGACATGCTGGGTCTGGCGCTGGTGCAGGATCTGTTCGGCGTGCGGGCGGCCGCTGCGCGCGATATTCTGGCTTATTGGCTGGCGGTCATTCTGGCCGTGCTGACGATTGGCGGGATTTACTGGCTGTTGCGCACCAAGCGCGGTCTTGCGCTGGCCTCTGTGCGCGACAATGTCGAGGCAGCAAAATCGCTTGGCGTTGATGCGCTTCGAATGAAATGGCTGGTCTTTCTGACTTCTGCCTTTGGCACCGGGGTCGCGGGTGCGCTGATCTATCTGCAAAAGGGGCGCATCTCGCCCGATGCGGCGTTCTCGGTGACGGACTGGACCGCGATCGTGATCTTTATTGTCGTGATTGGTGGCATTGGCACCATTGAGGGGCCGATCATCGGGGTGCTGATATTCTTCGCACTTCAAAGCGTCTTTGCGGGCTATGGCACGTGGTATCTGATGCTGTTGGGCGCATTTGGCATCGTGATTATGCTGTTTGCACCGCGCGGGCTATGGGGCCTGTTTTCAGACAAGACCGGAATTCAACTTTTCCCGATCCGCCGTCGCCTGATCGTGACGGGGCAGGACGGGGCGACCATAAGGGAGAAAGACAATGGCTGACATCACCACCGAGGTTCTGATCATAGGCACCGGCCCTGCCGGTTCGGCCTGTGCTGCGCTGCTGTCGTCTTATGGAATAGAGAATGTGGCGATCAACCGTTATCGCTGGCTGGCCAATACACCGCGCGCCCATATTACCAACCAGCGCACCATGGAGGTGCTGCGCGATCTTGGGCACGAGGTCGAGCAAGAGGCCTATATGCACGCCACGGAACAGGAGTTGATGGGCAATAACGTGTTTTGCGAAAGCCTTGCGGGGGAAGAGCTGGGGCGGCTGAATTCCTGGGGCACCCACCCGAATTCGAAGGCGGAACATCTGTTATCGTCACCCACTTTCATGAATGATCTTCCGCAGACTTTCATGGAGCCGCTTTTGTTCAAGACCGCCTGTTCGCGCGGCACGCAGGCGCGCATGTCGACCGAATATCTCAGCCATACCGAAGATGAAACCGGCGTCACCACGACGTGCCGGGACCGCTTGACCGGGCAGACCCTGACCGTGCGTTCGAAATATCTGGTTGGCGCGGATGGCGGCAATTCTCTGGTCGCTGAAAACTGCGGTCTGCCCTTCGAGGGGAAGATGGGGGTCGGCGGGTCCATGAATATCCTGTTCCGCGCGGATCTGTCAAAATATGTCGCCCATCGGCCCAGCGTGCTCTACTGGGTTATGCAGCCCGGTGCCAATGTCGGTGGGATCGGCATGGGGCTGGTGCGGATGGTGCGGCCCTGGAACGAATGGCTGATTGTCTGGGGCTATGACATAAACCAGCCCGCACCGGAGGTTGACGCCGCTTTTGCCACCAAGGTCGCGCGCCAGCTTGTCGGCGATCCGGATCTGGAGATTGAGTTGCTCTCGGCCAGTGTCTGGACGGTGAATGACATGTATGCCACCCATATGCAGACAGATCGCGTCTTTATCATGGGCGATGCGGCGCATCGCCATCCGCCGTCAAACGGGCTTGGGTCCAACACCTCGATTCAGGATGCCTATAATCTGGCGTGGAAGCTTGCGTTGTCTGTGCGTGGGCAAGCGGGGCCGGGGCTGTTGAAAACCTATTCAGAGGAACGCGCGCCGGTTGCAAAGCAGATTGTGACCCGCGCAAATCAGTCGATTGGAGAATTCGGCCCGATCTTCGAAGCGCTTGGGCTCTTGGGGTCGGTCGACCCGGTCAAGATGCAGGAAAACATGGATAAACGCTGCAACACCGACACGGCGGCCGAAGCACAGCGCGAGGCCCTGCGCAATGCCATCGCTTTCAAGAAATACGAATTCGACTGCCATGGGGTCGAGATGAACCAGCGCTACAGTTCGCAAGCAGTGGTGCGCGATGACCAGCCTGAACCCGCGCCCAATGACGATATGGAACTGCATTATCAACCCACCACATGGCCCGGTGCGCGACTGCCGCATTGCTGGCTTTTCGACGCCGCAGGGAACCGTCACTCAACGCTCGATCTGGCGGGGAAGGGGCGGTTTACCCTCTTTACCGGCATCGGCGGCGAGGTCTGGCAACAAGCGGCAGAAAGCGTTGAAGAAGAGCTGGGCATAAAAATAGCTGTTCATGTGATTGGCCCGCGCATGGCGGTGCAGGACCATCTGGGCGATTGGGCGCGCATACGCGAAACATCAGATACAGGCGCGGTTATGACACGGCCTGACCAGCACGTGTGCTACCGCATTGCGGCGCTGCCCGCCGATCCGCTGGCAGAGTTGCGCCGCGTCATGACCACAATTCTTGCGTGAAGGGGAACACGATGTCAGCGTCAGTCGAACAGGGCTATTTTACCGAAGAAAACTCTGCCGATGTGGTCATCAGCCGCAACGCGGCTGCGAAGGATGCGCGCCTGCGCGAAGTGATGGAGGTGATTGTGCGCCACCTGCACGCAGCGGTGAAAGAGATTGAACCCACCGAAGAGGAATGGTTCAAGGCGATCATGTTCCTGACCGACACCGGGCATATGTGCAACGAGTGGCGTCAGGAGTTCATCTTGCTGTCGGATACCTTGGGTGTTTCGATGCTGGTCGATGCAATCAACAATCGCAAACCCTCTGGCGCTTCGGAATCGACAGTTCTGGGCCCGTTTCATGTGGCTGACGCGCCGGAATTGCCGCTGGGCGCAGATATCTGCCTTGATCAGAAAGGGGAGCCGATGCTTGTGCGCGGGCGCATCCTGTCAACCGATGGCAACCCGATTGCCAATGCGCGTATTGATGTCTGGCAGGCCAATGACGAGGGTTTTTACGATGTCCAGCAAAAGGGCATTCAGCCGGATTTCAACCTGCGCGGGGTGTTTCGCACGAACGAGAAGGGCGAATACTGGTTTCGAGGCGTGAAGCCCAAATACTACCCGATCCCCGATGACGGGCCGGTGGGCAAATTACTGGCCTCGCTGGGGCGTCATCCTTACCGTCCTGCACATCTGCATTACATTATCAAGGCAGAAGGTTTCGAGCCACTGACCACGCATATTTTTGATCCAGATGATCCATATATCGACAGCGATGCTGTTTTTGGGGTCAAGGCCAGCCTGATGGCGAAATTCGACAAGATCACCGACCCTGTGCGCCAGAATGAGGCGGGGTTTGACAGCCCATTCTTTGAAGTGGCGCATGATTTCGTGCTGGCCCCTCGCAACTAGGCGCATTGCGCCACGGCATGGTTTCATGTGGGTCGTGCCGTTGCAGGGCAGAGGAGCGCGAGATTCTGAATCATGACGCCAATTCAGCGCCAAATGGTGCTTCAAGATCGCTATGCGGCAGTGCCTGTTGCTTAAATTAAGCTTTAATGGCACAAATAATCTGGCGTTTCCGGCGAATGCGCTGCTGGAAAACGAAGGTGCAGGTCTACTCGCATGGCATGATTTGTTGTGCCGCTGGTGTAGCGTAATCGGTGAGAGGTCAAGACGTGGTTGGATAAGTTGCAAGTCGCAAGGGATTGCAGATCATGTTGAACATTCCCCCGCAAGACGTTGCAAACGCGCATTTTGATTTTATTCTGATCGGTTCAGGCTTCGGCGCGGCATTCTTCCTGCATGAATTGATGCAGCGGCGCGCCGGACGGATTCTGGTCCTGGAATGGGGGGGGCATCACAGGCACGATTGGCAGCTCGAAAACCGCGCGAACAGCGCCATTTCCAACGCCGCAACATTTGGATCGAATTCGAAAAAGCCCTGGGATTATACCATCGGTCTGGGCGGTGGGACCAACTGTTGGTATGGGCAGACCCCACGGATGCATCCGAGTGATTTCAAAATGAAGTCCCTTTATGGCGTTGGTCAGGATTGGCCAATTGACTATGGCGATCTCGAAGAGGCTTATTGTGATGCCGAGGCGATCATGTCGATTTCTGGCGATCCTGATATGGGACAGATCATGCCCATGTCGCGCCCTTTTCCACAGCCGCCACATCGCATGTCCCATCCCGACCGGATCATGAAGGCCGCACAGCCACATCAGCATTTCGCCATGCCGACCGCGCGCGCCAGACAGGCGACGCAGACCCGAAATGCCTGTTGCGCATCGAACAGATGCCGCATCTGCCCCGTGGACGCAAAATTCACCGCCAATAATGGGTTGATGCATCTTTTTGACGCGCCAGAAGTCTCTGTCGTTTTAGGGGCAGAGGTTCGGCGGCTGGGGTATACGGGCAATAGTGTCCAATCGGTTTCATTCCAAGCCAATGGACATTCTTACACCGTGACGGGTGATCTGTTCGTGCTTGGCGCGAATGCCATCCAAAGCCCTGCGATTCTGAAGCGCTCGGGGCTAGGTGAAGGGGTTGTGGGTCTGGGGCTGCATGAAGCCTATGGTGCCGATTTCGAAGTTTTTCTGGACGGGGTCGAGAATTTTGATGGGAGCACCATCACCACCGGGTTGAATTTCGGCCTCTATGATGGCGCGCATCGGGCGGAGCATGGCGCTGCCCTTGTGTATTTCGAGAACCGCTGGCCACATGGAATGCGACTTGAAGCAGGGCGAATGCGCGAGACGCTTCCGATCGCCATTGTCACTGAAGATCTGCTTGAAGATCATAACCGCGTCACGCTTGATGACAATGAGAACGCGTTTGTCGAATATGCTGGCCCGTCAGACTACGCCTTGAAGGGAATGAGAGAGGCAGTTCGCAAATTGCCTGACTTGCTGTCGCCCCTCCCGGTCGAGGAGATATTCGACAAGGGCGTGCGCGGGACCGAGTCGCACTTGAAGGGAACGCTGCGGATGGGGCTTGATCCGTCAACATCGGTTGTGGATCGAAACCTTTTGCATCATCGTTTGCGCAACCTCGTCATCGTTGGGACCAGCACTTTTTCCTCGTCATCTTGCGCGAATCCCAGCTTGACCGCTGCGGCGCTTTCACTTCGTGCCGCGCGCGCGATACTCTGAAGGAGCTGCGATGAAACTTTCCCGTAGATCGACCCTCACAGTAATTGCCGGCGGCGTGATTGGCGGCGTCGCGCTCGCCACGGGTGCGGGTGTGATGCATGTCGCACTTCATGATGAGGATCTTGTGAAGGCGGTATTGGAACGGCATTTTGGCCAGTTCACAATGGAACGTGCAGATGTCGCGGCCTTCCTTTCAGATTTTCTGGATCTGCAACATGGGCGCTTCCCACCGGCAAAGCTGGCCATGATCTACGGTGCCGCGGAGCGTTTGAATCTGATGGGGCCCTTGCATCTGGTTTTGCCGGGCGCACGGGGGGATAGTCTTCAAGAATTTGAAAGGCATCTTGTTGCGGCGTTCCTGTCGCAAACAGATTTCATGTTTCGCACTGATCTGTCAGAGCCGGTAAAATACCTTGGCGCCGAGGCTTGCATGAACCCCTTCGCGCAGTTGGTTTGATCAAACAGAGCTGTCCTTTGCGCGGATCGTGTCGGTTTCATCATGACACGCGCAACCAGATCAGACCGGGACGGATGATCCGTGGAATTGTCTCGCCATAAGTGGGGCAGTTCCGCTTTTCAATCAGGGCAATCAGTGATGTAGCCTTGGGCGTGGGCCAGGGGAGTCGGGGCTGATGGTCTGACAAATAACCTAAATTTATCTTCAAGGGGCGGGATGGATCGTCGGGCGTATCTGTCGGTCCTGACTCCGTGCTGGTGGACGCCAGTACCGTTCGGGTGCATATGGCAATTACAAAGAGGCTCTCGTGTGGAGCGAAAAAAAGCGGTAAAAACATCGGCGTAGTGGTCTGAACCAAAGCTGCGCAGTCATCAGGTCCGGAGAATATCGGCCCTGAGAGACCGCCTTCGGGCCTTCTGGCGCCAAGGCCAGTGCTCAGCCCCTCCTGCATAACCCTTGAAAACAAAGGAAAAATCCGGCCGCAGCCGAATGGGGAGAACGCTTTCGCGGGGGCAGGTGGCGGAGGAAGTGTAACAAATGCCAAACTCTCTCCCGTGCCAGTGTCCGCCCTAGCGTGTTGGTTGCGAAACCATGCGCAAATCTGACGGACCTTGGAAAATCGGTTTGTCAGCCTGGGCCAAAGTCATCCCGAAAGCGGTCGATTTGGTGCATGCGTTCATGCAGGATGGTCACGATCCCGATGTCGCCATTCGAGAGATGCGGCCAGTACACGAAATGGCGCTCGTATCGAAAGAAGAACCCTTCGACGCCGAACTCTGCCGGGATGGGCTTTGATGCGACCCCGTGAGCTGCAATCCTCTCGAAGGCTGCGAACAGGCCGGTGATGTATGTCTCGGCTTGCGCATCACCCCACCTGTCGCGGGTGTAACGGTAGATGTCGTCGAGGCGATGGGACGCCCCTTCCTGGATGCGAATGGCGGGCACCGGGTCAGCCCCGGTTCCGCGCGATCACCTCTGCCGCAGTCAGCGGCTTGTATGTCTCCTCCGGAGCAGCAAAGGCATGGGTCAACTCTGCCTTCAACCTGTTTAAGGCCTCGGCCTCAACCCGCTCCTTATCACGCCGGATCAAGTCGCGGATGTACTCGCTGACGTTCTCATAGGACCCCTCATCGCCAACATTGGCCGAGACGAAGTCGCTCAAGGCTCCACCGATGCGGACGGTCATTGTGGTCGTTCGGGACATGGCGCTGCACCTCTCATCTCGTGCGTATTCAATATAACCAAAAAAGCACACAAAACAAGCTGTCATACCCCTTGCCGACCCCGTCAATCGTCTGGATCTTCGACAACGTGGCGGCCCGCAAGGGCAAGCAACACGTACAGCACGGCATCCGAGTGACGCGTGAGAGCGATCAGATGGTCACCGCTTGGCCCCCGCTCGCCCGAGAACCAGTATTTCACGGTGCGCTCGCTGGCGCCCGTCCAGCGCATGGCCATCTTGATCGCGCGATGTGTTTCGCCCAGTTCCTCGTGCAAAGCCCGCGCCTCCGCTGTTCGATGCCGCCGCCCGCGGACTGCAGATCCTGCGCGTGTTCGAGGATTCAGGACGTTCCGGGCTGCGGCTCGACGGGCGGGAAGCGATGCAGAACCTGATGGCCGAGGTTCAATCCGGCCAGGCCAACTTCAAGGCGATTCTTGTCTATGACTTCAGCCGCCGGGGGCGGTTTCAGGATGCCGACGAGGGCGCCTACCACGAGCATTTGTTCACGCGCCGGGATCCGGGTCGACTACTGCGGCGAGCAGTTCGAAAATGACGGCAGCATCGGCTCGAACCTTCTGAAACAGTCAAACGGGTGATGGCGGGCGAATACAGCCGCGAGCTATCGGTCAAGGTCTTCGCCGGACAGTGCCGCCTCGTGGAACTCGGCTGTCGACAGGGCGGCGCAGCGGGCTACAGGCTACGGCGCGTGCTGATCGACGAGCACGGCAATCCGAAGGGCGAGCTGTCGCGCGGTGAGCAGAAAAGGCTGCAGACCGACCGCGACAGGTCCAGGTCCGGAGAATATCGGCTCGGAGAAACCGCTTCCGGGCCTCCTGGCGCGGGGGCCGGTGCTCAGCCCCTCCCGCATAACCCTCGAAAACAAAGGAAAAATCCGGCCGCAGCCGGATCGGGAGAACGCTTTCGCGGGGGCAAGTGGCGGAGACGATGGGATTCGAACCCACGAGACCCTTTCGGGCCTACTCCCTTAGCAGGGGAGCGCCTTCGACCACTCGGCCACGTCTCCGTCGCCTCGTTTAATGATGTCGTGGCAGCCCCGCAAGGGGAAAATGGTCCTGATTTCAGATAGGTTTTGAACGCGGGTTTGATCCGGTTCAGTTTTGCGCAACGGTCAGGCCAGTTACATGCGCGCGCAACAGATTTGCACAGGCCTGAACCTTGGGGCTGCGATGCAGGTCAACATGAGTGACAAGCCATAAATCTGTGCCCCACTCTGCACGCGGGCCCATGATCTGTTGCAATCCCTCTGCCTCTCCTTGCCCGACAGGAAGGAAACCCATGCCCAGACCTGCCGAGATAGCGGCCACGCGGGTCGCATGATCGTTGCTTTGCATCACAACGCGCCTGCCATGTTCGGCAAGCCATTGATCATAGGGTGTCCGGCTGTCCTTGTCGCCTGAGGAAATGAAATCCTGATCGCGCAGATCCTCGTCGGTCTGCGCAGTCCCTTTGCGTTCGACATACTCGGCACTTGCATAGAGCGCGACCGACAGCGCGCCGAGGCTCTGAACCACATTGTCCGGCTCTTGTGGTTTTGAGCCTGCGCGAATGGCGACATGCGCCTCGCCATATTCCAGCCGCAACACGCGCGCTTCTGTCCGCAAGCAGGGCCTCAGGGACGGGTATTCACGCATCATCCGGGCAATGGCGGGTAACAGAAGGGTACTGAGTTCGGGGATCGTGGTGATGATCATCTGCCCCGAGATCCTCTCTTGCATGTCTTGCAGCCGGGCCGCCAGCTGCTCGAACCGTTTTTCGGTTTCGGCGGCAGTCTCAAAAAGGGCGCGCCCGGCTTCGGTCGGGGTATAGCCCTTGGCATGGCGCTGGAACAGTTTGACGCTGACGCGATCTTCGAGTGCGTCAATATGGCGGATCACGGTCGCATGATGGACACGCAGTGTCGCTGCAGCACCGCTGACCGTCCCGGCACGCGCGACATGCAGGGCGGTTCGCAACTCGTCCCAAGGCTCTAGTCCCATCCTGACTCCATTCCCGGTTTGGTCAAATTCTTGCTGTGTTCCGCCACGCTGTCAGTGTAGCATATTCTGTATCAAGTGCGTCGAGATCGCAGGTTTCCGCAGGGCGACGCTGCGACAGGGCCGCATTGGAACGTGCAAGTGAGGCATCGTCCAGCAGGGGACAGATGTCTGCCAGCGCTGTCATTTCGTGCAAATCACCGTTGCAATGCAATACAAGGTCACACCCCGCAGACAAGGCAGTATCCGCGCGTTGAACAACCGGGCCGTCAAGCGCCTGCATTGATATGTCATCCGTCATCAGCAAGCCCTGAAACCCAATCTCCTCTCGGATCAAGCGGATCATGGTCGGGGACAATGTCGCCGGTTGGGTTGGGTCGATATCCTTGAACAGCAGATGCGCAGTCATCCCAAGCGGGAGGTTTGCGAGCCCGCGAAACGCCGCGAAATCACTCTGCGCCAATTCCGCATGAGACGCAGAAATAACCGGCAGGTCGAGATGGCTGTCCGCTTGTGCGCGCCCATGCCCCGGAATGTGTTTCAGCACAGGCAGAACTCCGCCAGCGATCAACCCGCGCGCCATTGCAAGAGCATTTGCCACAACCTGAGCAGGTTCGGTGCCATAACAGCGATTCTGCAGCACCGGGTGCGTGTGGTCAGTCGCGATATCGGCCAGTGGCGCGCAGTTGACGTCAATGCCGCAGGCACGCAGTTCTGATGCGATAAGCCTGCCGCGTAGATACATCGCGCGCGCGGGGTCGTGCGCGCGCTGGCATTGCTCAAGCGCGGGCGGCCAGTCACGCCAGTGGGGTGAGCGCATCCGCTGAACGCGGCCGCCTTCCTGATCTATCAATATTGGTAGATCGCGCCCCACGGCATCGCGCAACTCTGATGTCAGCGCCCAGAGCTGTTGCGGGTCAGCGATGTTGCGCGCGAAAAGAATCGCGCCCCAAGGCTGCGCCTTTGCGAACAGCTTGCGTTCCTCAGGCGAAAGGCGCAGGCCAGCGCAGCCAAAAATGACGGCGCGCGCGGGGGGCCGGCTCATCGAATCAGGACCGGGATACAATCAATTTGCTGATCGACAAGGGCAGAGCAGAACCGCCTTGCGTCACGTTCATCTTCAAACCCATGCGCGCGCAGTCGGTAAAAGACGGATCCGCCACTTTGCGCGGCCTCGATCACGCGGCCACGGTCGTCCAGCAGCGGCGAAAACCTGCGTGCAAGCTGGTCCCAAGCCGCCCGTGCGCTGCTTGCATCATCATAGGCACCAAGCTGCACCAGTCGTGTGCCCGGCCCAAGGGATGCGGGGTCCACGTCAATATCGCGGACAGTGCCTATTCCGGCTGCCACACTCATGGCGACCGAAGCGGCCAGATCATCGCCAGAAGCCGCACCATTCGAGCGGGCAGGGGATGCCACAGCGGCAGTCCGGGCTTGTGCGATGACGTCTGAATTCCGGCTTGGGGGCCGCGGCGAGGACGTGACTGCACGACGCGTGGCCGACACGATGCCCAGTGGTTCAGCGCTGGGTTCAGACGAGTCGAGCGCCTGTTGCAACGCCACCTGAATAGGTTGCATTTCGTCCGACAGAACTTCTCGCACCGGGGGGGCGGGCGTATCTTGTGTTGGCACAATGTCATCTGCGGCGAGTTCCGGCGAAGGCGGTGCAAGAATAATGTCGCCCGTGGCGATGGCATCGGTTGAGGCCGCAAGCTCGTTTACGGACAGGCCTTGATGTGCTGCCTGGCGTCCACCGGGGTTTTCGGGGGCAACCCGCAGCGGACCTTCAAGCGCGCGCACAACTGGCACGCCAGCCACATCGCGCTGCATCAACTGCCAGACCCAAGCTGCCGTTCCGATCATCAATGCGAGGGACAGGACCGCGCCCAAACTGTGCAGGACAGCCTTGGTCTGCATGCCACGAGATCGTGGAAGGCGCGTACCCGAAGCAGACCATGCGTTGTGGGCGTAAGACTGGTTCTGGCTGAGATGGGATGGCCGACTCAGCCTTGGCTCTGGTGCGTTATAATACCTGTTCTGATCGGAATAAGATGGCGCGTATTGGCCAGAAGAATAAGGCTGATCAGGATAGGGAGAGCCGAAATCTGGCGGGCCAAAGCCTTGCGAGTCCGCGTGCCATGATGCTTGCGTCGGCTGTGACCGAGCGCCCCAAGCTGAAAATTCTCTGCTCTCTTTCATGCCAACCTCACTGTTGCCCGGCGCAATCCTGCGACCGGACACACAATTTGAACGTATTTGGCAGCATGCCTGCTCGACATTGCCATCCATAGTGCCGCATTTTGCGGCTTTTTATAATTTCGCCCGCGACATCAGTTGCCGCAGGCATAAAGTATCTGACACCAGCGCGTAACGTCTTCAGCGCATTTCTTCGACTGGTGTGACACCCAAGATAGCAAGACCGGCAGAAATCGCAACGCCTGTGGCACGCGCAAGCGCAAGTTTTGCAGAAGTTGTTGCCGGATCGCCCTCTTGGACGAAACGCAAAGCCGGGATGTCATTGCCCCGATTCCACAATCCGTGGAATTCTGCGGCCAGCTCTGACAGATAGGCCGCGATGCGATGCGGCTCTTGTGTGCGGGCGGCAAGCTCTACAATTCGGGGCCATTCAGCCAGTTTGCGCATCATCGCAAGCTCTGCCTCGTGGTCCAGCCTGGCGATCGTCGCCTGCGACAGGGCCGCGTCTGACGTGTCGATCCCGGACTCGGCAGCCTTGCGCAGCACCGAACACACGCGTGCATGGGCATATTGAACATAGAAAACCGGGTTGTCCTTGGACTGTTCCAGAACCTTGTCGAAATCGAAATCCAGCGTTGCGTCATTCTTGCGTGTCAACATGACGAAACGGGTCACATCGGCGCCCACTTCCTCGACAACATCGCGCAGGGTCACAAATGTGCCCGCGCGTTTCGACATCTTGAACGGCTCGCCATTCTTGTAAAGCTTCACAAGCTGGATCAGCTTGATATCCAGCGGCACCTGCCCATCCGACAGCGCCGAGACGGCTGCTTTCATCCGCTTGACATAGCCACCATGATCTGCGCCGAAAATGTCGATCAGCATGTCAAAGCCGCGCGTGATCTTGTTGTAATGATAAGCTATATCCGGCGCAAAGTAGGTCCAGGCCCCATCCGATTTCTTGATCGGACGATCGACATCGTCGCCATGCGCGGTCGAGCGGAACAAGGTTTGCTCGCGCGGCTCCCAATCCTCTGGCGTCTTGCCTTTGGGCGGTTCAAGAACGCCCTCATAAATCAAACCCTGCGCGCTAAGCCGTTCGATTGCCGCTTCGATTTCGCCCGTGCCGTAAAGCGCTTTTTCACTGGAATACACATCCATCCTGACACCAAGCGCTGCCAGATCCTCGCGGATCATGATCATCATGCGCTCAGTCGCAAAATTACGCACGGTTTCCAGCCAGACGGATTCCGGCTTGTCAAGGAACCGGTCGCCAAATTCCGCCTTCAGCGCCTCGCCGACCTCGATCAGGTATTCGCCGGGGTAGAGCCCTTCGGCAATTTCGGGCGACATGCCATGCGCTTCGCGGTAGCGTTCATATGCGGAACGCGCCAGCACATCAACCTGCGCGCCACCATCGTTGATGTAATACTCGCGTGTCACGTCATAGCCCGCGAACGCCAGCAGGTTTGACAGCGCATCGCCCACAACGGCCCCGCGCGTGTGGCCTACATGCATCGGTCCGGTGGGGTTGGCCGAGACAAACTCGACATTGACCCGAAGGTTCTGTCCCATCGCGGAGCGCCCGAAATCATTGCCCTGCGCGAGGGCTGTGGCGACGATCCCTTGCCAGACAGACGGCGCAAGGCGCAAGTTCAAAAAGCCGGGCCCTGCCACTTCGGCTGCCGCAATGCGATCATCATTCAGCAGTTGCGCGACCAGCGCATCGGCAATCTCTCTTGGTTTCAGGCCGGCGGGCTTGGCCAGCACCATTGCGGCATTGGTGGCCATGTCGCCATGGGCCGCATCGCGGGGCGGCTCGACTGCGACATTGGCAAAATCAAGCCCGGCGGGCAGGGCGCCGTCACGTACCATCGCGTCAAGGCAGGCAATGACAAGCGTGCGAATATCAGAAAACAGGTTCATCGCGTCCGTCCTTTTTGTTGCCTTTGCCCTACGCCGCGACTGCGCGCGCGTCAATGGGGGCGCGGGGGTTGCAGCGGCGCAACGCGGGTGTAAGGTAGCGCTACCAAAAGCAGGGAGGGCAGAGGATGCGTTGGGGAATACTGGGTGCAGCCAAGATTGCGCGGACAGATCTGGCCCCGGCCATTCAGCTTGCGCGCGGGGCCGAACTGGTGGCGGTTGCCACGCGCGACCCGGCCCGTGCGGCCCCGTTTCAGGCACTTGTGCCCGGTCTGCGCGTGCATGACAGCTATCAGGCCCTGCTTGATGACCCGACTGTGGATGCGGTCTATATTCCACTGCCGAACCACCTGCATGTCGAATGGTCTGTCAGGGCGGCAGAGGCAGGCAAACATGTATTGTGCGAAAAGCCCATCGCGCTAGAGGCCGGGCAGGTTGATACGCTGATTGCCACGCGCGAGAAGACGGGCAAGCTGATTGCAGAGGCCTTCATGGTCGCCCATCACCCGCAATGGGAACGCGTGCGCACACTTCTGGCGGATGGGGTGATCGGCAAGTTGGAACATGTTGAGGGCAGCTTCACCTATACCAACCGCGACCTGAGCAATATCCGACACAGCGCCGAGATGGGCGGTGGCGGGCTGCGGGATGTCGGGGTCTATCCCTGTATCACCACCCGTATGGTGACCGGGGCCGAGCCTGAGAGGCTGCTCGCAGATATAAGGTTTCAGAACGGGGTTGATATCTTCGCCCGTGTTTGGGCCGATTTTCCGGGATTCACCATGTCATTCTATTGCGGCATGATGCAGGCGCGGCGTCAGCAAATGGTGTTTCACGGGCAGGATGGCTGGATCACCATGTCTGCGCCGTTCAATGGCCCGGTTTACGGCGATACCTGTGTTGAATGGAAGGCGGGCGACACTGTGCAGGTCGAACGGTTCAACAACGTCAACCAATATGCCTTGATGATCGAGGCATTTGTTGACAGTGCACGCAATGGCTCGCCCTTTGCCTGTCCGTTGGAAATGTCACGCGGAAACCAGGCCATGATTGACGCCATTTTTGAGAATGCGCGCTAATCTGAGGGTGTCCGTGACCAGCAGGTCAGCGTCAGCCCGCTTTTTTGCGCAAAACACATGACAAGCCCGGAACGGGGGCAGGGCGGATAACGCTGCAGCCGTGTTCAGCGCGCGACGCTGCGCTGGTTCTGCGCGCCACGCACGACAATACTGCGAACCCCGGCAAGCCTACTGTTTGACAGCTTTACCCCTGCGGTCACTGTGCGAGATGCTTCGGTGGAAACGCCCGTAGGACCGCGCGGCGCAGCTACCACAAACTCATAGACGAGCGCGCCGTCGATGGGGCGTTCGTCATTGAGGGGGCGCAATTCCACGTCCCACCATCCTTGTGTCGCGGTAACACCGCTGGCGCGCACCAGCGCTCCACCAGTTGTCGCGATTACTTCCAGATCCGTGACCACCGTGACCAATGCACGGTTGTCCACTTCGCCACCCCAACCGCCCCGAGGGGCCAATGTCTCTGTGCTCTCGCGGCCAAACCAGTTCATCGGGTTCAAGCGGGAGTCCCGGACGGACCCACAGGCACCGAGTGCGAGCACCAAGGCCAAAGCGGCAAGGACGGGCTTTTGCATTCGGGGTTCCTCTCGGTGTGTCAGAAGAAAACTGTTTCTCTTGGGTTAGCGTAATCCGGCGGCTTTGAAAAGTGCCCAGCACAGTAACAGACCACGCCTGACGCAAATTGAAGGTGCGGCACCGCCTGCGTGTGGCAAAGCATCGCTTCGGGCTGGACCTTTCGGGCAAGGCGGCTTAGCTCTGTCAGGGGTTAGAGAGAGGCAAACATCATGGCGACCGAAGCCTTCGAAGAGATCGCGGAAACCTTTGACTTTCTGGATGATTGGGAAGATCGCTACCGCCATGTCATAGAGCTTGGCCGCGCAATGCCATCGATGGAAGAGGCGCTGAAGACGCCGTTCACCAAGGTCGATGGCTGTGCCAGCCAAGTCTGGATTCAGCCTGCTCTGGACGGCGATGGCCCTGACGCTCGCTTTGACTTCAAAGGGGACAGCGATGCCATGATTGTTCGCGGGCTTATTGCCGTGCTTCATGCGCTTTATTCTGGCCTTACCGTGCAGCAGGTCGCAAAAGTGGATGCTTTGGCAGAGCTTGGGCGGCTGGGGCTGGACGAACATCTGTCCTCACAACGCTCTAACGGGTTGCGCGCGATGATCGTGCGCATCCAATCCGTCGCGGCGCAATCGGCAGGCCAATAGCTTTTTGGATATACCGCGCAAGACGCCAGATATGCTGGCCGCGATTTTTGGGTTGGGCGCTGCTGTGTTGACCTGATTTCCGCCGGTAAATCTGCGGCCCGGTGCCTGTGGTTGGTCATTCGTCGGCGCGATACTTGCGCAGGGGCGGTCTTTGCGGCATGTGGTCCCAAGATTTTCAAGGTTGGAGAGCAAGATGAGCCGCGCATTCGTTTTTCCGGGACAAGGGGCACAAACCATTGGCATGGGCCAAGCCCTCGCTCAGGCATATCCGGCGGCAAAAGCCGTTTTCGAAGAAGTTGACGATGCGTTGGGCGAAAGCCTTTCAAGCCTGATCTGGGATGGTGATATTGCAGATCTGACCCTGACAGCCAATGCGCAGCCCGCCTTGATGGCAACATCGCTTGCCGCGTTGCGCGCATTGGAATCCGAAGGCGTGTCGCTGGATGATGCCGCTTTCGTGGCGGGGCATTCCCTTGGCGAATATTCCGCCTTGGCCGCATCCGGCGCTTTGGGCATTTCAGATGCGGCGCGGCTTTTGCGTATCCGGGGACGCGCGATGCAAGAAGCTGTTCCTGTGGGCGAGGGGGCGATGGCTGCAATTCTGGGGCTGGATCTTGCCGCGGTCGTCGAAGTCGCGCTGGAGGCCGCGCAGGGTGATGTGTGTCAGGCCGCGAATGACAATGACCCGTCTCAGGTCGTTGTGTCGGGACATAAAGCAGCGGTCGAGCGTGCTGTTGAAATCGCAAAAGAGCGTGGTGCGAAACGCGCGGTTCTGTTACCCGTCTCAGCGCCGTTTCATTGTGCTCTGATGCAGCCCGCAGCCGACCGCATGGCCGAAGCTTTGGCAGATGTGGCGCTTGCAGCGCCGCGCGTGCCGCTGGTTGCCAATGTCCTGGCCGAAGCCGTGAGCGATGCTGAAACCATTCGGCGTTTGTTGGTTCAACAGGTGACAGGCGCGGTGCGCTGGCGCGAGTCTGTGGTCTGGATGGCTGCGCAAGGTGTGACCGAGTTCTGGGAAATTGGCGCAGGAAAAGCCCTGTCAGGGCTGATCAAACGCAGCGCAAAAGGCACCGGAACCCGTAATTTTGGCACGCCCGAGGATATTGCTTCGCTAAAGGCGTGACAGTCGCAAGTGTGCGCAGAGGCCGCAGCGCGGTCAGCTTTTTTAACGCTCTCCCGTGTTTCAACACGGGAGAGCGTTTTTGCTTAGGGAATGATGCGCGAGTATTTCACACCGGCCAGTGAGGCCCCGGCAAGAATGCCGGACTGGCCAAACACGACAGCGATCACAGGCGCGAACTGGGTCGTTGTCTCTGTCCCCATTGAACCGCCTTGTGTGGGGGTTGCATAGCGCAGATCAGCACTGGCTGCCCAGCCGGGGGAATACCGGAAGTCTGACAAGGCCTGTTCCGTCATGAAGAAAAGCGCATGGGCGTATTGCTGTGCGCCAGCTTGCAGGCCAAAGCTGGCACGCGTGGCGGAATAGTAGTCTACGGTTGCGTCATTGATGCGCAAGGCACCCCGACCATAGGCCCCACCGACAAAAAGCCCCGCCTCGGTGACCACCGGGATATAAAGAATACCGCGCGAATTTTGAAACAATTCTTCTAAACCGCCAAAATTGTTTCGCAAATAGTCACGTGCGGCATCTACGCGTGCGTCAAGCTCTGATGCGCCCTCTCCACCAATCGGGTTTGCGCAGGCCGCAAGTGTTGCGATACCCGCCAATCCAGACAGCGTGAAGGCGCGCCGGTTTATATGTGTCATGCTCTGCCTCTTTTATTTTGGCGCATTACCGCGCGATTTTTTCCGCTATTTTACAGCGAAAACCATGACATGTCACCTTTTTAGGTAACTGAGGGTCAAAACTGGGCGTGGTCTTGCCGGTTCAGCCTTGGCCGTGCAGCGCCGCAGCAATGCGCGGTGCGAAATAGGTCAGCACACCATCGCAGCCTGCACGCTTGAAAGCCATCATGCTTTCCAGCATCACCTTGTCGCCATCCAGCCAGCCATTTTGTGCTGCCGCCATCAGCATCGCATACTCACCAGACACCTGATAGGCAAATGTCGGGCGCGCGAAGCGGTCCTTGACTGCGCGGCAAATGTCCAGATAGGGCATTCCGGGCTTGACCATGACCATATCGGCCCCTTCTGACAGATCACGTGCTACACAGGCCAGTGCCTCGGATGCATTGGCAGGGTTGATCTGATAGGTCGCCTTGTCGCCCACCAGACGCCCAGAAGCGCCAACTGCGTCGCGGAACGGGCCGTAAAATGCACTGGCAAATTTTGCGGCATAGGACAGGATCGCCACATCGCGATGGCCGACCTCTTCCAGTGCCAGACGCAGCGCCCCGATGCGCCCGTCCATCATGTCCGACGGGCCAAGAATATCCGCCCCCGCTTCGGCCTGCGCAAGGCCCATCTTGACCAGCGCATTCACGGTTTCATCATTGACGATCTCGCCATTCACGACAAAGCCGTCATGGCCATTGGCATTATACGGGTCCAACGCAATATCCGTCATGACCATCAGTTCCGGAAACTCTGCCTTCAGCGCGCGTATGGCGCGGTTGGTCAGGTTTTCGGGATTCCACGCCTCTTCGCATGTCTCCGTGCGCAGCGACGCGTCGGTATAGGGAAACAGGCATATCGCCGGAATGCCCAGCCTGTGCGCTTTCTCGGCGGCGGGCATAAGTCTGTCCAGGGACAGCCGGTTCACGCCGGGCAGTGAGGAAATGGGTTCTTCGATCCCCTCGCCATCTCGGATAAAAACCGGCCAGATCAGGTCGCGCGTGCTCAACCCGTTTTCCTGCACCATCTCGCGCAGGGCATTGGTCCGGCGCAAACGGCGCATGCGGGCGGCAGGAAACGGGGCAGGGGTCATTGTGGCGGCCTTTCAAGGTTTTCCTACTAGGTGCCATGAGGCGGCGTTGAAGAAAAGCCCTGCTTTTGCCCTCAGGGCAGGATTTGCAGCCAGACCCAGCCCGTCACAATCACCCCAGCCGTGCCGATCAGCACCGAAGAGGCGGCAACGCGCTTTGCCCGGCCATAGATATTGGCGAAAACATAGGCATTCACGCCCGGTGCCATTGCTGCTGTAACCACTGCAGAGCGCATGGCCTCTGTGCTCAGGCCCAGTGCATAGGAAAGGCCAAGGGTGATAGCCGGGTGAACCACCAGTGACAGGGCCACGACAAAACCAATGGTGCGCAGATCGCCTTCGGGGCGGTAAAGATACAACACGCCGCCAAGCCCGAACAGCGCGGCAGGCAGGGCTGCGCGTACCATCATGTCCAGCGCCTGATCGACCACTCCGGGCATGGGCAGGCCGGTCAGGTTGACGATGAAGCCAAGGCCAATGGCAATGACCAGCGCATTGCGAAACATTGCAGAGAAAACCCGCGCGGCGCTATCGCGCAACCGCCCGCCGCGATTGCGGATCAATTCCATCGTGGTGATCCCGATTGCGTAGCATATCGGAGAATGGACAGCGATAATCGCATAATTCGGGGCCAGCGCATCTGCCCCATAGGCGCGTTCCGTGATTGGCAGCCCCAAAAGCACCGAGTTGGAGAAGAGCGCGACAAAGCCGATAGCGACGCAATCCTCCCAATCGCGTTTGAAGATCAGCCGCGCCCCCCAGAAGCCAAGCGCAAATCCCGCGACTGCACCAGTGTAGAAGCTGACCAGCAGCCGCCAGTTAAACTCCTGCCCCAGATCCAGCCGGGCAATTGCCACAAACAAAAGACATGGGATCGCAAAGGTCTGGGTGAACCAGACCACCCCATCCACCTGACTGTCAGAAATCAGATTGCGCCAGCGCGCAACATAGCCAAAGCCGATCACAAGAAAGACCGGCAAGATGACATTGGCCAGTGCCTGCATGTTACAGGGGCAATGTCAGCACCATACCGTCATGGGCAGGTGTGACATGCTCTGGGGTTTCAGCGGTGATTGTCGCGTAATCCATGTCGTTATGCATGTTGGTCAGCACGGCGCGCGCGGGCTTTGCCTGCGCGATCCAGTCCAGCGTCATGTCGAGATGGGCATGAGTCGGATGCGGCTTGCGGCGCAAGGCATCAACGATCCACAGATCCAGCCCCTGCAGCATCTGCCAGCTTTCAGGGTAGATCATCACCACATCGGGCGTGTAGGCCAACCCGCCCACGCGAAACCCTAGCGCATCGATGCTGCCGTGGTTCAGCCGCAAGGGGTGCAGTGTCAGCGGGCCGCCAGCACCTTTGATCGTGATCGCGCCATCTATCGTGTGCATGTCAAGAATGGGCGGGTAGGGTGAGCCTGCGGGCTGGATGAACGCATAGCCAAAACGTGAATAAAGCGCCTCTTGTGTGGGGCCATCGGCCCAGACGGGCAGTCTTTCGCGGGTGTTGAAGACGATCTGGCGCAGATCATCGATCCCGTGGACATGATCGGCATGGGAATGTGTGAACACCACAGCATCCAGCCGACCGACGCCTGCATCCAGCAGTTGCGCCCGCATATCGGGCGAGGTGTCGATCAACACCTGAGTGCGCCCGGTATCGCTAACCCGTTCCAACAACAGCGAGCAGCGACGGCGGATGTTGCGCGGATTGGCAGGGTCGCAATTTCCCCAATCTCCGCCAAGGCGCGGCACTCCACCTGACGACCCGCAGCCAAGGATTGTGGCGCGCAATTCAGCCATCATGCAGCCTTCCAGAACAGCCGGTCGAAATTGGCCGAAGTGGCCGCCGCAAAGCTGGCCAGATCCATATCGAACAGATCTGCGCCAACCTGCGCCGTGTGGACAGTGTAGGATGGTTCATTGCGTTTGCCACGGTAGGGGGGCGGGGCCAGATAGGGCGCGTCGGTTTCCATCAGAATACGATCTATCGGGGCAGCCGCGAAAATCTGTCGCAATTCGGTGCTTTTGGGAAAGGCGGCGATGCCCGACATCGACAGGTAAAACCCCAGATCAAGGGCCGCTTCTGCCAGTGCGGCGCTGGAAGAAAAGCAATGCATCACGCAGGTATAGGCCCCTGCGCGGTATTCCTCGGTCAGAATGCGGGCCATATCATCATCTGCATCGCGGGCATGAATGATCAGCGGCAGGCCGGTCTGGCGCGCGGCTTCTATATGCACGCGAAGGCTGTCTTGCTGCACTTTCATGCTGTCAGCCGTGTAATGATAATCCAGTCCAGATTCGCCTATGCCCACCATTTTAGGATGCGCGGCCAGTGCGACCAGTTCCGCGACTGAGACCATTGGCTCGCTGGCAACGCTCATCGGGTGGGTGCCTGCTGCGAAAAACACACCCTCATGAGCCTCTGCTATGGCGCGAACCCGCCCGACCTCGCGCAGTTTGGTGCAGATCGTCACCATACGGGTGACACCGGCCGCGCGTGCACGGGCGATGACATCATCAATCTCGTCAGCCAGTTGAGGAAAGTCGAGATGGCAATGGCTGTCGACGATCTGAGGCAGGGACATGAACTCTCCGGGTATCAGGGTCAGAGGAATTTGCGTGCCTCTGCTTCGGTCTGTAACACCATATCCAGCACCAGTGCGGCAGGGTCAAGGTTGACAGCGCGCCCGTGACGCGCGCGTGCACCCATGCGCTGGCTCAGATCGGCATAAGCGCGGGCTGCACCGGCATGCGGTGCAAGGCGCGAAAATAATGCGGCTTCTCCGGGCACGGCCTCTGGCCCCGGACCGGTGATCCCTGCGCGCGCCAGCCGCGCCATGAACAGGTCAAACAGCGTGAGGATCATGGCAAACCGGGTATCATTGGCCTTGCCTGTGGCGCTTTCAGCAAGGGCAAGTGCGGCTTGCCTGTCCAGTCGCGGCATTCCTTGAAACAGCGCAACAAGCTGGGCATAAATCTCGGCTCCGCCCGCTTGCGCCAGACTGATCGCCGCGCCCACAGATCCACCGGACAATTCCGTCATTGCCGCGCTGTCAGCCTCGACCCCTGCCTGTGCCAGCGCGGCACCCATATCCTGTGCGTCAAGCGGCAACAGGCGCAATTCGCGGCACCGCGACCGGATTGTGGGCAAAAGGCGCGAGGGTTGATGTGCGATCAGCAGCAGGGTTGCATTTGCGGGGGGTTCTTCCAGCGCCTTGAGCAGCGCATTGGCGGCATTGGGGTTCATTTCATCTGCGGCATCGATGATCACAACGCGCCGTCCACCATCGGGTGCACTTAACCCAAAGAACCCTTGCAGCTTACGCATGACATCCACGGTGATGTCGCGCTTGAGGTTGCCTTTGTCATCATGTCCGCGCCGGATGACCAGCAATCCCCCATCCGCGCCCGCGCGCAGACGCCGCGCCACAGGGTGATCTTCGGGAATGTCCAGGCTGTCAGGCTCTGGAGCAGCGAACATCCCTCCATCCTGCGCCGGAGTGGCCAGCAGGAACCGCGAAAGCTTCCACGCAAGTGTCGCCTTGCCCACCCCGCGCGGCCCACATAACAGCCAGCCATGATGCAGCCTGCCGGAATTGAACGCTTGTAGAAAAGCGGCTTCGGCCGCGCTCTGACCATAGAGGACGGGAGTCTCTCTGGGGTGCGGTGCCCCGTCAATCTGGTCGGGCGCAGGCAGGTCTGCGGTCGCGCTCATGCTGCGCGCGCGCGCAGCCAGTCGCGCATCTCTGCCTCGATCTGATCAGCGACAATCTCTGGGGAATGGGCACCGTCAATCACACGGATTCGCTCTGGATGCGCTTGGGCCAGTGCCAGAAAACCGGCGCGCAGCCGGGTTTGAAACTCTGCCCCTAATTCCTCGAAACGGTCCTCGCCCGACTGGCGCGCCAACCCCCGCGCGAGCGCGGCTTGCGGGTCCATGTCGATCAGGAAGGTCAGATCAGGTTCAACCCCGATCACCAGATCATGGAGCTTGTCCACCAGTGGTCGCAGGCTGGCACGTGCAGCCCCCTGATATACGCGCGTGGAATCGGCAAACCTGTCACATATCACTATTTTTCCGGCCTCCAGCGCGGGGCGGATGGTCTTTTCCAGATGGTCGCGCCGCGCCGCGTTGAACAGCAGGATTTCCGTTTCAGGCGACCAGCGGTCCGGATCACCTTCGACCAGCAGGCGGCGAATATCCTCGGCCCCTGCTGCGCCACCCGGTTCACGCGTCAGCACCACGTTATCGCTTTGGGCGCGCAAGCGGTCTGCCAAGGCGCGCGCCTGTGTCGATTTGCCAGACCCGTCGATCCCTTCAAAGCTGACAAAGACGCCTGCGTGAGCTGCCTGTCTCATTCCTGATTCATCGCCTCGCGCGCGGACCCCAGCACCATATTGAACAGGCGCTGCGCCGATGCGGTGGCACGTACGCCAAAGCCCCCCTCTGCCACATCGGCCCCTGCGACCAATGGCAGGCGCGCCTCGCCCATCTCGGGTATATCAACAATCAGCGTTCCAAGGGTCTCGCCCGCGACAATAGGCGCAGGCAAGGGGCTGTCATAGACAACACGCGCTTCAAGCGCACGGGTGCCAATGGCCGGGACCAGTATCTCGGCGCTTTCAGCCAGAACCAGCGGAACCGAATCGCTTTCGCCCAGCCAGACGGGTGCCTCTGCCATAACGGCCCCGACCTCGCCTACACTGACTTTGGCAAATTGGCGAAACGCCCAGTTGATGATCGCTTCAGCTTCCTGCACGCGCGCGCGCTCGCTGTCCAGTCCGCCAAAGGCAAAGACAATCCGCCGATCTCCCTGCCTTACCGACCCGGTCAGCGAATAGCCCGCCGCAGAGGTGAAGCCGGTTTTCAACCCGTCCAGCCCGACACCGGCGCCCAGCAGCGGCACGCGGTTGGGTTGGGTTATGCCATTCCAGGTGAATTCGCGTTCCGCCAGATAGGGGTAATACTGCGGAAAATTGGTGATGATATATTCGGCCAGTATGCCCAGATCACGCTTGGACATCAGATGGTCCGGGTGCGGCCAGCCGGAAGAGTTGGCAAGTGTGGTATTGCGCATCCCCAGTTCACGCGCGCGCCGGGTTGCCAGTTGCGCAAATGCCTCTTCCGTGCCTGCCAGCCCCTCGGCCACAACGACAGTTGCATCATTGCCCGAAAGCACTGCGATGCCGCGGATCAGATCTTCGGCGGTTGGGCGGTCGGTGGGTTCCAGAAACATGCGTGACCCGCCCATCTGATAGGCGCGCTCTGACACGGTGAAGGTTGTATCAAGCGTTGTTCGCCCTTCCTCAATGGCTTCGAACAGCATCAGCAATGTCATGAGCTTGGACATGGAAGCCGGCGGCAAGGGGACATCTGCGGCCTTGTCCAGCAACACTGTGCCCGTGGTCAGGTCGCGCACATAGGCTGAGCTGGCGTTGGTTTCAAAGCCGCCGACAGCCTGGGCCGAGATCTGGTCCGGCAGGCTAATGGCAGCAACCAACGCACCGCAGGAAATGGCAACTGCTTGCCGTAGGGTTCTGTTCATGTCTGTGTTCCCCGAAGCTTGAGTGGCGCTTAGCGGCGCACGGTATAGGCGTCAGTAAAGCCCAACGACTTGACGCGCGCAAGCATCTGGCTTTGTTCGGTCGGTGTTTGCGCCGGGCCGATCACAACGCGCCAGAAGGCGTTGCCCTGTGTTTGCCCTTCGACTGTTCGCGCAGGAAGCCCGGCATCTCGCGCAGTTGCCTCTGCACCGCGTGCATTGGCTTCTACGCTGAAAATACCCAACTGGATGAAGGGGCGTTCCAATGTGCTGGCCGCTTGCGGGGCAGGCTGTGGGGCAGGTTGCGCCGCCGCAGTATCGGGCTGTGGTGCTGCTGCGATCTGGTCATCAAGCGATTGTGTTTCAATCTGGTCTGTTGCAGGCGCTTCTGTGGTGCCGCGCCCGAATATCCGACCGAAAAAGCCACCGCGCGACTGCCGGGTTTCCTGTGACGCCGCCGCGACCATGGGGCCATCTTCTCCGTCGGGTGTTTCGGGGCTGGCAGCTTGCACCTGCTGTGTTTGTTCTGCTTCGGGCTGCCCTGCCGGTCCGGCCTCTGCGGCAGGTGTTGCTGCCGCCGCGATCTGGACTTCTTCGGTTCTCAGGGCCACGACTTCAATCTCTGTCGGTGCGCCAGCAAGAATCCCGATGGCATTTGCCGCCTCTGCAGAGACCTGAAAGGCGGGGCCGGGGTTCATCCGTTCACGCCGGAACAGTGCCCCGATCGTTTCCTGTCCACTGGTCATGTTGCGAATAATCACACGCTCAGGCGTCTTTGCATCGGGATGCGCAACCCATGCGCCACCAAGCGATGGGCGTCCGTCCCAAAGCGCTGGTTCGCGCCGTGAAAATACGCTGGCATCTTCAATGTCGCGCTCGACGATCTGTCCACTGCGCGATGTCGCCGGGTCGGCGCGTGACGACGTGGCGTTTTCGCCATTCATGCAGGCCGCAAGGCCGACACTTGCAACGAGCCCAAGGCCCAGAAACCGAAACGTGACACTGCGCATTCTGCCTCTCTCCGCATTTTGGACGTCCTGATCTGCCGTCAGGTATACACAGACGACCGCCTGTACGGCGCCATCCTACACCAAACATGTGGTTTCAACAGCCCTTAAAGCACGAATGCAACGATCAATGGCGTATTGTAGCGCGGGTGTGATCGGCCTTCGGCGGTGCTGGGACGCGATGCAGTGCTCTTGGGCCGATCGCCTTGATTTATGTGACGCTTTGAAGCTGTCATCAGATCAGCGGGGGTTCCTCTATCTGCGGCGCAGCTCTAGCGTGTGTCGCGCCAGCGGTTGACCAAGGGGTAACGCCGGTCCAGCCACAGGGCGCGCATGGTGAGCCGTGGACCGGGCGCGGCCTGATGACGCTTCCATTCAGAAATATAGACCAGATGTTCAACGCGTTTGACCGTTGCACGGTCATGCCCCTGCGCGACAAGGTCGGCAACGGACAGGTCATGTTCCATCAAACCTTCGAGGATGGCGTCAAGCTCTGGATAGGGGGGCAGGCTGTCATCATCACGCTGATCGGCGCGCAATTCCGCAGATGGGGGTTTGTCGATGATGCGCGTCGGGATGATTTCACCTTCAGGGCCGGCCATCCAGTCACGGTGATTGGCGTTGCGCCAACGGCAGGTGTCAAAAACACGCGTCTTGTAAAGATCCTTGATCGGATTGTAGCCGCCATTCATATCGCCATAGATCGTGGCATACCCCACAGCAAGTTCAGATTTGTTGCCTGTGCTCAGCAGCAAGGCGCCCGACTTGTTCGACAGGGCCATCAACAGTGTTCCGCGCAGACGGGACTGAATGTTCTCTTCGGTCACATCCGGGGCAAGGCCAGTGAAAAGTGGTGCCAATGCGGCCTCGATTGCGGTGCGCGGCGCTTCGATGCTGATTTCATCCAACTTGCAACCCACGCGCTGGGCGAGGTCCGATGCATCTTCAAGGCTATGGGGCGAGGTGTATTCCGAGGGCAGCATCACGCAATGCACATTTTGTGGGCCGATGGCATCTGCCGCGATGACGGCAACCAACGCCGAATCAATCCCACCTGACAGGCCGAGCACAACTTTGTTAAAGCCGGATTTGCGCAAGTAGTCGCGCAGCCCAACGACCATCGCTTGGTAATCCTGCTCCCACGCATCCGGCAGGTGGGCGCGCGTGCCCACCTGTGCGCGCCAGCCCTCGGTTGTCTGTGTGAAATTCAGCGTCGCAATCGCTTCTTCATGTGCGGGCAGTTGCAGCGCCAGTTTGCCGCCGGGGTTCAGCACGAAACTCGCACCGTCAAACACCTGATCATCCTGCCCGCCGACAAGATTGAGATACACCAGCGGCAAGCCTGTCTCGACCATCCGCGCGACCATATGGGTCATGCGGGTGTCATACCGCCCGCGCGCGTAAGGAGAGCCGTTTGGAACCAGCAGCATCTCGGCCCCCGATTCCGCCTGTGCCTCGGCCACATCTTCCAGCCACGCATCCTCGCAGATGGGAGAGCCGATGCGGATCGGGCCAACGCGATAGGGGCCAGAAATTTCACCAGAAGAAAACAGGCGTTTTTCATCGAAAACCGAAGAATTGGGCAGGTGGTGTTTGCGGATTGTCGCTGCAACCTTGCCACCAGACAGCACCGCCCAGCAATTGAACAGCGCACCCCTCTCGACCAGTGGAGCGCCTATGCCAAGGGCTGGCCCGTCGGCACAGTCCTGTGCCAAAGCCTCCAGCGCATCGCGTAAATCTGCCTGAAAGGCGGGCCGCCAGACCAGATCTTGCGTCTGGTAGCCCGACAGAAACATTTCTGGCAGCGCAACCATATCGGCACCTTCGGCCTTCGCGGTGGTCCACGCCGCGCGCGCCTTGGCTGCATTGCCAGCAATGTCGCCCAAGGTGGGATTGAGTTGTGCAAGTGTCAGGCGAAAACGATCAGACATGTCAGGGGGGCCTTTGCGGGCAAACATTTCGCCCCACATATCACGCTGGCTGTCCAAGGAAAGAGGGGGCTTCCCGCAGACTCGGCTGTGACGCGCGTCCTCTGTTATCCTATGCCTGCCGCGTGACCCCAAACCTCTTGCCAGCCTGCGCGCCCCGCAATAGGCTTGGCCCCGAAATAGAAGGAGATCTGCATCATGTCCTCAGGCTGTGGTTTTTCACGTGCGATTTTTCTGGCCGTGGGCTTGGGTCTGGCAGTGCCTGCTATCGCCCAGACGGATGGGGTCATGACCCGTCAATATGAAGATGGCGGCATTTATGAAGGCGAGTTCCGCGACGGGTTGCAGCATGGTCAGGGCACATATCGGCTGCCGAATGGATTTGAATACACCGGCGAATGGATTGATGGAGAGATCAGCGGAACCGGGGTAGCGCGCTACCCTTCCGGCGCGATCTATGAAGGGACTTTTGCCGAAGGCCGCCCGCATGGGACGGGCGTGATGACATTCGCCGACGGGTCAACTTATGAAGGCGCTTGGGTCGAGGGCCGGATAGAGGGGCAGGGAGAACGCCAATATGCCAATGACTCGGTCTATGTGGGCAGTTTCATGGATGGCCAACCACATGGTGAAGGCGTGCTGACGCGCCCTGATGGCTACCGCTATGAAGGGGAATGGGTCGATGGGCTGCGTGAAGGGCAGGGGCGTATCACCTATGCCGATGGCAGTATCTATGAAGGGCAGATGCTGGCTGACCAGCGACATGGCACAGGTGTTCTGACCAACCCGGATGGGTTGCGCTACGAGGGGGCTTGGCTGGAAGGCCAATTGCATGGCGAAGGAGAGTTGCGTCAGGCCAATGGGGATGTTTTTACAGGCAGCTTCCGTGCGGGGCTGCGCGAAGGTCCGGGGCAGGTCCAGCAGGCGGATGGGCTGGTGTTTGAAGGCACATTTGTCAATGACATGCGTGACGGGGAAGGGCGGCTGAGTGGGCCGGACGGCTACCTTTACGAAGGCACATGGGTCGCAGGGCAGATCGAAGGCGAAGGGCGGCTGGAGCAGCCTGATGGTTCGGTCTATACAGGCCAGTTTCGTGCGGGCCTGCCGGATGGTGAGGGCACCATTGCTTACGCCGATGGCGCTACATATGAAGGGGAATGGAGCGAGGGCCAGTTTCACGGGCAGGGCCGCGCTGTTTTCGCGGATGGGGCCGTCTATGAAGGCGAATTTGTCCGCGGCCTGTCAGAGGGGCAAGGCGTCATGAATTTTGCCGATGGTCGCGTCTATACCGGCGCTTTTGCCGGGGGCGAGTTGCATGGAGAGGGTGAGATGATCTATCCCGATGGCTCTGTCTATCAGGGCCAGTTCACTGAAGGCGCGCGTGAAGGGCAAGGCAGGATCGAGCTGACCGACGGGTTTATTTATGAAGGGGAATGGACTGGCGGACAAATCACGGGGGAGGGGATCGCGACCTATTCAACCGGTGATGTGTATGAGGGTGAGTTCTTGAACGGTCAGCGCCACGGCTCTGGCGTGCTGCGCTACGCCTCGGGCGAAGTCCTTTCCGGGGATTGGGAAGACGGGCGAATGATTGTGCGCGATGATGACTGAACGCGCTTTCTTATCCTGACGGGGCGCAGCGGCTGATGCCCAAAATGCGGCGTAAGGGCGATTTGCCCGAAAAAGTGTGTGTTGCCTGCGGCCGACCATTTACATGGCGCAAAAAATGGGCACGCGTCTGGGATGAGGTGCGCTACTGCTCGGACCGTTGCCGTAACGATGGGCGGCGCGCTGTGGGCGGCAAATGACCATCGCAATCGTTCAGTTTTGCTTAGTGCGTCAGGCGTGTCTTTGCTTCGTGTTTCTTGCGATAGCTTGATGGCGGCTGACCAATTTGTTGCGAGAAGGCACGCGAAAAATAGCTGGGCGTTGAAAAACCGAGATTGCGCGCGATTTCCTGTACTGGAATGTCTGTCTCTATCAAAAGCCGTCTTGCTTCGAAAAGGCGGCGGGTCTGGATCATATCCAGTGCCGTTTGCCCGCAACTTGCGCGGCATGCGCGTGTCAGGTGAGTGGGTGTGACGCCAAGCGCTGTCGCATAATCTGTGACGTTCAGCGTAGAGCCGAATTCACGCTCCAGCAGAGAGGCGTAGCGCGCGGTCAGGCGTTCGTTTGCGTTAAGGCGGGTTAGATTGCCCCCATTCTCGCTTTCATTCGCGGCCTGATGCCTGTCCAGCCAGATGGCGAGCAAGCCAAGCTGATGATAGGCTGCCTGTTCGGCTTTTGGTCGGCGGCCTTCCACTTCGCGCTGCACGAAATCCACAAGCTGCGACACTTCGGCGTGCTGTGACGCATCGCGCAGGCGCAGGTGGAGCGGTGTATCGGGCAGGTCCAGCCCGTGTTTGTCACCGAAATAAATGGCTGTGCCCTGCACACGGGTCATGGCCTGAAACCCGTGCAATGTGCCAGCCGGGATGAAAATGGCGTTATGTGGGTGAAAACCGCGTGTCCTTGGTCCGATAGATATCCGACCCTGCCCATGCGTGACCCATAGGAACAAGGGTTCGCGCAAGGCGCGCATCGTCTCAAGTTGCCATTTTGGTGCGGCTGCAAGTTTGCTGATCTGCATCAGGCGCAGGCGTTTTGGTTGCTCAGGTATGTTTATCGTCATCTTCACCCCCTGTAAGAGGCAAAGATGACCCCACGATCCCGACAGGGAAAGATATTTCCTTCACGCAGCCGTGAGTTTTGTCTCAGACATTAGGGGGCGTTGCAATTTGGTGACTCTATTGGTCAAGAACTGTCCAGCTTTTCATGCGGTTGCGAAACCAAGTGCGCTGGCGCTTTGCATATTGCCTTGTGGCAAGTGTTGCGGCCTCTTGGGCCTGCGACAACGATATCTGGTCTTGCAGATGGGCAATCAATTCTGGCGCGCCAATAGCTTTTGCCCAAGGCGCGTGCGGTGACCAGTAAGGCAGGACGTCGCGGGCCTCTTGCAATGCGCCTTGCTCCATCATGGTCGCAAAGCGCGAATCGATTCGTTCATTCAGCCAGTCAACGTCAGGGCGCATGACCAGTGCAGTTGTCTGTGATAGCGGCAACAAGGGCGGTGGCGTCTGCGCCTGCCATGCGGCAAGGCCGGTTCCGGTTGCTTGTAACACTTCCCATGCACGCTGCACGCGCGCTGGGTTTGCCATATCGATCTGTGTGCGGGTCTGCGGATCAAGCTGGTGCAGCAATACCTCTGCGCCTTGCGAGTCGCGCAACATATCCGCCTGTCGTCGGATATGGGTAGGGATAGGGGGTATCTCGACCAAGCCTTCAGTCAGGGCGCGGAAATACAGGCCAGTGCCGCCCACGATGATTGCGTTGCGATGGTGCTCCAGAACCTTCGCAGCAGCGCGCAACCAATGCCCGACGGACCAATCCTGCCCGCGCGTTACGGTCCCGTACAGATAATGCGGCACTTGCGCACAATCATCCGCGTCGGGTCGCGCGGACAGAATGCGCCACATATCATAGACCTGTAGCGCATCCGCATTCACGATGACCCGGCCCTGCGCGCGCGCCAATGCAAGTGCCAATGCCGATTTTCCACTTGCCGTCGGTCCAGCCAGCAAGACCGGATGGGCCATGTCTGGCGGGTTTTCAAGCACCCTGTCCAGCGTCAGCGCAAGCGGGTCTGGTATTTTAGCCATGCTGCCTTGCTTTCAGATTGAACCTGTCCCCGTTTTCCGACATTTTGCCGCCAGTTGAAAGCGGTGGGTCGCAACTTGTGAGGCTGTCGCGCTTTACTGAAAGGAATCAACAATGCCCGATACACCCCAGACCACGTATAAGCGCGTCATGCTGAAAATCTCGGGCGAGGCGCTGATGGGGGATCAGGGGTTCGGGCTGCATCCGCCCACAGTGCAGCGCATCGCGCGCGAGGTTCAGTCAGTCCATGAGATGGGCGTCGAGATCTGCATGGTTATCGGCGGGGGAAATATCTTTCGCGGGCTGCAAGGCTCGGCACAGGGGATGGAACGGACGCAGGCCGATTACATGGGCATGTTGGCCACAGTGATGAATGCGCTGGCCATGCAGACTGCGCTGGAAGAACTGGGCGTACATACCCGTGTGATCAGCGCCATTCCGATGGATCAGGTGTGCGAACCCTATATCCGCCGCCGCGCCGTGCGCCATCTGGAGAAAAAGCGCGTATGCATTTTTGCGGCGGGCACCGGCAACCCCTATTTCACCACCGATACAGCGGCTGCATTGCGCGCATCGGAAATGGCCTGTGAGGCGATCTTCATGGGCAAGCAGGTCGATGGGATTTATGACAGTGACCCAAAGACAAACAGCGCCGCCAAACGCTTCGATGATATCAGCTATGATGAGGTGTTGCGCGCCAATCTCA
Source organism: Roseinatronobacter bogoriensis DSM 18756 (assembly GCF_004366635.1). Lineage (GTDB taxonomy): Bacteria > Pseudomonadota > Alphaproteobacteria > Rhodobacterales > Rhodobacteraceae > Roseinatronobacter > Roseinatronobacter bogoriensis. The sequence continues at coordinate 592,881 of NZ_SORN01000002.1, read as the reverse complement.
AGGTGATGGATGCATCGGCCATCGCATTGTGTCGTGACAACAAGATGCCGCTCATCGTCTTTTCGCTGGATGAACCGGGTGGTTTCAGCGGGATTGTGAACGGTGAGGGCACATATACCCGCGTCCATGCCTGAAGATGTGACGCAAGAGGCTTACAAAAACAGCAGCGTCGCGCTAGAAGGCCAGTCAAGGCCAGCACATATGCTGCACATCACGAGGAAGATACCACATGTCAGATGAAATCGAGATTGATCTGGATGACCTCAAGCGCCGGATGGACGGGGCCATGAACGCGCTGAAAACCGAATTCGGATCGCTGCGCACAGGCCGGGCTTCGGCCTCAATGCTGGAACCGATCATGGTCGAGGCATATGGCCAGATGACCCCGATCAACCAGGTGGGCACCGTCAACGTGCCAGAGCCGCGCATGGTCACGTTGAATGTCTGGGACAAGTCGATGGTCGGCAAGGTCGAAAAGGCTATCCGTGAATCGGGGCTTGGGATCAATCCGCAGTTGAACGGCACCATCATCATGTTGCCGATCCCGGAACTGAACGAAGAACGCCGCCGCGAACTGACCAAGGTGGCCGCACAATATGCCGAACATGCGCGCGTGGCCGTACGCAACCTGCGTCGTGACGGAATGGACCAGATCAAGAAAGCCAAAGCCGCCGGAATGAGCGAGGACGAGCAGAAGCTGTGGTCCGAGGAAATCCAGGAACTGACAGACAGCTATATAAGCAAGGTCGACAAGGCGCTGGAAAGCAAGCAGGAAGAGATCATGCAGGTCTGAAGACGGGCCGCCAGAAGGAACTGTCATGACGTTCGATCAACCCAGCCACGCGGAAGACCCGGCGCATTCAAATCGACTGCATGTCGCAGTGATCATGGATGGCAATGGCCGCTGGGCCACAAACCGTGGCTGGCCACGGCTGGTCGGACATCGCAAGGGGGCAGAGCGCGTGCGCGAACTGGTCGATGCCTGCCCCGATATCGGAATAAAGTATCTTACGCTTTACGCATTCTCGACCGAAAACTGGAAGCGCAGCACCGAAGAGGTGATGGGGCTGATGTCGCTATTCGCGCGCTACGTCAAACGCGAGGCCGGGCGCATGAACCGCGAAGGCGTGCGTTTGCGGGTCATTGGCGACCGCACACGGCTTGACTGCAAGCTGCGCGAATTGTTCGACTGGATTGAACGGGAAACAGCAGGCAATGATCGCGTGCACCTGACGGTTGCCGTCAATTATGGTGGGCGTGATGAAATCCGTCGGGCCACACAGGCTATCGCGCGCGATGTCGCTGCGGGCAAGTTAGAGCCGGAAAACGTCAGCGATGCAACGCTCTCGGATTATATGGATACGCATTTCCTGCCTGACCCCGATCTTGTGGTGCGCACGTCGGGTGAAACACGAGTGTCGAATTTCCTGCTATGGCAGTCTGCGTATTCCGAATATGTCTTCACTCCGGTTTTGTGGCCGGATTTCACCCCCCAGACCATGAACACGATCCTTCAGAACTTTGGGCAGCGTGAACGCCGGTTTGGCGGGGTCCTCAAATGACTGGCACATCTGGCAGTTTTGCAGATTTGCGTGATCGCAGCCTGTCGGGGCTGGCCATGGCTGCGGTCGGAATAGCTGCCGTTTGGGCGGGTGGGCTATGGTTCACTTTGCTGGTGTGCGCCTTGTGCGGCCTGATGGTCTGGGAACTGACGCGGATGCTTGACCAGACAGCCCCATACGGCAAGGCCGAAGGCGCGGGCCTGACGGCCGCTGTGGCCTTGCTGGTCTTTTGGTTGCAGCTTGCGGGGCTTTGGTTGCTGGGTACGCTTGCGCTTTCGGTTGTTCTGCTGGCGTGGCGATTTCCGAGGGATCGGGGCATGGCCGCTGCCTATCTGGCGCTGATCCTGTTTGCAGGGCTGGGGCTTATTGCATTGCGGGACAGTTTCGGCTGGGTCTGGGTGCTGTGGCTGGTCTTGCTTGTTATCGGCTCTGACGTGGCGGGCTATTTTGCCGGGCGGGTGCTGGGCGGCCCAAAACTCTGGCCGCGTGTCAGCCCCAAGAAGACATGGTCGGGGACAGTGGCGGGCTGGATTCTTGCGGCCATCATCGGGGCTGCGTTCATGCCGGTCCTGAACGCGGGGTCGGGGCTGGTGCTGGCATCGATCCTTGTTGCGATGGCGGGGCAGGCCGGTGATATTGGCGAAAGTGCGATCAAGCGTCATGCGGGTGTCAAGGACAGTTCAGCGCTCATTCCCGGGCATGGTGGCGTTATGGACCGGTTCGACGCGATGATTGCCGCCGCGTTGATGATGCTGGTGCTGACCGAGGCGGGGCTGATCGCCCGGCTGCTGAACTGACAGGTATTTCATGCGAGTTTCCGTTTTTGGCGCGACCGGGTCTATTGGCGAAAGCACTTTTGATCTGCTCTCGCGTCGTGATGATATAAAGACAGTAGCCCTCACGGGGGGGCGCAATATTGAGCGGCTTGCCCATCAGGCGCGAAGCCTGTCCGCGCAATTGGCGGTCACGGCATATGACGATTGCTACCAGGAATTGAAGCAAGCCCTCTCGGGAAGCGGGATCGAGGTGGCGGCGGGAACAAATGCGCTGATCGCAGCGGCGGAACGCCCCGCAGACTGGGTCATGTCCGCGATTGTCGGTGCGGCGGGGCTTGCGCCTGGTTTCCGGGCCTTGGCGCAAGGGGCGACACTCGCCCTTGCAAACAAGGAATCCCTTGTCACTGCTGGCCCGCTTCTGATGCGCGAGGCCGCACGACACAACGCGCGAATCCTGCCTGTCGATAGCGAGCATTCGGCGGTGTTTCAGGCATTGACCGGTGAAGAGATTTCAGCGGTCGAGCGGGTGATCATCACGGCCTCTGGCGGGCCGTTTCGCGGCTGGAGCAAGGAGCAACTGGCCACAGCAACCCTTGCGCAGGCCGGGACGCACCCGACATGGGCAATGGGACAACGCATCACGATCGACTCCGCAAGCCTGTTCAACAAGGCGTTGGAACTTATTGAAACCCGTGAATATTTTGGGTTTAACCCCGATCAGATCGAGGTGATCATCCACCCTCAATCCATCATTCACGCGCTGGTCGGGTTTCGCGATGGTGCCTTGATGGCCCATCTCGGCGCGCCGGATATGCGCCATGCAATCGGCTATGCACTGAACTGGCCAGACCGTGCGGCCCTGCCAGTCGCGCGGCTGGAACTTGCGCAACTGGCGCAGTTGAGTTTCGAGGCACCCGATGCCGAACGCTTTCCTGCCCTTCGCCTTGCGCGCGAAGTGATGGACTTGCGCGGTCATTCGGGGGCGGCGTTCAATGCGTCGAAAGAGATCGCGCTGGATCAGTTCATTGCCGGTCACATCGGGTTTGCGGACATGGCTGTGTTGGTTGAGCGGACAATTGACACTCTTTTGTCCGACTCTGCCCTTACTGACGCCATAGAAGCGCTTGAAACAGTAGAGGCAATGGACCAGATAGCCAGGAATACAGCGACACGCATCGCCAAGCAGATGGCTTGACCTGACGCGAAACACACAAGGGGAAAGAGTTTGGACCTGATCGGACTGCTGCCGAGTTTCGGTAACTTCTTCTATACGATTGCCGCTTTTGTTGTTGTTTTGTCAATCATTGTCGCGGTGCATGAATACGGCCACTATATCGTCGGGCGTTGGTCCGGTATTCATGCGGATGTGTTTTCGATAGGGTTCGGGCCTGTTCTTCTTAAAGGCACAGACAAGCGCGGTACAGTCTGGCAGATCGCGGCCGTTCCCTTGGGGGGCTACGTTAAATTCGCAGGCGATAGCGGTGCCACTTCCGGCAAGGATGCTGACGGGATGGCCGAGATGGATGCCGCGCAGCGCCGACGCACCATGCATGGCGCGCCGCTATGGGCGCGGGCCGCGACAGTTGCTGCTGGGCCTATGTTCAACTTCATCTTTGCGTTTTTCGTCTTCGCGTCACTTCTCATGTATGAAGGGGTGGCGGTGGACGAACCTGTGGTGGGTGAGATTACGGCCCTTCCTGCGCAGCCCTTCGAATTGGCCCCAGGTGACCGCATTCTCGCTGTTGAGGGGCAGGAGACAGAAACCCTTGCCGATTTCCTGCGCAGCGCACAAGACATGCCCGCGCAGTCGGTTCTGCGCTACACTGTCGAGCGTGCGGGCCGCGTAATAGATGTGACAGGTCCGCATCCCCAACCGCCGCTGGCGGGAAGTGTTGCCCTGAAATCCGCGGCACGTGAAGCGCAGATGCAGCCCGGAGACGTGATTACCGCCATCAACGGCACAGAAATTGCGACTTTTGCTGAATTGCGTGAGCTAGTCGCAGAGTCAGGCGGGGCGCCTTTGGACCTGAACGTATGGCGCGGCGGGCGCGAGTTGGAACTGGTGATGACCCCGCGCAGCACGGACCTGCCACTTGCAGATGGCGGCTTTGAGACACGCTATCTGATCGGTCTGACATCCGGCGCGGTTTTCGAATATGGCACCCGCACACCGGGACTGGTCGAGGCTTCCGGGATTGCAGTACAGCAGATATGGCGTGTTATACGCACCTCGGTCGAGGGGCTGTATTACATGATTATCGGGCAAATCAGCACCTGTAATCTGTCCAGTCCTATCGGAATTGCCGAGGCGTCGGTGGCCATGGCCAGCGATGGTTTGATTGAATTCGTCTGGTTCATAGCAGTGCTTTCGGTTGCTATTGGCCTGCTGAACCTTTTCCCGATCCCGCCGCTGGATGGGGGCCATCTGGTGTTTCATGCCTATGAGGCGGTGATGCGCAGGCCGGCTGGCGACAAGGCGATGCAGATCCTGATAACTGTCGGTCTGGCGCTGGTGCTCACCCTGTTCGCTTTCGCGTTGTTCAATGACCTGACATGCTAGCCCTCATTGGCTAAGTCCCGATAACCGAAGGCAGTCGGGCTTTTTCTGGTCGCGCTGTGGGTGGACAGCTTGGTGAAAGGCTGGATGTCCGCTAAGACGGCGATGCCTCGCTTGGAATCGGTCCGAAATGCTGATTGTTGGCGGTTATCGGTGCACGCGTAACTGCGGTATAACGCTCCCCAGAATACTCCACTTTCTTGCCGTAGTTTTGCCCGATTTGACGGGCATCACTACGGCGAGGAGAATATCATGGCATATATCGACGAAGAGATTAAAAATTTCCGCCTGATCTGGTTGAATGTCGCCAGTAAAGTGTTTGCGATAGGCCTGATCTTCGCCGGAATGGCTGTGGCCAGTATACTGGCAGTGCTTTTGGGTCTTGCACCCTGATCGCGCCTCGACAGTACAGCATAAAGCGCAAAGATTGAAAAATTTAACCTGAATGGATGCGCGGGGCGTACGCACCCGCCGATCTCTGCACGCGCTAGGGTCAATTTACAACAACCCAACAGATGCAGCGTCTTATCAGCTTGATTGCTTTGACAACGCCCCCGTTACCCGATACTCACGACACTATAAAAAAGCGGTAATACGGGGCCCGATATGCGCGGAATTCACACGATGCTGCCATCGCGCAAAAGGGGTGGGGCGCGACGCCTGCACGTCTTTTCAGCGGTGGTTTTTTGTTTGTTTGCATTGGCTAACGCAGCGTTTGTTACTCCTGCTGACGCGCAAACCTATCGGTTCAATAACATCGCCATCGAAGGAAATATCCGTGTGGATGATTCCACCCTCTTCGGTTTGGCCGGGTTCGGTCGCGGAGAGACTGTCAGCGCCGGGCAGTTGAACGCGGCTTATGGCAATATCGCCGCTTCGGGTTTGTTTGAAACCGTGGAATTCGTGCCGCAAGGCAACACGCTGCTGATCCGGGTGAGTGAATATCCAATCATCAATATCGTCAATTTTGAAGGCAATCGTCGCATTGATGACGAAGACATCACGCCGATTGTGCAGACGCGGTCCGGCCGCGTCCTGTCGCCCTCTCAGGTGGAAGCGGATGCGCGGGCCATTGCCGAGCTTTACGCCCAGCGTGGGCGCAGCGCGGCTGAGATTACCCCGCGCATCATCCCACGCGGGAATAACCGTGTTGATCTGGCTTTCGAGATTCGTGAAGGCAATGTTGTCGAAATCGAGCGTCTGTCTTTCGTCGGCAACCGCGCCTATTCCAGCTATCGCCTGCGTCAGGTGTTGAACACCAAACAAGCTGGCGTGTTTCGCTGGCTGGTACAGCGCGATACTTTTGTTGCCGAGCGTATCGGCCTTGACCGTCAGTTGCTGACAGATTTCTACCTGTCGCGCGGATATGTCGATTTCGAAATCCTCTCAGTGACATCTGAACTCGCGCGAGAGCGGGATGGCTTCTTCCTGACGTTTAATATCCGCGAAGGGTTACAGTATCGTTTCGGCAATGTCTCTGTCGTCAGCGAAGTCGAGGGGATTGACGCTGCCGATTATGAGCGTGAATTGCGCCTGCGCCCCGGCACAATCTTCTCGCCCACAGTCCTTGACCAGAATATCGCACGCATCGAACGTCTGGCAGAGCAGCGCGGGTTGCGCTTTATTCGTGCAGAACCCAGATTCACGCGCGATAACCGCAACCAGACGATTGATGTTGAATTCGCTATCGTGCGCGGAGAACGCGTCTTTGTCGAACGTATCGACATTCAGGGCAACACGACCACGCTCGACCGCGTTGTACGTCGTCAGTTCACATCGGCTGAAGGCGACCCACTGAATCCGCGTGAAATCCGCGAAGCTGCCGAACGTATCCGGGCGCTTGGGTATTTCTCGGATGTCGATGTTGATACACGGCGCGGCAGTGCGCCTGATCAGGCAATTGTCGATGTCGAGGTTGAAGAGACGACCACCGGTTCTCTTGGGTTCTCGGTCAGTTATGGCCGCGCGCAGGGGATCGGGTTCGGTATTTCCTTCTCTGAGCAGAACTTTCTGGGGCGCGGTCAACAGGTTGCGGTCAGCTTCAATACGGTCAAGGGGTCACGCGATATTTCCTTGCAGTTTGCCGAACCAGCCTTGTTTGGCCGTGATCTGCGCTACTCGCTTGGCATTGGCTACCGTGAGACAAAATCCTTCTTCTCGGATTTCGATACGCGCGAAGGTTTCCTGAACAACTCGATCGGCTTTCCGGTTGCTGAATATGCGCGGCTTCAACTGCGGCAGGGTCTTGTTCTGGACCGTTTGTCGGGGCTGTCCGGGAACCCTTCGCAGCGCCTGCAAGATGATGCAGATGCCGGAACGGCTGTCACCGGGTCGCTGGGATATACCTATACATTCGACACACGCAATGTCGGGATTGACCCTTCACAAGGTGCGATCCTGTCCTTCAGTCAAGATTTCGGCCTTGGCAACCAAAGCCGTCGCTATGTGAAAACCGAAGGTCGTGCCGGATATGAAATGGGCATCTTCAATGAAGATGTGACCCTGCGTGCTGATGCCCGTGCCGGTGCATTGCATATGATCAATGGCAAGTCGCGCAACCGCGAACGCTATCAATTGTCGGATGTCATGCGCGGCTTTGCCCCGGGTGATTCCGGGCCGCGGGATTTTGCGTCAGGCAGCAACGACGTTCTTGGTGGCAATCGGTATTTCTCAGTCCAGCTTGAAGCGCAATTCCCGTTGGGCACCCCCGAGGAATATGGGTTGAGTGGCGGCGTCTTTGCAGATGCGGGGTCGGTCTGGGGTGTGGACAGCGTCGGCGGCATCAACATGACCGATGGTGGCACTGACTACAACAAGATGCATGTCCGTGCGGCCGTTGGTGTGTCACTGTTCTGGGACAGCCCGCTTGGGCCGTTGCGGTTCGATTTCTCGCGCCCTGTGCGCAAACTGGATCGTGACCGCTCTCAGAATTTTGACTTCTCGATCGTGTCGCAATTCTGATGCTTCGGACCGCAGGTTTTGCGGTGTTCTTTGGGGCGGCGGGACTTTTGTCCCCCGCCCCTTCGCCTGCGCAGCAGACGCTAGGGTTTGCCTTGGGGGAAACCGTGTCAGGGCAGGGGGCAGGCGGCCAGCTTTCTGTGCGAATTATTGATGATGAGCGCCTGTTTCGCGGGTCACTGTTTGGCGAAAGGGTCGCCGCAGAGATTGAGTCTGCATCCCGCGCACTTGAAGCAGAAAATGACCGTCTGTTGGAAGAACTGACAGCACGCGAAGCTGAACTGACCGAGTTGCGCAATGAAATGACTGTTGAGGCATTTCGCGCGGCGGCGAATGCTTTTGATGTTCAGGCCGAAACCGTGCGGCGCAATCAGGCTGAAAAGCGTCAGCGTCTGGTACAGTTCGAAGAATCAGAACGCAGGCGTTTTTTCTCCAGCACACCAGAAATCCTGCAGGACGTTTTGGAGAGTCTGGGCGGCCAAGTGCTGATAGATGCGCGTGCCGTGATTATCGGCTTGCCTGAGATGGACATGACCGATGAGGCTATTGCCGCAATCGACGACGCAATTGGCGATGGCGGGCCAGCACCCTTTCCTGCGGCTTTACCCTGAAGGTTTGGACGCCGCGCTTGCCAGAGTTTGGCCCAGTTGCTACAGCCAACCGCGCGGCGCGATCATGCGATGCGACAGTGTTTGACTAAACTGATGGGCACAGCCCAGCGTCCGTTGACGGAAAGGAATTCGATGACCACCCCTGTCCAGACTGAGGCCGATCTGACCACGATCATGAAGATCATTCCGCATCGCTACCCGTTTCTGCTGGTCGATAAGGTCCGCGATGTGGTGGCCCGCGAATCGGCGGTCGGGATCAAGAATGTCACGTTTAACGAACCGCATTTTCAGGGTCATTTCCCCGGCGCGCCGATCATGCCCGGTGTGACTATTGTCGAAGCGATGGCGCAGACCGCTGCCGTGCTGGTTGGTCTGTCGGTCGGGTTTGGCGAACGCGCGCCGCTGGTTTATTTCATGTCGATTGACAAGGCGAAATTCCGCCGCAAGGTGGTGCCGGGTGATGTGCTGGAGTTGCATGTCACTGTCAAACGCGGGTCAACACGGATCTGGAAGTTTGAAGGCGTCGCCAAGGTGGATGGCCAGATCGCCGCCGAGGCGGAATTTGCCGCAATGATCGACGCATCAACACAAGCGGCAGAGTGAGCAAACCATGATTGACCCGAGCGCTGTCATTCATCCCATGGCCGTGGTCGAGCCCGGCGCGACCATAGGGGCCGGCTGCAATATCGGGCCGTTCGCGATCATCGGGCCCGAGGTTGTTCTGGGCGAAAACGTGACGATCAAGCCACATGCGCTGGTCACTGGCTGGACCGAGATCGGCGAAGGTTCGGTCGTGTTTTCATTCGCCTCGGTGGGTGAGGTGCCGCAGGACCTGAAATATGCAGGTGAACGGACGCGTCTGATTGTGGGCCGGAACTGCCGGATCAGAGAGAATGCGACCCTTCATCTGGGGACGGATGCGGGCGGCGGCATTACCCGCGTGGGGGATGGCTGTCTTGTCATGGCCGGGGCGCATGTCGGGCATGACGCGCAGGTTGGGAATGGCGTGATTCTGGCAAATTATGCCGGTGTTGCAGGCCATGTCACGATTGAGGATCGCGTGATCGTCGGCGCCTCTGCCGGGTTACACCAGCATATCCGCGTGGGTGAGGGGGCCATGATCGGTGCGCTGACGCGGGTGACGCATGATGTCATGCCCTTTGGTCTGGTGTCTGGCCCTGACGGGGTTTTGCACGGATTGAACCTGATTGGTTTAAAACGGCGCGGCATGGCGCGCGAAGACATAGCCGCGCTGCGGGTCGCTTACAAACGCCTTGCCACTGAAGACGGCGCGCTGGGGGATCTTGCACAAGACCTGCTCAATGACGCCGACTCGGATGTTGTGGCACAAGTCGCGCGCTTCTTTACGGGCGAGGCGGGGCGCAACTTCCTGCGCCCGACATGAGCAAGATTGCTCTGATCTCTGGTCGGGGGCGGCTGCCACATGTGCTGGCGGATCATCTTCAGGCCGATGGGCGTGCCTATGTGTTGGCAGAGATGGAAGGCTTTGAAAGCCTGAGTTCCACCCGCGATGATGTGCTGCGCTTTCGGCTGGAACGCCTTGTGCCGTTTCTGGACAAGTTGCAGGATATGGGGGTGACGCAGGCTGTTTTTGCAGGTGGCGTCCACCGCCCCCGCCTTGACCCTGCACTGATTGACCCTGCTACGATGCAGCTTTTGCCGCGCATCATGGCTGCAATGAACCGTGGCGATGATGGCACATTGCGCGAAGTGATTGCTTTGATGGGCGAATGGGGCTTGGATGTGGTTGGCGCGCAGGATATTTGCCCCGATCTGGTCGCGCCGGCGTCAATGCTGAGCAACGTTGAACCCAAGGGCGCGGACAAGCAAGATGCCGCGCGCGGCTTCGAGATCTTGCGCATGACAGGTGCCGCGGATGTTGGGCAAGGTTGCGTTGTGTCGCGCGGCCAATGTCTGGCACTTGAGGCGTTGCCGGGAACAGATGCGATGCTGGCACATCTGGCAGAATTGCGTGCGGGTGACCTTGCACTGCCCGAAGGCGGGGTCTTCTGCAAGGCGCCCAAACCGGGGCAGGACCGTCGTATTGATCTGCCCGCGCTTGGCCCGGAAACGGTTCTGGCGGCCCATTCTGCCGGGCTGCGTGGTATAGCCTTTGAGGCGGGTGGCGTGTTGCTTATCGACCGTGACGAGATGGTTGCGCGTGCCAATGCGCTTGGCCTGTTCCTTTGGGCACGAGAGGGCGCGTGAAGGTTTTCATCATCGCAGGCGAGCCGTCGGGCGACAAGCTTGGCGCGGCTTTGATGGCGGGATTGACCGAACTTGATCCACATATGACTTTTGCCGGAATCGGCGGCGAGGGGATGGAAGGCGCAGGGCTGTCCTCTCTCTTTCCGATGTCGGACCTGTCAGTGATGGGGCTGGCAGAGGTGTTGCCGCGCATTCGTTTGTTGCGCCAGCGCATCGCGCAGACTGCCGCCGCGATAGAGGAACACCAGCCTGATCTTGTCGTCACGATAGACAGCCCAGATTTCTGCCTCCGCGTGCTGCGTCTTGCGCGCAAATCGCGTCCTGATCTGCCGGTGGTGCATTATGTCGCCCCGTCGGTCTGGGCGTGGCGTCCGGGGCGGGCTGCGCGCATGGCACCGCTGGTGGATCACGTGCTGGCCCTGCTTCCGTTCGAGCCGCCCTTTATGCATGCCGCTGGCATGAGTTGCGATTTTGTTGGCCACCCGGTTGTGTCAGAGCCACGCGCTTCTGAATCAGAGATAGCGGGCTTGCGCGCGCGTTTTTCTGGCCGGATCATGCTGGCCTTGCCCGGCTCTCGCAGGGGCGAGATTGCGCGGCTGGCCCCACGTTTCGGGGCGGCGCTGGCAAAGGTGGTCCCCGATGGCATGCAGGTGTTGGTTCCAACTGTCCTGTCTCAGGCCGATGCAATGCGCGCCGAAGTCGCGCGCTGGAAAGTCTCTGCGCATGTTCTGACCGACAAGATCGAGAAACGCGCGGCATTCGCTGCGGCAGAATTGGCGCTGGCTGCTTCGGGTACTGTTTCGTTAGAGCTTGCGGCGAGTGAAACGCCTATGGTCATTGCTTATGATGTGAACCCGCTGACGCGGTTTCTGGCGAAGCGATTGATCCGGCTGGACACGGTCACTCTGGTCAATCTGGTATCAGAGACGCGCGCCGTGCCGGAATTTCTGGGCCATGACTGCACCCCGGACAAGATTGCACCCGCGTTGAAAGCCCTGATTGAAACACCATCCGCCCGCGATGCGCAGCATCAGGCGATGCGGGTGACCATGACCCGGCTGGGACAGGGAAAAGAGGCACCCGGACTGCGCGCCGCGCGCTCGGTCCTGAACTTCATGGCTTTGCGAGCGGGTGGTGATCCAGCACCAGTGTCCTGAGCCGTTCCTCCAGAACATGGGTGTAGATTTCTGTAGTCGAAACATCGGCATGACCGAGAAGGGTTTGTATTGCCCGAAGATCGGCCCCGCCCGCCAGAAGATGCGTGGCAAAGGCATGGCGCAACACATGCGGGCTGATGCGTGTCGGGTCCAACCCGGCTGCCAGCGCAATGTCTTTCAGGATCAGATAGAAACCGACCCTGCTTAAATGCCCCTCTCGACCACTTGACGGGAACAGGAAACGCGGCTCTGCACGGCGCTTGGCGCGCAATTCGGCAGCCTGTTCGTCCCAGTCCTGTAACCATGCGGATAACGCCTGTCGTGCTGGTTCTGACAGCGGGACCATACGTTCCTTGTCCCCTTTACCGCGGACAAGGATCATACGCGGGTCACCGCGCACAGCCAGAACAGGCAGGCTGACCAACTCGGTGACACGCAAACCTGTCGCATAGAGCAGTTCAAGCAGGCAGGTATTGCGCAACCTGTCGCGCGCGCTGCGCCCGGTTGTTCGCGCGGCATGAAGCAAGGCATCCACATCATCCGCGCTGAGTGTCTGCGGCAGTTTTTTGGATTTTCCGGGGCCTGCGATCCGGCTGGCAGGATCATCGCCGCGCCAGTTTTCAGCATAGGCGAAGCGAAACAGTTGCCGGATAGAGGCCAGACGCCGCGCACGGGTGGATTGTGCAAGCCCCTGCGCGTCACAATGCATCAGATAGGATTCGATCTCTGCGCGGGTGATATTTGCAAATGCATGGCCACGACTTGCGCACCATTCCCCGAAATCGCGCAAGTCGCGCGCATAGGCCAATTGCGTATTGCGTGCAGAACCTTGCTCGGCAGCGTGGGCTTCCAGAAAGGTAGAAATCCAGCGCAACGCATCCTGTTCGGCGGCGTATTTCATCCGCGCCGTTCCAGCAATAACAATTCGATTGCTATCTGACGGGCGACGGGGTCCAGCCCCAATGCGCGCAAACGTTGCAACCCAAGGGTTGCCGCATGCAAATCGCCTGCGGCAGCATCCGCGATCTGGGATAACGCGCCCAGCAAGGTCAGCCCCAAGGCGCCAGCGTCAAGGGCTGCTTGCACTTGCTGCGGAAGCTCTGTGCTGGAAAACGCGGCCTGTATTGCGCCCGCCATTGAAGAATTGCTCAGCTCAGGCAAGTCATCATTCAATGCCAAAGCCATGACAAAGCGTCTCAAGCCTGTATCCGGGGTCAAGTCAATTGCCCGTTCATGAGGTTCTTGTGACACCATCATCATTTGCCACAGGATGTCAGACGCCTGAGGCGTCAAGGTCGCGTCAGAAAGTGCGTCCACTTTCATTTGCGCAAACGCAACTTCCAGTTCGACGGCGGTAAAGAGCGGCCAGGCGTCGATCAATGCTTCGCTGATGGCGGCGTTACTTCTTTGCTGGATTGCTCGATCGAGGCGCTGAATCACCCGGACACGTTCCCATAACCCGCCCGAAGCCGCCGCGCGGCGCTGCGTATACAGCCCAAGCAGGCGGTTGGGCTGCAACACACCTGCACGGGTCAGCCTTTCAGCCGCGTCAAGCTGAGCGCGCCATCCGGAGGTGCCCCGCAGGTCCGCATGGGCAAAGGCCACTGGCAGGCTTGCTGTTGTGACCGGGTCGCCCAAAGCCTCCATGATCCGCCAGCCCAGCGGGGTGATGTGTTGGGGCGGTGCTGTCTGGCCATCACCTTCTTCTTCCTCAAGAAAGCGCGTCAGCAATGCGGCCTCGGCTTCGTCCAGCAAGCCAAGGCTTCTGCCAACTTGCAAGCTGGTATAGGCGGCTTGCCAATCGCCGCGCCGCGCCATGCAGAAAACCTGGGCAGAATGGCTGTGTTGCGCACTGATCTGGCCGCTCATATGGGCGCAGGCCCGATCCTCTTCGCCCAGAAGCAGCGCGATATCGAAGGCACGCGCATTCAGCGCGGCACTTGTTTCGGGTGCGGCTTCGATCAGTTGCCCCGCCTGTTCCAGCGCGCCAAGTTCAACCAGCTTGTCAACCCGCGCCAGCAGCAATGCGCCGCGCGTTTCGGGGATATTTTGCAAGGGGGGCGCAAATTCTGCCATAAGCAGTCGCAGCGCCAGTCGCGCTGCGGCAGGCATTGTGTCCGAGGGCAGATCAATGATCGCGGAGATAATCTCTGCCGTGGGCGTTGGCCCCCAAAGCGCGCGCGGCAGGCCAACGCGCTCTGCGGTGAACAGGCCGGTTGTTTCAAGGTCCGAACTGCCCAGCGGCGCGGTGGATATTTCTTCGAAATGCGGGGCGGGCAAGCTTATGATCGTGTCGTCAGGCGCTAAAGGCGGTGGCTGCGGGTCCCCGGGTTGGGGCAGCGGCGCAGTCATCGCCTGTTCCAGCCAGTCGATCGCGCTGAGCGGTGTGCCCATATCCTGCGCAAGGGCAGCGGGACCAACGGGAATGCTGATCAATGCAGCACAGAGCCAGAGGGCGCGATATTGTGACCGAGGTCTTTTCAATTCACTTCCAATGTCACAGGGGTTTCGGTCGGTGTGCGCTGCGCGGTAAGGTCGCCAACATATGAATATGCGACGACAGCGACTGCGGCCAGCAGCACCAGCACCAGCAAAAAACGAAAAATATAGCGCATTCGGGCCTGCCTTTCTTAATTCCTACCCCTCTGTGATGCGAGATGACTCTGGGGGTTTACCGGTCGACAATGACGCAATATCACGACAATAAACAGGCAGGCTACGAAAACTTGAAAATTGAATGACGAGGGGACGACACTGGCATGAAACTGCACAAGACAGTTGTCCTCGTCGGGATGATGGGGGCAGGCAAGACGGCTGTCGGCAAGGAACTGGCCCGCATGCTTGCGGTGCCTTTCCTTGATTCGGACGAAGAAATTGTTGCTGCCGCTGCAATGAGCATCTCAGAGATTTTTGAACGTGATGGCGAAGATTTCTTCCGCGCGCGCGAGGCAGAGGTCATTGCACGGTTGATGCGCGGGACGCCGGGTGTTCTGTCTGTCGGCGGTGGCGCGTTCCTGAACGCGAAAACACGCGCCTTGATTTCGGATTTGGGTGTTTCCGTCTGGCTTCGGGCTGATCTTGAGTTGCTGTGGTCGCGGGTGCGACAGAAAACGACCCGTCCCTTGCTCATGACGGCGAACCCGCGTGCGACCCTAGCCGATCTGCTGGCGCAGCGAGAGCCATTATATGCCAAGGCTGATCTGGTGGTCGAGACATTGCCCGCTTATGCCATCGCTGACACGGCCCGCGCCGTGCTGACAAAACTCGCCTCGCGCGCGGATGTTCTGGAAGGTGTATCAACATGACGCAGATTGACCGGGTGCATGTGCCATTGGGCGCGCGGGCTTATGATGTCGTGATCGGGCAGGGATTGCTGGCGCAGGCAGGTGCCCTGATGCAGCCCTTGCTAGCGCGAAAGCGGGTGGCTGTGCTGACGGAAAGCCGCGTTGCGGCCTTGCATCTGGAGGGGTTGAAGGCGGGCCTGTTGGCGCAAGGTATCAGCAGCGCCGCACATGCCCTTGCGCCGGGCGAGGCGACCAAGGGGTGGGAAGGCTTGCGCGCTTCGGTCGAATGGCTGTTGGACGAAAAAGTGGAGCGGCGTGATATTGTTGTCGCACTTGGCGGCGGGGTGATCGGGGATCTTGGCGGTTTTGCCGCGGCAGTACTGCGCCGTGGTGTGCGCTTTGTGCAGGTGCCGACCTCGCTTTTGGCGCAGGTGGACAGCTCTGTCGGGGGCAAGACTGGTATCAACACATATCACGGTAAGAATCTTGTGGGTGCGTTCCATCAGCCCAGCCTGGTTCTGGCCGATATCGACCTGCTGGATACCTTGCCGAGGCGGGATTTTCTGGCGGGCTATGGGGAAGTGGTGAAATACGGCCTGTTGGGCGATGCCGCGTTTTTCGAGTGGTTGGAGATCAATGGCCCTGCATTGGCACAGGGTGACAAGGGCTTGCGCCAATATGCCGTACGCCGGTCGGTCGAGATGAAAGCCGGGATCGTCGCGCGTGACGAGACGGAACAAGGCGAGCGCGCGCTTTTGAACCTTGGCCATACGTTCTGTCATGCGCTGGAAGCCGCGACAGGCTATTCCGAACGGTTGCTGCATGGCGAGGGCGTGGCGATCGGTTGCGCACTGGCTTATGAACTTTCTGCCCGGATGGGGTTATGCGCGCAGGAAACCCCCAGCCGCGTGCGCGCGCATCTGCGCTCCATGGGTATGGCGGTTGATCTGGCCGATATTCCCGGCGATTTGCCTGATGCAGATGCACTTGTCGCGCTGATGGCGCAAGACAAGAAGGTGCAGGACGGTCGCTTGCGATTCATTCTTGCGCGCGGGATCGGCGAAAGTTTTGTATGTGATGACGTGCCCGGTGACGTTCTGCGCAACATTCTGGTTGAGGCACTGGCGGCGCGAAGTTGAGGCGGGGCGGTGCAAGCGATATTGCCGCTTGCCCTCTCACGTAATGCAAAAGGGGCCGAACTGGCCCCCGTCGCAAAGTCATTCTTCCAAGGCAGCATGATCGCAACACCTGCCTTGGCTGACTGGTTCAGACCCGCTCGACTGTGACCTTGCCTGCATCGAAGGCCAGGTACTCGCGCAATTCTGCGGCTTCCGGCGTGGGGTCGGTCAGGCTATAGGCCGCATTCTGAATCACGCCTTCCGGGCTGGAGACGTGGAAATGCACGCCAGTCCCACGGTCATCACAGATAAATGGGCGGTCAGATGCGTCCAGCACAGCAGAAGCAATATCCTCGCGCGGAAAGTAGATTACGAAAGGGTAGTCGCGTTGCAGCAGTTCCAGCGCGCGGGTGCTTTCGCCAATAACCGATCCGTTGGCGCGAACGACCCATTTGCCAACCGCCGGGTAAATTCTGACATTGCTCATCTTGCTTCGTTCCTCTCGATTATCGTTCCGCCGCACTATCGCAGGCTCTGCACACAAAGGCAAAGCGGGCAAAAGCGCGCATTTGGTCATTTACATGGGTTTGCAAGCTTCTCTCAGCCATGCAGCGGTCGTTTCACTGACCATTGGCTGAAGCAAGGTTGCCACGCGCATATGGTAGGCGTCAAGCCACGCACGCTCTTGCGGGCAAAGCATGCTGGTCTGCACCAGCCTGCGATCAATCGGGGCAAGGGTGAGGGTTTCGAATTCAAGCCAGTCTCGCGCATCGCCTCCGTCTGGGGTTTCTCCTTTGCGCACGGCGATCAGATTTTCGATGCGAATGCCGAATGCACCTTCGCGGTAATAGCCCGGCTCGTTGGACAGAATCATGCCCTCTGCAAGTGGTACATTGCTGACACGTGACAGCCGCTGCGGCCCTTCATGCACCGACAGAAAAGCCCCCACACCATGCCCGGTGCCATGATCGTAATCCTGCCCTGCCAGCCATAACGGGTAGCGCGCTAGTGCATCAAGATGACTGCCGGCCACGCCGCGCGGGAACCGTGCCCGAGAGATTGCGATCATGCCTTGCAGAACACGGGTAAAGCATTCGACCTCGTGGGTGCCGACAGGGCCTATTGCAATGGTGCGCGTGATGTCAGTGGTCCCATCCAGATATTGCCCGCCGGAATCGACCAACATCAGATCGCCCGGCATCAGGCGGCGGTTGCTGCCTTCGGTCACGCGGTAATGGACAATTGCCCCGTTCGGGCCAGACCCTGCGATCGTATCAAAGCTGATATCTTCCAATGCGCCGGTCGCTATGCGGAATTGTTCCAGCTGGCGCGCGATGTCGATCTCGGTCAGTACATGATCGGGGCTGTCCAGAAGGAGTCGCGCCTGTCCATCCAGCCAGCACAGAAACTCTGCCATTGCAGCGCCGTCGCGCAGATGGGCCGCGCGTGCGCCAGCCAGTTCGGCCTTGGTCTTGCGGGCCTTGGGCATGGTGCAGGGGTCTTGCATGAAAGAGATGTCGGTATTGGCTTCACGCAAGATATCGACCACGGCAACCGGCACAGTGGCCTTGTCCAGCCGCACCATACCCGAAAGGGTCCGCAGCGCAGGCGCAAACGCCTCGGACGGACGGATGCTGACCCCTTCGTCCAGATCCAGATCGGCACATTTGGACGGTGCGGTGAACAGATCGACGCGCCCGTCATCATGCACGATTGCGAACCCTTGCAAGACGGGCAGACGCGGCAAGTCGCCCCCCCGAATATTGAGCAGCCAGCAAATGCTGTCTGGCTGGGTCAAGACGGCAGCGCGTTCTCGGTTCTTTTGAAGCGCTTTTGCCAGTTCTGCGCGCTTTTCCTGCGATGACCGGCCAGCCAAAGCCTCTGGGTAGTTGCGTGCCGGGACCATTGGCGCGGCAGGACGGTCTGCCCAGAGCGGATCAATCTGATTGGTTACGGGGCGCAAGGTTACGCTGCTGTCCGAAAGCCCCGCTTGCAGGGTATCAATCTCTTTGGGGGTGTGAAGCCAGGGGTCAAAGCCAATGACGGCCCCATCCGCGCAAGCGGTGCTAACCCAGGTGGCGGGCGTGGTTTCGGGCCAGTTGACGGGTGTGAAATCCGTGGCGCATTGCAGCCGCGCCTGCACGCGGTAGCGCCCGTCTACGAATAACCCCGCGCGATCTGGCAGCACGATGCAAAACCCCGCCGATCCGGTGAAACCCGTCAGCCAGGCCAACCTTTCGTCACATGCTGCGACATATTCGCCCTGATGCGCATCGGCCCGGGGCACGATATAGCCATCCACCCCCAGGTCCCGTAACGCCATACGCAGGGCTGCCAGCCGTGGTGGGCCGTCTTCGGGACGGGTAGAGGCGGTGTAGGTCTGAAACATGGGGTATCCTTGGTGAACTGGGCCTTGGTGGTCCTGACGGGGCCTGCGTAAGTGGTAGTGTTGGCTGGCGGGTTGGTCAATGGCACTCCTGCCCAACCTGAAACGCGACGAAGGTCAGAGTGCCGATAGCAAATCTCGCCGACATGGGATATTCTTTCAACGCATCGTCGCAGTATCATGCGGAACGCTGTGTTTGCCCGGCGCGCAAATATGCTATGTCGCGCTATTTTTTGAAACCCTTTGCAATTTACCAACGTAAGACCATTGTAACCAGAAAGGCATGCGCAGAAACGATGCTGGACCGTCATATCCGCCCCTTTATTGACCCGCCCCTTAACAAACTTGGGCGCAGCGCTGCACGTATGGGGTTGCGTGCAGATACAGTGACGCTTGCCGGGTTGGCACTTGGGCTTGCTGCCGGGCTGGCAATTGTTCTTGAAGCGTTTTTTGTGGCCATACTTTTCATCCTCGCCTCACGACTGGCGGATGGGCTGGACGGGGCTGTTGCGCGGGCGCGCGGCGTGACAGATTTTGGCGGCTATCTGGATATAACCTGTGACTATGTGTTTTACGCGACAATCCCGCTGGCCTTTGTGGTTCTTGACCCGCAGGCGCATGGTGTCGCTGGTGCTTTCCTGCTTCTGAGCTTTTATGTGAATGCCGGGTCTTTCCTTGGTTTCGCTGTGTTGGCAGAAAAGAAAAAGATGCGCAGTGATGCGCATGGTGTCAAAACACTCTATTTCACGGGGGGATTGCTGGAGGGGACGGAAACGATTGTATTTTTTCTGCTTCTTTGTCTGTTCCCGGCCTATTTTGTACCGCTTTCCTTGGGGTTTGGGGTGCTATGCTTGGTCACCGCCTTGGCGCGTGTACTGTTGGCCGCGAAAGTTTTCCGCGGCTGACGTCCAATCCGGTCGTATTCCTTTGTAAGCGATGGTTTCAACACATCATTGGCGCGCTCACTCTGACTTGGCGCACCAACATGCTTAACCTTTTATTTACCAACTTTGCCGTTAATGCCCGTTAGTAAAGTTGTGTGTTGATAGGGTGCAGCGTGGCATATGGTCATAGTATATCGTCGCGCGCACAGACCAAGCCCGTGCTAGAGCATGCTATCAGGGCCAAACCACCCCAATCGCGCAAACCTCTGGGCCAGATTTTGTTGGATATGGGGTTGGTCAGCAGTGACAACCTGCTGCGCGCGCTCGAAGACCAATCAAAGCAGGTCGGTTATCTGGGCGATATTCTGATCGCCCGCAACCTGATCACCGAAGATCAGTTAACCGCTGCTTTGGCGCACCAGTATCAAACAAGCTACTTCTCCCAGTCCCAGCCACTTCCCGATCCGACCCTGATCGACCGATTGGGCTTGCAGCGTTGCCTTCAGTTGCAATGCCTGCCTTGGCTGCGCGCCGGTGATGTGACCGTGGTTGCCTCTGCGCGTCCTGCACATTTTGAAAGGCATCGTGATGAGTTGGAGTTGCTGTTCGGCCCTTTGGCGCTGGTCATCATCAGCGAAGCCTGCCTTCACAACGCCTTGCTGAAAACACGCCGCAACCGCATGAAACTTTGGGCCGAAACCTGCGTGTCGGAAGCCGAGAGTTGCCGCAAACTACACTCGCGCTGGTTTGGCAATGTTTTGTGCCTGTGCGCTGCGTCGCTGATTGCGCTGGCGGTGGTTTATCCGCTGGGCGTTATGATGTCGCTTACCTTTCTGGCGTCATTCTTTCTGCTGGTAAATTCTCTGCTCAAGCTGGCCGCAGCTTTTGCTATTCACAGCCACCGGCAGAAATGCGTCCCGCTACTTAGGCCAACCGACCAGCTTGTACGACAACGCAAGCCTGTGGTCTCTATCCTTGTGCCATTGCACAATGAACCGATGGTCGTCCGGCGACTGGTCAATCGACTGTCCCGCCTGACATGGCCGCGCGAGTTGCTGGATATTCTGCTGGTAGTGGAAGAACATGATCATGCCACGCGCGCCGCACTGGCCGCGTGTGAGTTGCCGCGCTGGATGCGGGTAATCGCAGTACCAGATGCGCCCCTAAAGACCAAACCGCGCGCGCTGAATTATGCGATGCTGTTCGCGCGGGGCACGATTATCGGCGTCTATGATGCAGAAGACGCCCCCGAGCCAGCGCAGATTCACAAGGTTGTCGCGTGTTTCCAGAATGGCCCGCCCAATCTGGCCTGTGTGCAGGGCGTGCTCGATTTCTACAATGCCCGCCAGAACTGGTTGTCGCGGTGTTTCACTATTGAATATGCAACCTGGTTCCGCATTGTCTTGCCGGGGATGCAGCGCTTGGGGCTGGCGGTTCCGCTGGGCGGCACAACGCTGTTCTTCCGGCGCGACATTCTGGACTCTCTGGGCGGGTGGGATGCGCATAATGTGACCGAAGATGCGGATCTGGGCATCCGGCTGGCACGACACGGCTATTATACGCAGCTACTGGACACTGTGACGCTGGAAGAGGCAAATTGCCGCGCCATTCCTTGGGTCAAACAACGCTCGCGCTGGCTGAAGGGCTATGCGGTGACATGGCTTGTTCATATGCGCGCGCCGCTGCAGCTATGGCGCCAGCTTGGGGCCTGGCAGTTTTTCGGGGTTCAGGTCTTGTTCCTTGGGACATTGGTGCAATTCATGTTGGCACCTTTGCTCTGGAGTTTCTGGTTGATGCTCATCGGGTTGGGCCACCCGTTGCAGGCACAACTTGGCTCTGCGGTCATGATAGGGTTTGTGACCGTTTTTCTGCTTGCAGAGGCCGTGACGATAAGCGTCGGTTTTCTGGCGCTCAGTTCGCGAGGACATCGTCATTTGCGGCCATGGCTGCCTGCATTGCACGGATATTTCCCTTTGGCTGTACTGGCCGTTTACAAGGCGCTTTATGAATTGATTGTCGCACCATTCTATTGGGACAAGACCGCCCATAGCGGTCACGAAGCCGCCTGTGACAACTTGCAGATGGTGCGCACCGCCAGCTAGATACAGCACTAGATGCAAGATACTCTGTGGCCGATCTGAGGGGCTTTGCCGACTTTGAGCAGCGCGGAATCAAGGCGCAAAGCGCCGCCGCGCATCGCCGGGCCGCCCCCAGTGCAACGATCTGATCTTTCGCGGATTTGGCCAGCATAAAGCGCTACTGATTCAACGTTGGATCGCCGCACCGCGGCCCGACGCTACGCGGCTTCGTTCTTTATGCTGATATGTCGCCAAACCCCCGAAGAACTGCACCACTCACTCATTGTGCCACCTTGGGTCAGGTACGAAACACCAATCCAGAGATGTGGACCTTGGGGCCGCTTCACGATACGACATTCTCACAACTTCAAAGGTGGCATTTCCAAAATGTTGTATTTTCTCAAGCATAAGCTGGTGCTTCTGGCGACCCCGAAGACGGGGAGCACGGCGCTGGAACAGGCCTTGGCGCCGCTGGCCGATATGGTCTTGCAGGGTGACCCGCGTATCAAGCATTGCACCTTTCAGCGATACAAGTGGCGGATGGAGAAATTCATCCAGATCTTCGAGGATGAACCGCCGCAAACTGCCGCGCTGATCCGCCATCCCGAAGATTGGTTGGGAAGCTGGTTCCGGTTTCGCCACGGCAGCTGGCTGAACGGCACGACGCGCAGCACGCGAGGGTTGAGTTTTGATCAGTTCGTTGATGGCTATCTGGCCGAGCCACAGCCCGCTTTCGCAGCGGTCGGGCAGCAGGCGCGGTTCCTGACCCATCCCAAGACAGGTGAGACAGTGACCCACCTGTACCGCTACGACGCAATGTCCGAATTCGTCGCATTTCTTGGCCAGCGTCTTGCCACGACGATCACCCTTGGACGCCTCAACGTCTCGCCCGAGAAGGAACTCCGCCTTGATCCCGCGTTACGCTCTCGACTGGAGCAACGCTATGCAGAAGATTATGCGCTTTACGACATGGCTTTGGACAAACATCCGGGCTGAAGGCTTGCCTTGTGCATCCGAAAGGCTGCACAATAAGACTTGGTCAAATCTCGGGGGATAACATGAGCTTGGAGACACGCATCGCACAGGCCCGCGGCGAAGTGCCCGCAGATATGGTTTTGCGCGGTGCAGAGGTTCTTTGCACAGTTACCGGGGCCTTGCTCAAGGGCGATGTCGCGATTTCCGAAGGCATCATCATCGGGGTTGGCGACAGCTATGACGGGCGCGAGGTGATCGACCTGTCAGGGCAGGTGTTGGTGCCGGGTTTCATCGACACCCATCTGCACATCGAATCCTCGCTGGTCACTCCGTTCGAGTTTGACCGCTGCGTGGCTCCGCGCGGGGTCACAACAGCGATTTGTGACCCCCACGAGATTGCGAATGTCGCAGGAAGCGCGGGGATCCGATACTTTCTTGACGCAGCTTTGCGGACCGTCATGGATATTCGTGTGAACCTGTCGTCCTGTGTCCCGTCTACGCATATGGAAACGGCAGGCGCTGATCTGGACGCGCAGGCGCTGATCGCCCTGTCCGATCATCCGAAAGTCATCGGTCTGGCAGAGTTCATGAACTTCCCCGGTGTCATTCACCGCGACCCGGGCTGTATGGAAAAATTGCATGCCTTTGCCGGGCGTCATATAGATGGACATGCGCCCCTGCTTTCTGGGCGTGACCTGAACGCCTATGTCACGGCAGGTATCCGCACGGAACATGAATCCACCAGCGCAGAGGAGGCGCGCGAAAAACTCCAGAAAGGGTTGCGCTGCCTGATCCGTGAAGGCTCTGTCAGCAAGGACATGGTCGCACTTGCGCCGCTGCTGACGCCAATCACTGCCCCTTACATGTGCCTGTGCACAGATGACCGAAACCCGCTGGACATAGCCGAGCACGGCCATCTCGATCACATGATCCGATCGCTGATCGCCCTGGGGTGTGACCCGCTTGCGGTCTATCGCGCGGCAACACTGTCGGCCGCCGAAGCTTTCGGACTGAAAGATCGCGGCCAGATCGCGCCGGGCAAACGCGCCGATATCGTTGCGCTGCCAAACCTTGCGGAGTGCCGCGCCTCTCTGGTCCTGTGCGCAGGGCGGGTGGTAAACGATGCCAGTTTCGCTGCACGAGAGGTGATTGACCCTGTCGCCCGAAATTCGGTCCGCGCGCCAAAGGTGGTGGCGCAAGATTTTCGCCATGCTGCCAATACGCCGGAAACCTCTGTCATCGGCGTGATCGAAGGCAAAATCATTACTGAACATCTGCGCGAAACGATTGTGCCGGATCAGGGCGACAAACGCCCCGATCCTGCCCGCGATCTGCTGCGCGTTGCTGTGGTGGAACGCCATGGCAAGAACGGAAACATCGCCACCGGGTTCGTGCGCGGCTTTGGTATGGGGCAGGGCGCAATCGCAGCCACAGTGGCGCATGATCACCACAATATCGTCGCAGTCGGTGCCGATTATGACGACATCGCTTTGGCGGTGAACCGCCTGTCAGACATCGAAGGCGGGTTCGTCGTGGCGTCTCAGGGCAAGGTCCTGGCCGAACTGCCCCTGCCTGTTGCCGGGCTGATGTCGCTGGACTCCTACGAATCCGTGCATGCCACGCTGGTCGATCTGCGCAAAGCCGCCAAATCTTTGGGCGTCACCTTGCAGGAACCGTTCCTGCAACTGGCCTTCATCGCCTTGCCTGTTATCCCGCATCTGAAGATCACCGATTTCGGCATGGTCGATGTTGACCGTTTCGAAGTCCTCTGATCCAACCTCATTTTCTTGCTGAAAATACTCCGGGGTCCGGGGCAGCGCCCCGGGGCTGTATCAATGCGCTTCAGCCCAAGTATCGCCCATACCTGCATCCACGACCAGCGGCACATCCAGACGCAAAACCGGCTCGGCCGCGGCCTCCATGACTTCGCGCACGCGTGCTGTTACTGTGTCAACGGCGTCTTCTGCCACCTCGAAGACCAGTTCATCATGGACTTGCAACAGCATCGTTGCGGGCAGATCGGCTATGGCCTGTGGCACGCGGATCATGGCGCGGCGGATAATATCGGCGGCGGTTCCCTGAATCGGCGCATTGATCGCTGCACGTTTGGCAAAGCCTGCGCCGGGGCCTTTGGCATTGATCTCGGGGGTGTGAATGCGCCGCCCGAACAGTGTTTCGACCCGGCCTTCGCGTTTCGCGAATTCGACCGTGTCGTCCATATAGGCACGGATGCCCGGAAAACGCTCGAAATAGCGGTCGATAAACCCTTGTGCGTCACTGCGTGGAATACGCAGGTTGCGTGCCAGCCCGAAACCGGAAATTCCGTAGATCACACCGAAATTGATGGCCTTGGCCTGTCGGCGGATTTCGGGGGTCATTTCTTCCATCGGCACATTGAACATCTCTGATGCTGTCATGGCGTGGATGTCCTGCCCCTCGCGGAAGGCCTGTTTCAGACTGTCGATCCCGGCAATATGTGCCAGAATCCGCAACTCGATCTGGCTGTAGTCGAGGGCGACCAGTTTATGGCCTGTTTCGGCGACAAAGGCAGTGCGGATGCGGCGGCCTTCCTCGGAGCGAATCGGAATATTCTGAAGGTTCGGGTCGGTTGAGGCCAACCGCCCTGTGACGGCGCCAGTGATCACATAGGATGTATGCACCCGGCCTGTGTCCGGGTGGATATGATCTTGCAGTGCATCCGTATAGGTGGATTTCAGTTTTGAAAGCTGCCGCCAATCCAGAACGCGCGCGGGCAGGTCATGGCCTTCAGCGGCCAGATCTTCCAGAATATCCGCGCCCGTCGCATAAGCGCCGGTCTTGCCTTTCTTGCCACCTTCCAGTGACATCTTGTCAAACAGGATTTCGCCAAGCTGCTTGGGGCTGCCTACATTGAAACGCTCGCCCGCCAGATCGTAGATTTCCGCTTCCAGACCGGCCATCTTCTGCGCAAAGGCGTTCGACATGCGCGACAGCACATCCCGGTCGACCTTGATCCCACTGCGTTCCATCTGCACCAGAACCGGCACAAGGGGGCGGTCCAGTGTTTCATAAACGCGGGTGACCTGTGCGGCATGCAGGCGCGGCTTGAACATCTGCCACAGGCGCAGGGTGATATCGGCATCCTCGGCGGCGTATCGCGTCGCGTCGTCTATTCCGACACGGTCGAATGTGATGGCAGATTTTCCACTTCCCAGAAGCGACTTTATCGAAATCGGCTGATGGTTCAGATAGCGGTCCGAAAGTGTGTCCATGCCATGCCCGTGCAAGCCCCCGTGCAGCGCGTAGGACATCAGCATCGTGTCATCTATCGGCGTGATCGTGATGCCGCGATTTGCAAAAATCTTGGCGTCATACTTCATGTTCTGGCCGATTTTGAGGATGGCGGGGTCTTCCAGAACGGGCTTGAGTATTTCAAGAACCTGTTCCAGCGGCAATTGCCCCTCGACCAGTTCGGTTGCGCCAAACAGATCCCCACCGCCGGCGCGATGTGTCAGCGGAATATAGGCCGCATGACCTGCGTCAATACATAGCGAAATACCCACCAGTTCCGCGCGCATTTCA
Source organism: Roseinatronobacter bogoriensis DSM 18756 (assembly GCF_004366635.1). Lineage (GTDB taxonomy): Bacteria > Pseudomonadota > Alphaproteobacteria > Rhodobacterales > Rhodobacteraceae > Roseinatronobacter > Roseinatronobacter bogoriensis. The sequence continues at coordinate 566,745 of NZ_SORN01000002.1, read as the reverse complement.
TCCAGCGATGTGGTTTCTGTATCGACTGCCACATGGCCGATTTCCTCAATCCTTGCGATCCATGTCTTGAGCGTGTCCAGATCACGGATGCAGACGTAGTCCGCGCTCTTGAAATCCGGCTGTTCGGTCGAAGCCTGCGCGGCATCGCTCTCTGACGCGGTCGGCGATAAGGTCGGGGCAGCGGGTGGTTCGGTTCCGAAATGGTCTGCCACACGCCGCGTCAGGGTGCGGAACTCCATTTCATTGAGGAAGTCCAGAAGCGCTTTCTCGTCCGGTGGGCGCACTTCCAGATCATCGAGCGTGAAATCCAGCGGCGTCTGGTCGTCCAGCAGGACCAGCCGTTTCGAGATACGGATCAACTCGGCATTGTCGATCAGCGCTGCGCGGCGCTTGGGCTGTTTGATTTCCTCTGCGCGCTCCAGCAGCGTTTCCAGATCGCCATATTCATTGATCAGAAGGGCGGCGGTCTTGATCCCGATCCCCGGTGCGCCGGGCACATTATCTACCGAATCGCCTGCAAGCGCCTGCACATCGACCACGCGCTCGGGACCGACGCCGAATTTCTCGCGTACCTCATCGACGCCAATCTGCTTGTTTTTCATCGCATCCAGCATCTCGACCCCGCCGCCCACAAGCTGCATCAGGTCCTTGTCGGAGGAGATGATTGTGACGCGCCCGCCTGCCTCTCTCGCCTGTCGGGCAAGGGTGGCGATGATGTCATCGGCCTCGTAATCCTCGATCTCTATCGTGGCAAGGTTGAAGGCGCGGCTGGCATCGCGCGTCAGCGGAAATTGCGGGCGCAGGTCTTCGGGCGGCTCTGGTCGGTTGGCCTTGTAGAGTTCATAAATCTCGTTGCGGAAGGTTTTGGACGAGTAGTCAAAGATCACGGCGGCATGTGTCGGCGCGTCGGCGCTGGCGCCATTCTCGCCGAGGTAACGCCAGAGCATATTGCAAAACCCGGCCACGGCCCCCACCGGCAGCCCGTCAGATTTGCGCGTAAGCGGTGGCAGTGCATGGTAAGCGCGGAAAATATAGGCTGATCCGTCGATCAGATGCAGATGGCAGCCTTTTCCAAAGCCCGTTTCGCGATTGCTCATGGCTGACCTTTTTTATATTTGTCCATTGCGGTTTATGCGGCGTTATCTTCTGCGTAATCGCGATGAATGAAGCGCTTGTCACAGTATGGGCATTCGACCGCGCCTGTTTCATGGCTGAGTGACAGCCAGACGCGCGGATGCCCCAACGCGCCTTCGCCGCCATCGCAGCAGACGCGCATCGCAGTGACGATTTCGGTTTCCGGGGCGTCGTGGGAAAACGGCGATGTCATGATCTGTCTTGTCCTTGTCGCTGAGCGGCTTGTACCTTAGATGCTGCATCATACTGAAAACGCAAGCCGCGACAAGAGCGGGGCAAGGAAAGACGAGGCAAGGATGACCCAACAGGCCATTGAAATCACCGGCCTGCGCAAGACCTATGCAGGACAAAAGGGGGCGGCCCCGAAAGACGCGTTGAAAGGTGTCGACTTGTCCATTCCAGCGGGCAGCATATTCGGTTTGCTGGGGCCAAATGGTGCAGGCAAATCGACGCTGATCAATATTCTTGCCGGGCTGGTTACCAAGACTGACGGGCAAGTGCGGATCTGGGGCTTTGATCAGGACATCAACCCGCGCCAGTCGCGCGCTGCCATTGGTGTGATGCCGCAAGAGTTGAACATGGACCCCTTCTTTACCCCGCGCGGCGCGCTAGAGGTACAGGCAGGGCTGTATGGTGTGCCGAAATCCCAGCGCCGAACGGACCAGATTCTTGAGATGATCGGGCTTGCGGACAAGGCCGAAGCCTATGCGCGGACATTGTCGGGTGGGATGCGGCGCAGGTTGCTGCTGGGCAAAGCTTTGGTGCACGCGCCCCATGTGCTTGTTCTGGACGAACCGACCGCCGGGGTGGATATCGAGTTGCGCCAGATGCTGTGGTCCAATGTCCGCAAGCTGAATGAACAGGGAATGACGATCATCCTGACCACACATTATCTGGAAGAAGCCGAACAGATGTGTGACGAGATTGCCATCATCAATCATGGGCAGGTGATCGTACGCGACAAAACCTCGGCACTGGTGGGCCGGCTGGATGCCAAGACGCTTCTGTTCCGGCTGGAACAGCCCTTGCAAAACCTGCAATTGCCCCCTCAGGTGCGGCAGGAACAGCGCGAGAGCGGGCTACTTGCACTGACATACAGGCGCAGCATGAACACGGCAGGTGATATTCTGGGTGCGGTTTCTGCGGCGGGTGGGGTCATCCTCGATGTAACCAGCGAAGACCCTGATCTGGAAGATGTGTTCCTGTCGCTCACCTCTGGAACAGCGGGCTGATGGCAAGCTTCAGCCCGGACATTCAGCTCGTCCCTGACTGATCATCAGAGCGCCTAAGGCTGATCCGGGTGATCCGGTTGCCATCGCGGGCCAGAACCTTGAAGCGACAGCCGTGGAATGAAAACACCTGTCCTTCCTCGGGTATGGACTGGGCTTCATGAATGACAAGTCCCGCAACTGTGACCGCCTCCTCATCGGGGAGTGACCAGTCCAGTGTGCGGTTCAGGTCGCGGATGGTCATGGCCCCGTCCACCAGCACCTCACCACCCTCGCCACGCTCGACCTCTGGGGCGTGTGTGGTATCGTATTCATCCTCGATCTCGCCCACGATTTCTTCGAGGATATCTTCGAGCGTGATCAGCCCGTGCAAGGCCCCATATTCATCCACCACCAACGCAAAATGTCGGCGCAACCGCAGGAATTCCTGCATCTGTTCATCCAGCGGGGTGGTTTCGGGCACGAAATAAGGCGGGCGGGCCAGCGCATCCAGGTCCAGCTTGGCGATGGCCGAATAGCTGCCCCCCGCCTGCGTGACCAGCCCGTGCATTTCGCGCACCAGATCGCGGACATACAGAATTCCGATAATATTCTCGGGGTCTTCGCGATACATGGGCAGGCGCGAATGCGGAGAATTGATGCATTGCGCGATGACTTCTTCTATCGGGTCATCAACATTCACGGTTTCCACCTGAGAGCGGTGGCGCATGATCTCTTCAACTGTGCGCTCTGACAGGTCCAGCGCACCCAGCAAACGGTCACGATGTTCCTTTTCCACGGACCCTGTAGAATGTCCAAGCGCCAATGTGCCTGCTATCTCCTCATGCACAGACATGATCTGGCTGTCCGGGTCGATCGTGACGCCGAAAAGCGCCAGCACGCGGCGCACCACAAAGCGCACGACACTGACGATCGGCGAGAATATCGCGACCACCCAGCGCAGCAGTGGCGCGACACGCGTGGCCGCAGATTCCGGGTTCGAGATGGCGTAGGTCTTTGGCAAGACTTCGGCAAAGACAAGCACCAGAAGCGTCATCACCAAGGTGGCCAGCGCAACCCCGCTTTCCCCGAAGATGCGCGTGAACAGGGCTGTGGCCAGTGAAGCGGCAAGAATATTGACCATATTGTTGCCCAGCAGGATCGCACCAATCATGCGTTCGCTGTCATCTGTCAGGGCCAGTGCTTTTCTTGCTCCTGTCGCACCCTTGTCAGCCTGTGCTTTCAACTTGCCACGGCTTGAGGCTGTCAGTGCTGTTTCAGACCCTGAAAAGAAGCCCGAGATCACAAGAAGCAACAGAATCGCGCCGACGCTGACCCAGAATGCCGTATCAAGATACGCGGCGTATTCGCCCATGTGTTCAAAAATCCCGATGTGAAGACGCAATTACGTCCAACCTCGTATTAAGTCCTTGACGCGCTCGCGTCCAGCACAAGTCCTTCATGGCTTGACCCTGTGCGAGAGTTTGGTCACTAGAACAGCTATGTTTTCCGATGACACGCTCGACCAGATAACCCGACGGTTCCAATTCCTTGAGGCCCGCCTGATGGAGGGGGTCGCGCCGTCTGATATTGCGGCGCTGACGCGCGAGTATTCGGAACTGAAACCAGTTGTGGCCCAGATTGCAGCCTATCGGCAGGCGACAACGGCCCGGGCTGAGGCTGAACAGATGCGCGGCGACCCCGAGATGCGCGCGCTGGCAGAAGAAGAATTGGCGCAACTGGACGACGAACTGCCCCGGCTGGAGCAGAATTTGCGTCTGGCCCTTTTGCCCAAGGACGCTGCCGATGCACGCCCCGCGCTGATCGAGTTGCGCCCCGGCACTGGCGGAGAGGAAGCCAGCCTATTTGCCGCCGACCTGCTGCGTATGTACCAGCGCTACGCCGAGGCGCGTGGATGGCAGGTGCAGATGGTCAGCCATTCCGAAACCGAATTGGGCGGGCTGCGCGAAGCCGTGATGCGGATCGAGGGTGAAGGCGTCTTTGCGCGGTTGAAATTCGAATCGGGGGTGCACCGTGTGCAGCGCGTGCCGGTCACGGAATCTGGCGGGCGGATTCACACATCCGCCGCGACAGTTGCTGTGCTGCCCGAAGCGGAAGAGGTGGACATAGACATCCCCGCGCAGGATATCCGCATCGATACGATGCGCGCCTCTGGGGCAGGGGGGCAGCATGTGAACACGACCGATAGCGCCGTTCGCATTACCCATATTCCCACCGGGATTGTCGTGACCTCCTCTGAGAAGTCGCAGCACCAGAACCGGGCCATTGCCATGCAGGTTTTGCGGGCAAAACTTTATGACATGGAGCGCCAGCGCGCGGCGGCTGATCGTGCAGATGTGCGCAAGGCTCAGGTCGGTTCCGGTGACCGGTCAGAACGCATTCGCACCTATAATTTCCCACAAGGGCGCATGACGGACCATCGCATCAATCTGACGCTGTATAAGCTGGATGCCGTCTTGCAAGGCGAGTTGGACGAAGTGCTTGATGCGCTTATCGCCGCCGATCAGGCCGCAAGACTGGCCGAGATGGAGGCATGATGCATGCGCAGGCATTGCTGGCCGAGGGTATCAACACGCTGAAGGCTGCGGGCATCGAAGATAGTGCGCGTGACGCGCGCTGGCTGTTGGCATATGCGCTGGGCATAGAGCGCGACCGACTGACTCTGGCATTGCATGACCCCGTAACAGCGGATCAGGAAACCCTGTTCCGGCAGGCAATCATGGCCCGCACGCGTCACCAGCCTGTCGCCCAGATTATTGGGGCGCGCCTGTTCTGGGGGCGGTCATTTCAAGTAAGCCCGGATGTTCTGGACCCGCGCCCGGAAACGGAAACCCTGGTCGAAGCGGCCTTGCGACACCCTGTCGGGCGTGTTCTTGATCTGGGCACTGGCAGCGGCGCGATCTTGCTCACCCTGTTGGCAGAGCGCCCGGAGGCAACAGGTCTGGGTGTCGATCTGTCGCCAAACGCGTTGGAGGTGGCCAGACAAAACGCCGAGGCGCTGGGCCTTTCAGCGCGCGCACGGTTTGTGCATTCAGACTGGTTCAGCGAGGTTGAGGGCGAATTTGATCTGATTGTCTCTAACCCGCCTTATATTGCTGCCACGGATTTCGCGGGGCTGGCCCCAGAAGTGCGCGACTGGGAACCCCATATGGCACTTGTGCCCAATGGATGCGACGGTAGCGGGCTTGCTGCATACCGCGTGATTGCGGCGCAGGCGCCGAAATATCTGGCTGCGCAAGGCTGGCTGATGGTCGAGATCGGCGTGGGGCAGGGGGCTGATGTCTTGGCGCTGTTTACACAAGCCGGGCTGAAACGAGGACAAATTCTGCCAGATCTGTCGGGGCGCGGTCGGGTTGTTGTGGCGCAGGCGTAATAATGGTGAAAAACCGGCGCAAATCCGCACTATATCGCCATTAATCCATATTTTATTGCGCGGGGGCTTGTCTTAGGCTCTGTGCCGTGCAACATGCACAGGTAAGACGCGGCCGCGGGGATGCGCCGTGCCTTGCAATCCCTCATAGCAGTCTGGGTATTTCGACAACGATTTGCTTGGGCCAAGACTGCGCTTCATGCCATGACAGGCAGGATATATTAAAGCATGAGATCTACCAACAAACGCTCGCGTTCTAAAACGAACCGCCCCAAGTCGCTTGGAAATATTGTCAACCGCGTGTTCGACAGTTCCGGCCCGGAAGGCAAGGTCCGGGGAACGCCGCAACAGATTATTGAAAAATATCAGGTCCTCGCGCGCGATGCGCAATTGTCCAACGACCGTGTTGCGGCAGAGAATTTCCAGCAGCATGCCGAACATTACACGCGTATGCTGGCGCAGGCACAGCGCGAGATGCAGGCCGAACAGGAAGCGCGCAAGCAGCAGCAGGATGATCGCAACCGCCAGCATGATGAGCGCAATCGGGCACAGGGTGACGATCGCAACCGCAATGGTCACTCCGATGATCGGGGCCAGCAATCGTCACGTCGGCACGATAATCGACGTCAGCATGATGACAACGGGCAGCAATCTCAGCCTTCTGGCTATGCCAGCGGCAATGGGGCGCAGGGCGCGTTTGCTGTGCAGGATTTCAATCAGGACGCGGATGAAGCAACGCTGGTAGAAACACCAGAGAGCAAGTCTTCGCAGAATGTGGCCGAAGTCCCAGCCAGCAGCGAAGTTGAGGCCGCACCCAAGGCCGAAGCAAAGCCTGCCAATCGCCGCAAACCCAAGACTGCAAAACCTGTGCAAGAGCCTGCCGTAGATGCGCCAGCACCACAGCCCGCCGAGGCCGAGGAAAAGCCGAAACCTCGCCGCGCCCCAAGAAAACCGCGAAAGGCTGAAGCCAAGGTTGAGGCGGAAGATAAGGACAAGACGTCTTCGGCGGCTGAATAAGGCAGGCACCCGGAGTCACGCCGGGTTCCGACCTTACATTGTCATGGCGGCCGCTGGCAGAATTCCGATTGCCGTAGCGCCGTTCAATACGAATTGAACCGATAGTGCGGCCAGCAACAGGCCGAACAGTCGCGTCATCACCATTGTTCCAGTGCGGCGCAACAACCGCTCGATCAAGCCTGCAGATAGAAACGCCAGCAGCACCAGCGCAATCACAACCAACATCACGGCGGTCACAAGTGCCACGCCCTGTGCTGTGCGCCCTGCTTCGCCAATCAGCAGCACCATCGTCGCCATTGCCCCCGGACCCGCGATCAGCGGCATGGCGAGCGGAAAAACCGAAGGGTCATCGGCCTGTACACCGCTGCCTTCATCGGCGTGATCCTTGCGCCGCTGTGTGCGGCGATCAAACAGCATGTCCAGCGCTGTCAGGAACAGCAGGATGCCGCCTGCAATCTGGAAAGCAGGCATGGAAATGCCGATAGAGCGCAGAAAATCCTCGCCTGCTACGCCGAATAATGCCAGCAGGATTGCCGCGATAATGCAGGCACGCAGCCCGATTGCGCGCCGTCTGGCGGGGTTCATTCCCTGTGTCAAAGCCAAAAACAAGGGGGCGGTGCCAATAGGGTCGATCACCACGAACAGGGTGACGAAGGCGGTAATCACAAAGGCGATATCGACAAGTTCCAGCACCCGACTAAACCGCCTTGAAATGCTTGGCCAGCTTCAAACCTTGGCCCTGATAGTTTGACGCGATATCCGCGCCATAAAGCCGTTCTGGTCGCTTGGCCATGCGTTCATATACAAGGCGGCCCACGATCTGGCCATGTTCCAGCACGAAAGGCGCTTCGTGGCAGCGCACTTCCAGAACCCCGCGCGCCCCGGCGCCACCGGCTGCGACATGCCCAAAACCGGGGTCGAAGAAACCAGCATAATGCACGCGGAATTCGCCGACCATGGCCAGATAAGGGGCCATTTCAGCGGCATAATCGGGCGGAATGTGCACGGCCTCGCGGCTGACCAGAATATAGAAGGCACCGGGGTCAAGGATGATCTGGCCATCCCGGCTGTGCAGTTCTTCCCAGAATTCTGCCGGATCATAGGCCCCGATGCGGTCCATATCGATCACGCCGGTATGAGGCTTTGCGCGGTAGCCGACCAAGGTGCCCGCCGCCGGGCGCAGGTCGACCGAAAACCCCAGCCCTTCGGAAATCACCGGCACATCCGGAACAAGGGTTTCTGCCTTGTGCAGCTCGTGCAATTCCGCATCGCTCAGCACCGCATGCCCGTTCCGAAACCGGATCTGGTTCAGCCGCATCCCCGGGCGCACCAGCACCGAAAAGGAGCGCGGACAGATTTCCGCATAAAGCGGGCCTTGATACCCTTCTGCAACGCGATCAAACTCCACCCCTTCATCAGTGATGACGCGGGTCAGCAGGTCCAGTCGCCCGGTCGAGCTTTTGGCATTCGCAACGGCCTGTATCCCGGCGGGCAGGTTCAAAGATTCCATCAGCGGCACAACATAGACACAGCCCTTTTCCAGAACTGCCCCATTCGCCAGATCCATCTGGTGCATTTCCAACTCGGACAGCCGATCTGCCACGCGCCGCCCCTTACCAGCCAGAAACGAGGCCCGCACCCGCCAGGCCCGCGTCCCAAGCCGCAAATCGAGGCTGGCGGGTTGAATCTGTGCCTCGGTCACTGCAGGCGCGGCACTGATGACCCCGCGAGCGACCATCTCGCGCAAGGTTTGTGCGGGCAGGACCCCGAAATCCGACATGGTATGTTCCCGATACACTGTTGCTTGTTCCTGTGCATATACAAGCAAGGCTGTTCATGGAAGCCCAAGCGCGCTGGACAAGCACAGCCCGGTTGCAAGAAGAATGCCCCGGTCGTAGCATCAACCTCATTCATGGAGAGGAGGACATGATATGGACCGCGATGCGTATGTCGAAAAGATGAAGGCCAAGATTGATGAATGGAACGCCGAGATTGCCAAGCAAGAGGCAAAGGCGCGCGCTGCTCAGGCCGATATGACGCTAAAATATCAAGAACAGCTTGAAGAGATGAAGGCGCAACGCGACGCGTTTGAGGCCAAGTTGCGTGAGGCGCGCGACAGCAACGAGAAAGCTTGGGGCGATATTCAAGACGGGTTCGAAAAAGCGTGGCGTGACATGGCCGCAGCTTTTGACAGCGCAATGAAACGCTGATCGCGCGCTGCCGCGTCCAAGCAAGAAGGTGACTCTGTTTATAAGTGGTCGGGCTAGCAGGACTTGAACCTGCGACCTTCCGTCCCCCAGACGGACGCGCTACCAGACTGCGCCATAGCCCGACGCTCTGTGCGGCTTATCTACCCGATTCACACCTGAGGGCAAGGGCGAATTCCGGCGCGACTGTCAATTTCCGTCCAAGATTTCAGTTCGCTTTGCCCATACGCTCAAGCAGCGCTTCCAGTCTTGTGACCAAGGGTGCGGCTTGGCGCAGCCGTTCGGCAGAGGGTGGCTGCGCTCTGATCCGTTGTGCCAGTTCCGCCGGTCGCGCGGGCGCGCGAGGTTTTGGACGGCTCAGATTGGCAAACGCATTTCGGGGTCCGGCTTCCGGCACCGGGGCAGGCGCTGGCGCAGCGGGAACGGGGAATGGCAACACCTCGGCTTTCGCCGCGGAATCTGGTTGCGCGGGCGCAGGGGAGGGGCGACTTTCCTC
>NZ_SORN01000002.1:0-557196 GCF_004366635.1 Roseinatronobacter bogoriensis DSM 18756 | reverse complement strand
CCTCAGCCTCAGCCTCAGCCTCAGCCTCAGCCTCAGCCTCAGCCTCAGCCTCAGCCTCAGCCTCAGCCTCAGCCTCAGCCTCAGCCTCAGCCTCAGCCTCAGCCGACACATGGTCAGGTTTCTCCGCTTCGTCAGGTTCCGCGCCAGCCGCTGGAACCTCAGCCTCTTCCGGTTCCACAGCTTCGGGCTGTGGCGGTGTGTCCTTGCTTAGGCCAGATTGATCCCAATCCGTGTGCTGATCGGGCTGTTGTGTGACAGCTTCGTTTTGAATGTCCAGAATATCCTCGGTCGATGCAGGCGCGACGGCCAGCCCGGCAACATGACGTGCGCCCTTTTCGACAAGAAGTTTCTGAACCCCGCGAATTGTCATCCCCTGATCATGTAGCAGCGTCTTTATGCCTGAAAGCAAGGATATATCGGCAGGTCGGTAATACCTGCGACCACCCGCGCGTTTTACAGGTTTGATCTGTGGGAATTTGCTTTCCCAAAAACGCAAGACATGCGCCGGGGTCTGCAATGCATCCGACGCTTCGCTGATTGTGCGAAACGCGTCCGGTGCCTTTCGCATGGTTATTCCTGTCTTCGATTGCCCTCGGCCACACGCTCTTTCATCAGATGCGACGGACGGAAAGTTAGTACGCGACGCGAAGAAATAGGAACCTCTTCGCCAGTTTTCGGATTTCGGCCCACGCGCGCATTCTTGTCACGTACCGAAAAGGTTCCGAAAGATGAAATCTTGACCTGTTCGCCTTTTGCCAGCGCATCCGACACGTGTTGCAATACCGCATCGACCAGCGCAGAGGAATCATTGCGCGACAGGCCCACCTCTCTGAAAACCGCTTCGGTCAAATCCATCCGCGTCAGTGTTTTGCTTGACATCTTATCCCCCGACGATTTGCGATAGCATGGGGGAAAGTGATTTTCGAGTCAATATCAGGGGCTTGCTGCATGGCGTTAAACTGCTTAGCTGCCCCTTACCAACGCAATGCAACCGCGCCCCAACTCAACCCGCCACCGATCGCCTCGGTCAGAATCAGATCGCCCTGCTTGAACCGCCCCTCTGCATTTGCGACTGACAAGGCCAGCGGGATAGAGGCAGCCGATGTATTGCCATGATCCTGCACGGTGACCACGACATTATCCATCGACACGCCCAGTTTCTGAGCGGTTCCTTTGATGATGCGCAGATTGGCTTGATGGGGCACGACCCAATCGACATCTGCCGCAGTCAGCCCAGCTTTCGCAAGCGCATCTGTCGCCGTGCTTGCCAGCTTTTCAACAGCATGGCGGAAGACCTCACGCCCTTGCATGCGCAGTACCCCTGCGGCACCTGTACGCGACACACCGCCATCTACATATAACAAGTCGCGGTAACGCCCGTCCGAATTCAGATCACAGGCCAGCACACCCCGGTCGGCGTTTGTGCCAGCGCTGTCCTGCCCTTCAAGGACCAGCGCGCCAGCCCCATCTCCGAACAGCACGCAGCTGCCACGATCGCTCCAATCCATGATGCGCGAGAAGGTTTCGGCACCGATGACAAGCACGCGCTGCGCCTGTCCCGCAGCAATCAGCCCGCTGGCATTTGCCAGTGCAAATACAAACCCCGCGCAGACAGCCTGAATGTCGAAAGCAAATCCTCGGGTCATGCCCAGACCGGCCTGGACCTGTGTTGCCACAGCAGGAAAGGTGTAATCCGGCGTTGAGGTTGCGACGATAATCGCATCCATGTCATTCGCATCGAGACCAGCATCCGCCAAAGCAGCCCGCGCGGCGTGGATCGCAAGATCAGATGTAAACTCACCCTCTGCCGCGAAATGGCGCCGCTCTATCCCTGAGCGCGACACGATCCATTCGTCGCTTGTGTCCAGCGTCTTGGCAAATTCCGAGTTGGGGACCACGCGCGCGGGCAGATAGTGGCCAGTTCCCCGAATCACAGGTCTTATCACGGTCATGATTGCCCTATCTGTTTGTCGTCATCTGCCTCGCCATCATGGGCGTTGCGGTCTTTCTTGTTCAGCACATTTTCTTGTTGCGCATCGGCGGCCGATGCAAGGCGTTCTGCCATCCGGTCCTGAAAGCCAGAGCGCGCAAGCGTAAAAGCCAGCTTGATCGCGGCCGAAACCCCCGTCGCATCGGCAGAGCCGTGCGATTTCACGACAGTACCGTTCAGGCCCAAAAACACCCCGCCATTCATCCGCCGCGGGTCCATCCGTTTGCGTAAGCGTCCAAGAGGCGCGCTTGCAAAAAGTGCTGCGAGTTTCGAGGGGAGATTGACTGTCAACTCATCTCGCAGCGTGTCGCCAATAAGACGCGCGGTGCCTTCGGCTGTCTTCAGGGCGACATTGCCGGTAAACCCGTCCGTTACAATGACATCGACATGGTCAGACGGCAGGTCATTACCTTCGACGAAGCCTACAAAATCATACCGTCCAATTTCTGCGGCATCTGCAATCAGGCGGGCAGCTTCCTTGATTTCCGCGCGGCCCTTATGCTCTTCGGTGCCGACATTCAACAGGCCCACGCGCGGGCGCGGCGCATCAAACGCGTTTCGATAGTAGGCTGCGCCCATGAGCGCGTATTGCAATAGCGATTCTTCGTCTGCGCGCACATCCGCGCCGACGTCGAGCATGGTGTTGAAACCGGTCTTGCCACGAGAGGGCCATAGGCAGGCGATTGCGGGGCGATGTACGCCATCGAGCTTGCGCAACCGAAGCATGGAGACGGCCATCAATGCGCCGGTATTGCCACAGGAAACCGCCGCCTGCGCGTGATTCTCGCGCAGCGCGGTCAGTGCAGACCACATTGAAGTTTCCCGACCGCGCCGCATGACCTGCGATGGCTTATCATCCATCTGCACAACATCGGGGCTATGATGGATATCGACAATACCCGCAAGCACTGGAAAGCGTGCAACTTGCGCACGCAGTACAGCTTCATCCCCGTGGAGGATGAAGGCGATTTCATCATTCTTCGCAGCCGACAGTGCGCAACCTTCTACAACAGCAGAGGGGCCTTGGTCGCCCCCCATTGCGTCCACGGAAATCGTGACCTTGTTGCTTTCAGTCTGCGTCATGCCATTCGGCGTGCTTGTCATGTGTCACCCCGAACCGGGATACGCAGACTTACGCTGCGTCGTCTTCCAGGTCGACATCACCTGTCTGAGCGACAATCTCGCGGTCATTGTAGTGGCCGCATGACGGGCACACGTGGTGCGGGCGCTTCAATTCGCCGCAATTGGTGCATTCGTTTGGGTTTGCCGCCACTAGGGCATCATGCGCGCGGCGCATGTTGCGACGGGAACGGGTAACGCGGTTCTGTTGAACAGCCATATCAGACCTCTGTATCAGGGCATCCGAACCGTTTGCCCTGTCTGGACGAGTTCCGATGCGAAAGCGAAAGTTGCGATTTGGCGCGGCATACACGGATTGCGCGTTGCTTCCAAGCCCCCAAAGCACGAGCAGCGCAAAATAGTGATCATTTATGACGCTGCAAGTGTTATTTATCTGACTTAGCGCTGTCGTTGTCGGTTTGCGCCAGTTTTGCCTTTAAATCGGCCAGTCCTGCGAAGGGTCTGTGCGTTGTCTCGGGAAGGGGGGCTGAATCGGGCGGGGATTGTTCCAGATAGCCCTGATCTGACAGTTTTGCGTCTTCTGCTCTGGGGAATGGACGGATGGCCAGGGTCAAAGCCTCAATGGCTATGGCGCTGGCATCAATCATTGCACCAAGTGCCTCGACGCTGTCATCCTCCGGCATTTCGATCTCTTGGGCCTGCGGCTCTGGCATGTCGGCAAGGAAGCGGCGCGTGACGCGTTCGTCGATTCGGCTGGTGACCGGGGCAAGTGTGATGGCGCAGGCCTGAACAATCGTGGCACCTAACGTGCCCACCAATTCCCAATCTGATTTGTTGAGTGGGCGTAGTTCTGCCTTGAAGCGAAATTTCTTTACCCCCTCAAGGCCCAGCATTTCGGCGATCTGCTGGCGCAACGCTGCATCTGGCTGTATATCAACATCGTGCCGTTTGCGCCCGCCAAGCTGGCTTACCCGAAAAGGCGGGTGCAACGAAATTGACGTTATGGGTTCAGGTGTCTGGGACAATTTGGGCCATCCTTGTTTCCGGCGCGTTCTCGCTTCCATATAAGCGCTTTCGTTCCTTTCTTGAAGTGCGCGGCGTCCTTGTATATCCCTGATCCTGAAGTAAGCGCGCAGCGTGGGCTGTCAAACCGAATGACGCGCAGGTATTCCGATGATACGAATGCAAGCGTGTAGAGTGAGGAAGCAATAAGTTGATGAAAACACTTGCGATGCGGCTTGTCCTTCCAGCGCTGTTTCTGGCCTTGGCGAGTTGCAGCCCGATACAGCGCTTTCACGGTTATGCGCCGGATGATATGCAACTTGCAGAGATTGAAGTCGCCCGCGACACGCGCGAGACTGTGGCCGAGAAAATTGGCAGGCCAGGCATGACCGGGGTGATGGAAGGGTCTGCCTGGTATTATGTCCAGAGCGATTGGGTAAATGAAGGCTGGCGTCCCCCGGTCGAGGTGCGACGCGAAGTCGTCGCGATTTCCTTTGATGAGGCGGGGCGGGTTTCCAACGTTGAGCGCTTCGGTCAGGAACAGGGCGAAGTGGTTGCACTGTCGCGCCGGGTCACGTCTACCGGGCCTACAGGTATGACATTGTTGCGCCAGTTGCTGGGCAATATTGGCCAGTTCAATCCGGCGCAAATGCTCAGTCGCTAGATATTGCGCGCGCGGGTGGCATTGGCACGTCGCGCGTTGCTTGCCGCAACATCTTGGCTGGCGGCACCACAACTCGGATTGATACTGTGACAAACGCAGAGCGCGGCCAGTCCAATACACCGAAATTCAGCCTTCAGCTGGGTGTTTTCGCGGCAGATTTCGCATCCGGTACAGATCAGATGGAAGCTGTGCAGCGCCTGCGCGCGATGCGGTTTCGCGCACACGCTGCCTCGGGGGATCTGGATCGCTTTGATGCATTATCCGAGCATCTGATGATCACAGTGCCGCCGGATCGGGCTGCAATCGGCGTTGCGCGTTTGCGTATCCTGACAACGCCCGAAGATATTCTCTCCTGCTATTCGGGTCAGTTCTATGATCTGGCAGAGCTTGCGAGAAGTGGCCGCCGTCTGGTGGAAGTTGGGCGTATCTGTATTGATGAAAACCACGCGCAGGATGTGGATGTTGCGCGCGTTCTGCTTGCGTCCCTTGCCCGCATAACGTCGGATTATTCGGCGGATATGCTCATCGGCTGTGCGTCTTTTCCGGGGGCAGAGCCCGCACGTCACCGAAATGCGCTGAACTATCTTTTTGACCGCCATCCTGGTCCCGCGAATGTCAAACCAGGACGCCGCGCAGGGCTGAACCACGTTCTCACAGATGGTGATCATACCCCCCAAGCGACCGATTTGCGCGAGGTCCCGGCACTGTTGCGGCTTTATCTTGGACTGGGGGGATGGGTTTCTGATCACGCGATTTGTGATCATGATCTTGATACTGTGCATGTTTTTACTGCGGTTGAGGTGGCATCCATACCGCGCGCACGCATGCGTGCATTAAAAGCACTGGCGCGCGACGATGTGCGCTGAAATCTTGAGTGGCCGACGTTGTTTTTTTGTCGCGCGAAACTTATATCCTCCGCTACGGGCCAACAGCCAGCTTGCAGCAACCACAGGGAAATAAAATGTCACCGCAAAGCAAGACTGAACAGCAGCACAAGCCCAATATTTCCCGTCTGGACCCGGTCTGGGCGCGCATCCGCGAGGAAGCGCAGCAAGGGGTCGAACGCGAACCGTTGCTGGGAGGGATGTTTCATTCCTCTATTCTTCACCACCGCACATTGGAACAGGCGCTGGCGTTTCGCCTGTCGCAAAAACTGGCCTCGGCGGAAATGTCTGAGCAGATCCTACGCGAGATCATGGATGAGGCGCATGCCGATGACGCCAGCTTGGGCGAGGCAGCGCGCGCCGATATTGTGGCGACATTTGAGCGCGATCCGGCCTGCAACCGGTTCATGAAACCGCTTTTGTATTTCAAGGGCTTTCAGGCTGTCCAAGCCTATCGTATCTCGCATTGGCTGTGCAAACAGGGGCGTGCGGATTTCGCAAGCTTGTTCCAGATGCGGGTGTCCGAGTGTTTCGGTGTCGATATCCACCCCGGCGCGCAGATCGGCAAGGGAATCATGATCGACCATGCCCATTCCATCGTGATTGGCGAAACGGCGGTGGTGGGAGACAATGTCTCGATGCTGCATTCAGTAACTTTGGGGGGCACAGGCAAATCAGATGGCGACCGCCACCCCAAAATCGGCAATGGCGTATTGATCGGGGCAGGGGCCAAGGTTCTGGGCAATATTCATGTGGGCGATTGTGCACGCGTGGCGGCAGGGTCCGTGGTGCTGGAAGATGTGCCTGCGCGCAAGACCGTAGCAGGGATTCCTGCGCGGATCGTGGGCGAGGCAGGCTGTGCGCAACCCTCACTGACAATGGATCAGTTGTTCAAGGGCGAAATCTGAGCAAGGCCGTGCTCTATACTCAGGGTATGACGTAAAAAGGGGGCGCAATCGCCCCCTTTTGCTTTTCAAGCCAGCATTGTGACCGGATTTTCCAGATAGGCGACAACCTCTTTCAGGAATTCAGCCCCCAGCGCCCCATCAATCACACGGTGGTCGACGGACAGCGTCATAGACATGACGGTTGCCACCTTCAACTCGCCATCGCTGCCAACGACAGGCTTCTTCAACCCTGCGCCGACAGCGAGGATAGAGCCATGCGGCGGGTTGATCACCGCATCGAAATTCTCGATCCCGAACATCCCCAGATTGGAAATCGCCATCGCGCCGCCGATATATTCGTGCGGCGCAAGCTTCTTGTTGCGCGCACGGCCAGCGAGGTCTTTCATTTCTGCCGACAGGGCAGAAAGTGACTTGAGATGCGCGTCCTTCAATACCGGCGTGAACAGCCCGCCTTCGACTGCGACCGCGACAGCCACATCCGACGGTTTCAGGCGCAGCATCCGGTCACCGGCCCAGACTGCATTACAATCTGGCACCGCTTGCAACGCCATGGCGCAGGCCTTGATGATGAAGTCATTAACCGACAGTTTGACGCCACGCGCTTCAAGCTGCTTGTTCAGATCACCACGGAACTTCATCAGCGCGTCAAGCTGCACCTCGCGGCGCAGATAGAAATGTGGGATCGTCTGCTTGGCTTCGGTCAAACGGGCCGCGACAGTCTTGCGCATACCATCAAGTTTGACTTCTTCATAATCGCGCCCGTCATACATCTTGGCGACCTGATCCGCTGTTGGCCCAGCGGGCATGGCAGCGCCAGCGGCGGGTTTGGCCGCGCTATCGGCTGGGGCCGCGCTGGCCTGTGCGGGCTTGGCATCTGCCAGATCGGCCTTGACGATCCGCCCATGCGGGCCAGACCCACTGATCTGCGTCAGATCAATGCCTTTCTCTGCTGCAATGCGCCGTGCGAGTGGCGAGGCAAAGACGCGCTGACCATCGGCTTTTGGGGCAGGCGGCGCCGAGGTTTTGGTGCTGCTTTCTGACGGTGCCTTTGTCGGGGCGGCGGCGGCTTCCTGGGTCGCCTGCGGTGCTGCTTTCGACGGAGCACCGATGTCGCTTGCGCTTTCGCCCTCACCCAGCATTACCGCAATCGGCGTGTTAACCTTGACCGCGTCGGTGCCAGCCTCAATGAGGATCTTGCCGATGACACCTTCCTCCACGGCCTCGAATTCCATCGTGGCCTTGTCAGTTTCAATTTCGGCAATGATGTCGCCAGAGGCAACGCTGTCGCCTTCCTTGACCAGCCATTTTGCCAGCGTGCCTTCTTCCATTGTGGGAGAGAGCGCGGGCATCAGGATTTCTGTAGGCATCTTGGTCCCTCCCTGTTAGCGATATGTGACCTTGCGCACGGCTTCGACCACTTCATCCGTCGTTACCAGTGCAAGCTTTTCCAGATTTGCCGCATAGGGCATGGGCACGTCCTTGCCGGTCAGGTTAATGACTGGCGCATCCAGATAGTCGAATGCATGTTCCATCACCACAGAGGTGATGTAATTACCGACCGACCCTTGCGGGAACCCTTCCTCAACGGTGACAAGCCTGTTGGTTTTCATGACCGACGCCAGAATCGCGTCGGTATCCATCGGCCGGATCGTGCGCAGGTCGATCACCTCGACGCTGATGCCATCCTTGGCCAGCCGCTCCGCCGCTTCGAGCGCATAGGTCATGCCAATGCCGAAACTGACGATGGTGACATCCGTTCCCTCGCGCCAGGTTTTCGCCTTGCCGAAAGGCACGGTGAAATCGTCAAGATCCGGCACCTCGAAGCTGCGTCCGTAAAGGATTTCATTCTCAAGGAAAATGACTGGGTTGGGGTCGCGGATTGCGGTTTTCAACAAGCCTTTCGCATCCGCCGCAGAATAGGGCATGACCACTTTCAGACCCGGAATCTGCGCGTACCACGCCGCATAACACTGGCTATGCTGTGCGCCCACACGCGCGGCGGCACCATTGGGCCCACGGAACACAATGGGGCATCCCATCTGCCCGCCTGACATATAAAGCGTTTTCGCGGCAGAGTTGAGGATCTGGTCAATCGCCTGCATGGCGAAATTGAAGGTCATGAATTCGACAATCGGGCGCAAGCCTCCAAAGGCGGCACCAACACCGATACCTGCAAAGCCATGCTCGGTAATGGGCGTGTCGATGACGCGGCGCGCACCGAACTCGTCCAGCAAGCCTTGGGTAATCTTGTAGGCGCCCTGATACTCGGCCACCTCTTCGCCCATGACGAACACTTCGTCAGCATTGCGCATTTCTTCGGCCATCGCGTCGCGCAGGGCTTCGCGTACGGTCTGCGTTTTCATGGTCGTGCCTTCGGGCCAGTCTGGCGTTGTGTCGGCCTTGGGGGCAGCAGGGGCCGGGGCCGCACTCGCAGGTGCAGCGGTCTTGCCCTCTTCCCCCTTCAGCGCCGCAGGAGCGGGGGCTGATGCCGCTTTTGCACTGTCACTGGGGACGTCTTCGCCCTCGGCCACCAATACGGCAATCGGTGTGTTGACCTTGACGCCGTCTGTGCCAGCCTCGATCAGGATCTTGCCCACGACGCCTTCATCGACGGCCTCGAATTCCATCGTGGCCTTGTCCGTCTCGATCTCGGCAATAATATCGCCGGAATTTACAGTGTCGCCCTCTTTCACCAGCCATTTGGCCAATGTGCCTTCCTCCATGGTCGGAGAGAGTGCCGGCATGAGTATTTCGGTTGCCATTGGTTCAATCCTCCCGGCGCTTTAAGCGTAGATATCTGTCCAGAGTTCATCAAGCGCGGGCTCCGGGCTCTCTTTCGAGAATTCGGCTGCCTCGTTCACGATGGCCTTGATCTCTTTGTCGATGGCCTTGAGGTCGTCCTCGGTCGCGTGCTTGCCTTGCAGCAGCAATTCGCGCACATGTTCGATTGCGTCGCGTTCAGTGCGCATTTTCTGCACTTCATCGCGAGTGCGGTATTTGGCCGGGTCGGACATGGAGTGGCCGCGATAACGGTAGGTCATCACCTCAAGAATATACGGCCCCTTGCCAGCACGGCAATGCGCCACAGCCTTTTCGCCAGCGGCCTTGACGGCCAGCACATCCATGCCGTCCACTTCTTCGCCCTTGATGCCGTAAGCCGCGCCGCGTTCCCAAAGCGAAGGCGATTTGGTCGCGCGCTGAACAGATGTGCCCATGGCGTATTTGTTGTTTTCAATCACAAAGATCACGGGCAGATCCCACAACATGGCCATGTTATAGGTTTCATAAACTTGGCCCTGATTGGCCGCGCCATCACCGAAATAGGTGAAGGTAACGTTGTCATTGCCTTTGTATTTGTCGCTGAAGGCCAGCCCCGCGCCCAGTGGAACCTGCGCCCCGACAATGCCGTGACCGCCGTAGAAATGCTTCTCTTTCGAGAACATATGCATCGAGCCGCCCTTGCCTTTGGAATAGCCGCCCTCGCGTCCCGTCAATTCGGCCATCACGCCCTTCGGGTCCATGCCGCAGGCCAGCATATGGCCGTGGTCGCGGTAGGATGTGATGCGCTTGTCACCCTCTTTCGCAGTCGCTTCCAAACCAACGACGACAGCTTCCTGACCGATGTAAAGGTGACAAAAGCCGCCAATCAGCCCCATTCCGTAAAGTTGACCGGCCTTTTCCTCGAATCGGCGGATCAGCAGCATGTCGCGATAATAAGATTGCAATTCCTCAGCAGAAACATTTGATTTCGCAGTGGGTTTTCGTGTGGCCATATGCGGCGCCTCCTCCCGTGAAGCAATAGTTCAATGTTAAACCATTTCTTAGCGCAAAAGATGCATAGTTGCGAGAGTTTTTGCGCATGTCAGCCATGCAGGGGGCACAAGGCTGCTGGAACCCTGTTAATCCGGCTTTGCGACCAGCATATCTGTGGGCGGTGCGCGCATCAGGTCGCGCGCATAATTTCCAAGGGTGTTGGGGTCCCGGCCTGAGTGGCTGCCGATCACAACCAGATCGGGCTTCAATTCGTCGATACGAAATTGGAGGACTTCATGCACGCCACCGGGGACGATTTCGGGCATGGTCAGTGTCTTGGGCAGCCCGTTGAACGTCATGAAAGTCTGGCGCAACAAATCGGCTTCGGTCATTTCAGCGCTTTTCATCACATCCGCTGATGGCAGCTTGGCACTCAGTGGAAGCTGCAATGCGTGAATGGCGTGAAACTCTGCCTCTGGTGCGATTGTTGCGGCAATCTGCAAGGCGTTGGCGGATGCGGGGGCAAACGTGATCGCGCCCAGAACCTTGCCATAGGGGTGCAAGGACTTGTCCTGCGCAATGAGGATGGGGCAGGGGGCGTGCTGTGTGATCCGTTCCAAGTTGGTCAGGCGCACTGTTTCAAGCACCCTGCGCACAACATGCAGCCCAAGCACAATAAGGTCCGCGCCGATATCACGCGCCAGTTTCGGCACAATCTGGCCGGGTTTACCCTTCACGACCTGGCATTCCAAATCCAGTCCCGGGCAGGCGTCTCGCAGTTTTCTGACGACAGCATCGGCTTGTTCGACAGGGGCAACTTGTTTGCGCAGCCGCAGTCGTTGCACTCTGGGTGCGCGCGCTTCGATCACATGGACCAGCACCAGCCGCGCGCCATGTGCACATGCCAGTTGCGCCGCGCGCCCTGTCACGGCAGCAGAGCGCGGGGTAAAGTCTGTTGCAGCAACGATTGTTTTGAGGCGAAACACAGTCAACCTATGCCAGATATGTCATAACGAACCATTACGATTAGCAGATAGTTCATGCCGCGTCACTTTTCTTTCTGACGCAGCAGCGTGTCGCGAATATCAGGTGTCACCTGTTCGGTCGGCAGGTCCTGTGCAAAATGGGCGTGCTGATTCAGATGCGGAAACCGTTCCGACAGGTCTTGTGCCAGCATTTCCGGCAGGCGGGCCACTGTGGCACGCGAGACAAGCATGCTTTCGACCGGTATCCCTTCGACATAGAGTATCTGGTGGTCGTCGAATACCAGATGATAATAGGTCACAAAGCCGCCTTCGCGCTGCAAGACCTTGCGTCCATCGACGAGAGATTGCGCCTGAATCAGCACCTCGGCGCGGCTGCCAAGCCGATCTTGGCCCCGTTGATATAGAAAGATGCGTTGCAGCGGCCCAAGGGTCAAAGCGCCAAGGTTGCCCAACGTGCCGGGGGTAAAGGTCACGGGCGCAAAAGGGCCATGGGCGCGCAGCGTCACCTGCCCGATCCAGCGCAAGGCTTGTGCCCCGTGATCGCGCGTGCGGACCTCCATGCCTGCTTCCAGCGTCTCGACCGGGCAAAGACTGCCATCGCCCATTGTCACCCGCGCGCCAGCGCCGAAACAGCCCTGCACCAGTTCAGACATGCGCAGCGCTGACTCTGTCTGATCCAATGCGATAAGGGCATAGCCTGTTGCGGCGCGCATGGGGGTCAGCGGAAGGAGAAATAGCCTATCACAGCAATCTAGCAAAAGTGCGGTTACAAGTTCGCCATCCGAAGACATCAGCCGCATTTCACCGCATGTCCTGACCGTGCTTCCAGCCGGTAGTCCGGTATGATTGGCACCATCATCTGGCGCGATACGCGTTGCACCGTCGATCTTCAGGCGCAAATGTATCGGCGCTGTGTCACGAGACAGGGTGTAAATATCGCCAAGACAGGCAGTAGCAGGGCTGCTGAGAATATCACCCTCGTTAATGCCCCAAGTGACGTGCAATGCCGCCGCTTCGAACACTTCACATTCATAATGATATACCAAACGAATACCTTTCCGATCTTGGCCTGTCCTCATGCCCTACAGCAGGCTGAAACAGTTTCAAATCGTCAATTGTTCTGCTGTGTTGCTGACTGCAAGACAAAGGGCGCCGATTTCGGCGCCCTTTACCCTTTTGTTTGCCCTCGTGGGGTGTCTAGCGCGGCTCGTCCATAAGCCCCTTGATCAGGGCATAGCAGGCGAAAAGCAGAACGATCGCAAAGGGCAACCCGGTCGAGACAGAGGCCGCCTGAAGCGCGACCAGCCCGCCACCAAGCAGAAGTGTTGCCGCGACCAGCCCCTCGAAGATCACCCAGAATACACGCTGGCTGACAGGTGCGTTGATCTTGCCGCCAGCGGTGATCGTATCAATGACCAGCGAGCCGGAATCCGATGAGGTCACGAAGAACACGATCACCAGCACGATACCGACGACCGATGTGATGGCAGCCAAAGGCAATTCGGACAGCATCCCGAAGAGCGAAAGTTCTGGTACATAGGCGTCGATGACAAAACCGAACACAGCGCTTTCTGTGACCTGATTGATCATCTGGTCGATTGCGGTGCCGCCAAAGGCTGTCATCCAGATGGCCGATACAAAGGTCGGGATCAAAAGCACGCAGGTGATGAACTCGCGTACTGTCCGGCCCCGGCTGACGCGGGCAATGAACATGCCCACGAAAGGTGACCAGCTGATCCACCACGCCCAGTAGAAGGCTGTCCAGCCCTGACGATAGCCGTCATCGTCGCGCCCCACGGGGTTGGACAGGGCAAGGATTTCAGTGAAATAGGCCCCGATATTCCCAAAGAACTGCGTTACCAGAAGCATTGTCGGCCCGACAAGGATTACGAAAGAAAGCAGGATGATTGCCAGGATCATGTTCAGTTCCGACAGCCGCTTCACGCCACCATCCAGACCGCGCAACACCGAAATCAGCGCAAGGCCGGTAATGCCCGCGATCAAGATGACTGCGAATGTGACAGTGTCATTGATCCCCTCAATGCCGAAGACATAGCCAATCCCGGCTGCCGCCTGCTGCGCCCCGAACCCAAGCGAGGTCGCAAGCCCGAACAGGGTTGCGAACACGGCCAGAATATCGATGATATGCCCCGGCCAGCCCCAGATGCGTTCCCCGAAGATCGGATAGAAAATCGAACGAACCGTCAGCGGCAGACCCTTGTTATAGGCAAATAACGCCAGCGAAAGTGCCACAACAGCATAGATCGCCCAAGGGTGCAGCCCCCAGTGGTAGATCGTGGCGGCCATGGCTGTCAGGCGCGCGGCCTCGACTGCTGCGGGGTCAACCAAAGCGCCATCGACAATCCCGATATCGCGCATCAGGGGCTGATCGCCCCAGGGTGTGGCAAAGTAATACGCGGGCTCCAGCACCCCGAAGAACATCAGGCCAATGCCCATACCTGCGGCAAAGAGCATCGCAAACCAGCCAAGATAGCCATAATCGGGTGTCGCATCCGCGCCGCCGATCCGTACCTTGCCCAACGGAGAGATCAGAATGCCAAGGCAGACAATCACAAAGATATTGCCCGCCATCAGAAAGAACCAGTCAAAGCTGGATGTCAGATAGGCACGCAATGCGCCAAGCGCCGGGCCAACCGTGTCCTGAAAAGCCAGTGTGATGATGACGAAGGCGATCACCACAATGCCGGAAATCGCGAAAACCGGGTTGTGAATATCCAGCCCGAAGGGGCCGATTTTTGGTGTTATATTGTCCTGTCCGATTTCATAATCTGTTTCGATGATTTCGGACGCCCCCTCGGGTTCTGGCAGCGCTTCTTCTGCTGCCTCTTGATTGGCGTCATCTTCAAGGTTCGCCATATTTATGTTCCCTTTTGTTTATTTGTGTGGCCGCTGATGTGCGGCGTTTTTTGCAAGGCCATAACCATCGCAGTGTCAGCGCACCAGAAAAACAGACGCCTGCGAACGGGCCGCTATCGTGTCGCCATGCCCTGCCCAGACATAGTCAAGCGCTTGTGGCGCATGCGTTTGCATCACGACCAGATCGCCGCCCAATTCCTCGATCGCGGCAAGCAAAGTCTTGTCCGTGTCGATGGTCGGATCATGGCTGAGACAGGCTTTGAAGCTGGTGGTCAGTCCGTGCGCAAGCCCCTGCTCGGACGCGAAGGCTGCAAGCTTGTTTTCATAGTCATGAGGCGTGCGTGCGATCGCGCTCGGGGCTGTGCCGGTCACACCGAGAAAGCAGATTTCCGCCTTGTAATGCAGGGCCAGGTCAATGGCGGTCTGCAAGGCACGTGCAAGCTGGTCGATATGCGTCAGATCGACCGGAAAAACGATTTTCCGATACATGACCCCTCCTCATCAGATTGTGGGACAGTTTATGACGTTGATCACCTTAGCTAACACGCTTTTGTCATGGATTGTTACCCCCACCGGCAAAAAAATGTCATTTTGCGACATTGGATTGTCGCAAACGATATCTGGCCGCACAGGTGTGACAATGCTAGGTCTGCGCATGATGAAATGTGGAGGGACCGACTATGGATATGGGTATCGCTGGAAAACGGGCGCTGGTTTGTGCGTCCTCCAAGGGTTTGGGGCGCGGCTGCGCCGAGGCTTTGGCGGCTGAAGGGGTTCATCTGGTGATGAATGCGCGCGGAAGCGAAGCGCTGGAAGAGGCCGCCGCTGCAATCCGGGCCGCGCATGGGGTAGAGGTGGTGACCGTTGTGGCTGATATCACCACTGAGGAAGGGCGCGCGAAAGTTCTGAAGGTCGCAGGCGCTGTCGATATCCTGGTGAATAATGCAGGTGGCCCCCCGCCGGGAATGTGGTGTGATTGGGAGCGCGAAGATTTCATCAAGGCGCTGGATGCCAATATGCTGACACCTATTGCCCTGATCAAGGCACTTGTGCCCGGAATGATGGAGAGGGGCTGGGGCAGGGTGGTCAATATCACTTCACAATCTGTCAAGGCGCCGCTGGCCGTGCTGGGCCTGTCCAATTCCGCGCGGGCCGGTCTGACGGGCTATGTCGCAGGCACATCGCGTCAGGTCGCGGGCAAGGGCGTTATCATCAACAACCTTTTGCCGGGCATTCATGACACAGATCGCGCCACAGCACTGGATGGGGGTGTATCCAAGGCTGAAGGTATCACCATGGACGAAGCTCGCGCCAAGCGCGCGGCGACCATTCCGGCGGGGCGTTACGGCACCGCTGCTGAATTCGGGGCGGCCTGTGCGTTTCTGTGTTCGACCCATGCAGGTTTCATTGTTGGTCAGAATATCCTGCTGGATGGTGGGGCAATAAACGCCACCTTGTAATCAGTTAGCAGGCCCCAAGGGGGGCGGTCACGGCCGCCCCTTGTCTTTGCCTTGACAACATATACGCAATTTTCGCGGCTCTGATGTCAGGCCAAGTTGCAAATAACCAGTGTGAAGCGAGACACATGAGTGATTTTCGGACACTTCCTGCCTCCGGGCCGTTCCGCCTGGAGAATGTAACTGTTCCAGCCTGCTTGCTGGGGCAGTCCGGCGGGTTGGTCGCTCATGCGCTGAGTATTGACGAGGGCCGGTTGTCTGACCGCATCGACGGGCCACAAATCGATATGGGTGGCGCACTGGTGCTGCCGTGTTTCATTGATACGCACACGCATCTGGACAAGGGGCACATCTTCCCGCGAAGCCCCAACCCGGACGGTAGCTTTGAGGGGGCGCTGCATACCGTGGGTGCTGACCGTCAGGCCTGGTGGTCGGCCGAAGATGTGCGCACGCGCATGGATTTCGCCCTGCGCTGCGCCTATGCGCATGGAACACGCGCCATCCGTACACATATCGACAGCATTGCCCCGCAAGATACGATTTCCTGGCCTGTATTTGCGCAGCTGCGCGCAGAATGGGCCGGCCGCATAGAGTTGCAGGGCGCCTCGCTTACTGGCGTTGACCGGGCCGATATGTCGGGCGAGTATGCGCGCACCGCTGATATAGTTGCCGAGCATGATGGTATTCTGGGGTTGGTCACCTATCCTGTGCCAGACCTGCGTGACCAGTTGCGCGGCTTTTTCCGGCTGGCAATTGAGCGCGGACTTGAAGTGGATTTTCACGCGGATGAAAGTGGCGACCCGAATGCCACGACCCTGAACATGATCGCGCAGACTGTGCTTGATATGGGCTTTGACAAGCCTGTTACGGTCGGACATTGCTGTTCCCTTGCCACCCAGTCAGAGCGCGATGCCCTTGAAACACTTGATCTGGTGGCAAAGGCGGGCTTGAACATCGTGTCCCTGCCAATGTGCAACATGTATCTGCAAGACCGCAGCGCTGCCCGTACACCGCGCTGGCGCGGGATCACGCTGGTTCATGAAATGAGGGCGCGCGGGATCAATGTCAGTTTCGCCTCGGATAATACGCGTGACCCGTTCTATGCCTATGGCGATCTGGATATGTTAGAGGTTTTGCGCGAAACGACACGGATCGCGCATCTGGATCATGCCGATCCCGGCTGGATCGAGGCCTTTCTTGCCAACCCCGCGCGCGCCTGTGGCTTCTCCTTGCCCAGTCTTGCGTTCGGTGCGCCCGCTGACTTGATCATTTTGCGCGCACGCGACTGGACAGAAGCGCTGTCGAGGCCGCAATCTGACCGGATTGTGTTGCGCGCCGGGCGTGCGATTGACCGTTGCCTGCCAGACTATTCCGAATTGGATCATCTGATGCAGAAATCATGACATCTGGTTTTGCGGCCGCCACGGGAGCAGCATTCACATGTGCCTGTCCGAAGATGTGCGCGTCAGAGCATTCCCGGCAACACCTGATCGGGGGGGCGGTGGCCATCTGCAAAGGTCTTGATGTTCAGGATCACTTTCTCGCCCATCTCGATCCGACCTTCGAGCGTGGCAGAGCCCATATGCGGTAACAGCACAACATTAGGCAATTCGCGCAAGCGCGGGTTAATGTCATGGCCGCGTTCGAACACATCCAGCCCTGCACCTGCAATTTCACCTGCGCGCAACCCGCGTGTCAGGGCGTTTTCGTCAATCACCTCACCGCGAGAGGTGTTGATGATCACCGCGCTGGGCTTGAGCAGTTTCAGACGCCGCGCATTCATCAGGTGAAAGGTCGAGGGCGTGTGCGGGCAGTTGATGGAAATCACATCCATCCGCGCGACCATCTGATCAAGGCTTTCCCACCATGTTGCCTCCAACGCATCTTCCACCTCGGGGCGCAAACGGCGCCGGTTATGGTAATGCACCTGCATCCCGAAGGCCCGCGCGCGCCGGGCTACAGCCTGCCCGATACGCCCCATACCCAGAATACCAAGCCGCTTGCCGCCAATTCGCGTGCCAAGATAGGCAAGCGGCGACCATCCACGCCATGTGTCGGACTGCATTGCAGCCAACCCTTGGGGAATCTGTCGGGTGACGGCCAGCATCAGCGCCATCGCCATATCAGCAGTGTCATCGGTCACCACGCCTGGTGTATTCGCCACCAGAATGCCGCGCTGGCGGGCAGAATGCACATCTATGTGGTCAACGCCCGCGCCATAATTGGCGATCAGTTTCAGTTGGCTACCGGCCTGTGCCAGCAGAGTGGCATCAATTTCATCTGTCAGGGTCGGGACCAGCACATCAGCCCGCCGCATCGCTTCGGCAATCTCTTCGCGGCGCATGGGCGTATCGTCGTCGCGCAACTCTACATCGAACAATTCTTTCAACCGTGTTTCCACGACATCGGGCAGGCGTCGCGTTACGACAACACTCAGGCGTTGATTGGGCATATGCGCGTCTCACCTCTTTGCATCTGACGGTGTTTCTGGCAAAGTGCCAGCACTTGCCCCGTTCTACAAGCGGTCAAATGCCGCAAACGGGCCACAAGGCAGACAAAGAGCAGCAGATCACATATGGAACCCGGACCAACCGGGCAAACGGGCACATGAAAAAACAGACTTTCTGGAGTTTGGCACTTGTTGCCATGCTGGCCTGCGCACCAGCCATGTCTCAGGCCAGCGAACGCGGCCCCGTGACAAACCTGCCTTTGCCGCGCTTTGTGTCGCTAAAGGCCAATGAAGGCAATGCAAGACGCGGACCGGACCAGTCTCACCGTATCGATTGGGTCTATCAGCGCCGCGACCTCCCCCTGCGGGTGACTGCAGAATACGAGCATTGGCGGCGCGTGGAAGACGCCGATGGCATGGGCGGGTGGATGCATTATGCGCTGCTTTCGGGGCTGCGTACCGCGCTGGTGCAAACCGATATGGCACAGCTTCGCCAGCGCCCCGATGACGCCAGTCCGGCCACAGCCCTGCTGGAGCGCGGGGTGATCGCCCGCATTCGCGCCTGTGAGCCTGACTGGTGCAGGCTGGAGGTCGATAGCGCGCGCGGCTGGGTCGAGAAGCGCCACCTTTGGGGGGTCGATCCCGAGGACGTTTTTGATTAACGATTGACGTCAGCGCTATTCTATCCGGTAGGGCAGCAAATCGCGGTAATCATGATCCACTTTCAAGCGGCGTTCCAACGGCGGCACAGAGCGTTGGTGGCATGCGTCGCGTTCGCATATCCGGCATGAAATTCCGATGGGTTCGAAACTTGCCTCGCGCCCAAGATCCATCCCATCCGCATAAACCAGCGCACCTGCATGGTCGATCTCGCAGCCCAGCCCGATCGCGTAGCGCCGGACCGGGGCGTGGAATGCGCCACCGCCCTTGGTGACGGCCAGCGCAAGGCAGAAATAGCGCATTCCATCAGGCGTTTCGGCCAATTGACGTAAAAACCGCCCCGGCGTCTCGAAGGCACGATGCACGTTCCATAAAGGACAAGACCCACCGAACCGCGCAAATTGCAGGCGGGTCGCCGAATGGCGCTTGGTGATGGTGCCCGCCTGATCAACGCGCACAAAGAAGAATGGCACCCCTTTCAATCCGGGGCGTTGCAATGTCGAAAGCCGATGCGCCACTTGCTCGATCGAGGCGCCGAACTGGTCGGCCAGCGCCTCCAGATCATGGCGGGTGGCGCTTGCCGCTTCCTGAAAACGTCGATAGGGCATCAGGGCAGCGCCGGCGAAGTAATTGGCAAGCCCGATCTTGGCAATCGCGCGCGCCTCGTCTGACTGAAAGCGCGCCAGATCCAGCGTTGCTTCCAGCAGATCGTTCTGGGTCAGCAAGGCCAGTTGGTGCAGGATCTGAAAGGCTTGCGTGGCGCGGGTCGCCTTGGACGAAAGCTCCAATGTGTTGCTCTCAAGGTCGAGATGGCGCAACTTCCGGCCAGAACTGTAGCGCAGGGTGATCTTGCGCTTTGCCAGCGCTTCTGTCGCCAATGACATGGCATCGCGCCCCTGAGCGGCGAAATGCTCTGCCGCGCGATCTACCGGGTCGATGTAATTGTCGCAATAATGGAAGAAATCGCGCACCTCTTCCCATGGCGACAGGCGCAGGGTCGAATCTTCGCGCCCAAGTGCTTCGTCCAGCGAGGCCAGTTGTTCCTGTCCCTGCCTGTAGGCGCGGTGAAGGTCCAGAAAAGCACGCGCGAATCCCGGTGCGTTGGCGCCGACCAGACGCAAATCCGGCAGGGCAGGGTTGGTCTTGGCAAAAAGTGGGTCCGCCAGCGCTTCGCGCAGGTCGGAAACAACGCGTTCGCTATCGCCTGTGGATAATTCGGTAACATCCATTCCGAATTCGCGCGCCAGCGCCAGAACAACCGCCGTGGACAGCGGGCGGTTGTTGTTTTCCATCTGGTTCAGGTAGGGCAGCGAGACACCCAGTTTCGCTGCAAAGTCCTTTTGCGTCAGCCCAAGCTGGTTGCGCGTCTCGCGCAGCTTTGCCCCGGCATAGAGTTTTTGTGGTGGCATCTGACCCCGGCTGGCTTTGCTAACTCTGCATCAGGGTTTGCAAACTGCTTCCCTCTGGTCAAGCTGAAATCTGGTTTTCCCGATGCAGCACATAGAAAAGCGGCAGGATTGCCAGCCCCGTTGTGATGACCATCAACCATATCAGGGGCGAGGCGCCACTTTCCGCTGTAAGAAGCGCACCCGCCAAAGCCGACAGGCCTGCGCCCCCACCGATCATGATCGCACCGCCAATACCGCTGGCGGTGCCAGCAAGATGTGGGCGCACCGACATCATGCCGGATGTGGCCGATGGCAGTAGCATCCCATTTCCAAGCCCAGTGAAAATGAAACAGCCAAAGAACACAGGTGCTGACAGGAACCCAGCAAGATAAAGCAACAATAAAAGTGCCATCCCGCCAAAGCCGACAAGGCATCCCATAAGGATCATGCGGTTTATCCCGACCCGCGCGGCATAGCGCCCAGCCAAAAAATTGCCCGCAGCATAGCCAAGTGCAGGGGCGCCGAAATACAGACCAAGCGTCGCAGGCGACAACCCAAACACCTGAGAGCCGACAAAGGGCACGCCGCCGAGATAGGCAAAGAATGCCCCCGATGCGAGCGTGGCTGTCATGCAATACCCCCAGAACCGCCTTGCACGCATAAGTTCGGGCACGCCGTCAAATAACCCTTTTATGGGGCCACCAAGATTCTGTTTTGTTTCGCCCATGTCGCGCCAACTCAGCGCCAGAACGCCAATCCCGGCCAGCAGCATCAGCCCGAAGCTGCCCCGCCAGCCGAACACCTCGTCAAGAATGCCGCCGATTGCGGGGGCAATCATCGGCACAATCGCCATGCCCATCGTGACATAGCCGATCCGCGACGCGGCCTGTGCTTCATCCATCACATCGCGGATTGATGCCCGTGATAAAACAATTGCCGACACGACTACGGCTTGCAGCATACGAAATACCAAGAAAACGGTCGCTGAGGTGGCAAGTAGGGTTCCAATTGTTGCCAAAATGAAGCCAATCAGCGCAGCCAGCATCACCGGCCTGCGCCCAAAGCGATCCGATATTGCACCAATGAAAACTTGCAGCACTGCATTGACCAGCAGGTAAAGCGACACCGAAAGCTGCATCACGGCGTAATCGGTCTCGAAATATGCGGCCATCGAGGGCAGGGACGGCAAAAACACGTTCATCGCTAGCGCCGCGATTGACGCCTGTGCGACGAGCGTTGCGACATGCGGTGGTGTCTGGCTGTCCAGAAACCTGACTTTCACAGCAGGGGAGGCGTGCAGCATAAAGGCGTGCTTTCGACATTTTGAAAGTGTATATTACACATGTGAACAGAAGAGCAAAGTGGCCAAAAGTCAAGGCGGCATAGGCTTTGCAAATTAGCGGTGCACCTCGCATTGATATTTGCAAATTTTCCGAATTTCACTTTCTTGTTGCCGCGCCCAACGGTAGTATCCCTAACAATGCATTCAGGACTTGCGTCTTGTGACCATGGGGGAGCGTATGAAGGACATTTTGCAACAACTCGAAGCGCAGCGCGCAACGGCGCGGCTGGGGGGCGGACAGCGCCGCATCGACGCGCAGCACGCAAAAGGCAAGTTGACGGCGCGCGAGCGGATCGAGTTGTTGCTGGATGAGGACAGCTTCGAAGAATTCGACATGTTCGTGGCGCATCGCTGCACTGATTTTGGAATGCAGGCCGAGCGTCCGGCGGGCGATGGTGTGGTGACCGGCTGGGGGACTGTAAACGGCCGGATGGTCTATGTCTTCGCGCAGGATTTCACAGTCATGGGCGGCTCTGTTTCAGAAACGCATGGCAAGAAGATTTGCAAGATCATGGATATGGCCATCCAGAACGGGGCGCCGGTGATCGGTCTGAACGACTCAGGCGGCGCGCGGATCCAGGAAGGAGTAGCCAGCCTTGCCGCTTATGGCGATGTGTTCGACCGCAATATCAAGGCATCGGGCGTGATTCCACAGATCAGCGTCATTATGGGGCCATGTGCGGGTGGTGCGGTCTATAGCCCTGCCATGACCGACTTCATCTTCATGGTGAAGGATTCTAGTTACATGTTTGTCACTGGCCCCGATGTGGTCAAGACCGTGACCAATGAGGTTGTCACCGCCGAAGAATTGGGCGGTGCGGTTACCCATACGCGCAAGTCCTCGGTTGCAGATGCCGCTTTTGAAAATGATGTCGAAGCGCTGATCGAAGTGCGCCGTCTGATCGACTTCTTGCCGCTCAACAACCGCGAAAAGCCACCCGTGCGACCCTTCTTCGATGACCCCGCGCGCGTTGAGCCAAGCCTCGACAGCCTGATCCCCGATAACCCCAACAGCCCCTACGACATGAAGGAATTGATCCTGAAGGTTGCAGATGAAGGGGATTTCTACGAGATACAGGCAGAGTTTGCGAAAAACATCATCACCGGCTTTATCCGGCTTGAGGGGCAGACCGTTGGCGTGGTGGCAAACCAGCCGATGGTTTTGGCGGGGTGTCTGGATATCGATTCGTCGCGCAAGGCCGCCAGATTCGTGCGCTTTTGCGATGCGTTCGAAATTCCCATTCTGACGCTGGTGGACGTGCCGGGCTTCCTGCCGGGGACCGGGCAGGAATATGCGGGTGTTATCAAGCATGGGGCAAAGCTGCTTTATGCCTATGGTGAAGCGACGGTTCCCAAAGTGACCGTTATTACGCGCAAAGCCTATGGCGGCGCTTATGTGGTCATGGCATCCAAGCATATGGGGGCAGATTTCAACTATGCCTGGCCCACTGCCGAGATTGCAGTGATGGGGTCCAAGGGTGCTGTAGAGATTCTATATCGTTCCGAATTGGGCGATGCGGAAAAGACCGCCGCGCGCATCAACGAATATGAAGAACGCTTTGCAAACCCCTTCGTTGCTGCCGAAAAAGGGTTTATTGACGAGGTGATCATGCCGCAATCGACGCGCAAGCGCGTCGCGCGCGCTTTCGCGGCATTGCGCAAGAAGAAGATCGAGATTCCGTGGAAAAAACACGATAACATCCCGCTGTGATTGGAATGTGCAGGGGGCTGATTGTGTCATGAAGGTGCTGAAACGCGCGGCAATACCGATAGCATGTGTCTGCTGGTCAGGGCTGGGGGCGGCGCAAGGCGCGCCACTGGTTCTGCCATCGGGCATAGAGGCGCGGTTTCATGACACGATCTGGGACGAGGACCTGTCCGCCGTCCGCCTGCGATATGTTGTGCCGCAATTGTCAGAGCCGGAAAGCGTTTATCAGGCTGATGCGTTGCGTGTTTTTGACGACATGCAATGGCTATGCGAAACCCAGATGAGCAACCTGTTCGATAGCTGGGTGGCGGTGCAGGATGAAGGCTGGGACGTTGTTGTGGTCACCCTGATGGATAGACCGATTGAGTTCGGCGAACGCGATGCCGAAACGATCCAGTTGTTTGAATGGTTCGCTGTGACAATGGACGGATGCGAGCCTGAAATGGATGATTACCATGACTAAAATGCCAAGCATGGCCTGTTTTGATGCAAGGTTGCAACAAGCCCATGATGATGAAAGATTCTCGTGGTCAGGAATCTGCAAACGCGGTATTATCGGAACGCGTGCGCATATTCTGGCGTACGCGAACGATAACCAATGGGCGCGTGCAGAAAAAAAATCGCGCCCAGGCAAATTGAGCAGGAGAATAGAATGGCGAAACTCGCTTTGGCCGCAGCGTTTCTGGTGTCCTTTATCCCGGCAACCTGTGCACGTAAGTCCCCGGAACCTGTGCAGCATTTCGAGCCGATCTCGGCGCCGATTTATGTTGAGCCGTCCTCCAGCAAGGGCAAATACCGCTGATACTGAACTGAGGCAGGACTCAGGTTCTGCCTCAGCCGCCACAGGTGAAAATAGACTGCAGACCTGTGCTGTTAGACGCAGCACTGCCGATTATTCGCGCCGTGAATTCTCTCTGTGGTCAAACGAAAATCCTTCTGCTACCGTTTTGGTGCTGTACAGCCGCAAGGCTTGTACGGAATCGCGGTTGATATCGCGGATATTGACCAAAACTGACAACAGGAGTTTCCAATGTCAAAATCGACCATCATTGTTGCTTTCGGTGCAGTCCTGGTTCTCGCAGCATGTGCACGGCAGGCACCCGAACCAGAGCCAGCACCCATGCCAGAGCCAATCATCATGGAGCCGACAAGCTACAAAGGCTGACGCACAGAATTCTTCGGGTCAGGCTTTTGGGTCTGACCCGTACACCGCACGGCCCTCTGGCATTGAAGGGGGGCAGAAATGCTAAAGCATCGCGGTTTTCCGGGGCGGTTGCCCAGCACTGACTTTCAATTCACCATACGGCGCGCGAACCCCAAGGGGGTGACACCGCTGGTGCCGCGCAAACGTTTTGCCGACCGTCGCGCCGGGGATCGCCGCGCTGATGAGGCATTTCTGGGCGCATTGATCGCCCATTTCGGAGATGAACCATTCGAGCGCGGCAATCTGGACGCTGGGCGCTTGTCATGGCTTTTGGGCCGCGAGGTTGTGCCCGCATCCGACCCGTTTGATCCCGCAAGCTATGAGGCTGTGCTGCGCGTCGATATGCGCGTTGCACAGGCCAGTTTCCCACAGCTTTTCGACGGATCGTCTGAATTCGCTTTTGATACCTGGGAAGAGTGATGCCGACACGTATCGCCTTCCCCAGCCCATTCCCGGAAAAGGAGTCCGCATGTTCCGCAAGATCTTGATCGCCAATCGTGGCGAAATTGCCTGCCGCGTTATCAAGACCGCCCGCAAGATGGGCATTGCGACCGTGGCGGTCTATTCCGATGCCGACCGCAATGCCTTGCATGTTCGCATGGCAGATGAGGCCGTTCATATTGGTCCTGCCCCTGCAAACCAGTCCTATATCGTGATCGACAAGATCATGGATGCCATTCGCCAGACCGGGGCCGAGGCCGTGCATCCGGGATATGGGTTCCTGTCCGAAAACATGAAATTTGCCGAAGCGCTTGCCGCAGAAGGCGTGGCATTCATTGGCCCGCCCGCCTCTGCGATTGAAGCGATGGGTGACAAGATCACCTCAAAAAAGTTGGCGGCAGAGGCCGGGGTCAGCACGGTGCCGGGCTATATGGGCCTGATCGCCGATGCAGACGAAGCGGTGAAGATCAGCAACGAAATTGGCTATCCTGTTATGATCAAGGCCAGTGCCGGCGGTGGCGGCAAGGGTATGCGGATCGCATGGAATGATGAGGAAGCGCGCGAAGGGTTCCAGTCTTCCAAGAACGAGGCGGCGTCCAGCTTTGGCGACGATCGTATCTTCATCGAGAAATTCGTGACCCAGCCGCGTCATATCGAGATTCAGGTTCTTGCCGATAGTCATGGAAACACCCTGTATCTGCACGAGCGCGAATGCTCGATCCAGCGCCGTAACCAGAAAGTCATTGAAGAAGCGCCTTCACCGTTTCTGGACGAGGCGACCCGTAAAGCCATGGGCGAGCAGGCCTGCGCGCTTGCTGCGGCTGTGGGCTACACTTCGGCGGGCACTGTGGAATTCATCGTCGATGGGTCCAGAAACTTTTATTTTCTTGAGATGAACACCCGCTTGCAGGTGGAACACCCGGTGACCGAATTGATAACCGGCGTCGATCTGGTCGAGCAGATGATCCGGGTTGCGGCTGGTGAAGAACTGGCCTTCAAGCAATCTGATCTGAAGATTAACGGTTGGGCGATCGAATCGCGCCTCTATGCTGAAGACCCATATCGCAACTTTCTGCCCTCGATTGGCCGCCTGACCCGCTACCGTCCGCCAGAAGAAGTCGCGGAACCCGCGCGCGCTGTCCGCAACGATACTGGCGTTTATGAGGGCGGCGAAATTTCGATGTATTATGACCCGATGATCGCAAAGCTTTGCACATGGGCGCCCACCCGCGCCAAGGCGGTCGAGGAAATGCGGCTGGCGCTGGACGAATTCGAGTTGGAAGGAATTGGTCATAACCTGCCGTTCCTCTCGGCCGTGATGGATCACCCGCGCTTTGTTTCGGGCGAGATTACGACCGCCTTTATCGCGGAAGAATACCCTGACGGGTTTGAGGGCGCGCAGTTGGGCGATGATCTTCTGCACCGCGTCGCTGCCGGGGCTTGTGCCATGAATCGTGTTGCGGAAATCCGGCGTGCGCGGGTTTCGGGGCGCATGGACAACCACGAACGCGTGGTCGGCACGGAATGGGTGGTCAATATCGATGGGCAAAGCCTGCCTGCAACCATTGCCGCCGACCGAGAGGGGGCAACGGTCACGCTGGCCGGTCAGGAATTCCGCATCACCTCTGACTGGAAACCGGGTCAACCCTTGGCGCGCCTGTCGATTAACGGCACGCCACTGGTGATGAAAGTGGGCAAGTTGCCCGGCGGCTTCCGTTTGCGCCTGCGCGGGGCGGATCTGAAGGTCCATGTCTTCTCGAAACGTCAGGCGCGCCTTGCGCAACTGATGCCGGAGAAGGTCCCGGCAGATACCTCGAAACTGCTTTTGTGCCCCATGCCCGGAATGGTCGTGTCAGTGGCAGTTCAGGAAGGCGATGAAGTCTATGAAGGGCAGGCGCTGGCCACCATCGAGGCGATGAAAATGGAAAACATCCTGCGCGCCGAACGCAAGGGCAAGGTCGCCAAGATCAATGCTGCCGCAGGTGCGTCACTGGCGGTGGATGAAGTGATCATGGAGTTCGAATAATGTCG
Organism: Roseinatronobacter bogoriensis DSM 18756; assembly: GCF_004366635.1. Taxonomy (GTDB): domain Bacteria; phylum Pseudomonadota; class Alphaproteobacteria; order Rhodobacterales; family Rhodobacteraceae; genus Roseinatronobacter; species Roseinatronobacter bogoriensis. The sequence goes on along the minus strand of NZ_SORN01000002.1, from coordinate 530,372 downwards.
GCCCGCAGCCCGATGCGCCTGTTTGCAGTCTATTTTGTAAGCTTCGCGGCGGCATTGGGTGTCGCGTGGTTGATCCTGTCGGGTTTGGCCGAAGGCGTGCGCGACGGGAATTGGGTTCTGCTATTGATGCCGCCGCTTGGGGGAATGGCCGTATTTCACGGGCTGTTCCCGTTGCTTAGCCGTATTCGCCTTGGGTTGGAATTCATCGCAGTCGGTGGTGCACTGGTTTATGGGCTTGGGGCTGTGCTGTCTGGCGCTGTCTGGCTGGGCCTGCTGGACCCGGGCACCGCGCTTGTGTTCTGGTTGGCGGGTGTTTTCGGGCCGGGCTGGTGGATCGTATCGCAATGGGCAGAGAAGATTGGGTATTTTAAATGATCCAGTCTTTCGCCCTATCCAACCTCACTGCATCGAATGTCTTCTATGACAAGGCGGTTGGAACCATGTCTGGCCGGGTCCAGTATGAGGGCGGATGCGCTCAGCGGCCAGAAGGGCGGCGCTCCAGCATTTCTTGCCGTCTGGTCGGGAAACGGTCGATGACAGCCATCAATTCGCGCCCTGAACGCACAGCCGGACGCCGTGCCTTTACTTCGCCGTCCTTGTCGATAATCGCAGTCATGAAGGCGCGTGGGCGCAGGACTTGCCGCAAAGCGCTTCGATCTGCCGGATGGGCATCAAATATCACAATTGCATCCCGCTCCACAAAATCGTCCGACCTTTCGCGTAACGCCTCAAGCTGGCGATTAAACTGTGGGTCATCCGGGGTTTCTGCCATCACAACGATGATCCGCCTTTCCCAGATGAAGTCGCGCACATTCACTTCGCGCGCATCGAGAAACAGCAAGGTGCTGTCAGGGTCAAGCACCGCGTCTTCGGTGTCGCCTTCGGTTTCAACCTGGGCGGCCATATCCGTGGCCGTTTCAGGCTGTGGTGCCTCCGTCGCCTCGGTCGCGCCAAGAGCGATTGGAAAAAGAAGTGAGAAAACAATCGTAACGAGCGGTTTCATAAGGCCTCCTGCATGTGCTGCATATAGGGGTAAATTCAGAGAAAACACCATAGGCTACGCATTTTTGCCAGCCCGAGACGTCAGAAAGGACTTGCCATGAGCGATCCGAAACTCCGCTGGTCGGCCATCGCGGAAAAAGAGTTGAAATCCCGTCCGCTTGAGAGTCTGACATGGAAGACTCTGGAAGGAATTGATGTCCAGCCGCTCTACACACAGGCAGATGTCGAAGCGCTGCCCCACCTGGGCAGCATTCCGGGCGAGGCACCCTATACACGCGGTGTGCGCGCGACCATGTATGCCGGGCGACCCTGGACTATCCGCCAATATGCAGGCTTTTCCACTGCTGAGGAATCCAACGCCTTTTACCGCAAGGCGCTGGCGGCAGGTCAGCAGGGTGTTTCCGTGGCTTTCGATCTGGCAACCCATCGCGGCTATGACAGCGACCATCCGCGTGTCGAGGGCGATGTCGGTAAGGCGGGCGTCGCCATCGACTCGGTCGAGGACATGAAAATCCTCTTCGACGGCATCCCGCTGGAAAAGGTCAGCGTGTCGATGACCATGAACGGCGCGGTGATCCCGATTCTGGCGAATTTCATCGTGACGGGCGAAGAACAGGGCGTGGATCGCAAGCTGCTGTCGGGAACCATTCAGAATGATATTCTGAAGGAATTCATGGTCCGCAACACCTATATCTTCCCGCCCGAACCTTCGATGCGGATCATTGCGGATATTATCGAATACACCTCCGCCGAGATGCCACGCTTCAATTCGATCTCGATTTCCGGCTACCATATGCAAGAAGCCGGGGCCAATCTGGTGCAAGAGCTTGGATTCACGCTGGCCGATGGGCGCGAATATGTGCGCGCCGCAATTCATCGCGGCATGGATGTGGATCATTTCGCCGGGCGGCTGTCCTTCTTCTTCGCAATTGGCACAAATTTCTTCATGGAAATTGCCAAGCTGCGCGCCGCGCGGCTCTTGTGGGCGCGGGTGATGGAGGAATTCAACCCCAAAGACCCGAAATCCAGCATGTTGCGCACTCATTGCCAGACGTCGGGCGTCAGCTTGCAGGAACAAGACCCCTATAACAACGTGATCCGCACGGCTTATGAGGCGATGAGCGCGGTTTTGGGCGGCACGCAATCGCTGCACACCAATGCTCTGGACGAAGCGATCGCCTTGCCCACTGAATTCAGCGCCCGCATTGCGCGGAACACGCAGCTTGTGTTGCAGGAAGAAACCGGGGTGACCAAGGTCGTCGATCCGCTGGCAGGCAGCTATTACATCGAAAAGCTGACTCATGATCTGGCCGAAGCCGCTTGGGCGCTGATGGAAGAGGTCGAGGAGATGGGGGGCATGACCAAGGCCGTGGCCTCTGGCATGCCCAAGCTGCGAATCGAGGAGACCGCAGCGCGGCGTCAGGCGATGATCGACCGGGGCGACGAAGTGATCGTCGGCGTCAACAAATACCGCAAGGATGTGGAAGACCCGATCGACATTCTTGATATCGACAACATGAAAGTGCGGGACAGCCAGATCGCGCGCTTGCAGCGTATTCGCGCAAACCGGGATCAGGCCGCTTGTGACGCGGCTCTTTCGGAACTAACCCGCCGCGCTGCCGAAGGCGGTAATCTTCTTGAAGCCGCCGTGGAAGCAGCCCGCGCCCGCGCCTCAGTCGGAGAGATCAGCATGGCTATGGAAAAGGTGTTCGGCCGCCATCGCGCCGAGGTCAAGACATTGGCTGGCGTCTATGGTGCTGCGTATGAAGGGGATGATGGATTCGCCGCCATACAGGCCGATGTGGAGCGCTTCGCCGAGGCCGAGGGCCGCCGCCCGCGGATGCTGGTGGTCAAGATGGGGCAGGATGGCCATGACCGCGGGGCGAAAGTCATCGCCACGGCCTTTGCCGATATCGGTTTCGATGTGGATGTGGGTCCGCTGTTCCAGACACCGGCCGAAGCGGCACAGGATGCCATTGATAACGACGTGCATATCATTGGCATTTCCAGTCAGGCAGCAGGCCACAAGACGCTGGCACCACAATTGGTCAAGGCCCTGAAAGAGGCGGGTGCCGATGATATTCTGGTGATTTGTGGCGGTGTCATTCCGCAGCAGGATTACCAGTTCCTGTATGATGCCGGTGTGAAGGCGATTTTCGGCCCCGGCACCAATATCCCGGATGCAGCGAAAAAGATCCTCGATCTGGTGCGCGCCGCGCGCGGCTTGCCAGAGACAGTCTGACAGAAGCAAGGGCGAGACTAATGTCTCGCCCTGCAAACAAGGTCACTGCTTAGGCGGTGGCAGCTCGTCCGGATTTGGCGTCAATCGACCATGCACCGGCACCCGTGACCCACAGCGCCAGATATCCGCCCGCAAGGCCCAGGTTCTTCAAAAGCTGTGTCATCTGCATCTGATCGGCGGGGTCGAAGTGGTACAGCAGCCCTGAAAGCACGCAGAACGCGGCCAGTGCCAGCGCTGTAATCCGTGTCTGAAACCCGACAATCAGCGCCAGGCCAGCTGCGATTTCGAACAGGACCACCGGCCAGGCAAGCGCCGCCGGAATGCCGCCGGTTGCCATATAGCCGCCAAATCCGGCGACATCGCCAAGTTTCCCTATTCCGGCAACCAGAAAAAGCAGCCCCAGAAAAATACGCGCGACAAGTAGAAGGGTTGTGTTGGTCATGATCGTGTCCTTTGCTGATGATCTGCGACACATATCTGCGCTTGTGAAGGAAAGGCCATTCTGCATCAGGCCACAGAAGCTGTGCGACAAATGAGAACTGTTGACGGGAAAAACAGATGTAGGCCATGTCTATTGCTGGAAAGTATATCTTTTGAGCAAGGTAAGGGGGATAGGCCAGAGCACCTGCCATCTCACGGCGCGCGCGCCAACTTGCGCTGTGCTACCGCTGTTCATCAGTTGAAAGCGTCGCTTTCGACGTTGCTGATTGCCGTTCTCTGCAATGTCACGGTCAATTTGTGACGGAGCACGGCTCGCGCACTAAAAAGCCCTGCTTTTGCGATATTGACAGCAGACCGATGATCGCGTCGGGTTGCGCGCAGGAAACCGGCGGCGCGCATGGGATGGGCTGGGGTGAAAGAAAGGAATAACAATGAGCGATCTGGACGCGGTTTTTGACCATATCGAGGAGCACCGAGAAACCTATCTGGAGCGGCTGATAGACTATCTTCGCCACCCCAGCATCAGCGCCCACGACATTGGCATACGAGAGGTCGCGGCCTTGCTTGTGGACAAGCTGAAATCCCTTGGCATGACCGCAGAGGCCATCCCGACAGCGGGTCATCCGATGGTGCTGGGGCGGCGTTCAGATGTTCCGGGTGCGCCGACCGTCTTGCTATACGGTCATTACGATGTGCAGCCCGCCGACCCGCTGGAAGCATGGGACAGCCCCCCCTTCGAGCCGACATTACGCAATGGCCGCGTCTATGCGCGTGGCGCAGGGGATAACAAGGGCCAGCATTTTGCACAGCTTTTGGCCATAGAGGCCCATCTGGCGGTTCATGGCACATTGCCTTGCAATGTGATCGTCCTTCTGGAAGGAGAGGAAGAAATCGGCAGCCCGCGCATTGCAGATTTTGTCCGCGACCATGCCGATTTGCTGAAAGCAGATCTGGTGATAACCGCGGACGGGCCGCTGCATCCTTCGGGGCGTTCGATTGTGGAATTCGGCGTGCGCGGGATGGCAGGGTTTGATCTGGTGGCGCGCACTGGGCGGACAGACGCGCATTCGGGCAATCACGGCGGCACAATGCCGAACGCCATCTGGACCTTGGTTCACTTGCTGGCAACCATGAAGACGCCACAAGGCGAGATCACGATTGATGGCTTGCATGACCCGATCATTCTGCCCACCAATGCCGAACGCGCCGCCGCCGATGCGCTACCGGTCGATATTGCGGGCTACATGGAAGAAATGGGCGTGGCGCGGCTCGATGCGCCTGCAGATCGCCCCTTTCACGACCGGCTGATGTTCCACCCCACGCTGACAATCAACGGTTTGCATGGTGGATATGACGGGCCGGGGACAAAAACGGTTCTGCCCTGTGCTGCTGTGGCAAAATGCGATATCCGCCTTGTACCGGATATGACGCCGGATCAGGTTTTAGCTTGTGTGCGCGCCCATGTGGCCCGCCACGCCCCTGAGGTTGAGGTCATCCCCCGTGGAGGGATGTTGCCATCGCGCACCTCGATTGAATCGCCTTTCTCAGCCGTGATCGTAGATGCAATTCGCGCTGCGCGCAGCGAAGATCCCTTGATGTATCCTTCGGCTGGTGGAAGCCTGCCGGATTATGTGTTCACCAAGATCCTCGGGGTTCCGGCCTTCGTTGTGCCCTATGCCAATGCGGATGAGGCCAACCACGCGCCGAATGAAAACCTTGAGGTAGAACTGTTTTACGCAGGGATACGCACGGGCGCCGCGTTGTTGAATAAACTGGGCGAGATGAAGCGCTCTGCCTGAGTGGTTGCAGGGCGCTGGCGACATCGCCAGATGCAATGGCCGCATATTGCGCGGGTCGGTTTTCCCTTCTGGTTGGCGACCCGCAGAAAAGACGCTGCAGATCGCGGCGATTTGTCCTTGTCGACGACAGGCCATCGAGAGGAGACGCGAACTAACGGTCGGTCTGTGCCTTCAATTCCCATCGACCGCTGTCTTCTGACCAATACTCTGCCATGATACCCGCGCCAGCCATTGCTTTCCATTGCCCCCTCGCATGTGCAACCGCATCGGGATCATTGCCGTCAAACAGGATCCAGAGCCGTTCAAGATGCGCCACCTCTTGAGGAAGCGCCGCGGCAGAGTCGATGGCCATCACGATCTTCGCCGCATTCGGGTTTTCGGTCTGCTTGGTCAGCAGGATGGGCTGGTCGGCATCATGCGGACCACCGGCCACCCCATGAGGCAAAAAGCTGTCCTTTGGGCCAAGCCAGAGGGCAGCATCCAGCCATTCCAGCCGCGCATTTTCACGCGCACGAACTGCAACTCGCATCCCTTGTGCCAAGGCGCGGATCAGCAGATTGGCGGCTGTGACCTCCAGCGGGTTGCGCGTCAGGTGATAGAACATCGCCTTGCCCATGACGCTTACCTGTTTTCAAAGCGGGCCCGGATCAGCGCATCGAGTGCCAGCACACCCCAGCCCGATGCGCCTTTGGGCGCATGGGCGCTGTCGGTTTTCGTCAGGGTGACACCCGCAATGTCCAGATGCACCCAAGGCGTGTCCGGCTGGATGAAGCGTTGCAGGAACTGCGCCGCCGTGATCGAGCCTGCGGGCCGCCCGCCTGAATTCTTCACATCGGCTATGCGCGACTTGATCAGGGTGTCATAGCAAGGGTCCAGTGGCATTCGCCAAGCCCCTTCGCCAACCTCTGCGGCTGCCTGCAGGACGCCATTCGCCAGATCATCGTCATTGGAAAACACACCGGCCTTGTCATGCCCAAGCGCGATGATGATCGCCCCGGTCAGCGTTGCAAGGTCAATTACCGCACGTGGGTTGAACCGTGTCTGCGCATACCAAAGCACATCAGCCAGCACCAGACGCCCTTCGGCATCGGTGTTGATCACTTCGATCATGTCACCTTTCATGGAACGGACCACATCGCCGGGCCGTTGCGCGCGACCGTCGGGCATATTCTCGACCAGCCCGACCAACCCCACGACATGCGCGGGGGCCTTGCGTTCGGCCAAAGCCTGCATCAACCCGACAGTGACCGCCGCACCGCCCATGTCCATGGTCATCTCTTCCATGCCTGCGGCCTGTTTCAACGACACGCCGCCCGTGTCGAACATCACCCCCTTGCCAACGATGGCGAGAGGGGCACCACTTGCCCCTTCCCAGCGCAAGATCGCCAGTTTCGAAGGGCTTTCTGACCCGTGTCCGACTGCAAGCAACGCACCCATGCCCAGCTTTTCCAGCTCTGCTTCATCCAGCACCTCAATCTTCAGGCCAAGACTGGCCATTCCTTCGATCTGTTCGGCAAAGCTGCTGGTGGTCAGAATATTTGCCGGCGCGTTGACCAGATCGCGTGTCAGATGCACGGCGCGGGCCATGCAGGCGGCCAGGTGCAGCGCGTCATCGGCCTTTTTCGTATCGCGGACCATGACATGCAGCGGGCCGAAATCGGGTTTCGGGTCGGATTTCTGGTTTTCGTATTGATACGCGCGCAGCAAGGCCGCTTGGACCATGTGTTCAACTGGCAGCGTGTCAGCGCAGAGCAATGTCGCTGCTTCACCCTGCGTCTTGCCAATGCTGATACCCGCCGCGCGCAGGTCTGTCGGGGCAGGGTTTGGCGATATGCGGATGATATGAAGGGCCTCGGCGGCCATATTGGACGGCCAGCCAATCTGCAAGGCCGCCCCCGGCTTCAACTTTTTGAAGGCGGCGCTGGCAATCGCGCGTGTTACCGCGCCTTGGGTCAGGGTATCCACGTGGTTTGCCGCGTCTGGTAGGGGGCTGTCCAGATCGGCAAAGATAACGACTCGCCCCTCGTGGGCTGCGATTTTTTCCAGCGAGAAAGGCTGTGCATCGGTCGGCAAACAGCGGGTCATATGGCCTCCGGGTCAAAGATTTGACCCAGAGGTAGCGCGCCTTGCGCCTAAAGACCATGCCAGAGTCGCAAATGCGCCACCCATGCGCGGTCGATGCTGACTTTGCTGTCAGAAGCGCAGATTGAAATGCCGTGTCAGCCCAATTTCTGCCGATATCTGGTTGCGGCTGCCTTGCTTCACGATAGGCGATGCTGCTGCATCTCCGCGCAGCCGGTCATAGCGCACCGTTCCCGAAACGCCCCAATCGGCACTGAGCGGATAATAGCCCCCGATTTCCAGACCCACAGAATGAAACCCGCCAGATGGTCTGTAGGCTTCAAGATTGGACCCTGGAGGAAGTGCCGCCACCTCTGAGTCTGTCACCCCGAAATAAGTCCGGGCAAAGCGCGCATTCCCGAAATCTGCGCGCGGCCCTGCAAATACGGTCAAGCCTTCCGCGCCACGATAAATCAGATTTGCCCCGATTTCACCCGCGACGGCCTTGTGCCCGATCACGCCATAGCGCAGGTCGCCATAAATTTCCCACCATTCGGCAGAATGATGCACGCCAAGACCCAGTTCGAGTGCGGCATCGACATCGTCCAGACCAGCCAGTTCATCGCTGCCTTTGCGTTTCGGGATGTAGCGAAATGCGCCGCGTATGCGGGTGCCTTCAACAAAGCGGGCCGGACCATCCGGATCACCCAGTTGAACCGAGCCAAAGCGCAGCCCGGTAAATCCAAGCCGCCCCGCAGGGCTTACGCGGTAGTCATCTGCCCCGAAATAGCTTGGTGCAATGCCTGCGCCACCGGTCAGCGAGAAGGCCAATGCACGGTCCTGTGCAAGTGCTGGATGCGCCAACCCCGCCAAGGCAATTGTAAAAGCAGAAAAGCCAATTCTTAAATCAAACATGGGTCCCTCGGTGCAGAGAATCGCATAAAATTGCGGTGTCAGCGTCGATATATTGCGATCCCACGCAAATTACACCACAGCTTGAAGGAAAAACTTCAAAGCTGGCAAAAGCTCGTTTATTGCGTCCATCATGAACATGAGGGGGCGGGAGGCAGAATGAAGTTTACCATTGCGATTGACGGGCCAGCAGCAGCAGGAAAAGGCACAATCAGCCGCGCTGTAGCCGAAAGCCTTGGGGCAGCGCATCTGGATACGGGGCTGTTATATCGCGCAGTTGGCGTCAAAGGGGGCGACCCGGTCGAGGCCGCGCGCAGCCTGTCCCCATCAGACCTGTCACGTGATGACCTGCGCAGTCTTGCAGCGGGAGAGGCCGCAAGCCGGGTTGCAGTCATTCCAGAGGTCCGCGCGGCGTTGGTGGCGTTTCAGCGTGATTTTGCCCGCCGTGATGGCGGCGCAGTCCTTGATGGCCGGGACATCGGAACCGTGATCTGCCCCGAGGCAGAGGTGAAACTGTTCGTCACCGCTAGCCCCGAGACACGTGCCCGCCGCCGCTGGCAGGAAACAGATGAAGGCAGTTACGAAGATGTTCTGGCGCAAGTGCGAGCGCGCGATGCGCGCGACACAGACCGCGCCGACGCCCCCTTGCGCCCGGCAGAGGACGCTGTGAAGTTGGATACGACTGATTTGAGCATTGAAGACGCCGTGAAACAGGCATGTGCGATCATCCGGAACCGATTGGGGCGCTAAGCTGCTGTCAGCGCCCGCGATAGGGTTCTACATATTGCAGCGCCATGTCCCAAGGAAAGAAAATCCATGTATCCTGGCTGACTTCGGTGATGAAGCTGTCGACCATATCGCGGCCCATCGGCTTGGCATAGACTGTTGCAAAATGCGCTTTGGGAAATAATTTGCGAACCAGTTCAAGTGTCTTGCCGGTATCGACCAGATCATCAATCACCAAAATACCCTCACCGTCATCGCCCATGATCTCGGCCTGAGGCGCTTTTAGCACGATTGCTTCTGCCTGTGTCTGGTTGTCATAGGATTTCACGCTGATGGTATCGACAACACGAATATCCAGCTCGCGGGCGATGATCATCGCGGGCGCAAGCCCTCCGCGTGTGATAGCAACGACTGCCCGCCATTGGCCCCCGTCCGGCCCTTGTTTGTCCAGCCGCCATGCCAGTGCGCGGCTGTCGCGGTGAATCTGGTCCCAGCTGATGTGAAACCCTTTTTCATGGGGCAGACGGTCATTCATGTTCAGGCGTCCTTCTTGCCGGTGACAACATCAATATCGGGCGCATCCACCGCTTTCATGCCGACAACATGATAGCCTGCGTCAACATGCAGGTTCTCGCCCGTGGTGCCTGAGCCCAGATCGGACAGAAGGTAGAGTGCCGCCTTGCCAACCTCTTCCTGTGTCACATTGCGGCGCAGGGGAGAGTTCAACTCGTTCCATTTCATGATATAGCGGAAATCGCCGATGCCGGATGCGGCCAGTGTCTTGATTGGCCCCGCGCTGATTGCGTTGCACCGAATGCCATCCTTGCCCAGATCTTCGGCAATATACTTGACCGACGCTTCCAAAGCAGCCTTGGCCACGCCCATCACGTTGTAATGCGGCATGACCTGTTCTGCGCCGTAATAGGTCATGGTCAGCAGGCTGCCGCCGTCAGGCATCAGCCGCGCCGCGCGTTGACACACGGCGGTGAAGGAATAGACAGAAATGTCCATTGTCATGTTGAAATTGTCGCGGCTGGTATCGACATAGCGACCGCGTAATTCGGACTTGTCCGAAAACCCGATCGCATGGACAACAAAATCAATCTTGCCCCACAGCGTTTCGAGTTCGGTAAATAGCTGATCGAGCGACGCCATGTCGCTGACATCACATTCAAAGACATGTGGGCGACCAAGCTGTTCAGCAAGCGGAAGCACACGCTTTTTCAGGGCCTCGCCCTGGTAGGAAAACGCCAGTTCAGCGCCATGTTCCGACAAGGCCTTTGCGATCCCCCATGCAATGGATTTGTCGTTCGCCAGACCCATTATCAGGCCCCGCTTTCCCTTCATCAAACCGCTCATCGTTATTCACCCCAAAATGACGTTACGGTGTTCTATGCCATGCCATGCATGATCGCAAGATTGTCGGGTCAAAACACAGTGCCTGTTCGGGGTGCATTCTTTCCCTGAGTTGCGCGGCTTTCCTGATGCGGGGTTGCGTCATCTGAAAGAGTTGTTAACACAGAAATATGACTTAGTTTGCACTCCGACGGCGATGGCACCGCAGCATACGGTAGGTCAGTCATCGCAATGACCGAGTTGAACAGTCTCAGGAGGGGCCTTGAGCGAGCGTAGTGGAATTTTTTCAGGGCAGGACCCTTTCGAGATCGCAAGGCGTTGGCTGGATGAAGCCGCATTGACAGAACCCAATGATCCAAACGCCATCGCCCTGTCGACGGTAGATGGCACTGGCATGCCCAATGTACGGATGGTGCTACTCAAGGATATCACCGCAGAGGGGTTTACCTTCTATACCAATTTTGAAAGCACCAAGGCCCAAGAGCTGGCGCATAGCGGCAAGGCCGCCTTCGTGCTGCATTGGAAATCGCTTCGTCGGCAGGTGCGCGTGCGTGGGAATATCAGCAGAGTGAGTGATGAAGTCGCTGATGCCTATTTCGCGTCGCGGTCGCTGAAAAGTCGTCTTGGGGCCTGGGCTTCGCGGCAGTCGCGCCCACTTGGGTCGCGGGCAGAGTTGATGGCCGAAGTGGCGCGCCAGACAGCGCGTCATGGCACCAACCCACCACGCCCGCCGCATTGGGGCGGCTTTATGGTAAGCCCGGTGGAAATAGAGTTCTGGGCAGATGGCGCGTTTCGATTGCATGACCGGTTTTGCTGGCGTAAAGCCGCGTCCGGCACGGGCTGGGAGGTAGCCCGGCTTTCGCCATAACCAAGACGCTGTAATTGTGTGGTTCCGTTATTTGTGTTTGTTAGTGTAGACCGAATGACCGTGGTCGGTATAAAACCTGATCACCCCAGAACAGGCGAGACAGTGACAATGGCCTCTGATGAAAACTCCGTCGAAATCATCACGGGAGTGGTCAAATGGTTCGACCCCGCCAAGGGTTTTGGCTTCATCCTGTCGGATGAAGCGTCTTCGGATATTCTGTTACATGCGAATGCGTTGCGCAATTTCGGGCTGAGTTCGGTGTGTGATCGTGCGCGCATTCGAGTTTCCGTCCAAAGCACTGCGCGTGGATTGCAAACGCATGAGGTGCTGGAGGTTCTGCCGCCCGAGGATCAGGATGCCACCTCGGAAGATGTCGCAGGGCAGGTTGCGCTGATTGATACTTCAATCCAGATTGAACCCGCGCGCGTGAAGTGGTTTGACAAGGTCAAGGGGTTTGGCTTTGCCAATGTCTTCGGAAAATCTGAAGATGTCTTTATCCATATGGAAACGTTGCGCCGGTCTGGTATGGCCGACTTGCAGCCAGGGGAAGCTATCGCGCTGAGGGCCGTCGCGGGCGAGCGCGGGCGCATGGCTGTATCGATAGAGCCTTGGGAAGCGGGTACTGTCCTGCACGAGACGCAACACAAAGCATCCGAAACATGAAAAAGCTCTATCATGCTTTGCTGTCCATTCTGGTTTTGTCCGTTTGGACAACGCAGGCCTATGGTGCATGTTCGACGGACTATGTCGATCTGCGTGGCCCTTGGGGGCAGGCGCGGTTCTCTGTTGAGATTGTCGATACGGAAGAAACGCGCGCGCTTGGATTGATGCATCGCGAAAAGCTGCCCAGCTCGGCGGGTATGCTTTTTATCTATGATGCACCTACAGAACCCTCATTTTGGATGCGCAACACCCTGATTCCGCTGGATATGATATTCGTCAACCCTGAAGGGCAGGTGACCCGGATCCATCCCGATGCCATACCGCACGACACGACCCCAATTCCCGGTGGCCCGAATGTACTTATGGTGCTGGAAATCAACGGTGGGCTGTCGCGGACACTTGGCATGACCGAAGGAAGCGAGCTGCGCCACCCGCGGCTGGATCAGGATATTGCAGTCTGGCCGTGCGAGTAATCATTTTTCTTTCGCTCAAGAGGCAATTCGCTCTTTTCTCGGTGCGCCAACCCCGCTAAGAGAGCCACAAGTCGGGGCGTGGCGCAGCTTGGTAGCGCGACGGTTTTGGGTACCGTAGGTCGTAGGTTCGAATCCTATCGCCCCGACCATTCAAGCCTAAGTGCATAGTGTGCGACATACTGCCTGTGATAGATTTGTCAGGTTGTTTTTTCGTTTGCGGTGTCTATTTGTATACAAAGCAAGCAGGGGTGCGATTATGCCGAAATTGGTTAGGCTATACATTCAGCAAGTCCTGATCGGGTTCGGTCTATCTGCGGTGTTCACCGCCATTCTGGTGTATTTCAACGTCGCAAATCTGCAACGGCTTTTGCTTGGCTCCAGCGATGGGCTTTTGGGACTTTTTTTGATATTCTTCTTTAATGGGCTTGTCTTCGCAGGGGTTCAGTTCGCCATTCGCATCATGCGTATGGGCCATGAAGACGATGACGACGATGATGATGATCGCGGAATGCCTGTCTGGAACGCGCAGCCGATCGCCATTCGCAGTTCAGACACACAGCGCTAAGGCAGGGGGCGAGGGCGGCAGGCCCGCAGCAACCGTGGTGGCGTGAATTTCCCGAGAGCCTGAAATATCAGGTGGGCGCCAGATAACAAGGCCAGGACCCTGTCAGAGCCAGCTCCCTCGGAAATGCTTATCGGCCACTGGAAAAGGGCCACACACGCGAAGAGCAGCACCTGCCTGCACCAACAGATAGGTTGGCAAACGCCTTGGTGCAAGGTCAAACCTCTGCTTGACCAAGGTTCATGATTTGTTCATTGTTGGGCAATGTCACAAGCGTTTTCACATTCGCAAGGACTGGCGCCGGGGCAGGTGCTGGCACGAGGGGTAAGCCGCTTTGTGCGGACCCTTGGCTATGCGCCCCTGACTGAATTTGTTCCTGTTCGTGGGTTGCGTGTCGATGTTATTGCGCTTGGCCCAAAAGGTGAAATCTGGGTGGTAGAGTGTAAATCATCTCGCAGTGATTTCACATCCGACCAGAAATGGCACGGTTATCTGGACTGGTGCGACAGGTTCTTCTGGGCCGTCAACCCGGAATTCCCAATCGAGTTATTGCCACAGCAGACTGGTGTGTTGCTTGGCGATGGGTATGGGGCGGAAATCCTGCGCATGCCAGAGGTGTCACCTTTATCAGCGCCCAGACGAAAGGTGTTGATTAGCAGTTTTGCCCGGCAAGCCGCTTTGCGTTTGGCCCGCGTGCAAGATCCGAATGGAGAGATGTCGGAAATCTGAGACGCCGTTGCGAGGCTTCAGGATGGGCTGTGACGGATACAGGCACAAAAAGACCCGGCGCGGTGGCCGGGTCTTTGCTTGAATTCTTCGGCAGTTTATTCGCCCAGTTGCTCGTTCAGCTCGGCAAAAGCAGCGGTAAACCCGATAAGCGACATATTCAGTTCCACCACCTGATCAGGCGCTGCAACCGGGACCAGTGACCATGTCGCTGTTGCACCCCGGCGGAATGCATCCACCTCGGACGCCGTGAACCCAACCCGAGCGACACAGCCAATCGCAGTGCAGAATGTGAACGGATAGCGCTTGGCGTCCCCCCCATTTACCTGCATCACCAGTTGCGCGGTCAGCAGTGTGTCAAGCGGTGTCAGGATGCTTGCGCCCGCGGCGGCTTCCTGACCGGGCGGAAGCGGGAAGATGGTGATCTCTGCGGTCGGGTTGCCTTCCGCATCACGCAGCAGTTGATACATCTGGCAGGGGTCCTGCTGGTCTGCAACGCGGACACAGACCAGTTCCCAATCCCCATGTGTATTTCCCACATAGCTTTCGTCATTTTCCTGGTTGATGACCTCACCTGTTGACAGGCCAGTGAGCGGCGAGTCTGTCGCCTCTGGTGCCTGCTCTGCGGTCTGCGCGCTCAGCGTTGCGGCACTAAGCGCAAACGCCGCTGCCGTCATGGTTGTTCTGAAGATGCCAGCGGTCCACTGTGCCATTGAAGTTCCTCAATATCATGTCAGGTTCTGGGATTTGGTAGCATGTCACATACCAAGAGTCAGGCGGAAAAGCCAATGACTCATAACATTTGAAAGGCCGTGATCCGCCTATCGGCTAGCATCCAAGGCGGTCGTGGATGGGCTGCCGTGGCCCGTGTGCTTCCCAAAAAACAAGCAACGCCGATCTATATTAAAATAAGGGCCCAGAGGCCCTTATCTAGATATCTTTTTTTTCTCCCTGTCGGACCGGCCGACGAATTGCGGTGACGTTAGGATTAATTCCTGGTCCCGTCAACAAAAAAACCAAACTGGAATTTTCGGATTTTTTGCACATGATTTACATGCGTTTACAGATGCCGCGCTGCGAATATTTGACACAAGTATAGACAGTACAAAATATTCAGAAGGGGGAAGACAGCGCGCTTTGGTCTGGGCGAAACAGGCTTTGCCATCCCCCCGTGCACCCAAGATTCGCTTCCCAAAGCAGTCTGCCCTGTAATAGATTTCACGCAGCGATTTTGCAGTGTCGCGTTCTTGAGCATGGAAGGTATTTGGCATGTCACAACCGGACAAGGCGATCTTCGTCGGTGGGGGCGGGGAGGAGCAGCGTACCGCTCAGGAATTGTACCTGAAGTTTGGCAACCGGCACGGGCTGATTGCAGGGGCGACCGGCACAGGCAAAACCATCACGATGCAAGTTCTTGCCGAAGAATTCTCGGCAGCCGGGGTTCCGGTGTTCCTGACGGACATCAAGGGTGATGTCGGCGGCATGGCAATGCCGGGCACGCCACGCGGCGGGCTGGAGCGGCGCGCTGAACAGATTGGCCTCGACGGATATGGATACCGCGAAACACCGGTCATATTCTGGGATTTCTTTGGTGAACACGGTCACCCTGTACGCGCAACCATTGCCGAAGTTGGTCCGCTGTTGTTGTCACGTATGCTGGACCTAACCGAAGCGCAGGAGGGGGTGATAAATGTCGCGTTCCGGATCTCGGATGATGAGGGGCTGCCGATTCTGGACCTCAAGGACCTGCGCGCAATCCTGAATTTTCTGGGCGAGAACCAGCGCGAGATTTCGGTGCAATACGGCAATGTCACAACCCAAAGCATCGGCGCGATCCAGCGCAAGTTGCTGGTTCTGGAAAATCAGGGCGCTGCGCATTTCTTCTCGGAACCTGCCTTGCAGCTTTCTGACTTCATGTGCATCGCGCCTGATGGGCGGGGCTATGTTAGTATCCTTCATGCCGAACGGCTGATGCGCACGCCACAGCTTTACGCCACATTCCTGCTTTGGCTGTTGTCGCAACTGTTCGAGGAATTGCACGAAGTCGGAAACCCGGACAAGCCGATTCTGGTCTTCTTCTTCGACGAGGCGCATCTTCTGTTCAACAATGCGCCGCGCGCCTTGGTGGAAAAGGTCGAACGTGTCGCACGGCTGATCCGGTCCAAGGGGGTTGGCGTCTATTTCGTAACGCAAAACCCCGATGATGTGCCCGATTCTGTGTTGGGTCAGTTGGGCAACCGCGTACAACAAGCGCTGCGCGCCTTCACGGCGCGCGACCAGCAGGCCTTGCGGCGTGCCGCCCAGACCTATCGCCCCAACCCGCGCTTTGATATTGCCGATGCCATCCGCGATGTGGGTGTGGGCGAGGCTGTGACCTCTTTTCTGGAAGACAAGGGCAATCCCGGTATGGCAGAACGCACATTGATCCGGCCGCCTGCTTCGCAAATGGGGCCAATAGAAGATGGGCAGCGCCAGATGCTGATGCTGCGGTCCCCAGTCGCGGGCAAATATGAGGTAATGATCGACAGTGACAGCGCGCATGAGATGCTGGCGCGCCGCGCAGAGGAGGCCGCGAAAGAAGCGGACGCCCTTCTGAAGCAAACCGAAGCTGAAAAAGAGCGCGAGTTTACTGCCGCCCGCCGGTACGAGCCACCAGCGCGTCGCGGACGCGCAACCACAACCGGACGCAGCCCTGCACGGCGCGGCGACTCGGCGGTCGATGTGTTTGCCAAGTCGATGGCGCGGCAATTGGGCACGCGTTCAGGGCAAGCGCTTGTGCGCGGTGTGCTTGGGGGGCTTCTGAGGGGACGGTGAGTGCTTGAGGCGGCAGGCATTTGCCTGTAGAGGCTAGCGCCTGACCACAAGGCGGAGTGTACGCGCATGAAATTTCTTGATCTTGCCAAGGTCCAAATCCGCTCTGGCGGGGGCGGGGCTGGCTGTGTGTCATTCCGGCGCGAAAAGTTCATCGAATATGGCGGCCCCAATGGTGGCGATGGCGGGCGCGGCGGCGATGTCTGGGCCGAAGTTGTGGACGGGCTGAACACGCTGATCGATTTTCGCTATCAACAGCATTTCTTTGCCAAATCCGGTCAAGGCGGCATGGGGCAGGGGCGTACAGGCAAGGATGGCGAGTCGGTCGTTTTGCGCGTCCCCGTGGGCACAGAAATTCTGGATGAAGATCAGGAAACCGTCATCGCCGATCTGACAGAGGTTGGCCAGCGCGTGTTGCTGGCCAAGGGCGGCAATGGCGGCTGGGGCAACCTGCATTTCAAATCGGCCACCAATCAGGCCCCGCGCCGCGCCAATGCGGGCCAGCCGGGGGTTGAACGTGAAATCTGGCTGCGGTTGAAACTGATTGCTGATGCCGGTCTGGCGGGTCTGCCCAATGCGGGCAAATCGACCTTTCTGGCCGCCACATCCAATGCGCGCCCCAAGATTGCCGATTATCCCTTTACCACATTGCACCCCAATCTGGGCGTTGTGGGCATAGACGGGCGCGAGTTTGTCATGGCCGATATTCCCGGTCTGATCGAAGGCGCAAGCGAGGGGCGGGGTCTGGGCGACCAGTTTCTGGGTCATATCGAGCGCTGCGCCGTGCTGTTGCAATTGGTTGATGGCACCGCTGTGGATGTCGCCGAAGACTGGCGTGTCATCGACCATGAACTTGATGCCTATTCGCATGATGTTGCGATGAAGCCGCGTATCATTGCCCTGAACAAGATTGATGCGCTGGATGAGGAAGAACGCGCCGAGAAAAAGGCCGCATTGGAAGCAGCTTGTGGTCGGCCTGTGCACATGATTTCGGCAGTGTCGGGTGAGGGGATGCAAGAGGTGTTGCGCGCGCTGATGGCACGTATCGACAAGTCAAAACCCAGCGACGAGGATGATGGGCCATGGCAACCCTGACTGCGGCCAGCGTGCTGGGGCAGGCGCGGCGCGTTGTGATCAAGATCGGCTCTGCCCTGTTGGTGGAGCAGGGAAAGCTGCGCGAAGACTGGTTGCGCAGTCTGGCGGCGGATGTGGCGGGGTTGCGTGCTAGTGGGGCGGATGTGGTTATCGTGTCTTCCGGCTCTATTGCGCTGGGGCGCGGGGCGTTGCACCTGCCCGAGGGTGCATTGGCACTGGAGCAGAGCCAGGCGGCCGCCTCTGTCGGACAAATCCGACTTGCCCGCGCCTATGAAGAAGCCCTGACACCGCATCAGATTTCCACCGGACAGGTGCTTTTGACGCTGGATGACACCCATGACCGCCGCCGTTACCTGAATATCAGGGCGACTTTGGCGACATTGCTGGGGCTTGGCGTTGTGCCGATTGTCAACGAAAACGATACGATCGCCACCGATGAGATCCGATATGGCGACAATGACCGTCTGGCCGCACAGGTCGCGGTGACAATCGGGGCCGATCTGCTGGTGCTGCTGTCAGATGTCGATGGCTTGTATACTGGCAACCCGCAAACTGACCCGGATGCGCGCCATTTCGCGCAGGTTGACGTGATTACCCCGGAGATAGAAGCGATGGCAGGCGAGCCAACCTCCAGCCTGTCCAAAGGCGGTATGAAAACCAAGGTTCTGGCTGCCAAGACCTCTGTCGCGGCGGGCTGTGCGATGGTCATTGCGGCAGGGGCCGCGATGCACCCGCTTGCACAGTTGACACAAGGCGCGCGCGCAACCGTGTTCGTGGCGCAGGGTGACCCGCGATCTGCAAGAAAACGCTGGATTGCGGCGATGAAACCCAAGGGCGTGCTGCATGTCGATGCTGGGGCTGTGCAGGCGCTTGGTCAGGGCAAGTCCTTGTTGCCCGCCGGGGTGTCCCGCATCGAGGGGCAGTTTCAGCGCGGCGATCCCGTGGCGATCATGGGGCCAGATGGGGCTTTGGGTGTCGGGCTGGCGGGCTATGACAGCACCGAGGCGGCGGCGATTGCCGGGCACCATTCGCGCGAAATCACTGAAATCCTGAACTATCCGGGCCGCGTGGCCCTGATCCACAGAGACGAGATGGCCCTATGACCGAGATCAGCCCCGAAATGCTTGAGATGGGCAACCGCGCCCGCACTGCCGCCACGATGCTCGCCACCACCCCGCCCGAGGCCAAGACGCAGGCGCTGAACGCAGCGGCTGACGCGTTGTTGGCATCGCAGGACGCGATCCTTGCAGCCAATGCCCGCGACATGGCGGCCGGGCGCGACAAGGGGCTGTCGGCGCCGATGCTGGACCGGCTGATGCTGGACGCGCCGCGCTTGCAGGGGATCGCGGGGGCCTTGCGCGAGATTGCTGCACAGCCCGATCCCGTGGGGGCCGTGATCTCGGAATGGGACCGCCCGAGCGGGCTGCATATCCAGCGCGTGCGCACGCCCTTGGGCGTGGTCGGCGTGATCTATGAATCGCGGCCTAATGTGACAGCAGATGCAGGCGCGCTTTGCCTGAAATCGGGCAATGCCGTGATCCTGCGCGGCGGCTCCGAGAGTTTCCATTCCTCGCGCGCGATCCATGCCGCGCTGGTCGCCGGGGTGCAGGCAGCGGGGCTGCCCGAAGATGCGATTCAGCTTGTCCAGACCACCGACCGCGCGGCAGTCTCGGACATGCTGCGCATGGTGGAGCATATTGACGTGATCGTGCCGCGCGGCGGCAAGGGGCTGGTCGGGCTTGTCCAGCGCGAGGCGCGGGTGCCGGTCTTCTCGCATCTCGAAGGCATTTGCCATGTCTATGTCGATGCCAGTGCCGATGCGGATAAAGCGCGCCGCGTGGTGATCAACGCCAAGACGCGCCGCACCAGCCCGTGCGGCGCGGCGGAATGTCTGCTGATCCACCGCGACATCGTCGACGGGCTTGGCGCGCAGATCATCGCTGATCTGGTCGCAGCAGGGGTCGAGATGCGCGTGGGCGAGGGCTTGCAACATCTGCCCGGTGTGGTGCCTGCGCGGCCCGAGGATTTCGGCTATGAATTCCTCGACATGATCATGGCGGCGGCAGTGGTTGACGATGTCGAGGGCGCAATGGCGCATATCCGCAAATACGGATCACAACATACCGACGCGATCATTGCTGAAGATGATGGCATCGCCGCGCGCTTTTTCGCGGGACTGGATTCCGCGATCCTGATGCGCAACGCCTCGACCCAGTTTGCCGATGGCGGCGAATTCGGACTTGGGGCAGAGATCGGCATCGCCACAGGCAAGATGCACGCACGCGGACCCGTCGGGGCAGAGCAGTTGACCAGCTTTAAGTATCTGGTCACAGGCAATGGGACAGTGCGGCAGTAAGGGCCGCTCAGGGCGCGATTTGCGCGCGCCCTGAAAAAGGCAATCAAACACGCTCTGTAGCGACGGTAAACTGATCCAGAAGCGCGCTCAAAGCACTGTCGCTGACGCCGCCTTCTGCTGAGATGCGCGCGACAAGACCGCGCTGCCTGTCTTCGATAACCTCGGACACCTTGGCTGCCAGCCCTTCATCGTCAAACGCGGCATCCAGCACGCGTTTGATCGCAAGGCGCCGCAAGTCGGGCTTGAACACCTTGCCGACAGCGGTTTTGGGCAACTCATCCAGTATCTCGATATGTTTCGGGATCGCCACGCGCTCTGAGACACGGTCCGTAACATGCTCAAGCAGGGTGTCGGGTGTCGCCGTGGCCCCTGAGACCAACTCCACATAGGCGCAGGGCAATTCACCCGCCCGGGCATCGGGCTGACCAATGGCCCCGGCAAAGGCAACATCCGGGTGGCTTAGCAGGGCTTCTTCAATCTCGGCGGGATCAATATTGTGACCGCCGCGAATGATCAGGTCTTTTTGTCTGCCTGTGATCCATAGATAGCCATCTTCATCCAGCCGCCCCAGATCGCCGGTGCGCAGGAAATGCCCGTCTACATAGAGGTCATCATTCTTCTTCGCCTCGGTATAGGTTGGTGGGGTCACGCCGGGATTGCTGATACAAATCTCGCCAACTTCGTTGGGGGCGCAGGCGACCATGTCGCCGTTTTTACTGCGCAAGATCCGCACCTCGGTATAGGGCAGGGGCAACCCGACCGAGCCGATTTTTTTCATTCCATCTACAGGGTTACAGGAGACAAGGCAGGTTGCTTCTGTCAGCCCGTAGCCTTCGGCGATCTGCACGCCGGTCGCTTGCTCGAACCGCTTATAGGTTTCGCGCGGCAACGCGGCAGAGCCTGAAATCCCCGTGCGCAGTGTTCTGATATCCGCATCAACCTTGCGCTGCATCAGTGCTGAGAGTGCTGTGGGCACGGTGATCATGAAGGTGACACCCCAGCGTTCGATCAGCTTCCAGAAATTATCGAAGACGCCCTCTCCACGGTAGCCTTGCGGCGTGGGAAAGACGACATGCGCCCCTGACATGATGCAGCACATCAGAATCGGATAGGCGGCAAAGACATGAAACAGCGGTAACGGGCAGAGCAGCACATCCTTTTCGGTGAACAAAAGCTCTGCGCCCAGCCAGCCATTATAGATCATCCCGCCATAACGGTGCTGCGCCATCTTGGGCATTCCCGTCGTGCCGCCGGTATGAAAATAGGCGGCGATCCGGTCTGACGTTGGTGCGTCAAAAGACAGCGCATCACCGGGCTGGCGTTCAAGTTCGCGGTGAAAGTCCAGAACCTTTGCATGGTGCTGATGCGGGTTTTTCGGGCGGATAAACGGCACGATCCAGCTTTTGGGCGGGCTGAGATGGGGCAGCATATCCACTTCCAGCACAGTCTGGACGGTTGGCACCATTGCAACCGCCTGCGCAACTTTCTGCGCCACATCTGTTTTTGGAAAAGAGCGCAGCGTGACCACCACTTTCGCGCCTGTCTCGCGCAAGAGCGCCGCCATCTTGTCCGGCTCCAGCAGCGGATTGATCGGCGAGACACACCCCGCAGTCATACCTCCAAGCAGCGTGATTGCAGTTTCATTCAGCGTGGGCAGAATATAGGCCACGCTGTCTTGTTCCTCGACCCCGAGGCTGCGAAACAGATTGGCCGCTTGCGTCACACGCCTGAGAAATGTGGCCCATGTCAATGTCTGGGCCTTTGTGCCGGGTGCGGAAAACATCTGAAAACTGATGGCATTTCGCGCGCCGTGGCGCTGTGCGGTCTGTTGTAGCGCTTGATAGACAGATACGGGCATATCGCGATCTTCCCAGGCACTTTCAGCCTCGATCGCGCGCAGGTCGGCGCTGGTCTTGAATGGATGCATGGCGGGCCTCCCTTCCCAATGTGGCTAACAGATCATTGATCTGAACCTCAGGCAAGGCATAGGTGGGAGGCTATGCGTCAAAGTCGCGTGTGCTCGCTCAGGCGTCGCGCGGGCGCATGGCCAGCCAGATCAGCGCCGACCCGGCAAGCACGAGGAAGGGCAGCATTGCCATATTCACCAGTTGCCAGCCTGTTTCGGCATCGCCGCCCGAACAATTCATCAACGTGCCGGAACTGAGCGATGCAACAAAGACACCGCCAAAGACGATCATGTCATTCATACCCTGAACGCGCCCGCGCTCTTCCGGGGCGTGGGCGGCTGTCAGCATCGTCGTCGCGCCGATGAACCCGAAATTCCAGCCAATGCCCAGCAGAATCAAGGCGATATAGAACTGCTCCAGCTCCACGCCGGTCATGGCGACTGCGCCTGAAGCGGCCAGAATGACCAGCCCTGTTCCAACAATAGCGCGTGCACCGAACCTTGCGATCAAATGACCCGTGAAGAAAGAAGGCGCATACATCGCCAGCACATGCGCCGAGACGATATTGGCGGCATCTGATGTGTCGAAACCACAGCCCACAACAGCAAGGGGCGTCGAGGTCATGACCAGATTCATCAGCGCATAGGATACTGTTCCGCAGATGATCGCCACAGCGATAACCGGGATTTGCAGCATCTCGCGCCGCGTTCGTCCCACCGCCGATGTGCTGGTCTGCTTGGGCGGGGTTGGAATGTCCAGAGCGCTTAGCAGGGCAACGCCTGCGATATTCAGGGCGATCACGGTCAGATATGTTGCCAGAAACGGCACTGGCATCGCATCTGTTGTCAGGGACACCAGTTGCGGGCCAAATACGGCCGATAACAGCCCGCCGGCCATGACATAGGAAATCGCCTTCGGCTTGAATTCCGGGCTGGCGGTGTCTGTCGCAGCAAAGCGGTAGAACCCGTTTGCCGACATATAGGTGCCGGTTATGAAAGAGCCAAGCAGAAACAATTCAAAAGAGCCAAGCATCAGTGCGTAGGCTGAAATCGCCGCCCCCACAGCACCCGCCCCACATGCAACCCAGAACCCCGCGCGACGCCCATAAGCCTGCATGAAGCTGGACAGCGGCGTCGCCGCCGCCATCGACCCCAGTACGATCAGCGAAATGGGCAATGTGGCCCAGCACGGATTCGACGCCAGCATCTGCCCGGCCAAGCCGCCGATGATGAACAGAATCGGCAATTGCGCGCCGACGACGGCCTGCGCGGCAACAAGCACCATGACATTGCGCTTGGCGCGGCTGTTATCGGGGGTTGAAACTGTATCGCTCATGCGCGCAGGATTAGACCGAATACGGCGTGTGGGAAAGGGGTGTTTTACATGTGTAACAAAATGGCGCAGCGATGACGGTCGGGCGTATCCTGACAAGTGAGCAATGCATGGAAGAAGGTGCGGCATGGCTGGCGCAGCGTGATCCGCGTTTCGCCTATGCTCTTGAACAAACAGGCACCCCGCCATTGCGACGGAGGCCGGACGGGTTTGCGCATCTGTTATCTGCCATTGTTAGCCAGCAGGTCAGCACCCACGCCGCACGCGCCATCTGGGGGCGGATGGAAGGGGCAGGGCTGACCACCCCCGAGGCGGTGCTGGCCGCTGACGATGACAGCTTGCGCGCACCGGGCCTGTCCGTCCAGAAAATGCGCTATGCCCGCGCGCTGGCCGCAGCAGGTATAGATTTTGAGTCCTTGCGCCGTCTTCCAGATGAAGAGATCACCCGTATCCTGACCGAAGTGCCCGGTATCGGGCGCTGGACAGCGGAAATTTACGCCATGTTCAGCCTTGGCCGCGCCGATGTCTTTGCGCCTGCCGATCTGGCCTTGCAGGAATCTGCGAAAAGGTTGTTTGATCTGCCCGACCGCCCGAGAGAGGCCGCGCTGCGCCGCATGGCGGCAGAGTGGTCGCCCTGGCGCACGGTTGCGGCGGGGCTGTTGTGGGCCTATTACCGCGTTGAAACCGAGAGGGAAGGAATCATATGACACGCGCGCTGCAGTCTGAGCGTCGGGGGCCCGTTTCGGGGGGCAAGGCGAAATCGGCGGTTATTTTCGTACACGGCTATGGGGCAGATGGCGCGGACCTTCTGGGGCTGGCTGACCCGCTAGGCCCGCATCTGCCGGATACCGTGTTCTTCTCGCCGAATGCACCTGAGAAATGCGCTGGCAACCCTTTTGGGTATCAGTGGTTCCCGATCCCGTGGCTGGACGGGTCCAGCGAAGAACAGGCACTTGCCGGGCTGGAAGCGTCTGCCGTGGATCTGAACGCATTTGTTGACAAAGTGCTTGCCGATGAACGGTTGACCGCTGATTGCGTGGCCTTGGTCGGATTTTCACAAGGCACGATGATGAGCCTGCACATCGCCCCGCGCCGGGATGCGGCGCTGGCAGGGCTGGTTGGCTTTTCCGGCCGCTTGATGGTGCCCGAGAAACTGGACAGTGAAGCCGTCTCGCCGCTGCCGATCCTGCTTATCCATGGCGATCAGGATGATGTGGTGCCGCTGGCAAGCCTGTCTGAGGCGGCTGATGCGCTGGTCGCGGCCGGCTTTGAAACCTACAGCCACATCTCCAAGGGGACGGCACATGGCATTGCCCATGATGGCTTGTCGCTGGCCCTGTCATTCCTGCGCGAAAAGCTTCCGGGCTAGACCTAGCCATTTTGCAGGACCACGCCGCCGCGCATCTTGTATTGCACGGCGGTCTGACTGCGTGATTGTGGCCATGCGATTGCTATGACACGCGCGTCCTTGTGGTCTCGGTCATCTGGCGCGTAAGTCTAGCCGTACAGCCCTGCAGAGCGGGCGCGAAGGCGGATCAAGGCAAGGATAGTGTCGATGGTCGGGGTTGGCGTTTGTGTCAGGCGGCCCAGTTCTTGTACCGCTGTGACAAGCGCATCAATCTCCATCGGGCGCCCGGCATCAAGGTCTTGCAGCATCGAGGTTCGATGCGCACCCACGGCGGCCCCCCCGTCGATGCGCCGGTCCACATCAATCGGGAACTTCACCCCCAACTTCTCGGCAATCTCTTGCGCCTCGACCATCATGGCGCGCGCGACGGCGCGGGTGCCGCTATCTGTGCACAGTACGTCCAGCGTGGCATGTGTCAGCGCGGAAATCGGGTTGAAGGACAGGTTACCCCATAGCTTTACCCATATCTCGTCGCGGATACGGGGCCGGACCGGCGCTTTTAGCCCCACAGAATTCAGAGCCTTAGATAGCCGCATGGCGCGTTCCGACTTCTCGCCCGAAGGCTCTCCCAGTGAAAAGCGGTTGCCCTCAATATGGCGGATGGTTCCGGGTTCGATCACTTCGGCTGCTGGATAGACAACACAGCCCAGGACGCGGTCTGGACCAAAACCGCGCCATTGCGCGCCACCGGGATCAACACTTTCAAGCTGCGTTTCGGCAAGCGGCCCTTCAAGGCCGTGAAAATACCACCAAGGTACACCGTTGACGCCAGACACAATAGTTGTGCCATCGCCGATTAGAGGCTGCATCTGATCCACCACGGGGGGGACCGAATGCGCCTTGAGTGTGATGATCACGTAGTCCTGCGGCCCAAGTTCTGCCGGGTCTTCTGATGCAGTGACCGGCACAGTGAAGCGCTCGCCCCCCTCGATCAGGGTCAGCCCTTTGTCACGCATGGCTGCCAGATGCGGGCCGCGTGCCACAAGGCTGACATCCGCGCCCGCTTTGGCAAGTTTTGCGCCCATATAGCCACCAATGGCCCCTGCGCCGAAAATACAGATTTTCATTCGTTCACGCCTCCGTCACGAGGCCCAGCTTTTCGGCCAGCCCGATGCGTTGCAACTTTCCGGTGGCACCCTTGGGTATTTCGGTCAGGATCACAACCTTGCGCGGTACCTTGAAATCGGCCAGCCGGGAGGCGGCAAAGTCACGGATATCACGATCCGTTACCTCAGCGCCTTCGCGCAGGACCACGGCTGCGCCAACCTCTTCGCCCAGCTTGGGGTGGGGCAGGGCAAATGTCACCACCTGCGCCACGGCGGGGTGATCCATCAGCACTGAGTCTACCTCCAGCGGGCTGACCTTTTCACCGCCGCGGTTGATGATCTCTTTCAACCGTCCCGTCAGGTTCAGATAGCCATCTGAATCAAAAGCGCCCTGATCGCCAGTGCGGAACCAGCGCTTGCCCTCCATCTCGAAGAAATTCTTGGCATTCGCTTCTTCATTCGCTTCATATCCCGGGGTGACATTGGGGCCAGAGATTACGACTTCGCCAATGGCATCCATTGGCAGAAGCCGATCTTCGATTTCATCGGCCACGCGCACTTCCGGCCCGCCAGCAATTCCGACAGAGCCGGGCTTTTGCGCGCGTGGCGGCAAGGGGTTTGTGGTCATCTGATGGGCGGCTTCGGTCATCCCATAGCTTTCGATCACCGGGCAGCCGAAAGTCTTGGACAGTTGCACCATGACCTGAGGCGGCAAGGAGGCAGAGGACGACCGGATCAGCCGAAGCTGGATGCGCCCTAGAATCTCAGTATTCCGTTCGGCGCGGGTCAGAATGGCCTGATGCATGGTCGGGACGGCTGTGTACCAGCTTGGCTTCGCGCTATCCAGCCAGCCAAAGAAGCGCAGCGCGTCAAATCCGGGGGCGCACCAGATAGATGCACCCGCAGCAAGGCTGGCGGAAATCGCGGCCACCAGCCCGTGGATATGGAAAAGTGGCATGACGTTCAGGCACCGATCCGCAGCCGTCAGGTCCAGAGAGGTGCCGATATGGCGGGCCGATGCCGCAACATTGTGCTGCAAGAGCGGCACAATTTTGGGGCGCGACGTTGTGCCTGAGGTATGCAGGATCAACGCAATATCGTCTGGTCCTGACAGCGCGGTGTCGGGTGTGCCAATGGCTTGCCCCTCGGCCACGAGCGTAAAGCTGCCTGCCGGTTCTGCCGGATCAAAGCCAAGCCGCAGGATCACAAGGCCATGACGGGTTGCGGCCTGTAGCGCGGGGCCGTCATAGCCTGTGGGCAAAACGATGGCCTTGGCCTTCAGATCTTGGAGATAGAAGTCGAATTCATCCACGCGGTAGTTTGGATTGAGCGGGGCTGTAACCGCGCCCTGTGCAATGGTCACAAAGGCCGAGGCCATTTCGGGTCCGTTGGGCAGAACGATTGCCACGCGGTCGCCCCGCCCCACACCAGCGCCATGCAACGCGGCCAGCGTGCGGGCCGCGAGTGCGCGCAGCGCGCCATGTGTCAACCACGGACGGTCGGGTGCACCAAGAGCAGGCGCATCATCAGGATGCGGCGCAAACAGAGCGTGCAGGGTGTTGGACATGGTAGTTCCTTCTCCGATTTGGCAGGGATAGACTGCTTTTGGGCGGATCAGCCCGAGTGTACAGCCTGACGGTGCTTGCGCAGTTTCGAAGCAAGCGGCAGCAGAAAGAAAATGGATGCCAGTGCAATGAATGTTCCTGAAAGCGGGCGGGTGATGAAAGTTGTGACATCTCCCTGTGCCGCAATCAATGCCTGGTGAAAGCTTTGTTCCATGACCGGCCCTAGCACTAAGGCCAGCAACCAGAGGCGCCATTGGATAATCGGCCTTGCGCAACAGATCGCCCACACTCTCGAACACAAGGATCAGCCAGACATCATGCACGCGCTGGACGGGGTCAAAGCCGCCTAAAAGATATTGCTAAATCTCGGATCTGTCCGGGTGTATTGCATATGCCTGAAGGCTGGACATGAAGATTTCCAGAAACTCCAGCGCGATCATCGACGGGTGTTTGTGGATGGGCCGGACCAGCGACAGCCGATGCGGGATAACTGGCGCAAATGGGCGGAATTCGATTCCCCTGCCGATATATTGCGCGGCATCCAATTCGCTGATGACAGAAACGCCCATGCCACGGCGGACAAATTCGCAAGCTGTCGTGAATTGTCGTGCCTCAATGAAGGTGTTCAGACTTTTGCCATCTGCAACGAAAGCTTCGCTGAGCAACCGGTAGAACATGCTTTCGCGTCTGGTATGGATAAGTTTCAGGTCCGCCAGATCGCGCGGACGGATGACCGTGTGACGCCGCAATGGGTGGCCCTGCGGGAAAATACAGACTGTCCGGATATCAATCGTCTCGCTTTCAACCGCTGGATGGCCTTCAAATCCATCGGTTATGCCTACATCAAACTGTTCCCCGACCATCCATTCCAGAATGCGTTCTGGACGATCAGGCTCTATTGTCACCCTGACGCCGGCGCGCTGTTCGAGGAACACTGCAAGAACTTCGGGAAGATGACTGATCGCAAAACCCGGCAAACAGGCGATTCGCAATTCACCCGCCTTGTTCTGGGTGATGTTGCGCCCCGTCTCAGATATCCGGGTCAGAAGGTCCAGACTGCGCCGGATATCCGGCAAAAGGAATCGCGCTTCCTGTGTGGGCACCAGCCGCCCGTCGCGCCGGTCAAACAGTGCAAAACCAAGTGCTTCGGTCAGATCGGCGATCAGGCGGCTGACCGCTGGTTGCGAAATCTCCAAAGCCTGCGATGCTCGCGTCATGGAGCCATGTTCGACCACTGCGAGAAAGGCTTCCAGTTGCCGTGGGCTGAGTTGGGTGTGCATCTTGGCCAATACTCTGGTTATGGATCTTCGATATATAATAAACTGTTATGGTGTATCGCCAATAAATTGTCTTGTCTTATGATTGTTACAATGCGAGTTTACTTCAGATAGCAAGCGGGCTGCCAACGGGGTTCGCGATCAACATGCCAATGAAATTGCTATCTCCAAAGGGAGGGTATCATGAAGAAACATGTCTACGGGGCTTGCCTTGCAGCAAGCACAGCACTGTCGCCGGTTCTGGCAAACGCTCAGGTCACCATCGAGTGGTGGCACGCCCTAGGTGGCGAATTGGGCGAATTGCTGGAAGGTGTGGCCGAAGGGTTTAACGCCAGCCAGAGCGATTTCGTTGTCCGCCCCAGCTTTCGCGGCACCTATACTGAAACGATGACTGGCGCGATCGCTGCGTTCCGCGCGAATCAGCAGCCGCATATCGTGCAGGTTTTCGAAGTTGGCACCGGCACCATGATGGCAGCCGAGGGCGCGATCTACCCGATCTACCAGTTGATGGAAGACAAGGGCGTGCCGTTTGACCCGGAAGCCTATCTGCCTGCTGTTGTCAGCTATTACACTGATCCGAATGGCAACATGCTGTCTTTCCCGTTCAATTCGTCCACCCCGATCATGTATTACAACAAGGATGTGTTCGAGGCCGCTGGACTGGACCCGGAAACCCCGCCTGCAACCTGGGCGGATGTTGAGGCAGCCTCTATTGCGATTCTGGAATCCGGTGCTGCGCCTTGCGGGTTCACCACCTCTTGGCCAAGCTGGGTCATGCTGGAGAATTTCAGCGCATGGCACAACATTCCACTGGGCACTTTGGCCAACGGTTTCGAAGGGTTCGAGACAGAATTCGTCTTCAATAACGAACTGGTCGCCCGCCATTGGGACAATCTGAAAGCATGGCAGGATGCGGGCGCGTTCCGTTGGGGTGGCCCTGGCCCTGGCCCTGATGCATTTCCTGCATTCTATGCAGGTGAATGCGCAATTGTCTTTGGGTCGTCCGCCAGCCGCGCAGGCGTTCTGCGCAACACGGATTTCAATGTCGGCTTCGGCTTCCAGCCCCATTATGATGATGTTGAGGGCGCACCTCAGAACTCGGTCATCGGTGGCGCAACCTTGTGGGTGCTGACTGGCAAGTCGGACGAGGAGTATGAAGGGGTTGCACGCTTCTTCGAATACCTCTCTCAGCCCGAAGTGCAGGCAGAGTGGCACCAGGACACTGGCTATCTTCCGATTACGCAGGCTTCTTTCGATCTGACGCGTGAACAGGGGTATTACGACGAAAACCCCGGTGCCGATACGTCGATCCTGCAAATGACCCTGAACGAGCCGACCGAGAATTCTCGCGGGCTTCGCTTCGGTAATTTCGTGCAGATCCGCGATGTCATCTCGGAAGAGATGGAAGCTGTCATGACAGGTGCAAAAACAGGTGAACAGGCGACAAATGACGCCGTGCGCCGTGGCAATGACTTGCTGCGCCAATTCGAAGCTGGGCTTAACTAAGCACACTTCTCAGGCGAGTGCCCCCGGATCGCAGGTCCGGGGGCACTGTTTTTAACCGCAGATCAAGGCCAAATCCCATGCAGACAAAGCGCATGACCTTTTCCAGCAAATGGCTGCCCTATGCCTTGCTGGCCCCACAGGTGATCATCACGCTGATCTTTTTCATCTGGCCTGCAAGTCAGGCGCTTTATCAGTCTTTTCTCAGACAGGATATTTTTGGTCTGCGGACCAATTTTGTCTGGTTCGACAATTTCAACCGGCTCTTTGCTGATCCGCTTTATCTGAATTCGCTCAAGGTGACTTTGGTTTTCAGCCTTGGCACAACATTCCTGTCCATGTCCGTGGCGCTGCTATTCGCGGTCATGGTCAATCGTATGATCCGTTCGCGCGACAGTTATACCACCTTTCTGGTGTGGCCCTACGCAGTTGCACCCGCCATCGCAGGGGTGCTGTGGTGGTTCATCTTCAACCCCTCGATCGGGATCATGCCCTATATGCTCAAGGGGTTTGGGTATGACTGGAATCACCGGTCGTCCAGCACCGATGCCATGATCCTTGTGATCATCGCCGCTGCATGGAAGCAGATCAGCTATAATTTTCTGTTTTTCCTTGCTGGTTTGCAATCCATCCCGCATTCGCTGATCGAGGCCGCCGCGATAGACGGGGCCAGTCGGTTCAAGCGCTTTTGGACAATCGTTTTCCCGCTATTGTCGCCGATCACCTTCTTTCTGATGGTGGTAAATGTTGTCTATGCCATGTTCGATACATTCGGCGTGATCCATGCCACAACCGAAGGCGGGCCAGCGCAGGCCACGAATATTCTGGTCTACAAGGTCTATCGGGACGGGTTTGTGAACCTGAACCTCGGCTCTTCCGCCGCGCAATCGGTCATCCTGATGGCTATCGTTATTGTGCTGACCGTCATCCAGTTCCGCTATATCGAGCGGCGCGTGAATTACTGAAGGGGCCGGAAACATGGTTGAAAACAATCGCTGGGGCAATTTTTTCGCCCATCTGGTTCTGATCCTTGGCGTGGCCATCGTGATCTTTCCGGTCTATGTGGCCATCATCGCCTCGACCCATCCGCCGGGCACATTCATTCGTGGTGTGATGCCGCTTTTGCCCGGCCCGAATGCGCTGGAAAACTACAAGACCGTCATCACCGAAGGGCGCTCGCGCGCGGGGACGCCGCCAATCGGTGGGATGCTGTGGAACAGTTTCGTCATGGCCATGGCGATCACTTTGGGCAAGCTGTCCATCTCGTTGCTATCCGCCTTTGCCATCGTCTATTTCCGCTTTCCTTTCCGCATCTTCTTTTTCTGGGTCATCTTCCTGACGCTGATGCTGCCAGTAGAGGTGCGTATCGTGCCAACCTTTCAGGTGGTGGCTGATCTGGGAATGCTGAACAGCTTCGCGGGCCTGTCGATCCCGCTGATTGCAAGCGCCACGGCAACATTCCTGTTCCGTCAGTTCTTTATGACAGTGCCTGAAGAATTGATGGAAGCGGCACGCGTGGACGGGGCAGGGCCGATGAAATTCTTCAAGGATATTCTGATGCCCTTGTCGATCACCAATATCGCGGCGCTGTTCGTGATCATGTTCATCTATGGCTGGAACCAGTATCTATGGCCGCTTCTGATCACCACGGACCCTGAATACTACACGATTGTTATGGGCATTCAGCGCATGGTTACGGGCGGCGACTCGGAACCGCTCTGGCATCTGGTCATGGCCACTGTTGTGCTGGCCGCGCTTCCACCGATCCTCGTGATCCTGTTCATGCAGCGCCTGTTTGTCAAAGGCCTGACCGAGACGGAGAAATAAGACATGGCATCCATTTTCATGGATAATCTGGGCAAGGTCTATACAGGCGGTGTCCGTGCTGTAACGGGCGTTAATCTGGATATCGCCGATGGCGAGATGATTGTGCTGGTCGGCCCATCGGGCTGCGGGAAATCCACGCTTCTGCGCATGGTGGCAGGTCTGGAGACGATCAGCGAGGGCAGCCTGAAAATTGGTGATCGGGTGGTTAACAATCTGGAACCCGCAGATCGTGATATTGCGATGGTGTTTCAGAATTACGCGCTTTACCCGCATATGACCGTCTATAACAATCTTGCTTATGGGCTGAAAAATCGTGGCTTTGCAAAGTCCGAAATTCAACGGCGCGTCAATGAGGCCGCCCAGATGCTGGAAATAGGCCAGTTCCTGGACCGCAAACCGCGCCAACTGTCGGGCGGGCAGCGCCAGAGGGTCGCAATGGGGCGTGCGCTGGTGCGCGAACCCGCGGCCTTTCTGTTTGACGAACCGCTGTCCAATCTTGATGCGAAACTGCGCGTGCAGATGCGGGTCGAGATCCGCCAGTTGCAAAAGCGCCTTGGCACGACCTCGCTTTATGTCACCCATGACCAGTTGGAAGCGCTGACAATGGCTGACCGCCTTGTCGTGTTGAACGGGGGGCAGATTGAACAGGTTGGCACGCCTATGGAATTGTATTCCCGTCCCGCGACGACCTTTGTCGCCGGGTTCATCGGGTCACCGGCCATGAACATGCTATCGTCCGAGTATCTGCGCGGCCTTGTTTCCGCCGAGGCGCTGTCGCATGTGCCCACGCAAGCCGATCTGATCGGCATTCGCCCTGAAGATCTGTCGCTTGCCGCGCCGAAGGATGGAGAAATCAGCCTGACGGGGACGCTAATGTTGCTGGAACCTGCCGGTGCCGAAAGCCATCTGCATTTGCGGTTTGACGGGCATGACGACATGATCGTCGCACGCCTGCCGCATGTCCCGGATGTGGCAGAGGGGGCCAAGCTGACTTTCAGCCTGCCGCGCGGGAAACTGCACCCCTTTGACCGGGCATCTGGCAAGCGCATGGCGTGACACTGGCTGCGCCGTTGGCTTGGCGCTGTCGCGACTGGTCTGGAATAAAATGAAAACGGGGGCGCTCAAGCGCCCCCGTTTTGCATTCCATCAATCGCAATCACATGCGTGAAGCAACGTTTTCCCAGTTTACCAGCTTCTCAAGGAAGTTGCTCAGGTAAGCCGGACGCTTGTTGCGGAAGTCGATGTAATAGCTGTGCTCCCACACATCGCAGCCCAAAAGCGCTGTC
Organism: Roseinatronobacter bogoriensis DSM 18756; assembly: GCF_004366635.1. Taxonomy (GTDB): domain Bacteria; phylum Pseudomonadota; class Alphaproteobacteria; order Rhodobacterales; family Rhodobacteraceae; genus Roseinatronobacter; species Roseinatronobacter bogoriensis. The sequence goes on along the minus strand of NZ_SORN01000002.1, from coordinate 497,128 downwards.
TGCCCGAAGCACAGCGGGTTGACGCCGTTTTCAGTCTTGGTGACCTTCAGCGACCCATCCTTGTCCTTGACCAACCAGCACCAGCCTGACCCGAACTGACCTGCACCCGCTGCGGCAAATTCTTCCTTGAACTTGTCAACCGAGCCGAAGCTTTCTGTCAGTGCCTTTTCCAGCTCACCCGGCATACCGCCAGTGCCCGGACCCATCATCTCCCAGAACTGCACGTGGTTCCAGTGCTGGCTGGCATTGTTGAAGATGCCAGACTGCGCCACTGCGCCTGCCTGATAGGTGCCGGTGATGATATCCTCGACAGATTTGCCTTCCCACTCGGTGCCTGCGATCAGCTTGTTCCCGTTATCGACATAGGCCTTGTGGTGAATGTCGTGGTGAAACTCCAGCGTCTCTGCGCTCATGCCCAGATCGGCAAGTGCATCATGCGCGTAGGGAAGATCAGGAAGGGTAAAAGCCATATTATCCTCGTATGTTATTTTCATCTCGCTGCCCTGAATAAGGGGCTTGAGCCGCCGCAGGTCAAGGGGCAGCGAAAAATAACTACGAAGTTTCTGTGGGTAAGCGATACAGATCAGGCTCTGATCCCTTTGCGCTAACAGTCGAAAGCAGATCGAACATATAGCCCGCAACAGACTGGAAACAGACCAGTGTTGCCTCCTCCTTACCCGAAACCCAGATTGCAGCGGCGACCTGTGCCGCACGGGTGCGGCGGATGTCCCCTTCGCTCAGGGTGCTGAAATCCACCGGGCAGATTTTCGCCAGCGCGTCGCGCCATGCCGCGCCCTGCACTGAAAACACGGCACGCGCATCGGATACGACAGCGACCGTCGCAAAGCTGCCCTTTAGCGCTGTGGCAAGCGCGCTGGCAATGCTGGCCGCCTTGTCATGCGCGCAGAATATCATCACCTCATCCGGGCTCATCCATGCGACGCTTGCGGCCTCGCCCAAGGTGACGCGGCGCTGTTTGGGTATGGCGCATCCAGTGGCATCTTTGATCGCCTTGATGACGGGCTTGGCAGCAAGGTCAGCGCGCAGGGTAACCATACCCTGCAAGCCTGCTTCACGGATGGTGACGAAACCTTCGAACTCTGCGCCGGGCAGCGCGCTTTGTGCCAGATCAGACATTCTGCTTCTCGCCTTCCTTGTCATACAGCACCGGATCAATGATCCGGGCGGTGATGCGTTTGTCGCCTTCCCCCGCGAAGGAGATTTCCTCTCCCATCCGCTCTGGCCCGCGTTCAACCAACCCCATGGCAATGCCGCGCCCAAGTGTTGCGGAATAATAGGTCGAGGTCACGCGCCCTTCGGTTATGGCCTGCCCATTGGTATTCTTGCCCGCGCGCACAGCCAGTGCCCCATGCGGCAGCACCGAGCCGTCGAGCGTCTCCAACCCGACCAGTTTCCAACGCATGGGGTCGATCATGGCTTCGCGTTCCATCCCGCGCTTGCCAAGGAAATCCTCTTTCTTCTTGCTGATGGCCCAGTTCAGGCCAAGGTCTTGCGGGATAACTGTGCCGTCGGTTTCATCACCGATCATGATGAAACCTTTTTCAGCGCGCAGGATATGCAGCGCCTCAGTCCCATAGGGCATGATGCCCAGGTCTTTGCCCTCTTCCATCAACTTGTCCCAGAAAGCGCGGCCCTGGCTGGCAGGGACGGCGATCTCGAAGCTCAATTCGCCGGAAAAGCTGATGCGGAACACACGGACATCAAAGGCACCAAGCTTGCCGTCGCGCCACTCCATGAAGGGCAGGGCCTCGCGGCTGACATCCATGCCGCCCAGACGTTCCAGCAGCGTGCGCGCCTTTGGCCCGACAACTGCAATCTGTGCGAATTGCTCGGTCAGATTGACGGTGTGCACTTTCCAGTCCCACCATTCGCATTGCAGCCAGTCTTCCATCCAGGCATGAATGTGATCGGCCCCACCAGATGTGGTGTGCACAAGGAACGACTGCTCATCAATCCGGGCGACAACGCCATCATCCATCAAAAAGCCGTTTTCATTACACATCAGGCCGTAGCGGCATTTTCCGGGCTTCAGCGTGCTCATCATATTGGTGTAGAGCATGTCCAGAAAACGGCCCGCATCCGGCCCGCTGACCAGAATTTTTCCAAGTGTAGAAGCGTCCAGCAAGCCTATGTTCTGGCGCGTATTCTTGACTTCACGGTTCACGGCATCATGGCGGCTTTCGCCTGCTTGGCGGTAGGTATAGGGCCTGCGCCATTGCCCGACAGGCTCCCAATCCGCGCCATTTTCCGTGTGCCAGTCATGCAATGGGGTGCGGCGCAGCGGTTGGAACACGGTGCCGCGCGCCTCACCTGCAATCGCGGCAAGCGAAATGGGCGTATAGGGGGGGCGGAATGTGGTGGTGCCGGTCGCGGGGATCGGTTGACCCAATGCATCAGAAAGAATTGCCAAGCCATTGATATTACTTAGCTTGCCTTGATCTGTTGCCATGCCCAGCGTGGTGTAGCGCTTGGTGTGCTCAACCGATTGATAGCCTTCGCGCGCCGCCAGTTGCACATCAGCGACCTTCACATCATTCTGGAAATCCAGCCACATTTTCATGCGCAGGTCATATTCCGCATTGCGCGGCATCATCCAGACCGGTTCCATCGGTGCGGCATCGGGCATGGTGTCCGTGGCAGGCGCGGCAGCGGCTGCCACTGTCGTTCCAAGTGCTTCGGCCGCCTTGATGGCTGATGCATGTGCATCTGCCAGCACTGCACCCATCTGGCCTGCGGCTGAACCGCAGGTCTGCACAAAACCTGAACCATTTGCGCCCAGCGGGGGACGGTCAGGGTCGGGGCGGAAGAAGCTGCCATCCTCGTCCCAGATCAGCTTGCCGCCGCAATGCGACCACAGATGCACAACCGGTGACCAACCGCCCGACATGGCGACCGCATCACAATCCAATTTGTCGGTATAGGCCGTTCCCTTGCTGTCAATCCGGCAAATCTCGACCCCAGTAACGCGCTTGCCGCCCTTGACCTTGCGTATGCCTTTGCCTGTCAGGATACGAATTCCCAGTTCACGGGCGTGCATTGGCAGGGCACCTTGGGGGTCTTGACGGGCATCAACCACCGCAGCCACCCCCACGCCTGCTTTTCGCAGCGTGATCGCTGTACGATAGGCATCGTCGTTATTGGTAACAACAACCACCTCCTTGCCAGGCGCAACAGCGAAATTGACGACATAATCGCGCATGGCACTGGCCAGCATCACACCTGGCACATCATTGCCCGCAAAGGACAAGGGCCGTTCGATCGCGCCGGTGGCGGTTACGATCTGGCCCGCGCGCATCCGCCACAAACGGTGACGCGGGGCGTCAGAGGTCGGGATGTGGTCGGCCACACGCTCATATCCCAAAACATAGCCATGATCATGGACACCCGCACCCATGCAGCGCAGGCGCGTTTGAACATTTGGCATGTTTTCAAGGGTTTCAACGGTTCTCCTGATCCAGACATCTGCTGGCTCGCCATCAATTTCGACCATGTCAACGGGCGCGCGACCGCCCCAATATGCGGTCTGTTCCCACAGCATGACTTTTGCGCCCGCCTGTGCAGCGCTCAGCGCGGCCTGTAGCCCGGCAATCCCACCACCAATGACAAGCACATCGCAAAATGCATAAATCTGTTCGTAGCGGTCGGGGTCTTTTGCTGTTGTTGCAGGTGCCTTGCCCAGCCCGGCAGAACGGCGGATGATGGGTTCATAGACATGCTTCCAGAAGGCACGCGGCTGGATGAAGGTCTTGTAGTAAAACCCCGCCGTCAGGAATTGCGGCACCAGATTGTTCAGCGCCAGCAGATCGAAATTCAGGTTGGGCCAGTGGTTCTGGCTTTCTGCAACCAGCCCATCGAACAATTCGGTCGTGGTGGTGCGTTGGTTCGGCTCATAGCTGTCACCGCGCCCAAGCCCGACCAGCGCGTTGGGTTCTTCAGCACCAGAGGCAACGACACCGCGCGGCCGGTGATATTTGAAAGACCGTCCCAGAAGCACCTGACCATTCGCCAGCAGGCTTGCGGCGAGCGTATCGCCCTTGAAGCCCCGCATGGTCTTTCCATTGAAGGTGAATTTCTGCTCTTGGGCACGATCAATCAGCCGGCCGCCAGTGGCAAGACGATGACTCATTTAAACCCCTCCCATTCCGGGCGTTTCTGTTTGATCTTGGCAATGATCTCGGGCGGGGGCTCGGTGGTCTGGGCGGGGTATGTCCCAAATACTTCGAGGGTCATGGTGTCGCGCGCGGCAAGAAACCATTTTCCGCAGCCATAGGCATGGCGCCAGCGCTCGAAATGCACTCCGCGCGGATTCTTGCGTTGAAACATGTAAGTTTCATAGTCGTCATCCGAAGACCCAGGGCCGAAGCGCTTCAGATGCGCCTCGCCCCCCGGAGAGAATTCGGTTTCTTCGGCTGTGACGCCGCAGCAGGGGCAGGTTAACAGCAGCATGGCGCGACCCTCCTTTTGGCAGGGCGCGCCTGCGAGTCAGTCAGTAAACACAATAAATGCAGGCGGGCGCGGGTCCACCAATGGACCGCCAAGGCCCCCATCGGCCTGTGCCCAGAATACGGCAACCAGCATGAGCGGCAGAACAAGCCCAAGGCCAAAACCTGCCAGTTTGTGCGGGCTTGCCTGTATCCGCGCGACGAATCTTTCGAGTGTGTTACGCATGATCCCTCCTGATGAGATATGAGGGGATGTATGCATGAATTTTTGAATTTCACCATAGGGCGACACCGTTTCTGGCAAGATTTTGCCGTTATTTCATGGGGCTGCGTCAATGCGCCACCCCTGCCGCCACCGACTCGTCGATAAAGCGGCCCTCGCGGAATCGGGTCATCGAAAATTCGGCGCTCAATGGTCCCGGCTCTCCCTTGGCGATCAGCTCTGCCGTGGCCCAGCCAGAGCCGGGAATGGCCTTGAACCCGCCGGTGCCCCAGCCGCAATTGATAAAGCAATTCCCCAGCGGTGTTTTTGAGATGATGGGCGAGCGGTCGCCGGTCATATCCACAATCCCGCCCCATTGGCGTAGCATTTTCAACCGCGAGATCATGGGGAAGGTTTCGACCAATGCGCGCACGGTTTCCTCGATATGGTGCCACGACCCGCGCTGCGTGTAGTTGTTGAACCCGTCCGCGCCACCACCAATGACCATCTCGCCCTTGTCGGATTGCGACATGTAACCATGCACCGTATTGGCCATCACGACCACATCCATGCAGGGCTTGATCGGTTCTGATACCAGCGCCTGAAGCGCCACGGATTCGACAGGCAGGCGAAAGCCCGCCATATCGGCCAGCGCACCCGAATGGCCCGCCACGACAATGCCCAGCTTCTTGCAGCCAATTCTGCCTTTGGTCGTATTCACAGCGCTGACCGTGCCATTTTCGGACTCGACGCCCGTGACCGCGCATTGCTCGATGATATGCATCCCCATATCAGAGCAGGCGCGCGCATAGCCCCAAGCCACCGCATCATGGCGCGCAGTGCCGCCGCGCGCTTGCCACAATGCCCCCAGCACAGGGTAGCGCGGGCCATTCAGATTGATGATCGGCACAAGCTTCTTGACCTCGGCGGGCTGGATGAAGCGTGTTTCAACCCCTTGCAGCGCATTTGCACGCTCGGTCCGCAGATAGCCGCGTTTTTCATGCTCGGTCTGGGCCAGCATCATGACGCCGCGGGGGCTGAACATGATATTGTAGTTCAATTCCTGCGACAGTGTTTCATACAGGCTGCGTGATTTCTCATAGATCGCCGCCGAAGGGTCTTGCAGATAGTTCGACCGGATGATCGTGGTGTTGCGCCCGGTATTTCCGCCGCCCAGCCAGCCTTTTTCAATGACCGCGACATTCTTGATCCCGAAGCGGCGACCCAGGTAATAGGCCGTGGCCAGCCCATGCCCGCCTGCGCCGACAATCACGACATCATAGTCTTGTTTCGGTTCGGGACTGGACCAAGCCTGTTTCCAGCCGCTCTGCTGGCGAAAGGCCTCTCTGGCGATGGCAAAGGCAGAATAACGTGTCATGCGCGGGCGACTCCTGCGTCAGGGCGGTGTGTGCTGTGTCGCCTACAGCAGAGCGCGGAAGTTTTCCAGAAGCGTCACTTGGGCGACGAAAACCGAAATTGCCCAAAGCTGCGACCTGCCGTCGCGGTTGCCCAAATGTGAGGGGCGCATGTGGGATTTCGGCTTTTGCGTCTGGGCAAGACAGGATAGAGAAGCGCTAACTGTCAGGAGGAAGAATGAGCTTTTTTGTTCAGAGCGCTGGTTTCTTTGTTATCGCGCTTTTGGTGGGCGTGATCTTGTTGCGCGCTATGTCGCGGGCGGGGCAGGCAGCAGCCGCTGACGGGACGGAACGCGCAATGCGCGTGTATCGCGATCAGATCACCGAGATTGAACATGATCTTGCGCGCGGAACCATTGACGAGGGAGAGGCAGAGCGTCTGCGCCTTGAGGTTTCGCGCCGTATTCTGGAACTGGATAAAAGTGACCGTGGCCGCCCGGTCGGTGGCCCTGCACCCAAGGCCATGCGAGCCATCGCCTTTGCGACCATCTTGGTTGCGGTAGCAGGCGGTGGTTTGTTGTATCTCAGTGTCGGCGCGCCGGGCTATTCCGACATGCCCCTGCTGGAGCGGCACGCCGAAGCCGCCGAGATCCGCCGCACCCGCGCGCGTCAGGCAGAGATGGAGGCAGAGTTCGCCGCCGCTTTTCCTGAGCCAGAAGATTTTCCGGGCCGTAGTGAATTGGAACCGATGGTCGAACAACTGCGGGAAGCATTAGTCTCTCGCCCGCTAGACGTGACCGGGTTCAGCCTTTTGGCGCAGAACGAGGCGCGCCTTGGCAATTACCGTGCCGCGATCGAAGCGCAGGTGCAGGTGATCGAACTGAGGGGTGATGCTGCAGGTGTCGAGGATTACGCCTATCTTCTCGATCTCATGGTGATCGCGACAGGTGGTTTCGTCTCGCCTGAGGCAGAGAGCATCATCGAGCAGATTTTGCAGCGCGATACGACGAATAACATCGCCCTCTACTACTCGGGTCGGATGTATGCGCAGACTGGGCGCCCCGATATGACATTCCGTGTCTGGCGCAGATTGCATGACCTAAGCCCCGGCGATGCGCCCTGGATGCCCGAGATCAGGGCAGCTCTTCCAGAACTTGCGCGCATCTCTGGTGAGCCTCGCTACCAGCTTCCGCCAAGGCCTGCACCTGCTGGTGCACGCGGTCCAGACGACATTGATCTGGAAGCCGCGCAGCAGATGCCGCCGGAAGAACGCGCACAAATGATTGAAGAGATGGTCGGGGGCCTGTCAGCACGGCTTGCCAATGACGGCGGCACTGCCGAGGAATGGGCACAATTGATCCGTGCATTAACTGTGCTGGAGCGGGATGAGCAGGCGGTCGCGATTCTGCAAGAGGCGCGCACGGTGTTTGCTGCGCGCGCAGAGGATCTTGCCCTGATAAATTCAGCCGCTGAAGAGGCTGGCCTTAGTGTTTCGGGCCCTTGATGGCGGTATTTGACCAGTTTGAAGACTTCGCCAGTATTCTGCCATCGGGGCAGGCGCTGGCGGGGCTTGATCTGGGGGAAAAGACCATCGGTATTGCCGTCTCTGACAGAATGCTGTCAGTCGCTTCTCCATTGCAGACCATCCGGCGCAGCAAGTTCAAGGCTGATGCCGTAGATTTGCTGAAAATTGTCACAGAACGCGACATCGCTGGGCTGGTGTTGGGCCTGCCGCGCAATATGGACGGCACGGAGGGGCCGCGCTGTCAGTCCACGCGCGCATTTGCGCGCAATCTTTCCAACTTGACCGACTTGCCAATCAGTTTCTGGGATGAGCGCTTGTCCACAGTTGCCGCCGAACGGGCGCTGCTAGAGGCGGACACTTCCCGGCGCAAGCGCGCAGAAGTTATTGACCATGTCGCGGCAGGGGTGATCTTGCAGGGCGCGCTAGACCGAATCGCTGTGATGCGTCGCAAGAATGCTTGATACAGTTGCTTTGCCCACTGGCAGAATGACGCCGGACGTCTATCTCTCTCGAAACCAAAGTGAGCAGGGTGCATGACTGACCAGATATGGAAACGACACGAGATTGAAAGCCCCTGCGTGAAAACCTGCATCATTCATCCTGAGGCGCGGCTGTGTGTCGGGTGTTTGCGATCAATCGACGAAATCACCCAATGGTCGCGCATGAGTCCCGACCAGCGCAGCCAGATCATGGCTGAACTTCCACAACGCAACAGCTTGTTAGCCAAGCGGCGCGGTGGGCGGGCAGGGCGTGCCGGTCGGGAATAAACCACCTCTGACAATTATTGATTGACCAATCAATCAACCCAAAGGGTTGACTGGCGCGCGACAGCGGTTAAACCTTGCGTCAGATACATCAAATCAGTTGTAATTCTGTTACAACCCCTCATGATAATCTGGGGAAGATGGGATCGCCACGGCCAATAAGCCGGGCATGATTGCGCCTTGGCCAAAGGCTTATGGCGACAATGAAAACAGGGAGACGAACATGAAAAACTTGACCAATCGTCATGGCGTGACGCGTCGTGGATTAATGCAAGGGGCTGCTGCCCTTGGGGCTGCGGGCCTTATTCTGCCTGCGGGCATGCGCAAGGCGCATGCAGAGCCGCAGCGCGGTGGCACATTCCGTATTGGCATTGGGCATGGCTCCAGCACGGACTCGCTTGATCCGGGGCTTTGGGACAACCTGTATGTGCAGGTCTTCGCGGCGTCGCGCCACAACCAGTTGATTGAGGTGAATAACGAAGGCCAGCTTGTTCCAGAGATTGCAGAAAGCTGGGACAGCACAGATGGCGCGACTTGGGTGTTCAAGATTCGCGAGGGCGTAACTTTCCATTCTGGAAAGACCGTTACACCGGAAGATGTGCTCGCATCACTCAATCACCACCGTGGAGAAGACGCGACCTCTGCGATCAAGACCTTCTTTGACCCGGTCACCGATATTCGGGTGGATGGTCAGAATGTCGTGGTCACACTGGACGCGCCGAATGGCGATTTCCCCTATCTGATGTCGGATTATCACCTTGCCATCATGCCCGGAACCGATGGCCGGATTGATCCCACCTCTTATGATGGCTGTGGCCCTTATGTGGTGGAAAGCTATGAGCCCGGCGTTCAAGCCAGCCTGACGCGCAATCCTGATTACTGGAAGTCCGACCGCGCGCATTTTGATCGTGTTGAAATCCTCTCGATCCTCGATTCCACGGCGCGGTTGAACGCTCTGATGACCGGCGGCGTTGATCTGATAGATCAGATTGATCCGGCGACCATCGGGATGCTGGAAGCACGCGGCACCGCGCGCATTCTGTCCATTCCAGGCAATGCGCATTATGTCTTTCCGATGGACAGCCGCGAAGCGCCGTTTTCCGACAATAACGTGCGGCTGGCATTGAAATATGCCATCGACCGCGAAGATATGGTCGATAAAATCCTTGGTGGGCACGGAGCTGTGTCCAATGACAACCCGATTGGCCCGGCAAACCGCTATTTCCACGCTGAAATGGAAGCCAAGACATTTGATCCCGACCGCGCGCGTTATCACCTGCGCGAGGCCGGCATGGACAGTCTAAACGTCACTTTGCATGTCGCAGATGCTGCCTTCTCCGGTGCGGTCGATGCAGGGGCGCTATTTGCTGAAACCGCGCGGCAATGCGGGATCAATATCGATCTGGTGCGTGAACCCAATGACGGCTACTGGGACAATGTCTGGATGCAGAAGCCCTTTGTTGCCAGCTATTGGGGCGGTCGCGCAGTCGAGGACCAGATGTTCACCACAGGCTACGCCTCGGGTTCAAGCTGGAATGACAGTTTCTGGGAACATGAGCGGTTTAACGAATTGCTGGTCAGGGCACGATCCGAGATTGACGAGGATCTGCGCCGTGAAATGTACCATGAAATGCAGCAGATCGTGTCATTTGAAGGGTCTGTGATCATTCCCATGAACAACAATTACGTCATGGCAACTGCGTTGAATGTGGCCACGCCAGAACGGATTTCGGCCAACTGGAACCTTGATGGGTTCCGTTGCGTGGAACGCTGGTGGTTCACCTGATCTGACAACACTCCCGGCCCACCACACGGGCCGGGGGGCTCGCCCCAATGCGGGCGCAACAAAAACAATCAAAGGGGGGGACAATGCACGCGGTCCTCAAGATGATTGCGCAGCGTCTTGCGCTAGGCGCGCTGACGCTGTTTGTGGTGTCTATCGTGATTTTTGGCGCGACCGAGTTGTTGCCGGGCGATCTGGCATCAGCGATCCTCGGGCAATCAGCTACGCCCGAAACACTGGCAGCCCTGCGCGCGCAGCTTGGCCTGAACGACCCTGCGCCTGTGCGCTATTGGGCTTGGCTGACAGGGGCCTTGCAGGGTGACTTCGGTGTCTCGCTTGCGACCCGCCGTCCCATTGCCGATATGATCGAGCAGCGCTTGGGCAATACGCTTTTCCTTGCCCTTTATGCAGCCGCGCTTGCAGTGCCGCTTGCGCTGGTGCTGGGAATACTGGCCGCGCTATGGCGCAACACGATCTTTGATCGTGTTGCCAATGCGGGTGCGCTGAGTGCGATTTCCTTTCCCGAATTTTTCGTCGCCTATATTCTGGTACTCTGGCTGGCGCAAAGCGGTTATTTTCCGTCAATGGTGCGCATCAGCCCGGCGAGCAGCCTTGCAGACAAGCTGTATATGAGCTTTCTGCCTGCGCTGACCCTGACCTTGGTCGTCACTGCCCATATGATGCGCATGACGCGCGCGGCGATCATCAATCTGATGGCCAGCCCCTATATCGAGATGGCGCGCCTGAAAGGGGCCTCTCCTCTGCGGATCGTTCTGCGCCATGCCCTGCCCAATGCGCTGGCCCCGATTATCAATGTGATCGCCCTTAATCTGGCCTATCTGATCACAGGCGTGGTCGTGGTCGAGGTGGTGTTTGTCTATCCCGGTCTTGGGCAATTGATGGTCGATTCGGTGGCCAAACGTGATATTGCGGTGGTGCAGGCCATCGCGCTGATTTTCGCGTCTGCCTATGTGTTGCTCAACCTCACGGCGGATGTGTTGTCCACATTGACCAATCCCCGCCTGATGAAGCGGGGTTAAGCATGTCATTGCCGGTTTTCCTGATCCTGTTTCTGCTTGGCAGTTTCACTTTGGCCTTCGTCTTTCGAGCAACTCTTTCACGCGCCTTGCCGCACAATCAAGCGATTGTCGCACGCGACATGCCTTTGACCGCTGCGTTTGGAATCATGGTTGTCGCCGTTTACCTGTTTGTTGCTGTCTTTGCCCCCCTCCTTGCACCATTTGCTGAGCGCGAGGTCGTGGGCGCGCAGTTTCAGCCTTGGGGCGGCGCGCATCTTCTGGGCACGGACCGGCTGGGGCGTGATATGCTGTCGCGGCTGATTTATGGTGCGCGCAACACTGTCGGCATTGCCTTTGCGACAACCGCGTTGGCCTTTGTCGTGGGGGCGTTTCTTGGCATCTGGGCGGCCCTGCGCGGCGGTTGGCTGGACCAGGTGCTGTCGCGCTTTGTCGATGCGTTAATGGCAATTCCCTCGCTGATCTTCGCTTTGCTGCTTCTGACAATCTTCGGCACCTCGGTGCTGACGCTGATCCTTGTCATTGCGGCAGTGGATGCAACCCGCGTCTATCGCATTTCGCGTTCGGTGGCGCAGGGGATCGTCGTGATGGATTATATCGAGGCCGCGCGTCTGCGGGGTGAAGGGTCATGGTACCTGATCCGGCGCGAGATATTGCCCAATGCGCTGGCACCGCTGGTTGCGGAATTCGGGCTGCGCTTCTGTTTCGTGTTTCTGACCATATCGTCGCTGTCTTTTCTGGGGCTGGGGATCAAACCGCCGATGGCTGATTGGGGCTCTATGGTGCGCGACAATGCCACGCTGATCACCTTTGGCGACATCACGCCGCTTCTGCCCGCTGGCGCAATTGCCCTGCTGACCGTCGCGGTAAATTTTGTGGTCGATTGGCAGTTGCACCGCGCATCCGGCCTGAAGGAGTGAGTTGCATGACCGACACCCCGCTGTTGAGCATTCGTGATTTGCATATCGAGGGCCGCGCCGGAGAGGCTTGGTTGCCCATCATCAAGGGTGTGGACCTTACCCTTCACCGTGGCGAGGTTCTGGGGCTGATTGGCGAATCCGGGGCAGGAAAATCGACACTGGGACTGGCCGCGATGGGCTATGCGCGCGATGGCTGTCGCATTTCCGGGGGTGAGATTGTTTTTGACGGGATTGACCTGCGCAGCGCCTCAGAGCGGAGGAAGCGCAGCCTGCGTGGACGCCGCATCGCCTATGTCGCGCAATCGGCAGCCGCCAGTTTCAACCCGGCGCATAAGCTGATCGATCAATACGCCGAGGCCCCGCTGTTTCATGAGGTCATGACCCGCGCGCAGGCGCAGTCAGACGCGGTCAAACTCTATGACAAGATGCGCCTGCCAAACCCGGCCGAGATCGGTTTTCGCTATCCGCATCAGGTGTCAGGCGGGCAGTTGCAGCGCGCAATGACAGCAATGGCAATGGCTTGCCGTCCTGACCTGATCATCTTTGACGAACCCACAACTGCCTTGGATGTGACCACCCAGATCGAGGTTCTGGCCGCCATTCGTGACATCGTGCGCCAGTTTGATACAGCGGCGATATACATCACCCATGATCTGGCGGTGGTGGCGCAGATGGCGGACCGCATCAAGATCCTTCTTCGTGGGGAGCAGGTCGAAGAAGCCGATACCCGCACCATGCTGGCCGCCCCGCGCGCAGCCTATACAAAAAGCCTCTGGGCTGTGCGCAGCTTCGCGCGCGCCCTGCAGCCTCCGGCCACCGATGCGCCCATCGTTTCGGTTCGCGGGGTCACTGCTGCTTACGGGAAAACACCCGTTTTGCACAATGTCAGCTTTGATATCCACGCAGGCCGCACAGTGGCTGTGGTGGGTGAAAGCGGGTCGGGAAAATCAACCACCGCACGCGTGATCACCGGGCTACTTCCTCCAACGGCGGGTGAGGTGCTTCTGGATGGCAAGGCATTGCCCCCTGATTATCGTGCCCGTAGCCGTGCACAATTGCGCCAATGCCAGATGATCTATCAGATGGCCGATACTGCGCTCAACCCGAAGCTCCCGCTGCGCGAGATCATCGGACGGCCCGCCGAGATGTATCTGGGGCTGAAAGGGCGAGCGCTGCGCGAACGGGTACGCGCGCTTCTTGATATGATCGAGCTGGAACCGGACGCTTATATCGACCGCCTGCCCGGAGAGTTATCGGGGGGGCAGAAACAACGCATCGGGATTGCCCGCGCGCTGGCCGCCGATCCGCAAGTTGTCATCTGCGACGAGGTGACATCGGCGCTTGACCAGATCGTGCAGGAAGGGATTTTGCGCTTGCTGGACAAACTTCAAGGCGAGCTTGGGCTGGCTTATATGTTCATTACCCATGATCTGGCCACAGTGCGCGCCATTGCCGATGACGTGGTGGTCATGCAGCATGGCGCGATTGTCGAGCAGGGCGCGAAAGCGCAAGTATTTGCCCCGCCGCATGCGCCCTATACCGAACTTCTGTTGTCATCCGTGCCCGAAATGCATCCTGACTGGCTCAGCAATCTGCTTGCCGCGCGCCAGTCTCAGACCTGACTGCGTCTGCGCTTTCATCCTTGCTCAAATATCCGCAGGGTTTCTCAAGGGGGGTGCACCCCCCTTGAGGCAGGGGGCGTAGGGGGACGGCAGTCCCCCAATCCCCTTCAGGGATCAATCCCGCCCATGTCACAGATAATCGCCCATTGCGCTTGCGTGACTGGCTGCACCGACAGCCGAGAGGTCTTGACCAGCGCCATGTCGCTCAGGCGCGGGTCGGCTTTACACATCTGCAAGGTGACCGGGCGCAAAAGGGGTTTTACCGCCTTCACATCGACACAGTCCCAGCGCGGGTCATCTGTGGTGGAATCCGGGTGCGACAGGGCAATCACCTCGCAGACCCCGACCACAGCCTTGTCTTTCTGGCTGTGATAGAAGAATGCCCGGTCCCCCAGTGCCATGTCGCGCATGTTGTTGCGGGCCTGATAGTTGCGCACCCCGTCCCATTCCTCGCCCGCATCGCCCTTTGCAACAAGGTCATCCCAACTGAATGCATCCGGCTCTGATTTCATCAGCCAGTAGCGCATCAGCCGATCACCTTTTTCCATTCCTGCACGCGCACGGCTTCAAACAGTCCGGCGAGTGCGTAGGGATCCTGCGCGCCCCACTGTTTGGCGGCCTCAATGTCAGGCACATCCAGCACGATCAGCGAACCGGCCATCTCGCCTGCATCATCCAGAAGCGGGCCTGCCTGCGCGACGCAGCCCGTCTGCGCGACATAGGACAGATGCGCCTCGCGGGTGGTCTTGCGCAATTCCAGCGCGCCGGGTTTGTCAGTGCACAGCATCATGTAAAGTGGCATTCAGGCAGTCCTTTCATTCATCAGTCAAAGGGCGGGCCAGAAGCGCGGCCAGCGCTTCTGGCAGGGTAATCAATCCCTCGACAAGCGCCGCGACCATGCGCGTTACAGGCATGTCGAGGCTGCGCGACTTTGCCAGTTTTGCAACTGCGCGTGCGGTGGCCGCGCCTTCGACTGTCGTTGTGCTGTCAAATGCTGCGCCCTGTCCCAAAGCCATCCCGTAGCGGAAATTACGCGATTTCTCAGAGCCACAGGTCAGGATAAGATCGCCAAGCCCAGACAGTCCGGCCAGGGTGTCTGGCTGTGCGCCAAGGCTCAGCGCAAGCCGCTGCATTTCGGCATAGCCCCGCGCCATCAGTGCCGCGCGTGCAGATTCGCCCAGTCCAGCCCCTATCGTGACGCCTGCCGCAATTGCGATTACATTTTTCAATGCGCCACCCAGTTCCGCCCCGATCACATCTGAATTGCGATACAGCCGTAAATTCGGGGTAGACAGCTGTTCCTGCAGCTCCATGCCCAACTCTGCTTCGTCACAGGCTAGCGTCAGCGCGGTTGGCAGTCCACGCGCAATGTCATCGGCAAAGCTCGGGCCGGTCAGGAGGGCGACATGTGCACTCGGCAGAACCGAGCGTATAACCCCCACCGGGCCGATCATCAGGTCCAGGTCAATGCCTTTGGAGCAGGCGATCAGACGGCGTTCGAGAAAACACTCGCCATGTGCCTCCAGAAAAGGGCGGGTCTGTTGCATGGGTATAGCCAGCAGCACTGTCTCGGCATTCACTTGCGCAAGATCGCTGGTGACTTTCACGCCATCGGGCAGCGGTACACCGGGCAGTTTTGCCGCGTTCTCACGTTGGTGCTGAAGGCTGTCGGCCTGTGCAGGGTCGCGACACCATAGCGTTGCATCGCCCAAGGCGCAGGCCAGCGCCGTGCCAAAGGCACCTGCGCCCAAGATTGCCACGCTCATGCCTTTGCTCCTTTCTTGCCCGATCCGATGAGAGGCTTCGCTTCCGTGTCCAATGGCCAGCGTGGGCGGGCCACAAAATCCTGTGGCGCGGTCTTGCCAGCGCGGATCTGTTCGATCCCGGCCCATGCGATCATTGCGGCATTGTCTGTGCACAGGGCAAGTGGTGGCGCCAGAAATTGCACGCCTGCGTCTTGCGCCGCCTTCTGCAGAACCGCGCGCAGTGTCTGGTTGGCCGCAACCCCGCCCGCAACGGCAAGTGTCGGCTGAGCCGGGCTCAGGTCCATATACAAAGCAATCGCGCGTCGTGCTTTGCCCGCAAGCAGGTCGGCCACAGAGGCCTGAAAGCTGGCGCATAGATCTGCGCGATCCTGTTCGCGCAATCCGCCATGTTCGGCAACAAGCGCATCGCGCGTGCGCAGCACGGCGGTTTTCAGGCCAGAGAAAGACATATCGCAGCCCGGTCTGTCCAGCAAAGGGCGCGGCAAGGCAAAGCGTGCGCTGTCACCATTCTGCGCGGCGGTTTCAACGCTTGGGCCACCGGGTTGAGGCAGGGCCAGTAATTTGGCGACCTTGTCAAAGGCTTCGCCGGGCGCGTCGTCGATCGTGCCGCCAAGGCGCGTAAAGGAGTCGGCGCCTTTGACCAGCAGGAACTGACAATGCCCGCCTGACACCAGCAGCATCAGGTAAGGAAATGGCGTCGCATCTGTCAGTCGCGGTGTCAGGGCATGGCCCGCCAGATGATTTACCCCCAGAAGTGGCAGGCCGGTCGCGGTGGCAATCCCGCGCGCCAGCATGACACCCGACAGAACGCCGCCAATCAGGCCCGGCCCTGCGGTGACCGCCACTGCATCCAGATCGGTCAGCGTGACACAGGCCTCAGCAAGCGCTTCCTCCACTGCGAGGTCCAGTTTTTCGGCATGTGCGCGCGCGGCGATTTCCGGGACAACACCGCCAAAATCCGCATGCAAGTCTGTCTGCCCCCATACCACATTCGACAGTATTGCGGGCGCCGCAGCCGGCGCATGACGGATCACCGCAGCAGCCGTATCATCGCAACTGCTTTCGATCCCCAGCACGGTCAGTGTTGTGGATTCGAGGGCAGGGGTCTTGTTCAGGGTGGCCAACGTCATTCCGACTCCGGTTGCCATTGCAGGCCAATTCCAGCTACCACTGGTGCATCTGGGGCACAATCCCATGCTGCCCAAACCCATGATAACTTCGGATGAATCATGCCGCAACGCCCATGCCTTGTGCTTACGCGCCCAAAACCTGAGTCGGAACGCTTTGCGCAGCAGGCCCGTGACATAGGCTGGCAGGAAGAGATTCTGATCGCGCCACTGTTGGAGATTGTGTTGCTTTCGCTGGAAGAGGCCGATTTTGCCTCCGCACGCACGCTTATCGTCACATCTCAGCACGCGGTCAGCGCATTGGCGCTTGCGACCGATCGTCGCGACTGGCCTGTCTGGGCTGTGGGTCCGCGAACGGCACAAGCTGCGCTTGAGGCGGGTTTTGCTGCGGTGCACCAGTCAGGTGGGGACGCAAAGGCATTGTTGGCGGATCTGGCACAAGCGCCGCTTCTGGGACCAATCCTGCATATTCGGGGGCGCCATGCCATTGCAGATATAGCAGCAGCGCTTCAGGCGTTTGGGCACGATGCGTCCTCAGTGGTTGGATATGAGCAGTTTTCCCGCAGTTTTGACGATTCTGTGGCCCAAAGGGTGCAGCGGGGGGGCGATGTAGTGCTGCCTGTGTTTTCGCCGCGCTCGGGCCGTCTGCTGGGAGAAGCCTTGCAGACAATCGACACAAGCAAGGCGCGTGTGCATCTGATCGGCATCAGTGCTGCGGCACTACAGGCGGTATCCTTCGAGCAGGCTGCAAGCTGTCACATTGCGGCGCGACCTGATGCCGCGTCTATGTGCGCAAAGCTCTATGACGTGCAGCAGACGCTTGAGCCTGCTCAAAAGCCACGATAAGGTGAAGTGAATGGTTTAGTGGCAGCAATGCCGCACCGGGGAGTGAGGGTAACAAAGTGGCGCGAAGAACGACCAGAAAGAAATCGCCGACATCAAACGCCAGTGATGCGGCAGGATCGGAACCCACGCGCCCAATTGATACAAATGACCCGGTCGATACAGAAATAGCACAGAACACCCCGAATGCTGATTCTGACGTAAGCGAAGGGTCTCAGAACTCCAAGCTACCAGAGCCACCTTCCGAAGGCGCAACTCAGAGCCTTGAGAAGGAAGCAACCGTTGCGACCGCAGAAGAAGCACAATTGGCCAAAGACATAACGCCGCCAGAGGCCAGCAAGGTGACTGATGACACCACGTTGGACACCCCTGCGTCAGGCGAGAGTGTTGAGCCGTCAGCCGAGGATGTCGCGGCGGCACCTGAAGCCGCCGAAACCAAGGATGTTGGGACGAAACCTGAAGGTGCAGCGCAAGACGCTGATCTGACATCATCTTCAGAGGCAAATGACAAACCCGATGCGCCGGAAACCATAGATCCGGTCGAAGAGGTCAAGCAGGACAGCCACGAACCCAATGCCTCTGCGCACCCCGCACCAGGTGCGCCAGCTGAACAACCGCAACCGCGCAAAAGCGGGTTTTTCCCGATGTTGATCGGGGGGCTGCTTGCTGGCGGTATCGGGTATGGTGCTGCCTATATGGGGTTTCAACAGCAGGCCCCAAGTTCCGCTGACGAGATAAGCCAGATCAGAACCGAGATTGCAGGGCTGCGGGCAGAGTTGGAAGACGTTGGAGCGCCAGCCGATCTCTCTGCGCTGCAAACAGAGCTTGCAGAATTGCGTGGGCAAATCGGATCAGGGGATGAAGCCGATCTTGGGCCTTTGCAGGCGCGTTTTGAAGATATGACTGATGGCCTGTCACAACAGCTTGGCACTGTTTCAGAAGAGGTGGACAGCTTGCGTGCGGCGCTTGCCGAGGCAGAAGAACAGATTGCAGCGCTTGGTGCGGATATGGCTGATCTGCGCGATCTTGGCGAACGTCGCGTCGCCGAAGCCGAAGCGGCAGTGGATGTTGCACTTGCGCAATCGGGTCTGGACAGTGTGCGTGCTGCGCTGGAAACGGGTGTGCCTTATCCTGATGCGGTTTCCCGGCTGGAAGGGGCGGGCGTGCGTGTCCCCGAAGCTTTGGTTGCACCCGCAGCAAGCGGCATTCCCACGCTAGAGGGGTTGCAAGAAGATTTCCCGCAAGCCGCGCGTGCGGCCTTGCGCGTCGCATTGCAAGATGCACCCGCCGAAAGCACGGCTGACCGTCTCGGAAATTTCTTACGGGCCCAAACCGGCGCACGCTCGACCGCGCCGCGACAGGGGGATGATGCCGACGCCATTTTGTCGCGCGCAGGTGCGGCACTTGAAGCAGGGGATCTGGAAGCCGCGCTCGCCGAAATTGCAGCCCTGCCAGAGCCCGCGCAAGCGGCGATGGGGGGCTGGCTGAACGCGGCTCAGGCGCGGGTTGCCGCGCGTGATGCCTTGCCTGAATTGATCAACGCCATTTCGACAGAGTAAGGAAGTCTCTATGTTCTGGACATTATTCAAAATCCTTCTCTTTGTTGGTGTGGTTGTTGGGCTGGCCTATGGCGCGGGCCAGTTGATGGACAGCAACCAGACGGTCGGATTGCGCATTTTTGACATGGAATTCGTGCTTGGCCCCATGCAGGCGCTTATCGCACTTGGCGTGTTTTTGGCGGCACTCTGGCTGATCCTGAAGTTGATCGGCCTTTCATTCGCGGTACTTCGCTTCATGAATGGTGACGAAACCGCCGTACGGCGTTTCTTCATGCGCAACCGTGAAAAGCGCGGTCTGGATGCACTGCTTCTGGCACTGGTGGCGCAGGCCGAGGGGGATGGCAAAACCGCGATCGTCAAGGCCGAAAAGGCGCACAAACTCCTGAACCGGCCTGTGATGACCAATCTTCTTGTAGCTCAGGCCGCAGAGATGAAGGGCAATCGCGAACTGGCAGAAGAACGTTACAAGGCCCTGTTGTCTGACAACCGCAGCAGATTTGTTGCTGTACAGGGGCTACTCCGCTCCAAACTGGATCAGGGTGACAAGGAAAAAGCCCGCGCACTTGCGGCCAAGGCGCTGGAAATGCAGCCCGCGCATGAGCCGACGCAGAACGCCTTGCTACAAATGCAGACCGAGGCAGAGGATTGGGGTGGGGCGCGCAAGACATTGCTGCTGAAGAAAACCTCTGGCAGCCTGCCGCGCGATGTCTGGCGCAGGCGTGATGCCATTCTGGCCTTGCAAGATGCCGATAAATTGGCGGCACAAGGCGAACTGCAACGCGCAAGAGAGGCTGCGATAGAGGCCAACCGCCTGTCGCCAGACCTTATCCCGGCGGCTGTTGCGGCGGCGCAGGCGTTAAGTGCGCAAGGCAAAGGCAGCTATGCGGCCAAAGTCATCAAACGGGCGTGGAAGGCGCAACCCCACCCGGATCTTGCCGCCGCTTTCGCCGCGATCGAGAAAGACGAGACGCCCAAACAGCGCAAGACCCGTTTTGAAAAACTCTTGCGCATGCATCCGAATGCTGCGGAAACCAAGCTGCTGCGCGCCGAATTGCTCATCTCGGCAGAGGATTTTCCAGGGGCGCGCCGCGCGCTGGGTGATCTGTATGAAAGCGATCCCACTGTGCGTGCCTTGACCATCATGGCTGCAATCGAGCGTGGCGAAGGGGCTGACGATGCAGTTGTGCGCGGCTGGCTTGCGCGGGCATTGACTGCTAAGCGCGGCCCCCAGTGGGTTTGTTCGAAATGTCAGCATGTGCATGCGTCATGGCAGGCAGTTTGCGACAATTGTGGTGCCTTTGACACGCTGGAGTGGCACGATGCGCCCGACAGCACTGGTCCTTCTGCCACGCAAACGGAGCTTTTGCCCCTGATCGTGGGCAATTTGCCGAAGCCGGTCGAAACATCAGATGCGGTCGTTGAGGGCGATATCGTCGAAACCGCAGACGTCGAGAATAAATCTGCTTAAAGGGTCTGGTCGGCACCAAAAACCGGTGCTAAAGACCGCGCGAAGTTGCCGCTGTAGCTCAGTTGGTAGAGCACGTCATTCGTAATGATGGGGTCGGGGGTTCGAGTCCCTTCAGCGGCACCAGGCAATTCCAGATTGTGTGGATCAAGTTGTTTGATCTGTTAAAGCTCGCGGATGGCGGCGCAATTGAGTCCATTGCTGCTTTTGTGCTTCTTTTTTGTTCAACGAAAGCGAAATATTTGACAGAATTCGCCACGAGGTCGTGGGCGACTTTGGTCTTGCCGCGCCATCACAGCAGCATTTTTTATGAGAGCAGATGTTGCTTTTCGTCATCTGACGCAAAGAAATCAGCTTTCGCTCAGGCCGCAGTAAAGCATCTGCTATTCATGCAGATGTTTCAAAACTCCAATAGCCTGCGACCATGCGACATTTGGTGGCATCTTAAGGCTTGCCAGATGCTACGCGCTATATATAGTCGCAGCTAACAAATGCTGTGGCGCAGCATAGTTTCGGCCCTGCGGGGCGCGCGCAAGATGTCGCCCCAAGGGCCACCAGATCGGAGGTGGCACCTGTGGATGGTGATTTCAGATCAGATTTTGTGCGCGACCCGGTTGCGCTGCGTCAGTTTCCGGCATTGGTGCTGAACGCGGATTACAGGCCGCTTTCTTATTATCCGCTGTCGCTATGGCCGTGGCAGGACGCGGTCAAGGCAGTGTTTCTGGACAGAGTCGATATTCTTGCGGAATATGAGCAGGTGGTGCGCAGCCAGCGAATGGAAATACGCGTGCCCTCGGTCGTGGTGCTGCGCGAATATGTCAAACCGCGTAAACGCGTGGCGTTCACCCGTTTCAACTTGTTCCTTCGTGATGAGTTTTCCTGTCAGTATTGTGGTTCAAGAAATGATCTGACCTTTGATCATGTTTTGCCGCGCAAATTGGGCGGTGTCACGAGTTGGGAAAATGTCGTGGCAGCATGCGCCCCGTGCAATCTGCGCAAGGGGTCCAAGACGCTACGAGAGTCTGGAATGAAGCTGCGCACACGGCCGATACGTCCTGAGTCCGAGCAGTTGCGCAATCTTGGCAGACGTTTTCCGCCCAACCATCTGCATGACAGCTGGCTGGATTATTTGTATTGGGATACCGAACTCGAAGCCTGAGCGCGGTTTCGTTTGCGTACTGGACAGGTCAACTGCCACACTGTAAACGAGGCCATGATAGCGCTAACGATAGCGGAATAAGGCGCTGAGCAGGTTTTCAGACGAGGGGGTAACATGGTCGCACGCGTCATTCCGGTTGAAAAGTTTGACCTCGTCATTTTCGGAGCGACAGGGGATTTGGCGCGGCGCAAGATCCTGCCTGGCCTGTATCGGCGCTGGAAAGAAGGCCAAATCCCGAAAGGCGCAAAAATCGTTGGAGCAGCCCGAAGCGATATTCCGCGCGATGACTTTCGCAGCATGGTCCGCGCTGCACTGGAAGAGTTTCTAAATCACAAAGAGCTGGTTGACGACAAGATTGCCAGCTTTCTTGAGATGCTGGACTATGTCACCATCGACGCGAAAGGTGATGATGGCTGGGATATGCTGGGCAGCATGATGCGTCCCGAAATGGTGCGCGCCTTCTATTTCTCGGTGGCGCCGTCATTGTTTGGGGGTATCGCCAAACGCCTGCACCAACGCGGGATCGCGGATCGCAATTCACGGATCGTCGTGGAAAAACCCTTTGGCAAGGATCTGATGACTGCGCGCGCGCTGAATGCCACGCTGGCCGAGTATTTTCATGAGGACCAGATCTATCGGATCGACCATTATCTGGGCAAGGAAACCGTTCAGAACCTTATGGCCGTGCGTTTTGCCAATATTCTGTTTGAACCGCTGTGGAATTCTCAGTTCATTGACCATGTGCAGATCACTGTGGCAGAAACTGTCGGTGTTGATGGTCGCGGCGAATATTATGACAGTTCGGGCGCGATGCGGGACATGGTACAGAACCATCTGATGCAATTGCTGTGCCTGATCGCGATGGAGCCCCCGCACAGCTTTGAGCCTGATGCGATGCGCGACGAAAAGCTGAAGGTTATCCGCGCGCTGGACCCGATCAAGCCGGGCGAATATGTGCGCGGGCAATACCGTGGGCGCGGTGAAGAGGATTACCTGGTCGACAGCGGCAACCCTGACAGCCGCACAGAGAGCTTTATTGCCATGAAGATGCATATTTCCAATTGGCGGTGGAAGGGCACCCCCTTTTATCTGCGCACCGGAAAGCGGATGAAATCGCGCGTGTCAGAGATCGCGGTCACCTTCAAGGAGCCGCCGCATTCGATCTTTGGTGAATCGAACCAATGGCGCGAAAATGTGCTGGTGATCCGGCTGCAACCCGATGAAGGCATGGATCTGCGTGTGATGATCAAAGAACCCGGACCCGGCGGGATGCGACTGAAGGATGTCGCACTTGACATGAGCTTTGCAGAGGCTTTGGGCAATGATCTGGACATACCCGATGCCTATGAGCGATTGATCATGGATGTGATCCGCGGAAACCAGACCTTGTTCATGCGCGGAGATGAGGTCGAGGCCGCATGGGCCTGGGTCGACCCTGTGATCGAGGGGTGGGAGTTGCGCGAAGATCAGCCAGAACCCTATGAGCCGGGATCGACAGGGCCGGAAGGCGCGCTTATGCTCATGCACAAGGATGGGCGCCGCTGGCGGGAGATCAGGTGATGGAGTTTCATGAATATCCCGACCGGGAAATGATGATGCTGCGTGTCGCGCAGCGCATAGCGTCCGAACTGGGGGAAAGCCTGCGTGCCAATGGCCGCGCCACACTTTCCGTTCCGGGCGGGACAACACCGGGGCCTGTTTTCGACACCCTAAGCGGGGTAGAACTGGACTGGTCACAAGTGTCAGTCGTGCTGAATGATGAGCGCTGGGTCCCCGAGGACAGCCCGCGTTCAAACACGCGGTTGCTGCGTGAGAGGTTGTTGCGCGATAAGGCTGCACAGGCGAAGTTGATCCCACTCTTTGCCAACACCCCCGAGCCTGAAGCTGCGCTTGAGAGGGTGATCGAAGGGCTTGTCCCACATCTGCCTGTATCGGTCCTGCTTCTGGGTATGGGGGAAGATATGCATACCGCATCGCTCTTTCCCGGCGCAGACAATCTGGAAGCGGCGCTTGGCGCCGATGCGCCGCCACTGATGGCCATGCGTGCCGATTCCGCAGGGGAGCCGCGCATCACCTTGACTGCGCCTGTGCTACGCGCGGCGGTACGAGTACATGTTTTGATCACAGGTGCCGCCAAACGCGATTCGTTAGAGCGAGCAGCAAAACTTTCACCGAGAGAGGCGCCGATCGCCTGTGTGCTGGATCAGGCGCAGGTGCATTGGGCAGAATAAACAGGTGCAGGGGGCTGCGCCCCCTGATTTGAGTATTTAGAGCAAGAAAATGAGCCAGGGACAGGGCATGAGCAACTGGAATGAGTTGGCGCGGCATCAACGCGCGACCGAAGCGCGACATATTCAAGAACTTTTTGCTGATCCGGATCGCGCGGAGGCTTTTTGCGTGCAGGCCGACGGTATGCGCTTCGATTATTCCAAGACGAATATAGACGAAACCGGTCGCGCACTTCTGGTGCGGATGGCCGAAGATGCAGGGCTTGTTGATAAACGCGCTGCAATGTTCACAGGCGCGCAGATCAACCAGACCGAGGGGCGCGCCGTTTTGCACACGGCTTTGCGCGCCGCAGATGATACGGTGATCGAGGTTGAGGGTGAAAACATCATGCCCGAATTGCGTGCGATCCGCGCGCGTGCCTATGCCTTTGCACAGGATGTGCGCGCGGGGCGGTTTGTGGGGCAGGGCGGGCCGATTACCGATGTGGTCAATATCGGGATCGGTGGATCGGACCTTGGCCCCGCAATGGCGACGCTTGCATTGGCGCCCTATCATGACGGGCCACGGTTGCATTATGTCAGCAATGTCGATGGCGCACATATCGCGGACACGCTGAAGGACTTGGACCCGGAAACGACGCTGGTGATCGTGGCCTCGAAAACCTTTACGACAATAGAGACGATGACCAATGCGCGCACGGCGCGGGACTGGATGGCAGAGCGCGTCGCCGATCCGGGGGCGCAATTCGCGGCTGTATCCACCGCGTTGGACAAGACAGCCGAGTTTGGCATCGCACACGAACGCGTGTTTGGTTTCGCGGATTGGGTCGGGGGGCGGTATTCGGTCTGGGGACCGATCGGGCTTGGCCTGATGATTGCAATTGGCGCAGAAGGGTTTGCGGAATTCCTTGCAGGCGCGCGCGCAATGGATACCCATTTTCTGAACGCTCCGCTGGATCAGAACATGCCTGTCATGCTGGCGTTGGTCGGCATCTGGCATAATCAGCTTTGCGGATATGCAACCCGTGCGGTTCTGCCCTATGATCAGCGGCTTGCACGGCTTCCGGCCTATCTGCAACAGCTGGAGATGGAGTCGAATGGCAAGCGCGTCGATATGGATGGCCGCGATCTTGAACGCCAATCCGGCCCGGTTGTGTGGGGCGAACCGGGGACAAATGGTCAGCATGCCTTCTACCAGTTGATCCATCAGGGCACACGGATTGTCCCCTGTGAGTTTCTGCTGGCGGCCAAGGGGCATGAACCGGCGCTGGCCCATCATCACCGCTTGCTGGTTGCGAATTGCATTGCGCAATCGGAAGCGTTGCTGCGCGGGCGCTCGTTGGAGGAGGCGCGCGCCATCATGGCAAAGAAGGGGCTTGAGGGTGCTGAACTGGAGCGGCAGGCAAGGCACCGGGTCTTTGCAGGCAACCGCCCTTCGACCACATTAATCTACCCATGTCTTACCCCGTTTGTGCTTGGGCAGATCATCGGGCTTTATGAACACCGTGTGTTTGTCGAAGGGGTTGTGCTTGGCATCAATTCCTTCGATCAATGGGGTGTGGAGTTGGGTAAGGAGCTGGCAACGGCACTGGGCCCATTGCTGGAAGGCGCTGACGCGTCTGACAAGGATCCGTCCACGCAGGCGCTGATCAGCTTTGTGCGCAATCAACAGGACTAGGCTTTTGCAATGAAAAAGCGCCGCCTGAGGCAGCGCTTTTTCTACGTTCTGCAGCACTGTCAGAAGCGAACGATTGTCTCGAAGTCATCCATCTGTGCAGCATCGGGGGAAATCAGATCATCCACACCCAGCTGAATGGTCGCGCGTGTCCCATCGTCCGAAATGGTGCCGGTCGAGCTTTCGATTTCGCGGCCCTGCACGGTAAAGCTGATCGACATGCCGGCAAACATCTGGCGCATCATTGCCATCATCTGCGGGTCGTCCATCATTTCGTCCATGCCGTCATTCATCGCGGACAAGGGGAACAAGGCGCGCACGCGATTGCTGTCTAGATAGGTCAACTCACCCTGAATATCGGTTGGCACGTCATCTGCCGCATCCGGGCGCATCAACTCGGCAAAGGTGCCGATCTGGTCGAATGTGCATCTCGCATGGCTGTCACTGAGTACGAGTGAGCCACCATCCTCTTCGGGGCAAAAGGAGTCGTCGCCCCCCGTCATCTCGTACATCTGGCGTTCCATCTGGATGAAACCCGTCAGACGCGCCTCATCCTCGCCCAGGACTTCGACTGTCATATCGACTTCGACACAGGCGGCCAGAACGGCTGCTGCCGGAAGGACAAGGAATAAGCCGCGCATGATAGATCTCCCGAATTCAATTGGTCCGGTGCGCAGCAAAGCAGAAAACGCCTTTGCCTGCCAGCCCGAATTCGAAATTATCCGCCAGTGCAATGCGCGCCTTCGGGTGCAGCACCGGAACCAAATGCAAATGCAGGTGGCGCTGTGAACAGGTCCGGCGCACCACTTTGGCCAAGATCAAGTGCAAGAATGGCCGTGATCAGTGCCAAGGCCAGAAATCCGGTTACCGGGCGAGAGATGCGCGCGCTCATGCGTAGGCCCCCCCGCTGATACGTGGTCGCAACAGGACAGGCCGCAACTTGATGCCCAGAATTGAGCCTGCAAAAGCCGCGACCAGCCACACCCAGCCATGTAGCGATCCGGTCGAGATGCCGCTGAAGAAGGCACCGACATTGCAGCCAAAGGCCATGCGTGCCGAGTATCCCAAGACCAGAGCGGCGAGCAGTACGGCTCCGTAAGAGGCAAGCGTCAGCGCTTGTGTCTGTGCACCGGGGTCCGCGCGCCAACGCATCACGGCAAACGCCCCGATCAACAGCCCGATATTTGTAAGCGATGTGACATCGGTCAGGATTGACTCTGCAAGACGTGTCGCGTTGCCCTCTGCGGCCCAGAAAGCGGTCGAGGCCAGATCAGCGCCACCGGCCTGCGCGATTTTTGCGCCCCAAAGCCCAAGCCCGTAGACAATACCCCAAGGCTGGCCCGCAATGACCAGATTTGCCAGTGCGAGTGCGGCAATCAAGACCGCCGCAATCCACAGGCGGCGCGGAGGGATGCGTTTGCCGGGTGCGCTGCGCAGAAAGGCAATCACCGCCACGATAGCCAAGCCTGCAAGGGTCAGGACAAGGCCGCCAGTCTCGCCAAAACTGCCCTGGGCAGAGATGACAGGCAGGCTGCCAAGGCTGGACCACCAGCCCAGATGCAATGTTCCGACAAAGCTGCCTGCAATGAAACCGGCCAGCGCGATCAATCCGACCAGATTGCCGCTACCTGCGTTCACCAATGTCCCCGATCCGCAGCCCATGACCAGTTGCATGGCTGCACCAAAGACGAAAGCGCCCAGGATCATGCCGATTCCGACCGGTGCATGAGCGGGAACCAACTCGCCTCCGCTGCCTGCCATCAGTGGGAACGCGACCACAGCAACCAATGCGATTGCGATCAGTTGCGCCAGTAGCCCGCGCCCGTCACGATCCGTGACGATCATGCGCCAAGGTCCGGCGAATCCGAAGCGCAGCCCTTCCAGCACAAGTCCGAACCCAAGGCCGACCAGAACCAGAAGCCCGGCGCGCGGGCCGGCCATGACAAACGCGAATAGTGTGAAACCCAATACAATCAGAAGCACAGTGGCACGCTGTAGGAACATTGGGGAGCCTTTCGAAAAAGTAAGGACGCGCGCCTTGGCCGCGCGCGTCATCAGACATGTCTTAGGTTACGTTGCCCTAAGGCGCGGCTTAGAACAAGCCCTCAACCCAGCGCTTGGTCGAGCGCCATAGATAGGCAAGCCGCGTTGGTTCATTGTCAAGCTCGTGGCCGTGAACCGCGTATTCAGCCATGCTTTCTGCGTAAAGGCGGGTGTTTTCGATACCGGCCAATTCACTGAGGGCGAACCAGTTCAGCGCCGCCCAATGCCCTGTGTTGCAGAAGGATACTGTCACAGGCGCTTCAAGCAATCCCTTACTTTCGGCTACTTCAAACGCCCGCTCGGATGAGACCATGCGGTTGCCGTCGAAAAAGTCACCATACTCAAGGTTTTCTGCGCCGCGGACCGTGCCGGGACGTGCGATTGACCATGCAAGCCCTTCGAAAAACCCGCTTGGGCGGCTATCCAGAAGGCGGGCTTCTCCGCTATCTACCAGTTCTGCAACCTCAGTGGTCGAGATGTACCATTCATTGGTCCATTCTGCCATGAAATCGGTTTCTGCAACTTCGACAGGAGTCGTCGAGACGGGCAATTCAGCGTTCTGCCATGCAGCGAAACCGCCATTCAGCAGCGCCAGATCCTGCACACCGAGGGATTTCAGCGTCCAGTATACGCGCGCTGCCGTGCCCATGTCGGTTTGGTTCTCGCCAGAATGAACGATGACAACAGGCACGTCTGCTTCTACGCCGACGCGTGCAGCTTCAAGCTCGTATTCCAGCTCAGGCAGCAGCGCGCCGGGGTTGGACGGCCCACCGCGCCAGTTTGCATAGGGCGAATAGGCCGCGCCGGGAATATGGCCTGCTTCAAAATCGCCGGACACGTGGATGATGCGAATATTATCCTCAGTTTCCAGAATTGCAGCCAGTTCAGCGGGTTCCAGAAGCGGGCCCCAGCCCTGTGGGGTCGCAAGTGCGAGTGAGGGCAGGGCGAGCAGGGAAAGGCTTAGGGCGGTTGTGCGCAGCATCAGTAATCTCCTTGCGAGATGATTTGCGAGTGTTGCTGCGCAGATAGGCGGCGCAGTCAGCCAAGGCAAGGCAAACTGGCTTTTGTGGCTGCGCTGGCAGGCGACACGTGTTTACAACACGCAGGCAGGACAGGAAACGTTAAGCGCTTGACGCTATATTTCGGAAAATAATTCTGCACGGTTGCGGCTTTCTAGCGACTACGGCCTTATTCAAGATAAGAGCGGCGGCAACTGCGGAAACTGTCCTTCAGGAATGTGGCAGGCGTTCCTGCGGTTTTCGACCGAGTTGCGATTCGCGCCACAGGATCAACAGGCCAGATGCAATGACCAGAGTTGCCCCGGCAATCATCGGCCCGGTCGGGATCTCGCCAAAAAAGGCGTAGCCGATGAAGCTGGCAAAGAACAGTTGTGCATACCAGAAAGGTGCCAGAGCCGAGGCATCTGCAAAACGGTAGCTTGCGGTCATCATCAATTGCCCCACACCGCCCAGGGCACCTGTGAGAACCAGCAATACCATGACCTTGCCGGATGGCACGACCCAGCCGAAAGGCAGTGTCAGTAAAGAGAGTGCACTGGCCGTCACCGCAAACCAGAACACGATCGAGGGGGTCGACTCCGTTGCGACCATATGGCGAACGATAATCTTGACCAAGGCGGCGCAAACTGCCGCCCCCAAGGCCATCAATGCACCAAGACGTGCCATTTCATCCACCGTGCCACCTAGCGACAGGCGGGGCCAGACCACGATCATGACCCCTGCCAGCCCTATTGCGACAGCGGTCCAGCGGAACAGGCGCACCTTTTCACCCAGAAACACAACCGCGAAGCCCAAAGTCAGCACTGGTGCCGCAAACCCGATTGTCGTCACTTCGGGTAACGGCAACAGCGAAAGGGCGAGGAAATTCATGCCCAAAGTGGCAGAGCCAACGAGGCCGCGCAGCAGATGCAGGCGTGGCTGTGTCATGCGCAACCCATCCATGAGTGGCCCTTGCAGGGCAATCCAAATGAGGATGAACGGAAGCGAAAAGAAGGCCCGCGAGAAAACGGCTTGTCCGGTCGGCACATATGCGGACACGGCCTTGACCACACCCGCCATACTGACCAGCACCAGCAACGCACACAGGTTCAGTGTTATTCCTGTCAGGGGTCTGGCAGATGTCCTGCTTGACAGCATGGCGGCTCCGATATTGTTCACATGTGTAATAGAAACCCCTGTCACAAGATACAAGCCGCCAGCTGCGCACTTGCCATTCTGCCTTGGGCGCTTTAGCTGCACTCGCACCATTTGAAAGGCTGCAAAATGGAAGAAACGCTGCTCGATATTGCATGGTCCAACGCCGAAGCCGCGCCCGACGATGGCGCGATGCGCCTGCAATACTATTCTCGACTGGTCGAGGCAGAGATGTTCTTGCTGCTGGAACGCGAGGCCGAGGGGGACGCGGTCGAGCCAAAGGTGTTTGATCTGGAAGATGGGCCGATTGTGCTGGCTTTTGATACTGAAGCGCGCCTGACCGAATTTACCGGACTGCCCGCGCCCTATGCGGCCTTGCCCGGCCGCGCATTGGTCGAAATGCTGACAGGGCAGGGTCTGGGGCTGGGGTTGAACCTTGGCGTTGCGCCGTCATCGCGATTGCTGCCGCCTGAGATAATCGAGTGGTTGGCCCAGATGCTGTTGGAGCGCCCTCAAGAATTACAATCGCGTGTCACAGCATTGCACCCGCCCAAAGGTCTGCCTGAAAACCTGCTATTGGCGTTGGACCAGCGCCTTGCGCGCATGGAGGGGCTGGCCCGCATGGCGTATCTGACTCTTGCAGAATATGACAATGGCACGCGGGGACATATGCTTGCGATTGTCGATCCGGCACCCGGCGCGGAAGCCGCGCTTGCGCGCGCTGTGCAAGCCGCGTTGAGCTTTTCTGGCGTTGAGGCAGGGATGTTAGATGTGACTTTCCTGAATGCCGATGACCTTCGCGCCGCAGATTGCGCGCGTGTGGGCTTGCGTTTCGATCTGCCGCAACGAGAACCGGAAACAGCCCAG
This sequence comes from Roseinatronobacter bogoriensis DSM 18756, assembly GCF_004366635.1. Classification (GTDB taxonomy): domain Bacteria; phylum Pseudomonadota; class Alphaproteobacteria; order Rhodobacterales; family Rhodobacteraceae; genus Roseinatronobacter; species Roseinatronobacter bogoriensis. Next base: position 466,572 of record NZ_SORN01000002.1, on the reverse strand, counting down.
AATCAAGCGCCGGGCAGTGACCCAAACAATCCACCTAAATTGCGCTGACGTTCTGGTTTCGACGAGCAGGTTATAGCAGCGCATAGCCGTAGATCGTCAGCGGCATGGTTCAGGTATTTTGATCGCGTCAGAAGATCGGAATGAAACCAAGGTCATATGTTTCACGCAGCCATACAATAATACGGGTGGCCGGGATCAACATGATAAAGACCAGCGCGTCCTTGAAGTTGCCCCTCAGATGTTTGAGGTCTGCCGTCACATATGGCTGTGTCTGCCAAAGAGCGGCATTGGGAAGGATCCGCGGGACGCGGGCCGCATAATCGTCGTAGTCGGTCCCGAACTCTGCCCGCAGGTACTTTTCTTCCCCCTTCGCCGTGCGCGAGAGGATGAAATACACGATACCGGCGAACAGCACAGACAGCACAATGCTGCCCAGCATCAGCCCCAAGCCAAGTGTCGCGATTGTTGAGAAAAGGTATAGCGGATGTCGACATATCGAATATGGACCATCCTGAAAAACGACCTCTGACTTGCGCCCGCCGATATAAACAATGCACCAGAACCGGCCCAGCACGCCGGCAAACACCAACAGGATTCCAGCCATGTCCATAAGCGCGAAAGATAGGGATGCAGGTGAAACACCAGGCTGAAGCATAACCAGAAATGGGACGAGAAGCACGGCAGCAACTCGCAATGCGTTGATCCGGTTCTTCACCCACCATGTTAATTTCTTTGACTTTTTACTTTTAGTAAAAACAGGATTCGTCGCTGTCACAATGGCCTCACGAAAATGTGTGTCAGCGTTATTTCTATCGGTAAGAATATTGTCAAGTGTCCATTGCTGCACGCACCGCATGATCAGAGTGCGGTTCCATTTGGCTTTCATCTGCAAAGGCACTGGCTTGCATGTTCGCCCAGGCAAAACGCGTAGTAAATAATGGGGTAATATAATACCATAATTTTAAGCAATTGTTTTTGCTGTATTAAATGGAACATCAGGCCCTTGACTTGGCCTTTGAAATCAATAAAAGCGGGCCATCGCGCTGAGATGCGCAATAATGGATCACTTACGTCAGGGTCACGACATGAAAACCTACTCTCTCAAAGCAGGAGAGATCGAGAAGAAATGGATCATCATCGATGCCGAAGGCATCGTGCTGGGCCGCCTCGCCTCGATCATCGCCATGCGCTTGCGCGGCAAGCACAAGGCTTCTTTCACACCCCATATGGATATGGGCGACAATGTTATCGTCATCAACGCCGACAAGGTGCAGTTGACGGGCAACAAGCGCAACAAGCCGAACTATTGGCACACTGGCTATCCGGGCGGGATCAAATCGCGCACCACGGGCCAGATTCTAGAGGGGCGCTTCCCCGAACGCGTGGTGATGCAGGCCGTGAAGCGCATGCTGCCCGGTGGGCCATTGTCGCGTCAGCAGATGACGCATCTGCGCGTCTATGCGGGTACGGAACATCCGCATGAGGCACAGCAGCCGGAAGTGCTGGATGTGCGCGCGATGAACAAGAAAAATACGCGGAGTGCATGATCATGGCTGAAGATCTCAAAACCCTCGACGATCTGAAATCCGCCGTTACGCCGGTTGAAGATGAAGCGCCTGCACGCGAACCCGTTCGTGACGACCTGGGCCGTGCCTATGCAACAGGCAAGCGCAAGGATGCGGTTGCCCGCGTCTGGATCAAGCCCGGTTCTGGCAAGGTAACTGTCAATGGCAAGCAGATGAGCGAATATTTTGCGCGCCCGGTCTTGCAAATGATCCTGCGTCAGCCGTTTCAGGTTGCAGGCGTTGTTGACCAGTTCGATGTGAATGCAACGGTCAAGGGCGGTGGACTTTCGGGGCAGGCCGGTGCTGTCAAGCACGGTATCTCGAAAGCGTTGCAACTGTTTGACCCGGCTCTGCGTGGGTCGCTGAAAGCCGCGGGCTTCCTGACACGCGACAGCCGTGTTGTGGAGCGTAAGAAATACGGCAAGGCGAAAGCACGTCGTAGCTTCCAGTTCTCGAAGCGCTGATTTCGAGTATATATCACAACAAAACGCCCGCAGCTTTCGCAGCGGGCGTTTTGCATTGCGCGTAACGAACGAGAGCGTTTGATCAGGCCCAGATGCCTGTTGTCAGCCCGCCGTCTCGGTCGTGGGCGCAGGCAGGGCTTTCGCTTCATCCGGCATCTGTTCTGGAAGCTCGATGGCGAAAGTACCTTCTTCAGGGTAAATTGTGATTCGCGCCTTGGGTGTCAGCGTTGCAAGTATCTCGTTGATTTCTTTCTGTGCCCGCTCGATCGTTTCGCGTTGTGTTTCACGCTTCATTTGCGCTGCGCTGGCTTTGTTGCCGAACAGAAACCTGAACATGGTGGCATTCCCTCCTTAAAAGCTTCACTGCATATACCAAGGCGAGATGTTGTAAAAGGCAACTCGCCGCGTTGCAGCACGATTTGCTCCATCACAGTCCTGTCATGAAAAACCCGGTGCGGTGCAGACATGCCCAGCGTGCAAACCGCGCCTGCTATACAGGGGGCCAAGATATTTTTGGACAATGGGGTGTTCCGGACTTAGCACACCATGTCGGATCAAAAGTGCTGTGATCGCCGCTTCTGCTGCGCGAACACCGCCGTCAACGATCTTTAGCGCAATCCCGAGGCCCTGCTGGGGCAGGATCGCCACAAATACCGCTTCTGCCCCGGTTTTAATCGCAGCGCGCCCACCCATTGCGCGCATCAAATCAGTGCAGGCGCGTGTTTCGCCTGCAACCAGATCCGGGTGCTGGATCATGGCCTCTCGAAGCGCGGTCATTGCCCGCGACCGACCGTCACCCGTTTCAGATGCGGCCGCAAATTGCGCCATGGCAAAGGCCAGTGCAGACAGGCTGGTCGCAAAATTTGGCGCGGAACAACCGTCTATGCCGAATCCGGGTGAGGTCATGCCTGTCACCTCTTCGAATGTCTGACGCACGGCTTGCTGAACCGGATGGTCCGGCAGTGTATATTCGGGATCATCACCAAGGTGACGGTTAAGCGTCAGAAAACCGGCATGTTTGCCCGAGCAGTTATTATGCAATTGGCAGGGCTGGCGGTCAGTCTTGATCAGGTGGTCGCGCTGCGCGATATCCTGCGGGTCCTGGCAGCCGCATCGAAGGTCGCTTTCTCCCAAACCGATATCTGCCAGCCATTTTGCAACACGGGCCACATGTATCTCTGCCCCTTGGTGCGAGGCGCAGGCCAGCGCAAGGTGCTCTGGTAGCAGATCGCGCCCTGCACCCGATTCCAGCAAGGGCAGCGCCTGAACCATCTTGCAGCTTGAACGGGGGTAGATCACTGCATCTGCCTGCCCCCAGCTTTCGACAATTTCGCCTGTGGGGCGCATGACGACTGCATGTCCCCGATGCAGACTTTCCAAAATGTCGCCGCGCCATAATTCGACCAGTGGCACAGCGCCAGTGTCGATGCTGGGATTGCTCGGCATTTTGTTGCTCATTTCATTCTCTCCTGCTGCACAACTGCTCACGCCTGCGCGATTTATTGCCAATGGGGCTTTGAATTTCCGCCATCTAGACGATAAGACACATCATGGAAGGTCCACTCGCTGCGGGAATGCTATCGGCATGCGTGGCGCAAAATCGGGGCCGGGTCAATTGGAGGCATGGCAGCAAATGATGTCACTGAGGCAATTCGGATCGACGCTTGCACTGGCCGCAGGTGTATACGGGGCAGGGCTTGCCTCGGCTGTACAGGCACAGGAATCCAGCAATCGCGTCGCAGCAGAAACGGATTGGAGCGTCTTCGTCGAGGAGAGCCCGAAGGAATGCTGGACAGTTTCCGCGCCGCGCGAAACTGTCAACACGCGTGGTGGCCAGCCTGTTCAGGTAAGGCGCGGTGATATTTTGCTATTTGCCACATATCGCCCAGGTAGCGATACACCCGAAATTTCATTCACTGGCGGCTATCCTTTCGCAGCAGATTCGACTGTTGATGTGACCATCGGCTCAAATGAGTTCCAACTCTTTGTGGATGGTGAATGGGCTTGGGCGGGATCGCCTGAGGAAGACCAGCGTATTTTTGCTGCGATGCGTGCAGGCGCAGATGCTGTCGTATCTGCCCGGTCATCGCGCGGGACGAATACGCGCGACACCTTCTCGCTGTTCGGTTTTACTGCGGCATCACAAGAAGCGTCGCGCCAATGCGCTGAATAATCAGCGCTGGTCAGCGAATTTCGCGCCGCCCGGGCTGTAAAACCTGGGCGGCTTTGCTATATGCCATGAATGTTTCAACCGAAAAGAGGCCGGTATGCGCTTAGATGCCCCGATCACACAGGACGTTCTGACCCTGCCGCGTAAACCGGCAGAGGGGAGCAAGCGCAATCTTGTGGGTATGACCCGCGACCAGATGGCGGAGGCCCTGATCGCAATGGGCACCCCGGAAAAACAGGCCAAGATGCGTGTGGGGCAGATCTGGCAGTGGATCTATCACTGGGGTGTGCAGGATTTCGGGGTTATGACCAATCTTGCAAAAGCCTATCGCGCCCAGCTTGCCGAGAATTTCGAAATTTCGCGCCCTGAAATCGTGACCCGTCAGGTTTCGGAAGATGGCACAAGAAAATACCTGTTGCGCATTGCGGGCGGGCACGAGGTCGAAGCGGTCTACATACCTGAAGAAAGCCGTGGAACACTTTGTATTTCTTCACAAGTTGGCTGTACTTTGACATGTACTTTCTGCCACACTGGCACTCAGAAACTGGTCCGCAACCTGACGCCGGCGGAAATCGTCGGCCAGGTTCTGGTCGCGCGTGATGATCTGGGTGAATGGCCTGTTCCCGGCGCGCCCAAGGATGAATCTCGCCTTGTAAGCAATGTCGTTCTGATGGGTATGGGCGAGCCGCTGTATAATTTCGACAATGTACGCGACGCAATGAAAGTCGTGATGGATGGCGAGGGGCTTTCGATCTCTCGCCGTCGGATCACCTTGTCCACTTCTGGGGTGGTGCCAGAGATTGCGCGCACTGCAAGCGAGATTGGGTGTCTGCTTGCCATCAGCTTCCACGCAACAACCGATGAGGTGCGTGACAAACTCGTTCCAATCAACAGGCGCTGGAATATCAAGGCATTGCTGGACGTTCTTCGTGAATATCCGCGCCTGTCTAATTCCGAGCGGATTACGTTCGAATATGTGATGCTGAAGGATGTCAACGACAGTGACGCTGATGCGCGCCGTCTGGTCAAGCTGATCGCGGGCATTCCAGCAAAGATCAACCTGATTCCGTTTAACGAATGGCCAGGCGCGCCTTATCAACGGTCGGACTGGGCGCGGATCGAGGCATTCTCTGACATTGTCCACAAGGCGGGTTATGCCAGCCCCATCCGCACACCGCGTGGCGAAGATATCATGGCCGCGTGTGGTCAGTTGAAATCCGCGACAGACCGCGGACGCCTTTCGCGGGCCGAGATTGCGGCTCAGGTAGGGCATTAGGTTATGCCGGTCATCTTGCTGGTCGTCATCGGGGCTTTGGCAGGTGTTTTGGCCACACGACTGATGCGGATGGACACAGACCTACCGACAGCAATGGTCATCGGTGTGTTGGGGGCTGTGGTGGGTGGTATGGGCTTTCGGTTTATGATGACCTCGGCCAGTTGGGTTGGCGCATTCGTGCTGGCATTGCTGGGCTCGCTGGTATTGCTTTGGCTGTGGCAGCAATATCAGGGGCGGCGCTGAACGGGCGCCTAGCTGCGCGGGGGGCGGCTTTTGTAAACGGGCAGGCACCACCCAAACAGCAAGGAACCCGCGCGTAGCGCAAAGGTTGTCACGCCGCATGCAAGCAGTGCGACAAGCGTTGAGCCGCCAAGCAGGGTCACAAGAACCGCAGCCAAGGCACCCGCGAATGCCGCAGTTGCGTATAACTCGCCCTTTTTCAGGATCAGCGGCACCTCATTGCAGACCACATCGCGCATCAACCCGCCGAAAGTGCCTGTCGCAATGCCCATGATGACCACAATCGGCCAGGTTTGCGTCATTCCAAGCGCGACGCCGACACCGGCTGGCACAGCAACTCCAAGCGCAAGCGCATCCAGCCATTCCAGCGCACGCAGGCGAGATTCCAGCAGATGGGCTGTGAAGAAAACAAGAACCGCTGCGATACAGCCAGAGAGGATCATTCCCGGATCGGCCACCCAGAACACGGCATCGCGGTTCAGGATGACATCGCGCAACGTGCCGCCGCCAACAGCAGTCAAACATGCCAAGAACACAAAGCCCACAATATCCAGCTGCGCACGGCTGGCTGCCAGTGCCCCTGTCAGGCCAAAAATGAATACGGATGCATAATCAAGGCCTTGGAGCAAGGTCATGATGTATTCTTCGCAGGTTTGTATGGGGCCATCCCGGCGCGGGCGAGTTCATCGGCGCGTTCATTTTCCGGGTGGCCTGCATGGCCCTTGACCCATTCCCATGTCACCTTGTGTCGCGCTTGCGCTTCGTCAAGGCGCTGCCAGAGTTCGACATTCTTGACAGGCTTCTTGTTTGATGTGCGCCATCCATTGCGCTTCCAGCCGTGAATCCAGCCTGTCACGCCGTTCTTCACATAGGCGCTGTCGGTGACGATGGTAATTTCGCTTGGCCGGTCCAGCACCTCCAGCGCCGAGATTGCGGCCATCAACTCCATGCGATTATTTGTCGTCTCGTGCTCTCCGCCCGATAGTTCGCGTTCCTTGATGATCTCTGTACCGCGCATGGCACGCATCAACACGCCCCAGCCACCGGGGCCGGGGTTGCCTGAGCAGGCTCCGTCAGTGTAGGCGACAAGATCAGGCATCACAGCCCCACATATCCGGGCAACGCTGCCACGCGCGCGATCCAGCCGCGCAGGCCCGCGAAAGGCGTCAGATCGAAGCCCCCGCGCGACTCTGCCGTGTGCGTGTAGGCATAGAGGCAGAGATCGGCGAGGCTTGGGGCGTTGCCCACTAGCCAGTCGCGCGCGCTCAGATGGTCGTCCATGATCTGCAACAGGCCAGTGCCACTGACCAGCAGTTCCGCCAGGCGCTCTGGTGTCGCCTGTGCCTTGCGGTGCGGATAGTTCAGCAAAGCGGCGCGCACGGCAATTACGCCTTCATGCTGGTTCTGTTCCCAGAACATCCAGGACAACATTTGAGCATGGACCACAGGGTCGGTCGGAACAAACGGGCTGCCTTGCCCCAGATAAGACAGAATCGCGTTTGACTCGGGCAAAAGTATACCGTCGTCCAACTCCAGAACCGGCGTCTTGCCAAAGGGCAGTCGCCCATCAGCATGTGCGCGTTCTAACGTGGCAGAGCCGTATTCAACATCTATGCGTTCCACATCTTCCCGCCCCAGCAGCCCCAGAAGCAGCCGCACTTTGTAGCTGTTGCCAGAAGACGGCATGGAGTAAAGCTTCATTGTCTGGTCTTTCATGGCTTACATCGCACCTAGTGCACAGCCTTACCCCAGCCAGAGACCTGCCGCCAGACATAGCACGACCGCGCTTGTCAGAATCAGTCGCAACGGCATCCACCAATGCGGGGTCAGGCCCCAGCGGCTGAATTGCAAATCAATAACCAGCAAGATGACAAAGCCCGTGATCAAAGCGGTCAATGCCTGTGTCGGCCCCCCGCCAACGAAAAAGAATGCCCATAGCGCAGGGCCGACTGATAAAGCATAGCCGGTCCAGGCTGTTTCCGCCCCGCGCGCGGCAAAGCCCCATAACACCCCCGACATAAACCCAAGGATGACGATCCCATAAGCGATCAGGACATATGGCCCGGTAAAGCGCGGACCGATCAGGTCCAGCGTGGTCTGCGCCAGTGCGGGGGACAAAAGTGTCGCGACACCCCAGATGAACGGCAGCAGCCCCGAAAGGCCGAGCAATAGCGCGGGACGCGGGATCATGCCGTTTCGCGCAACACGCGCGGGACCTTGAATTCGACGCGCTCTTTCGCTGTTTCGACCAGTTCGACTGTAACAGCATAGCGCGCGCGGAACGCGTCGATCACTTCATTCACCAGTTCTTCCGGTGCCGACGCGCCCGCAGTAATGCCGACCGACCCGATGCCCGACAGCGCACGCCAGTCAATCTCGGTTGCGCGCTGCACAAGCTGTGCATAAGTGCAGCCCTTGGCGCGCCCCACTTCAACCAGTCGCTGCGAGTTCGAGGAATTGGGCGCCCCGATGACCAACAGCGCGTCGATCTTAGGTGCAATTGCCTTGACTGCTTCTTGCCGGTTGGTTGTCGCGTAGCAGATATCTTCTTTATGCGGACCGATGATCGCGGGAAAGCGCGCTTTCAGGGCCGCGACGATTCCTACAGTATCATCGACCGAAAGGGTGGTCTGGGTAATGAAGGCCAGCTTCGCGGGGTCGCGTACATCCAGCATGGCCACATCCTCGGGCGTTTCGACCAGCAGCACCTCGCCTTCTGGCAGTTGTCCCATCGTGCCGATCGTTTCAGGGTGGCCTTCATGCCCGATCATGACCATCTGCAAGCCGTTTGCATGGTGGCGCTCGGCCTCGATATGCACTTTGCTGACCAGCGGGCAGGTTGCGTCCACATACAGCATCTGGCGGGCCTGTGCGGCCTCGGGCACTGATTTCGGCACACCATGGGCGGAAAAGATCACCGGACGATCCAGCGGGCAGTCGTCGAGTTCCTCGACAAAGACAGCGCCTTTAGCGCGCAACCCGTCCACAACATATTTATTATGCACGATTTCGTGGCGGACATAGACAGGCGCGCCCCATTTCTCCAATGCCATTTCGACAATCTTGATGGCACGGTCCACGCCTGCGCAAAACCCGCGCGGGGCGGCAAGATAAAGCTTGAGAGGGGGAAGGTCTGTCATGGTCTGGCCCTTGATCTTTCAGGGCCAGACCTAACCCTTGCGGGCCTTGGCGTCCAGTATTTTGCGCCGACTACCCTGCGACGCAATTGGCCATCGCCTGTGCGATGTTTCGCATCAGCGTCGGATAAAGATCTGCACCAGGTTCCAGCAACACGCCTTCAGGGTCCAGTTCTGCGCCAACACGCACACCCGTGCCTTCAACCACCATATCGATATAGCGCGAACTGTGATTGACCTCTGGGAAGATGCAGACAGCGCCCCCTTCCTGCAGTTGCGCCCGCAATTCGCTGAGGCGTTGGGCCCCCGGAGCGGCTGCGTCACCCAGTGCGATCGTCCCTGCTACATTGACCCCGAACTGGTCCATCATATAGCCATAGGCATCATGGAACATGACCAGAGGTGCGGCGCCCACAGGTTCCAGAATTGCAGTTATCTCTGTCGAAAGATCGGCAATTTCAGCGCGCGCGGCTTCGGCATTTGCGCGGTAGGTCGCGGCGTTTTCCGGGTCATGTTCAGCCAGTTCCTCTGCGATCAGGTCCAGCCAGATCTTCACATTTCCGGTGTTCATCCACGCGTGCGGGTCAAGACCGTCATGGGAATGGCCGTGATCGTCGTGACTGTGGCCGTGGTCATCATGGGAATGGCCGTGATCGTCGTGACTGTGGCCGTGGTCATCATGGGAATGGCCGTGATCGTCGTGGCTGTGGCCGTGGTCATCATGAGAATGGCCGTGATCATCGTGGTCATGCCCATGGTCGTCATGGTCGTGGCTGTGGCCGTGGCCAAGTGCAAAGTCTTGCAAATGCAGCCCTTCCGCCTCGATCAGCGTCACAACATCGCCTTGTGCCTCTATCCCTGCCAGTGCGCGTGCCATCCAGGGCGTCAGCTCTTCACCCACCCAGAAAATCAGGTCTGCATCGGCCAGGGATCTGGCCTGAGAGGGGCGAAGTTGAAACGAATGCGGGTCACCACCGCGGTCAAGCAACACTTCAGCATTGCCTACATCACCCATCACCATCGATACCAGAGAATGGGTCACCGCAAAGTCGGTAACAACATTCAAGTCCTTGGCGGCAATTGGTGTGGCCATCATGGCGCAAGCCAGCGCGAGTGAGTAGCGCATCCTGTCCTCCTTGTGTTATATCATCCCAAGACCTATCTAACGTTATATCATAACAGTCAAGGCGGCAATGATGACAGAGCATGCAAGGCAGGGTGGTTTTTGCTGTGCCAGCCATAGTGGCACAGCGAATGTGCAGGCAATTCTTGATCTGGCCGAGGCCCGCGCAAAAGACCGACGGGTGCGCCTGACCCCTGTGCGCCGGCGAACCTTGGAAATCCTGCTTCAGGCGCATGGGGCCCTTGGTGCATATGATGTGTTGGAGCGGCTGGCGGCGGAGGGTTTTGGCACGCAGCCTCCGGTTGCCTATCGAGCATTGAACTTTCTGGTAGAGAATGGGCTGGCACATCGGATCAGGCGGCTGAATGCATTTACGGCCTGCGCGCAGCCCAGCGAAGACCATCGCGCGGCCTTTCTGATTTGCGAATCCTGCGACAGTGTGACCGAGGCGCAGGCCGGTGCGGTCAATGCCGCGCTGAGTGCCGCGGCCGATGCAGCAGGATTTGCGCTTGATCGTGCAACGATCGAAGCGGTCGGGTTGTGTCGCGCTTGTCAGGGGGCGCAAGCGTGAGCCTGATTTCAGCGGTAGGCTTGGGCGTCAGCTATGGCGGGCGCAAGGTTCTGTTCGATATTGATTTCCAGCTGGAGCGCGGCGAGATCGTGACGATTGTCGGGCCGAATGGATCTGGCAAGACCACATTTTTGCGCGCGCTTCTGGGGGTCGTTGCCCCCTCGCGCGGGCGCGTCACCCGGGCAAAGGGGGTGAGTGTGGGGTATGTGCCGCAACGCCTGCACATAGACCCCGGATTGCCTCTGCCGGTCTCGCGGTTTCTGTCACTGCCAAAGCGGCGCAGCACATCCGAGATTGCCACTGTGCTGGAACGCGTGGGCGTGCCTGATGTGGCACGCCAGAACATGGCGACACTTTCAGGCGGGCAGTTTCAGCGGGTTCTGCTGGCCCGCGCGCTTCTGGTGAAACCGGATATCCTGATGCTGGATGAACCCACCGCAGGGCTGGACCAGCCCGGTGTTGCCAGCTTTTACCGCCTGATTGATGAAGTCAGGCGCGAAATCGGCTGTGCTGTCCTGTCGGTGAGTCATGACCTTCATGTGGTGATGTCGGCCTCGGACCGAGTGATCTGCATCAACGGCCATGTCTGCTGTGAAGGCGCGCCGCATGTCGTGCGCGCGGCCCCGGAATACCGCGCCCTGTTTGGTCTGGGGACGGGTGGGGCGCTGGCGCTATATCAGCATAGCCACGATCATGAACATGATCACGACCACAATCACGACCACGAAGAGGACCACGCCCATCATGCTGGATGATTTCATGCTTCGTGCGACACTTGCGGGTTTGGCAGTTGCGCTGGCAACAGGGCCGCTGGGCTGTTTCGTGGTCTGGCGGCGCATGGCGTATTTCGGCGATGCGACGGCCCATGCGGCGATCCTTGGCGTGGCGCTGGCGCTAGGCTTTCAGATCAGTATTTTCATTGGAACAATGGTTGTTGCGCTGGTGATGGCGATGATCGTTTCCGTCTTGGCCGGGCGCGGCTGGGCCATGGACACGACCCTTGGTGTACTGGCGCATTCGGCGCTGGCTTTCGGTCTGGTGGCGGTGTCGTTTCTGCCTGCGGTGCGGGTTGATCTGTCGGCCTATCTGTTCGGCGATATTCTGGCGGTGTCACGGTTTGACCTTGCGGTGATTGCGACGGGTTCATTCCTGGTTCTGGGGTTGATCCTGTGGCGGTGGGCAGCCCTGTTGACTGCAACATTGAACGAAGATCTGGCCCATGCCTCTGGGATCAATCCGGGGCATGAACGATTGGTGCTGACGCTGGCGCTAGCTGTTGTGGTGGCGGTGGCGTTGAAGATCGTCGGCGCGCTTCTGATTGCGGCCTTGCTGATCATTCCGGCGGCAGCCGCGCGCAATTTTGCACGCTCGCCCGAAAGCATGGCGCTCGGGGCCATTATCATTGGCGGACTGTCTGTCTGGGGTGGATTGCAGCTTTCGCTTTTGCAAGATACGCCGTCTGGCCCCTCAATCGTGGTGTTTGCGGCCATGATCTTTCTGGTGACAACGATTGCAGGAACCGTGCTTCAGAAGCGGTCAGGGCGGTAGGGGGTTATATCCATCTCTGGTGCGCGCCCTCCGATCAGATCGGCCACGATTCTTGCTGTGACAGGGGCTAGTGTCAGGCCCAGATGCCCGTGCCCATAGGCATGGATAACATCCCCGCCGCTGCGTGAGGGGCCGATCACCGGCCGCGAATCGGGCAGGGACGGGCGAAAGCCCATCCAGCGGCGGTCCGGTTCTGGCAAGTCTGGCAGGATGGCGCGCGCACCGCGTTCCATGACCGTCCAACGATGCGGTGAGGGCGGCGCTTTCAGCCCACCCAACTCGACAGTGCCCGCAACCCGCAGCCGCCCCGCCATTGGGCAGAAATAGAACCCGCGCGACACGGGTGTCATCTGGCGGATCAGGCTTGGCGCGGGGCTGTCATATTCGAGATGATAGCCGCGTTCGGTGTCCAGCGGCACGCGGTCGCCCGCCATTGCAGCCAGGTTCTTGGACCATGCCCCTGCGGCCAGAACTACCTTCCGGGCCGACAGGGCGAAGTCGGGACCGCTCAGCCGCACGCATCCCGAATCGCGGTGCAAGCGGCTGACATGGCCCTCTATCCGCTGCACTCCTGCCGCATCGACGCTGTCGCGCAACAGGCGTAACACGGCGGTTGGGTCATCCAGCGTCACCGTGCGCGGGAAAAACGCGGCGCCAGCGCCGACATGCGCGGGCAGGCCGGGCTGTAACTGGCCCAATTCGTCGCGGCTGATCTGCTCGACCTCGACGCCCAATGCACGGTAGGGACGGAAATCTGCGGCGCGGCGCTCTGCCTCTGTTTCAAAAAAGTAGAGTGACCCTAATGGCTTGAGTTGGCTTGTGCAGCCAATCCGCTCGGCCATGTCGCGCCAAGCATTGGGGGTCGGCGCCAGAAGGGCCGCGATGGCGCGCGCATTGGCCTCTGCGCGGCGGGGCAGGGATTCGCGGGCAAAACGCACCAGCCATGGTGCCAGGCTGAGTGCGGCACTGGGCCGGATCGCCAGCGGGCTGTCGCGATTGAACAGAAGCGAGGGCAGGTTGCGCAGCACATCAGGGGTGCCTACAGGCATGACCGCATAATCTGCAATCACACCAGCATTGCCATAAGAGGCACCCGTCTCGTCATCTTCCGGCGCAATCAGTGAGACCTCATGACCCTGATCACGGAGCTGAAGCGCGCAAGCCAGCCCGACGATGCCGCCCCCGATCACTGCGACCTCAGTCTGCGCTGTCATGCTGCGCTCAGGCGGCACGTTCGGCTGTGAATTGCAGACGCGCAAGCCGGGCGTAAAGACCACCTTGCGCGACCAGTTCGTCATGCGTCCCAGTGGCGACTATGCGCCCTTCATCAAAGACTACGATTCGGTCAGCCTGTTTCACGGTTGCCAGACGATGCGCGATGGCAATCGTGGTGCGGCCCTTGGACAGGTGATCGACTGCGCGCTGCACTGCGGCTTCGGATTCGGCGTCGAGCGCGCTGGTCGCTTCATCCAGCAACAGGATTGGGGCATCGCGCAGGATGGCCCGCGCGATGGCGACTCGCTGTTTCTGTCCGCCCGAAAGCATGACACCGCGTTCGCCCAATTCTGTATCATACCCGTTGGGAAGCTGTTTCAGGAAAACATCTGCATGTGCCGCGCGTGCGGCGGCGATAACTTCGCTGTCAGAGGCACCCGGACGGCCAAACCGAATGTTGTCCATTGCCGAAGTGGCAAAGATCACCGGGTCTTGCGGCACCAGCGCAATCGCGCGGCGGAAGTCGCTGCGCGCCATGTCGCGCAAATCCATGCCATCAATACGGATATGGCCAGAAATAGGGTCATAATATCGCATCAGCAATTGCAGGATTGTGGTCTTGCCCGCGCCCGACGGGCCAACCAATGCAACAGTTTCTCCGGGCGAGACTGTCAAAGTGACATTATCCAGCGCCTGCTGGCCGGGGCGCGTGGGGTATTGAAAGGTGACTGCGTCAAATTGCACGGCACCGCGTGTGGGCTTGGGCAGGGGCATGGGTGCGACCGGGTCTTGCACCGCGTCTTCGGCAGTAAGAAGCTCGATCAAACGCTCGGTCGCACCTGCGGCGCGCTGCAATTCCGACCAGATTTCCGAAAGCGCCCCAACAGACCCTGCTACGATGACAGCATAGATCACGAATTGCGCCAGTTCCCCCGGCGTCATCACCCCGGCGGCCACATCACGCGCGCCAACCCAGAGCGTGCCCAGAATGCCTGTAAACACAAGCGAGATCACGATTACGGTCAGCAGCGCGCGGGTGAAGATGCGCCGCCGTGCTACATCGAAGCTGGTTTCGGTGACACGATCAAAGGCCGCGCGGCTTGCGGCCTCGTGCGTGTTGGCCTGAACGGTCTGAACCGCGCTCAGCGCTTCCGAGGCATTGCCGGAACTGGCCGCGATCCAGTCCTGATTCTCGCGTGAAAGCCTGCGCAGCTTGCGCCCCATCACCACAATCGGCACGATGATGACAGGGACCATCAACAACACGAAGCCCATCAACTTGGCCGAGGTCAGCCCCAGCAGGATCAACCCGCCAATCAGCATCAGCGCATTGCGCAAAGCGATCGAGACTGAAGACCCGATGACCGATTGAATAAGCGTTGTATCTGTGGTCAGACGCGACAGCACCTCGCCGGTCATGATCCGCTCATAAAAAGCGGGGCTGCGGTCGATCACGCGGGCAAACAGGGCCTTGCGAATGTCGGCGACGATACGTTCGCCCAGACGTGTGACGAAGTAATAGCGCAGGCCTGTTCCCAAAGCCAGCAATCCCGCAAGCCCGAAGGCGCCTGCGAAATACTGGTTCAGCAAGGCCATTTCGCGCGCCTCGAACCCGTCGACCACGCGCCGCACTGCCAGAGGTAGCGTCAGCGTGATTGCCGCCGTCGCCACAAGCGCAAGGAGCGCGACCATAAGCAACCCGGTATAGGGACGGATAAATGGCCACAGCCCACGCAGCGCGCTCATGTTTCTGGATTTTGCGCGATCCTGCTGCGCTGCACTGGTGTCTGTCATGCGGCCTTGCTCTTGCTGTTCAGGAAATTGTTTAGGTCAGCAAGCGCAGGGGGGCAACCCCTGGCTTGAGCGACACTGCCGGTAATCGTGCGCCAATGCGCGAAGCTGGGCTTGGATATCGGCCCGAAACTGGCGAGGGCAGCTTTGCAACTCAATCCCTGAGCGACCAGGGCAACAGGCTATGCGATGCGATCTGCCCTCAAGCCGCTTTCTCCATGCGCAGGAATGTAAACATGCCAAGGCTGGTCAAAGGCTTGTCTTCCATAAGTTGTAGCTCCTGCACGCCAAGCACACGATCTTTCGGGAAATTGGAATGCCACCCCATCCAGTCGGCAAAAGGGGCAAATTTGCGTTCCAACCAGGCAAGCCAGCCTTCATCGCGCGCAAAATGATTGACCAGCAAAATCTGTCCGCCGGGTTTGCACACCCGCGCCATTTCAGCCATGACCCTCTCTGGGTCGGGAACGACCGAGATCAGGTGCATCGCCACAACTGTGTCGAAACTCGCATCGGGGAAATCCAGCTCGCGCGCATCCATCTGGCGTAATTCGCGGACATGGCCAAGCTTCTCTTCCGCGACCTTGGCGCGGGCGCGGATCAGCATGTCTTCGGAGAAATCAATACCGGTCACTTCGACAGACGGGTTGTAATAGGGCAGGGCCAATCCGGTGCCCACGCCGACTTCCAGAACGCGCCCGCCGATGGTGTTCGCAACTTTGGTGGCATGGCGACGACCGGTATTGGTGATCCGGCCAAATGTGAAATCATAAATTGGCGCCCAACGGCGATAGCTTGAGGTGATAGCTTCCGGTTTCAATCTCAGCCCTCCCAACCGACTTTGGGCTGAAGGTGGGCCAGTCTTATCCTGAGGTCAACCTGTGGCGCATCACTCGGGAACAAACTTTCCGTTATGTTCGATTTGCGGGCAAACTACATAGAGAAGCTGATGCCACAGCCGCAACTGGACGAGGCATTCGGATTGTCGATGACAAAGCGCGATCCGATCAGTTCTTCAGCAAAATCGACAACGGCATTTTCCAGAAAGGGCAGCGACACTGGATCAATCAGGACTTTCTGACCGTCTTTTTCCAGAACAAGATCATCCGCGCTGGGTTCGTCAAATCGGATATCATATTGAAAACCGGAACACCCGCCGCCATCAACAGCGACGCGCAGGGCCTTGACCTCGCCCGTATCTTCGGCAATCTCGGCCAGACGGGCAAAGGCTCGGTCACTCACACGGGGAGGCAGGGTCAGGGCCATGATGTTCCTGTTTCTATTTCCGATTACTTTGCTCTGATATAAGCGAACAGGCAGCGTTCGACAAGATGGCTGGAGATGAAATGCTCAAACCCTATGCTACGCGGCCCGAAGATTCGCGGGGGCGGTTGCACCCCGAAGCGATGAGCACCTTCCGCTCTGCTTTTCAGCGTGACCGTGATCGGATTATCCATTCCAGCGCCTTTCGCAGACTGAAGCATAAGACACAGGTTTTCATAGAGCATGAAGGGGATTACTACCGCACCCGCCTGACCCATTCCATTGAAGTGGCGCAGGTCGCGCGGACCCTTGCAGGGGCGCTGGGGCTGAATACGGATCTGGCCGAAGCCATCGCGCTGGCGCATGATCTGGGCCATCCCCCTTTCGGCCATACAGGTGAAGATGCCCTGAGCGACCTGATGGCCCCTTATGGGGGATTTGACCACAATGCACAGGCATTGCGCATCGTCACCTTGCTGGAGCGCCATTACGCTGATTTTGACGGTCTGAACCTGACATGGGAAACGCTGGAAGGAATTGCCAAACATAACGGACCCGTCGCGCATGAGGATGGAGCCCCGTTGAAAGGCGATGCCCTTCCTTACGCACTTGTCGAATGCAATGCAGCATTTGATCTGGAGTTGCACGGCTATGCCAGTGCCGAGGCGCAGGTGGCCGCCATTGCCGACGACATTGCTTATAATCACCACGACCTGCATGATGGCCTGCGCTCTGGCCTGTTTACCGAGGCTGACCTGATGGAGCTGCCAATCACCGGACCGGCCTTTGCCGAGGTGGACAGGCTTTACCCCGGCCTTGACGTCATGCGCCGCCGGCACGAGGCCTTGCGCCGTGTCTTTGGGGTGATGGTCGAGGATGTCTTGCTGGTGGCTGATACACGGCTGGGTCCGGCCAATCTGACCCACGCACAGGATATTCGTGATCTGAACCTGACGATCATTCGGTTTTCTGACCGGTTGTTCCGCGAATTGAAGGTCATCCGGCAATTCCTGTTCAACAGGATGTATCGTGCGCCATCGGTGGTCGAAATGCGCGCCCAGGTGACGACGATGGTGCGAGAGTTGTTCCCGTTGTTCATGAAGCAGCCGGACCTTTTGCCTGCTGAATGGCGGCAGGATATGGATGCGGCCTATAGCGACACTGAACTGGCGCGGATTGTGGCGGATTACGTGTCTGGAATGACAGATCGTTTCGCCATTCAGGAACATGCCCGCCTGATCCGTGGCGAAAAACCTCTGACCGAACGCTACCTGTAAGGCGGGGCAGACCTGCGGTCGCCCGGGCGAAAACCCGGCAACAACCCGATTGGGAGGCAAGTCCTGTAGCTGATGACGGCGATGCTTGTGCCTGAACTGGTTTTGATCGCAAGAATCGTTATCCAGCTCAATGGGGCTTTATTGCACTTGACACAGAGGGCGTGACTAGCGGACCTTGGACAGAATGTCGCAGTTCCAGCTATACTGCGTGACCACAAACGGGAGGTTCGTTTCATGCTTGTCAGCCAGATCATCCGCAACAAGCCCCATGAGGGTGTCGTTACCATCAGCCCCGGCACATCGCTGGCCGATGCTGCCAAGATGTTGGCGGACAAGCGTATTGGTGCGGTGGTCGTATCGGTGGATGGAAAAAGCGTTGCCGGAATTTTGTCGGAACGTGACATTGTGCGCGAACTGGCCAAACGCGGTGAGGCGTGTCTGACCGAAAGCGTTGACAACGTGATGACGCGCAGTGTTTTCGGATGCAGCCTGGAGGACAGCACGGATCTGGTTTTGCAAACGATGACGCAAAAGCGCTTTCGCCACCTTCCGGTCATGAAGGGCGATGAAATGATTGGTCTGATCTCGATCGGGGATGTGGTCGCGGCCAAGTTGTCAGAGTTGCAGTTGGAAAAAGATGCGCTGACCGGCATGATCATGGGGTATTGAGTGCGGCATTTCGCAGCAATCGGCTTGCATATCGGCGCGCAATATAGTTGCGTCCCCTCAGCACAGAAGACATGAGGGGAGATGCGGATGCGCATCGGACTGTATCCGGGAACTTTTGATCCGCTGACGCTGGGCCATCGTGATATCATCACCCGCGCCGCGCAGCTTGTCGACAGGCTGGTTATCGGCGTTGCGATCAATCGGGATAAGGGCCCGCTGTTCACACTGGAAGAACGCGTTGCAATGATCGAGGCAGAAGTCGCTGATCTTAATGAAAGCACCGGGGTCGAGATTGTGGCCCATCCGTTCGAGAACCTGCTGATCGACTGCGCGCGTGATGTGGGCGCGTCCATCATCATTCGCGGACTTCGTGCCGTCACCGATTTCGAGTATGAATTCCAGATGGTTGGAATGAACCGCGCGATGGATGACAGTATCGAGACGGTGTTTCTGATGGCAGAGGCCCGCCATCAGGCGATTGCGTCAAAGCTGGTCAAGGAAATCGCGCGTCTTGGGGGAGATGTGTCAAAATTCGTCTCTCCCCCAATCCGCGAAGCGTTGTTGGCAAGATATGCGGCCAGCTGAAAGCGTTCGCCCGGGATGATGGGCCTAGTGTCCGTACACCGCACGCGCCGCGATCTTGTCAGCATCGGGCTTGTACAGGTCCAGATCAATCGCGACTTCCAGCGGCATGTTTCGCAGCGCTGATTTCGTGCGGCTATAGGCTGCGCGCTTGCGCAAGCGGTTCTGGATGCGTTGAAGAAGTGTCATTGCGACCTCCATAGTTGTAAACCTGATCTCTCTTTGACCTTGAAGATGGGCCATGCTGCGGCGCAGCGCAATGGTCAGGTCTGCAAGCCCGAGTTGCGGCCAGCGCATATGTTAGCGCTGCTATGTAAAAAACTCTCACCCTGAGAGGATGACTAACGGCACAAATAAACTAGGCCGCATTTGAGAAATGCGGCCTTATGCGTTTGAAATACAAGGAATTAGCTGGCTTTTGCCATCGCCAAGGCGGTGTCTAGCATCCGGTTTGAAAAGCCCCACTCATTATCATACCAGGCGAGGATACGCACCATGCGCCCCTCTAAAACTTTGGTCTGGTCCAGATGGAAGATTGACGAATGTGGGTCGTGATTGAAATCCGTCGAGACATTGGGCTGATCGGTCACGCCGAGCACGCCTTTCAGTGGGCCAGATTTGGCGGCAGCAATGATCGCATCGTTGATGCCTTCAACAGTGACATCGCGCGCAGCCTCAAATGTCAGGTCCACCGCCGAGACGTTCGGCGTGGGGACGCGGATCGCAACACCGTCAAGTTTGCCTGCCAACTCAGGCAGAACCAGACCAACAGCCTTGGCCGCCCCTGTGCTTGTGGGTATCATACTCATGGCGGCGGCGCGGGCGCGATACATGTCTTTGTGCATCGTGTCCAAGGTGGGCTGGTCGCCGGTATAGCTGTGGATCGTGGTCATGAACCCGCGCGAAATACCGACCGCATCGTTCAGCACCTTGGCCACAGGGGCCAGACAATTGGTTGTGCAGGACCCGTTTGACACAATCCTGTCGCCTGCCGTCAGGCTGTCATGATTGACACCGTAAACGATGGTTTTGTCCGCGCCTTTTGATGGTGCCGACACAAGCACCTTGCCTGCGCGCGACAGATGCAACCCGGCCTTATCGGCATCCGTAAAGATACCAGTGCATTCCAGAACGATATCAATATCGTCCCAAGGCAGGTCTGCGGGGTTGCGCTCTGATGTGACTCTGATGGGGCCGCGCCCGACATCAATACTGTTGCCATTCACAGTCACCTCGGATGGAAAACGACCATGAACCGAGTCGAACCGAAGCAAATGCGCATTGCTTTCGACCGGGCCAAGATCGTTGATCGCGACGATCTCAAGATCATTGCTCTGCTGCTCTACCAGAGCGCGCAGCACAAGTCGCCCGATCCGGCCAAACCCGTTGATTGCAAGACGTGTGGTCATTGTCCTCTCCTCGCGTATAGGTGTGTTTGCGCTAACACAAAGCACCGCCAGAATTCAAGCCTGTAACACAGCTCATACCATAGCATATTAGCAGATAGTGCAGCCCTGTGCGCGTGTGGGGGTAGCAGGCTGATAGCCTGCGTCCAAAAGCCGGAAAATACCACCGGCCACGTCAATCACAGGCACATCGAGTGACGGGGCGATCATTTGCGCGGCGCGTGCAGTGCGGTTTCCTGTCCGGCAAATCAGGGCGACGGGTTGGCCCGGTTGCAGATGGGGCTGCAACTGTTGCAGAAAACTTGCCGGACCATTGAAAGTCAGAAGTAATGCATTTGGCAAGACGCCAGTTTCGACCCATTCTTGCGGCTGACGAATATCGACAAGCAAGACCGGCACGTCCTGTAACTGCTGTGCTGATGGTTCCGCCGTATATACCTGCTGCGCTGTCGCGGGTGTAATAAACAGAAACACTGCAAGCAGGGACAGGGCAATATGGCGCATGAATAGACCTCTTTGATTTTGTGAATATATATCTTGCATGCGCAGATGATGAAAGGCGACAAATCATCACAATCAAAGACCCCGCCAGCGGGCTGACGGGGTCTGAGAGGTTCAGATATCTGGATCGCGCTTAGTGAATCAGGCGCCCCATTGCGGCGGCGACATCGGCCATGCGGCACGAAAAGCCCCATTCATTGTCATACCACGCCAGCACGCGCACAGTGCGGCGGCCCACAACCTTGGTCTGATCCGGGGCAAAGATGGAGGAATAGGGCGTATGATTGAAGTCGATGGAGACTTTCGGTTCCGGGTCATAGGACAGCACAGCGCCCATTGCCCCGGCTGCGGCTTCGCGCACGATCTCGTTCACATCCTCTACCGTCACATCACGGGCAGCCTGAAAGGTCAGATCGACCGCGCTGACATTCGGGGTGGGCACGCGCAGGGCGGTTCCGTCCAGCTTGCCCGCCAGTTCCGGCAGCACTTCGCCCAAGGCTTTCGCGGCCCCGGTCGAGGTGGGGATCATTGCCATGGCGGCTGCGCGCGCGCGATACAAGTCCTTATGGCGGCGGTCCAGTGTAGGCTGGTCGCCAGTATAGCTGTGCACGGTGGTCATGATCCCCGATTCAATGCCAATCGCGTCATTCAACACCTTGGCAAGCGGGGCAAGACAGTTGGTTGTGCATGATCCATTCGATACGACCAGATGCTCGGGGCGCAGCAGGCGGTGGTTCACGCCGTAAACGATGGTCGCGTCGGCGTTCTTTGCAGGGGCTGACACCAGCACGCGGCTGGCACCGCGTGACAGGTGAACCGCCGCCTTGTCACGGTCATTGAATTTGCCGGTGCATTCCATCACCACATCAACGCCGTCCCAATCCAGCTCGTTCGGGTCATAGGTTGACATGACCTTGATCGGCCCGCGCCCCAGATCCAGCGTGTCGCCATCAACCCGGATCGATCCGGGGAAGCGGCCATGAACCGAGTCATATTTCAGAAGATGGGCGTTGGTCTCGATCGGCCCGGTCGCGTTGATCTTCACCACCTCGACGTCATTGCGTGCGCTTTCGGCTATGTGCGCCAAGGTGCAACGTCCGATCCGCCCGAAACCGTTAATCCCGATTGTGATGGTCATCCCAGATACTCCGCGCTGTGCCGTTGGGGTCGGTATAGCCAGCACAAGCTGTCGAAAAAAGGGCGAAAACCGTCACATGGAATGTCGTTAGCGCAATCTTCCAATGGTAGCGCCACCTTTTGAAGCGTGTTTCCACCACGCGCCGGGTTTTGTCTGCTTGCGCTGCCTTGCGCGGCGTTGCATGTAGGGACAAGGCAGGCAGCAGCAGGGCAAAGGCATTTTGGCTTTTCTGGAAAACATCTTCAGCCTGATTGACATGCGATCTTTTTCGTCGGTCTGGTTCTGGATCGTGCTTGCGCTGTACTGGTCGGCGGCCAGCCAGTTTGTACTGGGCGCCTCTTTTGATCTGATCATGCGTGCGCGCAAGGATGCCGGACAGAATCTGGATGACCTGCAAATGCTGGTTGGCATTCACGTGCGGCGAAAACTGTCGCTCATGCGGCGGGCCGGCCATTGGATCGTCGGGTTTTCCGCAGCGCTTCTGACATTGATCGTCATGCTGGCATTTGTGTATTGGCTGGAAATTGCACAGGCGGTGTTCTTCCTGATTTTTCCGATGATGCTGGTGCGGTTGCTGGAATTGCGCTTGTCCTTCCGCATCGAGCGTGAAGCCTTGCACGGTCCGAAACTGTGTCGTGCAATGCTGCGATATCGCTTCTGGGTGCAACTGCTCGGTGTGATCTCGATCTTCGTCACAGCCATATGGGGCATGCTACATGTCTTATCGCGCTCTGCATTGAGCTTCTGAGCGTC
The DNA here is from genome assembly GCF_004366635.1 of Roseinatronobacter bogoriensis DSM 18756. Classification (GTDB taxonomy): domain Bacteria; phylum Pseudomonadota; class Alphaproteobacteria; order Rhodobacterales; family Rhodobacteraceae; genus Roseinatronobacter; species Roseinatronobacter bogoriensis. The sequence goes on along the minus strand of NZ_SORN01000002.1, from coordinate 443,883 downwards.
GCATTAAGACGTTGCCGTACGAATATCTGTCATAAGGGACCTGCATGGCATGACAACAGCACATGAAAAGATCATCATGGGCGGTGCCCCTGAAGGCTATGATGCGCAATTGCTGGCACGTGAGGTGGCGCGGGCAGGGCAAAGTGTCATACATGTCGCCAGAGATGACAAGCGCGCCGAGGCAATGGCGCAGGCGTTGTCGTTTTGCGCGCCGGACCTGACCGTGCTGCGGTTTCCCGCTTGGGATTGTCTGGCCTATGATCGCGTCTCGCCAAATCCGGAGATCGCTTCCAACCGCATGGCCACGCTTGCGGCGCTGGCACATGGGGTGCCGGGGCCTTTCATTTTGCTAACAACCTTGTCGGCGGCGCAGCAGCGCGTGCCCGCGCGTGATGTCGTTGCGCGTGCATCCTTCCGTGCCGAAGTGGGTCGGCGGATTGACGAAGCATCCTTGCGCAACTGGTTGGTTCGCATGGGGTTTTCGCAATCACCTACAGTGACGGAGCCGGGCGATTTTGCGATACGCGGTGGGATTTTCGACATCTTTCCGCCGGGGGAAAGCGGCCCCGTCAGGCTGGATCTGTTTGGTGATGTGCTGGATGGCGCGCGCCGATTTGATCCGGTCACCCAGCGTAGCCTGGAAAAGCTTCAGGTTGTCGAATTTGCGCCTGTCTCAGAAATCATTCTGGACGACGCTGCGATCACCCGTTTTCGCCAGAATTACAGGATCGAATTCGGGGCTGCCACCAGTGATGACCCGCTATATGAAGCGGTCAGCGCGGGGCGCAAGCATCAGGGCATGGAACATTGGCTGCCGTTTTTCCACGACCGGATGGAGACGCTGTTCGATTATATGCAGAACGCAGCCGTTATACTGGACGATCAGATAGAGGCTGCGCGCACCTCTCGGTGGGAAGGGATTACAGACCAGTTTGACGCACGTCGCGAGGCGATGCGCGCGAAGGGGCGACTGGACACAGTTTACAAACCATGCCCGCCGGGGCTGTTGTATCTTGATGATGCCAGTTGGCTGGGCGCGCTGGAAGGGCGCCGCGTTATTCAACTGAACCCAATGAAGACCGCGCCGGGGCCCGGTGTGCTGGATGCTGGCGGTCGTGCGGGCCGCAGTTTTGCGCCCGAACGCCTTGCGGGCGAGAATGTGTTTGACGCTTTGGCCGCCCATCTGGAGGACCGGCGCAAGGTCTCGCAAGTGGTGATTGCCAGTCATTCAGAAGGCGCGCGTGACCGGCTGTCGGGCCTGTTGGAGGATCATGGTGCGACTGGTGCGCAGATGATCAGCACCGCGCGCGATATGAGCGAGGGGCAGGGCGCGCTGTATCTGGCAATCTGGCCGCTGGATGCGGGCTTTGAGGCACCGGGCCTGACAGTCATCTCGGAACAGGATGTGCTGGGTGATCGCCTGGTCAGCCGCACCAAACGGCGCAAGCGCGCGGAGAATTTCCTGACCGAGGCGCAGTCCCTTTCACCGGGGGATTTGATCGTGCATGTCGATCATGGGGTCGGGCGCTATACGGGGTTGGAAACGATCACCGCAATGGGCGCGCCGCATGAATGCATTGCGCTGGAATATGCGGGCGGTGACAGGTTGTTTCTGCCAGTCGAGAATATCGAGCTGCTCTCGCGCTATGGGCATGAGGACGGGCTTCTCGACAAGCTGGGCGGGGGTGCGTGGCAGGCCAAGAAAGCCAAGCTCAAGCAACGCATCCGAGAGATTGCCGACAAGCTGATCCGCATCGCCGCCGAACGCCAGTTGCGCAAAGCGCCAAATTTCACAGCGCCTGATGGCATGTGGGAAGAATTTCTGGCGCGTTTCCCCTATGCCGAAACAGACGACCAGTTGCGCGCCATCGAGGATGTTCTGGATGATTTTGACAGCGGTCGCCCAATGGACCGGCTGGTGGTGGGCGATGTGGGCTTTGGCAAGACCGAGGTTGCAATGCGCGCCGCCTTCATTGCTGCCATGTCCGGGGTTCAGGTTGCGGTTATTGCGCCGACCACATTGCTCGCGCGCCAGCATTACAAGACCTTTGCCGACCGCTTCCGGGGTTTTCCCATCACCGTGCGGCCCCTGTCACGCTTTGTCAGCGCAAAAGAGGCCAGCGCCACGCGCGAGGGGCTTGCAAAGGGAACTGTCGATATCTGTATCGGGACACATGCTCTTCTGGCCAAGGGCGTGAAATTCGCCAATCTGGGCTTGCTGGTCATTGATGAGGAACAGCATTTCGGGGTGGGTCATAAGGAACGGCTGAAGGAACTGCGCAGCGATATTCATGTGCTGACACTGACCGCCACGCCTATTCCGCGCACTTTGCAACTGTCGCTAACAGGGGTGCGCGACCTCTCAATCATCCAGACGCCGCCTGTGGACCGTCTGGCCATCCGCACCTATGTCAGCGAGTTCGACACGCTTACCCTGCGCGAAGGGTTGCTGCGCGAACATTACCGCGGCGGGCAGTCCTTCTTTGTGGTCCCGCGCATTGCGGACCTGCCCGAGATCGAAGACTTCCTGCGCACACATGTTCCGGAATTGAGCTATGTCATCGCCAATGGCCAGATGCCTGCCGGTGAACTGGATACGCGCATGAATGCTTTCTACGATGGAAAATATGATGTGCTGCTTGCAACATCCATCGTTGAATCCGGCCTCGATATTCCGCGCGCAAATACCATGATCGTGCATCGCGCAGATATGTTCGGGCTTTCGCAGCTTTATCAGATCCGGGGGCGGGTAGGGCGCGCGAAAACACGTGCCTATTGCTTCCTGACCACCAAGCCGCGCGCGCCCCTGACCCCGCAGGCGCAGAAGCGGCTGAAACTATTGGCCAGTCTGGACAGTCTTGGGGCAGGCTTCAATCTGGCCAGCCATGATATGGACCTGCGTGGCGCGGGCAATATTCTGGGCGAAGAGCAGTCTGGTCACATCAAAGAGGTCGGCTATGAGCTGTATCAACAGATGCTGGAAGAGACGATCACGAAAATCCGCGCGGGCGAAATCGCGGATGTTGCTGATCTGGACGGGCAGTGGGCCCCGACCATAAATCTGGGTGTACCGGTTCTGATTCCTGAGGATTATGTGCCGGATCTGGATGTCAGGTTGGGCTTGTATCGCCGCCTGTCAACCTTGACGACCAAGGTCGATCTTGAAGGATTTGCCGCTGAATTGATCGACCGTTTCGGAAAACTGCCCAGAGAGGTCAACACACTTCTGGCGGTGATGCGGATCAAGGCGGAATGCAAACGGGCGGGCATCGCCAAATTTGATGCAGGCCCCAAAGGGGCGACGATCCAGTTTCACAACGATAAATTTGCCAATCCGGCTGGACTGGTGGCTTTCGTGCAGGCTCAGAACGGGCTGGCGAAAATTCGCGACAATAAAATTGTCGTTGGTCGAGACTGGAGCACTGAAAAGGAACGTGTCCGGGGGGCCTTTGCCATTGCGCGCGATCTGGCAGCGCAGGCCACGAAGTAGAAAAGCACCCAGCAAATTGCTGGGTGCCCGTGCTAGCTGACAATACAGGGTGTATCGTCCCGGCCTGTGTGATCACGGCGTTGGGAATTGTGAATCGTCGTCGTCATCATCTACGCAAGGATCATCGTCGGACAGAAGGCAGCTGCAAAGATTGGCAACTGTTTCGTCATCCGCAAAAGGAAAATCAATTTCGATCTCCTCAAAGCTGTCGTCCTCGGGCTTGGAAATCGTCACCTTTGTGATCGAGGCTATCGGATCAATTGTACCCACTTCGGGGAAGTCTTCCTCGAGGTCCTTGAGTTCAGCCAGAACCTGATCAAAGACAGCGTCAAAATCCGGATTCTCAGGATCAAAATCTTCTGGTGCTTCAAGCGTCACTGACAAGTCCACGCCCGCAGCATCGCATTTGACATCGAACTCCAGAACGACGGCGTCATCGTCTTTATCGTTGTCATCATCATCATCGACGACATCATCATCAGTCAGGTCTTTTTTGCACAGCTTGTCATACAGTTTGTCGAATTTGGATTGATACTTGTCGGCTTTCCACTCAAGCCTGAGCGCTTTCTTTTCGCCCAGAGTCTCGAGTTTCGAGGCCTTCAACTCGCCCGCGCGTTCAGCCTTGGCGGCAAGGTGGCTAAGTCCGCGTGCTTCTAGTTTTTCAGCTTTTGCAAGTGCCTTATCCCGGATCGAATCTGCCTTGTCCTGATACTTGTCGCGCGTGGATTCTGCCCTGTCTTCGTACTTGGCGATTTTCTTCTCGTATTTGGCGCAGAGCTTTTCTGCCTTCTTTTCGAGAAGTGCGTATTTCTTATCTGCTTTCTTCTCCAAGATTGATTTTGTCTTGGCTGCTTTTTTTTCGATCAAGGAAATTTTCTTGGATGCTAATTTCTTCAACAGAGACATGGGGGACCCTCAAAATCTTTACCAACTGTTAGAAGTTTAACACGACTTTGTGAGCGCGAACACTTCAAGATTGGCGCGGTCGTGAAACACTCTGTTTCGCAAAACGATGAAATTGTGCGAATATTATCATCTTTCGCGCAATGGTCGCTCTCTATCTTGTGCGATTCTTTCACCCAAATATTCGGACAATCCACCCAAATATTCGGACAATCGACTAAACTATTTGGTCAACCACCGATCATTTCGGCAATAAAAAAAGCCCCCGGTCACTGCCGGGGGCTTTTTGTGATCGTCATGAACTCAGGCGCTTGGTTCTGGCTCCAGCCCGCCGTCGTCGTCCCCGCGCTTGCGCCCTCGGGTCTTGGGCACCGCCGCGACAGAAGGTGTGCCGCTTGATGGCGTGCCTTCATCGTCGTCGCCACGATCAAGCGCTTCGCCGCGCATCACGCGACCAATCTCTGGCCCAGTCAGCGTTTCATATTCAAGCAAGCCCTGTGCAAGGTTTTCCAGCTCATTACGGCGCTCGGTCAAGATCCTCTTGGCTGTCTCATAGCCTTCATTGACCAACTCGCGCACCTTGTCATCAATCATCTTCTGAGTGATGCCTGAATGGTTGGACCCGCCGCCGTAATTGCCCAGATAGCTTTGCTGCTCATTCGCGTAGTCGACATAGCCCAACTCTTCATCAAAGCCGAACTGAGTAACCATGGCGCGGGCAATCTTGGTTACTTGCTGGATGTCGCTAGCAGCCCCAGACGTAACTGCATCCGTGCCGAATACCAGTTCTTCTGCAACACGCCCGCCCATAGCCATCGCGATCTTGGACTTGTATTTGCGGTAGCTTACTGACAGCTGGTCACGCTCTGGCAAGGAGAGAACCAGACCCAGGGCGCGGCCTCGTGGAATGATCGTCGCTTTGTGGATCGGATCGTGTTCCGGAACATGAAGACCAACAACGGCGTGCCCTGCCTCGTGATAGGCCGTCAGTTTCTTTTCATCCTCGGTCATGACCATGGAACGACGTTCAGCCCCCATCATGACCTTGTCCTTGGCATTTTCGAAATCGTCCATCACGACGAAGCGCCGGTTGGACCGCGCCGCCATCAGGGCAGCTTCATTCACCAGATTGGCCAGATCCGCACCAGAGAAACCTGGTGTCCCGCGCGCAATTATGCGCAGATCGACATTCGGGCCAAGTGGCACCTTGCGCGCATGAACGCCAAGAATACGCTCGCGGCCCTTGATGTCGGGGTTGGGCACTTGCACCTGACGGTCAAAGCGACCGGGGCGCAGAAGCGCGGGGTCAAGCACGTCGGGGCGGTTGGTGGCCGCGACGATGATAATTCCCTCGTTTGCTTCAAACCCGTCCATTTCGACCAGAAGCTGGTTCAGCGTCTGCTCGCGTTCGTCATTGCCACCGCCATAGCCCACGCCACGCGAGCGGCCCACGGCGTCGATTTCGTCGATGAAGACAATGCAAGGCGCGTTTTTCTTGGCTTGCTCGAACATGTCGCGCACCCGGCTAGCGCCGACACCCACAAACATCTCCACGAAGTCAGAACCAGAGATGGTGAAGAAGGGCACACCCGCCTCACCAGCGATGGCACGCGCCAGAAGCGTCTTACCAGTGCCCGGAGGGCCGACAAGAAGCGCGCCTTTCGGGATCTTGCCACCAAGACGCGAAAATTTCTGTGGATTGCGCAGAAACTCAACAATCTCTTCCAGCTCGTCCTTGGCTTCGTCAATTCCGGCCACATCGTCAAAGGTCACGCGACCGCTTTTTTCGGTCAGCAGTTTGGCCTTGGACTTTCCAAAGCCCATCGCGCCGCCCCGGCCACCGCCTTGCATGCGGTTCATGAAGTAAATCCAGACACCGATCAGCAACAGGAAGGGCAACCACAGCATCAGTGTGGACAAGAAGCCCGATTGCTGCTGCGGGCGTGCCTCTACCGGAATTCCGGCATCCAGCAGGCGCTGGGTCAGGCCAGTGTCGTCAGGGCGCACTGTTGAATACTGCTGTCCATCACTGCCCACAAAGACGATGCGTTCGCCATCTATCGTGACGCGGCTGACTTCATTGGCATCAACACGTGTGATGAATTCAGAATAATTGACACTGCGTGCCGAGGATGTGTTCTGCCCAGTGCTGAACATGTTGAACAGCATGATCATCAGCAAAAACAGCACGATCCAGAAAGCAAAATTCCGTGCGTTACCCACGGGCGTCTCCTCTTGTCATCTATGCTATGACGCGGCTGCGCCAATACTTACACTCTTACATAGCAATTATACCTGCACGATCAATGCGAATACGGCGTTAGAACGAAAGACTCATCAGGTTCTCTTACGCAAAACCGCCAATTCGGCGAAAAACCGGCCAGAGGCGCGGCAATCAGCCGCGAACCAAGCCACACTGCCGGGCTGGAAAGAAGCGATCTGCGGGGCAGGCGCCACCCGGTTCGATCAGGGCATTGTGCAAGCCCCGCCTCGCCCAATGCGCTGATGGTGAGGCCGGGCGGCAGGTCGGTCTGGGCAGGTGGCATCGCACGCCAGCGACCATCCCACAGACTGTCCAGCGGTGCGGAATGTCCTTTCACGGCATTCTGCTCGCGGGTGATCCGAAGCTCTTTGGCCGTGCGCGTCAGCAGGCAGCCATGAAGTGTGGCAGATGCAGAACTCAGTGCGGCGCGCAAGGCAGACAGGCGCGGACGATAGGGTTTTGAGGCGACCTCACACAAGGCCCGCGCAACAAGGCGGTGGCGCGTTTCTTGCGCCAAAGCGTCAAGACCTGCGGCATCAAACACGAAATCACCATGCTCGAAACGGCAGATATGCCGCGCGGCGTCTGTTGCTGCGGCGTCCAGCACTGCCCGGGCCTCGGCCATTCGCTGGGCGGTTTGTGCCAGTCGTTCCGAGCTTAGCCCCAGAGGTTCGAGATGTTGCACTGCCTGCCGCGCTTTGATGCGGTCAAAATTGGTGTCGTCATTGCTGGGGTCATCCACCCATGAATGGTTGCGAGCGCGAAGCCAGTCGCGCAATTCGTCACGGGTGAATTGCAGAAGCGGACGCAGCCATCTGATACCGGATTCATCATGCACAGGGGCCATCGCTGCCAACCCATCCACCCCGGAACCACGGGCAAGCCGCATGAGAAAGGTTTCGGCCTGATCATTCTGCGTATGGCCCAACAAGACAGCCTGCAACCCTTCTTGCTGCGCCCATTGTGTCAGCAGGCTGCGCCGCGCTTGTCGCGCCGCGTCCTGCAAGTTGCCCTGTCCGCTCCAGCCTTCCCATTTCAGGGTGACATGAGAAAGCCCAAATGCGCCTGCGGTATGCGCGACAAATGCGGCTTCCTCTGCGGCTTCTGGCCTTAGCCCATGATCGACCGTCGCGATATGCAATTCCGCACCGCCCCAGTGCCGGGCCAGATGCATAAGCGCAATGGAGTCACCGCCGCCAGAAACCGCCAGCCCCAGCTGGGATGGTCGTTCGGGCGCAAGGCACTCCATCGCCTGCGCAAAACGCGCGGTCAGATCCGGCTTCGGCGTGCTCAAGGGCAGGACAGGCGCGCGCGCGCTTCGCTTGCCTCGGCGGCTTGCGAACTTGTGGCAAACCGGTCCAGCAATTCGTCAAGCATGATGCAGGCCTCTCCGCGCTGCTCAAGCCGACCAAGGCTCTCGCCTAGGGCCAACAAGGCGCGCGGTGCGTCTTCACCATCCGGATCCGCCAGATACAAGTTGAGATAGACGCGCGCTGCATCCGTTTCAGCGCCGCGTGCGCGGTGCATTTCACCCAGCAATATACTGGCATCGGCCCCAAGCGGGCTGCCGGGATAGAATTCCAGAAACTGTTTCAAGGCATCGGCGGCCGCATCGTGGCTGCCTTCTTCGGCCAAGGCCCGCGCAGAGTCGAATGCAGATTGCTCCCCTGCGGCCAGTTGCGGCGCATCATCGTTCACTGAAGGCTGCCCGCCGCCGTCGAGCGGGCGCGTCGGAGGCAGTGCCGACGTATCGCCGCCCTCCAGTTCCGTCATGCGAAATTCCAGATCGCCCAGACGGTTGGACGCCTCGTCTATTGTGCGACGAATGCGGAATTCCAGCTCTTCTGCGCGTCCTGTCAGGCGTGCAAGTTCTTCGCGGATGCGTTCCACCCGGTCGATAAGCGCACCGTCAAAGTCAGGCTGCGATTCCGCGCTGCCTGACGACAATTCACGCGCAAGATCCGCCACAACCCCGCTTAGCGCGGTCAGTTCTGCGCGCAGATCGGCCACGGTGTCAGCCTGTGCCGGGGCCAGAACGGGCCCCGACACAAGACAAGCGACTGCAATAATACGGATCAGGCGCATGGGCTTAGCTGGACACGCCGGAAACGGTCGTTACCGAACGGCGGTTCACATCCCAGCAGCGCTGTGCAGCACAGGCCTCGACCGGGCGTTCCTTGCCATAGCTGACGGTGCGCAGGCGGTTGGCACTGACCCCCTGGCTGACCAGATACTGCATGACTGCATTGGCGCGCCGCTCGCCTAGCGCCACGTTATATTCGCGCGTGCCGCGTTCATCCGCGTGGCCCTCGATGATGATGGAGTATTGCGGGTTCGAGGTCAGCCAACGGGCCTGCCCATTCAATGTGGAGCGCGCCTCATCATTCAGGCTGGAACTGTCGACCGTAAAGAACACCCGATCACCGATTCGCTGCTGGAAATGCGCGATGGAATTGGGGTCATTCGGGTCGCCAAGGTTGCCGACGCTGATGCCGCCATCATTGAAGCCGCCAGGGCCGCCAAAGCCATCAGCGCCGCCGCCCCCGAAGGAACCACCGGCGCGCGGGTTGTTACAGGCCGCAAGCGCGAGCGCTGCAAGGACAAGGAGTGTTTTTGACGTCAAGGTCATGAAGTTGGTCCCTCAGAAGGTTTGTGGTTATGGTTCAGGATCAGGGTAGAAGCGGGCCCCAAGCCGGGTCAGACGCCGGGCCGGGTGTGGGCACACGGCGCAGGTTTCGGCCAGTGATATCGACAGAGAACAATGCCGGATCGCCACCTTGCGCTTCCCGGGTGAATTTTACGACGCGACCATTTGGCGACCATGTTGGCCCTTCGTCAAGAAACGAGGCCGTGAGCAGGCGTTCTTCACTGCCATCTGTGCGCATCACGCCGATATGGAACCGACCCGCATTGGATTTGGTAAAGGCGATCAGGTCACCGCGCGGTGACCAGACCGGGGTTGAATAGCGCCCCTGCCCAAAGCTGATGCGCCGCGCCTCGCCGCCGTTTGCGGGCATGACATAGATCTGGCTGGTGCCCGAGCGGTCGGATTCAAAGGTGATGAAGCGCCCATCGGGGGAAAAGCTGGGTGCCGTGGCAATGGATGGCGACGAGGTCAGCTGCTGGATCTGGCCGGAACTGATATCCATGCGATACAGGTCCGTGTTGCCACCCCGCGCAGCCGAGAAAACCAGCGAGCGACCATCAGGCGAGAAACGCGGCGAGAATGTCATTGCACCGGGAATATCGCCCACAAGCTGGCGTTGGCCAGTCTGGGTGTTCATCAGCGCGATCCGCGGAGAGCCTGTCTCGTAAGTGGTGTAGATGATCCGGTCGCCCGAAGCGGACATCCGAGGCCCTAGAACAAGCGCGCGACCATCGGTCAGATATTGCATATTCTCGCCATCCTGATCCATGATCGCCAGTCGCTTGGTGCGGTTGCCACGCGACCCGGATTCCGAGATGAACACAACCCGGCTGTCAAAATAGCCGCCTTCGCCGGTGATCCGGCTATAGACAGCGTCTGAAACTTTATGCGCCATGCGCCGCCAGTTGTCGGTACTGCCGCCAAATTGCAAACCTTCACCGATCTGCTGGCCCGACAGCACATCAAACAGGCGGAATTTTACATTCATGCGATTGCCCGACACGGACACGGCCCCGGTGATCAATGCCTGCGTATTGATGGCGCGCCAGTCCGAATAATTCACGCTGGCATCAAAGCTGGAGATACGACCAAGATGCGCCGAACGCGGGATTTCGCGAAACAGGCCCGTATTCGTCAAGTTGGCAGACACAACGCGCGCCAGGGCTTCGGAATACTGGTTGCCCGCACTGTTTTCAGGGACGAATGCGGGCATCGCGAAGGGCATGGGTTCGATCACACCCTCGGTGATCTGCAAGCGCAACGGTTGTGCCTGAGCGGGCAGGGTTGCAGCAAATGCTGCAAACCAAACCAAAAAAAGCGCAGGCAGAACGTGAAAAAGCCGGGTCATCTGAGCCTCATCCCTTCGGGGTTGAACGTAATTTCAATATCGCGCCACGCGTCGTATTTTTCGGCAGGCAATCCATAACCGTCGCCTTCACAACGTATGATGGCGCGGCGTGCTGCGTCAAATGCCTGCTGAATCGCAGTTTCGGTTCCACCCGACGCCGAGACGATCCGAATGCTGCCCTGTTCATGCCGGGCTGAAGGCGTCATGGAAAACGCAACGGTCACAGTCACTTGTTGCGCATCGGTTGAAAGGACGCCCACGTTCCAACACTGCTGAATGGCCAGCCGCAAGCCGTCAGCCTCGGACGAGCTGAGCCCGGCAGAGCTTGACGCAGGGCTGCTAGGTTGTTCTTGCGACAAAGCTGCCGCCAAGGCTTCGGCAATTGCATCCGTCGGGTCAGGCTGGGGCGCAGGTGTCGGTGCTGGTTCAGGTTCGGGCGTTGGTGCAGGTGTCGGCGCCGGTTGGGGCTCCGGGGGTGCTTCGGCAGTCTGCGCAGGGGGTGGGGTCGGGCGATCTGGCCGGGTGCGTGGGCGTGAACTGATGGTCGGTGCCGCCGCTGCGCGTTCGGTGGCCCCTTCTTCGGTTTCGGTTGCTTCTGTCACGATCTCGGTCGTCGCCTCTGGCGGTGCGGTTTCAGCCTGTTCTTCTTCTGGAAGCTGGGTGTCTGCTTCGGCATCAGGCTGTGCCGCTGGCTGCGCAGCGATATCGATCTGCGCATCCTCTGGGGGGGTGTCGCTTGGCGTCGGGGCGACACGGTCCACAGGGCGCGGACGGGGGCGCGCGCTGACGCCGGGGGCGGGCATCGGCGAGAAAATGACCCCGCTCGCTTGCTCTGCCGGTTGCGGCTCTGGCGCAGGTTCGGGCTCTGGCGCAGGTGCGGGCGTTGGTTCGGGTTGTACCGGTTCTGGCGCGCTGATTTCAGGTTCTGGCGCGGGTGCAGGCTCTGGTGCAGGTTCAGGCGCGGTAACAACCGGGGGTGTCGGTTGTGGCTCTGGTTCTGGGGCGGCATCCGGTCGGGGGCCGCTGAGCGCTGCGAATTCTTCGGTCGAGATAAGTGATACATCGGTGACAGGAATTGCCGTATTCCTGTCGGGGGCCTGAAAAATGTCAAAGAGCATAACCCAGACAATCAGGCCAATATGCGCAACACCCGAGACTTTCTGTCCCGTGTCCATGCGGTGCCATATATCCCTTGCATTTGTCATTTGCCAATTCTGGCCTTCACACCAGGTGCACTTAGTCGCCCGCGCCGTCGAAGCGCGGACCGCCTTGTTCGGTCACCAGACCGATATTGTTGAACCCGCCAGAGTTCAGCGCCCCCATGACCTGAACAACGCGTTCATAGGGAATGGTTCCGTCGGCGCGCAGGAAAACCTTGTTGTCGCGCCGTTCCGCCGCCACAGCACGCAGGCGCGGGATCAACTCGTTGGGGTCAATCTCGGCGGACATGATCATCACGGTGCCATCAGAGGTCAGCGTGATTGACAGCGGCTCTTCCTGTTCGGCTGGAAGAGCACCAGCCGATGTGCGCGGCAATTCCACAGGAACGCCGACAGTCAGCATTGGCGCGGCCACCATGAAGATGATCAGCAAAACCAGCATCACATCGACAAAGGGCGTCACGTTGATTTCGGACATGCGACCGGCACCGCCACGCCGCCTGCGCCGCCCGGTTCCACCCCCTTTTTTGACAAATTGCGCGCCCATGATCAGGCCGCGTCCAGCTGGCGGGACAGGATGGTGTTGAACTCATCCGCAAAGGCTTCGTAGCCAGAGATGATGGCGTCACTGTCATCGGTCAGCTTGTTGTAGAAGATGGTCGCGGGAATTGCGGCCAGTAGGCCCAGACCGGTCGCAAGAAGTGCTTCGGCAATACCGGGGGCCACGACCGCAAGGTTGGTGGATTGCGCCAGTGCAATTTCTTCGAACGCGTGCTTGATCCCCCAGACTGTCCCGAACAACCCGACAAAAGGCGATGCGGACCCAACCGAGGCTAGGAAAGTCAGCCCCCCGGTCAGATTGCGCGATTCCTTGGTGATCGCCACATCCATTGACCGATCTATGCGCGCAACGGCTCCCGGGATCAGCCGGCCGTCTGCCCTGTGTGAGCGCCGCCATTCTGTCATGCCAGCGGCAAAGACACGCTGCGGCGATGTCGCAGGCGCAGGACCGATCTGGTCATACAATTCGTCCAGCGGTTCGCCCGACCAGAAGGCCGCATCGAAATCCTCGGCGTCATTGCGTGCGCGACGATACAGGATGTGCTTTTGAATAATGATCGCCCATGACCAGAAGGACGCGATGATCAGACTGATCATCACCAACTGGACTGTGATGGTTGCACGTGCAAAAAGAGCCAGCAGAGAGAAATCAATCTCCTGCGTCGCTGTCAGGGTCGTCTGGTCCATATGCCTGCTCGCGTTTGATGTGCCGCTCTACAGGCGGCTTTGACGCAGACCATACAACAAGACAAGCGCATCACCAACACAAGCACGTTATACTTGCGGTTTAAAACGGGGGTTTTCGCCGATTTTTTTGATCAAGTGGTCTGGTAAGGGCTGTGGGCGGCCGGAATCGCCCAGACAGACCAGCGTCACCTCGGCAGTGAACAGTGTGACGTCGCCGCGTGACACGGCTTGGCGCAGCACCAGTCTAGCGCCGGAATGGCGCAGATAGTCGGTTGTGACATCCAGCACATCATCGAAACGGGCAGGGGCCAGATAATCCGCAATCACCCGGCGAACGGCAAACACGCCTTGTCCATCCGCTTTCATCTGTGCCTGGTCCAGCCCCAGATCACGCACCCACTCGCTGCGTCCGCGCTCGATGAATTTCAGGTAATTGGCATAATAGACGATCCCTGCAAGATCGGTATCCTCGTAATAGACACGAACGCGGTGGATGTGGGTCATTCTCGGGCCTTGATCATTCGCACACACCATCGTGCGGGGTTGCGCAGGGTATATCAATCGTGGGGCAGTGGCTTGTACCTTGAGTGTAACAACTTACGTGCTGACACAACACGCACTAAGCAGGAAGTCTAAAATGACCAGAGAAAAGACAGTTTTCATCACGGGCGCGTCCAGCGGGATCGGGGCTGCCACAGCAAAAGCGGCGGTTGCGGCAGGGTGGAATGTCGGGCTGATGGCGCGCAGCGCGGATAAGCTTGACAGTCTTGTGCAAGAACTTGGAGAGGCCAGTCTCGCAGTTGCCGGTGACGCCACCGACCTTGGTGCGCAGGAAAGTGCCATTGCGCGCGTCGCCTCCCATTTTGGCGGCATAGATGCCGCCTTTGCCAATGCCGGGATGGGGGTTGATACACCGGGAACTGAAGCAGGTGACCCGCGAGAGTGGCGGCGGATGATTGATCTGAACATCATGGCGCTGCTTTACACAGCACGCGTGGCCTTGCCAGAATTGCGTAAAACCAAGGGACAGCTTGTTCTGACCGGCTCCGTTGCTGGCAAATTGCATATTCTAGGCTCGATCTACGGGGCGACCAAATGGTTTGTGCATGGATATGCGGGCAATATGGCGCAGGAAATGCGCGAATGGGGCGGGCGTTGCACGTTGATTGCGCCGGGCATGGTGGACACCCCTTTCTTTTCCGAACCCAAACCCGACAAGTTGCAGCCCGAAGATATCGCAAATGCGGTAATCTTCGCACTCTCTCAACCCGAGCGCGCCTCGATAAGCGAAATCACGGTCATGCCGACGGGCTGACATGCTTCATTGCAGGCTGCCGATCCGGGCACCCAAGCGCAAGGCATGGGCAGGGTCGGTAGCGACTGCGGGCAAAACGGGGTCATAGGCCGCGCGGATCAAAGCACCGATTTCGGGGCGCAGGATCGTGTCTCCATCCGTCAGCGCCAGGGCCGAACGGTCGGTGAAGGCCCGGTCAGACCACAAGAGGATGACCTGCACTGCCTGAGAGAGTGCCAGGGTTTCAGCAGGGACAGATTCAAGTGCGTCATCCATGCGGATAAAGACAAAGGCCGCACGGATGGCATTGGCCTCGTCGAAGCGGAATATCCGGTACTGGTTCGCATCCGCCGCCTGAAGTCGGGCGACAAGCGGCCCCAGACCTTCCACCAATCGGTCCAGATTGGGCACTTCAAGCAATTCCGACCAGTCGCGAAAGAAGAAGACCATCAGATTGGCCCCCAATTCGGGGTCGGTTTCGGCCATCTTGTGACCCGCCAGCGCGACAACAGCTTCAATCGCGCCCTTGACCGTGGAAAGGGTGTTGTCATCCACCCCAAAGACGACCGGAACAATCGGGCGTCCCCAACGCGCGCAGAGATATTGGCCGTCCGCGCGGGTGAAAAGCTGTTCAATCCAGTCTGTCTGCATATGTTTGTCCTTTCGCGGCCCCGCCTTAGGCCGGAACTACGGATTGCGCAACCTGTCGCAGTGGTATCACAACCGCGTGACAGCCATCAGCAAGTTGCGTATATCAGTGAAGATTGCCTAGTCGGGTTGAGCGCATGATCTTCAGGCTGCTTCTTCTTTTCCTCTGCTTCGGGATGGCACAGCCTGTACTGGCGCAGTTGCGCGCGCAGGATGGTATCGTCGCATTGGAAGATGGCGATATTCCGACCGCACTCAGCATCTGGACCCCATTGGCAGAGCGCGGTGATGTGCTGGCGCAGTATAACTTAGGTGTTTTGCTGGCAGCAGGCGAAGCTGACAGCGCAGACTTGCAACAGGCGCGACATTGGTTCGAAGCGGCTGCTTTGCAAAACCATCTGGGCGCGCAACAGGCGCTGGCAGATTTACTTGCATCCCAGCAGGAATGGGAGGCGGCACGCCATTGGTACAGTGTCGCTGCAAGGGCAGGGGCCGCGCGCGCGCAGTTTTCCCTCGGCAAGATGTTGGAACGTGGTTTGGGTGGCCCATCTGATTCTCAGCAGGCTGTCGCATGGTATCAGGCCGCGGCAGAGCAGGGCTTGCGCGACGCGCAGTTTGCACTTGGCGCTGCCTTGGCCGAACTGGGGGACGTTGAAGCTGCTGCCGACTGGTTTGAAGCCGCCGCCCTGCAAGGTCATGTCACTGCCACGCATAATCTGGCACTGGCGCTGTCGCGCGGTATTGGCCGCAATCAGGACATGAGCATGGCGCGCCAGCTTTACCTGACGGCCGCCTCCGCCGGATATGCGCCATCATTTTACAATCTGGCCCTGATGCAGGCGCAGGGGCGCGGGGGTCCACAGGATTTCCGCAAGGCGCTGGCTTTAGCGATTGTGTCTGAGCGGCTGGGCCACAATGGCGCCTCGGCATTGATTGACGCCTTGCATGAGGTGATGCCCACGGATGAGATCAGGCAAGCGGAAGCGTTGGCAGATGAGTGCCAGACCGATCCGGGTAGTTGCGGCTGAGGGAAGCCCCCAGCCGCAATGCTGCTTAAGTTGCCGCTTTCAATTGTAGCCTGCGTGCGTGCAAGACGGGTTCTGTATAGCCTGATGGTTGTTCGCGCCCTTTGAACACCAGATCACAGGCCGCCTGAAAGGCAATGCTGTCAAAGCCTGGTGCCATCGGGCGATACGCGGGATCATCTGCATTCTGACGGTCAACCACTTCCGCCATGCGCTTCATCGCGTCCATGACTTCGTCTTCAGACACGATTTCATGATGCAGCCAGTTCGCAATATGCTGGCTGGAAATGCGACAGGTGGCGCGGTCTTCCATCAGGCCCACATCATTGATGTCCGGCACCTTGGAACACCCGACACCCTGATCAATCCAGCGCACGACATAGCCAAGGATGCCTTGTGCGTTGTTTTCAACCTCGCGCAGGATCTGGTCGCGGTTCCATTTGCGGAAAGAGGCAAGCGGAATGTCCAGCAGCGCTTCGACATGCGCGCGCCGCCCGCCGTTCTTCAGTTTTTCCTGCACTTTGCGCACATCGACCTGATGGTAATGCATTGCATGCAAAGTTGCCGCAGTCGGTGACGGAACCCAAGCGGTATTCGCACCCGCCTTCGGATGCTCGATCTTTGTCTCAAGCATCGCCGACATCTGGTCAGGCATGGCCCACATGCCCTTGCCGATCTGCGCGCGCCCCATCAGCCCGCACTCCAGCCCGATATCGACATTGCGATCTTCATAGGCCTTGATCCAGCCCTTGCGCTTGATGAAATCCTTGCGCGAAAAGGGACCGGCCTCCATCGAGGTGTGAATTTCGTCGCCCGTGCGGTCCAGAAAGCCTGTGTTGATGAACGCGACCCGGCGCCGCGCGGCATGGATACATTGTTGCAGATTGACAGATGTCCGGCGCTCTTCATCCATCACGCCCATCTTGATCGTATTGGCTTCGAGGCCCAAGGCCTGTTCGACACGGGCAAAAATCTCGTCGGCAAAAGCCACTTCTTCAGGGCCGTGCATCTTTGGCTTGACGATATAGATGGACCCTTCGGCAGAATTGCGCGCGCCATTGGTCTTGCGCAGATCATGCAGCGCGCAAAGCGAGGTGATCATGGCATCCATCATGCCTTCGAAAACCTCATTCCCGTCCTTGTCCAGAATGGCGGGGTTGGTCATCAGATGGCCCACATTGCGCACCCACAACAAGGCGCGCCCCTTCAGGGTCTTGGCGCTGCCATCCGGGGCGGTGATCTCCACATGCGGGTTCAGGCGGCGGGTGATTGTTTTACCGCCCTTGTCCAGATCGGCGCTCAGGTCACCTTTCATCAGTCCCAACCAGTTGGAATAGGCCAGCACCTTGTCCTCGGCATCGACGCAGGCGACAGAATCTTCGCAATCCATGATCGCAGAAAGCGCGGATTCCGCGCGCACATCGGCCATGCAGGCCTGATCACGCCCGCCAATCAGATGCGCGCGGTTGAAGACCAGTTCGACATGCAGCCCATTATTCACAAGGAAAACAGAATCTGGCGCACGCGGATCACCCTGATAGCCCGCGAATTTGCCAGGGTCTTCCAGCGGCTTGCCATCGACCAGAAGCGCCCCCCCTTTGACATGATACAGCCGCGCATCTGCATGACTGTGACCGGCAAGTGGAAAAGTCGCATCCAGAAAGACCCGAACCCGCGCCACCACACGCGCGCCGCGCCCCTGTTCATACCCGCCCGCGGGCGGCATGCTGCCCATCGCATCCGTTCCATAAAGCGCATCATACAAGCTACCCCAACGCGCATTCGCAGCATTGAGCGCATAGCGCGCATTGGTGATCGGAACGACAAGCTGTGCGCCCGCGATGGTTGCAATCTCCGGGTCTACCTTGGTGGTGTCAATCTGGAATGGCGAAACTTCTGGCAACAAGTAGCCGATCTCTTCGAGAAACGATTTATACAACTCGCGGTCATGGACCTGATTGCGCCGCGCGATATGCCATTGGTCAATCTGGCGCTGAAGGTCGGCGCGCTTTTCCAGCAAGTCCCGGTTCTTTGGTGTCAGATCATGGATGAGCGCCGAGAATCCGCGCCAGAACGCAGTTGCGTCCACCCCGGTTCCTACCAGCGCTTGGCCTTCAATGAAGGTACAGAGTTGCAGACTCACGTGCAGTTGGTCACGTTTTACCATTGTGTTCATGACGGGTCCCTTGTGCTGTGAAGCTTGAATCGTCCAGATTATGTACAGCGGCGCACATTATTGTTCTGGGATGTGGCGACAAGCACAAATTCTGACTTCTTGACAAGAAACACTGCATCACCCCGCAAATGCGCCAGTGTCTATCTACTGAGGGTTGAATTATCTTCTCCACAGAATTATCGTCGCCGCTCTATGGTGTAATTTTGATGCGTAAATGGTTTGACTTGGTCGGTTGGCGTTCTTCTTAATGGGAGGGGCCTATATGACTGAAAGCGTTCAGAGGGTAGGTAATGGTTTTTGCGCGTAATTGTGGCGCTCCCACAGAAAGGCCAAGTGATGAAACCGCTGGATCTGGGAATGATCGGCAACAACTCGGAAGAGTCGTTGCAGCAAATCCTGGATAACATCTGCGCGCAGTTCAACCTTGACTACGCTGCTTATGCTGGCGTGAACACAATCGACAATTCCATACATGGTGTCGTCAATTATCCCGATGCGTGGAAAGAACACTATGTCGAGCAGGGCTTCCAAGACATTGATCCCACCCTTGCTATGGCGGCCAAAAGTGTTGGCGTTGTGGATTGGACACGGCTTCAGAAGATAAACGGATTCCGCAAGGTTTTTTGTGATGCGTCGGAATTTGGCATCGGATCAACAGGAATGACAATTCCCGTGCGCGGGCCTTATGGGGATCGGGGCATGTTCAGCGTGGTGCGTTCATGTTCCGAAGCGGAATGGGCCAGTTTGCGCAAAGAGATTGCGAGCGGCCTTCAGACCCATGCAACCCTGTTTCATGACCGGCTCATGCGGAATGGTCGAACCATGTCTGCAATGCGACAGCCCGCGCTTTCGGACCGAGAGAAAGAGATATTGCAATGGATTGCGGCCGGAAAGTCACAACCGGATGTCGGCATTATCTTGAACATTTCAACCCGCACTGTAGAGGTGCATTTGCGTTCAGCCCGAGAGAAGCTGGGTGCCTTGACAACGCCGCAGGCCGTAGCCCGTGCAATCGGTATGGGTATGATCTATCCGATCTGATACCAACTGGATCTTTGCTCAACCGCTGGCGAAATGCGCCGCATCGCCTGTAATATCCCCTATTTTGCGCCATTCTTCGCCTATTGAGTGGAGTAAGGGATTCCCACAATAGCGGCGAAAGTGTGTTTCAGCGCATTCTTCAACCAGAAATAGAACTGGCTCTGAAGGGAATGAAAATGATTCTTGTGGTTGATGCGCTCAACAAGCATGTACATGGCGGAATTCTCGATGAAATGTTTCGCTTGAGGGCGCGTGTATTTGGCGAGAGACTTGGCTGGGATGTCAAAATCGAAGATGGGCGCGAGATAGATGAGTTCGATCATCTTGACCCGGCATATGTGATCGGGCTGGATGAGGACGATAATGTTGTTGCTTGCGTCCGTGCCTTGCAGACAACCGGTCCACATATGCTGGCCGATGTCTTTTCTGACATCCTGCAAGGGCAGGCGCCCTTGCGGTCTGCAACATTGTGGGAATCGACGCGTTTCTGCGTCGATACGGACCGGCTGATGATGACCGGTCGTGGTGCGGGCACTGTCTCTCTGGCGACATGCGAGTTGATGGTCGGATCGCTGGAATATGCGCGCGCAAGTGGTATTGAAGATATTATCACTGTTATTGATCCGGTTATGAACAGGGTCTTGAAGCGTTCGGACAATGCGCCCTACGATTACGTTGGTGCTACGGTCCAGATGGGCAAAACCAAAGCGCTTGCGGCCTTGCTTGACTGCTCCGAAGAACGCATTGCCCGGGTGCGCGCTTTTGCAGGCATAGAAGGCGATGTCTTTGTGGACGAGGATGCGCTCAGCGCCCGGCGTGCGCTGCGTGCGAAGGCGGCGTCGATGTCCGGAAATCTCTCGACCGAAGTGTTGCAGTATCTGATCGAGCAACTTGATGCAGCCACTACGGAACACGAAGTGTCTGCAGCCTTGGCGCTGGCAGAGCAGCTTGTCGGGCCGGGAAATGAACCGTCGGGCAAGGCCGTCGCGGCAGAATAAGACATGGTGCAGTGCGCAGAGGAGGGTGGCCGACAGGGCTGCGCACCGCATGGACAAAACTATCTGAGCAACTGAACAACTCGGTTGCTTGTCAATTGTTTTGACGCAAATTGGGGCTGCAACAAGTGGCCTTGCGGAGTGTGGCTGGCTTTTGGTGCCCATCGCCAAGGGTTTTGCCGCAAGCCCTGTAGCGGGTCAGGCGCGCCCTGAACTACCCACTCCCGTTTTTGGCGCAGGAAATGTGGCCTACACAAAAGCGCGGCGTGCGGTACCAGTGCTGGGTGAAGGCTTGTATGGTTTGACGTTGTTACTGTCAGGACGGCGCATGTTATGGTCTGTCGGACCATCTGGAACTGCAACACCGCAACTGGCGAGCGGCCCTGATTGCACCGCATTGTGTGACAGAAAACTCATCGGGCGCGTAACCCATGTGCAGGTCTCGGTCTTGGTGCCAAGCAAAAGCAAAACCAAACCCGCGACCAATCCAAGCGCCCCAAGACGCCAGGGCATCAGGTTCGTGCGCTGGCGGATATCGCTACCGATGCTGCCATTAGCCAGAGATTCTTGCGCTTCTGACAAGGGATAACTGGGTCGATTTGGTTTCATGTTCAATAACACCGTCGTTGTGCCACCAATGTGCCAACGCATAGCTTGAACAGGTTTCCGAAAGCTAAAGGGGCTTGAAACAGCTAGTAGCCGCGTTGCTGGTCCACTTTGTGAAGCAATGTCTGGCCCGCCTCTACACGGGCGATATTGCTTGCGATCACATTTGACGCAGATTCGGCCCGCGTGGTTGCCGCGATATGAGGTGTTATCGTGATGTTCGGCGTCGCCCAGAATGGATGATCCGCGGGCAGCGGTTCTATCCGAAACACATCTAATGTCGCGCCCTTGATCTTGCCGCTGTCAATTGCGTCCAGAAGCGCGTCATCATCAATCAGCGCGCCGCGACCCGGATTTATGAACCAACTGCCATCGCGCATCTGAGCGAATGCCTCCGCGTCCAGAACATTCTCGGTCTGTGATGTCAGCGGAAGCAGGGTCACAAGAATATCAGAGCGTTGCAGCAAAAGGTTAAAACCCTCTGCGCCGTGATGGCAGGTCACATCAGGCACGTCCTTCGGGCGCGAAGACCAGCCCTCGACGGTAAAGCCCAAGCGGACCAACGCATCTGCACAGGCCCGGCCCAATTCGCCCAGACCCAGAATTCCGACAACACGCTCTGGTGCAAGCGGTGGTTCCTGCGCGATCCATTGCCCGGCCGGCGCCGAGATATAAGCGTCCATCCCCAGATGGTAGCGCAGCACATGTCCACAGACATACTCCACCATCCCACGTGTCAGGGCAGGGTCAACCATACGGGCAAGGGGTTGGGTCAATGTCGGGTTACCGACAATTTTCTCGACCCCGGCCCAGAGATTGAGCACCGCCTTGCAGCGCGTATAGGGTGTGAAATCGCGCAGAGTGCTGGCTGGCGAGTAGACGATATAATCAACATCTGCCGGTGCTGCATCTGTGACGAGCGCGACTTTCAAGCCGTGGTGAACGAATGCGTCGCGCAGCGGCTGTTGATACTCTGCAAAAGCGGCATCGCCCGCGGCGAACAAGACGGTAAGTGTCATGATGGCAGCCTTGCGCGGTGGATATGGGCCGACTGAACCAATCCGAAACCGACCATGATTACAATCATCGCAGACCCCCCATAGGACACCAAAGGCAAGGGCACACCGACCACCGGCGCAAGCCCCATGACCATTGCCATGTTCACAGCAAAATAAAGAAAGAATGTTCCGACTATTCCCATCACCATCAGTGCGGCAAAGCGGTTTGTTGTGCGCAGCGCGGTCAGCAGGCACACCCCGATCAACATGAGATATAGCAGTAACAACGAGGATGCGCCCACAAAGCCGAATTCTTCAGCCAATGTGGTGAAAATGAAATCCGTATGCTTTTCGGGCAGGAAGTTCAGGCGCGCCTGCGTGCCTTCCATGAAACCGCGCCCTGACCACCCGCCAGACCCCAGTGCGATCATGGATTGGTTTATGTGATACCCCGCGCCCAACGGGTCCAGTGACGGGTCCAGAAACGCATCAATACGACGGAACTGATAGTCTTTCAGCAACTGCCAATCTGTTCCACGCGATGTCATGACTGTTGTAACCAGCGCAACTCCGCTGCCGATCAGGGCCGCGAAATAGCCCCAATGCACACCCGCGGCAAAGATAACGACACCCCCGCCGAGTGCCACCAGAAGTGCCGTTCCAAGATCAGGTTGGCGCAACACCAGAAATGCAGGCAACAGGGCGATCACCGCTGCCAGAACGACCCATATGGGATGTGAAACCTTCTTCAGGTCCAACCAGTCATAATAGGCCGCCAGTGCCATGACAGTCGTGATCTTCGCCAGTTCTGAGGGTTGCAGGCGAAGCGGGCCCACTTCCAGCCAGCGTTTTGCGCCCATCCCGACAGAGCCGAAGAACTCGACCCCCAGCAGCAAAAGAACCGCAACCACATATCCCAGTCCGGCGATTGAGCGCCAGAACCATAAGGGAACGAAGGCCACGACAAACATGATCCCTAATCCGAAGGCAAAACGCTTCATCTGGGGTTCGGCCCAGGGGTGCAGACTTCCACCCGCGATGGAATAGAGCATCACAAACCCGTAACACCCCACGGCAATCAGCAGGGCAACCAAGGGCCAGTTCAGATACAGGACTTTGGCCAGCCCCGCTGGCATCCGTTTGGTGTTGTATTCAAGATAGCTCATGCGCGGCTGATCCGCATGTCATCAGGTTTGCGAAGCCGCTCTTGTATTTCCTGTTGCTCGGAATGGATGCGGTTGCGCTGCGGGGCCGGATAGGCCGATAGCGGTGGAAACCCGTCATTGAGCGCGGCAAGAGTTATATCTCGTCCGATGGGCGCAGCTGCGGAAGACCCGCCACCGCCATGTTCCACCACAACTGCAACCGCAACACGTGGCGCGTCATAGGGCGCATAATTGACGAACAGACCATGATTGCGCCGGTTCCACGGCAAGTCTTCCTGCCGCCGTATGCCTGCCTCGCGTTCGGCGCGCGTGATCGAGAACACCTGACTGGTGCCCGTCTTGCCTGCCATCACCTGATCTTCGGCGACCACGCGAGAGGAATAGGCCGTGCCGCGCCTGTCGTTGACTGTCTCGTTCATTCCGCGCCTGATCATGCGTAACCATTCAGGGCGCAGGTCCAGACTTGCAGCTTCCCGGATAGCTTGCTCTGCCGGGTCGCGGACCAGACGCGGCAGAATTGCCTTATTGGATGCCAGCCGCGCGGTCATCACGGCAAGTTGCAGGGGCGTGGTCAGAACGAACCCCTGACCAATAGAGGCATTGACCGTATCACCGATGCGCCATTCTGAGTTGCGATTGTTTCGCTTCCATTCGCGTGTCGGGTTCAGCCCGCCTGCAACAGATGTGATTGGCAAGTCATAGCGAATACCAAGACCCAGACGCGTTGACATGGCATTTATTTTTTCGATTCCGCAGCGCTGCGCGATCTCGTACATATAGACATCGCAGCTTTCAGACAGCGCTGAGACAAGATCGACGCGCCCGTGCCCCCCGCGCTTCCAGCAGTGAAAGCGGTTGCCGGACACGTCCATGTGACCGGGGCAGAATATCCGTTCCTGCCCATCGGTTACACCGGCCTCCAATGCGGCAAGTGCTGTGACCATCTTGAAAGTTGACCCCGGCGGATACATACCCTGAACTGTCTTGTTCACCAGCGGCCGGTAGTCATTTTCGAGCAACCCGTTGAAGTCCCTGCTGGAAATGCCGCGCACGAACAGATTTGGATCGAAGCTTGGGCCAGAGGCCAGCGCAAGAATATCACCGCTTTCGATGTCAAGCACCACGGCGGCAGCGCTCTGGCCGTGCAAACGCTCCAACGCGTAGTTTTGAAGGCGCGCATCTAGTGTCAGGTGCACATTGCCGCCCGGCGTGCCTTCAACTCTGTCGAGTTCGCGCATGACACGGCCCACAGCATTTACCTCGACACGTTGCGACCCGGCGCGCCCGCGCAACCTGTCCTCTTGCATCCGCTCGACCCCGCTTTTGCCGATCTGGAAGCGCGGGATCATGAGAACGGGATCAGGTGCCTCCAACGCTTCAAGATCGCGCTCGGACACAGGGCCGACATAGCCGACAACATGGGCTGTGTCCTTGTACATCGGATAATAGCGCGACAAGCCCATCTCAGGCGTGACCCCCGGCAGGGCAGGCGCGTTCGATGCAACGCGACTGATTTCTTCCCAACTCAGCCGCTCGGCAACTGTGACAGGAACAAACGGTCTGTTGCGCAGCATGTCACGGCGGGCACGTTCAATGTCTTCATCGCTTAGCGGGATCAGGCGGGACAGGCGTTCAAGAACCAGATCAATGTCACCCGCATCATCACGCTTGATGACAACGCGGTAATTTTGCTCGTTTCCAGCCAACAAGATGCCATTGCGGTCCAGAATTAATCCGCGTGTAGGGGGCAGCAGTCGCAGATTAATCCGGTTCTCTTCGGCCAGAAGATGAAATTGTTCGGACTGGTTCAACTGCATGTCGCGCAGCCGCCAGAACAAGGTACCGGCGACACCGACTTGCAGCGCGCCCAGAAACAGGCCGCGCCGGCTTATGACTCGCCGGCTATATTCTTGTTCACGTTCTGAACGTTTCACAGTCTTTGCCCCAAAGCATCTACTTCGCCGGTCGCCGGTTTGCGCAGCCGGAACACGAAATGCGACAGCGCAACCACGGCAGGATATATCGCCACCGTGCCCAGAAACTGCGCAAAGCTCAAGCCAAGCGGCACTTGCGGCACCATCACAATCGCGAGCATCGCGCGATTTGCAAGAAACATGGCCAGCAGAAGCCCAATGACCAACAGAAACTCCAGCCAGAAACCGTAGCCACGCAGTTGTTCGGTCCGCGTGCGTAGAAATTCACTTCCCATCAGAACGATCAGTGCCCACAGTCCCGGCGGGCGCAGCAACAAGATATCTTCGATAAAGAAGTAGCCAACGATGATGGGGGCGGGCAACAGGTCCGGCCGTCTGACCACCCAGGCAAGGGTCAGGCACAACAGAATATCGGGCGGCGGAAGGTTGCGAAGGCTGAAACCTGTCCCCTCACCGGAGATATCCTCTGCCCCGACAAGACCTTGCGGCAGGCCATAGCTGCCCAAAGGCAACAGGCGGTAGAAGGTAATCAGCGCCGCCACCCCCAGAAACAAGGCGACATAAAGCAACATCTGGGTCTGCCGCCGTTCAACCATCGGCAGTATCGTCTTGCGTGGGGGTGTCCAGAACATCCGGCAAAGTGAAATCCGGCAGGTCAGGGGCGATCAGATCGCCGGTGTCGAGGATGCGTTCAACCGGGCGCGAACGCAGAACCCGTAAGAATTCCAATCTTCCATAATCGGCGGAGATACGAACCCGCAAGCGCCGGTCGCTGGTTGCAACGACTTCTCCGACCAGAATTCCGGCGGGGAAGACGCCGCCATCGTCCGAACTGATTACGCGGTCCCCCGGGCGCAGATCATCGGGGGATTCGATGAATTCCAGAATGGGATAGGCCGAATTATCCCCAATCAGCATGGCGCGCTGGCCTGAGGGTTGAATCACAACCGGAACAGCACTTGCCGTGTCGGTCAGCAACACAACGCGAGATGTGCGCTGCCCGACCCCTGCAATGCGCCCTGCCAGCCCCAGCCCGTCCATAACCGCCCAACCATCCTGCACGCCATCGCGCGCGCCCACATTCAGCAGCACCGATTTCCGGAAAGGCGATCCGCTATCGGCCATGACCACGCCGGTAACATGGGTAAGCTGCGGGTCCAGCCTGACCTGATTGAGGTCCAGCAACTGGGCATTGCGCTGTTCCAGTTGTAACGCCGCTTCGCGCCATGCGCGCATTTGCTGCAATTCGCGCCGCAATTCCTGATTCTGCTCGACAATCCGCGCGTAAGACCGAAAATTTTCGGCCAAGGCCATCCCGCGCGCCACAGGGCGCATGGCCCAGTCGAAAGACGGAACGACCCTGTCTATGACCGCCATGCGGAATTGTTCGACCCTTGGGCTGTCAATGCGCCAGATGATGAAGGTCAGCAGCATAAGACCTGCAAGCAAGCCTATCAGAATACGCCGCACTGGGCGTATGAAATCCTGATCATACTTGCGATCTTCTGCCACGAGCTACACCCTGCGACGTGAACCGTCAGCTGTCATAATCTATGGCGTGACGTAATTGCTTTTCATACTCCAGCGCCTTGCCGGTGCCGATGGCAACGCAGTTCAGCGCCTCATCTGCGACAGAGATGGACAGACCTGTCTGCTCACGCAGTGCCAGGTCCAATTCGCCCAGCAACGCCCCCCCACCAGTCAGCATGACCCCGCGATCCACAATATCGGCAGCCAGATCAGGCGGAGTGGTTTCGAGTGCGATCATAACCGCTTCGCAGATCGTGGTCACGGTTTCGGCAAGCGCCTCGGCCACTTGTGCCTGTGTGATCTCGGCTTCCTTCGGCACACCGTTCAGCAAGTCGCGCCCACGCACCAGCATGGACTTGCCGCGCCCGTCATCTGGCATCCGCGCTGTGCCGATGGCGCATTTGATCTTCTCGGCGGTCGATTCGCCGATCAGCAGGTTCTGGTTTCGGCGCAGAAAGCTGACAATTGCCTCATCCATCCGGTCACCGCCAACCCGGACCGAACGCGCATAGACGATATCACCAAGCGAGAGGACGGCAACCTCGGTCGTGCCACCACCGATATCCACCACCATTGAACCCGTCGGGTCTGTAATCGGCATACCGGCGCCGATGGCTGCGGCGATGGGTTCCGAGATCAGCCCTGCACGGCGCGCACCGGCGGACAGCACCGACTGCCGGATCGCACGCTTTTCCACAGGGGTTGCGCCGAACGGCACGCACACAATAACTTTCGGCTTTGAAAACATTGTATTACGATGAACCTTGCGGATAAAATGCTTGATCATTTCTTCGGCAACGTCAAAATCTGCAATCACGCCGTCACGCATGGGGCGGATGGCTTCGATACTGCCGGGGGTCCGGCCTAGCATCAGCTTCGCATCCTCTCCCACGGCCAGCACAGCCTTGCGCCCGTCCTTGGAATGGTAAGCCACAACAGAGGGTTCGTTCAGGATGATCCCGCGACCTTTGACATAAACCAGAGTATTTGCCGTGCCGAGATCGATCGCCATGTCTGACGAGAACAGACTGGGGAAGAACTTCATGCGGATATCCCGTCTTTCATGGTGTATTTCACGGCGTTTCCACGCCGCCCTTCAGCGCCTTATAGGGCCCAGTCTGGTATGCGGTAAAGGGGGGTGTGTCCAGAGAGTGGCGGTTATTGGCTTGTCAGGCATCGCATAACCGTGAATGGTGGGCCGGGCTTGTATTGTGCGACCTGCCAGATTGGGACGGCAAGGGGCTTTCGCGAGCAACCGTAGCGCGCACCGCCTGCGCGTTATGGTGGAGCGTGTTGATATGGTAGCCGAGAAGCCGCGAAGCGCTTTCGGCTACCGGGGCAGAGTTATGCGGGCATTGTTATCCCGCCGAACTCATCAAGGCAGACAGATTGCCGCGATGCTTGTGCAAGACCAGCCTGTTCAAGGCATTCAGATAGGCTTTGGCGCTTGCTACCACCGTATCCGTATCCGAGGATTGACCGGAATAAACCACGCCATCCTGCATTAGGCGCACGCTGACCGTGGCCTGCGCGTCGGTTCCCTCAGTTACGGCATGCACCTGATACAACTCTAGCCGCGCCTCATGTGGAAAGAGCATCTTTACAGCGTTGAAGGTCGCATCGACCGGCCCGTCGCCGGTTGCGTCGATGAACTTTTCTGCACCACCAATGCTGAGCGTCATTTCTGCCTCTTGCGGGCCATCCGTGCCGCAAATCACGCGCAGCTTGCGCAGTTGCAGATAGGCATCTTCGTCATTCAGGCTGGCTTCGGCCATCAGCGCGATCAGGTCGTCGTCATAGACTTCCTTCTTGCGGTCAGCGAGGGCCTTGAAGCGGACAAACACATCCTTGAGCTGGTTATCCCCCAATTCATAGCCCAATTCTGACAGTTTTGCGCGCAGCGCCGCGCGGCCCGAATGCTTGCCCATAACCAGATTTGTGGCCGCCAGCCCGATGTCTTCCGGGCGCATGATCTCAAAAGTCTCTTTGTTCTTCAGCATTCCATCCTGATGAATGCCGGATTCATGCGCGAATGCGTTTTTTCCGACGACTGCCTTATTGAACTGGACCGGGAAACCAGACACGGCAGCGACCAGACGCGAGATGCCGATTATCTTCTTGGTATCAATACCGGTGCGATAGGGCAGGATATCGTTGCGCACCCGCAGCGCCATAACCACTTCTTCCAGCGCCGTATTGCCCGCACGTTCGCCCAATCCGTTGATCGTGCATTCGATCTGGCGCGCGCCCGCTTCGACCGCGGCAAGTGCATTGGCTGTCGCCATGCCAAGGTCGTTATGGCAGTGCGTTGCAAATATGATCGTGTCCGCGCCGGGAACGCGCTCCAGCAACATCGCAATCAAATCGGCGCTTTCGCGCGGATAGGTGTAACCCACTGTGTCGGGGATGTTGATCGTGGTCGCCCCGGCCTTGATGGCCGTTTCGACAACGCGGCACAGATAATCATGCTCGGTGCGTGTTGCGTCCATTGGCGACCACTGCACATCATCACACAGATTGCGGGCATGGGCCACAGTTTCATGAATGCGGGCAATCATGCCCTCTTGGTCCAGCGCGGTGATTTCGCGGTGCAGGGGGGAGGTGCCGATAAAGGTGTGGATGCGCCCGCGCGGTGCATGTTTCACTGCCTCCCAGCAGCGGTCGATATCCGTCAGGTTCGCGCGCGATAGTCCGCAAATGACGGAATTCTTCGCGTTCCGCGCGATTTCCGACACTGCATTGAAATCCCCTTCCGAGGCGATGGGAAAACCTGCTTCGATGATATCGACACCCATTTCATCCAGAAGGGCGGCGATTTCCAGCTTTTCGGCATGGCTCATGGTTGCGCCGGGGCTTTGTTCGCCATCGCGCAGCGTGGTGTCAAAAATCAGAACGTGGTCCTGCTCGGCTGATTTGGGTGTCATGGAATGTTCCTGTCGAGAATGTCTGCGGTGTGGTCTTGCATTGCGGGGCGCTTTTCACCTCTGAGCGGCGCGCCCGCAATGGACACGCTCAGAGGCCGCTAAGAAGAAGCAGACCGCTTGAAGGCAGCGCGTGGCGCCGGCAGGATATCGCAATTCCAGCATTCATGCGCGCTGTTATAGGCAGGCGCGCAGCGCTTGAAAACCCCATTTTTACACGAACACTATTGCGCGCGCCTGTTGGTCTAGCTTGACTCCGCGTGCAGCCCCCCCCATGAAGCCCGCGACAGGCAGTCGAAATGGATCAGGACGCATGACAACGATGGATGGCAAGAAAGACGGGCTTTGGGAAAATATCAAGACGATCATCTATGCGCTCTTGATTGCAGGTCTTTTCCGCACATTGTTCTTTCAACCTTTCTGGATCCCGTCAGGGTCGATGAAGGAAACCCTGCTGATCGGGGATTTCCTGTTTGTGAACAAGATGGCCTATGGCTATTCGCGGTATTCGTGCCCCTTTGGCATGTGTCCCTTCAGCGGGCGGATTTTCGGGTCTGAACCTGAACGCGGCGATATTGTGGTGTTTCGTCACCCCGGCACAGGTGCTGACTATATCAAACGCCTGATCGGTTTGCCCGGCGACAGGGTCCAGATGCGTGACGGGCAGTTGTGGCTGAATGACGAAGCTGTGCCGCAGGAACCGGCGGGCGATTTTGTCGAAGTCTACGAGCGTCAGGGCAGCGCGGGGCAGTTCCCCCGTTGCGAGAATGCGCCTGTGGGGCAGGGCGGAGAGTGCCGCAAATCCCGCATGATCGAGACATTGCCCAATGGCGTCAGCTATCCGGTGCTTAATATCTCGGATGGTGCACCGGGGGATAATACTCCGGTCTTCACAGTGCCGGAGGGGCATTTCTTCTTTATCGGCGACAACCGTGACAATTCTCTCGACAGCCGGATGCCGCGTCAGGTTGGCGGCGTTGGTATGGTGCCTTTTGATAACCTGATCGGACGCGCGCGCCATGTTGTCTTCTCTGCCGAAGGGCGCTCGCTCTTCTTTGTCTGGACATGGCGCAGTGATCGGTTGTTCACGAGGTTGCAGTGAAGCTCTCGGCGGACCTGATCGCCTTTTCGGCGCGTCTTGGGCATGATTTCGCGCGCCCCGAATTGTTGGGGCGGGCGCTGACGCATCCGTCAATGTCGTCGCCATCACGGCCTGACAATCAGCGACTGGAATTTCTGGGTGATCGGGTGCTGGGTCTGGTCATGGCAGAGGCGTTGCTTCACGCCGACAAAAGTGCGACCGAAGGGCAGCTTGCCCCGCGTTTCAATGCACTGGTGCGCAAGGAAGCATGTGCCGAAATTGCACGCGCCATTAATCTGGGTGACGCGTTGAAGCTGGGCCGCTCTGAGATGCTGTCGGGCGGGCGGCGCAAGGACGCGGTGCTGGCAGATGCGATCGAGGCGGTGATTGCGGCGGTCTATATGGATGCAGGTTTCGAAGCTGCGCGGGCGGTCGTTTTGCGCCACTGGTCCGGGCGCTTGGCGGCTGTCGATTCGGATGCGCGCGACGCCAAGACGATGTTGCAGGAATGGGCGCAGGCGCGCGGACAGACACCCCCGACATATCATGAGATCGCACGCTTTGGCCCCGATCATGCACCGGAATTCACCATTCAGGTGCAACTGGCCAGCGGCGAGGCCGCACAAGCCAGTGCTGGTTCGAAACGGCAGGCCGAACAACTGGCCGCGCGCGCCCTACTTCAAAGGCTGGAGGCCGAGACATGACAGACACCCCCACGCGCGCAGGTTTTGTTGCCCTTATTGGCGAGCCTAACGCAGGCAAATCTACCCTCACCAATCGCATGGTCGGGGCCAAGGTCAGTATCGTGACCCACAAGGTACAGACCACCCGCGCCCGCATTCGGGGTGTTGCCATTGAAGGGGCCGCGCAGATTGTCTTTGTCGATACGCCGGGCCTGTTTCGTCCGCGCCGACGGCTTGACCGCGCTATGGTTGCCGCCGCCTGGGGTGGTGCTGCTGATGCAGATATCGTGGTGCTGCTGGTCGAGGCCCATCGCGGGTTGACCGAAGGGACACAGGCCATCATTGACGCGCTGAAAGACCGTGTCAGCCCGGGACGCAAGGTGGCACTGGCCATCAACAAGATTGACCGGGTGAAAGCCGAAGCGCTGCTGGCATTGGCAGAAAAGCTGAACGCGGCCTATCCTTTCACCGAGACATTCATGATCTCAGCCGAAAAAGGGCACGGCGTTGATGCGTTGCGCGGCTGGCTGGCCGAATCCTTGCCAGAGGGGCCGTGGCTTTACCCAGAGGACCAGATTGCAGATTTGCCCATGCGCATGATCGCAGCCGAAATGACACGCGAGAAACTGACTCTGCGGTTGCATGAGGAACTGCCCTATCAGATCACGGTGGAAACCGAACACTGGCAGGAGCGCAAGGATGGTTCGGTCCGGATTGACCAGGTGATCTATGTAGTGCGTGATGGCCATAAAGGGATCGTGCTTGGCCACAAGGGCGAGACGATCAAATCCATCTCGCAGGCCGCACGCGCTGAAATCGCCGAATTTCTGGGCCGCCCCGTGCATCTGTTCCTGCAAGTGAAAGTGCGTGAAAACTGGCTGGAAGAGGCAGAGCGCTATTCCGAAATGGGGCTGGAGTTCCGCGACGGCAACACATGACCGCGCGACTGGCATCCGGCATCTGGGTGTCAGCCTATCTAAGGCGGCTTCAGGCGTTGGGCATACCGGCATATGTCATCACCCGCGGGGATGAGACAGCGGGCGCTGTGCTGGTAAAACTTGCCCTGATGGATGGCACTGCGCGCGCCCATACGCGCAGCTTCGATCTGCAAAGCAATACCCGTGTCTGGCAGGTTCTGGTCGAGGGGCCAGAGCCGGAGGTGGACGCAGCAATCACCCGCCAGCGCGGCTTTGATCCGGACCTTTGGGTGATCGAGGTCGAGGATGCACGCGGGCGCGACCTATTGGCCGAGATGGATTAGACAGATTGCATTCCGTCGTGCCACGCAGTCAGACAAGGCTGAGATGCGACATATTTCTTAAATATGTCAATTAGTTGCCGATCACAGTAATCTCAATGCAAAACCGCCGCAACAGCGTATTGTTGCGGCGGCTGTTTCATCGACGCGCCCTGTGCAGCGCAGGTGGAAAGTTAGTATCTGCTGTGGCTGGGCTGGGTCATTGCTGCACCAGTCGCTGCACCCACGGCACCGCCCCCAAGAATTGCCGCTGTCCGCCCCGAGCCTGAACCGATCTGGGTGCCCACTGCCGCACCTGTCAGCCCGCCTACCGCTGCGTTGATCTGCGGATCATTGGAGCATGCGGCCAAGGCGGCAAAGCTTGCGGTAAATACTGTGACTGTCACTATTTTTTTCATGTGTTTTCCTTCTGCTGTCTTTTGGCCGGGTGAGACATGTCGTTGTCATCCAACAACCGACATTTCCCCGGAACAAGAGGCTTCTATACGTCGCTCTTAATTTCAATGCACCTGAAACCAAAAGAACTGACAGGGTCATCAAGCGACTTTTACTTTACGTTACCAGTTAACAGGTGCCTCAGGTATGGTGCATAAACTGCCCAAGCGTGACCCCGTTGCCAACATAAACGCGCTTTAGCGGAATTAGTTTCGTGCGGCGCAAAGTTTATGCGTGTATTTTCAGTCGCCGCACGAACTCGCCGACATGATCTGGCTGTGTGTTCCATGAACACACCAGTCTCGCGCTGAGCGGGGCATGATCCAGGCCATCAAGGTCTTGATGGTCGGGCCACAGGTAATACTGCGCGCCTGCTGACTGTAGCTGGCGATGCAATCCTCGTGGCCATTGCGCGAACAGCATGTTGCCTCCGCGTTCAAAAAGCAGATCGGCGCATCCCTCCAGCCCTTTTTCCAGCTGTGCCGCCATCGCATTCGCATCCCGTGCCAGTTCCAGCCACAGATCATCTTCCAGCCATGCGGCCATCTGCGCGGAAAGAAAACGGTGTTTTGACAACAAATGCCCACCCCGTTTACGCCGCAACTGAAATTCCCACGCCTGTGCCGGGTCAAACAGAACAACCGCCTCAACCCCCATCAACCCGTTCTTGGTGCCCCCCAATGACAACACATCCACCCCTGCGCGCCAGGTCATATCAGCGGGGCTGCATCCTTCGGCGACCAGCGCATTGGCAAAGCGTGCGCCGTCCATATGCACGGGCAAGCCATGCGATCTCGCAATCGCCGACAATTCGGATATTTCAGACACGCTGTAGCGCGTGCCGCATTCGGTCAGATTGGTCAGACTCAGGATGCCGGGCTGCACGTGATGAACCACCCCGCGACCCGCGCGCGCCAATGCGTCTTGCAGGGCGTCAGGGTTCATCTTGCCATTATCGCCCGCGACATGTGTCAGTTTCGCGCCCCCTGTGTAGAATTCGGGCGCGCCGCATTCATCGACTTCTATATGCGCAAGTGAATGGCAATATACGGCCCCCCACGGCGGGCAATAGCTGGCCAGCGCCAGCGCATTGGCCGCTGATCCGGTTGTGACCAGAAAGACCTCGGCCTCTGGTGCTTCAAACAGTGCGCGAATTCGGGTGCGGACCTGATCCATAAAGGCATCAGCGCCATATCCCAAGGCATAGCCGGAATTGGCCTTACCAAGCGCGGTCAGGATACGATCTGGTACCCCAGAGGTGTTGTCGGATGCGAAATACATGGTCTCTCCTGTGTCTGGCGGTAGTGCTGCGTACAACTGCGTGTCGTGTCAAGCCGCTTGCCTTGACAGGGGCTAGGTCAGAGCGCATATCCCGTTTAACCCATAGGAGGCGCAGATATGTTCATCCAGACCGAATCCACCCCCAACCCGGCCACGCTGAAATTTCTGCCCGGTCAGGAAGTGCTTGGGCTTGGAACAGCCGATTTCCCCAATGCTGATGCCGCCGCGTCCTCGCCGCTTGCCAAGCGCGTGTTTCAGGTCGCTGGCGTGACAGGCGTGTTTCTGGGAAGCGACTTCATCACTGTGACCAAGGCCGATGATGTCGAATGGCAGCATGTGAAGCCCGAAATTCTGGGTGCGATCATGGAACATTTCCAGTCCGGCGCGGCCGTGATGGAAGGCGAGGCCGTGGCAGATCATGCCGCACATGACGGCCCGGATTCCGAGATTGTGGGCCAGATCAAGGAGCTGCTGGACAGCCGTGTGCGCCCAGCTGTCGCACAGGATGGCGGCGATATCACGTTTCACGGGTTCGAGCGTGGGGTCGTCTATCTGCACATGAAAGGCGCGTGCGCTGGCTGCCCGTCATCGACGCTGACACTGAAGATGGGTATCGAGAATCTGTTGCGCCACTACATTCCCGAAGTGACTGAGGTACGACCCGTTGCCGTCTGACCCTTGTATTCTGGCCTTTGACACAACGGCCGCGCATTGCGCGGCCGCTTTGTTGTCGGACGGGCAGATCGTGGCGCAGAAACATGAAGATATGGCGCGCGGACAGGCCGAGCGCCTGATTCCCTTGCTGGAAGACATTCTGGCGACAGCGGGCAAAGATTGGCGCGACCTCAATGCTTTGGCAGTGGGTGTTGGGCCGGGAAACTTTACTGGCATCCGCATTTCCGTTTCCGCTGCGAGAGGGCTGGCCTTGGGGCTAGGCATACCCGCGATTGGTGTGTCAATATTCGAAGCGCGGGCCGAAGGTCTGCCGCGACCGCTTTGCGTTGTTGAAGATGCGCGGCGCGGCGAAGTCTATATGCAGAGGTTCAGTAATGAGGCTGAAGACCCTGTTTTGATGGATCATGCTGAACTTGCCTCCAAGGTGGACGCAGCACTTGTCGGATCAGCGGCGGATGGCGCGGTGACAGGATTGCCGGTTTTAGAGGCACATTACTCGCTTTCCGAAGCCATCGCACGCGTGGCAGCACGCAAGTTTGGAACGCCGCAACCGCGCCCCGCACCGCTGTATATCCGCGCAGCAGATGCCGCACCGGGGGCTGATTTGCCACCAAAAGTGCTGCCATGACGCCAGAGAATCTGGCGCATTTGCATCGGCTGGTCTTTACCTGCCCGCCACCCTGGTCCGCACGCGAATTTGCAACTTTCCTCTATGATCCCAGTTGCTTCCTGCTGTCCCATGCCCAAGACGAAGAAGTGCTGTCTTTTGGCCTGTTCCGGGTGGTCGCAGATGAAGCAGAGCTTCTCACACTCGCCACAGCACCCCATGCGCGGCGCCAAGGGCTGGCGCGGGATGTGCTGGGCAGGGGGCTTGCACAAGCGCAAGCGCGCGGGGCTGCGCAGTGCTTTCTGGAAGTGTCCGCGCAGAATGATGCTGCGATTCTTCTCTACCAATCCTTCGGCTTTTTTGAGGTTGGGCGGCGCAAGTCATACTATCAGGCCAGCGATGGCCGTGGCGTCGATGCGCTTGTGTTTCGCGCAATTATTGGTTGACTCGGCCTTGCGGTGATTGGCCGTAACAACAAGATCGATTTAGGTGTTGACCACATTTGGAATTGCAGCGTTAATCAGCACCAATCGCGGCGAAATTTGCGCCGTGAAATCGACCCCAAAGGCGCTGTAGAGTCCTGCCGGGGCACAACAGGAGACAGAAAAATGACCCGTTCCCATAAATTTGCTGGTGCAGCCTCTCTGCTGGCCCTGAGCGCAGGTATGGCCCATGCTGACCCGGCCCTGATGTTTGATCTTGGCGGCAAGTTTGACAAATCCTTCAATGAAGCAGCTTATAACGGGGCAGAACGCTGGCGCGAAGAAACAGGCGGCAGCTACCGCGAAATCGAGATGCAGGCGGCCGCACAGCGCGTTCAATTCGCCCGGCGTCTGGCCGAGGCAGGCTCGAACCCGGTCGTGGTGATGGGCTTTCAGAACGCTCCAACTTTGGAAGAGGTGGCACCCGATTACCCTGACACATCTTTCGTGCTGATCGACGCGGTTGTAGATCTGCCCAATGTGCGCTCGGTAATCTTCGCTGAACATGAGGGTAGCTATCTGGTTGGTATGCTGGCCGCGATGGCCAATGAAACAGGGACCGTCAGTTTTGTGGGCGGCATGGAGATTCCGCTGATCGCAGCTTTTGCCTGTGGCTATGCGCAAGGTGCCAAGGCGGTGAACCCTGACATCAACGTGATCGTCAATTACACCGGTGACACGCCCGCTGCCTGGAATGACCCGGTGCGCGGTGGTGAAATTGCACGCGCGCAGATCAGCCAGGGGTCTGACGTGGTATTTGCTGCGGCAGGGGGCACGGGTCTTGGCGTATTGCAGGCAGCTGAAGATGCTGGCGTATTCTCTATCGGTGTGGACTCGAACCAGAACTATCTGCACCCGGGGTCTGTGCTTACCTCCATGCTCAAGCTGGTGGATCAGGCCGTCTATGATGCCTTCACAGATGGGCCAGGGCTGGAGACCGGCGTTGTCCAGATGAACCTGGCCGCTGGCGGTGTGGGCTATGCGCTGGATGAACATAACGAGCACCTGATCTCGGATGAGATGCAGGAGGCGGTTGAGGCGGCAAAAGCAGCAATTATTGCAGGCGAATTGAGCGTGCATGATTACCGCGAAGACAGCGCGTGCCCGGCGTTCTGATCCGGGGATGACACAGACAAGTACAGATATGATGCGGCAGGACACTGCCGCATCCGCTTCTTACGCGATTGAACTGCGCGGAATATCAAAGGCATTCGGTCCGGTTCAGGCCAACAAGGATATTTCGATCCGCGTGCGGCGCGGCACGATCCACGGGATTGTGGGCGAGAATGGCGCGGGCAAGTCCACGCTGATGTCCATTCTTTACGGGTTTTATCGCGCAGATTCGGGCGAAATCCTGATCAATGGTCACCCCACTGAAATTCCCGACAGCCTTGCCGCCATTCGCGCCGGGGTTGGAATGGTGTTTCAGCATTTCAAACTGGTTGAGAATTTCACCGTGCTGGAGAATGTCATTCTTGGGGCCGAGGCCGGTGGGTTGTTGCGCCCGTCACTGGCAAAGGCACGCGGCCTGCTGAAAGACCTTGCGCGTGAATTTGAATTGAATGTGGACCCTGATGCCCTGATCGAAAACC
Organism: Roseinatronobacter bogoriensis DSM 18756; assembly: GCF_004366635.1. Taxonomy (GTDB): domain Bacteria; phylum Pseudomonadota; class Alphaproteobacteria; order Rhodobacterales; family Rhodobacteraceae; genus Roseinatronobacter; species Roseinatronobacter bogoriensis. Next base: position 406,396 of record NZ_SORN01000002.1, on the reverse strand, counting down.
TGTCCGTAGGCCATCAGCAGCGCGTCGAAATCCTCAAGGCACTGTATCGAGAGGCAGATATTCTGATTCTGGATGAGCCGACGGGCGTGCTGACGCCATCCGAGGCAGACCACCTTTTCCGCATCTTGCGCGGGCTAAAAGAGCAGGGAAAAACGATCATTCTTATTACGCATAAATTGCGTGAAATCATGGATGTAACGGATGAAGTTAGCGTAATGCGACGCGGCGAGATGGTCGCCACTCGCACCACATCAGAAACCAGCCCGACCGAGCTTGCAGAATTAATGGTGGGCCGTAAGGTTTTGTTACGGGTAGAGAAAACGCCAGCTCGTCCGGGGGAAGAGGTGCTGCGTGTCGATGGGCTGCGTCTGGTCGATGCTCAGGGTGTCGAGCGGTTGCGCAGCATCGGATTCGAGCTTCGCGCGGGCGAGATTGTGGGCATCGCCGGCGTTGCCGGGAACGGGCAGTCAGAGTTGCTGGAGGTGCTTGCCGGTTTGCGCCCTGCCGAAGGACAAGCATGGATGAACGGGCAACCGCTGCCCTTGTCGGGGCGTGATTGTGACGCACAGGCACGGCGCGCACGGCGCATTGCACATGTGCCCGAAGACAGGCATCGGCGTGGCTTGGTGCTGAATTTTCACGCCTGGGAAAATACCGCGCTCGGATACCACCATGATCCGCTCTATAATCCGCATTCTTGGAAAATGGATAACGCCGCCATCATCCGCGACACACAGGCCAAGATGGACGCATTCGATGTGCGCCCGCCCGACCCGCATCTGAAGGCCAGCGGGTTTTCCGGCGGCAACCAGCAAAAGCTCGTTCTGGCGCGCGAGATTGAACATGCACCCGATGTGCTGCTTGTGGGGCAACCGACGCGCGGCGTTGATATTGGCGCGATTGAATTCATCCATCAGCGACTGATCAAGCTGCGCGATTCCGGATCGGCGATCTTGCTTGTCTCGGTAGAGTTGGACGAGATCCTGTCCCTGTCTGACAGGATCATCGTGATGTTTGACGGGAAAATCATGGGTGAACGACTGCCAGACCAGACAAATGCACAGGAACTCGGGCTGATGATGGCGGGTATGGCATGAGCAAGGGGCGCATTCCGCATTGGGCAGATGTGACGCTGGTGCCGTTGACATCTGTTTTGCTGGCATTCGTGATTTCCGCAATCCTGATCTGGGCAATTGGCGAAAGCCCTTGGGCCGCGGTGAAGCTGATGGTCGAGGGGGCGTTCGGGTCCAGCTATGGCTGGGGCTACACACTTTTCTATGCGACGAATTTCATCTTCACCGGGCTGGCTGTTGCGGTCGCGTTTCAGGCGCGGTTGTTCAATATCGGCGGCGAAGGGCAGGCGCTTCTGGGCGGCCTTGGGGTTGCGCTGGTCTGTCTGTATATTCCCTGGCCACATTGGTCACTGGCGCTGATTGCTGCCAGCCTTGGCGCGGCGGTCTTTGGTGCGGCCTGGGCCTTTATTCCGGGCTATCTGCAAGCGCGGCGCGGCAGTCACATCGTCATCACGACGATCATGTTCAATTTCATTGCGGCATCCTTGCTGGGTTATTTCCTGGTTAATGTGTTGCGGCCGCAAGGAGCCCAGGACCCGTCATCTCCGCGCTTTCCTGCGGAAACCGCCTTGCCGAAACTTCATGAAATCCTTGGGGTTTTTGGCATTCCATTCTCGACTGTGCCGCCTGTGAATATTTCGCTTCTGGTGGCGGTTGGCATGTGTTTTGCAGTGTGGTTCATGTTGTGGCGCACGCGGCTTGGTTATCAGATCCGCGCCTTCGGCGAGTCGGAACCTGCGGCGGAATATGCAGGTATCAGCCCCGCGCGGATCACGATCTATGTGATGCTGATCTCTGGTGCGCTGGCCGGGCTGATGGCGGTGAACTCTGTCATGGGCGAGCAGCAGCGCCTTGTGTTGAATGCTGTTGAAGGGGCAGGGTTTATCGGGATCGCTGTGGCACTTATGGGGCGCAATCACCCGTTTGGCGTGTTCTTGGCCGCGATGCTGTTCGGGTTCTTGTATCAGGGCGGGGCAGAGCTTGCACTTTGGACGGGGATACCGCGTGAATTGATCGTGGTCATTCAGGCGCTGGTCATCCTGTTTACAGGGGCGCTGGACAATATGGTGCGCATCCCGATTGCGCGCCTGTTCGCAATGCGGGGGGCGCGCTGATGGATATGATGGTGCTGGTGCAGGTGCTGGAATCGACCATGCGGCTGGCAACGCCCTTGCTGTTTGCCTGCCTTGCGGGCCTGATATCCGAACGCGCGGGCGTGTTCGATATCGGGCTGGAGGGTAAGATGCTGGTGGCGGCCTTCATGGCGGCGTCGATTGCCTTTGTTTCCGGTAATGTCTGGATCGGCGTTGTGGCGGCCGTCGGTGTGTCGGTGCTCATGTCGCTGATGCATGGTCTGGCCTCGATCACATTCCGGGGCAATCAACTGATCTCTGGCGTGGCGATCAATTTTCTGGCTGCGGGGATAACCGTTGTGATTGCGCAGAACTGGTTTCGGCAGGGCGGGCGCACACCATCCCTGTCGGGCAATGCGCGTATGGCGCGTATCGATCTGCCGTTTGCCGAGGCGCTGCGTGATGTGCCTGTCATCGGGCCAATCTATCACGGTATTCTGTCGGGCCATGCGCTTTTGGTCTATGTCGCCTTGCTCTGCGTGCCGCTGACCTGGTTCATGCTGTTTCGGACCCGCTTCGGTCTACGCCTGCGCGCGGTCGGTGAAAACCCGGCGGCGGTCGATACGGCGGGCGTGTCGGTCGTTGGCCTGCGCTATGCTGCGGTCGCAATCTGCGGTGTGCTTTGCGGCCTTGCGGGGGCATATCTGTCAACGGGCTTGTCGGCGGGCTTCGTCAAGGACATGACTGCGGGCCGGGGCTTTATTGCGTTGGCGGCGATGATCTTTGCCAAATGGCGACCGTGGCACGCTTTGGGGGCGGTATTCCTGTTTGGTTTGCTGGAAGCTGTGGCCAATCGGTTTCAGAATATCGACATTCTGGGGGTCAATTTGCCGGTTCAGGCGATGCAGGCCTTGCCCTATATCCTGACGGTTGTCATTCTGGCAGGGTTCGTGGGCAAGGCGATACCGCCGCGCGCCGGTGGCGCTGCATACGTCAAGGAACACTAACCGGCCCCAAGCGGCCCTGAGACAGGCATGCAGATCTATCTGCCCATCGCCGAGACTTCTGTGAACGCCTTTACCCTGCTGGGGGTGGGCGGCGGGGTCGGTGTGCTGTCGGGCATGTTCGGCGTTGGTGGGGGGTTCCTGATCACCCCGCTGCTGTTTTTCATCGGTGTGCCCCCTGCGGTTGCGGTGGCGACTGGTGTCAATCAGGTTGTCGCGTCATCCATTTCGGGCGTGCTGGCCCATCTCAAGCGCAAGACTGTCGATCTGCGCATGGGAACCGTGCTGCTGATTGGTGGTCTGTTTGGTTCGCTTCTGGGGATATGGTTCTTCAATCTGATGAGCCGCCTTGGCCAGATCGACCTGATTGTGCAGCTGTCCTATGTCATTTTTCTGGGCATCATCGGCGGGCTGATGCTGCAAGAAAGCCTGCGCGCGCTGATGCGCGCCAAGAACCCGAATGCAGTGCGGCGAAAGCTGCATACGCATACATGGGTCCATAACCTGCCCCTGAAGATGAAATTCCGCACATCGGGGCTGTATATTTCCGTCTTTCCGCCGTTGCTGGTGGGGGTAGGTGTCGGGATTTTGGCTGCAATCATGGGTGTTGGCGGGGGCTTCGTGCTTGTGCCTGCAATGATTTACCTGCTGGGAATGCCCACCAAGGTCGTGATCGGCACGTCATTGTTTCAGGTGACCTTTGTTGCGGCCTTTACCACCATGATGCATGCCGTCACAAACCAGAGCGTCGATGTGATGCTGGCGATCTTTCTGATCCTTGGTGGTGTGATTGGCGCGCAAGTGGGCACGCGCCTTGGTGTCAAATTAAGGGCGGAACAGTTGCGCATTTTGCTGGCGCTGCTGGTGCTGGCTGTGTGCGGCAAAATCGCGTTTGACCTGCTCTGGACCCCGTCTGAACTGTATTCGATCACGGTAGAGGGGCGGTTCTGATGCGCCTTTTGCTGGTTCTGGCCTTTCTCGTCGCGGCATTGCCCCTTCGCGCAGAAGAGGTGATCGTGGGGCTTAGCCAGAACCGGGTGTCGCTGACGGTGAATTTCGAGGGTTCTGAAATCCTGATTTTTGGGGCCGTGCGCCGTGAATTGGCACTGCCTGATGATTCCACGCTTGATGTGATCGTAGCGATCGAAGGCCCCCCACAGCAGGCAACGATCTGGCGCAAGGCACGCCGCGCAGGAATCTGGGTCAATACCGAAGGGCAGGAAGTGCGCGCCGCGCCCAGCTTCTATGCTGTTGCAAGCACCGGGCCGCTAAGTGAAATCCTGTCCGCAGAAGCGGACCTGACGCACCGTATTTCAACGCGCCTTGCCATCTTTGAAGCGCGCGGCACCGCCGACAGAACCGACCCTGCCGCATTTACCGAAGCGCTGATCCGCATTCGAGAGGCGGAAGGACTGTATCAGCAGCGTGAAGGAACAGTTGACCTGCAACGTGATACATTGTTCAGCACACGCCTGACCCTGCCCAAAACCATTGTCGAAGGATCTTATGCCGCGCGGATATTTCTGGTCCGCGATGGCGAGGTGATTGATGAAATCGAGACTTTTATTGATGTGCGCAAGGCCGTTCTGGAACGCTGGCTGACCAATCTGGCCTATGATCAACCGTTTCTCTACGGCCTGCTGGCACTGTTTCTAGCGGTTTTCTTCGGCTGGGGGGCGTCAGCCCTGTTCCGCTTGCTTCGCAATTGATGACACCGTACCGCGTTATGGTCGTTGATCGCGACAGCCCTCAGAATGCGCGAAATGTCATGGTCGTGACTGTGCGGCTGATGCCCGGTATGTCGAACAGGCGTTTGGTCAGGAAATGACCCACATCTTCACCCTCTGGGATGTAAACCTTTGCGATCAGGTCGAAATCCCCCGAGGTGGAATAAAGTTCTGACACCACTTCACGGTCATAGATGGCATCTGCAACCTCATAGGTCTTGCCGGGCTGGCAGCGGAACTGGACGAATACGCAGCGCATCGAAACCTCCTGTCAGGGTGTGTCTATTCGGGGCCTCAAAGGCCATGCCACCTGTGTTGCAGCAATGCGGCGCTTATGGCAAGCCTTCGCGGATGGTTCTGTGTGCGCAAGCCTCAACTCTCGGCCGCGAGGGCCAGCGGGGCGGGGGCCGCGCCCAGATCAGCAGTTGAGAGGGTGGTCTTCGGGCGGGCAAGCCGGTTGCGAATGACCCAATGCAAACGGTGTTCTGCGCGCGTGATCGCGACATAGGCCAGCCGTTTCCATAGGGGTATACCGGCCTCTGACCGGCCCGCGCGTGCAGCCGCGAACAGGTCGGGGGCGAAAACCTGAACATCGGGCCATTGAGAGCCTTGCGCCTTGTGAATCGTGACCGCGGCCCCATGAACAAAGGCTGCGCCCATTGTGGCGGCATAAGGAATGAAGGGCTCTTCTTCAGGGTCGGTTTCGATCTTGATGATCGAGGCAACCGAAATCTGCGGATCTTCGGCACCGAAGATATGAAGACGAGAGAAACCAGGTTTGCGACCGGGGCCAAGATAGACCACCTGTGCGCCCTTGATCAGGCCGCGTGCTTCCAGATCTATGCGTTTCTTGCGGTGTTTCAGCGGCAGTTCCAGCCCGTCGCAGATAAGGGGTTCGCCGGCCATCAACTCGGTCTCGGGGGCGCCATGTGCAGCGCGGAACGCGTTGATCAGGCGCAGCCGCGTGGCATTGCGCCAGACCAGCACAGGAGAGCGCGCCATAAGATCGCTGTCCACGCGCTCTGCCAGATGCACGCGGTCGTCGCGGTTTGCGGCGTCTTGCAAGCGGGACTCGAAGTCCTCGAACCCAAGCTCTGGATCAGCGAGAGAATGGGCGAGGTCCAGAATCGGATTATCCTGCGCCTGACGGTGTATGCGCGACAGGCGCAATTGCGCAGGCGCAGGCAGCTTGTCGAACACCATTTCCCCGGATTGGCCGACAGGGGCAAGCTGCGCAGGGTCGCCGAACAGAATGAGCGTCGAGAAAAGTTCCTGCAAATCCTCCAACTGGCGGGCGTCGAGCATCGAGCTTTCATCAACGAAGCCAATATCAAGCGGGTCTTCGCGCCGTTTCCAGCCGGTGATGAAATCTGACCCGCGTAAACCGGCAGCGGCAAGCGCGCCGGGAATGGATTTGACCTGCGCATAGAATGCATGTGCGCGGTCCAGCGCGGTATCGCTTAACCCTTCGACAGTGGGGCGGGGCAGGGCGCCTGTCAGCCATTCGGCAATGCGTTCATATTCGGGGTCGTAGACGGGCGTGTAGAGAATTCGGTGGATCGTGGTGGCTGCAACGCCGCGCCCGCGCAGCACCGAAGCTGCCTTGTTGGTCGGGGCCAGCACTGCAAGGCTGCGTCGTTCACGTTTGCGCCGCCCCTCATAATCGCCGGAGATCAGCTCTACCCCCATTTCCAGCAGGGTGCGGGTCAGATCCGCCAGAAGCATGGTCTTGCCAGATCCGGCCTTGCCCATGACGGCAAGGGTCGCGCGCGTGTCTTGCGGTTGGACAACGCACTGCCCTTCGGCCAGATGAACACCCGCCGATGCAAGCACTTCAGCGATACGATCCCAAGCTTCGGCCTGATCTGGGGAAAATTCAACGATAGCGTCTGACATGGCGTCAACCTAGCGTATGACATCAGAGAAGTGCAGCGCATTTCAACACCAGATCGAAGAAATCAGCGGCTTTGGTCGTCCGGCCCGTTCTCGCCGTTGCTGCGCTTCTTGCCTTCGCTGTCCTGTCCCTCCAGCGTGGCCTGCTCGATATGCGCCAGATGAATGGCCTGTTCCAGATGTTCAGCCAAAGCGGGCAAGCCGTTTCGCGCCGCATATTTGCGAACTTCGCCCAGGGTTTCGATCAGCCAGCTATGCGACACAACGGTGTGCTCCATCAACGCAGACTCATCATGTCTGCCAGCTACACGCTAGATCGTGGCAGTTAATGTGTGCTTACGGCCGCCATAAAAAAACGCCGTGCAGCCGGGGCTGCACGGCGGTCTGACATGAATTCAACTGCTGTTTAGCGCTTTGGCCCTGCTTCAAGCGCATCTTCGAATGTGCGCAGCCCAGTACGTGGGGCCTGAACCAGCACAGCCATGTTCCCGGGCTTGTGCTCGTTTCGGTACATTTTCACATGCGCCTGTGGAATTTCGGCCCAAGGAAACACTTCGGACATGCAGGGATCAAGGCGGCGCTCGATCATCAACTGATTGGCGGCAGATGCCTGTTTGAGATGCGCGAAATGGCTGCCTTGCAGGCGCTTCTGGTGCATCCACATATAGCGCACATCGAAAGTGCAGTTGAACCCGCTGGTTCCTGCGCAGATCACAACCATGCCACCCTTTTTGACAACCAGTGTCGAGACGGGGAAGGTTGCTTCGCCCGGATGCTCGAACACCATATCGACATTCACGCCCTTGCCGGTGATGTCCCAGATCGCCTTGCCGAATTTGCGCGCTTCTTTCAGCCATTCGTTATATTCGGGCGTGTTCACCTTTGGCAGTTGGCCCCAGCAGTTGAAGTCCTTGCGGTTGATCACACCTTTCGCGCCCTGATCCAGCACAAATTGACGCTTGCTTTCGTCAGAGATCACGCCGATTGCATTCGCGCCCGCCGTGTTGGCCAACTGGATTGCATAAGACCCAAGCCCCCCGGACGCCCCCCAGACCAGCACATTCTGACCCGGCTTCAGATCATGGGGTTCATGACCGAACAACATGCGGTACGCGGTGGCCAGTGTCAGCGTGTAACAAGCTGATTCTTCCCATGTCAGGTGCTTGGGGCGCGGCATAAGCTGCTGGGCCTGCACATTGGTGAATTGCGCAAAAGACCCGTCTGGCGTCTCATAGCCCCATATCCGCTGGCTGGGCGAGAACATTGGGTCGCCGCCATTGCAGTGTTCGTCATCACCGTCATCCTGATTGCAGTGGATCACGACCTCATCACCCACTTTCCAGCGCTTGACTGCAGACCCGACAGCCCAGACAATGCCCGAAGCATCTGATCCGGCAATATGGAATGGTGCCTTGTGCACATCAAAAGGCGAGATCGGCTCGCCCAGACCGGCCCAGATACCGTTGTAATTGACGCCCGCCGCCATCACCAGAACCAGCACCTCATGGCTGTCAAGTGTGGGGATATCGACCACTTCGACCTGCATGGCCTTTTCCGGGGTGCCGTGACGCTCGCGTCGAATGGCCCATGCATACATCTGTTTTGGCACATAGCCCAAGGGAGGCATCTCGCCGATTTCATAAAGGTCTTTTTCCGGCGCGTCGTAATGCGCAATGCCGTCCTGAGTGTCCAGAGCCATGAGTGCCTCCATTCGCAATATCTGTTGGGCCGTAGCCCGGTGGGTTGTGCTGCGTTGCAGAAATTAATGCCGCGCTTGCAGTATCGATAAAAGCGCGCACGCAACAATGCAACCCTATTTAATCACATTTTGTAATTTTATGTCTTCGTGTGTGTCGGGGTCCTGGAGTGTTTGGCCCGTATCAGCGGCAATGCCTATCTGCGCATCGCATCTTTGCAAGGTTGAGGCAGCATAGAAGCCAAGCACAGGCTCCTCGCCCGGGGTTGTCGTGATGTGATCCGACTCGACGCTGATGATTCCACGCAAGCTCAGGGCGGCCAGCCCCAGCGTTACATGTTCCTTCTCTGGCTCTTGTGGCAAATGAAGCCAAGCCTTGCGATTGTGCAGATCAGCGCGCAGCCGGTCGCATTCCTCAAGCAGTTGCGCGCGCGAACACGCGCCGCCACAGCGCACAAGGGCCGCCGCAACAAAGGGTACCGGCAATACCGGCACAGCAGAACGAATACGCTGCATCAGATGATCGGCCAGTGTCTCGGTGCTTGCATCGGGTTCATGTGTCAAAAACTCGCGCAGGGAGAGGGGCGCGCCATAGCACACTGCTGCATAGCCAAAGGGCGTGAACTGTCCGCGCAGCTTTTGCCAGATGATGCGCAGGGTGAAACCAATAACAACTTTCACCCTGACGGGGAACCGCCGTATGCCCTGCAAACCCGCTGAAATAAGCACCCTGTCTTCAAGTATACGGTCGTAATTCAGGGCGACAGGTACGAAAACCACGTCTTGCCCCTCGTGCAGCTTGAAGCCACGAACGATGTAATGCAGCAGGCCCTTTCTGGCATTGCCAACAGTGCCGGTCAGACTTAGCCCGCCTTCGGGAAAGATCGCTTGTGTTGTCCCCTGCTGGACAGACATTTGCACATAGCGTGCAAGGATGGCACGGTATAGCGGATTGGAATAGCGCCTGCGAATGAAATAGGCCCCCATCGCCCGGATCAACGCCTTGAGCGGCCAGACCCGCGCCCATTCACCAACCGCATAGCTCAGCGCCGAATGCTTGGAGGCAAGCCATGTGATCAGCACGTAATCCATGTTGGAGCGGTGGTTCATCACAAAAACCACAGCTGCGCGCGAATCAATCTGTTGCAGGCCGGGGGAGTCTGCGCCCCCGATCCTTACGTGATACAGCCCCTGACTGATCCGTTGCGCCAGTTTGATCGCAAACCCGAAATATGTGGCGGTTGAGAAGCCCGGCACGATTTCGCGGGCATAGGATCGCGCCTTCTCAAAGGCGACATTAGGCGGCACACCTTCTTCGCGGGCATAATCGCGCACCGCTTCCATAACTTGCGGATCATAGATCAGCCGTGTCACCTGATCTTGCCTGCGCATGATCTTGAACGGTTCAATCGGGCGTTGCAGCCTGTTGTTCAATTTGGCAACGGCCCGTTCCATCCTGCGGCGGAAGAACCAGCGAACCGATGGGAATAGAAAATGCGATGCGAACGTCACCGCAGCAAACGCAAGGATCAGAATCAGCGCCCAGAGGGGCAAAGTTACAGTCTGGAACATGATCACTATCTTGCAGGAAAGCGGGCATTGGTAAATGCCACAACAGGTTAGCCCGTGTTTTACAAAAATGGCCCCGGATCATATCCGGGGCCAGCGTCTATTACACAAACATTACCGCGCAGTGCCCGAGAAGGGGGCTGTCGCGCGCTGAGTGGCTTCAGCCGACCAGTTCCAGACCAGAGAAGAAAAAGGCAATCTCGGCAGCGGCTGTTTCCGGCGCATCAGACCCGTGAACCGAGTTTTCGCCAACCGACTGCGCAAATTCCGCGCGGATCGTACCAGCAGCGGCATCGGCGGGATTGGTCGCGCCCATGACTTCGCGGTTCTTGGCAATTGCACCTTCGCCTTCCAGAACCTGCGCGACAACGGGGGCAGAGGCCATGAATTCGCACAATTCATCATAGAAGGGGCGCTCGGCATGTACTTCGTAGAATTTACCAGCCTGAGCCTTGGTCAGATGAATGCGCTTTTGCGCGATGATGCGCAGACCCGCTTCTTCGAATTTGGCATTTATCTTGCCGGTCAGGTTGCGGTTGGTCGCGTCGGGTTTGATAATCGACAGCGTACGTTCAGTAGCCATGGTATTCTCCAGAAAAATGTCAATCCGAGCGTCGCGCCCAGTCGTCGCGGCCCTTACCATGCCACAACGGAAGAGGGAAGCCTTCACGCCGATGGAACGGGTGGATTTGCTCAAATTCAAAATATTCGGACCGAACACATCACAGCGGTCAAGCAAAGACTGCAACCGACCTTAAACCGTGTTAAGAGTGGTGCCCGGGGGCGGAATCGAACCACCGACACGAGGATTTTCAATCCACTGCTCTACCCCTGAGCTACCCGGGCACGGGTGCATCTTTCGATGCGAAGCGCGGCTGTTTCGCGCTGGGTGAGGGTGTCTTATTGCAGGGATTCGGTACTGTCCAGAGGCTTTGAAAAAAAACTGTCGCTAAGCTTGATCATCTTTCCCGACCGGATCAGACGGGTCATCATCTTCCTCGGTCAAGGGCACCGGAATTGCGTAATCTTCACGGAACCATCGTGCCAGATCCACATCGGCGCAGCGCCGTGAACAAAACGGGCGATATGCCGGATCTGCCGGCTTTTTGCAGATTGGGCATTTCATCTCAGCATCAGTTTCAAGGGCATTCGGTCGCGTTTGCGGGTCAGTTCGAAATTTCCCAGCGGTGTCCATCCCGCCAGCGACACATCGCGCCCGTCATTGCGAAAGGCGGCGCGCAGGGATTGTTCGAGGATCTGGCGCTCTTTTTTGGGAAAGGGCGCAAAATCAATCACGATCTGACCACCTATGCCGCGCAGGCGTAATTGGCGCGGCAAGTCGCGCACACAGGCGATATTCGCCTTCAACCCTGCTGCTGGGCTTGTGTCGGGGCCAGTGTTGACATCGACGGCAATCAGGGCGCGGGTGGGTTCGATCACCATCGACGCCCCGTTTGGCAGGCCGGTTTCAGGCTGTAGCAAAAGCTCGATCGCTTCGGTCACGTCATGACGCGAGAAGCTGCCCGTTGTGTCGTCCAGCGTGTCGGGTTCTGGCCAGTCGCGCCATGCGGCCAGATGCGGGGAGGGCGCATCCACAAGGATTTCGGGCGCGCCTTCGGTGTCGACGAGCACAGCTTCGGCCAGATCGCGCATTTGCGCAATGTCTGCCAGAATGTCGTCATCGTCGGCCCCCTCACAGGCCGAGCGCAGAATAAGCCCAAGTGCCGGGTCTGCGCCTGACATGGCGTCTTGTGCCAGTTGCGACAACTCGGCATGTCGCGCAGGGTCGTCAATCTGGCGCGAGACATTCAGCCCCGGCGCGTCTGGCGTGATGATCGCATAGCGGCTTTTGAACATCAGGCGGGTGCCAAGTGGCAGGGCCTTGCCCGACTCTGCCCAGCCGGTTACCTGCACCAGCAGCGACATTCCCGGCCGCAGCCCTTTGGTCTGGCGCAGAAAGCCACTCTGGCCGCCAGGCAAGTCCACAAACGCACCACCAAGACCTTTGACCGGGCGACCCAGTTTGCCCCGGCACAGCGTTTCAGGGGCAAGCGTGTCGTCATCTGCGGCGATCAGCAAGTCTACCAGACGACCGTCGACCATACGCGCAGCCGCTTCGCGGCCTTGAAACTGGTCCAGTGCGATCACGCTGCCTTTCATGTGTCCCACCTCAGCCCTGCGGCGCGCAAGATTTGCGCTGTCTCCATCGCCGGCAAGCCCATCACGCCGGTAAATGACCCCTGTATCCACGGAATGAAAGCCCCGCCACGGCCCTGAATAGCATATCCGCCTGCTTTTCCTTGCCACTCGCCAGATGCAAGATAGTCGTTCAATTCTACATCCGAGAGGCGTTTCATCTTGACCGCTGTGACTTGCGTGCGCGCCCAGTGTTGTGCCCCGCGCCGCACAGCAAGTGCGGTTATGACATTATGTCGTCGTCCAGACAGTTTGAGCAGATACTCCGCCGCCTGTGCGGCATTCTCGGGCTTGCCCAATATGCGACGGCCCAGTGCAACCGTGGTATCAGCCACCAGCACGATATCATCGGGGTCCGAGGCGATTGCGTCCAGCTTGGCGCGTGTCACGCGTTCGCAATAGGGGCGGGGCAGTTCGCCCTTTTGCGGCGTCTCGTCTATATCTGCCGCAATTACTGCGTCAGGAATGATTCCCAACCCCGCCAGAATCTCTTTTCGGCGTGGGCTGCCAGAGCCTAGAATCAGGCGCATGGCTTATTTGAAACGGTAATTGATACGACCCTTTGTCAGGTCATAGGGGGTCATTTCCACCTGAACCTTGTCGCCGACCAGAACACGGATGCGGTTCTTGCGCATCTTGCCTGCCATATGTGCGTTGATTTCATGGCCGTTTTCCAGCTCGACCCGAAATGTCGCATTTGGCAGAAGTTCCTTCACGACACCGGGGAATTCGAGCAGTTCTTCCTTGGCCATGGTAACTCCATCTTTGCACGTCGCACGGAAACCGTGCGACGCTTAAATGCGCGCAATACGCGGGGTTTTCAAGCCTTTTATAGGGGTTTGCAGTGCTCAACGGGCAATGAAATGCGTGCTTGCTGTTCATCCCAATGCGCATGGTTCAGAACCGCACCTTCGCGGCGTACGCGCGCAATGGCCTCTAGGCTGACCTCTGCGATGGCCCAGCCGGGTGAATTGAGCGCTGTCTGCGCCACGATACCAGTTTCAGGAAAGCCCAGATCGGGCGGGCCGTAGATAGCGGCGGCGCCTGTATTCTGATCCACCGCAGGGCACCACTCGGCCGGGCCGACTGTCGGCGAATGCACCGCAACACATTGATTTTCAAGCGCTCGCGCCATCGCACCCACCTTGACGCGCGTATAGCCTGCCAAAGCTTCAGTGGCTGACGGGACCAGCAAGATTTCTGCGCCAGCTTCTGTCAATGCGCGCGCCAGAAGCGGGAATTCACTGTCATAACAGATCACGATGCCCAGCTTGCCAACCGCGGTGTCAAACACGCGCAACCCGCTGCCGGGCGCGATGTCCCATTCCTCACGCTCGAACCGGGTCATGATCTGCTTGTCCTGATGCCCGATAACCCCGTCAGGGCCATACAGGACTGCGCGGTTCACGGGACGGGCGCTGACATCCTGCGCGGGACCACTTGCGCCAAGAATGTGAACGCCGTGTTGCCGCGCAAGCGCGCAATGCAAATCCGTGACCGCTGCGCTGTGGCGCATCACCTCGTGCAGCGCGGCTTCCAGATCGGCTGCGACAGCGGCGCCGCCAAGGCTTGCCAGTTCCATCGCCCCATATTCGGGAAAGACGAGCAAATCTGCCCCGTCATCGGCGGCCCGTGCCACCCAATCCGAGATTTTCGCCTGATAGGCTGCCCAATCGGGCAAAAAGTCGAGCGGGTAGGCCGCAGTTGCGATTTTCATAAGTCCCTCATCCAGAATTGCAGGGGTTTGAGGCTGTCTTCTTCCGCGCCAAGATCGCGCCAGCTGAACCGGGCTATGACCGACTCCAACGGTGCATAGCCCCGCGCATGCCAGAAGGCATCGAGGGGGCGATAGGTGTCCGGGCGGGCAGGGTGGTCGGCTGGCCGGATCACGCTGCAAAACGCGGCTTTTGTATAGCCAAGCTTGCGCGCGTGATTTTCGCGCAGGTCAAAGAAGCGATGGCCCGCGCCTTGCCCGCGATATTGCGGCAGTAGAACAGATTCGGCACAGTAGAAGATCTTGGTAATGTCCAGGTCAGTGTTCCGAAAGGCCTGCGCAAATTCCGCATCTGCATCTGCAAGCGGAAGCCCGGTTGACGCGCCAACCAGTTCCGGCCCATCAAAGGCCGCCACGATAATCGCGCGCGGGTTGTCACGGTAAGCTTGCAGATAGCTGCGCTCATAGTCCAGATCGCCGTCATATAAATACGGCCAGTCCCGAAAAACCTTGATGCGCAAAGCGGCCAGCCCGTCAATGACAGGCGCGCTTTGCGTTCCGCTAAGGGCTTCAAACCGCAATGTCATGCGCTGACCTGTGAGATCCAGTCTTGCAGGTTGTAATATGTGGTGATGCGGGTGATCTTGCCCCCTTCAAGCGAGAAGAACGACCCCGCCGGCAGGACATATTTCTGGCCATTGGCCTCTGGCAGGCCGGGATCAGTTTGCAGATATTCGCCATGCACGGTGAATTCTGCTGCCGCGCGTGTGCCATCCTCAGTAACGAAGACGACCATATCGTGCAGCTCCTCGCGGTAGCTGACGCCCATATGGCCGCAAAACTCTGCGAATTTTCCGCGCCCCTCGCGCATATCGCCCTGATTGACGAAATGCTGCACATTATCGCTGACCAGAGCCAGCATGGTGTCCGTGTCGCCTGAATTGAAAGCGTTGAAGTAACGTTCGATAATCTCGCGGCTCATGCTCTACCCTTCTGTCGGTGGCCCGAAGCGGGCCAGTAGTCGTTCCTTGATCTGATCGCGCACCTGTCGATAGGCGGCAAGCTTGGCCTCGCGGGTTTCGCCAAGGCCGGACGGGTCCATGATCGGCCAGTATTCCACATCTATATGGGCAAAGCGGGTCAGTTCCAGCGCTTGCCTCTGGCTGGCAGGTGACAAGGCTACTATCAGATCAAACCCTGACAGGTCATCGCCCCAATCCACCATCTCCTCGAACGAACGGGCGCGATGGCGGTCCAGTTCCACCCCTTCTTCAAGGCTGACGGCCACAGAAAACCCATCCACTTCGCGGTCATTGCGCACGCCTGCTGACTGGACATAGGCGCGCTGACCATAGAGCTTTTTCATCAACCCTTCTGCGATGGGCGAGCGCACTGAATTGTGGTCGCAGCAAAACAGTACCGAAGAAGGGAAACGGTTCGCCATTCAGCCCCCGAAATGCAAAACGCAGATCAGGGTAAACAGCCTGCGGGCGGTGTCGATATCCATATCGGCCTTGCCCTCCAGTCGCTCTTGCAAAATGCGCGCACCCTCGTTGTGAATACCGCGCCGCGCCATGTCGATGGCTTCAATCTGGCTTGGTGGCAGGCGTTTGACAGCATCGAAGTAGCTGCCGCAGATCTGGTAATAATCCTTCACCACCTGCCGGAACGGGCCAAGGGATAGCAAAACTTCACCCAAAGCGGCCCCGGCTTCGTCATTCACTGCGATAACAAGGCGCCGGTCGCGTATGGCGAGGCGCATGGCAAAGGGGCCTTCAGGCGCTTTTTGCCCTTCGCGCGCAAGCAGCCTGAAGGAATTATCTTCCAGCAGGTCAAAAACCGCAACTTTGCGTTCTTGTTCAATCTCGGGTGTTGGGGTCGGCAACCCGCTATCATCTATCTCAATCTGGCAGATTCGGCTCATGGGGCTTCTTACTCAATTACTCTGTGATGTGATGCCCTGTCTGAAAGCGGTTCGCAAGCAATCCGGTCTTGTCAGTCGTTGTTTTCCTAGTTTACTCTCTTGATTGACCGCGATGGCGTCGTGGTCAAAGGTCGCAAATCGCGGCCCAACCCAGAGATGCACCTGCATTGGGTGTGTGCGGCCCTGAACGCCGGGGTCTCTCTCGGGCTGGGTCAGATGCCATCAGCCCCGACAAGACACAGGAGGGGGCGATGCAAGACCGTCCACAATATTTCAGGTTCCACCAAGGCAGCCGCGTGTTGCCATTCGCGCCGGAAGAATATGCGCAGCGCTTGCAGGGACTGCGCGCAATCATGGCGCGCGAAGGGGTTGAGGTGGCGGTCTTCACCTCTATGCACAATATCGCGTATTATTCGGGTTTTCTGTATTGCAGTTTCGGGCGGCCCTATGGGCTGGTGGTCACCATGCAGGACAGCGTCACGCTTAGCGCGGGCATAGACGGCGCGCAGCCGTGGCGGCGCGGATATGGCGACAACCTGACCTATACAGACTGGGAGCGCGATAATTTCTGGCGCGCCGTGGCCCACGTCGCCGGGCAGGGGCGGCGCGTGGGGTATGAAGGCGACCATCTGACACTGGCGCAGGCAGGCTTGCTGGATGCGTTTCTGGCCCCTGTGGCCAAGATGGATCTGGCCCCGGCCACAATGCAGCAACGAATGCGCAAATCACCGGCTGAATGTGACCTTATCCGCGCCGGGGCAAATGTTGCCGATCTGGGCGGTGCCGCAATCCGCGATGCAATCCGGCCCGGTGCGCGCGAGATTGACATTTCGATGGCGGGCCGCGATGCAATGGAGTTGGAGATTGCGCGTCGCTTTCCACAGGCCGAATATCGCGATAGCTGGGTCTGGTTCCAGTCCGGGATCAACACCGATGGTGCGCATAACCCGGTCACATCGCGCAAGCTGGAACATGGAGATATCCTGTCGCTGAACACCTTTCCGATGATTTCAGGCTATTATACGGCATTGGAGCGGACCCTGTTTCTGGGCGATGTTGATGCCGACAGCCTGCGCATCTGGCAGGCCAATGTTGCTGCGCATGAACTGGGGCTGTCGTTGCTAAAACCGGGGGCGCGTTGTTCAGAGGTGACCGCCGCGATTAATGCGTTTTTCGCAGAACATGACCTGCTGCAATATCGAAGTTTTGGCTATGGGCATTCCTTTGGTGTGCTGTCCCATTACTACGGGCGCGAAGCAGGGCTGGAGTTGCGCGAAGATATCGACACGGTGCTGGAACCGGGCATGGTCATTTCGATGGAGCCGATGCTGACAATCCCCGAAGGCCAACCCGGCGCTGGCGGATATCGCGAGCATGACATTGTCATCATGACAGAAGATGGGGCCGAGAATATAACCGGCTTCCCCTATGGACCAGAGGCCAATGTTATTGCTTGAGCGCTGGTGCGTTTGGTGACCCTCTGAGGCCAGCGCTTCTGTTCGTCCCCCACGACCTTGGCCTTTTTCAAGGCTGTGGGGGCGTTCCCGTTTGGCACTCGGATGTTTGCGTCATGCGGGTGAGGGCGGCAGCAGAGGGCTGACGCCCTTTGCTCCGCGTTGCAGGGAATCGCGCGAGAGGTATCTTCGTGCCTGTCGGGCGTCAGCTTTTGCCCTAAAGCTCAGCTCAGGCCGATTGGAATCCGCGTAAAAGCTGCCGAAGCCCGAACATCGCGCCTGCAACGATGCTGATGAACACCAGTGGTGCCGAAAACGCCAGCGTCGCCATTGCCGACGCACCCTGACCCACAGAACAGCCAACGGCGATCACACCGCCAACACCCATCAGACAGGCGCCAGCAACCTGACGGCCCAATTCGCGCGGGTCTTCGCAGGCTTCCCAGCGAAAGCGCTTGCGCCATGCAGCCGCAAGCGCCGCACCCGCAACGACACCGACAACAGAACCCACTGCAAAATTCAGCCCCCCCGCACTAGAGGTCATCAGATACAGGATCGTCCGGCCAAGAGGGGCAGTAAATGTGAAGCCTTCGACGGGGATGGCTTCCAGTGTTCCCATGCGCAGCACCGATGTTGCGATAAACGCATAGGCCAGTGACACCCCGACCACGACACCCCATGCAATCGTGCGCGGGGACTGGCGCAAATGCGGATGCGCAAGGCCGACCCCGATCAGCAGCAATCCCACAGGCACCGCAACCAGCAATGGCGAAAGCCCCGTCATCGCGGCAAAAGCATGCGCGAATCCTTGCGGGCTGTCTGCTTCGATCTGTGGAAACAGCGCCACGCGCAGGGGGGAAAGCGGCCCTGCCAGTGTGATGAAACCAGCGACTGCCATCATCATCACGATCAGAAATGACCGCAGGTCACCGCCACCCAGCCGCACCAGCGCCCCAAAACCACAATTGCCCGCAAGCGCCATGCCATAGCCGAACATCAGCCCGCCAAAAATGGCCGCCAACGGGTCGAAGGCGATCAGGTGATACGGGCTTTGGGAAATCAGCGCGAAACCCATCGCCTCGGCAGCAAACAGCACAAGGATCGCAACACCCAGCACAACGCCCCAAAGCCGCGCGCGACGTTGGTCGCCGCCATAGGCCGCACTCTCGATGGCGTTCAAGGTGCAGAAATCGCCCATTCGCGCGGCATAGCCAAGGCTTATGCCTCCAATCGCACCCGCAACACCCGCCAATATTGAGGGTGACACATCCCACATGGTTATTTCCTCCGCAGGAGCGCCCGGCTTCTAAACGCTCCCCTCGGTTCGAGTATAGCCATGAGACGCCACAGCGTCACGGAAAATCAGGACTTTTCTTGTGCGCAGAACATATCATACACAACCCCGATCAGGCGCGCGGCCTTGGGGTCGTGCAGGGCATAGTAGATGGTCTTGCCTTCGCGACGGCTGGATACAATCCCTTCCAGCCGAAGCCGCGCAAGTTGCTGGCTGACCGCAGCCTGTCGCGATTTCAACAGGTTCTCAAGCTCTGTCACCGATTTCTCACCAGAGGAGAGATGGCACAGAATCATCAAGCGGCCCTCATGCGCAAGCGCTTTCAGAAAACATGACGCGGCTTGCGCCTGTTCCAGCATGTCCACAGGTTCAAGTTCGGAACAGCCCGCATCTTCACCATACTGGGCTGCGTCGAGTTCTAGGCTCTCGTCATCGGCAAGGTCAGTTTGAAGCGACATGGTGTGCATCCTGTCGAGATAGGCCGTATTGCGGCCAGTTATCCGGGTTGTTTTTGATATGTTCAATTAAGTGAATATGTATAGCGCAAGTGCTGCTTTAACAAGTTCAGCAAGACGAATAAGCGGGAAATCCCCTTAAACGCGAGAGACTTGTGATAAAATACCGAAGATTGACCAGAAAATAGAACAACATTCCACAAAAATGCCCGCCATTTAGGCGGGCATTTGACTTTTCTACCTTAGGCAGGCTTCAGGACTCGCGCTGCTCGTCGCTGCCGCGCTGGTCATCTTCATCCATGCCAGCGGCACCGATGTCGTCGAACAGTTCAGAGATTTCGAATTCAGCAGCGGCTTCTTCTTCAGCAGCCAGTTCCTGAATCGACTTGCCCGAGGCTTGCAATTCTGCCTCCTCTGCCGAACGTGCGACGTTCAGACCAACTTCCACATCCACTTCGGGGTGCAGGTTGATCAGCGCTGTGTGCAGGCCAAGAACCTTGATCGGTGTCGTGATCACGATTTGACGGCGATCAATCTTGACGCCAGCTTCTGCCAGCAGATCGGCAACATCACGCGGGCTGACAGACCCGTAAAGCGCGCCGCCGTCAGATGCCTGACGGATCACGACATAGGTCTCGCCTTCCAGACGCGCAGCAACGGCTTGCGCTTCCTTGCGGGTTTCGAGGTTCTGGGCTTCAAGTTCTGCCTTGCGCACTTCGAACGACTTGATGTTGTCGTTGGACGCGCGCAGGGCCTTGCCCTGTGGCAGCAGGTAATTGCGCGCATAGCCGGGCTTGACGTTGACCACGTCGCCCATCTGGCCAAGCTTGGCCACGCGTTCCAAAAGGATAACTTGCATGTGTCGTTCTCCTTATTTCACAGCGTAGGGCAGCAATGCCAGAAACCGTGCGCGCTTGATGGCGCGGGCCAGTTCACGCTGCTTCTTCGCTGATACGGCGGTGATGCGCGAAGGCACGATCTTGCCACGCTCGGAAATATAGCGCTGTAGCAGACGTGTGTCTTTGTAGTCGATTGCGGGCGCGTTGTCGCCAGAGAAGGGGCAAACCTTGCGGCGGCGGAAAAACGGTTTTGTAGCCATATCTCAGATCTCCTTCACGATGCCCGACGACGCGGTTCACGGTCGCCACGTTCGCCGCGGTCATCCCGTTTCTGCATCTGGACCGAGGGGCCCTCTTCATGCGCATCCACCTTGATGGTCAGCACGCGCATTACGTCATCATGCAGACGCATCAGGCGTTCCATCTCCTGCACTGCTTCGGCAGGGGCATTGGTGCGCAGAAAGGCATAGTGCCCCTTGCGGTTCTTGTTGATCTTGTAGGCCATTGTCTTGACGCCCCAATACTCGTGATCCACGAGTGTTCCGCCATTATCGGCCAGAACAGCGCCAAAATGTTCAATCAGCGCTTCGGCCTGTGTGTTCGACAGGTCCTGACGCGCGATCATGACATGCTCGTATAGCGGCATGCGATCTCCAATCTGTGTCATGGGTGCATTTCAAAAGACAGGTTCCACCCTTCCACCCCTGCCTACGAGAGCTGCACCGGTTCCAAAACTGGCGGAAGGTTGCTGCGCAATAGCGGTTTCGGCGCACAAGCGCAAGCAAAAGGGGGCAGGCGCGGGCCAGTGTTGCAAAACACGCGCTCCCAGATTGCTGCACACTCTTGCCACGAAGGCCCTGCTGTCGCATAACGTGACAAACTCGCTTCAACAAAAGGTGTCCTAGATGGCTCACTCTACTCCCTTGGTCACAGCGCTTGGTGGCAATGACACGATCCTGCGTAAAGTGGCGATGGTTCTTTTCGGTTCCGTTCTGGTGGGCATGTCCGCACAAGTCAGCGTGCCCATGTTCCCGGTGCCAATGACATTGCAGACATTGGCGATTTCGCTGATCGGGCTGACCTATGGGGCAAGGCTGGCAGGGGCGACGCTGATCGTTTATCTGGCGCAGGGCGCGATGGGCTTTCCGCTCTTTGCTGGCGGCGCTGCAGGGGCGGTTCATCTTGTCGGGCCGACAGGCGGGTTTTTGATCGGCTTCGTTGCGATGGCATGGCTGACAGGGCTGATGGTCGAGCGCGGTCTGAACCGTGGTTTTCTGCGCCTGTTCGCGGCTGCACTGGTTCCCGGCCTTTTGCTGTTCGTGCCCGGTGTTCTGTGGCTCTGGACGATCACGCCGCTGGATATGAATGGCGCGATTGCTGCGGGTGCAGTGCCGTTTGTTCTGGGTGCCTTCGTCAAGGCAGCCGCCGCTGCCCTGATCGTCACCGGCGCTTTTGCCGCGCTGAAATCGCGCCTTGGCTAAACGAGACACATGTTTTAAAACGTTGAAAGGGCGGGGATTATCCCCGCCCTTTTTCCTTGTGGCGCATGTGCAAGGCTGACAATGCGGTTTCACACAAGCCAAGCTCCAGCCATTGGCAGCCCCCGCAGAGCTGTTCAAGCGACCCTTGCGGCACGCGCGCCACGATACGCGCCTGTGCCTCGGCCCATGTCAGGCTATCGCCATCGCGCAATGACAATGCATCCGCGTGGCGCGTGTCGAGGGTGTTGATCTTTGCAGCTTCCTTACAGGATAAACCGCGCTTGTGGGGGCAGGGGGCGCAGATGCTATCGGCCTGATATGTGACCTGTATCCGAACCGCGCCGCCGTCAGGCGCGCGAAGCCGGTTTACGATTGCAGCCATATTCTGGGTGAAAGCACCGGAATAGCCTTTGCCCTGAAACCCCAGCGTGCACAGGAAGTGATGCGGGCGGAACGAAATGCCTTCGGTCATTCCGCCGCTTGTTTGGGGGTGAAGCCACGCTCGATCATGTCATGCGGTGCTACCGGGTATTCCCCCGAGAAGCAGGCATCGCAATATTGAGGGCAGCTATTGTTGCGGCCCCCCGCTTCGCCTGCGGCGCGATACAGCCCGTCCAGTGTGACAAATTTCAGGCTGTCCACCCCGATATGGTCGCGCATTTCTTCTTCGGTCATATTCGCCGCAAGCAGGTTTTCGCGCTCTGGCGTGTCGACGCCATAGAAACATGGCCATGCTGTCGGGGGCGAGGCGATACGGAAATGAACTTCGGCCGCGCCCGCCTCAAGGATCATTTCCTTGATCTTCTGGCTGGTTGTGCCGCGAACAACCGAATCATCTACCAGAATGATCCGCTTGCCCCGGATCAGCGCGCGGTTCACGTTCAGCTTCAGCCGGACCCCCATGGACCGGATCGCCTGTGACGGCTCGATAAAGGTGCGGCCCATATACTGGTTGCGCGTGATCCCCAGCGCGAAAGGTATGCCGGATTCCTGACTATACCCAATCGCGGCAGGTGTGCCGCTATCGGGAATAGGGCAAACCAGATCGGCCTCGACCGGGGTTTCGCGGGCAAGTTCCACCCCGATCTGGCGGCGCGTCTCATAGACCGAACGGCCACCGAAAAAGCTGTCAGGGCGCGAAAAATAGACGTGTTCAAAGATACAGAAGCGCGATTTTTGCGCGGCAAAGGGCTGAACGCTTTCAACACCTTTTTCGCTGATCACAACCATTTCACCCGGTTCAATCTCGCGCTCAAACTCAGCGCCGATAATGTCCAGCGCGCATGTCTCGGATGCCAGAACCCAGCCCTGATGCAAACGCCCCAGCACAAGCGGGCGCACGCCCAGCGGGTCACGGACACCAATCAGTTTGGTGCGCGTCATCGCCACGATGGAAAACGCCCCTTCTGCACGGCGCAGGGCGTCTTTCATCCGTTCCGGAATGGTTTTCTGAAACGACCGTGCCATGAGGTGGATCAGGCATTCACTGTCTGAACTGGACTGGAAGATTGATCCACGCTCGATCAATTCACGCCGAATCGAATCGGCATTGGTGATATTGCCGTTATGCGCCAGTGCCGCCCCGCCCATGGCAAATTCACCAAAGAAAGGCTGCACATCACGGATCTGCGTGGCCCCTTTGGACCCCGCCGTGGAATAGCGCACATGCCCGATCCCGATAGAGCCGGGCAGCGATTCGATCACACCTGATTTGGTGAAGTTGTCGCGGACCAGCCCGAACCTATGGGCAGAGTGAAAACCGGTTTCAGGATGATGCGTGATGATCCCTCCCGCTTCCTGTCCGCGATGCTGCAGGGCATGAAGTCCAAGGGCTACGAAATTCGCCGCATCCTCGACCCCGATACACCCAAAAACGCCGCATTCTTCACGCAGCTTGTCGTCATCGAACGGATGGCTGAGCATGGAGCACTCGCATATCATTGGCAGATTGCGACGCTGTAACGCATCTGTTCAGCGCTGTCACGCGCTGAACGCCTCACATCAGCGACAATTCGACACCAGTTCCTCATATTTTTGCACCAGCCAGTTTGGTGCATCCTCTGGAACGGCCTCATTCAGGTTGCCCGAAAGCTGGGCGAATACGGATGCGGAACGCGATTGCTCGACCATTTCGACTGATCCTTGCGGAACCGCGCGGTCAAAGACCAGCAACGCAATGGCCACCAGCAATATCCCCCGTGCGATCCCGAACAGGAAGCCTGCGCCTTGGTCCACACCCCCAATCGCTGAATTGCGCACGAATGACGAAAACAGCGGGGTAAAGAGGGCGGCAAGAACCAGCACCACTGCAAAGACCACCGCGAAAGACGCGATCACAGTCAATTCGCAGCTATCGCCCAGAAAACTGCCAAGATAGGGGATTTCGCGCACCAATGGCTGCACTGCCGGGGCAAAGATGAAGGCCAGCACGGCGGCCGCGACCCAGCCGAGGATGGCCAGCGCCTCGCGCATGAAGCCGCGCGAATATGCCAGGATGCCTGACACGATGATGACCACCGCAACGCCGGCATCAACGATGTTAAAGCCTTCCATGCCCGTCTCCTATTTCATGCGCCACACTCAACCAGCGCCAAATACCTGCCCGACCACTTCTGCCAGATCGGGCATTTCCTTCAATACAATACCCGGTATCGTGGCAGGTTTCAGCAGCCGGGGTGCAATCGCTTCGCAAAAACCAAGTTTTTGCGCTTCTTTCAACCTGTTTTCGGTCTGGCTGACAGGTCTTAGCGCGCCAGACAGACTTATTTCCCCAAAAACAACTGTTTCGGCGGGCAAAGCAATATCTTCCCGCGCAGAAAGAAGTGCGCAAGCAATGGCCAGATCGGCGGCGGGTTCATGCACACGAATGCCCCCGGCAACATTCATGAACACGTCCATGCCCGCAAAGGGAATGCCGCAACGCGCCTCCAGCACGGCGAGAATGGTGGATAGCCGCGCCGAATCCAGCCCCACGACAGTGCGACGCGGGGTACCCAGCGTTGAGGGGGCAACCAGCGCCTGAATTTCTGTCAGCATCGGGCGCGTGCCCTCAATGCCTGCAAACACAACCGAACCGGGGGCAGGGGTGCCGCGCTCGGATAGAAACAGCGCCGAGGGGTTGGACACTTCGGCCAGACCCGCGCCGGTCATTTCAAACACGCCAATTTCATCCGCAGGGCCAAAACGATTCTTCACAGCGCGCAGGATCCGAAACTGGTGACCGCGCTCTCCCTCGAAATAGAGGACCGTATCGACCATATGCTCGACCACGCGCGGCCCCGCGATCTGGCCTTCTTTGGTGACATGGCCCACCAGCACCACAGATACCCCGCGACGCTTGGCGAAACTGACCAGCTCATGCGCGGCGGCCCGCACCTGACTGACAGAACCCGGGGCCGATTCGACCGTATCGAGCCACATGGTCTGAATCGAATCAATGACCACCAGATCAGGGCATTCTGTATCAAGCGTTGACAGAATGTCGCGCAAGCTGGTTTCAGCGCCCAGTTGCACCTTGGCCTGTGCCAAGCCCAGACGCGCGGCGCGCAGCCGGACCTGTGCGGCGGCCTCCTCGCCCGAAATATACATGCAACTCAGACCGGAATTGGCAAAAGCCGCGACCGCTTGCAGCAGCAAGGTCGATTTGCCGATGCCCGGATCACCCCCCACCAGAATGGCAGACGCCGCGACCAGCCCGCCTCCCAGAACGCGGTCGAGTTCCGCCATGTTTGATGCGCTGCGCGGCGGTGGCGCCTCGGATTCAGCAAGTGTGCTTAAGGCGATGTTGCGCCCTTTGCCAAGGCGCGTGCCGGGACCAGCGGAAACGGGTTTATCCTCAACAATACTGTTCCAGGCACCACATGCTTCGCAGCGCCCGGCCCATTTGCGATGGGTCGCGCCGCAGGCTGTGCAGGAAAACTGGGGAAGAGATTTGGCCATGCGCCGTTATTGCAATCGCCGCGCCCCATCGCAAGCGCCATCGCGCCCAAGCGAATTCATGCGTCTTCATCTTTCTTATGGGCGAGAGGTTCGATATATCCTGTTGCCAACCGTTATGCGATGCAAGGAGGTTGCCATGCCACTCGACAAACCTGCGCTCAAAGCCAAGGATGCGCCTGATCTGGGAAAGTTTAACTGGGAAGATACCTTGCGGCTGGAAACCCAACTGACCGAAGATGAACGTATGCTGCGCGATGCTGCGCATGAATTCGCGCAGACTGTGCTGCAACCGCGGGTCATTGCCGCCTATCGCGACGAGACATCGGACCCGGAATTGTTCCGCCTGATGGGGGAGGCGGGATTGCTTGGTGCCACACTGCCCGAAGAATATGGCGGGCTTGGCGCGTCTTATGTGACCTATGGGCTGATCGCGCGCGAGATCGAGCGCGTGGATTCGGGCTATCGGTCAATGATGTCTGTGCAATCGTCACTGGTGATCTATCCGATCTATGCCTACGGCTCGGAAGCGCAGCGACAGAAATACCTGCCGGGGCTGGCCTCTGGTGCGTTGATCGGCTGCTTTGGACTGACAGAGCCTGACGCTGGCTCTGACCCGGCAGGGATGAAGACGCGCGCAGAAAAGACGGCGACCGGCTACCGGTTGACGGGCACCAAGATGTGGATTTCCAACAGCCCCTTTGCGGATGTCTTTGTTGTCTGGGCGAAATCCGATGCGCATGACGGCAAGATTCGGGGATTCGTGCTGGAAAAGGGGATGAAAGGGCTGTCTGCCCCGAAAATCGAGGGGAAGCTGTCCTTGCGCGCCTCAACCACAGGCGAGATCGTGATGGACGGGGTCGAGGTGGGCGAAGATGCGCTTTTGCCCAATGTCGCAGGGCTGAAAGGGCCATTCGGGTGTCTGAACCGTGCACGCTACGGCATTGCATGGGGTGTGATGGGGGCGGCTGAGTCCTGCTGGCATGCCGCGCGCCAATACGGGCTGGACCGCAAGCAATTCAACAAGCCATTGGCCCAGACGCAGCTTTTCCAGAAGAAACTGGCCGATATGCAGACTGAAATCACGCTGGGCTTGCAGGCCGCATTGCAAGTGGGCCGCCTGATGGATGACGCGCAGGCAGCACCCGAAATGATCAGCCTGATCAAGCGCAATAATTGCGGCAAGGCGCTGGATATCGCGCGCATGGCCCGCGACATGCATGGCGGCAATGGCATCTCGGAAGAGTATCAGGTGATCCGCCATATGATGAACCTTGAGACAGTGAACACCTATGAAGGCACCCACGATATCCATGCGTTGATCCTCGGGCGGGCGCAGACCGGGCTGCAGGCCTTTTTCTGATGCTGCCTTGCACATTGGCAACAGATGGAAACGTCGGGCTGACGCCCGGCGTTTTTTTGAGTATTTGAAGCAAGAAAATGCGCGAATGCGTGTTGTAGGAATTTGATGGAAGAAAAGATATGACCGACCGGCTGCCTGCGCATCAGATTGCATATCTTTCATTGCGTGACATGGTGTTGTTTGGCGAGTTGGCGCCGGGTGCTGCGGTCACGATCGAGGGGCTGGTGCAGCAGCTTGGCCTGGGAATGACCCCCGTGCGCGAGGCCATCCGTAGATTGATCGCAGAGGGCGCGCTGCAATTGCTGGGCAACCGCCGCGTCTGTGTGCCAAAACTGGATATGCGTGCCTTGGCGGATCTGGGCTATATGCGTGAAGCGGTCGAGGTCAGACTTGCGCAGCAAGCGCTGCCTGAATGCAGTGACGACATAGTTGCGCGCTTGCACGCAATCGATTCCCGGTTGGACGGCGCTATCGCGCGCGGCGACACGCCCGCCTATCTGCGCGAGAATCACGGGTTTCACTTTACGCTTTATGCCTGTGCCGGCTCACATGTTCTGGAAGCGGTCGCTGCGTCATTATGGTTGCGCTTCGGCCCGTCGCTTCGTGTTGTCTGTCTTGGGCTGGAGGGCGCGCGCGGGGGCGCTGTGCAGGGGCGGGATTTGCAACAGCCCGATAACCACAAACGCGCCCTTTCGGCCATCGAGGCAGGCGATCCGGCCGCGTTGTCGGCGGCGATTGCGGCCGATATTGCCCAAGGCGTTGCCAATATTCAGGCGGGGCTTGAAGCAGGGGTTTATGGCCTACCTTCATAATTTGATCAAATTGCTTGACGCGCCCCATAAGCAGGGTATCCTGTGCGCAAATGCTGCGCTGAAGGAAACATTTTATGACACTGACCAATATAGCACCCACGGCAGAGCTTCAGGCACTGGACGCGGCCCATCATATGCATCCCTTCACGGCAAATGCCGCGCTTGGGGCAAAGGGCGCGCGCATTATCACGCGTGCCAGTGGTGTGCGCCTGACCGATAGTGACGGTGCAGAACTGATCGACGGCATGGCGGGGCTATGGTGTGTCAATATCGGCTATGGCCGCGAGGAACTGGCCGAGGCGGCAGCGCGCCAGATGCGCGAATTGCCCTATTACAATACATTTTTTCAAACCAGCCATGTGCCAGCCCTGACACTGGCCGCCCGTTTGGCGGAACTCGCGCCCGGCGACTTGAATCATGTGTTCTTTGCAGGCTCCGGGTCAGAGGCAAATGACACCAATATCCGCATGGTACGGCAATACTGGGCGCTGAAAGGCCAGCCCGAGCGCCGCACGATCATTGCACGCCGCAACGGCTATCACGGCTCGACCATGGGCGGTGGGTCGCTTGGCGGCATGGCGGCCATGCACGCACAAGGCGGGCTGCCCATTCCCGGAATCGTGCATATCGACCAGCCCTATTGGTGGGGCGAGGGGGGCGATATGACGCCAGAGGCATTTGGTCTGGCCCGAGCGCGCCAGTTGGAAGAGAAGATCCTCGAACTGGGCGTAGAGAATGTCGCCGCATTCATTGCCGAGCCAGTACAAGGGGCAGGGGGCGTCATCATTCCGCCTGACAGCTATTGGCCGGAAATCCAGCGCATTGTTGATAAATATGGCATCCTGTTGATCGCGGATGAGGTGATCACCGGCTTTGGCCGACTGGGCCATTGGTTTGGATCGCAAAGCTATGACATCCGACCGCATATCATGACCATCGCAAAGGGGCTAAGCTCTGGCTACCAGCCTATTGGCGGCTCTATCGTTTGTGACGAGGTGGCCCATACGATCGCGCAGGATGAATTCAACCACGGCTATACCTATTCCGGGCATCCGGTCGCGGCGGCTGTGGCGCTGGAAAACCTGCGTATCATGGAAGAGGAGGGTATCGTCGCGCGCGTGCAGTCCGAGACAGCGCCTTATTTGGCGAAAGCATGGGCCTCACTTGCCGATCACCCGCTGGTTGGCGAGGCTGTGTCGCGCGGCATGATGGCCAGTCTTGCGCTGACCCCGGACAAGGCCAGCCGCGCGCGTTTTGCCTCTGATCCGGGAACGGTCGGCTTTGTCGCGCGCGAATATTCATTTGGCAATAATCTGGTCATGCGCCATGTCGGCGACCGTCTGATCATCGCGCCGCCGCTGGTGATCACACCCGACGATATTGACGCGCTGATCTCTCGGGCACGCAAGACACTGGATCAGACCCATGACCATCTTCGGCGCGAGGGTATGTTGCAGGCTGCGGCCTGAGCCTGTCAGGCCCGGGCCTTCATCGGCCCGTCGATCAGCCCTGCAACTGCCATTGCGGCCGCAAGCGCCCATTTGCGCGGGGCGACAAAGCGCGGCAGGGGGCGGCGCGCAAGCGCCGGGACGGCTTGGGTGTTGCCGATCATCGCCCTTGCCGCACAGCGCCCCCCCTCAGAGGCAGCGGCAACACCATTGCCATGCCAGCCCAGCGCAAGCCAAAGCCCTTTTTGCGCGGGGACAGGGCCTATGAACGGGGCGCGCGTGGCTGTCATGCAGACCAGACCATTCCACGAAAACTCTGTTTCGGCCTGTTTGAAATGGGGGAAAGTCAAATCAAATTCTGCGCGCGCCCTCTGGGCAAACTGCGCAACGGAAACAGGCTCGAAGGACAGCCCCCCGCGGGCACCATACATCATGCGATTGTCAGGCAAGAGACGGAAGTAATGCAGCAGAAACCGGGTGTCATAGCCCATCAGATGCCGGGTCCAGCCTTGCGCCTCCAGTTCCTGCTGGGTCAACGGGCGCGTGACCATCACATTCGAGATGGCGGGCAGAATGCGCCGCGCCAGCCAGGGGACAAGATGCTCGTTGCTGTAGCCATTGCTGGCCACAAGCACCTGCCTTGCAACAACCGACCCGGTCGCGGTATCCAGCCGCCAGTGGCCCGCCTGAGGTGTGATCCGGGTCACGCGGCTGTCACCATGAAGGCGCACACCTGCGGTTTGTGCCGCACGTGCAAGCCCTGTGACATAGGCATAGGGGTGCAGCCCGAAACCGGCCCGATTGTAGACCCCACCAAGATAGGTAGAACTGTTGAGCCCTGCCTCGCGCAACGCGTTACGATCGAGCCGCGCCGCGCCTTCATCAAGCGTTTCGGCTTGCAGTTTCGCCCAAGCGCGTGGGCTTGCCGCCAGCGTCAATTCTCCCGGCTCGGTGGTCTGGGCGTCGATCTGGTAGCGGGTCAGATTGTCTTGCACACGCGCAATCGCGTCATGCGTGAACCGGTTCCACTCCGTCGCGGCGTCTTGCCCAAGACGGCGGGTTATCTGGCCCGCATCCAGCCTTGCGCCCCCCAGGCAGCAGAACCCGCCATTGCGCCCCGATGCGCCCCAGCCGGGCTGCGCTGCCTCCAGCACAGCCACATTTGCACTGTGCTGCTCGACCAGTTCCAGCGCCGCATTCAGCCCGGCATAGCCCGCACCGATAATCGCCACCTCGGCCTGTGTTTCGCCATCCAGCGGCGGAAAGGCCGGCAGGCCGACACAGCTGGCGCGCCAGTAGCTTTGCGGCCAGTCTCTATGGTCATATCCCGTCGGTTCATACAGCATGGGGTTGTCCCTGATCTCTCAAGCTACAGTTAAAACACCACAGGCCAGAGGAAAACCAGATGGCATTTGAAAAACCCGGCGCGGACTCGGATAGCGCATTCTTGCGGCAAGGCTTGCAGGGGCTGGCCTTTGAAAACACCTTTGGCGGGGCGACCAGCTTCTTGCGCCGCACATATACAACGGATCTGACCGGCGTGGATCTGGCGGTGACGGGGGTGCCTTTCGATCAGGCCGCCTCGCACAGGGCTGGAACAAGAATGGGGCCGCGCGCCATCCGCGAGGCCAGTTGCCTGCAACCCTGCTATCCGCCCTATGGCTGGGGGTTTGACCCGTTATCCGAATACAGCATCATTGATTACGGCGATCTCGCCTTCGATTTCGCGCGGATACAGGATTTCCCCGAAACGCTGCGCGCACATATTGCCACGATCCTCAAAGCAGGGGCAGGCACGCTTGTGCTTGGGGGCGATCACTACATCACATTACCGATCTTGCGCGCTTATGCGGCGAAATTCGGCCCGATGAGCGTGATCCAGTTTGATGCGCATTCCGATCTGTGGCCGGATGATGACCCTGTGCGCATGGATCACGGCACGATGATGTACAAGGCAGTGCGCGAAGGTTTGGTGAACCCCGCGACATCGGTGCAGGTCGGTATTCGTACAGAATGCACGGACTATCTGGGAATGAATGTGATCGACACATTTGCGTTGCACGAGGCCGGACCAAAGGCTGTGGCCGCAAAGCTGCGTGAAATCGTGGGGCAGACCCCATGCTATCTGAGCTTTGACATAGATGCCCTGGACCCGGCTTTCGCGCCCGGAACCGGTACCCCTGTCTGGAATGGCTTGACCCCCAATCAGGTGGCGGTCATCCTGCGCCAGTTGGCAGGCATCAACATGAAAGGTGGCGATGTGGTCGAAGTCTCTCCTGCGCATGATCCGTCAGGTGTGACGGCGGTCATGGGCGCGCATGTCGGTATGGAACTGATCTGCATCTATTGTCGGGCTTTGCAGGAGATGGGGCGCGCATGATCAAACTGATCCTTCTGGGTGTGGTGGCTGCGGCGTTGGCCCTGGCGGCCTATATCCGGCTTGCCCCGTCTGATCCTGCGCGCTGGCACGAAGATCCGCGCCTTGTCACGCGCCCCTCCACACCGAATTTTCATCTGATCCGCATGGTCGGGGGCGATGCCATGCCTCGGGTGTTTCAATTGGCCCCGGATGCGCTGGCCACCCGGATTGATGAAGTGGCCCGCGCCGATGGCGCCACACTGCTGGCAGGGTCCGTGCAGGCAGGGCATATGACATATCTGACCCGCACGCAGCTGATGGGCTACCCGGATTATACCTCCATCCTGATCGAACCGGCAGGCGAGGGGGCCATGCTGCTTGCATTCGCGCGTGCGCGATTCGGCCATTCCGATATGGGCAATAACCGCGCGCGCCTCGAACGCTGGATCGCCGCGCTGGATGACCCGGCACTTAACGATTGAGTGTGCAACACCCGCTCAGCAAGGGCGCATCCGGCGCAGTCATCAGGCTTATCGCCAGCCCGAATTCGCGGTCGCTCATCCCGTCATTGCAGCTTGCAGGATAGATGAATGCGCTGGCTGGTCCCCCAATGCCGCCCATATGAACCATGCGCCGCAGATCCTCGGCAATGCCGCTATCCTGCGCGATCCAGACGGGCAGAT
Source organism: Roseinatronobacter bogoriensis DSM 18756 (assembly GCF_004366635.1). Lineage (GTDB taxonomy): Bacteria > Pseudomonadota > Alphaproteobacteria > Rhodobacterales > Rhodobacteraceae > Roseinatronobacter > Roseinatronobacter bogoriensis. The sequence goes on along the minus strand of NZ_SORN01000002.1, from coordinate 374,403 downwards.
CCTGCCCCGGCATATCAGGCGTGTCGAAATGCAGCGCACCGCCGATATTCGAGGCGGACCAGAACGGCTCTGTCCCATAGCAAAACAGCCCGTCTGGCAGGTTGTAATTGTCGATATGCACCCGGCCCGCGCTCAGGTATCGTAGATTGACCCAGCCAGACCCTTCGCCAGTATTCACACGGCCCCAGGTCCCTTCGTCATTGCCCGCAACGACCTCGACACCTTGGGCGTCATGCGCCAGCGTGCCGATGATCTCTGAACTGGCAGTCGGCTTTGCGCGGACATTCAGCACATCATCGCTTGCAACATCCTGCACATCAAACAGTTGCGGAAAGGGCTGTGCCTGCGCCACAGACGCCATTGTGATGAAAATACAAGAGGCCAGTAATCTGCGCATAATATGCTCCTGATAACCCTGAATGCGGGAAGGATAGGTCAGAAACCAACAGATGCTAAAGGAAATTTGTCCAAAGGTGATCAGCTTTTCGTGTGATCGAGGGGCATTTCGGTCGTGAACTTGATCTCCTCCATCGATAGAAGTGCCGTGACATTGTGAATGGTGACCTCGGAAATCAGCGCCTGATAGAAACGGTCATAGGCCCGCGCATTGGGGACCCGCACTTTCAGGATATAGTCGATATCGCCTGCCAGTCGGTGCGCCTCCATCACTTCGGGGCGCGCGCGCACGGCTTGCAGGAATCGCGCCTGCCAGTCGGCCTCATGCGCAGAGGTGCGTACCAGGACGAAGAAACATGCTTCCAGCCCAAGGGCTTCCGGGTCCAGCAGGACTGTATCGCGCGTGATGATGCCCGCCTTACGCAGCTTGCGTATACGATTCCAGACGGGTGTCTTGCTGGAACTGACCTTGCGCGCGATATCATCCAGGGATTGGCTTGCATCTTGTTGCAATTCAATCAGGATCCGGCGGTCCAATTCGTCCAGATCATGGGCCATGAACGCATTCCTTTCTTGTATCCTGCGCATATATAGAAAAATTTTCTTATATGGGCAAGTTTTAAGCGATTATTGCGGAATTAAATTTTACATTCTCGGGGGTCTGTGAGAAAGGCTGCTCTTGATCTTGATATGAATCAAAGCGTAAACAGGCCGTGACAGTTAGCCAAAGCCGACATCTCTCGCGCAGGATCACGCGCCCTTTTCCAAGTGAAAGCCGAACGAATGACCGAACAAAGCGCAATCGCACCCAAACCCACCCCCACCTTGCCAGATGCGCAGACGGTGACATCTGTGACCCATTACACAGACAGCCTGTTTGCGTTTCGCTGCACGCGGCCCCGGTCGCTGCGCTTTCGGTCGGGCGAGTTCGTGATGATCGGCTTGCTGGGCGACAATGGCAAACCTCTGCTGCGCGCCTATTCCATCGCGTCCCCCTCCTGGGATGAAGAGCTTGAATTCTACTCCATCAAGGTGCCTGACGGGCCGCTGACCTCGCGCTTGCAGCATATCCAGCCGGGGGATGAGTTGATCCTGCGTCCGAAACCCGTCGGAACGCTGGTTCTGGATGCACTGCTGCCCGGCAAGCGGCTATGGATGCTGGCCACGGGCACAGGGATCGCGCCCTTTGCCTCGCTTTTGCGCGACCCTGAAACATGGGAAAAATATGAGCAGGTGATCGTCATGCATACCTGCCGCGAGGCTGCCGAACTGACCTATGGCCGCGAGCTGATCGACGCACTACCAGATGATCCGCTGATTGGTGAACTGGTGGGCGACAAGCTGCTTTACTACCCCACCACCACGCGCGAAAACAGCACCTATATGGGCCGCGTTACCGACAATCTCTCGTCTGGAAAAGTATTCACCGATCTTGGCATTCCGCCACTTGACCCGAAGATGGACCGCGCGATGGTCTGCGGCTCGCTTGCTTTCAACCTCGATGTCAAGAAAATCCTCGAAGATGCGGGCCTGACAGAGGGGGCGAATTCCGCCCCTGCCGAATATGTGGTGGAAAAGGCATTCGTGGATTGAACCACAATTTTATTTTCTTGCCATAAATATTCAAAAAGCGGGCTGACCCTTGGGGCAGCCCGCTTTCTGTTTTACGCTGGTGTTTGCCGTCTGACACAAGATACCTATAACTGCTTGGCGGGACGTTGCGGTCTTTAACCGGCGCGGAATCAAGGCCGAAGGCCGCCGGGCATCGCTATGTCCGTAAAGTCCCGCATAGCCGCCTCTCGTGAAAGCATCGGATCGGATGCGGGAACCTTTCGTCAGGTGGCGAACACTAGGCGTGCTGTCAGCCCGCCGCCATCTGGTTATGTTTGCGCGCAACGAAATCCTTGGCTGTCTCCACGGCAACAGCGGCATCGCGGCAATAGGCATCTGCCCCGATCGCGCGGCCGAATTCTTCGTTCAGGGGCGCACCGCCCACCAGCACGATGTAATCGTCGCGCTTTTTCTCTGCGATCAGCGTGTCGATCACCACCTTCATATAGGGCATTGTCGTGGTCAGAAGCGCGGACATGCCCAGAATGTCGGGTTGTTCCTTTTCCAGCGCTTCCATATAGCTTTCGACCGAGTTGTTGATCCCCAGATCGACGACCTCGAAACCCGCACCTTCCATCATCATGGCAACAAGGTTCTTGCCGATGTCATGGATATCGCCCTTGACCGTGCCGATGACCATCTTGCCCATGCGTGGCGCGCCGGTTTCTACCAGCAAGGGTTTGAGAATGAACATCCCCGCTTTCATCGCATTGGCTGCCAGCAACACTTCGGGCACAAACAGAATGCCGTCGCGGAAATCATGGCCGACGATGGTCATGCCTGCCACCAGCGCCTTGGTCAGAATGTCATACGGCGTCCAGCCGCGTTCAAGCAGGATGTTGACACCTTCTTCGATCTCTTCTTTCAGACCATCATAAAGGTCATCCATCATCTGTTCGACAAGTTCGTCGTCAGAAAGATCAGCAAGGATGATATCGTCTTCTTCAGACATGAAAGCTACCTTTCAAGGCATGCCGGCTGCGGCGGTTACACTATGGACTTCATCCGATTTCGGACAGATTGCCGCAAGGCACTGTCCCAATTGCGACATGGCCCTGCATTCAGACGACCTGTCGCAACAGATTTTGCGTAAAATACCGGTCACATCACGCGTCACTGCGCCGACGGCGACCGCTGGTGCGTGCGCGGCGGTTGTCTGTGTCGCTGCCTTCTTCTGTGCCGTCCACGGCAGAAGAGAAGCCCCCCAGCGCCTGCGTGATCGCCTCTAGCGTGGGGCGCGGGCCGGGTGCGCGTGTTTCCAGCGCTTGGCGCATGGCGCGCAGGTGTTCGGGCATCGTGCCGCAGCACCCGCCGATGATGCGTGCGCCGCAATCGCGGGCAAGCACGGCATAATCGGCCATCAAAGCAGGCGTGCCATCATAATGAATATGCCCGTCATGGTATTTCGGAATGCCAGCATTGCCCTTGGCAATGATCGGCAATTCGCTCCCCGCCTCGACAAAGCCCAGCACTGTGCGCAGCAAATCAGACGCCCCCACACCACAATTGGCCCCAAATGCCAGCGGCTTGTGCTTCAGCTTATGCACCATTTGCGACATCGCGGCAGAGGTGACGCCCATCATCGTGCGGCCTGCGGTGTCAAAGCTCATGGTCCCGCACCACGGCATCCCCGCCAGCGCCGCAGCCTCGGCGGCGGCCTTGTATTCTTCGGGGGCCGAGATCGTCTCGACCCAAAGCACATCTGCCCCGCCTTCTTTCAGCCCTTCGGCCTGTTCATGGAACATTTCGACAGCCAGTTCATGTGTCAGCGACCCCATAGGTGCCATGATATCGCCTGTCGGCCCGACCGACCCCGCCACGATGACGGTGCGACCTGCTTTATCCGCAATCTCGCGCCCGAGTTCTGCGCCCAGCCGGTTCAACTCGCGCACGCGGCCCTGCGCGTCATGCAGTTTCAGGCGGCTGGCATTGCCGCCGAATGTGTTGGTCAGAAACAGGTCAGAGCCTGCTTCGACCGCGTTGCGATACAGTGTGCGGATCTTGTCCTGTTCATCGGCGTTCCACAATTCAGGCGCATCGCCCGACGCAAGCCCCATATTGAACAGGTTTGTGCCAGTCGCGCCATCGGCCAGAAGCCAATCGCGCTTTCCCAGCAGGTCAGAGAGTGCATCGCTCATGTCATGCCTTTCACGGTCACGTGGCGCAAGACCTGCGGTCTGCGCAGATTTGGCTGCGTCTTGTCATAGTGGGTCGCATGACGCAATTTCATATTCCGCATAAGGATAATGACAGATTTTCATGGACACGCAAAAGCTGGCCCATTCGCTACTGACTGCGGAACTGGTGCCTGATTTAGCCTTCCGATAGCTCTGCCTTCGCCTCGGACAGGAAATCGGCCATCTTGGCGCGGATGGTCGCATCATCCGCGTGGCCTGCAAGATCAGCCGAGACTTTGCGCACCACATCTTCATGGCCCGCCTCTTCGAAATCGGCACGGATCACTTCTATTGCGTAATCTTCGGCGGCCTGCCCGGTCTTGCCCAGTAGACCCGCAGCCCAAAGACCAAGTTTCTTGTTGCGCCGTGCAATTGCCTTGAACATCATTTCCTGATCATGGGCATATTTATTCTCGAATGCGCGTTCACGCTCGCTGAAGGTGCTCATATCGTGCCTCGTCCTCGTCAAAAGATTTATTGAAATATGGCCTTTGCAGCGCCGCGCTGCAAGGCGAAAACCGGACCCGTGCACCTAAACACGCTGCCTTGCGGTGTTGACACGGCTGGGCTATAGGGCAGCCACAGCTATGCGCCACCCCCAAACAGAACCGGAGAGCTTTATGGCACGCCGCAACAAGATTTATGAAGGCAAGGCCAAGATCCTGTATGAAGGCCCGGAGCCGGGGACAATGGTCCAGTATTTCAAGGATGACGCGACCGCGTTCAATGCCGAAAAGCGCGATGTGATCGAAGGCAAGGGTGTGTTGAATAACCTCTTGTCAGAATTTTTCATGACAGGCTTGGGCCAGATTGGCGTTCCGACGCATTTCATCAAGCGGATCAACATGCGCGAACAGCTTATCCGCGCGGTCGAGATCATTCCGCTGGAAGTGGTGGTGCGCAATGTCGCCGCAGGGTCCATGTCCAAGCGGCTTGGCATTGAAGAGGGCACGCAACTGCCGCGCCCGATTATCGAATTTTATTTCAAGGATGACGCGCTCGGCGATCCACTGGTTACCGAGGATCAGATTCTTGCCTTCAACTGGGCCAGCCATCAGGATCTTGATGATATGGTCGGGCTGGCTGTGCGCGTGAATGATTTCATGTCAGGCGTCATGATGGCGGTCGGGATCAAACTTGTGGATTTCAAGATCGAGATTGGCCGCCAGTTCGACGGAGAGATGCAGCGTCTTATCGTTGCCGATGAGATCAGCCCGGATAGCTGTCGCTTGTGGGATATGAAAACCGGCCAGAAGCTGGACAAGGATGTGTTCCGCCGCGACCTTGGCAGCCTGACCGATGCTTATTCCGAAGTTGCGCGGCGTTTGGGGGTTATGCCCAAGTCACCGACTCCGATTAGCAAACCAAAGTTGATGAATTGAAAGGCGTCCCCATGAAACTGCGTGTCTTTATAACCTTGAAACCCGGAGTGCTTGACCCACAGGGCGAAGCGATCCGTCACGCATTGTCTGCGCTGGGGTTCGAAGGCGTGAACGGGGTACGCCAGGGCAAGATGATCGAACTCGATCTGGCCGAGGAAAATGCCGACAAGGCTGTCGATCAGGCGCGCAGCATGTGCGAAAAGCTTTTGTCGAATACTGTCATCGAAAGCTACCGGATCGAACCTGCCTGATTTGCAGCAGACCGATCACTTGCTCAGGGCAAGGTCGGGCGTCGTCTGGACAGAGTTGCAGCATGCACAATCAGCGCGCCGCGTGATCCTCACGGGGCGCGTTTCTGCATAAAGCGCATCATGTATCAGCATCCGCCCGCGCAACCCGGTGCCCGCGCCGGTAATTTCCTTGATCGCTTCCACGGCCATCATCGCCCCTAAAACCCCCGGCAAGGGCGCTATAACGCCTGCTTCGGCGCAGGAGGGGGCAAGACCCGCTGCGGGACGGTTTGGAAATAGGCATTCGAAACATGGCGCTCCGCTGGCAGGGTGATACAGGCTGATCTGGCCCTCCCACTGGGTAATCGCGGCGGAAATCAGCGGTTTGCCCGCCGCGACAGCCGCGCGATTGACCAGATAGCGCGTATCGAAATTATCGGTCCCGTCCAGAATAAGATCATATTCGGAAAACAGGTCATCCGCGATCTCTTCCGTCAGGCGGCGATGGTAGGGCCGGACGGTGATGAACGGGTTCAGGCCCGTCATGGCGGCTTGTGCCGAAAAGACCTTGGGCGTGTTGATCATCTCATCGCGGTGAATGATCTGGCGTTGCAGGTTGGAACCATCGACCAGATCATCATCAATCACGCCAATGGTGCCCACACCCGCCGCTGCCAGATATAGCAGCGCGGGAGAGCCCAAGCCGCCCGCACCAATAACCAGCACCTTGGCGGCCTTGAGCTTTTTCTGTCCCGCCCCCCCGATCTCGCGCAGAACGATATGACGGGCATAACGGTTTAATTCTGCCTCTCGAAAGGCTGGTGATGGCTGATCTGGCGCGGTGGCCTCGGTCGCGCTTTGGTGGCGTTTTCGTAACCGGCCCACAACGCGCATGTAGCCAAACACCAGTGCCGCAACCCCGCCCAGCACCAACCAGGGCCGCACATCGCCCCCTGTTGCACGCCGCAATTCGGCAGTTTCCGGCAAGACCAGATGCGCCAGCACTACCGCCAGATACACCAGCCCAATCATGACCAGACGCGCGCGCGCAGGTGTCTTCATAACCCAGCCAAGCCCCCAGAGCGCGGCCATCAGGAACAGCACAAACCCCATTACTTCACCCCTGTAGAGCCGTATCCACCGGCACCGCGCGTTGTCTCGTCAAGGGTTGTGACCTCCTGAAATCCGGCTTGTACCACTGGTGCTAAGATGATCTGCGCAATCCGTGCGCCATGCTCTACCAAAAACGGATCTGCCCCAAGATTGGCCAGTATCACCCCAATCGGGCCGCGATAGTCGCTGTCGATTGTTGCCGGGGCATTGGGCAATGTGATGCCGTGCCGCAACGCCAGACCAGATCGCGCGCGGATTTGCATCTCAAAGCCGGTTGGTATTTCGCAGGCTAATCCGGTTGGGACAATGGCACGCGCCATAGGCGCCAAAACCATGCCAGAGGCACGTAACTCTGGCGGCAGATTGGCCCGAATATCGGCCCCTGCCGCGCCGGGCGTTGCATAGCTGGGCAAGGGCACTGCCGGATCACTCTCGGGCAGGCGCAGGAAGTTGACAGTCACACTCATGCCAGCGCCTTTGCCATGCGCGCGGCCAGACGGCGCGCGACTTCGGCTTTTGGAAGCGGTGGCCAGTCTTCGACCCCGGTTTCAGTGATCAGATGCACAGTGTTGTTGCTGCCGCCCATAATGCCGGTGGCTGGCGACACGTCATTCGCAACGATCCAGTCGCACCCTTTGCGCAGGCGCTTGTCACGCGCATGTGCAATGACATCCTGTGTTTCCGCCGCAAACCCGACCACCAGCGCAGGGCGCGTGGGATGTGCACAAATGGTCGCAAGAATGTCGGGGTTCTCTGAAAACTTCATTTCCGGAATACCATGTGCGGTTTTCTTGATCTTCTGCGCGTGGCTGCCTTCAACCCGCCAATCGGCCACGGCTGCCGCAAATACGGCGGCATCAACCGGCAGCGCTGTCTGCACCGCTTCAAGCATCTGCTGCGCCGTTTCAACTTTGTGCAATTCCACCCGGTCTGGTGGCGCGACGCTGGCTGGCCCGGTGACAAAAACAACCTCGGCGCCCAGATCGCGCAACGCGACTGCCAGCGCGGTGCCCTGCGCCCCGGAGGACCGGTTGGCAATGTAGCGCACCGGATCAATCGGCTCATGCGTCGGGCCAGACGTGACCAGCACGCGCTTGCCTGACAAGGGACCAGCGCGCAACAGGCCAGCAATCGCGGTCAATATCTCTTCCGGTTCGGACATGCGGCCCGGCCCGAATTCGCCGCAAGCCATGTCGCCCTCATTCGGGCCGATAACGGCCACCCCATCGGCGCGCAATTGGGCCAGATTGCGCTGTGTGGCCGCATGTGACCACATGCGCAGGTTCATCGCAGGCGCAATCAAAACCGGCTTGTCGGTTGCCAAGAGCAAGGTTGTTGCAAGATCATTGGCGTGACCGCCCGCCATTTTTGCCATCATATCGGCGGTCGCGGGCGCCACAACCAGCAAGTCAGAGGCACGCGACAACTGGATATGCTCCATCTCGGCCTCGTCCTTCAGGTCAAACAGGTCCTGATATACTTGCCGTCCTGCAAGGGCCGCCACAGATAGCGGGGTCACGAATTCAGTGCCTGCACGTGTCAGCACAGGGATCACTTCGGCACCCGCGCGGCGTAACTGGCGGATAAGGTCCAGACATTTATACGCCGCAATTCCCCCGCCAATAATCAGCGTGACACGTTTTCCCGCCAGCATGGCACCGCCTTCTGAATGATGAACACCGCCCAAGACTTACGCCCTTGCTTGAAGAAACGAAAGCCCCGCCGCGGTTATTGGAACATTTCGCAAGGGTCAGGCCGGGGGTGCGGGTCACTCACGATCCAGTAGTCAAATGGCGGGGCGTCTTCGGGAGCAATCTCGAATTGACCAATTGAGAGCCGCGTGACCTCCGGTGCCGCCTGTTCCAGCAAATAAGGCGCGCCCCAATCGGTGCGGGCATGGCCCGTTCCGGTGATGACGACAACCGGACCGCCCGTCTGCTCGAATGCGCGCAGCGCAGCTTCGGCCAACATGGCGTCGCGCAGGCGCTGAATCGCCACCATTCCCGGCAGCATCTCTTCGGGCAGGGCATCGCAATGTGCCTTGGCCTGTAAGTCTTCGCGCGCGGCTTGCTGGTCTTCGGGCAAGGGGGCCAGCAGGCCAAAGCGGGCGGCATCGCCAGCAAATACCTGATCGGCGTCCTGTCCCATGGCTGCACGGGCCGCTTCGCGGGGCAGGGCCGCGCCGAACACCTGTGCCGTTGGGGCTGCTTCAAACAAAGGGTAGTATAACGCAAAATCCGGCCAACCAGTCCCATCCCAGCCCAAGACCTCGTTCAACTCTGCTTCGGGCAAGAGTTGAGCGGGCATCGCATCTGCCTGTGCATCTGTGAGCATCTCAAATACGAGGGCCGCAGGCGCTATGGCCTCTATCGCACGGGCTTGCACCTCATGGTGCGCGGGATTGTCATGAACTTCACCAAGGAAAATGACATCTGCCGATGGCAAGGTCGCAACTTCGTCCGGTTCTATCAATTCGGCAAAGGCCGGAGAGGTCGCCACAATTGCACAAGCTAAGAAGTATCTCATGTCAGAAAGTGAAACACTTCCTTTGACTGGGTTTCAAGACTTTTGCGCATTTTCTGAAACGCGGCTGCCTCAACCTGACGGATACGTTCCTTAGACAGTCCAAGCTCCTCGCCCAGCGACTCCAATGTGCGCGGCTCTTCGCGCAGCTTGCGCTCGCGCACGATATAGCGCTCGCGCTCGCTTAACCCGTTCATGGCGGCAACAAGCCAATCGCGCAATTGCGCGGTGTCATGCGCCAGCTCGACTTCTGCTCCGGCCTGCGGGGACTCGTCTTCCAGCGCGTCAATCCATTCGCGCCCGTCTTCATCAGACGATTGCATCGCATTCAGCGAGAAATCAGAACCGGAAAGTCGCCCCTCCATCATCTCGACATCATGCAAGGGTACGCCCACTTCACGAGAGATCATTTCCCGCAACTGATGTGGGTCCAGTTGCTCACCCCGCGCCATGGCTTCACGCTCGAACTTGGCCTGAACCCGACGCAGATTGAAAAACAACGTCTTCTGGCTGGAGGTGGAGCCGGTACGCACCATCGACCAGTTGCGCATCACATAATCCTGAATGCTGGCTCTGATCCACCACACAGCGTAGGTGGAAAACCTGACCCCGCGTTCAGGGTCGAACTTCTCGGCTGCTTTCATCAAGCCTAGACCCGCTTCTTGTATCAGGTCATTCATGGGGGCACCGTAGCGCCGGAATTTACCCGCCATGGAAATCGCCAGCCGCATATACGCGGTTATCAGCCGGTGCAGCGCCTGTTCATCGCGGTTGTCGCGCCAGGCGCGTGCCAGTTGCAATTCTGTCTCGGCATCCAGCAACTCCGCCTTCATGGCCTTACGTGACATTCTGCGGTCGTCGGAAAAATCCAGTGCCATCTTTTCCCCCTGCGCGCTTAAGTTTACCTGTCTACGCAGAAAAATGTCATTTGGTTCACTTGGCGCGCCTATTTATTTCAAATTTTCCGCTTTTGCCTGAATTAACCCTTTTTAAAGGGTTGCCGCGTTAACCATGTTGGCGGGATTAGTGGAAGTGAACATGGTCGCTCGGGCCTTGACTGTAGCATTCGTCGGGATTGAGGCGCGCCTTGTCGAGGTGCAATGCGCCTTGTCGCCCGGTTTGCCATCGTTCCAGATTGTCGGGTTACCAGACAAGGCCGTGTCAGAAGCCAAAGAGCGCGTGCGGGCAGCACTTGCCGCGCTTTCAGTGGCCTTGCCATCCAAGCGGATCACGATCAACCTGTCGCCTGCCGATATGCCGAAAGAGGGGTCACATTTCGACCTGCCCATCGCAATGTCGCTACTGGCCGCGCTCGAAATCATCCCGGCGGAAGAAGTATCGGATACAGTCGCTTTGGGCGAATTGTCGTTGGATGGGGCATTGGTCGCGGTGACGGGTGCTTTGCCGGCCGCAATGACAGCGGCAGAAGGCGGGCACACGTTATTCTGCCCTGCGCCTTGTGGACCAGAGGCGGCGTGGGTCGCAGATACGCGGGTCTTCGCCCCTGCGACACTGGCGCAGGTGATCTGCCATTATACCGGGCAGGCCCCGCTTTCGCCTGCCAAACCGGGCGAGGTTGTCCGCGACATCGCCGCGCGCGATCTGTTCGATGTCAAAGGGCAGGAACGCGCCAAGCGCGCGCTCGAAATCGCGGCGGCAGGGCGGCACCACATGCTGATGGTCGGCACGCCCGGATCAGGCAAGTCCATGCTGGCGGCGCGCATGCCCGGCATCCTGCCCGATCTCAGCCCGGCCGAGGCATTGGAAACATCTATGGTGCATTCCATCTCTGGCCTGCTGGAACAGGGCGGCATATCCCGTGCGCGCCCTTTCCGCGAACCCCATCACACAGCCTCGGTTGCGGCGATTGTGGGGGGCGGCAAAGGCGCGAAGCCGGGCGAGATATCGTTGGCACATAATGGGGTTCTGTTTCTGGATGAACTGCCGGAATTCCCGCGAATGGTTTTGGAAACCTTGCGCCAGCCCATCGAGACAGGCGAGGTGGTCGTGGCCCGCGCCAATGCGCATATCCGCTACCCTTGCCGGTTCTTGCTGATTGCTGCGGCCAATCCGTGCAAATGCGGTTACCTGTCCGAACCCGCCCGCGCCTGTGCCCGTGCACCCGCCTGCGGTGAGGATTACATGGGGCGTATTTCCGGCCCGCTGATGGACCGCTTCGATCTCAGGGTCGATGTGCCGCCTGTGGCGTTCAACGAGTTGGACTTGCCTGCATCGGGCGACAGTTCAGCCGTAGTCGCTGCGCGGGTGGCAACGGCCCGAAGCGTGCAGGGGGCGCGGTTTGCTGGCTATGAGGGTTTGCGGGTCAATGCAGATGCGGAAGGCGCGCTACTGGAAGAAATTGCCACGCCCGATGCCGAAGGGCGCGCGTTGCTGACACGCGCGGCGGACCGTTTCGGCCTGACTGCGCGCGGTTATCACCGCTTGCTTCGTGTGGCCCGCACGATAGCTGATCTCGATGGTGTGGAGGGAGTTCGTGCGCCACATATGGCCGAAGCGATCAGCTACCGTCTGATGGGGATGGCCGATGCTGTAAGCGGATGAAATCCGCAGCATCTGTCAGGGCTTTGCGTGCTTCGGGCAACCAGCCGTGAAAAAATTGCCAGACATGGGGCAGGTTGCCCCATTCCTGCAAGGTTACTTCGACGCCAGCGCGCTTAAGAGCCTCTGCCATGCGCCGGGAATCGTCGCGCAGTATTTCGCTGCGCGCGACCTGTATCAACACGGGCGGCGCGCCCCTGAAGCGCGCGAAAAGCGGCGAGATGCGCGGGTCGCGCGGGTCTGCTCCGGCCAGAACGCGGTCGCGCAACTGTTCAAGGCGTTGGGCAGGCAGCAGCAATTCACTTTTTGCATTCGACTCAATCGACGCGCCCGAAAGCGACAGGTCCGTGAAGGGTGAAAACGAAAACACACAGGCGGGGCGCGGCTGATCCGTGGCGCATAAATGCCCCAAAAGCGCCAGCGCCAGCCCACCGCCTGCCGAATCGCCGCCCAGAATGATGTTCTCGGCCTTGATGCCGCGGTCCAGCAAGCCTTGCCAAACGCAAAGCGCATCGTCAAAGGCGGCCGGGAAGGGGTGTTCTGGTGCAAGCCGGTAATCGGGCAGGCAGGTCTGCAAACCGGTCTTGCGGGTCAGGTATGTCGCAAGTGCCGCATGGGTGCGCGGATTGCCCATCACATAGCCGCCGCCGTGGAAATACAGCAAGAACGACTCACCGGTTGCGGGCAGGGCGGTCCATAGCATCTCCACCTCGTGCCCATCACAAGCCAGCGTGTCAGGCGTAAAGCCCAGATAGGGCCGCCCCCGCGCGTTCAGCCAGGCGCCACGCTCGAACCATTTGCGCGCGGCAATGCTGTCAGGCTGTCGTCCCAGCGACCGGCGCACAGCATGGCGCAGGACAACGCGCATGACCTTGAGCTGCCAACTCATGACGTGCGGCGCGACTCGATTGCCTGCCAGATCAATTCTGCGCCATTCACCCCGTCAAAGCGCTCCAATTCCTGCAAGCCTGTGGGCGAGGTCAGGTTGATCTCGGTCAGGTAGTCGCCAATCACGTCGATACCCACGAAAATCTGGCCTTTTTCGCGCAACAGCGGGCCGATTGCGGCACAGATATCCTGATCGCGTGCGGTCAGCGTCACAGGCTCTGGCCGCCCACCCACATGCATGTTCGAGCGCGTCTCTCCTGCGGCGGGGACACGATTGATGGCCCCGATAGGCTTGCCATCGACCAGAATGATGCGCTTGTCGCCCTTGCTGACGGCGGGCAGGTATTTCTGTACGATCAAAGGTTCTCGATTGATCCCGGTGAACAACTCATGCAGCGAGGCAAGGTTGCGGTCATTCGGGTCCAGCCGGAACACGCCAGCGCCGCCATTGCCATAAAGCGGCTTGAGGATCACATCGCCATGCTCGGCCTTGAAATCGCGAATCGTGGCAAGATCACGCGCAATCATTGTGGGTGGGGTCAGGTCCGGGAATTGCAGGACCAGCAGTTTTTCGGGGTAATTGCGCACCCAGAATGGGTCATTCACTACCAAGGTTGCAGGGTGGACCATGTCCAGCAAATGCGTAGAGGTGATATAGCCCATGTCGAAAGGCGGGTCCTGCCGCAGCCAGACAACGTCAATCCCGGCCAGATCAATCATGTCTTCAGGGCCGAATGTGACATGCGCACCCTTGACCTTTTGCAGCGTCACCGGGCGGGCAAGCGCCATCACGCGCCCTTCGCGGAAAACCAGCTTGTCCGGCGTATAGACAAACAGTTCGTGTCCACGCGCTTGCGCTTCTAGCGCGATGCGGAAACTGCTGTCGGCATCGATATCAACAGCTTCAATCGGGTCCATCTGAAAGGCGACGCGCAGCACCATGTGATCCTCTTGTCTTTTACACTGGGCCAAAAGCAGCCCGTTAAACTTCTAGATGCCGGATGCTGAGAGGGGTTGCAATGGGGCGGTGCCTCAGGCGGTCAGCACATTTTCCAGAATCGATACGTCTCCGATTGAATTAACAAGGGCCACATCGAAGCGCGTGGGCGTCAACTGGCCGCGCGGCTGCGTTCCCAGAAACTCGCCCGCGGTCTGCATGATCCGTGCAATTTGCGCCGGTCCCAGCCGCAAGGCCGCAGCGTCGAAGGAACGACTTTTCTTGACCTCGACAAAGATCACCTCATCCCCGCGTTGTAAGATCAGGTCTATCTCGCCCTGTGTTCCCCTATAGCGCTGTGCGAGCAGGTGGTACCCGGCGGCAAGATACCAGCGCAGAACCGACGCTTCGGCCGCCAGTCCTGCCTGATAATTGCGCGCCTGCCTCAATCCGGCCTGTCTTTCTCAAGCGCCAGCGCGGCCTGATATACTTGCCGCCGTGGCAGGTCGAGAGTGGCCGCAACATGGGCGACCGCTTCTTTCAGCCGCATTTCGCCAAGTGCTGTTGCAAGGGCATCCTCCAGCGTTTGTGCATCGGCCACCTGCTTTTCGCCACGATCGACCACGACCACGATTTCACCGCGCAATGTCCTGTCGGCAAGGGCCTGGACCATGTCATCAAGCGGCATACGCAAGATTTCCTCATGCCTTTTTGTCAATTCGCGGCACAATGCCGCCATCCGTTCCGCGCCTAATATCTCGCATAATTCGTCTAAGAATTTGTGAATCCGCTTGGGCGACTCGTAAAAGATCAGCGTTGCCGGAATGGCTGCGGCTTCTTGCAGAAACTTGCGCCTTGCGCCCGCCTGTGCTGGCGCAAACCCCATAAAGCAGAAACGGTCGCTTGGCAGTCCCGCGACGGTCAGCGCGGCCAGCATTGCAGAAGGGCCTGGGGCTGCGATCACGGGCAGACCTTCGGCAATCATGCTGCGGGCCAATTGAAAACCGGGATCGGCGACCAAAGGGGTTCCCGCCTCGGATGCATACAGCACCGATTTTCCCTGCTGCACCGCCTCAATCAAACGCGGGCGCATCTGGCTGCCGTTATGGTCGTGATAGGCCAGCACGCGGCGCCCATCCAGCGCGATTGCGTGTATTTCCATCAATCTGCGCAAGCTGCGTGTATCTTCGGCCACCAAGATGTCACAACCCCTCAACAGGTCCAGCGCGCGCAGGGTTATGTCCCGCGCCGCGCCAATCGGCGTCGCAATCAGATACAGGCCGGGTGCAAATCTTGTGCCGGGCCGCACATCCATATCCAGTGGGTTTGTGTCGTCCTTGTCTTCGGGCATCGGCGATTAACTTCCTGTATGTGCCAGCATGGCAGCAGTGTTCATGCAGAGCGTTTACTTCAAGCCTGCCCTTGCTTAATGTGCAACCTCAGAACAGGTCATTCAAGATTTAGTGGAGGTGAGATGCGTAATCTGTCCCGAACCGGTGGTAGCAACGGCTTGTCACGGCGGTCGCTTTTGTTGAGCGCGGCGGCCACAATGGCGGTTGCTGCCTGCGACGTGCCCGCAATCGGGCCGATAGGTGGGGGACCAGGGGCGGATCGGTCGCGGCCTGTCGCTGTGGCGCTGATGGTGCCGGGCGGCGGCGCAGATGAGGAACGCAACACACTTGCACGCAACCTTGAAAACGCAGCACGCCTTGCGGTTGCTGATCTTCAGGGGGTCGAGATTGACCTGCGGATCTATCAAACCGGCGGCTCTGCCAGCCAGGCGGCCACGCTGGCGGCGCGTGCCATCAATGATGGGGCGCAGATTATTGTTGGTCCGCTGTTTGCAGATTCAGCCCGCGCTGTTGGTCCTGTGGCCGCGCAGGCTGGTATTAATGTCCTGAGCTTTTCCAACAACCCCGATGTGGCGGGCGGCAATGTGTTCTTGCTTGGGCCAATGTTCGAGCCGACAGCCACGCGCATCCTGACCTATGCAGCGTCGCAGGGCAGGGGCCGTGTCATGATCCTGTCAGAGCAAAGCCAGGCCGGTGAAGTCGCTGAACGCGCCATGCAGCGCGCCGCGCAGCGTACGGGCGCCAGCATTGTCGCTTCGGAATCCTACGCTTTTTCGCAGCAGGGCATTGTTGATGCGCTGCCACGCATCTCCTCAACCGCGCGCTCGTCTGGGGCGCAAAGCATTTTCTTGACAGCAAATTCTGCCGGTGCCTTGCCCCTGCTTGCCGAATTGCTGCCGGAGAACGGCATATCGCCCAGCAGTTTTCAGTATATGGGTCTGACGCGTTGGGACATTCCGCCCGCGACCTTGCAGCTGAGTGGTTTGCAGGGCGGCTGGTTTGCCTTGCCTGATCCGACCCTGACGGCACAATTCGAATCGCGCTACAGGGCCGCATATGGCGCAACCCCAAACGCCGTTGCCGCGCTGGCCTATGACGGGATTGCCGCCGTCGGTGCACTTGCCAGCCGTGGGGGCAGCGCGCCATTTTCTGCGGCCTCCCTCACCCAAGGGTCCGGTTTTGCGGGCGTGACGGGGGTGTTCCGCCTGCGTGCAGATGGCAGCAACGAACGCGGTCTGGCCATTGCCGAAATCCGCGACCAGCGTGTGAATGTGCTGAGCCCTGCGCCGCGCAGTTTCGCAGGGGGTGGGTCCTGAGAACGCCACAGGCAACCGTTGGTCCCCATCACGCGAAACCGCAGCCCCGGCTGAGGGAAAACGCGCCTGCCTTGTTTCCGCAAGAGGATTTGCTTGATCTGGACGCCTTGCGCGCGCGGATATTTCAGGCACTTGATGCGGCAGAAAGCAATGACGGCAAGGTCCAGCGCGGCATCATCGTGACCGAATTAAAGGCCGCTATGAAGCTGGGGGCAGAGCGTCTTGAAGCGATGTTCGCAAAACACCCGCGAGACGCGCGCTCTTTCGTTTCGGCCAATAGCTGGATGACCGATGCATTCGTGACCTTGGTCTTGCAGCTTGTGCAATCGCACCTTCACCCCAATCCGAACCCATCTGAGGGGGAGCGGATCGCGGTGCTGGCTGTCGGGGGCTATGGGCGCGCCGAAATGGCACCGCATTCGGACATTGATCTGTTGTTTCTGGTGCCGTGGAAAGTGACCGGCTGGGTCGAGAAGGTAATCGAATCGTCGCTTTATATTCTGTGGGATATGCGCCTGAAAGTGGGCCATGCCAGCCGGACGATAAACGAATGCCTGCGACTGGGCCGCGAGGATGTGACCATCCGCACAGCCTTGCTGGAGCAGCGGTTTCTTTGCGGAAATGCAGAGCTTGCCCAAACCCTGCGCGCGCGCTTGTGGAGCGAGCTTTTCGCCAAGACCCATGCCGATTTTGTCGAGGCGAAACTGGCCGAACGGGCCGAGCGTCACAGCAAGATCGGGAACCAGCGCTATATGCTGGAGCCGAATGTCAAGGAAGGCAAAGGCGGGCTGCGCGACCTTCAGACACTCTACTGGATTGCCAAATATATTCACGAGGTCGATCAGGCCGAGGAACTGGTGGGGCTGGGCTTCTTCCGAGCCGAGGAGTATGAGACATTCCGCGCCGCAGAGACATTTCTCTGGGCCGTGCGCTGCCACCTGCACCATCTGGCCGGACGCCCGGTCGAGCAGTTGACCTTTGATCTGCAAGTCGGTGTGGCTGAACGCATGGGGTATAGCGATCACGGTGGGCGGCGCGGAGTCGAGCATTTCATGCAAGATTATTTCCGCCATGCCACCCATGTTGGTGACCTGACCCGCATTTTCCTGACCGAACTTGAAGCGCGCCATGTAAAACGCGAACCTATTTTGCGGCATTTTCTGAATAAACGCAAAACGATGCGCCACGGTCTTAAGGTTGTACAGAACAGGCTGGATATCGAAGACCCCGAAGCGTTTGTTGCGGACCCGCTGAATATGCTGCGGCTTTTTGAAGAAGGGCTTGTCACCGGATTCCTGCTTCATCCCAACGCAATGCGCTTGATTGCAGCAAATCTTCATCTGATAGATGAGGATGTGCGGGTAAGCGCCGAAGCTCAAAAGATATTTCTGCGCATGATGCTAAAACATGCCAACCCGGAACGTGCCTTGCGCCGCATGAATGAACTGGGCGTTCTGGGGGCCTTTATCCCGGAATTCGAGCCGATCGTGGCAATGATGCAGTTCAATGTCTATCACCATTACACGGTGGATGAACACACAATCCAATGCATCAGCCATCTTTCGCAGATCGAGCGAAAGGAATTGGAAGAAGAACTTCCCGTCGTTTCGCGCATATTGGAACAGGGTGTGAACAGGCGTGTGCTATATGTCGCGCTGCTGTTGCATGACATCGGCAAGGGCCGGCCAGAGGATCACTCGGTTCTGGGGGCACAGATCGCGCGCCGCGTCGCCCCGCGTCTTGGCCTGAAAAAGGCTGAATGCGAAACTGTCGAATGGTTGGTGCGTTATCACCTTCTGATGGCCGATACTGCCCAGAAGCGCGACATTTCGGACCCGCGCACCGTGCGAGATTTCGCCAAGCTGGTCAAAACCCGCGAGCGGCTCGATTTGCTGACGGTGCTGACAGTCTGCGACATACGCGGTGTGGGGCCGGGCACATGGAACAACTGGAAAGCGCAACTGCTGCGCACGCTCTACCGCGAAACTGCGAATGCGCTTGAAAACGGTCTGGAAGCGCTGAACCGCGAAAACCGCACGGATGAAGCCAAGCGCGCCTTGAGAGAGGCCCTTGAGGGCTGGCCGCGCGCGGATCTGCGCACCGAGATCGCGCGTCATTACCCCCCCTATTGGCAGGGTTTGCCGACCGATACGCAACAGGTTTTCGCGCGGATGCTGCAAGGGATCGCAGCGGATGAAATCCGCGTTGATCTGCACCCGGACCCTGACCGTGACGCGACCCGCATTTGCTTTGTCTTGTCAGACCATCCCGGAATATTCGCAAGATTCGCGGGCGCGCTGGCTTTGGTCGGTGCAAATATCGTCGATGCGCGCACCTATACAACCAAGGATGGTTTTGCGACAGCCGTGTTCTGGATACAGGATGCCGAGGGGCACCCGTATGACGCGGCCCGCCTGCCGCGTTTGCGCAAGATGATCGAAAAGACACTTGCTGGCGAAGTGGTCGCGGGTGAAGCGCTGGCCGACCGCGACAAGGTCAAGAAGCGTGAACGCGCGTTCCGGGTGCCGACAAATATCAGCTTCGACAACGAAGGCTCTGAAATCTATACCATTATCGAGGTGGATACCCGCGACAGGCCGGGTTTGCTGTTCGATCTTGCGCGCACTTTGGCGGATGCGAATATCTATATTGCCAGCGCGGTGATTGCGACCTATGGCGTCCAGGCCGTTGATACCTTCTATGTGAAAGACATGTTCGGTTTGAAACTACATGCCAGACCCAAGCAAGAAGCGCTGGAGCGCAAGCTGCGCGCGGCCATTGCGGCGGGTGCGCAACGGGCCGCAAGCTGATGGCACGCATCCGGCTGGTTGCTGGGTTCCTGACAGTGGGGTTATGGACGCTACTCAGCCGGGTATTCGGTTTTGTCCGCGATGTGATGATGGCCTCCTATCTGGGGGCGGGGCCAGTCACAGACGCGTTTTTCGTGGCCTTCTCTCTGCCCAACATGTTCCGCCGGTTCTTTGCCGAAGGGGCCTTCAATTTCGCATTCGTGCCGATTTTCGCAAAGAAACACGAAGCGGGCGAAGATGCCGAGAGTTTCGCGCGCGATGCCTTTTGGGGCATGGCGGCGGTGCTTCTGGTTTTCTCGACCCTTGCCGTGATTGCAATGCCGTTTCTGGTGTGGGGTATGGCGGCGGGCTTTGCGCGCGATGAACGCTTCGACATGGCTGTGCTGTTCGGGCGCGTGGCGTTCCCCTATATCTTCTTCATCTCGCTGGTCGCGCTTCTTTCGGGCATGTTGAATGCGGTGGGCCGGTTCACCGCGGCAGCGGCGGCACCGGTCTTGCTGAATGTGGTGTTTGTCGGCGCCATGATACTGGCAGACCGGGCTGGCTGGCCAATGGGCCTGACCTTGTCCTATGCCGTGCCGGTTGCGGGTGTTGCGCAGCTTGTGATGCTGTGGGTCGCCGTGCGGCGTGCGGGCTTTGCGATGCGGTTTCGCCGCCCAAGACTGACGCCCGAACTCAAGCGCCTTGCAATCATCGCCGCCCCGGCTGTGCTGGCGGGCGGGGTGGTGCAGATCAACCTGATTGTCGGGCGGCAGGTGGCCAGTTTCACGGAGAACGCGGTCTCTTGGTTGTCCTATGCGGACCGGCTGTATCAGTTGCCGCTTGGGGTTGTGGGCATTGCTGTCGGTGTGGTGCTGCTGCCTGAATTGTCACGCCGCCTGCGCGCGGGCGATGAAGGGGCAGGGCAGCACAGTTTCAACCGCGGGCTGGAATTCTCGCTGTTTCTGACCCTGCCTTCGGCGATGGCGCTGGTCGTGATTTCAACGCCGATTGTATCGGTGCTGTTCGGGCGCGGCGCATGGACGGCGCTGGACACGCAATCCACGGCGCTTGCGCTGTCGATCTATGCGCTTGGCCTGCCTGCCTTTGTGTTGCACAAGGTGCTTCAGCCGCTCTACTACGCGCGCCACGACACCAAACGCCCGTTCAAATATGCGCTTGTGTCGATGTTCGTGAATGCGGCGATTGCCATAGGGCTGATGCCGGTCATGGGCTTCACTGCTGCGGCTCTGGCCACCACGCTTGCGGCCTGGATGATGGTCTTGCAGCTTTGGCTCGGCTCTCGCGGGATGGGGCGGGCAGCGCAGCTGGACGACCAGATGAAGTCACGGGCTTGGCGAATTCTGGTTGCATCCTTGGCAATGGGCGCAGCGCTTTATGGGTTGCATATGTTGATGGCTGACTGGTTGGTGCAATCTGGCAAGCGCTACCTGGCCCTGTTGGCAATAATTGCAGGCGGCAGTGTGGTATATTTTGCAGTGGCGCAGGTTATCGGGGCCTTCAGCTTTGGCGAAATGCGGGCCTCGCTCTCTCGGGCGCGTCGGTCAAACCCGTCTTAAGCGCGCAACAAGACCGGGGCGCAGGAAGTGGCCCAGCGCATAGCCTGCAGCGCAGGCGACAAGATCGGCCACCCAATCTGCACCGCCCCCCATGAACGCGGCCAAAGCCAACCGGCCAGACAGCAACACGCCCACAAGCGCAAGCGCTTTGATCCGTGCCCCGCCATCATCCCCGCTGGCCCAGACCAGCGCCGCATAGCACCCCGCCAACGCAAAAATCAGCGGATAGCCCCCGATCAGCCATGTTCCCGGCTGTGCAACCAGCCCAAAGGCAAAGCCCCCCATCGCTTGCGACAAAGCCAACAGCAAAAGCACCCGCCATGACCCCAGACGCTCGGCGCAATATTTGCCAAGCGCGGCTGTGATCACCACGACCAGCGCGGCTTGCAGCGGGCCAAGATGCACAAAGCCGAAGCCCAGATAGCGCAGCAAATGTTCCGGTGGTGCCTGCCGTGTGTCCAGCATCCAGCCTTGCAGGTCGGGGGTGATACCAATCGCCACAAGGGCCTGCGCACGCCACCCTGCACTTCCTGCCCAGTTCACCAACCCATGCGCGCCCGCCCACAAGACCAGCTCGACCCCTGCGATGGCCAGCACCACCGCCCAGACCGTGACAGGCAAGGGGTTTAGGGGCGATCTGGTGCTTGTGTCGAGTGTCATCTGTGCGGAGCTTTGGTTGACGTTGAATGCGCCCAAGGCTAATGCAGCGCAGGCAAGTTTGCCAGTCAGGAGTTTTCACATGTCCGACGCCCCAAGCAAGGCTTTTGCGCAGCGTATCTTTTCAGGAATCCAACCCTCGGGCGGGTTGACGCTGGGAAATTATCTTGGCGCGCTCAAGCGCTTTGCTGTCGCGCAGGATGAAGGGATCGAAACGGTCTATTGCATCGTTGACCTGCATGCGATCACGGTCTGGCAGGACCCTGCCAATCTGCGCCACGCCACGCGCGAACTTGCGGCGGGTTTCATCGCCTCTGGCATCGACCCTGCGCGCTCGATTCTGTTCAACCAAAGCCAGGTGCCCGCTCATGCGGAATTGGCCTGGATTTTCAACTGTGTTGCACGCATGGGCTGGTTGCGGCGCATGACCCAGTTCAAGGACAAGGCGGGCAAACATGCTGAAGAAGCCAGCGTTGGGCTGTTCGCCTATCCCAACCTGATGGCCGCTGACATTCTGGCCTATCATGCGACTCATGTACCCGTGGGCGAGGATCAAAAACAGCATCTGGAACTGACACGCGACATCGCCATCAAATTCAACCATGATTTCGGCGTGGATTTCTTCCCCATCGTGGAACCTGTGATCGAAGGGGCCGCGACCCGTGTCATGTCCTTGCGCGATGGCACAAAGAAAATGTCGAAATCCGACCCGTCGGACCAGTCGCGCATCAATCTGACCGATAATGCAGATGCGATTGCATCCAAGATCCGCAAGGCGCGGACTGACCCGGAACCCTTGCCAGAAACCGTCGAAGGGCTGGAGGGGCGCGCAGAGGCGCGCAATCTGGTCAATATCTACGCCGCCCTTGCAGATGTCACCCCGGCCGAGGTTCTTGGCCAATATGGCGGGCAGGGTTTTGGCGTGTTCAAACCCGCATTGGCCGAACTGGCAGTCGCAAAACTATCGCCAATCAGCGCCGAGATGGGCCGCCTGATGCAGGATGTCGCAGAGATTGACCGGATTCTGGGGCAGGGCGCAGAGAGAGCGAACGCAATCGCAGAGCCGATTTTGCAAAACACCCGCGAAATTGTGGGGCTTATCCGCTCTCGCAAATGATCATACAAAAAAGCCCCGGTAAAACTCCGGGGCTTTTGTTTCGGGTGCTGGCAGGGTGCCGGGGCCGTCGCTGGACAACTCAGAGAGTTAATCAAGGGCGCTATGGTCCCCTAGATCACCCGAACCTGTGTGCCAATGACCGCCAGATCATAAATCCGTTCTGCGTGCTGGTTCAGCATACCGAAGCACCCGTTCGAGGCCCGCCGCCCGACTTTCGCAGGGTTATCAATGCCGTGAATGCGGTAATATTGCCAACTCAGGTTCAGCGCGCGGGTTCCAAGCGGGTTGGACGGATCCCCCCCTTCAACGCGTTCGGGCAGTGACGGGTCACGCCTGCGCATGTTGGGTGTTGGAATCCATGTCGGTTCAAATCGCTTCAATGTGACTTCAGTCATGCCGCGACGGGTGAATTCCTCTGTCATCGGCACCGAACAAGGATAGGCCAGATAGATGCTTTCATCTTCGGACCAGTAGTGCAACGCGCGCGAGTAGGTGTCGCACAGGATCGCGCCACGGCGCAGATTCGAGAAGTGATCGCGCCAGTGATGGTTGCGGAACCCCATAACGTTCCTACGCGCAGTGTTCGCGTTGTTTTCGGGTTCATAATCAGGCAGAGTTTGAGCGCGCAGAACTGCAGGAAATGCGAGTAAACCGAGGGCTGCAACACCTGTCGTGACGATTGCGCGCCGGGTCAGTTTCGAATCAGACATATCCAAATTCTCCGAATCATTGGATTTTTGTCTATATGTGTTCGCCCAAAAAAATTAATCAAGTCACGAGGCCGTGGGAACGGCCTCGGTGTTGCGTGATGGTGACAAGCCTCGATGGTCGAACACGAGGCCGGGAATGTTCAAAACTGGTCAGATTACACGGACCTGGGTGCCGACTTCGACCAGTTCATAAAGCTCTTCGACATGGGCGTTGATCAGCCCGAAACAGCCATTCGAAGCGCGCCGCCCAACCTTAGCGGGATCGTCGATTCCATGCACACGGTAATACTGCCAGCTCAGGTTCATCGCGCGTGTGCCCATCGGGTTCTTGGGGTCGCCCCCCTCAACGCGCTCAGGCAGCGACGGGTCGCGCTTGCGCATGTTCGGTGTCGGAATCCACGTTGGCTGGTAGCGCTTCAGGGTCACCTCAGTCATGCCGCGGCGGGTAAAATCTTCAGTCATTGGCACAGAGGTCGGGTAGGCCAGATAAGTGCTTTCATCTTCGGACCAGAAATGCACAGCGCGCGAATGCGTATCACACAGAATCGCACCCCGGCGCAGATTCGAGAAATGATCGCGCCAGTCATGATTGCGAAAGCCCATCACATTGCGGCGCGCGGTCCTGACATTATTCTCGTCTTCGTATTCTGGCAGCTCTGTCGCGCGCAGGATCGAAGGCATCGCAACGACGCCCAGTGCCATAGCGCCGGTTGACAGGATCGCGCGTCGTGAATGGTTGAATTTGGTCATGCTCTCACACTCCGAATTATATGAATATGTTAAACATATTCCCGCCAAGGCGCAGAATGACAAGTCACGTGATCGTGGGGTTGGTAAAACTGTCGCAAATATGCCCGTTTTTCAAACGCTTGCTCAGCCGCGCGTCACCAATGCATGGCGTTTCTTCCCTGCTGTCAGTTTCAGCGGTTCCTTCAGGTCCTGCATGCCAATCATGTGTCCCGCATCTGTGACCGGCTGATCATTGAGTTTTGCGCCCCCTTCGGCGATCAGGCGCTTGGCATCCTTGCCCGATTTCGCCAGACCCGCGCGCACGAAGAGTTGCGCAACCGAAAGCCCTTCGGCCAACTCATCGTGATCGAGGGTTAGTGTCGGCAAATCCTCACCCAAACCCCCCTTCTCAAACACATCGCGCGCGGTCGCCTCGGCTGTCTGGGCAGCCTCTGGCCCGTGGCACAGTGTGGTGACTTCATTGGCCAGAATGATTTTTGCCGCGTTGATCTCGGAGCCTTGCAGCGCGCCAAGGCGGTCGCATTCTGCCACCGGCAGTTCGGTGTATAGCTTCAGAAAACGCCCGACATCGGCATCTGTGGTGTTGCGCCAGAACTGCCAGAATTCATAGGGCGAGAGCATATCGGCATTGAGCCAGATCGCCCCACCTTGCGATTTGCCCATTTTCCGCCCGTCCGAAGTGGTCAGAAGCGGCGTTGTCAGTCCGAAAATCTCGGCATCAGCGATGCGGCGGGCAAGGTCGATCCCGTTGACAATATTGCCCCACTGGTCCGACCCGCCCATCTGCAACAGGCAGCCGTGGCGGCGGTAAATCTCTACAAAATCATAGGCTTGCAGGATCATGTAGTTGAATTCAAGAAAACTGAGCGACTGTTCACGGTCCAGCCGCGACTTGACCGACTCAAAGCTCAGCATCCGGTTGACCGAGAAATGCCGCCCCACATCGCGCAGGAAATCCAGGTAGTTCAGCCCGTCCAGCCATTCGGCATTATTCAGCATGATCGCATCGGCCGGGCCGTCACCATAGGTCAGGTATTTTGCGAAAACCTGCTGCATTCCGTTGATATTGCTATCAATCGCTGCCGCGTCCAGCAGCGGGCGCTCTTCGGACCGGAAAGACGGGTCGCCCACCTTGGTCGTGCCGCCGCCCATCAATGTGATCGGTTTGTGGCCCGTTTTCTGGAACCAGCGCAGCACCATGATATTCAGCAAATGCCCTACATGCAGCGATTTTGCAGTGGCGTCATAACCAATATAGGCAGGGACAACGCCCTTGATCAGTGCCTCGTCCAGGCCCTGCAGGTCGGTGCAATCGGCCAGAAAGCCACGCTCCTGCATCGTGAGGATGAAATCTGATTTTGGCGTGTAGGTCATTTTCGCTTGTCCCGGCTGGCAGAATGCGCGTTCTATATCGTCGCAAGGTGTCAAGGGAAAGCCCATGTTGAAAAGTGAATTCAAGCGCGTGCTGGGGCTGATGTCGGGCACTTCGTTTGACGGGGTCGATGCGGCGGTTCTGGAAACAGATGGAGAGGTGATCCGCGCTTTTGGTCCAACCTCTTTTCGGCCCTATACCGAAGAAGAGCGTGGCCTGTTGCGCACCGTGATGGGCTGTTGGCCCGATGTGCCCGAACTCGAGGAGGTGTCCGAGATCATCGAGACTGCCCATGCCGAAATTATGGCCCGCTTCGACGGTATTGAACTTGCTGGTTTTCATGGCCAGACTCTGGCGCATGACCCCCGCGGACGCGGCACGCATCAGGCCGGGTCGGGCGCCGTACTTGCACTGGTCGCTGGCTATCCGGTGGTGTGGGATTTTCGCACATCCGACGTGAAGCTTGGCGGGCAGGGCGCGCCACTAGCCCCGTTCTATCATTTCGCCCTTGCGCAACATATCAAGGCCGAGGCGCCGCTGGTCTTTCTGAACCTTGGCGGGGTTGGCAATGTCACCTGGGTGGACCCGCGCAAGGCAAAACCAGAAGAGCAGGGCGCCTTGCTGGCTTTTGACACAGGCCCCGCCAATGCGCCAATGGATGACCTATGCAACATACGGCTGGGGCGCGCCCTCGATGAAGGTGGCGCGCTTGCGGCCAGCGGTATGGTGGACCACGCCATTGTCGACGCCTTTTTGCAAGAGCCTTTCTTCTTCCGAATGCCCCCAAAATCGCTTGATCGCGGCTTTGCGGATATGCTGGCGCGCGTGGCGCATCTGTCAGATGCAGATGCGCTGGCAACGCTAAGCGAATGCTGTGCCGCAGCCGTGGGGGCCGGGTTTGACCATATGCCCGAAATGCCCGCGCGGGTGCTGGTTTGTGGCGGGGGGCGACATAACAGCGATCTGATGGCGCGGATCGCTGCCCATCTGCCTTGTCCTGTTCTGCCTGTTGAGTCGGTTGGCCTTGACGGCGACATGATCGAGGCGCAAGCTTTCGCTTATCTGGCCATGCGCGTGGCGCGCGGCCTTCCTACCTCCTGCCCGTCGACAACAGGGGTCGCGGCGGCGGTCGGTGGGGGGCAGATCAGCACGCCGTGATTTTCCTGATGGAGGTAGCGATGTCTGAAAGTGATATGAACCAGTCCGACGCGACATTCCGCCCTGAAGAAGAGCTTTGGAAGCGGCTTGTCTATATGCTGATCCTAGCGGCGATGGTGTCGATTGCGCAATCCATCCTGTTCCTGATCGCCTGTATCCAGTTCATCATTGTTCTGATCGACAACCGTAACCCGAATGAACGCCTTGCCGAATTCGGGTGTCTGGTGGGTGATTGGGTGGCCAAGGCCGCACGTTATCTGTCGATTTCCAGCGACGCCAAGCCCTGGCCCTTCAAGGAGTTGGGCTGAAGCGGTTGCGGGCGGACAGGATGCGACCTAAGTGTTCTGCGTAACCTTAGCGGAGAAGACTTATGGCCCTCGATCAGCAAAGCTGCACGACAACTGAATTTGGCGACTTGCCCGACTGGGATCTGAGCGCGCTATATACCGCGCCCGATGCGCCCGAACTGGCGCGCGATTTTGATTTTCTTGAAACGGAATGCGCAGATTTTGCGAGAACCTATGAAGGCAAGCTTGCGCAACTTGATGCCGCAGGAATGCTGGACTGCGTGCGCCGTTATGAGAAGATCGACATCATCGCCGGACGCCTGATGTCCTATGCAGGATTGCGCTATTACCAGAACTCGATTGATCCCGAGCGCGCTAAATTTCTGTCTGATGCACAGGACAGGGTGACCGTTGCGACCACTCCGCTGGTGTTCTTTTCGCTGGAAATGAACCGTATTGACGATGCAACATTCGAGGCGTTGCTGGCCGCGAATGCCGATCTTGCGCGCTACCGCACTGTGTTTGAACGTATGCGTGCCATGCGGCCCTATCAGCTATCGGATGAGCTGGAGAAATTCCTGCATGACCAGTCGACAGTCGGGGCCGCCGCATGGAACCGCCTGTTCGACGAAACAATGGCCGGGCTGGAATTCGAGGTTGCTGGCGAAGAAGAACCGCTGGGTCTGGAAGCCACGCTGAACCTGTTGACAGATGCCGACCGAGCGCGCCGCGAAGCGGGGGCCCGCGCGCTGGCCGAGGTGTTTGGCAAGAACATCAAGCTCTTTGCCCGCGTGCACAACACGCTTGCCAAGGAAAAGGAAATCGAAGACCGCTGGCGCAAGATGCCCACGCCACAAACCGCGCGCCATCTGGCCAATCATGTAGAACCCGAGGTGGTCGAGGCCCTGCGCAATTCTGTCGTGGCCGCCTATCCGCGCCTGAGCCACCGTTACTACGCGCTAAAAGCCAAATGGCTGGGGCTGGAGACATTGGAAATCTGGGACCGCAACGCCCCTTTGCCAATGGAAGCGCCGCGCAAGATCAGTTGGGATGAAGCCCGCGCCACAGTGATGGAAGCCTATACAGGCTTTTCGCCCAAGCTGGCCGAACTGACAGAGCCGTTCTTTACCCAAGGCTGGATTGATGCTGCGGTCAAACCCGGCAAGGCACCGGGCGCATTTGCGCACCCCACAGTGACCGAAGCGCACCCCTATGTGATGCTCAACTATCTGGGCAAACCGCGCGATGTGATGACGCTGGCGCATGAACTGGGGCATGGTGTGCACCAGCGGCTTGCGGCCGGGCAGGGGGAATTACTGTCTTCTACACCCCTGACACTGGCGGAAACCGCGTCCGTCTTTGGCGAGATGCTGACCTTTCGGCGGATGCTGGCCAATGCAAAGTCACAGGCCGAACGCAAGGTCTTGCTTGCTGACAAGGTCGAGGACATGATCAATACAGTTGTGCGCCAGATTGCGTTTTATGACTTTGAGTGCAAATTGCACGATGCGCGCCGTGGCGGGGAATTGACGCCGGAAGATATCAACGCGCTATGGATGAGCGTGCAGGCCGAAAGCCTTGGGCCAGTGTTTGACTACATGGACGGGTATGAATCGTTCTGGGCCTATATCCCGCATTTCGTGCATTCACCGTTTTATGTCTATGCCTATGCTTTCGGTGACGGCTTGGTGAACGCACTTTATGCAGCGTATGAAGATGCGCCCGAAGGGTTTGAGGAAAAGTATTTCGAGTTGCTTTCCGCTGGCGGGTCCAAGCATCACAAAGACCTGCTCGCGCCCTTCGGGCTGGATGCGTCTGATCCTGCCTTCTGGGACAAGGGGCTAGAAATGATTGCAGGCTTCATCGATGAATTGGAAGCGATGGAGTAATCTTCCGCGAATGACCCGATGAAAAAGGGGGCCGTCTGGCCCCCTTTTTGCTGTCCAGCAACATGTCAAAATGAAATGGTTTTCCGCATGGTGAAAAAATCAGATTACAGCATCAGACCGGATTGATCAGCGCGCGCCCTTGGATATGCGCGATGGCATTCTCGACAGCCATCAAGCCCATCTCCTCGCGCACATCCAATGCGGCTGTGCCCAGATGCGGCAACAGCGTCACATTCTGCAGCTTCCGCAAGGCTTCGGGAACCTGCGGTTCCTTTTCATAGACATCCAGCCCCGCCCCCCCGATTTTGCCGCTTTCAAGCGCAGCGATCAGGGCCGCTTCTTCAATCACATCTCCACGGGCGATATTGATCAAATGGGCATGCGGGCGCATTGCCGAAAGCTCTTTCGCGCCAATCAGATGGCGTGTCTCGCTGCCACCCGGTACCGCCAGCACAACGCAATCCGCCGCGCCCAAAAGCTCTTCGAGAGAGCCGACCTGACGCGCGGGCATGTCCAGAGATTTGGCCGAGCGATTGTGATAAATCACATCCATGCCCAGCCCGAAATGTGCCCGCCGAGCGATTGCCTGACCAATTCGGCCCATGCCGACAATGCCGCAGGTCTTGCCACCCAGATGCAGACCCAACATCTGGGTCGGGTGCCATCCGGTCCATTTGCCTGCGCGCACAAGGCGTTCACCTTCAGCAGCGCGGCGCGCAGACATCAGCATCAGCATCAGGGCAATATCGGCGGTCGCATCGGTCACAGCGCCGGGGGTATTGGTCACGGCAATGCCTGCTGCGCGGGCCGCCGCAACGTCGATATGGTTATATCCCACACCGAAATTCGCCAACAGGCGGCAGCGCGCATCCTCCATCCCCTCGAACACATCGGCTGCGAACATGTCGCCCAAGGTCGGGATCACCACATCATACAGGACAAGCGCGGCGCGCATTTCGCCTTTCTTCAGCGGGGTGGTTTGCGCCCGCAGGGTCACGTTGAAATGCGCCTCTGCTGCACGCAGAACTTTGTCGGGCAGGGTGCGGGTGATGTATAATTCGCTCATTTCAACTTGCCTCAATGCAGACGCGCGCCGGGGGGCACGTCATGGTCGGGGGCCATCAGTGTAATCTGCCCCTGCTTGTCGCTGGCCCCAACCACCAGCACTTCGGACATGAATGGCCCGATCTGTCGCGGTGGGAAATTAACAACAGCCATCACCATGCGCCCCACCAGATCTTCGGGCGTATAGAGCGCCGCAATCTGGGCGGATGATTTCTTGATGCCAATCTCCGGGCCGAAATCTATCCAGAGTTTGATTGCAGGCTTACGCGCCTCGGGGAAAGCTTCGGCGCGGGTGACTGTCCCTGCGCGGATATCGACCTTCAGGAAATCATCAAAGCTGATCTGTGCCGTCATTGTGCCAGTTCCCGCGAACGCGCAGCGGCAGCGGCAATGGCGCGTGTCATCAGCGGCGGTAGGCCGGTGTCGCTGTCCATCAAGACCTCCAGCGCGGCGGCCGTCGTGCCTTTGGGGCTGGTGACATTGATGCGTAATTGTTCGGCTGTCTGGTCAGACCCGGCGGCAAGTTGACCGGCACCAATCACCGTGGCGCGCGCAAGCTGCATGGCCAGGTCAGGAGCAAGCCCTTCGGCCTCGCCGGCTTGCGCCATCGCCTCTATCATATGAAACACATAAGCGGGGCCAGAGCCGGACAGCCCTGTTACGGCATCCATCTGCGATTCGTCTTGTAATCTTACAGTTGTGCCAACGGCTGCAAGCAAGGTTTCGGCCAGTGCCATGTCATCCTCTGACGTGCTGGCATTGCCGATCAGCGCGGTGATTCCACAGCCAACCGCCGCGGGCGTGTTCGGCATTGCGCGGATGATCGGGGTGCCCGCGCCAAGAACCTCAGAAAACCGCGCCAGCGATGTTCCAGCCGCGATCGAGATGAACAATGTCGTGCTGTTTCCAAAAGCCTGAAGCTGCGGCAGGGCATCGCCCATCATCTGGGGCTTTACGGCCAGAATGGCCACAGCGGGCGATGGAGGCAAGGCCGTGTTCAGATTTACCCCGGTGCTGCGAAGCCAGTCCGATGGGGCTGGGTCAATTACGTACACTGAGTCTGCTGACACACCACGGGCAAGCCAGCCTTCCAGCATCGCTGAACCCATTTTCCCACAACCAAGAAGAACCATGCCATTGCGGGCAATCTGGTCAAATTCCATTCGCGCTATCCCTGTTCTGAGCTGTCCCTTTGTTACGCCGGGACGTCAGAGGGTCAAGGGGGCGCGGGGGGTTATGCGCGGCCGACCGCCTCGGCAAGTGCCATATCCAGCGCCGCTGTCGGGCTATGATCCGCCCATGCAACAAGCTGAAAAGCTGGGTAAAACCGCTCTGACGCCATGAGGGCAGCGGTAATCATACGCTCGATCTGGTCTATATCTGCGGGTTGATCTTCGGCTAGAAACAGGCCGTAGCGCCAGACCATCAGGCGCTGTGTTTCCCAAAAGCTGAACGCCCCTGACCAGACCATGTCATTGGCGCGGCTGAGTGTTTCATAAAGTGCAGGCATTGCCGCTTCGGGCGGGTCCATTTCGAAGGTGCAGACCAGCCGCAACATGTTTTCGCGCGGGGCAAGTGCCAGACTTATGGAATAGGTGCGCCATTGCCCCTCGACCGCCATGGCGATCTGGTCTTCGTTCATGCGGTCGAAATCCCAAGCGTGATGTTCGGCAAGGGTTTCGACCATGTCGATAGGATGAAGGCTGTCGGATGAAAGAAAAAATTCTGCTGCTGACATACCCGCCTCTTTGTGTTGGTTGGGTCTTGCACCGCAAGACACAGTAAGGACCGCTACAAATTTCCGCACTTTTGATTGTGCCTACCATATATGGTGTGCGGAAATATACGATCTGTAAAGCGGAATCTGCGTCTGCCCAAATATAGTTGGGGATAACTGTGCGTTTCGTGGCAATTCCGACGATGGTTCGGGGGAATGTCGGGGCGCTATATTAGCCCTGCCCAAAAGAAAAGGGCGCGCCACTGGCGCGCCCTGTCGGTAACTTTTGGTCGCTGTTACTCTTGCTGGCCAAGGAACATCAGCAGGAACTGGAACATGTTCAGGAAGCTGATATAGAGGCTGAGTGCGCCATCTACAGCGGCCTTGTCCAGCCATTCCTGATCGCCGCTAGCGGCATGTGCCACATATTCGCTTTTGATCGTCTGCGTATAAAACGCTGTCAGACCCGCAAAGATCAGGATGCCGATTGCCGAAATGGCAAACATCATCGCCGGGCTTTGCATGAACAGGTTGATGATCATCGCCACAATCAGGCCGATCACACCCATGATCAGGAACGTGCCCATGCCGGACAGGTCTTTCTTGGTGGTATAGCCATACAGGCTAAGGCCACCAAAGGCGATCGCGGTCACCAGAAATGTCTGCGTGATCGAGTAGCTGGTAAAGACCAGAAAGATCGAGCTGAGCGACAGGCCGATTGCTGATGCAAAGACAAAAAAGCCAAGCTGAACGCCGGCCGCAGATGCGCGACGCATCAACGCGCCCCAGCCGAACAGGATGAATGCGAGCGGCGCGAACATGATCACCCAGCGCAGGGGTGACATGTAGATGGCGCCGCCAAGTGAATTGAGCAGCGTGCCGTTTGGCAATTGCGCAACAGCCGCGCTTGGATCAGTGGTTGTCGCAAGGCCGGAAATTGCCCATGCGGCCGCTGCCGTGATCAGCATGCCCACGGACATTGTGCCGTAGACCTTGTTCATATGGGCGCGCAGGCCCGCATCAATTTCAGCGGCGCGCGTGGTGCTGACCCGCTGTGCACGCATCGTGTTGAATTCTGACATACTTACCTCCGTAAATGGTGCAGCCCGGGGAGCCCCGATCTGTCTTGGCTACAATATCGTCAAGTCGGCCACAGGTTTCAAGCATTTCCGAAGTAAAATAGACAGGAATTGAACTCAAAACAATTGACTGCCTGAGTCGCGTTCATTTGGCTATGGAGATCACGACCTTTCCGGTTGATTTTCGATTGCGCAACAAGTCCAATCCTTCTGCAAATCTGTCCAGGGGCAGCACATGGCTGATATGCGGGTGCAGTTTCCCCTCTGCATACCATGCCATCAGGGTCGAGAGTGAGGCGGCAAGTTTGTGTGGCGCGAATTTCAGATAGCCTCCCCAATACAGGCCAATCACTGTCAAATTCTTTACCAGCAGGATATTTGCGGGAAATTGCGGCACGGTCCCGCCCGCGAATCCGATAGCTAGAAACCGTCCTTCGGGGCGCAGCGCGCGCAGGGCAGGGGTGGCAAGCGGCTCTCCGATCGCGTCATAGACAACATCGACCCCGCCCAGCGCCTTGAGTTCGGCGCGCAGGTCCAGCCCCTCGCTGTCAAGGCAGATGTCTGCGCCTGACTTGCGCGCGATCTCTAGCTTCTCGGCCCCGCGCGCAACTGCAATCACGCGCGCGCCCAAGGCCTTGCCTATCTCAACGGCCGTCAGGCCGACACCGCCAGCGGCACCCAGCACCAGCAAGGTTTCACCCGCCTGCAACTGGCCGCGTGTGGTGAGTGCAAGATGCGAGGTTCCGTATGCCACAAGAAAACCTGCCGCTTCTGTGAATGGCATGGAGTCAGTTATGGGGACACACCAGGCCGCGGGACAACACACCTGTTGCGCCAGGCCACCCCGGCCTGTGAAAGCTGCAACGCGCATTCCCGCGTGTAGCGTTTCGACACCTGCGCCAACCGAGGCGATCGTACCAGCGACTTCCATTCCCATCACGAAGGGGAGTTCTGGGCGTTCCTGATACTGCCCGCGCGTCATCAGAAGATCTGCAAAATTCAATCCGCAGGCCGTCACGTCTATGACGACTTCACCGGCCGCCGGCGCGGGCGAATCGATTTCGACAAGTTTCGGGGTGGTGTTGATGTCGTTCAATAATACGGCGCGCATGCACAACTTCCTTCCTCTGATGCGCGACAGGTTTACCGAGTGCGGGGCGCAGCGCAAGGATATAGACCTAAGAGGGTTTTGCGTAGCGCGATGATCGCCCTGTGATTGTTTGCAAGATGCGTTGCATTTTGCAAATCGTTAAGATTGATCGGAAGATTGTCTTCCAAGTGAGGGTCTGTTCCGTCACAACTCTGATTTGAACGGTGCGCGGATTGCTCGCGTCATGAGATGGAATGCCGGTGGGATGCGATATAGCGGTATGAGGTTCGTGTAAGTTTTTTTTGTGTAGAGTGTGAGTGAGGTGAGTGTGCAAAACGAACAGGAATTGTCGAAGCATTAACGGCATAACATAATTATATGAGGTTAAAATGACGCATTTGGTGGATTCACATGTGGGCCAGAAAATTCGGCAGCGCAGGTGGATGGTGGGGATGACCCAGCAGCAATTGGCTGAAGCTGTTGGAATCAAGTTTCAGCAAATCCAGAAATACGAAACCGGCATGAACCGGGTCTCTGCTTCCAGATTGTGGGACATTTCGCGTGCTCTGGGCGTTTCGGCCAGCTATTTTTTCGAAGGGCTGTCCGAGGGGCAGGACGACAGTGGCGTCGAAGATCAGGTCTTGCAACAGAAAGAAACACTGGAACTCCTCCGGAGCTATTACGCTATTCCGGAAGGGCAGCGCAGGCGCTTTTTGCACCTTGCCCAATCTCTTGGCGACGTGAGCGCCGCATCTTGAATTTTTAAAGATGTTGTAATTACCAAATCCTTTTTAGCAACGGCAGATACCTATCTGCCGTTGATTTTCATTGTGAAGACTGCAACTGAGGCAGCCATGAAATCTGCTTATGGATATGCCTGATGCCCCAACAGCGACCGACCCCTTCCCAGAATGGCGAATTTGTGGCGTTGATGGAAAGACTTGCGGATGAAGCGCGTGACGTCATTCTGCCTTGGTTTCGCAATCCCGTTCTAGGGGCGGCCAACAAGTCGGTGGACGGTTTTGACCCCGTTACTCAGGCAGATAGGGCCGCTGAAGAAGCCATGCGCGCGGTTTTGCAAAAGGTCCGGCCAGAAGATGGGATTCTGGGCGAGGAGCTGGCGTCCAAACCCAGTCAGTCGGGCTTTACGTGGATTATTGATCCGATTGATGGAACGCGGGGTTTTCTGGCGGGCACACCTTGCTGGGGGGTTTTGATTGCCCTTGCGGATGAGAATGGGCCATTTCTGGGGGTGATTGACCAGCCCTATATCTCAGAGCGTTTTCTTGGCGGGCTGGGACAGGCTTGGGTTTCTGGTCCGCAAGGTCGCAAAGACCTGCGCACGGGTGATAGGTCTGACCTGCAAGATGCTGTCTTGTTTACCACCTTTCCCGAAATTGGCACCCAGGCAGAACGCGACGCCTTCATGCGTGTGTCGCAAACTGTGCGCCTGACGCGCTATGGGATGGACTGTTACGCCTATGCCTTGCTTGCCGCTGGACATGTCGATCTGGTGATCGAGGCGGGGCTGAACACCTATGACATCGCCGCACCGATTGCGGTGATCGAGGCCGCAGGGGGGATTGTCACGGATTGGCAGGGGCAGCCTTTTGGCGAGAGCGGGCAAGTTGTTGCCGCCGCCAACAAGGCCCTGCACGCGCAAGCGCTGGAATTGCTTCGGGGTTAGACAGCTGAAAAGCGCGGGGCGAATCAGAACTTCAGCGCGTGGTGCAGGATGACTGGCACAACCAGTTCTTCTTCATCCAGCAGATGACGGTTCAGGAATGTCTCGAAACCTTCCAGCCGCGAGAGCATTGCGCCTGCACTGGTATTGGTATCGGCGTTGCGGTCTTGCAGGCTGCGCAAATGGGTATTCGCCGCTTCAGTCAGATCGGCAAGTTCCCGGTCGAGCGCGTGGTGATCTGCATCCAGCAGATCGAAGCCATGTGCGAGTCGTTTCTCGCTGGCGCTGAGAACGGGGAAATAATGTGCGTCCTCGATCTGGTGATGGCCATGCAATTCGTTGATCAGAAAGCCCCCCAGTCGTGCGGTCATCTGTCCATGCTTGCGCGGGTCACGCCCCTTGTCGAGAAAAGCGCGCGTGTCCTCCTGCCACTGCGCCAAAGCGCGGCGAAACATCAGATGGCGTTCCAGCCAGAAGCGTGTCAGCCCGTCGAAATTGTGGTGGCTTTCCCAGATTTCGCGCGGGTACTGTTCCAGCAAAACGCGCAATGCATCGGGCAGCCCGTCACGCTGGGCCAAATCGGTAGGGGGCATTCTCTGTCCTTATCTTGGTTTGAGAAGGCAGATAATCCCTCGTTTTGCAGGGTCAATGACGCAGAGCGGTCACATCGCCTCGACACTCTGGATGGTGGGCAGGTGGCGCGCGATTTCATGCCATTGTCGCCCCTCATCGAAAGAGGCGAAGACCGATCCGGTGTTGGTGCCGAAGTAAAGCGCGGGGTCTGATGCGTCGTCAATGGCCATGCCTTGACGCAGGACCGTGAAAAAGCAAGCCTCTTGCGGCAGGCCCGCGCGCTGTTCTTGCCATGTTTCGCCGCCATCGGCAGAATGCCAGACAGCGGCCCGTGCATCGGGCGGATAGCGGCCAAGCATATCGCCATTCAACGGCAAGACCCATATTTTCAAGGGATCGCGCGGGTGGACGGCAATCGGAAACCCGAAGGTAGACGGCAGACCATCGGTCTGATCTTCCCAACTGCGCCCGCCATCCTGACTGCGCCAGACCCCGTGATGATTTTGTTGATAGAGCAGATCGCCTGCACCTGTGGGCGCGCGAACCAGATTATGCACACAATGCCCTGTCTCTCCGCCAGCGGGTGCGGCAGGGTGGTGATGGTGGTGGGTGTCCGTTTGTGCATTGGACAAGCGGTTTCGCCTTGTCCATGTTGCGCCGCCGTTCTCTGTCGCGAAAACCCCGGCGGCAGAAATCGCGACCCACAGCTTTTGCGGGTTATTCGCGTCTGAGGCGATGGAATGCAGGATCAAGCCAGCGGCACCCGGGTTCCAGTCCGGGCGCGAGGGGTGCTGGCCAAGGCCAGCGACGCGCGCGAAACTTGCGCCCTGATCGTGGCTGACCAACAGATCGGCGGGTTTTGTGCCAGCATAGAGGACATCCCCGACCAGATGCAGCGACCAGATCTGGCTGAATTCTGAACCAAAAGGGTAGTCCTGTGCTTGCCATCCGATCATGGCGGCGAAATCAGCGTCCTGGGCCGCAAATTCATCCATCTGTCCCGATGT
This sequence comes from Roseinatronobacter bogoriensis DSM 18756, assembly GCF_004366635.1. Lineage (GTDB taxonomy): Bacteria > Pseudomonadota > Alphaproteobacteria > Rhodobacterales > Rhodobacteraceae > Roseinatronobacter > Roseinatronobacter bogoriensis. The sequence continues at coordinate 337,395 of NZ_SORN01000002.1, read as the reverse complement.
CAGTCGCGACAAGGTCCATGTGTCCCCTCCATCTTTCGACGTCCAGACCCCCGCACCAAACCACTCGCCCCCGCCGCCAGCCCAGAGCGTGCTGGTCCCCGGCTGGCAAATGACGTGATTTATCGGCCAGCCATCGCAATGCGGGCCGGATACGTCGAACCGACCATCCCCTTGCTGACGCAGGATGAATGCCCCCTTGGTCGTTCCCAGAAGTACCATCCGCGCCATAGCTGACCCCCATGCCTTGAATTGGACTGCGACAGAATGTCGCGCCTTGGACGGGGTCAGTCAAGCGAAGCGTATTCTGCGCTCAGATCTGGGCGTAAATTTGCGAAATGCGAACAATCGCGGCGTCGGGGCTGAGTTCCTCACTCTCGCCCGTGCGGCGCGAGGTCAGTTCCACCACGCCCTTTTCCAGTCCGCGCGGCCCGACCGTCATCCGCCACGGCAGGCCGATCAGATCCATCGTGGCAAATTTCGCGCCTGCGCGCTCATTGCGGTCATCATACAGTGGCTCCAGCCCCTTGGCGAGCAGTGCCTTGTACAGCCCTTCACAAGCTGCATCCGCCGCCGCGTCGCCTTGCTTGAGGTTGACAATTCCACAATGGAATGGCGTCACCCCTTCGGGCCAGATAATGCCCTTGTCGTCATGGCTGGCCTCAATGATCGCGCCCAGCAGGCGTGACACGCCAATGCCGTGGCTGCCCATATGGACAGGGCTTCGCTGACCATCCGGGCCGACAACGGTTGCGCCCATTGCCTCGGAATATTTGGTGCCGAAGTAGAAGATCTGCCCCACTTCGATACCGCGCGCTGTGCGGCGCCGGGCTTCGGGAACCTGTTCGTGGAACACAGCCTCGTCATGGGTTTCATCGGTGCGCGCATAGCGGCTGGTGAATTCTTCCAGCACAGCCTGACATTCGGGCACAGAGTCATAGTCGACCGCGCGGTCACCGAATTTCAGGTCTGTGATCTCGCTATCGTAAAACACCTCGGATTCGCCTGTTTCGGCCAGTACAAGGAATTCATGCGTATAATCGCCGCCAATCGGCCCGCCATCGGCGCGCATCGGGATGGCTTGCAGGCCCATGCGTTCATAGCTGCGCAAGTAGCTGACCAGATGGCGGTTATAGGCGTGCAATGCCGCCTCCTTGTCGAGGTCGAAATTATAGCCGTCCTTCATCAGGAATTCGCGCCCGCGCATCACGCCAAAACGCGGGCGGATCTCGTCGCGGAATTTCCATTGGATGTGATACAGCGTCAGCGGCAAATCCTTGTAGCTGTTTACATGGCCGCGGAAAATATCGGTGATAAGTTCCTCATTGGTCGGCCCGAACAGCATATCGCGCCCATGCCGGTCCTTGATGCGCAGCATTTCCTCGCCGTAATCGTCATAGCGGCCGGATTCGCGCCACAGATCAGCGGATTGAATAGTTGGCATCAGCATCGGGATGTGTCCCGCGCGGATTTGTTCTTCATGCACGATCTGTTCGATCCGGCGCAAAACCTTGTAACCCAGCGGCAGCCAAGAATAGATTCCGGCGCTTGCTTGCTTGATCATGCCTGCGCGCAGCATCAGCCGGTGAGAGACGATCTGCGCCTCGGACGGGGTTTCTTTGAGCACAGGCAGGAAGTAGCGGGTCAGGCGCATGGATATGCCTTTCATGAATGACGATACGCCCTTGGGTTTAGGCGAGACTGGGGGCAGGGGCAAGATGTGTCGCCTGCCCCCTCTTGGCGGCATAGCCGAGAGCGACTAAGACAGGGGCCGACAGTAGAAGGACAGTTCTTGTGCAAGACCCAACGCAGCGTATCACCCAAGCCATTGCCACCGAAATCAATGCCCGTCCCGCACAGGTCGCGGCCGCGATTGCGTTGCTGGACGGCGGCGCAACGGTGCCTTTCATCGCGCGCTACCGAAAGGAAGTGACGGACGGGCTGGACGATTCCCAGTTGCGCAACCTGTCGGACCGGCTGAGCTATCTGCGCGAGATGGAGGCGCGGCGCGGTGTGATTCTGGGGTCGATCCGCGAGCAGGGCAAGCTGACCGATGCCCTTGCACAAGCCATTGCCTCCGCCCAGACAAAAGCCGCGCTGGAAGATATTTACCTGCCCTTCAAGCCCAAGCGCCGGACCAAGGCGATGATCGCGCGCGAAAACGGGCTGGAGCCGTTGCTACAGGCGATTCTGTCTGACCGCATGGCAGAGCCGGAGGCGCTGGCTGGCGCATATGTCACCGAAGCGGTGCCCACAGTTAAAGCCGCCCTGGATGGTGCACGCGACATTCTGACCGAAGACTTGAGTGAGAATGCCGCCCTGCTGGGCAAGCTGCGCGAGTTCATGCGCAAGGAAGCCTTCATCGCGGCGCGCGTCCTGCCGGGCAAAGAGGCCGAAGGTGCCAAGTTTTCGGATTATTTCGACCATCGTGAAAACTGGGCCACGATCCCCTCGCACCGCGCGCTGGCGATCTTGCGCGCCGCCAAGGAAGAGGTCGTGACGATCGACATTGCACCTGACCCGGAGGCGGGGCTGGAGCGGGTGCAGGCCATGATCGCAGCCGCAATCGGCATACCGGGCAATGGGCCGGGAGATGCATGGCTGCGCAAGGCAGCAGCATGGACATGGCGCGTGAAACTTAGCCTTTCGATGTATAGTGACCTGATGGGCGAATTGCGCCAGCGCGCGCATGAAGACGCGATTGCAGTCTTTGCGCGCAACCTGAAAGACCTGCTTCTTGCTGCACCGGCCGGACCGCGCCCGACCCTTGGGCTGGACCCCGGTATCCGTACTGGTGTCAAGGCTGCGGTGGTCGATGCGACAGGCAAGTTGGCGGCAACCGACACGCTGTATCCGTTCCAGCCCAAGAACGATCTGCGCGGCGCGCAGGCGCGGATTCTGGAACTGATCGCACAACACAAGATCGAGTTGATCGCCATTGGCAACGGCACTGCCAGCCGCGAGACTGAACGCATGGTGGCCGATGCATTGAAGGCCATGCCACAGGGGGCGGCGCGGCCTACAAGCGTAATCGTGTCAGAAGCGGGGGCGTCAGTTTACTCGGCCTCTGAACTGGCGGCCAGGGAATTTCCCGATCTGGATGTCAGCCTGCGCGGGGCTGTGTCCATCGCACGGCGGCTGCAAGACCCGCTGGCAGAACTGGTGAAGATCACGCCGCAATCCATCGGCGTGGGGCAATATCAGCATGACGTTGACCAGCGCCGTCTTGCCCAAAGCCTTGATGCCGTGGTCGAAGATGCGGTGAATGCGGTGGGGGTTGATCTGAACATCGCATCGGCCCCGCTATTGGCGCGGGTGGCGGGTCTGGGCGCGTCACTGGCGCAGGCCGTGGTTGCCCATCGCGATGCGCAAGGCGCGTTTCCAAGCCGCAAAAGTTTGTTGAAAGTGCCGGGACTGGGGCCAAAGGCGTTTGAGCAATGCGCGGGTTTCCTGCGTATCCGTGACAGTGCCGAGCCGCTGGATGCCACGTCTGTCCATCCCGAAGCTTACGGTGTTGCGCGCCGGATCGTGCAGGCTTGCGGGCGTGATATTCGTGCGATCATGGGCCAACCGGAGGCTTTGAAAGGGCTGCGCGCGCAGGATTTCGTAGATGAGACATTCGGCTTGCCAACCGTGCGCGATATTCTGACCGAGCTGGAAAAACCGGGCCGCGACCCGCGCCCCAGTTTCGTGACCGCGCGATTCACCGATGGGGTGGATGATATCAAAGACTTGCGCGCCGGTATGCAGATGGAAGGAACAGTGACCAATGTTGCGGCCTTTGGTGCCTTTGTCGATATTGGGGTGCATCAGGACGGGCTGGTGCATGTCAGCCAGTTGGCCGACCGTTTTGTGAAAGACCCGCATGAGGTGGTCAAGGCCGGTGATGTCGTCAAGGTGCGCGTGACCGAGGTGGATGTGGCCCGCAAGCGCATCGGGCTGAGTATGCGCAAGGATGGCGGCGCGGGCGAGGGTGGCGCGCGTGCGCACAATGATGAACGCCCGCGCGCACCGCAGAGAGGCAAAGCCGCCAAACCTGTGGCCGCGCCTGCAAAACAGGCCAAGCCGCAAGCGTCAGACAGTCAGGGCGCGTTGGGCGCGGCGCTGTTGCAGGCCATGCGCGGCAAGACCTGAGCTTCAGGGGCGCGGCGCGCTGACCAACTGGCCCCAAAGGTCATACTCGCCCGCCTCGTCCACCTCGACCGTGACGATATCGCCGACGCTTATTGCGTCGGTGCCTTCGTCAATAAACAGATTGCCGTCGATTTCGGGGGCATCTGCCTTGGTGCGGCATGTGGCGATGCCGTCACTGTCGATATCATCGACGATCACATCCATGCGCTGGCCAATCTTGGCGGCAAGTTTCGCTTCTGAAATGGCCTGCGCCTTGGCCATGAAACGCTCCCAACGATCGGCCTTTATTTCATCGGGCACATGGTCCGGCAGCATGTTCGAGCGCGCGCCTGCGACGTTTTCATACTGAAAACAGCCCACGCGGTCGAGTTGCGCCTCGTCCATCCAGTCGAGAAGGGTCTGGAACTCTGCCTCTGTCTCTCCCGGATAGCCGACGATGAAGGTCGAGCGCAGGGTGATGTCAGGACAGATGCTGCGCCATTCGGCGATCCGGTCCAGCGTACGTTCCGCCGCAGCCGGGCGCGCCATGCGCTTAAGCGTATCGGGATGGGCATGTTGAAACGGAATGTCCAGATAGGGCAGAACCAGCCCTTCGGCCATCAGCGGGATCAATTCGCGCACATGCGGGTAGGGGTAAATGTAATGCAACCGCACCCATGCCCCCAGTTGGCCCAGATCACGCGCAAGATCAGTGATATGGGCGCGGTGGCCGCGGTCGGATTTATGCTGGATATCGACGCCGTAAGCAGAGGTATCCTGACTGATGACCAGCAATTCCCGAACGCCTGCCTCGACCAGCTTTTCGGCTTCGCGCAAAATGGCATGGGCGGGGCGGCTGACAAGCCTGCCGCGCATATCGGGGATAATGCAGAACTTGCACTTGTGGTTGCACCCTTCAGAAATCTTCAGATAGCTGTAATGGCGCGGGGTCAGGCTGACGCTGGTGGCTGGCATCAGGTCAATGAACGGGTCGGGGCTGGGCGGCACGGCGGCATGCACGGCATCGAGCACAGCCTCGTATTGATGCGGACCTGTCACGGCCAGCACCTTGGGATGCGCGCCGGTGATGTATTCGGGTTCCGCCCCCAGACAGCCGGTGACGATCACGCGCCCGTTTTCGCTGAGCGCCTCGCCAATCGCGTCCAGACTTTCGGCCTTGGCGCTGTCCAGAAACCCGCATGTATTGACGATCACGGCATCTGCACCAGCGTATTCAGCGCTGATACCATAGCCTTCGGCGCGCAGCCGTGTCAGAATACGTTCGCTGTCCACCAGCGCCTTGGGGCAGCCAAGCGAGACCATGCCAATGGTAGGTTGTCCGGCACGCGGCGTCTCGCGCAACAGCGCGCGGGGGGCAAGGTCGGGGCGAAGATCGGCTGGGTTCTGGCTCATGCGCGGCATATACGCTGGCGTTGCGGTTCTGGAAAGCCTTTCACACAGGTTTTTCGACGGGCATAGCGCGAAAGCTCCGATGCGTGACGCGTGGCAGGACAAACAAGTTTATTGGGCTTTGTGCATGATGCCGTGCAGGGCGGCTTGTCCCGGTGTTTTGTGCACGGTCCATGTGGCGGGGGGCAGAGTCCGGGCGCGCAGGCGTTGCAATACCCAAGCGGGGTGGAATCCTGTGTCACCGGGGCGCGGCGATGCCGGGCAGGGGGCCAGATGCCAACGGCTTTCCACACCTGCGGATCCGCCGTTTTCAGGGGTCAGAATCAGCCCCATAACAGTGCTGTCGCGCGCCTGCACGCGGCGACGCTCTAACCCCGTTTGCGCCGCCAGATGCAGCCTGCGCAATGGGGTCAGCGCAAGTGGGCTGCCAAGCTCGACCATCACCAACGCCACCGCCCCAGAGCGCAAAGCCTCCTCTGCGCAGCCCAAAGCCTCTGACTCGCGCGCGGTTTCGACGATGATCAGCCCTTCCGGGCTGGTCCAGTCACACAAGGCTTGCGGATGCAGGCGATTCCCTTTCCAGGACGGGCGTATCCAGATGACCGGGGTTCCTGCGGGGTGTTGTGCCATGACCCACGCCGCCAGAACCTGCCGCGCAGGTCCGCATAATTCATGCGTCCGCCCGGGGGCCAGGCGCAAAATCTGCGCTAAGGGCTGCATGGCAGGCGTTTCCGACAAGGTGACAGATTGAAAGGACATGACGGATGTTCTCTTTTTGTTTCAATCTAGCACAGACCCACCCTTAGGCAAGATTGTTCCTGTCTGCTTTGAACACGGGTGCAGGCGGGAACCGGATTTGCTAGGCTTGAGTTGATGTTGGTAAAATAGGGAGTTCATCGAGATGATAAGGGTCATTGCAATCGGGGCGTTGCTGCTTGCTGCGTGCCAGACACAACAAGCCGCCGATGACCCTATGTCCGGCACCTGTATCGCTGACGACATCCAGTCATATATCGGCGCGCCGCTAACTGATCTGGACGAGGAGAGCCTGCCCCAGCCCAACCGCATCATTGGCCCAGGGATGGCCGTCACGATGGATTGGAACCCAACCCGGCTGAATGTCGAGCATGATGAAGACCGCATCATAACGCGAATCTATTGTGGATGAATTCCCGCTGTTCCTGCGCTCAAAACTGGTTAGATTGCACCCGAGAACACAGACGGGGAATATTTCGCCATGCAAAAACTGAAACTTGGACATTCGGATCTGGTGGTGTCGCGCTATTGCCTGGGCACCATGACCTTCGGCACCCAGACCAGTGAACAGGATGCATATCGCCAACTGGACATGGCGCAAGAGGCAGGAATCAACTTTCTGGACGCGGCAGAAATGTATCCGGTCAACCCGGTGCGGCTGGAAACCGCCGGAGAGACAGAAGCGATTATCGGCCGCTGGATCGCCAGCCGCAAACCTGCCGATATGGTGGTTGCCACCAAGATCACAGGCGCAGGGTCCAATGCCGTCAAGGATGGTGCGCCGATTTCTGCGACACGGATGCGGCAAGCTGTAGAGGCATCGTTGCAGCGCCTGCAATCGGAATGCATTGATATCTATCAGCTGCATTGGCCTAATCGCGGTTCCTACCATTTTCGCAAAAGCTGGAGTTTTGACCCCTCGGGCCAGAACCGCGAGGAAACACTGGACCATATGCGCGAGATCCTGACCTGTGCGCAGGCATTGATTACAGAGGGCAAGATTCGCCATCTCGCACTGTCGAATGAAAGTGCCTGGGGTTTGACCACATGGTTGCATCTGGCTGAAACTGACGGTTTGCCACGGGTCCTGACCCTGCAAAACGAGTATTCGCTGCTGTGCCGGATGTTCGACCTCGATCTTGCCGAGGCCTGTGTGAACGAAAATATCCCGCTGCTGGCCTATTCGCCTTTGGCTGCGGGGCTGTTGACGGGCAAATATGCCGGCAATGTCACACCAGAACAATCGCGCCGCGCGCTGAACCCCGATCTGGGCGGGCGCGTGACAGGGCGCGTGTTCGAGGCCGTGTCAGGCTATCTGGCCATTGCCAATGAATTCGGGCTGCACCCGGTGCATATGGCGCTGCAATGGACCTGTGGGCGTCCGGCAACCACGCTGCCCATTATCGGGGCAACCACTGTCGAACAGCTGGAACATATCCTGAAAGGGGCTGATGTTGTTCTGGAGAAAGAAGTTGCTGTGGCAATCGACCAGGTGAACCGCGCCATGCCGATGGTGTTCTGATGCTGACGGGCGTAACAGCGGTCCTGTTTGACAAGGATGGAACCCTGTTTGATTTCTCGGCCAGTTGGTCGGCATGGGCGGCGCAAGTGCTGCAACACCTGTCTGATGGCGATCCGGCGCGCGCCACAGACATGGCGCAGGCGATCAGGTTCGATCCTGAGCGCGGGGAGTTTCAGCCCGACTCGCCCGTCATTGCTGGCACGATGGACGAACCTGTGCGCCTGCTGGCCCCTTTGTTGCCCGACGGCTGGTCTGCGGATAGGCTGAAAGCCTATCTTTTTCGCAGCGCGGCCCAAGCCGCGATGGTGCCGCCAGTCCCGCTTGCGCCCCTGATGCAGCAGTTGCGCGGGCGCAACCTGGTGCTGGGGGTTGCCACGAATGACGCTGAATCCATCGCGCGGGACCATCTTGCGCGCGCTGGCATCCTGTCTCAATTTGCTCATGTGCTTGGGTATGACAGTGGTTTCACACCAAAACCAGCGCCCGACATGTTGCTTGGGTTTGCGCAGTTTGCGGGGCTGAACCCTGCACATGTCGTCATGGTCGGTGACAGCACGCATGATCTTGTCGCTGGACGTGCGGCAGGGATGCAGACTGTCGCTGTACTTACGGGCATGGCGGGAAGGGACGATCTGACCCCTTATGCAGATCTTGTCCTGCCAGATATCGGGCATCTGCCACAGGCGCTGGTGTGACAACCGCGCGGCTTTCAGCCTGAGGCAGTGTCCAGCCAGATCGTCACCGGCCCGTCATTGACCAGATGCACTGCCATTTCCGCCCCGAACTGCCCTGTCTCGACCGTGACGCCCAGATCGCGCAGCGCCTGGGCGAAATGCAGATACAGCCGCTCCCCCTCGGCAGGCGGGGCTGCGCTGGAAAAACCGGGGCGGTTTCCGCTGCGTGTATCGGCGGCAAGGGTGAACTGGCTGACCACCAGCGCAGCGCCGCCAGTATTTTTCAGCGCCAGATTCATCTTGCCCGCTGTGTCACGAAATATCCGCAGCTTGTAGATTTTTTGTGCGAGCGCCTGTGCTGTTTCGGTGTCGTCGCCCTGCATGGCGCATACCAGAATCAACAGACCATCCCCGCAAGCCCCGATGGCCTCGCCTGCCACATCGACCCGTGCCGACTGAACACGTTGAACCAATGCACGCATCAGAACCCGCCCATTTCCGCGATGTAGAACGCCAGCACCAGAAACGCCAGACCAGCCAGCACCGCGCCCGCAATCTTGGGCCAGGACCAGGGCCGCTCGCCCTGCACACGCCCGGTCTGGCCATTGACGATGAAACGATAGCTTTTGCCCCGGTAGCGATAGGCCGCCATCCAGATGGGCAGCAACAGATGCTTGAACCGCTCGTCGTCATAACTGGTATTCACCGACGTGATGCGCTGTTCATCGCCGCCGATGTCGCGACGAATATCGGCGCGGATCTGCTCGTCCATGCGTTCCTTGGCAATTTCGAACCCGTCGGGCAAGGGCACGGTGTAGCCCTCGGCCCGAAAGCCCGACAGGTAATCGGCGCTATAGGGTTGTAGATCGGCAAGTGTCCAAGGCTCCAGCCGCCTTATGTTCGCGCGCGGCAGCGATTGCGCGGCCATGACCAGGACATCCAGAAACCGCCGCGATACCCGCCCCGAGGCCGGACTCCAGCGCGTGCGCCGCTCTCGTCGTCGATTCTTTCCGCTGCCTGTCGACACATAATAATATGTCCCGCGCTGGCCTGAATAGCTGGACTGCGTCGCGGCATCGAAGGCCCAGTAGGGCACATATAGCCCGTTCAGTTTGCCTGTGCTGCGCGCATATTTGGCCAGGGTCGAGGGCGCGAACCACAATCCTTTCAGCCAGGATGACATTTTCTCGTGCGCGTCGCGCTCGTTCAGTTTGAACGCCAGAACCGCATGTGGCTTGATATGGCGATGCGTGCCTGTATCGGTCACCACAGGGCTTGCGCAAAAGGGGCATTCGGCGGAGTGGACATTCTCCTCGAACTCGACCTGCGCGCCACAGGTGTTGCACTGCACCACCTTGGTTTCTTCAATGTCTTCGGGTGGCAGCGCATTTGCAAGGGCCTCGTGATAATCCAGCGATTGTAGCTGCGTCACACGTGTCGCGTCATCCATCTGCGGGATGGGCTGTTCATGACCACAATAGGCACAACTCAGCCGCGCCTCACCGGGGGTGAACCGCAACGAGGCCCCGCATTGCGCACAGGGAAACCGGTGTTCTTGCTGAGTGGGTGCCATTGCCTGTCCTGCAACTGCCCGCCTTCAGACGGGTCTGTGAACCAATTGGCAAGTTATCATTTTCTTGCCTTAAATACTCAAATAACTGCGCAAACCCCGTGCGCAACGTGACCCTAGGGGCCTAGCCTATGGGTGGTGGCGGCGGGGGTGTGGCGGGGAACAGGTGTTTCAGTGCCGCAATCTCGCCTGCCTTTTGCCAGCCGGATTGCCCCTCGGACCAGACCAATGTGTCGCGGGTGATATGCTGGGCAAGCTGTGACTGCGGGAACGGACCACGGGTCTGGCCATTCTCGGCGACATGCCACATCTGCTCAGATGCAGGGGGCGGTGGCGGCGGAGGTGCAGCAGGGCCTGCCGCCTGTTGGCCGCCCATCGACTGGCCCATAGCTTGTGCCATGCCCATGCCCATACCCATGCCCATTCCAGCCCCCAGGCCCGCACCCATGCCGCCATCACCGCTTTCCGCGGCTTTCTGCATGGCTTGGGCAGCCGAAAACTGGGTGAACTTGTTCAGATCGCCCACAATCCCCATGCTGGTGCGTTGGTCAAGGACCTTCTCCACCTCAGGTGGAAGCGAGATATTCTCGATATAAAGCTCCGGCATTTCCAGTCCGTATTCGGACAGTGTCGGCGCAATGGCCTTGCCGATGACATCGGACAGGTCTTTGGTATTGGCGGCCATATCCAGTGCCGGAATACCGCTTGCGGCCAGAACGCGGCTAACCTTTTGCACCACGATATTGCGGATTTGTCCGCCGATTTTCTCTTGTGTGAAATCGCCGTCAGTGCCGACAATCTCGCGCATGAAGGCGACAGGGTCTTGCACCCGCACGGCATAAGACCCGAAAGCCCGCAGTCGCAGCGGCCCGAATTCCGGGTCGCGCAGCATGACCGGGTTCTGCGTGCCCCATTTCAACCCTGCGAAGCGCCGGGTATTGATGAAATAGATTTCCGATTTGAACGGCGAATTGAAGCCATGACTCCAGTGTTGCAAACTGGTCATGATCGGCATGTTGTTCGTTTCCAGCATATACATGCCCGGCTCGAACACATCGGCAAGCTGGCCCTCATGCACGAACACGGCCAGTTGCCCTTCGCGCACTGTCAGTTTGGCGCCATACTTGATTTCATTTCCATACCGCTCGAACCGATAGACCATCGTGTTGCGGGTGTCGTCTGTCCATTCGATGACATCGATGAACTGACCTTTCAGAAAGTTGAAAACCATGACGGCACCTTTGTTGTGATCACCAAATTGAACGGCAGTATTGCCTAACTTTCGCCGCCCATCAACTCTGAGGCGATGCGGCGCACGATGGGGCGGGCTTCGCGCTCGGCCATGCCGGGGCGCAGGCGCGAATCGTAAAGAATGCGCAGCAGGTTTTCATCCAGTGATGTCATCACCGCGAATTCGGATGTGTCGTTGAACAGCGAGGGGCGCGCGCGTGGGCTGTCATTTGGCAGGCCCATGCCTTGCGCCAATTCTTCATAATAGCAGGCGCGCCGCGACAGATCCGGCAGTTCTGCACGTATGATCGCGATGGCATCGGTATAAAGATCTGTGCCGCTGCGCGAAAAAGCAAGCACAAGACAGGACACGCTGAGCGGCAGGTCCTGTATCAGACGCTGCGTGAGCGTATCAATCCCCGGAACCAACTGCGACAGTCGCGCGGGCAGGGCGCGGCGCTCTGCTTCATTCACAACCAGAACATGGAAATTTGCATCGCCTTCGACCAGCGATACGGGATGTCCTGTCAGCCGTTGCAGCCGGTTGACATAGCCTGACAGAAAACTTGTGTCTGATCTTTGCACCGAAGCGGGGACAGACTCGCCAAAATCCAGCGCCATCCGCACTGGTGCCTGCCAGCGCCGCAGCACAGTTGGGGTCGCGCGTTCGATGATACGGTTGCCAGAAAAGCTGTATTCTTCGTAGAGCGCGATCTTGACGAACATCTCTTCAAGGTCACGCGCGGAATAGGGCAGGTCGCGTGGGTTGGGTTCGCTGCGCAGTAACCCGTCCCCAAGGCGGCGCTGCTCCAGGGCGGCAAAATATGCGGTCACATCATCTGTCGGGGTGGTGATGTCGATCTGCGCGCGTTCTGGTGGCGCGACAGGTGCGGTGACTGCGGCGGGTCTTGCCGTCTCCATGCTCTGGGGCATCCATGTGCAGCCCACTACACACAGACCGGCGGCCAGGGCCAATATTCGCCCCGTCACCGCGTGGCGTGTCTGACATGCGCGCGGTGGCAGGGGCAGGGCAAATATTGACCGGGTTTCTTGCATCAGTTCACACGTCAGTGCGGTTTGCGCCATCGTCGCCACGTGCGCGTGCAGATGACAGGGATTGGCGCAGCTCGGCTTCCATCTTGACCAGTTCCGCCTCTGCCTCGGCACGTTTCGCACGCCCGGCATCTGCAATCTGCAAACTGTCCTCAATCGTGGCGATAAGGGTGTCATTTGCCTTCTTCACCGCCTCGATATCGAACACACCCCGTTCGACCTCTTCACGGACTTCCCGATTTGCGCTGCGCAGGTTATCTGCATTTGAGGTCAGCAACTCGTTGGTCAGGTCATTCGCGGCGCGCACGGCCTGCGCCGCTTCGCGCGAACGCTGGATGGTCAGGGCCTGAGCAAGCTGCGTTTCCCAAAGTGGCACAGTATTGACCAAGGTTGAATTGATCTTGGTCACCAGCGACTTGTCGTTTTCCTGCACCAGCCGGATCGAGGGCAGTGATTGCATCGTTACCTGCCGTGTCAGTTTCAGGTCATGCACCCGGCGTTCCAGATCATCGCGCGCGGCGCGCAGGTCGCGCAACTCCTGTGCCTTGAGCACCTGATCATTCTCGGGCGCGGCCTCAACCTCGGCCTGTTTGGCGGGAATATCCTTGGCATCCAGCTCCTTGAGCTTCGCCTCTCCAGCCGCGATGTAAAGCGCCAGTTCGTGATAGAATTCCAGCGTCTTTTCATAGAGTTTGTCGAGTGCCTTGATATCTTTCAGCAGCGTTGTCTCATGCGTCAGAAGATTGCCGGTTATCCGGTCGATCTGGCCTTGCACAGTTGAATAGCGTTCCTGAAACTTGGCCAGCGGGGCCGCTTTGCCGGTCAGGCGTTCCCACCAGCTGCGCTTGCGCCGCGTGTCCAGTTCGCTGACCGAAAAACCGCGTAAAGTTGTGACCATTTCGCGCAAGCCATCTCCGGCAGGGCCAAGGTCCTTGTTCTTCACATCGGCCAGCATCGACTGACTGATCTCTTGCAAATCCATCTGCGCACGCGCACCGAAACCGATAATCGAACTGGTTTGCGACATGTCGATCTCGGCCATGCGGCTATTTATGACTGTGGCATCATGATCGGACGCAGCGTCCAGCACCACCAGTTCCGCTGAGGGATCTGCCAATGACGTGTCGACAACCGCGTTGATTTCTTGTGTCAAGGCTTCGGCTTGCTCACGGAGTTTCTGCGACATTGATAATCCCTCTGTGTTAACTGTTCTGTGTCAATTCCGATGTTTCAGCCGCCCGTTCGCAGCCCTTCGCGTTCCAGACGTTCGCGCAATACCTCGATTTCGATATCAAGCGCGGTCCTATCATCTGCCAGCAAAGCGTCGCGCCTCAACGCGAACCGGCTTTCGAGGTCATCAAGCAGCGCCTCATATTCAACGCGGGCAGCACTGTCCTGGTTGCGTGCGTAAATATCCGCAAATTTCACTGTCGCATCGCGCGCGCCGACCAGATAGATGCCCAGATACCGGCGTGCGGAATTCAGTCTGCGGGGGTCATTCTCGATAACACGAAACAGCGGGCGGATATTGGCTGCAAAGCTCTCGACCCGGCGGGCAAGCGCGCGGTCGCCACTGCGCTTGATTGCGCTGGTCATTTCATTCAGGTTGTTCTCGGCTTCCTCAATGGCATGTGCAGCGCGGTCCGTCTGGAACGTGTCGATCCCCTCCATGCCCTTGTCGCGCAATGGGTCGGGGCCAAACGCCCCCAGATGCAGAACAGCGCCAAGCGCGCCGAGGATCACGGCAGGCACCACACCGCCGGTCAGGGCGGCCAGTCCCAGCCCCGCGCCCATCAGCACAGCCCCGAAAATCTTGCGGGGAATGGCGGGTTTGCGCGCCACTTTGCGCGCGTCATAGGCGGCCTGCGCCAGCACGCCTTCACGGGTCAGCCAGGCACAGAGCAGCAGGCAGCCGAAGGCTGCAAGGTTCAGCGCCAGGCCCGTCGGGTCTTGAAAAAACGCGCGGATGGCAAACGCAAAGGGCAGAACAAACAGGATATTCACCCGCGCGCCGACAGGATGCGGCCGTGCTATTGCTGCCCGATTGGGCTGGTTTGCGGCATTCGGGCTGTAGCGCCCGCTGAAACGCTGGCTCATCCCCTAGCCCCCGACTATCGCGACATAAATCACCAATGCCACCAACAGGGTAAAGGAAATCTTCTGTAACCCTGTGGTCGTCATGCGCAATCACTCCGAATACATCGTTAATGCACAAGGTATATGTCAACTCGAAGTCGTTTTGAAGAGACCTTGGACGAAACATTGTCTGCGCGCGCGCCACAAAGGCAGCAACCCGCCACAATATCCCGTGCGGTGTGGCGTGCTGATCAGCTTTTGCGCCCCGTCCGGCTACGCGACGGGCGTTTTGCTGCACTCGCGCCTTCCGGGGCGTCTTTCCGGGGCTTGCCACTGCGGATCGGCGCAGGGCCGGGTCTTGTCCGCCCTTTGGGCTTGGGACCATCGCCCTGTTGTGAGGTGTCATTCGACTGGCCCAGTTGCTCGCGCAACACCCGCGCCTTGACCTCCTCAACCGCACCTTTGGCCAAAGTCCCCAGCTGAAAGGGCCCATAGCTGATGCGTATCAGCCGGTTCACGCTCAGCCCAACCTGCGACAGCGCGCGCCGAATCTCCCTGTTGCGGCCTTCACGGATGCCGATCGTCAGCCAGGCATTCGCCCCTTGCTGCCGGTCGATCGAGACGATCATGGGCTGAAACCGTTCGCCCTCGATGACCACGCCATCACGCAGCGGGGCCAGCATGTCGTCTGTGGGCGCGCCATTGACCCGCACACGATACCGGCGCAACCAGCCCGTGCTGGGCAGTTCCAGCTTGCGCTTGAGCGCGCCATCATTGGTCAGCAGCAACAGCCCTTCCGAATTCAGGTCCAACCGACCAACAGAGACAACACGCGGCAATCCCTCCGGCAGGTTGTCAAATACTGTGGGTCGCCCTTCATCATCGCGTGTCGTGGTCACAAGACCCAGTGGCTTATGATACAGCCATAGGCGCGCCGGCTCTGGCGCGCGCAGGGGTTTGCCATCCACCGTGATCCGGTCTTCTGGCGTCACATTCAGCGCGGGGCTGTCGATACGCTTGCCATTGACTGAAACCCGCCCCTCGACAATCAGGATCTCGGCCTGCCTGCGCGAGGCCACGCCCGCACGCGCCAGAACCTTTGCAATACGATCGCCGGAAGGTTTCGGCGCGCCGCTCGTGTCTGACTTGACCATGCGTCTTTCATCCTTGTCCAAATATCCTGGGGGTCCGGGGGCAAAGCCCCCGGGGTGTATTCATGGCGCCCAGGTCAGAAAATTCGCAATCATCCGCAACCCTGCGGCTTGCGATTTCTCGGGGTGGAACTGCATTCCTATAATCGTATCGCGCGCCACGATTGCTGTCACGGGGCCAGCATAGTCGACATGCGCCACCAGATCTGCGGGATCGGCCACAAGGAAGTGGTAGGAATGCACGAAATAGGCATGGTCGCCACTGGCAATCCCGTCCAGAACAGGATGCGCGCGGTCAATCACCAGATCATTCCAGCCCATATGCGGCACTTTCAGCGCCCTGTCTTGCGGCGTGATACGCACAACCTCGCCGCCAATCCAGTCCAGTCCGGCCACATCGTCATATTCGCGCCCGAGCGTGGCCAGCATCTGCATGCCCACGCAGATGCCCATGAAAGGCACGGCGCGCTGCTGCACTGCTTCTTCCAGCGCCTGCACCATCCCATCCACCGCGCCCAATGCGCGGCGGCAGGCAGGAAAGGCGCCGTCCCCGGGCAACACGATCCGGTCCGCACGGGCCACATCTTCGGCGCGGGAACTGACCAGAACATCGCCGCCGCCAACCTCCTGCGCCATGCGTTGAAAGGCCTTGCTGGCGGAATGCAGGTTTCCGCTGTCGTAATCGACCAGAACTGTCAGCATCTGATCAGAGCGCTCCTTTGGTCGAAGGGATGGCATCGCCCTTGCGCGGGTCCGTTTCGACAGCCGTGCGCAATGCTCGCGCCACCGCCTTGAAGGCTGCTTCTGCGATGTGATGTGAATTGAAGCCGTGCAGCTTGTCGATATGCAGGGTGATCCCGCCATGTGTGGCCAGCGCCTGAAAGAATTCGCGTACCAGTTCAGTGTCGAACGTCCCGATTTTCGCGGTCGGGAAATCGACATTCCAGACCAGATACGGGCGGCCTGACAGGTCCAGCGCACAGGCAATCTGTGCGTCATCCATCGGCAGATTGCATGCGCCGTAGCGCCGGATGCCGCGCTTGTCACCCAGCGCCTGCGCCAGCGCCTGCCCAAGTGCAATCCCGCAATCCTCGACCGTGTGGTGGTCGTCGATATGCAGATCACCTGTCGCGCGCAACGCAATGTCGATCAGCGAATGGCGTGCAAGCTGGTCCATCATATGGTCGAAAAAACCCACCCCGGTCTGACAATCATAGCTGCCAGTGCCGTCCAGATCGATTTCAACCGTAATGTCGGTTTCATGGGTCTTGCGGGTAATCTTGGCTGTGCGCATCGGGCTTTCCTTGGCGGTTTTCCGCGCCGAGGTATAGGCGCTTGCGTCGCGCGGGGGAAGGGGGCAATCTGCGCGCTGAAACACAAAGGGGACGCAGATGACCATTCATATCGGGGCTGAACCGGGCCAGATTGCCGAAACTGTTCTCATGCCGGGGGACCCCTTGCGCGCCAGATGGGCCGCTGAAAATTTTCTGGACGATGTCGTGTGCGTCAATCAGGTGCGCGGGATGCTAGGGTTCACCGGCACATGGCGCGGGCAGCGGGTGACGATACATGGCTCTGGCATGGGCATGGCATCAGCGTCGATCTATGCCAATGAGCTGATCCGCGATTATGCCGCAAAAACCCTGATCCGTGTGGGCTCTGCCGGGGCCATGCAGCACAGTGTCGGGATTCGGGATATTGTTCTGGCACAGGCCTGCACCACGGTCACAATGCCGTCGCGCGGCATATTTCGGGAATTGAATTTCGCCCCTTGTGCCGATTTCGGGCTGTTACAGGCCGCGCATTCTGTCGCGCAATCGCACGGCCTGCGCGCCCATGTCGGCAATGTCTATTCCTCGGATGTGTTCTACGATGAACGCGCGGACCTGACAGAGATCATGCAACGCCACGGCGTTTTGTGCGTCGAAATGGAAGCCGCAGAACTCTATGCCGTTGCGGCGCGATTTGGCGTGCGGGCGCTGGCAGTGCTGACCATGTCGGACCATCTTCTGAGTTATGAGGCCTTGTCTGCACAAGAGCGCGAGCAGAGCTTCGGAGATATGATCGAACTGGCGCTGGAGGCTGCCTTTACCGCGTGACGGCATTTACCGCGTGACGGCATTTACCGCGTGACGGCATTGGATTGCTGAAAAACCGGGACACGCGGTGCCGCTGGCCCATCATGCTAGATCAAGGCTGCTGGCGCATTTGGGCAGGGCATTGACAAAACTGTCTTGCATCCCTGCACAACAGGCGCTAAGGCAGCCGCACTTCACAGGCAGAGGCCGGGCTTGCAGGACAGACAGACCCCGCAGGTCCACCGGTTGAGGCGAGAGCCTTGAAATCCTCTGCTCAGGCGCAAACCGGAAAGGAAAACGATATGGCGCTTCCTGAATTCACGTTGCGTCAGCTTTTGGAAGCTGGCGTTCACTTCGGCCACCAGACACAACGCTGGAACCCGCGCATGGCCCCGTATATCTACGGCGAGCGCAATGGCATTCACATCCTCGACCTGACACAGACGCTGCCGATGCTGGACGCAGCGCTGAATGTCATTCGCGAAACTGTTGCCAAGGGCGGCAGCATCCTGTTTGTTGGCACCAAGCGCCAAGCGGCCAAGTCGATTGCAGATGCAGCCGAGCGTTCGGCGCAGTTTTACATGAATCACCGCTGGCTGGGCGGCACGCTGACCAACTGGAAGACAGTGTCACAGTCGATCCAGCGCCTGAAGGCGATTGACGAGCAGCTGGAAAGCGGCGCAGAGGGCCTGACCAAGAAAGAGCGTCTTGGCATGGAGCGCGAGCAGGCAAAACTGCAAGCTTCGCTTGGTGGTATCCGCGACATGGGCGGCCTTCCCAGCCTGATCTTCGTGATCGACGTCAACAAGGAAGATCTGGCCATTCTGGAAGCCAAGAAGCTGGGCATTCCGGTTGTTGCTGTGGTTGACACCAATTGCCCGCCCGAGGGTGTGGATTACATCATCCCCGGCAATGACGACGCGGCACGCGCGATTGCGCTATATTGCGATCTGGCGGCGCGTGCGGCCCTTGATGGGATGAGCGCACAGATGGGTGCAGCAGGCATCGACCTTGGCGCTTTGGAAGAAACTCCGGTCGAGGAAGTTCTGGCCGAAGCTGGCGTCGAGTCGACTGAAGCGTAACGTTTCGGGCACATGACATGAATTTGTGACAGGCGCGTGTTTTATCGCCCTGTCACACTGCATTTCTTCAGGAGAATAGACCCATGACAATCACCGCTGCAATGGTGAAGGAACTGCGCGAAGCAACTGGCGCAGGCATGATGGACGCCAAAAAGGCGCTGACAGAAAACAATGGCGATATGGACGCAGCACTTGACTGGCTGCGCACCAAAGGTCTGGCCAAAGCTGCCAAGAAAGCTGACCGCGTGGCTGCCGAAGGTCTGGTCGGTGTGAGTGTTGACGGCGGCAAGGGTGTCGCGGTCGAGATCAACTCAGAGACCGACTTTGTTGCCAAGAATGCCGAATTTCAGGGCATGGTTTCGCAAATCACCACAGCCGCGCTTGGCGTGTCGAATGTGGATGAGTTGAAAGCCGCGACTGTTGGCGGCAAGCCGGTCGAAACTGTTGTGACCGAAGCGATTGCCAAGATCGGCGAGAACCTGACCCTGCGCCGCATGGAAATGATCGAGGGTGACGCAGTTGCCGCTTATGTACACAACTCTGCCGCAGACGGCATGGGCAAGATCGGTGTTCTGGTCGCACTGAAAGGTGCCGATAACGGCATTGGAAAGCAGATCGCCATGCATATCGCGGCGACAAGCCCGCTTGCGCTGAATGAAGACGCACTTGACCCCACATTGGTCGAGCGCGAGCGCACGGTTCAGACGCAAAAGGCGCTGGAAGAAAACGCCACCGCAGACAAGCCAAAGCCCGAAGCCGTGATTCAGAACAACATCATCCCTGGCCGGATGAAGAAGTTCCTCGAAGAAAACACGCTGGTGAACCAGAAGTTTGTCATGAACCCAGATATCACTGTTGCTCAGGCGGCAAAGGATGCGGGCGTCGAGATTCTCGGCTACATCCGCATGGGTGTCGGCGAAGGGATCGAGAAGAAAGAAGAGAACTTTGCCGAAGAAGTGGCGAAGATGAACAGCTAAGGTTTCTTACCTTGGAAACAGGAACGGCGCCCACCTCGGGCGCCGTTTTTGTTTGTTAAGCATAGGGCGATGAGGGAGTTTGCCGGGTATGTCCGCAATGCGGAAATTTGCGGACATAGCCAAGCAGGGTACAAAGCCGCGTAGCGTCGGGGCGCGGTGCGGCGTTCCTCCCCTCAATCTGTAGCGCTTTATTCTGGCCAAGCACCTGAAAGATGAGATCCTTGCGCTGGCGTCAGCCCAATCGCCGTGCCGTGCGGGCGGCCCGGCGATGCGCGGCGGCCTTCGGCCTTGATTCCGCGCTTGGTGCGTTCGTCCATCGTCCCCAAAGCCCTCAAAACACAATCCTCATCGTTTCTCTCTCTCAAGGACCCAAAACAGAACCTCAGGACTAAAGCTCAAACCTGTCACACTCTGTCCAGCTGCGTCTCGCATCGCTCTGACGTGACGCAATCGCGCGTCACATCGGGAGAAAGCGCCAGCATGGCGTCATATTGTGTCAAAAACACCGCGCCGGTCAGTTCATGCAGCAGGTGACTTTTCTCAAGCTGGTCCATCACAGGGCCCTTGACCTCGGACAGGTGAAACTGTGCGCCTGCTGCATTCAGTCGTTCATTGATCGCTTCAAGGCTTTCAAGGGCGGAAGCATCGATGTAATTCACCGCCGTACATTGCAAGACCACATGGCGCAGGTCCGGTGTATCGGCCAGCGCCTGCACGATCCTGTCTTCCAGCGCGCGGGCATTGGGGAAGTAGAGAGATTCATCGACACGAATGGAAAAGATGGTCGGGTCGGTCACCACAGCGTGCCGGTTCACATTGCGGAAATGCTCGGTGCCCGGAACCTGTCCGACCACCGCCATGTGCGGGCGCGAGGTGCGGTAGAGATACAGCAGCAGCGACAAGCCGACCCCGGCCAGAAGCCCTTGTTCCACGCCGACAAGCAGCGTTACCGCCATCGTTGCCGCCATGGAGGCACCATCCGCGCGTGAATAGCGCCAGGTCCGGGGCAGGGCGCGGAAATCCAGAAGCGAGAACACCGCCACAATGATGATCGCTGCCAATGTCGCGCGGGGCAGATAGAACATGAGCGGCGTAAGGACCAGCACCGCCACCCCGATCATGAGCGCAGTAATGGCCCCTGCGGCAGGTGTGGACGCGCCCGCGTCATGATTGACGATCGAGCGCGACAACCCGCCGGTCACGGGCATCGCATTGCTCGCACCGGCCCCCAGATTGGCCAGCCCCAAGGCAACCAATTCCCGGTCAGGGTCGATGAATTGACGTTTCTTTGCAGCCAAGGTCTGCGCAATCGAGATGGATTCGACATAGCCTACAATTGCAATCATCGCAGCCGGGGCAAGAAGCAGGTGGATAAGCTCGACCTCGAAGGCGGGCAGCCCAAACTCTGGCAGACCGCGCGGAATATCACCGACCGAGGCCACCCCCATCTGGTCCAGCCCGAAAGCCCAGACAGCCAGTGTTGACGCAACCACCGCAATCAACAGGCCGGTTTTGCCCAGAAGCTTCGCCAAAGGTGCAGACACGCCCATCCGCCCCAGCAGCCGCGCCAGTCCGGCGCGCGACCAGAACAGAAAGGCAAGCGTTACAACGGATAATGCAAGGGTGATGGGGGACAGCCCGCTAAAATTACTGAGAAGCGAGGGGATCACTTCTGGCAAGGTCTTGCCGCTGATGTCGGCGCCCAACAAATGGCGCAACTGGCTGGATGCAATCAAAATCCCCGCCGCCGTGATAAAGCCGGAGATGACGGGGTGACTGAGGAAATTTGCCAGAAACCCCAATTTGAAAAGCCCGAGAACCAGCATCATCATCCCCGAAATCAGCGCGATCCACAGCGCTGCAAGGTGATATTCCGACCCGCCAATCTCTGCAACCGTGCCCGCGGCGGCTGCGGTCATCAGCGCCACAACGGCCACGGGGCCAACGGCGAGCGAATTCGAGGTACCAAAGGCCGCATAGAGCAGCAAAGGCAGCATTGCGCCATACAGGCCAGCTTGAGGCGGAAGCCCGGCCAGCATGGCATAGGCCATGCCTTGTGGCACCAACATGATGGTCACAACAGCGGCCGCAATCATGTCATTGAGCATATTCGCCCGATTGTAGTTGCGTGCCCATGACATGAAAGGCAGAAAACGGCTAAGCATATTGTGGAACCTGACATCGTTGCGTGGGTGGGAAAAGCTGCTGAAAGCAACTCAACACGATATGTCGGCTATATATGCGGTCGAAAATATATATTGCAAGTATTGAATGTGTTTGCGGGCAAAAGGCGCAGCAGGTCGACGTAATCTGCGCAAACGCGCTGCGCGCGTTCAGCATCACAGCAGGCTGGTTGCGCCAATAGCCCCCAAGCCTGCTGTCTTCAAACAAGATTAGCCGATCCGGTAGTTCGGGCTTTCGCGCGTGATCTGCACATCATGCACATGGCTTTCTTTCAGTCCGGCATTTGTGATCCGCACGAATTTGCAATTGCCGCGCATCTCGGCCACGGTTGCATTGCCAGTATAGCCCATTGCAGCGCGCAAACCGCCCACAAGCTGATGGATCACGGCCCCGGCTGCGCCCTTGTAGGGGACTTGCCCTTCAATCCCTTCTGGCACCAGCTTGTCGCTGGCCGCATCCTTCTGGAAATATCGATCGGCTGAGCCGCGCGCCATCGCGCCAAGGCTGCCCATGCCGCGATAACTCTTGAAGCTGCGACCCTGATACAGGATCACTTCGCCCGGCGCCTCATCCGTGCCAGCAATGGCAGAGCCGACCATGGCACAAGACGCACCCGCCGCGATGGCCTTGGCGAAATCACCAGACATCTTGATGCCGCCATCGGCGATGACGGGAATATCACCTGCCGCTTGGGCACAATCCATGATCGCGGTCAATTGCGGCACGCCTACCCCCGCTACAACCCGCGTGGTGCAGATCGATCCTGGCCCGATCCCGACCTTGACGGCATCTGCGCCCGCATCGATCAGTGCGCGCGTTGCCTCGGCCGTTGCGACATTGCCAGCCACGACCTGAACAGTGTTTGACTGCGCCTTGATCCGCTCGACCGCGATGGCGACCCCTTCGGAATGGCCATGCGCCGTATCAATCACCACCAGATCAACCCCTGCATCAATCAGCGCCATTGACCGCTCGAACCCCGCATCCCCAACGGTGGACGCGGCCGCAACGCGCAGGCGGCCCAGTTCATCCTTGCACGCGGTCGGGTTCAGTACCGCACGGTCAATGTCACGCAGGGTCAGCAGGCCGGTCAGACGACCCTCGCTATCGGTAACCAGCAATTTCTCGATCCGGCGCGCCTGCATCAGGCTGCGCGCTTCATCCCGGTCCGCCGGTTCGCGCAGGATCGCCAGATTATCTGAACTCATCATAACCTTGACTGGGGTGCTATCTTCACTGGCAAAGCGCATGTCGCGATTGGTAACAATGCCCAGCACGCGCCCCTTGTCATCGACAACAGGAAACCCGGTCACATTGTAGCGCGCCTGCAATTCCTTGGCATCGCGCAGCGTCTGGTCGGGGGTCAGTGTGATCGGGTTATAGACAATGCCAGATTCAAAGCGTTTGACGCGCCGGACATCCTGTGCCTGCGCCTCGATGTCCAAATTGCGGTGGATCACCCCCATACCGCCCGATTGCGCCATGGCAATGGCCATGCGCGCCTCGGTCACTGTGTCCATTGCCGAGGACAGAAGTGGAATATTCAACCGGATGGTTTTCGTGACAAAAGTCGATGTGTCCGCCTGTGTCGGCAATACGCTCGATGCGGCTGGCACCAACAGCACATCATCAAAGGTCAACGCCTCACGAATCTCCATGACCGGTCTCCTTTTGGGTGGATCGTTTGGCAGGTTCCTTTTTCACGTCTGCACGGAAATGAAAACCCCTCTCACGCCTCTGCGGCATTGGTTTTGGCCGCAAGCATGCCCCCGGGCCAGAGCTTGAGGATACGATAAGATATCCAGAAAATTAAAGGCGTGGCGCAGCCCAGAATCACCAGCCCAAACCCGCCCATCAGCCCCTGTCCTTGTGACACGGATAAAAGCGCTGTCGCAAAAGCCGCGACCGGAAAGGTGAATGCCCCCCAGAATGGCGTGAACCCGGATTCTGTCAGCCACCGCACCGACACCAGAAGTGCGGCAGCGATGGCGGCGGCCAGCGCGCAGAAGGCATAGGCAACGGTTTCAAGCCCGGCACCCTGTGCCACAATTGCAAACAGGCTGGCAGGGGCCAGATGGATAGTCAACAAGGGCCGCATCGGCGCAGGCGGAACGCGCTGCACCAGCTGGCGCGCGCTGATCCCCCAGATAATGCCCGCAGGCAGCAGCATCGCCCAAAGCAGCCATTTCGCCACATCGTGATAGCCCAGCGCATTCGCGGCAACACCGCCAATAATGAAGCCCACGAAACTCAGATGAAACACCGGCGTGACCACGCGCGCCTCCGCCGGGGCTGTGCGTAGCACAAGGATCAGCACCGCAACCAAAGCCAGATGAAGGACAAAGGCAAGACCGGCAATCAGCGTTGCCAGTGAAGGCGCAACAGGGGCAAGACTTGCCGCCATTAGCATCAGCGACAGGCTGGCAGCGGCCAGCCCGGCCCGTCCGGGCAGAATGGCCATCTCTTCGATCAGGACAGAAGGCCTGCGCAGCGGTTTGGCCAGATAGGCCACAAACGCAAACACGAACAGCAATGTGACCGCGCCGAGTATTATATCCCCGATCACAGAACCGGTCGCGCGCCACCCAAGACCCAGCCCGAACAAGCCGAAAATGGGTGGAAACAGCGCCGGCGGGGTGCGCCGTCCAAAGCCGGGCGCGGGTATTTTCAGCGGCGGGGGCAGGGGGCGTCGCGTTCGGGTCATGTGATGCTCAATTCAACTGGGCCAGCCGGTCAGACAAGTGCCGGTAATCGTTGAACAGGAAATTATGAAATAGCGCCTCTGGGGCTGCCTTGCGATAACCTTCGGTATAAAGCCCAAACCGCGCGCCCGCACGTTGCGCGGTCTCGGAGTCGGTTTCGCTGTCGCCGATATAGGCGATTTCTGGTAATCTCAGCCCCATGCGTCCAACCACTTCCAACAAGGGCGCAGGGTCCGGTTTGGACACGGGCAGACTATCCCCGCCGATGACTGCTTCAAAAAAATCTGCCCAATGCAAATGCTTTAGCACGGCCGCAGTCGGGGCGAAGGGCTTGTTTGTGCACAGCCCCAGCCGAACCCCGTCGCTGCGCAAACGCTCAAGCGCCTCTGCGACATATGGGTAGATGCGCGTATTCTCATGTGCGCGCTCATAGAAATGCAGGAATCGGGTGTGAAGATGGTCCGTGCGTGTGGGGTCATTGACCCCGGCGACAGCAAGCTCCATCCGCTCCACAAACACACGCGCGCCGCGCCCGATGAAGCCGCGCGATTGCTCGAAGCTGACCAACGGCAAACCTTCTTCCGTCAACACTGCGTTGGCTGCCTGCCAGATGTCGGGGGCTGAGTCGATCAGCGTTCCATCCAGATCGAAAACGACCGCGCGGATCACACTTCCACCCCAAGCGCCGCCTGGGCTGCGGATCGGATCGCACGGATATTCGCGCCATATGGGGCCGGATTATCGACCGAGCCGCCCTTGAACACGGCCGATCCCGCGACCAGCACATCTGCGCCCGCGCGTGCCATCAGGGGCGCTGTTTCAGGTGTCATGCCACCATCAATCTCGATATGGATGGGCCGCGCCCCGATCAGGGCGCGCAGGCGTTTGACCTTATCGCTCATATCAATGAATCTCTGTCCGCCAAAACCGGGGTTTACGGTCATCACGCAAACCAGATCAATCATGTCCAGCAGGTTTTCCAACCCGTCCAGCCCTGTGCCAGGGTTGATCGCCAACCCGGCTTTTGCCCCGCTGACCCGGATCGCCTGCAATGTGCGGTGAATATGCGGACCGGCCTCGATATGCGCCGAGATGATATCAGCGCCTGCCTTTGCAAACCCCTCGATATACGTGTCCACCGGAGCAATCATCAGGTGCACATCCATCACGCCCCTGATATGGGGCCGGATCGCCGCACAGGTTGCTGGACCAAAGGTGATGTTGGGGACGAAATGCCCGTCCATCACATCGACATGGACCCAATCTGCGCCCTGATCCTCGACTGCGCGGCATTCCGCGCCGAAATTGGCGAAATCGGCTGCCAGAATGGATGGGGCAATCTTGATTGCGCGTGAAAAGCTCATGAAGCACACTCCTGAATCGGCTTTTGCAGTCTCTTAGCGGCCTCGACGGTGAAATGCACGCCTCGCATTATGGGGCTGTGCCATCATTTTCTTGCGTCAAATACTCCCGCCGCTGAGCAGCGCACGCCGCAGCCTGCATCATGCACCTGCCGCCTGAGCAAGGCGAGCGGCACGCAACCGCGCGAAGTCATCGCCCGCGTGGTAGCTTGAGCGTGTCAGCGGGGTGGCTGAAACCATCATGAACCCTTTGCCCCATGCCGCTTTCTCATAAGCCTTGAACTCGTCAGGTGTGACAAAACGGTCCACGCGGTGGTGGCGCGGCGTGGGTTGCAGATACTGGCCGATGGTAATGAAATCCACATCAGCCGCGCGCATGTCATCCATCACTTGTTGCACGCCTTGCCGGTCCTCGCCCAGCCCGACCATGATGCCTGATTTGGTGAACATCGTCGGGTCCAGTTCCTTGACCCGTTGCAGCAGGCGCAGGCTGTGGAAATAGCGCGCACCGGGGCGCACTTCGGGATAAAGGCCCGGCACGGTTTCCAGATTATGGTTGAACACATCGGGCTTGGCCGCGACGACGGCTTCCAGAACCGAAGGCGCACATTTCAGAAAGTCAGGCGTCAGGATCTCGATCGTGGTGTCGGGGCTGCGATGGCGCACAGCGCGGATGGTCTGGGCAAAATGTTCGGCCCCGCCATCGTCCAGATCATCGCGGTCCACTGAGGTAATCACCACATGTTTCAGCCCAAGCTTTTCGACCGCATGGGCCACCCGGCCCGGTTCGAACGCATCCAGATCCTGCGGTTTGCCAGTGGCGACATTGCAAAATGTGCAGCCCCGCGTGCAGATCTCGCCCATGATCATCATGGTGGCGTGGCCTTGCGACCAGCATTCGCCCACATTGGGGCAGCCTGCTTCCTCGCACACCGTTGTCAGCTTGTTCTCGCGCATGATCTTGTGGGTTTCGGCATAGCCCTTGCCGCCGGGTGCCTTGACACGAATCCAGTCGGGTTTCTTCGGCTGCGCCTGCACAGGGCGGCGGGCCTTTTCCGGGTGGCGCTGTTCGGGCAGTTTCAAGTCGCGCAAGGCTTCCCCTCCATTGGATGCTGGCTGAGTGTCACATAGCCCCAGTTGGAATGAAAAACAACGTTGCGCGTAGGTGTCAGCCATGCGGTGCACACATGACCGCCCGCATGCTCATGCACAGATCATGCGCTACAGGGGCGGTGCCACGCTGCGTGCGCGTGCCAGCAAGTCTTGCCCGGCGGCACAGAGATGGTTGTGAAGATCATTGAACCATGCCCCGCCTTCGCTGGCCTGTCTGCGCACAAGTGCAAGCTGGCGCGCGGGTTCGGGGGGCTGAAAACGGCGCAAGCGCAGGTCCGGGGCTGCCGCAGTTTCGGCCGGAAGGGCGATTTCCGGCAGAAAGGTCAGCCCAAAGCCCTGCGCCACCAACCCGCACAGCGTGGCCAGTGACGAGGCGCCCAGGTCAAGCCGCGTCTGGCGGCGGTCCAGACTACAGACTTCAAGCGCCTGATCGGCAAGGCAATGCCCCTCATCCAGCAGCAGCAAATGTTCAGGCCGCAAGGCCATCGGGCGCAGCACTTCCGATGTCGTCCCAAGCGCCGCCAGTCGCGCCTTCGATCCCGCCAGTACAAAACGATCTTCAAATAGTGGCGCGGAAAACAGGTCCGGCGCGCGGGGCGGGTCTGCCAGCACAACCGCATCCAGCCTGCCATCACGCAGCGCCAACAGCAGGTCCGTTGTCTGTGCTTCGCGCAGGCGAAGTTCGCGGGTAATATCGGCCGCGCGCAGTCGCGCCAGTGTGCCGGCCAGCAGATAGGGCGCGACTGTCGGGATCATCCCGACATTCAGCGCGGCCCCCAGATTCTCACGATGGGCTGTCGCCTCCAGTTCCATCGCTTCGGCCAGCACGCGCTCTGCACGCTCCAGCACGGTGCGCCCTTCGCGGGTCAGGCGCACATCGCGCGGCAGCCGTTCCACCAATGTTACGCCAAGAATGGCCTCCAACTCTTTGATCTGCATGGAAAGTGCTGGCTGCGTGACATTGGCAATCTCAGCCGCGCGCCCGAAATTCCGCGCCTCGGCCAGGGCGCGGAAATAGAGCAGTTGTTTAAGCGTGATCTTCATCTTTGTGCCGATGCGGCACCGTGGAATGCCGCTGCCGCTCTCATAACCGGCCCAGACGCTCGATAAGCAGCGCAAAGAACCCGTCCGCATCCAGATCGCCGATGAAACGCGCATTGGCTGGCCGTTTGGTGACGCGCCACCAATCGGCCACGGTCATGCCAAGGGTCAGATCTGATCCCGTCTCGATCTCGACATTGATGTGACGCCCGGAAAACAGATCGGGCTTCAGCAGATAGGCGATGGTGCAGGGATCATGCAGTGGCGCCCCTTCAGAGCCGTATTTTTCCTTGTCGAAGCGTTCAAAGAAATCTGTCCAGCTTGCCACGGCAGGGCCAACGCGCCCTGGAAGTGCGCGAAACGCCTCGACCCGCGCACGGGTGGTCAGCGCCTTGTGGGTTACATCCAGTGGCATCACGGTCAGCGGCGCGCCTACACCGAAAACGATCTTGGCCGCCTCAGGGTCAACATAGATGTTGAATTCGGCTGTCGGGGTGATGTTGCCCACCTCGAAATAAGCCCCGCCCATCAGCACGATTTCCTGAATGCGCGAGATGATATCGGGCGCGCGTTCCATTGCGGTGGCGATATTGGTCAGCGGTCCGATGGGGACCAACGTGACGCTGCCCGACGCTTCGCGGCGCAATGTTTCGATGATAAAATCGACCGAATGTTGATCCTGAAGCGCCATTGTCGGGTCGGGCAAGTCCATCCCGTCCAGCCCGGTTTTTCCATGCACATGTTCGGCAGTGACCAATTGGCGCGCAATCGGGCGGTCACAACCGGCATAGACCTTGATATCGGTGCGCCCCGCCAGTTCACAGACAATCCTTGCATTCTTTGAAGTCAACGGGAGGGGTACATTTCCGGCCACACAGCTTATCCCCAACACATCCAGTTCAGGCGAGGCAAGCGCCAGCAAAATCGCTACGGCATCATCTTGGCCGGGGTCTGTGTCAATTATGATCTTGCGCGCGCTCATGTACACCTCTTCGTTGAATTCGCGCCAGAATGCGCGCAAGTTGAACCAAGCGCAACCGGGGCATCTGATTTCATTTGACGAATGGGGTAGGTCGCGCTTAAGAAATGAACAAGTGTTCATTTATAGGGGGGTGTAATGTTCACGGCATCAATGACATTTGATCTGGGCGAGGATATAAATGCCTTGCGCGACATGGTGCATCGCTGGGCGCAAGTGCGCGTCAAGCCGATGGCCCCAGAGATTGACCGCACCAATGCCTTTCCAAATGATCTGTGGCGCGAGATGGGGGATCTTGGGCTGCTGGGCATTACAGTGCCCGAAGATATGGGCGGCGCTGGCATGGGCTATCTGGCACATGTCATTGCGGTAGAGGAAATCGCCCGGGCCTCTGCTTCGGTGTCGCTGTCTTATGGGGCCCATTCCAACCTTTGTGTGAACCAGATCAAGCTTAATGGCACAGATGACCAACGCGCGCGCTACTTGCCTCGGCTGATTTCAGGTGAACATGTCGGTGCGCTGGCCATGTCAGAGGCGGGTGCCGGGTCTGATGTCGTGGGCATGAAACTGCGCGCCGAGAAGAAGAATGACCGCTTCATTCTGAACGGCACGAAATACTGGATCACCAATGGACCTGATGCTGATGTGCTGGTTGTCTATGCCAAGACCGACCCAGAGGCGGGGTCGAAGGGGATCACCGCGTTTCTGATCGAAAAGTCGATGATCGGATTCTCGACAAGTCCGCATTTCGACAAGCTGGGGATGCGCGGGTCCAACACTGCCGAGCTGGTGTTTCAGGATGTCGAAGTGCCTTTCGAAAATATTCTGGGAGAGGAAGGGCGCGGTGTTCGCGTGCTGATGTCCGGGCTGGATTATGAACGCGTGGTGCTGTCAGGCATCGGCACCGGCATCATGGCGGCCTGCCTTGATGAAATCATGCCCTATTTGCGCGACCGTCACCAGTTCGGCCAGCCGATTGGCAGCTTTCAACTGATGCAGGGCAAGATCGCCGATATGTATACCGCGATGAATTCGGCCCGCGCTTATGTCTATGAGGTCGCCAAAGCCTGCGACCGGGGCGAGGTGACGCGCGCCGATGCTGCGGCCTGCGTGCTCTATGCGTCTGAAGAGGCCATGAAGCAGGCCCATCAGGCCGTACAGGCCATGGGCGGGGCCGGTTTCATGAATGACAGCGCGGTCAGCCGCCTGTTCCGCGATGCCAAGCTGATGGAAATTGGCGCGGGCACGTCCGAGATACGGCGAATGCTGGTGGGACGTGAATTGATGGGGGCCATGCAATGAAGGTGCTGGCAGGGTCAGCCTGCGCCGCTCTGGTGCTGGGGACGATGCCGGTTACAGCACAGGAGATGCGCTTTGATCCCACCCCGCTGGAAACGTGTCTTGCTTCGCTGGAAGACCCTGCCGCATCGTCTGACTGCATTGGACGCGCGGCTTATGGCTGTATGGAACAACCCATGGGCGAGACGACGCCGGGCATGGCGTTCTGCCTTGAAGGCGAGTTTGATCAGTGGGACGTAAAGCTGAACAAAGCCTATCAGACCTTGCGCAGCGAGTATCTTGAACAAGATGCGAACCGCTTGCAGGGTGCGCCCGCGCTGGCTGATGCGCTGCGCGATATGCAGCGCGGCTGGATCGGCTTTCGGGATGCGCGCTGCGGGTTTGAAACGGCACAATGGCATGGCGGCACCGGCTCCAGCCCCGCCTTTCTGGGCTGCATGATGCAGATGACGGCAGAGCAGACGGTATATCTGTGGTCGGTATTCCACGCAGGGCGCTAGGGAGGGGCAGAATGAAACTGACATCAAACGTGCTGACCGGCTCTGACCAGTTCCGCGCCAATCGCGAAGCCCATCTTGCCGCCCTGGCCGAGATTGAGGAAGCGCGAACCCTTGCCCGTATGGGCGGGGGCGAAAAAGCGCGCGACCGTCATGTGTCGCGCGGCAAGATGCTGCCACGTGATCGTGTGGCCAATCTGCTGGACGCGGGCAGCCCTTTTCTGGAAATCGGCAGCACGGCGGCGCATGGGCTTTACGGTGGTGCGGCCCCCTGTGCGGGGGTGATTGCGGGCATTGGCCGCGTCAGCGGGCAGGAATGCATGATTATCTGTAATGATGCCACTGTGAAGGGTGGCACCTATTACCCGATGACGGTCAAGAAACATCTGCGCGCGCAGGAAATTGCGGCCGAAAACCATCTGCCTTGCATTTATCTGGTCGATAGCGGTGGGGCCAACCTGCCCAATCAGGATGAGGTGTTCCCCGACCGCGACCATTTCGGACGCATCTTCTACAATCAGGCGCAAATGTCGGCCAAAGGGATCGCGCAGATTGCGGTTGTGATGGGGTCTTGTACTGCTGGCGGGGCCTATGTGCCTGCGATGTCGGATGTGACCATCATTGTGAAGGATCAGGGCACGATTTTTCTGGCTGGCCCCCCACTGGTCAAGGCCGCCACCGGCGAGGTTGTCACTGCCGAAGATCTGGGTGGGGGCGACGTGCATACCCGCCTCTCGGGTGTGGCCGATTACCTGGCCGAAGATGACGCCCATGCACTGGCACTGGCGCGCCGCGCGGTCAGTCACCTGAACCGCACGAAGCCTGCAACCGTGCAGTGGCAAACCCCCGAAGACCCGGCCTATGACCCGGACGAGATTTTCGGCGTTGTGCCTGCGGATCTGCGCACGCCCTATGACATTCGCGAAGTGATTGCGCGTGTGGTTGATGGCTCGCGCTTTGATGAATTCAAACCCCGCTTTGGCGAGACGCTGGTCACAGGATTTGCCCATGTCATGGGCTGCCCTGTCGGGATTGTCGCCAATAACGGGGTGCTATTTTCCGAAGCGGCGGTGAAGGGTGCGCATTTCATTGAACTGTGCAGCCAGCGCCGCATCCCGCTGGTATTCTTGCAAAATATCACGGGCTTTATGGTGGGGCGCAAATACGAGAATGAAGGCATTGCGCGCCACGGGGCCAAGATGGTGACAGCGGTGGCGACGACATCCGTGCCAAAGATCACCCTGCTGGTCGGCGGGTCGTTTGGTGCGGGGAATTATGGCATGGCGGGGCGTGCCTATAGCCCCCGTTTTCTCTGGACATGGCCGAATTCGCGGATATCGGTCATGGGCGGCGCTCAGGCGGCAGGGGTGCTGGCCACGGTAAAACGCGATGCGCTGGACCGCGCTGGCGAAAGCTGGAGTGCTGAAGACGAAGCCGAATTCAAACGACCGACGATCGAGATGTTCGAAAGACAATCGCATCCGCTCTATGCCTCTGCGCGACTATGGGATGACGGGATCATCGATCCGCGTCAAACCCGCGAGATACTTGCCCTGTCGCTTTCGGCGGCCTTGAATGCGCCCATCGACCAGACCCGCTTCGGCGTTTTCCGCATGTAGATGTCCCCACCCCCCCGGGGCAGACAAATCAGAAAGCACAGAGAGGACAGAGGGTTCATTTTCTTGCTTCAAATACTCCGGGGGGTCCGGGGGGCTGGCCCCCCGGCGCTGACCAAAGGAAATTCGACCCATGTTCGACAAGATTTTGATTGCCAATCGCGGTGAAATTGCCTGCCGCATCATTCGCTCTGCACGCGCGCTTGGGGTAAAAAGCGTAGCAGTGTATTCTCAGGCAGACAAGGCGGCGATGCATGTCGCACTTGCCGATCAGGCGGTGGCGATTGGCGGGCCTGCCCCGCGCGACAGCTATCTGCGCGGGCAGGCAATCATTCAGGCGGCCCTTGATACGGGCGCGCAGGCGATTCATCCGGGTTACGGCTTCTTGTCGGAAAACCCCGAATTTGTCGCGGCGGTAGAGGAAGCTGGTCTGGTCTTTATCGGCCCGTCCCAAAGCGCCATTCGCGCAATGGGCCTGAAGGATGCCGCCAAGGCCCTGATGCAGGATGCGGGCGTGCCTGTGGTGCCGGGCTATCATGGTGCCAATCAGGAACCGGAACATCTTGCAGGGGCTGCCGATGCGATTGGCTATCCGGTTCTGATAAAGGCGGTTGCCGGCGGCGGTGGCAAGGGGATGCGGTTGGTTGAACGCCCGGAAGACTTCGCCCAGGCCCTCAGCAGTGCCAAAAGCGAGGCTGCGACCGCATTTGGAAATGATGCTGTGCTGGTCGAAAAATTCATCCTCAAGCCCCGCCATATCGAGATTCAGATATTTGGCGATGGTGTGGACGCCGTACATCTGTTCGAGCGTGATTGCTCGCTTCAGCGCCGCCATCAGAAAGTGATTGAGGAAGCCCCCGCGCCGGGAATGACAGAGGAAATGCGCGCCGAGATGGGGCAGGCTGCGGTGCGCGCCGCACGGGCGATTGGCTATAAGGGGGCGGGCACGGTCGAATTCATTGTCGATGGTGCGCGCGGTCTGCGCCCTGACGCGTTCTGGTTCATGGAAATGAACACCCGGCTGCAAGTTGAGCATCCCGTGACCGAAGCCATTACCGGGATTGATCTGGTCGAGTGGCAGTTGCGGGTTGCTGCGGGCGAGGGGCTGCCGATGACGCAGGGTGCGCTGTCGATATCGGGCCACGCGTTCGAGGCGCGCCTTTATGCCGAAGATGTGCCTGCAGGATTCCTGCCCGCGACAGGGCATTTGCGGCACTTGCGGTTCAGTGAGGTCGCGCGCAATGACACAGGGGTTCGCAGCGGCGACGAGATCAGCCCCTGGTATGACCCGATGATTGCCAAGGTCATCACGCTTGGCCCGACGCGGGTGGTCGCATTGAAACGTCTGGAAGCGGCATTGGCTGACACGGAAGTTTCAGGAACAGTGACCAATCTCGGCTTTCTGTCGGCCCTGACGCGTCATCCCGGCTTTCGCGCCGGAGATGTGGATACCGGGCTTATCGCGCGCGATCTTGACATGTTGTGCCGTGACGCAAAACCGGAACTGTGGCAAATTGCGGCGGCTGCGGCACTGGCGATAGATCTGCCGTATCTGACCGATCCGCTGACAGGTTTCTCACAGTCCGGGCTGATCTGGCAGTCGGTTGATCTGGAAGATGTGGGCCCGTTGCGCATAGCGGTGACGGGCCCCGGACAAGCGCGCATCAAGCTGGATGACCGCGACATATCGGTGCGTGCACAGGGCGACGCCTTGCGCGTTGAGGGCGCGCCAGGTCTGGTGCGCGGGCTTTGCGCAGAAGGGCGCATTACCTTGTTCGGGGCGACATCCTGTGACTTTGTTTTGCGCGATCCGCTAGAGCGCAAGGCAGGCGCGGAGGCCGCCTCGGCTCTGGTGCTTGCCCCCATGCCTGGTCTTGTCAAGGCGGTATTTGTCGCTGCGGGCGATACGGTTGAGGTCGGCACCCGTCTTGCGATTCTGGAAGCAATGAAAATGGAGCACAGCTTAACGGCTGCGCGCGCAGGCACTATCGCCGAAGTTCTGACACAGCCCGGTGCGCAGGTCGAGGCGGGGACGGCCTTGGTGGTGCTGGAGGATGAGGCATGATTTTGCGCCTATCCTGTTATGTTGCACAATGTTTCAGGCCGGGTCTTGAGTATTTTTGGCAAGAAAATGGGGGCAATCCATGATCCGGCTTTGGCATGTCAGCCAATCGCGTTCTTTTCGGGTGCTTTGGGCGCTGGAGGAGTTGGGCCTTGACTATGAGTTGCGGCGCTGTTCCTTTTTCGACAAGTCCCTGCGCGCGCCCGATCATCTGGCGCGTTCTCCAGCCGGGCGCGTTCCCGCGCTGGAAGTGGATGGGCTTGAGATGTGTGAGAGCGGCGCGATTTTGCTGTATCTCGCGGAAGGGCATGGGCGACAGTTACGTGTGGCAGAAGGGCAGCCAGGTCGGGCACAGTTTTTGCAAGCTTTGCATTATGCAGAAACCCTTGGCGCGCATCTGGCCAATCTGACGCAGCATCATATTGTCCTGCGCGAGGCGTGGATGCGCTCAGACACCGTGATGCGGCTGGAAGCGATGCGACTTGAGGCGGCGTTGCGCGCCGTCGGGCCCGAGTGGGCGGCGGGAGACTTTACCGTGGCAGATATCGCAACGGGTTATGCCGTCTGGATTGCGCAGCGCTTCGTCATATTGCCGCCGGGGGCGGCTGCCTATCTGGAAAACTGTCAGGCAAGGCCCGCCTTTCAGCGCGCTCTTGCACGCGATGGGGTTGCCGAAATCTACACGCGTCCGTTCTATCCGCAGCCCGAGAAGGAAGACAGATGAACGAGGTCGAGATATTCGAGGTCGGGCCACGGGATGGATTGCAGAATGAAAAGCGCCTGATCCCGACCGAGGAGAAGGTGGCGCTTGTCGATTGCCTGAGCCATGCCGGTTTTCGCCGGATCGAGATTGCAAGTTTTGTCAGCCCCAAATGGGTGCCACAGATGGCAGATTCAGGTGATGTCTTGCGCCGGATCAAACGCCGGGACGGGGTGCGCTATGCTGCGCTGACGCCAAATCTGATCGGCTTGAATGCTGCCCTTGTCGCGCGCGCGGATGAAGTCGCGATCTTTGCCTCTGCCTCGGAAGGGTTCAGCCGGGCCAATCTGAACTGTTCAATTGCGGACAGCCTGACCCGGTTCGCGCCTGTGATGCAGGCCGCAGGGCAGGCGGGTATCCCGGTACGAGGCTATATTTCCTGTGTGAGCGATTGTCCCTTTGACGGTCCAACGCCCCCTGCGGCAGTGGCGCGTCTTGCCGGGCAGCTCTTGGCGATGGGATGTTACGAGATCAGCCTGGGGGACACGATTGGCAAGGCGGTTCCAGAGCGCATTGACATGATGCTGCGCGCTGTCCTGCAAGAGGTGCCTGCGCGACAACTGGCCGGACACTACCACGATACGGGCGGCATGGCGCTGGCGAATATCGAAGCCTCGCTTGCGCAGGGGGTGCGGGTTTTTGATGCCGCCGTTGGTGGGCTGGGCGGGTGCCCCTATGCGCCTGGCGCATCGGGCAATGTGGCGACCGAGCTTGTTCATGAATGGCTGACCGGAATGGGCTGGCGGACCGGGCTGAACCGCGACGTGCTGGCACAAGCAGCCCGGATGGCCAAAGACATGTGTCGAGGAGAGGGCTGATGTTTCAGACGATTTCGATTTCGACAGATGCGCGTGGGGTCGCGACTCTGACCTTGGCGCGCGCAGAGAAGCATAACGCGCTGGATGCCGTCATGATCGCGGAATTGACACAAGCAGCTGATATTCTGGCACAGGATAAAGACGTGCGCGTGGTGGTTCTGCGCGCGCTCGGCAAGAGTTTCTGCGCAGGCGGGGATCTGGGCTGGATGCAGGACCAGATGCGTGCCGACAGCGCAACACGCGCGGTTGAAGCAGGCAAACTTGCCGCGATGCTGAGCGCGCTTAATCGCTTGCCCAAACCGTTGATCGGCAAGGTGCAGGGGCAAGCATTTGGCGGTGGTGTGGGAATGATGGCGGTCTGTGATGTCGCAATCGGCGTGAAAGATGCGCGATTTGGCCTGACCGAGACACGGCTTGGATTGATCCCCGCAACCATCGGGCCATATGTGCTGGCGCGTATGGGGGAGGCGATGGCGCGGCGCGTGTTCATGTCGGCGCGTATATTCGATGCGACGGAGGCTATGGAACTGGGGCTACTGGCGCGCGCAGTACCGCTTGATGCGCTGGATGGTGCCATAGAGGCCGAGATAGCCCCCTATCTGGACTGCGCACCCGGCGCAGTTGCGCGCGCAAAGCGGCTGGCACAGGATTTGGGGGCGGGTATCGGTGCGGATGCGGTCGAGCATTCGATCAGGGAACTGGTCGCCTGTTGGGAGGGGCCAGAGGCGCGCGAGGGGGTTGCCGCGTTTTTCGAGCGCCGCAAACCGGACTGGGCAGAGTGACCTGACGTGGAATCACATCTTCATGGGCGCTGGGGGCATTTGGCAAATCCAAGCCATTTGTCGCAGGGTTGTCTGCAATATTAATTGATTTTTCCGTATACAAACGTATTCCAAAGCGCGTTTTTCGGCTTGCGTCGCGTCTAGTTCAGTTGACCCTGCTTATTGACGAGAGTAGATGAAGGGCAGCCAATACGCGGCACATTTTGCCACCCGCCGCGCGAAGAAGGAGCCAATGGTGGAAAACCTACTCGCATCCTACCTGCCGATCATGATCTTTTTTGCCATCGCGGTGGCCCTTGGGTTGCTTCTGATGTTATCCGCGATTGTGATTGCGGTGCGCAACCCCGACCCGGAAAAGGTCTCGGCCTATGAATGCGGGTTCAACGCATTTGACGATGCGCGCATGAAATTCGATGTGCGCTTCTATCTGGTGGCAATCCTGTTCATCATTTTCGATCTGGAGATTGCCTTTCTGTTCCCTTGGGGCGTGGCCTTCTCGGATATGTCAATGACGGGTTTCTGGTCGATGATGGTCTTTCTTGGGGTTCTGACCGTAGGCTTTGCCTATGAATGGAAGAAGGGAGCGCTGGAATGGGAGTGATGACCGGAGCGAATACAGCGGGTGCTGACCGCGAGGTTGCGACCCAGACGCTGAACAGAGAGTTGCAGGACAAGGGGTTCTTGCTGACCTCGACCGAAGATATCATCAACTGGGCGCGCAATGGCTCGTTGCACTGGATGACGTTTGGTCTAGCCTGCTGCGCGGTCGAGATGATGCATACCTCCATGCCGCGTTATGATCTGGAGCGTTTTGGCACGGCACCCCGCGCAAGCCCGCGCCAGTCGGACCTGATGATTGTGGCGGGAACCCTGACCAACAAGATGGCGCCGGCCCTGCGCAAGGTTTACGACCAGATGCCAGAGCCGCGCTATGTGATATCGATGGGCTCTTGCGCGAATGGCGGTGGGTACTACCATTACAGCTATTCAGTGGTTCGCGGGTGCGACCGGATCGTACCGGTGGACATTTATGTGCCCGGCTGCCCGCCAACGGCTGAGGCGTTGCTGTATGGGATATTGCAGTTGCAGCGGAAAATTCGCCGCACCGGGACATTGGTCAGGTAAGGGGGCGCGGAGATGTCGGATGCACTGAAAGAACTGGCCGCCATGCTTGAAATGCGCATGGGCGATGCGCTTGTCAGCCATGAAATTGCGAATGAAGAATTGACAATCAGGACGACTGCGCCGCAGCTGGTAAAGCTGGTGCGTCATTTGCAGCAGGATGAAAGCCTGAAATTCTCGACGCTGGTTGACATCACGGCGGTTGACTGGCCCGGGCGGCGCCCGCGTTTCGAGTTGGTGTATCATTTCCTGTCAATGTATCTGAACCACCGCATTCGTGTGAAAGTGCCTGTGGCCGAAGATGAAATTGCCCCGTCATTAACGGCGCTTTATCCATCAGCCAATTGGTTCGAGCGCGAAGTATTTGATATGTTTGGCCTTCTATTCTCTGGCCATCCGGACTTGCGTCGTATCCTGACGGATTACGGGTTTCGTGGCCATCCGTTGCGCAAGGATTTTCCGACAACAGGGTATACCGAAGTCCGGTATGATGACGCACTCAAGCGCGTCGTTTATGAGCCTGTGCAACTGGTGCAGGAATACCGGCAGTTTGATTTCATGTCCCCTTGGGAAGGGGCTGATTACATTCTTCCCGGTGACGAGAAGAAGGAGGCTGCGAAATGACCGCGCTCAAGCGAGGGTTCTGGCTTGCGATCTTTGGCCCGCTTTTGGCATTGCCATTTCTGCGGCGGCGGTTCTGGGACCGCATATCTGATATGCCGCGCAAGACGGAGGGTCAGAAATGATGGACGGCTCCAAGGGGTTTGAAGACGCGCAGACCAGCGAACAGAAGATCCGCAATTTCAACATCAATTTCGGCCCTCAACACCCGGCAGCACACGGTGTTTTGCGCCTTGTGCTGGAACTGGACGGCGAGATTGTGGATCGGTGTGACCCGCATATCGGGCTGTTGCACCGTGGCACTGAAAAGCTGATGGAAAGCCGCACCTATTTGCAGAATCTGCCTTATTTCGACCGGCTGGATTATGTGGCGCCAATGAATCAGGAACATGCCTGGTGCCTGGCGATCGAGCGGTTGACCGGGGTAGAGGTGCCACGCCGCGCCTCGCTGATCCGGGTGTTGTATTCCGAGATCGGGCGCATCCTAAGCCACCTGTTGAACGTGACCACGCAGGCCATGGATGTGGGTGCCTTGACGCCACCGCTTTGGGGGTTTGAGGAACGCGAGAAGTTGATGATCTTTTACGAGCGCGCCTGTGGTGCGCGCCTGCACGCGGCCTATTTCCGGCCCGGTGGCGTGCATCAGGACCTGCCGTCTGACCTGATCGACGATATCGAGGCTTGGACGCATGAATTCCCCAAAATGCTGGATGATATTGACGGGTTGCTGACCGAGAACCGGATTTTCAAGCAGCGCAATGCCGATATCGGGATTATCAGCGAACAGGATATTCTGGATTGGGGCTATTCAGGGGTGATGGTGCGCGGATCGGGCCTTGCATGGGATTTGCGCCGCGCGCAGCCTTATGAATGCTATGACGAATTCGACTTCAAGATCCCGGTGGGCAAGAATGGTGATTGCTATGACCGCTATTTGTGCCGCATGGCCGAGATGCGCGAAAGTGTCAGCATTATGCAGCAAGCCATTGAAAAGTTGCGCGAACCCGAAGGGCAGGGCGATGTTCTGGCGCGGGGCAAGATCACACCGCCACCGCGCGGAGAGATGAAAACCTCGATGGAAGCGCTGATCCATCACTTCAAGCTTTATACAGAAGGGTTCCATGTGCCCGCAGGCGAGGTTTACGCCGCTGTAGAAGCGCCAAAAGGCGAATTCGGCGTTTATCTGGTCGCCGATGGAAGCAACCGGCCTTACCGCGCCAAGATCCGTGCGCCGGGATACATGCATCTGCAAAGCATGGATTACGTTGCCAAAGGGCACCAACTGGCCGATGTGGCCGCCATTATCGGCACAATGGATGTCGTGTTCGGAGAGATTGACCGCTAATGCTGCGCCGCTTGCACCCAGACCAACCCGAAAGCTTTGCCTTCACGCCTGCCAATCAGGCATGGGCCGAAGGGCAGATTGCCAAATACCCCGAAGGCCGTCAGGCTAGCGCGATTATTCCGCTTCTGTGGCGCGCTCAGGAACAGGAGGGGTGGCTGACCCGACCCGCGATCGAGCATATCGCGTCAATGCTGGGTATGGCTTATATCCGGGCGCTGGAAGTGGCGACATTTTACTTCATGTTCCAGCTGCAACCTGTTGGCTCTGTTGCTCATATTCAGATTTGCGGCACAACAAGCTGCATGATTTGTGGCGCTGAAAACCTGATCGAAGTGTGCAAGCAGAAGATTGCACCGCGCGCGCACATGTTGTCGCCCGATGGCAAATTCAGCTGGGAAGAGGTGGAGTGTCTGGGGGCTTGCTCAAACGCGCCCATGGCGCAGATCGGCAAGGATTATTACGAAGATCTGACGGCCGAGGGTTTTGCCAAACTGCTTGACGATATGGCCGCAGGCAAGGTGCCGACACCGGGGCCTCAGAACGGTCGATTTGCTTCCGAACCGTTGGGCGGTGTGACGTCGCTGAAGGAATTTACCGGCGAGTCGCAAAATGGTTCGGTCGCTTTGGCAACGCGGATCGGCGATACGCTCAAGCGGATTGATGGCACCGAAGTGCCTTTGATCACGCCTTGGATTGCCAAGGCGAAAAAGCCTGCCAAGCCCAAGCCTGTCAGCAGTGCTACGGTAAAAAAGAATGAACCGAAGCCCGGTGCAAAGCAGCCGGTCGATGATACGGGCGTCAGCAAGCAAGCGGCCAAGGACAAACCCAAGGCCAAGCCCGAAGCGGTCGCCAAAGGGGCCGCTGAGGCAGAGGCTGAACCCGAGATGCTCAAAAGCCCGCGGGGCGCTGCGGATGACTTGAAGAAGATCAAGGGGGTCGGCCCCAAGCTGGAAGGGGTGCTTAATGAGTTGGGCGTCTGGCATTATTGGCAGATTGCAAGCTGGACACCGGCTGAGATTGCCTGGGTTGATACGCGCTTGAAGTTCAAGGGCCGTATCGAACGTGACGACTGGATCGCACAGGCCAAAACCCTTGCCGAGGGCGGCGAGACAGAATTTTCGAAGCGCACATAGTTGCGCATGAGGATGGGAACGCATGGCGAAACCTTCGTCCCGCGACATGGCACTCGCCCGACAAGCTCGGCTTGTCGGGGTGGTGATGGCGTCAGCGATCGTCGCCTGGGTTGTTTTGGGATGGATGGGGCGCGAGTTCGGTTGGGACCCGCGCTACGCATTTCTGATAGATTTTTCGGCGCTGGCGGCGTTTGGCTGGGCACTGATCGTAACGTTTCGCATCTGGCGACAAGGGAAGGCCGGAAAATAGCCGGCAGACAAGGGTTAGCACATGCTTGATGACAAGGATCGTATCTTTACCAATCTCTACGGGATGCATGACCGCTCTCTCAAAGGGGCGCGTGCGCGTGGGCATTGGGACGGGACCAAGGCCTTGCTGGCAAAGGGTCGCGACTGGATCATCGACGAGATGAAGCAATCGGGGCTGCGCGGGCGTGGCGGCGCGGGTTTTCCGACCGGTCTGAAATGGTCTTTCATGCCCAAGGAAAGCGACGGGCGTCCGTCTTATCTGGTCGTGAATGCCGACGAATCCGAACCCGGCACCTGCAAAGACCGCGAAATCATGCGGCACGATCCGCATACACTGATCGAGGGGTGTCTGATCGCGTCTTTCGCGATGAATGCCCATGCCTGCTATATCTATATTCGCGGCGAGTATATCCGCGAGAAAGAAGCCTTGCAGAACGCGATTGACGAAGCCTATGACGCGGGGCTGGTTGGCCCGAATGCGTGCGGCTCCGGCTGGGATTTTGACCTCTATCTGCATCATGGCGCAGGGGCCTATATCTGCGGCGAAGAAACTGCTCTTCTGGAAAGCCTTGAGGGCAAGAAGGGCATGCCGCGGATGAAGCCGCCTTTCCCTGCCGGTGCAGGGCTGTATGGCTGCCCGACCACTGTGAATAACGTGGAATCGATTGCCGTCGTGCCGACAATTTTGCGCCGTGGCGGGGCATGGTTCGCAGGCTTTGGCCGCCCGAACAATGCGGGCACCAAATTGTTTGCCATCTCCGGCCATGTGAACCGCCCTTGTGTGGTGGAAGAGGCCATGTCGATCAGTTTTGAAGAATTGATCGAGAAGCACTGCGGGGGCATTCGTGGCGGTTGGGATAATCTTCTGGCGGTTATTCCGGGTGGCAGTTCGGTGCCTTGTGTGCGCGGCGAGAAGATGCGCGATGCGGTGATGGATTTCGACTATCTGCGCAACGACCTTAGTTCTGGCCTTGGAACGGCGGCGGTGATTGTCATGGACAAGCAGACCGATATCATCAAGGCAATCTGGCGTTTGTCCAAATTCTACAAGCATGAAAGCTGCGGCCAGTGCACGCCGTGCCGCGAAGGGACGGGCTGGATGATGCGGGTCATGGACCGCTTGCTGCGCGGCGAGGCAGAGGTTGAAGAAATCGACATGCTTTGGGATGTGACCAAGCAGGTCGAGGGGCACACGATCTGCGCGCTTGGCGATGCAGCGGCATGGCCCATTCAAGGGCTTATCCGAAATTTCCGTGACGTGATCGAAGATCGCATCGCCAGTCAAAAAGCCGGGCGGTCGGCAAAGGTAGCAGCAGAATAACCCATGACACATGCAGGCCACCATCTTGCGGAGTTGAATATCGGGCGCCTTCTGGCGCCGACCGATGATCCGCGCGTGGCCGAGTTCATGGGTGCGCTGGACAAGGTCAATGGGTTGGGCAAGCGGATGCCGGGCTTTGTCTGGATGATGGAAGGTTCTGGGACGCCGGGCACGGGCAATACGGAAAATTGCATTGCAGGTGATCCGCAATCTGTGGCCAATCTGACTGTGTGGACGGATATCGCATCTTTGGAACAATTCGTCTGGAACACCGTACACCGCCAGTTCTACCAGCGCCGCGCGGCTTGGTTCGAAGTGTTGCACAAGATGCATTTTGTCATGTGGTGGGTGCCGCAAGGGCACCGTCCGACGCTGGAAGAGGGGCTGGAGCGGCTGGAACATCTGCGCGCAAATGGGGCAAGCGCCTATGCGTTCGGTTGGGATTGGCTGGACGAGGCGCAGTTATGGAAGCGGCGGTCATGCACAGCCGCGACGGAGTTAGCACAATGAAACAGCAACTATTGGGAATGGCGACTGCGCTTCTTGTCACCGGTTCGGCCGTGGCCAGCGCTGCGACCACCCAGACCGAAGTGAACGAAACGCTGCGAAACACGCCCGAGATTTACAATGGCCTGTTTACCGCCGCGCTTATCAAGCATGTGGTCGATACTTGCCCCAATGTCAGCC
This sequence comes from Roseinatronobacter bogoriensis DSM 18756, assembly GCF_004366635.1. Lineage (GTDB taxonomy): Bacteria > Pseudomonadota > Alphaproteobacteria > Rhodobacterales > Rhodobacteraceae > Roseinatronobacter > Roseinatronobacter bogoriensis. Next base: position 294,014 of record NZ_SORN01000002.1, on the reverse strand, counting down.
CACCGGGCCGTCTGGCGCGGGTGAATTACTTTCTGACGCTGTATAATCGCGCACGAAATATGGGTTATAGTCGGTCGCAGATCGAAGCTTTTGTGGAAGACAAGCAGGAACAAGCGCGTCTGGAAGGTATCGTGAAAGCGCATTTGCAACGTGAAGGCGTGGAGCCTGAAGATGAGGCATCCGTCTGCGCCTATGCAAGCGCCCAGATCGCCGAACGCTCTGCGCTAGGCCGCCAGTTGCGGGAGAGGTGAAAATGTCAGAGTTGCGCAAGATCATCATTGACGGCAAGGATGTCGAAGTTCCGCCAGAAATGACCCTGATACAGGCCTGTGAAGAGGCAGGGATCGAAATTCCACGTTTCTGCTATCATGAACGCCTGTCGATTGCAGGCAATTGCCGCATGTGTCTGGTTGAGGTTGTGGGCGGTCCGCCCAAACCCGCGGCAAGCTGTGCCATGCAGGTCAAAGACCTGCGCCCCGGACCAGAGGGCGCGCCGCCGGTGATTAAGACCAATTCACCCATGGTCAAGAAGGCCCGCGAAGGGGTGATGGAATTTCTGCTGATCAACCACCCGCTGGATTGCCCGATCTGCGATCAGGGCGGCGAATGCGATCTGCAAGATCAGGCTATGGCCTATGGTGTCGATTTCTCGCGCTACCGCGAGCCCAAGCGCGCGGTCGAGGATTTGCAGCTTGGTCCCTTGGTAGAAACCCATATGACGCGGTGCATTTCCTGCACGCGCTGTGTGCGCTTCACCACCGAGGTGGCGGGCCAGACCGTCATGGGCCAGACCGGTCGCGGCGAGGATGCCGAAATCACCACTTATCTGGGTGCGCTGATCGAGTCGGAAATGGTCGGCAATATTGTTGATCTCTGTCCGGTTGGGGCGCTGGTCTCCAAGCCCTACAGCTTTACCGCGCGGCCTTGGGAATTGACCAAGACCGAAACCATTGACGTGATGGATGCGCTTGGGTCCAACATTCGCGTGGATACTAAGGGCCGCGAAGTCATGCGTATTCTGCCACGCAACCATGATGGCGTGAATGAAGAGTGGCTGTCGGACAAATCGCGCTATGTCTGGGATGGGCTGAAGCGTCAGCGCCTTGACCGCCCCTATATTCGGGAGAATGGCAAGCTCCGCCCAGCATCCTGGCCCGAGGCACTTTCTGCTGTCGCCAGCGCGATGAAGGGCAAGAAAGTGACCGGGTTGATCGGGGATCTGGTCTCGGTCGAGGCGGCCTATGCGCTGAAACTGCTGATTGAAGGGCAGGGCGGCACAGTGGAGTGTCGGACCGATGGCGCAAAGCTGCCTGGGGGCAATCGTTCGGCCTATGTCGGAACAGCGGCGATTGAAGATATCGACTATGCCAACAAGATCCTGCTTGTGGGGACCAATCCGCGCAGTGAAGCACCTGTTCTGAATGCGCGTATTCGCAAGGCATGGTTGAATGGCGCAGATGTGACACTCGTCGGCGCGGCAGCAGACCTGACCTATGAATACGAGCATATGGGAACCGATCGCGCGGCACTGGAACAGGTTGCAGGGCTTGATATGTCAGCGCTTCAAGACAAGAACTGCATTGTGATTGTCGGGCAGGGCGCGCTTCGTGAAGCTGATGGCGCGGCCGTTCTCGCGATGGTGCAGTCGATCTGCGAGAAATCGGGGGCGAAGTTGCTGGTCCTGCATACAGCCGCGTCCCGCGTCGGCGCCATGGATATTGGCTGCACGACTGAGGGCGGCATTGCTGCGGCGACCGATGGGGCAGAGGTTATCTACAATCTGGGAGCCGATGAAATCGACATCGCGCCGGGTGCCTTTGTGATCTATCAGGGCAGCCACGGTGACCGGGGCGCACATCGGGCGGATATCATTCTGCCGGGCGCGGCCTATCCTGAAGAACCGGGTCTGTTCGTGAATACCGAAGGCCGGCCGCAACTGGCCTTGCGCGCGGGTTTTGGTCCGGGAGAGGCCAAGGAGAACTGGGCCATTCTGCGCGCATTGTCGGGCGAAATGGGCGCGACCCTGCCGTTTGACAATATCGGCGCTCTGCGCAAGCATCTGACGGCTGCTCATCCGCATCTGGCCGATATTGATATTGTACCGGACAATGAATGGCAGGCCATTGCGCCGGCGGCATTGGGCAAGGCTGATTTCCGCAATGCTGTGACGGATTTCTACCTGACCAACCCGATTGCGCGTGCCTCCAGCCTGATGGCAGAGCTTTCCGCGATGGCGAAGCAACGCCAGCAGACGCCCTTGGCCGCAGAGTAAGAACATTGACGCGCGCACTCACCCCCCTTGGTCTGGCTCTGGTCGCTTCTGGCGGCCTGATGGGCTGCGCCGAGGAAACGGGCGCGCGTGCGGCGCTGTCGCCGCCGCAAAATGCTGAATATCTGGGTGTGCAAACGCTGCTGCTGGACAATAACACGGTAAGCTTTGTCGTGCGGATGCGGGGCGCGCGCGACAGGGCCGATGTTGTGACCTATGCGCGTTGTGCTGCGGCGCAATATACGTTAATCCGCGGCTACGGTTTTGCGCAACATGTGCGCACGAATGTTCGCCGTTCCGGGGATGTTTGGGTCGGGGATGGCGGCTTTGTCATTTCACCAGATATTCCGGCGGGAATGCGCAACCTGGACGCAGAAGTGATTGTGGATGATTGCCGGGAACAAGGCATCCCCACGGTGTGAGGAATTGAGGGACGAATGACAGAGTTTCTGCAAACCGGACTGGGGATTACCGTGCTGATCGCGGCGCAATCTCTGCTTGTTGTTGGCTTCGTGATGATCAGCCTGATTTTTCTGGTCTACGCAGATCGCAAGGTCTGGGCCGCGGTGCAGATGCGCCGTGGGCCGAATGTCGTCGGTCCCTGGGGGCTTTTGCAGACATTTGCTGATGCTTTGAAATTCGTTGTCAAGGAAGTGGTGATTCCGGCAGGCGTGGACCGTCCTGTTTATTTCCTTGCGCCGTTGTTGAGTTTCGTCCTGGCCATGCTGGCTTGGGCCGTGATCCCGTTCAATGACGGCTGGGTCCTGGCAGATATTAACGTGGCGATCCTGTTCGTCTTTGCCATTGCCAGCCTAGAAGTATACGGCGTGATCATGGGGGGCTGGGCGTCCAACTCCAAATATGCGTTTCTTGGCTCGCTTCGGTCTGCGGCACAGATGATTTCTTATGAAGTGTCGCTGGGCCTGATCATCATTGGTGTCATCATTTCGACCGGCAGCATGAATTTTGGCGCCATCGTTGCAGCGCAAGATACCGGTCATGGTTTGCTGGGCTGGTACTGGTTGCCACACCTGCCAATGGTGGCGCTGTTCTTCATCTCAGCGCTGGCTGAAACGAACCGCCCGCCATTTGATCTGCCCGAAGCGGAATCCGAGTTGGTTGCCGGGTTCATGGTGGAATATGGCTCGACCCCCTATCTGCTGTTCATGGCAGGTGAGTATATCGCCATATTCCTGATGTGTGCGCTGATTTCGCTGCTGTTCTTCGGCGGCTGGCTGTCGCCAATTCCGGGTCTGCCGGACGGGTTCCACTGGATGTTCCTGAAGATGGCATTCTTCTTCTTCATGTTCGCAATGGTCAAGGCGATCGTACCGCGCTACCGCTATGACCAATTGATGCGGATCGGTTGGAAAGTGTTTCTGCCATTATCGCTGGTCTGGGTTGTCGTTATTTCGTTCTTGGCAAAATTCGAGGTGCTTGGCGGCTTCTGGGCCCGCTGGGCGATAGGAGGGTAAGTCATGGGTTTTGACTGGAACCGAGCGATAAAATACGCCCTCATGACGGATTTCATTCGCGGCTTTGGCTTGGGTATGAAGTACTTTGTCGCTCCTAAGCCAACGCTGAACTACCCGCATGAAAAAGGGCCGTTGTCACCGCGCTTTCGGGGTGAACATGCGCTGAGGCGCTACCCGAACGGGGAAGAGCGTTGTATCGCATGTAAATTATGTGAGGCAGTCTGCCCTGCGCAGGCGATCACCATTGACGCAGAGCCGCGCGAGGACGGGTCACGCAGGACAACGCGATACGACATTGATATGACAAAATGCATTTATTGCGGTTTCTGTCAGGAAGCCTGTCCAGTAGATGCAATTGTCGAGGGGCCGAATTTCGAGTTCGCATCCGAGACACGCGAAGAACTGTTTTACGACAAGGCGAAGCTTCTGGAGAATGGCGAGCGCTGGGAAGCCCAGATCGCCCGCAACCTTGAGATTGACGCGCCTTACAGATAGGCGCTGGCATACCGGCACATGCCGGTTGCAGCGCTGCGCATGAATGACACCGGGCGCTTGACGCGTCAGACACGACAAAAGGGAACCCGAGGGACATGGGGATTACCGATATCACATTCTACGCCTTGGCGATCACGCTGCTGAGTGCGGGATTTCTTGTTACCGTATCGCGCAATCCGGTCCATTCGGTTCTGTGGCTGATCTTGTGCTTTCTGTCGGCAGCGGGGTTCTTTATTCTGCTGGGCGCGGAATTCATCGCGATGTTGCTGATCATCGTCTATGTCGGCGCGGTTGCGGTGCTGTTCCTGTTTGTGGTCATGATGCTGGATGTCGATTTTGCGGCCCTCAAGGGAGAGATGGCGCGCTATTTTCCGATTGCCAGCATTATCGGCATTGTATTGCTGATGCAGATGGCGCTTTTGTTCGGGTCCTGGCAGGAAGCCGAGAGCGCACGCAGCCTGCGGCAGGCACCCACACCCGACATTGCCGAAATGCACAATACCAAGGCCTTGGGCATGATCATTTATGACCAGTATTTCCTGCTGTTTCAGGTCTCTGGTCTGATCCTGCTGGTGGCAATGATCGGGGCTATCGTGTTGACCCTGCGCCACCGCAAGAATGTGAAGCGTCAGGATGTCGTCGCGCAGATGCAGCGCGACCCGGCCAAGGCGATGGAGCTGAAGGACGTGAAATCAGGGCAAGGGCTGGGCTGAGGCTGGCGCTGCGATTACAAGTACGAGGGTCCGGAAGCGACCCCGGAAGAACGGAAAACGAGGGACTTGATGGTTGGACTTGAACATTACCTGACCGTGGCGACGGCGCTGTTCGTCATCGGTATTTTCGGGATATTCCTGAACCGCAAGAATATCATCATCATCCTGATGTCGATCGAATTGATGCTGTTGTCGGTCAATATCAATCTGATTGCCTTCTCGTCTTTCCTCGATGATCTGGTAGGCCAGGTGTTCACCATGTTCGTGCTGACAGTTGCAGCGGCCGAGGCCGCGATTGGTCTGGCAATTCTGGTCTGCTTCTTCCGCAATCGTGGCACGATCGCTGTCGAAGACGTCAATGTGATGAAAGGCTGAGCGGATGGCTGTAACTGTTCTTCTGGCGCCCCTGTTCGGTGCCATAATCGCTGGACTGTTCTGGCGCGTCATTGGCGAGCGTCCGGCCCAGATCGTGGCGACGGCGCTGTTGTTCCTCTCTGCAATTTTGTCATGGGTTATTTTCCTGACGCATGACGGATCAGTTCAGCAAATCACGCTGATGCGCTGGATCGATAGCGGATCGCTTGTCGGGGATTGGGCCATCCGTCTGGATCGCCTGACCGCCGTCATGCTGATCGTGATCACCACAGTCTCGGCATTGGTGCATCTGTACAGCTTCGGTTACATGGCGCATGACGATAATTTCAAGGAAAACGAAAGCTATCGTCCGCGCTTCTTTGCCTATTTGTCGCTGTTTACTTTTGCCATGCTCATGCTGGTTACGGCGGATAACCTTGTCCAACTGTTCTTCGGTTGGGAAGGTGTGGGGCTGGCCTCTTATCTGCTGATCGGCTTTTATTTCCGCAAGCAATCTGCGGGCGCGGCTGCGATGAAAGCTTTTATCGTCAACCGTGTTGGCGATATGGGACTGATCCTTGCGCTGATGGTGATCTACTTTCTGGTCGACTCGATCCAGTATGACGACCTGTTTGCAGCAGCCCCAATGCTGGCGGAAACAACGGTCAGTTTCCTATGGACCGAATGGAATGCGGCCAATCTGATTGCATTTCTTTTGTTTGTCGGTGCCATGGGTAAATCGGCGCAGTTGTTTTTGCACACATGGTTGCCTGATGCGATGGAAGGGCCGACACCTGTTTCGGCACTTATTCACGCTGCGACAATGGTTACCGCGGGTGTGTTTCTGGTCGCGCGTATGTCGCCATTGATGGAATACACCCCACAGGTCATGGAATTTGTCGTCCTCATCGGGGCGATGACGGCGCTGTTTGCAGCGACAGTGGGCCTTGTGCAGAATGACATCAAGCGCGTGATCGCCTATTCGACCTGTTCGCAGCTTGGCTTCATGTTCGTTGCCGCTGGCGTGGGCGTCTATTCCGTCGCCATGTTCCACCTGCTGACACATGCCTTCTTCAAGGCCATGCTGTTCCTTGGTGCGGGGTCTGTCATTCATGGCATGCATCATGAGCAGGACATGCGCAATTATGGCGGGCTGAAAGACAAGCTGCCCTACACCTTTTACGCAATGCTGATCGGTACATTGGCCATTACTGGTGTGGGCGTTCCGCTGACGATGATCGGATTTGCCGGTTTCGTGTCCAAAGATGCCATCATCGAATCCACATTTGCTGCGGGTGCGGGCTATGCGTTCTGGGCACTGGTTGCAGCGGCCTTTATGACCAGCTTCTACAGCTGGCGGCTGATGTTCCTGACCTTCTGGGGCACGCCAAGGGGCGACAAGCACACGCATGAGCACGCACATGAAAGCCCCACTGTCATGCTGGTCCCCCTAGCTGTTCTGGCTGTCGGGTCCGTGCTGGCGGGGATGGCGTTCTATGGTCCTTTCTTCGGTTCGACCGAACAAGTCCGCGATTATTTCGGGGCTGCGATCTTCATGGCTGAAGGCAATGATCTTGTGACGCAGGCCCATTACGTTCCCGCATGGGTCAAGGTGTCGCCCTTCGTGGCCATGCTGTTTGGTCTGGGGCTGGCCTATATGTTCTACATCCGCGACACATCTTTGCCCAAGCGACTGGCAGACACCTTTCCCGGTGCCTACAGGTTCCTGCTCAACAAGTGGTATTTTGATGAAGTGTATGAATTCCTGTTCGTGCGTCCGTCTAAATTCCTCGGTCGGTTCCTGTGGAAAAAGGGTGATGGTGCCGTGATTGATGGCGGGATCAACGGACTGGCGATGGGGATCATTCCCTTCTTCACCAAGCTTGCCGGTCGCGCGCAGTCCGGGTTTATCTTTCACTATGCGTTCGCAATGGTTCTGGGGATTGTCGTGATCGTCACCTTTGTCACTCTGACAGGGGGGGCAAACTGATGCTGAACCTTTTGTCGATCATCACCTTCACCCCGGCAATCGCGGCTGCAATTCTGGCGATATTCCTGCGTGGCGAAGATGAGGCTGCACAGAGCAATGCCAAATGGGTGGCTTTGGTCGCAACGCTTGCGACATTCGCGGCCTCGCTGATCCTGCTGGTGGGTTTTGACCCGCAAGACACAGGTTTTCAGTTTGTCGAAGAGCATGAGTGGATCATGGGCTTTACCTACAAGATGGGGGTGGATGGCATCTCGATCCTGTTTGTGATGCTGACCACCTTCCTGATGCCCATAACCATTGGTGCATGCTGGAATGTGACGCATCGGGTGAAGGAATACATGATTGCATTCCTGCTGTTGGAAACCCTGATGATCGGGGTCTTCACGGCGCTGGATCTGGTTCTGTTCTACCTGTTCTTTGAGGCAGGTCTGATTCCGATGTTCCTGATCATCGGCATCTGGGGGGGCAAGGATCGCATCTATGCGGCCTTCAAATTCTTCCTCTACACGTTCCTCGGCTCGGTCCTGATGCTGGTCGCCATGATCGCGATGTATGTTGATGCAGGCACCACCGACATTCCCACATTGTTGCAGCACCAGTTCAGCACCGAGGCGTTCAGCCTTGCAGGATGGCAGATCATCGGCGGCATGCAAACGCTGCTCTGGCTGGCCTTCTTTGCGTCCTTTGCGGTGAAAATGCCCATGTGGCCGGTGCATACATGGCTGCCGGATGCGCACGTACAGGCCCCGACCGCCGGGTCGGTCATTCTGGCGGCGGTGCTGCTGAAAATGGGCGGATATGGCTTCCTGCGCTTCTCGTTGCCGATGTTTCCGGTCGCCTCCGATATTTTTGCGCCACTGGTGCTGTGGCTGTCGGCGATTGCCATCGTCTACACCTCGCTGGTCGCGCTGATGCAGGAGGATATGAAAAAGCTGATCGCCTATTCCTCGGTGGCGCATATGGGCTTTGTGACCATGGGCATCTTCGCCGCGAACCAGCAGGGTCTGGATGGTGCGATTTTCCAGATGATCAGCCACGGCTTCATCTCTGGCGCGCTTTTCCTTGCGGTTGGGGTGATCTATGATCGGATGCACACGCGCGAGATTGTTGCCTATGGCGGGTTGATCAACCGGATGCCGATTTACGCGGCGGTGTTCCTGTTATTCACCATGGCGAATGTCGGGCTTCCCGGTACATCGGGTTTCGTCGGCGAATTCCTGACCTTCATGGGCGTGTTTCAGGTCAATACCTGGGTTGCCTTCTTCGCTGCAACCGGGGTCATCCTGTCGGCAGGGTACGCGCTCTGGCTGTTCCGTCGTGTGGTCATGGGCGAGTTGATCAAGGAATCGCTCAAGGGCATCAAGGATATGGACCGTCGCGAAAAGCTGCTGATCGCACCATTGGTCGCGATGACACTGATCCTTGGCGTTTATCCGGCGCTTGTCACAGATATCATTGGTCCTTCGGTCAGCGCGCTGGTCGATGGGCATACGCTGGCATTGCAGGCCCATGAGGCCGCATCCCAGCTTGTACAGAACTGAAAGGTCTCGCGATGATCGGAGCTGATCTTTACACGGCCCTGCCCGAAATCGTGCTGGCGTTGTTCGCCATGGCGGCGCTGATGGTGGGTGTTTATGGCAGCAAGGACAAACTGGCAGAGCCGATCCTTTGGGCGACCGCCGGGATGATGGTGTTGCTGGGTCTTTACGCCGGGTCCATGGGGCTGGAGGCAACGACTGCCTTTAACGGGATGTATATCTCTGATGCCTTCGCGCATTTCTCGAAAATGGTCATCCTGTTTGCTGCCGCTGTGGTGATGGTGATGGGCCAAAGCTATATGAGTGCGGCCGGATTGCTGCGCTTTGAATACCCTATCCTGATCGCACTTTCGGTTGTCGGCATGATGCTGATGGTCTCAAGCGGGGATCTGATTGCAATGTACCTTGGGTTGGAGTTGCAATCACTGGCGCTGTATGTGGTTGCCACGATGAACCGCGACTCGTTGCGGTCAACCGAAGCGGGCTTGAAATACTTTATTCTGGGCGCGCTGGCGTCGGGGCTGCTGCTCTATGGTGCCTCGCTGGCCTATGGCTATTCTGGGACCACTTTGTTCGCGGGCATCATCTCGACCATTTCCGAAGACGGCATGTCTTTGGGGCTATTGATGGGACTTGCCTTTATGCTGGCCGGGCTGGCCTTCAAGGTTTCAGCAGTGCCATTCCACATGTGGACGCCTGATGTGTATGAAGGCGCGCCAACGCCTGTCACGGCATTTTTCGCAACCGCGCCGAAAGTGGCCGCGATGGCTCTGATTGCACGCGTTGTTCATGAAGCCTTTGGTGCAGTGCCCGGCGACTGGATGCAGATCATCGCATTTCTGGCGACAGCGTCGATGTTCCTGGGCGCAATCGCCGCAATCGGGCAGCGCAATATCAAGCGTCTGATGGCCTATTCCTCGATCAGCCATATGGGTTTTGCTTTTGTCGGGCTGGCAGCGGGCACAGAGCAAGGCGTTCAGGCCATGCTGGTCTATATGGCGATATATGTGACGATGAATATCGGTGTCTTTGCCTTTATCCTGACCATGTCGCGTGACGGCAAGCCGGTGACCGATATCGACAGCCTGGGCCAGTATTCCAAGGCCGAACCCTTGCGCGCGCTGGCACTTCTGATCCTGATGTTCAGCCTTGCGGGCGTGCCGCCATTGGTGGGCTTCTTCGGCAAGTTCTATGTGCTCTGGGCCGCGGTCGAGGCGGGCATGACATGGCTGGCCGTTGCGGGTGTGGTCGCATCGGTTATCGGGGCGTTCTACTATCTGCGCATCGTCTATTACATGTATTTCGGCGAAGAGATCGAGCCGATGGATACAGTACGCGCGCCAGTTCAGGCGACACTTCTTGTGGTCTCTGCCGCGATCATGGTGCTTGGCGTGATCAACTTGTTTGGGATCGAAGGTCTGGCAGCGCTCGCGGCAGAAGCCCTTGTCAAGTAACTGGCCCGAAGGTGTCGGGCGGATCATCCTGCCCGAAATCGATAGCACCAATGCAGAGGCGGCGCGCAGGGTCGGGTCGCTAGCGGGCCCTGTCTGGATACTTGCACACCGCCAGACCAAAGGGCGCGGCCGACGCGGGCGCGCCTGGAGCGATCCTGTCGGCAATTTTTCTGCGACCTATGTCGCGCGGCCTGATGGACCGCCTGATCAGGTTGCATTACGTTCCTTTGTCGCAGCGTTGGCGCTGGACGAGGCGCTTGTTGCCGTGACCGGCAGGCCGGACAGCTTTGCCATCAAATGGCCAAATGACGTGCTGTTGCATGGTGGCAAATTGGCGGGAATCTTGTTGGAAAGTGTGGGCGAGAACGCGCGGGTTAACCATCTGGCCATAGGCATCGGTGTAAACCTGCGACACGCGCCAGAACCGGAGGAGGGCGCTTTGACCCCTGTCAGCTTGCTGGCGGAAACAGGTGTCCAGATTACTCCGGAAGAGTTTCTGGGTATTCTGGCACCCGCTTATGCGCGCTGGGACGCGCAGCTTTCAACATTCGGCTTTGGCCCGGTCCGTCAGGCATGGCTGGCCCGCGCGGCGCGGCTTGGCCAGCCCATTGTCGCGCGCACTGTTGCCCAGAGCTTTGAGGGTACCTTTGTCGGGATCGACTCATCCGGGGCTTTGTTGCTGCAGATGCCGCAAGAGACACGTGCGATCCCTGCGGCAGAAGTTTTTTTCTCTTGATACCGGGGGGGCACAACATGCTTCTGACCATCGACTGCGGCAATACAAATACGGTGTTTTCGGTCTGGGATGGCGCTCAGGTACTTGCCACTTGGCGCACCTCGACCGAGCATATGCGCACGGCGGACCAGTATTTCGTTTGGCTGTCCACCCTGATGCGGATCAAGGGGGTGGAGTTGAACATTACCGATGTCATCATCTCTTCGACCGTGCCGCGTGTGGTCTTCAACCTTCGGGTTTTGTGTGACCGCTATTTCAATTGCCGTCCGCTTGTTGTCGGCAAGCCTGAATGCCTGTTGCCAGTCGCGCCGCGCGTGGATGAAGGGGTCAAGCCCGGTCCCGACAGGTTGGCCAATGCGGCGGGGGCTTTTGAGCGTTTTGGCGGTGATGTCGTGGTGGTCGATTTCGGAACAGCGACGAATTTCGATGTGGTGGCCCATGACGGGGCCTATGTGGGCGGGGTTATCGCACCGGGTGTGAACCTGTCGCTGGAAGCGCTGCATCAGGGGGCCGCCGCCCTGCCACATGTCGATATCTCGCGCCCGGACAAGGTTATCGGCACCAATACGGTCGAATGCATCCAGTCAGGTGTGTTCTGGGGCTATATCGGTTTGATCGAGGGTATCACTGCCCGGATCAAGCAGGAATATGGCAAGCCGATGACGGTGATCGGCACCGGTGGATTGGCACCGCTGTTTGCGCAGGCCGAAAACCTGTTTGACAGGGTTGAGGATGATCTGACACTGCATGGTCTTCGCGTTATTCACGCCTATAACAAGACAAACGGTATCGAGGAGCGATCATGAGCAAGGACAGGCTGATCTACATTCCCCTTGGGGGCGCAGGTGAAGTGGGCATGAACGCTTATGTGTTCGGTTATGGCCCAAAGGGGCGCGAGCGCCTGATCCTTGTGGACCTTGGGGTGACATTTGCGGATATGGATTCCAGCCCCGGTGTCGATCTGATCTTGCCCGATATCACATGGTTGGAAGAACGTCGTGACAGGCTGGAAGCGATCATTATTACCCATGCGCACGAAGATCATGTCGGTGCGGTGGGGCTGCTATGGGACAAGTTGCAGGTTCCGGTTTATGCGCGGGATTTCACCGCCCGCATTGCCCGGCTGAAAATGCAGGATGCCGGACAGGACCCGCAACAGGTGATTACCGTGGGCAAGGCCCCCGAAGCTCTGGAGCTTGGCCCCTTTCGCGTGCAGTTTTTCCCGGTTGCCCATTCCTTGCCCGAAGCCGCTGGGCTGATCATCGATACGCCGGCGGGACGGATTGTGCATTCAGGTGATTTCAAGGCAGATGAAACCCCCGGTGTCGGTGAACCGCATGACCCGGTATTGCTGGCCGAGATCGGGCGTACAGGGGTCAAGGCGCTGTTTTGTGACAGCACCAATGTGATGAACGAAAATCCGGGCCGGTCTGAAGCCACATTGAATGCCCCGATTGCACAATTGATGCGCGATGCGAAAGGCATGGTTGTTGCGACGACCTTCGCGTCGAATGTTGCGCGCCTGAAAACGCTGGCGGTTGCCGCGCAAGAGGCGGGCCGCTCTGTCTGTCTGATGGGGCGCGCAATGCTGCGCATGACACAAGTTGCTAAAGAGGCCGGAATTCTGACCGATTTCCCCGATACCGTCAGCCCCGAAGAGGCAAAGTCCATCCCGCGCGAGAACCTGCTGCTGATCGTTACGGGATCGCAAGGGGAACGGCGCGCGGCCTCGGCGCAACTGGCGCGGGGCAATTACATGGGACTGAGCATGAAAGAGGGGGATACATTCCTGTTCTCCTCTATGACGATCCCGGGCAATGAGCGTGACGTGGGCCGTGTGGTCAATGCACTGTCCGAAATGGGCGTTGATGTGCTGGACAATGCCGCGCGGCTTTATCATGTCTCTGGCCATGCCAATCGGCCTGATCTTGTTGCGATGCATGACCTTATTGCACCGAAAATGCTGATCCCGATTCACGGTGAACACCGCATGATGCGCGAACATGCCAAACTGGCGCTGTCGCGCGGGATGCGGTCGGCCGTAGTGCCCAACGGGTCTGTGCTGGACCTGACGGATGATGTGCCGGGGCTGGTGGATGAGGTGCCGACCGGGCGCGTCTATCTGGATGGCAGTCGCCTGATCGGGGCGATGGACGGGATTATCCGCGACCGCATTCGTATGGCGATTGGGGGACATGTTTTTGTCACATTGATCCTCGATGAAGAAAATGAGGCGCTTGGTGCGCCCTGGGCAGAAATCGCAGGGCTGCGCGCTGAGGCACGGGGGGGCAAGCTGCTGAATGAAGTCATTGAGGCCGAACTCGACGAATTTGTCGCACGAGCAGGCCATAAGGTGCTGGCAGATGATGACAAGCTGAACGACGGGCTGCGCCGGGTCGTGCGCCAAGTGGTCATGGAAGAGATTGGCAAGAAGCCTGAAGTGACCATAGTCGTCAGCCGCATGATGAATGACTGAGGTGATCTGATTGCGGCCTTCGGCCAGGTTTGTTTTTTTGGGGGGGCATGCCCCCCATGCAGCATTTTGCTGCATTCCCCCCGTGAGTATTTTCGGCAAGAAAATGAAGATCTAGCGCCAGAGCGGTGCGAAGCTTGCAAACAGGCCCTGTAGTTTTGCAAGCATGCGCAATGCGGGTCTGCGGGCGCTGTCATGCATGGCAAGACGGTCGAGCGCTACTTCGGGCGCGCAGGGAAGATGAGAGACGGGATCGACATAGCGCGGATAGGCAATCAGCGCTGCATGGGCGAGCGCATCGCGACTTGGACGTGCGGATCTGCGTTCGGGGATCGCGCCCAGATCTCGTGTCAGCCCCCACCCTGCATAGAAAGGCGCGCCAAGGGTGGTCACGGGCACATTGCGCAAGAGTGCTTCGAAGCCCAGCGTCGAGGTCATTGTCCAGACTTCATCGACGTGATCGAGCAGATAGGTTGGGTCAGCGCGATCCAGAACCAGATCGGCAAGGCGCATAGCCTCGCCTTGGGGGATGGCACCGGGTCTGAGGCCGGCCTCGACATCCGGGTGAGGTTTGTAGAGGATCATGGCCTGCGGATTGTGGCGACGGGTTTCGGCAAGCAGGGCCAGATTGGTGCAGATATCACCGGCACCAAGGCGAATGGAGGCGTCATCCTCGACCTGGCCGGGCACAAGGATACGGTAGCCCTCGGGCAGGTCCGGGGTCATGCACGAGAGGTTGTATTTGCTCAGGCGTTCTTTCCTGATCCGTGTGATGAGAGCCTGCGCGCGCGTAGTGCTGCCGGGGGGAGGCGGGGATGCAATAAGTGTTTCGAGGCGCGAGGCGGATCGCGGGTCGTAGTAAAGCCCAATATCATCTGCGACCAAAGACAGAGGTGGGGTCAGTTCGGCCCCAAGGCCGCGTGAGCGCAAAAAGCCATCTTCGACCCGGATTGCATTTTCTGGCCCATCCGCCATGCCCCAGACCATTGGCTGTCGGTCACGTTGGGGCGCTTTCGCAAAGCGCAGCCTTTCCCAGCGACCAAAGAAAATTTGCAGATGGCGCCGTTTCCAAAGCCGCATGTTCAGCGCAACATAGCCCTTGCGGTCTTCGCGCCATGCGCGCGTCAGTGCCTCCAGATGATCCAGCGCATCTTCAAAACTGCACAAACGGTCACGGCAAGGGTCATACCAATGCGGGTAAAGCAACATAGAAGCGGCAAAAAGCTGCGCGCGTGTCAGCCTGCGCCGACGCCTTGGATGCGGAGTCAGATCGGTTGTCAGGCCCCAGCCGGCATAGAAGGGCAGGCCGAATACCCGCGGTTTGTGCCCTGCAAAGATTGCGTCAAACCCCAACTGTGACGACACTGTATAGACTGCAATCGCACCTTCCAGCAATTCCCAGGGCGACACGGGATCATCAAGCAAGGTGATCTTGTCCTGTGTTGCATCTGCTGGAGTGTAGTGTCCTGCCCTGTATCCGTGTTGCGTTTCGGGATGTGTGCGGATGATGATCCGCGCGCCGGGAAAGTCGATCTGTGCCTGAACAAGCATTTCCCGGAACAGATGCGGCGAGAGCGCGCCATCCAGCCCCCCATGTGTCAGCGAGGCATCGCCGCGCACCTGATCGACGATCAGGACATAGCCGGGTTTTGGGGCAGGCAGGTCGGGGTCATGTGCTGAATATTTTGACAGTTGGAGCGCTTTGATACGTGCCATGCCCAGGCGCGCCCGCTCCAGCAAAGCGTGATCATCCAATGGATGCGTGGCAAGCAGGGTTTCAAGGCCAGAGGGTTTTGCTGGCGCATAATATGCGCCCTGATGGTCAATCAGCAAGCCAAGTGTCGGCTCTCCGGCGCGGCCGGGGAAGAGCGAGCGCAAGAACGCATCTTCGATCCGCAACAGACCCGCGCCCCGGCGCGCTGCAATTTTCTCGCCCCGCGCAGCACGCTTGGCATGCCCCCAGACCGCGACTTTATCTGCCTTGCCCGGCAAGCCGATGCGCAAAGGGTGCCCCGCGAGTTCCATGATCCGACGAATACGGCGTGCTTGCCGATCGGGGCCAAGAAACCCGCCTGAATAGGCATAGATGCGGGCTGGCGGGGCAGGGTCCATTGCAGATTGTCTGTTATTCCAGCGAGCGTCGGATATTCGTCGCAGCGGTTAGCGAGCCAGTCAGCGCAGAGATCTGTCGTGCCCACAGGACCGAAGATGCTTCAGTGACAAAGATTGTGTCGCCGTCGCGGATCTTGAAGTCACGCGCATTGAACATGCCTGTCGGCGCGGTCAGATCCAGCACATAGACAAAACGCACATCGGTGACAAACTGGCCAATACCAAGAATTTCGGTAGCAACTTCCGGGACTTCGTCACGGAAGATGAACACACCTGTCGGATCTGCGCGCAGCGGGTCAAGCCCGCCCACCATTGCAATGGCGTCGATGGCGGAAATCTGGCGGGTGTCAAAGGTCATGCGGTTTGCACTGCCTGTTGCCCCAAGGACGGTGAAGGCGCGCTGGTCTTCGCGTACGAGTATCCGGTCGCCTGCGCGCATGGCGATATCGAGCGATGGATCGGAATAGATGTCCTGTAGCCATGCCGAGTCCTGCCGGTTGCCACGGGTCACCAGAACTTGTGCGGTTTCAAGCGGAATGCTCAGGCCACCAGCGGTAGCGATCATGGAGCTGAGGCGATTGCTGGCGCGGGTCACAGGGTAAACGCCTTGCGCACCTACGCCACCGGCAACAGAAACAGTTGCTCCGTCACCCGGGGCGCGAGCAACCATGACCTGCGGGTCTGGTGTCTGTTCGTCGAGTGACTGGGTAATGATGCGGCGTAGCGCGTCTGGCGTATTGCCTGCAGCGCGAACGCGCCCTGCATAGGGAACGAAAATGAATCCCGCATCATCGACCTGAATTTCCTCGATCACGGCGTTGTTCAGCTCAGAGGGCGCAAGCAAGCCTTCGGGCACGTTTTCATATACATTCAACCGGATGATATCGCCGGGCCGAATGGTGTCGCCGCCCATCAACGCACCAGAGCGCAACGCATGGCTGAACCCCAACGCTTCGATCCGATTGGAGGCTTCGCTGACGCGTTTATTCACCATGATAATATGCGCATCGCCCGAGCGCATGACCGAGCCTTCGAAGATTTGTCGCTTGGATGGACCATCGCGTGACACAGTACAGGAAGCGACTGCAAACACAGCCGCAAACAGGGCCAGAACGCGGCCCAGGGGAAAAGATATTGCCAACACTGCTCGGGCTCCTTCTTGGGGTATGCCTCAGATTTTGTGTGACGATACAGCTTTTCTGTGAAAACGCCAAGAGTTGAAACAGTTTAGCCCCTAACGGACCATGCGCAACTGTTGCCTTGGGGCCGCGTCACCGCGGATCAGCGCGGTATAGGGGTCATCCTTGGCAAGCATCATATCTACCAGATGTCGCATGAGTTGCCGCCGTCCACCCAAAGAATAGTAGCCCCCCGGAACTTGCGAGGTTTCAAGCAGAAAATGTCTGTAGTCCCGGTACGCGCGTGCATCTGGGCGTTTGGGGCGGGCAAAGAAGGCGCGGATTGACTGATCTGATACGAATTCGGGCTTGTCATAGACTGCGCGGCCAAAAATCTTCAGTGGCATACCGCGCCACAAAACCTGTTGTGCTGCTGTCGAATTGACCGTCACACCAGAACGGGCATGGTTTAACAGCCGCGCAAGTTTACCGCCGCGCAGAAAATGCACACGCCCCTCCAGACCATGTGCCCTGGTAAGCTGCCGCATGGTTTCCCGGATGGGCGCGCGCCCATCCTCAAGCGGGTGCGCCTTGATCACCAGATGATGGTGCTTCGGAGCGCCCCGGGCGAAACCTGAAAATACCTTTTCCAGAAATTGCGTTTGCGAGGCGAACGGGCTGTGCGCCCGAAAACTGCTGTCATGTTCCAGTTGAAGCAGGATCAGATGATAAGGGAAGCCACCATTGCGTATTCGCCAACTGGCAATATGGCGTTCGGCCCAGTGCAGCGGCATCAACCAGAGCCGTTTGATATAGAGCAGGAATTCCTGGCGCACGCTCAGATCGCGGTGTGGTTTGAAATTCCGGTACTTGCGATTGAAGGCCATGACGCAGAAATGATAAAGCGCGCCGTAGAAAATGTGCTGGCGCATATCCCCCCAATGTGCCGGCGGATCGGGCAATTCGAGGTCGTATTTTTCCAGCGCCTTGCGCATTTCCGGCAGGTCGATATTCATCAGGGCAGAATTGCCGTTTGTACCGTCGCGCTCATATGTGATCCAGTAGGGGCGCAGATAGCCTTCCTCAAAGATATGGATTGTAAGGCCCATCTCGCGGGCCGCGTCGATGGCCTGCGCGTGAATGGGGCGTATATCGCCATAAAGGGCAATATCCGTGATATTGTGTTGCTTGATGATCTCGCGGATGCGTGCGGGCCACTTATCCTGCATCTCGCAGAAAGGGATGTATCTGGCCTTGTCGCGCCAGAAGAACGCATCCCCCTGATTGAAGCCAACGCGCCAGATTTGAGCACCTGCCGCGCGCAATCCGTGTGCCAATCGGTTGAAGAACCAGCCATGCGGCCCCTGCAAGAACAGAAATCGCCTGTCATCACCGTTTACACTCATGAAATCGTTCCAGTAACCCTGATCTATGACAGTATGTTCTGCATAAGATATCGTTCATTGCTTTGATGCTCTGGCGGATACAATAATGGTAAAATGCGGTGGATTTATGGCGCGCTTGTCATCAAGTTGAGGGCAGGCTACCTGTGCCGCAGATGTAGCATTGCGAAGGGAACGGATATGTTTACGGGGATCATCACAGATATCGGCAAAATCGTTGCCTTGCAGCAAGAAGGCGATCTTCGTGCCCGCATCTCGACGGGGTATGACATGTCCAGCGTCGATCTGGGGGCGTCCATTGCCTCTGACGGGGTTTGCCTGACAGTCGTGACAAAAGGGCCGGACTGGTACGAAGTGCAGGTCTCTGCCGAAACGGTGTCAAAAACCAATCTGGGCCAATGGAAACCCGGAAAGCGCGTCAATCTGGAGCGCGCGCTAAAGGTCGGGGATGAATTGGGCGGGCATATCGTTTCTGGCCATGTGGATGGCGTGGCCGAAGTTGTCGGTTTGGAACTGGAGGGCGGCAGTACAAGGTTGCGGTTTCGCGCGCCGGACCATCTGGCTGGCTTTATTGCGCCCAAAGGCTCTGTCGCACTGGATGGCACGTCGCTTACGGTGAATGAGGTGTCTGGCGCTGAATTCGGCATTAACCTGATCCCGCATACCAAACAGGTCACAACCTGGGGCGATGTTGCGCTGGGTGATCTGATAAACTTGGAGATTGATACGCTTGCGCGCTATGTGGCGCGGCTGCGCGACTGGGAGCGGCATCTGTCCACAGTATGATGGACATCGCGTCCGGCGGCAGCGTATGCTTGCGGCAAATCAAGGCGTATCATGACCGACACATTCGACAGGGTTGACAGTGTATCCGCACGGCGCGATGCCGAGGCGCTGATTGTCGATGTGGACGGGTTTGAGGGACCGCTTGATCTGTTGCTGACCCTGTCACGCACGCAGAAAGTCGATTTGCGGCGCATATCTGTGCTGCATCTGGCAGAACAGTATCTGGGCTTTGTGGAGCGTGCCCGCGCCTTGCGGATTGAACTGGCGGCCGATTATCTGGTCATGGCGGCGTGGTTGGCCTATCTGAAGTCGCGGCTGCTGCTGCCGCCTGATCCGACCGAAGAAGGGCCGAGCGGTGCAGAACTGGCGGCGCATCTGGCGTTTCAGCTCGAACGCCTGCAAGCCATGAGAGAGGCGGCCGCGCGCCTTATGGGGCGCGACCAGAAGGGGCGAGATTTCTTTGTTCGCGGCGCGCCCGAGGCTTTGGGGATCAATCGCAAAACGGTATTCGAGGCCAGCCTGCTGGACCTGATGCGGGCTTATGCAAGGCTGCGTACACGCGATGAATTCAGACCTTATGCCTTTGACCGGTCTGATATTTATCCATACGAGGCCGCGCTGGAACGCTTGTCGCGGCTGGTGCCGGGGGCAGGGGACTGGACCAGCCTGCAAACCTATCTGCCTGAAGGCTGGCGCAGTGCGCCTGCCCGCAAGCGGTCTGCGATTGCCTCCACCTTCGCAGCCACACTGGAACTGGCGAAGCAGGGCCAGATTGAATTGCGACAGTCTGATACATTTGCGCCCTTGCATTTACGGCGCAAGGCCGGTCAGTGAGGGTCATGATGAGTGATGACATCCCTGATACGCCTCACCCTTTGGGAACTGACAATGACAGCCCAAGCCTGTTCGCCGCCCCGCCACTGGCTGAACAGGAACGCATGATCGAGGCGATCCTTTTTGCTAGCGCGGAACCTGTGACACTGACGCAGATAACCGAAAGACTGCCTCAGGGCTGCGACCCGGCCGAGGCGCTTGTGCATTTGCGGTCACGCTATGCCGGGCGCGGGGTCAATCTGCTTCGCGTGGGCGACGCCTATGCCTTGCGCACGGCGCCCGATCTGGCATGGCTTATGCAGGCCGAACGGGTCGAGACACGCAAATTGTCGCGCGCCGCAATCGAGACCCTGGCAATCATCGCCTATCACCAGCCTGTCACCCGCGCCGAGATTGAAGAGATTCGCGGTGTTGCCGTGTCGCGCGGCACGATAGACCAGTTGCTGGAACTGGAATGGATCAGGCTTGGGCGTCGTCGCATGACGCCCGGACGGCCCGTCACATTTGTCGTGACGGATGAATTTCTGGACCATTTCGGGCTGGAAAGCGCGCGCGACCTGCCGGGCTTGAAGGAATTGCGCGAAGCCGGGCTTCTGGACAACCGCCCCCCACCCGGCCAAAGCGTTGTGCCCGATGACGAGGCAGAGGACGGGCCGGAACACGGGCAATCGGAACTGTTCGAGGATTGATCCTTGTAGCTTCGCATATGTCGCATTAGCTTTCGGCTGATACCACAAACCTGTCAGGTCCAATATGCCCATCCGCAACCGTTTTGCCGAATTGCTGCCCGAGATCACTGCATGGCGGCGCGATTTTCACGCGCATCCGGAACTGCATTTCGAATGCCACCGCACGGCCAGTATTGTTGCTGAAAAATTGCGCGAATTTGGCTGTGACGAGGTGGTGGAAGGAATCGCGGTAACAGGGCTGGTGGGGCTGATCCACGGGCGCAGCCGCGAATCTGGTCGTGTGGTGGGCTTGCGTGCCGATATGGATGCGCTGCCGATAACCGAGGCAACGGGCAAGCCTTATGCTTCCATTCATCACGGCAAGATGCATGCCTGCGGTCATGACGGGCATACGGCCATGTTGTTGGGGGCTGCGAAGTACCTGTGCGAAACGCGCAATTTTGACGGTACGGTAGCGGTCATATTCCAGCCGGCCGAAGAAGGCGGGGCAGGGGCCAAGGTCATGTGTGATGCTGGTCTGATGGATCGTTTCGGCATTCACGAAGTCTATGGAATGCACAACCGCCCGGGCCACCCATTGGGAGAGTTCAATATACGGTCGGGGGCGTTTTATGCCGCCTGTGATGAGTTTCGGATCACAGTCGAAGGGCGCGGGGGGCATGCGGCCAAACCCCATGCAACTGTTGACCCGACGCTTGCCGCCAGTCACCTGATTGTTGCCCTGCAAAGCATTGCCAGCCGCAATACGGACCCGACGCAGAATATCGTCTTGTCCGTCTGCGGCGTGCGCACCGATACGCAGGCGCATAACGTCATTGCGCAGCGTGTGGAATTGCGCGGGACCATCCGGACTCACAACGCGGAGATAAGGCAGATGGCCGAAGCGCGTTTGCATGACATCGCACGCGCAACCGCAGCAGCATTTGGCGCGCGCGCAGATGTGGAATTCATGCAAGGGTACCCGGTCATGGTCAATCACGACACCGAAACACAGATTGCGCGCGAAGTCGCTCTAGCCGTTTCCAATCAGTGCCTTGATGCAGGCTATAACATGGGCGGAGAGGATTTTGCCTATATGCTGGAAGAACGCCCCGGCGCTTATATTGTTTTGGGGGCAGGCGATGGGCCGGGGCTGCACCACCCGGAATATGACTTCAATGACGAGACGATTCCATATGGATGCAGTTGGTTCGTGGGCATTGCGGAAACCAGACTAGCATCATGACCCCAAGCGTTTGATATGCTGAAAAGATTGCCATCCGCCCACCATTTATACCCTGTTTACACCGGAATCAAAGCGCTTTGAGGTGACCTCAATAGGTGCTTACGTTACGTTATCGCCGATAAGTTTTCTTCTTTTAACTAGAAATAACAGATGCTTGGGATTCGTTCGCTTGCAAACTCTGTTTCAGGGTTGACTCCGATGTGATGTCGCAGTCCACTTGGGGCATGGGACGTGCTGTTCGGTAAGATTACCGGGGCGGCAACAGAACCCTTTTGCTGCATTTGTTTTGCAGCCCAAAAACATGGAGGATCACATGAATAAACCCCTTACAGCTGGCCTTGTCGCCGCCGGGATGATGATGGGAACGACTGCACTTGCGCAGGAAACCTTCATCTCCATCGGGACAGGGGGCGTTACCGGCGTCTACTATCCCGCAGGTGGCGCGATCTGCCGTCTGGTAAACCGCGACCGTGCCGAGCATGGCATCCGGTGTGGCGTCGAATCAACCGGCGGGTCGATCTTCAACATCAACGCCATTCGTTCGGGCGAGTTGGAGTTTGGCGTGGCGCAATCTGACTGGCAGTACCATGCATTCAATGGCAGCTCCAGTTTTGAAGAAGACGGGGCATTTGAGGGGCTGCGCGCAGTCTTTTCGCTGCATCCGGAACCCTTTACGGTTGTTGCCCGCGCGGACGCAGGGATCACAAGCTTTGATGATCTGGAAGGCAAGCGCGTGAATATCGGCAATCCCGGCTCTGGCCAGCGCGGCACCATGGATGTGGTGATGGAAGCAATGGGCTGGACGCTGGACACATTTGCACAGGCAACCGAATTGCCGCCTGCTGAACAGTCACTGGCGCTTTGCGACAACAATGTCGATGCAATCGTCTACACTGTCGGCCACCCCTCTGGCGCAATTCAGGAAGCGACAACCGCTTGTGACACTGTACTGGTGAATGTCGATAATGACGCGATCCGCGCCCTTGTCGAAGAGCGTGATTACTACCGGATGGCCACCATCCCGGGTGGAATGTATCGCGGCACTGATTCAGACATCACGACATTTGGTGTCGGCGCGACCTTTGTCAGCTCGGACGAAGTCAGCGAGGAAGTGGGCTATCAGGTCACCCGCGCAATCTTCGAGAACCTTGACCAGTTCACGGCATTGCACCCTGCACTTGCCAATCTGGACCCAAGCGAAATGGTGAGCGACGGCCTGTCAGCGCCCCTTCATCCGGGTGCAGAACGGTATTTCCGCGAAGCTGGTCTGATCGAGTGATCTGACCTTTAACGACCTTCCGCGCGGCGCGTTCGGACGCGCCGCGCGGTTCGTGTTGCGTCAGCAATTCAAGAAAATTCTTCATCAATGGGGGACGGGCGTATGTCGACTGCGCAAAAGCCGGAGACGCGGCAATTCTCGGATGAGGAGCTGCAAGATCTTGTAGCCAGCACGGATTCAGGCGGACGTAACCCCAAGAACCGTGGCGTTGCCTTGCTGATTGCGACAGTCGCCTTTCTGTGGTCGGGCTTTCAGATCTGGATCGCTGATCCCCAGTTCTCGCTTGCGCAGCACATTCCCTATGTGCGGGTGATCGGTTCTGACATGACCCGCCCAATGCATCTGACATTTGCGCTGTTCCTTGCCTTTCTGGCTTATCCGGCGTTCAAAAGCTCTCCGCGCAGCTATATCCCGCTTTATGATTGGGTTCTGGCCTTCGTTGCGGCGGGTTCCGCATTCTATGTTTTCTGGTTTTCGCGGGAGATTTCCGGCTCTGCGCGGCAGGGTCGACTGACGCAGGTGCCGACCGCAGATGTCCCTATTCTGAACAATTTCGAAGGTTTGATCGGGCCAACGATCTTTCCGCAGGTGATTGTCGGGACGATCGGGCTTGTTTTGCTGCTGGAAGCATCACGCCGCGCCCTTGGCCCTGCGCTGACCATCGTCGGCAGCATCTTTCTTGCCTATAGTTATTTCGGGCAGGGCTGGCTGATCCCTGATCTGATCGCCCATGAGGGGCGCAGCTTCAACGGCATCATCAACACGCAATGGCTGTCAACCGAAGGCGTCTTTGGTATTCCGCTGGGCGTTTCAACGGCATTTGTGTTCCTGTTCGTTCTGTTCGGCGCGCTGCTCGATAAGGCGGGTGCTGGCAATTATTTCATCAAACTGGCCTTTGCAGGGCTGGGACATTTGCGCGGCGGCCCCGCGAAAGCGGCGGTTGTCGGCTCTGGTGCGACGGGGCTGATCTCTGGTTCCTCCATCGCCAATGTCGTGACGACGGGCACATTTACCATTCCGCTGATGAAGCGCGTGGGCTTCACCTCGGAGAAGGCGGGCGCGGTTGAGGTGTCGTCTTCGGTCAATGGGCAGATCATGCCGCCTGTCATGGGGGCGGCGGCCTTTCTGATGGTCGAATTCGTGGGCATTTCATATCTTGAAGTGATCAAGCACGCGTTCATTCCTGCCGTGATTTCCTATATTGCACTGATCTATATCGTGCATCTTGAAGCGTTGAAGAATGGCATCCCGGCCTTGGGGACGGGTGCAAACCTTTTGACAATGTTCTTGAAAACCGCTGTCGGCTTTGTCGTCGCAGGGGCCGGGTTTTACGGCGTGATCGCGGGTGTCGGGCTGCTGCGAGAGGTGGTGCCGGGGATTTCAAATCTGCTCACCCTGCTGGCGTTGCTGGGGGTTTATCTGGGCTGTCTGTTTGTTGCCGCGCAGCGTCCTGACCTTGAGTTGGACGACCCGAAAGCCAAGGAAATCAAACTGCCCGTGATGCGCGAAGTTTTCCCGACCGGGCTGCATTACCTGTTGCCGATTGTCGTGTTGATCTGGTTCCTGATGGTGGAGCGTCAGTCGCCCGCAAAATCGGCGTATTTTGCTGTCATGACGATGCTGTTCATCATTCTGACGCAGCGCCCTCTGAAATCGCTGTTGCGCGGGCAGGGGGATTTTATTGAACAGTTCCGCCTTGGGGTTGCCGACCTGATTGACGGCATGATCGCAGGCGCGCGCAACATGATCGGCATCGCTGTGGCAACCGGTGCCGCAGGGATTATCGTTGCGACCGTCACCCGCACACCCATCGGCACAGAGCTTGCCGGGCTGGTCGAGATGCTGGCGCTTGGAAACCTGTTCCTGATGCTGCTGCTGGTGGGACTGTTCTCGCTGATCCTTGGGCTTGGCCTGCCAACGACCGCAAACTACATCGTCGTGTCATCGCTTATGGCGACAGTAGTTGTGTCGCTTGGTGCACAGGAAGGGCTGATCGTTCCGCTGATCGCTGCGCATTTGTTCGTGTTCTATTTCGGGCTTATGGCAGATGTCACGCCGCCCGTTGGGCTGGCGAGTTTTGCGGCCTCTGCCGTGTCAGGTGGCGACCCGATCAGAACCGGCTTTCAGGCGTTTTTCTACAGTCTGAGAACGCTCGCATTGCCATTCCTGTTCATCTACAATCCAACCCTGATCCTTTATGGCGTTGACCTTGGAACGACGACCGGGTTGCTGCAAGCGGCCTTCATATTTGTCATTGCGACCTTTGCAATGCTGCTCTTCGCCGCTGCGACACAGGGCTATTTCCTTGCACGTTCCAGACTGCATGAATCGGCGGCCCTTCTGCTAGTGGCCTTCACACTCTTCGTGCCGAATTTCTGGCTGGACCGCGTACAGCCAGAGTTTAACCGGCTTTCCGGGCTACAATTCGAAGAGGTGCTGGAACAGGCTGAAGCTGGCGACCAGTTGCGTCTTGAAGTCATAGGGCCGGATTTCAACACCGGCGCATCCAGATCCGTAACGCTGGTTCTGGATGTGGATGATACACCCGCCGAACAGCGGGTAAGTGATACCGGATTGTTCCTGATGCCCGAATCTGACCGGATGGTGCTGGAAGAGCCTATGTTTGGCTCTCCCTTCCAAAGAGCGCTTGGGGATTTCGACTTTTATGGAAGCGAGCAGGTCGAGCTTACCGCCGTACTCCGTCCCGCAGACCGGATGCCAGAGCAACTCTTTTATATTCCGGCGCTATTGTTGCTGTTGGGCGTGATCTTGTTGCAGCGACGGCGTCAGACCCAACCGGCATTCTGATTTGACCGTCTGCCCAAATTCGGGCAGGCGGTTCACAACCAAGGGCGCAACCCGCCGAACACTAGAACATCGCATGGTCGCCCAGATCTGCGTCCACCTCGCCACGTATCAGGCGCTGGTAATGCTGTTCCAGGCTATCTTCGCCAAAAGCGGGGGTGGCGTCTGCGTCATATCGGCCAGCGTGTTCATCCCAGACCAGCATGGATTCGGTTGCATAATACCGCCCGATCCGTGCAAATTCCGCCTTTTCGGCCATTTTTGGGCTGATCCGTCCGAGGGCGGATAAGGACGCAATGATCGCGTCCATCAGGCGCACAGGAACATGCCGGAAACGGGGCGGTTTCCCCGCCACCTTGAACAGCAATTCACCCTGCGCTCGCGGTGTCAGGGCTGGTCCCGGGCCGCCAATAGGCAAAATACGGTTCATGCGATCTGGTGCATTGATACAGCCAACCAGATAACGTGCCAGATCGCGGTCGCTAATGGGGGTGCAGGCCGTCAGTTCACCATTGCCAAACAGCAAGAATGGCTTGCCCGCCTGAACACGCTTTACCTGTCCCGAGAGGGATTTGAAAAACGCAGTCGGCCGCACGATCGACCAGCGCAAGCCAGAGGCCGTCAACTCTGCCTCGAAGGCGAGTTTCGCACGCTGAAACTCCAGTAGGGGTTTTTGTACGCAAATGGCCGATAGCTGAATGAATTGCGCAATGCCTGCAGCCTTGGCCGCATGAAGCACATTCAGATGCCCCTGAAAATCCACCGCCCAGGCATCTTGCTTGCGACCGCTGCGCGACGCCATGCAGGAGATGATAACGGCCCCGCCAAGTTGCGAGAATAAACGCTCAAGTGCCTTGGCGTCAGCAAGTTCGATCTCAACGGATTTCACGGCATCAGGCAATTTCGATGCGCTGTTTTTGCGCTGAAGGCAGGTCACGTCAAAACCCTGTGCCAGGAGTTCAGAAAGCGTGGCCCGTCCGATTGTTCCAGTGGCACCTAGCAAAAGAATAGGGGGCAAAGACATCACACCAAACCTGTTAGTAGAGTGGCGCAACCCTGTCCTTTTTCAGCAAGTTACACAAGTCCCATGCATTTCAATCAGTGGCGATGGCCCCATAACTTCCCGCAAAGAAACTAAGCCCTGCACCCTCGTTGGTGCTGACGCGGAGTACCTCGCCCACAACGATTGCGTGGTCGCCACCGGGGTAAAGCGCATGACGGCGGCATTCAAACCGGGCGAGGCAGCCTGCAAGCAATGGCGTATCGCCAACGCCTTTGGTGATGTTTGGCAGGTCAAAGTCCAGACCGTCGCGCGCAAAATGGCGGGCGAGGTCCATCTGTTCTGCGCCCAGAACATGGATGGCAAAGTGTTCCGCTGCCGTGAATGCCTCAAAGCGGCGCGAAAATTTTCCGGGGGCCCACAGGACCAAGGCAGGGTCAAGCGAAAGCGAGGCAAAGCTGTTGGCCGTAATCCCCAGCGGCCCCTGATCGCTCTGCGTGGTCACAACTGTAACCCCGGTTGCAAAGCGCCCCAGAGCATCCCGCAAAGCGCGCGCGTTTTCCGCATCTGGAGAAAAGCTGTGTTCGCCCATGAATGACCCGTCCATCCCGTCACATCCCTGCCTGTTGCACCTGCGCGGGAGGTAACCCGCTACGCGTGGCCGGCAAGTGTCATTATTGCCCGTTTTTGCCGGATTTTTGTGTCCCGAATACAGCGGCTTGCAGGCTCGCCACATGTGCTGCAATCCTTGGCAAACGGCGCAATGCCTTGCGGATCTGCATCTGCGTTTCAAGTCTTGTGGCCGGGTCGCCCAGCATCGTGCGCCCCGCAGGGACATTTGTGAATACCCGACTGGCCCCGCCCACGATCACATCATCCCCGATGAAGATATTGTCATTGACCGCAACCTTGCCTGCCAGCAACACCCGATTTCCGATCCGGGCAGAGCCAGCAACCCCCGCCATGCCACACATCATGCAATCCTCGCCAATCTGCACATTATGGCCGATCTGGCAGACCGAGTCGATCTTGGTGCCAGACCCGATGATCGTGTTGCGGATGGTGCCGCGATCCACCGAGGAATTGGCCCCGATTTCCACATCATCACCAATCTCGACCGCGCCCAGCGACTGGATGCGCTGCCACTTCTGTTGCCTGAGTTGCCGTTCACCCGAAAGCGTGGCGCGCACATCTTCGGCGCCTGACGGTTCTGGCGTGACAAAGCTGAACCCGCAGCCGCCGACAACACTGTTTGGCTGGCCAATATAGCGCGCGCCAATGCGACACCGCGCCCCGATCCGCGCGCCTGCATGAATGATCGCATCCGCGCCGATCTCGACATCTTCGGCGATGGTGACGTTTGCCGCAATGCGGGCATTCGGGCCAATCCTTGTGCGCGCACCGATGCTGGTGAAGGGGCCGATTTGCGCGCCCTCGCCAATTTCGGCGGTGGGGTGGATGAAACTTTGCGCATGGATGGCCCCGCCAAAATCATATCCGGGATCGAGTATTTCGCTAACCCCTGCCATCGCCCAGCGCGGGCGTGGGGCAAAGACTGCGGCTTTCAGCCCAAGCGCGCGCCAATCCGCCCCGGCCCAAAGCATGGCTGCCTGTGCCCGACCTGCCGACAAACCAGCCGCATATTTCGGGTTCATCGCCATTGCGAGCGCATCCGGCCCTGCCTGTGCGGGTTCTGCCGCATGGGTGATCGTCAAATCCAGCGCGCCTTCGGCTTGCAACCCTAGGGTCTGCGCAATTTGTGCGATGGTATGGGGCATGGCAACTTCCGCCTTTGGTCTATGTTCTGCGATAGCTTTAACGAAATCAACACCTGTGGGCCAGACCCGACACGACACAGGC
Source organism: Roseinatronobacter bogoriensis DSM 18756 (assembly GCF_004366635.1). GTDB lineage: Bacteria > Pseudomonadota > Alphaproteobacteria > Rhodobacterales > Rhodobacteraceae > Roseinatronobacter > Roseinatronobacter bogoriensis. The sequence continues at coordinate 265,406 of NZ_SORN01000002.1, read as the reverse complement.
AGTGCGTGACAAGCCCTGTCAATCGCGCCATCATGTCACGATGACGGAAAGACGCCTGCCTTCCCTTATTCTTGCACCTGTCCTTGCGGCACAGGCGCTTGGTCTGATCTTGCAGGCTGAACGCCTGCCTGAAGCGGTCGGCCCGCGCGAGGGCAGCGTGGGGCAGGGCATAAGGCTGCGCCTGCTTGTCTTGGGCGATTCCTCTGCGGCGGGGGTGGGCGTAGGGCATCAGGATGAAGCCCTGATTGGCCAGATGCTGCGGCACATGACCCCATATTCACAGGTGGACTGGCGTTTGGTCGCGCGCTCGGGTGTGACAACGCGGGTTGCAAGAACACGGCTGAATGGCGCCGGGCAGTTCGATGTCGCTGTATTGGCGCTGGGTGTGAATGACGTGCTGCGCCATACCAGCGCTATGCGCTTTTCCCGCGAACAGACGGGTTTGATGCAGGATTTGCGCCGCAACCACGGTGTCGGGTGTATATTGGCATCTGCGGTGCCGCCACTGGGCGCGTTTCCAGCTTTTCCCGAGCCGCTGCGCACACATCTTGGGCATAGGGCCGCGCGCCTTGATCGGGTGTTGCAGCAGGTTTGCGCATCTGAAAATGCAACGCATGTCGGTTTTGATTTACCCCCGAGCTGCGCGCTACTGGCACGTGACGGGTTTCATCCCGGTGCACAACTTTATGCGCATTGGGGCGCGCGGATGGCGGGGCTTGCCTTGCGCGCGCTTTCCTGACAGGGAAATACCGAAAGGATACGCTCATGACCAAGCCCCCCAAGAAACCCGCGACCGCAGAAAAACGTCCGCAGCAGGTTTATACATTGCTGGTGGAACTGGGGCGTAGCCCTGACGATGATCTGCCCAAAGGTGCAACGGGTGCGGGCTTGTTACTATATGCTACGGGCGTAGACGAGGCAGAGGCCGTGCGCGAAGCCGTGGCCGTTCTCAAGACCGCAGGTGTCGCGCCTTTGGATGTGACCAGCTACGGCACGCTTGATGAACGCCTTGCGGCAGGTGATCATATTCCCGACGAGGAACGCGAATTGATGGCGCGCGCACTCAATGAGAATGCCGTGATTGTAGCGCAAAAAACCTATTTCACGGATGAGGCCGAGAATGACTGAACCTGTCTGCCCGGTGGACCTGACAGCCGAACTGATCCGCTGCCCTTCAGTGACACCGGAAGAAGGGGGCGCGCTGGTGGTGCTTGAAGCGCTGCTTTCCGATGCAGGCTTTGACTGCACAAGGGTTGACCGCAACGGCACGCCCAATCTGTTTGCGCGCTGGGGCAGCAAGGGCAACCCAAGGACCTTTGGTTTCAATGGTCATACAGATGTGGTGCCGCTGGGCAACCCCGATGACTGGACGCGCGCACCTTTCGGGGCAGAGCGTGCAGAGGGCCGGATCTGGGGGCGCGGGGCCTGCGATATGAAATCCGGCGTTGCTGCATTTGCAGCGGCGGCCGTTGATTTTGTGCGTAATACTCCCCCGGATGGCGCGGTGATTCTGACCATTACCGGCGATGAAGAGGGGCCGGGGCGCGATGGCACCATAGCAATTCTTGACTGGATGGCAGCACAGGGCGAGGCCATGAGTGCCTGTATTGTTGGCGAGCCGACCTGCCCGGAGACGATGGGCGAGATGATCAAGATCGGGCGGCGCGGGTCCATGACAGCCCATGTCACAGCACGGGGAAAGCAGGGCCATGCGGCCTATCCGCACCGCGCGCGCAACCCGTTGCCGGTGCTGGTGGGCTATCTTGACAGGCTGGCACAGCATGAACTGGACAAGGGCACCGAACATTTTGACCCTTCGACGCTGGCACTGACCACAATTGATGTGGGCAATCCGGCCTCGAATGTGATCCCCGCCACGGCACGCGCGACATTGAATATTCGGTTCAATGATCTGCATTCCGGGGCATCCCTCTCCGAATGGCTGAAGGTGGAGGCAAAAAAAGCAAGCAAAGACAGCGGTGTATTGCTAGATCTTGAGGTGCATATCTCGGGCGAGAGTTTTCTGACACCACCCGGCCCTCTGTCTGATCTGGTCGCTTCTGCCGTGCAGGCCGAATGCGGGGTCGCGCCAGTGCTGTCGACATCGGGGGGCACATCGGATGCGCGCTTTGTAAAGGACCATTGCCCTGTGGTGGAATTCGGGCTGGTCGGCACATCCATGCATCAGGTTGATGAATTTGCAGAAATAGAACAAATACATCAGCTTAAAGCGGTATATTCGCGCATTCTGCAGGATTATTTTACATGAAACTCGACGTGAGTTTGACAGATGATCTGGCAACTTGCCACGCTCTGCGGCGGATCGTCTTTATCGAAGAGCAGAATGTCCCCGAAGCAGAAGAAGTAGACGGGCGCGATAGCGAGGCCTTGCATCTCTTGGCGCGGGTTGACGGGCAAGCGGTCGGCTGTGCGCGCATTCTTGTTGCGGGTGATACAGGCAAGATCGGGCGCGTTTGTGTTTTGCACGACTGGCGCGGGCAAGGCATTGGGATTGCACTGATAAATGCCTCGCTTGAGGCATTGCGTACTCTCGATGGGGTCACGCATGCGAAACTGGGCGCGCAAATCCATGCCATCGGATTTTACGAAAATCTGGGCTTTGTGGCAGAAGGGCCGGAATTTCTGGACGCGGGCATTGTGCACCGCAACATGGTGCGGGCCCTGTGACAAGGGCGGTGACGCCGCGCGGTTTGCGTGCTAGTGCACCACGATGATACGTGAAATTTCTGGCTTGTGCCTGTCCCGCCTTAACTATCCAGCATACATCCGGGCCTTGCGCCTGCCTTGCGCGAGGGCGTTCAAGTGAAACAGCTTCCATCTATCAATGATATTCGCCTGTGGCTGGCCGATAACCCCGGTGCAACGCGGCGCGATATTGCCAAGGCGTTTGGCATAAAGGGCGGCGCAAAGATTGATCTGAAGGTCATGTTGCGCGAGTTGGAGGCCGAGGGCACGCTTGCCCCGCGCCATCGAAGCGTGCGGGGCGGCAATGCGCTGCCGCCAGTCACAGTACTGGAAATCAACGCGCCAGATGCCGAAGGCGACCTGTTCGCGCGCCCTGTCGAGTGGCGTGGTGAAGGCGCGGCCCCTGTGATTCTGTTCCTGACGCAGCCGGGTGATCCGGCATTGGGGCAGGGTGACCGCGTGCTGGCCAAGCTGGAGGCAATTCGCGGCCCTGATTATGATTATCAGGCCAAACTGATCCGCAAGCTGGGGGCCAACCCCACCCGCATCTTGGGTATTTTCCGCAAAGAGGCGCAGGGCGGGCGGATCGTGCCGATCGACAAAGGGGCGGATCGTTTCTGGAGTGTGACAGAGACTGGCGGCGCAGAAGATGGCGAGTTGGTCCATGCCGAGCCTGTGACCAAGGGGCGATTTGGCCCTAGTCGCGCGAAAGTGGTGGAACGGCTTGGCGATCCCACTGCCCCAAAAGCGGTGTCGCTGATTGCCATTCACCAGCATGGCATTCGCGATGCGTTCCCCGACGCGGTAGTGGCCGAGGCGGACAAGGCGGGACCAGTCCCCGAAAAAGGGCGGCGCGACTTGCGTGCGCTGCCGCTCATGACCATCGACCCTTGGGATGCGCGCGACCATGATGACGCGATCCTGGCCGAGGCTGATAGCGACCCGAAGAATGAGGGCGGCTATATCCTGTGGGTCGCGATTGCCGATGTTGCGGCTTATGTCCGGCCCAATTCAGAACTGGACCGGGAAGCGCGCAGGCGCGGGAATTCCACCTATTTTCCCGACCGTGTGGTGCCAATGCTGCCAGACATCCTGTCGGGGGATTTGTGTTCGCTGCATGAAGGGGTGGACCGCCCCTGTATCGCGCTGCGCATGGTGATTGATGCGCAAGGCAACAAGCGCAGTCACGCGTTTTTTCGCGCCATGATGTGTTCGGTTGCGTCACTGACCTATGAACAGGCGCAGGCCGCAGATGAAGGCACGCTGGATGAAGCGACAGCGCCACTTGCAGGGGTGTTGTCTGACCTGTTTGGTGCCTATCGCGCGCTGACCCGCGCGCGTCAGCGCCGCCAGCCGCTGGATCTGGACTTGCCAGAACGCCAGATCGTCCTGTCTGAGGAGGGGCGTGTGACATCCGTGGCCTTCAAGGAACGGTTTGACGCGCATCGTTTGGTTGAGGAATTCATGGTGCTGGCCAATGTCGCCGCAGCCGAGACGCTGCGCGAGAAAGGGTCGGCGCTGCTGTATCGTGTGCATGAAGAACCCAGCCCCGAAAAAATGGAAGCGCTGCGCGAATTGGCGCGGGAATCGGGCTTTGCGCTGGCAAAGGGACAAGTGCTGATGACGCGGCATTTCAACCAGTTGCTGGCGCAGGCCGAAGGGACCGAGTTTGACGAATTGATGAACATGGCCACATTGCGCTCGATGACGCAGGCCTATTACGCACCGCAGAATTTCGGACACTTCGGGCTGGCCTTGCGTGAATATGCGCATTTCACCTCGCCCATCCGGCGTTATGCCGACCTGATTGTGCATCGTGGCCTCATATCTGCGCATAAATGGGGGGATGACGGGCTAAGCCCTTGGGATATCGAAAATCTTGAGGAAACGGCCAAACAGATATCCGAAGCCGAACGCCGCTCTATGGCGGCGGAACGTGATACGGCAGACCGCTATCTTGCCGCCTATCTGGCTGACCGTGTCGGCGCGGAATTCACTGGCCGCATTTCGGGCGTGGCGCGGTTCGGGGTGTTTGTGAAGCTGGATGAAACTGGCGCAGACGGGTTGGTACCGATCCGGTCTATTGGTGACGAGTATTTCCGCCATGACGCCGAGGCACAAGCGCTAGAAGGCGAAAAAACCGGTTTCCGCATCGGTCTGGGCCAACGTGTCAAGGTCAAGCTGGCCGAAGCGGAACCTGTCACAGGCGGGTTGGCGCTGGAGTTGCTGGAAGTCGAGGGGGAAGCGCCAGCGCGAAGCAGCGGGCGACGCGGGCGCAAGGGGCCTGTGCGGCGTGCCGTATCCAAAGGGGCGAAAGGGAAGGCCAAGGCCAAAAAGAAGGTGAAACGCAATCGCGGCTAGCGCTCAGCGCGATGCAATCGGTCTGGATCTGAGTGAACATGGATCCGACATTAAGCGGTGTGGAACTTCGCGGACATCCAACTGCGCGGAATTAAGGGCTTCAGCCCGCCGCGCATTGCCGCACCGCGGCCCGACACTGCGCGGCTTGTCGAAATTATCCACCGTCTGCCCCCCTACCGTGACATCAATGTTCTAGGCCACTTTGCTGAAACAAATGTCGATCATCCATACCCAGAGGGGCGGCAGAAATTTCTGCATGTCATGAACGCAGCGTTGCGCTGGATTGGCGGGGCGGGCTGTATTAGCGTTGTGACATATCAGGGAGAGGATTTGTTATGGATGATATCGTAATCTTGGGCAATGCGCGCACTGCAATAGGCAGTTTCGGCGGCGCTCTCGCCTCAGTCACACCTATCGAGCTTGCCCGGATTGTCGCATCCGAGGCAATGACCCGGTCTGGCGTCGAGCCCGCCCAGATTGGCCATGTGGTCTTTGGCACCGTCATCGCCACCGATCCCGCCGACATGTATCTGTCGCGTCGCGCTGCAATGGGGGCAGGGGTCCCGGACAGTGTTCCCGCCATGAATGTCAACCGGCTGTGTGGCTCTGGTGTGCAGGCGGTCGTGTCGGGGATGCAGGCGCTTATGCTTGGGGATGCCGGGTTTGCCCTTGTTGGTGGTGCCGAAAGCATGAGCCGCGCGCCCCATATCCTGCAATCCGCGCGGTTTGGCACCAAGATGGGCGATACACGTGCGGTTGACATGATGGTGGGCGCACTGACCTGCCCGTTTGGCACCGGGCATATGGGCGTCACGGCTGAGAATGTCGCGCGCGAGCATGACATCACGCGCGAGGCGCAAGATGAATTCGCGCTGCAAAGCCAGACCCGCGCTGCACAGGCAATCGCGGAAGGACGCTTTAAGGATCAGATTACCCCTGTCACCGTGAAAACCCGCAAGGGTGAGGTGGTGTTCGACACGGATGAACACCCCAAAGCCACCACGCTGGACGCATTGGCAGGACTGCGCCCGGCATTCGAGAAAGGCGGGACTGTCACTGCGGGCAATGCCAGCGGCATAAATGACGGCGCGGCGGCACTGGTTCTGGCACGTGCCGATGCGGCCGAGAAAGCTGGCCTGAAACCCTTGGCGCGCATCGTCGGCTATGCTCATGCGGGCGTGCGCCCGGAGGTCATGGGCATTGGCCCCGTGCCGGCTGTTGAGGCACTTTGTGCGCGTATCGGTTCGTCAGTCAGTGATTTTGACGTGATCGAGTCGAATGAGGCATTTGCTGCGCAAGCCCTGGCCGTCAGCGCGGCGCTGGGGCTGGATGCAAGCCGCGTCAACCCGAATGGCGGCGCCATTGCGCTTGGGCATCCGGTAGGGGCAACTGGCGCGATCATCACTATCAAGGCTTTGCATGAATTAGTGCGCATCGGTGGAAAACGCGCGCTTGTCACAATGTGCATCGGGGGCGGGCAAGGGATTGCGCTGGCCTTGGAACGGGTCTGAGCGGGATCACATCCGCAAGAACGTTAAGAGAACATAGTGCTTGACCGTATCTTGGCAGGCGCTATGTCTCACCACCATGTCACCCGCGCCTCATGATGTTGTCTTGCTATGGTTCAAACGCGATTTGCGCGTATCGGATCATCCTGCGCTGGCATTGGCGGGCAGCTATGTGCTGCCTGTTTATATAATCGAACCGGACTATTGGGCATTGCCTGACACATCTGCGCGTCAATGGGCCTTCACTGCCGAGGCCTTGGAAAGCCTGCGCGCTGATCTGGCCGCAATGGGCCAGCCACTTGTGATACGCATGGGCGATGCAGTCACTGAGTTGGCGCGGCTGTGTAAGGCACATGGGATCACGCGGATCATAAGTCACGAAGAAACGGGCAATAGCTGGACCTATGCGCGTGACAGGCGGGTGGCGGCCTGGGCAGCCGCGTCGGGGGTGAACTGGCAGGAAGTGCCGCACTCGGGTGTTGTGCGCAGACTTCGCTCGCGCGATGGATGGCAAGCGCAACGCAATGCCTTCATGCGCCGCGCCAGCGCAGACCCGCAACCAGCGCTGGCCCCTGTTGTGCCAGATGCACCGGGTCTGGAACGCTTGCCCGATGCACGCGCTTTGCGCCTGACCCCTGATCCCTGTCCACACCGCCAGAACGGGAGCAAGGCATCTGCCGAGCGTGCGCTGGACTCGTTTCTCTCGGTGCGGGGAGAGCGCTACCGTGCGGCGATGTCCTCGCCCTTGTCGGCAGAGCGGGCGTGCTCGCGCCTGTCGCCGTATATTGCGCTTGGCGTTCTTTCGTTGCGGCAGGTCGAACAGGCGCGTGTGACTGCGCGCAAAAATCATCCAGCCGCATCCGACTGGCAAGCTTCACTGAACAGCTTCGCCAAGCGGCTGGCATGGCGGGATCACTTCATCCAGAAACTTGAGGATGAACCTGCAATCGAGCATCGTTGCCTGCACCCCGCGCATGAGGGTTTACGCCCGCGCATGCCTGACGCCGACCTGCTGCGCGCTTGGGAAACTGGCGAGACAGGCGTGCCCTTTGTCGATGCCTGCATGCGCTATCTGCGCGCGACCGGCTGGCTGAATTTCCGGATGCGGGCCATGCTGATGTCCTTTGCCAGCTATCACCTTTGGCTGGACTGGCGCGCGACGGGTCCCGTGCTGGCGCGGCTGTTCACCGATTACGAGCCTGGGATCCACTGGTCGCAAGTTCAAATGCAGTCCGGCACGACCGGGATCAATACAATCCGAATCTATAATCCCATCAAGCAAAGCATGGATCAGGACCCGGATGGAAAGTTTATCCGCAGATGGGTGCCAGAGCTTGCACATGTGCCAGCCGCGCATCTGCATACGCCCTGGACATGGGCAGAAGGGTCAGCCAGCCTGCACACACGCTACCCCCCGCCAGTGGTCGATGTCGCAAAAGCAGGCGCAGCGGCGCGCGATGCACTATGGGGCTTGCGCAAACAGGCAGGATTTCATGATATTGCGCAGGCTGTGGCGCATAAACATGCCTCCCGTGCGCGCCACACGGACCGTTCCAGCACGACTGCGATACGCGCCGCGCGCCGCAAGGCCGCGCATCCCGATCAATTGAGCCTTGATTTGTAACGCGGTTCAATAACGCGCAGATTTATTTTCAAATTAAGAATATGATCGCCCTTGACCTTCCACAAACTGGAAGGGCCATGTGATACGCAGAGGTCACAAGATACGGGGCAAGAAATGCTGATGACGGTTCAGAATCAGGAAACCGAAGAACGCAGATTGCCACTGGGCAACCTGAGTTGCGCAGGCTGCGTGCGACGTGCGGAAGCGGCCTTGTCTGACATTGCAGGTGTGCACGAACCTTCGGTGAATCTGGCCACCCATGAAGCCCGCGTGTTGCTTGACCCCACAGTCGATATGGATGATTTGCGCCGCAAGATGCAGCGCGCGGGCTATCCGCTGCGCACGGGTCAAATTGAACTGTCGCTGGACGGGATGACTTGTGCATCTTGCGTTGCGCGCGTCGAAACCGCCTTGCAGTCACTCCCGGGGGTCTTGCGTGCCACGGTCAATCTGGCAACAGGGCGCGCACAGATCGAACATATCGAAGGGCAGGGCGATGCCTCGGCGCTCGTGGATGCTGCGACGAAGGCAGGTTATCCGGCTACATTGCTGGATGATGGACAAGCCCCCGTGGACCCGCAAACCCGCCATAACACCGAGGCAGCGGCCTTGCGCAGAGCGTTATTGCTTGCGGCGGGGCTGACCTTGCCAGTGTTTATTCTGGAAATGGGCGGGCATGTTGTGCCGGCCTTTCACCACTGGCTGCATCATCAGATCGGTATGCAAACCCTGTGGATTGTTCAATTCGTGCTGACAACGGCCGTACTGGCCGGGCCTGGGCGGCGGTTCTACACAACCGGCCTGCCAGCACTGATGCGGGGCGCGCCTGATATGAACAGCCTTGTGGCTATCGGCACGCTGGCGGCCTGGGCCTATTCGGTGGTCGCGACATTTATGCCGACGCTCCTGCCTGAAACAGCGCGCGCGGTCTATTTCGAGGCGGCTGCCGTGATCGTGACCCTCATCCTGCTGGGCCGCTGGCTGGAAGCGCGTGCCAAGGGGCGTACCGGGGCCGCGATCGCGCGGCTTGTGGGGATGCAACCCCGCGTCGCGCGCGTGATCCGCGATGACTCAGTTATTGAGATTGCGATTGATGACCTGCGCGCGGGCGATATCGTACAACTCCGTCCCGGAGAGCGCATACCCGCCGATGGTATTCTTGTTTCTGAAGATGCCGTGATCGATGAAAGCATGATCACGGGAGAGCCGATCCCCGAGACCAAACATGCCGGGGCCGAAGTGATTGGTGGGACAGTTAACGGGGCAGGTGCCTTTCGCATGGAGGTCACGCATACTGGCGCGAAAACCATGCTGTCACAGATTATCCGCATGGTCGAAAGCGCCCAGGGTGCCAAGCTGCCTGTTCAGGCGTTGGTTGACCGGGTGACAATGGTTTTTGTCCCTGTCGTCATTGGCATAGCTGCGATGACTGTGCTGGTCTGGTTGTTGTTCGGACCTGACCTGACCTTTGCGCTGGTTGCGGGTGTCTCTGTTCTGATCATTGCCTGCCCCTGCGCGATGGGGCTTGCAACGCCAACTTCGGTAATGGTTGGGACAGGGCGGGCTGCCGAATTGGGCGTCCTGTTTCGCAAAGGCACGGCATTGCAACTGCTGGACAAGGTGCAGATCGTGGCCTTTGACAAGACTGGCACCCTGACCGAAGGACGCCCGATCCTGACAGACATCGAGACGACCAGTGAATGGGACACGGATGAAGCGCTTCGTCTTGCTGCCGCGATGGAGCAGACATCGGAACACCCCATCGCGCGCGCCATTCGTGGTGCGGCGGAAGAGAAAACACTGACGCTGCCCGCAGTCAAAGGTTTCAAATCACTGACCGGGCTTGGGGTTCGCGGCGTCATTGCAGATCGGACCGTTCTTCTGGGCGCGGCGCGGCTGATGATGCAGGAGAGTGTGGATATCTCGCCGCTGGCGGGGCAGGCAAAACAATTGGCGCAGCAAGGGCGTAGCCCCCTGTATCTGGCGGTTGACGGGCAGCTTGTTGCGCTGCTGGCTGTGGCAGACAAGGCCAAACAGGGCGCACGAGAAATGATTTCCGCGCTCAAGGCGCAGGGCGTGCATGTGGCAATGATTTCAGGTGACGCGCAGGATGCCGCCGACGCGATTGGTCGGGAATTGGGAATAGACCATATCGTGGCCGAGGTCATGCCCAAGGGTAAAGTTGATGCGTTGCAGAGCTTGCGCGCGCATGGTGCCAAGCTGGCTTTTGTTGGTGATGGTATCAACGATGCCCCCGCCCTTGCCGAAGCTGATGTGGGTATTGCTATTGGAACCGGCACCGATATTGCCGTTGAGACGGCAGATGTGGTGCTGATTTCTGGCGCGCCAGAGGCGGTCCTTACGGCACTGGGTGTGTCGCGCCAGACCATGAAGAACATTCGCCAGAACCTGTTCTGGGCCTTTGCCTATAACACTGCCTTGATTCCGGTCGCTGCGGGTGTGCTTTACCCTGCATTTGCCCTGATGCTGTCGCCCATGCTGGCTGCCGGGGCAATGGCGTTCAGTTCGGTCTGTGTGTTGTCCAATGCGTTGCGCCTGCGATACATGGCACCACATCATCTAAGGGGAACCCCGGCATGAATATCTCTGAAGTTGGAAAGCGCTCTGGTCTGCCGCCCAAGACGATACGCTTCTATGATGATATCGGACTGATACAGCCAAAGCGCGACACCAATGGGTACCGAATTTTTTCGGAATCGGACTTGCACCGCCTCGCGTTTTTGCGCCGTGCACGCGCGCTGGGGTTTTCTGTGCAGGAATGCCGCCAGCTTTTGGCGCTTTATCACGACGACACGCGTGCCAGTGCAGATGTTAAAGCGCTGGCACGCACGCATCTGGCACGCATTGACCAGCAACTGGAAGAATTGGGTCAGATGCGCCGCACGCTAGCTGATCTGATCGACTCCTGTGCAGGTGACAGTAGACCGGATTGTCCGATCTTGCGTGATCTTGCCCGCTAGAAAACACTCACCGCGTTATGCGCTTACCAGTTCCGCAGGTTTTGGTGCGGGCTTCGTTTGCCTGGGTTTGCTGACCTTTGCGCTGGCGCGCACGGTCCGTTTCACCGCTTCGGCTTCGCGCGCGCATTCAGCGGCATTTTCATGCGGAATCTTTTCGGCAACAGCCCCCAAAACACGCAGATAGGCTTCATGCTGGTGCTTGAAAACCTTCATCCACATGACGGTGCTTTGCATCCATAGCGATATTGGGTCAAACATCGTCCTCTCCTCCCCTGATGTGGCACTGTCGAGTATCGCGCCGTGTTTGGTGATGCTCGCATTCCAGATTTCATGACGCTTAGCATACGCCCTGAAACAAGAATATGACGCGCGGCAAACAATAGGATTACGCGTTATGGGCAATTGCCGAACAACCCATAGATGTGCCTGTGATCAGTTTACAGGGCCGCATTCACGCATGTCAAAGGCACAGGTCCGCGCTCGGCCATTCTCCGCGTGTACGCTTATAGTTTAATCAGCCAAGGCGTGAAAATGATCTGAATCACATTTCACAAAATTTTCAGAGGGGAGGATTTAATCTGCTTGCGCTTTAGCGGATGATGACCTCATCAGGCCGCGCCAGCCCCAGCACAAAGCGCGCGCGTTCATCCAGCAGATCAAGGTCCAGAAAATCATCGGACAGTCGCCGGGTCCGGTTTTCCACTTCGGCCAGTTCGATCCGAAGTTTGTCGCGCTGCGCCTTGAGGGTGGTGACCTCGGCTTCGATCTGGACACGGTTGAACAGGCCAAATGCCCCTTGCACGGCGGCAAAGGTGAAATATAGGCCCAGCACAATAGCTGTTCCAAAGTAAAACAACGGGCCAATCGCCGGTGTGCTGCGTTTCATGACTATGCCTGTACTGCCTGCGCCTTGTCCGGCGCTCTTGCAGTCGAATATGACACAAGTCAGGGCGCATGGGAATCCTGCACTTGCAGATTCGAGCAGTTTTACCCCAGAAAAATGCCGATAACGACTACCATCAGGCCCAATGTTGATACCGTCAGCGCTGCGAAATTCATCATGACGGCCTTTTGCATGCGCGTGCGCATCTCGGCATCCTCAAGCGATTGTTTACGCAGCTTCATCACATAGATGATGCACCAAACGAGTCCGGCGACGCCTGCAAGTGAAATCGCAGCTCCGATCCAGATCAATGTATCCATGAGCTTTTACTCTTTTTCCAAGGCAGCCACGCCGGGCAGTGTCTTGCCTTCCATCCATTCCAGAAATGCGCCGCCCGCTGTCGAGATATAGCTGAAATCCGATCCGGCACCGGCCTTGTTGAGCGCGGCAACTGTATCACCGCCGCCAGCGACTGAAACCAGCACACCCTCCCGTGTCAGGCGCGCGGCTTCCTTGGCTGCGGCATTGGTTGCGGCGTCGAAAGGCGAAATCTCGAAGGCTCCAAGCGGGCCGTTCCAGACCAATGTGCGGCATTTTGCGAACACGTCTGCAATTGCGGTGACGCTGTCGGGCCCGGCATCAAGGATCATCGCATCACTGGGGCATTGATCGACCGGCAGCACCTCATGCGCGGCATGGGCTGCAAACTCGCGCGCCACCACAATATCCACCGGCAGGTGCAATGTGCACCCTGCCTTACTCGCCTTATCCATGATCTCGCGGGCTGTATCGGCCATATCGCGTTCCGCCAGAGAGGTGCCAATCTCCAACCCTTTGGCGACCAGAAATGTATTCGCCATCCCGCCGCCGATGATCAGATGGTCGACCTTGGTAATCAGGTTTGACAGCAGATCCAGCTTGCTGGAAACCTTTGCGCCGCCGACCACGGCAGCAACCGGGCGGGCAGGGGCCTCCAGCGCGGCTTCCAGCGCCTTGAGTTCGGCCTCCATCAGGCGTCCGGCACAAGCGGGGCGCAGATGCGCGATCGCCTCGGTTGATGCATGTGCGCGATGCGCCGCAGAGAAGGCGTCATTGACATAGAAATCACCCAAAGCCGCCATTGAAGCCGCTAAAAGCTTATCATTTTTTTCTTCACCCACATGAAAGCGGGTGTTCTCCATCAAGGCCACGTCACCCGCCTGCATTGCGCCGACAATTTTCTTGGCTGGCGCCCCGATGCAATCTTCGGCAAAGGCCACTGGCTGGCCAAGCGCCGCCTCCAGCGCAGGCAGCACGACCGATAGCGACATTTCAGGCACGCGCGCCCCTTTGGGCCGCCCAAAATGCGCAAATAGCACGACCTTGCCCCCGGCCTTGGTGATGTGCTGGATGGTTGGGACAATCCGCTCAATCCGGGTTGCATCGGTGACCTTGCCATTTTCAACCGGGACATTGATATCGACCCGCACCAATGCGGTCTTGCCCGTGAATTCCAGATCATCAAGTGTCTTGAACGCCATCGTACCGCCCCTTTGCACCAAGTTTGTCGCTATGTCGCGCGAAACCGGGGGTTTGGTCAATGGGCTGCGGCGTCATCAGGGGTTTTCCTGCGCTGCCGCGCGCAGTAGAATGCGCGCAACTGCAAAGTAAGGAGTGCCACATGGCCGAGATCAAAGACCCCGAAAACACCATCCTGATGGAGCTGAAGTCCGGAACAGTCACAATCGAACTGTTGCCCGATGTTGCGCCAGGCCATTGCGCCCGGATGAAAGAGCTTGCACGCGCTGGGGCCTATGACAATGTTGTTTTTCACCGCGTGATTGACGGCTTCATGGCCCAGACAGGGGATGTCGCCAATGGCAATACCGAGGCCAATTTCGACATTCGCCGCGCAGGCACCGGCGGGTCGGACCTGCCGAACCTGAAGGCAGAATTCTCGGGCGTGCCGCATGACCGGGGCACTTTGGGCGCCGCCCGTTCCCAGAATCCCGACAGCGCCAACAGCCAGTTTTTCATCAATTTCGCAGATAACCACTTCCTGAACCGCCAATACACTGTGTATGGCCGCGTCATTTCGGGAATGGAACATGTCGACACCATAACCCGGGGCGAGCCGCCTGCGAACCCTGACAAGATGATCAGCGTCAAGGTGGCAGCCGATGCGTGATAAACTGATATTTTCAGGAATCTTCGCGCTTGGGGTGGGTATTCTGGGTGCGTCTTATCTGAACCTGATGAGTGTGAATGCCGATACGGCGGTGCCCGAAGATAATTCCGGCCCTGTCATGGTGATAGCGACTGCGGGCGAAGCGACTGGCACCATGCGTGTTGCATTGCGTGATGACCTTGCCCCAAATCATGTAGAGCGTATTGTCACGCTGGCCGAACAGGGGGCCTATGACGGGGTAGTATTTCACCGCGTGATCGAGGGGTTCATGGCGCAGACCGGAGATGTGCAGCATGGTCGGCCAGATGGCAACCCGCGCATGTGGGGAACCGGCGGGTCAGATTTGTCCAATCTTCAGGCCGAATTCACCGAACAGTCCTTTGAACGCGGTGTCGTTGGCATGGCACGGTCACAAAGCCCTGACAGCGCCAACAGCCAGTTCTTCATCATGTTCGCGCCTGCACCCCATCTCAATGGCCAGTACACGGTCGTGGGGCAGTTGGTCGATGGCTATGATGTGCTTGACGCAATCAAGCGGGGCACTGGCGGCAACGGGGCCGTTATCGGCGAGCCCGACCGGATGGAGCGCGTGACTATCGAGCGCTAAAAAAAAGGCCGGGGCAACTTGCCCCGGCCTTCGATCCTGAATTGGCCCGAAATCAGGCCAGAGGACCGCAATTATTCTTGACCAGCAGTTTCTGCAAAACGCGCGTCAATCTGTGCGGCAAGTTCCGGGTCAACTGTCGCCGCTTCACCGATTGCGATGTATTCGTCGACAGAAATATCTGGTGTGTTTTCCACAGCTTCCAGAATGGCCGCGTCAGCTTCCTGAACAATCGCCATTTGCTGTTCTTCGTCAGTCACGCCCTCTAGCTGCGCAATGTACGCCTCACGCGTCTCGGCGACGGCCAAGGCAGCAACGATGAACGCATCAATCTTGCCTTCTTCCATCGCAATCTCGGACCCTTCCACCTGCGCAGGGGCTTGCGCTTGTGCAGCAGCCTGAGAGGCCAGTACGGGTGTCATTGCCAGCCCGGCGGCGAGGATGGTGGTGCTCAGATAGCGTTTCAGTTCCATAATAATCTCCTGTTTTGGCAGCGATCAGGGCCTTGAGGGCCCGCGCGCTGTCTCATGACCTATGAGTGACAGTCTGCGGATGCAAATCAGGTAAGCGGAATTTTGCTTTTATGGGAGTTTTCTAGGCGCAAACGCATAGATGCTAAACCTGAAGTTAGCGCCCCAAATCTTTGATTCCTTGAGATAAACCGTCAAGTGTCATCGGCACCATGCGGCCCTCGAATATTTGGGAAATCATACCTATGGATTGCGTATAGCGCCAATGCGCTTCGGGGGTCGGATTGACCCAGAGATGATCGGGCCATTGACTGCGCGCGCGCTGCAACCACTGCTCGCCCGACTCTTCATTCCAATGTTCGTTCGCCCCACCTGGAATTTTTACCTCATAAGGCGACATGGCCGCATCGCCAACAAAGATGCATTTCCAGTCACTGCCATAGGTGCGCAACAAATCCCAGGTGGACATGCGTTCCGTCCAACGCCGGGCGTTGTCGCGCCAGACGAATTCATACAGGCAGTTGTGAAAATAATAATGCTCGAAATGTTTGAATTCGGACTTTGCAGCGCTGAAAAGTTCCTCCACCGCGCGGACATGGTCATCCATTGAGCCGCCAATATCTAGCAAAAGCAGAACCTTGACGGCGTTTCTTCGTTCCGGACGTGTGCGCACATCCAGCCAGCCCTGCTCGGCAGTGGACCGGATTGTTCCATCGAGGTCCAGTTCTTCCTGCGCACCGTCCCGCGCCCATTTGCGCAGGCGCTTCAAGGCAACCTTGATATTGCGTGTACCCAGTTCAACACTGTCATCAAGATTGCGAAACTCGCGCTTGTCCCAGACCTTGACCGCACGACGGTGGCGCGAACCCTCCTGGCCGATCCGCACCCCTTCGGGGTTATAGCCATATGCCCCAAAAGGCGATGTTCCTGCCGTGCCGACCCATTTATTCCCGCCCTGATGGCGGCCTTTTTGTTCCTCTAGCCGTTTTTTCAGTGTTTCCATCAGCTTGTCAAAGCCACCTAAAGCCTTGATCGCTTCGCGTTCTTCAGCGCTGAGGTGTTTTTCTGCCATCTTTTCAAGCCAGTCAGATGGCAAATCAACCGCATCAAGCACCTGCTCAAGGCTGAGCGCATCCATACCCTCGAAACTTTGCGCGAAAGCGCGGTCAAAGCGGTCAAGGTGGCGCTCGTCCTTTACCATGGTCATGCGCGCAAGATAGTAGAACCCCTCGACATCATAAGTCACCAGGCCCGCCTGTACCCCTTCCAGAAAGGCAAGAAACTCGCGCAGGGACACTGGCACAGCATGGTCGCGCAAACACTGGAAGAAATTCAGAAACATGGGTTTATAACAGCTTTTCCAGTCCGATTGTGATGAACAAACCCAACAGTCCGCCAACGATGACGCCCACAACACCATATTGCGCCATATCCTTGCGGTCGCCGCCGCGTTGCTTTGCGTTTCGTACGCCCCAAAGCGCGCCTGCAAGCATACCAATGATAACAATCATATCTTAAGCCCTTGATTTAGCGCTGGATAAGCGCCGTAATTTCCGCGCGCCGGTCCTCTGCCGCCTGTTTCGACCCAAAGCCGAACAAGGCATATGGCACAGCATCGGCGCGCAAGGTTTCTGCCTCTGCGTCGCGCCCCATACGCTCTAGCGCCTGTGCGCGCAACAGCATCAGCGATGACAAAAGCGCTCCATTCTCGCTTCGGCGGGCAGGCCCGCTTGCATTCTCCGTTAGGCGCAGAACGAGTGGATACTGTCCTGCAGCCAGCGCCTGCGCGGCCAGATGCATCTCGACATGCGCGCGCGGCACCTCTCCGCCCGGTCGGGCCGCATAGATCGACGCAGCACTAATCAACGCATCCAACGCTTCCTCGCCTTGGCCGGGGGGCGCGAAGCGCGCGGCCAGAAACAGGCTGAAGGCAAGGCGCTCGTCCTGCCAGCGTTCCTCTAGGGCGATCCGAAGCGCTGCTTGCGCAAAGGCGAAGCTGCGCCGCCGCGTGGGCGATGCAAGCGCGTTCTCAATCGCGTCAGTCCAGGCGCGTGGGGTGGGGACCGGGTCCAACCCGAATGCTTGGCTGGCCGCGCCGCGTGGATTGAGTTGGGCAAGAATGGCGGGCAATCGCGCGCCGACCTCGGCACGGGTCATGCCTGGGTGCAGGGACGGGTGGTTCCAGACTCGAAGGACAAGCATGTCAAAGCCTGTCAGAGTGGTCTGGAAATTGTCGTCATTCATGACCGTTTCCCCAATCCGGTACAGGTCATTCAATGGCCCCAATGCCTGTGCCACTTCCTCGTGCAGGCAATCGCGCATTTCCTGAACGGTCGCATCGGCAGGCGCGATCACAAGCGCCTTTTCACGTTCGGCAATTCGGGTCCAGTCCAGATGCTCTGCACGCGGTGCAGCGCGGAATTCCTGCCATGTGGAGACATTCGGTAAAACGAAACAAGACGCTTCGGGCACAAGCCTGCGCATCGTGTCGCGCGTCACGAACTCCACCGTAATCTGCGCCGCGCCGGTCACGCGACGAATATCCAGCCGCGCTTCGTTGCGCAAACGTGCAATCAGCCGGTCAGTTTCTATCTCTGCCAGCGGGGGAACCTGACCTGTCAGGCGCAGCGCGACCGGGCCTTCAAAACGCGAGAATTGCGGGATCACACGGCCGGATTCCAGCCGGAACCCAAGTTCAAGAATATCCTGCGCAATCTGTGCATTGCTGCGCGCAGGCGCATAAGGACGGGGCGCACCAAACAGCGCGGCCGAACTGATTGCGCGCGATTGCACGGACAGATCAACTTCCGGGCTGGTTGCGGGCATAGCGCAAGCTGACAGGGCCAGCATGGCAATCAGGGGTGCGGCGGCCCTCATTCTGGGCGCACATATTTGATGAACGGGGTCAAAACGCCGACCTGATCATAAAGCCTGCGCGCGGTCGCGTTGAAGTCCTGCGTGGTCCAATAGACGCCCGACACATTGCGCGCATCCGCTGCGGCATACACGGCCTCTATCAGGGCGCGCGCGACACCTTGCCCACGCGCCTGTGGGCTGGTGAACAGGTCTTGCAGATAGCAGATCCCCTCTGGCCGCCAGCAATGGGCATGGAACAGATAATGCACTAGCCCAACGGGCCGATCATCGACCAGCGCAAGCAGACCACTGGGGCTGTGAGCATCCTCCGCCAATAGCGCTGTGAAGGTCGCATCATAAATGGATTGCTCGAGCGGCGACTGGTAGTAGTCCAGATAGCCCGCCCATAGCTTTTCCCATTCAGCTTTATCTTCTATCCGTAAGTTTCTGATTACTATAGACATCTCAACGCCCCTGACGGCGTGCCATGAAGGCCAGCCGCTCGAACAAATGCACATCCTGTTCATTCTTTAGCAAGGCACCATGCAGTTTGGGCAGGGCATTTTGCCCATCACGTTTAAGATCCTCGGCGCTCAGATCCTCGGCCAGCAGCAGCTTCAACCAGTCCAGCACTTCCGAGGTTGACGGCTTTTTCTTCAGCCCGGGAGTTTCGCGCAACTCGCTGAACTGGGTCAGGGCCGCTGTCAGCAGTGCGGGTTTGATACCGGGAAAATGCACCTCGACAATGGCCTTGAGCGTTTCGGTATCGGGAAAACGAATGTAGTGGAAAAAGCACCTGCGCAAGAATGCGTCGGGCAAATCCTTCTCATTGTTCGACGTGATGATAACAATTGGCCGGTGGGTGGCGCGAATGGTTTCGCCTGTCTCATAGACAAAGAATTCCATCCGGTCGAGTTCCTGCAACAAATCGTTGGGGAATTCGATATCGGCCTTGTCAATCTCGTCAATCAGCAGAACAACGCGCTGCTCGGCTTCGAACGCTTGCCACAGCTTGCCCTTGCGGATGTAATTTTTCACATCATTCACACGTTCGTCGCCCAACTGACTGTCGCGCAGGCGCGACACGGCATCATACTCATACAATCCCTGTTGCGCGCGTGTGGTCGATTTGATGGACCATTCGATCATCGGCAGCCCAAGCGACGCCGAAACCTGTCTGGCAAGTTCGGTTTTGCCCGTGCCCGGTTCCCCTTTGACCAGCAGCGGGCGTTGCAAAGTCACGGCAGCATTCACTGCAATTTGCAACTCGTCACTCGCAATATAATCCTGGGTAGAGGTGAAGCGCATTCCAAACCTGCCTTGACTGGGTGTTGACGCGCAAAGAGTGCACGTTTTCTGGCAACTTAGCCTTTGACATTGACCACGACAAGCCAACTTGCTGTGCCATTCCAACCAATGGTGGCAAGAAACCGCGAAAGAGCGTGACATTCCCGAACGCATCCGTTATTCGGCCCGCGAGGGTGCGGGATATAGGTGATTAAAGATGTCTAACCTCAACACTTATGATCCTGCTGACACTGAGGAGCGGGGCATGAAACCAGAAACTTTCCTACCGGAAGACTACCGACCAGCTGAAGATGAACCCTTCATGAACGAGCGGCAGCTCGAATATTTTCGTCGTAAGCTGATCGTCTGGAAAGAAGATATCCTGAAAGGCAGTCAGGAAACACTTGCGGAACTGGCCAATTCCAGCAGAAACATCCCAGATGTTGCGGATCGCGCCTCGGAAGAAACAGATCGCGCGCTGGAATTGCGCACGCGCGACCGGCAGCGCAAGCTGATTTCCAAAATTGATGCTGCCCTGCGGCGCATTGAAAATGGCGAATTCGGCTATTGTGAAGCAACTGGCGAGCGCATCTCGCTCAAGCGACTGGATGCGCTCCCGATTGCCACAATGACACTGCAAGCACAGGAAATGCACGAGCGTAATGAACGTGTGCACCGCGACGACTAAAGGTCGCGCAGACCGGAACAGGTGAACATGATACGGAGGACACCGGATGCCACGCAGCATCCGGTGTCTTGCATTTCAAGGGGGGGCAATGAAACTAACAGGTCTTGAAGTGCTGGTTATCGGCGGTGGTGTTGCAGGGCTGGCAGTCTCGGCGGCCCTGAAGCAGCAGGGCGCGTCGGTTCTGGTGCTTGAACAGGCCGGGGGGTTTTTGGAAGTGGGCGCAGGCCTACAGATCAGCCCGAATGGCGCGCGGGTTATCCAGGCGCTGGGGCAGGGCGCATCACTCGAAGAACATGCCCTGCGCAGTGAGGCGGTCGTTTTGCGTGCAGCGCATGACGGCAAGCAGGTCTTGCGGTTGAATTTGCCAAAAGCCGGGGCCGAGTACCACCTGATCCACCGCGCTGACCTCATTTCGGTTTTGCAGGGCGCTTGCGACGGGATTGAGACGCGATTCGTTGCACAGGCCACCAGCGTTGACGCGCAAGGAACACGCCCCCAAGTTTCGCTGAGCACCGGCGAGGTTATTTCTGCCGATCTTGTTATCGGCGCAGATGGATTACACTCTGTCATGCGCCCGCATCTGCAAGATGACCCTGCGACACAGCCCTTTTTCACCGGGCAAGTCGCTTGGCGCGCGCTCGTGCCCTGCTCTGAGGAACACCCTGCACTGGCAGAGGTATTCATGGGGCCCGGGCGGCATCTTGTAAGCTACCCTCTGCGCGGCGGTCGGCTACGCAACATTGTGGCCGTCGAAGAACGCAAAACATGGGCGCAAGAGGGGTGGAACCACCCTGATGATCCGCAACATCTGAAACAAGCCTTTTCCGGCTTTGGCGGTCCGGTCCCGGCATGGCTGGAACAGGTTGAAAAACTGTGGCTTTGGGGTTTGTTTAGGCATAACGTGGCCGCAAAATGGCATCGCGGAAACTGCGCTATTCTTGGGGATGCAGCGCATCCAACTTTACCTTTCATGGCCCAAGGCGCAAATATGGCGTTGGAAGATGCCTATGTCCTTGCGCGCGAACTTGCACGCGCGCGCAGTATTTCGGACGGTCTGGTCGCATATCAGGCCGCGCGCCGCGACCGCGTGGTCCGCGTGGTTGAGGCTGCCAACCGCAATGCGCGCAACTACCACTTGCGCCCGCCCTTGGCGCAGTTTGCACATTTTGCGCTGCGTCTTTCCGGCAGGATCGTTCCGGATGCGCCATTGCGGCAATTTGCATGGATTTATGACCATGATGTCACGGAGGCGTGATAGAGCATGTTTTTACTGTAGTGGCACACCAAGTAGAGAGAGTGAACAAGCGGGGCGCGTGGCATGGATGCAGATCAGACAATGCGGTTGGTATATCTGGGTGTCTGGGGCACAGTGCTGATCAGCTATTTTCTGATCGCACGCACACAAAGCATCGGACAGAGCCTGCGTCAGTTGCTGCTTTGGGGGCTGATCTTCGTTGGCGTCGCAGCCGGATATGGGCTGTGGCAGGATGTGTCGCAACAAAGCAGTGTTTCGGTCACGGGCGAGGGGGCTGTGGTTTTGCGTGCCGGGCGCAATGGTCATTTTCATCTGGGATTGCAGGTAAACGGCACGCCGGTGGACTTTATCATCGACACGGGCGCATCTGATCTTGTCTTGTCACAGGAAGATGCCGCGCGTGTCGGGCTGGACCCTCAAAACCTGCCATATCTGGGGCAGGCGCGCACTGCGAACGGAATAGTCGGGCTTGCGCGTGTGACGCTGGATGAAGTGGCCCTTTTGCATGACGAGCTTGAAATCCGCGACACTCAGGTGCCTGCTTTCGTGAATGAGGGGGAACTGGATATCTCTCTTCTCGGGATGGGCTATCTACGCCGCTATGCGCGTATTTCCATCGAGGGCGACCGATTGATCCTTGAACGCTGAGGGCGGCGCGCAATTTGCCCTCTCAAGTCGGTGCTTGGCCTTGAAATGCCCGCCATTTCCCTTGTCTGAAGGCCCAACGGGCGCTAGGACAAGACAAACTTCAGACAAAGGACACAGCCTCATGCCCGACGACCTGATCAACTCTTTTATGACCGGCCCGGATGAGCAGGGCAGGTTCGGGATCTATGGCGGGCGCTTTGTCTCTGAGACATTGATGCCGCTGATCCTTGAGTTGGAAGCCGAATATGAGCGCGCCAAAACAGACGAGTCGTTCTGGGCGCAAATGGATGATTTGTGGAAGCATTATGTCGGCCGGCCGTCGCCGCTATATTACGCCGAGCGCCTGACCGAACATTGCGGTGGTGCGAAAATCTATCTGAAGCGTGACGAGTTGAACCATACCGGCGCGCATAAGATCAACAATGTGCTGGGGCAAATTCTGCTAGCCATGCGCATGGGCAAGACGCGCATCATCGCAGAAACCGGGGCAGGGCAGCACGGCGTTGCAACCGCCACTGTTTGCGCGCGATTCGGGTTGAAATGTATCGTTTACATGGGCGCGCATGATGTCGAGCGTCAGGCCCCCAACGTGTTCCGCATGAAGCTTCTGGGGGCCGAAGTGGTCCCTGTAAAATCTGGTCGCGGCACGCTGAAAGATGCAATGAATGATGCCTTGCGCGACTGGGTGACCAATGTGCGCGATACTTTCTATTGCATCGGCACGGTTGCGGGGCCGCATCCCTATCCGGCCATGGTGCGCGATTTCCAGTCGATCATCGGCAAGGAAACCCGCGAACAGATCATGGAACGCGAAGGCCGCCTGCCTGATACGATCATCGCGGCAATTGGCGGCGGGTCCAATGCAATGGGGCTGTTCTATCCGTTCCTTGATGACAAGGACGTGCGCATCATCGGGGTCGAAGCCGGGGGGCGCGGCGTTGATGACCGTATGGAACATTGCGCCAGCCTGACGGGCGGGCGTCCGGGTGTTTTGCACGGGAACAGGACATATTTACTGCAAGATGAGGATGGCCAGATTCTTGAAGGGCATTCCATTTCGGCGGGTCTGGACTATCCGGGGATCGGGCCTGAACATGCCTGGCTGAAGGATGTCGGGCGCGCAGAATATGTCTCAATCACGGATGACGAAGCATTGAGCGCGTTTCAGACCTGCTGTGCGCAGGAGGGAATCATCCCGGCCCTAGAGCCAAGCCATGCGCTGGCCCATGTGTTGAAAATAGCGCCTGAATTGCCGAAAGATCATTTGCTGGTGATGAACATGTGCGGGCGTGGCGACAAGGACATTTTCACGGTTGCCAAGCATCTGGGCTTCGATATGGGCGCATAAACTAAGGTTTATAGGCCCGATTTAAACGGATTCTCGATGGATTTCGCAGCGCGACATCTGTAACCATGCATTACGGGGTTCTGAGCTATCTTCAGAGCTACCGTTTTGTGTAAGCGATTATCTGGTTCGAGCGTTTTTTTAGCTCGTTTGTGCGGAGATTTGATTTGAGTAACGATTTATAAGCATTCTTGTGAAAAGCTCCGAATTAACCCGCGTTGAAGTTGGTCGATCAATTATTTCAGATCGGACATGCGTTGACCGGGCCAGAAGTGTAAATGGTATCAAATGTACAGCGCATCCCGCGAAATTACGCGCGGGATGCGCATGTTTGTTTTTGTGATTGTTGAAGTAAAGGGCTTCTAAATGAAGCGATGGGCGCGGTATGTCATCGTTCTTGGCGCATTTTTTCTTTCCTCTTTCGCTCCGCTGCATGCATCGGAACAACGTGTCACATCAGAAATGATAAAAGTGGCCCTGAACCGGCAGGGCTTTGAGGTCGTATCCGAGACGGCGACCCTGCTAGGCCGCGTCCGGTTTGTCGCAGTCAATGATCTGATATGGCGAGAGGTCATTCTTGATCTGTCTACAGGACAGATCATCCGCGATTACGCGGTTGAATTCAGCCCGACAGGCCCACCCGTCCTGGAGAAAGACCAGATGCCCCGCGGCGGCACCGTGCTGGACCGTGGCGCCTTTCCTTATTTGGTGAACTAGTATGCATGTGGTCACCCGATTGGCTTTGCCCGTATTTCGCAGGTCTTCTGAAAAAGAGGCACATTGTGAAGTATAGGAAAATCACATGGCTGCTGGTTCTGATTCAGGTGGTTGGCGCATTGCTCTTTATCGGCGATATTGCACTGTCAGTCACGAGGGTTGAACGCCAGCCGGTTGATTGGCGGCTGCGAGAGGCAATGGAAATAGGTGCAGCACTGGCCTTGATGATCGGCTTGTTGATGACGGGCGTTTTACTGATGCAGGCCCAGCGCGTTCTGGGAAAGGCAGAAGCACAAATGCACCGTGCGAGCAGCGCCTTTATGGAAATCGTCGAAGAAAGCTTTGGGACATGGTCGCTGACCCCGGCAGAGCGTGATGTTGCGCTACTGGTGCTCAAGGGATTTTCGACACAGGAGATTGCAGGGTTTCGCAACACATCCGAAGGCACTGTAAAGGCGCAGACGAATGCCATCTACCGCAAGGCGGGCGTCACTGGCCGGGGGCAGTTGATGAGCATTTTTATTGACGACTTGATGCACGAACCTGACGAGCACAAATCTGAACCACAACAATAGGTTATTCGATATCAGCGGCGTAGCGTTTCAGGACATCGAGTGGGACCAGATCCAATGTCCTTTGATGTGTGCTTTTCAGCAGCACTCGCGGCGCGACCCCTTCGTGATGCGCCTGCAAGAACCTTGCGGCGCACAGGCACCACTGATCGCCGGGTTTCAGGCCATGAAAGCCGTATTCAGGACGTGGGGTTGAAAGATCGTTTCCCAGATACTTGGAGAAGGCGAGGAACTCGGCAGTCATCAAGGCACAAACAGTGTGCCGTCCGGTGTCTTCGGCACATGTATCACAACGACCATTACGGAAAAATCCCGTCACCGGATCGCGGGAACATATGTTCAGCCGGCCACCCAGAACATTCACTGACGGTTCCCAATTACTGTCCATCTGCCCCCTAAAATCGTGTTGTTGTGGACAGTTAACCACTATGCGACCGAAATCCAGTGCCTATGGGGCAGGGGCTTTCCAATCAACCCAACGGCCGTGAAAATCTGCACGTCCCAGATCAAACCGTCGATCTTCGGGCCACAGATGCAGGGTAAGGGCTGCGCCAGGCCCGTTACCGTCATCCTCCATCGATAAATGGGCGAGTGGTTCATCCGCGCGGCACCGCGAACCTGCGCGCGCCAGCATTGCCAATCCGCGTGCCTGATCTTCAGGGCTGAAGTATTGCCAGGTGATTGTGTGATACACCAGATGAATGGCTTGGGGAATGGGCCGCGCCAATCGCGCCTCCAGCCAGTCTATCGCATTGGCGCGCGCAATCTCTGGCCTCCTTTCCTGAGCCAGATCAAGGGCGCGTATTGTGTTTTCAAGGCGCGCCGGTTGATCGGGCCAGATATAGGCCAAAAGGCGCAATCGATCAGATCCCGGGTCCAGTGGGTTGAGGTCAACACCTGCACGCGCACGGATCACAGGTATTACCGGTTCGGGCAGGTCGCCGCTCCAGGCAGGTGTTAGCAACACAGATCTGTCTTTGGCACCAAATCGGCTTTCGCCGATTTCAAGTGTGTAGCTGTCCCATAACAGATTCAATCCTGCGGCGCTTCCCAGCTCTGACAAGACAAGCGGCAGTTTAAATCGCGCACTTAGCCAATGCGCCGTCGCAATCAACACCGCTGATCTGCGCAATTCGTTTGTTTGCGGCGCACGCTCCAGTGTCTGGAGAATTTCAGCGCCATGCAGCCGCATCGCCGCATCTACAATACGCCATAACTGGCTGTCCGTGGCAGCGTCAGGCTTTTCATACAGGCGCGCGAGCATCGGGGCCTGGCCGGAAAGAACCAGATAGTGCAAGGCACCGGTCAGGCGCAGGGCGGCGGCATCAGGGCCAAGCCGATCTGCGGGCCAGTTCAGCAGGCGATCCGCGACCGCGCTGCCGGGGGCCAACTTCTCAGCAAGAATACTTAACATGCGCGACATGAATGGAGAACCAAGCGCAGCGCAGGCTGTGGCCTGTGCGCGGGCATGTTCGCGAAAACTCACCGAAACTTATCCATCAGTTTTTGCAAGGGGCTGCGTGGGTCATCCTGCTGGGTGGTTTCCGATGGGGCAGGGGCAGGCTTTGCAGGTTTTGGGGCAGGGGGGCTGGGTTTGCGCGACGGGGCCGCGCGAAGGGCTACCGCATTGCTGAACCGCGCGCCATCACCTTTGGCAAGCGCCTCTGCCCCGTCGGCGATGCCGCGCATCAGGTCGTCCAGCCATTGCTGGTCCGATTTGGCAAAATCCGACAAGACATAGGGTGCCACACGATCCTTGTGGCCGGGGTGGCCAATACCAAGGCGCACGCGCGCATAATCCGGCCCGATATGCGCATGGAGAGAGCGCAGACCATTATGGCCAGCATGCCCGCCGCCTTGCTTCAGGCGCAGTTTGCCGGGTGCAAGGTCAAGTTCATCATGAAAGACAACAAGATCGGAAGGGGTAAGCTGGTAAAAGCGCATCGCTTCGCCCACGGCCTGCCCGGACAGGTTCATGAATGTCATTGGCTTCAACAGGGCGACTTTCTCATCCCCCAACCTGCCTTGGCAGATCTGGCCCTGAAACTTGGTCTGCCACGATCCAAAGCCATGTTCATCCGCAATCCTGTCAAGCGCCATGAAGCCGATATTGTGGCGATTACCGGCGTATTTGGCGCCCGGATTGCCAAGGCCCACAAAAAGTTTCATGGCCAGATCCTTTCTTGTTTGGCGCGCACAATAGTGAAAGCGGTTCGAAGTGAAAAGCGCCTGCTTGCACCTGAAAAACACCGGGTTACAGTGTCGTGATAGATGAACAGGGGGCAAAATGTATCTGACAATCAACCGCTTCAAGGTGCGACCCGGACAGGAAGCCGCGTTCGAGGAGATCTGGACATCGCGCGAAAGCAAATTGCCGGAACTAGATGGTTTTATCGAATTCCATTTGTTCCGTGGCGCCACTGGCGATGACGCAACAATCTATCTGTCGCACACCCTGTGGCGTGACAAGGCTGCCTTTGACGGATGGGCAAAGTCGCAAAATTTCCGCGGCTCTCACAAGGGCGTTCGCGAACATTCCGAGATTTATCTTGGCCCGCCGGAACTGGAGATTTACGATTCTGTCCAGTGCATTTCAGGCAAGCGCAACGCAGGGTAGGGCGCATGGAAAAGGGGCGCCCCGCAAGGCGCCCCGTCTATTGTCAGCACAGGGCACGCGCTTATTCTTCTGTCGCGGCCTCGGCGTCTTCGTCATCATCAGCCGCAGCCAGCGCACGCGGTGCAGCGATATTTGCAATCACGAAGTCACGATCGATTGTCGGCTTGGTGCCTTCGGGCAAGGTGATCGCCGAAATGGTGATGGTTTCACCAATCTTGCGACCTTCAAGGTCAACCACCAGCTTTTCTGGAATGTCACCTGCCAGCACGTTCAGTTCGACTTCAGGGCGGACAACAGTCAATGTGCCGCCGCGCTTGATGCCAACACATTTGTCAGCATTGACGAATTCAACCGGAATAAACAGGTTGATCCGGCTTGTCCGGCGCAGGCGCATCAGGTCAACGTGAGTGGGCAAGCCTTTTACGACATCCCGCTGCACACCGCGACAGATCACGCGCACATCTTCCTGACCTTCAACCTTCAGGTTGAACAGCGTCGACAGGAAGCGGCCTGCCTTCAGCTTGGCAATCAGGTAGTTGTATTTGAAGTTTACGGGCAGCGGGTCTGCGCCGCCACCATAGACAATACCGGGTACGAGATGCTCACGACGAGCTTGACGAGCGGCCCCCTTGCCTGTCCCCGTCCGCACCTCGGCGTCAAGATCTGGAATCTCACCAGCCATATTCGTGTTCCTTTTCACAAGATCAAAAGCCCGCCTCCAAGGGTGCGGGCTGCAAGTAGGGGCGCTATAGGCGAGATTGGCCAGTTTGGAAAGGCCAAAAGTGCAGCGTCAGGGCAACTGATAGCTCAACACTTAAAGCCCATAATCAGTATTATGTTAACCAAATGTATAGCGACACCGCCAGCTTGCGACTTGTATAGCAAGGCGTTATCAGGCGCACGAGAAGCTTTATAAAGGTTTGGCCCAATGATCCCGCGTTATTCCCGCCCTGACATGGTTGCTATCTGGTCACCGGAAACGAAATTCCGCATCTGGTACGAGATTGAGGCCCATGCCTGTGATGCACAAGCCGAACTTGGTGTTATCCCAAAAGACAGCGCCGCCGCTGTCTGGAAAGCCAAGGATGTCGAATTCGATGTGGCGCGCATTGACGAGATTGAAGCCGTTACCAAACATGACGTCATCGCCTTTCTGACACATCTGGCGGAAATTATCGGCAATGACGAAGCGCGCTTTGTGCATCAGGGCATGACCAGCTCTGACGTGCTGGATACGACCTTCAATGTTCAGCTGGTGCGCGCCGCTGATCTTTTGCTTGCAGATATTGATGCGTTGCTTGCTGCCTTGGAACGCCGCGCGATGGAGCATAAGTTCACCATCCGCATGGGCCGCAGCCACGGAATTCACGCTGAACCGACGACAATGGGCCTGACATTCGCGCGCTTCCATGCCGAGATGAAGCGCAATCGTGACCGACTTGCTGCCGCCCGCGCCGAAGTTGCGACGGGTGCCATATCCGGCGCAGTCGGCACTTTTGCCAATATCGACCCCTTCGTGGAGGCACATGTTTGCGCCCAGATGGGATTGCAGCCCGAGCCGATCAGCACACAGGTCATCCCGCGCGACCGCCATGCCATGTTCTTTGCGACGCTTGGTGTGATCGCTTCAAGCATCGAGAATATTGCTATTGAAATCAGGCATATGCAGCGCACAGAGGTGCTGGAGGCTGAAGAGTTTTTCTCGAAGGGTCAGAAAGGCTCCAGCGCGATGCCGCACAAACGCAACCCGGTTCTGACCGAAAACCTGACGGGACTGGCGCGTCTGGTGCGAATGGCCGTGATCCCGGCAATGGAGAATGTCGCCCTGTGGCATGAACGCGACATCTCGCATTCCTCGGTCGAGCGGATGATCGGTCCGGATGCAACAATCACGCTGGATTTCGCCCTGGCCCGCCTGACGGGTGTCATCGACAAGCTGGTTGTCTACCCTGACAACATGATCGCCAATATGAACAAGTTTCGCGGCCTGATCCATTCGCAGCGTGTGCTGCTGGCATTGACACAATCTGGGGTCAGTCGGGAAAACGCCTATGCGCTGGTTCAGCGCAACGCCATGAAGGTATGGGAACAAGGCGCTGATTTTCTAGAAGAATTGCTTGGCGATGCCGAAGTGCGCGCGGCCATGGGCGAAGATGAAATACGCTCAAAATTTGATCTTGAATATCATACAAAGCATGTCGAGACGATTTTTGCGCGGGTTTTTGGCAGAAAATAACTATGGCGCCATTGTTTTCGCAAGAATCGTGCTATCGTCAATCTCACAGCAGAAGGAGACTGACATGAAACTGAAAATCACTCTTGCTGCCCTGGCTTTGAGCCTGAGCCCTGCCCTCGCATCGGCGATGTGTTCAAGCATGAAGCCCGCGCAAACCGCTTCCATGTGCGCCGAGGGTCAGGTGTGGGACGCAGCAACTGCCGCCTGCATTGAACCGGTAAGCAGCTAAGCTTTTGGAATTTGTAAAAGGCGCCTCGATGGTTCTCATCGGGGCGCTTTTTGATTTTCTTGACGCTGTAAACGGTTTCTTGATCTGTTTGCCTGTAACGTTGTGTCCCAGACACTTAGCGCAGACCATCTCATGACGGATCAAAATTTCGATATTCAGCCCATTGCTATGGAGCTGCCAGACGATCTGGTGACGGCAACGAAGCCCGCTTCCATGCGCGCAAAATCCGGCAATCAACCTGCGGCAGGCCGTGTCAGCACCGACCATCTGACCGGTGTTCAGAAAGCCGCGATCATTGTGCGCGCATTGATCGCATCAGACGCTGATATTCCTTTGACAGGCTTGCCTCAAGATATGCAGGCGGAACTGGCGCAGACATTGGCTCGAATGCGGCTGGTTGACCGTGCGACGATGAATGCAGTGGTCGAAGAATTCATTGATATGCTGGAACAGGTGGGGCTGTCATTCCCTGACAATCTGGACGCCGCCTTGTCGCTGATCGAAGGCAGGATGGATCAAGGCACCGCAAAACGACTACGCGCCATGTCGCGTGGCGGTGATCTTGACGATGCCTGGATGGCAATGGAACTCGCAGATGATGAAACGTTGCTTGCGGTGTTAAGGCAGGAATCGCAAGTGGTGGCGGCGGTCTTGCTGTCAAAACTCAGCACGGAAAAGGCCGCGCGTTTGTTGATTCAGCTTGGCCCCGACCTGGCGCAGTCTTTGGCATTGGGAATCGCACAGACCGAGGCAATCGGTCCCGAAGCGGTCGCGCGTATCGGGGCCACACTGGCTGAACAGATCAGCGCAAAACCGGTGCGCGCTTTCTCGGTTCCGCCCAAGAAACGTGTCGGCGAAATCCTGAACTCTTCGACGCCGGAAATGCGCGATTCTCTGCTGGAGCGACTGGAAAGTGCAGACAAGGTTTTCGCCAGCGATGTGCGCAAGTCCATCTTCACCTTCAAGGATATAGCCGACCGGGTGCAGTCGCGGGACGTTCCTGTACTCATGCGGACGATCAATGATGGTGATATAATGATCATGATCGCGGCCAATTCGCCCGAAGATCAGCCCTCGATTACCTTTCTGCTGGAAAACATGTCCAAGCGCGCCGCCCAGACATTGCAGGATGATGCGCTCACCCTGCCCCCGCCATCTGCACAAGAACATGGCGCGGCGGCCAACCGGATTGCAGCCGCTGTTCGGTCACTTGCGGATACGGGCGAGATTACCCTTACATCCGTCGAGGATTAGGCCTCGACGGATTCTTTTCAGGTGGCGCGCAATATCGCCTCGCCGCTCAACTCACCCTCAACCGCGCCGGAAATGCCCGCTGCGTTGGCTTCGTCAGTATCAATATGCATTTCGGTAAAGGCATTATCCGAAACCCGGATCAGAACGTCACCAAAGGTCAGCCCGCGTCCGGTCGTCGCCAGACTAATGCTGACACTGTCCCCGTCGGTCAGGCCCATCTGCTGCGCATCCTTGCTATTCATGTGAATATGCCGCGCAGCGATGATCAGCCCATCGCTATCATATTGGCCAGCTGGCCCTTGCAGCCGAACCGTTGGGGTGCCCTGTAGCACCCCACTGTGCCGGACGGGCGCATCCAGCCCAAGGGCAAAACCATCCGTACGCGAAATTTCGATCTGGGTGCGGTCACGCAAGGGACCGAGAATCGCAACATTCGAGATTGTCCCCTTTGGCCCGTGCAAATTCACACGTTCACGCGCAGCCCAATGGCCCTTCTGTCGCAACGGCTTGTCAGGGGTCAAGTCGTATCCCGGCCCGAACAAGGCATCGACCGCATCGCGCGACAGATGCACATGGCGCGCAGAAACCGCGACCGGAATGCGCAAGGCTTCTGCCCGCGGGGCAGACATGGCCATAGCAACCTCGCGCGCGATCATGGCTTGCTCGGCTGTTTCGGTGACCAGCACATTGACCCGCGTGCCATATGCCTGAATCTGCGGCGCCGCCTGCCCGACCAGATCGACAGCCATGTTGCGATCATGGTCCAGCTTCAGCCCCATGAATTCCAGCCCGTCGCAGATACGCCTGCGCATGGAAGGTGAATTCTCGCCAATGCCGCCAGTGAAGATCAGCGCATCCAGTCCGCCCATCGCGGCCGCATAAGCGCCGATGTATTTGCGCGCGCGGTAGGCATAGATATTGATGGCAAGCTGCGCATCTGAATCGCCCTTGGCCGCGCGATCCTCTACATCGCGCATGTCTGCGGAACCTGTCAGGCCAAGCAGCCCGCTGTCGCGATAAAGCGCATCCTCGATTTCCTGAATTCCAAGTCCCATCTGGCGCGACAAATAGCCGAACAGGCCGGGGTCCACATCGCCCGAACGTGTGCCCATCACCAGACCTTCAAGCGGTGTCATCCCCATAGAGGAATCAATGCTCTGACCATGCGCCACGGCGCAGGCACTTGCCCCATTGCCCAGATGCAAGCTGATCACCCGCATATCCCGCAGATCCCTGCCCAGTTCCTCGGCTGCGCGAAACGCCACATATTTATGCGAGGTGCCATGAAACCCGAAACGGCGCAGGCCAGCATCGCGCCATGCTTTGGGCACCGCATAGGTGGTTGCGCGGGCGGGATTGGTCAGGTGGAAACTGGTATCAAATACGCCCCATTGCGGTAAATCGGGCCAGACCTTGCGCGCCACATCAACAGCTTGCAGATTGGCCGGGTTGTGCAGGGGTGCCAGCGGGGTCAAGGCCCGGATATGATCCAGCACAGGCGCTGTCAATTCGGTCGCGCCCGTGAATTCCGCGCCACCATGTGCGATGCGATGCGCCACCGCCTCGATGTCTTCAATTCCTGCCTCTGCCAGTATATCTGGCACGGCAAGTGTTGCGGCCTCAAGACTGGTATGGGGCGCGCGCGCTGGCTTGGGCATATCCAGACCCGCGCGGTATTCGCAGCCCCCTGCCCCGAACCTGTCAAAACTGCCCTTGAAACACTGCCTCATCTGCGCCAGCCCGGCCCCGCGCGGGATGTCAAAAACCCCGAATTTCAGCGATGAACTGCCTGCATTGAACACAAGTATCCGCATTTGATATGTCCTTTCCTGCCTTCGGACTGTGTCGCAAATCCCAACACCAGAAACATTGATCTGGCGCAGGCCAATGCCATTTTTACATGACCATTCTGCCGTTTAGATGACATAAACCTGCGCTAATGCCCCGCTTGTCTGCGGCATTGCTTGAAAAGCGCGCGCGCTGCGGACAGTGTGTTCAGACATGTCAGCCCAGAGGTAACGATGATGAAAACCATTTCTACAGTACCGATTGAGGGCCAGAAACCCGGCACATCAGGATTGCGCAAGAAAACGCAAGTTTTCATGACCCCCGGCTATCTGGAAAATTTTATCCAGAGCATCTGGAACGGCATCGGCAGCGTGCAGGGCAAGACGCTGGTCTTGGGCGGGGATGGGCGTTTCTTCAATACAGAAGCAATACAGACCATCGTGAAGATGGCAGTTGCTGCGCGCGCCGCGCGCCTGATCATCGGCCAGAACGGGCTACTCTCAACGCCTGCTGCCTCGCATCTGATCCGCCTGCACGGCGCTGATGGCGGCATCATCCTGTCTGCCAGCCATAATCCTGGCGGAAGCGAGGGTGACTTTGGTGTGAAGTTCAATACAGCAAATGGGGGGCCTGCGCCCGAATCCGTGACCGAAGCCATCTATGCGGCAAGTACGACCATTTCCGAATATGAAATCGCCGAGATTCCTGACATTGACCTCTCTCTCTCTGGCAAAACGCGGCATATGGAGACAGAGATCGAATTGGTTGACCCGGTAACGGATTACGCCACTTTGATGGAAACACTGTTTGATTTCGACGCAATCCGCGCGCTGATTGCGGGTGGGTTCCGGCTGCGTTTTGACGCCATGCATGCGGTCACCGGCCCTTATGCGCGTGAAATTCTGGTCAACCGGCTGGGCGCGCCTGACGATTGTGTTGTGAACGCCACCCCCCTGCCCGACTTTGGTGGCGGACACCCTGACCCGAACCCGGTCTGGGCCCATGCCCTGATGTCGGAAATGATGGGCGACACGGCCCCCGATTTCGGCGCGGCCTCTGACGGAGATGGCGACCGCAACATGATCCTTGGTCGCGGGATCTATGTCACACCGTCCGATTCCTTGGCCGTGATTGCCGCGAATGCCCATCTTGCGCCTGGCTATGCAAAGGGGCTGGCTGGGGTCGCGCGCTCGATGCCCACATCCTGTGCGCTGGACCGCGTCGCAAAAGCCCGCGGAATGGCATGTTTTGCAACACCGACGGGGTGGAAGTTTTTTGGTAACCTGCTGGATTCGGGCAAAGCCACCCTGTGTGGTGAGGAATCCGCGGGCACCGGCTCTGACCATATCCGCGAAAAAGACGGGTTATGGGCCGTGCTGATGTGGCTGAATATTCTTGCGCGCAAGGGTGTTTCGGTAAATCAGGTCATGGTCGATCACTGGCGCGAATTCGGACGCGATTATTATTCTCGTCACGATTATGAAGAAGTAGACTCAGAGGCGGCAAATGCCTTGATTACTGATCTGCGCGCGCAGCTGGGGTCATTGCCCGGTCAGGTTTTCGGTCCCTTGACCGTCGCACGCGCAGAAGAATTTTCTTATCTTGACCCCGTGGATGGATCGCTTACCCAAAAGCAGGGCCTTCAGATCCATTTCGCCGAAGGCGCGCGTCTGGTCTTGCGTTTGTCCGGAACGGGTACGTCAGGGGCGACATTGCGGGTCTATATGGAACGCCACGAAGCTCGTGCAGAGGACCTGACGCGCGATGCACAGGATTCCCTGTCCGACGTGATCGCTGCAATGCAGGCGCTTACCGAGCTCAAGACCCGACTGAATCGAGAGGGGCCTGATGTTGTGACATAAGGGGGCTGAATGCCCCCTCTTGGCCTTTGGCCAATTCACCCCCTTGAGTATTTTCGGCAAGAAAATGGGGTCAGAGCGCTGACTCGGTTTGCCCCTGAGCTTTTGCGCTGGCCTCTGCTGCGGCATCCAGCGCGAGCAGGATCGAGGCGTGGCGATTGCGATAGTCTTGCGCCGGCAAAAGCACCTCGAACCCTTCAAACGGGGCATCAGGAACCGGACCGCCGCTGGTCAGCATGGCGCGTAACTGGTCGCGCGCTTTTGCCAGTTCCTGCGCACTGCGCCCAAGGACACACTGCCCGAGGATCGCCGCTGCCGCTTGACCGAGTGCGCAGGCTTTCACATCCTGCCCGAACCGGCTGACGCGGCCATCCTGCATGTCGAGATCAACAATCACTGTCGAGCCGCATAGCGGCGAGCGGCGCTTGACGCTGATCTGCGGTCCCTCCAACCGCGAGAGATGCGGAATATCCGCAGCCAGTGCCAGAATTCGCCCTGAGTAAAGCTTGATCAGATCGGCATTGTCAGCCATTATGGGTTTTCCTTGGTCACGCGGTACAGTATGTCCTATCCTGCTCAGATAGGGACATAGCCCATGAATTTCGATCCGCAAACCCTACGATATGACGAAAAAGGTCTAATTCCTGCAATTGCTCAGGACCATGCCAGTGGACAGGTCTTGATGATGGCCTGGATGAACCAAGACGCGGTTGCACAGACACTGGCGACCGGAAGGGTCACATATTGGTCGCGATCAAGGCAGGCTTTCTGGGTCAAGGGCGAAACCTCGGGCCATGTCCAGAAGCTGGTAGATTTCAGGCTTGATTGCGACCGCGATTGCCTGTTGCTGTTGGTCGAACAATCTGGCCCGGCCTGTCATACCCGGCGGCAAAGCTGCTTTTATACAGCCGTGCGCGAGGGGGATGAGGTGGAATTGATGGCCCCTCTTACAGACCAAGCATAAGGCGGATATCTTGAGGAGTTGCCCCTTCTTTACGATACTGAGAGATGGCGCGGGCATCATCGCGTTTGGCCAGCCGCTTGCCGCACTCGTCCCGGATTAATCTGTGGTGGTAGTAACTTGGACGCTGAAGTTCGAGTAATGCTTGAAGTAGGAGGTGGATGAAGGTTGCTTCGAAAAGATCATCTCCGCGGGTTACCTCGGTGATCCCTTGCGCGGCATCGTCGACCACAACCGAAAGGTGATAGCTGGTGCCCATATCGCGGCGCGACAGCACGACATCTCCAACTTGCGCGATCATCCAGTCAGGATCGATCGTCTGGCCAGGCGCGTGCAATGGCCCCGCTTCAGTGAAAGACAGCGCGCCCACATGTGCAAGGGCTTGACGCATGTTCAGACGCAGCGCGTCATCAGGCCCTGCCTTTGCGATGCTGCGCGCGCGACAGGTTCCCGGATAGACTAGCCCATCAGGCCCATATTGGGGCGCATTCTCTTGCGGGGCGCTGAGCGCTGCGCGAATATCCGCGCGAGTGCAGCGGCAGGGATATAGCACGCCAAGCGCTGCCAACCGGGCGAGCGCCGCGCGATAGGCAGATGCGCGCGTGGATTGGCGCATGACCGGTTCTGCCCATGTCAGGCCCAGCCAGCGCAGATCGTCATAAATCTGCGCCTCAAAATGGGCGCGGCAGCGGGATTGGTCGATATCCTCAATGCGCAAAAGAAACCGCCCTGCCCCCGCACGTTCCGCCGCGACAAAGGCCGCATAGGCATGGCCCAGATGAAGCGGGCCAGTTGGAGACGGGGCAAAGCGGGTGACACGCCCCTCAGGCGGCATTGCGCCCTGCATGACCCAACCATTCGGTAAACGCGGATTTGGCGCGATCCGTGTAGGCTTTATACCGGTCGCGCCGTCCGCGCCGCCCTCCTTTGGCATCGATTGGGGGGAACAGACCGAAATTGACATTCATGGGCTGAAAGGTTTTTGCATCCGCGCCCCCGGTGATGTGATGCACCAGCGCACCAAGCGCAGTCTCGCGCGGCGGTGGTGGCGCGGACAGGCCCAGCAACTCAGCCGCCGCAAGGCGCCCCGCCAACAGACCCATTGCCGCAGATTCCACATACCCTTCGACCCCTGTGATCTGCCCTGCAAAGCGGATATTGCGCTTGGAGCGTAACCGGAGCTGATCGTCCAGCAGCGTGGGCGAATTCAGGAAAGTGTTGCGATGAATGCCGCCGAGCCGCGCGAATGATGCGTTTTCCAACCCAGGGATTGTTTTGAAAACATTGGCTTGCGCGCCATACTTCATCTTCGTTTGAAAACCGACGATATTGTAAAGCGTGCCAAGCGCATTGTCGCGGCGCAATTGCACCACGGCATAGGGTTTGACATCCGGCGCGTGGGGATTGGTCAGCCCCACTGGTTTCATCGGGCCGTGACGCAAAGTTTCGCGCCCGCGCTCGGCCATCACCTCTATCGGCAGGCAGCCGTCAAAATACCCGGCGGTTTCACCCTCGTGAAACTCTGTTTTCTCGGCAGCCAGAAGTGCGTCAATGAACGCCTCATACTGGTCGCGGGTCATGGGGCAGTTCAGATAGGCTTTGCGTTCTTCTTCCGTCTCGCCCTTGTCATAGCGCGATTGAAACCAGGCTTTCGACATATCGATGGAGTCGAAATAGACAATCGGCGCGATGGCGTCGAAAAACGCGAGTGCATCGCGGCCCGTTTCGGTAGCGATGGCCTGACCCAGCGCATCCGAGGTCAGCGGGCCAGTCGCGATGATCCATTGTCCGTCATCAGGCAAGGCACTGACCTCACCTCGTTCAACGCGAATATTGGGATGCGCCAACAAGCGCGCGGTCACGGCCTGCGCGAAAGCATCACGATCCACCGCCAGTGCGCCACCTGCAGGCAGTGCGTGTTCATCGGCCATCTGCATGATGATCCCGCCTGCCGCACGCATTTCCCAATGCAGCAGCCCAACAGCATTCTGTTCATCATCATCCGAGCGGAAGGAGTTGGAGCAGACCATCTCGGCCAGATACTCTGTCTGATGTGCAAAGGTGCCTTGGGTCGGGCGCATTTCGTGCAGCACAACCTGCACGCCCATATGCGCTGCCTGCCATGCGGCCTCGGACCCGGCCATGCCGCCGCCCACGATGTGAAGTGTCTTGGTCATATGTCCACCTGTTTAGCTGCGCCTGAAATAGACAGTACGTCGGGCTTTGGCAAATGATGCACACAAAAAAACCGCCGCACATGCGGACGGGCATGGCGGCGGCAGGCTGGGTCAGTGTACAACACGTGGCAGTGATGGCGGCAGTCTGACCCTCAGGCAGTCAGGTAAACAGCGGAAGATGAAGCGTGGCAAAAACCAGAACGCCAAGTGCAAGAGCACCAGCCAGATCTTGCCAAAATAGGGGGTATGATTTGCGGTTCATGGCATCCTCCATCGTATGTTGCTAATTTGTTCTCATATCTCCCCGCGCGAGTCAAGAACATTAAGAGAACTTAACCGACTGAAAGATACTGTATCGCCTTGTCCTGCTCCATCAGCCACAACAAGCGACGCACCGCTTGTCCGCGCGGGCTGGTCAATTCAGGGTCGGCCTGCAACAGGTTTCGCGCGTCAGTCTGGGCTGTGGCCATCAATCCGGCCTGTTGTTCCAGATCGGCCACGCGAAAGCGCGGCAAACCGGATTGGGCCGTGCCAATAAGATCGCCCGCACCCCGAATAGCCATATCTTCTTCGGCGATGCGAAAGCCGTCTTCGGTGTCGCGCAGTAGTTTCAAGCGGCGCGACGCTGTGTCGCCCAAGGGCGGCTCGTACATCAGCAGACAGGTGGAAGCTGCGGCCCCGCGCCCGACCCGCCCGCGCAACTGGTGCAACTGTGCAAGCCCAAAACTCTCGGCGCGCTCGATCACCATGATAGAGGCATTGGGGACATTCACCCCCACCTCGATCACGGTGGTCGCAACCAGCAATTTGGTCTCACCCGCCACAAATCGGGCCATTGCGGCGTCCTTCTCGGCCGGGGGTAACTGGCCATGCACAAGACCGACTTCCCCTTCGCCCAAAGTGGCGCGCAGATGTTCAAACCGTGCATGTGCCGCTGTCAGAGTGCTGACCTCTGATTCTTCGACCAGCGGGCAAACCCAATAGGCTTGTCGCCCTTCTGCCATTGCAACTTTCAGATGGGCGACCACTTCCTCCATTCGCGCGGTTGACACAAGCGCTGTCTGAACCGGCTTTCGGCCCGGCGGCTTCTCGTCCAGCACGGACACATCCATATCGCCATATTGCGCCAGCGCGAGCGAGCGGGGAATGGGCGTGGCAGTCATGACCAGCACATCCGCCCCTTCGCCCTTTGCCGCCAGTGCCGCGCGTTGCGCCACACCGAATCGGTGCTGTTCATCCACTACAGCAAGGCGCAGGTCCGAAAACTCAACCCCTTTTTGAAATACGGCATGTGTGCCGACAACTATCTGCAAGCGCCCTTCGGCAAGGGCTGTAAGTTTCGCCGTGCGCTCGGCCCCCTTGTCGCGCCCGGTCAGTAGGGCAAGCGATATTCCAGCGGCTTCGGCAAGAGGTGTCAGGCTTTCCATATGCTGACGCGCAAGGATTTCGGTCGGGGCCATCAACACGCCCTGCCCGCCTGCCTCTACCGCGACCAGAAGCGCCATGAGTGCGACCAGAGTTTTGCCCGCCCCAACATCGCCCTGCAACAGCCGGTTCATCCGGGTTGGTGCCGCCATGTCGGCCGCAATCTCTGCAATGGCGCGGCGCTGCGCACCCGTTGGCGCATAGTCCAGCGCTGCAAGCACCTTGCCCTGCAGTGCCCCGGTCCCCGGGCTTGCCCGGCCGGGTTTGCGCCGCTGTCGCGCGCGTGCCAAAGCAAGGGTTACTTGATGCGCCAGAAATTCGTCATAGGCCAGCCGCATCCGTGCCGGGCTGGACGCGGCGAGGTCGCTCAACTGGTGCGGTTGATGCGCAGTTACAACTGCGTCGCGCCAGTCTGGCCAGCCTTCGCGCGCTTTCAAGGTAGGGTCGATCCATTCGCTCAGGTCTGGAACGCGGGCCAACATGCCCGTGACGGCCTTGGCCATGAGTTTCGCGCTAATCCCTGCACAAAGCGCATAGACCGGTTCCGCCTGAGGAAGGTCTTTTGCTTCTTCCGGGCGCAGAATATGATCGGGATGAACCATTTGCGCGATCCCATCGAACAATTCCACCTTGCCAGAAACAAGCCGTTTCTGGCCCGTCGGCAGGAGTTTTTGCAGGTAGTCGCCGCGCGCATGGAAAAAGACCAGCTGAAATTCGGTCAGGCTGTCGCGCACATGGATCCGGTAGGGCCGACCGCGGCTGCGCGGTGGATGATGTGCGCCGATGCTCACCTCTACCGTGGCAGTGGTCGGAAATTCCAGCCCCCGCAGACTGTCGCGGCGCGTGCGGTCGATCAGGTTGTGAGGAAGGTGAAAAACCAAATCGCGCGGTGTCTCTATGTGGAGTGCGCTGAAATTCTTTGCCGACTTCGGGCCGACCCCGTCCAAAGTCTCTAACCCTGCGAAGAGTGGGAACAGAATCTCCGGGCGGCCAGCCATCTCAGACCGCCCCGATCAGCGCCAGCCAACTGTCTTCGTCAATGACCTCAATGCCCAGATCGGCGGCTTTCTTGGCCTTGCTGCCGGCGCCCGGGCCTGCCACCAGAAGATCAGTCTTGGCCGAAACGGAACCTGCCACTTTCGCGCCCAATGCTTCGGCGCGGGCCTTGGCTTCGGCGCGGGTCATGCGCTCCAATGTCCCTGTGAACACGACGGTCTTGCCCGCAACCGGGCTGTCAGAGGCGCGGGCCTCGGCCGCGATAACCTCAAGGCAAGCGACCAGTGCATCAATCTCGTCAGCCTCTGCCTGAAAGCTGGTCAGCAGTGAATTCGCCATCACCGGGCCAACACCATCAATCGAGATCAGGTCAGCATGGGCCGAACTGTCTGCCACGGTCGCTTCGTGCATCGCATCACGAAAAGCCTGCCATGTGCCATAATGGGCTGCCAGCATCCCCGCCGACGTTTCGCCGACATGCCGGATGCCAAGCGCAAAGATCAGCCGGGCCAGTGGAATGCGGCGCTTGTCATCAATCGCGTCAAACAAGTTCTGGGCCGATTTCTCGCCCCAGCCTTCGCGGTTTTTGAGCTGGCGCGGTTGACCGGGACCAAAACGGTCTTTCAATAAGAAAATATCTTGCGGCGTCTTGATCCAGCCGTCGCGCCAGAAGGCCTCTACCTGTTTGGCGCCAAGCCCTTCGATGTCAAAAGCAGCGCGGCTGACAAAATGTTTCAGTCGTTCAACAGCCTGAGCAGGACAAATCAGCCCGCCGCTACACCGTCGAACCGAATCGCCGGGTTCGCGGATTGCCGGGCTGCCGCATTCGGGGCAGCTTTCGGGGAAGGTATAGGGGACCGAGTGATCGGGGCGGCGCGCAAGATCAATATCGCGAATCTTCGGTATCACATCGCCGGCACGATAAACCTCGACCCAGTCGCCGGGACGGATATCGCGTCCGTCCCGGATGGGTTGGCCCCGCGAATCGCGACCCGCAATGTAGTCTTCATTGTGCAATGTCGCGTTGGACACGACGACCCCGCCAACTGTCACCGGTTTCAACCGCGCGACGGGACTGAGTGCGCCAGTCCGACCCACCTGGATGTCGATGCCAAGCAACTCTGTCCAGGCCAGTTCAGCAGGAAATTTATGTGCAATAGCCCAACGCGGTGTGGTTGAGCGCAGACCGAGACGATCTTGCAGCGCAAGGTCATCGAGTTTGTAGACCACACCGTCGATATCATAGCCCAGTTCGGCGCGGAGTTGGACGATCTGTTCGTATTTTTCAAGCATCTGTTCCAGCGTCGAGAAGCGGCTGAACAGCGGATTGGTAACAAAGCCGAGATTTGAAAGGCGGTAAATCGCGTCACTCTGCGTGCTGGCCAATGGCTGCGACACCTCTCCCCAAGCATAGGCAAAGAAACGCAGGGGACGCGCGCGGGTGATTGCAGAATCAAGCTGGCGCAGCGACCCTGCCGCTGCATTGCGCGGGTTGGCAAAGGTTTTGCCGCCAATCGCAGATTGCCGTTCATTCAGCTGCGCGAAATCCGCGTGGGACATATAGACCTCGCCACGAACCTCCAGAATGTCGGGTGCACCGGTCAGCTGCTGTGGAATATCGCGGATCGTGCGCGCATTGGCGGTCACATCCTCGCCGGTTTCGCCATCGCCACGCGTCGCCGCATGGACAAGCGCGCCCTTTTCATACCGCAGTGACAGTGACAAGCCGTCGATCTTTGGCTCTACCGTGAAGCTCAGGACTGCAGCTTCGGGCAGGCCAAGGAAACGTCGGATGCCAGATACAAAATCCTCGACATCCTGCGCATTGA
Organism: Roseinatronobacter bogoriensis DSM 18756; assembly: GCF_004366635.1. Classification (GTDB taxonomy): domain Bacteria; phylum Pseudomonadota; class Alphaproteobacteria; order Rhodobacterales; family Rhodobacteraceae; genus Roseinatronobacter; species Roseinatronobacter bogoriensis. The sequence goes on along the minus strand of NZ_SORN01000002.1, from coordinate 223,363 downwards.
ATGCATTTGCCAAAGACAGCATCCGGCGCGCATGCTTAATCTTTTTAAACCCCTCTGAAGGGGCAGCGCCAACGCGAAAAGATGGACTATCATCTCGAACAAGCTGCGGAAACAACGCCTCAATCTCTGCATTGCGTCGACGCAACGCATCGTATTCCGCATCCGATATGTCCGGCGCGTCATCAGCATGATACGCGCGATCCGCACGCGCGATCATTGCCGCGAGTTGCGCGAGTTCTTCCTTTGCCTGTTTTTCTTCAAGTTCCGCTACTGCGGTTCTTGAGTCAGCGCTTTCTGCACCAGAGCCTTGTGTCACTGATATGCCCCTGCCCTCTCACGTCATCTGGATTTGGCAAGTGATAGGTCTGCGGCACGGTCAGGTCCAGCCCAAAGGCGGGCTGGATTGCTTATGCAGAGATCGCATCCCGCGAAACCTCGAGCGATTTGGCAACCGGATCGCGCAGGACATAGCCGCGGCCCCAGACCGTATCGATGTAGTTTTCACCGGCAGTGGCCTCGGTCAGTTTCTTGCGCAGCTTGCAAATGAAAACATCAATGATTTTCAGCTCTGGTTCATCCATTCCGCCATAGAGGTGGTTCAGGAACATCTCTTTCGTCAGGGTCGTGCCTTTGCGCAGACTCAGCAATTCGAGCATTTGATATTCCTTGCCGGTCAAGTGCACGGTCTGCCCGTCTACGTCGACGGTCTTGGCGTCGAGGTTAACGGCAATCTTGCCTGTGCGGATGATCGACTGTGCGTGACCTTTGCTGCGGCGGATGATTGCGTGAATTCGGGCAACGAGTTCTTCGCGGTGAAACGGCTTTGTCAGATAATCATCCGCGCCACCACCGAACCCACGCAACTTTGTATTCGTATCCGTATCACCTGTAAGAATCAGAACAGGCGTGTCGATCCGGGCAAGCCGGATTTGACGCAGCACGTCCAAGCCTTCCATATCAGGCAGGTTCAGATCCAGCAGAATCAGGTCATAGTCATACAACTTGCTGAGTTCTATCGCATCTTCGCCAAGATCGGTCGAATACACATTAAAGTCGGAATGAGTCAGCATCATTTCTATGCTGCGAGAGGTGGTTGGATCATCTTCAACTAGTAAGACACGCATCTGGGTTCTCCTTTGACGGCGTTAACCTAAACTCTCGCAAAAACGTTAACTCTCCGTTACCGTACGTGTTAAAGATAGGAACTCGCGTCAGGCATGTCTATATTTTTGCAAGGCAGTGACCTTGAGCGCCTCGACTCCGTGGTCCCTGACAGCGTTTTGCCACAAGTCAAACTCTTCTTCAGACAAATCATATCTGTCCATTGCGGCTTGCTTGGACAAAAGACCCGAATCAACAGCCTTGATAACGGTTACTTTCCGGCTTGCGACCCAGCGGCGCGTATCTTTTGGCGGAAGATCCGCCAAGGTCAGCACGCTGCCGTCTTTCAAGGTAACGGCACGCGGCCCTTCAACTCTCTTGATGTACATTTTGAGGTCCTTCTTCACCCTTATCCCTTTGGATGACCTCAGACTCGCGCCTTGTGATTAATGTCCGGTTGATCGAATTGGCATCTGGCACTTGAGAATACCGAGTATTTTCTTATATTTTGAACAATCTCTCGGAGCTTTCTCAATGCCATATGATACCCCGCTGAATTCGCTTGGCTTGCCCAAGCCGGTCGCTGAAACGCGCGTCGTCGTCGCCATGTCTGGCGGGGTGGACAGCTCTGTCGTGGCCGCCGAACTTGCAGCCGAAGGTTATGATGTCGTCGGGGTGACCCTGCAACTCTATGATCACGGCGCAGCGCTGGCCAAGAAGGGTGCATGTTGTGCCGGGCGCGACATTCATGATGCGCGCCGCGTCGCAGAGGAAATGGGCTTTCCGCATTATGTGCTGGACTACGAATCGCATTTCCGCGACTCGGTTATCGACGAGTTCGCAGATGCGTATCTGGCCGGGGCAACGCCTGTGCCCTGCATACGCTGCAACGAACGCGTGAAGTTCCGTGACCTGCTGGAAACGGCAAAGGATCTGGGCGCGGATTGCATGGCGACAGGGCATTACATCCAGCGCAAGATGGGACCGCTTGGGGCAGAATTGCATCGTGCTGCAGACCCGGTGCGCGATCAAAGTTACTTCTTGTTTTCGACCACGCGCGAACAACTGGAATATCTGCGCTTTCCGCTTGGGCACCTGAAAACCAAGGCCGAGACACGGTCATTGGCGGCGCGGCATGGTTTGAGCGTGGCAGATAAACCGGACAGTCAGGATATCTGCTTTGTTCCGGATGGAAATTATGCTGCTGTTATCGAGAAACTGCGCCCTGGTGCCGCCGACCCGGGTGAAATTGTCGATCTTCAGGGACAGGTGCTGGGCACGCATCGCGGTGTGATCCATTACACGATAGGACAACGCAAGGGATTAGGGATCGGCGGTCTGGCCGATCCGCTTTATGTCGTGCGTCTGGACCCGGACGCGCGCCGCGTGATCGTTGGGCCAAAAACTGCCCTTGCCACGCGTGTCGTTCCGATACGCGAGATCAACTGGCTGGGGGACGCGCCCTTCACATCACAGCCCGAATGGGATCTGGAAGTCAAACTGCGCTCGACCCGCCCGCCTGCCCCAGCAATCATCCGCCCCCTGTCGGAGACAGAAGCTGAAGTGGAATTGCTGACACCCGAAGAGGGAATCAGCCCCGGACAAGCCTGCGTGTTCTACGCCCCCGACAGCAGCCGCGTCTTCGGCGGTGGCTGGATCTGGAAGGGACGGTGAAGAAAAGGGGGCGCTGCCCCCCTCTTGGCCTTGCGGCCAATTCACCCCCCGGAGTATTTAGAGCAAGAAAATGGGCGGTTGGTGTTTGTAGATGACCCCGTTGATCATGACATGTGGCGACCCCGCCGGGATCGGGCCCGAAATCGCTGTAAAAGCTTCGCAGGCGCTGGGGGCGAAAGCGGGCTTTGTCTGGTTGGGTGATCCGGCGCATCTGCCGGACGCGGCCCAATGGGAATTTGTGGATGCGCCGCTGGAGGCACAGCATGTGCGCCCGGGTGTCATGCCGGTGCTGTATCATAAGTTTCCTGCACTTGCCCGTCCCGGCAAGCCCGATCCCTCGAATGCGGGTGCAGTGGTTGAGGTGATCGCGCGGGCGGTCAAACTGGTGCAAGCGGGGGCGGCGAGTGGAATTGTAACCTGCCCGATCAACAAGGCCGCCTTGCAAACCGGCGCTGGTTTCGGATTTCCCGGCCATACAGAATATCTGGCGGATCTGGCCGGCGTTGACAGGGTGGTGATGATGCTGGTCTGCAGAGAGCTGCGCGTCGTTCCCGTCACGATCCATATTGCTTTGAAAGATGTCCCCGGTCGCCTGACGGCCGCGCTTCTGAAAGAAACCTTGTGCATCACGCGTGCAAGCCTGATCCGTGACTTCGGGATTGCCGAACCCAAGCTTGCTGTGGCGGGGCTGAACCCGCATGCGGGCGAAAGCGGGCTTATGGGGCAAGAAGACGCCGAGGTGATCACCCCTGTGGTGGAGCGGTTGCGACAACAGGGCATGAAGCTTTCGGGGCCTTTGCCAGCAGACACGATGTTTCATTCTGCTGCACGCGCCAAGTATGACGCAGCCATATGCATGTATCATGATCAGGCGCTGATCCCGATCAAGACCATTGATTTTGCGAATGGCGTGAATGTGACCCTTGGGCTGCCTTTCATCCGCACCTCGCCGGATCACGGCACAGCATATGATATTGCGGGACAGAACAAGGCGGATGCATCCTCTTTGATTGCGGCCATCAGGTTGGCGCAGGATATGGCGGAGCGGCGGCGATGATCGACAATCTGCCCCCCTTGCGCGACGTGATCCGTACCCATGATCTGCGTGCCAAGAAAAGTTTTGGGCAGAATTTTCTGCTGGACCTGAATCTGACGGCCCGCATTGCGCGCGCGGCAGGCGACCTGTCGGGTGCCGATGTGTTGGAAGTGGGGCCCGGCCCTGGCGGATTGACCCGGGGCCTTCTGGCCGAAGGGGCGCGAAAAGTTCTTGCGATCGAGAAGGATGCGCGCTGTCTGCCAGCCCTTGCCGAAATTGCAGCCGCCTATCCTGCTCGCCTTGCCGTGATCGAGGGGGATGCGCTGGCGGTTGATGTGCTGGAGCATCTGACCCCGCCGGTCAAGATCGTATCCAACCTGCCTTATAATGTTGGTACAGAGCTGTTGATCCGCTGGATGACACCGGAGGTTTGGCCGCCATTCTGGGACAGTCTGACGCTGATGTTCCAGCGTGAAGTGGCTGAACGGATTGTGGCACGCCCCGGCAGCAAGGCCTATGGCCGCCTATCGCTGATGGTTCAATGGCGCGCCAATGCCCGGATTGTCCTGAGCCTGCCCCCCGAAGCCTTCACGCCCGCGCCAAAGGTTGCTTCGGCGGTTGTCCACATTACCCGCCTGGACGCTCCGCGCTTTCCTGCGAATGCGAAGACATTGGAACGTGTAATTGCCGCCGGGTTCAATCAGCGCCGCAAGATGCTTCGTGCCGCGCTGAAGAGCGTGCATCCGCAGATCGAAGACCTGTTGCACGCATCAGGTATCGCGCCAACGGCACGGGCCGAGGAAATTGGTCTTGAGGCGTGGTGTTGCCTTGCGCGTCACCTTGATGGCGAGGTGAAATGACGGCTTACTCACCCGCGATATAACCGTTGCGCGCCGATGGCGCGTAGCGGCGAAACTCGTCCTCTAACCAACTGACAGTACATTCATCTACCTCGCTGAGTTGCCGCAGCATGACATCACGTGTCCGGGCTGTATGCCTGACCATGATATGGCGTGCCACCGACTGGATTCCACGTGTGCTTTGTGCAAAATTCAACTCTGGGACAAGGCGGGCGCTGGGGCTGCCGATTACAAGCAGCGCGTCATAGCTATTGAAGCCTTTGTAGAGGGCGAGCACACAATCTGCCGTCGTTTCCGGACAATGTCTGTCGCAGGCGGCCCGCAGATGCATCGCCAAGGGCGTTTCCTGTAACCAGTTACGCAAATCGGCATCGTGAAGTGGCAGGCCCGCCAGTTTTCGGGTCGGGTTGCCCGGATGAAGGTCAGCGACCTCATCTGGCGAAAGGGTCCGCGATCGGGTCAGATGCCGCATCGAGTCGGGATACCAGGCTTCGGACATCAGGGAAGGTGCAAATCCTGTTCCACGGCGGTTCATTTCTGCCATCAAGGCGACGCGCGCTGCACGGGGTTCTTCATTCTGTGCAAAGCTGCGCGCGATCTCAACCCCTCCGCGCATTTGCCACAAGGACACCCAGTTTCGCGCGATAACGGCCGTTTTGGCAGCGGCATGAACCCAGTTCTGTCCTGACATCCCACCTTTGGAACGCAGCAAGGTCACTCTTTCCTCGCGAGAGAGCGATGCGATCAGGGGCCCCTGAATTGCCGCTGTCTTGTCGATCAGGCCCAAAAGCAATTGGCTGGCTGCATTGTCGTTATGTGAGAGCGCTGCAAATGCAGGAATCGCGCGTTCTTCATCGCCACTCAACCAAAGGGTCAAGGCCGCTTGAAAGTCCGGATCGTCCATACCTTCCAGATGGTGGGAATAAGCCGGGGCAAGGCCGACACAGGTAAGACATACAGTAGCCGCGAGTATCAACAAAAAGGAGAATTCGCGCAGCTTTGCCCAGTTTGGTGTCATATTCGACATGTTCCCTCCTGTGATTGCACAGATTTTATGCAATCAGGGCATAACTACAACAGGTGATTGCAGAAATACTTATCACTGGATGCGCAGCGCACAGACCCGCCAACAAAAAACCACCTCGGCTGAAAACCCGAGGTGGTAAAGTCGGTACACGCATCGGCGGTACAGGGAGGAAAGACTGTTCATGGCCGCGTGACAAAAATCACTGCAAGCCCGGCCCAAGCATTGCATCTGGAGATATTCTGAATCTACAGCTGGCGTTAATTCTCGCATAATCTACACAAAACTGCACGATTAATTTACATCTGGAAACAAGCAAATTGTAAAAAATGCGTTCACCTAGGTCCGATGCGGTTTGATTTCAGAGAATTCTTGTCATGCTCTGTCGCTTGGATAGGATGCAGATGAAGAAAGAATGTAATTCTGACGATGAGGCAGATGGCGGGTCATGAAAGAGTTTTTCGAAGAAATTGACCTGACAACCGCGCGCACTCAAGCTGAATGGCTGGCCCGTCTGGACGAAATTGGCGATGAAGTCGGTGCGTTCACGCCGCTGGGCAGCAATCACGCAGCGTTCTTTCTGGACGGAAACGACACGCTGATCGTGAGCTTCGAGAGCGTCGACACCATAAGGCGAAACTCTACCTCACAACGCCCTCGCGCTGTGGAGATCGCGTTGCAACATGGGTGGTCCTGTCTTGTTATCCTTGCGCGCGTAGATCATTTCTATCGTGATTGCGACGTGCTGGATTTCTTCGATGCTCAGATAGATGCAAGTTTCTTCGACAGCTTTCGAAGGGTACTTTTCTTTGGTGCCGGGGCGCATGGTTATGCCGCATGCACCTTCAGCCTGGCGGCCCCCGGTGCGACAGTTTTGGCAATCAGTCCGCTTGCGACGCTTGATCCGGAAATCGCCCCTTGGGAGACCCGGTTTCGCAGACAGCGACTGCTCGATTTTCGCAGTCGCTTCGGGTTTGCGCCAGCAATGCTGGATGGCGCGCGCAATGCCTTTATTGTTTATGATCCCGCAGAGGCCCTCGATGCGATGCATGCGACGCTGTTCCGCCGCCCTTCTGTCAATATGCTCAAGACACCCGCGCTTGGCGACGAGACGGCAGCAGCCCTTGACCGTATGGGCCTTGTCAACACTCTGATTGAAGCCGCGATCCGCGGGCGTTTATCGTCCCAGCGCTTTGCCGACCTGATGCGCAGTCGCAGAGACGATGAAGTTTATCTGATGGGCCTTGTCAGACGGGCTGCGCGCGGAAACCACCCATTGCTGACACGAATAGCCGCGCAACATGCACTGGCACTTATTGCCCGCAATACAGGGACTGATCCGGTTGAAATTGTCGATGAAGAATTGCTGGAAGAGCCATCCTGACGCGGATTAGATCTGGAACTGGGTCGTGATTCTCTTGTAGGCAGCTTTCATGATCCAGACCTTGACACTTCCCCGCCCCGACGATTGGCACCTGCATTTGCGCGATGGTGCCATGCTGACTGGAATAGCAGCAGAAACTGCACGCCATTTTGCGCGGGCGATCATCATGCCTAACCTTGTACCCCCTGTGGTTACCGGAGCTGAGGCGCAGGCGTATCGCGACCGCATTCTTGCGGTCACCGGCAGCGGTTTTACGCCCCTTATGACGCTTTACCTGACCGAAGCGACCGACCCCGCAGATGTCGTTGCAGCCCATCGCGCTGGCATTATCACCGCTGTGAAACTGTATCCCGCAGGGGCGACAACGAATTCTGCTTCGGGCGTGCGCGATTTCGACCGCGTGCGCGGCGTGCTGGAAGCGATGGCGCAAGCCGGAATCCCGCTTCTGACACATGGCGAGGTGACTGACCCCGAGATCGACATTTTTGACCGGGAGGCGGTGTTCATCGACCGCGTTCTTGATCCAATTCGCAGAACGACCCCCGGTTTGCGTGTGGTGATGGAACATATCACCACGTCAGACGCAGTGGCCTATGTCCAAAGCCAGCCTGACGACCTGGGCGCGACCATCACGACCCATCATCTGGTGATAAACCGCAATCATATCCTCGTTGGGGGCATCAAGCCGCATTACTACTGCCTGCCTGTCGCCAAGCGCGAAACGCATCGGCAGGCCCTGCTCGCGGCGGCCACATCAGGTGACGCGCGGTTTTTCCTGGGCACAGACAGCGCGCCGCATGCGGATGATGCAAAGGAATCCGCCTGTGGCTGTGCGGGCTGCTTTACTGCGACAAATACAATGTCGATCCTCGCACAGGTCTTTGAGGCTGCGGGCGCGCTGGACAAGCTCGAAGGATTCTCCTCGCGCAATGGTCCGGCCTTTTACCGACTGCCAGTGAATGACGCCACGCTCACGCTGGAAAAGAGCGACACCCCAGTCAGCTATCCAAGCAAAATAGACACTGGCGCTGGGCCAGTGACCGTATTTGACCCCGGCTTCCCGCTTTACTGGCGTGTACTCTGAGAAAGGCAAAAGATGATCCCGTCAACCTATCCCGACCGCGCCACTGTTGCCCGCCTGACTGCGCGGATGCTGCTTGACATCAAAGCCGTGCATTTCAACGCGGCCGAGCCTTTTACCTTTGCCTCTGGCCTGAAAGCACCGACCTATATCGACTGCCGCAAGCTGATCAGCTTTCCACGAATTCGATCGGCCCTCATGGACTTCCTGACTTGCCGCGTGATGGAAGATGCCGGGTTCGAAGCCTTTGACAATATCGCGGGTGGCGAGACAGCGGGCATCCCTTTCGCCGCGCTTGTCGCAGAGCGCATGGCCCTGCCCATGACCTATGTGCGCAAAAAGCCCAAAGGTTACGGTCGCAATGCGCGGATTGAAGGGGCAATGTCCGAGGGCCAGCGCGTCTTGCTGGTTGAGGATCTGACCACGGATGGCGGCTCAAAGCTGAGTTTTGTTGATGCAATCCGAGACACAGGCGCAGATTGCGCACATACGGCCGTGATTTTCTATTACGGGATCTTCCCTGAAACAGAACCCCGCCTTACAGAACATGGGGTTACACTGCACTATCTGTGCACATGGTGGGATGTGCTGGCCGAAGCGCGCCGCGGCGAAGATTTTGACACCGCCACGCTAGACGCTGTCGAAGCCTTCTTGCGCGCACCAAGGGATTGGGGCGCAACGCAATAGTTGCACCGGCCCATTTCGGGCCGGGCCTACCACGTCGCATCGCATTATTTTAATCCAAGGCGCCGCCAACCGCACCATCGCCGTTCATTGCGCCACCACCGCCAAGATCGTCATCGGGGACAGGAATAAGTTCGCGTTCGCGAAACGCATACTCTTCAGCTTCCTCCATTTCCTCACGCGACATATCCAGAACCACTTCGCGCGCGTCCCAGTTTATTTCCAGTTCAGGCCACTCAACAGCGATGCTTTTGGAACCAAAACCCAGAAAGCCGCCCACTGAAATGACGGCTGCACTGATCTGACCTTCCCCTTCGACGATGATGATATCGTCAATTGAGCCGATCCGCTCTCCATCAACCGAATGCACCGCTGACCCAAGAACCCAGCCACCAAGCAATTCATCCGGGCCTTGCTGCGTCACAACGGCTTCTTGTGCCGCCAGTGCGCCTGCAAATGTGAAACTCGCCAGTGTAGCGATTGTCATCTGTCGCATGTGTCGCCTCCTTCAATTCACTTCTCTATACGCTGGCGTCCGCTTATCGAACTACCATCGTATCTAGATGGGAATTGATCGCGTAGGCCGCAAAATTGTAGGCAAATATTTGCCGGAAACGTGGTTGAGATCAGGTATATTCTGCAGAAAACGCCCCCCAAAGCACATACTCGTGTTCTGTCGATGGACGCTTGTGTGCGACACGCCACCCGGAGGATATGCAAAAAAGACCGGCCATATGGCCGGTCAAATTCGTTTCAAGTCTGGCGCAATACTATTGGCTAAATTAATCTTCCTGCGCTTGCCGCGCGCGCATCTCCGCCTCGATCTCACGCCAGCGCGCAACTGCACGATTATGGTCCTGAAGGTTGGTCGTGAAAGTATGCCCCCCCGTGCCATCGGCGACGAAGTAAAGATAGGGGGTGTCATCCGGGTCAAGGGCCGCTGCAATCGCGGCGCGGCCGGGGTTGGCGATGGGCGTGGGCGGCAGGCCATCAATGCGATAGGTGTTATAGGGGGTTGTCGCGTCCAACTCAGACCGGCGCAAGCCGCGCCCTAGCGTGCCCTGCCCTTGCGTTATGCCATAGATTACCGTGGGGTCGGTTTGCAACCGCATCGGAATCCGCAAGCGATTGACAAATACGCTGGCAACCTGGCGCCGCTCATCGGCCTGCCCGGTTTCCTTCTCAACGATAGAGGCCATGATCAAAGCCTCTTCCGGGCTTTCATAGGGCAGATCATCGGCGCGTGCTTCCCACAGCTCTGTCAGGATGCGGGTTTGACGCGCTTCCATCTCGGCCAAGATCGCCTGACGGTCGGCACCCCGCTGCACCGAGTAGCTGTCAGGGGAAAGCCAGCCTTCACGCGGCACATCACCCGGCTCTCCGCTCAGGAATTCGGCTAGGCGCAACCCTTCCCAGATCTGCCAGCTGGTTGCCCCTTCGGCGACTGTGATGCGGTATTGAATGTCGGATTCCTCGGCAAAGCGCGCATAGTCCTCTGGTGGTTCTTCATCGCTGGCGAATTGCACAACGGTCTGAAAGCTCTGAGTCGCCGGGTCCAATTCGCGCACAAGCGTCTCGATACGTGTCACACCAATCCGATACTGGATTTCAGAACCACAGGTCGATGCCCCCCCGCGCGTCAGCAGATCCATGATCTGATCCATCGAAGCGCCTTCCGGGATCAGGTAAGAGCCGAACCGCAGATTGCCGGCCCGGTCTGTATATTGCGCGCCAATGCGAAATACCTGCTCGGACACAATCGCACCTTCCTGCGCAAGGCCGGTTGAGACAGCGCGCAGGGACGACCCGGGTGCCACACGGAAACAGATTGCTTCCGCCAGCGGCCCGTCAGCAAAGTAACTGCGTTTTCCCGCAGAGATGATGATCGCAACGCCAATAAGCCCTACGATCATCAGTGTGAACACATTGGCGACTAAATGACGAATCATCCGGCGTCCACTTCCCCAAGGATCAGACTTGCATTTGTGCCCCCAAAGCCAAAGCTGTTGGACAGCGCAATCCTGATGTCACGCTTGCGGGCCGCGTTGGGGGCAAGATCAATAGGGGTCTGCACCGCTGGATCATCGAGGTTCAGTGTCGGTGGGGCGATCTGGTCGCGAATGGCAAGGATGCTAAAAATCGCCTCAACCGCGCCAGCAGCCCCCAGCAAATGCCCGATGGCTGATTTCGTGGACGACATTGTCGCTTTGGATGCCCCCTCGCCCAGCAAACGTTCAACTGCGGCAAGTTCAATGACATCAGCCATTGTCGATGTGCCATGCGCATTGATGTAGTCAATCTGCGCGGCATCCAGCCCCGCGCGTGCCACCGCCGCTTTCATGGACCGCAATGCGCCGTCACCATCTTCTGATGGTGCCGTAATATGATAAGCATCGCCCGACATGCCGTAACCCAGCACCTCGGCATAAATCTTGGCACCGCGCGCTTTCGCGTGCTCATATTCTTCGAGCACGACAACGCCTGCCCCCTCGCCCATAACAAAGCCGTCGCGGTCCGCGTCATAGGGGCGAGAGGCCGCTTTTGGGTCATCAGCCCGTTTTGTGGACAAGGCCTTGCAAGCGTTGAAACCTGCTATGCCAATCTCGGAAATCGGGCTTTCAGCGCCGCCTGCAACCATCACATCCGCATCGCCCCACTGGATCAGGCGGGCGGCATCTCCGATGGCATGCGCCCCGGTCGAACAGGCGGTCACAACCGCATGGTTCGGCCCCTTGAAGCCGTAACGGATACTGACCTGACCTGACACAAGATTGATCAGCGCGCTTGGAATGAAGAAAGGCGACACACGGCGCGGGCCGCGCTCCTTCAGCAACACAGCCGTATCAGCAATGGCCGACAAACCACCAATGCCAGAACCGATCATGACCCCTGTGCGGCTGCGGCTTTCCTCATCCTGAGGCATCCAGCCGGAATCGCGCACCGCCTGAATGGCCGCGGCCATGCCATAGAGGATGAATTCGTCAACCTTGCGCGCCTCTTTCGCTTCCATCCAGTTGTCTGGGTTGAAACTGCCATCGGTTCCGTCACCGCGCGGCACTTCGCAGGCATAGGTCGTGGCAAGATGACTGGCGTCAAAGCGGGTGATGGGACCGGCCCCCGATTGCCCTGCCAGCAGACGTTCCCATGTTTCCTCGACGCCGCATGCCAGCGGGGTGACCATCCCAAGCCCAGTGACGACGACTCTGCGCATGCACCCGATCTCCATATGATTGTGTTTATTCAAAGGGGGTGATAGCCGGATTTTGCGCGCAGGAAAAGGCATTAGCCGCATATCGCGGCAACGCTCCGCTTACTTTTCAAAGCAAATCCTGTGAGCGTTCCCAGCGAATCGGGCCGGTACGAAAGTTGCGTGCAGCGATTGCCTTGCGGCAAAAGGTCAGTGGCCCCGAAAAACCACCCAAAGCACACGCATCAACTGAAACGAAAAACGCCATCCCTGTGGGATGGCGTTTTCATAATACATCTCGCGTCCGCAATCAGGCCGCTTCAGAGATGAACTTTACCGCATCACCGAATGTCTGGATGTTCTCGGCAGCGTCATCAGGGATTTCGATCCCGAATTCTTCCTCGAACGCCATGACCAGCTCGACCGTATCAAGGCTGTCTGCGCCCAGATCGTCAATAAAGGAAGCACCTTCGGTGATCTTGCCTTCGTCTACGCCCAGATGCTCGACCACGATCTTTTTTACACGATCCGCGATATCGCTCATGTTCTTCCCCTTAGGTTTTGCCGGTCTCCGGCCTGAAAAGTCCCTCGTCCGCCGCATATTGCGACATCACATTGCCAGCCCATTAGGGCCATTGGCGCGGCAGGTCAAGTGCCGCTATGTCACCCTATCCGAAACTGCCTATAGCATATGGCGCGCCTGTCTCAAATACATTCGCGCCGCACTCAGATCATTGCCATGCCGCCATTGATGTGCAGCACCGCGCCTGTCACATAGGCAGCTTCGGGGCTGGCAAGATACAGAACACCGGCGGCAATTTCTGTGGGTGTCCCCATTCTGCCTGCTGGAATGCGGTTGTTGATGGCTGCTTTCTGTTCATCGGTCAGCGCGTCGGTCATCGGGGTCGCGATGAAGCCCGGCGCGACGCAATTCACTGTAATCCCACGCGAGGCGACCTCTTGCGCAAGCGCCTTGGACATGCCCACCAGCCCCGCCTTGCTGGCAACGTAATTGGCCTGCCCCGGATTGCCGATGGCCCCCACCACCGACGAGACATTGATGATCCGGCCCCACCGCGCCTTCATCATGCCACGCAAGACCCCGCGCATAAGCCGCATCGACGCGGTCAGGTTCACATCGAGCACCGCGCTCCATTGCTCGTCTGTCATGCGCATCATCAGGTTATCGCGTGTGATCCCTGCGTTATTCACCAGAATATCCAACCCACCCATCGCCTCGGATGCCGCTTTGGGCAAAGCCTCGACCGCTTCAGGGTCCGACAGGTTGCAGGGCAAGACATGAATACGGGTGCCAAGTTCGCTTGCAAGCGCCTGAAGCGGCCCTTCGCGCGTGCCCGAGATCGCTACAGTCGCACCCGCAGCGTGCAGGCTGCGGGCAATTTCCGCCCCAATTCCGCCGGAAGCCCCGGTCAGAAGGACGCATTTCCCTGTCAAATCAAACATGATCTCTCCCTTTTAACTCATTTGGGCCAATGCGCCCTTTTCCGGCGCCGTCTATAACAAGCCTATGTCAGCCACGCCATTGAGAATGCGGACAGGGTGTTATATCTAACGGGCTTGTCAGCGGTTCTCTGCGAATTGCGAAAACGATGCAGATCAAGCGGAGACGCCAATGTTGCTTTCGCGCGAAGAAATGACAGCGCTGTTCGGTATTGGTGTAAAAGCCGCAGATCCAGCCAGGGCAGTCCAGACCAGCCTTTTGGAAAACCCGATCTCCTTGCCGGAAACGGGTAAGCTGTTTGTGCTGGGGCTTGGCAAGGCCGCCTGCACCATGACCGAGGCCGCGCTGACGCACCTACCCGGGCCAGTATCTGCATTGGTTGTTACAAATTACGAGAATTCGCGCCCTGTGCCAGGCGCCAAGGTTCTCGCTTCAGGCCATCCCATACCTGATGAGAATGGGCTGCGCGCCGCCGGGGTGGCAGAAGAATTGCTGGCGCAGGCAGGCAAAAAGGACAAGGTGCTTGTGCTGGTATCCGGCGGCGGTTCGGCGCTGTTGCCTGCCCCTGTAGAAGGGTTAACCCTGGCTGAGAAGGCAGAGGTAAATCGCCTTCTGCTTGGCGCTGGGCTGGATATCGGGCGGATCAACGCTGTGCGTCAGCATCTTTCGCGGCTCAAAGGGGGTGGTGTTTTGCGACAAGCGGCCCCTGCCCCGGTCACGGCCCTGATTCTGTCTGATGTGATCGGCGATGATCTGCGCGCAATTGCATCCGGTCCCACGGTCGCCCCGCTAATGCCCCGCGCAGAAGTTGTTTCCATGCTTAAGCAGCACGGCTTATGGGGCAATCTGCCGCAAGCAGCACAAGAGGCGCTAAACCGCAAGGAAAATGCCGCAGCTTTGCCGGTGGCGCAAAACCGGCTTATCGGATCGAATCGCTTATCGCTGAGTGCGATGCTTGAGGCACGACCAGATGCGCGCATTTTCTCTGATGCGTTGGTCGGCGATGTCGCGCAGGCCGCCGCGCAAATTGTGGTCTGTGCCCGGACAGGCGGGCAACAGCTTGCGCTGTTTGGTGGCGAGACAACTGTGATCCTGCGCGGCAGCGGGCGTGGCGGGCGCAATCAGGAACTTGCGCTGCGCATCGCGCTTGCGCTGCAAGGCAAGCCTGGCTGGCGTTTCTTGTCTGCTGGAACAGACGGGCGCGATGGTCCAACCGATGCGGCGGGCGCTATTGTCGATGGCGGCACGGTCGCGCGTATTAGTGCCGCAGGCGGTGACCCGGAGGCGCTTCTGGCACAGAATGACAGCTACCGCGCGCTGTCCCTTTCGGGTGATCTGCTGATTACAGGTGCCACAGGCACCAATGTCGCGGACCTGCAAATTCTGTCTATCGCCCCGTGACCTCTTGATAGCGTGCAACCTTTGGCATAAGCGAACGCCCATGACACAGCATGATTTCTGCCTTATCATTGATTTCGGTTCTCAGGTTACGCAGCTGATAGCCCGCCGCCTGCGCGAGTCGAACGTCTATTGCGAAATTCATCCCTTCCAGAAGGTGGATGAAGCATTCCTCAGGGCGCGACAGCCCAAGGCGGTTATCCTGTCAGGCGGGCCGGGTTCGGTACCCCAAGACGGCAGCCCGCGCGCGCCCCAATACCTGTTTGAAATGGGCGTGCCGCTATTCGGCATCTGCTATGGGCAGCAGGTCATGATGGCGCAGCTTGGCGGGCGGGTTGAATCCGGCCATCATGCGGAATTCGGTCGCGCCTATATCGAACCCGCAAGCGGCCACAGATCTGATGGTATTTTCGCTGGTCTGTTCGAGGCCGGGCGCGAACAGGTCTGGATGAGCCATGGCGACCGCGTCACCGCGCTGGCGCCGGGCTTTGATGTGATTGCCACATCACCGAATGCGCCTTTCGCCATTATCGCAGACGAGGCGCGCAAATTTTATGCAGTTCAGTTCCACCCGGAAGTGCATCATACGCCGCATGGCGCCCGTATGCTTGGAAACTTCCTGAAACTTGCCGGATTTCAGGGCGACTGGACAATGGGTGCCTATCGTGAAGAAGCGATTGCAAAGATCCGGGCGCAAGTTGGTGACAAGCGGGTGATTTGCGGGCTTTCGGGCGGTGTGGACAGTTCGGTTGCAGCAGTGCTGATTCACGAAGCGATTGGCGATCAGTTGACGTGCGTTTTCGTCGATCACGGCCTGTTACGCCTGAACGAGGCCGAAGAAGTCGTGACCATGTTCCGCGACAATTATAACATCCCGCTAATCCATGCGGACGAATCCGATCTGTTCCTTGGCGCGCTGGAGGGTGTTTCCGATCCGGAAACAAAGCGTAAGATAATTGGTGGATTGTTTATTGATGTGTTCCAGAAATACGCCAATGAGATTCAGGGGGCAGAGTTTCTGGCCCAAGGCACGCTTTATCCGGACGTTATAGAATCGGTCAGTTTCTCTGGTGGGCCTTCGGTCACAATCAAAAGTCACCACAATGTGGGCGGCCTGCCCGAAAAGATGGGCCTGAAACTTGTTGAGCCGCTGCGCGAATTGTTCAAGGACGAAGTGCGCGCGCTGGGCCGGGAACTTGGCCTGCCCGCCAGTTTCATTGGCCGCCACCCCTTCCCCGGCCCCGGTCTTGCCATTCGTTGCCCCGGTGAAATCACCCGCGAAAAGCTGGATATCCTGCGCCGCGCCGATGCTGTTTATATTGACCAGATCCGCCGCCATGGGCTGTATGACCAGATATGGCAGGCGTTTGCGGCTATCCTGCCGATGCGCACCGTCGGTGTGATGGGGGATGGGCGGACTTATGATTTCGCCCTCGCGTTGCGCGCGGTCACTTCGGTCGATGGAATGACAGCAGATTACTACCCGTTTACGCATGAATTTTTAGGCGAAACGTCGACACGCATCATCAACGAGGTGCGCGGCATCAATCGTGTGTTCTATGACTGCACCTCGAAACCGCCCGGGACAATCGAGCTGGAGTGAGGGTTACAATCAAGGGGAAACATCTTTCCTGCACTGAAACGGAAGATAATTGACGTGGTAAACCCGCCCGAAAATTCTTCCACTCTGTAAATCGCCATGCTAGGCATTTTACCAAGGCGGTCCAAACCGCCGGAGTTGCGTGGTTCACATTCAACTCGGACGATAACAAATCTATGGGAGATTTCTTATGAAAAAGCTTCTTCTTGCCAGTACGGCTCTGGCATTCTCGGCAGGCATGGCGCTGGCCGATGAGGTCAAGATGGGTGTCCTGCTTGGATTCACCGGGCCGATTGAATCGATCACCCCATATATGGCCGATGGGGCCGAAATGGCGTGGAACGAAATCAATGAAAGCGGCATGTTCCTTGGCGGCCAGACAATCACGTCCGTACGTGCCGACTCGACCTGTGTGGACTCTTCCGCAGCGCAGGCCGCAGCAGAACGTATGATTTCATCTGACGGGGTTGTGGCGATCATGGGCGCTGACTGCTCTGGGGTGACCATGGCTGTGCTTCAGAACGTCGCAATGTCGGCCGGTATCCCGATGATCTCGCCTTCGGCGACATCGCCAGCATTCACCACGACAGAGTCGAATGGCCTGTTCTTCCGCACATCGCCTTCAGATGCGCGTCAGGGCGAAATCCTGGCGGGCATCGTCATGGAGCGCGGCTTCTCTGACGTTGCGCTGACCTACACAAACAATGACTACGGCGCAGGTTTTGCCAATGCATTCGAAGAGTCCTTCCTTGCATTGGGCGGCACAATCACGTCAAAAGTAGCGCATGAAGAAGCGCGCGGCGATTATTCTGCCGAAGTCGGCCAGCTTGCCTCCGCCGGTGGCGATGCGTTGGTGATCCTTGGCTATGTCGATGGTGGTGGCTCGATGCTGCGCACAGCCTATGAGCTGGGTGCATTCGAAAACTTCTTCATCGGTGACGGGATGTATGGCGACGAAATGATCTCCGCCGTGGGTGAGGCGCTGGAAGGCACCATCGGAACAATCCCTTGGGCCGAAGGTGAAGGCGCAGACCGTTTCCACGCGATGGCAGAAGAAGCCGGAGTTCAGGGCCAGTCCAGCTACACACGCGAAAGCTATGATGCAGCAGCGCTTCTGGCGCTTGCAGCACAGGCAGCAGGCGAAGCAACGCCAGAAGGCATTGCCGCGAATATCCTGAATGTGGCCAATGCGCCGGGCGAAGAAATCCTTCCCGGTGATCTGGCGCGCGGCCTCGAGATTCTCGCGAATGGTGGCGAAGTCAACTATGTTGGTGCCACCAATGTCGAGTTGGTCGGTCCGGGCGAAGCTGCTGGCAGCTACCGTGAATATGTCGTCGAAGGTGGCGAATATGTAACGGTTCAGTTCCACTGATCCTGAAACGGGTCCGATATCGGATCCTGCGGCCCGAGGGGGAACACCTCGGGCCGTTTTTCCACAGATAGCCGCAAAAGGCATCCCGCAAAGGGGAGTAGATGGCGATGGCCATGATCCGTGTCGAGAATTTGCACAAGCACTTTGGCGGATTCCATGCTGTAGACGGCGCGACGCTGGAAATCGAGAAAGGCTCTATCACAGGGCTGATCGGTCCCAATGGCGCTGGCAAAACGACGCTTTTCAATGTGATCGCAGGTGTGCTGCCACCCACATCAGGCCAAGTGCTGATGGAGGGCGAAGATATTACAGGCTTGGCCCCACACGCGTTATTTTCCAAGGGTTTGCTTCGCACATTTCAGGTCGCGCATGAATTTCATTCCATGACCGTGCGCGAGAACCTTATGATGGTGCCGCCCGGTCAATCCGGTGAAAACCTGTGGTCAGCGTGGTTCCATGGCGCGCGCGTGCGCGAGGAAGAGGCGCGCATCCGTGCCCGCGCCAATGAAGTGCTTGAATTCCTGACCATCGACCATATTGCAGATGAAAAGGCAGGCCAGATTTCCGGCGGTCAGAAGAAGCTTCTGGAACTGGGCCGCACGATGATGACCGATGCCAAGATCGTCTTTTTGGACGAGGTTGGCGCAGGCGTGAACCGCACATTGCTCAATACGATTGCCGACGCCATCCTGCGCCTGAACAAGGAACAGGGCTATACATTTGTTGTCATCGAGCATGACATGGATTTCATCGGCCGCATCTGCGACCCGGTGATCTGTATGGCTGAAGGCAAGGTGCTGGCAGAGGGAACATTGGACGAGATCAAGGCCAATGAGCAGGTGATCGAAGCGTATCTGGGTACAGGACTGAAAAACAAGGTCTTGAAGGAGGAAGGGCATGTCTAGCCCAAGTCGAACGACGGCCCTGATCACAGGGCTTGCAATAGCGGGCTGGTTGTCACTTTCACACGCCGACGCCCAAGAGCCTTGCATTCCTTTGCCCGTGAATTTCGAACTCTGCGCTGACGGGACAGTCTGGCAGGGTGCAGAGAGCTTTGGTTTTGAGGATGCTCTGGTTCTGGAAAGCGATCAGCTCTGGCTGGAGGTCATGCCTCTGCCTGATCTTCTGGAGGCGCTTTCGCTGGATGCGATCATGGACAGCCTTGAAGCGGAATTCATCCAGCAAGCCGCCGCGGAGGGGCAGCGGGCGCCCGATATAATGGACCGCGTCAGCTTTCAGACCCCGCAGGTCAGTGGAATGATGATCACGATGACAGAGTTTGACTACGACGACGAATATGTCGTGGTCACGGCTGTCGTGCAAGGCAATGGCCGCCATGTCATTCTGGCGCTGGACGGCGACGCGGCCTTCAGTGCAAGTGAAATGGAACAGAATATGCGCAACATTTCGGATATGATCCGCCTTGCGGAAGAGGGCTAGGACATGACACAGCCCTTCTTGATAGGTGACAGCATGACTGGCGGTTATGGTGGCGCCGATATTCTGCACAGCTGCACGATTGCCGTCGAAAAAGGCGAGATTGCCGTGATTGTCGGCCCGAATGGGGCTGGCAAATCGACGGCCATGAAAGCCGTATTTGGTATGTTGAAGCTGCGCGAAGGCAGCGTGCGGCTACAGGGCGAGGATATCACCTCCCTGACCCCGCAGGCCCGCGTGCGTAAGGGGATGGGCTTTGTGCCTCAGACGAGCAATATCTTTCCCTCCATGAGCGTGGAAGAAAACCTTGAGATGGGCGCGTTCATTCGGCACGACGACATCAAGGCCACGATGGAACAGGTTTATGAGCTGTTTCCGATCTTGCGCGACAAGCGGCGGCAGGCCGCGGGCGAGTTGTCGGGCGGCCAGCGTCAGCAAGTCGCGGTGGGTCGTGCGTTAATGACAAAGCCTTCCGTTCTGATGCTGGATGAGCCGACGGCAGGTGTAAGCCCGATTGTGATGGATGAGCTTTTTGACCGGATCATCGAGATCGCACGTACTGGCATTTCCATTCTGATGGTCGAACAGAACGCCCGCCAGGCCCTGAATATTGCCGATAAAGGCTATGTTCTGGTGCAGGGCGAAAACCGATACACCGACACCGGACAGGCCCTGTTGGCCGACCCCGAGGTCCGCAAAAGTTTTCTGGGGGGATAAGGCAATGGAACCGCTAAACGCGTTGGTCAGCCTGTCCAATTTCATGCTGATCCCTGCCCTTGCCTATGGCAGCCAGCTTGCGCTTGGGGCGCTGGGGATCACGCTGATCTTCTCAATCCTGCGTTTTGCGCATTTTGCGCATGGCGACACAATGGCACTGGGCACCGCCGCCGTGATTGGCGGCACCTTCTTCTTGCAGGCGCAGGGCATCACAGAACCCTTTGGTCTGCCAACCGCATTGCTGGCCATTCCCTTCGGGCTACTGGTCATGATCGCGTATTTGTTGACCGCCGATAAACTGGTTTACAAGTATTTCCGCAAGGTCAAGGCCAAGCCACTGACCCTTGTTATGGCCTCGCTGGGCGTGATGTTCGTGACCAATGGCATCACCCGCCTGTTCATGGGGGTGGGAGAGACACGGTTTGAAGATGGCAACCGCTTCTTGTTCACAGTGCGCGAATTCCGCGATTTCACGGGGCTGGCCGAAGGCATGGCGCTGCGCAGCGCGCAAGCGCTGACAATCATCACGGCGCTGGTCGTCATGGTGGCCTTGTTCTGGTTTCTCAATCGGACCCGCTCGGGCAAATCAATGCGCGCCTATTCGGATAACGAGGATCTGGCCTTGTTGTCGGGCATCAATCCGGAACGTGTTGTGATGATCACATGGACGATTACGGCGATCCTGCTAGTGCTTGCCGGTACGCTTTACGGGTTGGATAAGGGGTTCAGACCGTTCAACTATTTCCAACTGCTGTTGCCGATGTTTGCAGCGGCCATTCTTGGGGGGCTCGGCTCTCCCATCGGAGCGATTGTGGGGGCCTATGTCGTGGCTTTTGCGGAAATGGGCATCACCTACGCCTGGCGGCGCGTCTTTACCTATCTCATGCCCGAGGGGCTGGAGCCGACCTCGATGATGCAACTGCTTCCGGTGGATTATAAGTTCGCGGTTACCTTTGCTATTCTGGTCATCGTTTTGCTGTTCCGTCCGACAGGTATCTTCAAGGGGAAAGTGCTATGAGCCTGACCGCACGCGATCTTGGCCTGTTCGCTATCATGTTTGCCGTATTGGCAATGGTCGCCATGTTCCAAAGCCCCCAGCTTGCCGTTACCATCCTGAACATGAGCCTGATTTCGGCAATCATGGCGCTGGGTGTGAATATGCAATGGGGCTATGCGGGCCTGTTCAATGTCGGGATCATGGGTTTCACTGCGGTTGGCGGCCTTGCAGTCGTTCTGATCGCCCAGCCCCCGATCCCAGAGGCTTGGTCGGCTGGTGGTCTTGGCATCATGCTGGGGCTGATGCTGGGCGTCGCAACCATTCTGGCGGCAGTTGTCGTTTATAAACGTATGGCGCCCAGCAAGATGCGTGGACTGGCAATTTTTGCGGTGCTGGTTGTCGGCTATTTGGTGACATCTTACGTCTTCGGCCCGGCAAAACAGGCCGTGCAAGCGGTCAACCCCGCGTCTGAGGGGTATTTGGGGGGCGCGGGTCTGCCTGTCATCCTGGCTTGGCCTGTTGGCGCTGTATTTGCCGCTGGGGTGGCTTGGCTGGTGGGCAAGGTCAGCCTTGGCCTGCGTTCAGACTATCTGGCCATCGCGACCTTGGGTATTTCGGAAATCGTGATTGCCGTGCTCAAGCATGAACGCTGGCTGGCGCGCGGTGTCAACAATGTCACCGGAATTGAGCGGCCAGTTGCGCGGCCAATCGAGTTGCAGCCGCTGCCTTGGGTTCAGTCATTGGCAGAAACCTTGGGCTGGAGCGTGTCGCAAACGGCTTCGGTCGTATCTGGTCTTGGATATAGCGCATTGTTCCTGATCGTGCTTGCCATACTCATTTGGCTGGCTGAACGCGCGCTGAATTCGCCCTGGGGCCGCATGATGCGCGCAATTCGCGACAACGAAATTTCTGCGCGTGCAATGGGCAAGGATGTCACGCGCCGCCACCTGATGATCTTCGTGCTGGGGTCTGCCGTTTGTGGCCTTGCAGGTGCGATGATGGTGTCGATGGATGGTCAGTTGACGCCGGGCAGCTACGAGCCGTTGCGTTTCACCTTCCTTATCTGGGTGATGGTGATTGTTGGCGGGTCTGGCAACAACTGGGGCGCAGTTCTTGGGGCATTCGTGATCTGGTTTCTGTGGGTTCAGGTCGAACCCGCCGGGCGCTGGTTCATGGAAATCGTGACTTCGGGCATGGCTGACGGGTCTGACCTCAAGCAACATCTGCTTGGGTCTGCGGCCTATATGCGACTGCTGACAATGGGCATCGCGCTGTTGCTGATGCTTCGGTTCGCGCCGCGCGGCCTGATCCCCGAACGGTGAGTGATCGCTGCGCAATCTTGCTGCCCGCCGCCGGCGCTTCGCGGCGGATGCGCGGGACAGACAAGCTTTTGCAGCCTGTCGATGGCCAGCCAATCTTGCGGCTTGTTACGCAAAGGGCCTTGCAGGCCACGCCATATGTCGGTGTGGCCCTTCGCCCGGAGCACGTGGAACGACAGCAGGCACTTTCGGGGTTGCCCGTGATCATTTTGCCCGTCAAGGACGCGTCGGAAGGGTTGGCCGCATCTTTGCGGGCAGGTGCATCTTGGGCATTGGCACAGAACACTGAGGCACTCATGGTCGCCTTGCCCGACATGCCCGACATTACCGCAGATGACATGCGCGACTTGATTGCAGCGCAGGCGCGCCAGCCCAATCAGCCCATGCGCGCCAGCACAGTGGATGGGCAACCCGGCCATCCGGTTATTCTGCCAAGCGCATTATTTCCAGAAATGAAGAACCTTGTTGGCGATATGGGTGCAAGAACGCTGCTGGGCAGTCATTCTACCGGTCTGCACCCCCTGCCCGGCCTGCGCGCTGTGCTGGACCTTGATACGCCCGAACAATGGGCCTTGTGGCGCAAGGGTCAGCCGCGCCCCTGAACCAGCGCATTCGCGCGCAACCTCTCGCGGTTCAGCGCCAGCCAATAGGCTGATTGCACTAGCGGCCCGTTTGTCACTTCGCCAGACTGGATCAGGTTCATCAATTCATCAAAGGAAACGATATGGCTGCGAATGTCTTCCGCTTCGCTTTCCAGACCAGAAACCCCTTCAGACCCGGCGGGCAGTTCCGCAAGGGCGACATATTGATACAGAAACTCGGTTATCGCCCCCGGTGAGGGGTAGACATGGCCAACCGGCAAAAGACAGTCTTTCTGCAATGTAATCTGCGCTTCTTCCTGTGTTTCGCGCAAAGCGCAGTCTTCCGGGCTTTCAAACGGATCTACCCGCCCTGCCACGGGTTCCAATAACCAAGGGTTGCGCGCACCGCGCAACCAAGGGCCATACCGGAACTGTTCAATTACCATCACCACGTCGCGCGTAGGATCGTAGGGCAGCACTGTGACCGCGTCACACATGACAAAGCCCGCACGCTTCACTTCCGCGCTGAACTCGCCGTCAAATTTGCGAAACCGCAAGTCATCCTCGGCGACTGAAAAATACCATGCATATGGCCTTTTGCCTTGTGCAAGGGCCACATCTTCCGGTGTCCAAGCATTGCGTTGCAGCGCAGGCGCTGGTTCGGCACAGGCGCGTCGGCGTGAGGCAGCATGCGCCAGCCCCATAGGCCAGCGCGCTTTCAATGCGTCCAGCGGGTAGTTGGCGACCAGATGCAAAACTTCAAGACTGGCCATACCCATGATCTGGCGCTGCTCCGGGGTCCAGACAGGTGCTGCCTCCACGTCATGCGGTGCCTTGTCAGAAGGCAGGAAAAAACTCTGAACGACGCTTTCCTGCCCGTGAGTCTGCAAGACGACCTGCCCTGCTATTGCCCCGAACAGATTATGAAACCTCTCTAGCTTCAGCAGACTATCATGGTCAGGAAACACAACAATTCCCGACACGTTCGCACCGGGACTGGCAACAAGGCAGGGCAAGACATCAGGCCCGGTCACGCAGAGCGTATGATCACTCAGAACCACGCTCTGCCCCACTGACCCTGTGCCGATAATCTCTCGTGATGCGGAAATATCCGACAGCGGTCCAAACAGGAAAACAGGGCGACTCATTGGGAGAGGCGTCTTGCTTCTGCAATCCGGAAGAAGAAAGACAGGCAAAGGCTTATTGCAACAAGACTCCCAAGGATCACCGTCACAAAATCCACGGTGGAGATCTGCTGCAAGATTGACCAGCCTTGATTTGCGCTCCCCTCCAGAGCGTCACCAAAGCTGCGGTAGCGCATCTGATAGCCTCTGGCGAAGATCTGATACAGCCCGCCAATGGCAAGCGCCAAAAGAAAGGTTGCGATATACCCTTGCAGCACAACAAATACCGACCGAAGTATATTTGAAGTAATACGCCGACCTACAAATGTCCAACCGACGCAAGCCGCGACCACCGCGAAGAAAAGATTTGTCGTTTGCGATTCTGGAAATTCAGGGCTCAAGCCCTGATACTTTGACGCCAAAAAGTAAGCCACACCGCCAAACAACAGGAATGCAAGCAATCTGGTAAGCGTGGGCATGGCGGACCTTTATCTGTACATGCGCCACAGAATAGCCGCCGAAAACCGCGGGCGCAATCCGCCCTTGCGTCATAGGTGCTTATTACGCGTTAGGTTTTTGCAATACCAACTGGGTGACATCACATGTCCCGCTGCGAAAAGCCCCTGCACAGGATGTCAGATAAAACTCCCACATACGTTTGAACCGCGCATCATAACCCAAGGTCTCGATCTCGGGCCAACGCGCCTGAAAACTCTGGTTCCAGCGGCGCAGTGTCTCGCTATAGCTTTGGCCAAAGTCATGCGTGGCGACAAATTCCAAACCTTGCTTTTCGGCGACATCCCGCACAGGACTGGGCGCGCCCAACATGCCACCCGGAAAGATATATTTTTGTATGAAATCAACATGTTTACGATAAGAGGCAAATCTCTCATCAGGGACCATGATGATCTGGATCGCTGCACGCGCACCCGGTTTCAAACGCTGAAAGACAGATTTGAAGTAACGCGGCCAGTATTTCTCGCCCACAGCTTCGAACATCTCGATCGAAGCGATCCCGTCGAAATGGCCATCCGTGTCGCGATAATCCTGCATGCGGATTTCGACCTGATCGGACAGTCCTGATCTTGCCATCCGCGCCAGCGCATATTCCCGCTGTGCCGCACTGATCGTCAACGCCGTAACTTTCAACCCGCGCTTGGCAGCGGCATATTCGGCAAAGCCCCCCCAGCCACAGCCAATTTCCAGTACATGATCGCCCGGCTTCACCCCCATCCGGTCTACCATCGCGCAATATTTGGCCTCTTGCGCGGCTTCCAGACTCTCCTGTCCGGTGCTGAAAATGGCCGATGAATAGGTCATGCTGTCATCCAGCCACAGCCCGTAGAACTCATTGCCCAGATCATAATGGTAAGAAATATTTTTGCGCGCCTGCGTCTTGGAGTTGGAACGCAGCCAATGACGTGCGCGTTCGACAAGACGCATGATGCGCATTCCCACCGCCTCATCATAGAGCGCGGGGTTGTCATCATTGATCAGGTCCATGAAGGCTTGCAGGTTTGGGGTGGACCACCCCCCTTCCATATAGGATTCAGCAAACCCGACATCGCCTTCTCTGATCAGTCGCCCGAAAAGGTCGGGGTCGCGGACATGCAGCTCGGCAACATAGCCCGGTGCAGTGCCATCAACACGGAATTTCCGGCCATCAGGCATGACAACGTCAAGTCGCCCTTTATTCAGCAAAGTCGCCCGCGTATAGGCCTGTTTGAAATAGCGCGGCAAGTCCTGCTGCCCATCAAGCGTGGTCAGAATCGGCTGCTTTGATTGCAATGCTGGTGCCATGTCATTCATCTGCACTGATGTCCCTGTATACGCCGTTTCAGGCTGTTTTTCTTTGTTCATATGCCGATAACGCCCTGTTCCGGCCTGCGGTCAGGTCGACCACCGGTTCAGGATAGCGCGCATCGGGGCGCAAGTTCCACGAACGTGGACAAGCATCAAAAAATGCCATCGCCGTTTCTGGGGGCGATTGGGAAAGCTCGGCCACCCAGCGTGTCCGGTATGCACGCTTGGGGTCGAATTTTTCGGCCTGCGTGTCCGGGTTGAATATCCGAAAATAGGGCGACGCATCCGGGCCAGACCCGGCAACCCATTGCCAGCCCATCGCATTGGCCGCCGGGTCCCAATCGACAAGGCATTCGGCAAACCAATCCTGCCCGACGCGCCAATGTGTCATCATGTGCTTGGTCAGGTAAGATCCAACCAGCATCCGCGCGCGGTTGTGCATCCGTCCTGTCACATACAATTCACGCATCGCGGCATCGACAATCTGTATACCCGTGCGGCCCTGCTTCCAGCGCATTGTCTCCTCGGACTCGGCGCGCCAAGGGAAACTCTCCCACCCTGCGCGCCAGCTTTCATTTGTAATATGCGGCGTATGATACACGAGATGATACGCAAATTCACGCCACACCACTTCCTTCAGGAAGGTTTCGGCCCCGGCCTTGCCATCGGCCAGTGCCCTCTGTCCAGCGTCCCAAAGGGCCAAGGGGCTGATCTCGCCATATGTCAGGTTTTCAGACAGTCCGGATGTCGCGTCACTGTCCATCCGGTCGCGGTCGGTGTGATAGCTGTCGATCCGGTCGCGCGCGAAAATTGCCAGCCGCTGTCGCGCGGCGGCCTCACCAACATGCAGATAAGGGCGTACGACCTCGGCCCCGCGGTTCATCGCATCCCCCATCCGCCAGTCGTCCAGATCATCGCTGTCCGGCCACTGCTCAGGCGCTTTAACCTTGTTCGGCGCACTCAGCCTGTCGGGGACATCGCGTGCGCGCACGGCCCGCCAGAACGGCGTATAGACCTGATAGAATTTGCCCTGTCCGGTCTGTACATCCCAAGGCTCGAACATCAGATGGCCGGGAAAACTCTTGGCCTCTACCCCATCACCTTGAAGGGCGGATTTCACTTTGGTGTCGCGCTTGATCTGTTCGGGGTCATATTGGCGCATCCACCACACCGAAGCGGCACCTGTCTCATCCACAAGTCTGGATATTTCCTCCAGCGCATCCCCCTTGCGCAGGATCAGCTTCAGGCCAAGTTCGCCAAGGCTTTCGGCGAATGCCTCAACTCCCAGCCCAAGTCGCCATTTCGGCGCAGCGCCAAGCCGCTGGGTGATTTCGTCATGCACGAACACGGGAATAACCGCACGACCGCTGTGCGCCGCAGCACTCAAGGCAGGATGATCGCTCAGCCGCAAGTCGCGCCGGAACCACAATAGAATGGGGCGTGTGTCGCTCAAAACCTGTGACCTGTATCCATGTTATTCTACAACACCTCATCTAGTGCTGTTAACAGGCGGTCAAGGTCGTCTTGCGTTGCATAATGCACAAAAGACAAGCGCAGCACCCCATGCGCGGGCTCAATGCCTTGTGCGCGAAGGGCGCGGTCGGCATAGAAACTGCCGCCGCCTGCCATAATTCCCTTGTCGGCAAGGGCCTGCGCCAAATCTGCGGCCGGGCGCGCGTGACCCAAGGCAACCGTCGGCGCGCGGCCCTGTGCTGTCATTGGTCCCAGCAAGCGTATATCATTGCGGCCTGAAAGATGGTCCAGCAAAGGTTGCAGCAATCTGATTTCATGATCGCGCATGAGGTCGTGAATATCTGCGCAGCGCTGGTGTGGTGCCGCTTCGGAACCGCCCTGCGCGGCACCGAAATGATGCGCATGCAGCGCGTCAATATAGTCTGCCATTCCGGCACAGGCCGCAATTTGCGCATGGTCCGGGCCCGCCGGGGTGAAGCGCTTGTACAGCACATCGGCGTTGAAATAATGCGCCTGATTGGGCAGCACCTCGCCCAATGCGCGCCGGATCACCATCAACCCTTGGTGCGGGCCATAGGTTTTGTAGGCCGAGAACAAATATATATCCGCGCCCAGTTGCGCCACATTTGGCAACCCATGCGGCGCATAGGAAACCCCGTCAACACAGGAATACACACCCGCATCGCGCAGGCGCGCACAAATTTCAGCAACCGGATTAACCTCACCCACCACATTGGAACAATGCGGAAAGCAGACCAGTTTTACCCTATCATCCAACAAGTTCCACAGCGCAGCCGGGTCCAGATGCCCGCTTTGCGGATCAATCGTCCATTCCCGAACCTCGACCCCGCGCGCGGCAAGCCTGCGCCACGGGCCGGTATTCGCCTCATGGTCCTGATCTGTCACGATAATCGCGTCACCGGGGGCCAACCACTCGCCAAAGGCTTGCGCCAGCACATAGGTATTGGCCGTGCTTGAAGGCCCAAAGCTCAGCTCGTCAACCTCAACCCCCATCATGGCCGATAACCGGCTGCGTGCCTCGTCCATCTCTTCCCCGGCAAGACGAGACGCTTTGTAGGCACCATAGGGCTGCACCTTGCGGCTATGGTAGAACCGGATCAGCCGGTCGATGACAGGCTTGCAGGTGTAAGAACCGCCTGCATTCTCGAAAAACACCTGCCCCTGAAGGTCGGGATGATCAAAAGCGGGAAACTGGGCACGCACGAAATCAAGGTCTAGGGCAGGCATGGCGACTCCGGGATAAAAAGGATTTTCGCCAATCTGCTCAGACGGGCGCGCCGCTGCAAGCCCGAAAATTACCCCGCGCCAAGGATGATGCGCACGTAATCCCGCGTTTCGGCATAAGGGGGAATGCCGCCATGTTGCTCCACCTTGCCGGGGCCGGCATTATAGGCTGCCAATGCCAGCCTCCAGTCGCCAAATTTGTCGAACATCATGCGCAA
The DNA here is from genome assembly GCF_004366635.1 of Roseinatronobacter bogoriensis DSM 18756. Lineage (GTDB taxonomy): Bacteria > Pseudomonadota > Alphaproteobacteria > Rhodobacterales > Rhodobacteraceae > Roseinatronobacter > Roseinatronobacter bogoriensis. The sequence goes on along the minus strand of NZ_SORN01000002.1, from coordinate 194,586 downwards.
ATAGCGCGCTCCGCCCTCGAGGTTCTGTTGCGGATCATTCGGGTCGACACGCAGCATCTGCGCTGTTCCGGGCATAAGCTGTGCCAGCCCGATCGCCCCTTTTGACGAAATCGCACCGGGGTTCCAGCGACTTTCTTGGTGTACAAGCCGCAAGAACAGATCTTCCGGAATGTTGTGGCGGCGCGCTGCGGCGCGCGCGAGTTCCAGATAGGCACCGTTATAAGCACCGTTATAGCGCGGGATACTAGTCGCTGCCGACGCCGATGCTGATTTGGGTAGCAATCTGGCCGAGGCCGAATATTGTTCTGACAGGCGTCCGTCTATCACCCTGCTTGCCGCGCGCACCGTATCCAGCCGGTTCCGATCAGCGCCGGATAAATTAAGGCCCTGTGCGATTGCGGGTGACGCCACAACCGTACTCACCAGCGCCAGAAGCGGCACAAGTCGCAGCGCGTGTAAGCGGCATTTTTGTGAGACGACAGACTCCATATCCTTCTCTACCCAGTTGAGAATTTTTTTTCCAGCAAATCTTGCTCGTCGCCCTACTGTTGGGTTGCGCATATTCATTGCTTCTTTACCATGCCGCCCCGATAAGGAATGAACGCGCAGCTAATAGCAAAACGGATTCGGGTTTCGGGTCCGCGCTAAACGTTAAGGGGAATGTTATGGCAGGATCTGTCAACAAGGTCATCATCATTGGAAATTTGGGGCGCGACCCCGAGATCCGCAGCTTTCCCAGTGGCGGCAAGGTCTGCAATCTGCGCATTGCCACATCCGAACGCTGGCGCGACAAGAACACGGGCGAACAGCGCGAAAAGACCGAATGGCACAGTGTTGCAATTTTCAACGAAGGGCTGGTGCGGATCGCGGAACAGTATCTGCGCAAAGGCTCGACCGTCTATATCGAAGGGCAGCTGGAAACCCGCAAATGGCAAGACCAGTCTGGCGCAGACCGGTATTCGACTGAAATCGTTCTGCGTCCTTACAGGGGTGAACTGACGATGCTGGGTAGTCGCGCAGATGGCGGTGGCAGCAGCGGCGGCGGTGGCGATTATGGCAGAGGCCAGGATCGCGGCGGCAATTACGGCTCCGGGCGCGGCTCTGCCCCATCCGGCCCGGCAGATATGGATGACGAAATCCCGTTCTGAACCGACTTGACGTGGTATGGGGCGCAGAGTATTGCGACCTATATGCGGGTGTAGCTCAATGGTAGAGCAGCAGCTTCCCAAGCTGACAACGAGGGTTCGATTCCCTTCACCCGCTCCAAAAATCCCCGTAAGTGCATGAAATTAAACGGCTTTTCTGAATGGTTTTTGGCTTACCCGCCTGAATACCCATCAACGAAAAAACGCTTGTTTCATGCCACCTTCGGCATTTTTGCGAATCGCTCTGGCGTATATCTTTCCAACACGGCTTGCGGGTCCACCTGCGCAAGATGACAGACCAGCACAAAGTCGCGTGACCTGATCCATGCCGCATCGGCTGGCGTCTTGGCCTTTGCTGCGTCATCCAATCCAGCGACCAGCACGGCCCGCCATAGGTGCAATTCAGGGTTTTGTGCCATTGGTTCCTCTCCTGTGAAAAAGGGCAGGCCCGAAAGCCTGCCCCTGCATGGTCAACGCAACTTCGGAAACGCCCCCATGCTGCCGGTGTTTTTCATGGCGTGGCACGATCCGGCTAATCCACGCCGCGCACACGTCCCCGCGCGGAAGGGTTCTCATCACTCAGGCTCGCTGCCCAAGATCAACGCTTTCACCGCCTCGGGGTTTGTCAGCGCGCCGCCCAAACGCTTGCGGGCATACCACCGAACAAAGCCCGGACGGGTGATCTGATCGCGAATGATGCTGATCCCCACACGATCTGCGACCGTGTAAGCCTCGCCAAAGTCGCCAAACAAGATGCCTGCAACATCGGTATCAAGCGCGCCCATATCCTCGGCCAGTCGCACGGGATAGCCCATCAGACGGTCTGGAATGGCTTCGGAAAGTGACGGCTGATAGAAAGGCCGGTTTTCCGCATCCCGCAACTTGCGCAGCTTGTTGCGCATGGCCCGCGTCATCAGGAAAGACGCATTCGGCAAGTATTCAGCCTTCAGCGCGTCCACCAGATCGCCCAGTGTATCCAGCGCCGCTGCGCCATCTACGCTGCCATTGGTAATGTCACCATCTACGCCCGAATAGATCGCGCCAATGGTGTAAGCAGCAGGATCAGCGCCCCAGACGTGATCTGCATCCGGCACAAAGTCATATGTCAGAATGCCTTTAGGCTCGCCGGTGCCGTTGCCATTGAAGAAAGCGTTGCTTTCCTGACGCCCGAAACGCGTTGCAATCTTGCCCTGCAACCATGTTTCAACATCAATTTCACTATCTTCCAGCAGGTGTTGCGTTGCCACCGGCAATGCGTAGTGCTCGAAAACAGGGATTGAATGACGCGACAAGAAAGAAGCTGCGGTTTCATCCCGCGCGGCTGTCTCATTCACCCACGCGGATTGCGGCTCGGCACGATCCACCAGCACTTCAAGCGCGTTGCTGGACGTGTTCATAACGCTGGCAACCTGCCGCATAGGGCTGGATTCGCGGATCAGCTTGAAGATACGTCCAGACCAGTCACCGCGCACTGTCACGCCCTGACCGTCTGCCGTGATGCTCAAGTCTTTGGTTTCCATGCCAGCAGGCAAGGCATTCTTGCGCAGAAAATCCGCTACATTCGCGTCTTTCCACTCCATGCCATCGGACGCCACGCCCCCGCCGCGATAGAATGCAGGGGTTTGGGATTTCGCCTCGGCTTTCTCAAGATATGCAAGGCGCGCATCCATGTCTTTCACACGATCAGACGCGGCCTTCAGTTCAGTTACGATATCGTCTTTCATGACGCATACTCCTAATGAAGGTGTGTTTCCGGCAATCCCGCCGGAGCAACAGCGCCGCGCTTGCTGTCCCCGATTTCAAAGATGAATGCCGGTTTCGTTTGTGCGAGTGCCTGCACCACGCCTGCACACGCATTGGCGCGGTCATCATGCCCGCCGGGTGGGTGATCTATCTGATCCCGCCCGCCGCGTGATGTGCGCCGCTCTAGCGCCACTAACTGCCCCGCCAGCGCCTCGCATGGCGGCAACTCAAGCTGGCCCGACCGTGCGGCCAGACCTAGCGCAAGATAAAGTTCAGACCGGGCAGGTGCCGTGGCCTGATAGATGATCCCGTGATCCGCGAAACGCTCGACAACCCACGCGCCCGCGTATCGGTCGCCAGACACTTTTGTTATACTATAATGTTTCAGGATTTCGGAAAATTCTTCAGTGATCTGTGCCGGATTGCCCCTGCGCCCCACCACCAAATCAATAACGGTTACGCCCTTTTCACGATGACCGATTGAAAGCGTAAACTCATCAGCACCACCACCAGACGGGTCAGCAAATGCCGTATAGGTGACGCCCTCGACCGGCGGCAATTCCAGCGGCTTGTCACGCGTTACCGCGTCCACCACCTCGACCGAAAGAAACGCCTCAATATCGCTGCGAAACTGCGCCAAGTATTCAGCAGACGCCCGCGCGCTGTCATCCTTCAACGCGTCATCAACAACACGCTGCGGCAAGGTCGGGTTCATCGTCCGGCTTGGGGCTTGTGCCACCAGCACCCGGCCAGCTTTGCCGAAACGGTTTTTATACGTTGTCCAAAGCATCCCGCGCCGCGCATAGGGGCTGGATAGCGCAATCAGCTTGCCCCCAAGCGTTGCCAGTGCTGGCCTTACAGCCGCGATAACTTCAGCATCAGGCCGCGCACCATCGGAAAACCAGAAGGCCAATTCATCTGCAATCACGGCTGCGCAAGTATAGCCGCGCACTGCCCTGTGTGATGCCGTATGCACTTCAATCGCGCTACGGTTTGTCAGTTCCAGCCCTTCGGCTGTCTCGCGCTGAACAAGGGGCTTCAACATCGGGTGTTCAAACAACCCGCGCACATAGCGCAACAGCGTGCGCGCCTGTGGTCTGTCACCTGCAATCAGCATCACGGTTGCAAACTCACCTGCGGCCAGCTTATCCCGGTGATCCTTGAATGCGGCTTCAAACACTGCCAGCAAGGCCGCTGCATGGCTCTTGCCGCCACGCCTTCCAACCACTAGCCAAAGTTCGTCATGGGCTTCCTGTGGCGTTTCTGTGCGCGCTGTGACCTGTTGCCAGATCGCGGCCTCATCATCCGACAAGGGCAGACCGTAAAAGCCTGATAGCAGTGCGCGCCATGCCTTGAAGCTGTCGCCTGCAAAGGTATCGCCAAATAACTGCGGATCGGTCATTGCATCGCGGATCGTGACGGTCATCTGCGCCCCCTGATCGCGGTTGCCAGATCGGCCAGCAGGGTCAGCGCCGCCGGGATGGATAGCTTCACCTGCGCCACCTCTTGCCCATCTTTCCAAACATGCAAAACGGGTCCGGGTCTGATCGTGACCAGCATCATGCGGCCCCCTTGCTGCGCAGATACGTTGCCAGATCGGTCACGTCACGCGCCCGGCGCTGAAGGCCAAGCGCTTTCCAAACGCCCATCAGGGCATTGATTGATTGCGTGTGAACGCCTTCTTCAATTTCTTCACCCCGCGCCAATGCTGTCTCGCGGCTCTCGATCAGGGCTTCCAGCCATACCGCGCGCCGGGTCAAGCTGCGCTCTTGATATGAAAGCGCATCCGGCCCGCCTAGATCAGCCTGCAATTCGGCCAGCCGGGATTGCACCACCTTTGCAAGTGTCGTGCGACCGTCCAGCTTTTCAATCCAATCTGCGCTGTATCTTTGCGGCAAGTCTGGCATATCTGCCCCCTAGTTTCAGTCACATCATACCGCTTTTTTGTAGGGTATGATATAGGGTTGCAATGTAGCATCCTGTAATTATCAATGTTATCGATGCTGTGCGGCCCCTGTCATGGGAATAGAACCGTGCATTTTGACGGGTAGCGGGTCAATTTTATGCGTTATGTTGCGCTGAACATATCGCCCTGAATTTCAGTGAGAGAGAAAGCAAATCTTAATCCCTCGTTACCGCCCCTTTGATATGTTCCGACCATTGGAACCATGTTTCACAAAGGCATATCGCCCCAGTTTTGCGGCACAGTGTAGGAAGTGTATGTTTGCCCCTTATCCACCGTATAGGGAAAAAGACGTTCTGATTTAGCTATACGCCCGATAACCCTAGAACCTACACTTCCTACACTTTCGCCCTCATTTCAGCTTCAAGCCCAGAAAGCCTGCCCCGATATTGCGGCGTGTAACGTCATAGCCGCGTGATCTGACTTCCTTCTGAAGCGTGCGCAGCGTCCAGCTATTCAGCCCTTGCAGATCGCACCATTGGGCAAAGCGTTGGTGCAGTGACGATGTAGTGACAAAGGCCATTGCCTCGCGTTCTGTTTCATCTGTCAGAAATTGGCCTAGCGTATCCTCATCGTCAAAGTATTCACTTGATGCCGCTGCAACCTTGGCTGGCACGTCCAACCCCTTTTCCTGCCACTGTAGCGCCCCCTCTATAGCCCATGCGAGTATTTGCCCCGCCTCGGCCTTCAGCTTGTCGGGCAGGTGCTTGTCGCGGCGTTCTGGCGGTATCGTGACGGTAAACGGAACCAGCACCACGCGCGCCCTGATCGCCTCATCAACGCCCCGGAATGAAGGCTGATTGTTGCCTGCAATCATCAGGGTCAATTGTGGGTCAAAGTCGAAAAAGTCTTGGCGCATATACCGTGCGGTCATCTTGTCGCCGCCGGTCAGGTCTTTGATTACGCTTTCATCCCATGTCTTACCTTTGGGCAATTCAGAACCGGCAACCAGCCTTGCACCCTGAAGCCCTGCAACATCTGTCGGGTGTTTGTCGCCGTTGGTGTTCAGGAAGGTTTGCGCGGCTGCGCGTTTGGCATAATCGCCCCAGATATCGAACAGCATATTCAGAAAAACTGACTTACCGTTGCGGCCTGTGCCGTAAAGAAACAGTAGCTTATGTTCGCGCGTCTCCCCGGTCAGCGCATAGCCTGCGGCGCGTTGCATGAAGGCCACCAGATCGGCGTCACCGTCAAAGATTTCATTCAGGAATTGCAGCCATAGGCGCGGCGTTCCTGATTGCGGCGTGACGCTGGTCAATTTCGTGATGTAATCCTCGCGGCGTGCAAGGCGCATCTTACCTGTGCTCAGATCAACTGTCCCGCCGGGTGTTCCAAGTAATAGCCGGTCAGCATCAAACAGATCAGGGCTTGCCACACTGTCACTGTTCGACCGTGCAAGACTTTCAATCGCTGCAACCGTGTTCTTGTTGCGTAGTGTTCGGGCTTCCTGTTCTGCCCATTTCAGCAGCTTGTCGGCCTTTTCAACATCAAGCGTTGCGGCTTTCCGTTCTGCCCATGCCAGCATTTCAGCCGCGCGGGTGCGCAGAAATTCGCGGGTTCGCGTCATGTGTTCCATACGCTCATCAACCGTCCATCGGGTTCTATCCCAGAACAGCCATTTGCCCCATGTGGACACATAGCGGGCATTCCGACTAAACCCGCGCCTGCCCATTTCATTTGCAAGCGCATCGTGTGACAAGTCCAAGGCGTCATCGCGCTGATTTGGGCGCGGTTCACCGTCGCTTGTGTGAGCGGGTAAATCTGATTTCGGTGCGCGCGGCTCTTTTGCGCCTGCCTGCATTCCTGATTGAATTGTGGGTTCAATCTCGACCGGATCAAGCCCTATTCCTTGCGCTGTCACTGTAAGACGTTCCACTACTAGCCCTTCTGACAAGCTGCCCCCTGCCACGATCTGCCCCAAGCTGAAGGCGGCTTTATTCAATGCGGCGTTTCGCTTGCCTTCTGGCGCTGCCAGCAATTCTGCGATTTCGCCACGCAAGGCGGTTTCTGCCCACGCATTGCCGGTGCTGCGCATAGGCATGGCACGCTCTGAAAGTTTGGGTTCTGGCTTCAGGCAAAGGCGCAACAGCCATTCCGGGCAATCGCCCAGGTCGAACAGCCCCGGCGGGTTTTTCCAGCGATAGGGCTTGTCGTGACCGGGCTTAACGCTTGGCACTGCCACCACCATGCCACCATCGCCGCGCACATCTACACCCGGCGCAACCTGCCCTGCACTGTTGCGGATATCCCAACCTTCAGGCCATTTGAAAAACAGGTGCCACGATCCAGAAGGTGAAAGCGCTTCGATTGTATCAGGCAAAGGCCCGTTCTGTTCGATCAGCGCGGCAAGGTTGCCTATACCGTCTACACCGTGGCCCGCCTCTGTGTCGGCCTCGATAACCAGCAAGCCCGATTTCGGCCCGCAAACGATCCCGATATTTGCTTCAGGCCATTGTCGCCAATCCTGCGCGATTTCTTGCGGGTCATCTGTCGCGCCCCATTTGCGGCCATTGCTGAATTTGGCGCTCTTGTGGCTTTCCTTCTTTCCAACTGGAACCGGGAAAACATGCCAGCCGCGCGCGGCGTATTCTTGCGCTGCCTGTGCGCAACCGCTGATCTTGTCCTGCATATTCATTGCATCGGCCCCCGCGCTGGCCCTTCGCCGCGCTCGATTTCATCGGCCAGATCACGCAACTTTTCCGCGCAAGAAAAGACGCCCTGCACATGGCTTTCATGCGCGCAAGCTGCCGTCATCATCGCAGCCGCCATAACGTTGCGGTGTGGCGCGTCTTGTTTTCCAAGGTGGCCGATAAACAACCGGACATAGCCGCTATAAAGTTCGTCTAGATCGGTCGTCATCATGCTCGCCCCCCCGCTTCATCACTTGGATCAACCGTGAAATTTGCAAGCCATCCCGCAAATTCCGCTATTCCGCGAAGGTTCTGCGCTAGGCGTTCGACTTCGCCATGATCAATCGAAACTTCCCATTCCCAGATTTGACCATCATCCAATTCAACATCTTCAGCGCCATCGCCGTAAATCATCAAGAGGCGCTCAAGGCGTTTAGCCTTTGCCTGCAAGACGGCTTCAGCATTCTTCAAAACTTCCGCTACATCATCGGGAATAAATGGGCCTTGCATCATTTCGCCCCCTCCCAATTCTCAACATCGGAAAGACGCCAGCGCGTGACGCCCTGCGATAGTGTTACGGGTTTGGGAAAGCGGCCCTTGCGTGACCAGCGCCAGATCGTTTGACGCGCTACGGCATATCGCGCCGCTAGTTGTTTGTCAGATAGAAACATAATGCACCCTTTTGTTACGGATGCATCCTAATATTCACACAAAACCTATTGCTTCAAAAGGTAAACTAATCTGATTAAGAATGGAGTTTACCCGATTGTTTTTAAACAGTTCTTTACATAATCGCGCCGCGCGGTTGGTTCACGATCCGGCGGGAAAATTTGCTTCGGAAATATGGCTTCAAGCGCTTCGCAAAAGCGTGTGATTTCCGTTGCCTGCCATTCAGGCTTCATTGTGGAAATTTCCAGAATAGTTTGCCGAAAATATCCGGCGGGATATCCTTCAAAAGCCTGTCTTTCCTGAAGGTTTTGGAAAGCCTTCATGGCTCGGTAAAATTCGGGGTTTTCGATTACATCTCGACCGGCCATCTGTGCCATTCTCTTTCCGGCTTTGGTCTTGTTAAGCGCTGTGAACGCGGCCATGAATTCCTTCGCGCTATTCTCAACAGCTTCAATTTGTCTTTCAAAATCACCCTGCACCCGCTGAACCAGACCAACCGTAAATTTGTCCTGCAAGTGACGAATGAGGCTTTCCCAAAATGAAGGCGGCAAATCATACTTCAGGCGCAAGGCTTCGATATCTGCGGCAACATCCGGCACGGCCCCGCCTGTAACGATATATTTAGCGCGTTTCGTCCCGCGTGTTTCGCCAATGCTCATGCCCGCGCCCCCTGTAGCTGCACCACTTTTTCAGCTTGCCGCCCATTCAGGAAGTCGCCCCAAGCCTGCATCATGCCGCGCCGCTTATCCACCTGATCGGATCGGTCATAAGCCTGTTGCACCTTCGATCCCACCTTATGAAACAGCGCGATTTCGGCCATGTCAGCATCAAAGCCCGTGCGCTCTGCAACCCACGATCTAAAGCAACTGCGCAGCCCGTGTGGCACTGCGGCTTCACCTGTCGCGGCGTCCACATAGCCCTTGCCGCCCGCCTTCTGATCGGCCTCATGGATCGTGCGCATAACCTTTGCCAAGGTAGCATCCGATAGCGCGCCGCCTTTGGGTGCCCAGAATACTAGATCACTGCCCTGCGCCTTTGGCAGGGCTTCCAGCAAGGCCACCATGTCATCAGTCAGGGGAATGCGCTTTGCACTCTCGTTTGCGGGTATCTTTGACGATTGCCGCCCCGGCTGGATCGTCCAAAGACGCTTTGAAAGGTCGATTTCATCCCATGTCGCAAAGCGGATCGCGCCGGATCGTGTAGCGGTCAATGCTTGGAAGGCCAGCGCCCTTGCGCCCATACCTTCACGCGCCTGCAATGCCTGCCACCAGCGCCCTGCGTCATCAATCTGCAATGCGGGATAATTCTTTGCGCCTGAAACCTTGGAAGGGGCTGTCAGCACCATTTCCAGATTGCCGCGCCATGCAGCAGGGTTCGGCCCTTCTCGATGACCGTTTACCGTTGCCCATGCCAATGTCTTTTCAACACGTTCCCGCACCTTCACTGCGGTTACGGTCTTGTCATCCCAAAGGGGCTGCAATACGCGCAAGATATCCTGCAACGTGATATCCGCGACCAGCATCTTGCCTAGTTCCGGCAAGGCGTATGTTTCAACGGTTGCTTTCCATTGGCCCCTGTAGCGGTCTGTTGAAAACTCTTTCACCTTCTGCGCTGAAAACCGTTCCCAAGCCTGTTTGAAGGTCAGCCCCCGCGCCTGTGCGGCCACCAGCGCCGCGCGTGCGGCCTTCCTTTGCTCTACAGGGTCAATGCCCTGCCTGATCGCGTCCTTGGCCTCTCTGGCCCGCTCTCGCGCCTGTGCAAGCGTCACATCTGGAAAGCCCCCAAGCCCGATATCCCTGCGGCGGCTTCCAACTGTCGTGCGCATCAACCAAGATCGCGCGCCGGTCGGTGTGATCTGCAACAGAAGGCCAGCAACGCCCCCAACAGGAAACACCACGTTGCGGCCTTTGCCGGGGTGCTTCAGGTCGCGCACTTCCTTAGCTGATAGCTCTCTTGCTTTCTTCGGCATGGTTCGATTCCGCCTTTCAACTCCAACACGGCAAATTGCACCCGCAATCATACCCCACAAAAAAGATAACATTGGGTGTTACAGGATGCAACAGGAAGCGACAAGCATTTTCAGAAAGTAAGCAATTTCAATGAATTATGACACTGCATGTTACAGCACTTTACCCCGGTTGGAACGCCTTCACCCGCTCCAACTCATGACATACTAGCCTAGATTGTGAGCTGCGCCTACGCGCTGCGGTTTTGTTGATTTTTTGCTTTTCGAGTCAGTGTTTGCGCTATCTTGAGCGCGAAGGTGCGCCTTCGTCATTGTTTCGCCACAAGCAGCAGATTAACCCTGCCTGAAAACAACCACCGGACAGGAGAACCAGAATGCGCGCTACCCGCATCGTTCAAAAGATACTCGCAAATTACGAGGGCGAAACCCCCGGCGTGAAAGCCAATCTGTGCCGCATGCTGATGCAGGGCAAGCTGGGCGGGACGGGCAAGATGATCATCCTTCCTGTCGATCAGGGATTCGAACATGGCCCCGCCCGTACCTTTGCGGCCAACCCCGCCGCTTATGACCCGCATTATCACTATCAACTCGCCCTCGATGCAGGGTTGAACGCCTATGCCGCGCCGCTTGGAATGATCGAGGCTGGTGCCGATACCTATGCAGGCCAGATCCCGACCATTCTGAAGGTCAACAGCGCCAATTCGCTCATGTCCGACACGGCTGGCAAGAATCAGGCGATCACCGGCTCTGTCGATGATGCGCTGCGTCTGGGCTGCGCAGCAATCGGGTTCACCATCTATCCCGGCAGCGATTGCGCCTTGGACATGTTCGAGGAAATCTCGGCCATGCGCGAGGAAGCTGCTGCAAAGGGCATTGCGACCGTGATCTGGTCTTATCCGCGCGGCGAGGCGATCACCAAGGATGGCGAGACAGGTATTGACGTTGCAGCCTATGCCGCACAAATCGCGGCGCTGTTGGGCGCGCATATCATCAAGATCAAGCTCTCGACCGATCATCTGATGCTGCCCGAGGCGAAGAAGGTTTATGAAGATCAGCAGATCGACATCGCCACTCAGGCTGCGCGCGTGAAGCATTGCATGCAGTCCAGCTTCAATGGCCGGCGTATTGTTGTATTTTCCGGCGGCGCGAAGAAGGGCGCAGATTCGGTTTATGACGATGCCCGCGCTATTCGCGATGGTGGTGGTAATGGCTCGATCATCGGGCGCAACAGCTTTCAGCGCCCACGGGATGAAGCGCTGTCGATGCTGGCCAAGCTGGTCGATATCTACAAGGGCAAGGCGTAACCCTGCTTTCCATTGCCCGGTTTCTCAGCGCGCGCCCAGCCCGGCGCGCGCTTTTTGCTTTGGCCCCCTTGCGCCCACGCCACACGCCCTTTAAATGTTATGTTATATCATTTTAAAAGGTGCCGACATGAACACATCCGCCCCGCGTCTGCCCGTAACGGTTCTGTCCGGTTTTCTGGGCGCTGGAAAAACCACCCTTCTCAACCATGTGCTGAATAACCGCGATGGGCGGCGCGTTGCAGTCATCGTCAATGACATGTCCGAAGTGAATATTGATGCCGACCTGATCGCAGCCGGCGTGGATTTAAAGCGCGGCGAAGAAAAGCTGGTTGAAATGTCCAATGGCTGCATTTGCTGCACCCTGCGCGACGACCTGCTGGCCGAGGTGCGCAGACTGGCTGCTGAAGGGCGGTTTGACTATCTTCTCATCGAATCAACTGGCATTTCCGAACCCTTGCCCGTGGCTGCGACTTTCGAGTTTCGGGATGAAGCAGGCGACAGCCTGATGGATGTGGCGCGGCTGGACACGATGGTTACAGTCGTGGACGCGGTTAATCTGCTCAAGGATTTCTCCAGCCATGACTTCCTGTCAGACCGGGGGGAAACACTGGGCGATGAGGATGAGCGCAGCCTTGTCAATTTGCTGACCGAGCAGATTGAATTTGCCGACGTCATTCTGCTCAACAAGGTCAGTGATGCCGGGCGCGAGCGTACGGATGCCGCGCGCAAGATCATCAAGGCCCTTAACCCCGATGCCCAACTGATCGAGACGGACCAATCACGCGTCGATGCCGCGCGCATTTTTGACACCGGCCTGTTCGATTTCGAGACAGCCCATGAACACCCGCTTTGGGCCAAAGAGCTTTACGGGTTTGCCGATCATATCCCCGAGACAGAGGAATACGGCGTGTCCAGTTTCGTCTATCGCGCACGCCAGCCCTTTGACCCTGCAAAGGTGCATGATGTCCTGAATGGCGATCTGCCCGGTGTGATCCGCGCCAAAGGGCATTTCTGGGTGGCGACCCGACCCAACTGGGTCGCCGAATTCTCGCTTGCGGGCGCCATGTCCAGCGTGGCGCCGCTTGGGGGGTGGTGGGCCGCCGTCCCGCAAGAGCGCTGGCCTGACCATCCCGAAGCTTTGGCGAAAATGCGCGAAAACTGGGTGGAGCCTTGGGGTGACCGCAGGCAGGAGCTGGTCTTTATCGGAGCAGGAATGGACAAGGCCGCGATTACAGCCGCGCTGGATGCCTGCCTGATCGACGCCACAGAATTCACCCCCCAGAACTGGACAGAGCTTGCGGACCCCTTCCCGCAATGGGGCCAGCGCAAGGTCGCGTAAAGGATGGCACGCAATATCAAGACCAGATTGGGCCGCAGGCACTCTCCCATGGCGCAGTTTGACCAGCTTCCACGTGAATTGCGCCAATGGCTTGCAACCGCGATCTTGCCCTGGAGTGCGAAATCGGTGCTCAAACACTGGAAAGCAGCGTTGCTGCGCGCTGGCGGCGACAAGGGGCGCGCATGCGCATTGCTCTCGGAGCTTGAAGCACGCTGCATCGCGCGCGATGCCAGCCTAATCTGGGGGGCGTGTCACCCGGCAGCCACCCCCGCGAATACGGCAACGCGCCCCAGCCCGCGCGCTATGCGCTGATGCAACAAGCGCGTTCAGTTTCGCAATCGTGCCAGCAGGTCGGCATTGACATAACCATCAGGCGGAATACCCGCCGACCGCTGCCATGCCTGCACCGCCGCGACAGTTGCGGGACCAATGCGCCCGTCTATGCCGCCTGTATCATGACCCAGCGCATTCAGCCTGCGCTGCAATTCTGTGCGTTCGGACAGGCTTAGCGCGCGGTCGCCACGCGGCCACTGCCCACGCAAGGCCCCCGCCCCGCGCAGACGATCCGACAGATGCCCCAATGCCAGCACATAGGCGTCAGAGATGTTGTATTCCTTCAGCACATCATAATTGGCATAGGCCAGAAATGCGGGGCCGCGCGCACCACCGGGCAAGATCAGACGCGACATGCCCGAAGCAAGCGCGCCCCCGGCCGCAGGGCGTAACCCCGCCCTGCCCCATGCCTCTGCACTCTGGCGCTGGCCGGTTGTGCCCAGATCAAAACCACTTGGCAAACTGACCTCTACCGCCCAAGGCTGCCCGCGCGTCCAGCCGCGCTGCGCCAGATAATTTGCCGCTGATGCCAGTGCATCCGAAGGGTCATTGCCCCAGACATCACGCCGCCCATTACCATTGAAGTCTACCGCATAGGTCAGATAGCTGGAGGGCATGAATTGCGTGTGTCCAAACGCCCCCGCCCATGATCCGATCATCGCTTGCGGGCTGATATCGCCCGCCTGCACGATCTTCAGCGCATCTATCAACTGCTCTTCGAAATACGCGCCGCGCCGACCGTCCTTGGCAAGGGTTGCAAGCGTGGCAAGGGTCGGCGTGTTGCCACGATTCGCACCGAAAGATGTCTCGATCCCCCAGATGGCAACAACCACTTCAGGTGGCACACCAAAGCGTGCCTCGATCCGTGACAGCAAGCCGGAATGCTGGCGCATCGCCGCTTGTCCTTGCGAAATTCGGGCCGTTGTCACAGCGCTGTCCAGATAATCCCATATCCGCGCGCCGAACTCGCTTTGCCGCCGGTCCAGGGTTATGGTCTGGGGCAAGTAGCGCATTTGTGGACGAGCCTGCGACAGGGTCGCTTGTGAAATGCCTGCGGCCCTCGCGCGCGCATCAAACCCGACCAGCCAGACCCCGAAATCGCCCGTGGGTGCCGACGCCCTCGTTTCCGCCCGCGCCTCTGGCCGCGGCGAGGTTTCGACATTTGCAGCCACACATCCCGGTAAGGACAAGGACAGCACCAGCAACACAACACGCGACATCAGAACACTCCCGATCAGATTGCCAGATGCTACCTGCCGCGATGCCTCAAACCAAGCACCAAACCTGCCAGATCGGGGAATACTGCCGATTTTGATTTTGCACCGCTTAACAGGGCTAGAACAATCGGATATGGTCGCCAAAACACCATAAATGGGGCGCGCAGTGTCATGTATCTTTCCAGACGGTTTTGTTTACTTGGGCTTTCGGCCCTTTCCTTGTCTGCCTGTATGGGCGGCGGCGCACCGATGAGCGCGCCGGCTCGACCCGCCCCGATGCGGGCGCAGGCAAACCCCGCTTTCGATAGCTGGAAGCAACAGTTTCAGACCCGCGCGACCAGCGCCGGAATACCTGCCTCTATTGTAGAACCAGCCCTGAACAACGCGGGATTCTTGCCCGATGTGATCGCACGCGACCGCCGACAGGCAGAATTCACCCGCACGCTGGAGGATTATCTTGGCATCGCTGTCTCGCCAGAACGGCTGGCGGGCGGGCGCGCGGCGCTGTCGCGCCATGCCAGCACCCTACGCGCCATTGAGGCACGCTATGATGTCGAGGCCGAAGTCATTACTGCAATCTGGGGGCTGGAATCGCGCTACGGCACCGAACGCGGCGATGTTCCGGTTATTTCCGCGCTGGCAACGCTGGCTTTCGAGGGGCGGCGCGGCGCGTTCTTTGAATCGCAACTGATAGCCGCCTTGCGCATCTTGCAGCGCGGCGACACCAGCGCCGCCAATCTGCGCGGGTCATGGGCGGGCGCAATGGGCCATACCCAATTCATTCCGACCACGTATCAGGAATATGCCGTTGACTTTACAGGTAACGGGCGGCGCGACATCTGGTCGGAAGACCCCAGCGATGCGCTGGCTTCAGCGGCAAATTACCTCTCCCGGATGGGCTGGCGACGTGGACGGCCCTGGGGTGTGGAAGTGCGCCTGCCTGATGGCTTTGACATGGGCAGCACCGGGCGCGGGTCTACACGCTCGGTCGCGGCATGGACAAGCGCGGGTGTACGCGACATGGACGGGCGGCCCGTCACGGATCATGGCGCGGCGTCAGTCATCATCCCCGATGGCCCGCGCGGGCCTGCCTTCATGACGTTCAGCAATTTCACGACCCTCACACGTTACAATAACTCTGAGTTTTATGTCATTGGTATTGGGCACCTTTCCGACAGATTGCGCGGCGGCGGCCCCATTCGTGGCGATTTCCAACCCGACCGGTTCGGGCTGCGTGTCGGCGATCGGCAGGAAATCCAGCGCCGCCTGACACAGGCCGGGTTTGACACCCAAGGTGCAGACGGTGTGATCGGGCCAAATTCGGAGGCCGCCATACGCGCATGGCAGCAAGCCCGCGGGCAGTCCGTCACTGGCCAACCTTCGCGCGCCATGCTGGAGCAATTGCGATCTGGCGGATGAGTCCGCCAGAAAAACTTAACGACGGACCTCATCTAACTGATTTCATTTAATTAAGGTTCCATTCATCTTATGCTGGCAGCAGACGTAAAGTCCGCGCTGGAACAGGCGCAAGCGCTGGCATCGAAAGGCGAATTCGATGCCGCGCGCGCGCTGTGTCTGCGTATTTTCGCCCATGACCCCGGTGTGATCGGCGCTTTGCAAACCTATATGTCGATCACAAAAGTAACGCCTGACGACAAGGTTCTGGCGCGACTGCGCGCCTTCGCGCGCGATACACGCCTGCCTCCGGTTCTGGCCAGCCAGGTGCAGTTCATGCTTGGCAAAGGGCTGGATGATATTGGCGCGCATGAAGCCGCATTTACAGCGTTTCTACGCGCCAACGCTCTCAAACCCGTCCAGTTCAACGCGGCCACACAAGAGCAACTTGTTGCTGCAACCTTGGCAGCGGTCGCAAATGCACCGCACCTTCAGCTTGGTCCGGTTGCCCCGCGCTTTGTCTTCATCGTCGGAATGCCACGTTCCGGCAGTTCTGTTCTGGCGCAGGTTCTGGGGCAGCATCCAGAGATTTGCTCAGTCGGTGAAATGACTGCCTTGGGGCGAGCTTTGCAGGCTATTGAGCCGAACCTGCCGCGCTTCATCCAGACCCTGACCCATGACAGACTGCTGGCGCTGCGCGCGGCCTATCTGGCAGAGGTGATGCCATTGGCGCAAGGGTCCGCCGTTGTCGTGGATAAGATGCCAGAAAATTACTGGCTTGGCTGGCTGATCCCGATGATCTTTCCCGATGCGCTGGTGCTGGAGACGCAGCGCCTGCCACTCGCCGTGTGCTGGAGTTGTTTTCGCAATGACTTCGGTCAGGGCCACGCCTACAGCACCGATTTCCCGACCCTGTGGGCGCATTACCATCGCTACAGCAAATTGACAGATGCATGGCGCCAGCGTGCGGGTGCGCAATGGCGTGTGATCGAGCTTGACCAGATGGCGGCCAGTCCACAGGCAATCGTTGAACCCTGTCTTGCGCAACTGGGGCTGTCTTGGGCCGACACAATGGCAAGGCCGCAAGAGGCGCGCAGCGACCTGCGCACCTTGTCCAAATGGCAAGCGCGCCAGTCACTTAGCCCAAAGATTGCATCTGCATGGCAGCATTATCAGGAAATGATCCTGGATAAATGGGGCCGTGACCTAACCCCGGCACCAGAGCTTGCAAGCAATAGCTGAGCAATCATTGCAAGCATTTTCTTGTGCTATGCTGCCATGCCAAGCGCACCATACTCCACAGAAAACCGCAATTGCGTCGCGCGCCTTGCTGGCGTAGCGTCATGCGCGAAGACAACATTGCGGAGGAGACACAGATGTCAGAAAAAACACCGGGTTTCGACACATTGCAAATTCATGCCGGTGCGCGCCCCGATCCGGCAACAGGCGCAAGACAGGTGCCGATCTATCAATCCACCGCCTTTGTGTTTCGGGATGCAGACCATGCGGCCGCCTTGTTCAACTTGCAGGAAGTTGGCTATATCTATTCACGCCTGACCAACCCGACAGTTGCCGCGCTACAAGAACGCATGGCAACGCTTGAGGGCGGTGCCGGAGCGATTTGCTGTTCCTCAGGCCATGCCGCGCAGATCATGGCGTTGTTTCCGCTAATGGGGCCGGGTCTGAACGTGGTTGCGTCCAATCGTCTGTATGGCGGAACCGTCACGCAGTTCAGCCACACGATCAAGCGCTTTGGTTGGTCAGCAAAATTCGTTGATTTCGACGATATGGACGCGGTCGCTGCCGCGATTGATGACAACACCCGCGCTGTATTTTGTGAATCCATCGCCAATCCAGGCGGTTATATTACGGATCTGGACGCAATCGCTGCAATCTCGGACCGTGCAGGCGTACCGTTGATCGTCGATAACACCACCGCAACACCGTATCTTTGCCGCCCGATAGAACATGGCGCCACGCTGGTGGTGCATTCCATGACCAAATACCTGACCGGCAATGGCACAGTGACAGGCGGCGTGATTGTCGATTCAGGCAAATTCGACTGGTCGGCAAATGATAAATTTCCTGCCTTGTCCCAGCCCGAGCCCGCCTATCACGGGTTGAAGTTTCACGAAACCTTTGGCCCGCTTGCGTTCACCTTCAACGCAATCGCCATAGGGCTGCGCGATCTGGGTATGACGCTGAACGCGCAGGCTGCACATTATACGCTGATGGGCATCGAAACCCTGTCCCTGCGCATGGAGAAGCATTGCTCTAACGCCGTAAAGGTTGCGCAATGGCTGGAACGAGATGAGCGTGTGGCCTATGTGACCTATGCCGGGCTGCCCTCTTCGCCCTATTACGACCGGGTCAACCGCATCTGCCCCAAAGGCGCTTCGTCGCTATTCACCTTCTCACTGAAAGCAGGATATGAGGCCTGTGTGAAACTGATCGACTCGGTCAATCTGTTCAGCCATGTCGCAAATCTGGGTGATACGCGGTCTTTGATCATTCATTCAGCATCGACCACGCATCGTCAGTTGACCGAAGCACAGCAAATCGCTGCGGGGGCCGCGCCGGATGTCGTGCGCCTGTCTATCGGGCTGGAGGATGCAGATGACCTGATCGCGGACCTCGATCAGGCGTTGTCCAAGGCTTGCGCATAGCCAAGTTGCGGTATCTTGCCCATTGCAAGTTTTTCAATGTGCAATGGGCAAGAATCTGCGATAGGTAGGGCGATAAGGGTATTGTGACTCCCGTTTTGTTCAACACTTGTGCTAAAGCCGCTGCATGAAACCAAATTTCGCACTTGGCCTGACTGATGATGGGGTCACTCTCTGGCACCGCGACGTAACCGGATGGTTGCGCGTGGGCGCTGTGTCTCTGGATACGCCGGATATGGATGCACAGATGCGCGATATGTCGCGCATCGCAGCAGCAATCGCCCCTGAGGGCGTTACGACAAAACTCGTCATCCCGGATGATCAAATCCTGTATTGTGACCTGCCGGTTTCCGGCCGCACCGCAGAAGCACAGGAAACCGAGATTCGCGGCCAGCTTGCCGGGCGAACGCCCTATCCGGTGGAAGAACTCGTTTTTGATTGGACTATCGATGGCAATGCAGCAAAAGTGGCGGTCGTCGCGCGCGAAACCATTGTTGAAGCAGAAGATTTTGCAGCACAGCATGGGTTGAACCCAATTGCGGCAGTGGCCGCGGCGCAGAAAGGCCGCAGCACGACAGAGCCGTTTTTCGGGCCGACACGCGGGGCGCGCAAACTCGTGCCCGACACCTCACGCATCCAACGTGACGCAGTTCCGCTGGTAGAAGCCGGTCATGTAACTTTGCCTGACCCGGAGCCTGTTGTCGTAAAAGCTGCAACGCCTCAGAAGGCCGACGATCCATCAAGCGTGTTGCCCGATGCTGCGCAAAGCAAAGTCGAGGCACCAAAAGCGGCGCCAAAGACCAAGCCGAAAGATGAAAAGCCCGCCGCGCAGCCAAATGAAAGCGATAAGCAGGCTGTAACTGCGCCCGCCGCAGAACGCCCTGCACCACAGCCCCCTGCAGCACCGAACAAATCAGAACTGAAAGCAGCCGGTGACCGCAAGAAAGATGCGGAGTCGAAAGCAGCGGCGGAACGCAAACAAGCTCTGTTCGCCAAGCTGAACGCCGCAAAACCCACCAGTGATGGACAGGCAGACCAGCCGAGCGACGCGAAATCAAAGTTTGCGCAGTTATTGGCCGCCAAACGCGCCAGCTCTACAGCAACCACCACGACCGAACAGAGCGAGTCCAGCCCTGCCACTGAAGCGGTTTCTTTCCGCTCGCGCCGGGGCGGCACGGAATCGGACGCCACCGCGACCAAGAAAACAGAACAGACAGATGACCTGACCTCTCGCCTGCGCAAAAAGGCCTTTGGCGCGAAATCTGCTCTGTCATCAGCGTTCGGGCTTGGTGCAACCAAAGCCGATGTGAGCGCGAAACCCGACGCGGCTGATACACAGTCGGTATCAAAAGCAGGTGCGCCCACCGCCAAAGCCCCCCCGGTGGCCAAGGCTGCCAAGGCAGATGAAAAGCCAGCCAAGAAAGACCCTGTGGCTGCAGCAAAACCGGAGGCGAAGGCAAAGCCAGCAGACAAGGCAAAAGTGCCGCCCCCTCGCAAGGGTCCGATCGAGACTTTGCAAGCGCATGGTGGCCAGTCGCGCAGTCAGAGCAGCGAAGCAGAGCGTCTGACCATATTCGGCGCGCGCAGCAATCAGGACATGCAGCCTTCGGGGACAAGCAGGGCAATGCTGGTGCTTGGCGGCGTGGGTCTTTTGCTGGTCGCAGCAGCGATCTGGGCGGCTTATTTCTTCACGACACAGCCATCGGATGTGCAACTCGCTGAAGAGCCGTCACAATCCGCTGCACTGGAACCCGAGATCACGGAACCCACCGCCCCTGACATCGGACTGGACGATATCGAAGCGTCCCTCGGCGTTGAGCATGCAGCACAGCAAGCCCCGCTGGACGGCCCCGACATGCCCGCCCTCCTTGAGGAAGATGTCGCACAAGCCCCGGCGGAACAAGCACCTACCGAAGCGGAAATGGGCACCGAGGAAATGCAAGCCGGGCGTATTGCAGGGTTGCGTTCGGTCGCCTTGTTCGCACCGCAAGAAGCGACATCCCTGCCTGCAACGCCGGCTGCCCCGGCCCCGTTCGGTTCCGAACCCCTCGCGCCACTGCGCTCTGAGACAGAACAGGCCGCCGTTCTAGACGCGGCAGAGCCGATCATCGAGGATGAACCAACAGCAGAAGCGCCGACAGATGCGCTACCAGCCTTGCCAGAAGGGGAGGAACTGCTGGAGATAGCCGTCTCGGACGGGACACCTTCATCCGTTCCCCCTGCGCGCCCCGAAGGATTGGCACCAGAGCTTGAAACACCGGCAGAGGTGGAAACAGCAGCTCCGCCCGAAGATGTGGTTGAACAAGTACCGGAAGCGGCTTCGGTCGATCCGCTGGACGAAAGCCAGCTTCAAATCACCGTCACCTCTGGCCCACCTGCTGCAACCCCACCCGCCCGGCCAGAAGGGCTTGCCCCCGAACAAGCCCAACCGACTGAAACAGCCCCCGAGGAAACCGCACCAGCGCTTTCACCCGAAGCGACCCAGTCTGACGAGCCGGGCACCGCTGACAGTGAAGAAGCTGCGCTTGATGCGCCTGCGCTTGGCGGAATTTCCCTGACCGCTCTGCGCCCTGCTGCACGGCCCGAAGCCCTTGTCGTCGATATGCCCGATACGCAAGAGGCCGAAACAGCCAGTTTTGCAGATGCAACAGACCTCGCCGTAGCAGCATCGCGGCGTCCGGGATCACGGCCAAGTCAATTCTCGGCCATAGTGCAGCGGACTTTGCGCAGCGCCCAGCCCGAACCGACGCCCGCGCAGCCCCAACAATCCGAGCCGATCCAGACCGCACGGGCCGCTGTGCCCGATGCGCCCGCAATTCCAACATCTGCATCTGTCGCGCGCGAGGCGACACAAGCGCGCGCAATCAACCTGCGCCAGATCAATCTGCTTGGGGTTATGGGCACATCGTCAAGCCGGCGCGCGCTTGTGCGCCTGTCGAATGGGCGTGTCGTGACGGTTCGCGTGGGTGAGACGCTGGACGGCGGGCAGGTCACGGCCATCGGTGATGACGAGTTGCGCTATACACGGCGCGGGCGCGATGTCGTGTTGCGCATTGCATCCTAAGCCTTCAGCCGCGATAAGGCGGCAACGCAGGAAACAAGCAGGAAAACATCATGTCGGAGAAGCAGGTATCCCCCGCTGTAAAGATCGGGCTGGAACTTGGGCCAGTATTTCTGTTTTTTATGGGCTATATCAGCACACGCGGTCAAAGCTATGTGGTTGCGGGTACAGAATATGATGCCTTTATCTTGCTGACTGCGGCCTTCATTCCGCTGATGGCACTGGCAACCTTTGTGCTGTGGAAGCTATCAGGACGGCTGAGCCGGTTGCAACTGGTGACCCTGATCATGGTGGTGGTTTTCGGCGGGCTGACCGTTTGGCTGAACGACGAGCGGTTCTTCAAGATGAAGCCCACCGCCGTGTATATGATCTTTGCGCTTTTGCTGGGGCTTGGCCTTGCGCGCGGTCAAAGCTGGCTAGAACTGGTGATGGAAGGTGCCCTGCCGCTGACACATGAAGGCTGGATGCTGCTGACAAAACGCTTGGCGCTGATGTTTGCAGCTATGGCTTGCGCCAATGAATTGGTGTGGCGCACCATGTCTACCGATGCTTGGGTCAATTTCCGAACATTTGTCCTGCCATTCGCACTATTTGCATTTTTCATGGCGCAAGCGAAACTGTTTGAACGCTATAAGCGCGATTTCAGCGACTGAAGCCAGAGAGGGGCCAGATAAATTCTGGCGCCTCCCGGAATGTGCAGGATCAGTCGCGTTTTCCAAACAGCACTCTCTGCGCCTCTCGGTCGGTCTGGACATTTGAACGCTTTTCCGCGCCCAGAGCCTTGCCAGCCTGCACAGCGGAGCGCGCGCCAACCAGATCCAGCCAGCGTGCCAGATGGGGCTTGTCCTCCAGCGTCTGTTGCTGTCCCTCCCAAAGAATGGCCCAAGGCCAGATCGCCATATCTGCAATAGTGTATTCGGCACCCGCGACATATTCGTTATCAGCCAACTGCTTGTTCAACACACCAAGCAGGCGCGCCACCTCGTTGCGGTAGCGATCCTTGGCATAGGGCAGGTCTTGGGGTGGGTCCATCGACGGGGCGTATTTCAGAAAATGATGCGCCTGTCCCGCCATGGGGCCAAGCCCGCCCATTTGCCACATGAGCCATTGGTCGACCGCAATACGGTCGCGTTCGGTCTTGCCGCCAAACTGGCCGGTCTTGCGCGCCAGATATTGCAAGATTGCGCCAGATTCGAAAATCGAGATTGGCGCCCCATCCGGCCCGTCCGGGTCGGTAATTGCGGGCATCCGGTTATTCGGGGCAATCTTCAGAAATTCGGGCTTGAACTGATCGCCTGCGCCAATATTGACGTAGTGAACATCATAAGGCAGCCCCATTTCTTCCAGTGCGATGGATATCTTCCAGCCATTGGGTGTGGGCCAGTAATGCAGATCAATGGTCATGCGTGCTCCTGTCAGCGTTGATTGCTGCACAAGCTAAGCATCTGGGGACGGATTCCAAGGCATGAAATGAACAGAGGGCCGCTGGGGCCCTCTGTACGCGACACTCTTTGTTAAGGTCAGCGCGCGGCAGCGACTGCGCGACGGGTCATAACACCCACCAGATGCGCACGATATTCCGGCGTGCCATGCAAGTCCGAGATCATTTCATCAGGTGAACATTTCAGGTCTGCAATCGCATCGGCGCTGAAATCCTGCGACAAGGCCGCTTCCGCCTCAGCCCAGCGAAAAACGCCGTTTTCAGACGCGCCGGTTACAGCAACTCGCACGCCTGATGCGTATTTCGCCACGAACACACCTGTCAGCGCAAAGCGTGACGCAGGTTGCAGGAATTTGGCATAGGCTGATTTCTCGGCAATCGGAAAGCGCACCGAGGTGATGATCTCGCCTTCCTCCAGTGCTGTGGTGAACATGCCCTGAAAATAGTCATCCGCTGCAATCTCTCGGGTATTGGTGACAACTGTTGCCCCAGTGCCCAAAGCCGCCGCAGGATAGCAGGCAGACGGGTCGTTATTGGCCAGGCTTCCCCCCAGAGTACCACGATTGCGGACAGCCGGATCCCCGATCTGACCTGCAAGCGCCGCCAATCCGGGGAAATGGCTGGCCGCTTCAGCGGCCACCGTGGCGTGGGTCGTGGCTGCGCCAATGACAAGGCTGCCCCCATCCACACAAACGCCTTTCAACTCGTCAATGCCTGTCAGGCTGACCAGCGTTTCCGGCGCATTCAGCCGCGCCTTCATCGACGGGATCAATGTCTGTCCGCCCGAAAGCGGCAAGGCATCTTCATTGGCAAGTGCGGCAACTGCCTCTGCCACGCTGGAGGGTTTTACGAAGTCAAAGTTATGCATTGGTCTTGCTCCCTCAGGCTTTCATTGCCGCCCAGACGCGCGCAGGCGTCAGGGGCATGTCGATATGGGTGACATGGGTATGGCCCGCGCGGTGCAGCGCGTCGATTGCCGCATTGACCACCGCTGGCGGTGATCCGATCGCGCCCGCCTCGCCGCAGCCTTTCACACCCAGCGGGTTATGCGTGCAGGGCGTGATGCAGCTATGATCCACGGTGAAGCCACGCACATCATCCGCGCGGGGCATGGCATAATCCATGAAGCTGCCGGACAAAAGCTGCCCTTCATCATCATAGGCGCAGTTTTCCAAAAGCGCCTGACCGATCCCTTGCGCAAGCCCCCCATGCACTTGCCCCTCAACAATCATCGGGTTCACGATATTGCCGAAATCATCCGCAGCAATGAAGCGCAGGATGTCAATTTTGCCCGTCTCGGGGTCCAGTTCAATCTCGCAGCCATAGGCGCCCGACGGGTAGGTAAAGTTCGACGGGTCATAGAACGCCGTTTCTTCCAGCCCCGGCTCCAGATCTTCCAGCGGGTAGTTATGTGGCACATAGGCCGCAAGTGTCACACCGGACCAATCCACCGATTTGTCAGTGCCCGCCACGCTGAATTTGCCGTCCTTCAACTCGATATCCTCGGGCGCGGCTTCCAGAAGATGGGCGGCGATTTTCTTGGCCTTGTCGATGATCTTGTTCGTGGCCTTCACAATCGCGGACCCGCCCACCGCAAGGCTACGCGACCCGTAGGTGCCCATGCCCATCGGTGTGTTGGACGTGTCGCCATGGTGAATTTCAATGCTGTTTGCATCCACCCCGATCATGTCGGCCACCACTTGGGCAAAGCTGGTTTCATGCCCCTGCCCGTGGCTGTGGCTGCCGGTATAGACGCTGATGGACCCTGTCGCATTCACCCGCACCGAAGCCGATTCATACAAACCCGCCCGCGCGCCTAACTGGCCCACAAGGTTTGACGGCGCAATCCCGCAAGCCTCAATGTAATGGGCAATGCCAAAGCCGCGCAGCTTGCCGTGTTTGGCACTTTCCGCACGCCGCGCCTCAAAGCCTGCATAATCAGCCAGTTCCAGCATTTTGTCCATCGTGGCGTGGTAATTGCCCGTGTCATAGACCACTGCAACCGGGGTTTGATATGGGAATTCATCTGCCTTGATGAAGTTCTTGCGGCGCAATTCAATCGGGTCCACGCCCAATTCACGCGCGGCCTTGTCCACCAGACGCTCAATCTGGAACGTGGCTTCTGGCCGCCCTGCCCCGCGATAGGCATCGACTGGCACTGTGTTGGTGAACACAGCCTTAACGTTGACGTAAATCAGCGGCGTCTTATAATTGCCCGCCATCAGCGTGCCGTGCAACCATGTGGGAATGGACGGCGCGAAGGTGGACAGATACGCGCCCATATTCGCATAGGTTTCGGTGCGCAGCGCGGTGAAATTATGATCCGCATCCAGCGCCAGTTCGATCTTGGTTTTATGGTCGCGCCCATGTGCATCGGAAATAAACGCCTCGGACCGGGAGGAGGTCCATTTGACAGGGCGTTTGAGAACTTTGGCGGCATAGGTGCAAAACGCTTCTTCGGCATAGTGATAGATTTTTGACCCGAAACCGCCGCCAACATCAGGGGCCACCACGCGCAACTTGTGTTCGGGGATATTCAGCACGAACGCCCCCATCAGCAGCCGGATGACATGCGGGTTCTGGCTGGTGGTATAGAGCGTATGACTGTCGCCCCAAGGGTCATAATCCCCCACGGCGACGCGCGGTTCCATCGGGTTGGCGACAAGGCGGTTATTGGTCAGTTCCAACGACACGACATGCGCAGCACTCTCGAACGCCGCATTCACCGCGTCCTTGTTCTCCTCGACAAAACCCCAGTCATAGCACAGATTGCTTGTCAGCTCGTCATGCACCTTGGGCGCGCCCTCGGCCAGCGCGGCTTTCATATCAACAACCGCTTCCAGTTGTTCGATGTCCACCTCGATCGCTTCGGCTGCATCGCGGGCCTGTTCATAGGTTTCCGCCACCACCGCGCAGATCGGGTCACCCACATGGCGCACCTTGCCTTCGGCCAGAATGGGGTGCTTGGGTTCCTGCATCACCTCGCCGAAACGGTCCGTCACCTGCCAGCCACAAGGCAGGCCACCTGCAGTTTCGAAATCAGCCGCGGTAAACACCTTCAGTACGCCGTCCATCCCTTCGGCGGCGGAAGTGTCAATGCCCCTGATCCGCCCATGCGCCACATCCGAGCGCAGGAAATGCACAAAGCACTGGCCACGCAGGTTGATGTCATCGGTATATTTGCCGTTTCCTGTCAGGAACCGTACATCCTCGCGCCGCTTGGTGCTGGCGCCAATGCCGTCATCTTTAGGCATGAATTCCTCCCATGTTTTCTAAATGTGCCGGGCTGCACCATAGCTGCCCCGTTGCACATGGAATGACTTGCAGCGGCAGATCACTCTGCCGCTAGCGCGCCCGCATCCTGCCCAGAGGCCGCCATCACCGCGCGCACGATGTTCTGATACCCGGTGCAGCGGCAGATATTGCCTTCCAGATAATGCCGCACCTCTTCTTCAGAGGGCTTTGGATTCTCGGCCAGAAGGGCAGCGGTAGACATGACCATGCCGGGCGTGCAGAATCCGCATTGCAACCCGTGATAGTCCTGAAATGCCTGCTGGATGCGGCCCAGACTGCCATCGGGATTTGCCATGCCTTCGACGGTCGTGACCTCTGCCCCTTCCAGATCAGCCGCGAAGGCCGTGCAGGATTTGACCGCCTTGCCGTCAACCAGCACAACGCAAGCGCCACATTGACTGGTATCGCACCCCACATGCGTGCCAGTCAGGCCCAGCAAATCGCGCAGATAGCTTGATAGCAGCGTGCGCCCTTCTGTTGCGGCGCTGACCTCGCGGCCATTTACCTTCATCTTTACCTGAGACATCAATTCCTCCCGTAGAATTTTATACTCGCAGTTAAACACGGTTTCTTGCCCCCGCCTATGCGACCTTGGGCTTAGTCCTTTTGCCCTTGGTTTGGCAGCTTCTCCCCCACTCTGCGGGGGCGCGGGCGGGTTGGGATTTCTTTTAACAACCCTCCAACGCCCATCGCCATGATATCCGCCGCCGTGACAGCCTGACCGCAGATAATGCGTTCCATCACCCAATCGGCACCGTTCAGCGCGGGGCTTTTGGCACAGCCCGGCAACCCGATAACAGGCCGCGCGCCAAGATGGCCCAGAAACAGTAGATTTCCCGGGTCCACTGGCATTCCGAAATGCACCACCTCACCACCTGCCTTGCGCAGCGCTTCGGGGGCTGTGTCATGCAGGTCTGATGTGGCAGAGCCGGTCAGGATCAGAATGACCTCGCCCTTAGCGTCAAGCAATGCTTTCGCAAGGGCTTCGACCTGATGTGGCACAAGACAGATCGGGTCCAATGCCACCCCCAGCCGGCTTAGCCTGGAAGCGGTGACCGCGTGGCCCTTGGTGCCGTCATCATTTGGCTGCACCTGTGTCTGGATCAGGCTGGCGCGGCGAAAGACAGGTGGCGCAAGACGCAAAGCCCCCCGCCCGACAGTGCGTGCCTGTTCCACAGCCGAAGCCGCAACACCGTAAGAGATGATCTTGACCGTTGCGACCATTGCACCCGGCTCAACGCGCATCTGATCGGGCAATGTCGCAACTGTTATTGCGGGGTCCACGGCATTCACGGCATGAACCTGCGCCGCGTTCACCCGCACCAGCCCCGGCCCTTGCGCGACGACATTGACGCGCCCTGTCCCCACGGCGGCCAAGGACAACCCCGCCGCCTGTGGGTCCGGAACCAGCGTTTGCGCAAGCGCAATTGCAGCCGCATCCTCATCGAGGTCCAGCGCGTCCAGCCGGGCCACGGTAACTTCGCTATAGCCTGCCGCTTGAAGCGCGCACAGGTCCGCATCGTCCAGCACCCTGCCCTTGCGCAGACGCCCTGTGCCAAGCGCGACCGAATGCGCCAGCACTGCACCCTTCGCCTCGGACACAGCGACAGGTCCGAATTTCATTTTGGCCCTCGTAATGCGCCGGTGATCTGGGCAAGGGTTGCAAGGGCGATTTCTGCGGGGCTGCGCGCGCCGATATTCAACCCGACAGGCGCATGAATGCGTGCAAGCTGCGCCTCATTCAGGCCTGCGGCGCGCAGCCGGTCCAATCGCTTTGCATGGGTCCGGGATGACCCCAGGCAACCAAGATAGAACACATCCGATTGCAACGCCGTGATAATGGCCGGATCATCCAGTTTGGAATCATGCGTCAAGGTGACGACCGCTGTGCGCGCATCAAGCCCGATGGAAGTCAGCGCCTCATCTGGCCAGTCATGGATCAATGTCTCACCCGGAAACCGCAGATCAGAGGCAAAAGCCTCTCGCGGGTCCACCAGAACAGGTGCGTAGCCCGCAAGCCGCGCCATCGGCAACAGCGCCTGCGCAATATGGACCCCGCCGACAACCACCAACCGCAGGGCCGGGTTATGCAGCGTCACCAGACGCCCCGCTTCATCGCGCCCTGACTGGTCCCGACGGAATCGATCAGCAAACGCAGGGTCTTGGGGCATCGCGATATGGCGCGCCCATGTTGTCAGGTCAGTGACGCAAGCGACCGGAACGCGTTCGGCGCGCGCTGCCACAATGTCACGCAGCACCGCAACGGGCAGACAGGGGATCGCTTCACCCACAGGTTCTACCAGAACCTCGATCGTACCACCGCAGGCAAGCCCGACATCAAACGCTGTTTCATCGGCCACGCCGAAACTCAGCAGGCGTGGCTGACCATCGGCAAGCGCATCAAGTGCCTCGACGACGACTGCGCCTTCGACACAGCCCCCCGACACCGAGCCCATGATCTCGCCTGCGCCAGAGATTGCAAGTTGACTGCCTGCCTGTCGCGGCGCGGACCCCCATGTCTGCACGACAGTCGCCAGAACCGCGCCACGACCGACATCATGCCACTCCAGCGCAACCTCTGGTATCTGATCATAGCGCGCATCCATCGTGCCCCCCCTTCACCAGACCAAAACCACCATGAGGATGGCAGCTAAAAGCGGCCAAGGCAAATACGACCTTGGGCGCATGAGTCTGCGAACGGGGAACGGAGTCTGTGTCGTACTAGAGGAAATGGTCAGGTAGAAAAATCGCGCCGCATCGACATGTCGCTTTGCGAAGAAATCTGGTGTGTGGGACAAACCCGGCGGGGCCAGCGCGCGTCTTGTGCCGCCTTTACCGCACACAGGGATTTCAATGCCAGCTTCAGAATCGCGTTTTCGCGCAGCTCTGAAGACCTGCATACCCGGCGAGTTTTTGCGTCTGTATATGATTGGAACGTATCGGGCATGTCCGTCCTTCCCATGAAGATACCAAACGCTAGCTCAGGTGCTTGTTTCCCTAAATGACATAGATCAACTTCAATAGGCGCAGAAAACATGTCATTTGTATATGCTTTTCTATTGTTCGTACCCTCGACAAAAACCGCGATCCAGTGAAGATACACGCATGAATTATACACACACACACCCATTGCTTGGCAATCCCAATGCATTGGCGATTGCCCATCGCGGGGGCGCGCTGGAAAATGAAGAAAACACTTGGGATGCTTTCACTCACGCCATAGCGCTTGGATACACCCATATGGAATTGGATGTGCACGCAACGCGCGACGGGGTAGTTGTGATTCACCATGACCCCGACCTGAGCCGTGTGTTCAAGGATCCCCGGCAGATCGCGCAGATGGATTACGCCGAACTTGCCCAATTGCGCAGCCCCAAGGGCGCGCAGATTCCAAAACTTGAAGACCTGCTTTCGCACGACCCTAACATCAACCTGATCATTGAGGCGAAAACGCGTGACGTTGTCGAACCCCTCTGCGCTGTGATCCAGCGCCTTGGCGCAATCAAGCGGGTTTGCATCGGCGCTTTTGATCCGGCCTGCACAGCGCAGGCGCGCGCCTTACTTGGCCCGGATCTGCTGTGGTCGCCCGCACATGCACAGGTGGCGCGGCTTTGGGCGCGCGGGTGGGGGCTGCCTCTCAGCCTTGCGGATTTTCGTGTCGTGCAAGTTCCCGCCCGCTGGAAAGGTATTGCCGTCGTGACACCGCGATTCATCCGCGCGGCACATGCGGCTGGAATCGCGGTACAGGTCTGGACAGTGAATGAACGCGCGCAGATGAACCGGCTGCTGGATATGGGGGTTGATGGGCTTATTACAGACAAGCCGACACTTTTGCGAGAAATCCTGATTGAGCGGGGCACATGGCCCCTAAGCGCTTAAGACAAGGACCATGACCGCCGCGTAAAACAGGACACTCGCAACCAGAACAAAGATATGCCAGATCGCAAAGTGATAAGGCAAACGCGTCCACAGATAGAACACCACCCCCGTGGTATAGACCACGCCGCCAAGGATCATCAGGACCAGCGTGGCCGATGGCAGCAGCGGTGCCAGCGATGGCAGGATCAGCACGCCGGCCCAGCCCATCGCCAGATACAGCGCCAACGCGACAAACCGAAACCTGACAGGCGAGAAGAGTTTCAAGGCCGTGCCAAGCGCTGCGGCCACCCATAATCCTGCAAGCAATCCAAGCCCCTGTCCGCTGATCAGGGTAAAAGGCGTATATGTCCCGGCTATCTTGAGGTAGATCGCGGCATGGTCTATCCGCTGCAGCAACCAGTCCAGGCCCGGTTTGATCCCAATGTTATAAAGTGCCGAAGCGCCAAGCATCGCAAGCAGACACACCCCATAAACAGTGATTGCGACAATGAAACTGGAAGACCCTGTTTCGAGACTGCGCATTATCGCAGCCCCGATCAATACCGGCACAGCCAGTAGCGCCGCGCCCACACCAGAGATATGGATCACGGAATCAAGGCGCCGCTCGGCGCGGCTATACCCCTCTCTGGGTGCAAAAAAACGCGACATGCGAATTACTCCTTAGGCAAAGGTATCGCACCCGCCATGCTTTGCGAAGATCAATCTCAGCCACGATCTGTATGACCATACGTCAACATCCTGACGCGCAAATTGCTTGATTTTCAGCGTCAACCCGCCTAGCCCCCTGTTCAGCAACACAGAGATAAAGAGGCGATGATGACCCTTCAGCTACATATGGATGACCTGCCTGATGGGCTTGATCTGGGGCCGGTGGTCGCGATTGACTGTGAATCCATGGGGCTGAACCCGCATCGTGACCGGCTGTGCGTGGTCCAACTCTCATCCGGGGATGGCACCGCGCATCTGGTACAGGTCGCTAAAAATATTGCGCCTGCCCCGAATTTGACCCGCCTTTTGACAGACCCGGATGTATTGAAACTATTTCACTTTGGGCGCTTCGATATCGCATTGCTGTTGCACAGCTATGGCGTCACAACGGCGCCGGTATATTGCACCAAGATTGCATCGCGCCTTGTGCGGACCTATACCGACCGGCATGGGCTGAAATATTTGCTGTCAGAACTGGTCGGCGTCGATATTTCCAAACAACAGCAAAGCTCCGATTGGGGTGCGCCGGGTCTGACAGAGGCGCAGCAGACCTATGCCGCCTCTGATGTTCTGTATCTGCACCGCTTGCGTGATGTTCTGGAAACGATGCTTGCACGCGAAGGACGGACGGATCTGGCGCAACGGTGTTTCGACTTCCTGCCAACCCGCGCCGAACTTGACCTTCTGGGCTGGCCCGAAACCGACATTTTTTCTCATTAGGACTGCGGGATTGGTTGCGAAGACTCGACACTCACCCTTGGGCGAATCCGTTATCCAGATCCTGCGTCTGGTGCTTCCTTTAGGTGCGCTCGCCCTGCTCTCGACCGTCTTTCTGCTGTCCAGCGGGGTGGACCCGCAGCGCGCTGTCGAGATGTCGGATATCAATGTCGAAGAACTGACCCGCGACCCGCGTATCGGAGAGGCCAGGTTCGCAGGTGTTACTGCGGAAGCGACTGCATTGACGATCGTTGCACATTCCGTGCGTTCGGTTGGCGATTTACGCGAAGATGGCCCGGTGTTGCTATACCTTGACACACCCAGCGGTGAACTGAAGTTTCCTACCGGTCGCATCGCCACCTTTCGCGGGGCCGAAGGGCAGATAGACCAGTTACAAGACCAGATCACGCTCAGCGGTTCGGTTGTTCTGGAAACCTCTGACGGTTACCTCATGACCATGCCCAAACTGGTTGCGGCAATCCAGTCGACTCATGTCCGGGGTAGCGGTGGCATAACCGGCCAAGCACCGGCAGGCGATATTTCGGCCGATACGGTCGAGCTGACGCCGTCAGAAGAGCAGAGTGACGGATATCTGCTTGCGTTTAAGGGTAATGTCAGGCTGATATACTTCCCAGATAATTAGAGGAGGCTGTGCTGTGCGCGCATCAGCAACGATCCGGACTGCACTGGCGCTGATCCTGTTCAGTGCACATGCAGCCGCAGCGCAGGGAACCGGACTGAGTTTTTCGGGGCTGGATGCTGTGCGCGGTCTGCCGGTAGAGGTCCGTTCAGACGAATTGCGGGTCGATAACAGCACAGGCGAGACCCTGTTTTCAGGAAATGCCGTGCTAGGGCAAGGCGATATGCGGATTGCGGCCCCGCAGATCCGCATAATCTATGCCACCGAAAATGGTGGGCGCATTGAACGCCTCGAAGCGTCAGGCGGCGTCACCTTGGTCACAGCCGAAGAAGCTGCCGAAGCCCAAAGCGCAGTATACGAAGTGGCTGCGGGAACGGTGACGATGCGGGGCGATGTGATCTTGACACAGGGCCAGAATGTGCTGTCCGGCGACACACTCAATGTCAATCTGCGCAGCGGGCAAGGCCGCATGGACGGCAATGTTCGCACAATCATCCAGACTAACCCCTGACCTGATGCCGCTTTCCGATTCATCCAGCCTGCCTGCGGCACTCGAAGTCACGAAGCTTCAGAAAAGTTACGGCAAGCGGGTTATTATCCGCGATGTTTCCTTGCATTTGCACCCCGGCGAAGTGGTTGCCCTGCTTGGCCCGAACGGTTGCGGCAAAACCACATGTTTCTATTGCATCGCCGGCATCGTTCGCCACGAAGGGGGCGCGGTCTTTATTGACGGCAAGGAAGCCACCGGATTGCCCCTGTATCAGCGCGCGCGTCAGGGACTGGGCTATCTTCCACAGGAAATGTCTATCTTTCGTGGCCTCAGCGTTGCCCAGAATATCATGGCGGTGCTGGAATTATCCGTGCCGGATAGAACGCAGCGCCAAAACAGATTACAGCAACTGTTGCAGGAGTTTTCCATCGAACATCTGCGCGACTCGCCCGCCATGGCGCTGTCAGGGGGCGAGCGTCGCCGTGTCGAGATTGCGCGCGCCCTCGCGGCCAACCCCCGCTATGTCTTGCTGGATGAACCCTTTGCAGGCGTCGACCCCATCGCCGTCGGAGAGATTCGCGCGCTGGTCGCTGATCTGAAGACACGTGGCCTTGGGGTGTTGATAACTGACCACAATGTTCGTGAAACGCTGGCTATCGTGGACCGCGCCTATATTCTGGATGATGGCAAAGTGTTGAAAACAGGCACACCCGCTGAGGTTGTGGCCGATAGCGACGTGCGCAGGGTCTATCTGGGTGCAGATTTCAGATTGGACTAAGGCGATCTTGGGGGCGCAAACCCGCACGAGAAAGCATTGACAACCCCCTGCTATCCGTTGCCAAATACAAGTATGAGGCACGCTCTGGCACCGTACGGACAAACACTGCAAAGGTGGTCAAAGACAGGGCAAGCGGCGCAAAATTTTATGATGGGGCGAGAATTGCCCTGTCAAAACAGCGAGGAGAAGCGCATGCGTTATCAGATTAGCGGCAGACATATTGATATCGGAGAGGCATTACAAACCCATGTGAAAGCCGAATTTGGCGAGTTGGTAGAGAAGTACCAGCAACGGCCGACAGAGGCGGTCGTCGTCTTCTCGCGTGATGCACATAACCATGTCTGCGAAGCAACTCTGCATATGTCCACCGGATTGACTGCAGCGGCGAAGGCCCATGCAACCGAAATTTACGCCGCATTCGAATCCTGCCGCGAGAAACTGGACAAGCAGTTGCGCCGTTACAAGCGCCGATTGAAGGATCATCACCGCGACCGTGCAACCCCGGTTGAGTTTGCCGACGCTTCGTCCTATATCCTCGCATCAGACAAGACCGAGCCCGCAGACGAGCCCGACTCGTTGCAGCCGATCATAATCGCAGAGATGGAAACACGTATTCCCTCTCTCTCCGCAGGAGAAGCCGTGATGCAGATGGAGCTAGCACATGCCCCGGTTCTGGTGTTCAGAAACGAACGCCATGGTGGGCTGAATGTTGTTTATCGGCGTGACGACGGCAATATCGGCTGGGTCGACCCACAATAACCTCAGACTCTATCGGGACCACCCTCGCGGCATGATTGCGGGGGTGGTTTGCTTTTTCTCAATTCCTACGGGAGACGTCCTGCTATGGCCATGTCGACGCTTCTCAATCCAAAGGCGGTGCGCTTTATTGCATCTGCAACCAGCAAGAAACGCCTGTTTCAAAGTATCGCGGAAGTCGCGCAATCCGTCTATGAACTGGACAGTGAAAGCGTGATAAACGCGCTTCAGGAACGTGAAAGCCTGGGGCCGACTGGTGTAGGACATGGCGTTGCGGTGCCACATGCCCGGCTGGACGGCGTCGATCATGTGCTGGGGGTGTTCTTTCGTCTTGAAAAGCCATTGGATTACGGATCGGTGGACAAGGCGCCGGTTGATCTGGTCTTTGCGTTGTTTGCTCCGCGCGAAGCAGGGGTAGAGCATTTGAAGGCACTGGCTTTCATCTCGCGGACATTGCGCAACCCGCAGACATGCGAGAAATTGCGCGCAAACGAAGACCCAGCCAAGATTTACGCGATCCTGAGCAGCACCGAGTCAAGCAAGGCAGCCTGACTCGATACCACGGATGCATAACAATACGGCTTAATCTGCGCTGTAATCCTGAAAGCCCAGCATTTCATAATCTAGCCCATATGCCGCGCGCCCGGCCTGCTCTACTGTTTGGTCATAAATCGCCGCAAGCTGTAGCACTCCGCGCTGTGGCTTTGGCTCTAGATCAGGAGTGGTGCAGCCAAGCCTGTCGCAAATCTCGGACAGTTCTTCACTCAGGTTTTCCTCTCGCACCAGTCGGTGCAAAGGGCATTGCGTCGAAATCCCTTCGATAATCCGCGACTGGCTTGCCCAGATCGGTCGTGTCTGCACCGCTGTCTGACCGTTCAGATTGGCCTGAACGAATTTCAGAAATCCCAGAAATGCAGTACGATGCTTTTCAGACTCAAATGATGCAAGATCAGACTTGTCTTGCGGCAATTCAAACCCGTGCAAACGTTCAATAAACGCGCGGACATTGACCCTTTTGCCCAACAAGACCTGATCGACAAATACATCATGCGCGCGCTGCAACGGGTGGCGCAACACTGTGAATGCCATACGACGCGGATTTGCGCGCTGCCAGTCGCGCCATGTTTCGCGCGTGAAGTTTGACAAAAGGCCCTCTGCCCCGTTGCCATCAATTCTGCCCATCCATTGCAAAATCTGGCGTTCGGAACACCCCGGAACTGGGGCATAGATCAGAGGTTGGCTGTGGCAGGCGCGGTATGCCCACAGGATGGGTGGATGCGGCGGCTCAAAATTCGGGCTTCGCGCCAGATTGAACCGGTCCAGGCGTGCGATACCCTCTGCAACGGCTTCGGGATTAACCAGCTTCTCATCCAGAGTTTCGGGATTTTGTCGTTTCAGTTTGCGTGGCAGTTCGTCAATCGTCTCGTCAAGGCCAAGCCATTGCGCCAGGCCATTCAGCACTTCGAGCGACTTGATATCCTCGTATGAAATGAAGAACGCCGTCTGCCCGGTGGTCTGCAACATGCTTTGAATACGACACTGGAAATCCTGCAGCTTTCTGACATGCGCCTCGAATTCTGATGGGTCGAAGGCAACCTTTGCAGCCTTGCGCTGACTGACATCGCCCAGACGCCATTGCTGGGTGGATTGCGCAATTTTCAACGAGACGTAGGACTCAAGCGGATTGCGGGTCAGGATGATCTTTGCGCAGCTTCTTTCACGCATGAAGCGATCCAGAACCCGTGGTTCATGATCATGAAAATATCGAAAGCCCGTCAGTCCGGGTTGCTGCGCGAAACACGATAGAAATGCTTGGGGATTGTCGTCCCGCGCGGCCTTGTCGAAGCCAAACAAACTCTCGGTATTCGGGTAGCCAATGAAATGCGGATTAAACGCCTCACCGTGACAGACCAGACCTTCAAACTGGTTCAGGCAGGATTCCAGCAGGTTCGATCCTGTTCGCATCTCTGCCAGAACAACAAAATACCGAAAACGGGTTCCTCGCGACATCACATACTCTCAGTTCTGCTCGGGTATCACAGTTGAAAATCTTTTAGTAACGGTGTCGGCAGTCCATTATCGCGCAATTGTGCAACAAAAATGTCGAAGCCGTTCATATCTGCCAGCCGTGGCATCCCGTGGGCATGCAGCGCAGGCGCGCTGGCATAATCCTTTACGATCAAGGCTAGTCTGGAGTCTGCGTCTTCAAGCATCTCTGCCACAGACCAGAGTCGAACATTGGCCAAGGTCCAACGGGATTGCAGGATCGCGACCCAATCCTCTTCACGCTTCTGCAACTCTGCAATGCGCGCAATCACCGCGTCATCCACAACGCCACGACGCCACAGCGGCAAGATCCAGGCCCCGCGGATAACATTTATTTCCGCGTTCAGGTCGGTTGCCATAAACCAGTTCACCTCATGGTCCATGCTGTCTTCTGGCCCATAGGCAAAGCACTGGCGTTCACCGCGCGTTGCCCAAAGCAGATTGGTCAGAAACATGCGCGGATTATAATCACGGATTGCGGCAGAATTGCTGATGGCGCCATGCCAGACTTTGGCACCACCGTGAAATTGCACAGCCTCAGGCGCAAAAAGATGGCCATGCACGCGCGTTCCAAGCACCTGCCCCAACCAATGCTCGAAATTCTCGAACATATGGTCAAAACCGGAAAAGACAGCATAAGGTCCAGCCGTCTTGCTGCCGGAACTGTCTACTTTCGGCATGCGGCTTTGCATATACAACCCCGCACGCCCTTCAAGGCGCTGCTTTTCCGCCAATTCGAAATAGCGGTCGATCTTGGCGGGTTCCGCAGGCAGAGGCGGTGTTTTCGCGGGAAGATCAGACAAGAAGAAGTCATACAGACGCGACGCATCCGGCCAGATCTTGCGCGCCATGAAGCAATCTGAACGGCGCAGCAATTGCAGGTGGTCATCATAAAAGAGGTTGGGGCGGCCATTGCGGTCGAATTTCACCAGCGTCAATGACCTGCTCTTGACCTCTGTCGCATGCAGACGCGCCAATGTCTGAAAATACGACTCATCTGGAATCCAGTTGCGTCGGAAATACCGTTCAAAGCGCGGGCGTTTGGGGTCATTCAGGATCGCCGACAAAGTGGCGCGACTCAGGCACCACCATTGCGACCCCATATGAGGGCGCAGGGGACGCGGGATGTGACGCCGGATTTTCCACTTGCGCTGAAACTCCACGAACCAGTCAAAAAGCGCCCTCTGCCGACGCCAGTTGAACGGGTAATACAGGGTGAAACGTTCTTCCGACAGCCCACCCATGATCCATGTGGCATGTTCGACCGAAACGGATTCAATAAAATCCGTGTTGGGGGATTTTTGCAGATAGGCGACCATCTCGGCCGCCGGACGCAACGGCAGACATGCGCCAGAGGTCAGCAAGACATGATTTACGTCCGCAAACTCTGTCAGCAGCAGCTCAGACGCATCTTGGGTCGCCGCCACAATCTGCCACGATCCCCAATCGCAGCGGTGACGCGCGCTGAAGCGCAGCAAGGGATGGGCACCAAGATCGTCTTTCAGTTTTTGAAATGCCGACGCTGAAACCGCACGGTCAACATGCATCACCACAGGGCAACTTGCATCCAGCCAGAATCGGGCAACCTGTGCAGCGCGTTCCAATGCTGTGTGACACAGCATCACGACCCCCAGAGTGGCGCTGGACGCTGTCATGCCCAATCCCCTTTCGACATCAGCCCCAGAATCTCCAACTGTCGCCAATTGATATACTCTGTCGACCATTCACACCATAAATCCTGCGAGGCTGATAGGCTTGACTGATAAGCCTGATATTCCCGGCTGCCTGCATAATGTTCGCCGCGTTGCAATTCTTCCTGTGTCTTCGCGAGGATTGTATCGAGGAACTTGGCATGCAGCAAAACGCCGGATGCATCCTCGCCCCCGGCATCGTCATATACCTTGTTCAACCCGCGCGGCAGCAGCATATGGGTTGAACTGGTATATGCATATTTGCGCGACCAGTGCACCAATGGCGTCTTGTTCAGTGCGGGTGCCATTTCCGGGGTTTGCGACATGATCAGACGCTGACGCACCCCCCCCTGAATCCAGAGGTTGTTATACTTTGCATTGCGCCGGATGCTGAAATTTCCGGAGTCGAACCAGCGTGCAATCTCGAACGGGTCCTGGCCGGATTGGTAAGGCTGCGCAGCGATCGGACCTTTGGGGTACATATCCAGCAACATCGCCCCGAACGATCGCCGCCCCTGACTGTCCAGCCAGTCGGTCAGCGCCTGCAAGGGGCGTGTGTCGCAGAACGGATATACCAGAAACTCATCCACATCCAGAACCAGCACCCAATGCCCTTCGCCGTAGCGCCAAAGCAGATGGTTCAACCAGTCCACACCATAGCTAGCGCGCTTATAGCTGTCGCTTGTCACCCAGACCGAAACATCGCGCTGCGCTTCAAGATATTCTGTGGTTCCGTCGGTCGAGCCGTTATCGACCATCAGAAAATGCTGCACGCCCTGCGCGCGGTAATATTCCAGAAAATAAGGCAGCCGCACCAATTCATTGCGCAGGGTTACGAAAGCAAGAATATCACCAGCGCGTATAGCATCCGCACGATTTGCGCGCGATGACAGGCTGGCGCTTTTGCGAAGGCATCGCAGCAGCTTTGCATGCCGTTCTGCGCGCAACCTTAGCTGACTGAGCACACCCATATTCTAGTAAACCCTCACGCGCGCTCTGCCATCTTGGTATAATCGCTTAACTCGGCCATAACTTTGATTTTCACATGCACCCGGACGCTACTGACGGCCTGCCAAACCCTTTTTTCAATCCCTCTCTGTCTACGACAGTTATGGACCATTTGCCTACCCACCTGCCGCGTGTTTTCGCTTGGTATGCTTAATAGTCGCCCAGCTTTCACGCCCAGCCACCACGAGACATCAGGCCAAGCTCTTCCAATTGCTCCCAACCCTCGAATCTGGTTGACATCGGACACCACAGGTCAGGGGCTTCTGACACTGCATCGTAATAGCTGTCAAACACAGGTGCATTCCCGAAATGCTCTGCGCGGTGCTTTTCGATCCGGGACTTTTGCACCACACTCGCCATGAATTTGGTGTGCAGCATAACGCCGGAAATCCCCTCTCCACCATCTGTTGAAAAACACCTGTTCAACACGCGCGGCAAAATGGAGTGGGTGGAATTGACCCAGACATAGTGCCAACTCCATTTGATAAGCGGCAATTTGGTCAGTGTCGGGGCACGTTGCGGTGCAGTGGCAAAAAATTGCCGCGCGCGCGGGCCGCCTTGGATCAGAAGGCAATCCAGCAACGGCTTGTGCATGATGGTATAATTTGCCGCATCAAACCAGTTCAGGGTCTGGCACGGGTCCGCGCCTGCAGGGCATGGCACAGAATCCAGCGGGCCTTTGGGGTAAAGTTCCAGCATCATCGCGGGCAAAACGCCCTGCCCCTCTGCCTCAAGCCAGCCCGTCAGGGCAGAGAGCGGTCGGCTCTGCCAATGCGGATAGATCAGCAACTCATCCGCATCTGCGACAAGACACCAATGCCCGTTGCCGTGCCGCAGCATTAGCCATGTGATCCAGTCCATCCCGAAACGAGACTGCTTGTAGCTGGCATCGGTCGCGTAAACCGTCACATCAGGTTGCGCCAGTAATGTCTCGCGCGTGCCATCAGTGCTGCCATTGTCTATGAAGATGAAATGCTGCACTCCAAGACGGCGATAATGGTGCAGGAACCAGTCAATGCGCTCGGCCTCGTTGCGGATCGTGCAGAACAGAAGGATGGCGTTCTTATCCCACCGCCCGCGTCGCAGACATTTTAACTGATGCGCGCGCGCAATTGCGCGCGCCCTCAGCCGCCTGCGTTTCCAGTGCATGCGAAACGTAAACCAGCGATCTTTCAAATATGGCACAGGCGTGAACATCTCAGCGCTGATCCAACCCTACCATGAAAAAACCTTGCCAGTGCATGTGGGCAATATCTTGCACGACATGCGCTGGCAATCTCTGACTTGCGGGGCGTTACTCTGCCGCGCGGCGCTGCGCGACCATTTCCACCAGAAAATCAGCCAGTTCAGCGCACAGTTCTTCGCGCGCAAGACCAAAGGCAACCGTCGCTTGCAAGAACCCCGCTTTGGACCCGCAATCATAGCGCTGGCCATCGAAGCGGAAGCCATAAACATTCTGCTTCTCGGCAATTTCGCGCGCAATGGCATCAGTCAACTGTATCTCGCCACCGACACCGGGCTCGATTGCATCGAGATGGCGCATGACATCAGGGGACAGGATATAGCGCCCGATCGCAGCCAGATTGGAAGGCTGGGTACCCGGGGCAGGCTTTTCGACCATGCCCTGCATTGGCAGAATACGGCCAATCGACGGCGGCACATCCATGATCCCGTAGCTCGATGCCATTTCAGGCGACACTTCCATCGCAGCAATCATATTGCCGCCAGTGGTTTCATAGGCCTCGACCATCTGCTTGAGGCATGGAGTTTCAGCAGCGATCACATCATCGGGCAGCAATACGGCGAAAGGTTCATCGCCGATCAGATGCCGTGCACACCATACCGCATGTCCAAGGCCAAGCGCCTGATGCTGGCGAACATAGGCGATTGCACCGCTGTCCATATTGGTGCTGTTCAGCGTATCGAGCAGGGCTGTCTTGCCCTTGGCCCTCAGCGTCGCCTCAAGTTCTGGTGCGCGATCGAAGTAATCTTCCAAAGCGCCTTTGCCGCGCGAGGTTACAAAAATGAATTCAGTGATCCCTGCTTCGCGTGCTTCATCAATCGCGTATTGGATCAGGGGGCGATCCACCAGTGTCATGATCTCTTTTGGCACCGACTTCGTCGCGGGCAAAAACCGCGTGCCCATACCTGCCACAGGAAAAACTGCTTTTGTAACCTTACGCTTCATGGCCGTCTCCAAATACACTTGGTTAATTTTTGTCATGAAGTAAAAGACCGTCAGATTCGGGCACGTTTATGGTTAAAGTGAAGTGAAACGAGGCCATTTTAAGAAATCATCCGACAGCCAATAAACCCTGGGTTGTGTTGATGTTAGAACTTGGTCAGCTTTCCTTGTCTGATACCAGATCGACATCGCGGTGCCGCGCAATGAAAAATGGGTTTTCGTAATTCGGTTTCCCATATGCGAGCGGCAACCCGGTATTGTAATCAAGCACCTCGCCCCCAACGGCCTGTAGAACGGCGTGTCCTGCGGCTGTGTCCCATTCCATTGTGCGCCCAAGGCGTGGGTAAAGATCAGCCTCGCCCGCAGCCAGAAGGCAGAATTTAAGCGAAGACCCGGCAGAACGCAGATCGGCTACTGCGTAGCGGTTGATATAGTCATCCGTGGCCTTATCGCGGTGCGACTTTGATGCGA
Organism: Roseinatronobacter bogoriensis DSM 18756; assembly: GCF_004366635.1. Lineage (GTDB taxonomy): Bacteria > Pseudomonadota > Alphaproteobacteria > Rhodobacterales > Rhodobacteraceae > Roseinatronobacter > Roseinatronobacter bogoriensis. The sequence goes on along the minus strand of NZ_SORN01000002.1, from coordinate 153,054 downwards.
CCACAATCAATGCGCCCTTATCCGGCTGGCGCATTTGCAATGCCTTCATCTGTCCGTGTTGAGAAATACTGAACGGCCCCAATTCCTCGACCGCGCGGCCATCCGCGCGGGTATAGAACATGCGATTCTTTGCTGGTGCATAGACAACACCGCGCACGGGCTTGCCATCTTCCACCAAGGCGATATTCACTGTGAAATCACCGCGCCGCTGGACAAATTCCTTGGTGCCATCCAGCGGGTCAACAATGAAGAAACGCGCTGCATTCAGATTGTGGCTGTCGGCCTGTTCCTCGGTCACGATGGGGATATGGGGAAACGCGGCTTGCAAGCCTGCATAAATGATCGCATCTGCCGCTTCATCTGCTTCGGTCAGCGGGCTGGAATCGTCCTTCACGCGGACACTGAAATCAGGTTGTTCATAAATCGAGAGTATCTTGGCACCAGCAAGTAAAGCCAGTTCACGCAACAGCCGCTCTATTTTCTCATAATCAAGATTTGCCATGATAGTCATCTCTCCTTGCTCTTCGTCTTACGCTACAGGCACAGGGCAGTATTTGCGTTTTTCGCATTTCGGACATATTCTTGCGCTGTTTATCGGAGTAAGGCAGTTTCTATTGTACAACAAGTTGAAAGGCAGTTGATGCACGGCACTACAGGGCGGGAAACGACCTTTTCACTTGTTTTCACCACGTGTGAGCTGATTTTCAATCAGGCCGTTCGCAATGTTCGCAAGAACCATGGGAACGCGGTTGTCGGTCTGTTACTGAATATCGCGCAGACCGTGCTGTTGGTTGCCGTGTTCATGGTGATCTTTATCTTTGCCGGGATGCGGGGCGGCGCGATCCGGGGCGACACGCTTATCTACCTCATGAGCGGCGTTTTCCTGTTCATGGCGCATATCAAGGTCCTGTCAGCGGTTGCGACCGCCGAAGGGCCGACTTCGACCATGATGAAACACCGTCCCATGAACTCCATCGTCTCGATCGGAGGGGCGGCGCTGGCAGAATTGTACATTCAGGTTCTGTCAGTGGTGGTGATCCTGTTTCTCTACCATGTGATCTGGACCCCGGTTGAGATTTACCAGCCCGCCGCCGCATTCGGTATGCTACTCGCGGTCTGGTTTGCCGGGCTTGCCATAGGGGTGATGCTTTATGCGCTCAAGCCCTGGGCACCTGCCGCCAGCAAATTGCTGACCCAGCTATTCGCGCGCATGAACATGGTTGCCTCTGGCAAGTTCTTCCTCGCCAATTCCTTGCCAGAATCCTATCTGCATTACTTCATGTGGAACCCGCTGTTTCACTGCATTGATCAGGCGCGCGGATATGCCTTCATAAACTACAACCCGATGCATACCTCAGCGCTGTATCCGGTCCTGTTCGGGATTACCGTTCTATTCCTTGGCATGCTGGTCGAGGCGTATACCAGAAAGCGCGCATCGCTCAGCTGGTCTGCGAAACACTGACACTTAGGCTTTGCTGGGGCCAATCTCTTGCAAGATGGCTTGCGCCGCGCTGCGCGGGTCCTGCGCCTGCCAGACAGGACGGCCCACCACGATATGATCCGCACCCGCTTGCAAGGCATTCAAAGGGGTTGCGACCCGCTTCTGGTCGCCGAGGGCGCTGCCCGATGGGCGCACGCCGGGTGTGACGATCAGTTTGCCCGCCGCCTCTGGCAGGGCGCGGATTCCGGCCGCTTCCTGCGGGCTGGCAATGACACCATCTGCGCCCGCCGCCAACGCACGCGCCGCGCGTTCCAGGGTCAGGTCTGTAATGTCACCTTCACGCATCAACGCGTCGTCAAGATCGTTCCGGTCCAGCGAGGTCAACACGGTAACCGCCAGAATCTTGAGGTCAGTGCCCCCTGCCCCTTCCTTCGCGGCGCGCACCACATGCGGGTCGCCATGCACTGTCAGAAAATCCAGATCATATTGCGCAATTCCGCGAACCGCGGCTGTAACCGTGGCACCGATGTCAAAGAACTTCATATCCAGAAAGATGCGCTTGCCGTGTTCCTGCTTCAACTCATTTGCCAGCGCAAGGCCTCCGCCTGTCAGCATCCCCAGCCCGATTTTATAGAACGAAACAGAATCGCCAAGCGTGCGCGCCAACTCCAGTCCGGCAAGTGCATTGGGCACATCAAGGGCGACAATCAATCTGTCATCGGCAAGGGGCATGGCAGTCTCCACGGTTAAGGGCTTTCGCTGTGCGCATAGGCCAGTCGAGGCCCTCACGCAACCGCCCTATCGGAAGAACTCTCTGAACAGATTGCTGACCAGCATGGTCAGCAGATCCTGATTCACATAGCCGGTCGGTTGCAGGTCAAACCGTTCCTGTGCCCCTGCAATCGCCTCGCGGGTCTGGTCATCGAACACACCGTCCACGGGTCCGGGGTCAAACCCAAGCCGCGCCAGCCTTTGTTCGATCAACAATCGTGTCGGCTCAGCAAGTCCAAGTTGCTGCTCTTGCGCACGCGCGCGCCGGATCGCTGCATTGTCGCGCCCGGGTGGCCAAGCCCCGTCAGAGTCTGTTTGCAAGTCGCGCAACCGGCTACGCACGACATCTGCAAAACCACCATCGGGCCAGTCGTCCAGATAAGCTTCATAGCCTGCAACATCATCACGGCCACGCGCGCGGCGCCATGCGGCCAAATCACGGCTGCGCAATGCCTCTTCCGCCTCGGCGGCAATCTGTTCAAGCCGGTCCCCCGCAAGCCCCGCGAAAATCCCTTCCGGATACCTCTCAAGGTATCTGCGTAGGCCCGCTTCATCGCCAACTGCGCCGGTTGCAGCCCAGTATTCGCGGTCCCTGCGTTCCTCTGCTTCACGGCGCGCGCGTTCTTCGGCTTCTAGTTCCAGTGTGCGGTCCGCGCCCTGTCTGGCCAGTTGAAATATCTGATCCTGCGTCAGATAGCCGGTATCGGGCAGTTCATTGTGGCGCTGCCAGTTGGTAATTGCGCCACGTGTTCCGGGGCCAAAAATGCCGTCTATTCCGCGCGTATCATATCCCAGAACCACAAGGTCATTCTGGATCGCGCGACGCTCTGCGCGTGTCAGCATCAGGGCATCTTCCAGCCGTTCTGGTGAATTGCGGATACGCTCCAGCGCGGCGCGGGCGGCTTGTGCATTCTGACCATTCGGAAAAGTGTCGAGATAGGCCTGATACGCCTCCTCGGTTCCGGTTTCCTGCGCGGCCGCAAAAGCGCGCTGATCGGCCCGCGCGGTTGGTGCATAGCCTTCGGGCAGGAAAGGAACCAGCGTCGGGATGGCGCCTTCACCAGACAGGTTGCGATTGCGATCCACCACTGAAGAAAGTGCCGTTCCCGGGCGCAAGGTCTGGCGCAGCCCGTCCAGCACCTGATCAGGCCGCCCGCGAACGACCCCAACCCCTTGCGGCACCATCAGCCTTTGCGGCAGACCCGCCTCCAGCCCATTGCCAAGCGCGACAGCGCCATCACTATCGCCCAGCCAGATCACAGCGCTGTCACTTGCCAGAGCGGCAATCTCCAGCACGATATCCAGACGCAAACCCTGCCCGTCGGCCAGCGCCAACCCCTGTGCCTCGGCCTCGCTGCCCATGAACCAGCCACCACTGCGCGAATGGCCGAAATGCCCGGCCAGAACGACGACCACGCGTTCTGCGCCGTCGCGCAGAATATCTTCATGCATCCCGGAAAGCTGCGCGCGTATTTCTTCCGTGCTCAGCCCTTCCCCCGAGAAGACACGAAAGCCCATATCTTCCAATGCGTCACCCGCAGCCGCAACAACCGCCGCCCCGCGCGCGGTGCCAAGGGACTCGTAGTCTTGGTTACCAATGACAAGGGCAAGGTTGGATGCATGGGCCTGCACCCCAAGAAACCAAAGTAGCAAAACCGGAATAAGCCTGCGCATCTTCATCCCTCGCTGACAGCCACAGCATAGGGTCAATCGTAACGGCGCAAATCCTCTATCACCAGCCCGTCATTGGGCAACGACCCAGGTGGCACCAATTCGACCAGCCCTTTCAGCTTGAGAGTAGAGAGCACCGTCTCTTCATACAATGCAGGATTTGCTGCGCGCGTCTCAATCTGGACGGTCATCACGTCTTTTTCACCGCTGCGGGTGGCAATAACCCGCGCCCGGTGCACTTCGTCATGGCGCGCGACAAGGGCCGCAACCTGTTCAGGACGTACAAACATACCCTTGATCTTGGTGGTTTGATCGGCGCGCCCCATCCAGCCCTTGATACGCATATTGGTACGACCGCAAGGACTTTGCCCCGGCAAGACAGCACTCAGATCGCCGGTCGCAAACCGGATCAGCGGATAATCGGGGTTGAGGGATGTGACCACAACCTCGCCCACCTCGCCCTCTGGCACAGGGTCGCCTGTGCCCGGGCGTACAATCTCGACGATCACCCCCTCATCAACCACCATGCCTTCCAGCGCATCAGTCTCATAGGCGATATTGCCCAGATCTGCTGTGGCATAACATTGCCGACAGGTGATGCCACGGTCCTCGTAATAGCTGCGCAGGCTGGGAAACAGCGCACCGCCCCCAACCACAGCCCTGGAAATCGCAAGGGTGACCCCCATTTCATCGGCTTTCTCAAGGATCATCTTCAGATAATCCGGCGTGCCTGCATAAGCAGTGGTGCCGATGTCGCGCGCGGCGATGACCTGCAATTCTGTCTGCCCTGTTCCTGCCGGCAGGACTGTCGCGCCCACCGCGCGGGCGGCATTTTCAAACATCATGCCCGCAGGCACCAGATGATAGGAAAAACAGTTCTGCACAACATCGCCCGCCCCTATGCCAGAGGCATGCAGAAAGCGCCCCAGACGCCACCAGTCCTTGCTGATGCGTCCCGGCTCATAAATCGGGCCGGGCGATTGAAAGACATGTTCAAAACCCCGCAATTTCGTCGCATTCAGCCTGCCGAATGGCGGCTGCGCGGATTGGGCAGCGACAAGATCGGACTTGCGCAAGACCGGCAACCTTGCCAGTGCAGCACTGTCGGTTATCGCGTCTGGATCAATCTGCCCCAGATGCGCGGCCATCCCCGGTGCCTGCAAGGCCAAAGCAATGGCGCGCGGCAATGCCTCAGCAAGCGCGCTTTCGCGGGCCTCTGGCGATAGGGTTTCCAAATTGTCGAACGGGGTCATTGCGTTGCCCTCTGAACTGTGGCGGTTTTGTCCATCGGCCATGTTACGCCAACCAACGCTTGCGGCGGCGGTAAGAGCGGACCTCGCGAAAGCTCTTGCGGCCCTTGTCGGACATGCCAAGGTAGAATTCCTTAACATCCGGGTTCTCGCGCAATTCCTTTGCGGTGCCCTCCATCACGATGCGCCCGTTTTCCATGATGAAACCGGTATGCGCATAGCGCAGCGCGACATTTGTATTCTGTTCGGCCAGCAGAAAGGTCACACCCTGTTCACGGTTCAGCCGGGCCACGATTTCAAAAATCTGTTCGACCAGTTGCGGCGCAAGGCCCATTGACGGCTCGTCCAGCAGGATCATCGACGGGCGCGACATCAGCGCGCGACCGATTGCCGTCATTTGCTGCTCGCCGCCCGAAGTATAGCCCGCCTGTGACTTGCGGCGTTCTTTCAGGCGCGGAAAATATTCATAAACCAGCTCAAGTTCTGCCGCGATTGCTGCGCGCCCATCATTGCGCGTGTAAGCACCTGTCAGCAGGTTTTCTTCAACTGTCAGATGCTCGAAGCAATGGCGCCCCTCCATGACCTGCACAACACCGGATTTCACCAGATCGGCCGGATCAAGACCCACCATATTGCGCCCGTCATACAAGATGGTGCCCTTGGTAACTTCACCACGCTCGGAATGGATCAGGTTGGAAATGGCCTTGAGCGTCGTAGACTTGCCCGCGCCATTGCCCCCTAGTAGCGCTGTGATGCCACCCTTGGGGACATCCAGACTGACCCCCTTGAGCGCAAGGATGACGTGATTGTACAGCACTTCTATATTGTTCACTTCAAGAAGCGTTGTTTGTGTGGGGCTTGTGTCCAACATCGGTTCAGGCTTTCGCTGTCAGGCTGGGGAAAGTGGCCCCGGGGCTGAAGCCCGGGACCACTGTTGCGCTTAGTTCAGGCAGGCCGGGGTCATGTTGTTCTCGGCTGCGAAGGCAAGGCTGTCTTCCATCGCCATCTCCATGATCAACTCCCGATCCGGCTCGATCCAGTCGGTGATCAGGTTCCACTCCCCGGCATTGGCATCCCATTGCTGTATCATGGCCGCGCCCGACCCACCGTGGTTCTGGCACGACACCGAGAAGGCAGGGCCGAAATTCGGCAGGCCCAGTTCAGCCATCAATTCCTCGGTGATTTCCAGATTGGCCATGCCATCGCGCATCATTGCGGGCGTGATCGCTGCAACCCCGTGGATTTCCTGTGCCTTCTTCGCGGCCTCTACTGCCAGCATGGCGGCATACATGCCACGCGAATAGAGCACTGTTCCCACTTCATCGCCCGTGCCGGCATATTTTCCGGCATCGATGACATAACGCTGCATGTCCTCGTAGATCGGGTAATCCATGCCGGTGCCGTGCATCGCAAGCGCCTTGTAACCATGCGCGCCCGCCCCAACAGGACGCACATCCTGCTGCGAGCCGGACCACCAAACGCCGATGAAATTTTCCATCGGGAAGCGGATATTTGCGGCTTCCTGAATCGCAGTCGGGTTCATCACACCCCAACCCCACATCACCACATAATCGGGCCGCTCACGCCGGATTTGCAACCACTGGCTGCCCTGTTCCTGGCCAGGGCTGTCCACGCCGATGGTCAGCAACTCGTAGCCATGACGTTCTGACAGGCGCGTCAGCGTTGGGATCGGTTCGCGCCCGTAGGCGGAGTTATGATAGAGAAGCGCGATCTTCTTGCCTTCAAGAGAGCCGTCATTTTCATCCAGCAGATAATTGATGATCACGCTGGCCCCATCCCAGTAGTTTGCAGGATAGTTGAAGGTCCAGTTGAACACTTCGCCATTCACAGCCGATGTGCGCCCATAGCCCATCGTGTGCATGGGAATGCCATCTTCCATCGTGCGCGGGATCAACTGATAGGTAATGCCGGTGGAAAGCGGCTGCAACACCAGCGGGTTGTCACCGCGAATGGACTGATAACACTCCACACCACGTTCGGTGTTATAGGCGGTTTCGCATTCGGTCTGGCGAATGGGGACACCACCAATCCCGCCATCGCGTTCGTTTATCAGCGTCAGATAGTCGGAATACCCGTCAGCGAAGGGAATGCCCCCTGCTGCGAAAGGTCCGGTGCGGTAGCTGAGTGATGGGAAATGCAGCGTTTCGGCCAAAGCAGGCCCCGTTGCGATCATGGTTGCTGCAAATGTTGCAGCCAGTCGGGTCATCTTCATCGGTTCTCCTCCCATATGAATGACAAGTCTCAGGTCGGCCTGCCCCCTAGTAGGGGAAAGGCCATAGTCGCAGTTTCTCTTTTATCGTGCGCCACAGGGCCGCGATGCCATGCGGCTCGGCGATTAGAAACACAAGGATCAGTGCACCAATGATCATGATTTCCAGATGCGCAGCCAGATCCGTGGGCCATCCCAGCCCGTTGACCAGCAATAGCTTCAGCAGCACTGGCCCCACGATCAGGAAAAAGGCCCCGGCAAAAGCGCCGAAGATCGACCCAAGTCCGCCAATGATGACCATGAACAGGACAAGGAAGGACTTGTCGATCCCGAATGCCTCGCCTGCTTCGGCGGCCCCCAGATAGACCGTGAACAGCAGTGCCCCGGAAATGCCCACAAAGAAGGAAGACACGGCAAACGCGGTCAGCTTGGCCATTAGCGGGTTTACCCCGATAATCTCTGCGGCGATGTCCATGTCACGAATGGCCATCCATTGCCGCCCCAGAGAGCCGCGCGTCAGATTGCGCGCAAGCCAGGCCGTGACGACAAGGAAGCACAGGCAGATCATATACATCGACACGGCACTTGCACGCGGGCCGGTCACCGGCACGCCAAACACCTCTCGCGTCGGGGCAGAGATCATGCCTGTGGGCGAGTAGTTGTAAAACCATGCGGTGCGCGTAAACAGCCAGATCAGGAAGAACTGTGCCGCAAGCGTAGCCACGGCCAGATAAAACCCCTTGATGCGCAAACTGGGCAGGCCGAACAGCACGCCAACGCCCGCCGTGATAAACCCTGCGATGATGATCACGAAAATGATGTTCAATTCCGGGAATGCGGTCATCAGTTTGTAGCTGCCATAGGCCCCTACGGCCATGAAAGCCCCGGTACCCAGCGAAAGCTGCCCGCAATATCCGATCAGGATGTTCAGCCCCAAGGCCGCGATCGTATAGATCAGAAAGGGCACGACGATGGAATTTGCCCAGTAATCATTGATAATCAGCGGCATGACCAGAAAGGCAAAGCCAAGAAGGAAGTAATAGCCATACCGGTCGAACTTGATCGGGAATGTCTGGTTATCGGCGACATAGCTTGTCTTGAAATCGCCTGCTTCACGATACAGCATATCTCAGACCCTCTCGATAATTCGTTCGCCAAAAAGGCCTTGTGGACGGAAGAGCAGGAAGACCAGCGCCAGCATGTAGGCGAACCAATTCTCTGTCGCCCCGCCGATGATCGGGCTCATGAAGAAGTCGAACAGCTTCTCACCGACCCCGATAATCAGCCCGCCGATAATCGCACCGGGAATTGAGGTGAAGCCGCCAAGGATCAAAACCGGCAGAGCCTTCAGCGCGATCAGGGAAAGCGAGAACTGCACCCCGGATTTTGACCCCCACATGATCCCGGCAACCAGCGCAACGATACCGGCGATGGACCATGTCAGCACCCAAATGAAACGCAGGCTTATACCCACCGACAGCGCAGCCTGATGGTCGTCGGCCACAGCGCGCAGCGCGCGGCCTTGTTTGGTATATTGTGAAAACACGGTCAGCGCGGCCACAAGAAGCGCAGCAATTCCCGCAGCCCAGATTTCCAGCCGGTCGATGTAAAAGCCATATCCGAACCAGGCAAATGTCACATCATCAACCGCGCCTGACATGCCTTTGGGCAGGCCCACATCCAGCGCCTTGACCTCGGCCCCCCACATGATGTCACCGACACCTTCAAGGAAATAAGCCAGACCGATGGTTGCCATGAACAGGATAATAGGTTCCTGATTGACCAGATGTTTCAGGATGAAGCGTTCGACCAGAACCGCCAGCAAGATCATGACCAGCACAGTCGCCGGGATTGCCAGAAGCGTGGGCATGTTCCAGCCGAAATGGTGCAACCTTGTGCCGAACATCGCGTTGATAAGGTGCGAAAACGGAATTTGGCCGGATTGAAAGCCCACCAGCGTCAGCGCGGCAAAAAGGGCCATCACCCCTTGAGCAAAGTTGAATATGCCGCTGGCCTTGAAGATCAGCACAAACCCAAGGGCTACAAGCGCATACATCACGCCCGCCGTCAGGCCATTCAACGTGGCCTCCATCGCGAAGAGTAGCGTATCAGGCATTGCGCGCCCTCCCTGTCATCTGGACCCGTGTCAAATGCCGGTTATTCATGCGCCACCCCCAGATAGGCCTTGATGACCTCTTCATTGGTCCGCACCTCATCGGGGGTGCCGTCACCGATTTTCTTGCCGTAATCCATGACCACTACGCGGTCGGACAGGTCCATGACCACGCCCATGTCATGCTCGATCAGCACAGTTGTTGTTCCGAATTCGTCGTTCACATCAAGAATGAAGCGCGACATGTCTTCTTTCTCTTCGACATTCATGCCCGCCATAGGTTCATCCAGCAGCAGGATGGACGGTTCCGCCGCCAGCGCGCGGGCCAGCTCCACCCGCTTTTTCAACCCGTAAGGCAGGCGCGCCACAGGGGTCTTGCGGATGTGCTGGATTTCCAGAAAGTCGATGATCTTCTCGACCTGTTCGCGGTTTTCATCTTCTTCGCGCTGGGCGCGGCCCCACCACAAGGCCTGCTGGAACAGATTGGCTTTCATATGGTGCAACCGGCCGGTCATAATGTTGTCCAGAACGCTCATCCCTTCAAACAAGGCGATATTCTGGAAGGTGCGCGCTATCCCCATGCGCGCCACCTGATAAGGGCGCATCTTCGGGCGCTTGTAACCCTTGAAGATCACATCGCCTTCCTGCGGGTGGTAAAAACCGGAGATGACATTGAGCATCGACGACTTGCCCGCGCCATTCGGCCCGATAATCGCACGGATCTCCCCCCAGCGGATGTCGAAACTGATATCCTTGATCGCCACCACACCGCCAAAGCGAAGGGTAATGTTGCGCATTTCCATCGCAACGCCCCCAATCTTGCGCCCATCAGCGGTGACATAGCCCTCCTCCGGTGCCGTATCGCGCATTGCGTCCCCCTGCCCCTTCATTCTGCCGCAACCTTGGCTGCGACCTGCCCGAAAACCTTGGCGTCGCGGATTTCCAGCGTTGCTTTCAACTTTCCCTTGCGCCCGTCTTCATAGGTCACTTCGGTTTCGGTATAGATGCTGTCCTTTCCGCCATAGAGCGCGTCGATCAGGTCATTGAACTTTTCCTCGACGATCCGGCGGCGTACCTTGCGGGTGCGGGTCATTTCGCCATCATCAGCGTCAAGCTCCTTGTGCAGGACAAGGAAGCGGTGAATCTGGCAGCCAGACAGCATGTCGTCTTGTGCGACACTTTCGTTCACAGTCTCGACATGTTCCTGAATCGTATCAAGAACCGGCTTCAGACTGGCCAGTTCCTGATAGCTGGAATAGGCGATATTGTTACGCTCCGCCCAGGACCCGACAGCCCCAAGGTCGATATTGATGAACGCCACGCAGCGGTCACGATTATTGCCAAAGACCACAGCTTCCAGAATGTTCGGGTAAAATTTCAGTTTGTTCTCAACATATTTGGGCGCGAACATGCCACCATCGGCCATCTTGCCCACATCCTTGGCCCGGTCGATGATACGCAGATGGCCGGTTGCTTCCTCAAAGAACCCGGCATCCCCTGTGGCCACCCAGCCTTCGGCATCCTTGGTCGAGGCGGTACTTTCGGCGTTCTTGTAATAGCTCTCAAAAGTGCCGGGCGAGCGGTAGAATACCTCGCCATTTTCGGCAATGCGCACCTCGACCCCTGGCGAAGGCACACCAACCGTGTCCGAACGCACCTCTCCATCGGGTTGTTGCGTGATGAAAACCGAGGCTTCGGTCTGGCCGTAAAGCTGCTTGAGGTTGATCCCCAGCGCGCGATAGAAATCGAAAATCTCCGGCCCGATCGCTTCGCCCGCTGTATAGGCCACACGAATGCGGCGCAGGCCAAGCGTATCTTTCAACGGACCATAGACCAGCAGATTGCCAAGCGCATATTTCAGCTTGTCACCCGCGCCAACGGGTTTGCCATCAAGCAATCTTGGCCCGATCTTGCGCGCATGTTCCATGAAGTGGTGAAACAGCCGCCGCTTCAAAGGCGAGGCATCTTCCATACGGATCATGACTGTTGTCAGCATCGTCTCGAAAATACGCGGCGGGGCAAAATAATAGGTCGGCCCGATCTCGCGCAGGTCGGTCAGCATCGTCTGCGCCGATTCCGGGCAATTGACGCAAAATCCGGTCCAGTAAGCCTGCCCAATCGCAAAGATGAAATCCCCAACCCAGGCCATAGGCAGATAGGCCAGAATTTCGTCACCGGGGCGCAGCTTGTCGAATTCTGAACTGTTCTTCGAGGTGACGATAATATTGCGATTGCTCAGCACAACGCCCTTGGGCTTGCCCGTCGTCCCTGATGTATAGAGCATGACGCATGTATCATCGAGCGTCAGCGCAGCGCTGCGCTTGTCCAGCTCACCCCCCAGCCGGGTTTCTGCCGCGCGCCCCTCGCGCATGACATCGTCGAGCCAGTTCATGTGGCTGTGATCGTATTTCCGCATCCCGCGCTTATCGAGATACAGGATCTCTTCGATGCATTTGACGGTTTCCTGAACCTCCAGCACCTTATCGACCTGTTCCTGATCACCACAGACGACGAACCTTGCGCCGCAATGGTCCAGAACATAGGCCATCTCTTCGGCCACAGCGTCCTGATAAAGCGGCACTGGGATCGCGCCGACCGATTGCGCCGCAACCATCGACCAATACAGCGCCGGACGGTTGCGGCCAATGATGGCGACATAATCGCCGCGCTGCATCCCCAGTGCCAGAAATCCCAGTGAGAGCGCGCGCACTTCGGCCAGCGTCTCGGCCCAGGTCCAGGATTGCCAGATGCCGAATTCCTTTTCCCGGTAAGCAGTCTGCAAGCCGTATCGCTTGGCGTTGCGCGCCAACAGCGCCGGAATAGACGTCAGATCATCCAGCGATTGGCTGGTTACGGCCGTGCTACTCACTGGGCCCCCCTCCTCTTGGCAACTCCTGCGCTGCGCGATCATGTCGCGTTGCGCTCTCCCTCATGCGCCATGAAGCGCGGCGATTCTTGCCGTAGTTTTGCGCAATCCTTACGAATTGTAACGCCTATTTTTCGGGGCTTTTCCCGCTGCCTGCGGCAGTCTAGCATCCGCTCCGGGGGAAGGAGTGCCGTGATGTCGCTATCGGAAGATACCCGGATCAAGCTGATGGGGGCGGGGTTGAACATGATCCAGCAGGCGTTGTCGATCTTCGACAGCAATCTGCGCCTGTCTGTCAGCAACCGCCGCTATCAGGAAATGTTCGAGTTGCCAGATCATCTGGTGCAACCCGGCGCCGAGTTTGAGCAGACGATCCGCCATCTTGTGTCGCGTGGGGAATATGGACAGGTTGACGACGAAGCCGAAGCGGTGCGCGTGCGCGTTGACGCCGCGCGCGCCTTTGTCCCCCACTACATGGAGCGCGAACGCGCCAATGGGCGCTGGATCAGCGTAGAGGGGGCGCCCCTGCCCCAGGGCGGCTGGGTCACGGTTTACACCGACATAACCGAAGTGAAGCTGCAAGAACGCCTGCTGCAAGCGCATTCAGAAGAATTATCTGGCGAATTGCTGGCGCATACTAAACGGCTGGCGCAAACCAACCGGGCGCTTGCGGCGTCAAACGCGGCATTGGAACAGGCCAAGCGTGAACTGACCGAGATGGAGGCCCGCACCCGCTTGACCGCTGAAATGATGCCCGCCCATATCGCCCATCTGGACCGCGACCTGCGCTATACATTCTCGAATCGGCGGCTATCCTCTGTGTTTCCGGGTCTTCCACAGAATATCGTCGGGATGACGGTGCAAGAGGTTATGGGCGACGTCTATGGCAAGATCAGCCAATGGCTGGACCTTGCCTTGCAAGGCGAGAATTCGGTCCATGAATTTACCCATGATGCAAGTGGTCGGCGCGTTCGCCTGTCCCTGACCCCCGATCAGGTCGATGATGGTCCGATCAGCGGCATCTATGTCATGTCGATGGATGTGACCGAAGAAACCCAGGCCCGCGCCACCCTTGCACAAACGCGCAAGCGCGAACTGGCGGCGCAACTGTCATCGGGTTTGGCGCATGACTTCGGTAATTTGCTGACGATCATATTGGGGCTGCAAGGGCAGCTTGCGCGCCGCAAGGACCTGCCGCCGGAAATTGCGCAGATCGCGCAATCCACCATCGCCGCTGCAAGGCGTGGCGGTGTGTTGCTGGACCGCATTGCCACCATTTCCGGTCATCGAGAATTGCGGCCCCAGCCAACGGATCTGGCGTCGCTGCTGGAAGATTTGCAGGTCATGGCCCGCCCTGCCCTGCCGCCCGATATTCGCCTGCACATGCGCGTGCAGGATGTATTGCCACCGCTAATGCTGGATCAGGGCGCATTGCAGGATTCGCTTCTGAACCTGATACTGAACGCGCGCGATGCCCTTGGCGCAGAACCCGGCGAGATTATTCTATCCGCCCGTCGTGTCAGTGACACATGGCTGGAATTGCGCGTTGAAGATACCGGGGTGGGGTTCAGCGAGATGGCGCTGGACAAAGGGTTAGACCCGTTCTTCACGACCAAGGGCTGCGAGGGGTCAGGGCTGGGGCTGGCGATGGTCTATGATCAGATCACATTGGCTGGGGGCACTGTCCGGCTTGCGAACCGCGCGACAGGCGGGGCCGAAGTGACCTTGCGCCTGCCTTTCAAGCCCGCGGCACAAGTCACGCGGTCACAGCCACCCGAACTTGTACTGTTGGTCGAAGATACTGACAGCATCCGCGAGAACGTGCGTGAAATGCTGCGCGATCTGGGCCATAATGTGATAGAAGCCGCCAGCCATGACGAAGCGATGGCGCTGGTGGACCTGCCCGGCCTTGGGCTGGTATTGTCTGATATCAATCTTGTGGGAACGGGATCTGGCCTCGATCTTTTGCGCGCATGTCGCGCGCAGGGTATGAACCGCCTGCATCTGATGACCGCCTTACCACCGGGCGATACACTCTACCGCGAAGCTGCCAGAGAGTTTCCGGTTCTGGACAAACCTTTTACACTGAGCGAGCTGCGCAGCGCGCTGGAGATCGTCATATGAGCATTCCGCATATCGCCATTCTGGATGACGAACCTGAAATCAGGCAAGTGTTGTCATCGGCATTGCAGGATGCAGGGTTTCACACCACGACCTATGCGCGCGCCACCGAATTCGAGGCCGCCTTGAAAAGGACCACCCCGGATGTCTGCCTTGTGGATCTTGGTCTGCCAGACCGCGACGGGCTGGCGCTGGTGCATCGGCTTGCGTTGGAATCGGGGGCTACGATCATCATCATCTCTGGCCGTGCCCAAGTGCAGGACCGCGTGACAGGGCTGGAGCTGGGGGCGGATGACTACATCATCAAACCCTTTGACCCCGCCGAAGTTGTGGCGCGCATTCGCGCGCGCTTGCGCAAACCCGGCACACAGCCAGAGGCACGCAATACACGCGCTCAATTTAACGGCTGGACGGCGGAGTTCGACCGCTATGTGCTGATCGACAAGGACGCGCGCGAGATCCCCATCAGTCACGCCGAAGGCGAGGTGCTGCGCTTGTTTCTCGACAGCCCCAAGCGCCTGATCTCGCGCAACCAGATGCTGGATGCGCTGGGCGGCACCGCAGGTGAGAGCTTCGACCGCGCCATGGATGTGCGGATTTCGCGCCTGCGCACCAAACTGAACGAAGACCCCCGCAACCCGCGTCTGATCAAGACGATCTACGGGGCGGGTTATATTTTTCTGGGCAATGTGACCTGGGGTTAAGCGCAAAACGACCTGTTTAACCCAGACCCACGGTGGTCTTTTTGTTTACAGACACCGGGCTTTTGGACAAGATGCGCTGACGAATTGGAACGGGAATCGTAATGCGCAAATTTCTGGTCATTCTGGATGACAGCCGCGAATGCCTGAATGCAATGCGCTTTGCCGCTTTGCGGGCGTCACAAACCGGCGCCAAGGTGCAGATTCTGTCAATCATCACGCCGGACGAATTTCAGGGATGGGCGGGCGTCGCAGACCTGATGCGCGCCGAAGCACGTGAACGCATTGAAGCCCATTTTGAGGTCTTTGCAAAATGGATGCGTGACCGGCAGGGCGTGGACCCCGAACTTGTCATCCGCGAAGGCGAGCCTGTGGACGAAATCCTTGCACAGATCAGCGAAGATCTGGATATCGGCATTCTGGTTCTGGGGGCCGGCACCGAAGGCAATTCACCCGGTCCGCTTGTTACGCAGATGTCACGCAATTCCGGCAGCCTGCCGATCCCCATCACCATCGTCCCCGGCGAAATGTCGCGCGACAGGCTGGAAGCCATCTCCAAGGGATAGGGGCGGCTATCGCAACCCGGCCTGGTCACGCCAGCAAAAACTAACCTTACGCATTGAGCATACGGGCGATTTCATCCTTCAGCGCCATACGCTTGCGGCGCAATTCGGTTTCATGCGCCTCCGAGACAGGCTCAACCGAAGTCTCGGCACGGTGAATCGCACGATTAACCTCGTGATACTGCTCTGACAGGCGGGCGAAATGTGCATCTTCCAGCTTCAGCTTGTGGATCAAGTCAATTGCATTCGGAAATTCCTCGGGCAGTTCATGTGGGGTGTGCGACATAGGCATCTCCTTTCAATATCACGTTCTGCGCCCAGTCTAGCTGTCAGCGCAGACCCGACCTTGATCTGTCACAAGTCAGCCGCGTTTATCGCCCACCATCCGCATCGCCACCGCCTGCATCCGTGTCGGAAATCTCGTCATAACGCATTTCGGTTCGTGCATTCTCATCGCGCGGGTCGCGCGCAGTCTCGGTTGCGGCCTTGGGGGGCGCTTCTCCGCGCAGGGCTTCGGGGTTGCGCAGCCATATATCACGCTGAGCAAAGGGTATCTCGATCCCTTCTGCCTTGAACCGTTCTGCAATCTGGTGGCGCAGCTCAGTACGTACAGCCAGACCGAAGCCCACATCACTCAACACAAGACGCAGCTCAAAATCGAGAGAGTCCGCGCCGAAATCGACAAAATGCACTTGCGGCTCTGGGTCCAGCAGGGCCAGCGGCTCTGCATCGCCAATTTCCTTGAGGATGCGCGCAACCTTGCGCGTATCGGACCCATAGGCCACGCCGACCGGAAGGATGATCCGACCTAGCGAGTTGTAACGCGTCCAGTTCGTGACTGTCCCCGAAATCAGGTCAGCATTCGGGACAATCACATCAGTTCGGTCAAAAGTCTCGATCACGGTCGATCGCACAGAGATTGAACGCACTGTCCCCATCGTGCCGCCAACCTCGATCCAGTCGCCCTCTGCCACGGGTCGTTCTATCAGCAGGATCAGCCCCGAAATAAAATTGGAAACAATATTTTGCAGGCCAAAGCCGATGCCCACCGACAGCGCACCCGCGACAATCGCAAGCCCCGACAGGTCAATGCCAGCCGTCGAAATGGCAACCAGCGCGGCAAGAAAAATCCCGACATAACCGGTGCCAGAAATTATTGCCTTCTGGCCGCCCTTGTCGATTTTGGTCTTGGGCAACACACCGCTGCCAAGCGCACCCTGCACCATCCGCGTCGCAAGATAACCAATTGAGAAGACAATCAGGAAACTCAGAATATTTGTGGGCGATATACGCGTATCGCCTATCCGGAAGCCTTCGCGCAGAACTTGCCAGATTTCCAGCAATTCGGTCGGACGAACGCCCCAGATAATCGCAAATAGCGGCAAGGCCAGAACGACAATAGCAAAACCGATCAATGCCGGAATCAGCGCTGCCGGATCATCTGGCCCCCTATGGGTCACAAGGTCAAAGATATCATCTACCAACTGCGTCAGAAACAGCAGCAAGGTGATCAGGCCCAGCGACACAATAGACGGGTACAAAAGCGCTTGCGCCGCCTGGACATAACCAACTGCGGCAATTAGCGGCGCGCCGATGCCGATGATCATCGCCAGCTTTCCAAGCACCCCGACAATGCGATCGAAGAATCGTGTCTCGGTGCTGTCTGCCGCGACAAGCTGAAAATGCCGCGACAGCAATGCGCCAAGCCGGAACAGCACCACACCCGCCAGAACCATAAGCGGAAAAGCGATCACAGCATTGGCCGCGTCTGATTGACGTGCAGGATCGAACAATGTGCTGATGATGACATTCAGCCCAAGGAACAACCCCGCAAGATTGGCCATGAAGCGGCCTTCGCGTCGGCGCGGCGCTGGCAGTTGCAGTGGCGCGCGTCGGGATTCATGGACCGGAAACAACTGCCGCCCCGCCCAGCGGGCCGTGAAATACCCGATCCCCGCCTGCACCAGGGCTGTTCCAAGTGCAGCGCCGATCTCGCCTGTAAGCGACGTCAGCACCAAAGCCGAACTCAGCGCAGCGACCGCTGCAACGGGCACGATGATCTGCGTCAGCGACATGATCTGCGCCAGAAGGCGCTTGCTCTTGCGGTCGCCCCCCTCGTCCAGCAACCGCCCAACAAGACGTTCAATCCAAGCGCGCCCACGCAGCAACACAAACCCTGCTGCCAGAAGCAAGAAACCGACGACTGGCAGGTTTGACCGGAATTCGCGCAGATGTGCCGGATCTTCCAACGCGCCCAGAACCTGAGTGCCAAAAGTGAACACGGTGCCCCAAACGGAATCGACCGCAGCCACCCAGTTGACCGGGTTCAACGGCGATGGCCATAGCGTCAGAAGCGCCTCTGCCTGCCGTTCCCGTGCAATAAGGTCAATCTGGCGGATCAACCCATCCGCACGGCGAAATGCCTCTTGTGCGGCGATTCCCGGTGCCTGTAGTTGCGTCAGTTGTTCGCTCAGTTCCGCGCGGCGGGCTGCCAGCTCTTCAGCCTCGCTTGCCCCATCTTCTGGCGGCGGGCCAAGCGCAGAAATCTGTTCGCGCAAGGTTGCAATCCGGGTCGCATTCGCATCTTGCGCCGACAGAAACCGGCCCCTGAACACAACAAGGTCTGCGCGCAACTCTGCCAACACCTCATCAGAGGTGAATTGCAGGTCAATCAAACGTTCCGCGCGTTCTGCAAAAACGCGCCATTCATCGTAATTGGGCGCGACCACCTGATGGCTGGTTTGTGCCACCGCCACAGCGGGCAGAAACACAGGTGCAGACAATGCCAGCATACATGCAAGCATGACCGATTGCAGATGTCGAAACAGTTTCAAGGGATCACCCCTCAAAGACATCAGGTAACTTGCGAGGTCTTTTTTCCATCCATGCAGGCACTGGCAGGCCCTTGCTATGCAGGAATTCGGGATTGAACAGCTTGGACTGATACCGCGTGCCATAGTCGCACAGAATCGTCACAATCACATGCCCCGGCCCCATATCGCGCGCCATGCGAATGGCACCTGCAACATTCACCCCCGAAGACCCGCCAAGGCAAAGCCCCTCTTCGGCAAGCAGATCAAACACAATCGGCAGCGCTTCATCATCCGGGATGCGCGCGCAGAAATCCGGGGTGAACCCTTCCAGATTGGCTGTGATACGCCCCTGCCCGATCCCTTCGGTGATGGAGTCACCCTCTGACTTGAATTCGCCTGTCGTGTAAAAACTGTAAAGCGCGGCACCCATCGGGTCTGCCAAACCCATACGCACACCTTTGGGCTGCAATGCTTCGGCCACACCGGCAAGTGTCCCGCCTGAGCCGACAGCACAGATGAACCCATCCACCTTGCCTTCGGTCTGTGCCCAGATTTCCGGCCCCGTCATCTCGAAATGCGCGCGCCGGTTTGCAACATTGTCAAACTGATTGGCCCAGATCGCGCCATTTGGCTCAGACTCCGCCAAAGCGGCTGCAAGCCTGCCCGAATAGCGGACATAGTTATTGGGGTTGCGATAGGGCGCGGCGGGCACCTCGACCAGTTCCGCACCCGCAAGGCGCAGCATGTCCTTCTTTTCCTGACTCTGCGTTTCCGGAATGACGATAACCGTCCGAAACCCAAGCGAGGCCCCGACAAGTGCAAGCCCGATTCCAGTATTACCCGCGGTGCCTTCGACAATCGTGCCGCCGGGGCGCAATGCGCCCCGCTCTACCGCGTCGCGGATGATATATAGTGCAGCACGATCCTTGACTGACTGGCCGGGGTTCAGGAACTCTGCCTTGCCCAATATCTCGCATCCCGTAGCATCACTGGCCTTGTTCAGCCGGATAAGGGGCGTATTGCCGATAGCGTCCGAGAGATTTGCGTGGCGTTTCATCTGATACTCCGGTTTGACTGGGCGCGAGACTTAGCGACTGTGTCCGAAATTACAATCACATCGTCACGCGGCCCGGCCATCAAGCCAAGAAGGTGTCAGATCGTCTGATACCTTTTTGCCGTCCTTGAATACAACCACAATCCGAAAGCCATCAGCGTTTGACTGCCAAGGAACAAGATCAGATTAATCCCTGCAAGGGTCTGATTCCCTTCAAGAAAGCTTAAAACACCCCAAGCAAGGGCGACACATGTTGCCAGCAATGTGAAGGACAGGATCAGAACCGAGGCCCGATCCCCAAGCAACAGCAGGAACGCCCCCAGAAGGCCCAGCCAGATCGTAGCAGTCAAGGCAATGCCCGCCCATTGCGGCATCCCCTCGAACACCCCGGACAGGCCAAGTGGTTCTGGCAAGGAAAAGCTCGCCTCCAGCGCGGAATAACGCGCAAAGACATATTCAATTGCGTGGACCGCGAACCATAACGTTCCGATCACCCCAAAGACTGTAACAAGAAAACTGCGGCGCGACGTTGCGGGCATAACATACTCCCTCTTTGGGATCAGATTGCCCTGACCCGCGCGCAGTGTCCAGCCCTACAAAGCATAAACGCCGCCTTCGCTCAGGGCAGCGCGCGGCGATATAAATGCCAGGTTGCATGGCCAAGAACAGGCAGGACCACGAACAGCCCCAGAAAGAAAGGAAGCATCCCAAGAAACAGCAATACCGCGATCAGGCCCGCCCAGACCATCATCGCCCCGAAATTCTTAGTCACAACCCCGAAAGAGGTGATCATCGCAGTAATAAAATCGACTTCGCGATCCAGCAACAAAGGCAAGGATACAACGGTCAATGCAAACAAGACCGCCGCCATTACCCCTCCGATTGTGCCACCAACCAGCAACATCATCAGGCCCGGCCCTGACAATAGCATGTCTGTGGTCGAACTGGTGATGGGTTGCAGGCCAAAGAACAGCGCAAAAATCGTATGGGCAACGAAGACCCAGAACATGAAGGCCAGCATGATGACCATCGCCATTGAAGGGACTTGGCGGTCCTTTTGTGCAAACACGCACCCCGTCACAGCGGCCCAGCCAAGCGGCTCTCCCTGTTCAAGGCGGCGACTAACCTCATAAAGCCCGGTTGCGGCAAAAGGCGCAAGCAACGGAAACCCCACAGCAATCGGGATGAACCACCAGCTTTGACCTGAGGCAAGGAAGATCGCATACATGATCAGGCCGCCCAATACATATACCAAAGAAAAGGCGATACCGAATAGCGGTGCACGCATGAAATCACGAAACCCCGCCTGCAAGACGTCGCGCAAATCATTGATGCCGATATGTTCAGGGGCCGGAATCTCTGACGGTGGCAAATGGGCCTGTTGGGTCATGTTGTCGTTCATCCGATCCTCCGCTGTGCATGAACGAAGGATAGGGCTGCGACAATATGTCCTGCAAGAAAATTCTTCAGTTTGCTTGGGGGCGGGCCGGTTCAGCTTTCGGCATTTGCCTCTGCGCGGGATTTGCCCGACACATCCATTGCCAATGTCGCCGCCATAAAGCCATCAAGCGCACCATCCAGAACGCCTTGACTGTCTGACGTCTCGTGCCCCGTGCGCAGATCCTTCACCATCTGGTAGGGATGCAGCACATAAGAGCGGATCTGATTGCCCCAGCCCGCATCGCCCTTGGCGTCATGCGCGGCCTCGATCGCTTCGGTGCGCTTGCGCAATTCCAGTTCATACAGGCGCGATTTCAAGGCGTTCATCGCAATTTCGCGGTTCTGGTGCTGCGATTTCTGGCTGGAGGTCACGACAATGCCTGTCGGAACATGGGTGATACGCACCGCCGAGTCGGTGGTATTCACATGCTGCCCACCTGCCCCAGAGGAACGGTAGGTGTCTATGCGAATATCCGAGGGGTTGATGTCAATCTCGATATTGTCGTCCACGACAGGGTAAACCCAGACCGAGCTGAAAGAAGTATGACGCCGCGCAGACCCGTCAAAGGGCGAAATGCGCACAAGTCGATGGACGCCCGATTCAGATTTCAGCCAACCATAGGCATTATGCCCACTGATCTTGTAGGCGACAGAGCGAATGCCCGCTTCTTCGCCCGCGCTCTCGCTCATCATCTCGACTGTATAGCCTTTTTTCTCGGCCCAGCGGACATACATCCGCGCCAGCATCGAGGCCCAGTCGCAACTTTCGGTGCCGCCGGCACCTGCGTTGATCTCGAGGAAGGTATCGTTCGAATCCGCCTCGCCGTTCAAAAGCGCCTCAAGCTCTTTCTCAGCCGCCACTTTGCCCAGTTTGGCAAGCTCGGCCTCCGCTTCGGCCACGACTTCGGAATCTCCCTCAGCCTCGCCCAGTTCGATCAGACCGATCTGGTCTTCCAGTTCCTGCGAAATGGAACGGTGCGTCTCCAGCGCATCCGCCAGCATCCGCCGATCCCGCATCAATGCCTGCGCGCGCGCGGAATCATTCCACAAATCAGGGTCTTCGGTCATCGCGTCGAATTCTTCCAGCCTGTGCGGTGCTGTCTCGATATCCATCCGCTGCCCCAGCAGAAGCAGGGATTTGCGGATCGCATCAATCGTGCTGAGCGTCTCGGAGCGCATAGGTCTTCACCATATCATCTGGATTTTTCAACGCAGTGCATAGCGCGGCCCGCCGACAGGGGCAAGCGCCCGCACCTTCAGAACGGGGTTAACCAGCATTGCCAGTTCAATACAAACCACCGGTGGAAACAGAACCAAGGCTGGCCGGACCACTGGGTGCCGTCCCGCGCCCTTCATCGTCGCGCTGCAATGCCTCATAGCTTTCGCCCGGGGCAAACACAGGCAGGTCCGAACCCAGAGAAAACCCGCCATCAATCACAGCCGCAAGGCCAAAGATCGGCTCTACACCTTCGCGGAAGAACTCTGAGATGACATTGGGGCCAGTTGCATCATCTGCAAGCCGCGCGCCGCTATTGCGGTCGATTTTCAGGAAATAGCCCCCTTCGGGCACCCGGAAACGCCCGCCGCCATATTTCTTGATCGCTTCCAGCATGAATTCATTGAACACAGGCCCGCACATCGTGCCGCCTCCAGCGCCCCGCCCAAGCGGACGTGGCTGGTCATAGCCAATATAGCATCCTGCAACGATATTTGACGTATATCCGACAAACCAGACATCGCGCGCTTCATTGGTTGTGCCGGTCTTGCCAGCGGCGGGAACTGGCAGGTTCACAGTGCGCGCTGCCGTCCCGCGCTGGACCACACCTTCCATCATGGAGGTCAACTGATAGGCCGTAACGGCATCCATCACCCGCGCACGGCGCGATGCGATCCAGGGGCTGCGCCCCTCTGGCAAGGCGCGCTCTTCGCAATCCACGCAATTGCGCTGGTCATGACGATAGACAGTTTCGCCCCAGCGGTCCTGCACCCGGTCAACAAGCGTCGGCTCTACCCGTTCGCCCCCATTGGCGAACATGGCATAGGCCGCCACCATGCGAAACAACGTTGTTTCCTGCGACCCAAGCGATGCGGCAAGGAATTGCTGCGCACGATCATACACCCCGAAACGCTCGGCATAACCACCGACGACATCCATACCGATTTCCTGCGCAAGCCGCACAGTCATCAGGTTGCGCGACAATTCGATCCCACGGCGCACAGGGGTTGGGCCATAGAACTGGTTGGTGGCATTCGTGGGCCGCCATATTCCCTGAGGTGTCTCCAATTCGATCGGCGCATCCACGATGATCGTCGCCGGGGTAAAGCCGGAATCCAGCGCAGCGGCATAGATAAACGGTTTATAGGCAGAACCGGGCTGCCGTTGCGCCTGGGTCGCGCGGTTAAACACCGAGGCCTGATAGGAAAAGCCCCCCTGCATGGCGATCACACGCCCCGTATTGACGTCCATCGCCATAAACCCGCCCTGAACTTCGGGAATTTGACGCAAAGACCAGCGCACATGACTGCCATCGCTGTCAGAGGTGACGCGCCGGACATAAACCACATCGCCAACATCAAGATTGTCCGACAACGACCCGCGCGCCCATGAAATATCGGCGCGTTCCACAACATGCGGGGCGTGATAATCATCTGCAACGGCTTCAATCCCAAGACGAGCCTCTTCCGCGCTGACCTCCAGCACAACGGCCGGATACCAGCGGTTGCCCAAGGTCACATCGCGTGCAAGCTCCATCCCGGCCAGCGCATTGCGCCACGCGTCTTCGCTGTCCAGCAGGTCCGGCGCAATGGTTTCGCCCGTAGTGCGCAAACGCCCCAGCCCGCGGTCATATTGTTCCAGCGCACGTTGCAGGGCATGGGCCGCATGCACCTGCATTTCCGGGTCGATGGTCGCGCGGATGGACAGGCCCCCGGCAAAGAATTCGTCTTCGCCAAAGCTGCTGGACAACTGGCGGCGCACTTCATCGGTGAAATAATCGCGCGGCGGCATGCTGGACCGGGCCGCTGCAATGTCGCCCGACTGTACTGTCAGCAGGGGTGACGCGCGCGCTGCATCATGTTCGGCTTGGGAAATGAAGCCATTGCGCAACATCTCACCCAGCACATAATTGCGACGTGCGACAACGCGGTCATGGTTGCGCACCGGGTGATAGCTGGATGGTGCTTGCGGCAGGGCTGCCAGAAAGGCGGCCTCTTGCAGATCAAGCTCGTCCAGCGTCTTGTTGAAATAGGTTTGCGCAGCCGCAGTCACACCATAAGAATTCTGACCAAGGAAAATCTCGTTCAGGTACAGTTCCAGAATCTGATCCTTGGTCAGCGTGCCTTCGACGCGGCTGGCAAGGATCAATTCCTTGATCTTGCGCTCACCCGTCCGGTCGCCAGACAGAAGAAAGTTCTTCATCACCTGCTGCGTGATGGTGGACGCACCGCGAACATTCTCGCCCCGAGAGGCGACAGCTTCATAAGCAGCAACGGCTATCGCGCGTGCGTCAAATCCGGTATGAACATAGAAATTCCGATCTTCGGCAGCGATGAAAGCATCCCTGACCTCTTCCGGAATATCGTCAATCGGCGTGAACAATCGCCGCTCCAGCGCGAATTCATCAATCAGGCGCCCCTCACCAGAATAGATGCGGCTGATAGAGGGCGGCGCATAATTGGCTAGCTGTTCATGACTTGGCAAATCCTGCCCATAATACCAGAACACCCCCGCAACTGCGAGCGCGCCGACAAACAACGCCGTTATGGCGAAGCTGACCAAGCCGCCAAAAAAAGAAAGAATCGCTCGGAGCACCGGATACCTCGTATGGACAGATAGCGTTCTTATAGGCTCTTCTTTGACCAAGGTCAAAAACACGCCCCTGTCAAAACTCCGTGACGCAAAGGCAGTTTCAACGCCTGAGCAACTGTTGCATCGCCGTGTCACGTTCCTGCCAGAGTTCCAGCGCATCCGCCAAAGCCTCGGCCATGCGCAAGGTCCAGTCAGGATCGCGCAAATTCTGCAAATCGCGCGGGCTGGACATGAAACCAAGCTCGATCAGCGCCGAGGGCATATCGACCGCGCGCAAAACTGTGAACGCGCCCGACTGAATTGGCCGTCGGTGCAGCCGCAGCCCCGCATCCCCAAGCCCTTCGACCAGCGCATCGGCCAGTCCGCGCGCCCGTGGCGCGGTGTCTTGCCACGCGACCGACATCAGCACGCGCGCGATCTCATCCGTGTTGCCAGTCAGGTCAACACCGGCCAGCATATCGGCGCGGTCATGGCGCTCGGCCAGATACGCGGCGGATTCATCGCTGGCCTCGTCCCCCAGCAAGTAGATGACAGTGCCCGTGGCCAGCCCTTCGGGCAAGGCATCGGCATGAAGCGACAGGAACAGATCCGCCTGCGCGGCGCGCGCGGCCCTGATCCGGCCATCAAGGGACACAAATTCGTCCGCATCGCGTGTCATGGCCACATCAAAACGACCGCGACGCAGCAAGACCTCGCGCAATTGACGTGCAAAACTCAGGACAATATCGGCCTCACGAATTCCGTCCCGTTCGGCGCCGGGGTCGATGCCACCATGACCGGGGTCCAGCATTACAATGGGTTTGCGCGGCGCGGGCGCAGGCGCGGGCGCAGGCGCGGCCTCCGGGTGCAGATAGGCTGCACCACTCAGGCGCGCAAAGCGTTGCTCATCCTGCGCATTGCGCTCGAATTCTTCCAAGGCGACCCGCTTCATTCGCAAGGAAATGATGGCTTGCCCACTGTCAGGGTCAACGCGCTGTTCCGAACTTGTCAGCAAAAACGGCGCGCCAAGATCCAGCACCAGACGCGACCAGCCGTCCGGCAACTGACCCCGCCGTGCTGCGCGCACATGACTGCGCGGCGCACCCGCACCCGGCTCCACATCCGCCCAGTCGAGTGTATTGAAATCAATCACCAGTCGCGGCGGGGCAGAGAATGTGCGCACCCTATACGGGACTGGCTGGCTTAACGATATATCCAGCGCGAGCGTATCGCGACCGCCCACCAAGACGGTCCCAGCTTCAAGGACACGCGCCTGCGCCCCCATATTGGCCTGCGCAAACGCAGATGGCGCGCAGAGCAAAAGCACCAGTAGGCCGCATATCACGCCGACCATATTTCGCCACCCTGCCCCGATGCGCAATTCGACCTCTTTTCCTGACTGCCCTCTTCCCCCAATACACCCGACATGGCGGACAGAAAACCTGTGATGAACCGATTGCGCCTTGCAAACGCGTTCACTTTCGCGAAATCGGCCTTCAACTGGGCCGAAAGGGTTGATTCCCAGCCCCGCACAAGCTTTATAAGGCGCAACAGATTTCGGCATGCGATCAAACAGCCATCGCCGCGATTCAAGACATACAGGAGCTTTCAAATGACATTGCCGCTGACCGACACTGCACTGATAGGGACATGCCTTGCCGCCTCTGCTCTTGGGCTGATTGTTCTGACATCATCGGGCGGCAACGGTCAGACTGTGGCAGATGCAAATCAGGTACAATCAGCACAGCTTGAAGCAGAGGCTGCCCAACAAGAAGATGTCCTTGAACAGCTGGGCGCCAGTGCAGTGCCCGGCACTGTAAGTGTTGATGCCGAATTCGGCGAACAGGTCCGCAGCTATCTGCTGCAAAATCCCGAAGTGATCTTTGAAGCAGTCGCCGCCTTTGAACAACGCAATGCAGAAGCGCAAGCCGACATGGACCGCGCGATCCTCGAAGCCAATGCAGACGCGCTGTTCAATGACACGCATTCCTGGGTTGGTGGCAACCCGGAGGGCGACATTACATTGGTCGAGTTTCTGGATTATCGCTGCGGCTTTTGCAAACGCGCCCATGATGAAGTGCTGGAACTGCTGGAAGCAGATTCCGGTATCCGCCTGATCATCAAGGAATTTCCGATCCTTGGGCCAGAATCAGAACTGTCATCACGCTTTGCCATCGCCAGCCTGCGACTGGGTGGCGATGACATCTATGAACAGGTCAATGACACGCTTATCCGCCATGATGGCCCGGTGACCCCGGACTATCTGGATGACCTTGCGGGTGATCTGGGCCTCGATTTCGAAGCCGTTGTTGCCGAAATGGAAAGCGAAGAGGTCGGCAATATTCTGGCCGAGAACCGCGCCCTTGCACAAAGATTGCAGATCAGCGGGACACCGACATTCGTCATGGAAACTGAAATGATCCGTGGTTTTGTCGAAGCCGATGTTCTGATCGAAACAGCAGATTTCCTGCGAAACTAAAACGCTCTGTGACCAGACAGAAAGAGCGCCCTTCTGCATCGCAGACGGGCGTTTTCTATTTCGGCACATCGTCAATCCGGTCACAATCCGCCCGCCGCTGGTCAGCTTGACAAGGCACTCTTGCCTGCAGGGACGGCCGATCAAACCAATGGCAACTGGTGTGCTTTATGCTTGACCTCGTCGCGCATTGTCGAGAGTTTGCGGCAAAACCCAGAGCAGGACAGTTCACGCATGACCGGCCACACGCCCCCTTTTGCCGCATTTGAATGGATGATTGCCTTGCGTTACCTTCGCGCGCGCCGGGCCGAAGGTGGCGTCAGCGCCATGACAATCATCTCATTCCTCGGGATCATGCTGGCTGTGTTTGCACTGATCGCCACCCTGTCGGTGCGTTCGGGGTTCCGGGCCGAATTTGTCGATACGATCCTTGGTGCGAATGCGCATGTGACCATCTACTCTTCGGTCCATGTTGACGATTCAGGCCGCACCAGCCGTGTTATCGAAGATTATGAAGATATGGCCGAACGCCTTGCCGCCGTACGCGGTGTCACGCGGGTGGCCCCGCTTATTCGCGGTCAAGTCATGGCCTCTGCACATGGGCGCAACACCGGGGTCGAAGTTTTTGGAATATCAAAGGAAAACTTGCTGACCATCCCCCGCATTGCTGACCCGGAACAAGCCTTGGGCGATATCTCGCGCTTTGGCGAAGGGGTCGCGATTGGCTCTGGCGTGGCGCGGGAACTCAATATCTCGCTGGGCGATTCCATCCGTGTCATTTCACCGGATGGCGCGCGCACGGCCTTTGGCACAAGCCCGCGCATATCCGCTTATGAGGTGGTCTATATCTTTACCGCCGGGCGCTATGACATTGACCGAACACGGTTATATATGCCCTTTGAAGAAGCGCAGACCTATTTCAACCGCGACGGGGTCGCCGATGAAATGGAGGTGATGGTCACCAATCCCGACCAGATCGACAGTATGCGCAGCGACCTGCTACGCGCGGGCGGAGAGCGCGCGATGTTATGGACATGGCGCGACAGCGCAGGCGCCTTCCTGCGTGCGCTGGATGTCGAAGACAATGTCATGTTCGTGATCCTGTCAATTCTTGTCCTGATCGCGGCGATGAATATCATTTCCGGGCTGATCATGCTGGTCAAGAACAAGGGCCGCGATATTGGCATCTTGCGCACAATGGGGCTAAGCGAAGGTTCGGTCTTGCGGGTGTTTTTCATCTGCGGTGCCAGCGTGGGGGTCTTGGGCACAATCGCCGGTGTCATTCTGGGCTGCCTGTTCGCGCTGTATATCGACCAGATCTTCAGCCTTGTGAATTACCTGTCAGGTGGCGGGGTCTGGGACCCGTCCATCCGTGGCATATACAACCTGCCGGCAGAGTTGCGATTGGTCGATGTGCTCAAAGCTGTCGGGCTATCCCTGTCGCTGTCTTTCATCGTGACAATCTTTCCTGCGCGCCGCGCCGCACGCATGAACCCGGTGGAGGCATTGCGCTATGAATGATCAAGCCCTGACCCTGAATTCGATCTCCAAGACCTATAACGCAGGCAAACCGAACGAGGTGAAAGTCCTGCACGAAGCCTCGTTGCAAATCGACCGGGGCGAGATTGTGGCGCTGGTCGCCCCCTCGGGTGCAGGCAAGTCTACCTTGCTGCATATTGCGGGCCTGCTTGACACGCCAGACACCGGCGCTGTGCATATTGACGGGGCCGATATGACACGGCTGGGCGACCGTGCCCGCACGGCAGCGCGGCGCGGTCAGGTTGGGTTTGTCTATCAGTTCCACCATTTGCTGCCCGAATTTTCTGCGCTGGAAAACGTGGTTTTACCGCAGCTTGCCAATGCCGTGCCGCAGGCAAGGGCCGAAAACCGCGCGCGTGACTTGCTGGAACGCGTGGGCATCGCCGCACGCTCTGACCACCGCCCTGCCGCGCTTTCGGGGGGCGAGCAGCAGCGCGTTGCCTTCTGTCGGGCGCTGGCCAATGAACCCAGCCTTCTTCTGGCCGATGAACCGACCGGAAATCTGGACCCCGCCACGTCGGATCAGGTATTTGCCGCGCTGATGTCACTGGTGCGCGACACAGGGCTGTCGGCCCTGATTGCAACACATAACATGGACCTTGCCCGCCGCATGGATCGCGTGGTGCACTTGCAGGACGGACAGATCACCTGATCCTTGGCGCGGCATATGTTGCAAGGCTATACCCCTTGCTACCCCTGCAAATGCCGCAAGCCTTGCGTCACATCCGTGCGCAGCGCCAGTCGCAACGCGGCATCATCACCTGCGCGCAAGGCCTCCAAGATCAGGCGATGATGCGGCGGGGCTGTTGTGCGCCGCAATCGGGTATAAAGGGCGCGCATGGTGGGGCCAAGTTGCAGCCAGACCGTTTCCAGCAAACCCAGCATCGCAGGGCTTTGCGCGCGCAAATACAGCGTGCGATGAAATTCCAGATTGGTGCGAATATACTCCACCGGGTCTTGCCGATGGATCGCGCGGGCATTTGCCTCGTTGATGGATTCCATCCGGTCAATCAAGGCCAGATGCGCACGCCGTAACGCGCGGCTGCCCAATTCAGGTTCCAGCAGCGCCCGGATTTGCGCAAGTTCCTCAATCCGGTCATTGCTCAACTCCGGCGTTGTGACCCGCCCCGATGCCGACAATGACAAGGCCCCTTCTGCCGTAAGCCTGCGCAACGCTTCGCGCGCGGGGGTCATGCTGACGCCATAGGCTTTGCCAATACCGCGCAAGGTCAGCGCCTGCCCCGGCGGCAGTTCCCCATGCATTACCTGTTGGCGCAGCCCCCGATACACACGGTCATGTGCGGCCTGCGCCGGTTGTTCCGACAATATGCTGGGGCGGTTGGTCAAATCACGCATCGCAAATTCAGGCCTCAAATTTCCACAAGCGTCAATCGGGCAGCTTGCCCAAGCCACAGCCTAAGACCAAAGTCCATGCGACCAAAGCCTTCTTTTCCGGCACAGGCCAATGCCCTACCTTATGCACAACGATAAAGGAAAGGTCACGCCATGCATATGTCTGATGAACGCCAGATCGCGGCCCCGCCAGAAACCGTCTGGACCGCGCTGTTTGACCCAGAAGTGTTGCGGGCCTGTGTGCCCGGCTGTCAGGAACTTAGCGGGTCAGCGGCAGAAGGGTATGAAGCTGTTGTCGTGCAAAAGGTCGGTCCCGTCAAAGCGACATTCAAAGGCGTCGTGACAATGAAGGACGTGGTCGAGGGCGAAAGCTGCACCCTGTCGGGTGAAGGCAAGGGCGGTGCCGCAGGCTTTGCCAAAGGTGACGCCCATGTCCGGCTGTCGCCCGGCGAAGATGGCGGCACATTGCTAAGCTATGAGGTGGACGCCAAGGTCGGCGGCAAGCTGGCGCAGCTTGGCAGTCGCATTGTTGACGGGTTTGCACGCCGTATGGCCGCCGAATTTTTCACCCGTTTCCAAGCCGAAATCGAGGGCCCACCCGCAACAGAAGAGGCAGACCCCGACACCACATTGCCAGCGGACTCCGAAGCGTCAGAAGCCCCAGCCAAAAAGAAAGGCTGGGTGAAACGCGTTCTGGGCTGAATGCTTGCATCAGCCCCCCGGCTTCGGTAAAGTTTTTTTACCAATTTCAGGGGGAGCCCGTATGCCCGTCATTACCAATATCGAGGATCTGCGCAAAATCTACGAGCGACGCACCCCGCGCATGTTTTATGATTACGCGGAATCGGGCAGCTGGACAGAACAGACCTTTCGTGAAAACACCTCGGATTTCGCACAAATCCGGCTAAAGCAGCGCGTTGCGGTGGACATGTCTGGCCGCACGACCAAATCGCAGATGATCGGGCAGGATGTGGCGATGCCGGTCGCCCTAGCCCCGGTCGGGCTGACAGGGATGCAATCTGCCGATGGCGAGATCAAGGCCGCCCGCGCAGCAGAAAAATTCGGCGTCCCCTATACCTTGTCAACAATGTCGATCTGTTCGATCGAGGATGTGGCCGCACATACGAAAACCCCGTTCTGGTTTCAGGTCTATACGCTAAAGGACGACGATTTCATGCGCCGCCTGTTCGAGCGCGCGCATGAGGCCAAGTGCTCGGCCATCGTCATCACGGTCGATCTTCAGGTTCTGGGCCAGCGCCACAAGGACCTCAAGAACGGCCTGTCTGCCCCGCCCAAGCTCACTGCGAAATCCATCGCCAATATGATGACCAAAATCCCTTGGGGGCTGGAGATGCTGGGCACCAAGCGCCGCTTCTTCGGAAATATCGTCGGCCATGCGAAAGGCGTTAGCGACCCCTCATCCCTCTCCACCTGGACCGCCGAGGCATTCGATCCGGCGCTGAACTGGGACCGAATCGCACAGTTCAAGGAATGGTGGGGCGGCAAGGTTATCGTAAAGGGAATAATGGAGCCCGAAGATGCGCGCCGCGCGGCAGATGTCGGCGCGGATGCGATTGTCGTGTCCAATCACGGTGGCCGCCAGCTGGATGGCGCGGTCAGTTCCATCCGTATGCTGCCCTCGATTGTCGAGGCTGTGGGCAAGGATGTCGAAATCCATCTCGATAGCGGCATCCGCTCGGGTCAGGATGTGCTCAAGGCGCTGGCGCTAGGGGCCAAGGCAACCTATATCGGGCGCGCCTATACCTATGGGCTGGGCGCGATGGGCGAGGCTGGCGTGACCAAGGCGTTGGAAGTGATCCACAAGGAGCTTGATGTCACAATGGCCCTGTGTGGCGAAACGGATGTGAAAAACCTTGGCGCACAAAACCTGTATGTCCCTCAGGGCTTTGGCGATCCATCCGTGCCTTTGTAATTCATACGCTGCGGCCCCGGCACTGCCATAGTGCAGTCGCTGGGGCGCATTTTCGCCGCCAATCCCCAAGCAATTACATCGCACTCAGCGAAACACGTTGCAAACATTGGAAAATGGCGCACCCAAGAGGATTCGAACCTCTGACCTCTGCCTTCGGAGGGCAGCGCTCTATCCAGCTGAGCTATGGGTGCTTCTGATGCGTCTATAGAACGACATATGCCGTGATGCAATCGCCCTTTTCAGGCAAATAGCTCGTGGCACAATTCCAGCGCTTCGACCAGTGCATCGACATCCTCGCGGGTGTTGTACATGGCAAAAGACGCGCGGCAGGTGGCGGTTACTCTCAGATGATCCATCAGCGGCGCCGCGCAATGCTGGCCGGCACGCACCGCGATGCCTTTCTTGTCCAGCACAGTCGAGATGTCATGCGCATGGGCCGCCCCTTCGAGTGTGAAACTGAAGATTGCACCCTTGCCGGGGGCCGTGCCCTGAATAGTCAGCCAGTTCAGCCCCGCCAGCCGTTGCTGCGCGTAATCGCGCAAATCAGTTTCATGCGCGGCGATGGCTTCCATGCCCTGCGCCATCATGTACTCGATCGCAACGCCCAAGCCGATCTGCTGGACAATTCCGGGGGTGCCTGCCTCAAACTTATGGGGGGGGTCGTTATAGATGACAGTATCGCGCGTCACTTCGCGGATCATGTCGCCGCCGCCCAGAAATGGGCGCATCTCTGCCTGACGTGCGCGGCTGATATAGATCGCACCCGAGGCAGAAGGACCATACAGCTTGTGCCCGGTGACCGCGTAGAAATCGCAGCCGATCGCCTGCATATCGACGGGCATATGCACCGCTGCCTGCGACCCATCAACCAGAACTGGCACGCCCTTTTCACGCGCAGCCGAACTTATCGCGGCAACATCGACCACAGTGCCCAGCACATTCGACATATGTGTGATCGCCACAAGTTTGGTGCGCGGGCCGATCGCATCAATCACCGCTTGCGGGTCAAGTGAACCGTCGGGCGCACAATCGACCCAACGCAGCACAACGCCCTGCCTCTCGCGCAGAAAATGCCACGGCACGATATTGGCATGGTGCTCCATGATCGACAGCACGATTTCATCGCCCGCCTCGAACCGCGGCATGGCCCAGCCATAGGCAACCAGATTGATCCCCTCTGTGGTGCCTGTCGTGAAGATGATCTCATCCTCATGCGCTGCATTCAGAAAGCGCTGCAATGTGCCGCGAACAGCCTCATATTTATCTGTCGCCAGATTGGACAGGTAGTGCAACCCACGATGGACGTTGGAATATTCTTCCGCATAAGCGCGCGTCACCGCGTCAATGACCGCGCGCGGCTTCTGGGCAGAAGCCCCGCTATCCAGATAGACCAATGGCTTGCCATTGACCTTGCGCTCCAGAATCGGAAAATCCGCGCGCACCCGCCCGATATCGAGCATATTACACCCCTCCTGGCGCAAGCCCCATCATGCCCAGCAAGATAGCCAGAACGATGGCCATGCCGAAAAACGAGAAAATGATGCCGACAAAGACTTTGATCGGCGACACAAATCCATGTAGCGCCATGATGAAATTTGTCAGCATCCACATGAAGAACACCAGTGCGACAATTGTGATCAGCCCGAATATACCCGGCAAGATCAGCAGGCTTACAATCTGGATCAGTTGGAACACCAGCATCACGAATTGCAGCCACGCCACCAGCATCAGCGTATCGGGAAACGTGCCACTGCCCCCTAGCGCGCGCCCGATTCCCTGAACCGCAACCACCATCCCCAGCAAGATCGAGGTCTGGAACATGGCCATGAACAGCATACTGCCCTGAAACCCTTCCTCGCCCATCAGAAGAACCGAGATCTGGCCAATAATAACCGACAGAACAACGACAATGACAAAGCCCAACCAGCGCGCATCATCGGGGATATTCATATCCAGCAGACGCCCTGCCGCTTCACGCGGGCGCGTCATCGTTAGGCGCACAAGCGCGCTGACATTGGCGGCATTCAAATTCATGCGTTAAGTCCCTTTTGGCCAGCCCTCAGGAAGCTTCTCCATGACGCGGGCGCGCCACTTCCACAAGCCCCGCCGCAAGTATGTAAAGAAAGACCGCCGTCACCACAAACCCGAAAGCGGTCACGGCCGGGGTCGGCCCGACAATGGCCGAAAGCCCCCCCTGCGCCAGCATCAGCGGTGTCACACTCAGCAAGGACCAGAACAGCGCCAACCTGACATGAATCCCCTGCACTGGCCCTATCAGAACACGCATCACAAGCTGCAACAGACCGGCGACCGCGTATAACAGCAAAGGCAGCATGAACATGATGCCAAACATGGCACCGCCCATGCGCTGCTCGAATGTGATCGAGGGGTCAAGCGTCGCGGCCCGCGACAAGCCCGGCCATTGCGCGACAAAGATCAGCCCGCAAGAGGCAAGCGCAAATACCAAAATTTGCGGCTCGCGGATACCTTGGGTAATCATGCCCCGAATCGTTGCCCGAGGGGCGCGATAGGTGCGCACCATATTGCTCGTAACCGACATTGCATACGCCCCTGTCTGACTGCGTGGTCCGCCCGACCTTACCGGACGGGCGTTGATTTAACGCGATTTACAACCGCCATCAACCACGCCGTTCAAACCACGCTTCCAATCTGGCACGAAGGTCCTCGGCATAAGCGGGGTCTGCAATCTCGTCCAGCGCCTCGGCCAGAAAGGCCAGAACCAGAAGCGTTTTCGCCGTATCCTCCGGGACACCGCGCGCGCGCAGATAGAAAAGCTGGTTGCTGTCAATCTCGCCCGAGGTGGACCCGTGCGAACATTTCACATCGTCCGCATAGATTTCAAGCTCCGGCTTGGCCAGGAACTGTGCATCTTCGTCCAGCAACAGCGATTGACTGATCTGATAGCCATCGGTCAGTTGCGCGATCTGGTCCACCAGAATCTTGCCCTGAAACACACCAACGGCACCGTGACGCAACACTTTCTTGAACACCTGACGGCTTTCGCAACGCGGCGCGCCATGTGTGATAAACACCGTATCATCATGGTGAAAGGCGCCATCACCCACAGTTGCACCGGCCACATGCGCAGACCCCTCGCCCCCATCCAGCCAGATCACGGAATCATTGCGGATCAGCGCGCCATTCGCGGTCAGAGTGAAGGACTTGAGATGCGACCCTGCCCCCAAACGCGCAAAGAAATGGGCAGAACCTGCGCGTTCATGGTCGCGGCCCTGCGCACGAATGTGATGCAGCGTCCCACCATCGGCAATGTCAACTTCCATCACCTGATTGAACCGCGTGGCAAAGGGGCCATTCTCCAGAATCGTCGCCTCCGCACCGGACTCGACACGGATCACATGGTGAACCATCGCGTCAGATGTTTCGGACTTGCGCTGGTAGATCAACGAGATCGGTTTTGCTGGCTTGCCCGTAACACGGATCAGCACGCCTTCGGTCGCATAGGCCGTGTTCAGGCTGGCAAGCGGGCGTTCAACAGGCGATTGTCCGCGCGCTTCCAATGCCCCGTAAATATCACGCGCCCAGTGCAGGTCTGTCATGGCCGCCTGTGAAAGCTGGCAAATCTCAACCCCATCCAACGCCATTGGATCGGATGCGTCGGCGTCAAACACACCATCGACAAATACCAGCTTGACCCGGTCAAACGCGTCGAATGCAGGCGCTTCGCCTTGCGTGTCATGCAACGCACCCGCTACGACATCGGCAGACGTCAGGCGTCGCGGGTCAGTATAACGCCAGTATTCATCGCGTTTGGTCGGCAAACCCATGTCGCGCACGCGCTGTTCCGCGTCACTGCGCGCACGCGTGATCCATGCGCCGCCTTGCGGCAACGCGCGCCCGTCCAACAGGGCATTCGCAGCCTCAACTTTCTGGGCTTTCAGTTTCGCACGCGGCATCATGCCTGCGCCTCCGCCATCAGGTCGGCATAACCATTCTCTTCAACTTCAAGTGCAAGCTCTGGCCCGCCCGTCTTGATGATCCGCCCCTCAGACATGATATGCACGACATCAGGTTGAATATGGTTCAGAAGCCTTTGATAATGCGTGATAACCAGAAATGACCGCCCCGCATCGCGCAGCGCGTTCACACCGTCAGACACCAGCTTCATCGCATCCACGTCAAGGCCGGAATCCGTCTCATCAAGAATGCACATTTTTGGTTCCAGCATTGCCATTTGCAGGATTTCATTGCGCTTCTTCTCGCCGCCTGAGAAGCCCACATTCACGGGGCGTTTCAGCATCTCCGCGTCAATCTGCAACTCTTTGGCCTTCGCGCGCACGACTTTCAGAAATTCCCCGGCAGAAAGCTCTTCCTCGCCACGCGCCTTGCGCTGGGCGTTCACGGCGGTACGCAGGAAGGTCATGTTGCCCACACCGGGAATCTCGACCGGGTATTGAAAGGCCAGAAACAGGCCTGCGGCTGCGCGCTCTTCGGGTTCCATCTCCAGCAGGTCAACACCTTCCAGCGTGGCGCTGCCCTCGGTCACTTCATACCCGTCGCGGCCTGACAGGACATAGGACAACGTCGATTTACCCGACCCGTTCGGGCCCATGATCGCATGAACCTCGCCCGGCTTGATGGTCAGCGACAGACCCTTAAGGATCTTCACTCCAGAATCTTCTTCAAGTTCGGCGTGCAGGTTGTTGATTTCCAGCATATTCTTTTCCTCGTTTCATTCCTTGGGGCGTGTCAGCCCACCGAGCCCTCAAGCGAAATTGCGACAAGCGCTTGCGCTTCCATTGCGAATTCCATTGGCAATTCCTGCAACACTTCCTTGCAGAACCCGTTAACCACCAGCGCCACTGCCTCTTCCTCATCCATGCCGCGTTGACGGCAGTAGAACAGTTGGTCGTCATCGACCTTGGAGGTGGTGGCCTCATGTTCCACACGGCTCGATGCGTTGCGTACCTCGATGTAAGGCACAGTATGCGCGCCGCATTTATCGCCGATCAGCAGGCTGTCGCATTGCGTGTAATTGCGTGAATCCTTGGCCTTCGGGTGCATTGAGACAAGCCCGCGATAGGTGTTTTGCGCGTGCCCTGCCGAAATCCCCTTGGACACGATGCGCGAGCGTGAATTCTTGCCCAGATGCACCATTTTCGTGCCCGTATCGGCCTGCTGCCAGTTATTGGCGATGGCGATTGAGTAAAATTCGCCCTGCGTGTCATCGCCGCGCAGAATGCAGGAGGGGTATTTCCAAGTAATCGCGCTGCCGGTTTCGACCTGCGTCCACATCACTTTTGCGCGGTCCTCGCGGCAATCGGCGCGTTTGGTGACGAAATTGTAAATCCCGCCTTTGCCGTTTTCATCGCCCGGAAACCAGTTCTGCACGGTCGAGTACTTCACCTCTGCATCTTCCAGCACGACAATCTCGACCACCGCCGCATGTAGCTGGTTTGTGTCACGCTTGGGTGCCGTGCAGCCTTCCAAATAGCTGACATGGCTGCCTTTTTCCGCCACAATCAGCGTGCGCTCGAACTGGCCCGTATTCTCTGCATTGATGCGGAAATAGGTGGACAATTCCATCGGGCATTTCACGCCCGCAGGAATGTAGACGAAACTACCGTCTGAAAACACAGCCGAATTCAGCGCCGCAAAGTAATTGTCATTCTGTGGCACAACAGAGCCGAGATATCTCTTCACCAACTCCGGGTGGTCCTGCACAGCTTCCGAGATGGAACAGAAGATCACGCCAGCCTCTGCCAGTTCTTTCTTGAAGGTCGTGCCAACAGATACAGAATCGAACACGGCATCAACAGCGACCTTGCGGCCCTCTTCCGCACCTTCAACACCGGCCAGAAGCATTTGTTCTTTCAGCGGAATTCCAAGTTTCGCATAGGTTTCCAGCAGCTTGGGATCAACTTCATCAAGCGATTTCGGCTTTTCGACCATCGACTTGGGCTTGGCGTAATAATACTGTTCCTGATAGTCGATCTCGGGGATGTTCAGCATCGCCCAATCAGGGCTTTCCATCGTCAACCAACGCCGATAGGCGTCCAGCCGCCATTCCAGCAGCCATTCAGGTTCATTATTCTTTTCCGAGATCAGGCGCACGATATCTTCGTTCAGGCCCTTGGGCGCGAAATCCATTTCGATTTCTGTTTCCCAGCCGTGCTTATAGGTGCCCGCCATCGACTGCACTGTTTCGACAGTCTCGCGGTCCACACCTTCGCGCATTTGCGTCTCGTCCAGTACAGCCATGTGCTTTCCTTTTTCTCTCATCCCCTGTTGTGCAGGGGCCAGTTTCGTCCATTCACGCTGCGCGGGCAGCAAAACGGCGATATTCCTTCAACCACGCTTCGGCAAAGCGAAGCACATCTTCTTCCACATTATGCGGCCCCAGCGACACACGGATCGCACCCGATGCCGTTACCGCGTCAAACCCCATTGCGCCCAACACTGCCGAAGCGCGCAACTTACCAGAAGAACAGGCCGATCCAGCCGAAATGGCAAACCCCGCCAAATCCATCTGCATCACCTGCGTCTCTCCCTTCCAGCCCGGTGTCGCAAGACACAGGGTGTTGGGCAAACGGTCACCATCTTTCCCGACTAAAATAGTCTTGCTTGCGCCAGCGTCCAGAGCCTGTTCTAGAATATTTCTAATTTCAGATACAGAATTCCACACCCCATCCGCAAGGTCTTTTGCCGCAGCTTCTGCCGCTGCGCCGAATCCGGCGATTGCGATCAGGTTTTCTGTTCCGGCGCGGCGGCCCATTTCCTGACCACCCCCGCGAATCTGAGCTGCAATATCCGTGCCGCGCCGCATGACCAGCGCGCCCACACCTTTCGGGCCACCAATCTTATGGGCCGACACGAAACCCATCTCAACCCCCAGCCAGTTGAAGGCGAAAGGCAGCTTGCCAAAGCCTTGCGTCAGGTCGCTGACCGCCAAACCTTCGGGCAGGGACTGAAGGATGCCCGTCTCGGAATTTGCGATTTGCAGCGTTACGCCTTCGGGATTTTGCACGGTCACCCTGCCCCGGCCATCAACCG
The DNA here is from genome assembly GCF_004366635.1 of Roseinatronobacter bogoriensis DSM 18756. GTDB lineage: Bacteria > Pseudomonadota > Alphaproteobacteria > Rhodobacterales > Rhodobacteraceae > Roseinatronobacter > Roseinatronobacter bogoriensis. The sequence continues at coordinate 113,900 of NZ_SORN01000002.1, read as the reverse complement.
CCAGCGCATCGTCACCCCATGCCCGCACGGCGTCATGCTCGATTGCCGCACATGACAAACCACGCCCTGCAAGCGCCAGTGCCGCCGCCTCTGTCGCGCCAGAGGTAAAGACAATCTCGGCCCCATCAGCCCCAAGCGCCGCCGCCACCTGCGCACGTGCCTTTTCCAACAGTGCACGCGCCTTGCGCCCCTCGGCATGAACGGATGACGGGTTGCCCACGACATCCATCGCCGCGATCATCGCCGCGCGTGCCTCCGCGCGCACAGGCGCGGTCGCGTTATAGTCCAGATACACGCGGCGAGTCACAGACCTGCCCCCTTATTCAGCCCATTACTGCCAGTCAAAACCGACCTATAGCCTCATTCATCGACGACTTCGAATAATGTAGGCACGGCAGGGCATGGTGCCAATGCATTGCAGGCAACATCTGACAGGCGGGTCTGGTGCAGGAACACATAGACATGGGCCGACAACCCTTCCCACAGCCGGTTGGTCATGGATTGCGCCCTTGACCCCGAAACCGCGCCCGATGCCCCAGCGCCCGTATGCATCGCGCTGACTGTTTCCTCAACCGCCTCCAGCACTTCAGACACGCGGATCGAATCGGCGGGGCGCGCCAGACGATAACCGCCCCCCGGCCCGCGCACGGACTCGACCAGCCCCGCACGACGCAGCTTGACGAACAGTTGTTCAAGATAGGCCAGCGAGACCTGTTGCCGACCAGATATCTCGTTCAGCGAGATCAGCGCATCCTTGGGGGCCTGCGCAAGGTCCACCAGCGCGATCATGGCATAGCGCCCTTTTGTCGAAAGCTTCATGGCAGACCCTCGCTCAACACACCATCTCAGCAGATCAAGCGCCGCCGAATGAGGTTGACGCGCGCGACATGCGCGCCTACACCTTCGGCGCAGCGCGCACCACCCCGAGAACATGTCTCGCAGATTAGAACACTTCTAAAATGCCTGAAGTAAAGAGTCAAGAATTAGCTATTCGTCGCGAGTTGCGACTTGAAATGAACCAAAACAACAGCGACAGAGAATTCCTGAAGTCTGTGACCACAAAATAAGGCCCCTTATGCCCGAGATCATCTTCCCCGGCCCAGAAGGCCGCCTTGAAGGCCGTTTCCACCCACAGCCCAAAACCGATGCGCCGATTGCAATTGTTTTGCACCCGCATCCGCAATTTGGCGGCACCATGAATAACAAGGTTGTCTACAACCTGCATTACGCCTTCCATAAAATGGGTTTTTCGGTGCTGCGGTTCAATTTCCGCGGTGTTGGGCGCAGCCAGGGCGAATACGATCAGGGCATTGGCGAATTGTCCGATGCCGCAGCCGCGCTGGATTATGTGCAAGCCCAAAGTCAGAATGCGCGCCATTGCTGGGTGGCAGGGTTCAGTTTCGGTGCGTGGATCGGGATGCAGCTTCTGATGCGCCGCCCCGACATAACTGGCTTCGTTTCGGTCGCGCCACCGGCCAATCTGTATGATTTCAGCTTCCTTGCCCCCTGCCCGGCCTCTGGTCTGGTGATCAATGGCACCGCCGACCGCGTCGCCCCGCCGCGTGACACGAAAACGCTGGTCGCAAAATTGCAGGAACAGCGCGGCATCACCATCACCCATACCGAAATCGAAGGTGCGGACCATTTCTTCAAGGATGAAGAACAGCATATGCAACCCATGCTGAACACCGTGACCGACTATGTGACCCGCCGCCTGACAGAATCGACGCGCTGACATCTCTCGCGCGCTACGAAACGTCCTAGGCGCGGCGCGCGCACTGATGCTGTTGCACGTATTGTCCTTTGCGTGCGGTCCGCTAAGTCTGTGGTGACTGAGAAAGGCCTGTCCCGATGCTGCAAGCTTTGCGCTCGACATTGCTATTGTCCCTGACCGCTTTTGCGGTCGCTGCCTGCACATTGGCGCCGGGCCCCATTCTGGCCCCCGCGCCACAGCAGCCCACCACCCCCAGCAGCACCCGCGCGGATTTCAACGCCGTTGTTCAACGTATGCGCCCTGTTGCGACGCAGGTCTGCCGCGAACGCAATCCGCGACTGGATTGCAACTTCATGGTCGTTCTGGATGATCGCCCCGATCAACCTCCGAACGCGTTTCATACCCGCGACGAAAACGGCAGGCCGATTATCGCCTTCACAATTGCGCTGATCGACGATTTGCGTAGCCATGACGAAATCGCCCTGATCTTCGGGCATGAGGCGGCGCATCACATTGCAGACCACCTGCCCCGCATTCAGGAACAGGCCATGACAGGCGCGTTAATCGGCGGGTTATTTGCGGCAATCACCGGTGCGGATGAGGCGACAGCGCAACGCATCGTCAACACGAGCGCCACTGTCGGTGCAAGACGCTACTCCAAAAGCTTTGAGCTAGAAGCCGACCGCATTGGCGCCCTTATCGCCGCGCGTGCCGGATATGACCCCTTGCGCGGCGCGCAAATCTTCCGCCGGATCCCGGATCCGGGCAACCAGTTTCTTGGCACCCACCCGCCCAATGCCGAACGGCTACGCGAGATTGAGCGTGCGGTTGACAACATGGCGGCAGGCCGCCCGATCTAAGGAAACGCGTCATGCACTGGCTATATCTTGGGGTTGCCATTCTGTTTGAAACCATCGGCACAACGGCTTTGAAGGCCAGCGATGGGATGACCCGGCTTGGCCCGTCAATTCTGGTGGTGCTGGCTTATGCGCTGTCTTTCTGGCTGCTGGCGCTGGTGTTGCGGATCATCCCTGTGGGGGTGGCCTATGCAATCTGGTCCGGTCTGGGTGTCTGCCTGATTGCCGGCATCGGCTGGGTCGTCTTTGGCCAGCGACTGGACATGCCCGCAGTTCTGGGCCTTGGCATGATCATTGCCGGGATTGCGGTCATCAACCTGTTCAGCAACAGTGTCGGGCATTGATGTGCGGCAACCCGCACCGCATACCCCGCTCGAAGATGCGCAGGGCCTGGCCTTCGGGGCCATCATGTGCGCCTTCGGTGTGCTGATCCTGACAGGCGCAGGGCTGGTGACGGGCCAGACCGCCGGGCTGGCGGTGCTGATTTCCTACATGACAGGCTATAGCTTTGGGGTGGTGTTCTTTGTCATCAACCTGCCGTTCTATGCGCTGGCATGGTTCCGGCTGGGCGCAGGTTTCACGCTGAAAACCTTTGCCTCTGTCCTGCTGATATCTGGCGTGTCGCTGGTCATCGGGGATCTGGTGACGGTGGTTCCGGCCAACCCTGCTGTCGCGGCCGTGCTGTTCGGTATGATTGCAGGCGCAGGATTGCTGGCCATCTTTCGCCATCGTTCAAGTCTGGGGGGTGTCGGCATCGTGGCCTATGACCTGCAAGAGCGTCTGGGCTGGCGCGCGGGCTGGGTGCAGCTTGGCTTTGATCTGGTGCTCTTTGCGGTGGCGCTGCTAGTTCTGCCCGCCAATCTGGTGCTATGGTCGCTGCTGGGGGCGGCAGTGCTGAATGCGATTATCGGCATAAACCATCGCGGCGACCGCTATATCGCAACCTGAGCGTTGCTTACGGCTTGCCTTGGTAAAAGGCCAGGCGTTGCGCCAGATCGTCGGCATCCATCTCCAACAAGAGCGCAGTGGCGGCCAGATCATGGCCGCATTGCGCATACGCCTCGCGGATACACATCTCTTCCAACACGCGCGCAGTCTGGGCCACGATCTGCGACAGCGAGTGGCGGCCCAGACCATCAAAAGCCTGACGCACCATTGCATCAGCCTGCGCAGATCTTGTGTCCAGCACCCCAGTGACGCCTTTAGATCCTGCCCCTGCCGGAATGTGCGACGCGGGCACAGGCGAAAACAGATCCACAACATCTTCTCGGCGCTGCTCCATTTCTGTCATCGCGCGATTGAATTGCTGCTGCACGCGCACGGCAGGGCGCAAATCGCGGCACACAAGGACAGAGTCCCCCGTGCCGGTGGCAATGCGCTGGACCAGTAGCGGCAACTCGGCATCGGCATGGTCCGTTCTGAGATTCAGGTGCCGCCAGCCGGTTTTCTCAACCGTCGCATCAGACCACAGCAGATCAACCTTGCGCTGCCCTTCTGGTCCGACAAGTTTGCGTAACGCAGCGCCGCGCCATGTCGTGCAGGCGATATCTTCCAGCGCAAAGCCCAGAACCACATCTTTCACAATCAGATCCGGCCCGACCAGAATACACAAATCACTGGATGCCAGAATGATCTGGCCCACAACTTCTGCCGGGAACGTGCCAATGCAGGCCGTCACTTGTGTCAGACTACCGGATGTATTGGTCATGATCAGTTCCACTTGCCTTGCTGCAATTCGGCTTCACGGGATGCGAGCGCCGAAACAACCTCTTCGATGCTCATCCCGACACGATCGGCCTGAAGAAAGCCGTATTGGCCGAACGGGGCCTGAATCGCCGCCCCTCCGATCAATATCTCCACTTGCGGGTTGCGACTGGCTAGGCGGCAGGTCGTGACGAAATCCGCAAGGCCAGCCAGACTCTCGTCGCAGCTAACAGAAATTGCCAGCGTGTCAAAGCCCTGCTCGGAAAGCGCCTCGATCACTGCATCACTCCGGCTGTGGTCATAGAATGTCACGAACCACCCGCGCAGGCGCAATTCCTCCGTCAGGATCATGGCGCCGAAACTGTGCGAATCCCCCGGCGCGACCGCCACCATGATCCGCTGTTGCCCGGTCTGCCATGTGCGATGCCCGACAGACACGCCGTTTGACGCCATGTCCTGCGCCAGACGGTCCAACAAACGGTGCAACAGACAAAAGCCCAATGAGGTCTGAGCGAATGAAGCGCTATCATCCGCCCAGGCCTGCCCAACCATTCGGATAGCAGGCAACATCAGCGCGGTGTAAATGCCGCGCGCTCCAATATCCGGCTGGGCAAGCGCCTTTCGGCACAGATCCAGCGCTTGCGCGTAATTCCCTGTTATGACGGCATCGAACAGCGCATCAGCGTCTTTCTTGCCGCAAGTGCTGTCGTGGCGAATGACACCATCTCGGTGCATGATCTGGCTCTCTTGGCGCGCGGCTTGACGCGAGACTTTCACATCAAGATCACGAAACAAATTCTCAACCCAGTCCCGGCACTCATCCGGCACGGGGAAATCACGCAAGTCAGTTCCTGTCACGCACGGCCCTCCAGCTTCAAACACTACTCAGAAGGTCACTTTTGGTCAAGAAATGCCGCAGTGTAGCGAACAAGTTCACTTAGAGACTCGCATTTCGGGGGCAGTTGCGATAATGCGGCGGCGCAGCACCCCTAAAAGGCAAGACTTATGACCCTTCGCAATATCGCGATTATCGCACATGTTGACCATGGCAAAACCACACTTGTGGACGAGCTTTTGAAACAGTCGGGCACCTACCGCGACAACCAGGCCACGACGGAACGGGCAATGGACAGCAATGATCTGGAGCGCGAGCGCGGGATCACGATTCTGGCCAAAGCAACCTCGGTCGAGTGGAAAGACGCGCGCATCAATATCGTCGACACCCCCGGCCACGCCGATTTCGGCGGCGAAGTCGAACGCATCCTGTCGATGGTTGATGGTGTCGTCCTGCTGGTCGATGCTGCCGAAGGCCCGATGCCGCAGACCAAATTCGTGACCTCGAAAGCGCTGGCGCTTGGCCTACGCCCCATCGTTCTGCTGAACAAGGTTGACAAGCCCGCAGCCGAACCCGACCGCGCCTTGAATGAAGTTTTCGATCTGTTCGCCAATCTGGGCGCAACCGATGAACAGCTTGATTTCCCTGTGCTTTATGCAAGCGGGATCAATGGCTGGGCCGATGCGGAACTTGACGGGCCGCGCAAGGATATGTCGGCTTTGTTCGATCTGGTCGTCGCGCATGTCCCCGCGCCGAAACAGATCGAGGCGCGCAATGAACCCTTCCGCATGCTGGCCACCACGCTTGGCGCAGACCCCTATCTTGGCCGCATCCTGACCGGTCGGGTTGAGGCTGGCACACTGAAACCCGGCGAGACGATCAAGGCCCTGTCGCGCGACGGCACCAAGCTGGAGCAATTCCGCGTGACCAAGGTTCTGGCCTTCCGCGGCCTTGCACAAGCCCCGATTGATCAGGCCGAGGCAGGCGATATCGTGACGCTGGCTGGCATGTCCAAGGCAACAGTGGCCGATACGCTCTGCGCGCTGGAGGTTGATACCGCCCTGCCCGCGCAGCCCATCGACCCGCCCACCATCAGCGTCACCTTCGGGATCAATGATTCGCCGCTGGCAGGCCGCGACGGAACCAAGGTTCAAAGCCGCGTGATCCGCGAACGCCTGATGCGCGAAGCCGAGGTCAATGTCGCAATCAAGGTCAGCGACACACCGGGCGGTGAGGCGTTTGACGTCGCAGGCCGTGGCGAATTGCAGATGGGCGTGTTGATCGAGAACATGCGCCGCGAAGGGTTCGAGCTGTCAATCTCGCGCCCCCGCGTGCTGATGCGCGATGTCGATGGCCAGCGTCTGGAACCGATCGAGGAAGTCACCATCGATGTCGATGATGAATATACCGGCACCGTGATCGAAAAACTGACCGGCCCGCGCAAGGGCGAGTTGGCAGAGATGAAACCAGCAGGTGTCGGCAAGACACGCATTATCGCCTATGTCCCATCACGCGGGCTGATCGGCTATCATGGCGAATTTCTGACCGATACGCGCGGCACGGGCGTGTTGAACCGTGTTTTCCATGAATGGGCTCCTTACAAGGGCGCGATTCCGGGCCGGCGTCAGGGCGTTCTGATCTCGATGGAAGATGGCACAGCCGTTGCCTATGCGCTGTGGAATCTGGAAGAGCGCGGGCGCATGATGATCAACCCGCAAGACCCCGTTTATCAGGGAATGATCATCGGCGAACATAGCCGCGACAATGATCTGGAAGTGAATCCGCTGAAGGGCAAGAAACTGACCAATGTGAGGGCATCGGGCACGGATGACGCAGTCAAGCTGACGCCCCCCACCATCATGTCGCTGGAACAGGCCATCGCTTATATTGACGATGATGAACTGGTTGAGGTCACGCCCAACGCCATCCGTCTGCGCAAGCGCTTCCTTGACCCGCATGAACGCAAGCGTCAGGCCAAGGCCAGCGCCTGATCGTAAAAGAAAAAGCCCCGGCAAAACTGCCGGGGCTTTTTTTATCATCGGCCAGCGTCAGCGCAGATCGGGCGGGGTTGCCTCTATGCGCAGGGCGGCAACAAGGTCTTCAAGTTTTTCGCTTTGCGTCCGCGTGTCGCCCAGTCTGCGCACGGACACTGTGCGTTCCTCGACTTCGCGCGCGCCAATGGCCAGAATGACCGGCACCTTGCCCACAGAATGCTCGCGCACCTTATAGTTGATCTTCTCGTTGCGAAGGTCCAGTTCGGCACGCAACCCGGCCGCTTGCAGGGCGTAAACCACCTCACGGCAATAGTCATCCGCTTCCGAGATGATCGAGGCCACCACAACCTGACGCGGGGCCAACCATAGCGGCAGCTTCCCCGAAAAATTCTCGATCAATATGCCGATGAACCGCTCGAAACTGCCCAGAACCGCACGGTGCAGCATGACGGGGCGGTGTTTTGCCCCATCCTGCCCGACATAATTGGCATCCAGCCGTTCCGGCAGCACGAAATCCACCTGTAGCGTGCCGCATTGCCAGTCACGCCCGATCGCGTCGGTCAGCACAAATTCCAGCTTGGGGCCGTAAAACGCCCCCTCGCCGGGATTTTCTTCGTAGCTGTACCCCGCAGCCTCGGTCGCTGTGCGCAGGGCATGTTCGGACTTGTCCCAAACCTCATCCGCGCCCGCGCGGGTTTCGGGCCGGTCCGAGAATTTCACGCGAAACTGCTCAAAGCCCAGATCGCGGTAAATCGCGGACAGGAACTCGATGAACTTTCGCGTTTCTTCTTCAATCTGGTCTTCGCGGCAGAAAATATGCGCGTCATCTTGCGTGAAACCGCGCACCCGCATGATCCCATGCAACGCCCCCGATGGCTCGTAGCGGTTGCACGATCCGAACTCGGCCATGCGCAGCGGCAAATCGCGGTAGCTTTTCAGGCCCACATTGAAAATCTGCACATGGCAGGGGCAATTCATGGGCTTGAGCGCGTTGACGGCCTTTTCGCGGGCATGTTCCTCGTCCACTTCGACTATGAACATATTGTCCTGATACTTCTCCCAATGGCCGGAGGCTTCCCACAGCTTGCGATCGACAACTTGCGGGGTGTTCACCTCGACATAGCCGCCGCGTCGCTGCTGGCGGCGCATGTAATCCTGCAAGCTGGTATAGATCGACCAGCCATTGGGGTGCCAGAACACCTGACCGGGCGCTTCTTCCTGCATATGGAACAGGTCCATTTCGCGCCCCAGTTTGCGGTGGTCGCGCTTGGCCGCTTCTTCCAGCATGGTCAGATGCGCTTTCAGGTCCACTCGGTTCTTGAAGGCCACACCATAAATGCGCTGCAACATGGGCCGCGAGTTGTCCCCCAGCCAATAGGCCCCTGCAATGCTCATCAGTTTGAAACCATCCGCAGGCACTTGCCCGGTATGTTGCAGATGCGGGCCGCGGCACAGATCCTGCCAGTGGCCGTGCCAATACATGCGCAGCGGCTCGCCTTCGGGAATACGCTCGATCAACTCGATCTTGAACGGCTCTCCTGCGTCCTTGTAATGCTGGATTGCGCGGGCACGGTCCCAGATTTCCGTGCGCACAGCCTCCCGCGCATTGATGATCTCGCGCATCTTCGCTTCAATCTGGGCAAGGTCTTCGGGCACGAACGGCTCTGCCCGGTCAAAGTCATAAAACCAGCCCTTGTCCCGCACCGGGCCAATGGTGACCTTCACATCCGGCCAAATTTCCTGCACCGCGCGCGCCATGATATGCGCCAGATCATGGCGGATCAACTCCAGCGCCTGTGTGTCATCCTGCATCGTGTGGATGGCAATTCTGGAATCTGTCATGATCGGCCATTGCAGGTCGAAATGCGCGCCATCAACAGTGGCGGAAATTGCTTTTTTGGCCAGCGATTTGGAAATGCTCTCGGCCACATCCGCCGCAGTCACGCCTGCGTCGAACTGGCGCGATGAACCATCAGGGAATATCAGGGAAATCTGGGCCATAGGCCTTGCTCCTCGTCGTTTTGGCGCCCACGGAACGCCCGGTTGCGGGTTATGTCGCGGGAGGTTTGGCCTTGACGGGAACGAAAGTCAAGCTGACATCGTTTTATCTTGTCACCTCTCGCGCACAGAAAAAAGGAAACACAGATGACCACACCGCGACCCGCTGTCCGTCTCAGCTATGAAATGCTGGCAAATGACGATGACGGGCGCATGTGCCGCGACATCTCGGAAGAGGCATGCAATCACCAACCCCAGAATTTCCTGCGCCATGCCGCAGCACTCGGGCTTAGTAAATCCGCCGATGGGCTGGCCGACCCGAAACTGGTCCTGTCATGGCTGATGACCCATCTGGGCGCACCGGCCGGGCTGGTAGGCTTGCTGGTGCCTATACGCGAAGCGGGCGCACTTCTGCCGCAGCTTTTCACTGCCGCGCGGATACGGGCATTGGCGCGGCGCAAATGGGCATGGGCAGCCGCAGCCATTGGTCAAGGGGTTGGCGCTGCAATCATTCTGGGCGCAGCGCTGACATTATCCGGCACCCCGGCCGGGCTGGTGATCTTGTTGGGGCTGGCGATTCTGGCGCTGTCGCGTTCGGTCGCCTCGGTGGCCTATAAGGATGTTCTGGGCAAAACCATCGACAAGGGCCAGCGCGGCACCGTCACAGGGGTCGCAGGCAGCTGGTCGGCCATGATCGTGATCGGGTTTGCACTGGTGCTGATCCTGTTCTCGGACTCGCGCGCGGCGGTGGTCATGGGGGCCTTGGCCCTTGCGGCAAGCGCGTGGCTGCTTGCCGGGCTGATCTTTTCGGGGCTGGCCGAAGATAAGGGCGCGCAGGAGGGCGGCGCGAATGGCTTTGCAGCGGCATTGGCAAATCTTGGCTATCTGCGCGAAGACCCGCAACTCTTGCGCTTCATCCTCGCGCGCGGTCTGCTGACCTCGACCGCGCTCGCGCCGCCCTATCTGGTGGTGCTGGCCTCTGGCGAGGGGGGCGCGGCACTGGAAGGGCTTGGCGCGCTTGTTCTAGCCTCTGCCTTGGCGGCGCTGTTGTCCAGCTATGTCTGGGGAAGGCTGGCAGACCAATCGTCGCGCAAGGTGTTGATCTGGACAGGCATTTCAGGCGCGGGCGCAATGGTGCTGACACTGGCCTTCGTTGCTCTGGGGCTGGCGGCAACCGTCTGGGCCATGCCACTGGCGTTGTTCGGGCTGATGATCGCGCATCAGGGGGTGCGGCTGGGGCGGGCCACATATCTGGTGGACATGGTTGGACAAGACCGCCGCGCAATCTATACAGCCATTGCAAACACGGTCATCGGTGTGATCCTGCTGGCCAGCGGTGTCTTTGGGGCATTGGCCGCCCTTGCCGGGGCCGCAACAACAATGGCACTGTTTGCCTGCATGGCGGCAGGCGGCGCATTCGTGGCATATGGATTGAAGGAGTTGGGCAATGGTTGAGTATCTGGACACAAGCGCAGGCCGCAAGCTGGCCTATCACAAGACCAATGGCAAAGGGCCGGGCGTTGTGTTTCTGGGCGGCTTCATGTCGGATATGAGCGGCACCAAGGCCATCCATCTCGAAGACTGGGCCAGATCACAGGGCCGCGCTTTCTTGCGGTTTGATTATTCGGGGCATGGCGAAAGCTCTGGTGCCTTTGCGGATGGGTGTATCGGGGATTGGGCCGAAGATGCGCTGGAAGCGCTCAGCAAACTGACCGAGGGGCCACAAATCCTTGTCGGCTCTTCCATGGGGGGGTGGATCGCGCTGCTGCTTGCGCGCAAGCTGCCAAAACGCGTTCATGCACTGGTCGGTGTGGCCGCCGCCCCCGATTTCACCGAAGACAGCATGTGGCCCGGCCTGACAGATGCGCAGCGCGCGGAAATTCTGGAACAGGGCCAGACCAGCCTGCCCAACAGTTACGACGATACACCCTATATTCTGACCCGCCGCCTGTTTGAGGATGGCAAGGCGCAGCTTGTGCTGCGAACCGCGCTGGACCTGCCCTTTCCGGTCCGGCTGATGCAGGGCACCCGCGACGAGGCTGTCGAGATATCCGTCCCCCTGCGCCTGTGTGAACATGCCACCTGCCCGGATTTGCGTCTGACACTCGTCAAAGATGCCGATCACAGGTTTTCAACGCCGGAATGTCTGGGCATGATCACCGCTGCGATCTCGGAAGTCAGCCAGTAACCTTTGGTCCGGGCGTTGCGTTCTTGACCTTTTAGTAGTTGACCTGTGACAATATTGAGGAGTTTGTAGACATTGGGATGAAGGACGAGGCGCGGAGTGAAGGCGCAAAGCGCATCGCCGGGCCGCCCCCACGGCACGGCGATTTGGCTGGGACCAGCGCACAGATCTGATCTTGCGCGGATTTGACCAGCATAAAGTGCTACAGATTAATAGGTAGATCGCCGCACCGCGGCCCGACGCTACGCGGCTTCGGTCCCGATGCCCTATCTCCGCAACGGCCCACAAAGCTGGCCATTCTCACTTTTGGTGTACCCTGTCGTCAGGTGCAAAACACGCGCCCCCCAACGCCCGGACCCGCGCCGCCAGCCAGTCGAGCTGTTTATCGCGCAATCCCAGTTCCGCCAGATGCGCGGCAGTATTGAACAGATACTCGCTGTTCGGCCCACGTCCGCCCACTGCCCCGGCAATGATCTGCGCTTGCTCTTCCAGCGACAAGCCCGCGCAATACTGCTCATGCGCGCGGTCGATCACATAAGTCACAGCCTCCACTCGCTGCCCGTCTTGAAGCGAAATATGCGTCCGCGCTTCCAGATAGGCCGCCGAGATCAATTCGCGCGCACGCAAGTATTCAAGGCTTTCTTCGGCGATCCGCAGGGGGATTTCAAACGCCACCCCCTCGCAACCGCCCTGCCCTTCATCCAGCGCCAGGACCAGACCGGGCCGCGCCACCGTCCCCCGATGATGGATCGAGCGCATGCAAAAACTGCGCTGATACCCTTCCAGCCGCGCAATCTGACGTGACGCAAAGGCAAAGCCCGGCTCCCATATCAGCGAACCATACCCAAAAACCCAAATTGACTGACGCGCATCCATGTGACTGGCCCTTCCTTCGGGTTCCGATGTAAAGGGAAACATCGCAAACGAAAAGAGAGGCCGGCTTAATGAAACGGATCGTGGCTGTCATGGTGATCGCCGGTGCCCTTTTTGCTAGCTATTGGGCGCTTGCCGCACAGGGGATCACACGTTTTGGCCCCGACGCATTTGCACAGATCGGGTCCGTCGATGCACGACCCAGCACAGTGTCGGGGTTCCCGCTTGCGTTTCGGACCGATCTGGAAAACCTGCAAATCCAGAACCGCGATCAGACGCTGATCTGGCAAGTCCCCCTCGCGACAATCGAGGCGGCAAGCTACAGGCCCAACCATCTGACTGCCACTCTGTCACAGACACAGACACTCCGGCACCTTGGTCAGTCGATTGCTCTGGAAAACGAGGTCATGCAGCTTGACCTTGCATTGGACCTCAACCGCAACCTGCTCAACGCCAACGCGACGCTGGGCAATGCGAAGGCCGCGCCCGCCCTTATCCTGAGTGATCTGGAGATGCTTCAAGGGTCACTGCAAAGACGCGACACTTCCGCCTACACGCTCAGCATCACGGCGCAGGGGCTTCACCTCTCGCCCGAACTGCGCCGCGCGATGAACCCAATGGGCAGCCACCCCGACCAGATAGAACAATTTGCCTTACAGACCCAAATCGCGCTGGACCGCCCGCTTGCCTTTGACGGAACAAGACCGACCCCGCAGCAGATCGATATAAACGCCATGCAGCTTGATTGGGGTGCGTTCAAAGCATCCGGCACCGGCCAGCTCAGACGCACTGACACTGGCGGGTTTGATGGCGACATCACCCTGTCGCTACAGGATTGGCGCGTCTTGCACACAATGCTTGTGGAAACCGGCATGCTAGATCGCGACGCGGCCATGATGGCTGGTTTTTTCCTGGGCGGACAAGCCGAACCCGGCGGCACAGCGATAACTTTGACCCTGAATGTCAGCGATTCAGTCGTCGCGTTCGGGCCTTTTGTGTTGGGATATCTACCGCGGCTTTAACCAGCGCCGGTGGATCGCGCGCGATATGGGAATTGCGGTACATACGCCCAGCGTATTCGCAACAAAATCACCGAACTCCATACCCCGCCCGAAGTAGGGCTGGATGATTTCGATCATGCCACCATGAAAGATTGCGAGAGGGACAACCCAGACCCAAGACGATGGCGCAAATGTCAGGGCGGGCAGGACAAGCAAGAAGAACATCGCAAAATGAATGACCTTGTCCAGCCCCTCGATATGCGGTCCGGGAATATCCGACGCAGGCACCAGCAACATCGCCGTAACAACAACCCCGACCACGACCGAAAGACCAAAGCCAAGATTACGCTTTCCGTATTTGTTCACACATACATCCCTTGCCAACTGCAAGAGGCGGGTCGCATATCAGCCGCAGTGGTTCAAGCGGGAACTGGAATACTGGCCGCTTCGCGCACGGCAGTCGTAATGCGCGACATGGCACGTTCTTCCAACTGGCGCACACGCTCTTTCGAGATGCCAAGCTCTACGCCGATCTCGGCCAATGTACGCGGGCTGTCGCTCAGATGCCGCTCGGAAATGATGCGCTGCTCGCGCTCGGGCAGGTCCTGCACGGCCCGATACAGCAGCTTGCGCCGTCGCTGCGCCTCCAGATCACCCAGCACATGCGCTTCGGTCTGCGCGTTCGCATCCACGATTGTATCCAGCCAATCGCGCCCCTCTTCACCATCTGACTGCGGTGTGTTGAGGGACAAATCCTGGCCCGACATGCGCCCCAGCATGATTTCTACTTGTTCCTCAGGCACATCCAGCTCGCGCGCGACAGACTGGCTCAGGTTTTCACTACGGATTTCACCATCATCCAGCTTGACCAAGGTCTTGCGCAGATGGAAAAACAGCTTCTTCTGTGATGCATTCGTGGCCGTGCGCACAACCGACCAGTTGCGCATCACATATTCCTGCATGGATGCGCGAATCCACCATGCCGCATAGGTCGAAAACCGCGCGCCATTTTCGGGGTCATATTTTTCGGCCGCGCGCATCAGCCCCAGATTGCCTTGCTGAATCAGGTCGTCCAAGGGCATCCCGTAGCGGCGAAACCTTGTCGCGACAGAGATCGCAAGCCTCGCATAGGCCGTAATCAGGCGGTGCAACGCAGCCTCGTCGCGCGCGTCGCGCCATGCAATCGCCAGCGCATGTTCCGTCTGGGCATCCAGCATCTCGCTTGCCATGGCATCACGGATAAAGCGGCTGGTGCTGGGGTCACGAGGTTGCATCGTACAGACCTTTTTGTTTCGACTCGATATAGTTTCGTTACGCTATCATTCGGACCTCTGGCTTGTCAACGCAGTACGACAGGATTATCTGCCGCCCATGGAAAAACACAGCTCTGCTTCTGGCGGTGATCTTGCTGATCTGATCGTGTATCTGGCCCGCTTGGGCCAGACACCCGGCGCATGTGCGGGCCAGCCCGGCGCCTTGCCCAGCCTGACCGCTGCGCAATGGACCGCGCTGCGCTATTTCGCGCAGGCAAATCGCTTCTCGCGCACGCCTTCGGGCTTTTCTCAATATCACGCAACAACGCGTGGCACCGCGTCCCAGACCGTGAAATCACTGGTCACGCTTGGACTTTTGTCGCGCCGCACACATCAATCAGACGGGCGCAGCACAGTACTGGATGTGACAGAAGCAGGACAGGCGCTGCTTCGGCATGACCCCTTGAAAAACCTGCGTCAGGTACTGGCGCGCCTGCCGCAAGAGACACAAGCAGTCCTTGCCAGTGCCTTGGGTCAAGCGATTGCAGATCTGGCACAAGCCAGAGATGCGCCTGTCTTCGGAACCTGCTCTGATTGCAGCCATTGCGAAGCTGATAACAGTGCCATCTATTGCCACTGCACCCAAAGCATGCTGACCCAACCCGAAATGCACGCGATCTGCGTCGATTTTCAGCCCGCAAGGCAGGTCCCACAAAACGACTGACAGGGCTGCGGTGAAGGGCCTTCAGGCCCGACGCGGGCGCGTCCCCCCTCGATGGGGGGCAAGCACGCCCCCCCTTCACCTGCTCAGGAAACCTTATCAAGTTGGGCGATTGCCGCGCGCACGCGCTCCACTTCCTCGCCCAGAACCTGCGCGCGCTCGCGCGCCTCGGTGACCACCTCATCGGGCGCGCTGGCCACGAATTTCGGGTTGCGCAAGCGCCCTTCAATCCCGCTCATTTCCTTTTCAAGCTTGGCACAGGTTTTCTCCAGCCGGTCACGCTCGGCGGCAATATCAATCACCCCTTCCAGTGGCAGGCCGAATGTGCCCCCCTCAACCGTCACGGTGATCGACCCTTTGGGCAGGTGCTCCACCTCTTCCAGCGCCGCAATCCGGGCCAGCCTCATCACCAGCGCCATATTGCGCGACAACGCCGCGCGGCCCTGCGCATCCAGATCAAGCTGCACCATGTTCAGCTTCAAACCCACCCGCACCCGCAATTGCGCCCGCGCCGAACGGATGCCCTCGATCAAGGAAAGCACCCAGCGCATTTCGCGCATTGCATCTGCATCGACCAGATCGGCCCCATATTCGGGCCAGTCTGCATGGGCGCACAACTTGTCACGCTGGCCCGTCAGCCCCCAGAGCTCCTCTGTGATGAAAGGCATCATCGGGTGCAACAGGATCATGCATTGATCCAGCACCCAGCCCATGGTCGCGCGCGTCTCGGCCGCGTCCTCACCATCGAACAGTGGCTTGGCGAATTCCACATACCAATCGCATACCCTGCCCCAGACAAAGGCATAAAGGGCCTGTGCGGCATCATTGAACCGGTACTCGGCCAGCGCTGCATCGACTGTTTCGCGCACGCGCGCCGTCTCGCCGATAATCCAGCGGTTCACAGTCGCCTTTGCTTCGGGCGGCATGGCCTGTGTGCTGTGGTCTTCCCAGACCCCATTCATTTCGGCAAAGCGGCAGGCATTCCACAGCTTGGTGGTGAAATTGCGATACCCCGCAATGCGCTGCGTATCCAGCTTCAGCACACCGCCAAGGCTGGCCATGGCCGCATTGGTAAAGCGCAAGGCATCCGCGCCATATTCGTCAATGATCTCCAGCGGATCAACGACATTACCAAGGGATTTGGACATCTTCTTGCCCTTGGCATCGCGCACAAGCCCATGCAGATAGACATGGTGAAACGGAACCTGATCTACCACAGCAAGCTGCATCATCATCATCCGCGCGACCCAGAAGAACAGAATATCCTGCCCCGTCACCAGCACTGATGTGGGGAAATACTTTTGCAATTCTTCGGTTTGTTCGGGCCAGCCCAGCGTGCCGATGGGCCAGAGGCCAGAGGAGAACCATGTATCGAGCACGTCGGGGTCACGACCAATCTTTATACTGATCGATTCTGCATCGCCGACAATCTGCCATTTTTCACCATCACGAACAGGCTCAACAAAGGGCTTATCATGAAGCTCCTTTATCTCCCGAACATCTTTCGGAGATAGCGTTGGTTTTGCACCCTGTTCCAGAGCAAAGACTTGAACCAGTTTTCCAGAGTGTTTTTTATAATAGTTCGATGCTTCGGAGATCGCATCGTCAAGAGATGCCGCACAGAAAAACTTAGTGGTCGTTATGTCAAGGCTTCCATCTTCCTTTAACCCCGGCCCATACCAAACCGGAATCTGATGCCCCCACCAGAGTTGCCGCGAAATGCACCACGGCTCGATATTCTCCAACCAGTGGTAATAGGTCTTCTCACCGCTCTCCGGCATGATCTTCACGCGCCCCGAACGCACGGCGTCCAGTGCTGGCCCGACGACCTTGCCAGCATCAACAAACCACTGGTCGGTCAGCATCGGCTCGATCACAACTTTGGACCTGTCGCCAAAGGGTTGCATGATTTTCTTCGCCTCGACCAACGGCACCTCTGCCGCGGGATCGTCCTCTTCGCCCGGCGTGCGACCCAGACGCGGATCATCCGCGCGGGTCATCACCGCAAGCCCCTCGGACGTGATTTCCTCGACCACAGCCTTGCGCGCCGCGTAGCGGTCAAGGCCGCGCAGATGATCCGGCACAAGGTTCAGCGCGTCGGCCTCTGCCTCTGACAACACCTGCGCGCCCCGTGCGACTGCGCCTGCAATCGCGGCCGCTTCGGCATAGGGGGCACCATCGGCGCGCATCTGCGCGCGTGTATCCATCAGCCGGTACATCGGAATACCGCCGCGCTTGGCCACGCCATAGTCATTGGCATCATGCGCGCCCGTAATCTTGACCGCACCAGACCCGAATTCCGGGTCTGGGTAGTCATCTGTAATGATCGGAATCAGGCGACGATGCTCTTTCGGGCCAACAGGAATTTCACATAGTTTTCCAACAATTGGCGCATAACGTTCATCTGATGGATGAACTGCCACCGCCCCATCGCCCAGCATGGTTTCAGGCCGCGTTGTCGCAATGCTGATGTAATCGCGCATTTCATCAACGATAACAGCGCCTTCTTCATCCTTTTCAATGTAGCGATAGGTCACACCATCCGCCAGCGGATACTTGAAATGCCACATATGGCCATCAGTCTCGATATTCTCGACCTCAAGATCGGAAATCGCAGTTTCAAAATGCGGGTCCCAGTTGACCAGACGCTTGCCGCGATAGATCAGCTCCTTGTTGTACATATCGACAAAGACCTTTATCACCGCATCGTGGAAATTGCCCTCTTCCCCCTCGGGTGCACCCGGCGCGCCAGACATGGTGAAGGCATTGCGGTCCCAGTCGCAGCTTGCCCCTAACCGCTTGAGTTGGTTGATGATCGTGCCGCCCGATTGCGCCTTCCAGTCCCAGACCTTGGCCAGAAATTCCTCGCGCGTGAAATCTGTGCGTTTCTTGCCCTCTGCGGCAAGCCCGCGTTCCACCACCATCTGCGTGGCAATGCCCGCATGGTCCTGCCCCGGCTGCCACAGCGTGTCAAAGCCGCGCATCCGATGCCAGCGCACCAGAATATCTTGCAACGTGTTGTTGAAGGCATGGCCCATATGCAGGCTGCCCGTCACATTGGGCGGCGGGATCATGATGCAGAAGGACTCGTCGCGCGACTTGTTCGCCCCGGCGCGGAACGCACCCGCCTCGCTCCATTTCGCAGCAATCCGCGGCTCGGCGGTTTTTGCGTCAAAATTCTTGTCCATCGCCATCTGTCCAGCCCCATTCATCCCGTTATTTCGCCCGTATGTAACCCCAAGGCGCAGCAAGTGGAAGCCCTTGGGCAAGCCCGGAGAGGGAACGGTAACAGGTATCAAGAATGGCGGTTTCAGCCTGCGGCGGCGCTGCGGGCGGTCCCAATCCGAATTGTATCCCCACGGTTAACAATCGGCGATAATTCGATCCTTTTTCCACCGATTACACCGTCATCATTTTTACCCGCCACAATCTCGGCGGCACGCAACCCGATTTCACGGCGGCAGGCATCCGTTGTGGCAAGGCGCAGGCGCAACCCGTCCAGCAACTCCAGCCCATTGAACCCCGCAAGCCCGATCTGGCCCGGCACATCCAGCCCCTTGTCTAGGCAATGCAACAACCCACCTGCCCCGATCATGTCGTTGGAATAGTACAGGAAATCCAGATCAGGCCGCCGCGAGAGGATCGCCTCGGTCATCTCGCGCCCCTTGGACAGAGATGACCCCCCGGCATAATGTTCAACCTCGGCAAGCTCCACGCCCGCATCCTCAAGCGCCTGTGTGAACCCTTCCAGACGTTTGCGCGCACGGTGGTCATCGGGCATTTTTGACCCAAGAAAGCCGATCTTGCGGTATCCAGCGGCAAGAATAGTCTCTGCCATTTCCCGACCGGCCCGCCGATGAGAGATGCCGACCATCGAATCAACCGGATCACCATCAATATCCATGATCTCGACAATCGGAATCCCCGAATTCGCCAGCATCGCGCGCGCGGCTTCTGTATGTTCCAACCCGGCTACAATCATCCCCGATGGCCGCCAGGACAGCATCTCGTAGATGACATTCTCTTCGCGTTCGGCCTTGTAGTCGGTTGCGCCAAATACCGGCTGCAACCCCGAATCTTCCAGCGCTGCCGAAATACCGGCCAGAACTTCGGGGAACACCATGTTCGACAGCGACGGGATCACAACCCCCACCAGATTGACCCTCTGGCTGGCAAGCGCGCCTGCAATCTTGTTGGGCACATAGCCCAGCATCTTCGCCGCCGCGAGCACCTTTTCCCGCGTCGCTGGCGACACATCCGCACGATTGCGCAGAACCCGGCTGACCGTCATCTCACTGACACCACTTGCTTCGGACACATCACGCAGTGTCAGGGGGCGTTGCGCTTCTGGGGGCAAATAAGGGGGCACGGGCAATTTCCTGTCTGGATGCGAATATGACCATGTTAGCGCCACAAAACGCAACGGCCAAGCACTTGATTACACGAGGGACAAACCACTGGTGACAGCAGGGAAAAAAGTCGCTAAGGGCTAGGCCAGTATTGGCCCCGTGGCTCAACTGGATAGAGCAGCCCCCTCCTAAGGGGCAGGTTGCAGGTTCGAATCCTGCCGGGGTCACCAAGCTTGACACGCGCTGAACGCCGCAACCGGGCATCCGGCCCCGAGAGCGCCGCGCCTTGCAACAAGAGTGCTAAAACTGGTGGCGGATGGGGTGGGATTCGAACCCACGGTACGCTTTCACGTACGCTGGTTTTCAAGACCAGAGCCTTAAACCACTCGGCCACCCATCCGGTGGCGCAGGCATTAGCCGCTCTCAGGGCAGGATACAAGCATGTCTGTGCCACTGCGGCAGAAAAGACGCAGAACACCGAACCTGCCGCAGCCCCCTTAGCCGACTGCGCTGGCACCCATGACATGATCAAGCTCGACGCCAGACAACACCACCTGACTGGCGCGCCCCACGATCAGGGGATCTGGCGTGCCGATGATGCTTTTATCCTTGTCCGGGTAGTCAATGCTCGACAGGAAATGCTTCATGCATTCCAGCCGGGCGCGCTTCTTGTCCTTGGACTTGATCACAGTCCAAGGGGCATCGGCGGTGTCGGTGTAGAAGAACATCGCTTCCTTGGCCTGAGTGTATTCATCCCATTTCCCCAGACTGGCCTTGTCGATCGGGGACAGCTTCCAGCGCTTTAACGGGTCGGTTTCGCGCGACAGGAAGCGGCGGCGCTGTTCCTCAGGCGTGACCGAAAACCAGTATTTGTATAACTTTATCCCGGACCGTACGAGCATCCGCTCGAATTCGGGGGCCTGACGCATGAATTCGAGGTACTCTGTCGGTGTGCAAAACCCCATCACGCGCTCGACACCCGCGCGGTTATACCAAGACCGGTCATAAAACACCATTTCCCCATATGTGGGCAGGTGTTCGACATAGCGTTGAAAATACCATTGCCCCTGCTCTGTCTCAGAGGGCTTGTTCAGCGCCACGACCCGCGCAAAACGCGGGTTGAGATGTTCATTGAACCGCTTGATTGTCCCGCCTTTACCAGCAGCATCGCGCCCCTCGAACAAGAAGATAAAACGCTCGCCAGTCTCGATGGCCCATTTCTGGACTTTCAGCAATTCGGCCTGCAATCGCGCCTTCTCGGCCTCATAGGGTGCGCGCGCCATCTTGTAGCGGTAGGGAAAGCGGTCAGATTCGAAGAACCTGCGTATTTCCTCTGCGGTCAGCGTTGCGGGGTCGGGTTTCCAGCTATGGCCCTTGGGTGCCGTTTTCAGCCGTGTTCCCGGCACGACCGCTGGCTTCGTATCGGACACCTGCGCATCCGTGACCGGATCAGCCCCCGATACCTCTGCCGCAAGCGGGTCCGGGTCGGGCACAAGGCTTGGGGTGTTATGGGTTTCAAGGGCAGATGCAGATTCGGGCACGGTCTTCTCCAATTCCGGTCGCTGAGATCAGATGAGGAATGTAACCTATTTGTGAAAACCTGTCCTTGATACCGATCAAATTAGCCCGGCAAGCCCAAGACAACTTGAAGCGCCAGCCGTAGGCAAGGCGGCCAGCGCTTCAGGAACCGGGGCGCTGCGCAAGGATCACGCCAAGCGTCATAAGCACAATCCCAACCGCGCGTGACAGGTCCAAGGGGCGTAATTTCGCGCCAAACAGGGCGAAATGGTCGATGACGCTAATGGCCACAATCTGGCCCAACAGCACGAACATGACCGCATTTCCGACCCCGAAGCGCGGCGCCACCCAGGAAATCGACAGCAGATAGAACGCAATCAACACCCCCGCCAGAAACAGATAACGCGGCTGCGCCGACACCAAGGCAAAGGCAGCGCTCTGGCCCAGAACCACGGCCACAAATACGGCCACGACAGCCGCGATCAGAAACATCACCGCCCCCGCCGCCGCAGGAGAGCCGACAAGCGCGCCCAACTGCGCATTCAGCGCCGCCAAAACCGGCACACCTGCCCCTGCGGCAAGCATGATCAGGGCATATTTCATGGATTCCGGTAGCATAGGCGCGCCTCTCCCTCGGTTCGGTGTCGCCACCCTGCCACTGCGAAGGGTCGCCCGCCAGCACAAATCCGCCTTTCTGCCCTTGCACCTGCGCATGCGCCACCGGATACTATGAACCATGACAAATACGCTTCTTTCCATCGGACACGGCTACAGCGCACAGGCGCTGGCAGACCGGCTATTGCCACAGGGCTGGCAGATCATCGGCACCACCCGCAGCCCGGAAAAGGCTGCGAAACTTGCCGCAGGCGGCGTCACGCCCCTTATCTGGCCCGGTGCGCCCCTTCCGCTGGGGCAAGCGACGCATCTGCTCAGTTCGGTTGCGCCCCGCGCGGGCGATCCGGTACTGGACGCAATCGGCACCCAGCTTGCGGATGCACGCCATCTGAAATGGGTCGGCTACCTGTCAACCGTGGGCGTCTATGGCGACCAGCGCGGTGGCTGGGTTGATGAGGATACCCCCCCGAATGCCGTTTCAGACCGGGCAATCGCACGGGTCAAGGCAGAGGCCGCGTGGCAAGAGATCTGCGCGCGCGCAGGCATCCGGCTACATATCTTCAGGCTGGCAGGGATATACGGCCCCGGGCGCGGCCCGTTTGAAAAACTTCGCAGCGGACGGGCGCAGCGCATTATCAAACCCAACCAGTATTTTTCGCGCATCCATTACGCAGATATCGGACAGGCGCTTGAACGTGCCATCACCTCGGATATCGGCACACGCATCTTCAATCTATGCGACGACCACCCGGCCCCGCCGCAAGATGTGCTGGAACATGCTGCGAAACTTCTCGGCCTCGAACCGCCCCCAGAGATCAGCTTCGAACAGGCAGAGCTCTCGCCGATGGCGCGCAGCTTCTATGCAGACAGCAAGCGGGTGCGCAATACGCGCATCAAGCGCGAATTGGGCCTGCAATTGCACTATCCCGACTATCAAAGCGGCCTTGCGTCGATCCTGAAGGCAGAGGGCTGATTGCAAAGCCGCGTGCGGCAGGCTAACCCGCATCTCATGCCAAGATATGCGTTGAAAATCGAATATGACGGGCGTCCGTTTTGCGGGTGGCAGGCACAGGCCGACCAGCCTTCGGTGCAGGGCGCGATCGAAGCGGCCCTTGCCCGGCTGGAACCGGACCTGCCCCGCATCGCGGCCGCCGGGCGCACGGATACAGGCGTGCATGCAACAGGTCAGGTGGCGCATTGCGACATGCGCCGCGACTGGGCACCGTTTCGCCTGATGGAGGCGCTTAATCACCATCTGCGCCCTGCGCCTGTCGCGGTGCTGGCCTGCGCACAGGTGGATGACGGGTTCCACGCACGCTTTTCCGCCACAGAGCGGCGCTATCTGTTCCGCCTGCTGGCCCGTCGCGCACCCCCCACATTCGAGGCGGGTCAGGTCTGGCATATCCGCCACGCCCTGCACCTCGCCCCGATGCAAGAGGCCGCGCACCACCTGCTGGGCACGCATGATTTCACCACATTCCGCGCCAGCCAATGTCAGGCCCAATCCCCGGTCAAGACGCTGGACCGGCTGGACATTACCTGCCACGAACACCCCCACGGGCAGGAATTCCGCTTCAGTCTGCGCGCGCGGTCATTTCTGCACAATCAGGTGCGCAGCATCGTTGGCACGCTGGAACGTGTGGGCGCAGGCGCTTGGGCACCTAGCGACATGAAAGCTGCACTGGAGGCACGCGACCGCGCCGCCTGCGGTCCGGTTAGCCCGCCCGATGGCTTGTATCTGACCGGTGTGGGCTATCCCCAAGACCCGTTCTCTGGGTAAAGCGCGGCGTTATTGAGTATTTCTGGCAAGAAAATGAGCAAAAGCGCTCAGTCTGCTTCCTCGACCACGACCAGATCACGTTCTGCCGCGTCTTTGGCATAGCTCAACGCGTCCTGATAGGCGGGGGAGTTGTAGCAGGCCACAGCCGCTTCTAGCGAGGGAAAGCGTGCCACGACATTGCGCGCACGCTCGCGCCCTTCAAGCTGCACATAGCGGCCAGCGCGCGCCAGAAACACACCGCCATGATCGGCAATCGCACCTGTCGCACGCTTTGCATATTCGCCATAAGCCTCCGGGTCGGTGACCTCAACATGGGCTATCCACAAGGCACTCATGCACCTACTCCTTCCAGAACTGTCTTGATTGCAGCAAGCGCGCGATCCGCGCCAGCAATATCGGCCCCGCCGCCCTGCGCCATGTCGGGCCGGCCGCCACCGCCCTTGCCGCCCAGCTCGGCCACACAGGCGCGCACCAGATCCACCGCCGAAATCTGGCCAGTCAGATCCTTGGTCACACCTGCGGCCACAGCAGGCTTGCCCCCTGTATCGGCGATCAGCACCACCGCACCTGAGCCAAGCTTTTCCTTCATCGCATCGATCAGCGCAGGCAATTCCTTGCCGCTGACACCAGTCATCACCTTGGCGATCACGCGCAAGCCGCCGATCTGCTCGATGTCATCGCCCTGCGCGCCAGAACCGCCAAGCGCGATCTGGCGCTTGAGTTGCGCAATCTCATTGGCCAGCGCGCGACGCTCTTCCATCAGGGCCTTCACGCGCTCTGGCACATCCTGCGCTGGCGCCTTCAGCAGGCCCGCAACAGCCCCAAGCCGCATATCCTGCGCGCGCAGATACTCCAGCGCCGCCTGACCGGTCAGCGCCTCGACCCGCCGGATACCCGCCGCAGAGGCACTGTCCCCAAGGCAGACAAAGGCCCCGATATCGCCAGTACGCGCGACATGTGTGCCGCCGCACAGTTCGAGCGAATAGGTCTGCCCGTCCTGCCCCTTGCCAGAACTGGCCTCCTGCCCCATCGAGACGACACGCACCTCTTCGCCGTATTTCTCACCAAAAAGCGCCTGCGCCCCAAGCGCGCGGGCCTCATCAGGGGACATGATGCGCGTTTCAACCTGTGTATTCTGGCGGATGAAATGGTTCACCTCCGCCTCGATCTGCGCCACATCTTCGGCACTGAGCGCAGCACCATGGCTGAAATCGAAGCGCAGCCGGTCAGGCGCGTTGAGCGAGCCTTTCTGCGACACATGATCGCCAAGTGCGCGGCGCAACGCCTCATGCAGCAGATGCGTGGCGGAATGGTTGGCCCGAATCGCGCTGCGGCGGCTATGGTCAACCTCCAGCTTGACGGGCTGCCCTTTGCAGATTTCGCCCTCAGTCACGCGCGCAACGTGAATGAACACCCCCGCAACCTTGCGTGTATCGGTCACTTCTGCCGCGCCAGTGCTTGAACGGATAAAGCCGGTATCCCCCACCTGTCCGCCGGATTCTGCATAGAACGGGGTCTGGTTGGTGATGATCTGCACCTCACCCCCCGCGCGCTCAACTTCGGCCCCGTCGCTGACCAGCGCCATGACCTGCCCTTCGGCGGTTTCCATGTCATAGCCCAGAAACTCTGTGACACCGGCACGTTCAGCCAGATCGAACCAGATCGCGGCATCCGTTGCCTCGCCCGAACCGGACCAGCTTGCGCGCGCCCGCGCCTTCTGTTCGGCCATAGCCGCGTCAAAACCCGCTACATCGACCGCGCGCCCGCGCTCGCGCAGCGCATCCTGTGTCAGATCCAGCGGAAAGCCGAATGTGTCATACAGCTTGAAGGCCGCGTCACCGGGCAAAGTCGCCCCTTCGGACAGGCCCTCCAGCTCTGCATCAAGCAGTTTCAAGCCGCGATCGAGGGTCTGGCGAAACCGCGTTTCCTCGGCGCGCAATGTCTCAGTAATCAGCGCCTGCGCCTCGCGCAATTCTACATAATGGCCGCCCATCTGGTGCACCAGCGCGGGCACAAGACGGTGCATCAGCGGGTCTTGCGCGCCCAGCATATGCGCATGGCGCATCGCGCGGCGCATGATCCGGCGCAACACATAGCCGCGCCCGTCATTAGAGGGCATCACACCATCTGCAATCAGGAAAGAGGTTGCGCGCAAATGATCTGCAATCACCCGGTGATGCATCTTGCCCGGCCCATCCGGGTCCGACGTCGTGGCATGGGCCGAGGCCTCGATCAGCGCGCGCATCAGGTCGGTGTCGTAATTGTCGTGCTTGCCCTGTAGCAATGCGCCAATCCGCTCCAGCCCCATACCGGTGTCAATCGACTGGCGCGGCAATTCGGTCATGCTGCCATCTTCATGCTGTTCATTCTGCATGAAGACCAGATTCCATATCTCGATAAAGCGGTCGCCATCTTCCTCAGCCGAGCCGGGAGGGCCGCCCCAGATGCTGGGGCCGTGGTCAAAGAAAATCTCGGTGCATGGCCCGCAAGGGCCTGTCGGGCCCATACGCCAGAAATTGTCATCGGTCGGAATGCGGATGATCCGTTCATCAGACAGGCCCGCCACCTTTTTCCAAATCTCGGCGGCTTCGTCATCCGTGTGATAGACCGTGACCAGAAGCCTGTCTTTCGGGATGTCGAAGTCGCGGGTCAGCAATTCCCATGCAAAGGGAATTGCGTCGGATTTGAAGTAATCGCCAAAGCTGAAATTGCCCAGCATCTCGAAAAACGTATGATGCCGCGCGGTATAGCCCACATTATCGAGGTCATTATGCTTGCCGCCTGCGCGCACACATTTCTGCGAGGTGGTGGCACGGTTGTAATCCCGGTGCTCCAGCCCGGTGAATACATTCTTGAATTGCACCATGCCGGAATTGGTGAACATCAGCGTCGGGTCATTGCGCGGCACAAGGGGAGAGCTGTCCACCACCGCATGGCCCTGCCGGGCGAAATAATCAAGGAAAGTCGAGCGGATATCATTGAGGCTGGCCATGAATTTCCTCCGGCGCGAATTCAAGTTGGCACGGTTTAGCCTTGCGCGCCTAGCCTGTCCACACCTGTATCAGCCGATATCGCCCTCAGACCCGCCTGAGAGCTTGCGCAAGCGCGCGCCCTCACGGATTTCGCCGTCACGCACAACGCGGCACAAAATCCCCCGCAGCCGAAACGCGCGGTTCTGAGGGTCATTCACCCAGTCCCATGCGGCCACGCCATATCGCGCCTTCCACTTCACGCAGGCATCATTAAAAATATCCGAGACTTGCAACACCGCGCTGCCCGCATGCAACAATTGCCCGGCTGGTAGATTGCCCTCTGACAGGTTCATATCTGTTATGAATGTGTCGCCCGGATGCACGGTATTCGCCCGGTCACGCCAGACAAGGTCCAGCACACGCTTTTGCAAAATACAGATCTGAATGCCGGGATCGGGGCTGCCATCAGCCATGCGCCGCCACGGCCGCGACGCCCAGCGTTCCCCCGGAATACCTTGGTCTGCCGTGACATGAATCCTGTCAACAAATACGCGCTTACCGTAATCGGGCCGCAGGCAAAGCGACGAAATCAGCCCCGCATCACTCGGGGCTGACAGGATATCCGGCAACGCCGCATCCAGTTCTGCGCGTGTTACCTGCACATTCGCTCCACTCAGTCCTCGAGGATGGAATCGTCACCCTCGCTCATATGAAAATCCAGCCCATGCGCGGCGCGAATCTTGTCTTCGATCTGCATGGCGGTTTGCGGGTTTTCCTTCAGATAGGTTTTCGCATTCTCGCGCCCCTGTCCGATCCGCTCATCCCCGTAGGAATACCAGGCGCCCGATTTCTCGACCACACCGGCCTTGACGCCCAGATCCAGCAATTCCCCGCGTTTGGAAATGCCCTCGCCATACATGATGTCGAATTCCACCTGTTTGAACGGCGGCGCGACCTTGTTCTTGACGACCTTGACGCGGGTCTGGTTGCCCACCACCTCGTCACGATCCTTGATCGATCCGATCCGGCGAATATCCAGCCGCACCGACGCATAGAATTTAAGCGCATTGCCCCCTGTCGTCGTTTCAGGAGAGCCGAACATGACCCCGATCTTCATGCGAATCTGGTTGATGAAGATCACCATGCAGTTCGACCGCGCAATCGAACTGGTCAGCTTGCGCATGGCCTGACTCATCAGCCGGGCATGCACGCCCACCGAACTGTCGCCCATATCACCCTCAAGCTCGGATTTCGGTGTCAGTGCCGCGACCGAATCGACCACGACAAGCCCGACCGCGCCCGACCGCACAAGCGTATCGACGATTTCCAGCGCCTGTTCGCCCGTGTCGGGTTGTGAAATCAACAATTCATCCAGATCAACACCCAGCTTGCGCGCATATTGCGGGTCCAACGCATGTTCGGCATCCACAAAAGCGCAGACACTGCCCTTCTTTTGCGCTTCAGCAACTGCATGCAGCGTCAATGTGGTCTTGCCAGAGCTTTCCGGCCCGTAAATCTCGATCACGCGCCCCTTGGGCAGGCCACCAATCCCCAGCGCGATATCCAGCCCCAGAGAGCCGGTCGAGATCGCCTCGATCTCTGCCACGGGGTTATCGCCCCCCAGCTTCATGATCGAGCCTTTTCCAAATTGCCGCTCAATCTGTGCCAGCGCTGAATCCAGCGCTTTCTGTTTTTCCGCCGTCCGTTTGTCGGTCATTGTCAGCAGGTCCGCCATTGCCATTTCCTTGCCCCTTATTCCACAGCGCGCCACGCGCGGCAATCGCCTGTTTGTTCGATAATTGTTCCATACACCATAAATTAGAACAATGCGAGAACTTTGGTATCAATTCATCAGATCATTCACAAAGGCTAGGCGCGAATAGTTAACAATTTCTTGCATATCGAGCCTTGCAGCCAACGCAAACCGGGGTTTCGGGATTTACTGTAGTCATGTCAGCCATCCTGTCCTACCTTCAACGCTAAGGGGGGAAACACTTGTTCGAAAGGGTTTCCAAATGACGACGCTCACAACAAACATTCGCAACACAGCGCGCCCGAATCTGCGCCAGATCGGGGACAGCATCCTCAATGCTTTGGTTCGCATTGCAGAGTTTTCGCCGAAATACCGCGCAGTGATGCATTTCAACGCCATGTCTGACGCAGAACTTGCAAAACTGGGCCTGACCCGCGCCGAGGTGGTGGACCGCATCTTTGGGGCACGCACCGGGCTGTAACACCCGCGCTCAACATTCCTGCATGGTCAGCCCGGCCTCATCAAACGCCGCTTTTGTGCTGGGAACATGCGCGTGCAGCAAGGCAAATGCCCCCGGCGGCAAGTCTGCCTGCTGCACCAGACAGGCGAACGCGGTCGCAAACACGGCCTGATCCACGGTCGGGCACCAGATCGCACCGCCCATGACACTGGCGCGCAATGCGCGGCCCAGATCCTCAAATCGGGTCGCGCGCGTTGAAAACACTACCCCGCCTTGTGCGTCCATCGGCGCCGCGAAAGCAGCCGCAAGCCCATCCAAACCGGCGGGCGCTGGGGCCAGCCCGGTTTGCAATACGCTGGCCCGCACCAGAACATCACGCTCGCGTTCCAGCGTATCGGCAAGCCGCAGGCACGCCTGCTGGTCTGCGCCGCGCCGGACATTGAGCGCGCGCGCTATGTCCCGCGGTCCCGCGGCCATGACCTGCCCCAGCCCGACACCTTGATCTGTCGTCACCGGATACGCGTTTTCGCTATAGGGTGCGCGCCAGTGTCCAGCGACAAAATGCGCAAACAAGCGTTCTGAGAAATCTTCAAACATGCGTTTGCCTAGCAGGCCATTTGTCCCGTCGCCAGCCCTGCTTGCCAATCTTCGCGCTTTGCGGCACCAAAGCCAGATGACACACATCCCGGACATTCTGTGCATTGGCGCGGCCCATTGGGACATTATCGGCCACAGCCCTGCGCAGATAGGCGTGGGCGATGATGTGCCCGGCCAGATTGGCCAATCCCCCGGCGGGGTCGCGTTCAACATCGCACGCACGCTTGCGCAGCATGGTCATCGGCCTGCATTGATTGCCGCAATCGGGCAGGATGCGCCGGGCACAGCCCTTGTCACCGCGATCAAGGCCGCCGCCATCGACACGCGTTTCCTTGTTATGCAGGACGGCGCGCGCACGGATTCCTACCTCGCCATCGAAGGGGCGCAGGGCCTTGTTGCCGCCATTGCTGCCTCTGCCGCGCTGGAGGCGCTGGACCTGTCCTGCCTTGCCCCGCTGCAAGATGGTCGGCTGGCAAGCCGCGACACGCCGTGGCGCGGGCCAGTCGTGGTGGATAGCGGCCTGTCGGGCGGCCTGTTGCAACAGCTGGCTGTGGCCCCCGAATTGCGCAGCGCCGACCTGCGCCTCACCGCCGCCTCCCCCGCCAAGGCCGCACGCCTCAGGCCCTTTCTTGCCCGCCCTCGCTGCACCGTCTACCTCAACCTCGCCGAGGCGAGCGGGCTTTGCGACACCCCCTTCACCGACAGCGCCAGCGCCGCACGCGCCTTGCTCCATCTGGGGGCCACGCGCGCGCTGGTGACCGACGGGCCACGCAGCGTCACAGATGCCGATGCATCCGCCGAACTCACCCTGTCGCCACCCGCCACCACGGCCCGGCGCGCCACAGGCGCGGGCGATTGCTTCATGGGCGCACATATTGCACAGGAACTGGGCGGCGCGGCGCGCCGCGCCGCGCTGGAATTTGCCCTCAGCGCCGCAGCCGCGCATGTGGCCCAGCCGCCAAACCAAAGCTGAAGGAACCCAAATGACCTTACTGAGCTACACCCCCGAAATCGCCGAGGCCCGCACCAGGGGCCTGCCCATTGTGGCGCTGGAATCGACCATCATCACCCATGGCATGCCCTGGCCCAAGAACAAGGAAATGGCCCAGCAGGTCGAAGCGGACATCCGCGCCGCAGGGGCGATTCCGGCCACCATCGCGGTGATGGACAGCCAGATCCACATCGGGCTGAGCGCCGCGCAGCTTGACCGGCTTGCCCAGACCCCCGACGCGTTGAAACTCAGCCGCGCCGATCTTGCAGTCGCCCTCGCCACTGGGCGCACCGGGGCCACAACCGTCGCGGCCACCATGATCTGCGCCGCGCGCGCCGGGATCGAGGTTTTTGCCACAGGCGGCATTGGCGGTGTCCATCGCGGGGCCGAACACAGTTTCGATATTTCTGCCGACCTGCAGGAACTGGCGCAAACCCGCGTCACGGTCGTGGCCGCAGGGGCAAAAGCCATCCTCGATCTGCCCAAGACACTGGAAGTTCTGGAAACGCTTGGCGTGCCGGTCATCGCCTATAGTCAGGACGCGCTGCCTGCCTTCTGGTCGCGCGACAGCGGGTTGAAAGCGCCCTTGCGCATGGATCAGCCGGCGCAAATCGCCGCCAGCCACCGGATGCGCGCGCAGCTTGGCCTGCCCGGCGGTCAACTGGTCGCAAACCCCATTCCGGCAGTCGATGAACTGCCCGCCTCCATGCTCGCCCCCCTGATCGAAACCGCCCTGAGAGAGGCCGAGGCACAGGGGATTTCCGCCAAGGGCGTCACTCCCTTCCTGCTGCGCCGTATTTTCGAGCTGACGCAGGGCGCATCCCTTGCGGCCAATATTGCCTTGGTGCGCAACAATGCCCGGCTGGCTGCCGAAATCGCCCGCGCGCTTGCATGAGGAGCGCTTGTATATGCCTGCCCCCTACCCCATCTTTGCGCGCAAGTTGATCATCAGGGGAATCATATGAGTCCGGAACATGGCAAACGCGGTCTGATCGCATCGCTGCGCGGCAATTTTCTGGCCGGGCTGGCGGTTATTGCGCCGGGCGTGCTGACAATCTGGCTGGTCTGGAATGTCATCACCTGGATCGACGGGCTGATCCTGCCCCTGATCCCGCGCCGCTTTCACCCAGAGGCTTTGACCGGGCTGGACATCCCCGGTGTGGGGGTGGTGATCTTCGTGATCTTCACCCTTGTGATGGGCTATTTCACCAAGGGCCTGATCGGGCGCACATTGGTCAGCTGGGGCGAACGCATTGTCGAGGCGATGCCGGTCATCCGCTCGATCTATAACGCGGTCAAACAGATTGCCGACACCATCCTGTCCCGTCAGGCGCCGACCTTCGACCGCGCCTGTCTGGTGCAATATCCGCGCCCCGGCATCTGGGCGATGGCCTTCATCTCGACCACCACACGCGGCGAGATTGGCAACTATCTGGCCGAAAACGGCGAGATGGTGTCAATCTTCCTGCCCACCACGCCCAACCCGACCTCTGGCTTTCTGCTGTTTGTGCCCCGCGCCGATGTGATCGAGTTGGACATGTCGATCGAGGATGCCGCGAAACTGGTCATCTCTGCCGGGCTGGTCTATCCGGAGCCACGCAAACCCGGATCACACGCCACCGCCGGACGCACGCGGACACAGAAGATCAGCCAAACATCTCTTCCAGATTGAGACTGGCGCGCGTGTTCAGATCAGCCTTATGCGCTGACAAGAACCCCTCGCACGCCTTGCGCCCGGCCTCTTTCAGGCTGTGCAACAGATAGGGCGTCGGCGTGACCTTGCTGGTGACGGACAAGGTCGTCATCAGGTCATCATCAGCGACCATATGCACCAGCACATCCTTCATCGTTCCGCGCTCCATCCGGCCTTGCGCGATCAGGTCCTTGACGAACTGGATGGCCCGCAATTCGCGCAACAGCGAGGAATTGAAACTGATCTCGTTGACCCGGTTCTGGATTTCCTGCGGCGTTCGGGGCACATCCTCGCGCTGCAACGGGTTGATATTCACGATCACAATGTCATCGGGCAAATGCGCGTCAAACAAGGGGTACAGCGCCGGGTTGCCGGTATATCCCCCATCCCAATACGCTTCGCGTACACCGGTCACAGGGTCTTCCAACTCCACGGCCTGAAACAACGTGGGCAGGCAGGCCGAAGCCATGATCACCTCACAGGAAATCTCTGTCCCCGAAAACACCCGGATCTTGCCACTGCGCACATTGGTGGTTGCAATATGCAATTCCGGCCCGTCATGCGCGCAGACCTGATCAAAATTCAGCGTGCGCACCACCGGCTCCAGCGGGTTGCGATATAGCGGGCCGTATTGGTAGGGGCTGGTCACCAGCGCTGCAATATCCATGGGCGAGACAGGCATCAGCGACTCCATCCACGAATTCACCATACCCACCGGTGGCAATGTCTGCGCAATCCACCCTGTCAGGCGCAAATCATGCACCGACCCGACCTGATGCCAGATCCGGTCCAGCAACACCCGCGCCCCCTGCGCGCCGCCCTGCGCCATGCCCGCCTTCAGCGCCGCCGCATTCAACGCCCCCGCCGAAGTGCCGGAAATCGCTGCGATCTCAATGTCCTTTTCCTGCAACAAACGATCCAGCACACCCCATGTGAACGCGCCATGCGCACCGCCCCCCTGAAGCGCCAGATTGATCCGCTTTGTCATTCATATTTCTCCATGCTCAAATCGCAGATCACCGCCATATGTCTTGGCGGCACCGGCCAATTGTCGCGTAACTGCATCATTTTCTTGCCAGAAATACTCAAATCCTGCCCTGTCCACACAACACGCGGTTACAAGGCGGTCCAGCCTCCATCCACAGAAATGGTCGTGCCTGTGATCTGCGCCGCCGCGTCAGAACAAAGGAACACAGCCGTGCCGCCCATCTGCTCAACTGTCGCAAATTCGCCCGAGGGCTGGCGTGACAGCATCACTTCCTTGATCACTGTTTCGCGGTCCATGTTGTGGGTTTTCATCTGGTCGGGGATCTGCTTTTCCACGATCGGCGTCAGCACATAGCCCGGACAGATCGCGTTACAGGTCACCCCCTTGCCCGCCGCTTCCAGCGCAGTGGTCTTGCTCAGCCCGACAATCCCGTGCTTGGCGGCAATATAGGCCGATTTATAGGGGCTGGCCGTCAAGCCATGCGCCGAGGCAATGTTGATCACCCGTCCCCAACCTTTGTCATACATCCCCGGCAGGGCGGCTGCAGTGGTGTGAAAGGCTGATGACAAATTGATGGCAAGAATGGCATCCCATTTCTCGGCCGGGAATTCTTCAATCCGCGCCACATGCTGAATGCCTGCATTATTGATCAGGATATCGCAGCCCCCGGCCTGTTCGATCAGCGCGCGGCATTGGTCGGGCTTCGACATATCGGCCTGAATATAGCTGACCTTCACGCCCGTCTCTGTTGCAAGCTGTGCCGCTAGCGCGTGGTCATCGGCGTCATCGGTGAAAGAATTAATCACCACCTCTGCCCCGGCGCGCGCCAGTTCCCGTGCAATTCCCAGCCCGATCCCCGAATTGGACCCGGTCACCACGGCGCGTTTTCCTGCAAGCTGCATTGCTCTGCTCCTTTTGCGTCTATCCATGTGCCACAGCATAATGGTTAGAACGCCAAGGGCCAGCCTGAAGCCGCAGGCTTGACACATCGCGCCAGAACACCGCACAAAAAAAACGCCCGCACAAGGCGGGCGTCAGTTATTGAGGCAGGTTTCATACAGGCAAGAAACCTATCGAGCAGTGATCTATATATAGCCATTCTACCTTAGGCTTCCAAGCTAAAAGTTTGATAACTTTGGCAACGCACTGTAGCTTGGCAGGAAACCAGCCCCCAAAAAAGCTTCGGAGCAGCCAGAATGAAACCACAATTGCGCCAGTTGGTCACCGCGATTGTCTTTGTTGCGCCTACAATCATCACCGCGCAACAAAGCGTCGCAGAACCGCAGCATGGCATAGCTATGTATGGCGAACCCGCTCTACCACCAGATTTTGCGCATCTGCCCCATGTCAATCCCGACGCACCACGCGGCGGTCGAATCGTGCAGGGCGAGGTCGGAAGCTTTGATTCCCTCAACCCGAATATTTTGCGCGGCCGCGCGCCTTGGCAGTTGCAATATCTCGCTTATGAAAGCCTGATGGGCCGCAACTGGGATGAACCCTTCACCCTTTACGGTTTGCTGGCCGAATCAGTCGAGACGGATGAGGAGCGATCCTGGGTGGAATTCACCCTGCGACCAGAGGCGCGCTTCTCCGATGGCAGTCCGGTCACTGTCGAAGATGTGCTGTGGTCCTATGAAACTCTTGGCACAATCGGGCACCCGCGCTTTCACGGCACCTGGTCACGTGTAGAGCGGGCCGAAGCTGTCGATGATCGCACGATCCGCTTCACCTTTACCGAACCGGACCGCGAATTGCCGCTGATCATGGGGATGCGCCCGATCCTGCAAAAAGCGCAGTGGGAAAACCGTGATTTCGCGGAATCCGGCACCTCTGTCATCCCCATCACCACCGCCCCCTATGTCATCGACCGGTTCGAGGCGGGGCGCTATGTCTATCTCAAGCGCAATCCTGACTACTGGGGTAATGATCTGCCCTTCATGCGCGGTCAGGCCAATCTTGACGAGATCAGGATGGAATTTTTCGGCGATGGCACCGCCATGTTCGAAGCTTTCACCTCTGGCCTGCTGAACACGATGCGCGAAACCAACGCCAATGCGTGGAATACGCGCTACAATTTCCCCGCTGTGCAGGCGGGCGAAATCGTGAAATCCGAAATCCCGCATCAGCGCCCCTCGGGTATTGCCGGATTCGTGATGAACACACGCAACCCGCTCTTCTCGGACTGGCGCGTGCGCGATGCGATGATTCACGCCTTCAATTTCGAATATGCAAATCAGGTCATCAATGCCGGCGAAGACCCGCGCATCACCTCCTATTTCTCGAATTCGGTGCTGGGGATGCAGGATGGCCCGGCCGAAGGGCGCGTGGCCGAATTTCTGGAACCCTTTGCAGACCAGCTTTACCCCGGTGCGCTGGACGGCTACCGCCTGCCCACATCTGATGGCAGTGTGGCCAATCGCGCGAATATGCGCGCGGCCACCAACCTGCTGACCGAAGCCGGGTGGGAACCTGACAACGCAGGCGTGCTGCGCAACACAGCAGGAGAGGCGTTCCGCTTCACCATTCTGTTGCGGCAAGGCTCGACCGAAGTGGCCTCTATCGCTGATATTTATGTCGAGGCGCTGAAACGGCTGGGAATGGATGTCACTGTCTCTCAAATCGATTCGGCCCAATATACGGAACGGACCAATAATTTCGACTTCGACATGTCCTATTACGTGCGCGGCCTCTCCCTTAGCCCCGGTGCCGAACAGCGGCTTTATTGGGGGTCAGAGGCGGCCAGCATTTCCGGCGCGCGCAACTGGATGGGGGTCGAAAGCCCCGCCATAGACGCCCTGATCGAACGGCTGTTGAATTCGCAGGAAGAAGAAGATTTCATCGCCAGCGCCCGCGCGCTGGACAGGGTGCTGACGACGGGGCGCTATGTGGTGCCGTTCTGGTTCAATGACCGCGCCAGAATCGCCCATGCGGCAGAGTTGCAATACCCCGAACGCCTGCCGGTCTATGGCGACTGGATCGGCTTTCAGCCCGATGTCTGGTGGTGGCAGGACTGACCTGCCCCACCGCTGCCAACCGATGCGCGACATATCGTCGTATATGAATTTTACAATACTCCTGTCACCTTTCCGGCGACCGGCCTAGCCCGGCAGTTAAAGGAGACAAATAGTATGACCCATATGATCCGCACGACCGCCATTGCCGCCCTGCTTGGCACGGGCCTCGCTGCGCCCGCCTTTGCCGACCCGGCAGAAAAGCTGGTGACTGTGGTCACATCGGAAAACCCGCAGACACAGTTGATGGCCATGGTGCTGACGGCGCAAGCGGACGAACAGGGTGCAGAAACGCGCATTCTGCTTTGTGGCCCCGGCGGTGATCTGGCACTGATTGACGCGCCCGAAACAGCCACAGCCCCGCAACCACCCCGCGATGCAAGCCCGCAAGGTATGTTGCAAATGCTGATGGCAAACGGTGTCACGGTCGAGGTTTGCGCCATCTACCTGCCCGGCTTGGGTGCCGAAGCTGATGTCCTGATCGAAGGCGTTGGCGTGGCCCAGCCCGCTGCGATGGCAGGTGCAATGCTGGAAACCGACGCGCGCGTCTGGTCGTTCTAAGCCACACCCCATCTTAACGCGCCCCCGCCACATGCGGGGGCGCGTGCCCGCATCAGCTTTCCTGCTGGCGTGACGGGCAATCGCGCCGCACTTCGCGTGTGCGCAGCCCTGTTTCTACCAACATGCAACGGTCGCGCGCCTCAAAGTAATATCCGCGCGCATACCACATCACAGCGCGGTCAATGTCGCCATCCGCCACCAGCCACGCCCCGCGCAGATAGCGGCCAGCATATCTCAGATTGGTTTCCGCATTCAGCAAATCCTGCGGCGCCCCCTGAAAGCCCATCTGCTGGGCGGTCTGCGGCAGAATCTGCATCAACCCCCAATAGGGTCCATTGCGCGCATGTGGCCGGTAGTCGCTTTCGCGCTGGATTACCCGGTGCAGCAGCGCTTCGGGAATGTCATGCTTGGCGGCATATTGGCGCACCAGCGCGCGCATCTGCGGTGTCTCGCCGGGATAGAGGTTGCTTGGCACAGGGGCCGCGCGCGACACATCGGCCGCAGGTTTACCACAGGCAGCAAGCCCAAGGCATAGCAGAACCAAACTGAAGGACCGGATCATCACTCAACGCACCTTTCGATTTGCGGAAATGACACCAATCTCATTCAGAATGGCATCCATCGCATTGGTTTCAGGGGTATTTTCTGCTTTCAGCCGATCAAAGCGCGCGCGCAGGCGGGCTTTTTCATCGCCTCTGCAATCATTCCAGGGGCGGCCCTGCAAGGCCATTTCCAGCACATAATAGGAAATGAAATGCGGCTGGTGCCCGCTGCGCAGCAGCCGCGCATAGGCGGCATCTGTCCCAAGCGCGCGCAACTGCTCTGCCGAATCTATACCGGCGCGCGCGCAAGCCTGCTCCATCGCGGGGCCAAGATTTCGGATCGAGGAAATCGCATCAGGCATAAGACAGCTATCTGGCGACACCCGCATGCGGGCTGACTGATCAAGCTGCTAGCGCATCCAGCACGGTTTCGCCCAGAAGTTTTTAGCCTCTCCACCGCGGATCATGGGCCAATCGGCAAGATTCGGCCCATTTCGGGAAATTGTCAGATCAAGGCCCAATCCGTAAACGCAACCACACGCCGATCCGTGACATCGGCGCGCGGGTGGGACGGACGGGTATCTGCACCCAATGCCGGTGCCGGACACGGATGCTTGGCCATGACGCCCTGCATGGGCCGGACAGGTGATGTGTGACGCATATCAAAATCCTTGTTCTCAAAAATCATACATACAGAAAACAAGGTAAACATGGCCAAAATCAGGTGCGATCAAGACCATGTCAGGCCGTCACGCCAACTCTCCCTCCGGGGTGATCCGGCTGCGCCCGCGCAGATACGGGTGCAACGCTTCGGGCAGTTCAACGCTGCCATCGGCCTGCTGGCCGTTTTCCAGAACCGCAATCAGACAGCGCCCCACTGCCACGCCAGACCCATTGAGCGTATGCACAAATTCCGGTTTCGCACCATCTGTCGGACGGAACCGCGCAGTCATGCGCCGCGCCTGAAAATCACCGCAGACCGACACGCTCGAAATCTCGCGATAGGTGCCCTGCCCCGGCACCCAGACCTCGATATCATGGGTCTTTTGCGCCCCGAAACCCATATCCCCCGTGCACAACACGATCGTGCGATAGGGCAGGCCCAGACGCTCCAGCACAGTCTCGGCGCAGCGGGTCATGCGCTCATGCTCGGCAAGGCTGTCTTCTGGCCGCGTGATCGACACCATTTCGACCTTCTCGAACTGGTGCTGGCGCAACATGCCCGTTGTATCCTTGCCCGCACTGCCCGCCTCGGACCGGAAACACAGTGTATGCGCACAAAACCGCAGCGGCAGGGCCGCGCCGTCCAGAATCTCGCCAGCGGCGAAATTGGTCAATGTGACCTCGGATGTCGGGATCAGCCACCAGCCATTGGTGGTGCGATAGCTGTCTTCGGCAAATTTGGGCAACTGGCCGGTGCCATACATCGCCTCATCGCGCACCAGAACCGGGCTGTTGACCTCGCGCAAGCCATGATCCTCGACATGCAGATCCAGCATGAATTGCGCAAGCGCCCGGTGCACCCGCGCCACAGCCCCGCGCAGCACCACGAAACGCGCGCCCGACAATTTGGCCGCCGTCGCAAAATCCATATCCCGCGCAACACCCGCAATCTCGAAATGCTCGACAGGCTGGAAGTCGAACTCTCGCGGGCTGCCCCAGCGCTTCAACTCGACATTGTCGCCCTCATCCGCACCATCCGGCACCTCTGCCAGCGGCGTATTTGGCAAGGTTTCCAGAATCGCGGTCAGTTTCGCATCGCCCGCGCGCGCGTCTTCCTCCAGCGCCGCCATTTCGGCTTTCTTCTCGGCCACAAGGGCGCGCAGACGTTCAAATTCAGCCTCATCGCCGCGCGCTTTTGCTGCGCCCACCTGTTTCGAGGCCGCATTCTGCGCCGCTTTTGCTGCTTCGGCTTGCGAAATCGCGGCCCGGCGCGCCTGATCCAGCGCCAGAATCTCGGAAGATTGCGCGCCCATCCCGCGACGGGCCAAAGCGGCATCAAAAGCGGCAGGGTTTTCGCGGATAGCGCGGATATCGTGCATGGAACCTCTCGTCAGGTAAAGCAGGCAGGCCGCCCGCGTCTTGAACGCGGCCCTTATGCCGCATTGCGGCTGCGCAAGAAAGAGGATCTTGCACAGATCGCAGCAAAGCCATCATGACGCAGGGGTAACGCGCAGGAAAGATTGACCCGCCCCCACCCGCAGCGTTATCATCCCCATGACCGATGCCAGACAGGAGCTGCCCTAATGGATGGCAACGCGCCCGCCCAAACAGCGGGCCAGAAAACCCCGACCACATCGGGTTTGTTTGACACACCCGTTTTCGCTGACCCGCAAACCCGCGCATTAACCCATGTCGGGGTGATCGATGTCGGCTCAAACTCTGTGCGCCTGGTGGTGTTTGACGGTGCCGCCCGAAGCCCGGCTTATTTCTTCAATGAAAAGGTGTTGTGCGGCTTGGGGCGCGGGCTGGCCGAAACGGGCCGGCTAAACCCCGAAGGGCGCGCGCGCGCGCTCGCAACACTCAAGCGCTTTGCCCTTCTTGCGCGCGGCATGTCACTTACGAACCTGACAATGGTCGCCACCGCCGCCATGCGAGAGGCAGAGGACGGCCCCGAATTCTGCGCCCAGATTGAACAGGAAACCGGTCTGCGTATGCGCGTGATTGATGGCCCGGAAGAGGCGCGCTTATCCGCCCAGGGCGTGCTGACAGGCTGGCCAGAGGCCAAGGGCCTTGTCTGCGACATTGGCGGCAACAGCATGGAACTGGCCGTCATTGGTGACGGCAAGGTGCATCGCAATGTCAGCTCTGGCCTTGGCCCGTTTCGCCTGCAACAGGTCAGTGGTGGCAAAAAAGGGCTGCGCGAGCATATCGGCACCGTGCTGAAAGACCTGCGCGAACAGGTGGGCGACCATCATGACGCGCTGTATCTGGTCGGCGGGTCATGGCGCGCCATCGCCCGCATGGACATGGAGCGGCGTGGCTATCCGCTGAAAGTGCTGCATGAATATGCAATGACCCCCAAGGCCATCCGCAAGACCATTGACTGGATCACCGAACAGGACCCGGCCAAGCTGCGCGCCCTGACCGGCGTTTCAAGTGAACGCATGAGCCTTGTGCCGCTGGCCTGTCAGGTCTTGCGCCAGTTGGTGCATGTCTTCACACCCAGAAATGTCTATGTCTCCAGCTACGGAATCAGAGAGGGCATTCTGTTTGACCAGATGCCCGAAGACCTGCGCCGCCGCGACCCGCTGATAGAGGCGTGTCACTTCATGGAACATTCCAGCTCGCGCATTCCCGGTTTCGGGCGCAAGCTGTATCATTTCCTGTTGCCGCTCTATCGCAACCGCCCCCCTGAACGGCTGCGCCTGATCCGCGCTGCATGTCTGTTGCATGACGTGAACTGGCGCGCCCATCCCGATTACCGCGCCGATGCCTGCTTTGACACCACCACCCGCGCCAATCTGGGCGGGCTGGACCATCAGGGGCGCGTCTATCTGGGCATCGCGCTGATGCACCGCTACAAAACCAATGGCATGCGCCCGCGCATCAAGGAAATTGCGGGGCTAATGTCGGACAAGGACCTTGCCGAAGCCAAGATGCTGGGCCGCGCGCTGCGCTTTGGGGCCATGTTCTCGATGGATGGTCCTGAAAACGCGGGCGAGTTGCGCTTTTTCCCGAAAAAGGGCGTACTGGAGCTGGTGCTGGAACGCGATATGCAGGCACTGTTTACTGAAGTGGCCGAACAACGCTTTGCGACACTCGCGAATCAGATCGGGGCAGAGTCAAAAATCCGCGTGCGCCGCACTCACAATTCGAACGGGTCTGGCGCAGACTCGTCCCCTTCAGCCGCATCCTGATCGGGGTCTGCTTCCTCTGGCAAATCGGCCCCGTCACGACGCCGGATAAGAATATCGCCATTTGGCAGCATCTCGGGCGGGTGATATTGCGTCATGTCGCGCAACTGCTCCAGAAAGCGCTGCAATTCCGGTTCCAGTGCCGAAAATCCGCGCTCCAATTCGCGCATCTGCGGCTCAACCTCGGTCATAAATCCGCGCAGCAACCGCTCGAACAGATCAAACAAGGGCTGCCCGCTCTCTTCCGATGCAGGCGGGGGCACGCTGTCTTCCTCGGCCAGCGCGGGGGCGGCCAGAAAAGCGCAAAGCACAAAAGGCAAGACGGTGTTTTTCATATGCGCATTATAGCGGCGCGGTGCCCATGCCGCCAGCACACAGAATTCCGCTCGCACAAACGTGTCAGGCCGCGCGGCCTTGCTGAATCTCTTCCCAGGCGCGGTTCAGATCGCGCAGCCGATGCTCGGCCAGCTTTACCGCCTCTTGCGGCACACCGCGCGCCGCCAGCCGGTCCGGATGCGTTTCGCGCACAGCGTCGCGATAGGCGCGCTGGATCACGGCGATGGGTGCATCATGGCTGACTTCCAGCACGTCATAAGGATCGGGCGGAACATCGCCCACAAATCGTGCGCGCAGGCAGCGAAAACACCTGTCTGTCAGGCCAAAAATCCGGGCAACTTCACTCAAGAACGCTTCTTCCTGCGGATGAAAGCTGCCATCCGCCATCGCGACCTCGAACAACCCCTCCATCAGGTCAACCAGCACCGGATCGCGGGGCGGAAACATACCCGCAATCTTGCGCGCATAAAGGTCAAATCCCGCCACATCCTGCCGCGCCAGATTGAACACCCGCGCCGCGTTCGCCTCATCCTCCGGCGGGATGGTGAAGATACGGCGAAAGGCCGCCACCTCGCCACGCGTAACCTGCCCGTCGGCCTTGGCCAGCTTTGCCCCTAGTGCAATCACCGCAATGGTAAATGCCACCGTCCGTTCGGGCGGTGTGCGCAACTTGTCGAATACCGTGCTCAGCGGCTCCCCCTTTCGAAGAGCAGTCAGGGCGTCAGCGATGCGGGTCCAGATCGACATGGATAAAACCTAACAGGGTGAAATCAGAATTGCAGCAGTACAAATTACCGCATTCACAAGAATTTCTGCATCAGAACCAAATCATGAAACTGGCCAAACTTCCACCCGACTTGCGGCATTGTGCCAACATGAACATAACCAAGCTTGTGATGAAAACTGATGCTGGCCGAATTGGTTCCCGTCACGGCAGCAACCATGATATGATGACCTGCCGCCGTCGCGTGCCGCTCCAGCTCCAGCAAAAGCGCCCGCCCCGCGCCCTTGCCGCGCGCGGCAGGTGACAGATTGATCGTATGCTCCATGCTGCGCGCATAGCCAAGGCCACCACGAAACTGCGCATAGCTGGCAAAGCCCAACACATCCTCTGCGTCTTGCGCCACGATAAACGCATGGCCGCCCGCCTGACGCGATACGATCATGTCTTCAATCTCGGATGTGCTGCGCAAGACGGGATTGAAGGTCACGACAGTGTCTTGAATGATCGGGTTCCAGATCGCGACAATGGCGGCCGCGTCATCCGGCGTGGCATCGCGTAGGGTCAACGCGGGCATCAGCATCGTCCGGGCAAGGCGCAGGGATGAAAGAAAGGGGCCGCAGCCCCTCTCTCGCACGCCCTGAGCAGGGTTGAAGTCAAGGTTCCATCACATCGCAGCGGCCAGCTTCTGGCGGCGGCCCACCAGTTCTTCGGCCACAAGAAATGCCAGTTCCAGCGACTGGCTGGCATTCAGGCGCGGGTCGCAAGCCGTGTGGTAGCGCTGCGACAGGTCTTCATCCGACACGGCGCGCAACCCGCCAGTGCATTCGGTCACATCCTTGCCCGTCATCTCGAAATGCACACCACCCGGAATCGTGCCTTCGGCATTATGGATGGCAAAGAACTCGCGCACTTCGCGCAAAACCGAATCGAAGGGCCGCGTCTTATACCCGCTAGAGGATTTGATCGTGTTGCCATGCATCGGATCACAGGTCCAAAGCACATTGGCGCCCTCTTCCTCGACCGCGCGGATCAGGCGCGGCAGGTGATCGCCCACCTGCCCTGCCCCGAAGCGCGCAATCAGCGTCAGCCGCCCCGCTTCATTTTCCGGGTTCAGCGTCGCCATCAGCCGCTTGAGGTCATCAGGGCTGATCGAGGGGCCACATTTCAGCCCGACAGGGTTCTGCACACCACGGCAGAATTCGACATGCGCACCGTCTGGCTGGCGGGTCCGGTCGCCAATCCAGATAAAATGACCAGACCCCGCCACCGGCAGACCAGAGGTCGAATCGACCCGGCACAGCGCCTCTTCATATTCCAGCAACAAGGCCTCGTGGCTGGTGTAGAAATCGACCGAGGCCAATTCCTTGCTCGTCTCCGACGTAATCCCCGCCGCAGTCAGGAAATCCAGCGTGTCGGTAATCCGGTCGGTCATCTCGCGGTAGCGCTCGGCCTTTTCGCCATCAGCAAAACCAAGGGTCCATGAATGCACGCGGTGCATATCCGCATAGCCCCCTTTGGAAAAAGCGCGCAACAGGTTCAGCCCGGCTGCGGCTTGCGTATAGGCTTGCAACATGCGGTTGGGGTCGGGAATCCGGGCCTCGGGGGTGAAATCGAACCCGTTGATGATATCGCCACGATAGCTGGGCAATTCCTGCCCGTTCATCACCT
Source organism: Roseinatronobacter bogoriensis DSM 18756 (assembly GCF_004366635.1). Taxonomy (GTDB): domain Bacteria; phylum Pseudomonadota; class Alphaproteobacteria; order Rhodobacterales; family Rhodobacteraceae; genus Roseinatronobacter; species Roseinatronobacter bogoriensis. The sequence goes on along the minus strand of NZ_SORN01000002.1, from coordinate 70,350 downwards.
CGGTCGGGGCTGAACGCGGCTTGGCAAACTGGCCCGCCATGCGCCCCACCTTCACCACTGGCACCTTGGCCCCATAGGTCAGCACGATTGCCATCTGCAAAAGCACCTTGAAGGTGTCCCGGATGCTGTCGGCATTGAACTCGGCAAAGCTCTCTGCGCAATCGCCGCCCTGCAACAAGAACGCCTCACCCCGCGCCGCTTCACCCAGCTTGCGCTTGAGCGCGCGCACTTCGCCAGCAAAGACAAGCGGCGGGTATTGGCGAAGCTGCGCCTCGACCGCATCCAGTCTGGCAGCATCCAGATAATCCGGCATTTGGATACGCGGGCGCGTGCGCCATGTCGATTTCGTCCAGCCTTGGGTCATCAGGTGCCTCCGGGGTGTCAATTCTGTGTTGCGGCGTTAGCGGTCGCAGCGCCGCTCGGGCCTTCTATACAAAAGCGCTTTGCCGCTTGCAAATACGATTGCTCTTGCGCGGGCATTCGAAACTTGTTTGTGTCGCAGCCACCTTAACTGAATGCGCACGTATACATATGGCCTCACTCCCTGCCCGCCCTGCGCCACGCTCATCCGACAGCGCGCGCCACCACATCGTGTTTCTGTTGCTGGAACGCTTCACGCTCATGGCCTATGCTGCGGCGATAGAACCGCTGCGCCTTGCCAATCGCGCGGCGGGCAAGCCCCTCTATAGCTGGAAACTGGTCAGCGAAAGCGGCGACACGGTTACCTGTTCGAACGGCACACAGATCAGCGTGAAGGATGGCCTCGGCGACATTCCGAATGATGCGATGATCGTCGTTTGTGGCGGGGTGGATGTGCAGCGCGCGACAACCCCTGCCATCCTGTCATGGCTGCGCAAGCGCGCGCGGCACGGCAATATCATCGGCGGCATCTGCACAGGCGCATGGACCCTCGCCAAGGCTGGGCTGCTCGACGGGCACCGCGCCACAATCCATTGGGAAAACCACGATGCCCTGATCGAGGACTTCCCGGAAATCGACCTGACAAAATCCGTCTTCGTCATCCACGGCAAGCGCCTGACATCCGCCGGTGGTACCGCCCCGCTCGACATGATGCTGACGCTGATCACCAATTCCGAGGGCGCAGACCTTGCCCATGCCGTTGCTGACCAGTTGATCTATTCCTCAATCCGCACCAATCGCGACACCCAGCGCCTATCCATCCCTGCACGTATTGGTGTGCGCCACCCCAAACTGGCGCGCGTGATCGAATTCATGGAAAACCATATCGAGGACCCGATCAGCCCCTCTGACCTTGCCAATGAAGTCGATATGTCCACCCGCCAGCTTGAACGGCTGTTCCGGCGCTACCTCAACCGCAGCCCCAAGCGCTACTATATGGAATTGCGGCTGGAGCGCGCCCGCAACCTGCTGATGCAAACCGATATGAGCGTGATCAGCGTGGCCCTTGCGACCGGCTTCACCTCACCGTCGCATTTCTCGAAATGCTACCGCGCGCATTACAACACCACCCCCTACCGCGAACGCGGCACCCACGGCACCGAGGAAGAAGACGGTCCCGAAAGCGAGTAAACACGCAGCGCGTCATAAACTGACGGGAAGCGCGGCATAGCCACGAAAGCGGATACGCCCGCCCGGTATGCGCCCGTCTTTCAGGTCGTAACCTTCAAACCGCGCAAGAAACCTCTCAACCGCAATGCGCCCTTCCATCCGCGCAAGTGTCAGCCCCACACAGACATGCGGCCCGCCCGCAAAGGCGAGATGCCGATTCGGCTTGCGCGCAATGTCGAAAATGCCGGGGCTGTCGAACACCTCCGGGTCACGATTGGCCGCGCCAATGCACAAGTGCAGGTTCGTGCCGCGCGCAATCTGCTGCCCGCCAATCACCACATCTTGCGTGGTTTCACGATTGCCGAACTGATTGGGCGACATGAAGCGCAAACTTTCCTCAATCGTGCTATTGATCAAGGCAGGCTCTGCCCTCAGCCGCGCCAATTCGGACGGATGATCATGCAACAAGGCCAATGTGTTGCCGATCAGATTGGTTGTGGTTTCATGTCCGGCATTCAGAATGAAAATGCAGTTTTGCAGCAATTCCCGCTCTGAAAGCTGCTCGCCCGCGCCTGTGCCCTGAATAAGCCGGGTCAGAACATCGGTTTCCGGATCGCCCGGCCGCGCACGCCGCCTTGCAACCAGGTCCCTCAGATAATCGACAAACTCCTCAACCGCGCGATTGCCCTGTGCAAGCTCATCTTCTGTCAGCGCAGGTTCCAGCGCACCCAGAATCGCCAGCGACCAGTCGCGCAGTGGCCCGCGCTCCTCCAGCGGGATATCCAGCAGATTGCCGATAATCTGAATCGGAATGGCGGCGGCATAATCCTCGATCAAATCAGGCTCTGGCTTGTCCTGCATCTGATCAAGCAGCGCATCAACCGCCATTACCAGCCCTGGCTCCATCCGGGCGATGGCACGCGGGGTCAGCGCCGATGTCATGATCTTGCGCACACGCGTGTGCAAGGGCGGGTCATTGAACACAAGCGAGGTGGTGTGATGTTCGTATAGCGGCGATGTCTTGCCAAATTTGGGTTCAAACACAACGGTCTTGTCCGAAGAATAGCGCGTCGTATCCCGATAGATCGCATCCAGATCAGCATGACGCGCGACCAGAACCGACCCATCTGGCTGCACCATGACCGGCGCATCAACTAGCAGCGCATCATAATACGCAAACGGGTTTTCCCTAAACCCTGCCGGTGGGTCCGATAGGTCGAACCCGGAAATATTTATACCCGCCATGGTGTTCCTCCTCACCTTGCACTCCCTTAGTGCGCGACACTGCGCAAGGACGGTGTGCAGAGCAAGGGCGGGATGCGCTTTTCTTCTGCGGCGGCTGCCGATAATCTGGCGTTTTAAGACAAACAAGAGGTGCCACAGGAGTGAGTCGGATAGACAGATATCTGTTGGCGCAGCTTTTGGCGGTATTCGCGTTTTTCTCGCTGGTGCTGGTATCAGTCTACTGGGTCAATCGTGCGGCACGGCTGTTTGATGCGCTGATCGGTGACGGGCAGAGCTTTTGGGTGTTTCTGGAGCTTTCCGCGCTGACCCTGCCCAATGTGATTCGTGTTGTGCTGCCGCTCTCGGCCTTTGCGGCGGCGGTGTATGTGGCCATCCGCCTGACGCGCGACAATGAAATGGTCGTGCTTCAAGGCACAGGCATGTCTTACTTGCGCATGTTGCGCCCTGTCGCGGTATTCGGGGTGATTGTGGCACTGATGCTTGCGCTCTTGATGCACGTCCTCATGCCCCTGTCGCGCGCCCAACTGACCGAACGTCAGGTCCAGATCGCGGAAAACATCACCACGCGTTTCTTGCGCGCAGGCGAATTTCTGGAACCTGCCGATGGCATTCTGGTGTTCATTCGCAGCATCACCCCCGAAGGGAAACTGGAAGATGTGTTTCTTTCAGACTCGCGCACAGACGGGACACGGGTGGAATATAACGCGACCTCTGCGCTGCTGGTGCCGGGGCCACAAGGGCCGGTTCTGGTCATGCTGGACGGGGTGGCGTTGGTCTATTCTCTCAGCACAAACCGCCTGACGACAATCGCCTTTGATGACCTCAGCTATGATGTCGGGGGCTTGATCGGCCCTGCCGGGCGCGGCCCGGATGTGCGCGAATTGCCCACACGGCAATTGCGCGATGCAGATGATGCGATGCTGGAGCAGATGGGCCTGAACCTTGCCGAAGTCCGATTCGAGCTGATGTCGCGCCATGCCCAACCCCTGCTTGCAATCATAACATCGCTGATCGGGTTTGCGGCGGTGTTTCTGGGCCAGTTCAGCCGCCTTGGCGCATGGCGGCAGGTGCTGGCTGCAATTGTCGCGCTTGCGCTGATTCAACTTGTCGGCAATGCCAGCGCCGGCCCGGCCCTGCGCGACGCAACACGCGCGGGCCTTGCCTTTGTGCCGGTGGGTCTGGGGCTGGCTGTGGTTGCGGCAATGGTCTTGTGGGTCAGCGTCCCGCGACGACAGCGCAAACGGGTGACCCCATGATCCTTGCGCGCTACCTTACCCGGCGGATCGCAGCCAGTTTCTTGATGGTATCGGGAATATTCCTGAGCATGTTGTTGCTGCTGGATATGGTCGAGCAGATGCGCAGGCTCTCCGGGCGCAATGTCGGGTTCGACCAAATTCTGCGCCTGTCTGCGCTGAACCTGCCCGAAGGGTTTTACGAGATTGCGCCGCTGGTTCTGATGCTGGCGGCCATGTGGGTGGGTCTAGCCTGGTCGCGCAGTTCCGAATTCGTGGTCATCCGCGCGACCGGACGCTCAGTTCCCCGTCTGGTCGTGCTGCCGGCCCTTGCGGTCATGCTGGCCAGCATGGCATTTGTCGCGGTGATGAACCCTTTGGTGGCCAGTTCATCGCGCGAATATGCCCGCGTCATGGCTGAGGTCCGCGACAGGCCTACCGATGTTGCGGCCATCGGCGCTGACGGGCTGTGGTTGCGTCAGGCCGATGCGCTGGGCCAGACCGTCATTCATGCCCGCGAGGCAGAGGCGACCGGAACGCTTCTGCGCAATGTCACCTTTCTGGTTTTTCATGCGACCGAAGGGGTAAGCACGCGCATCCATGCCGAACGCGCCATGCTCGGCCCCGGCAGATGGCAACTGGAAGGCGTGAAACTGTGGAACCTGTCCGCCCCGAACCCAGAACAATCCGCCGAATTCAGCGACGCGCTGGACGTACCAACCGACCTGACCCCCGAACGCATACGCGACAGCTTTGCGCAGGTGCGCGCCATCCCACTGGCGCAACTGCCCGGATTCATTGCCACACTGGAACGCGCGGGCTTCGCAGCACTGGAACACCGAATGCGCCTGAACATGGAACTGGCGCTGCCGGTCATGCTGACTGGGCTTATGCTGCTGGCCCTTGCACTCAGCATTCACCACATGCGCGCAGGCAGCGCAGGTGTGCGCGCATTGATCACGATTCTGGCTGGATTTGCCTTGTTTTTTCTGCGTAACTTCGCGCAGGTCTTGGGGGAAAGCGGCCAGATTCCGGTGATTCTGGCTGCTTGGGGCCTGCCTTTTGCAACCTTGTTTCTGGCAATTGGCATAATGCTGAATCTGGAGGAACGGTGATGCCCCACAGGCATCCGATCAAATCAAGTGGCAGGCGTTTTGCGCCGCGTCTGTGCCATGCGCTGGCGGTTGCCGCACTTGGTCTGGCCATTGCCAGTGCCCCAGCCATTGTGCCACGCGCGATAGCGCAGACCACGACACAAGAAGCAGAATTTGCCACCCTTGTTGCCGATCAACTGCGCATCGACGGTGGCGAAGTGCTGGTCGCACAAGGCAATGTCGAGGCCCTGTTTGGCGGCACGCGCCTGCAAGCCAGCCGCGTGACCTATAACCGGCGCGATGGCAGCTTGCAGATCGAAGGGCCGCTGGTGCTCAATGACGGGCGCGAGGTGATCATTCTGGCAGATCAGGCAGAGTTGTCCGACGGTTTGCGCCGTGGGCTGATCCGCTCTGCCCGGGTTGTCTTTGACGAGCAATTGCAGATTGCCGCGCATTCGGTGGAACGTCTGGACGAACGCTTTACCGAGATGAACAATGTCATCGCCTCCAGCTGTGAGATCTGCGCACAACGGCGCACACCGCTTTGGGAAATCCGCGCGCAACGCGTGGTGCATGACGATCAGGAGCAGCAGGTTTATTTCGAGAATGCACAATTCCGCCTGTTCGGCCTGCCGGTGGCCTATATCCCGCGCCTGCGCGTGCCTGATCCGCGCTTGCAGCGTGCGACCGGTTTTCTCAGCCCGCGCTACTCGATCGACACATCGCATGGCGTTGGTTTGCGCGCCCCCTATTTTCTGGTGCTGTCGCAAGACCGCGACTTGACTATAACCCCCTTTGTGGGCAGCCAGGGCACACAGGCACTGCAACTGCGTTACCGGCAAGCATTTGCGACCGGGCGGCTGGAAATTGGTGGGCTGGTCGCGCGCGATTCGATCCGTCCGGGGCGGACGCGTGCCTTTGGCTCGGCCTTGGGTGAATTCGCGCTTGGCCACGGCTTCAACCTCAGTTTCAATCTGATCCAGCCCTCGGACAGCACGGTGCTGGATGATTACGACATTGGCGATGCAAGCCTGACCAGCGACATCACCGTGCAACGCATCCGCCGCGACGAACGTATTCGCCTTCAGGCGCTTCAGTTCCGCTCTGTCAGGTCGGGCGATCAGAATACCACCCTACCCAATCAGGTCGGGCAAGCCTTGCTGGAACGGCGCATGGATGTGCCTGTCCTTGGCGGTGTGGCCGGGTTCCGGCTGGAAGCGCATCTGCACCAGCGCAGGCAAGCCGTCGGCCTGACCGGAGAGCCCGCGCCGACACCCGTCGCGCTGCCAAATCTGCCGGACCCGGCCCAAGGCCCACGTCCGCGCCGCGTCGGACGGCTCAGCCTCGACCTGGAATGGCGCCGCGATGCGGTTTTGCCCGGCGGGGTTCTGGGGGCTGTGGGCGGCCATATCGGGCTTGACCAGTTCAGCATGTCCGAAACCGGGGGCGTCTTTCCCACCTCTTTCACGCGCGTTTCGCCCAATCTCATGGCGGAGCTGCGCTGGCCGCTTGTGCGCGCGCAAGGCGATGGCGTGTCGCATGTGATAGAACCTGTCGCGCAGGTGATCTGGGGGCGCAACCACGATGAGACCCTGCCACATGAAGCGAACCGTATGCCCGAACTGGATGAAGGCAACCTGTTCACCTATGACCGATTTGCCAGCCGCGACATCCGCGAAGGGGGGCTGCGCGCCAATCTGGGGCTAAGCTGGACCCGCCACGACCCCGAAGGCTGGTCCAGTACATTGATGATCGGGCGGATCTGGCGCGCGCGTGATCTGGAACAGTTTTCAGAAGGAACCCCGCTTTCAGGCGCGCGCTCGAACTGGCTGGTCGCGGGCAGCATTGACATGGTTGACGGATTGCAGCTTAGCAACCGTTCGCTTTTCTCGTCGGATTTCAGGCTGCGGCGCACGGCGCTGGAACTGGACTGGACGGGCGAGGAATTCACCATCTCCACCAGCTATATGCGGATTTTTGCCAACCCGTTTGAGGGGCGCGAACGCACTGACGCGGAATGGCGCTTTGACGGCACCCGCGACATTGACGATTTCTGGACCGCGCAAGTGGGGTGGCGCTATGATGTTGCGCGCAACCGGGCTGCACGCGCAATGGTCGGACTTGCTTATGAAAACGAATGTTTGCGCATGAATCTGGGGGTCGAACGCCGCTTCGCCGCTGCGACACAACAAAGCGACCGGACCAGCCTTGGGCTGACCATAGACATTCTGGGGGTTGGCGGCAGCCCATCGCGGGCGCTGCGCGCGTGTAGTGATATCTAGAGGCAGCGCTGCAGGAATTGCAGCGCCATGTTCAGGACACACCAATCCAGTACCACGGGTACAGCGCAAGTGTGATGACATTGCCGGGAAAAGCGTGTAATCCCGGAACAAACGGCCACCCAACGGGCCAAGGCAGGAAACGGACAGAACTGATGCGCTTAATCGAGACTTCACCGCTGAAACATTTTGGCTTGGTGCTGACGACCTGTCTTGCATTGGTGGCCGCGCCATCAACACCCGTACAGGCGCAGAACATGTTCGCCCCCGCCCGAACCGTGAATGATCGCGTCATCAGCAATTACGATGTCGATCAGCGGATCATGTTCCTCGAAGTGCTGAATTCCGGCGGCGCGGACCCACGCCGCGAGGCACTGGAGCGCCTGACCGAAGAAGCCGTGCAGCGCGACTACGCGCGCCGCCTTGGCATTCGCGTAAACCGCGATGAAATCAACGAAGGCATGTCGGAATTTGCCGCCCGCGCGGATTTGTCGACCGAAGAATTTGTCGCCGCACTGGCAGAGAATGGAGTCGATGCGCAAACTTTCGAGGCCTTTGTCGAAGCGGGTCTGTTGTGGCGCAAGGTTGTCGGACAGCGCTTCCCCGCCCTTGTCGCTGTGTCTGATTCCGATGTGCGGCGCGCGCGCGATGTGGTCGCAATCCTTGGCCGCCAGCGCGTGCTGATCTCTGAAATTTTCCTGCCGACCGACCCTGAATTCGCAGATGCCGTCGCCCAGATCATGGAACTGATCGAGGCCGCGAACAGCGTCGAGGAATTCTCGAATCTGGCGCGCGAATTCTCGCTTGCCGGGTCGCGCGATGAGGGCGGGCGCATACCCGACTGGGTTCCCGTTGAGAACCTTCCGGGTCAGATCTCTGGCCCTATCTCTCAGGCCCGTCCGGGTCAGATAATCGGCCCGATCTCGCTCAGCGGCGCAATTGCCTATTTCCAGCTGCGAGCAAGCGAAAGCACCCGCGACATTCCTGCCGATCAGGTCGCATTGCGCTACAAAAGACTGCTTCTGCCAGGTGGGCGCAGCGAAGAGAATCTGGCCCGCGTCGCACAAATGCGCTCAGAGGTGCGCAACTGTGCAGGGCTTGGCCCCTTTGCACGCGGTCTACCCGAAGACGCACTGGTCGAGCGTGAAGGACTGGTCAATAATCTGCCCCAGTCTGACGCAATCGAACTGGCCAGGCTGGACCGCAACGAGATTTCGGCAAACACAACAGACGGGACGAATCTGGTGGTCCTGATGCTATGCACCCGCGAATTGCAATTTGAAGATGCCCCAAGCGATGATCGTGTGCGCGATGTTCTGTTTGACCGCCGCATCGGCGAGATGGCAAATGTGAAGCTGCAAGAACTGATCGCGGATGCAGATGTGCGGGATTTCTGATCCCGTCATCTAACAACCACTGCCGCCACGCACCTTCAGCCTCCGCTTTGCGGAATGACGCAGCTATGCCAAAGCTGGTGTTCGCCACCTGACATCAAGTTACCCTATGACAGTTTGGGGGCGTTGCGGACTTTGAGCCGCGCGGAATCAAGGCGCGAAGCGCCGCCGCGCATCGCCGGGCCGCCCCCACGGCACGGCGATTTGGCTGCCACCAGCGCACAGATCTGATCTTGCGCGGATTTGGCCAGCATAAAGCGCTACAGAGTAAACCTTGGATCGCCGCACCGCGGCCCTGCGCTGCGCGGCTTTGTACCCAGTGCCTTTTTGACAGCAAAGTCCCGCATAGCCACCTCTCACAAAGACATCGGATCGGGCGCGGGAACCTTTCGTCAGGTGGCAAACAACGCTTGACTCACGCGCGCTTCACCCGAACCAAATCCGCAAAAGTCCACATCCTTGCACTGGTGGCAGCCGCACCACATCACACCAGAAAATCCGCATGGGGCAGCAGGGGCAGCGACCGCACCCTCTGTCCGGTCAGCGCGAAAAGCGCATTGGCCAAAGCGGGCATGGCCGGCGGTGTGCCCGGCTCTCCCACCCCGCCCATATGAGGGTTGTCCTGCAAGATCCCCACCTCGATGCGCGGTGTGTTGAACATGCGCAGCGCATCATATTCAGGGAAATTGCCCTGATCGGCGCGCCCGTCTGTAAAGGTGATCTCACCCATCACGGCGGCTGACAGCCCGTAAATCAGCCCCGATTCCATCTGCGCGCGCACAATCGCCGGGTCCAGCACCAGCCCTGGATCACAGGCCATGAAGGCACGCGCAATGCGAATGCCCCGCGCTTCACGTTCCAGATCAATCACAACGGCTGTGGGCGTGCCGAAAGACCATATCATTGCCACGCCGCGCCCAACATTCTCAGACACCGGCGCACCCCAGTCCGACATATCGCGCACAGCCTCTAGCACACCGCCTGCGACAGGGCTTTCAACGCCCACATGGTCCAGCCGGAATTGCAGCGGGTCACGCCCTGCCGCATGGGCCAGTTCGTCGATGAAGCATTCGTGGAAAAACCCGTTGAAGGAATTGCCCACCGCCCGCCAGAACCCAATCGGCACATCCAGATCCGCCAGATGCCCGGCAACGCGGTAATTCGGAATCGCATAGGGCTGGTCAAATGCCCCCTCGACATGGCCCTTGTCCGGCCCGCCCATCTGCCGCCCGATGATCCGCCCAAGCGCGGCGCGTGTCACCGAAGGGGCCGCAATCTGTGCGTCGAACAACACCGCGCGGCCGTCTTCCACCGCGCCGCGCATCCGCGCAATCGCCGCCGGGCGATAGAAATCATGGCGCATGTCTTCTTCGCGCGACCATGTCAGCCGGATCGGGGTCTCTGGCACAAGTGCTGCAATCCGGGCCGCTTGCCGAGTGATATCCGTCTCAACCCTGCGCCCGAAACCACCGCCCAGAAACACCGTATGCAGGGTGACATTATCTTCTGAAATCCCCGCAGCTTGCGCCGCAACCTTCAGATGCTCGCGCGGGGCCTGATTGCCCACCCAGACCGTCAGATGCCCGTCTTGCAACACAGCCGTGGCGCCCATCGGCTCCATCGTCGAATGGGCCAGAAACGGCACACGGTATTCCACCTCGATCCCGGCGGGAATGTCATCCGGCGCGCCCTGATCGCGCATGGTCGAGTTTGGCCGCGCCGCGAATGCCTGCGCAATCTGCTCGAACATCGCATCGGTGGTCGCTGGCAAGTGCGAGGGCGTCCAGTCAATCGCAACCGCCTCTGCTCCCTGCATCGCAGCCCATGTATTGGACGCGATCACCGCCACCCCGTCGCCCAGATCAAGCACTCGCTCGACCCCTGCAACAGCCAGCGCGGGTGCAGGGTCAAACCCCGCCATGCCGCCGCCCAGATAGGGGCAGATGCGCACAGTGGCAAACTTCATCCCCTCCAGCACGATATCGGTGGAAAACTCCGCCTGGCCTGTCACCTTGGCGCGCATGTCACTGCGCGGCAGCGACTGGCCCAGCAATTTCCACTCATATGGGTGGCGCAACTCGACCTGCGGCACCGGGCGCGTGGCGGCCGCCTCAACCAGATCACGGTAGTCAATCTCAGTGCCGTCAGGCGTAATGACGCGCCCCGCTTCAGTGCGCAGATCACCACGCACCACGCCCAACCGGTCCGCCGCCACGGCCTTCAGCGCCTCGCGCGCCGAAGCCCCCGCAAGGCGCATCCGTTCAAACCCATCCACGGTCGAAGTTGACCCGCCCGTGACTTGCAAGCCCAGCAATTTGCTGGCCGCGCCAAGCCCCTGGGTCACGCGCCGCTGCCAAGGCTTCAGGTCATAATCGGGCACAGGCAAAGCCCCATGCGCAAGGGCTGCGTTGAAATAAGCCGCCGCTGGCGGGCCGTGAAGCACGCGAATACTCTCCCAATCCGCGTCCAGTTCCTCGGCCACCAGCGCGGCAAGGGTAGTATGCACCCCCTGCCCCATTTCAGCACGCGGTGCGATGATGCTGATCCCCTGCTGGTCGATGATGACATAGGGGTTCAGGCTGGCGCCGTGTTCAGGCCGCAAAGGGTTCGTGACCGGTTTGCGAATCTTGTAGGTGCCAAATGCCGCCCCCCCGGCCACAGCCACAGCCCCGACCAGAAGCGTGCGGCGCGTAATCTTGCCAAGCCTGCTCATCCCGCGCTCCCCCCGTTCAGGGCGCGCGCAGCGTCGTGAATTGCGGCGCGAATCACTGAATAAGTCCCGCAGCGACACAGGTTGCCCGCCATCGCTTCGTCAATCTCTGCATCTGTCGGCGCAGGGTTCTGCGCCAGAAGTTCGGCTGCCTGCATGATCTGGCCAGACTGGCAAAACCCGCATTGCGCCACCTGATGGCGCACCCATGCCTGCTGCAAAGGCGCAAGGGTATAGCCTTGTGACAGCCCTTCAATCGTTGTGACCGGCCCCCAGACATCCCCCAATGCAATCTGGCAGGCGCGCACAGCCTCGCCGTCTATATGCACAGTGCAGGCCCCACATGCCGCGACCCCGCAGCCAAATTTCGTGCCAGTCAGGCCAAATTCATCCCGCAACACCCATAAAAGCGGCGTTTCGGGGTCAAGGCTGCTTTGCCTGACTGTTCCATTTACGGTAAGTGACACTGACATCAATCGCGCCCGCCTGTCTGGATTTGATGGACTATATCTAACATCTTGTTGTCAGATTTCACCGGCGCGGCGCGAAAAATCCTCGTGTCCTGCGCGTGAGACATGCGACTCGAAGCCAGCTTGCTCGCTCGGTCGCTTTCACCTCAAAGCGGCTTGCGCCCCAGAAGGGTCAGCGCCAGCGCCCTCCCGCGTCGCATCCACGGATAGACCCGTTCCGCGACCTGGTCAGAGCGCAAAAGCCCCGGCCCGCGCGACAGGCGTGACAGCAATGCGACAGCACGCGCACCGTGATACACCTCGCCATCCAGATCCACGATCATCCCCTCATTCAGATCCAGCCCATAGGCGCGCGCCGTTTCGGGATCGATACGCGCATCAATCAGGCGCACCGCATGGCGTTCGCGCAGGCGCAGAAGCCTGACATAGCTGGCGCAGAACGGACATTCACCATCATAGACAATTTTCAGCGGCGTCATCGGGCGACCTCAGGATAGCCCAGCATGCGGTCGATGAAGCGATGCACTGCTGCCGGATCAAGCAGCGCCAGATAAAGCACGATGACCGTGATCGAATAGGTGTTGACCGGCAACAGCAGGTAGAAGCTGATATGCATTGCCAGGCCAACAGCGATTGCGGCAGGCCGCCACCGTGCCAGCAGGATGGCCACAGCCAGCCAGTATTCCACCACCAGCACGATGATCGAAGCGAGCGCCAGAAGCGCAGGCCAGTGCAGAACGAATTCCAGCACCCTGCCGGAATGTACCCATGTCATGGTCTGTTCCAGACGCTGGCCGGAAACAAAGGCCCAGTCACTCTTGTCCACAGCCGTCCAGAAATACAGTGCAGAAAGTTGCAGCGCGATCAGCCGCTGCCCCAAAAGCGCGCCAAACTCAGCCGGTGGCCTGACGCGCCCCTGTGTCGCCAAAGCGCGCATCCGGTCCACCGAGAATGACTTGCCACAATCGCAAAGCGAAAGCAGCAGACAGGCCATGCCCAACAGGTAGACATGATGATGCGCCCATGTCACGAGGCCGACACCATTCAGCCCAAGAGCGTAGAGCAGCATGATCGTGGCACCCAGCCCCGCCACGGACAGCCGCGCGCGAATTCCGAGAATTGTGGTGAAGGCAAAGCCGAACAGTAGCACCGACAACGACAATCCGATCAGGCCATTAATGGCATAGGGTGCCAGTTCATTGCCAAAGCGGATCAGCGCAATAACGCCAAGTCCAATCCGCATCAGCCCTGCCGCACGCGTTGATCCTGTGGCCTCCGGCCCCCATTGCGTGATGGCGTGCACGATTTTGTGCCCTTGGCCGTTTTTCATGGTGCATCCTCCGTCTGCGGACACAGGTTGGCCACGGGCATGGGAACCCAACCCTTGCGCGTTCCCACCACCCCGTCAAAGGACAGGTGCTGCCCAGGCAACAGCGCCTCGCAGGTATTTGCCGCAAAACGGGTCAGGTCCGCATCTTCGAAAATTCTTGTTTCGAAGAAATAATGTACAATCTGAGGATACCGTTCCAGACCAGCAGCTTGCAGCGGCGTGTATTCCGCGACAGGCCCGGATGCGTCATGCACAGTAAATACCCCTTTGGGCAGGCCAACACCCACACCCGAATACATGACCCATTCGCGCAGCCAAGGCGAGTGCTTGCCGAAAAGCTGACCGGGCGCAGGCCCCAGCAGGATAAGCGCGGCAAGCGTGAAAAAGATATATCGGCGCAAGCTGGTCAGTGTCAGCGGCTTGAATGCCGGGCTGGCCTGATCCGTCACTGCTTGGGGATCCGGGGTCATCGCAACGGGTTCCTTCCAACAGATGCGCGCACTGGACGACTGTCGCGGCGCAAAAACATAAATTAAGTGTGTTCAAATTTCTGAGCTGTTATGGGACCAATTTAGGGCAATTTGGTGACACGACACACGCGCGGCGCCGGTTCCGTGTCCATTGTTTCGGCGTCCAGCCTGCATTCTCGACCCGTCACCCGACTGCCCCCTGCTGTTTGCCACCCGGCACAAGATACCCGACGACTGCTTGGAGGGCGTTGCAGTCTTTGACCAGCGCGGAATCGAGGCCGAAGGCCGCTGCGCAGCGCGGCTTTGCACCCGGACTCGCTATGTATGCAAAGTCCGCACAGCCGCTTCTCGGGCAAGCACCGAAGCGGGAACCTTTTGCCAGATGATGTCCCCTAGCGGCGGCGGGCAGCAGCCAGAACCGGCCCTTGCCCTTGTTCCTGGATCACCACGACGACAGGCTCATCCCCCGCAACCTGAACTGTCTGGCGAAAGGGGGCCACCCCGTCCCAGGTTGCAATCACATCCCACGATGTCACGATATTGCGATATACAACCGATTTGCCGTTATTCTCGCCGCCCATGATATCGACCGTCTCTGAATCGCGGTAGCGCACCAGTTGCACATCGGCGGCATAGGCCAGCCCTTCATCGGCAAACGCTTCGATGCTGATCTCGCTGCCCGGCTGTCCTGTCAGGGTCAACCGCACATCACTGCCCGAAACAAGCACCGAAAGATGCGTGGCCAATGTTCCCATGACCTTGGCCTGCGCGGAACCCTTGACCTCGTCAATACCACCAATGATCATCTGTGGTGTATAGACCGAGGCACGCCCTTTGGAGCGCGCGTAATCCTTCTGGCGTTCGCTGAATCGCGCCTGCCCGAAACTGTCGGTCCATCCGATATAATCCCAGTAATCCACATGCAGCGCCAGCGCGATCACGTCATCGCGGTCGGCCAGTTGGTCAAGTAGCCGGTCAGCCGGCGGGCACGCCGCGCAGCCCTGAGAGGTGAACAATTCGACCAGCACATTCCCTTGCTGCGCGAAGGCAGGGGTTGCAAGACCAAATATCGCAGATAGTAATAGTCCGAAGCGATTGGCCCGTCGCATGTGTGCACCTTGTTTGATCCCGTGGCGCTGATCTAACCACGTGAGGGTGGCAGGGCCAATCAAGGTTTTGCGAGAAGCGCCAAACGCGGCAAGAACGCCACACCAGCCCGGTGGCGTCTCTTTTGCATTTTTTTGTGCACAACGGTATACAAAATGCCGGATTTTACTTGATTGGCCTTGCCAGATAAGGGTATGGCAGGGCAGCAAATAGCCCTTTTCAACCTCAAGGGAGGCCAAAGCCCCATGACCATATTCGTCGGAAAAGACAGCGCAGGCACGCGCAAGACCCTCAGCGCAGGCGGCAAAAGCGTCGCCTATTACTCTATTCCGGCAGCCGAAGCGGCGGGGCTTGGCACATTCTCGAAACTGCCTGCCGCCCTCAAGGTTGTGCTGGAAAACATGCTGCGCTTTGAAGATGGCAACACCGTCACGCTGGACGACATCAAAGCATTCTCCGACTGGGCGGCCAATGGCGGCAAGAACCCGCGCGAAATCGCCTATCGTCCCGCGCGTGTTCTGATGCAGGATTTCACCGGCGTTCCTGCCGTGGTGGACCTTGCCGCCATGCGCGACGGGATCAAGGCGCTGGGCGGCGACGCGCAGAAGATCAACCCGCTCAACCCTGTTGATCTGGTCATCGACCATTCGGTGATGATCGACGAATTCGGCAATCCGCGCGCCTTCCAGATGAATGTGGACCGCGAATATGAACGCAATATGGAACGCTACACCTTCCTCAAATGGGGTCAGGGCGCGTTCAACAATTTCCGCGTGGTGCCACCGGGCACCGGCATCTGCCATCAGGTGAATCTCGAATATCTGGCCCAGACCGTCTGGACGGATGAGGACCAGAATGGCGAAACCGTCGCCTATCCTGACACGCTGGTGGGCACTGACAGCCACACCACAATGGTCAATGGTCTGGCCGTGCTGGGTTGGGGCGTTGGCGGGATCGAGGCAGAAGCCGCGATGCTGGGCCAGCCCGTCTCCATGCTGATCCCCGAAGTGGTTGGCTTCAAACTGACCGGAGCGATGGTCGAGGGCACCACCGCAACCGATCTGGTTCTGAAAGTGGTGCAAATGCTGCGCGCGCATGGCGTGGTCGGAAAATTCGTCGAATTCTACGGCGACGGGCTGGACCACCTGCCGCTGGCAGACCGCGCGACCATTGCAAACATGGCCCCCGAATATGGCGCAACCTGTGGCTTCTTCCCGATTGATCAGGAAACACTGCGCTATCTGGAACAGACCGGCCGCGATGAAGACCGCATCGCTCTGGTCGAAGCCTATGCCAAGGAAAACGGCTTCTGGCGCGGGGCGGATTACGCGCCCGTCTATACCAGCACGCTGGAACTGGACATGAGCACTGTTGTGCCCGCCATCTCTGGCCCCAAGCGCCCGCAGGACCACACCCCACTCGATCAGGCAGCGGTGAAGTTCCTCGATGTCGTCTCAGAGTATCGCGGTGTCGCCGCAGATGACGAAGCAGAAGATATGTCCGACGAAGGCCCGGCCCCCTCTGCCCCCGCCGACCCGCGCAAATCCGCAGCGGTGGCGGGTGAAGATTACACCTTGCGCGACGGCTCTGTGGTGATTGCCTCCATCACTTCATGCACCAACACCTCGAACCCCTATGTGATGATCGGCGCAGGTCTGGTCGCACGCAAGGCCCGCGCGCTTGGCCTGACCCGCAAGCCCTGGGTGAAAACCTCGCTCGCACCCGGCAGCCAGGTTGTGTCGGCCTATCTCGAAGCGGCTGAGTTGCAAGAGGATCTGGACGCCATCGGCTTCAACCTTGTGGGCTATGGCTGCACAACCTGTATCGGCAATTCCGGCCCACTTCAGGAAGAAATCTCCAAGGCGATCAATGAAAACGACCTGATTGCAACTTCGGTCCTGTCGGGCAACCGCAACTTCGAAGGGCGCATCAGCCCCGATGTGCGCGCCAACTATCTGGCATCACCGCCCTTGGTGGTCGCCTATGCGCTGGCCGGTGACATGAATATCGACATCACCAAAGACCCGATCGCGCAGACCC
The DNA here is from genome assembly GCF_004366635.1 of Roseinatronobacter bogoriensis DSM 18756. Classification (GTDB taxonomy): domain Bacteria; phylum Pseudomonadota; class Alphaproteobacteria; order Rhodobacterales; family Rhodobacteraceae; genus Roseinatronobacter; species Roseinatronobacter bogoriensis. The sequence goes on along the minus strand of NZ_SORN01000002.1, from coordinate 53,449 downwards.
CAGACGGCAAGGATGTCTACCTCAAGGACATCTGGCCCACACAGAAAGAAGTGGCCGATCTGGTCCAGCAGACAGTCACACGCGAAGCGTTCCAGTCCAAATATGCGGATGTCTTCAAGGGTGACGAGAAATGGCAAGGCGTCGAGACGACCGATTCCGAAACCTATGACTGGCCCTCCAGCTCGACCTATATCCAGAATCCGCCCTATTTCCGCGACATGCCGAAAGAAGCGGGCACCATCTCGGATATCAAGGGCGCGCGCGTACTGGCCATTCTGGGCGATATGATCACCACTGACCACATCAGCCCGGCTGGCAGCTTCAAGCAATCCACGCCCGCAGGCAAATACCTCGAAGAGCGTCAGGTTCCCGTGCGCGAATTCAACAGCTACGGCTCGCGTCGCGGCAACCATGAAGTGATGATGCGCGGCACCTTCGCCAATATCCGCATCCGCAATGAAATGCTGGACGGGGTCGAAGGCGGCTATACCAAAGGCCCCGATGGTGCCCAAAGCGCGATCTTTGACGCGGCAATGGCCTATCAGAATGAGGGCACGCCGCTTGTGATCTTTGGCGGCATCGAATACGGCGCAGGCTCGTCACGCGACTGGGCGGCCAAAGGCACCAACCTGCTGGGCGTCAAGGCCGTGATCGCGGAATCCTTCGAGCGTATTCACCGCTCCAACCTTGTGGGCATGGGGGTTATCCCGTTCGAGTTCACAGGCGGCGACACCCGCAAATCGCTGGGGCTGACCGGCGATGAGGTGATCTCGATCACCGGGCTTGAGGGCGATCTGAAACCCCTGTCCGAAGTGCCCTGCACCATCACCTACGGCGATGGCACTGAAAAAACCATCATGCTCAAGTGCCGCATCGATACCGGCATCGAGAAGGAATATGTCGAACATGGCGGCGTGCTGCACTACGTGCTGCGCAACCTTGCCAAGGCGGCATAATTCCGGCCCACAGCCCGACTCGGAAAACCCCGGCCATCGCGCCGGGGTTTTTCTGTTCTCGAACGGCAGAGAAATCACCGCCGCGCAATGCGCGCGGAGGATCAGGGCTAACGGACGTCATGCGGGACTTTGCTGTCATTCAGCTTCGGGAACGAAGCCGCGCATCGCCGGGCTGCGGTGAAAAGCGCCCGTCGTCGTGCCATAGGCACGCCTCCGGCGTGACGGGGCGGTCGGGCGCTGCGCGGCGGCGCATAATCACCAAGAGGAACTACTTAATCTTGTGTTTCCAACGCTCGACCAATGGCTCATAGCGCCGTAATATCTCTACATTCCAATTCTCTGCATGCAGCCGCTCTTCCTCAGACCTAAAGAAGTCAGGAGGCAAACTACCTGAAGCGCCCAAAAGGTAAAAACTGGTCATGCGGCCAACAAGACCTTGCGCCACTAAAAGAAACGCAACGACTTTGTACGCATAACCTTGTAAAAAAGGATCAGCAAATTCCGAAACTTTCATAAGGAAGTTTGGCGCATTCAACTGATAACTTAGCACCAATATTAAAATAATTAATACAAAGTTACCAGCAGCCTTCGCCTCGCTCTCTAACCTTTCAGAAACACTTCGTTCGTATTCGTCAATCCGCCTCAACAAATCTTGTTCGCCTTGAGATTTAGCATAATCTTTCGCCTGTAATAGCGACACACTGCGTTCCTGATTATCAATGTAAAGTGCAGAGAAAATCGGAATGCCCGCATATCGAAAAATACTCATAAACTTGCGCCCACACCATGATAGTGAACCAAATATAACATAGTAAGAGACTAGAGCTGGAATTGCGATCCAACCTGTTAAAAGAAAGAGTGTTACCGCTATATACAAAATCTCAATTGAATAGTTTTCAATGAAATCAGCCAAGCCGAAATAGACAGGTGACCTACCAGAACGAATCAAAAAATAAGATTCAAGTAATAGAATTTTAGTTGTAAAAGCTCCTGTTATACTTGGAAGCAACTTATCAGGATTAATGCTCATTTGTGTTCTCCAAGTCGCAATTCCTTGATCGCTTGTGACAACACTACAATAAATGTAGCTATATCCAAGGACATATCGGAAACGCCACCTTGCCTCCTTCCCCCCTTCATGGCACTTACCCCCCATAAACCACGATAGAAGAGACGCCCCATGACCACCCGCATAATCGCCCTCACCATCCTTGGCCTTGTGATGGGTTTCATCATTCTGATGGCGTCAGTGTCGTTCTTCGTCCGTGACCCGCTTCCAATCGTTGGCCCAAACCAGACTCTGCTTTTGCATACAACCGAACTGACCCCGCAGATTCGCACCTCGGTCACGATTGATGGCGGCTACCGCGTCGATGTAACGGTCGAGCATTCCGAAGCACAGGACCCGCAAATCGTGCTTCGCCCTGTCGGCGGTGAAGCGATCATTCTCGACACCGGAACAGACAGCGGCGGCGCATGGTCCGGTTCCGGTCAGATGACCCGTCCCGGGCGTTGGGAACTGATCCTGTCAGACGGCGCAGAGCGCGAGATCATGCCCTTCATCGTGCGCGAATAAGCACCCCTCTCCGGCGTTGAAATGAAAAACGGTTTCAGCAGTCAAAAAAGTCGTGCCTCAGATTCAGGTGCTTTTGCGTATATTTTGCCGGAAACTGAAAAATGATTTTATTTCTGGGATAATCCCTCTGACCCACACGCATCGCGCCCTGACCTTCGTCAAAAGGCGTCTGAAATTTCCCTGTCAAGCCAATGAAAAAGCGCGACAAATCTTGTCGCGCTTTTAAACTTCCTCGAATGAATGAACAGTTACCGCGCCGCTGCCCGTTCCATCGCAGGGCGAATACGGTTTTCAACCACCTGCCGCGTGATCGGCCCCGCAAAACGCAGCACGATCGTTCCATCACCGGCCACGACATAGGTTTCAGGCACCCCATACAGGCCCCAATCCAGCCCCATGCGCCCGGATGCATCCTGCCCGCTTCCGGCAAAGGGGTTTCCCAATTCATCTAGGAAATCAAGGGCACGGTCTGCCTGATCGCGGTAGTTTATGCCATAAACCGGCACTTCCTGCGCCAGTTCCTCCAGCAACGGATGCTCGGCTCGGCAAGGCGCGCACCATGACGCCCAGTAATTGACCAGCTTAACCTCGCCATCGCGCAAGGTCGCATCGTCAAACAGGTCCAACTCTCCCAATTGCGTCAACATCACCGCCGGCGCTTCCTGCCCTTCACGTGCAGATGGCAGAGAGTCGCGATCTTCGCGCATATTTCCGAACCAGAACAGGGCAGCCAAAGCCAGAAAAAGAACTGGCGGAAGAAACATCAACGGTCTGAATTTACTCATTTTTTCCTCGTCTTGTCTCTATTTCATCCAACTGCCTGCGCACTGTGCGACCACGGGCCCAGTACCACAGCACCAACGCTCCAATCATCCCAAGTGACACCAGATAGGCCAGCGACACTTCCAGCGCGTAACGTCCAAGATCAGGCATCATGCCATCCGCTCCCGTGTGACAAGGGCCTTCATGCGGCGCGCGCGAATTTCAGTCCGCGTGCCTGCCAGCACAAGCGCCAGAAAAATCAGCCCGAACCCTGTCATGGAAATATACAAGGGCGCCTTATACGCCCAATCCATCCGAGTGCCCGGCGCCACGGAGAGTGACGCCCCCTGATGCAGGCCCTGGTTCCAGAAAATCGCCGCATAGCGCGACAAAACCGCAAAAACAGACCCCACAAGGCATAAAACCGCTGTCAGGTCCGCGCCCGTGTCGGGGTCGTCAATTGCCGACCACAGCGCGATGTAGCCCAGATAAAACAGGAACAGGATCAGAAAGCTGGTCAAGCGCGGGTCCCATGCCCACCATGTTCCCCACATCGGCTGGCCCCATACGGCCCCGGTAATCAATCCGATCAGTGTCATCACCAGCCCGACAGGGGCCGCCGCCTTGGCCGCCAATGCGCTGACATGGTGCCGCCGGATCAACCAGATCAGCGACGCGACCAGCATCATGACCCAAGCATTGATGGCCATCATCGCAGCGGGCACATGAATGAAGACGATCTTCACGGTAGAGCCTTGCCGGAAGTCATCCGGCGTAAAGAAAAACCCCCAGATCAACCCAATCGACGTGACCACAACCGCGGCAATGGCCACGATCGGCAACAGCCAATCTGTTGTCCGCATAAACTTGAGCGGGTTTGCATATTCCCAAAAGGATGCCATGAACCTTACCTATCTTTCACTTGGGTCGCTCTCAACTCCGCAGTGGCGCGGATCACCGAAGGTTTATCCGTAGCACATGGGCAGATGCAAAGGGCAATATTGCCACAGCGCCCGCCGTGATGCCTGCCAACAGCGCCAGCGGCGTATCGACCGCCAGCCCCATCGCGCCGCGTGACACGACCTCTGCGCCGAAGACCAATGTCGGAATGTAAAGCGGCAGCACCAGCAACGAAAGCAGCAGCCCCCCGCGCTTCAGCCCGACTGTCAGGGCCGCGCCAAAGGTTCCGATCACCGACAAGGCCGGGGTCCCCAATGCCAGCGACACGATCAGCCACAGATACGCCTCGCCGGGCAGAAACAAGAGCAACCCCAGCACCGGGGAAATCAGCACCAGCGGCAGGCCCGTTGTCAGCCAATGTGCGAGGGCCTTCATGCTGACCGCGCCTTCCAGCGGGACTGGCGCTGTCGCCAGAAGGTCGAGGGAGCCGTCCTCGAAATCGAGCGCAAAAATCCTATCTAACGACAAAAGGCAAGCCAGCAGCGCCCCCACCCACAGGATTCCCGGCGCAATCCGCGCCAGCGTCTGCGGTTCAGGCCCGATGCCCAGTGGCACCAGCACCGCCAGAATAAGAAAGAAGGCCAGCCCAAGGCCAAAGCCCCCCCCTGCCCGAAAGGCAAGGCGCAAGTCGCGCATCAGCAGCGCGATCACAGGAAGGCCTCATTGAAATCGCCGACCCCAAACTCGGGCAAGCGCGCCTTGAACCGCGACAGGTCAAGAATTTCGGCTTCTGGCAGGCCAAGATCAATATGGGTGGCAATCACCGCCATGCCGCCGCTTGCCAGATGGTGTCGAACCACATCGCCAAACAGCGCGACCGAGGCCACATCCAACGAAACGGTCGGCTCGTCCAGAACCCAGATCGGGCGCCCCGTCACCATAAGCCGCGCCAATCCCAAGCGCCGCTTTTGCCCTGCCGACAGGTTCTGTGCCGCCCGCCCGGCCAGCGCGCGCAGGTTCATCTGCTCCAACGCCGTGTCAATGTCGCGTGTACCATAAATCGCCGCCCAGAATTGCAGATTTTCGGAAACACTCAGTGTCGCCTTCAACCCGTCGGCATGGGCCGCATAGGCAATCGCTTCGGGCGGGCAATCCACCTCTCCGCCAAAGGCAGGCTGCAAGCCCGCAAGTGTGCGCAGCAATGTTGTCTTGCCGCAGCCATTTGGCCCGCGCAGCACCAGTGCAGCCCCCGGCGATATGGAAAAGCTCACCCCCTCCAACATCGCAAGCCCACCACGGGCGCAAGCCAGATCTCTGACATTCAACCCCACCCGGAGCCTCGCTTTCGCCGCGCTGATATCATTTTCTTGCTAAAAATACTCAAATCTGTCCTCATCCGACAGGCAGCACAGCCAAAGCAACGCGGCGCTGTTCAGACAAAAGCACATTATAGGTCCGGCAGGCGGCCGGGCTGTCCATAATCTCGACGCCCAGGCCTGCGTCTTCCAAGGTCCCGCGCAAACCGGCTGGGATATGCGCAATCTGCTCGCCCGTGCCAATGAATAGCACATCGACTTGCCCGGCCAGTTCCAGCAACGTGTCGACGTCGTCATACCCGCCCCAGCCACGAACCTGATCGGGCAGGACAAGCAATGGTGCTTCATGCGCCTCGCCCCCGATACGAAAGAATCCGGGACCGTAGCCTTCGACAGGCTGTGCGGCACCGAAATCAATCTCATTCAGGCGCATCTCAGCTTTCCTTCACGCCGAATTGCGTCCCGGATGTATCGCCGGAATTCTTGGACCAGTCCCGCTTGACCCCAAGGCGCAGCAACACCGCCGAGGCGACAAAGACCGATGAATAGGTGCCCACGATGACACCCCAGATCATGGCAAATACAAAGCCGCGGATCACATCACCGCCCAGCGTGAACAGCGCCAACAAGGCCAGCAATGTGGTGACAGAGGTCATCACCGTGCGCGACAGCGTTTCGTTGATCGAAAGTGTCAGCACCTCTTTCAAGGGGCGTTTCTTGTACTTGATCAGGTTCTCGCGCACGCGGTCAAACACAACCACTGTGTCATTGAGCGAGTAGCCCACGATGGTCAGCAGCGCCGCAATGATCGCCAGATCGAATCGGATCTGAAGCACGCTGAAAATCCCGATGGTCAGGACGATGTCATGGACAAGTGCGGCCACGGCACCCAGCGAGAACTGCCATTCGAATCGCAGCCAGATGTAGAACAACACCGCCGCAAGCGCTAGCACCACAGAAATGATCGCAGACTGGATCAATTCGCCTGAAACCTTTGGCCCCACGGAATCGACAGCGGCAAAGGTCAGGGTCGGATCAAGCGCTTGCAACGCGTCGCGGACTGCCGAGATCTGTTCTGTCGTGATCGCCTCGGTGCCCTCTTGGGCCTGAATGCGCACCATTGCCACATGGCGGTCCGACCCGAAGGCGGGATCGAAAACTTCGGTGATCGCCACATCGCCAAAGCCCAGCGGCATGATGGCAGCGCGGTATTCGCCGATATCGACCGGGCTTTGCGCTTCGGTACGGATTGAGGTGCCGCCCCGGAAATCGATACCGAAATTCAGACCCATGGTCAGAAAGACAACAATCGACAGCACCATTGCAACGACCGACGCCCCGAAAGTTGTCTTCCAGTGGCGGAAGAAGTCAACCGAGGTGTCTTGCGGAACCAGTTTCAGTCGCATGTTCAACCCCTCAGATCGTGAGTGTTTTCGGGCGCTTGCGCTCGAAATAGATGACCATCATCAGGCGCGTGACCATCAGCGCGGTAAAGACCGAGGTCAGGATGCCAAGCCCCAGCGTGATCGCAAAGCCGCGCACCGGGCCAGAGCCCATTGCGAACAGGATCACGGCGGTGATGAAGGTGGTGATATTTGCATCGAGGATTGCCGAAAGCGCCTTGTCATAGCCCAACTCGATTGCGCGCGCTGGTCCTTTCGCGGTTCGCATTTCCTCGCGTATTCGCTCGAAGATCAGGACGGTCGCATCCACCGCCATGCCAATGGTCAGCACGATCCCTGCAATCCCCGGCAAGGTCAGCGTTGCGCCGATCAGCGACAGAAGCGCAAAGATCATCGAGAGGTTCAGCAGCAGCGCGATATTTGCGATCACGCCAAATATGCCATAGCTGGCCAACATGAAGACCAGCACCGCGACCATTGCGACAATTGCCGCGATCCGGCCTGCGTCAATGCTGTCCTGCCCCAGTTCCGGGCCGACGGTTCGTTCTTCGAGAAAATCCATCTCGGCGGGCAAGGCACCTGCGCGCAGCAGAACGGCAAGCTGGCTTGTTTCTTCAACCGTGAAGCGGCCTGTGATGATCCCGGACCCGCCGGGTATATGGCTTTGGATCACAGGCGCGGATATCACCTCGCCATCCAGAACAATGGCGAAGGGATTGCCAATATTCTCTGCTGTGTAGATCCCGAAGGCGCGCCCGCCAGCAGGGTTGAAGCGGAAATTCACAGCCGGGCGGTTGTTCTGGTCCATCCCCGGTTGCGCATCGACCAGTTGTTCACCTGTTACGACCGGGGTCTGTTCCAGAATGTAATATGTGCCCGGTTCATCGATGGACGGATAGATCACCTGCCTTGGGCCGGGCACTTCGTCGGGATTAGAGGTCACATTGACCACAGGGTGAAAGGTCAGACGTGCTGTTGTGCCAATCAGCTCTTTCAGTTCTTCCGCAGAACCGATGCCGGGCACCTGAATCAGGATACGGTCCGCACCCTGACGCTGAATCGTGGGTTCGCGTGTGCCTGCTTCATCAACGCGGCGGCGGATGATTTCAAGCGACAGGCGCATCGTGCGTTCATCTGTGGCAAGGCGCTCTGCCTCGGACAGGGTAACCACGATATCTTCCCCCTCAACGCGCACTTCAAGGTCGCGCGCCTGAGAAAACCCGGTCATGGACTGGGTTGGCTGTGCCAGATCGCGCACGAAGCCGGCTGCCTGTTCCAGCGCGGCAGTGTTGTTGATGCGCACCCGCAATTCGCCCGGATCATCTGACGGCATGCGCCGCACAGCGCCGACCGTGTCACGTTCGTCGCGCAGCCGGTCGCGCACGGCAGGCCACATGCCGTCAATGCGGTCTGCATAGACATCGGCCACCCGCACCTCGGCCAGAAGATGCGCGCCGCCGCGCAGGTCAAGGCCCAGATTCACCAGAAAAGAGGGCAGAAACCCCGGCCAGCCACTACGCGCTTCTTCCAGGGCGGCGTTACCCTGCCCCGCTTCGATCATCGCAACGGCATCATTATGCTGCTCGACCCTGTCGTAGAACAGGTTTGGCATCGCAAAAAACAATGCCAAGGCACAGGTCGCCCAGATCAAGACGCGTTTCCACATCGGTATTTGCAGCATCAGAGCGTTGCTCCCGGAGTTCAGGTGTCAGGGCAGGGCGAGACGTGCCCTTATTCTTTCGCAGCAGGCTCGGTCTTGGAAATCACAGTTGCGATGGTTTGCTTGAGGACGCGCACTTTCACGCCCTCGGCAATCTCAACCTCGGCCTCGCCATCTTCCTTGACCTTGACCACCTTGCCGATGATCCCGCCCTGGGTCACAACCTGATCGCCGCGACGCAACGCGCCGACCATTGCCTGATGTTCCTTGACCTTCTTCTGCTGCGGACGGATCAGCAAGAAGTACATGATCACGAAGATCAGGATGAAAGGGATAATCGAAATCAAACCACCGGCGGCACCGGCATCTTGCGCATAGGCAGGTGTGACGAACATGAAAGCTCCTGTAAGTTGGACCCTTGGAAAAAGGGCATGACAGTTTGCCCCGGACATTCATCCAATGGGCAATTTTGCGCGCACCCTACTGGCAGGGGCGGATATTGGCAAGGCGCGAGGGGCGGGATTCAGATCGCAAACCCGAGACAATCGGTCGATTTGGTGTGAGCATCCGGCCCCGCCTACCAGCGACCTGAAAGCGCGCGCAGTAAAAGGCTGCCACGGCGCCTGAATTCCGAGGGCTGAAGCCCGCCTTCGCGCACAAGATGCGGCGATTTTGCCGCGCTGTTCAGAATTGTACCCGCCTGCCAGCCGGTCAGCATGACCGCAAGAAGGTCGGCACCGACCCTGGCGCGGTTGGAGCGCGCGCGCTTTAGCCGCATCAGCCCGTCTTGTGCCAGTGCCGCGACGGCAGTTTCGCGGCCATCAATCAGCGGAATGCGCCCCGCGTCTTCAAGTCGTGGGATCGCCAGAAACCAGTTTGCCAGCCCCGCCGCATAGCCCATATCACGTATGATCGGCTCTGCGCTGTCACCTGCGTTCAGGGCGCGCGCGCATAGCCACATCAGGTTGCCGCTTGTCGCCTGTAAATGCTGCTCGAAGGCGCTTTCATCGGCAAAGGGGTCACGGTAGATATCCCAGCGGCGCGCGGCGACCATCTCATGCCCCAGCGCAACCGGCAGGTCGCATTCGCGCCAGACCTCGGACAGTGGGCTGGCCACCTCATGCGCGCGCGGTGGCTTGCCTTCGGCAATTTCATCCAGAACATCCGCCCAGAATTGCAAGCGCATTTCAGCAATCATCGGCTCTGAGGTCATCCAGGGCGCGCGCGCAATCTCCAGATTGAAAGCATAAAGCGGCCAGAGCCTTGCGCGCAGATTTTCAGGTGCGGCAAGGGTCGCGGCATGGCGTTCTGGGTCGCCCACACGCAGCTTTTCAGCAAGATCAGTCATCCGGGGCAGATAAACCCGGTGCGACCACCATCAAGGCATAGGCAATTTCAGAAGGTGCAGCGCGCCAGCGCGCAATCTCGGCCTCCGCGGTGTCCAACGCGGCGGCCAGCGTGCTGGACGCGTCGGGGCGCAGGCTGGCGATGCGCCGCTCCATAGGCAGATAGTAGTTTTCCCATGCCGCCCCGATCTGGAGGTTCTCGCCCAAGACCCGGTACCCTGCCGCTGCAACCCGCGCGCGGATACCCGCCATATCGGTGATCTGTGGGTATTCGACCGACCAGAAAGCCCGCGCAGCATCTGACGGGCGCGGCAACATGCAGGGCTCAGAGAAAGCCACCACGCCGTTCGGGGCCAAAGCGCTGCGCCACGCTTGCAATCCTTGCGTCACGCCCAGAAAATAAATCGCGCCTGCGCACCAGATCAGGTCATAAGGGCCATCAAGTTGGGCCATGTCACCCTGCCACACGCGCACACGCGCGCCGAAAGGGGCAGTGCGCTTGCGCGCCGCGTCCACAAATTGTGCAGTCTTGTCCACGGCATCGATCTTTGCGCGGGGCCGTTCCTTGGCCAGCGTTACTGTATCGGCGCCCGATCCACAGCCAGCGTCGCAAATGCGCGCCTCCGCCGGGGTGGCCGCGACCGAAAGCGCCCAGCCCAGATCGGCTGCGGCCCCCGGCCCTTCGCGGGCCAGATCGCTATAGAGTGTCAGGAATGCTTCATCCGGTGTCAGGTCCGACATGGTTCTACCCCATCGCGCAAGAATTTCCATGTAACCGCATCGAGCAGCGCCTCGAAACTGGCATCCACTATATTGGGCGACACACCGACAGTGGACCAGCGCCGCCCCTGTCCGTCTTCGGAATCGATGATGACGCGCGTCACAGCCTCGGTGCCCCCCTGCGTGATGCGCACCTTGAAATCCACCAGTTTCATATCGTCAATCGCATCCTGATAGGGGCCAAGGTCTTTGGCCAGCGCCTTGGCCAATGCATTGACCGGGCCGCGATCATGACCTTCGGCATCCAACGATTCCGAGACTGAGAGTTTCTTCTCGTCGCCGATCTTGACCACGACGACAGCCTCTGACAGCGTGATCATCTCATTATACTTGTTCTTGCGACGCTCGACGGTCACGCGGTAGCGCTTGACCTCGAAATAATCCGGCACTTGCCCCAGCGCGCGGCGCGCGAGCAGCTCGAAACTGGCCTGCGCAGAATCGTAGGCATAGCCCTGATCCTCGCGCGCCTTCACATCCTCAAGGATCGCACCAAGGCGCGGGTCGTCCCTGGCGACCGCCACGCCCATATCCGCCAGCCGCATCCGCAGGTTCGACTGCCCCGCCTGATTGGACATCGGCACCACACGGGCATTGCCCACGGTCGCAGGGTCGATATGCTCGTAAGTGGTCGGGTCTTTCAGGATCGCGCTCGCGTGCAGCCCCGCCTTGTGCGCGAAGGCCGACGCGCCGACAAAAGGCAGCGTGCGCAATGGCACGCGGTTGAGAATATCATCCAGCTTGCGCGAGATCCGCAGCAGTTGGGTCAGCGCCTCTGGGGTTACGCCAATCTCGAACCGCTCGGCATAGGCGGGTTTCAACAAGAGCGTCGGGATCAGTGTGGTGAGTGAGGCATTACCACAGCGCTCGCCCAGCCCGTTCAGCGTGCCCTGAATCTGGCGCGCGCCCGCTTCCACAGCCGCCAGCGAACAGGCCACGGCCTGCCCGGTGTCGTCATGGCAATGGATGCCGAGATGGTCGCCTGGGATGCCGCTTTTGATGACGCTTTCGGTGATCGCGCGGATTTCACTCGGCAGCGTGCCGCCATTCGTGTCGCAAAGCACGATCCAGCGCGCACCGGCGTCATGGGCGGCGTGCAGCGCTTGCAGGGCGTAATCGGGGTTGGCCTTGTAGCCATCGAAGAAATGTTCGGCGTCGAAATGCGCCTCGCGGCCCCGGGCGACACAATGCGCAATCGAGGCGCCGATATTCTCAAGGTTTTCCGCCAATGAGATCCCCAGCGCCGTGGTGACGTGGAAATCATGCGCCTTGCCAACCAGACAGACCGCTTGTGTGTCTGCGTTCAGCACAGCGGCCAGCACATCGTCATTCTCGGCCGAACGCCCTGCGCGTTTGGTCATGCCAAAGGCCGTCAGCGTCGCCTTGGTCTGCGGTTTTGCGGCGAAAAATTCTGAATCCGTTGGGTTCGCCCCCGGCCAGCCGCCCTCGATATAGTCGATGCCAAGCTGGTCGAGCATGGCGGCGATCTGGTGCTTTTCCGGCGTGGAGAATTGCACGCCCTGTGTCTGCTGGCCATCGCGCAGGGTGGTGTCATAGAGGGTGAGGCGGGTGCGGGTCATGGGTGGGCCTGTAACGAGCGTGACGCATCTGGACGCGAGCAACGCCCACCTGCGGAGCAGGCGGGCCGCCGACCGTGCTGGCGTTTAGACTGATTAGGCCAAGGCAGAAGGCGATAGTTCATTCTAGTTCTCCAAGAACCTTGCGTGCCACAAAGCTTTGGTAGCGGTCGCTGAACGCCTTGTTGTTGAAAATCCGCGGCACAACATATTCCTCTTGTCCGAGAAGGTTTTCTTTATCTTCAGGAGGAAGACTCTGAATAACTTCCTCAATTTTAAAAACTTCGAATTTTGGCGCTGTGACCGTTGCTGACTGGTCCACCAATTGGATACCGAAATCATCGAGACGTTTTCTAATAAGGTCTGCTCTCGCAAAGTTCTTTTCTTTTCGTGCCTCAGCCCGCAGGATCAACAATTTTTGCAGATCGAAGTATGCCTCTGTTGCTTGGGAAATTGCGCGCACTTCCTCGCTAAGCAAGCCTAGAAAACGAGCCGAGCCGAGCAATGCACTCCCATCACCATTGGCAGCCAATTCGTTCAAAACTGTGATTGCACCCCATACATTCAGGTCATCCGACAGAGCGTCTATCACTCTTTGATCTATTTTTTCACTTTGCACATTCTCGGTCGCTCGCGCCCATTTTCTAAGGGTAGCTTCTGCTTCTTTAGCCGCAGCTTCCGTCCAGTCCATTGGTTGCCGATAGTGAGATTTTATCATCACCAGCCGAATTACTTCGCCAGCAACTCTCTTTGGCATTCGCTTTTCAAGTTCATCCAGCAAATCCCGCACTGTAAAAAAGTTGCCCAAGCTCTTGGACATCTTCTTCCCCTCGACCTGCACCATCTCGTTATGCAGCCAGAAATTCGCGAAATCCGCGTCAGGATGCGCGCAGCAGCTTTGCGCAATCTCGTTCTCATGATGCGGGAATTGCAGGTCGATCCCGCCGCCATGAATATCAAACGCCGGCCCCAGCAACTCGTGGCTCATGGCCGAACATTCGATATGCCAGCCCGGACGGCCCCGGCCCCAAGGCGAGTCCCAACCCGGCTCCTCCACCGAAGACGGCTTCCACAAAACAAAATCCATCGGATCGCGCTTATAGGGCGCGACCTCGACCCGCGCGCCGGCAATCATGTCATCGACCGAGCGGCCCGACAGCTTGCCGTACTCCGGGTAGCTGCGCACATCGAAGAGCACATGACCTTCGGCCGCATAGGCATGACCCTTGTCGATCAGGCCTTGAATCATCGCCACCATCTGCACGATGAACTCGGTCGCGCGCGGCTCGTGGTTGGGCCGCAAAGCGCCCAAAGCATCCATATCGGCGTGATACCAGTCGATCGTCTCATCGGTCAGCGCGCGAATGATCTCGTTCAAGGACCGCGTATCGCCGCCCTCCTGCAGCATCCGCGCCCGCGCATTGATCTTGTCATCCACATCAGTGAAGTTGCGCACATAGGTCACATGCTTCTTGCCATAGACATGGCGCAGCAAGCGATACAGCACATCAAACACCACCACCGGTCGCGCATTGCCCAAATGCGCGCGGTCATAGACCGTAGGGCCACAGACATACATCCGCACATCTTGCGCATCCAGCGGCGCAAAGGGCTGTTTCCGGCGGGTGCGGGAATTGTGCAGGCGAATCTCAGTCATGCCATCCTCTCAGGCCAGGGCCCGGCGGAAGGTGCTGTCAGACAAGGGAAAATGCCAAAAGGACCGACCGCCAGGAAACTCAGCGGCAAATGCAGCAGGTAATGATGCAGGTCAAGCTCTTCATGTGCATGACCATAAGTGCGCGACACCCAACTGCCAAGCCCGAAAATGACAAAGCCCGCGCCTTTGGGAGGAAGGACGCGGGCTAACAGGTCGATCATTGCATGGGAGGAGCGGCGACCGACCAATCCTGTGTTACTGGCGTCACGCGTCGCTCGCCTTGCCGCGGACGATGGACTGAACCACATAGACAAGGATGGCAAACCCTATGGCCCCTGCGGCAAAAACGCCCAACAATACCAGCCAGTCAATCGGGCCGCCTATATCGCGAAACCCAGAATTCGTCATCAGCATGACGAACCAGACTGCAAGCGCGCCGCCAATCGGCATCGACAATTGTGCCAGCAGGAACTTGCGCATCGACATTGCCCGGTCACGCACCAGCACATACAGATATGCCAGCGTGATGACGGCGGCGACCAGCACCATTGCCCAGAACACGCCGCGTCCGAACATTTCCTCGAACACGGCGATGATCGTCATGAAGCTGAATTCTTCCATTCTCTCGACCTTTCTACAGACAAGATCTTATTTTCTTGCCCTAAATACTCGCGGGGGGAAGGCGGGCTTACCCGCCGGGGGGCGGCAGCCCCCTGATCCGGCCTGTTCAGGCGCGACCGCGCAACATGGCGTTATAGGTGGCTTTCAGCGCGACTTCCTTCATCAGCCAGGAAATCCACAACTCTTCAAGCGGGGCGATGACCCCCGGGAAGGACGGTGTCAGATTGTCCTGATAGTCGAATTCGACAAGCATGGCGCGGCCAATGCGGGTAATCAGCGGGCAGGATGTATAGCCATCATAGATGCGGGTGCCTTCGCGCCCGGCAATTTCGCTGACAAGGTGATCTTCGACCACTGGGATGTGGAATTTGACTGAAGCCGCTGTCTTGCCTTTTGGCACCCCGTCAATATCGCCAATACCGAACACATTGGGGTAGCGCGCATGGCGCAGGGTCTGCATATCAACCTCGATCCAGCCCTGATCGGTCCAGCGGTCGGCCCAGGACAGGCCAGAGTCGCGAATGACCTGTGGCGCGCGCTGGGGGGGGATGACATTGATGAAATCCCATCTATCCGTCACTTCGCCATCGGGGGTGGTATAGGTTGCGGTTTTTGCACCCAGATCAATCCCTTTCAGCACATGCTGGTAGCGATAGGTGATGTCGCGCTCATCCATGATCTGGCGGACGCGGTGGTGAATGACAGGCACACCGAACAGGTTTTGCGCCTGCGCATTATAAATGAATTCGCAATTGCTGCGGTTGCCTTTGGTGGTAGCGATATCTTCTGCCAGAAAGCACAGTTTGACAGGCGCACCGGCGCATTTCATCTCGGTCGCGGGGCGACCGAACATGCCGACACCCCCTTCAGAGGTGAATTTGTCCATCGCATGCCAGCTTAGTTCGGCCATCTCAGGGCTGGCGTAATGGGCTGAAATGCCATTCTCGGGGCCCACCATGCTCAGGTCAAAGCCTTCGATGGCGTCCCAGTCCAGAACAAGGCCGGTCGCCACGATCAGGTAATCGTAGTCGATCCGCTGACCACCTGTAGTGATGACGCGATTGGCGTCCGGGTCCAGCTCTGCGGCATATTCGTTGATATAGGTTACCCCATTGGGCAACCACTGTTCCGTCGTTGAAACTGCGTAATCCGCCTTGCGCAATCCCGATGCGATCAGCGTGAAACCGGGCTGATACCAATGCTGCGGACGCCCGTCCAGCACGGTGATAGACGCCCCGTCAAGGCGTTCCACAAGCCGGTTGGCAATGGCCGCGCCGCCGGCGCCGGCGCCCAGAATCAGGATCCGGGCATTGGTGCGCACAACCGATGCCTGAGCGCCCTGCCCTGCCCCAAGGGCCAGCGCGGCACCACCTGTGGCAAGGCCAAGAAACCCCCTTCGGCTGGCGGTGATCTTATCAAAACTGTCCATGCGCTCCCCCATCCAGTCAGCATACATATGTTCACAATGCAATATATGACTAATTGCATCTTTGATCCATATCAAATCCGATAGAACTTTCCCATCTGCGACAAAATAACCCGTCTGCCGCTTGATTTATTTGATGCGGATCAAAGTCAGTCGCTGTTGAACACCTAATAGTTGCCTCCAAGGGACACCAATATGCGCCCGGCTTAATAAAGGTCGAAGACCAAGGAGCGGATAATATGCGATTGACAACCAGAACCAACCTTGCGCTGCGCACGCTGATGTTCTGCGCCGTCAACAAGGATACGCTGGTGCGGAAACAGGATGTGGCCACGGCGGTCAATGCCTCTGAAAATCACCTTGCACAGGTCATCAACAAACTGGCGCAGGAAGGGTTCATCACCACCCTTCGCGGGCGCCATGGCGGGTTTCATCTGGCGCGCCCGGCAGATTGCATCAGCGTTGGGGCGGTGTTTCGTGTCTTTGAATCCAGCCTGCCCTTTATCGAGTGCTTTTCCGACAACAACACCTGCCCATTGAAAGAGCATTGCGTCATGCGCCCGCATCTTTCGCGTGCGGTGGACGCATTTTATGGGGCCTTGGATGACCTGTATGTGTCTGAACTTGTCACCTGCAATTCAGGACTGGAAGCCTTGCTGACCATAAGCGGGCCGCGCGTCCCTGCAAAATGCGGATCAAAGAGCACAGAGGGCTTTATCGCGCGGCCAATTGAGAAACTGGCCGCAGAATAAGAGTCTTTTATCACGGTCAGGCAGTTTTTGTGGCCTGAATAAAGGCGGACATCAGGGCGGCATCCTTCTCGCCCGGTGCCCGCTCTACCCCGGAGGAGACATCGACCTGCCCTGCCCCGGTCAGCCGGATTGCTTCGGATACGTTCTGAGGCGTAAGGCCGCCCGCCAGCATCCAGGGACAGGGCCATTGCCTCCCCTGTAACAAACGCCAATCAAAGCTAAGGCCATTGCCGCCGGGCAAGACTGCGTCTTTTGGCGGCTTTGCATCGACCAGAATCTGGTCGGCGACGGTCAGATATGCCTCAAGATTATCAAGGTCCGCACGATCAGCCAGACCCACCGCCTTCATCACCGGAATCCCGTAGAGCGCGCGTATTTCGGCAACGCGCGCGGGGGATTCGTGCCCGTGTAGCTGCAACATATCAATCGCAACCTGCGCGATCAGCGCATCAAGCGCTGAATCATCGGCATCAACGGTCAGCGCAACTTTCGTTACCCCTGCGGGGACGTTTGATGCCAAAGCCGCGGCCTGTTCCAGCGTAACATTCCGCGGCGAGGGTGGGAAAAAGACAAACCCCACATAATCCGCACCCGATTGCACGGCATCTGCAACGGCCTGTCCAGTGGCCAGGCCGCAGAATTTTACCTTTACCGCATCAGGCATGGGAAAAGGTCACTTCGCCTCGACCAGCGCAAGCACATCGTCCTTGCGTGTTTGCGGAGCAGCCTTCTCTGCGCGCTTGAGTTCGGCGCGCATGCTCTCTTGTTCGCGGCGCAGGCGCGCTGCTTCGGCGCGAATAGCATGTTCGCGGAACCATTCCCACACAAAGCCCAGAAGCAGGCCAACCGCGATTGCGATGCCCAGCAACACAAACAGCGGCAGCGAGAGAGACATATCTATGCCGGTCAGAGAGGCGAGCGCATCGGGCAAAAGCTGCACTGTCACCATTGACCTATTGGCGAGTGCGATTGTTACAAAGACCAGTGCCACCAATGTGGCGAAACCGTAGCGCAGATAAGCCATCATGACGCCTTATACCTCCAAGCCATTCAACCGGTCGCGCAATAGCTTTCCGGTCTTGAAAAAGGGAACCGCCTTGGCCTCGACCTCGACACTTTCGCCGGTGCGGGGATTGCGCCCGGTACGCGCATCCCGTTTCTTGACGGAAAACGCCCCAAAACCACGCAACTCGACGCGTTCACCACGTGCAAGTGCTTCGGTAATCTCGCCAAAGACAGTGTTTACGATCCGCTCGACATCGCGTTGATATAGATGCGGGTTCTCGTCTGCAATTATCTGGATCAGTTCAGATCGGATCATTTCGGTTAACCCCCCGGTCTCGTGCGGCAACCCTTTGCGGGTCATGCCTTATTGTAAGCGAACTATATGCGGAATCGTTTGGCGAAGGAACACTGAAAAACCGGCATAATCCCTCGGAGGCGGGAATCTTGTCAAAACAGCCGCCCACATAAAAAATCCCCGGCAAAAGCCGGGGATTTTCAGAACATTTTGACTGCAGTCCAGCGTCAGTTGCGGTCTTTCAGGGCTGCGCCCAGAATATCGCCGAGGCTGGCGCCTGCATCGGATGACCCATACTGCTCGACTGCTTCTTTCTCTTCGGCAATCTCGCGGGCCTTGATCGAAAGACCAAGACGACGTGTCTTGCTGTCTACCGAAGTGACGCGCGCATCGATCTTGTCGCCAACCTGGAAACGCTCGGGGCGCTGGTCGGCACGGTCGCGTGCAAGGTCAGAGCGACGGATGAAGCTCTTCATGTTGTTATACTCGACCTCGATCCCGCCATCTTCGATAGCAGTCACGGCACAGGTGACGATTGCGCCACGCTTCACGCCTTCAACAGCATCCGAGAAGTTGTCATTCTCAAGCGCCTTGATCGACAGCGAAATACGCTCGCGCTCGATATCGACTTCGGAAACAACCGCATTGACCATGTCGCCCTTGCGGAAATCTGCGATGGCTTCTTCGCCGCGCTGGTCCCAGCTGATGTCGGACAGGTGAACCATGCCGTCGATGTCGCCTTCCAGACCAATGAACAGACCGAATTCGGTGATGTTCTTGATCTCGCCCTCGATCTGGGTGCCGACCGGGTTGGTTTCGGCAAAGACTTCCCAAGGGTTGCGCATGGTCTGCTTGAGCCCCAGAGACACGCGGCGCTTGGCACCGTCGATTTCCAGAACCATGACATCCACCTCTTGCGAGGTTGACACGATCTTGCCGGGGTGAACGTTCTTCTTGGTCCAGCTCATTTCCGAGACATGGACCAGACCCTCGACACCGGCTTCCAGTTCGACGAACGCGCCGTAATCGGTGATGTTGGTCACGCGCCCCTTGTGCACTGTGCCCAGGGCGTATTGCGATGCAACGGAATCCCACGGGTCGGCCTGAAGCTGCTTGATGCCAAGGCTGATGCGGTGGGTGTCCTTGTTGATCTTGATGACCTGCACCTTGATCGTTTCACCAATGGTGACGACTTCGGACGGGTGGTTGACGCGGCGCCATGCCATGTCAGTGACGTGCAACAGCCCGTCAACACCGCCCAGATCGACGAATGCACCATATTCGGTGATGTTCTTGACGACGCCATCGACAACCTGACCTTCGGCCAGTTGTGCGATAACTTCTGCACGCTGTTCGGCGCGGGATTCTTCCAGAATGGCGCGGCGCGACACAACGATATTTCCGCGACGACGGTCCATTTTCAGAATCTGGAACGGCTGCTTCAGACCCATCAGCGGGCCAGCGTCGCGCACGGGGCGCACATCGACCTGAGAGCCGGGCAGGAAGGCCACAGCGCCACCAAGATCGACCGTGAAGCCACCCTTGACGCGGCCAAAGATCGCACCCTCAACGCGGGTTTCGTCAGCATAGGCTTTTTCCAGACGGTCCCAAGCGGCTTCGCGGCGGGCCTTCTCGCGGCTGACGACAGCTTCGCCGCGCGCGTTCTCGACACGCTCAAGAAAAACTTCGACTTCGTCGCCGACGGCCACCTGCGGCGTTTCACCGGGATTTGCGAATTCTTTCAGATCGACGCGGCCTTCCATCTTGTAGCCGACATCGATGATGGCCTGGCCTGCCTCGATGGCGATAACCTTGCCGGTGACAACGCTGCCCTCATCGGGGGTGTCCATCTCGAGGCTCTCATTGAGCATTGCCTCGAATTCTTCCATGGTTGCTTTAGCGCACATTCAGTTCTGCATCCTTTACATTCATGTTTCTGGCCGAGCGGTTGCCTCCGCCGGTCTTTGGTTTCGGGTTCAACAAGCAGGCAAACACCACGCGAGAGGAGCAACAAACACAAAGGGTCGCAGCTTGCGCCCGACCCTGCTCATCCCGATCATGTGGCCTCAACCTCTTCTTGATTGGCTGCTCTATAGGCGTGCATGGCGCGTCTGACAAGCGATATTGGCAATTTTTGCGGCCAGATCGGGTGTATTTCGCCGATCTGGCCGTAATGATACCGTCATTTTCCTGTTCAGGCCGCGACGCGTGGCACTGTCTGCGCCGTGGTGCCGGTGACCAGCGCTTCATGCAAAAGCTTGACCGCATCATCCATGCTGTCGCGCGCGACAAGAAACTGCACCTCAACGCGGCGCAATCCCTGTTGCGCGGCCAGCGGACGCACACCACCGGATTCCAGCGCGTCCAGCCCCCGTGCCAGAACCGACACTTCGGTCAGGTCTGACCCGATCACGGACACCATCGCCATCGGGCGGGTGTTGATTTCGGCATTGGGGTAGGATTTCAGAATCTCACCCTCTGCCCTGCGGATCGCCTTGAAAGAGCCGGAAAGGTAATGCGTGATCGTATTGGCATTGGAATGCTTTGACACGATCCAGACGTTATGGCGTGTTAGCGCATCCAGAATGCAGGAGTCATAGCCCTTCACCCCCACCATATCAGGCTCGTGCACCTCGAACGCGTGAATGGCAAGGCCTGTCACCATCTCGACGCGGCCAGAAGAACCGCCCTCGGGG
Organism: Roseinatronobacter bogoriensis DSM 18756; assembly: GCF_004366635.1. Taxonomy (GTDB): domain Bacteria; phylum Pseudomonadota; class Alphaproteobacteria; order Rhodobacterales; family Rhodobacteraceae; genus Roseinatronobacter; species Roseinatronobacter bogoriensis. The sequence goes on along the minus strand of NZ_SORN01000002.1, from coordinate 32,724 downwards.
CCGATCAGCGTGCCGGGGTCTTCGGGCTCGAACGCGTGCTTTACGCGCAATGGCACATCAGCGCGGCGCAACACGCGCGCGGCATTGGGGTGGATCGCCTCCATGCCCATATTCGACAGTTGATCTGCCACATCGTAACTGGTGCGCCCGATCTTGACAGTATTTTCAACGCCAACAATGCGAGGGTCTGCCGACGACAGGTGGAATTCCTTGTGAATGATCGCCTCGGATGCGCCCGTCTGGGCGGCCAGATGCGCAAACACCACTTCGGAATAGCCGCGATCATATTCATTCATCAAACCGGAAGCACAATGCGCATAGCCTGTGACAATCGGCATCTCTGTCGTCAGGTCGATGCCGGACATGGCCTGGTCCAGACGATCCGCCAAGGACGGATTATTCTCGTCGCGCCAGCCAGACAGATCAACAAACCGCGCATTCACGCCGCGACGTTGCAACAGCAGTGTAGTGACAAAGGCGGAATGCGCCTCTCCCATACCGGAAAGCAGTTCGCGCACAGTCTGCATTTGCTGAGAGATGCGGAAATGGCCGTAAGAGCCAAGGCGCTGAAGGTCCAGCAGGCAGGCCCGCGTCCCCTCTATCCGGTCGCGCACGAAGGCATCGGCGCGTTCGCGGTCTGCATCATGTTCCAGAATCTCGCCGTGAATTTCGCACATTTTCGCGGCTGTATCCTTGAGGCTGTCTTGCCAGCCAGACCCGCCATCGTCAGCAGCAAAGCGCGCAAACACACCCGGTGACCCGGTTTTCTTGTGCTCCAGCAGCATATTGGTGATCCCGCCAAAGGCCGAGACAACAAAGACGCGGTTATAGATTGCGCCTTTCTTGCGTGACCCAACATATAGCGTGTCGACCAGTTCGCGCGCGCGGCTCATGCAGGTGCCGCCGATTTTCTCAACAGTATGTGTCATTTCAAGCTTGGGCAGGTGGCTTTTCACCCCTGCCCGCCCTTTGATCAGGAAGTTTCCAAAGCGTAAGATCCATCAGCCTGATGCACTTCCTTGCCAGTGACAGGCGGATTGAAGCAGCAGGCAAACACCATCTCGGTGCGGCAACGCAATGTGTGTTTGTCATGCAGGTTCAGCGCATACATCACACCGGGGCGCAATTCATGGACCGTGCCGGTGGCAAGGTCTTCGATGCTGCCTTCACCCGAGATGCAATAGACGCTCTCGAAGTGGTTTTTGTAGTGAAACGTATGCTCGCTGCCTGCGGCGATCGTGGTGATATGGAAGGAAAAGCCCATTCCATCATCGGCCAGCAACATGCGGACCGATTCCCATTGCTGGTCTTTCACGCGACGATCGGTGTGTTTGACTTCGTGCAAATCTCTGACAATCATTCTGCTTACTCCGCTGCGATTTTGTGTGAGGCGCTTTGTGCCTTGACGGCAGCTTCCAGAATATCCAGCCCGCTCGCAAGCTGTTCTTGCGGAATGGTCAGGGGAGCCAGAACCTTGACGACCTCGTCATGTGCGCCCGATGTCTCGATGATCAGGCCATGCTCGAAGCATGTGGCGCAGATATCGGCGGCCATATCGCCCGATCCGACATCTATACCCTGCATCATGCCGCGCCCTTTCAGCCCCGCACCGGGAACAAGTGCGGCGATTTCCTTCAGACGCTCGGTCAGGAAGGCGGCCTTGGCCTCGGTCTGGCGCTGGAACCGGTCATCAGACCAGAACTTTTCCAACGCGACCCGCGCTGTCACAAAAGCGTGGTTGTTGCCGCGGAATGTGCCGTTATGTTCAGCCGGTTTCCACACGTCCAGATCAGGGCGGATCAGCAGGCCAGCCATGGGCAGGCCCATTCCGGACAGTGACTTGGCCAGCGGAATCAGGTCGGGCTTGATGCCCATCCCTTCGAAGCTGAAAAACGGACCCGTGCGGCCGATCCCGGCCTGAATATCATCCATAATGATCAGGGCGCCATGTTCGCGCGCGAGAGTCTGAAGCCCTTTCAGAAACGCGCTTGACGCGGCATTCAACCCGCCTTCGCCCTGAACAGGTTCGATCAGGAAAGCGGCAGGCGCATCGATTCCGCTGGAAGGATTGTCCAGCATGGCGCGGATCATGGCCAGCGAATCGACACCTTCCATCGCGCCCTCATACGGCATACGCACAACGCCGCTTAGCGTGGTGCCTGCCCCGGCCCGCTTGCCCGCATTACCAGTCGCGGCGAGCGCGCCCATTGTCATGCCGTGAAAGCCATTGGTGAAGGCGATGATCGTGTCGCGGCCGGTTGTCTTGCGCGCAAGTTTCATCGCGGCCTCAACAGCATTGGTGCCGGTCGGGCCAGTGAACATGAATTTGTAATCCATGTCGCGCGGCTTCAGGATCAGGCGCTCGAACGCGTCCAGAAACTCCGCCTTGGCGTCGGTGTGCATATCCAGACCATGGGTCACGCCATCACGCGTAATGTGCGCAATCAGTGCTTCCTTCATGTCGGGGTCGTTATGGCCGTAATTCAACGACGAACAACCTGCCAGAAAATCCGTGTAGTTGCGCCCGTCGGAATCGGTCAGCGTTGCGTTCTGCGCCTTTGAGAAACTGACAGGAAATGCCCGGCAATAGCTGCGGGCCTGCGATTCGCGACGCGTGTAGATATCGGTATGTGTACCAAGTGTCATGGCTATGAGCCTTTCGATAATTTCGGGAAAATGAAGCCGGGCTGTCAGCGCATCAGGCGACAGAGCGCAGCTTCTTGCGTGGCAACGAGATGGTCACCAGATGTTCTGTGGCGTGTTGGCCGTCCAGATGTTCGTCGCGCTTGTAATGCGGCGCGTCGGACAATTCGCCCCCCATGTCACGTGCAAAGCTTTTGAACAGCCCCCAGGATGCGGCATTGCTTTTGGTGATCGTGGTTTCCAGCTTGGACACCTGCGCGCACTCTGGACGGTCCAGAAGCGCATTCAGCATGCGCTTGCCCAGCCCCAGCCCGCGCGCATCATCATGCACCGCGACCTGCCAGACAAAGATCGTATCAGGGCTTTGTGGCGGGATATGACCCGACACCCAGCCCAGCAACTTGCCATCACGCACCGCTGCCACGCATGTATCGGCGAAGTGATCGCACTGGACCACATTCATATACATCGAATTCTGATCAAGCGGTGGACACTCGGAAACCAGCTTCCACACCTCTGATCCATCCGCTTTCGATGGCTTGCGCAGCGTCAGCGCGCCTCTCGGGTTTGTATGCAGTGTCAGATTTTGTTTTGACATGTAAACTCTTTTCCGCTGTCCGTTCCGTGAGCATTCTATATAAGGAAGCCGCATTATATTTCAACACAAAGTATTTTCGTATCCAATTTGACACTTTTTTCCTTTATTTTCAGATGTTAATGCGGAGGAATCCAAGCAAAAACACTTCTACGTGAAAAATATAATTCGCCCTAAAACTGTTTAGCATTGCAAAACATGTGATCAAATTTACGCTGCTGACGCTTGCCTTTTCACCGTTCAGACGCCAATGTAACTTTGAGATGACAAAATATCGACGGACACCGTGTTAGACCGCTCCTCCGAAACACTGATCGCCCTGCGACGCATCGTGCACGCCTTGGAAGCGAATGCACGCGAGATGGCGCGCGCATCGGGGCTGACGCAGGCGCAGCTTCTTGTGCTGCATACTCTGGCCCGGAATGGGCAGGAAATGCCGCGTGACATCGCGCGCTCGCTGGGGGTGGGTCAGGCCACCATCTCGATTCAGATCGACAAGCTGGAAATGCGCGGACTTGTGCGCCGGGAACGCAGGCAAGCCGACCGTCGTGCGGTCTGGGTCATTCTGACCGAAACCGGGCGCAACTTGCTGGATCAGACGCCTGACCCGCTATATGAGCGCTTCAGTGCGCGGTTTCGTGACCTGAGTTCCTGGGAACAGGCGATGTTGATGGCGGTGACCGAACGCGTGGCGGGCATGCTTGACGCCGAAGATACGACCCCGTTGCTGCACCCGGCAGAAACGACCGAGGCGGCGGCACTTTACCCACCCGAAGCTGGCTGACACCCTGCGCCGCCATGACGCAGCGTCAACCTGCCATGCAGCTTGCAGAGCAGCGCATCACGTCGGGGCAACACTCTCGGCCCGAAACTCCTGCAAATATTGCTACGGCAGAGTGTCGAACATGTGTTGGCGCGTTTAGCCCGTCCCCCAAGCCCACTGCTTGACACGTTCTGCGAAAGGGCGGATGACTTGGGTAGTTTCTCATCGGTCACGCACCGTAACCGGGAAATACAACTCAGGGAGTTAAAAATGTTCATGAAATCACACATATCCGCGACCCGTTCCAGCCTGATGGCGGGCATTGCCGTTGCAGCCTTGACGGTATCTGGCGCTATGGCCAGCGCGGAGACCATCCGTTGGGCGCGTGTCGCTGACGCGCTGACACTGGACCCGCACAGCCAGAACGAAGGGCCAACCCATACGCTGAACCATCACATCTATGAAACGCTTGTTGGCCGCGCCATTGACGGCTCGTTGACGGCAAGTCTGGCGACGGATTGGGGAATCAGCGAAGATGACGAAAATGTCTGGGTGTTCACGATTCGCGAGGGCGTGACCTTCCATGATGGCAGCCCGATGACTGCGGAAGATGTCGTCTTCTCGCTGGACCGCGCGCGCACGCCCCCTTCGGGCATGGCCGCGCTGCATGCTGCGGTTGAGGAAGTGACTGCGGTGGATGACACAACAGTGCATGTGCGCATGTCCGGCCCCGCGCCGCTGTATGTGCAGAACCTGACCAACACCTTCATCATGTCCAAAGCATGGGCCGAGGCCAATGGCGTTGAAACCGCGCCGAATTTCGCTGCGGGCGAAGAGGCCTATTCCGTGCGCAATGCCAATGGCACCGGCCCTTATGTGCTGGTCGAGCGTGACCCCGAAGTGCGCACTGTCCTGCAAGCCTTTGACGGGCATTGGGGCGATGCGCCCGCGGTGACGGAGATCATCTACACCCCGATTGCTGAAGCCGCGACGCGCGTGGCGGCGCTGCTGTCGGGCGAAGTGGATATTGTGCAGGATGTGCCGGTGCAGGATATTGCGCGACTGGAACAGACAGATGGCGTACGCGTCGTGCGTGGCCCTGAGAACCGCAATATCTTCTTCAGCTATGACATGAGCTCGGACAGCCTTGCGTCCTCGGATGCAGAGGACAACCCCTTTGCCAAGCCAGAGGTCCGCGAGGCGATGGCGCTGGCGATTGACCGCAACGCCATCCGTCAGGTGGTGATGCGTGGCGAATCGCAGCCCTCTGCGGCCCCGCTGCCCCCCTTCGTCAATGGCTGGACCGAAGAGATGGACGCCTTTGGCGACCCTGATCTGGAGCGTGCGGCCGAATTGATGGCAGAAGCGGGCTATCCCAACGGGTTCTCAGTCCAGCTGGATTGCCCCAATGACCGCTACCTGAACGACGAATCGATCTGTCAGGCGCTGGTGGGCATGTTGGCGCGCATCGACATTCGTGTGGACCTGAACGCGCAGACCCGCTCGCTACATTTCCCGCTGATCGAGAATTGGGAAACCGATTTCTACCTGCTGGGCTGGGGCGTTCCGACATTTGACAGCCAGTATGTGTTCGACTTCCTCGTTCACACGCGCGAAGGCAGCTACGGGTCGTTCAACGGTTCGCGCTATTCGAACCCGGATCTGGATGCCAAGATCCAGTTACTTTCCACCATGACCGATCTGGAAGAGCGTGACGCGCTGATTGCGGAAATCTGGGACGAAGTGATGGAAGAGCGCATTTTCCTGAACGTGCACAACCAGGTTCTGGCCTATGCGATGCGCGACAATATCAATCTGGATGTGCATCCTGAAAACCAGCCGAAAATGACCACGGTCACTTTCGACTGATCCGGACTTGACCTGTTTGCCCGCGCGGGATACTCCGCGCGGGCATGTTTTTAGGGCAGGAGTACTGACCATTCCTGCGCCACTCCGGGAGGGGCCCGCATGACTGCATTCATTTTGCGCCGTCTGGCACAATCGGTCATTGTCATGCTGACTGTGGCCCTTGTGGCATTTGCGTTGTTTCGCTTTGTGGGCGATCCGATCGCCTCGATGGTGGGGCAGGAAACCACACTGGCCGAACGCGCGGAAATGCGCGCGGCATTGGGTCTGGATGACCCGTTTCTTGTGCAATTCTGGAATTTCATCGCCCGCGCGGTGACGGGTGATTTCGGCATTTCCTACCGTCTGCAACAGCCGGTGATGGAACTGATCCTGTCGCGCCTGCCTGCAACGCTGGAACTTGCGCTTGTCTCTGGCATCATGGCTTTTGTCTTTGGTGTCGGTTTTGGCGTCTATACGGCATTGCGGCGCGGCGGCTGGCTATCCAGCACGATCATGACGGTATCGCTGATCGGTGTGTCCTTGCCGACCTTTCTGATCGGTGTCTTGCTGATCTGGGTTTTCGCGGTCGAGTTGCAATGGCTGCCCTCTTTCGGGCGTGGAGATACGGTATATGTGGGCGACTGGTGGCGCACCGGGCTGCTGACGGAATCTGGGCGCGCCTCTCTCATCCTGCCCGCGATTACGCTGGGGCTGTATCAGATGACACTGATCATGCGCCTTGTGCGCGCCGAGATGCTGGAAGTGCTGCGCACCGATTACATCAAATTCGCCCGCGCACGCGGCCTGTCGAACCGCGCGGTGAACTTTGGTCACGCACTGAAAAACACACTGGTCCCGGTGATCACCATCACTGGTTTGCAGTTGGGCAGTATCATCGCGTTTTCGATCATTACAGAAACAGTGTTTCAATGGCCCGGTGTCGGGGCGCTGTTCATCAATTCGGTGCGGTTTGTCGATGTGCCCGTCATGGCCGCCTATCTGATGCTGATCGCGCTGGTCTTTGTGGTGATCAATCTGATCGTTGATCTGCTGTATTACGCAGTCGATCCGCGCTTGCGGGTGGACCGGGCCAATGCACGGCATTGAGGGGAATTAGCCATGAGTGACATCTTCAAAAAGCCGGAACCGGGGCGCTTCGCCCGCGCCTGGGACAGCGACATCGCCTATTCCTTTCGAAAATCGCCGCTTGCGATTGTGGCCGCGACTGTATCGCTGCTGATCATTCTGGCGGCCATCTTCGCGCCCTGGATTGCGCCACATGACCCGTTCAACCCGGCCACGCTGAACCTGATGGACGGGTTTACCCCACCGATGGAGCCGAACCAGTTTACCGGCAACACCTATTGGCTGGGCACTGACAACCAAGGGCGTGATGTCTTTTCGACCATCCTGTACGGGGCGCGGATTTCGCTTTTCGTGGGCTTTATGGCGGTCGCCTTCGCAATGGTGCTGGGCATCACGCTGGGGCTGATCGCAGGCTATCGCGGCGGCTGGGTTGACAGCCTGCTGATGCGGGTGGCCGATGTGCAGCTGACCTTCCCTTCCATCCTGCTGGCATTGCTGATTTTCGGTGTGGCGCGTGGTTTCATCCCGCCCGCCTACCGCGAAGCGATGGCGATCTGGGTGCTGATCGTGGCGATTGGCCTGTCGGAATGGGTACAATATGCGCGTGTTGTGCGCGGGGCCACGATGGTCGAGAAATCCAAGGAATATGTGCAGGCCGCCCGCGTGATTGGTGCGCATCCAGCCAAAATTCTCGTGCGCCACATCCTGCCCAATGTGATGGGGCCCGTGTTGGTGATTGCCACAATCGGCCTTGCGCTGGCGATCATTGCAGAAGCGACGCTTTCGTTTCTTGGGGTGGGTGTCCCCTCTACCCAACCCAGCCTTGGCACGCTGATCCGCATCGGACAGGGCTTTCTGTTTTCGGGCGAGTGGTGGATATTGCTGTTCCCCTCGCTGACGCTGCTGGCGCTGGCGCTGTCGGTCAACCTGTTGGGTGACTGGCTGCGCGATGCCCTGAACCCGAGGTTGCGCTGATGGCTGCTCCGCTTCTTTCCGTTCGTGATCTGATCGTCGAATTTCCGACACGGCGCGGCACATTGCGCGCACTGGACCGGGTGTCTTTCGACATTGCCGAGGGCGAAGTTCTGGGCATGGTCGGCGAATCCGGCGCGGGTAAATCGCTGACCGGTGCCGCGATCATTGGCCTGCTGGAACCGCCGGGGCGGATTGCGGGCGGTGAAATCTGGCTGCGTGGAGAGCGGATTGACAATCTGCCGCGCGAGAAAATGCGCCGTGTCCGGGGACGACGGATCGGCATGGTGTTTCAGGACCCGCTGACCAGCCTTAACCCGCTTTACACTGTGGCCGAGCAACTGATCGAGACGATCCGCACGCATATGGATTTGTCCGAAAAGGAGGCGCGCGCGCGTGCCGTTGGCTTGCTGGACCGCGTAGGCATCCCGGCGGCGGCGCGACGGATTGACGATTACCCGCATCATTTCTCTGGCGGGATGCGCCAACGTGTGGTGATTGCGCTGGCTTTGGCAGCCGAGCCAGAACTGGTCATTGCGGATGAGCCAACCACCGCGCTGGATGTGTCGGTACAGGCGCAGATCATTGATGTGCTGAAGGAAATCTGCGCCGAGCGGGGCGCGTCGGTCATGCTGATCACGCATGATATGGGCGTGATTGCTGAAACAGCAGACCGCGTCGCTGTGCTCTATGCCGGGCGGCTGGCCGAGATTGGTCCGGTGCGCGATGTCATTCAGGCCGCCGAGCACCCCTATACAGCCGGGCTGATGGGGTCGATCCCGACGCTGACCCAGACCGCAGAGCGGTTGACGCAGATCCCCGGTTCCATGCCGCGTCTGAACGCAATCCCGCAGGGCTGCGCATTCAACCCGCGCTGCCCCAAGGTCTTTGAGCGATGCTACCGCGACCAACCCAACCTGATTGCGCGCGCCGATGGGCGGCATGTGTCATGCTGGCTGTATGACGCGCAGGAAAAAGAGGTGTCACATGGCTGATGTGCTTCTATCGGTCGAAGGGCTGACGCGCCGGTTTGATGTCTCTAAACCCTGGCTGAACCGCGTGATCGAGCGCGAGGAACGGCAGTTTCTCACAGCGTCAGAGAATGTCAGTTTCGAGATCAAGCGCGGCGAAACTTTTGCGCTGGTGGGCGAATCCGGGTCGGGGAAATCGACCATTGCCAAGATGATCGTGGGCTTGCTGGAGCCATCGGCAGGCGTGATCCGCTTTGACGGGCAGCAAATGGATTTCGCATCGGGTGCTGCGATGCGCACGCTGCGCCGCCGCTTCCAGATGATCTTTCAGGACCCGTTTGCCAGCCTGAACCCGCGTTGGCGGGTGGAAGATATCATTGCCGAACCCATCCGCACCTTCGGGTTGCTGCGGGGGGCGGAGATCAGCAAGGAGGTCGGGCGGCTGCTGGATCTGGTCGGGCTGTCGGCGGCTGATGGCGCGAAGTTTCCGCATGAATTCTCTGGCGGGCAGCGCCAGCGGATCGCGATTGCGCGGGCCTTGTCGTCCAAGCCCGAATTCATTGTCTGCGACGAACCCACTTCTGCGCTGGATGTGTCAGTGCAGGCGCAGATCCTGAATCTGATGCGTGATTTGCAGGATGAATTCGGCCTGACCTATCTGCTGATCAGCCACGATTTGAGCGTGGTGCGCCATATGGCCAACCGCATCGGTGTGCTGTATCTGGGTCGGCTGGTCGAAGTGGCGGAGTCCAAGCGGCTGTTCACTGATCCGCAACACCCCTATACGCGCATGTTGCTGGATGCAGTGCCCGATCTGGCGCTGTCGGGCCGCAGGCGTATGCCAGTCACGGGTGAAATACCCAATCCGATCAACCCGCCATCGGGCTGCACCTTTCACCCGCGCTGCCCCAAGGTGATGGATATCTGCAAGGCCAGTAACCCGCCCGACTATCCAACCAGCACAGGCACCGCCGCCTGTCATCTGCTTGCGCCCCAAGAGGTGGCATCTACGGGGCGCTAATGCTCTGTGTGTGACGCTGGGCGTCGGTATGCGTGTCGAAGGTCCGCTTTGTGGAGCTTTGCAAACGGTGGAATAAACTCCAGGCGCGGAATCAAGGCGCAAAGCGCCGCCGCGCATCGCCGGGCCGCCCCCACGGCACGGCGATTTGGCTGCCACCAGCGCAATCATCTGATCTCGCAGGGACTTGGTCAGCATAAAGCGCTATAGATCAACTGTGGATCGCTGCACCGCGGCCCGACGCTGCGCGGCTAGGTGCAAGCGTCTAGCGCCCGTAAACCCGCCTTCAGAAAACATCCGATCAAGGGCGTATCCCCCTGCCACGCTCAGGTCTGGCGGTTCAGCTCAACCCAACGCTCTTGATCTGGGTCAATGCATCTCGGCCCTGCATCGGCGATGCTTGCCACAAAGAAAATGCGCCTGTGGCACAGCTGTCTGGTTGGTGCCAACGCAGAATAGTGCGGGCGCCATATACACCTAAGAATGGAACAAATCCTCGCACATGCCCCGGTTTTCCTACCCAATCCCCGCATCATCCGAAATCACCCCCCGGTCAGATTTCCTGAACCGGCGCCAGTTATTGACGGCGATGGGCGCAGGGCTGCTGGCCTATGCCACACCGGGGCGCAGCCAGTCCTTGCCAGAAGTTGTACCGGGGCCATTTTCGACCGATGAAGCGCTGACTTCCTTTGATGTTGCAACGGGTTATTGCAATTTCTTCGAGTTTGGTCCTGCCAAGGATGACCCCGCGCAACACGCACATGCGCTGCAAACAGACCCTTGGTCCATAGAGATTGACGGGCTTGTTGACCGCCCCGGCCCGATTGCGATGGAAGACCTGCTTGCCCGCTTTCCCATCGAGGAACGCATCTACCGGCTGCGCTGCGTGGAGGCATGGTCCATGGTCATCCCGTGGAATGGCTTTGCTCTGGCGGACCTGCTGGCCCATGTTGGTGTAAAATCCGACGCGCGGTATGTGCGGTTTGAAGCCTTTGACGACACCTCGATCATGCCGCGCGCGGCGCAAGGCCTGCTGGACTGGCCCTATGTCGAGGCGTTGCGTCTGGATGAGGCGGTGCATCCGCTGACCATTCTTGCCGTTGGCATGTATGGAGAGGTGATGCCCAACCAGAACGGCGCGCCGATCCGGCTGGTGGTGCCGTGGAAATACGGGTTCAAATCCATTAAGTCGATCAAGCGCATCTCGCTGCTGGCCGAGCGGCCCATGCCCACATGGCATGAAAAGTCACCCCGGGAATACGGGTTCTATGCCAATGTGAACCCCACTGTCCGCCACCCGCGCTGGCATCAGGCGACCGAGCGCAGACTGCATGACGGAAACCGTATTCGCACCGAAATGTTCAATGGTTACGAAGAGTTGGTTGCCGATCTTTACGCCGGAATGGATCTGGAAACACATTACTGATGCAAGCCAGCCGCATGACATCCGTGATCCGCTGGGGGCTTTGGGGCGCATGTGGCGTGCCGGGCCTGTTCCTGATCTGGCACTGGCAGACAGGCCAATTGGGCGTTGTCCCGCATGAGGTCATGTTGCACCGCACAGGGCGATATGCGCTGTTGTTCCTGATGGCCACACTTGCCCTAGGGTTTATTCAGGCATTCATTTCATGGCGCCCGTTATACGCCGCGCGCCGCCCTTTGGGGGTCTGGACGTTTCTATATGCGTGCGGACATGCGATGACCTGGTTGTTTCTGGATCAGGGGGGTATCTGGGAATTCGCCCTGGCCGAAATGCGCGAGATGTTGCATGTGAAGCTGGGCATTGCCGGGCTGCTGCTCATGCTGCCGCTTGCCCTCACATCGGTCGATATTGCCCCGCGCCTGCTGGGGTTCAAGCTGTGGAAAAAACTGCATCTGTTGGTCTGGCCCGCAGCGATTGTGGTGATAGCGCATACTTGGGTTGTGTCGCGGTTTCAAAGCCCGCTGGTTGTAGTGCTGACTTTGGTCATCCTCTTTCTGCTGGCCTCTCGCCTCTATGCGGCACGCGCGCAGTCCAAGGCCAAAACCTGAGGGTTAAGGCGCGCAATTTCGATGATGGCGCAGCGTCAAAGCGCGCGGATCAGGGAATCTATGCGCGCGGCTTCCTGTGCCATACCCCAAGGCGGGTTGATCACCACAAGCCCAGAGCCGGTCATGCGATGCCCTTCGCGCACGGGTGGGAATGCGGTTTCATAGCATTCTACATCGGGGTGGTTCGCGCTGATTTGCGCCACCATCTGGCGGTGCAACCCTGCATTCAGAACGGGATACCACAGCATGATCACGCCTACATTCCATTTGCGGCGGATCGTGGTCACGAAATCCGGCAACTGCGTGTAATCTGACTTCACTTCATAGGAAGGGTCGATCATCAGCACCCCCCTGCGCGGCGTGGGCGGGCAGATCGCCTGGGCCAGTTCAAACCCATCGCGGCGCTGGACTGTCGCACCAGTTCCCGCCATCACTTGACGCAAGGCATCGTATTCCTGCGGGTGCAATTCGGCCAGGGTCAGACTGTCCTGCGCGCGCAGCAACTGGGCCGCAATCAGCGGAGAGCCGGGATAGGCCATGTCGCCATGCTGCGCACGAACCTTGGCCAGAACGCGCCCATAGGGGTGATCGGGGCCAAACGCATGGCCTGCGCGCAAGATGCCTGCGGCAGCCTCGCCGGTTTTTTGCGCCTCGCGTGCGTCCAGCGCATAAAGCCCGCGCCCTGAATGCGTTTCGATATAGCTGATCGGCTTGTCCTTGGCCGTCATGTAGTCCAGCACCCATGCCAGAAGCGCATGCTTGTGAACATCGGCCAGATTACCCGCGTGATAACTATGTTGATAGGACAGCATAGCGCTGCTTTCGCATGTGGCGTGGGCAACATCAATCGGCTTCTGGCTATGCGATGGGTGGCGCGTGTCGAGATGGACACCCCCTCGCCTTTCATGCGGGGCAGACATTTTCCGGCAAGGCTATTGCCAGCCGATCTTGAGATCGGCCCGAAACTCACACATTGCTTGGCAAAACTTGACCTCTGAACGCTTGCCCCTGCCACCGCCTTTGCATACACACGCAGAAAGAATTTCCCGCTCACGACACATAAGAGAGATGGCATGGCCAAGACAAAACCGAAGAAGAAAATGAGCGCCAAGAACATTGCCGCAGGTTTTCTGATGGCCTTGCTGGCGCTAAGCCTTCTGGGCTTCGGGGTTGAGGGGTTCGGAAGCAGGTCGCAAAATGTCGCCTCGGTCGGGGATCGCAACATTTCGGCAAACACCTATGCACGGGCGATGCAGAACGAATTGCGCGCCTTCCAAAGCCAGATGGGTCAGGCCCTTACGATGGAGCAGGCGCGTTTGTTCGGGCTGGACCAGATGGTTCTGGAACAACTGGTCAATAATGCCGTGCTTGACAATGAGGCCGCGCGCCTTGGCGTCTCTGCGGGCGATACGACCGTGCAACGCGAGATTTTGCAGATTGGTGCATTTCAGGGGCTGGACGGGTCAATCGACCGCGAAGCCTATCGGTTTGCCCTTCAGAATGCGGGCATGAACGAATCTGAATTTGAAACCACCATCCGCGAAGATGTGGCGCGCAGCATCTTGCAGCTTTCGGTGATCAGCGGGGCGTCGGCCCCTGACAGCCTTGTTCAGCCCCTGCTGGATTATCAGGCCCAGACGCGTGATGTCACAGTATTGAGCCTGAGCGTGGAAAACCTGGCTGAACCCGTTGGCAGGCCGGATCAAGCCACATTGCAAGCCTTTTACGAGGCTAATCTTGACCGTTACACCCTGCCTGAGGGCAAACGCATCAGCTATGCTTGGATCACGCCTGAAATGGTGATCGACACGATCGAAGTGGACGAGGCCATTCTGCGCGAAGCCTATGAGGCGCGCCTGTCGGAATTCTCGCAACCAGAGCGGCGGTTGGTGGAGCGTCTGGTCTTTTCGGACATGGAAAGTGCCGAGGATGCGCTGGCGCGTATCAATGCGGGTGACGCCACGTTTGAAAGCCTCGTGGCCGAGCGGGGGCTGGAGTTGGAAGACACCGATATGGGCGATGTCACGCGCGCGCAGCTTGGCGCGGCCGCAGATGTTGTGTTCGCGCTTGAAGCGCCCGGAATTGTTGGCCCGGCAGAAACGACACTTGGCCCGGCAATCTTTCGCATGAATGCCATTCTGTCTGCGCAGGAAGTGACGTTTGAGCAGGCCCGCGACCAGTTGCGCGATGAACAGCTTGCAGATCTAGCGCGCCGGGTGCTGTCGGATGATTATGACCTCTATGAAGACCTGTTGGCGGGTGGGGCCACTGTCGCGCAACTGGGGCAGGAAACCGAGATGCAGTCCGGCCAGATGGACTGGCGGCCCGGCATGACCGACGGCATTGCCGCTTACGAAAGTGTGCGCGACGCGGCAGAGGCGCTGCAAGAGGGCGATTTCCCAGAGATCAGTTTCATGCAGGATGGTGGCATGTTCGCGCTGGAATATCTGGAAGCGCTGCCAGCAACCCCACGCCCCCTGCCCGAGATCGAGACGCAGGTGATCGCGGATTGGCAGAATGAACGCATCCTCGAAGGGTTGCGCGCGCAGGCGGAAGAGCTTGCAATGGCGCTGCGCGGCAATGGGGACGCGCCCGAACTGAACATTGCACCAGTCCGCTTTGACGGGTTGCGGCGCACCGACATCATGCCGGATCTGCCGCGCGATCTGGTGGCCGCCACATTCGAGATGGACACAGGCGAGGTGCGCATCGTTGAAAGCGCCAACCGCGTGCACATTCTTGAACTGCACGCAGTTGAAAGCCCTGACCTGATGCTGGACGATGTGGCAGATTTGCGATCCGCGCTGGAAATGCAGATTGAACAGAGCATCGCGCAAGACCTGTTCGGGTATTTCTCGAACAGTTTGCGCCAGACAACTCCGATCCGGATTGATCAGCCCATGATCGACGCGGTTCAGGCAAATTTCTGAAGCACCATGCCCCAGTTCACCCCTGATTTCGCGACATTTGAGGCTGGCTGGCAGCGCGGCGAGAACCAACTGGTTTACACCCGTCTGGCGGCGGATCTGGACACGCCCGTATCACTCTACCTGAAACTTGCGGGCGCCAGCAGAGACAGTTTCATTCTGGAATCTGTCACCGGCGGCGAGGTGCGCGGGCGCTACTCCATGATCGGAATGAAACCTGATCTGATCTGGGAGTGCCGCGATGGTGCCAGCCGGATCAACCGCGAGGCGCGGTTTGACCCTGACGCATGGAGCGCGATGGACGGCCATCCGCTTGACACGCTGCGCGCAGTGCTTGCTGAAAGCCGGATGACCATGCCCGAAGGGTTGCCCGCTGCCTCTGTCGGGCTGTTTGGGTATCTGGGCTATGACATGATCCGGTTGGTGGAACACCTGCCCGATGTGAACCCTGACCCGATCAATGTGCCGGACGCTGTGATGTTGCGCCCCTCGGTCGTGGCGGTGCTGGACGGGGTCAAGGGTGAAGTGATCGTCGTCTCGCCCGCATGGGCCGGATCTGGCCTGTCGGCGCGCGCGGCCTATGCACAGGCCGCCGAGCGGGTGATGGATGCCGTGCGCGATCTGGAACGCGGCGTTCCACAAGCGCCGCGTGAATTGCGCAATGACACGGCCCCGATTGGCGAGCCTGTTTCTAATTTCGCCAAGGCGGATTATCTGGCCGCAGTTGAAACCGCCAAGGAATATATCCGCGCAGGGGATATTTTTCAGGTAGTGCCATCGCAGCGCTGGTCGCAGCGCTTTGCGCTGCCGCCTTTCGCGCTCTATCGTTCACTGCGGCGCACCAACCCGTCGCCCTTCATGTTCTATTTCGATTTTGGGTCTAGCGACGGCAATTTCCAGATCATCGGGGCCAGCCCGGAAATTCTGGTGCGCCTGCGCGAGGGTGAGGTGACGATCCGGCCGATTGCCGGCACCCGACCACGCGGTGCCACACCCGAGGAAGACCGCGCGCATGAGGCCGACCTTCTGGCCGACCAGAAAGAACTGGCAGAGCATCTGATGCTGCTGGATCTTGGGCGCAATGATGTGGGGCGTGTGGCCAAAATCGGGACTGTGCGCCCGACCGAGGAATTCATCATCGAGCGCTACAGCCATGTGATGCATATTGTCTCTAACGTGGTAGGTGAACTGGCCGAGGGGCAGGATGCCTTGTCTGCCCTCTTGGCGGGCCTGCCTGCCGGCACCGTTTCCGGCGCACCGAAAGTGCGCGCGATGCAGATCATTGACGAGTTGGAGCCGGAAAAACGCGGTGTTTATGGTGGCGGTGCTGGCTACTTCGCCGCAAATGGCGAGATGGATATGTGCATCTGCCTGCGCACTGCGGTTCTGAAGGATGAGACGCTATATATTCAGGCGGGCGGCGGTGTTGTCTATGACAGTGACCCCGAGGCGGAGTATATGGAGACTGTCAATAAATCCCGCGCATTACGCCGCGCGGCAGAGGATGCAGGGCGGTTTACGGGCGGGAACGGATAGCGTCTTGAAGGGCGCTTGATACCTGCGACAAGCCGCGCATCGTTGGGCAGCAGTGCGGCGATGCACTGCCAGATCTACATCAGTTTGAGCCGTGGGGCGGCCCGTCGATACGCGACGGGCTGACACCCTTGCCCCCCGCAACCGGATGCACGGCTTACGCCTGCACAGCCGCCACCCTGTTTTCAGACGGTACTATTGCGCCGCTTCGGCATAGCTTTCAACCGGCGGGCAGGTGCAAACCAGATTGCGGTCTCCATAGACATTATCCACGCGCCCGACTGGCGGCCAATATTTGTCGCCCCGAAAGCTGGCAGGCGGGAAACAGCCCTGTTCGCGCGAATAGGGGCGGTTCCAATCCGCGATCAGGTCTTCGACCGTGTGCGGGGCGTGTTTCAGCGGGTTGTTTTCGGCATCAATCTCGCCTGTCTCGACCGCGCGAATCTCCTCTCGGATGGACAGCAATGCTGTGACAAAGCGGTCGATCTCGGCCTTGTTCTCAGACTCCGTCGGCTCGACCATCAGGGTGCCCGAGACTGGCCAACTCATGGTCGGCGCGTGGAAACCGTTGTCGATCAGACGCTTTGCGATATCATCCACCGTAATGCCCGCTTCGGCAAAGGGGCGCGTGTCCAGAATGCACTCATGCGCGATGCGGCCTTTGTTGCCCATGAACAGAATGTCATAGGATCCCGAAAGCCGGGCTGCGATGTAATTAGCGTTCAGAATCGCCACGCGCGTTGCCTGTGTCAGCCCTGGCCCGCCCATCATCAGGCAATAGGCCCAAGAAATCAGCAGGATCGAGGCAGAACCGTAAGGTGCCGCCGATACCGGCCCCTCTGCCCCGCCGATTTCGGGGTGGCCCGGCAAGAAGGGTGCCAGATGCGCCTTGACGCCAATCGGCCCCATGCCCGGCCCGCCGCCACCATGCGGAATGGCAAAGGTCTTGTGCAGGTTCAGGTGCGAGACATCGCCCCCGATCTCGCCCGGCTTGACCAGCCCGACCATGGCGTTCAGGTTCGCCCCGTCGATATAGACCTGCCCGCCGTGATCATGTGTGATATGACACACCTCGCGCACGGTTTCTTCGAACACGCCATGCGTAGACGGATAGGTAATCATGCAAGCCGCCAGCCGGTCACCCGCCTTGGCCGCCTTTTCGCGGAAATCATCCAGATCAACATCGCCATTGGCAGAGGATTTCACCACCACCACCTGCATTCCACACATCTGGGCGCTGGCGGGGTTGGTGCCATGCGCCGACATCGGAATCAGGCAGATATCGCGATGCCCCTGCCCGCGTGCGCGGTGATAGGCCTGAATGGTCAATAGCCCCGCATATTCGCCCTGCGCGCCGGAATTGGGCTGCATCGACATCGCATCATAGCCCGTAATCTCGCAAAGTTTGGCCTTCAGGTCCGAGATTGCCTCGGCATAGCCCTGTGCCTGATCGGGCGGGCAGAACGGGTGCAATGATGCGAATTCCGGCCATGACAGCGGCATCATCTCGGCGGCGGCATTCAGTTTCATCGTGCAAGACCCAAGAGGGATCATGGCGCGGTCAAGCGCCAGATCACGGTCGGCAAGGCGGCGCATGTAGCGCATCATTTCCGTCTCGGCCCGGTTCATGTCAAAGATCGGGTGGGTCAGATAGTCACTGGCGCGGATGAACGCGTCCGAAAAACCCAGATCACCGCGATGCGGTGGCACCCCTTCGATCCCGAAGGCGCGAAGCACGCGCATCAACACCTGTTCATCTGTCGTTTCATCCAGCGAGATGCCGACATGGCTGGTCCCGATCTTGCGCAGGTTCAGCCCCTCGGCACGGGCTGCGGCCAGAATACCCGCCTGCCCGACGCCCACATCAACCGTGATCGTGTCAAAAAACTCTTTCACAACCACATGCGCGCCAGCCGCGCGCAAGGCACGATACAGGCGCTGGGTCAGGAAATGCACCCGCTCTGCTATGGCGCGCAGCCCCTTGGGGCCGTGAAACACCGCATACATGGATGCCATGACCGCCAGAAGCGCCTGTGCGGTGCAGACATTGCTGGTGGCCTTCTCTCGGCGGATATGCTGCTCACGGGTTTGCAGGGACAGGCGATATGCCTTGTTGCCGCGTGCATCCACGCTGACGCCCACCAAACGCCCCGGCAGCGACCGCTTGTAAGCATCAGCGCATGCAATAAAGGCCGCATGGGGGCCGCCATACCCCATAGGCACGCCAAAGCGTTGTGCGCTGCCCACGGCAATATCGGCCCCGATGGCACCGGGTTCGCGGATCATGGTCAGTGCCAGCAGATCAGTTGCCATAATGGCGATGGCGCGCGCATCATGCAGCGCGGCAACAGCCCCAGTGAAATCGCGCAGGTCGCCATAGGTGCCCGGATATTGGAAAATGGCCCCGAAAACCTTGTCGGCCTCCAGCTTGTCCGGGTCGTCGATAATCAGGTCAATGCCAAGCGGTGCGGCGCGTGTCTGCATCACGGCGATATTCTGGGGGTGACAATTCTTGTCGATAAAGAAGGCGGTTGCCTTGGATTTGGCGACGCGCTGCGCCATGACCATTGCTTCGGCGCAAGCGGTGGATTCATCCAGAAGCGAGGCATTGGCCACAGGCAAGCCCGTCAGATCGGCCACCATTGTCTGAAAATTCAGCAGCGCCTCAAGCCGCCCCTGCGCAATCTCGGGCTGATAGGGGGTGTAGGCCGTGTACCATGCGGGATTTTCAAAAATATTGCGCTGGATCGCAGGCGGGGTAACGGTGCCATAATAGCCCTGCCCGATAAGCGAGGTCATGACCTTATTCTTCGCCCCAACCGCGCGCAGTTTCGCCAGCAACTCGCCTTCGGACAAGGGCGCCCATGTCAGCGGATCGGATTGGCGCAGGTCAGCGGGAATGGTTTGCCCGATCAACTGGTCCAGCGAGTCACAGCCCAGTTCTGCCAGCATCGCAGCCATTTCTTCAGGCGTCGGGCCGATATGGCGACGATTTGCGAAATCATAGGGGTTATAGGCGATTGGGGTATAAGACATCATGTACCTTGTGATTGCCGGAAATCATGCGCGTAGGCGCAGCGCTGGTGGCTGCGCCCCCAGCTGCGTGGCAGGGGCGCGGCCTGTGATCTTGCAACGTAGTTCAGCCAAGAAATTCCTTATATTCATCCTCGGTCATGAAATCCTCAAGCACCCGCAGATCATCGAGTTTCATCTTGAAAAACCATGCATCGCCCTGTGGGTCTTCGTTCACCAGTCCGGGATTGTCGCTGAGTGCATCATTCACTTCGACAATTTCACCATCGACCGGGGCAAGGATGTCGGATGCAGCCTTGACGGATTCGATGACGCAGACCTCATCCCCCTTGACGACCTGTGCCTCAAGCTCGGGGAGTTCCACAAAGACCACATCGCCCAATTGCTCGGCGGCGTGTTCGGTGATGCCCACAACCACGACATCGCCTTCGACGCGCAGCCATTCATGTTCTTCAGTATATTTCATCAGAAACGCTCCTCAGCGCTTGTAGGTGGAAGGTCGAAATGGAAGGTCACAGACCGTCACAGGTAGGCGCTTGCCGCGCACCTCGCCCCAGAGCTCGGTTCCGGTTGCAGCACATCCGCGTTCAGCATAACCCATTGCAATCGGTGCACCAAGAGAGGGACCAAAACCGCCAGAAGTGACGTGGCCGACCAGCTGGCCACCCTCGGGCGCATCCCATATCTGGGTGCCTTCGCGCATTGGGGCACGGGTCTGAGGTTGCAGCCCGACACGCTGATTGGCAGTGCCATTGGCCAGTTCATCAAGAATGCGCTCAGCGCCGGGAAAGCCCCCTTCACGCGCGCCCCCTGCCCTGCGGGATTTCTGGATCGCCCAGCCAAGCCCCGCCTGCACCGGGCTTGTCGTGGTGTCTATGTCATGCCCATACAGGCACAAGCCGGCCTCAAGGCGCAAGCTGTCGCGCGCGCCCAACCCGATCGGGGCCACTTCTGGCAGGTCCAGAAGCAAACGCGCGAAATCTGGCGCGGTGGCCGCGGGAATGGATATCTCAAACCCGTCTTCGCCCGTGTAGCCGGACCGTGAAATCCACAGCGCGCCAAACACAGTGTCAACGCTCAGCACATCCATGAAGCGCATTCCCCGGATATCCGGCACCAGACTTGCCAGCACCTTTTCCGCCTGTGGCCCCTGCAAGGCCAGCAAGGCACGATCAGTCACAGGTTCCACCAGCGCCACGTCGGACAGATGCGCCTGCATATGGGCAATATCCGCCGCCTTACACGCAGCATTCACCACCACAAACAGATGATCCCCACGGTTTGCGAACATTAGGTCATCCAGAATGCCGCCCTCGGCATTGGTGAACATCCCGTAGCGTTGACGCCCTTCCGCCAAGCCAGAGACTGCAACCGGCATCAATGCTTCAAGCCCTGCTTCGAGCGCGGCAATTCCATCTGTTGGCGTCAGGATCACCTGCCCCATATGGCTGACATCGAACAAGCCACACTCGGCGCGGGTGTGCAAATGTTCGGCCATAACGCCCATAGGGTATTGGACGGGCATGGAATAGCCTGCAAAAGGCACCATTTTCGCGCCAAGGTTCTGGTGCAAGGCGCGCAACGGGGTCTGCTTTAATTCAGTCAACTGCTCTGGCATGGCGCCTCTGTCAATCGGGCCCTAAGGCCGGGTTCATGATCGCGGCTCGCGCCGTCTGCATGCCCCCTCTGTCCTTGACGCCTGAGATCGCTATCCCTTCGGCGGGCGCAATGCGCCTCTCTCCAGAGTGTTTGCCCGGACCGGTCCTTTTGCCTGAGAGTTTACCGGGGCGGTTGCTCCTTCGGCCCTGATGCTGTCGCGTCAGTGTCTCCCGTGTCCTTGGGCGCTGTGCTATCGGAAATTAGAGGCATCTTGCAAGCCTTTTTTCGGGCCTGCTTGTCGGGTCAGCATTTAGGGGCCTGCCCATTCGCCGCTTGCGCAAGTGCAAGCGCCATCTGCTCTTGGTGCGGCATTTACCCGATAGCCAACCCTGCCTGCGTCAATGACCTTGGGGTTCGCCCATGCACAGCTTCAGCTTCAGGAAGCCATTCTTGTCGATCCCCTGTATCTCTGGTTCAAAATCCGCGATCAGATCAAGGTGGCTATGGGCCGCAACCCCTGTGCGCAAAATGGCCGAGACACCCGGATCGGCGTGCAAGCGGAACGGTGAATTCGCGGAAACATTCAGCGGTGAATGCGCCCGCACATAGTCGCTCAGGATATCGCGGGTTATGGCCGGATGTTCCAGAACCACACCTTCAAACCCCGTGCCCGCGAAGCCACCCGCACCCTGCGCGCGAAAACTGTTGGTGCACAGAATGATTTCCGCGTCCAGATCCAACGGCGCGCCGTTCAGCGTCACATCTTTGATGCGTGAATAGCTGGCGTCAATCTCGCGCCCGTCAGGACCAAAACGCGCGGGCGACATAAGGTCGATCGTGTAATCCAGCCCATAAATTATTTCGAAATTATACCCGGGAAAGGCGGGATCGATCAAATCCTGCGCATCCTGCCCCGGTTCAAGTTGCCGGAACGCAGACGCGGCGCGCTCAAGCCATAACAGGACATCGGCCCCGCTGAGGCGACAGGCAGCAATGCGGTTGGGAAAGACATAAAGATCGGCAAGCGCGCGCAGCGTCATCTTGCCTGCGTCAATATTGGTGAAATTGCGTGCACCGCCAAACCCGCCAACCTTTGCGGGCGACACGGCGGACAGCAATGGCAATGCACCAAGCGGGCTGTCTTTCAGGTGGTCGGATACAAATTCTTTCTGGGCATGGGCCACAAGCGCCGTTGCTGCGTTGCGCCCAAGATAGGCAAAGAAACTATTGATCGCTGTTTCAGACTGGCCAACGGGCTGGCGGATCTTGTCCAGCACCGCATCATGCGCGGATGACACGATCCTGCGAACAGCGGGGCTGCGCAGCGGCATAAGCCCTTCCAACGGTGCGGGCTGCGCGAAATGCAATGACGCCTCTCGCAGCGCGCGCGTCGTGACTTGTGTATTAACAACATGCCATTTGCCGCCATCCTGTAGCAGCGTCATGTCAACCAGCCCCAGATGCGACCCGAAGAACCCGCTCATGACTGTCGGCGTGCCCCAGATCGTGCCACGCTCCACATCTACCCCAGGAACCCCAGCAAATCGCGGCGACGGGAAAACCTGATGGCTGTGGCCACACAGGATCAGGTCAACCCCTTCGATCCGCGCCAGCGGGCTGACAGCGTTTTCCATCAGATCGGTGTGCTGGCTTGCTCCGATACCGGAATGCGCCAGAACCACGACGATATCTGCGCCTGCCTCGCGCATTTCGGGCACCCATGCCTTGACCGAGTCGACCATGTCACGGGTCTGGATACGCCCATCAAGATGCTGGCGCTCCCAAACCGTGATCTGTGCAGGTGCAACGCCGATAACACCGACACATATCGACTTTGACTGGCCCGCACGGTCGATCACATCACGCTGAAGCAGGCGATAGGGCCGAAAAAGATGCTTGTCGAACAGCGGCCCACGCCCTGTCTTGCGCAAGATATTTGCAGAGACTGTCGGGAATTGTGCCTGCGAGAGTGACCCCATCAGAAATTCCAGACCGTAATTGAATTCATGATTGCCCAAGGTAATTGCATCGTAGCGCAGCGCATTCATCGCAGCGATGACGGGATGCACCTCGCCCGCACGAACGCCCCGGTCATAGGCAAAGAAATCGCCCACTGGGGTGCCTTGCAAGAAATCGCCATTGTCAAACAGCAGGCAATTCGGAACCTGATGGCGCGCATGGTCAATCAGTTCCGCCAATCGTGCCAGACCAAGGTCTGGATCGGGACAATCTGCATAGTAGTCATATGGATGCAAATGAACGTGCAAATCCGTCGTTTCCATGATCCGCAAGTCCACAGCGGCTGAAATTTCCTGGCTGCGATCAAATGAATTCAAATGCTGTGTCATGTCACTCTGCATACCGTTACATTACATCTCTCTTTCTAGTGTAGCTATCGGCTGGGTAAATTTCGGCCAGAAACGAGGTTATTTTGTGTCAAATCGCCGGGTTGCATGGATTTCACATTACGACACGGCACCCGCCCGCACAACCATTGAGAGTATCGCGCGCAAGCAGGCGGTTGCTCTTGAAGGAAAAAACTGCAAAAGCAGCATCGTTGGAGGAGACAGGAGATAACATGCGCTTTGCCTTTGGCCATGAATGGCACTCTCGTAAGGCGCAGTTTCGAACTGATGCGGCTGCGCTCGCATCGGCGCTGGCTGATCCGCAAACCCGCATCCTGCCCCTTTGGCGCGGCAAACCGCACCTTGGTGCGCAAGCGCTGTGCTGGTCAGGGGCAAGTGATCCAATTCTGGCCTATGCAAAGCAGCCCTTCCTTTATCTGGGTGAGCATGAGGGCCGTAATATTTTTGCCGCCGATATTTCGTCTTGGGAGCCAGATGCACTTGATCGTGCGGCGCTGGCCATGTTCACCGATACCAGCATTCAGATCCATCCGACTGCGCCCAAAGGGGCATATTTTGGCGAATTGCGGCTGGCCATGATGCAGATTCCCGCTGTGGAAGCTGCACTCGCAGCGACGGCGCGGGCGCTGTTCAACTGGCACCGGACACACCGCTTCTGTGCGGCATGTTGCGAAAAAACGCAAAGCACGGCTGCGGGTTGGGAACGCGTTTGCCCGGCTTGCGCGGCCAAGCACTTCCCCCGGACCGATCCGGTCGTGATCATGCTGGTGACGCATGGAAACAAGCTGCTGCTGGGCCGCTCTCATGGCTGGCCTGAACGTATGTATTCCGCACTGGCCGGGTTTGTTGAACCGGGCGAGACGCTGGAAACGGCGGTCGCGCGCGAAGTCTGGGAAGAAACCGGCATTCAGGTGGACCATATTCGCTACATGGCCTCGCAGCCCTGGCCCTTCCCCAACTCGCTGATGTTCGGCTGCATCGCGCAGGCACAGGGGACCGCGCTTACCCTCGATGACGAGTTGGAAGATGCGCGCTGGCTCTCTCGTGAAGAGGTTCTGCTTGCCTGGACAGGCCAGCATGATCATGTGTTGCCTGCGCGCAATGGGTCTATCGCGCATTACATGATCGGCAGATGGCTGGCAGGACATGTCTAGGCTTGCGCAACAGCACTTGCATTCCGACACCAGCGCTTTCAGGATACAACCGAAATGAAGCCCAATATGATACATCGAAACGGACCCGGCACAGTGCGATGGACCCTGCCCAACATCCTGACTGTCTTGCGCCTGCTTGCCGCACCCGGTGTGGCGGTCATGTTTTTGTATTTTCATCGCCCCTGGGCAGACTGGTTTGCTCTGGTGCTGTTTGCGCTGGCAGCAATTACGGATTTCTTTGACGGCTATCTGGCGCGCGCATGGAAGCAGGAAAGCCGCTTGGGCGCCATGCTGGACCCGATCGCAGACAAGGCAATGGTCGTGATCGCGCTGCTGGTGATCACAGGTTATTCCGGTATGGACCCCTGGCTGATCCTGCCGGCCACCGCGATCCTGTTTCGTGAGGTCTTTGTCTCGGGACTGCGCGAGTTTCTTGGCGACAAGGCAGGCTTGCTCAAGGTCACCCAACTTGCAAAATGGAAGACCACGGCCCAGATGACAGCGATTGCGGTGCTGTTTCTGGCAATGGGGCTGGAATATGTGCGCGAGGCAAGCGCCCTGCGCAGTCATGCCGCGCTGATCGCAACTCTCAGTGATATTGGCACACAAGACGTGAATGTTGTGGAACTGGCCCAATATGGCGGCAGCACGGTCTGGAACCTTGGCCTGACCCTGATCTGGGTCGCCGCCATACTGACGCTGGTGACTGGCTGGGACTATTTCCGCAAGGCCCAGCCCTATCTGAAGGACGAAAACACATGACCCTCGAAATCCTGTATTTCGCCTGGGTGCGCGAACGGATCGGCGTGCCGCGAGAAACGGTTGAAACTCAGGCAGCGACGGTTGCCGAACTGCTGCGAGAGCTTTGCGCGCGCGAAGACCGCTATGCGCTGGCGTTTTCGGACCTGTCGGCACTGCGCGTGGCCATAGATCAGGACTTGGCAGATTTCGACAGCCCCCTTGCGGGTGCGCGCGAAGTGGCCCTATTCCCGCCGATGACGGGTGGCTAAGCATGGATATCCGGGTTCAAAGCGCGCCTTTTGACTATGGGCAGGAATGCGCGGAATTCGCGCAGCGCTCTGGCAATTCCGGGGCAATCGTCAGCTTTTGTGGCATTGTGCGCGACCATGACGATAGAAGCCTCACCTCGATGACTATCGAGCATTATCCCGGCATGACCGAGCGCGCGCTTGGCAAGATCGCAGCGGAGGCGGCCCGGCGCTGGTCGTTGAACCAGTGCCTGATTATTCACCGTTACGGGCCATTGCGACCGGGTGAACAGATCATGATGGTCGCAACCGCATCGCGTCATCGCAGCGACGCCTTTGCCGCAGCCGATTTCCTGATGGATTATCTTAAATCCCGCGCGCCCTTCTGGAAAAAGGAAATCACGCATTCCGGGGCCGAATGGGTGGCTGCCAAAGACACAGATGAAGACGCCTTGAAGCGTTGGTAACATTTTCTTGCTGAAAATACTCTGGGGTGAATTGGGCCTCTGGCCCAAGAGGGGCAAAGCCCCTAAGATCAAGAAACAAAAAAAAAGGGCGGCACATGCCGCCCTTTTTTCCGTATAACAATAGGCCTTAGCCCTGCGTGGCGCTGGTCACGTCAACCGTGACGCCTGGCCCCATGGAAGAGCTGACAGAAACACCCTTCATATAGGCACCCTTGGCACCTGTCGGCTTGGCCTTGGCAACAGCATCGACAAAAGCGCGCAGGTTTTCCGCCAGCTTGGCCGAGTCAAACGATACCTTGCCGATACCTGCATGCACGATCCCGGCCTTTTCGGCCTTGAACTGGACCTGACCGCCTTTGGCGCTTTTCACCGCTTCGGCCACATCCATCGTCACTGTGCCGATCTTGGGGTTCGGCATCAGGTTGCGTGGGCCAAGGATCTTGCCCAGACGCCCGACGATTGGCATCATGTCCGGTGTTGCGATGCAGCGATCAAATTCGATCTTGCCGGACTGGATGGTTTCCATCAGGTCCTCGGCACCCACAATATCGGCACCTGCGGCTGTTGCTTCATCAGCCTTGGGGCCACGGGCAAAGACCGCAACGCGCACGGTCTTGCCGGTGCCGTTGGGCAGGTTGACCACACCGCGCACCATCTGGTCTGCGTGGCGCGGATCAACGCCAAGTTTCATCGCAATTTCGACTGTTTCGTCGAAATTTGCCGTTGCATTGGCTTTCACCAGTTCCACAGCTTCTTCGACTGTCAGGTTCTGCTTTCCGACAAAGGCTTCGCGGGCAGCTTTCACACGTTTTCCAACTTTAGCCATAAGCTTACCCTTTCACCTCGATACCGATCGACTTGGCAGAGCCTGCAATGATCTGCATGGCCGCCTCGACAGTGTTTGCATTGAGGTCTTTCATCTTCGCCTCTGCGATTTCGCGGACCTGCTTGGTGGTCACTGTGCCGGCGGTGCTGCGGCCCGGCGCTTCAGAACCGCGTGCGCGGTTGCGCTTGCCGACAGGCTTCAGGCCAGCCGCACGCTTGAGGTACCATGACGCAGGCGGCGTCTTCAGGTCCATCGTGAAGGACTTGTCCTGATAATAGGTGATCACTGTGGGGATCGGTGCACCGGGTTCAAGCTCGGCTGTGCGGGCGTTGAATTCCTTGGTGAACATCATGATATTGATGCCGCGCTGACCCAATGCGGGACCAACGGGCGGCGACGGGTTTGCTTTGCCCGCCGGAATTTGCAGCTTGAGCTGCCCAACTACTTTCTTGGCCATCTGGCCTCTCCTTTTTTTCACCTCACCCCTGGATTGCACGCGTGCAAGGGGCTGTTTGCGGTTTAGTGGTCAGGCAGATTCCGGGCGCGCCCGGCCTGCCTCCCACGCGCATCACATCAGCTGTCTTTCGACACCTGTGTGAATTCCAGATCGACCGGGGTTGCCCGGCCAAAAATAGATACCATCACCTTCAGGCGGTTGCCCGGTTCGTCCACTTCCTCGACCAGACCAGAGAACCCTTCGAAAGGTCCGTCATTGACCTTGACCTGCTCACCCACCTCGAAATGGATCAGCGTGCGCGGGGCTTCTTCGCCTTCCTGCACGCGATTCAGAATCAAGTTCACTTCCTCATCGCGCATCGGCATCGGCTTGCCCTGCGTTCCCAGAAAGCCTGTGACGCGGTTGATGGAATTGATCAGGTGATAGGCTTTCGCGCTCATTTCCATGCGCACAAGAACATAGCCGGGCATGAACCTGCGCTCGGACGTGACTTTCTTGCCGCGACGCACTTCGATCACTTCTTCCGTGGGCACCAGAACTTCTTCGATCTGATCTTCCAGACCGCCCTCTGACACAGCGGTGCGAATGGCCTCGGCCACTTTCTTTTCGAAATTCGACAGAACGCTTACCGAATACCAGCGTTTGGCCATGTTTTCCATCTTTCTGCTCTTCTCCGATGCGGGACGCACCGGCCTGACAGGGTTTGCCATCTGTTGGCTGCATTGCCTGTCAGAAGTTCAAAACAAACAGCGCACCGACCCGGTGCGCTTTGAGCGTGCATTACAGGCAGCGAACGGAGTTTTCAAGCCCCGCCTGCGCTTTGCCGCGCTCTAATTGAACATTCCCAGAAGTCCGGCAAGTCCAGTGCGGATGAGGAGGTCCACAAGAAAGAAGAAAACAGCCGTCAGTGCCGCCATGATGAACACCATCACGGTTGTCACCAGCACCTCGCGCCGTGTGGGCCAGGTAACCTTGGCGGTCTCGGCGCGCACCTGCTGCATGAACTGGAAAGGGTTGGTCTTGGCCATGCGAGAATTCCTTTTGCTTGCGCCGGACATACGCAGGAGGTCGCGGGGTTTCAAGGCGCTTTCGGCATAACGGCAGCATTGTGCCGATCTCAGGGTGTCAGGCAGGCCACACCTGTCATGCCCGCCAGCTTGTCCCAATCCGCCAGATACTGCGCCTTTGCCTGTGCGACCTGATCTGCGCGAAACGGTTGTGGGGCCGGATGATCGTGCGATTTCGGGAACCGACGCATTGCGCGGCGCAAAGCCACCTTCGCATCCAAGCCGGACGTGTCGGCGATCAGTTCGGGGACAAGCTGTAGCGCGCGCGCAGACGGGCCAATCAGAAAGGCGCTGCCCCCGTCACGTTCGGGGTGCCTGAGGGCCGTGTCTGGCCTGCATCCACTTAGGGCAATCAGCAACGGATTAAGCAATCTGGCATAGTCTTCATGCCGCCAAACCAGTACATTTTTGACGCCCCCACATGACAGCACGCGCAAGACAACCTCTGACCAGCGCAGCGCCAATGGGGCCACGTCAGCACAAAAATGATCGAATCCCTGCAAATCGCCGCGCCGGAACTGGTGCCCCCATGCCGATACAAGCAAATCAAGCGGATTGCGCAGGGCAAGGCAAACAGTCACGTCACGCAATTCCAATGCATCAAGCAGAACAGTTATCTGGCTTTGTAGCTTGGGATAGAGGATTTCGCCCTGCGCCAAGGCAGGGGGCTTGGGGCCACCGCCCATGATGTTTTCATCAGACAGAAGCAGCCTGCGCCCTGCGGCCTGTTCGGCCTGAACCACCTCCAGCAATGGTTTGATTCTGGTGGCTATTGCCTTGGGGCGACGGTGCAGGCCCGGTATCTTTAGGTCGCGCCGCAAACGGTCAGGCCCCAGATATACGCACCCCTGATCGGCAAGAATGTCGCGGTTCAAGAACAGTGTTTTCTGAAGGTGCGTGCTGGCGGTCTTATGTGCCCCGACATGAAGCATGACCGCCGCCGGACTGGCAGGGGCAGAGGGACTCGAACCCACGACCCTCGGTTTTGGAGACCGATGCTCTACCAACTGAGCTATACCCCTAGTCCGTGGCGCAGGGTTATGTCAGCGCCTGCCCAAGATCAAGAGGGAAATCGCCTCTATTGTACTGCTATCTCTTCGGCCGCTGCTGAAAGCAATTCGATATCTGCCCCACAAATTGCAGCCTGATGACGCATGATATGCTCGATCGGCCAGTCCCACCAGCGAATCGATAGCAACTGCGCCACCACATCCGGCGTAAATCGCGCGCGCACTGGCTTTGCCGGATTGCCCGCTATAACCTGATAGGGCGCAACCGTTCCCCGCACCACAGCCCCTGCACCGACGATAACACCATCGCCGATCTGCGCACCCGGAAGAATACGCGCGCCCTGCCCTATCCAGACATCATTTCCGATAATCGTGTCAGGGCCAGTTCCCGGCATCGAACTGTCACCCTCGAAACTGCGGTGGAAGATGGCGAAAGGATAACTGGAAAACCCGTCATACCGATGATTTGCAGAGGCGGTGATAAACCGGACACTATCTGCAATCTGGCAGAATTTCCCGATGATCAGGCGTTCTGGTGCGAAGGTGAACAGATAGGGTGCCAGATATCTGGCCCAATCTGATGGTGCCGATTCCGAACTTGCATAAGTGTAGTCCCCGACCTGCCAGCGCGGATGGTCGATCACCGCGCTTAGGAAAACAGTGTCCGGATGCGTGGTGCCATCCTCCAGAATGATCGGATAGGATATTTTGGGGGATGGAAAGATCGGTGGCATTCTTGCTCCGTAGGGATTTGAAGAGAGTGGCAAGCGCCCACACAGAACGCAAACAGGTCAACCGCGCCTATATCCTGCCGATACAAACCGCGCGCAATCCCTCTCGCGACCGTGAAACGCATGAGATACAATTTGTAGCAAGAAATCGCGCAGCATCACTGCTGCGCGAATGCTCGGGGGCTACGGCGCGGTGCCTGCGTCTTCATCCTCGATCAGGAAGCCCCCTGACTGACGCGCCCAAAGGCGTGCATAAAGCCCGTCTTGCGCAAGCAACTCCTCATGCCGCCCCTGCTCTATGATCCGGCCCTGATCCATGACGATCAACCGGTCCATTGCAGCAATGGTCGACAGGCGATGCGCAATGGCGATAACGGTCTTGCCCTGCATCAGTCGCGTCAGTTGCACCTGAATCGCGGCCTCTACCTCACTGTCGAGTGCAGAGGTGGCTTCATCCAGGATCAGGATCGGTGCATCTTTCAGCGCGGCACGCGCGATTGCGATGCGCTGGCGCTGTCCGCCCGAAAGTTTCACGCCCCGTTCGCCAACATGCGCATCCAGCCCTCGCCTGCCTTGCGCATCGGCAAGATCCTCAATGAAGCTGCGCGCCTCGGCTAGATCGGCGGCGGCCCAGATTTCATCCTCGCGCGCCTCTGGTCGGCCATAAGCGATATTGTCGCGCACAGAACGGTGCAACAGCGCTGTGTCCTGGGTCACAACACCGATGGCCGCGCGCAGGCTTTCCTGCGTGACATCCGCAATGTTCTGGCCATCAATCTCGATCTGGCCGCCATTCACTTCGTAGAACCGCAACAGCAGATTCACCAGCGTCGATTTCCCTGCACCCGAGCGCCCCACCAGTCCGACCTTTTCCCCCGGCGCAATGCTCAAGGACAGCGCATCCAGCACCGCAGGCTTTTTGGTTGCGGCCCCGTCATATCGGAAGGTGACATTGCGGAACGCGACCGCGCCCTTGCTGGCTGTTAGCGGCTTGGCATCTGGTGCATCGTTTATCTGGCGCGGCAGGGACAGGGTCGACACCCCATCGCGGACCGTACCGATATTTTCAAACAGCGCCGCGAATTCCCACATGATCCAATGCGACATGTTGCCAAGGCGCAGCGCCAGCGGAATAGCGACCGCAAGCGCGCCCAGATCAATCCGCCCTTGCAACCACAGCCACAGGCCCAGGCCTGTAACCGAAGCCGTCAGCACCGCATTGATCAGGTTAACCCCGATATCCTGCAAGGCAACCAGACGCATTTGCCGGTAGACCGTCTGCAAGAACCCATCTAGCCCTTCGCGGGCATAGGCTTCTTCGCGGGCGGAATGGCTGAACAGTTTGACGGTGGCAATATTGGTGTAACTGTCAACAATCCGCCCGGTCATCTGCGCGCGCGCATCAGCCTGTTGCTGCGACACGCGCCCCAAACGCGGCACAATCACCCATAACAGCGCACCATAGGCCACCGACCAAGCCACGAAAGGCAGTGCAAGCCGCGCATCCTGCGTTGCAGCCAGCCATAGTGTTCCGATGAAATAGGCGCAGATATAAACTGCGACATCCATCAGCTTCATCACCACTTCACGCACTGAAAGTGCGGTCTGCATCAGACGCGTGGCGATGCGGCCTGCGAATTCATCCTGAAAATATCCCATCGACTGGCCCAGCAGCCAGCGATGCGCCTGCCAGCGGATGCGCTGGGGAAAATTGCCCATGATCGCCTGATACATGACCAGAGCACCCAGCACGGAAATGATCGGCAAGGCCACCAGTTGCAGCCCGGCCATGCCCATCAGCCGGGAAAACTCGGCTTCCAGAAACCCCTCTGGCCCCAATTCGGTCATCCGGTTCACCAGCGTGCCCAGATACCCGATCAGAATGATCTCGATAATGGCAAACACAGCCGAAAGGCCCGACATGGCCAGAAGCCACGGCAAGAGCGGACGGGCAAAATGGATGGAAAAGCCCCAAAGCGTGGCAGGGGGTTGTGTCGGCGGGGTCGCAGGATAGGCGTCGATCTGCGACTCAAAGCGCGAAAACAGATTATTCATAAGGGCCTCGAACATAGAAAAGGGGCGTGCACTGCCTGCACGCCCCTAGATAGTTCAAGGCGTAAAGGCTTGATTATTCGATGATCTTCGACACAACACCAGCGCCGACGGTGCGGCCGCCTTCGCGGATGGCGAAGCGGAGCTTCTCTTCCATCGCGATGGGTGCGATCAGCTCAACCTCGAATTTCAGGTTGTCGCCGGGCATCACCATTTCCGTGCCTTCTGGCAGTTTCACTGTGCCGGTCACATCCGTTGTGCGGAAGTAGAACTGCGGACGGTAATTCGCAAAGAACGGTGTGTGACGACCGCCTTCTTCCTTGGTCAGGATATAGGCTTCGGCTTCGAACTTGGTGTGCGGTGTGACCGAT
Source organism: Roseinatronobacter bogoriensis DSM 18756 (assembly GCF_004366635.1). Lineage (GTDB taxonomy): Bacteria > Pseudomonadota > Alphaproteobacteria > Rhodobacterales > Rhodobacteraceae > Roseinatronobacter > Roseinatronobacter bogoriensis. The sequence continues at coordinate 215 of NZ_SORN01000002.1, read as the reverse complement.
TTCGGCTTGCACAGAACCTGACCACGCTCGACATCCTCACGGCCGATACCACGCAGCAGCGCGCCGATATTGTCGCCTGCTTCCCCGCGATCCAGCAGCTTGCGGAACATTTCCACACCGGTACAGGTCGTGGTCTTGGTGTCGCGGATACCGACGATCTCGATGCTGTCGCCAACATTGATCACGCCACGCTCCACACGGCCGGTCACAACTGT
>NZ_SORN01000001.1:138434-1007313 GCF_004366635.1 Roseinatronobacter bogoriensis DSM 18756 | reverse complement strand
GGCGCAACATATCGACCTTCCTTGATCTTCGAGGCAAAGAACGAGGCAATGTCTCTCAGCTCTGCGCCCTCAGATGACTGGATCACATTTCCGGGCCGTGACTGTGGATGCTGTGTCCAGCGACGTTCCTCGAGCCATCTGTCCGACCTTGCGAAGTAATGCCGGTCCTTCCCGATCGTCGCATTTACCCTTTCTGCGCTTGAGATAATCCATACCGGATCGACCCCTGAAACAACCGCCTCAACGAATAGCCGCTTGGACTTTTCGAAGTCTCTTGGCTTTGGATAGGTTTTCCAGAATCGATCAAAAGCTTCTGAAACATCATCACCGGCGCAGCCGGTTTCTGCCTTTGTATGTTCCATAGTATGTTCATCCTTATATAGGGGGGTGCATTTTTGCGACCTTTTAGCCGCACCAGTGCTGCCTTTATCGGCTTTCTGATTGGTGCAAATTTGCGACCTTTTTTCAGGATCATAGCGCGGCGTTTCTGCGACCTTTGAGGCCGGCTGCGACGATGGCAACGGCACCACATTGGAAGGCCCCAAAAACATGTAACCGGACTTTCGGCCGCGACCTTTGCCGACCACGCGCTCGAGTAATCCGCCCTCGATCAGATCTGCGATCGCGCGCCGCGCCTTATCCTTGTTCCATCCAAGGAAGGCGCAAATTTCACGTAATGAGGGGTTACACTGGCCGGTCTGGTCATTCGCCCATTTCACCGACAGCGCGCTTGCGAGTGTCTTTGCCCGGTCTGTAACATCGGCTTGCAGCGCACGCTTGAGCCACTCTAGGCGATGATGTGTGCGGTGTACAAGGCGCGGATCAGGCTCGGCCCGGTCTGACGCGCGCTGGATCCGGAGGGTATCGCTCATAACCGACCGCCCTTTCCGCTTGAGCAGCAAGGCTTATTGAGGTATGGATATACCGTCCTGATTGGTCTTTTCTGACCGTCCCAAACCCCTCGAGCGCTGCCCTTGCTCGAGGGGTTTTGTTTTGCCTCACTTGTTTTACAGTATCTCGGTTCGTTCTGTGCCTGTTCTGTGTCTGTCCGGAATCTGCTGAAAATCGCATCTGACTGAATAGATTTGCGATTTGCCGATTGCAGCGGAAGCCTGCACTTTCATCAATTGCATATCCAGTCAGTGCCGTCCTTGGTCGCAGTGCAGAAAACTGATGCGACCTGTCGTGTCAGGGCTTTTCTTCCGCCGGGAAACGCCTATGCTGTTCCTCAAGGAAGAGAGGGCGCATGACACGCGGAATCGATTACGGCAATCTTATGCATGATGCCATGCGTGGGCTGATCCGCAAGGTGATGGACGCAGTCGCGCAAAACGGACTGCCCGGCGATCATCATTTCTTCATAACAATCGACACAAGCCATCCAGACATGCAAATGGCGGATTGGTTGCGTGCGCGATATCCGGAAGAAATCACGCTGGTCGTCCAGCATTGGTTCGAAAACCTTGTTGTAGATGATGATGGCTTTGCAATTACCCTCAATTTCGGGAATGCGCCTGAACCGCTTTATGTGCCGTTTGACGCGATCTCGACCTTCGTTGACCCCTCAGTCGAATTCGGCCTGCGATTCGAATTGCATAGTGACGAATATGACGACGAAGACGATGAGGACGAAGAGGCGCCGATGATGGAAGACGCGCCTCAGGAAGAGAAAACTGGCGAAGTTGTCAGCCTTGACAGGTTTCGCAAGTAAATTTCATACAGCGCAGTATGCAACGGCATACTGATTGATTTCCTGTCTTGCACGGGCTAAGGACTGCATCGGATTTATGCCGCCAAGGAGCCCAACGCATGACCGCGACCCGCACAGAGACTGACAGTTTTGGCCCGCTGGAAGTACCAGCAGACAAATATTGGGGCGCACAGACACAGCGCTCTATCCTGAATTTCCCCATTGGCTGGGAACGCCAGCCTGTGCCGATCATCCGCGCACTCGGGGCAGTCAAATGGGCCTGTGCCTTGGTCAATCGCGAACAGGGCACACTGGATGCGCGTCTGGCAGATGCGATCACAAAGGCGGCTGAGGAAGTCTTTCAAGGCAAGTTCGACGATAATTTTCCGCTTGTGGTCTGGCAGACCGGATCTGGCACGCAGTCGAACATGAACGCCAATGAGGTGATCTCGAACCGCGCCATCGAGATACTGGGCGGAAAGATGGGATCGAAAGATCCGGTCCATCCGAATGATCACTGCAATATGGGGCAGTCGTCAAATGACACATTCCCCACCGCGATGCATGTCGCAATCGGGATGTTGGCGCGCGATGTGCTGCTGCCCGGTCTGCAAAAGCTTCACGCCGCACTTGCCGCCAAATCCGAGGAATTCAAGGATATCATCAAGATCGGGCGCACCCACACACAGGACGCCACCCCTTTGACTCTGGGGCAGGAATTCGGCGGCTATGCGCATCAGGTCAAGATGGGCATTGCACGTATCGAGATGTGCCTGCCCCATATCTACGAACTGGCACAGGGCGGCACAGCCGTCGGGACGGGCCTGAACACACGCAAGGGCTGGGATGTGAATGTCGCCAGTCATATCGCACAGATCACGGGCTTGCCCTTCGTCACGGCCCCCAACAAATTCGAAGCCCTTGCTGCGCATGATGCAATGGTCATGTTCTCTGGTGCGCTGAAAACCGTTGCGGCATCGCTGTTCAAGATTGCAAATGACATGCGCCTTCTGGGGTCAGGGCCGCGTTCGGGTCTGGGAGAGTTGATCCTGCCGGAGAATGAGCCCGGCTCCTCAATCATGCCCGGCAAGGTCAACCCGACGCAGGCCGAAGCGCTGACGATGGTCTGCGCGCATGTCATGGGCAATGATGCAGCAGTCGGATTTGCCGGGTCGCAGGGACATTTCGAATTGAATGTCTACAACCCGATGATGAGCTATAACGTGTTGCAAAGCATGCAGCTTTTGGGTGATGCCGCATCATCATTCACGGACAACATGGTTGTAGGCACCAAGGCAAATGTCGAACGCATTGACCGCCTGATGAAAGAGTCGCTGATGCTGGTGACAGCACTTGCCCCGACAATCGGATATGATAACGCGACAATGGTTGCCAAAACTGCCCACAAGAACGGCACAACCTTGAAGGAAGAGGCGATCCGCCTTGGCTTTGTCGATGCCGAAACATTCGATGCCGTGGTGCGCCCGGAAGACATGATCGGGCCAAAAGGTTGATTTCTCAAATGTCGCACAACACGCTATTCTCGCGTGTTGTGCGACACCCAATCTTGTCAGAAATTGATTTTCAGGCGTACGACTTGCCACACGCTTTTGGCATAATGCGTTTCTGTGCGCAGCCGCGCATCGCTATCATAATCGAAAATCAGCCAGAACGGGCCTTGGGCCCGAACAGGCATGGGCCGATGATTGCGGTGAAAGGCCAGCAACGGGCGTGCACTGAGGATGGTTTCAAAGCTTATCGTCGCTGAGTAGCCGTCCATTGCGTCAAGTGTCACAGAACCGCCGCGTGCGTTCAGTCCCACCCCCAATTCGGTCAGCAGATCAGCCAACAAGACCCCGGAATAGACATCAACGTCTTGTGTCCACACGGTGGAGGTTGCGATGTCCGTCAGGCCCAGTTCGACAAGGTCAGATACTGTCTTGACGATCGGCTGCTCTTGATCTGCAAGAAAAATCTGCAAGCTTTGCGCCGGAGCGCGGCTTGCATGTGTTCCGAACCCAAACATAATCAGAATCGGGAAAACCAGCGCAAAACTGCGCAAGAAATCTCCGTCACTGCAATCGGATTTGGATTGTAAATTCGCCAAGCGCATAGACACACCGATTACCAGCTGAGTGCTTCCCTTATGTCAGGCGGTGCAAAGTACACTCTTGCCAGTACAAATGCCATAGTAGCAGGCTTTCTTGGGCTGGCCATATAGTGTTCGGCGTCTGACTAAAGATACGAACTGACACCTTCGAGAGGGCGTTGCGGACGGTGGATGGTTTCGACGAGCCGAGAAGCGTCGGGCCGCGGTGCGTCGATCCAAGATTCAATCTGTAGCGTTTTATGCTGGCCAAATTCGCGCAAGATCAGATCGTTGCGCAGATGGCAGCCAAATCGCCGTGCCGTGGGGGCGGCCCTTTGAGTCGCGGCGGCCTTCGGCCTTTGTTCCGCGCAGCTGAATAGCTCCAATGTCCCGCAACGCGGGCCTTGCCCACTCATTGCAGCACCTTGTGTCGGTTTCAGAACAGGGACGCACGGAAAACAATTTCACCTTGAATTCACCCTTCAATCGCCCCTGAGCCGCGATGACGCATATCCGTTGGACAAGCCCAACATGGGCACAGTCACACCACACTGGCCGTTTTGTGACCGGCACTTTGGCGCCCCCATCCCTTCCAACCTTTCACTGCTTCCGCTATGGCATGCAAAACTATTTAGACTGCCTTAAACGCGGCAAGGAGATGTTATGCAAAAGGCAATGACAGCGACACGGCTGATAGCAACTTTCTTCGGCGCGGGCCTGTTGCGACCCGGGCCCGGCACTTGGGGAACAATCGCCGCTTTGCCTGTCGCGTGGGGGTTGCATCTGGCGGGGGGCTTCTGGGCGCTTGCGCTTGGAACTGCGGTTGTGTTCCTGCTTGGCTGGTGGGTCACAATCCAGGAAACGCGCGGAATGTCCGACCCCGACCCGTCAGAGATCGTGATCGACGAAGTTGCCGGAATGTGGCTGGCGCTGTGGCCGGTCTCGCTAGGGGCCATGATACAGGGCGTTCCAATCACAGCACTCTGGCCAGGTTGGGTTGTCGCATTCCTCGCGTTCCGCGCCTTTGACATCTGGAAACCCGGCCCGGTCGGATTGGCGGACCGGATGCACACACCGCTTGGCGTTATGCTTGACGACATTATCGCGGGGGCGCTTGCGGCAATGGTCGTGGCCGTCTTTGCCGTGATCGCACATGGCGTGATGGGGGTATGAGCGCGGCGCAATTGCTTCAGGCGGCCCGCGAGCGTGGGATTACGATCGCAACCGCAGAAAGCTGCACAGGCGGGCTGATCATAGCCGCGCTGACGGATATTGCGGGATCATCTGATGTCGTGGATCGTGGCTTTGTGACTTATTCAAACCGCGCCAAGCAAGAGATGCTGGGGGTCAGCGTGGCGAGTTTGCAAAAATATGGGGCCGTGTCGGAAGAAGTGGCTGCCGAAATGGCGCAAGGTGCGTTAGAGCGCGCCGACGCGGGTCTGACCATTGCCGTGACCGGAATCGCCGGTCCAGGCGGGTCCGAATTCAAGCCAGAGGGGCGCGTTTGCTTTGGCTTAGCCCATGCAGCGGGCACCCGGACGCAAACGGTTGAATTCGGGGCAATCGGGCGCGCACAAGTCCGCGCGGCGACCGTTGCACATGCCATAGGCATGATGCTGGGCGCACTCGAAAATCCGCCGCCCCCTCAGCCGTAAAGGGCCTTTGCACGGGCCTCGAACGCACCGACGACGCGCCGCATGGCCTGATCGAAGACCACACCAATCAGCTTTTGCAAGACCGGGTTGCGAAACTCGAAATCCACATGGAAATCCACAATGCAACCGGCATCTTGTGCGGGTTTGATATGCCAATGGGACAGCATGTATTTGAAAGGGCCATCCAGATAGGCGGTGTCGATCTTGCCCTGATCCGGATATAGTTTCACCCGGCTGCCAAAGCGTTCACGGAACACCTTGAAGGAAATCACCAGATCCGCCTCGATCTCTTCGCCACCCTCGATGGGCTTGCGCGAACGGATGCGGGCCGCCGCCGTCCAAGGCAGAAATTCCGGGTATCGCGCGACATCGGCAACCAGATCATAGATCTGTTCTGCGCTATAGGGCATGTGGCGATATTCGTGATGGCTGGGCATGGTCCACTCTTTCCTGTCGCGCGCACATGTCCTAAAGTCAGCGAGAAAAATCAAGGGGCTGATATGACGCAGAATGCCTATGTCATCGACAAGATGATCAGTGCGAAACAGATTGCCGCAAGAGTGGAAGAGCTTGCAAGAGAGATTTCACGCTCTTTTGCAGGCACAGAAAAGCTGGTGGTTGTGGGTTTGCTGCGCGGATCTTTCGTGTTTATCGCGGATCTTGTGCGCGAGATTGACCTTCCTGTCGAAGTCGATTTTCTGGAAGCGTCAAGTTACGGCAACGCAACACAATCCTCTCGCGAAGTGCGCATCCTGAAAGATCTCAGCGGCAAGATCGCGGGCCGCGATGTGCTGGTCGTCGAGGATATTGTCGATACCGGCTTCACACTAAGCCATGTTGTGCAGATGCTGATCGCGCGCAACCCTGCAAGGCTGGAAGTCTGCGCGCTTCTGGACAAACCTTCGCGGCGCGAAGTCGATATCAAGGCCACATGGACCGGGTTCGAAATACCTGATGAATTCGTGGTGGGATATGGCATCGATTATGCCCAACGAAACCGCAACCTGCCCTATATCGGAAAGGTGAGTTTCATCTAAAGCATTGATAACGCGCCCGTGAATATGAATTTCCCTTCGAAGGCGCTAGCGTGCCAAGATATGCAACAAGGAGAATATCATATGACATTCAGAACACTTTTGGGAAGCGCTGCACTCAGCTTGGCCGTGGCACTTCCAGCGCTTGCAGATGAAAACCCTGCCATCGAACAGCGCCAGGGGCAGTTCAAGCTATACGTGCATAACTTTGGCTTGCTTGGGGGCATGGCGCAGGGCCGCATGGATTATGATGCAGACATGGCCCAGACCGCCGCAGATAACCTGTTCCATCTGACCCGCCACGACCAAAGCCGCCTGTGGCCAGAGGGGACTGATTCGATGAGTGTGGACGGGACACGCGCGAATCCCGCCATCTGGGACGATCTGGATGATTTTGTGATGAAATTTTCAGCATTGCAGGATGCAGCGGAGAATCTGCAATCCGTTGCGGGTGATGGGCTGGATGCCATGCGCGCAGGATTTGGCCCCGTTGGACAGGCCTGTCAGGCATGCCACGAAGCCTATCGGGACGAGGCCAGCTAAGCCCGTTCCTTCGCATCTTGCCAGCCCGACCTCGGGCTGGCGCAATCAGATCGGGTGAAAAATGCGGAATTTGCTTTTGGGTGTGGCCGCCATTGGTGTGATCGGCGGCACCGCGTTATGGGCGCTCAGCGCTCCCAAGCTACTCGATGCCACCACCCTATCCAGCCTGTCAGGGGACGCCGCGCAAGGCGAGGCGATCTTTCACGCGTCCGGCTGTAGCTCTTGCCATGTTGCGCCCGAACGCGATGCAGACCCGCTTGTCCTGTCAGGCGGGCGCGAATTCGCGTCGGATTTTGGCACATTCGTTGCCCCGAACATCAGCCCTGACCCAGAACACGGCATCGGCAACTGGACAGCAGAAGAATTCATCAACGCGGTCATGCAAGGTGTCTCACCGGATGGGGCGCATTACTATCCGGCCTTCCCTTATACCAGCTATACCCGCGCAGACCCTCAGGATTTCGCGCATCTCTATGCCTTTATGATGACCCTGCCGGCGGATGCGACCCCATCGCAGCCGCATGATCTGCGCTTTCCCTTCAACATCCGTCGCAGTGTCGGGCTGTGGAAAACCCTGTTCCTGCGCGACGACTGGGTTGTGACAGGAGAGTTGAGTGCCGAAGAAGAGCGCGGGCGCTACCTGTCCGAAGCGCTTGCGCATTGCGCCGAATGCCACACGCCACGCAACGCGCTTGGCGCATTGGATCATGACCGCTGGTTTCTTGGCGCACCCAACCCATCTGGCACGGGCAGAATTCCACCCATCGCCGGAGATGCGTTTACCTGGACCGCATTTGACATCAGCGCCTATCTGGAATCGGGCCTGACACCTGACTTCGATGTTGTCGGCGGCTCGATGGCACCTGTTGTCCGAAGCTTGCAAAATCTGGAGAAATCCGAACTGGATGCGATTGCGGCCTATATCCTGCGTGCCGGTCAATAGGGCGGTGCCGCGACAAAGGTTCTGCATGAAAACCCTTCAAAATGCTGCGCATGGACTTGTGCGGACAGGTGCTGCGGACCATAGTATTGTATATGCCAGAGCCATCACGAGATCTAACGCGCCATGCCTGAAGAGAACCGATCCGCACCACTCAGCGCTGTTGCGCGTCTGACTTTCACGGAAAAGTTCCGTCTACAGACATGGTTGATGGGGATCATCGCCTTTGCAGTCGTGCTGTTCTTGCTGGTGCAGGCCAAGTTCATCCTGATCGCTTTGGCGATTGCTATCATCTTGTTCTCGCTCACGTCTGACGCGATCAACTCTATCTCCAAACTGCGCATTGGCCCGTTCCGCATTGCCAATTGGGTTGCTTCAATCGCTGCGGTGTTTCTGATCGCTTCCAGCCTGCTGACGATGGCTGGGCTTGTGATATCGCAGTTGAACACTGTTCTAAGCACCACCCTGTCCTATACCGATGACGCCCAGCGTGCGATTGCCCAGATATTCAGCTGGATGGGCGAAGATGTGGAACAATCGGTCCTTCAGACCGTGCGCAGCATCGAAATTTCCAGCTATTTACGCTCTGCTGCCGGTCAGGCAGGGACGATCTTGTCTCAGGTTGTGCTGATTATCCTGTTCGTGGGCTTTCTTTTCGCCGAACGGGTCTGGTTCGGAACCAAACTTGAGAAGCTGATGGCGGATGAGGCGCAGGCGCGCAGGGTCAGCGCGATTATCGGGTCAATCATCCGGCGGGTGAACCGCTATCTGCTAGTGAAAACGCTGATCTCATCAGTCACGGGCTTTGCCATCTTCCTGCTGCTTAGCGTGTTCAACCTGCAATTCGCCGCAGCAATGGGTCTTCTGACCTTTGTGCTGAATTACATCCCCTCGGTCGGGTCTATCATTGCGACGCTGATCGTGACGCTGGTGGCCTATATTCAGGTGCCCGAACCCCAGACCGCCGTGCTTATTTTCGTGATTGCGGGCATGACCCAATTCATGCTGGGTAATGTCATCGACCCAATGCTGATGGGCAAGACCTTGCGCCTGTCCTCCTTCGGGATCATCATTTCGCTGGCCTTCTGGGGCGCGGTCTGGGGCATTCCCGGCATGTTCCTTGCCGTGCCCTTTATGGTGGCGGTGATGATCGTGTGTTCACATATCCCCTCGGCGAGGCCCGTTGCGGTACTTCTCTCGCGTGAGGGTTTGCCTGAGGAAGAATTTCCGCTGACCCCGATCATCGCACCCACTGAGACACCGGCAGAGCGCCCCCTGAGCCGCGCAGTCGGGGCAGAGTAACCCCTACGGGACTATCACACCGGACGGTGTGACAATGGCATTCAGCGGCTGATCAGTCGCATCGCGCGGGACAAGCCCGACTTCCTGTTCGTCAAAGGCAAACCCGACAGCCAGAGCCGGACCGCGCGCGCGCAAACCCTGCAAGGTGCGGTCGTAAAACCCACCCCCATAGCCCAGCCGGTAACCGCCCCTGTCAAAGGCCAGCAAGGGCACGATCAGCACCTGAGGCGTAAGCAATTCGCGCGCAACGGGAGTCCGCGCCTTGAACTGGCCCTCGACCATCTCTGCCTCTGGGGTCCAGCGGTGAAATTCCAGCGGCTGCGCCTTTGCCACGATCACCGGAACACAAACCGGGCCGGGATGGGCTGTCATGGCCGGGATCGGGTCGATCTCACTACGCATTGGCATATAGCCAGACAGGACGACTTGCCCAAGTTCGCCTGAGAGTTGCGCCTCAAGCCATCGGGTCAGGTGCATATTCGCGCTTTCGATACGCTCTGATGCACCAGATTCATGGAACGCCTGCCCGCGCAGCTTTGCCATGCGCTGGCGCAATTCCGCCTTTTGTGTCGTGACTGTATCGATCATTTGGCACCCTCGCTTTGGGTGTCAGGCTGGCCCAGCGCTTAGCCCAGTGCAAGCGCATATCCGACCACAGACAGCCGCCCCGCGACCTGTGACCGATCAGCGCCGCTGTCAGCTATGCGCCGCTCGCGTGTCGAATTCGCGGTTCAAACCACGGACAAATTCATTCAGCCCGGTCTGACGTTCGCGCCGCAAGCGCTCTGACTGCACGATCCCGCGCAACGCTGCCTCGGTTGCATCCAGATCGTCATTGATCAGAACATAGTCATATTCGGCCCAATGGCTGATCTCATCGCGTGATTTGCGCATGCGCCCATCAATCACATCATCGCTGTCTTGTCCGCGCATCCGCAGCCGTGCATCCAATTCAGCAATCGAGGGGGGCAGCACAAAAATAGAAACGACATCCTTGCCAAGTGTCGAATTGCGCACCTGTTGCCCACCCTGCCAGTCGATATCGAACAACATGTCGCGCCCCTCTTGCAGGGCGGCGTCAACAGGCGCCTTGGGCGAACCGTAGAAGTTTCCGAACACCTCGGCATGTTCCAGCATCTCACCCTGTGCAATCATGTTTTCGAAATCATCACGCCGGGTAAAAAAATATTCCCGCCCGTCCACTTCGCCTTCACGCGGGGCGCGGGTGGTTGCGGAAACCGAAAACCGAATGGTTGGGTCCCACTCCATAAGACGGCGCGCAAGTGTGGATTTGCCAGCGCCTGAAGGGGATGAAAGGATAATCAGCAAACCACGACGCGCCATAGCCCTACTCCACATTCTGAACCTGTTCGCGCATCTGGTCGATCACAGCCTTGAGGTCAAGCCCGATGCGCGTCATCTCCAGATGCTGGGCCTTCGAACACAGCGTATTGGCTTCGCGGTTGAATTCTTGTGTAAGAAAATCCAGTTTCCGGCCGACAGGTTCATCTGCCAGCACCAATGCGTGCCCCGCCGCACAATGCGCGTCCAGCCGGTCAAGCTCTTCGGCCAGATCCGCCTTGACGGCCAAAAGCGCCAATTCCTGTTCGATGCGGGCCGGATCACTGCGGCTCTGGTCCTGAACTTGGGCCAGTGCCTTGCGAAAATGTGCAGCCATGTCAGCCGCGCGCTGGTCCAGCAATGCGCGCGCAGCTTGCGTCAGACGCGCGATTTCATCAAGTTGCGCTGAAAGCACCTGTGCCAGTGCCTGCCCCTCGCGCTGGCGCATGGTCATGAACGCATCCAACACTGTATCGAAATCTTCCAGCAAGAGGGTATCAAGACGATCTGAGGCCAGCGCGGCCAGATCTGGCCCCTGCGCCAAAACCCCGCGCCACCCCAAAAGATCCAGTGCTGTCGGCGCTTGCAGCGAAAGGCCTTTTTCCTGAGCGGACACCTGAACCTGATCCAGTGCTGCCAGCAGATCTGCGAGGATGGCAGAATCGATTCTGGCCCCAGCCTGTCCTTGTGACACGCGAAGGCGCAACCCCAGCGTCACATTGCCCCGCGCCACCCTGGCTGACAACTTGTCGCGCAGGGGCTTTTCCAGCCGCCCCAACCCTTCTGGCAAGCGCAGCCTGAAATCCAGCCCGCGCCCGTTTACCGCGCGCAGGTCCCATTCCCATTCAACGATTTCAGAATTCAGGGCCTTGGAAACAGCCCCGCCAGCATAACCTGTCATAGAATGCATGCTGTTCCTTTCCAAAACCCGAAATCATCAAGAGCGGCCCTTAACCAATTGCGCAGATTTTCGCAGAATTCGAACAAAATTTGAGGTATTAAGTCCTTGTTAAGAGCGCTCGATCTCGCGCTAAGTAAATCCTGCGGCGCAATCCGTCAACCAAGCCAAGCCAGACCGCGACCAAGAAGGCGAAAGACAAGAAGGTTAAATAAATGACTGAGAATTTGCAAAATTCCGGAACACCGTCACAAGACGGGCTTGGCAGCTATTCAATGATTTCACGCGTCTGCGCCTATTGGTCCAGCCTGCGCGAGGATGGCGCTATCCCAAAACGCAGCGCAATCGATGCCGCAGCACTTGGCGTGGCACTGCCGCATATCTTTCTTGCGGAAATGATAACGCCGCGAATAGCCAAGATGCGCATTTGCGGGCACCAGATAGAAGACCTGCAAGGGCTGGATATGCGCGGGATGCCAGTTGCCGCCTTGTTCATGAGTGAAGCGCGTGGCCAACTGTCCGAGGCGCTGGCACAAGTCGCTTTGGGTGCGCGTGTGACCTTGTCGCTGAAGTCTGCAAAGCGCATGGGTCAGCCCGAAATGACAGCAACATTGGCGCTGCTGCCCCTTGCCGACCCGGCAGGGAAAATAACCCGCGTTTTGGGCGTGCTGGAACGGCAAGGTGCCGTGGGGCAATTGCCGCGCCGTTTCGACCTGGCCACGCCATTGCAACTGACCAGAGAATTGCCCGTTACGAATGCGCCAATGCGCCCTGCATTGCGCGTTATTCAGGGCGGTAAGGTCTGAACGCTCTGCCCGCGACGCAAGAAAGCTGGCAAATCTAGGGAGAATGCGGTTTTCCTGCCTGTCGCACCGCGATAAGAGACACTTATCGCGGCAAACAAGGTAACGCTCATGATCCTCTACCCTGCAATCGACCTGAAAGACGGGCAATGTGTGCGTCTGTACAAAGGTGAAATGACCCAGGCGACGGTGTTCAACGACGACCCCGCCGCGCAGGGTCGCGCATTTGCACAGCAAGGCGCAGAATGGTTGCATCTGGTCGATCTGAATGGCGCATTCGCAGGGACGCCGGTCAATGCGCACGCGGTCGAATCCATATTGGATGCCGTCACAATCCCCTGCCAGCTTGGGGGTGGGATCCGCGATATGGCGACGATTGAAGGGTGGCTGAAACGCGGTTTGCAGCGTGTCATCCTTGGGACAGTCGCGGTCGAGAACCCGGCGCTGGTGCGCGAAGCAGCAGCCGCGTTTCCCGGTCAGGTCGCCGTGGGCATTGATGCGCGCGAAGGCCGTGTGGCAACCAAGGGGTGGGCTGAAGAAACGAATGTCAATGTCATCGATCTGGCGCGCCAGTTCGAAGATGCCGGGGTCGCAGCGATCATCTATACCGATATCAACCGCGACGGCGCGATGCAGGGACCGAATGTCGATGCAACCGCAGCGCTGGCACGCGCGGTGACGATTCCGGTCATTGCCTCGGGCGGGGTGTCACGGCTGGAAGACCTGATTGCGCTGCGCGATTGTGGTGCAAAACTGGACGGCGCCATTTCCGGGCGCGCGCTTTATGATGGCAAGCTGGATCTGGCAGAGGCGCTGGCAGTCCTGAAAGCCTAGGCGCTACTGCGCCGAAATAAGGCGCAGCGCCTCGATCTTGGCACCTTTGGTCAGGGCAGCGCCCGGCCCTTCTACAAATTGCACTACGCGATCAGGGTCGCGGCGCGACAACTCGCGCAGCCACCATCCAATGGCTTTCTGGATAAAACGGTCGCGGTCGGGGACATACCCCTCTGCCCATATCAGCACACGGTCGCGCACGGCCAGATCTTCCGCTTTCGGGTGTGGCAATCGCGCCCAAGGCAACGTCATCACCAAGGCGGCGCGGCGCGTCCACATGTTGGCGCTTTGTGTCCAACCCTCGACCTCATCCAACCGGGCAGGCGCGGCCTGTAGGCGCTTGGCCCCGGCAATCGAGGCTGCATCTGCCAGTGCCCAACTGTCAAAGCCCTGCGCCCAATCGGAGATCATCGTCCACACAGGCGCATCATCTGGCCGGATGCGCGCTTGTGTCAGCAGTTTGGCCGCCAGAATGCAGCCCTCATGCACCTCGCCTTGCCACAAGTCTTGCGCCAATGCACAGCGTGTCGGCAGATCCAGATTTGCGCGCAGACCGCGTGCCAACTCATCCAGCGCGGCGGCAGGCACCCCCAGAAACACCCGGTAAGTCTTGTGATAGGCGGCCATCTCGGCGGCTTTGGCGCTGTCGCCCATTTCGGCCAGCGTGGCGATCAGGTCTTGAGGTGTTGTCATTCCACAGTCACCGATTTCGCCAGATTGCGCGGCTGGTCCACATCCGTGCCCCTGTGCAGCGCGGTGTGATACGCAATCAGTTGCGCAGGAACCGCATAGACAATCGGCGCAATGAAATCGGGGACAGTGGGCATTTGCAGCCAGAAGGGCACATCACCCGCCGCCGCCAAGCCCTGCGCATCCGAGATGAGCAACACCTTGCCCTGTCGCGCCATGACTTCTTGCATGTTCGATACAGTCTTGTCGAACAGGGCATCATAAGGCGCAAAAACAATGACGGGCAGATCGGTGTCGATCAAGGCGATGGGTCCGTGCTTCAACTCGCCCGCAGCATAAGCTTCGGCATGTATATAGCTGATTTCCTTAAGCTTCAGCGCCCCTTCAAGCGCAAGCGGGTACATAACCCCACGCCCCAGAAACAGGACATCACGCGCTTGCGCCAAGGCCTCGGACATGCGGCGGATCTCTTCTTCGCGGTCCAGCGCTTGCGCGACAAAGCCCGGCAGCATCCGCAACTCGGCAACCCGCGCCGCAAATGCCTCGGCGCTCAGGAAGCCGCGCTCCAGCCCGGCCTTGAGGGCGAGCATAGCCAAGACCTGCAATTGCGCCGTGAACGCTTTGGTCGACGCAACGCCGATTTCTGGCCCGGCATGAATAGGCAACGCCACATCGCTTTCGCGCGCGATCGACGATGTGGGCACATTGACCACCGACAGCACTTGCGCAACATGCGGGCGGGCATGGCGCAGGGCGGCCAATGTATCTGCGGTTTCTCCTGACTGGCTAACAAATAAGGCCAGATTTGACGGGCCAAGCACCGGATCACGATAGCGAAACTCTGATGCGATATCGAGTTCGACCGCAAGCCCCGCATATCTCTCGAACCAGTACTTCGCCACCTGACAGGCATAGAATGCAGTGCCACAGGCAACCATGATCAGCCGGTCGGCCTTGGCGAAGGCAATCCCTTCGGGCAGGTCGATCCCATCCGCTTTTGGCGCGGCATAGGCGTCCATCGCCGCTTTCAGGACCGCTGGCTGTTCTGCCATTTCCTTGGCCATGAAATGCCGGTGGCCCGCCTTGTCGACGCGTGCAGTATCCACATTGATTCGCGTCATCGGACGGGCTGTCTGCTGATCTTCGGCATCGAATATCTGTGCACCCGCGCGCGTCAGAATGGCCCAGTCGCCTTCCTCCAGATAAGTGATGCGATCTGTCATCTCGGCCAAGGCAATCGCGTCCGATCCAAGATACATCTCTCCCGCGCCATGCCCGATGCATAGTGGCGAGCCGCGCCGCGCGCAGATGATCAGATCTTCTTCGCCATCAAACAGAAAGGCCAGCGCAAACGCACCTTCCAACCGCTTGAGGGTGGCGCGTGCAGCCTGCACCGGGGTCATGCCCTGATCCAGATATCGGCTGGTCAATTGAACGATGGTTTCCGTGTCGGTCTCGCTGCTGAATTCCGCGCCCTGCAAGGTCAATTCATCGCGCAGCACACGGAAATTCTCGATAATGCCGTTATGCACGACCGCAACACGCCCAGCGCGATGAGGGTGGGCATTGGCGACACTTGGCCCGCCATGCGTGGCCCAGCGCGTATGCCCGATCCCGACGCGGCCGGGCAGTGGGTCATGAACAAGCGTATCGGACAGGTTGATCAGCTTGCCAACCGCGCGGCGACGATCCAGCTTGCCACGATTAACGGTGGCAATCCCCGCACTGTCATAGCCGCGATATTCCAGCCGTTTCAGCGCATCTAGGATAAGTGGCGACACTTCATGATCACCCAGAACACCCACAATTCCACACATTCGCCCTAGCCTTTCGCTTTCGCGGCCTTGGCCGCGCGCAACCTGTCCATAAGCCGTTTGCCCAAACCCGGTTTCGTATCCTGACGCGCGCGCCCCAGCGCCAAGGCACCATCCGGCACGTCCGATGTGATCACAGAGCCGGAACCGGTCAGCGCATCCGCCCCCACGCGCACAGGCGCCACCAGCATGGTGGAAGAGCCGATAAACGCCCCCTCGCCTATTTCCGTGCGGTGTTTGAACACGCCGTCGTAATTGCAGGTCACTGTCCCGGCGCCAAGATTGGCGCGCGCGCCGATGCTTGCATCGCCCACATATGACAAGTGATTGACCTTCGCCCCCTCGCCCAGTTCGGCATTCTTGATCTCGACAAAATTGCCCACGCGCACATCCTCGGCCAGTTCTGCACCGGGGCGTAGCCGGGCATAGGGGCCGACCACGGCACCGCGACTGACATGTGCACCTTCAAGATGGCTGAAGGCGCGGATCGTGGCACCGCTCTCAACCGTGACATCTGGCCCGAATACGACGAATTGTTCCACCACTGCACCGCGCCCGATGAAAGTGTCTTGCGCGAAATAGACCGTCTCTGGCGCAAAAAGAGTCACGCCATTCTCCAACGCTTCGGCGCGGGCGCGCGTCTGAAACACGGCTTCGGCCTGTGCCAGTTCACTGCGGGTGTTGATGCCCAATGTCTCGGCCTCAAGGCAGGTTACAACACCTGCGGACAATCCTTGCGCCGCAGCCAGCGCAACGATGTCGGTCAGGTAATACTCGCCCGCTGCATTGTCATTGCCAACCTGCGCAATCAGGTCGAACAGGGTCGCGCGGTCCGCGCAAATAACGCCACTGTTGCACAGGGTGATGGCGCGCTCTGCCTCTGTTGCGTCCTTGAACTCGACGATCCGGGCCAAAGTGTCGCCATCCACGACCAGCCGACCGTAGCGGCCGGGATCTGCTGCCTCAAAACCAAGAACGACGATGTCATGGTGCTTGCGCGCCATGATCATGGCCTCCAGCGTCTCTGGCCGGATCAAGGGCGTGTCTCCATACAGCACGACCACATCGCCTGACATGGACGCCAGCGCCTCGCGCGCCTGATCGACGGCATGGGCCGTGCCAAGCTGCTTATCTTGTCGTACAACTATCGTGCTGTCGTCTTCGGCAGCGACCACTTCCGCCACTGCATCGCCGCCATGCCCGACCACCACAACCACGCGCTCCGGGTCCAGCGCGCGCCCGGCGCGCATCGCATGTAGGACCAGCGGCACAGACCCCAGCGGATGCAGCACCTTGGGCAAGTCAGACTGCATGCGACTGCCCTGCCCAGCAGCCAGAATGACAAGTGAAACCGTCATGAAATTGCGTATCCTGCCTGTAAATTCTGCTCTATTCTTGGCGCAGATACCGGCATAGTCGCAAGGGCCGCAAGGGTCACGTGTCATTTCAACCTGTAACACAGGCAAGAATGTGCCGCACTTCTTGCTTGCTGCCGTCATGACTGGCCAAGCTCGGCTTGGCGAAACCATCCCGCTTTCACAAAGCCCTTGAACCGTCACCGCGTGTCCTGTGTCATATGGCGCACAAAATACTTTAACCTTTCGGACGGTTTGACCGAAATCAACGACTGTGCTCAGCTTGATGTGCAAGATAGCTTTGCGCAACAGGAAAGGAGAGGCCAGCATGTATGGCAGAATTATCGTGGCTGTCGATCTGGAACATATCGAACAGGGCCGCGCGCTATTGGAACGCGCTGCAACATTTCTGGATGAGGGGGGCGAGATCCGGTTGCTTCATGTGCTTGAAGATGTGCCGGGCTATATCGCCGCCGAACTTCCCAGCGACATCTCGGAACGCCGCCGCGCAGAGGCCGTGGTCGAGTTGCGCGCCATGATCGACCCCAAAGCAGATATCCGCATCGCATATGAGGTGCGCCGCGGTGCGGCTTCCGGGCAGATATTACAAGCCGCCGAGGATTCGGGCGCAGAGCTGATCATGATCGCCAGCCACAAGCCGGGGCTGCGGGACTATTTTATTGGCTCGACCGCCGCGCGCGTGATACGTCATGCAAAGTGCTCGGTTCTTGTGGAACGCTGAATCATAACAACAGGAAAACCAACATGTATTCTTCCATTCTGATCGCCGCCGCCCTTTTCAACGAAGGGGCCACCACGCGCGCCGCACTTGCGAAAGCGCAAAACCTGCTGAATGAAGGCGGCAAGATCACGCTTGTCCACGTCATTGACGAGGTGCCCGGTTACGTCGCGGCCTCTATCCCCAAAGAGCATCTGAGCGCGCGCCGGCGCGAGGTTGAAGAACAGCTTGCCGTTATCGCGAAACTGGCCCCCGGTGTTGAGGTGAAAACCGTTATCCGCGAAGGCCAGCCATCGGCATCCATTCTTGGCGCCGCGAAAGAGGCAGGCGCAGACCTGATCATGATCGCCAGCCACAAGCCCGGCCTGAGTGATTATTTCATCGGTTCTACTGCGGCACGCATCGTGCGCCATGCACAAGTCTCGGTGCTGGTCACGCGCTAAGCCCGCCGCAATGCGCCATGCTTGTACCGGGCAGTTTGCTATGCCCGGCACAAGCATTGTCTTGCGGGGGGCTGCTGTGCCATGCTGCGGCTAGGGAATGCCCGCAATAGCGCCGCATGGACGCAAAAAGTATACTGAAGGGAGTGATCATGTATAAGTCAATCGTTGTGGCGGTAGCGCTGTTCAACAAGGGCGCAACCAGCCGGGCATTGATCCAGAAAGCGAACAAGCTGGTCGATCCGGATGGCTCCATCACGCTGGTGCATGTGCTTGATGAAGTCCCGGCTTATCTGGCCGCGGCGGTCGCTCGGGAACAATTGCTGCAACATCGCAAGGCCATTCGCGAACAACTCGAAGCGCTGTCTTCAGTTGCGAAGGCCAAGAATGTCGATGTCGATATTCGCGGGGGGCGCCCTTCGGAGAATATTCTGGCCTGTGCGGAAGATTGCAAAGCCGACCTGATCATGATCGCCAGCCACAAGCCGGGCATGAGCGATTACTTCATCGGCTCGACCGCAGCGCGGGTTGTGCGGCATTCTCAGGTATCGGTGCTTGTCGCGCGCTGACGGTATTTTGGCATAGTATGCCGCGATCCGGCCTTTCCTCTGGCGCTCAGACGGTTATCTGAGGGTTCAGTTCAGGAGGGACGGCATGTCAGATGCACTTGTAATCTTTACACCTTCGGGGAAACGGGGGCGCTTTGCCCTTGGAACCCCTGTCCTGACCGCTGCGCGGCAGCTTGGTGTGGATCTCGATTCGGTATGCGGCGGGCGTGGCATCTGCTCGAAATGTCAGATATCACCCGGCATTGGCGAGTATTCAAAGCACGGGGTCACAGTCGCAGCCGATGCGCTGTCAGAGTGGAATGCGGTCGAACAGCGATACCACGACAAACGTGGCCTGAAAGAAGGGCGGCGTCTGGGCTGTCAGGCCAAGGTCATGGGCGATGTTGTCATCGACGTGCCCGCTGAAAGCCAGGTGCACCGTCAAGTCGTGCGCAAGGCCGCTACAGCGCGGGCCATGACGATGGACCCAGCAACGCGGCTTTACTTCGTCGAGGTGCAGGAACCCGACATGCACGAGCCTTCGGGCGATTTCGAGCGACTGGCCAAGGCACTGCGCACAGAGTGGCAGGTGCCGGAAATCACTGCCGGACTGGATGTGCTGCGCAAATTGCAGCCCACCTTGCGCGAAGGGAAATGGCGCGTCACTGTCGCCCTGCACAAGGACCATAAACCGGGACCGCACCGCGTGCTGGACATCTGGCCCGGACTATACGAGGGCGGGTTGTATGGCCTTGCAATCGACCTTGGCTCTACCACCATCGCGGCCCATTTGACCGACCTGCGCACTGGTGAGGTTGTCACCTCCTCCGGAATCATGAACCCGCAGATCCGTTTCGGCGAAGACCTGATGAGCCGCGTCAGCTATGCCATGATGAACCCCGGCGGCGATATCGAGATGACCCGCGCCGTGCGCGAAGGCATGGATACGTTGATCGCTGCCATTACCGAAGACGCACAGATCACCGCGCGCGAGATCATGGAAGCGGTGATCGTGTGCAATCCGGTCATGCACCACCTGTTTCTGGGGATTGACCCGGTGGAACTGGGTCAGGCCCCATTTGCGCTGGCCACATCTGATGCGATTTCGCTGGATATCCGCGATCTGGGCATGAAGGCCATGAACCCCGCGGCGCGCGGCTATCTGCTGCCTTGCATTGCCGGGCATGTCGGCGCGGATGCCGCCGCTGTGGCGTTGTCCGAAAGTCCCGAAACCTCGGAAGATCTGGTACTGGTGGTGGATGTCGGCACCAATGCTGAAATCCTGTTGGGGGACAAGCGGCGGGTGCTGGCCTGTTCTTCACCGACAGGCCCGGCCTTTGAGGGGGCGCAAATCTCTTCCGGGCAGCGCGCAGCCCCCGGCGCGATTGAAAAGATAGAGATTGATCCGGTGACGAAAGAACCGCGCTTTCGGGTTATTGGCTGTGAATTATGGTCGGATGAGGCCGGATTCGACGAGGCCACCGCCCAGACCGGCATTACCGGCATTTGCGGGTCAGGCATTATCGAGGCGGTGGCAGAGATGCGCATGGCCGGGCTGGTCGATGCCTCTGGCCTGATCGGCTCTGCCGAACAGACGGGCACATGGCGTTGCCAGCCCGAAGGGCGCACCCATGCCTATCTGATCCATGACGCAACGGCCACAGGCGGGCCGCGCATAACCGTGACGCAGGGCGATATCCGCGCGATCCAACTGGCGAAATCCGCGCTCTACGCGGGCGCACGGTTATTGATGGATGAAATTGGCACGGACCACGTGGACCGCGTGGTGCTGGCAGGTGCTTTCGGGGCGCATATCAGTTCCAAACATGCCATGGTTCTGGGCATGATCCCAGATGCGCTGCTGAAAAATGTCACCAGCGCGGGCAATGCCGCCGGGACAGGGGCGCGCATGGCATTGTGCAGCATCGCAGCGCGCAACGCGATAGAGGGGACGGTGCGGCGCATCCACAAGGTCGAAACCGCAATCGAGCCGCGCTTTCAGGAGCATTTCGTCAATGCAAATGCCCTGCCCCATGCTGTCGATAAATTTCCCGAGTTAGGCAAGATCGTCACCCTGCCGGATGTCAGCTTCAACACCGGCGGGGGTGATTCTGATGGGGGCCGCCGCAGGCGCCGCAGAGGCTAGTGCTCGCCAGCTGACGAAAGGTTCCCGCTCATGATTCCGATGCTTTCACGAGAGGCGGCTATGCGGGACAAAGGGGACATAGCGAGGCCGGGTGCACAGCCGCGCAGCGCAGGGCCGCGGTGCGGCGATCCAAGGTTTACTCTGTAGCGCTTTATGCTGGCCAAGTCCCTGAAAGATCAAATCGTTGCGCAGGTGGCAGCCAAATCGCCGTGCCGAGGGGGCGGCCCGGCGATGCGCGGCGGCGCTTTGCGCCTTGTTTCCGCGCCGGTCAAAGACTGCAACGCCCTCCAAGCAGTCATCAGGTACCTTGTGTCAGGTGGCAAGCACGAGTTGCGCCTGAGGTGGTAACACGACGCGCAATCAAAAAGGCCCGGACACCAAGTGGCATCCGGGCCTTGCCTCAACATGTTGTCAAGATCAGTTGCCGGTCATCTCGCGCAAGCGCTCGACCACCTGCTCCAGCAGTTCCGGGTTTTCACCCGCAGACTGCAACAGCCCTTCGATGATGCCGCGCTCTGCGACGTTCAGATTGGCTGCATCAATCTGCGCGCGGATGGAATCCAGCGACAGATCAAGGCCAAGATCCTGCAACTCGATAGCCTCTTCGATAGCATCGGCAGTTTCTTCTGCGGCTTCATCAGACAGCGTTTCTTCCGCATCCTGCACTGCATCTTCAACGGCAGACTCGTCGATGGATTCGGCCTCATCACCGACGATGTCATCAACCATCGATTCGACAGGCTCTGTGGTTGCCTCGACTTCGCCTTCTACTGCCTCTTCGACAGTTTCAGCGGCATCTTCTGCAACATCTTCCATCAACTCGTCGGTCGTGGGCTCTTCAACCGCTTCTTCTTCAATGGCAGGCTCTTGCTCAGGTTCCGGCTCGGGCTCAGCAATTTCTGGCTCTTCAATTTCTGTTTCGGTGGTTTCCGGCGCAGGTGTTGTCTCGACGGCAGGCTCGATCACTTCGGGCCCCTGACGTGACTGTATCCCGAACCATATACCGACGGCCGCAGCAGCGGCTGCAATAGCAATTAGAAGGGATTTGTTCATGGTTCTATCCTTCTGAACATTGTTACTCTCTCGCGCGATATGACAAAAGCGGCGGCAGTTGCAATGGGCACTTCGCCGCAGGCAGAAAACAAGCACGTTATCGCCAGTAACCATTGATCTTCGCGCTTGAATTGCGCAACGCTCAGATTTAGTGTAACTCACCGATTTGAACAGAACAAGGAACGACACCATAGCCCGCAGACCGCATAATGCCCCGCCACAACGTGACACCGGACCGCGCGTGAATGACCGCATTCGCGCCACAGAGATTCGCCTGATCGGGGCCGAAGGTGAAAATCTAGGGGTTGTTACACCCGCTCAAGCGATGGCACTGGCCGATGAGGCCGGTCTTGATCTTGTTGAAATCTCTCCCAACGCTACGCCGCCTGTCTGCAAGATCATGGATTTCGGCAAATATAAGTATGAGTTGCAAAAACGCGAAGCGGAAGCGCGCAAGAAACAGCACATCATCGAGATCAAGGAAGTCAAATTCCGCCCAAATACCGACACGCATGACTATGAAGTGAAAATGCGCAACGTTTTGCGGTTTCTCGAAGGTGGCGACAAGGTCAAGGTGACCCTTCGTTTCCGTGGCCGTGAAATGGCACACCAGAACATTGGCGCAGAGCTTCTGAACCGCGTCGCAGCAGATGTCGGCGAGATCGGCAAGGTCGAGAATATGCCCAAAATGGAAGGGCGGCAGATGATCATGATGATCGCGCCGCGCTGACACTCTGCACAAACCCGATACGAAAGCCCGCAATAGAGCATTGCGGGCTTTTTCTATTCTGTTTCACACCATGAGCTCCGGTGCATTACGCGCAAGGTCATCCCGGACACTGGCATCCAGCGGACAGCCTGTCGTTTCGAGCAGAAACCCAAGCGTCAGATACATGCCTGTCGTCGCCATCAGGTCCAGAACTGCGTGCTGCCCGATCAGATCATTTAGTTCAGCCATCTGCTGGGGCGCCAGCCTGTGTTGATCCAACAGCGTGTCGACAGCGCCAGCGAGGACCGCATCTTCTGCCGCCATATCTGCAAGCGGACCGCGCAGGCTCGCGATCCGGTCCTTTGACAAACCGACCTTCAATCCGCGCGCGACATGCTGGTTCCATTCATAGCCGGATGACAGCCTGTGGGCGAGCCGCAGGATCACCACCTCTGCCCTTTCGCGGCCAAGGGCAGTGTTATTGACGATATGCTCACGCAGCCCCGACCATGCGCGCAACAGCGCTGGGTGATGGGCCATCACCCGATAGACATTCAACTGGCCCGCAAAGCCCGTGCGCATATCAGAAATTTCCGCGGGCCAGTTGGCATCTGTTATCGGGGGGAACGCCAGGGTCATGGCTGCAAGGCGGCATTCACCGCCTCGGACAGACGCCCTGTTATCTCGGCCACATCTGAAGGGGTGACGATAAAAGGCGGTGCCAGAAGCACATGATCGCCGCGTACCCCGTCAATCGTGCCCCCCATCGGATAGACCATCAGCCCACGCGCCATTGCTTCAGACTTTATGCGGGCATGAAGTTTGCGCGCGGGGTCGAATGGCGCTTTGGTCTGGCGATCCTCGACCAGCTCGATGGCCTGAAACAGCCCCCTGCCCCGAATATCGCCCACATGCGCATGTTGGCCAAAGGCGGCCTGTAATTGCTGGCGCAATTCCACGCCCATCGCCTGCACATTGGCCAGCAGATTATCCTGTTTGATGACCTTTTGCACCGCAAGCCCGGCTGCGGCGGCCATCGGATGGCCCATATAGGTGTGACCATGCTGAAAGAACCCGCTGCCCTGCGCGAATGCCTGGTAGATCTTCTCACTCAGCAGGGTCGCCCCGATGGGCTGATACCCCCCGCCAAGGCCTTTGGCGATGGTCAGAAGGTCCGGGGATATTCCATCTTGTTCACAGGCATACAGGCTGCCAGTGCGCCCCATACCGCACATGACCTCATCCAAGATCAACAACACGCCGTATTTGTCGCAAATTGCACGGATGCGCTTGTAGTAATCGCCCACTGCAGGCACCGCACCGGCCGTTGCCCCGACCACCGGCTCAGCGACAAAGGCCGCGACCGTATCGACCCCAAGTTCCAGTATCTTTGCTTCCAGCTCGCCTGCTGCGCGGGCGGCGTAATCGGCGTCTGTTTCGCCTTCCCATTGCTCGCGATAAGCGAAGCAGGGCGCGATGTGATGCGCCTCCATCAACAGTGGTTTGAACTGGGCGCGACGCCATTCATTGCCGCCTGCGGCCAATGCGCCCAAAGTGTTGCCATGATAGCTTTGCCGCCGCGCGATGATGTGGCGGCGCTGGGGCTGGCCGGTTTCGGTGAAATACTGCCGCGCCATTTTCAGCGCCGCCTCGACCGCCTCTGACCCGCCAGAGACAAGGTAAACATGACTCAAACCCGCTGGCGCATCTGCAATCAGGGTATCGGCCAATTCCTCGGCTACATCGGTGGTGAAAAAGCCGGTATGCGCATAGGCCAGCCGGTCAAGCTGGGCATGTAATGCGGCAATCACATCCGGGTGGGCATGGCCCAAGCAAGACACCGCCGCGCCGCCGGATGCGTCGATATACTGCCGCCCTTCGGAATCAGTGAAATGCAGCCCCTGTGCCGATACGGCATGACGTGGCGGCGTATGGATGGAACGGTGCAGAAGATGTGTCATTTCGAAGCCTCAAGGGGTTGAGAGATATAAGTATTCAGCGCCGCAAGCTGGCGGTCCAGCCCTTCGAGGCGCGCCAGCGTGCCGGGGTCATCTGCGCGCGCCACAAGGGCCGCCAGTATATCGGCAATCAGGAATGCAGGAGTCATCGCATGCAGAAAACTGGCGCTGTGGGTTGGAACGATCAGACCGACACCCCGCGCCGCGATCAAGGGCGACAAGCGCGAATCCGTCAAGGCAATGATCGGAATATCGCGCGCCTGCGCCTGCAATGTCGCCTCGACCACAGCGCGCGTGTACGGGGCGACACCGCAGACAAAAAGGACATCTTCTGCCCCTGCATGCCACAGCGCATCCAGACCGGTGCCGCCAATGCCATCCAGCAAACTGGCGCGCTCTGTCACCAGCGACAATGCATAATAGAGGTGCCACGCAACCGCATGGCTTGAGCGCCTGCCAAGAATATACACCCGACGCGCCCGAATCATCAATTCGGCGGCCTTGCCGAGAGAGGCAAGCATGTCACCTGCACATAATTCTGCGACCTGCCCCTGCGCCTGTGTCAGCATTTCCAACGCCTGCCCTTCTGCACTCTCTGCACAAAGTGGCAATCGGCCATCGGCCTGCCGCGCAAGCCCGGACGGCGCATGGCGCAAGGCTGCCGCATGTTCAGCGCGCAATGCCTCAAAACCGTCATAGCCAAGCGCCTGCGCAAGCCGCGTCATTGTGGCGGGTTGCACGCCTGCCATGCGCGCCTGCTCGCGCATCGACAGCAATGCGACTTCATGCGGGTTCGCCGCAATCCAGCGTGCGGCCTGTTGCATCCGTGCAGGTAGGCTATCGAGGCGCGCGGCAAGCAATCTGGTGAAGGACTGGGTCATGCGAATAGCACTTAGCACCGCCAGCGCATAAAATCAACATATGATGCATAGTGCGCAACATATGTTTCAATCAGAGTACGACTCCTTTCATCGGCACGAGTGTTTCGGCAGCCTCAAAGGCGGTGCCTGTGGCCAGCATACACATGCGGCCGTCTGCCAGGGTCACGGTGATGGTCCAGTCGGCACTGTCTGCGGCGGCAAAGACCTCCATCACCATGCGCCCCGCAAGCCCGATGGCGCGACGCGTCTGATCCTGTGCGGCCAGCATGTTCAGGACCATATCACGCGGCCCGCATTGCATGGCCTTTGCAAAAGCCGGTTGCGTTCCGGCAAAAAGGAAAAGAGCAAAACTCAAGAAGACAGGGCGCATGAAAAACTCCTCAGGCACGTGGGATGCAGACCCGCCCAGCCTGACAGATGCATGCAAAAACAAGGTTAACCCACCGGCCGGCGCATGTTAGCGCGTGACATTCCGAGAAAATGCTGCAACGCAGCGCATACCCCCTTGCCATTTGTGTCCGGAAATGATGCACAGGCGACAGAAAATTACGAAGGATGACACATGGACACGCGCCCGTTTCGGTCTGTACTTTATATTCCCGGCTCCAAGGCGCGTGCGCTGGAAAAAGCGACGACGCTGGACACCGATGCGATCATCTTCGATCTGGAGGATGCTGTCGCCATTGATGAAAAGGCACGCGCGCGGGTTTTGCTGGCCGAAACACTCGAAAGCCACGACTACGGAAAACGGGCGAAACTGGTGCGGATCAATGCCCTGTCCACCGAATGGGGGCGCGATGATCTGGATGTCATCGCCTCGGTCCGGCCAGAGGCGATCTTACTGCCCAAAGTCGATGAAGCCGTCCATATCGAAGCGCTGGCCCACCAGCTGGATGCCCGGGAAGAAACAGCGGACACCCGCATCTGGGCGATGATGGAATCGCCCAAAGGGGTGCTGAACTCTCATGCCATTGCCTGTGCGCCGCGCATGGCCGGTTTTATCATGGGCACCAATGATCTGGCCAAGGATATGGGCTGCCGCGCGCGCGCAGACCGCCTGCCGATGATGACAGCCCTGCAACTGCCCCTGATTGCGGCCAAATCCGTGGGGATCATTGCAATCGACGGGGTCTATAACGCCTTTCGGGATGAGCAGGGCTTGCGCGCAGAATGCGTCCAGGGCCGCGACATGGGCTTTGACGGAAAAACCCTGATCCACCCATCGCAGCTTGCCATTGCCAATGAGGTCTTCTCGCCGTCCGAGGCGGAAATCACACTTGCGAAACGCCAGATCGAGGCATTTGATGCGGCAACAGCGCGCGGCGAAGGGGTTGCGGTTCTCGATGGCATGATCGTCGAGAATCTGCATATTGTGACTGCAAAGCAAACCCTTGCAAAAGCGCAGGCTTTTGCGGAATTGACGGAGTAGCCAATATGGGAACCTTGATCCTGATCCTTGGGGTCGCACTTTGGGCGGGCGCGCATTTCTTCAAGCGTCTTGCCCCGGAAAAACGCGCCGAAATGGGCGAGGCAGGCAAAGGCGTTGTCGCCGTGGCGCTGCTGATCTCTATCGTGCTGATGGTGATCGGCTACCGCATGGCAGAGCCGACCGTTTTGTGGACCACCCCCTTCTGGATGGTGCATGTCAACAATCTGCTGTTGCTGCTGGCATTCTACCTTTATGCGGTTTCGGGCCTGAAAACCAATCTTCACCGGCGCATCCGGCACCCGCAACTTTCCGGGTTCAAGGCCTGGGCGGTGGGCCATCTGCTGGTTGTTGGCACACTGCAGGGATTGATCCTATTTGGCGGACTGCTGGCCTGGGCGGTGGTTTCGGTCATCCTGATAAACCGTGCCAATCGTGACTGGACCCGCCCGCCCGAGGCACCCGCATGGAAAGAAGGCGCTGCAATTGTCGGGGCATTGTTCCTGATGCTGATTGTTGGCCAGATTCACGGCTGGCTGGGGCCATGGCCCTTTGGGGGGGCTGCATGATGCGCGCCTATCGCCTGTTGACAGCCGAAGATACATCGGAGTTTTGCCATAAGGTCACACAGGCCCTTGCGCAGGGCTGGGAGCTCTATGGCTCCCCGGCCTATGCGCATGACCCTGAAAGCGGGCTGATGCGCTGCGCACAGGCCGTGATCAAGGATGCGGATGTGACCTATTCGCCCGAGCTGAAGCTCGGAAGTCTATAGGTCAGGGGGCTGCCGCCCCCGGCCGCAAGCGGCCGCCCCCGCGAGTATTTGCAAGCAAGAAAATGAGGCAGAACATGAGCAAGACGACAGCGGGGCGGTTTTTCGAGGATTATCGCATCGGGCAGATAATTACACATGCCGTGCCGCGCACTGTGTCGGGCGGGGAGCGCGCGCTGTATCATGCGCTGTATCCTGCGCGCACGGCGCTTTATTCATCGGATGAATTTGCGCGGGACTGCGGCCTTGCGCAAAGCCCGGTGGATGACCTGATCGGCTTTCACATTGTCTTTGGCAAGACAGTGCCGGATGTCAGCCTGAACGCGATTGCCAATCTGGGCTATGCGGAGGGGCGCTTTCTGCAGCCTGTCTATCCCGGCGACAGTTTGCGCAGCCATTCGGAAGTCATCGGGCTGAAGCAGAATTCCAACGGAAAAAGCGGTGTTGTCTGGGTGCGCACACGCGGCGAGAACCAGCATGGTGCCACCGTGCTGGACTATGTGCGTTGGGTCATGGTGCGCAAGCGCAACCCGGATGCGCCTGCGCCCGACCCTGTTGTGCCGGAACTGAACGCGGTGGTGGCACCGCAAGATCTGATCGTGCCAGCGGGGCTGGATTTCACGCGATATGATTTCGCGCTTGCCGGAGAGCCACATCGCTGGGGTGATTACGAAATCGGCGAGCGGATTGATCATGTTGATGGCGTGACCGTCCAAGAAGCCGAGCATATGCTGGCAACACGGTTGTGGCAAAACACCTCGAAAGTGCATTTTGATACGACCCAGCGCGCAGATGGGAAATTGCTGGTTTATGGTGGGCACGTGATTTCCATGGCGCGGGCGCTGTCGTTCAATGGCCTGGCCAATGCGCAGATGATTGCGGCGATCAACGCTGGCAGCCACGCCAACCCGTGCTTTGCCGGAGACACGATACGGGCCTGGTCGGAAGTTCTGGACCGCGCCGAGACAACTGCGCCGGGTGTTGGCGCGTTGCGGTTGCGGTTGGTGGCCACCAAGGGTGCCGCCGGGGTTTTGAAAGACGAGGGTGGCAAATACCATCCTGACGTCCTGCTTGATCTGGATTACTGGGTCTTGATGCCCGTCTGACCCGGCTTGCGCGCGGGAACAGGCATAACGGACGCCGCATGATTCCCGGCGCGACTCTGAGGTGCTTTTCCCTTGGGCTTGCCGCGATAATTTGTGATCACTTAATTCAAACGCGTGATCACAAAACCCCCAAGGAAGAGGATTTTGTCGCAAACATATGTATTTTAACCTGTGCTTTTCACCTGAGTGCGTGACATTCGCGTGAAAATCAGTATGTGAAGCGCATATAGTTCATGGCTGCCATTCCGCAGCCCTGTCGGAGCAAAGGGAGCCTTTCATGGCCGATGTGAACCGGGGCAATCGCCCATTATCGCCACATTTGCAAATATACCGCCTTCCATTGTCGGGCATCACGTCAATTCTGAATCGCATCACCGGGGTTGGCATGACGCTGGCAGCGATCCTGATTGTCTGGTGGTTCGCCGCAGGCGCATTCAGTGCGGAGTATTTCGCCACGGTTGATGGTCTGTTGACCTCGATCCTGGGCTTGCTGGTTCTGATCGGGTCATTGGCGGCACTTTGGTATCACATGCTCAATTCCATACGGCACCTAATCTGGGACACCGGACGCATGATGGATGTCGAAACGGTCGAAAAGACCAGCTATGGCGTGTTCGCTGGAACCGCTGTGCTGACGCTTTTGACCATCATCATCGTCTGAGGAGGCAGGACTATGGGTTTCAAGACAGATTACGCCCGCGTCCATGGGCATGGCGCAGCAGGCGAAGGATCGCATCACTGGTGGTCGCAGCGCGTAACATCCGTTGCGCTTATTCCGCTGACACTGCTGTTCATCTTTCCGTTCGGGCGCACATTGGGCGGTGGACATGAGGCATTTGTTGCCACCTACTCCAATCTCTGGCACGCGTTGGTGGCTGTGTTGTTCATCATCACGGTGTTTGCGCATTTGCAACAAGGTTTGCAGACTGTGATTGAGGACTACGTCCCCAACAAGGCGCAGCGCACTGCCGCGCTTTTGGCCAATACGCTGCTATGCTGGGCCTTTGGTGTGGCTGGTGTGCTGTCGGTTGCAACTGTGCTGTTCAGCGCTTGAGGGAAAGACATGTCTGCATACAAGATTGAAGAACATTTTTACGACGTTGTCGTGGTTGGCGCAGGTGGCGCTGGCTTGCGCGCGACACTGGGGATGGCCGAGCAAGGGCTGAAGACCGCTTGCGTGACCAAGGTTTTCCCGACCCGCTCGCACACAGTTGCGGCGCAGGGTGGCATTGCGGCCAGTCTGGGCAATATGGGCCCGGATAGCTGGCAGTGGCATATGTATGACACAGTCAAGGGCAGCGACTGGCTGGGTGATACGGATGCCATGGAGTACTTGGCCCGCGAAGCGCCCAAGGCCGTGTATGAACTGGAACATTACGGCGTTCCGTTTTCGCGCACCGAGGAAGGCAAGATCTACCAGCGCCCCTTTGGCGGCCATACAACCGAATATGGTGAAGGCCCGCCCGTGCAACGCACTTGCGCCGCTGCCGACCGCACGGGCCACGCCATGCTGCACACGCTCTATGGCCAGTCCGTCAAGCAGAAGGCCGAATTCTTCATCGAGTATTTCGCCACTGACCTGATCATGTCCGAAGATGGGGTGTGTCAGGGCGTGCTGGCGTGGAAGCTGGATGACGGCACGTTGCATCTGTTCAGCGCCAAGATGGTCGTGCTGGCAACAGGTGGTTATGGGCGCGCCTATTTCTCTGCCACTTCGGCGCATACCTGCACAGGCGACGGCAATGGCATGATCGCGCGGGCGGGTCTGCCGTTGCAGGACATGGAATTCGTCCAGTTCCACCCGACCGGCATCTATGGCGCGGGCTGTCTGATTACTGAGGGCGCGCGCGGCGAGGGCGGGTATCTGACCAATTCCGAGGGCGAACGCTTCATGGAGCGCTATGCCCCCACCTACAAGGATCTGGCCAGCCGCGATGTGGTGTCGCGCTGCATGACCATGGAAATCCGGGAAGGGCGCGGTGTCGGTCCGAACAAGGACCATATCCACCTGCACCTGAACCACCTGCCACCAGAGACACTGAAACTGCGCTTGCCCGGAATCTCGGAGAGTGCGCGTGTGTTTGCTGGTGTCGATGTGAACAAGGAACCGATCCCGGTTTTGCCGACCGTGCATTACAATATGGGCGGCATTCCCACGAATTACTGGGGTGAAGTGCTGAATGCCGATAGCGAGAACCCGGACCGCATTGCCCCCGGCCTGATGGCTGTTGGCGAAGCGGCCTGCGCAAGTGTGCATGGCGCCAACCGCCTTGGGTCCAATTCACTGATCGACCTTGTTGTGTTTGGCCGCGCTGCGGCCATCCGTGCCGGGCAGGTGGTCGACCCGAAAGCCGCCAACCCGACGCTGAACAAGGCGAGTGTGGACAAGGCTGTCGCGCGGTTTGACCATTTCCGCAACCTCAACGGGGCGATACCGACGGCTGAACTGCGCCTTGAGATGCAGAAAACCATGCAGGCAGATGCGGCCGTGTTCCGCACCGACAAGACCCTGGCCGAAGGCTGCACGAAAATGAAGGCCGTTGCCGCCAAGACAGCTGATCTGAAGGTCACCGACCGTTCACTGGTCTGGAACACTGATTTGATGGAAACGCTGGAACTGGACAACCTGATGCCATGTGCCCTGACCACAGTGGTCAGCGCAGAGGCGCGCAAGGAAAGCCGCGGCGCACATGCGCATGAGGATTACCCCGATCGCGACGATGCCAATTGGCGCAAGCATACGCTGGCTTGGGCTGACGGGGCAGAAGTGCGGCTGGATTACCGGCCTGTTGTCACCACGCCATTGACCGCCGAAGCCGATGGCGGGATCGACATGAAGAAGATTGCGCCAAAGGCGCGTGTCTATTGATCCGCTTTGCCGCAGTCTGGGCATTGCTGGCGCTGGTCGCTTGTGCAGATGTGCAAGACCAGTTGGCCCGCGATGCCGCGCGCAGTGCCGTGCGCCCTGCCCTGGCCGAGAACTTTCCCGGCATACCGCTGGAACCGGCCAGTCATTGCGTCATCAACAATGCCAGCGCCAGCGAATTGACACGGCTTGCGCTGGCAGCGGGGCAAAGCACTGTCAGCCCCCAGACCAGCGAGCTGGTGGTCGAGATTGCCACACGGCCCGAAACGATTAGATGTCTAGCCACAGACGGGCTTGCCCCGTTCCTGCTTTAAGGAGGCACTCATGGTCCAACTGACCCTGCCCAAGAATAGCCAGATGCGTACAGGCAAGACCTGGCCAAAGCCCGAGGGCGCCAAGAACCTGCGTAAATTCCAGATCTATCGCTGGAACCCGGATGATGGTGAAAACCCGCGCGTTGACACGTATTTTGTCGATATGGATACCTGCGGCCCGATGGTTCTGGACGCCTTGATCAAGATCAAGAGCGAGATTGACCCGACCCTGACCTTCCGCCGGTCCTGCCGCGAGGGGATTTGTGGGTCTTGCGCGATGAATATTGACGGCGGCAACAAGCTTGCCTGCATTTTCGGCATGGATGAGGTGAAGGGCGATATCAAGATCTACCCCCTGCCCCATATGCCTGTGGTCAAGGATCTGGTGCCGGATCTGACGCATTTCTACGCGCAGCATGCCAGCATCAAACCGTGGCTGGAGACTAGCTCTAACACGCCCGCGAAAGAGTGGCGGCAGTCGATCGAAGACCGTGAAAAGCTGGACGGGCTATATGAATGCGTGATGTGCGCCTGCTGCTCGACCTCCTGCCCCAGCTATTGGTGGAATGGCGACCGTTATCTTGGCCCTGCATCGCTGCTTCATGCCTATCGCTGGCTGATCGACTCGCGCGATGAAGCAACGGGCGAGCGTCTGGATGACCTGCATGATCCATTCAAGCTTTATCGCTGCCACACGATCATGAATTGCGCCAAGACCTGCCCCAAGGGGCTGAATCCGGCCAAGGCAATTTCTGAAATCAAAAAGATGATGGTCGAGCGGGTATTGTAAACCTGCTGCCCAATTGCTTCGGAAACCGCGCCCTTGCACACAGGGGCGCGGTTTTTTCGTGCTGTTTCTGACAATGGCGCTATTGCGACAAATCGACCGTAGAAAAATATGTACTTTCCGTGCATCTTGGACAGATGCATGAACGGCCAATCGATATTTATGTGTTGCGCGTCCTACTGGGGCTTGCGCTTATAGGACTTGCGATCATCGGTATTGGCATGGCCCGGACTGAAGCCTTGCCAAAACCGCAACGCATTGCCCCGCCGCCGCAATTCGAATTATCGCTGAGTGATGATGGCCAGTCTTTCGAATTCAACGGGCTGGTGGATTTTGGCATGACCGAGGCGCTTCGCAACATGGTCGCGGCACATCCTCAGATCAAGCGTATGGTGCTGGACAGCCGTGGCGGATATGTCGCCGAAGCGCGGGGCGTGGTCACAGTGTTGCGCGAACACCAGATTGCCACCCATGTCGATGGTCATTGCGCATCGGCCTGTGCCCTCATCTTTGCAGGCGGTTCTGCCCGGTCACTTTCGCCAGAGGGGCAGATCGGGCTGCACGGATATGCGCTACAGCGCGACAATCACTTCGGCATGATCGACCCGGCCGTTGAAATGCAGCGGGATCTGGCGATTTACCGTGCGCAATCCATAGACGAGAAATTTGTCGAAAGGCTGGGAACCCTGCCGCAGAACCCGATGTGGTATCCTGATCATGCCGAATTGCGCGCGGCAGGGATGGTGACAATCCCTTGACCTTGCATCCTGTGCGCCCCACAGTTGAGGCATGATCCTCGTTCTTGGCGTTCTGATTGTCGTTGCACTGATTCTGGTCCTTCAGCCGTGGAAGCGGCGTGAGTGTCGCTGGCGACAGGACACACGCAAACTGGCGGATGGCCGCGTGCTGTTTACATGTGTCGCCTGTGGCGCAGAAACGGCCCTGCCCAAGGGCCGTGAGCCGAGATATTGCCTTGCAGGAGAAAAGTGATGCCAAAGCCCCCAAAGGATGCCGAGGCGCGCCGCGCCGTCGCCCCCGTGATCTGTTATCCGAATGAGACCCTGCGCATTCCCCCGATGGAGCAATACCGCGCCGCACGAACCGGTGCCACACAGACAGGGCGCATTGTCATTCCCCCGCGCGAAGCGCGCTGCTTTTATGTCACCGCCGGTAGCTTCTTTCGCATATCCTGCCCCGAAGGCCCGCAGGTCGGTGATCTGAACCTGTTTGAGGCCCGCAATCTGGAAGAGCGCTTCTATTCCGGCAAGACCCGCGCGCTGCATGGCAGCCATATCCGCACAGGCGACAGGCTTTGGTCCTGCCTGCCCTATCTGCGCCCCATGGCGACCGTTCTGGAAGATTCACTCGACTGGTACGGGGTGGATGAACATGGCGGGCGCGTTCATGACGTGATCGGCACGCGCTGCGACCCGTATACCCACCATCTGCTGAGCGGGCAGGACTATCACCACACCTGCCATTCCAACCTGACGCGGGCATTGGCGGATGAGTTGGAAAAACCCCTGCATGAGGCAGAGGCGCTGGTCCATGATGTGCTTAACGTGTTCATGTGCACCGGCTTCACCCGCGACACCGGGCAGTATTTCATGAAGGCCAGCCCCGCGCGCAAAGGGGATTTCATCGAATTCTTTGCCGAAATAGACCTGCTATGCGCCCTGTCGGCCTGTCCGGGTGGTGATTGCGGAGCGGAACATTCGTCAGATACCGCCCAATGCCACCCGCTGGAAGTGACAATCCATGCCCCCGCGGCCGGTTCGCTGGATGGCTGGTACAGCCCATCGAACAACCGCTATTCGCGCAGGCACGCGCAGAACTGATCTGCGCGTGCAAGGCATATTGACCAGCGCCATTTTCCACTACATACGAGCATCATGACAGAGCTCGCAAATATCCGCAATTTCTCGATCGTGGCGCATATCGACCACGGTAAATCCACGCTAGCTGACCGGCTGATCCAGTCAACCGGCACAGTCGCTGATCGTGACATGAAAGAGCAGATGCTCGACGCGATGGATATTGAGCGTGAACGCGGCATCACCATCAAGGCCAACACAGTGCGCATCGACTACCGCGCCAATGACGGGCAGGATTACGTCCTGAACCTGATTGACACGCCCGGCCATGTGGACTTTGCCTATGAAGTGTCGCGCTCCATGCGGGCGGTGGAAGGCTCGCTTCTGGTGGTGGACGCCTCGCAAGGGGTCGAGGCGCAAACCTTGGCCAATGTCTACACCGCGATAGAGGCGGATCATGAGATCGTGCCCGTCCTCAACAAGATCGACCTGCCCGCGGCCGAGCCAGAGCAGGTGCGCGCGCAGATTGAAGATGTGATCGGGCTGGACGCCTCTGATGCCGTGCTGATTTCCGCAAAATCCGGCCTGGGTATTCCCGATGTGCTGGAAGCGA
The DNA here is from genome assembly GCF_004366635.1 of Roseinatronobacter bogoriensis DSM 18756. Lineage (GTDB taxonomy): Bacteria > Pseudomonadota > Alphaproteobacteria > Rhodobacterales > Rhodobacteraceae > Roseinatronobacter > Roseinatronobacter bogoriensis. The sequence goes on along the minus strand of NZ_SORN01000001.1, from coordinate 972,156 downwards.
TCGTCACCCGCCTGCCCGCCCCGCAGGGCGACCGCAACGCGCCGCTGAAAGCCATGCTGGTTGACAGTTGGTACGACCCCTATCTGGGCGTGGTGGTGCTGATCCGCGTCATGGACGGGGTCATCCGCAAGGGTGACAACATCAAGATGATGCAGACGGGCGCGAAATACGGCATCGACAAACTGGCGGTGCTGAAACCGGCGATGGTCGATGTGGCAGAGCTGGGACCGGGCGAGATTGGTGTTCTGACAGCCAGCATCAAACAGGTGCGCGACACCAAGGTGGGCGATACCATCACCCATGAGAAAAAGGGCTGCGAAACACCGCTGCCGGGGTTCAAACCCTCCGTGCCTGTGGTGTTCTGTGGGCTGTTCCCGGTCGATTCGGCGGAATTCGAAGACCTGCGCACGGCGATTGAAAAACTCGCCCTCAATGACGCGTCTTTCAGCTATGAGATGGAAAGCTCTGCCGCGCTTGGGTTTGGCTTCCGCTGTGGCTTTCTGGGCTTGCTGCATCTGGAAGTGATCCGCGACCGGCTGGAGCGCGAATATGGCATTGACCTGATCACCACAGCGCCAAGTGTGGTCTATCATGTGCATATGCGCTCGGGCGAGGTGCAGGAATTGCACAACCCCGCCGACCTGCCCGACCTGACCCATGTGGACCATATTGAAGAGCCGCGCATCAAGGCCACGATTCTGGTGCCGGATGATTACCTGGGCGATGTGCTGAAACTTTGTCAGGACCGGCGGGGCATCCAACAGGAACTGACCTATGCCGGCAGCCGCGCGATGGTGGTCTATGACCTGCCGCTCAATGAGGTGGTGTTCGATTTCTACGACCGGCTGAAATCCATCACCAAGGGCTATGCGTCCTTTGACTACGAGATTACCGGCTACCGGCAGGATAATCTGGTCAAGATGCAGATCCTTGTGAATGACGAACCCGTTGATGCGCTGTCGATGATGGTGCACCGTGACCGCGCCGAAGGGCGGGGCCGGGCGATGTGCGAGAAGCTGAAAGACCTGATCCCCCGGCACATGTTCAAGATCCCGATTCAGGCGGCCATCGGCGGCAAGGTCATCGCGCGCGAGACTTTGGCGGCGCTGCGCAAGGATGTGACCGCGAAATGCTATGGCGGCGACGTGACGCGGAAGAAGAAACTGCTGGAGAAGCAGAAGGCCGGGAAGAAGAAGATGCGCCAGTTCGGGAAAGTGGAGATTCCGCAGCAGGCGTTTATCTCGGCGTTGAAGATGGATGGATGAGTTTTTAACGAACAATGCTCTGGAACTTATACAAACGTTAGCTGCGGTATTAGCGGCAGCGCTTGCACTTTGGTCAATTCTGACTGCGCGCAAGATCGCGCAAGACAGTCACAAATTTTCGCGTGAAAACCAGTCAATGATCGATGCGTCTGAGCAGCGGCGCGCCCATGCAGCGACGATCGCAGCGTTTGATGAAGCTATCCATGCGCTAAATATTCACGCTGTTCAGCTCAAAACACGCGTCAGAGAACTGCATCGACGCCACGATAGTATGGGCAAACCCGAAACTGTGACTTCTGTTTCAATTGCAAGAATGGAAGCAATAACAGAATGCAACGATCTGGGAAGTAAGTTGCAAGGCGAGAAAGAGACTTTGTTCCAGAAATTGATTGACGACGTAGAAGACTGGAAGATTGAAGAAATCAGAGCCTTAGATCGCATAAGCGATGTTAGATTTCTATCCAAACGGCAAATCATGATGATTGAAGACATCGAAAACGAACTAAATTATATCCAAACGCGTGAGTAATTGAAGTCATGGGATGCGCTTAAACCTTGGAGTATTATCGAACGAGGTTTCAGCGCGTAATCTTACTTCCGACGACACAACCCTTTGGATGACCCTATCCCTGTAAGAGTGAGCCGCGCAGCGTCGGGCCGTGGTGCGGCGAGCCACGGGCAAAGCTATAGCGCTTTATGCCTGCCACATCCTCGCAAAATCAAAGCTGCGCGCAATGGCCAGCCAAATCGCCGTGCCGGGGGACGGCCCATTGAGGCGCGGCGGGCTGACGCCCTTGACTCCGCGCAGCGTTGTTTCGGCACCGCAAGAAAGCGCGCCGACCACCCGACACTCGGCGACTACGCGTGAGAAAATGAGCAGCGCAGACAGCACTGCCGGAACAGCCCCACCACTCTGATAATTATAGGAAAAGTGGTGGGCGACCCTGGAATCGAACCAGGCGTGGGTCTCCCCGGCGGAGTTACAGTCCGCTGCCGCACCTTGCAGCCCGTCGCCCTAGATGCAGCCCAATTATCGAAGGCACAGGCAGGCGTCAAGGGCACAAAAGCCCCCTGCCCCAACTTCTTGCGCCCCCCATTTCGCCCTTGCACCTGCCCCCCGCTCTGCGCATGCTTGGCCTCTGCCGCTGAAAGATGATGAGAGCGATTATACAATGAAGAAACCCGATTGGGTGATCGACAAGGAACGCGCCAAGCGTGCCAGTGCCGCGGCCACGATCTGGCTGTTCGGCCTGCATGCGGTCGAGGATGCGCTGAAAAACCCCGCCCGCGACAAGCGCCGCCTGATCCTGACGCGCAACGCCGCCGACAAGCTGGCCGATGCGGTCGCGGCCTCGGGCATGGAGCCGGAGATCAGCGACCCGCGCAAATTCGCAGCCCCGCTGGATGCGCAGGCCGTGCATCAGGGCGCGGCGCTGGAAGTGCGCCCGCTGGACTGGGGCGATACGCGCAGCGTCTGTGCGCCAGAAGGGGCGCGCGGGCTGGTTGTGCTGCTGGACCGTGTCAGCGACCCGCATAATGTGGGCGCCATCCTGCGCTCGGCCGAGGTTTTTGGCGCGCAGGCCGTCATTGCCACCCAGCGCCACGCCGCACCCGAAACCGGCGCATTGGCCAAGACTGCCAGCGGCGCGCTGGAACGCCAGCCCTATTTGCGTGTGCGCAATCTGGCAGAGGAGATGGAGCTGCTGAAATCGCTTGGCTATGTGATTCTGGGGCTTGATGGCACGGGCGAGGTCAGTCTGGCCGAAGGTCTCGCGCAATTCCCCCCCGGCCCTGTTGCGCTGGTGCTTGGGGCCGAAGGGCCGGGGCTGCGCGACAAGACGCGCGACACCTGTGATCTGATTGTGCGGATTCCGGCGGTTGGTGATTTCGGCTCGCTCAATGTCTCGAATGCGGCGGCGGTGGGGCTGTATGCCGCGCGCATGGCACAGGGCAACGGGTAGCCAGGTGCAGCAAGGCCAGATCACGGAATTCGGCCTTGCCCCCTGCGGCGGGCAGGCGCACAGGGTCGTGCTGCGCACGGACCAGATGGAAGTTGGCATCCTGACCCTTGGGGCGATCCTGAACAGCGTGCATCTGGCGGGGTTATCGCAATCGCTTGTGGTCGGGTTCGACCGCGCCGAGGCGTATGGCGGCCAGAATATCTATTGCGGTGCGGTTGTCGGCCCTGTTGCCGGACGGTTGCGCGGGGCCGAAGCGATGATTGCAGACCAGCTTTGGCGGTTTGTTCCCAATGACGGTGGGCAGCTTTTGCACAGCGGCCCAGAGGGCGTTCATCAGCGCCTGTGGCAGATCACGGATCTTGGGGCAGCACATGTCACGCTGTCGCTGGAACTGGCCCATTGCGAGGGCGGCTTTCCGGGCAAACGCAGGTTTGACGCATGCTACAGCGTCAGCGGCACCACGCTGGCGCTTGACCTGACAAGTCGCACGGACCGGCCCACGCTGGCCAATCTGGCCCCTCATGCCTATTGGAACCTGAGAGGGCGCGGGCCCCTTGCGGGACACCGGTTGCGCGTTGCAGCCGATCACGTGCTGCCGGTTGGCCCGGAATTATACCCGATTGCAGGGCCGGAGCCTGTTATCGGACGTCTGGACTTGCGGCAGGGTCAGCCGCTGGGACAGCCCCCCGGTTATGACCAGTGTTTTTGCCTGTCGCAGACCCGCCAGCCGATGCGCGCGGTTGCCTGGCTGGACCTGTCTGACCAGCCGAACGCTCCAAGCCTGAGTCTGTCCACGACTGAATCCGGGCTACAGGTCCATGATGGCACCACGGACACGCGCCCCTTTTATGGTGTCGCGCTGGAAAGCCAAGGTTGGCCGGATGCGCCGAACCACAACGGCTTTCCATCTATCCTGCTACGCCCGGAGGATGGTCCTTTGACCCAGAGCACAAACTGGACCCTGAACCCCATGCCTGATGGAGGGAACTGATGTTGCGTTTTGCTGCACTTATCTTGATGCTCGCAACCCTGTCTGGGTGCGCATCAATCTCGCGCGAAGACTGTCTAGAGGGCGATTGGGCCGCAGTGGGAGAGCGTGACGGCGCAGCAGGCCGCGAAAGCGAGGCACAGTTTGCCCGCCATGTCACCGCCTGCGCCAAGGTCGATGTCACACCGGAGCGCAGCTTGTGGGATCAGGGCTATGCACGCGGGCTTGTCACCTATTGCACCCCCCAAAGTGGTTTGCGCGAAGGCGAGGCAGGGCGGCGCTATCGCGATGTCTGCCCTGCTGCGAGCGAAGCGCGGTTTCTGCAAGGATATGAGCTTGGTCTGAGCGCACATCGACAGCGTGCACGGATAGTAGAAATCGGACGTGAAATTGCGCAGCTTCAGGGGCGAGGTTCCATTCTGCCACGCGGGGATTTGAGCGAATCCGAAGCAAGGGCTGCGCAGCGCGAAAGACAAGCAGCTCAAAGAGAAATCATGCTGCTGCGCCTTGATCAGAGCATGGCCCGCGCGCAGCTTTTGCGTATCGAGCGTGAAATACGTGCCTTCAGGGCAGCGTTATAAGCCCGCCCTCGCCCAAGGCCACCCGGCGCAGCACCATCGGGTAAAGCTGGTGCTCCAGCGGCAAAATCCGCGCTGCAAGCCTCTCTGGCGTATCTCCGGGCAGAATTGGCACGCGAGCCTGACCAAGAATAGGCCCGTCATCCAAGGCGGCAGTCACTTCATGCACCGTGCAACCTGCCTCGGCATCGCCTGCCTCAATCGCGCGGGCATGGGTGTTCAATCCCTTGTATTTCGGCAGAAGCGAGGGGTGAATATTCAGCATCCGCCCTTCGAATTGTGCGACGAAATCCGCGCTTAACACCCGCATGAAACCGGCAAGCGCAACCAGATCGGGCCGGGCCGCTTGCAGTGGTTTCAAAAGCTCTGCCTCAAAGGCAGTCCGGTCCCCCTTGAACGCGCGATGATCGACCACAGCCGTCGGTATGCCCATTGCCTGCGCCTTGACAAGGCCCCCGGCCTGCGTGTCATTCGACAGCACAAGGCACACCCGCGCGGGATGGTCCCCCTGCATAGACTGCGCCAGCGCCACCATGTTGGACCCCGACCCTGAAATCAGGATCGCGACGCGCTTGTTCATGCCAATCTACCAGAATAGCGGATTCCCGCGCCTTCGCTGACATGGCCCAGCCGGTGCACCTGCTCGCCCGCGTCGCGCAGCAACTCCGTCAGGGCGTCGGCCTGATCGGCGTCAACCACCAAAACCATGCCAATGCCTGCATTGAAGGTTTTCAGCATTTCGGCCTGATCCAGCCCGCCTTCGGATGCCAACCAGCCAAATACCGCGGGCATGCGCCATGAAGCCAGATCAATCTCGGCGCCCAACCCTTCAGGCAAGACGCGGGGCAGATTTTCCGTCAGCCCACCGCCTGTAATATGGGCCAAGGCATGCACCCCGCCCGCGCGGATCGCAGACAGGGCAGGTTTCACATAAAGGCGCGTGGGCGCCAGCAGATCCTGACCAAGACTGGCGGAACCGAAGGGCGATGGCGCATCCCAGCCCAGCCCCGCCAGTTCCACCACCTTGCGCACAAGGCTATAGCCATTGGAATGGATGCCATCAGACGATAGGCCAAGCAAGACATCACCCAGCCCAACCCCGGCGGGCAGATCCGCGCCGCGTTCCATTGCACCAACGGCGAAACCGGCAAGGTCAAAATCCTTGGCTTCATACATGCCCGGCATTTCCGCTGTCTCACCACCGATCAGCGCACAGCCTGACAGGCGGCACCCTTCTGCAATGCCGGTAATGATGCGTGTGGCCGCTGGCACATCCAGCTTGCCAGTCGCAAAGTAGTCGAGAAAGAACAGCGGCTCTGCCCCCTGACACACCAGATCGTTGACGCACATCGCCACCAGATCAATCCCGATTGTATCCAGATGGTCCGTATCAATGGCGATTCGCAGCTTCGTGCCAACACCATCGGTCGCAGCGACAAGGATAGGGTCCTGATAACCTGCCGCCTTCAGGTCGAACAGCGCACCGAAACCGCCCAGACCAGCCATGACACCCGGACGTGTCGTCGCCTTCGCGGCGGGCTTGATCGCATCTACCAGCGCATTGCCCGCGTCGATATCGACCCCGGCCTGCGCATAACTCAGTCCATTCTTGCTCTCTGACATGGTGACAGCCCCTTGCAGCCGGGTTCAGGTTCAGCCGCGCGATACCCGATCAAGGCTGGCAGGGCAAGCTGCCAAGCCCTTGAAGCACTCAGATGAATGCCTATTTCATATTCAAAGATTTATATTAATGAGGATCAACATGCGAGAGTCATCAGTGCCATCCCCCATCGTGCGCGCCTTCTTTGACCGCCCCACCGGCAGCCTGCAATATGTGTTTCACGACCCCAAAACCCGCCACGGCGCAATCATTGACCCGGTCTGGAACTATTACCCAGAGGCCGGGGCCGTCACCACAGAAAGTGCAGATGAAATCCTGGACTATGTCCAGGCCGAAAAACTGACCATTGACTGGATTCTGGACACACATCCACATGCCGACCATTTCAGCGCCGGGCCATACTTGAAAGAGAAACTTGGCGCACCGCATGGCATTGGCGAAAAGGTGACAGAGGTTCAGAAAATCTGGAAGAAACTGTATAACCTGTCTGATGATCTCTCGACCGATGGCAGCCAGTGGGACAGGCTGTTTGCCGAAGGTGACACATTCATGATTGGCGAAATCCCCGTGAAGGTAATGTTTTCGCCGGGTCATACCCTTGCCTCTATCACGTATGTCGCTGGGGATGCGGCCTTTGTGCATGACACACTGATGATGCCGCCCTCCGGCACCAGCCGCGCAGATTTTCCGGGCGGCAACGCGCTGGACCTGTGGAATTCCATTCGCGAGATCCTCGCACTGCCTACGCAAACACGGCTTTATATCGGGCATGACTACCCGGCTTCTGGCGATGCGCCGCAATATATGGCCACTGTCGCCGAACACAGATTGTGCAACCGCCACGTCAAGGACGGGATCAGCAAGGACGAATTCCTTGCGGCACGACAGGCACGGGATGCGACGCTGAAACTGCCCGCACGGATGCTTGAAGCCCTTCAGGTCAATATACGGGGTGGTCGCCTGCCTGCGCCCGAATCCGACGGCAACTGCTATCTCAAGAAACCGATTGGAAAGTTTTCACCGCGCTGAAAAACTGCATGCTGCGGTCTCTTGACGCCCCGCAGCTTTGCCCTTAGCACCGCATCTGGCGGGCCTGTAGCTCAATTGGTTAGAGCAGAGCGCTCATAACGCTTTGGTTGGGGGTTCGAGTCCCTCCGGGCCTACCACCTTCGGGCACAGGAATTCGTGCCCGATCAGTTGGATCCACTTCGCTTTTCTGTCACTTAGAACAAAAGCCCGATTGCCGCCCAACAAAGCGGCGATTTCTCTAACATCAAACCTCAAAACAAATCTTGACTTGACCTCGTTTAAGGAATCGGGACAAATCTAGTACCGCGTCCAGACACTTATACTGCTGGCCAGGAACTCCCACGATCTCCCGATAATCGGGGCAGACCGCCGCAAAGGCGGCGACAACAGAGAGGTTGAAATGAAAAAAACTGTATTCGTCGGCGCACTTAGCGCCGCGGCATTTAGCGCTGGTCTGGCTCATGCCCAGACGACGTTGGAAACAGTGCAGAATCGCGGTGAACTGATCTGCGGATCGAACACTGGCCAAGCCGGCTTCGGCGCACCGGATGCCAATGGCGTATGGCAAGGGTTTGATGTGGGTTTTTGCCGCGCGCTTGCTGCGGCTGTATTGAATGACCCGAATGCTGTGACCTTTGTTCCGCTGACCAGCCAGACCCGCTTCTCGGCGCTGGCATCCAGCGAGGTAGATGTCCTTGCACGCAACACGACATGGACCTTTGTGCGCGATGTGGACCTGAACCTGACATTTGTCGGCACCAACTACTACGACGGTCAGGGCTTCATGGTCACACGTGATCTTGGCGTCAGCTCGGCGCTGGAACTGGATGGTGCGACTGTCTGCATCGAGACAGGGACAACAACCGAATTGAACCTTGCCGACTATTTCCGCGTCAACAACATGAGCTACGAGCCGGTGCCGGTCGATACAGCGGCCGAAGCCCAGCAGCAGTATCTCGCCGGCGCTTGTGACGTCTACACAACTGACGTGTCGGCACTGGCCTCCAGCCGTGCTGCCTTTGCAGAGCCGGGCGATCACGCCATCCTGCCAGAGGTCATCTCTAAAGAGCCTCTCGGCCCTGTTGTGCGCCACGGCGATGACCAATGGGCTGATATCGTCCAGTGGACATTGTTCGCGCTGATCGCAGCGGAAGAACTGGGCGTAACATCGGCCAATGTCGAAGAGTTGAAGGCTGGTAGCAACAACCCCGAAATCAACCGCCTGCTCGGTGTCGAAGGCGGGTTTGGTGAAATGTTCGGTCTTGACAACGAATGGGCCGCGCGCGCCATCGCAGCGGTTGGCAATTATGGCGAACTGTTTGCAAGCACCATCGGCGACCAGACTCCGATCGGTCTTGCCCGTGGCCTGAATGCACAGTGGACCCAAGGCGGCCTGCTTTACGCACCACCTTTCCGCTGATCTGAAAAATATACGCACCCCATCACGGGGTGCGTTTTTTTCAATAATATCAAGTTGAAGCAGCGACATCTGGCGCGGGAACAACCGTGCCAATGAGTGGGGTCTTTCATGTCTAGCACAACTGATCCGCGCTTGGCGGAAGCAGCGCCAAAGAAGCGGGCCTTTCACCCAAGCATGCTGCTCTACGACCAGCGCTACCGCTCTATCACCATTCAGATCTTTGCGCTATTTCTGTTGATGCTGGGCGCTGCCTGGCTCATCGACAATGTTATCAATAATCTGCGCCTGCTGGGGCGGACATTCAGCTTCAATTTCCTCTGGCAGTCTGCGGGTTACGACATCAACCAACGCCCGATTGAATATAACAGCCAGATGACACATGGCCGGGCAGCGCTGGTCGGTTTTCTGAACACGATCATTCTGGCGATCATGGGATGCGCCCTTGCGACGATTCTGGGTGTGCTTGCCGGTGTGTTGCGCCTGTCCAGCAACTGGATCGTGTCGCGGCTTGTGACGATCTATGTCGAGATTTTCCGCAATATTCCGACCCTGATCTGGATCCTGATTTTTGGCGCCGTTATGGCCGAAAGCATGCCCGCGCCTTCGACATTCCGGGGTGATGATCCTGCATCGAGCATGCTTTTCGATGCCATCGCGATCACCAATCGAGGCGTCTATATTCCGGCCATCATGTTCACGACCGAACTGGGCGTGTTACCCCTTGGCCCCATTTCGCCCTCATGGAACTGGGTGCTTATCCTTGCCGTTCTGGTCGCCGGGGTATTTGCCAACAAGTACCTTATTGCCCATGCCACGCGCGTCCAGAATGCGACAGGCATCCGCCCCAAGACATGGTGGAAATCAATCCTCGTTCTGTTTGGGCCGGTTATCCTGATTTTCATCGGCCTTGGCGCTTATCTTGAATACCCGGAATTGCGCGGCTTCAATTTCGCGGGCGGGACACATCTGCGCAATTCATTTCTGGCAATGTGGCTGGGGCTTGGCATCTATACCGGCGCATTCATCGCAGAGATCGTGCGCGGTGGTATCCTCGCCATAAGCAAGGGTCAGACCGAAGCGGCCTTTGCCCTTGGCCTGCAACCCGGCAAAACCATGCGGCTGGTTATTCTGCCACAAGCCTTGCGGGTCATCATCCCGCCGCTGATTTCGCAATATCTGAACCTGACCAAGAACACCTCCCTTGGCCTGGCTGTCGGGTATATGGACCTGCGTTCTACACTTGGCGGAATCACTATTAACCAGACCGGTCGAGAGCTGGAGGGGATGCTATTGCTGATGGCTGTCTATCTGGCAATCAGCCTGACCATCTCGGGTTTGATGAATGTCTACAATTCCCGCGTCAAACTGAAGGAGCGATGAGATGAGCGATACCCACGCCCAAACCGTCGCCTTTGTGCGCAATGAAATGATCGCCCCCTCAGACCCGCCGGCGCGCGAAGCGGGGGCTGTGAAATGGCTGAGAGAGAACCTGTTTTCAGGTGTCCTCAATACCTTTCTGACTGTCGTTTCCTTGCTCATCGTCTGGTATGCGCTTGCCGCAATCGGGCCTTGGCTGCTGAATTCGGTCTGGACCGCAGGGTCCCTTGCCGAATGCCGCGCCATCCTTGATGGCACCAGTGGCGCCTGTTTCTCGGTCATCACGGATCGCTGGCATCAGTTGCTGTTTGGCTTCTATCCGCCGCAACATTACTGGCGGCCTGTGCTTGCACTTGCGCTGCTATTCGCCGCGCTGGCGCCTGTTCTGTTCACGGCCCTGCCGCGCAAGCTATTGCTTTTTACCGCCATCTATCCCTTCGTCGCCTATCACCTGCTCTGGGGTGGGTCGGTCTGGTTTCCTGTCTCGGTCGCATTGGGCTTTGTCGCGGGTATATTGGCCTATCTGATCGTCGCGCGCGTCAGCACCTTGATCGCCGTTTTCGCAGCCATTCTTGCGCCGGTATTCTGGTGGACCTTCGCGGCTGGAGCATTCGATCAGACCATGAGTGGCATCCTGCCGCTTGGGTTGGAGTTTGTGCGCTCTGACAGGTTTGGGGGGTTCCTGATCTCGCTGATCATCGGCATCTCCGGCATTTCGCTATCACTGCCCATCGGCATCTTGCTGGCACTTGGGCGGCAGTCAGACATGGTGTTCCTGAAATCTGTCTGCGTCGTCGTGATCGAGTTCATCCGCGGTGTGCCGCTGATTACATTGCTGTTCACGGCATCGCTTCTGCTGAACTACTTCCTGCCGCCCGGAAGTGCGTTTGACCTGATCTTGCGCGTGATCATCATGGTAACGCTCTTCGCCTCGGCCTATATGGCCGAAGTCATCCGGGGCGGGCTGGCAGCCCTGCCCAAGGGCCAGTATGAAGCGGCCGATGCGCTGGGGCTGAACTACTGGAAGGCGCAGCGCCTGATCATCATGCCCCAGGCGCTCAAGATCTCGATCCCCGGCATTGTGAACACTTTTATCGGCCTATTCAAAGACACAACGCTGGTCGTCTTCATTGGCCTTCTGGACCCGATTGGTCTGTCCAATGCCATCCGCGCGGATACCAACTGGAATGGGATTTACTGGGAATTGTTCATCTTCATCGCCGCGCTGTTTTTCATCTTCTGTTTCGGCATGTCGCGCTACTCCATGTATCTGGAGCGCAAGCTGAAAACCGACCACAGGTAAGGATATTGTCATGACCGAGATTCAGCTTGATCCAGGCATCGACCGCGAAATTGACACCAGCGCCATGAAAGTGACCGACGAGGTCGCGATCCAGATCACGGCGATGAACAAGTGGTACGGGTCTTTCCACGTGCTGCGTGACATCAACATGACCGTCAATCGTGGCGAACGGATCGTGATCTGCGGCCCCTCGGGTTCCGGGAAATCCACCCTGATCCGCTGCATCAACCGGCTGGAAGAGCATCAGGCCGGACAGATCATCGTCGATGGCACCGAATTGACAGGTGATCTGAAGAATATCGACAAGGTACGCTCTGAAGTCGGAATGGTGTTTCAGCATTTCAACCTGTTCCCGCATCTGACCATCCTGGAAAACTGCACGCTTGCGCCAATCTGGGTGCGCAAGGTGCCCAAGCGCGAAGCCGAAGAAACGGCAATGCATTTTCTGGAAAAGGTCAAGATTCCCGAACAGGCGCTGAAATATCCCGGACAGCTCTCAGGCGGGCAGCAGCAGCGCGTCGCAATTGCGCGCTCGCTGTGCATGAAGCCGCGCATCATGCTGTTTGACGAACCGACATCTGCGCTTGACCCCGAGATGATCAAGGAAGTGCTGGACACCATGATCGCGCTGGCCGAAGAGGGGATGACCATGCTGTGCGTGACCCATGAGATGGGCTTTGCGCAGGCTGTGGCAAACCGTGTGATCTTCATGGATCAGGGGCAGATCGTGGAACAGAACAAACCGCGCGAGTTCTTCAACAACCCCCAGTCGGACCGCACCAAACTGTTCCTGAGCCAAATTCTGGGGCATTGACGGCACAGGACAGGTGTGTGGCCGCTTAGCAGGTCTGTGCCCACGGCACTGTCACGGATTGGTTTTCTAGACGGTATTGCGCGGCTTTTCTGCCGATAGGTACAGACTTAGTACCTTAGGGTAGCGAAGCCGCGCAGCGATGTGCGGCGGGCTGACGCCGTTGACTCCGCGCGTGGTGGATCAATCCCAACACTCCGCCATCCCACTCCGCCAGCATAAAATCGGTCGCATCAATAGACAAACAGGGTAGGAGGCTATCGCCCCACCCCGCTTGCGCGCGCAATCTCTCCTAGCAACGGCATAAGCCGCTCTGGGCGTGTCTTTGTACCCGTGATCCAAAGATACAGATCTTGATCGTTTTCATCCAACAACCGCTCATAGGCATCGAGCTCGTCGGGGCCGAGTTGCCCAATATGCGCATCGGCATAGGGGCCAAGGATCAGGTCCATTTCCTTCATGCCCCTCCGCCATGACCGCATATGCAGTTTTTTCAAACGCGCCTCTTGTGGCGAAACCTCCATGCTCAGAACGCCTCTTTCAGGATCAGCCGCAATTGCTTCTCCGCCTTGCCCATGCGTGTCGCAAGCTGGGTCATCTGTGCACGCATCTGCTGTACGTCCTTGAGAAGCGCCTGCGCGCCCTCGGCCAGCTCCTCGGTTGAGGCAGGTTCCGGCACACCGTCCCCCTCACCCGTCAGCAGCCAGCGAATGGAGACATTCAGCAGCCCCGCCACCATCTGCAATTTATTCGCACGCGGTTCAGAGGAGTCGTTTTCCCAACCCTGCACGGTTTTCAGCTTTACCCCCAGACGGCGGGCAAGCTGGGCCTGACTTAGGCCTTGCGCATCCCGCGCGGCCGTCAGCCTGTCCCCGAATGTGGCATGGTCGCCTGAAAACCAATCCGTCACCTCGGCGCTGTCCGAAACTTGAGGTGTATCTGTCATATCGCATCCTTCCCGATTTTATTATGCTTGAATGGCTGCATGTCGCACCATATGGAATGCACGCCCGAGTTACAAACTGGAGTTTCCCTCATGGCCTTCCTGTCTGACACATTATCCCGCGTGAAGCCTTCGCCGACCATCGCTGTCACAACCAAGGCAGCCGAACTGAAAGCCGAGGGCCGCGATGTGATCGGACTCGGCGCTGGTGAGCCTGATTTTGACACGCCCCAGAACATCAAGGACGCGGCAAAAGCGGCCATTGATGCAGGGAAAACGAAATATACCGCTGTCGATGGTATTCCCGAGTTGAAAAAGGCCATCTGCGCGAAATTCAAACGCGACAACGGGCTGGACTATTCGCCCGCACAGGTGACCATCGGCACCGGCGGCAAGCAGGTGCTGTATAACGCACTGATGGCCACGCTGAATGCAGGCGATGAGGTGGTGATCCCTGCGCCATACTGGGTCAGCTACCCCGATATGGTGCTGCTGGCAGGCGGCGAGCCGGTGATTGCCGAAGCCACAGCTGAAACGGCCTATAAATTGACACCAGAGGCGCTGGAGGGCGCCATCACCCCGAAAACCAAGTGGCTGATCTTCAACTCTCCCTCCAACCCGACAGGCGCGGGGTACACATGGGACGAATTGAAGGCGCTGACCGATGTGCTGATGCGCCACCCCCATGTCTGGGTCATGTCCGATGACATGTATGAACACCTTGTCTATGACGATTTCAAATTCTGCACACCTGCTCAGGTTGAACCCGGATTGTATGAGCGGACCCTGACAGTCAATGGCGTGTCCAAAGCCTATGCGATGACAGGCTGGCGGATCGGCTATGCGGCAGGGCCGGTCGAGGTGATCAAGGCCATGGGCAAGATCCAGTCGCAATCCACGTCAAACCCTTGCTCTGTCAGCCAATGGGCGGCGGTCGAGGCGCTGAACGGCCCGCAAGACTATATTGCCGAAAACAACAAGACCTTTCAGCGCCGCCGTGACCTGGTGGTAGACATGCTGAACGCGGCTGAAGGGATTGTCTGCCCGGTGCCGGAAGGGGCGTTTTACGTCTATCCGTCGATTGCGGGCTGCATTGGCAAGACATCGGCAGGTGGCGCAAAGATCGTCGATGATGAAGCCTTTGCAACGGCACTGCTGGAAGAAACCGGCGTCGCTGTTGTCTTTGGCGCGGCCTTTGGCACATCGCCCTGTTTCCGCGTGAGCTACGCAACCTCTGACGAGGCCCTGCGCGAAGCCTGCACACGGATACAAAAATTCTGCGCCGGGCTAAGCTGATCCGGACACAGGCGGGGGCGCTGCCCCCGCACCCCCGGAGTATTTCCGGCAAGAAAATGAGGATCAGCGGATCTTCAGGGTTGCCAGTCCGATCAGCGCCAGGACCAGTGCAATGATCCAGAACCGGATTACGATCTGTGGTTCTGCCCAGCCCTTCTTTTCGAAATGATGGTGAATCGGAGCCATCAGAAAGACACGCTTTCCGGTGCGTTTGTAATAGAGCACCTGAATGATGACGGACAAAGTTTCGACCACGAAAATACCGCCGACAATACCCAGAACGATCTCATGCTTGATCACCACGGCAATCGCCCCCAGCGCGCCTCCGAGCGCGAGAGAGCCGGTATCGCCCATGAACACGGCCGCAGGCGGGGCATTATACCATAAAAAGCCCAGCCCGCCGCCACAGAGCGCGGCAACGAAGATCAGCAACTCCCCCACGCCCGGCACGTAATGGACATCCAGATATGAGGTGAAGTCGACCCGCCCGACGGCATAGGCAATCACCCCGAGCGTGCCCGCCGCGATCATCACTGGCATGATTGCCAGACCATCCAGACCATCTGTCAGATTCACGGCATTGGCGGCCCCGAGGATAACAAAGGCGGCAAAGGGCACGAAGAACCAGCCCATATTGACCAGCACCTCCTTGAATACCGGCACGGCAAGCTGGCCTGTCAATTCTGTCGGGTGCAGATACATGGCCGCCACAGCCGCAGCGATTCCGATCGTGGTGCCCATCAGCAACCGGACTTTTGCTGGCACGCCTTTCACATTGCCCTTCGAGACTTTGGACAGGTCATCCGCAAACCCGATCAGGCCGAAGCCCACCGTGACAAGCAACACAATCCAGACATAGCCATTGTCCAGCCGCGCCCAAAGCAGCGTTGACAAGGTCAGCGCAGACAGGATCAGAAGCCCGCCCATTGTGGGCGTGCCGGTCTTGGTCAGAAGATGGCTTTCGGGCCCGTCTTCGCGAATAGGCTGGCCATTGCTCTGGCGGCGGCGCAACATGTTGATCAGGGGCTTGCCGAAAATGAAACCGAACACCAAAGCTGTCAGAAACGCCGCACCCGCCCGGAAGGTAATATACCGAAACAGATTGAAGCCCGGAACAGTATCGGCAAGTTCGGTCAACCAAAAAAACATGTTCTACTTTTCCTTTGCGTTGCGCATCTTCACATCAAGATTGCGCAGACGGTCCACCACCCGCGATACGAAGCTGGATTTGGACCCTTTCACCAAAACAATATCACCCGGTGAGACAAGCATATGGACAATGCGCGCCAGATCGTCAGCTTGTGTCACCAGCCGCCCGCGTTTGCGTTGTGGCAGACTGGCATGCAGCGCTGCCATGCGCGGCCCCACACAATGCACCAGATCAACACCACTCATGGCGGGCAGGTCGCCAATCGCCTTGTGAAGGGCGGCTTCCTGTGGCCCGAGTTCCAGCATATCACCCAGAATCGCGATCCGGCGCCCCGGTTGCCCCGATTGGGCACGCGCTGGTTTCAGTGAGGCCAGAAGATCCAGCGCCGCTTCGACAGATGCCGGATTTGCATTGAACGCATCGTCAATCAGGGTGAAATGCAACTGTTCAACTGCGTCCAGCGTGATGGTTTCGCGCAGCCCACGCCCGGAGGGGGGCTGCCATCGGCCCAGCGCCATGGCCGCACGCACCAGATCAAGCCCAAGCGCTTGGGCAACGGCAAGACACCCCAATGCATTCATCCCGAAATGCGCACCGGAATTGGCCAGACGGACCGCCAGACGCGTGTCACCAATCTGGGCGCGCATGACAAGGGCTGTCTCGGTCTGGGTCATGTCATGCATGCGAACCAGATCAGCCCCCGCCCCGAACGGGTAGAGTGTCGCGCCCGCCTGCTGCGCCGCAGCTTCGAGGATGGGGCTGGTGGGCAGGTCACACGGATACACAGCATCACCACCGGGTGTTAGCCCCTTGAAGATACTGGCTTTCTCATGGGCAATTCCATCAAGATCGTCAAAGGCTTCAAGATGTGCCGCCGCGATTGTGGTGATCATGGCGAGATGCGGTTGCGCAAGGCAGGCAAGTGGCGCGATCTCGCCGGGATGGTTCATTCCGATTTCGATCACGGCAAAATCCGCCGCAGGGTCCAGCCGCGCCAGAGTGATCGGCACCCCCCAATGGTTGTTGAAACTTGCCTCGGCGGCATGTGTCTGGCCGAAATCGGACAGCATCTCGCGGAGCATTTCCTTGGTCGATGTCTTACCCGCAGACCCTGTCACGGCGATGACACGGGCCTTGGCGCGCGCACGACCAGCCGCACCAAGCGCCGTCAGCGCTGCCATGACATCTGGCACGATCAGAAGCGGTGCATCCGCGGCCACGCCTTCGGGATGGTGCGATACAAGCGCAGCCGCAGCCCCTTTTTCAAAGGCTTGCGCGACAAATTCATGCCCGTCGCGCGCTGCACTCAGCGCAACAAACAGATCGCCCGGTTGCAGGCTGCGCGTATCAATCGAAATGCCGCTTGCGTGCCAGTCTGACGTTGCGCGCCCACCCGTCGCCTGTGCCGCGTCCTGTGCACTCCATAAGCTCATGCGCGGGCCTCCAGCGCGGCGATGGCCACAGAGGCCTGCTCGACATCATCAAAGGGATAGACCGTGTCACCGACGATCTGTCCGGTTTCATGACCTTTGCCCGCAATCAAAAGCGCATCGCCCGGCCCCAAAGCATCGACCGCGCGCAAGATCGCCTCTGCCCGGTCGCCGACTTCATTCGCTTCGGGACAGGCCAGCAAGATTTCATTGCGAATGACAGCGGGATCTTCGGAGCGCGGGTTGTCGTCGGTCACATAGACCACATCGGCATTTTCAGCAGCCGCCTTGCCCATCAAGGGCCGCTTGGTGCGGTCGCGGTCACCGCCTGCACCAAAGACAACAAGAAGCCGCCCCATCACATGCGGGCGCAAGGCCTGAAGCGCGACTTCTAGCGCCGCCGGGGTATGGGCGTAATCAACAAAAACCGGGGCGCTATTGGCGCGGGTGCCCGCAAGCTGCATCCGCCCGCGCACCCCCTCCAGCCGCGACAGGCGCATTGCCACCTCTCGCATATCGGCACCACAGGCCAGCACCAGCCCGACCGCAGCCAGAACATTTTCGGCCTGAAACCCGCCAATCAGGGGCAGATGCTCTTGATACACACGCCCATCATAAGAAAAGCGTAAAACCTGTCCGGCGGCATCAAATCGTTGCCCCAGAATACGGATGTCGGCGTCTTCATCATGGCCAATCGTCAGCGTACCCTGACCACGCATCTCTGCAATTTCCAGAAATGACGCGCCGGAAGGATCATCTGTGTTAATCACCGCCACTCCGTCATCGGGCAGCACGCGGTCAAAAAGCTGCGCTTTGGCAGCCTGATATGCGGCCATTGTGGCGTGATAATCCAGATGGTCCTGCGTCAGGTTTGTAAAGGCGGCCGCGCATAGCCTTACCCCATCAAGCCTGCGCTGATCCAGCCCGTGGGAAGAGGCTTCCATCGCGGCATGTGTGACGCCGGATCGCGCCATATCGGCCAGCAAGCGGTGCAGGGTGATCGGGTCAGGGGTCGTATGTGCGAGAGGGGCAGAATAGGCCCCCTCAATCCCGGTGGTCCCGATATTCGCAGCCTCATGGCCCAGATGCGCCCAGATCTGGCGGGTAAAACTGGCGACAGATGTCTTGCCATTGGTGCCTGTCACCGCAACCATCTTCTCTGGTTGTGCGCCAAACCAAAGCGCAGCCGCACCGGCAAGCGCCGCACGTGGGTCTTCGGCCAAGACCAAAGCCACATCAGCGCCCGCCAGCACATCGCTTGCAATCTCGGCACCTTCGCGGTCCGTCAGAATGGCAGATGCGCCCATGCGCAAGGCATAGGTGATAAACTCTGCGCCATGCACACGACTGCCGGGAAGCGCGGCGAATAAGCCACCTTCTTTGATCTGGCGGCTGTCAATGGCCAGACCCGTGACAACAGCGTTCCCGCCGCGACTGGGGCTAAGACCCAGGGCCGAGAGCGGACGGGGGGGCAGATCGGTCACGCGCTGGCTCTCCTTGCCTACAAGATCGGGGTAGCGCCTGTTACCCCAGTTTGGACTGCGTGTTCAATGGCCCTGTGCTTATCTGGCAAGGCCCAATGTGGCATTTGCGACATCCAGCGAGACAGGGCGCAGACCAAGTAGTGGGGCTACGCGACGCGTGATCTCTGCCGAAACGGGAACGGCTGTCCAACCGGCAGTGCGGCGCGGCTCTGGCCCGGTGGTGTCAACCGGCTCGTCCAGTGTGACAACCAGCACATAGCGCGGCTCATGTGCGGGAAAGACGCTAGCAAAGGTCGCGAGCACAGCATCTTTCTTGTAGCCGCCCCCCCGCGGATTGGGCTTGTCGGCTGAACCGGTCTTGCCCCCGACCGGATAGCCGGAAATGCGCGCGAAAGAGGCGGTGCCTTCCTGCACAACCTGATGCAACATGACCTTTTTCTGCTCTGACGTACGCTCAGATATGATCTGCGGCCCCGTTTGCACCCTGTCCTGACGCAGCAAGGTTGGCGTCACCTTACGCCCGCCATTGACAAGCGCAGCATAGCCTGCCGCCAGTGCCAGCGGGCTGGTGGACATGCCATGCCCGTAGGAAATGGTCATCACCGACAGGTCTGACCAGCGGTCAGGCAGAAGCGGTCGCGCACGCGCGGCTTCCGCCAGTTCCAGCGGCATCGTGTCCAGCAGACCGAATTTGCGCAGGAATTCCTGCTGCCGCTCTGCCCCGATGGACTGCATGATCCGCGCTGTCCCGATATTGGACGATTTGACCATCACATCCTTGACCGACAGTTCAGGCCCGTAGTTGCGGAAATCGCGAATACGAAAGCGCCCCCATGTCAGCGGACCGCGCGTGTCGATGATCGAGTCGGGCGTGACAAACCCCTCATCCAGCCCCTGCGCGACGGCAAAGGCTTTCATGACCGACCCCAACTCGTAATACCCCTGCACCGCACGGTTGAACAACGGGCTGTCCGCCGGTTCCCCTTCAGTAGGTGGCGCAGGCCGGTTATTTGGGTCGAAATCAGGCAGCGAGACAAGGCTGATCACTTCACCGGTGAAGACATCCATCAACACCGCGGTTGCGCCGTGCGCGTTCAGCATCTGCTTGCCGCCCTCAAGCACTTCGGTAACGGTCGCTTGCACCGTCAGGTCAAGCGACAACTGCAAGGGCTGGTCAATCTGCGCCGGGTCGCGCAGCCGTTCGTCAAAAAACAACTCTGTTCCGGCAACACCGATCACCTCGGCGGCGCGCACACCTTGTTGCCCGAACGTCGCGCCCCCCAGAACATGGGCGGCCATGCGGCCATTTGGATAAAGCCGCATCTCGCGCGGGGCGAATAGCAAGCCCGGCTCGCCGATATCATGCACCGCTTGCATCTGTTCGGGCGACAACCGCGTTCTGATCCATGCGAATCGCCGGTTTGGATCGGTGAAGCGGGCGGCCATGCGCTGCGCATCAATATCAGGAAAAATCTCGGCCAGCGCATGGGCCGCGCCTTCGGGGTCAACCATACGATGCGTTTCAGCATACAGCGCATGCGTGCTCAGATTGGTTGCCAGCACGCGGCCCTCACGGTCAAGAATATCCGCGCGTGCGCTGGAAATATCTTCTGGCAGGCCACGCGCCAGCTCCAGCGGCTCGGTCGCGGCCAACAGGCCCATGCGCGCGCCAAGGACAACAAAGGCACACATGAACATCAGCGCGACCGCAAGCAAGCGTGTCTCTGCCCGACCGCGCGCCTGATCGCGCGCCGCTTCCTGCCGCAACCTGCGGTTTTCACGCTCAATCAGGTCCGGGTTTTCGCCTGTTTCCCGCGCGCGCAAGACGCGGGCCAGCGGGCGTAAGGGGGTACGGATCATGGCAGCACCTCCTCTGCATAGGCCGATAGCTGCTCAATCTCTCCCGATAGTTCAATCGTATCAAACACGTCTGTACGGGCCGCCGGCATGGGGTAGGCCACCTGACCGATTTCACCAAAATGGGTGCCGGTGATCGGCACCAGCTTCAACCGCTCGAAATTCAGATCGACCAGTTCACGCAGACGGTCAGGCCGATTCAGGTAAGCCCATTCCGCGCGCTGAATGCTGAGCGCCTCGTTCAGTGCGACGATTTCTCTTTCCAGCGCCCTTTGCGCATTCATGGCCTGCTGGGTCATGTGATTCTCACGATATGCCCACGCAGCCAGAGCGATCACTCCCAGCGCCGTGCACAGATACAGCAGACTTCTCATTCCTACCTCACCTTGATCTTTCCAGTGTCAAACGGGGAAGCCCCAGAATTTGCCGATCAACAGGTTCTGCCGGGCCGTCCAGACGTTCCGCCATGCGCAGCCGGGCAGAGCGCGCGCGCGGGTTCCGGGCAAGTTCTTCGGCATCCGCACTCACGCCGCGCCGCTCTATCAGGCGAAACCGCGGCGCTTCGGTCGGGGCTTCGGGTGCAAACCGGTTGGCACGCCCGCCCTGCCCCGCACGCGCGGCCAGAAAACGTTTGACGACACGATCTTCCATCGAATGAAAGCTGACAACGGCCAGCTTTCCGCCGGGTTTAAGGGCGCGCTCGGCCGCTTCCAGTCCTGCAACAAGGGCATCAAACTCGGCATTGACGGCGATCCGCAACGCCTGAAAGCTACGCGTGGCGGGGTGGCTTTGGCCCGGTTTCGGCCTTGGCAGGCAGCCGCTGACAATCGCCGCAAGCGTCAGCGTTGTTTCAATCGGCGCGTCCTGACGTGCGCGCGCAATCGCACGCGCTATCCGGCGTGACGCCCGTTCCTCGCCGAAATGATACAGAATATCGGCAAGTTCCCCCTCATCCAGATCATTGACCAGATCACGCGCAGACAGGCCCTCTTGCGACATGCGCATATCCAACGGGCCATCCTTGGCAAAAGAAAAGCCGCGCTCGGCCTGGTCCAACTGCATGGAAGACACACCAAGGTCCAGCACAACGCCATCAACCTGACCGCCGGCATGTTGGTCAAGCTGGGCGAAATTTCCTGCGACCAACCTTATCCGTTCCCCATAGGCCGCCGCCCAGCCCTCGGCCATTTGCAGCGCCAGCGGGTCACGGTCCAGCCCGATCACCTGATCCGCCCCTGCCTCCAGCAGGGCGCGCGCATAACCGCCAGCGCCCAGCGTGCCATCCAGCCAGACCCCGGTTATCGGCGCAAGATGCGCAAGAATGGGGTCAAGCAGGACAGGTATATGCGGGCTATCGGAATTGCTGGACATCATGGATCAAGGCGCGGACTGCGCGACGGATTGGGCAACAGGACTCGCGGATCATAATCAGGGCCTTTGCCCATCATCAGGTTCTCGGTCTGGGAACTGTAGGTTGCCTCGAAAGTGGCTTCTTTCCAGATCTGGAAATGGTCGTTGCGCCCCATAAAGCGGGCCTTTTCATCTGCGTCTAGCTCCAACTTCTCGCGCAGATAATTGGGCAGAATGATACGCCCGTCTTCGTCAATCTGCGCCTCGATGGAATTGGCGTGATAGGTCAGTTCCATCAGGCTGCGCTCGGAGGATCCGGGCTGCATCATATCAATGCGGTCCTCGATCTCTTCCATTGCGGTGATGGTGAAACAATCCAGACGTTTCTGATATTCCAGCCCGGCCACGATGATGAAGTTGGGGCGCAGGCCCTCTTTCCAATCCGGGTCGCCCTGTTCAATCACACGCCGGAAGGAGGCAGGGACCGAGACGCGGCCCTTTCCATCCACCTTCTGGTGAAACGTGCTTCTGAACCTGCGTGCCACTGCCCGGCGGTCCTTTAATCAATGCCGCGCCCGGGATTGGGTCGGCGCAAATGAAAACGGCGGATCGAGCTGCTGCCAGTGCTCGATCCGCCGACTGTCCCATCGCTGGGTGCCCGGTTGGCGCTCGCTCCTTGGGGGAAGGAGGGGGATGCTGCTCGCGAGCGCGCCGGATCTATTTTCTTCTTTGATAAAGCGGGTGCCTGTATGAATTGTCTGCCTCGGTTGGGGTCTTGCTGCCCCGTGCTGCCCGTTTATCTTGCTAACCGGAATGACATGGAACTTCATGGTCATCAAGAAAAAAGATCATGACATCCACCCACCCCAAGAGCCATGCGGTGAAGATTCAGCCACAAAATCCGGCGCGTGTAGCTAGAATATAGCTATATGTTGTGAGAACAAATTTAGAACTGACCAAAATAGGGTTAACCTGAATTCCGCGCACGGGCACAAAACTCCAGACCATAAAATTCCAACGCTATCGCGTAAACAGGCAGAATGTTGCTAATGAGCAACGGTTTTTGTGCCGAAAATATTCGAGACTCGCAGCCAAGGCCGCAAAAACATCGCTGTGAGCTTCGAATCACGCCGAATCACAGCGCAGTGATTCGGCAAAGAGGGTCTCGTGAACGGAATTTCCAATGCGGACCATGAAATCCCGGCGACCACCATCAGCGGGTGCCATGAGATTCCATGGCGTTGATCGTGGGCAAGGTTGCAGACGCTTCCAGACTAAAGACTCTCGATCACCCGTGCCGCCATACGCTCATAGGCTTTCGCAACCGGGCTGTCAGTTGCCGCGACAGGAACGCCCCCATCGCCTGCAAGGCGCACCTCCACGCTCAGGGGCAACTCGCCCAAAAACGAAAGCCCCTGCTTCTCGGCCTCAAGTCGCACACCGCCTTCCCCGAAGATATGCTCCTCGTGGCCGCATTTGGGACAGATGAAGGTGGACATATTCTCGATCAGGCCAAGGACAGGTGTTTTCAAGGTGTGGAACGCCCGCAATGCCTTGCGCGCATCCAGCAAGGCCACATCTTGCGGCGTGGATACGACAATCGCGCCACGCACGTCGAATTTGGAACACAGCGTCAGTTGAATATCACCTGTGCCCGGCGGCATATCGACGATCAATACATCCAGCGCGCCCCATTCCACCTGTGTCAAAAGCTGCTGCAAGGCCCCCATCAGCATCGGCCCGCGCCAGATCACGGCGTCATCTTCTTTCAGCATCAGCCCGATTGAGATCATGGTGACACCATGCGCCTTCAGTGGAATGATGGACTTGCCATCGGGCGATGCCGGCCTGCGGTCTACGCCCATCATACGCGGCTGGCTAGGGCCATATATATCCGCATCCAGCAACCCTACGCGCAATCCATGCCGGGCCAGGGCAACCGCAAGGTTGGAAGCAACGGTTGATTTGCCGACCCCTCCTTTGCCAGAGCCAACCGCAATAATATTCTTCACACCCGGTACAGACTGCTTGTCAGGTTGCTGTGTCGGATGCCGCCCCAACTTCAGAGAGGGCGCAGCCTTGTCCGATTTGGCCGCCGGGCCATGCGCGGTCAGGGCGACGGACACGCGGTTCACACCTTGCAGCGCGGAAATGGCGTCCTCTGCGGCCTTGCGCACCGAGGCGAGTTTCTGTGCCGCTTCCGGGCTGTCGGCCTCTATCACAAAACGCACGGCCCCTTCGTCAACAATCAGCGCGCGCACCAGATCGCGCGAGACAAGTGTGCCGCCATCAGGCAGTTCCACTTTCTCAAGCGCGGTCAAAACATGTTCGCGTGTTACTGTCATGGCGTGTTCCCCCTTATCTTTCCGGGGGAACATGGCCATTTTTGCGCCAACGGCAAGCCCACAAGCGGATCTGCGACTCAATTGCACAGCAACAATCGCTGTGCCAAAAAAGAAAAAATTCTTGGAGGGTCGCTTGGAAAACTGTCTTTTCTGCAAGATCGCCGCAGGCCAGCTTCCTGCATACAAGATATATGAGGATGCCGATATCCTCGCCTTTCTGGACTTGCACCCCATCCGTGAAGGTCATGCCCTCGTGATCCCGAAAGAACACCATGTCTGGTTCGAGGATCTGCCCCCGGCATTGGCAACCCAGATGACAACATGCGCGCAACAGATCGCCCGCGCCATGAAACAGGTTTACCAGGTAGAACGGGTCGCCATGTTCTATACCGGGATTCATGTGCCCCACGCCCATGCCCATGTCGTACCCATGCACCACGTGCATGATGTCACATCAGCCGCATACTTGCGCGAGGGGCCAGACAGCTTCACCACCCCGCCGCAAATTCCGGCCGAAACGATGGCCGAAGTCGCTGCCTTGCTGCGCAGAACCCTCTGACCGGCAGTTCGGAATGCCAAGCTACATGTTTTCTGCAAGCGCTTTGAGCGCCTTATGCGCTGTTTGACCAAATGGTAAGCAATTTAAAAATTACCTAGCGTAAACATGACGTCAGCGCATAGCCGCATTGCAGCAAATTCCATTGTGCAGTCGCAGCAAAATGTTATCTTCAACTCAACGCGGGAAAGATAGCCGCACAAAGTCGAAGGTAGCGTAACGATGACGCACACTGTTGAAAATCTAAGCGGTTTGGACGGAAATTTCAGTTTCGGGTCCCTGATGGCGCGCATGACCGACAAAATCAGCCGCCGCCGCGTATACAATAAAACCCATGCAGAGCTGAGCCAGCTCAGCACGCGGGAGTTAGATGACCTCGGGATTTCCCGGTCCATGATTTCGCGCCTCTCCTACGAGGCTGCATACGGAAAATAAGAGTTTCGGGCCTTTCTCCTCCTCCTCCCTGAAAGGCCTGAATGCGACGGTGACCCCTCCTCCTCCCTTGAGGTCACCGCCACACATTCCGGCAAGGGCCAAAAGCCCAAAACCGGAGACGAGACGTCGCCCCACTCCTCCTCCCTTGGGGTGCACGTTGGAACGATCTGGCCCTCCTCCTCCCTGGCCATGTCGTTCCGTGAATACCCGGCCTTTTGGCCGAAAAGCTTGCTAGGGCCCTTTCCTCCTCCCTAGGGTCTTGCAAAATTGGCGACAGTCCCCTCCTCCTCCCTGGGACTGTCGCCTTTTTCATTTCCAGTCTTGTGTAGGGTCAGAACGGCACGTCATCGGCCTGTTCTGCAGGGACGATGAATTTCGCCACAACATGGCGCGCACCCGATTTCTCGAATTCGATAAACAGCTTGTCCCCCTCGACCAGAGAGACGCGGCCATAGCCGAATTTCTGGTGGAAAACCCGCGCCCCAATCTCGAAGGCGGGTGCGGATGTCCCGTCAATCACCATATTGCGCGCCTCACGCGGTTGGCTGACCGGGCGTTCATTGGCCGATTGCAACCGCCGCCACCCCGGCGAATTATAGACATCGGCACGTTGCGCGCGATCTTCAATCGTGCTGGCAACATGTCCCATCCCGCCACCATACAGACCGGGCGGGGTCAACACTTCGACATGCTCGGCGGGCAATTCATCGACAAAGCGCGACGGCATCTGCGACTGCCATTGGCCATAGACGCGCCTGTTTGCGGCGAAACTGATCGTGCAAAGCTGCTCGGCACGGGTAATGCCGACATAGGCCAGCCGCCGTTCTTCCTCTAACCCCTTTAGCCCGGATTCATCCATAGAGCGTTGCGAGGGGAACAAACCGTCTTCCCATCCGGGCAGGAACACGACCGGAAATTCCAGCCCTTTGGCACCATGCAAGGTCATGATGCTGACCTTGGCCTCTGAGTCATCGCTGTCATTATCCATGATCAACGCAATATGCTCCAGAAACCCTTGCAGGTTCTCGAAGGATTCCAGCGCCTTGATCAGTTCCTTTAGGTTTTCCAGCCGCCCCGGCGCTTCGGGTGTCTTGTCGTTCAGCCACATCTCGGTATAGCCCGACTCTTCCAGAATCTGCTCTGCCAGTTCGATATGGTTTTGCGCATCTCCGTCCGGGCGCACGATCTCGATCAGGTCATCTTCCGCCTCGGCAACGCCTGTCGTGCCAACCGCCCTGTGCCAGCGCGCGATATTCTCGACCAGCGCGCGCAATTGCCCCGCGCCCTTGCCCTTGATCTCACCCGCCTCGATCGCAAGTGCCGCACCTTGGACCAGCGACACATCATGCGCTCGCGCCACGCGCTGGATTGTCTGCTGCGCCTTGTCACCCAAGCCCCGTTTGGGGGTATTGACGATACGCTCGAACGCCAGATCATCGCCCGGACTGACCGCAAGGCGGAAATACGCCATGGCATCGCGGATTTCCATGCGTTCATAAAAACGCGGCCCACCGATCACACGATACGGCAGGCCAATCGTCAGAAAACGGTCCTCGAACGCGCGCATCTGGTGGCTTGCACGCACAAGAACCGCCATCTGGTTCAAGCTGAAGTAGTTTAACCCGCGCGTGCCGCGGCTCAAATCCTCGATCTGCTCGCCGATCCAGCGCGCCTCTTCCTCGCCATCCCAATGGCCGATCAGCCGCACCTTTTCACCCGCACGCGCTTCGGTCCACAGGGTCTTGCCAAGCCGGTCCTCGTTCCCGGCGATCACTTGCGACGCTGCGGCCAGAATATGCGGGGTAGAGCGGTAATTCTGTTCCAGCCGCACGACGGTAGCGCCGGGGAAATCACGCTCAAAGCGCAGAATATTGCCCACTTCGGCCCCGCGCCAGCCATAGATCGACTGGTCATCATCGCCCACACAGCAAATATTCTTGTGCCCTTCCGCCAGCAGGCGCAGCCACAGATATTGCGCGACATTGGTGTCCTGATACTCATCGACCAGAATATAGCGAAAGCGGTCCTGATAGCTTTTCAGCACATCGGGGTGGGCCTGAAAGATCGTCACGCAATGCAGCAGCAGATCACCAAAGTCACAGGCATTCAGGGTTTTCAGCCGGTCCTGATAGGCGGCGTATAATTCTGTCCCGCGATTGTTGAACGCGTTGGCCTCAGCGCTTGGCACCTGATCGGGCCGCCATGCGCGGTTTTTCCACTGATCAATGATTGACGCCAGCAACCGCGCGGGCCAGCGCTTGTCGTCGATATTGGCCGCAGCGATCAATTGTTTAAGCAAGCGTAGCTGGTCGTCACTGTCCAGAATCGTGAAATTGGACTGCAACCCCACCAATTCCGCATGGCGGCGCAGAAGTTTTGCGCTGATCGAATGGAAGGTTCCAAGCCAGGGCATGCCCTCGACAGCCTCGCCCAGATAGCCGCCAACGCGCAGTTTCATTTCGCGCGCGGCCTTGTTGGTAAAGGTCACTGCCAGAATCCCCGAAGGATAGGCACGGCCAGAATTCAACAGATGCGCAATCCGCGCGGTCAGGGCCTTGGTCTTGCCCGTGCCTGCCCCTGCCAGCATCAGCACCGGGCCATCCAGTGTTTCGACAGCCTGACGCTGCGCCGGGTTCAACCCGTCCAGATAGGGTGCAGGGCGCGCGGCCATCGCGCGGGCGGAAAGCGGAAGATCGGCATTGAAATCTGACATGGTGCGGACTCTAGCGCGGCCAGCCCCGCAGGGGAAGCGGTGTTCTGCATGTGTTCCAGAAGATTTTGCGCATAGCCATTGGCAAGCGCTGCGCGCCGGATATAGTCGCACCTCATGAGCCCTGATCTGCGCTACCCCGCCTTGTCCGATCTGAAAGCCACGTGCAAACGCCGCGTGCCGTGGTTCGTTTGGGAATATCTGGACAGCGCAACGGGCCGCGAGTCGGTCAAGCCGCGCAACCGCGCTGAATTGGATAAGGTACTGTTTCGCCCGGCCATATTGCGCGGGGCTATCGTGCCGGACCTGAGCACCCGGTTTCTGGGGCAGGACTACGCCATGCCCGTTGGGGTCGCGCCAATTGGCATGTCCGGGCTGATCTGGCCGGGCGCAGAAGCCGCGCTGGCAGGCATGGCGCAAGGCACCCGCCTGCCCTATTGCCTGAGCACCGTTGCCACGCGCCTGCCCGAAGAGATTGGCCCTATCGCGGGCGATATGGGCTGGTTTCAGCTTTACCCACCCAAAGACCCTGCAATCCGCGCCGATATCCTGACCCGCGCGCACAAGGCGGGGTTTCGGGTGCTGGTATTGACGGTTGATCTGCCCGGCCCCTCTCGGCGCGAGCGGCAGTTGCGCGCGCAGCTTGCCATTCCCCCCAAACTGACCCCGGCGATGCTGTGGCAAATCGCGCAGCGCCCTGCTTGGGCACTGGGAACCCTGCGCCACGGCCAACCCCGCCTGCGCCTGATGGAAGATTACCTGAAACTCGATGGCAACGCCCCCTCGACCGCCCATCCCGGCTATCTGCTGCGCGCAGCCCCGGATTGGGATTATCTGCACGCCGTGCGCGCCTTGTGGGAAGGTCCGCTTGTGGTGAAGGGGGTTCTGGACCCACAAGATGCAGACCCTTTGCGCGCCGCCGGGGTCGATGCGATCTGGGTGTCCAATCATGGCGGGCGGCAATTCGACGGTGCGCCCCCCGCGCTGGATGCCCTGCGGCAAATTCGCGCGACACTCGGCCCGGAAATGCCCCTGATCTACGATGGCGGAATTGAAACGGGCCTTGATGTGCTGCGCGCACTCGCCTTTGGCGCTAATTTTACCATGATGGGACGCGGGTGGCATTACGCGCTTGGGGCCCTTGGGGCACAGGGGGGCAGCCATCTGGCACAGATCCTGCGCGACGATATGGCCAGCAACATGATGCAAATGGGCATCACCCGCCCCGAACAAGCCGCAACGCAGGGATGGGCACCCAGCCCCGCCCCTGAATCCTAACGAACTGTTGCAAATGCTTTACGATCACGCAGAAATCAGTCTAGAAACCTGACCAAGACCAGCGCTTTTTCTTCAAAGGGACACATATGGCCGCGTTCAAGAAAATTCTCATCGCCAACCGGGGTGAAATCGCCATCCGCATCATGCGGGCTGCAAATGAACTGGGCAAGCGAACTGTCGCTGTCTATGCAGAAGAGGACAAGCTTGGGTTGCATCGCTTCAAGGCAGATGAAGCCTACCGCATCGGCGAAGGGATGGGGCCGGTTGCAGCCTATCTGTCGATTGATGAGATCATAAGGGTTGCCAAAAGCTCTGGCGCGGATGCCATCCACCCCGGCTACGGTCTGCTGTCGGAGAACCCCGAACTGGTCGAAGCCTGTGTTGCGAATGGGATCACCTTTATCGGCCCCAAGGCCGAAACCATGCGCGCCCTTGGTGACAAGGCCAGCGCGCGGCGCGTTGCGATCGAGGCCGGTGTGCCGGTTATTCCTGCAACGGACCTGCTTGGCGACGATATGGACGAAATCCGCGCCATGGCCGACAAGATCGGCTATCCGCTGATGCTCAAGGCCAGCCATGGCGGCGGCGGGCGCGGTATGCGTGCGGTCAACGGCCCCGAGGAACTGGAAGCAAAGGTACGCGAGGGCCGGCGAGAGGCCGAGGCCGCCTTTGGCAATGGCGAAGGGTATCTGGAAAAGATGATCCAGCGCGCGCGCCATGTCGAGGTTCAGCTTCTGGGCGATACGCATGGCAATCTGTATCACCTGTATGAACGCGACTGCACCGTGCAGCGGCGCAACCAGAAAGTGGTCGAGCGCGCGCCCGCGCCCTATCTCAGCGAGGATCAGCGCGCCGAGATCTGCCAACTGGGTCTGAAAATCGGGCGCGCCGTCGGCTACCAGAACGCTGGAACCGTCGAATTCCTGATGGATATGGACGAAGGGAAATTCTATTTCATCGAGGTCAACCCCCGCGTTCAGGTCGAACATACCGTGACCGAAGAGGTGACGGGCATCGACATCGTCAAGGCGCAGATCCGCATCGCCGAAGGCGAAACCCTGTCCGAAGCGACAGGCACGCCCTCTCAGGGCGATGTGACCCTGTCAGGCCACGCGGTTCAATGCCGGATCACGACCGAAGACCCGCTGAACAACTTCATCCCCGATTACGGACGCCTGACCGCCTATCGCAGCGCCACAGGCATGGGCATCCGGCTTGATGGCGGCACAGCCTATGCAGGCGGCGTGATCACGCGCTATTACGATTCGCTGCTGGTCAAGGTCACAGCCTGGGCCCCGACCCCGACCGAAGCCATTGCCCGCATGGACCGCGCCTTGCGCGAATTCCGAATTCGGGGGGTCAGCACCAATATCGCCTTTGTGGAGAACCTGCTCAAACATCCGACCTTTTTGGATATGAGCTACACCACCAAATTCATCGACACGACCGAGGATCTGTTCCATTTCCGCAAACGCCGCGACCGGGCAACCAAGATCCTGACCTATATCGCGGATATTACCGTAAACGGGCATCCGGAAACTGTCGGTCGCGCAAGACCGCATGAGGGCCTGAAAACGCCTGTTGCGCCAAAGGTATCCGGCACCCCGCCACGCGGGGCCAAGCAGATTCTGGATGAACAAGGGCCTCAGGCCGTTGCCGACTGGATGGCGGCGCAAAAGCAGCTTTTGCTGACCGATACCACCATGCGCGATGCGCATCAGTCACTGCTGGCCACGCGGATGCGCTCGATCGACATGATCCGTGTTGCCCCGGCCTATGCGCATATGCTGCCGCAACTTTTCTCGGTCGAATGTTGGGGGGGCGCGACCTTTGACGTGGCCTATCGCTTCTTGCAAGAATGCCCCTGGCAGCGCCTGCGTGACCTGCGCGAACGTATGCCCAATCTGATGACGCAAATGCTGCTGCGCGCCTCGAACGGGGTGGGCTATACCAATTACCCGGACAATGTGGTGCAGTTCTTTGTGAAACAGGCCGCCGAAACCGGCGTGGATGTCTTCCGCGTTTTTGACAGCCTGAACTGGGTCGAGAACATGCGCGTGGCCATGGACGCCGTCATCGAGGCTGGCAAGGTCTGCGAAGGCACGATCTGCTACACGGGCGATATCCTGAACCCGGATCGCGCGAAATACGACCTGAAATACTATGTCGCCATGGGCAAGGATTTGCGCGATGCAGGGGCGCATGTTCTTGGGTTGAAAGACATGGCTGGCCTGCTGAAACCTGCGTCTGCCCGCATTCTGGTCAAGGCGCTGAAAGAGGAAGTGGGCCTGCCAATCCATTTCCACACCCATGATACAGGCGGGATCGCAGGTGCAACAATCCTTGCCGCCGCCGAAGCCGGTGTGGACGCAGCCGATGCGGCGATGGATTCCTTCTCTGGCAACACCTCTCAGCCAACACTCGGTTCCATCGTCGAGGCCCTGCGCTTTACAGACCGCGACACGGGTCTGGACATGAAGGCTATTCGCAAGATTTCGGATTACTGGGAAGATGTGCGACTGCATTACGCCGCGTTTGAATCTGCCCAGCAGGCCCCCTCTTCCGAAGTCTATCTGCACGAAATGCCAGGCGGGCAGTTTACCAATCTCAAGGCGCAGGCGCGCTCGATGGGGCTGGAAGAACGCTGGCCGGAAATCGCGCGGACCTATGCCGATGTGAACATGATGTTCGGCGATATCGTGAAGGTCACCCCTTCCTCCAAGGTGGTCGGCGACATGGCCCTGATGATGGTCAGCCAGGGCTTGACCCGCGCCGATGTCGAGAATCCGGACAAGGATGTCAGCTTCCCGGATTCTGTCATTGACATGCTGCGTGGCAATCTGGGCCAACCCCCCGGCGGCTGGCCAGAGAAAATTCTGCACAAGGTGCTGAAAAACGAGGCCCCGCAGACCGAACGGCCCGGAAAACACCTGCCCCCGGTTGATCTGGAAGCCGTGCGCGCAAAGCTGATCGAGGATCTTGAAGGACTCAAGGTCGACGATGAGGATCTGAACGGATACCTCATGTATCCCAAAGTATTTCTGGATTACATGGGCCGCCACCGTGTCTATGGCCCGGTGCGGACCCTGCCAACCCGAACATTCTTTTACGGAATGGAACCCGGAGAAGAGATTTCCGCCGAAATTGACCCGGGCAAGACGCTTGAAATTCGCCTTATCACCCTTGGAGAGACAACCGATGATGGTGATGCGAAAGTGTTTTTCGAATTGAACGGACAGCCACGTACAATTCGCATCCCCAATCGCGAGGTCAAGGCAAAGACTGCGCAGCGTATGAAGGCAGACCCGGCAAACCCGGACCACATCGGCGCGCCAATGCCGGGGGCGATTGCCTCTGTCGCGGTCAGCGCTGGCAAGACAGTCAAGGCGGGCGATCTGTTGCTGACGATTGAGGCCATGAAGATGGAAACGGGCCTTCATGCCGACCGCGATGCGACCGTGAAAGCGGTGCATGTGCAACCCGGTGCCCAGATCGAAGCGAAAGACCTGCTGATCGAACTGGAAGGCTAACTAAAAAGACGCGCGCGCAGCGGCCACTGGCCAAACTGCGCGCGCTATTGTGCCTGGGGTTACTTAGAAATAGCTGCGCACAAGCGCTTCTGAAATCAGTCGCCACCCATCTGCAATAACAAAGAACGACAGTTTGAAAGGCAACGAAACGATGGCTGGCGGCACCATCATCATGCCCATCGACATCAACACCGCCGCAACGACCAGATCGATAATAAGAAACGGCAGGAAAACCAGAAAGCCGATCTGAAAGGCGCGCGCCACTTCACTCAACATGAAAGAGGGCACCAGCACCGAAAGTGGCGTATCAACTGACGGGGCGGTTTCCACACCGGGGCGCAGACTGGCAAGGCTCTCGAATGTCGCGGCATCCACGCGTGCCAGCATGAAATGACGAAACGGCTCTACTACCTGCACGAAAGCTTCATCCGGACCGATTACCCCGTCATTCAAGGGCACAATCCCCGCCTGCCATGCCGCCACGAAGACAGGTTCCATCACGAAATAGGTCAGAAACAGCGCCAGTGACACGATCAGCATGTTGGGCGGCGACTGCATCAGACCCAGTGCCTGTCGCAGGATCGCAAGCACCGTGACGATGAAGGGGAAACAGGTCACCATCACAAGAATGCCCGGTGCAAGGCTCAGAAGTGTCAGAACCAGCAGCAGTTGCACCGTGCGGACACTCAGCGCGCCACCATCGCCGAAATCGACACTGATCTCCTGCGCATGTGCCGCAAGACCACCAGAAACCAGAAAGATGAAGGCCAGCAGAGCGATATGTAATATGGGGTGTCGCATGGTGCCTACAGCGCGTCACGCAAATCGATGATCTCGGTCAGCCGCACGCCAAGAAAGCCCGCCTGCTCGCCTTCCAGTTCCTGCAACATGCCGCGCGCGATCAGCTTGTCGCCGATATAGAGTTCAACCGGGTCATCAACCCTGCGATCCAGAACGAGCACCGAGTCGCGCCGCAATTTCATCAAATCGCGCACGATCGGGCGCGCGCGCCCAACGGAAATCGCGATCTCGATCGGAACCTGATTAAGAATGCCGCTGGTCAGGTCACGCTCTTCCATATGCTGTCTCCTGTTCGATATTTGTGCCGTAATGCTGCGCGAACATCTCGCGCATTTTATGAAGAAGGCCACTCAGGTCGATGTCGCGTTCCTGACTGTCCAGACGAAGTGATAGTTGAGACTCAGAGAAACTGGGTTCTTCGACCAGCTCGATCTTTATCTGGGTGCAGGATGCGACCACCTCTGCCAAACGCTCTCGGGCGCCAGGGGCGCAAACAAGCTGCACATCGGCACGCGTGTTCTGTGCGACCACGGCCGCCAGCTCTGCCGAGAGAAAAGCAGGCAAGGCAAGACGTACTGCCTCTGGCAACAGCTTTTCCAGCATCGCATGCGTCAGCGCAAGGAATGACCCGACCAGCGCCTGATGCGCTTCATTATAGCTGAAACCGATTGCCTGTAGCGCCTCTTGCGCTGCGATAGTGCGCAATTCATCTTCATTGCGCATCTGCTCCAACGCATCCTGCCAGCCTGCGGCATAGCCTTCCTCATAGGCTTGCTCACGCAGTTTTTCGGCCTGAAACCTGTCAAGCAGCGGGGCCTCGGCGTCTGCATGACCCAGATCGAAAACTTCAAGGTTCAGCATGGCTTGTTTCATGACGGTTCCTTGCGTTCGTCCATCCAGTGCCGCAACACCTGAACCGAATCGTCTCCGCGTTCCGCAATCAGACGGCGCATCCGCTCAACAGGGTCGTCTATTTGCTCAAAGGCATCGTTGCCCATCGGCTCGAATTGTGTAGGACTCGCAGTCGCAGGCTCCAACAGCGGCGGGGAAAATGGCTCGAATGGGTCTTCTGCGGCGGCATTTCCCTTCGCCTCGGTAATGGCACGCAGAATCGGGCGAAGCACAAAGAGTGCGATCACGATCAGCGCAGCAAGCAGGAATGCCCATTTGATCAATGACATAAGGTCCAGATTATTGAGCGAAAAGAACCCCGTCCGTGCCTCGGTTCCGATGGCGGCCACCGGCTCGAATGGCAGCGAGCGCAGCGTGATGACATCGCCTCGCGCTTCATCAAACCCGACAGCCGAAGCCACCAGTTCACGCAAGGCTTCCAGTTCTTCGGGCGGGCGGGGGGCCCATGAAAGCGTGCCATCCTCGGCAGGGCTGCGCACACCGTCTATCAATACCGCAACGGTCATACGGCGGATAGAACCGGGGTTGCGCTCAATCTCGCGCCGCGTTTCGGAGACTTCAAAATTCGTGCGTTGGCGGGTTTGGGTTTCGCGCGATTCTGAACTGCCATCTGCCGATGCTGCGTCGCCGTCGGGCAGATTGCTGGCAACAGTAACGCCTTGTTGACGCGAATCAGTGCTCGTGGTGCTGTTCTCTTCCACTTCACTGCTGATCGCGACGCGCGTGTCGGGGTCAATCCGGCGCTCGTGGATAATTTCCTTGTCAGTCAGCGTCTCGATGCTCAACTCGACCACGGCGCGACCATGGCCAACATGCGCTTCAAGAAGACGCTCTACATTGCGGCGTAGTTCCTGGCTGCGGTCACTGCTGGACGCTGCGGGCGAAGCATCTGTTTCGGGACCGTAGACAAGCCCACCCGCACCATCGATCACCGACACGTGGTCCGGGGTCATGCCAGCCACGGCAGAGGCGACAAGAAACCGGATCGCGCGTGCCTGCGCCCCGCTCAGCACAGCAGAGGTTGTGGTAACTGTTACCGATGCCGTCGGCACGTTGTCACGCCGGAAACCGGCAGAGCTGGCCTGCGCAATATGGACACGCGCCGTGCGGATATGAGAGCTAGCGACGATTGTTCGCGCCAACTCACCCTCTTTGGCCCGCCAATATGCAGCATCGAACATCTGCGATGTGGTGCCAAACCCGGTCAGCGACTCAAGCAGTTCATAGCCTGAATGCGAATTGGCCGGCAGTCCATTCGCCGCCAGCATAAGCCGCGTCTCGTCACGCAGCCGCGACGGCACAAAAATTGCATCCGCGCGCACATCATAGGCAATGCCCCGCGCCTCCAGCGTCTGAATGACCTCGCCCGCGGCCGCTTCTTCCAAGCCCGAATAAAGAAGCGACATGCCCGGCGCGGTCGCAACTTTCACAAGCATCATGATCGTCGCGAACATCGCGACGCTGGCGCCAATGGCCATAATGCGCCGTTTTCCATCCAATGCGTTCCACACGGATAAAAGCTGCTGCACTGCGAATCTCCTTCATATCGGCTTCTGCCGTCAAAGGGGTTTTCGCAGCCATCGCTTAACATTCGGTTAGTCACATTGTGCGAAAACAGGGAAGTCCGAAATTAATGGAAAATTGTCATGTCCGAACTCACAGACCCGACAGACGCGGCCGCAACGCAGTCGTCCAAGAAGGGAAAACTCCTGCCGATCCTGTTGGGTCTGGTGGGGGCCGCCAGCCTGGGCGGCGGGGCCTTCTATGCTGTATATACAGGGCTTGTGCTGTCACCGAATCCCGACCAGCCCACAGCGCCTGCGCATGTCGTAAAAGATTTCAGTTTTGTGCCGATCGACGTGATTACCATCTCGCTCCCCCCCCAAAGCGGCGCACGGTTTTTGCGATTCGCCGGGCAGATCGAGGTCGCGGACTCCTCTCTTGAGACGATGATGCATATGCAACCTCGGTTTATCGACCTTATAAACACCTATCTTCACGCGGTCGATATTGATGACCTCAGAGAGCCCGCTGCCCTGATACGGCTGCGCGCGCAAATCCTGCGCCGCCTCCAGATGATTGCAGGTGACGGGCATGTGCGGGATTTTCTCATTACTGAATTCATACTTGATTGAGGGATAAAATGGAGATTTTGATTGACCTTGCAGTTGCCTGTGCGGCGCTCCTTGCTGCGGCCTATTGCCTGCTTTTGTCGCGTCGACTGCGCGCTTTGACACGTCTGGACAGTGATGTGGGCAAGGCGATTGCCGTTTTGTCCAAGCAAGTAGATGATCTGACCAAGGCCCTTGTCGCGGCTGAGAAATCCAATACCTCGGCTGGGGCAGCGCTTGGCCAGCAGATTTCGAAGGCGGAAGCAACTGCCAGACAGCTTGAATTGCTGATGGCTGCCGGTCAGGCGGGCGGCCTACAGACCGCAACACGCTCAAAGGACGGGAACGACTTTCAACCTGAACACAACTCTGCATCTCCGGAAGAAGACGAGTTCAGCCCGATACACCGCACCCCGACGCGCATCGCGTCAGAGCCTCGTCGGCGTGTCCTGCGCCACCGAGAATACGCGGGAGATGGGGTATGACCGCCACATCCCAAAGCAGTCGCTCGGGTGTCATGCTGATTCTGGCGGGCTTGTTCTTCCTAGCGGGGCTCTCACGCATCGGGCTTGGCGTGGCAGAGGTTCTTGCAGCAGACACGCGCATTGAAGAGCCACCGGCAGCACTGCCGGTCGAACAGGAAGCGACCGATCCCGGCGATTTGTATGCCGCCCTTCAGGCGCGCATGGCCCAACTGGACGCCCGGGAGAAAGAGTTGCAAGAGCGCGCCAATACCCTGCGTGACGCAGAAGCAGAGTTGCGCAACAATATCGAACAACTTGTCGAAGCTGAGGCTAAACTCACGGCCACTTTGCGCCTGACCGAAACTGCGGCGGAGGATGACCTCAAACATCTGACGACAGTTTTCGAAAGCATGAAACCCCTCCAGGCCGCAGAACTTTTCTCGCAGATGGACACCGAATTTGCTGCCGGATTTGTATCAAGATTGCGGCCGGAATTCGCTGGAGAGGTGATGTCTGCGCTCGATCCGCTGACAGCCTACGGCATCAGCGCCGTCCTTGCCGGCCGGCATGCCAGAACCCCGCGCAACTGATCGGCAAAACAACCGCGCGCGGGTAAGCGCATCTTAATATTCACGTGCGAGACTTAGCTGGATGGATGAGCGCGTCTGCTCACCAATCTGACCACCCCTGCCCAGATTGATAGGTATATCGTGTTTGCGTTAGTTGGAATTCTTCTTGTCTTTGGAATGGTCTTTGGTGGCTACCTTGGTTCTGGTGGTACGATGGGCATTATCCTGAAAGCCTTGCCTTTTGAGATTGTCATGATCGGCGGCGCTGCGATTGGCGGGTTTATTCTTGGCAATGACTCTGGCACGGTCAAAGCAACGGGCCGCGATATGGGACGCATATTCAAAGGCGTCAAATGGGCGCCCGATGATTATCGCGATCTTCTCTGCCTGATGTTCGAATTGATCTGGCTGTCGAAACAGAATCCTGTCGCCGTCGAAGAACACATCGAGGCGCCAAACGACTCGAGCATTTTCTCTCGTTATCCAAAGCTTCAGGCGGATTCCGACGTGATGGAGCTGATCTGTGATACATTGCGCGCCGCCTCTATGAACTACGATGATCCACATCAGGTGGAAGAGGTTCTGGATAAACGGCTGGACGCGCGCAAGCATCACGCGCTCCATACCAGCCACGCCGTGCAGGTTGTCGCTGACGCACTGCCTGCTTTGGGAATCGTCGCCGCCGTGCTTGGCATCATCAAGACCATGGGATCGATTGATGAACCGCCTGAAATACTTGGCGCAATGATCGGCGGAGCCTTGACTGGTACATTTCTTGGCGTGTTTCTTGCGTACGGCTTTGTGGGGCCTATCGCAGGGCGCATGCGTGCAATCGTGGAAGAAGACGATCATTTCTATCAGCTTATCCGCGAAGTCATGATTGCCAACCTGCATTCCCATCCGGCAAATATCTGCATCGAGGTTGGCCGACAGAATGCGCCGCATCACTATCGTCCAGACTTCAGCGACCTCGAAGCCGCCATGCGCGAACTCAAGAAAAACGCGGCCTGACCCATGCGACGCTTTTTTCGGGTGCTGACCATATCTCTCGCAAGCCTCGTGCCTGCCGCAGCTTCGGCGCAGCCACAATCCGTGCAGGTCCAGGCCGGAGAACATGCCGATTACACAAGGCTTATCCTCAACATCCCTGCACAAAGCGACTGGAGTCTTGTCCGAGATAGCGTTTCCGCGCGACTGGAGATTGCGGGCGATGACGTGGAGTTTGATCTGTCACAGACTTTCTCACGCATACCAAGAACCAGATTACGCGACATACGCGCCTCTGAAGCCGGGCTCGACCTTTACCTGGCATGTGAGTGCGATGTTCAGGCCCGCGAAGATATCCCTCAATTCCTGATCATCGACATTATCGGGACACGGAATGATGCTGTCTACGCACCACTTACAGCCCCCCGCCCTGCTGTACGCCCGAACAACCTGATACAATCCCCGTCCGGCGACACCCCGGACCCACGACGCGCGGGCCAGATGCTTGCACGCGCACTTCGCGGCGAGACAAAGCGTTCGGGACCCGCACCAGCAACGATTGGTCTGACAGATGCGCCTGCACTGTCACGTTTGCTGGCCCAGCAGGTAACCTTGGGCGATGACACACCGCCCCAGTCACAAATCACACATGAAATCAGCCAGGTCCTTGCCAGTTCCGTGTCATCCGGAATCTTGCAACCCGTCAGTGATTTTTCGCTCGCGCCCTCACCAGCAGGCCCGCCCTTCTCCAAGGACCCGCTGGCTGATGCGCATTTCGCCGTTGTGACGGGCGATCGAACCAAGCTATCCGAAAGAGGGCAGAGCGTTACAGAATGCCCTGACAGCAGCTTTTTTGACCCGTCTGCGTGGAACATCCCGATAGACCGTTCCGAGCCATCCTTTCGGTTCCAAGACCTGTTCAACGCATTGGATCAGGTTGATGAACAACAGGTCCTGGAACTGGCAAGGGAATTCTTGTTCGTCGGCTTTGGCGCAGAGGCCCGTCTGGTCTTGTCTCTGCTTGAAGCGCCACCGGAACACACGCAGATCCTTGCTGCGATCAGCTATCTGGTGGACATCTCAGAGTTGCCGCCGATGCATGATCTTGAGAATTTGCGCGGATGCAGCCCAATGGGCAGCCTCTGGACATTCCTCAGCGCTCCAGATGACGCGCAATCCGAGGGCTTCTCCAGCGATCATCTGGTGCAAGCGCTGCAAAAGCTGCCACCGCGCCTGAGGCTGCATCTGGGCCCGGTCGTGATTCAAAGACTGGTCAGAGCAGGGTTTTCGGAGGAAGCGAAAGTTATTCATGCCGCGCTGGATCGTATCGCAGAACACGATTCTTCGGCGCTGACACTCGCCCGCGTATCGGTGGATTTGCCGAATG
Organism: Roseinatronobacter bogoriensis DSM 18756; assembly: GCF_004366635.1. GTDB lineage: Bacteria > Pseudomonadota > Alphaproteobacteria > Rhodobacterales > Rhodobacteraceae > Roseinatronobacter > Roseinatronobacter bogoriensis. Next base: position 932,208 of record NZ_SORN01000001.1, on the reverse strand, counting down.
TCGCCCCGGAAGAGGCCCAATTTCTTGAAAGAGCGCTGTCACCTGAAAGGTCAGATGATGACCTCCTCTTTTTGCTCAATCGACGCGTAGCAAGTGAAGACCCTGTGGAAAACATAGTTTTGGAGGCCGCAACCACCCGCCTTTTTGCGCTGCGCGGATCGGAAACTGGCCGCGAAATTGCAAGGCTTGTCATCAAAGCCAAGACACAGGCAGGTGATTTTCAAGGCGCATTCGACATTCTGGATGGGCGTGATGCAGCGCTCGACCTTGCCAGCAGCCAGACCCTGCGTGCCCATATTCTTGAAAATGCGGTCACGGACGCGGATGATGTCGGGTTTGTCACGCTCATCTTTGACCAGCGCCCTTGGAGTCTGGCGTATCTGCCAGACTCTCTGGCACAAGACATTTCAGCGCGCCTGCGCCATCTGGGGTTTGATCTGCAAGCCGAATTGATCGACGATGCACAGCTCAAAACGACTTCGGACATGCAATCCACAGCGCAACCGGTGGAACATCTGACGACGACGCGGGAATCTGGCCAAGGGCCGGACGACGAAGGCTTGCCCCTCCTGACAGAGGTAGTCCCCCATGGCGACATTGCACGCGCGCGCGCGGCCCAGTCGTTGCAACGCGCCTCAGAAGAACGTGCTTCGAGGTTCAACGCCGCCCTGCCCGCCGCGGAGGCACCACCAACCGCAACGCAAGGCCTGCCGCAGCGTCCGACAGAACAGGCAGAACCAGTTCCAGAAACAGGCGAAGGGCCGTTTGCGCGCAACCCCGAAGGCCAGCCCCCAGCCCTCGACGCGCTGGCAGAACCGGGATTGTTGTCACAAGGCCGCGATGCGCTTGCACAAAGCGCCGATCTGAGAGCACGCATCCAGACACTACTGGAACCAGCCGCCACGCAATAACCGGGCACGGCAAGGCATGAAGCAAAGGTTTGCGGTGTTTCCACATATGATGGCTTGTATCACGTCGTTCTGTGAGTGATCTGATGCAACACCACACAGGCAATTGGCAAAAGTGCGAAGGCAGCGCAGGATTGCCAGTCCCGTCACCAGCGCAGAGTGACCCCCAGGTCACTCTGCGACCGGCGGCTGCGCGTTTCATTCCGCGTCAACTCAGTCGAAGATGATCGCTTACCAGCCCATATCTTTCGATCATGCTATCTTGTGGGACACATCACCCTTGCATATGGTCCGGTCATGCGGCGTCGATTTTATCAATATCTGTTTCCAGCCAGTTTTTACGGGCGCGCGATCCTGATTCTGATCATTCCGATCATCGCAATCCAGATCGTGCTGTCAGTCGTCTTCATCCAGCGGCACTACGAACGTGTTACCGCACAAATGACCACAAACATTCTGCGCGACATCAGGTTTCTGACAGAACGGCTCAATGCCAGCCCCGCCCCTCAGACCGTCATGGATGAATTGTCCGATCTTGTGGATATTTTGCAAATTGATATCCGGTTGCCATCTGACGACCTTGTTATGCCCGAGCAGGAGCAGGTCGGTCGCTTTGATCTTGCCGGAAGAGAGATCCTTCGTGTGCTGCGCGCGGATCTGTCCTCCTATCGCACGGCTGACCTGACACGGTCATCAAGTACTGTGCGGCTATGGATCGACAGCCGCCACGGCATTCTTGAAATTCAATTGCCGCGCCGTCTGGTGACAACTTCCAATCCGCATCAACTGCTTGTCATCGTGTTTCTTGCATCCGTGCTTATGACGCTGATAGCGTTTCAGTTCCTGAGGCTGCAAATCCGGCCCATTCGCAGGCTTGGTGCCGCAGCCGAGGCCTATGGACGCGGCGAAAGCGTTGCATTGCGTGCGACCGGTGCGCGCGAAATCAGGGCAGCGGCGCATGGCTTTATCGACATGCGCAACCGGATCGAACGCCAGCGCGCACAACAGAAGATCATGCTTTCCGGCGTCAGCCATGACATGCGCACCCCCCTGACGCGGATGCGCCTGATCCTGTCGATGATGCCCGAGGGTGACGATCGCACGGCGCTGGAAATTGAGATTGCCGACCTTGAGAAAAGGCTGGACGGGTTTCTGGACTATACACGCGGTCAGGCACAGGAAGAGCGTCAAGCAACAGACCCGCTGGCCCTGATCGCAAACCTGGTAGAGCGCTATCTTGCGGCGGGCCATGAAATCACATTGACACCCCCCAAAAAGCGGCCAAAGCCGGTCTTTCTGCACGCCGGGAGTATTGCGCGTGCGCTGGACAATCTGATCAGCAATGCGTTGCGACATTCAAACCGCGTGGCCGTGCAACTCTCTGTAAGCCCGGATTGGCTGGAATATTGCGTCGAGGATGACGGCCCCGGCATTCCACCAGAAGATCGCGCGCGCGCCTGCGAACCCTTTGTTCGGCTGGATGAGGCGCGCAATTCCGAGAGCGGCGGAATGGGCTTGGGCCTTGCCATCGCGGCAGAGGCCGCGCGCGCGCATGGCGGCACCCTAGGACTGGAAGACAGTGCAACCTTGGGCGGCTTGCGTGCTGTCTTGCGCCTGCCCGCACGTCAGAGCTTGTAAAGCTCTGTGAATTTGGCCTCAAGGTAATCCATCAGCGGCCCCTCATCCGGGTCAAACCCACAGGCATTGGCAATCGTCTGCCTTGGCCCATTCAAGGCCCCAAATTTTTGCAACCGCGCATTCAGCCAGCCCGTTGCCGCACTGGTATCGCCCGCACTTAACTGGGCATCCAGGTCAGGCAAATCCGCGCGCAATGTCTGGTAGAGGCAGCCAGCATAGATATTGCCCAGCGCATAGGTGGGGAAATAACCAAATAGCCCGACCGACCAATGCACATCCTGCAACACGCCATTGGCAGGCCTGTCCACCGGATAGCCGAAATCGGCCTCAAACCGGGTATTCCACGCCTCTTCCAGATCACCTGCTTCAAGCGCGCCACGGATAAGGGCGCGTTCCAGATCGAAGCGCAGCATGATATGCAGGTTATACTGCACCTCATCGGCCTCGGTCCGGATATAGCCAGTGTTCACACGGTTTGCGGCGGCATAGAAACCATCGGCATCCGCCACGCTGAGCGCGCCGAATTCCTGCTCCATCGCGCCATATAGCCAGCCGCAGAATGCCCGCGAACGGCCAAGCTGGTTTTCGTAAATCCGGCTTTGGCTTTCATGCACCCCCATAGAGACGCCGCGCCCTATCGGGGTCAGCGCATATGCAGCATCTACGCCCTGTTCATAGGCGGCATGGCCCACTTCATGGATCGTCGAATACAGGCAGTTGAAAGGCTCTTCTACAGCGACGCGGGTGGTAATGCGCACGTCATCACCGGACCCGGAAGAGAACGGGTGCACCGCAAGGTCGATACGGCCACGGGTGAAATCATAGCCAAAATGCTCCGCCAGCCTGCGCGAAATGCGCATTTGCCCTTCCTGGGCGAAGTGCCCTGTCAGCGCAGGCGGGGTGTCGGCGCCAAGAATCGCTTCGCGCAAGGCCACCAGCCGGGGGCGCATCCGGTCGAACGTTGCCGCGACCGTGTCGGAACTGGTTTGCGGCTCGTAATCATCCATCAAGGCGTCATACGGGTCGCCGCCCCCTGCAATGGCCTGCCCTTCCTCACGCCTCAGGGCGATCATCTGGGTCAGCCAAGGCAAAAAGGCCGATACATTGCCAGCAAGCCGCGCCTCTTCCCAAGCAGTTTGCGCCAAGGGCGTGATCCGCGCCAGTTCCGATGCAAGTCGCGCAGGAACCTTGGTGTTGCGCGCATAGTCCCGGCGCAATTCTCGCAGGATGGCGGCGCCCGCCTCATCCGGGGCTTCGGCCTGATCCAGCCATTCACCCAGACGCGGATCAGTGCGGCGCGCATGCAGCACCTCTTCCAATGCCGCCATTTCTTCCGAGCGTTGGGCATTCGCACCGCGCGGCATTACGGTTTGTTGATCCCATCCCAGTCGCCCCGAGATCTGGGCCAAGGCTTCGGTCTGGCGCGCAAAGGCCAATAGATCTTGATATGCACTCATGCTGTGGCTCCTTTTGTGCGCAGGCTGTCAAAGCGCGGGAATTGTGCCAGATGGCGCGCGCGAATGATGACGACCCAAAGCAATACCGCTGTTGCCTGATGTGCAATGCCCAATTGCCAGGGCGCACCATACATAACCGTCACAATACCAAGCGCGATCTGCGCGCCCATGATCAGGATCATCGTGTTAAAGGCCGCGCGCGTGGCCGAATGGCTGGATTTGCGCCCCCGCAACCAGGCGATCAGGGCAAAAATCGCCAGCAAATATCCCGCTTTGCGATGGATGAATTGCGTTGTGGCAGGGTTTTCAAAGAAATTCATCCAGAGCGGCTGCATCGCCAGCAGTTCTGGCGGCAGGAAAACGCCATTCATCAAGGGCCAGTCCGTATAGCCCCGTCCGGCGTCAATGCCTGCGACCAGCGCCCCAAGGATGATTTGCAGAAAGGCGAAATGCATCAGCCCCGTAGACATGGAATATAACTTGCCCTCGCGCGCACGGCGTGCCGCGATCAACTCTGCCTCGGGGCGGTTCAGCAGGAAGGTATACCACGCGATCAGCCCCAGAATGACGAATGCCAACCCCAGATGCACAGCCAGCCTGTAAGAGGCGACTGCAACCATCCCCTCAGTCAGGCCAGAGGCCACCATCCACCAGCCAATCGCGCCTTGCACACCGCCCAGCGCCCCCAACATCAGCAAGCGCGGCGTCCAGCCGGTCGGAATACGTTTCGTCAACCAGAACGCCAGAAACCCGATCCCCCAGACCAGCCCGATCACGCGGCCAAGCTGGCGGTGGCCCCATTCCCACCAGTAGATGATCTTGAATTCATCCAGCGTCATGCCGCGATTGACCAGTTGGTACTGGTCGATCTGGCGGTATTTCTCGAACTCTTCCTGCCACATCTCGGCATTCAGCGGCGGGATGGACCCGGTGACAGGGCGCCATTCGGTGATCGACAGGCCGCTATCAGTCAACCGCGTCATGCCGCCAACAACGATCATCAGGCACACCAGTGCAAAGAGCAACATCAGCCAGATTCTGATAGCGCCGCGCGCGCCTTTCGGGTGACGATCAATCACTCCGGTTGTCGGGGCTGTACGGGGGGTAGATGTGTCGCTGACATCTTCAAAAATCGCGCGTTTGCGGGCCATCTGGCGCTCCTGTCTCAGTCTCGCGGAAGCTAGTGTGTGCACGCCTTGGGTTCAAGACAAGAACATCACCCTGCGACAGACAGCGCGTTAGCGCTGCCCCTGCCCGCCAACCAGTTTGCGCAGCATTCCATGCAGGCTTTGCACATCTGCGCGCGTCAGTGCCAGACGCGCCCACATGTTGCGCAGGTTCAGCTTCATGTTCTCGGCCTTTGCCGCCGGAAAGAAGAAACCTGCCTCCTCCAGCCGTTGTTCGAAATGGTCACCCAGCTTCTCGCGCTCAATGGCAGTTGCGAATTCCGTGCCTGCCATCGCCATCACCTCTGGCGGGGTTTCAGCGCCAAGGCGCGCATATTCATAAGCAACCAGCAGCACACATTGTGCAAGGTTCAGCGAATAGAAGGCAGGGTTCACAGGCACAGTGATGATGGCATTGGCGCGGGCAACGTCTTCGTTTTCCAGCCCCGCGCGTTCCGGGCCAAACAGCACCGCAACGCGTTTTCCCTGTGCCGCCATGGCACGGGCCTGAACCATTGCATGTTCTGGCGTCAGCACCGGCTTGGTCAGCCCGCGCCCCCGCGCAGTTGTGGCGAAGACATAGTCACAATCGCCAACGGCTGCGGGCAGATCATCGAACACGCCTGCCCGATCCAGCACCTTATACGCCCCCGACGCCATGGCCGAGGCTTTGGGATTGGGCCAGCCGTCCCGAGGGGCCACCAAACGCATACGCGCGCATCCGAAATTCAGCATCGCGCGCGCTGCCGCGCCAATATTCTCGCCCATCTGGGGGCGCACCAGCACCATATAGGGGGTGGGCGCATCGAATAGCTGATCATCAAGCGGGGTCATGGGGCCTCTGGCTGCTGGTTCAAGACCCTGCCCTTAGCGCCCCTGCGCCGCTGCTTCAAGCGGGCGCGCTTGTTTCCCCCCATTGCGCAGGCTAAGAGGGCGCAGGACTTGCAAAAGAGGCACGCCATGAGCCCTGATAAACCGCAACTGTATCTTATCACCCCGCCCACAATTGATCTGGAGGTTTTTCCAGAAACACTGGCGCGGGTGCTGGATGCGCATGAGGTGGCTTGCCTGCGGCTGGCGCTTGCCACGCGCGATGAAGATACGATCCTGCGCACTGGCGACGCCTTGCGCGATATCGCACATGCCCATGATGTGGCGATGGTGATTTCCGATCATGTGCTGATGGTCGAGCGGCTGGGACTGGATGGCGTGCATCTCAGCGAAACGAATGCCCGCATCCGCAAGCTGCGTGACGACATGGGCAGCGATGCGATTATTGGCGCGTTTTGCGGAACATCGCGCCATGACGGGATGAGTGCAGGCGAGGCAGGCGCAGATTATATCAGCTTTGGCCCGGTCGGTCAGACAGTGCTGGGCGATGGGCAACCTGTCGCGCGCGAGATATTCGAATGGTGGTCCGAAGTCATTGAACTGCCCATTGTCGCCGAGGGCGCACTTAACCTTGACCTTGTCGAATCCTTCGCCCCTGTCACCGACTTTTTCGCCTTTGGCGAGGAAATCTGGTCAGAAGCCGACCCAGTCGCCGCCCTGTCCAGATTGACAGCCCCGCTGCGCTAGTGTTCGCCACCTGACGCAAGATTCCCGCGCCCGATCCGATGCTTTTACGAGAGAAGGCTATGCGGATATAGAGCTGCGCGGAATCAAGGCCGAAGGCCGCCGCGCATCGCCGGGCCGCCCCCACGGCACGGCGATTGGGCTGCCACCTGCGCAACGATCTGATCTTGCGAGGATTTGGCCAGCATAAAGTGCTACAGATTCAACAGTGGATCGCCGCACCGCGGCCCGACGCTGCGCGGCTTTTCGAAACCATCCACCGTCCGCAACGCCCTCCAAGCGGTCATCGGGTCTCTTGTGTCAGGTGGCAAACACTAGGCAGGTGCCGAAAATCCTGCGCGCACGGCGGCTTCGGTCGCCAGCGCGATTTCCTTTCGGTCGGCCATGCCTGCCACTTCGATGGGTTTGTGAAACACCAGTTCAACACGCCCTTGCCTGTGCTGGGCAAGAACGGCCAGCAAATGCCCTGCAAAATCCATATCGCCCCACCACCCATAGAAACGCGGGTCGGCCCCTTGCGGGGCATGGTAGGTCACACTGACCGGCTGAATATGCAGAATATCGCGCAATTCCGGCACAAAGAACGCAGCGAAAAGCGTTGATTTGAAAGGTAGAACCCGCTGCGCATCCGAACTCGTGCCCTCAGGAAAAAACAGCAGCCTGTGGCCCGCGCGCAAACGGGCCTCGAACAGCAGTTTTTGTTGGCTGGCTTCGCGGCGGTCGCGGCGAATGAAAACCGTGCCGGCCGCGCGGGCCAACCACCCGATCCCCGGCCAATCCGCCACTTCCGCTTTCGAGACGAAAAATACCCTGTCGGCAGCATTCAGCACGAAAATATCCAGCCATGACGCATGGTTTGCCACGATCGCCCCGCGCTGGCGCATGGGGTGCCCCTGTATATGCAAAGGCAACCGCATAATCACCAGCGCCAAACGGCAGACGGCCTGCGTGATCCAGGGCGTGATCGGGCGGCGCAAGCCGAACAGGGGCCGCTCGACAGCGCGGAGCACCAGTTTCAGCGCCAATCCCATAAGGATTAGGATGAACAGCGCCCCCCCGCGCCATATGACGCGCGGCCATGCACGCAGACGGATGGCGCTGCGCGGTGGGGGAATGTCCGATGTCCAGGTCACAGCAGGCTGCCCCCATCCCCCGAACGTGCCGCGAATTCCCGTGCTTGGGCCGACATGCGGGCAGTATCGAGAATGATACAGACATCAGTTGTGCGAAACTCCGGGTCCAGATACACCCCCTCACCTATCCCCCCGCCAAGACGCAGATACGCCCGAATGAGCGAGGGCATCTGCATCAAGGCAGTCCTTCGGTCCAGCAGGTCAGCGGCCATGGGTGAAAACCCGTTTTCTTGACGCGCACGCACACGAATTTCGGCCGGGGCAAGATGGTGGTGGTGAAGCCAGCCAAGCGATTGCGCCCAACGCTGCGGATCATCGCCGTGAAAACTGGCCGCGCCGAACAGAATCTCGATGTCATGCCGGATGACATATTGCGCCAGCCCCTGCCAGAGTTGCAGCATCCCGGTTCCCCCCCGGTAAAGCGGGTCAATGCAGGACCGGCCAAGTTCCAGCAAGCGGCGACCAGAGGCACGCAAGCGGCTCAGGTCGAATTCATCGTCGCAATAGAACCTGTCCGTATGCGTCAATCTGGTATCGGGCAACAGACGATACGCCCCGACCACATGATCGAATTGCGCGGCATCGCGCCCCTCGTCTATCAGCAACAGATGGTCAAAGATCGTGTCGAACCTGTCACGTTCCAGCCTGGCGTCATGATCGACAAGCGTGCCGCTGCCACCCATTTCCTCTATGAACACCCGGTAGCGCAGCCTTTGCGCGGCCAGAAGATCTACTTCGGTCTGCGCAAGGCGCACAGCCAACCGACAGGATTGCCCGGCACCCGGTCCCACCAAGCTCATCTAAATCATGTCTCCTGTATCTTTCGCGTATCAATTTCACCCAGAAGCGCCAAAGCTGAACATTTTTGCCTCAGATTCTCTCTTTAGTGAACTTGCTTGCACGTAAAAGTTGTGAAATCTACGCCTCGTCGTTATGAACAATAACAAGTGAGATTTTCGACCCGTTAATTACCTGTTTACCCATTTCGACAAAACTGACCGTAACCATTTCGCCAATACATGATTGAACCTGCCCAATCCCCCATTCTGGATACTGGGGATGGCGCACAAGCATTCCGGGAATTAGTAGATGATGGCTCATAGTGCCACTTTTAACGCCGCGCGCTTCACAGAGCAAACTGGAAACACAATTCCTAACTTGGCTGCGATGGTCGCATCCCGGATTTGCCATGATCTGGTCAGCCCGCTTGGTGCAATTGGCAACGGCCTCGAGTTGATGCAACTCTCGCCACAAGGACAAGGGGCAGAGCTGTCACTGGTCGCGGAAAGCACAGAGAATGCGAATGCCCGGTTGCGATATTACCGCATCGCCTTTGGCACCGTATCTTCCGGACAGTCGATATCGCGCGCCGAGGTTGTATCCATTCTGGATGCCTTGCAAGCGCATCAGAAACACAAAGTCATATGGGCCTGTGACTCCGAACTGTCGCGGAAACAGGTCAAACTGGTTTTCCTGTTGCTGATGTGTCTGGAATCAACAATTCCCTGGGGCGGCGAGATAGAGATAAGCACAACCCCAACCGGCGTGCAGCTTGTTGCCCACTCGCAACGTATGCGGATAGAAGACACTCTCTGGGAAGCGCTGGGAAATGGTGGCGCGATTGGCGAGATGACGTCAGCCAAAGTCCATTTTGCCGTGACAGGCGCAGAGATTGCCGCGCAAGGGTGCTATGTGTCGCTTAGCGAACGCAGCACATCCTTTCATATAGACGTAGCGCTTCAGTAAATCGCTTATCACATCGCCATCCACCCGTCTGCGCTGCTGGATATATGATGCCCAAACCCCGACCCGAGGGCGCTGTGATTGCAGCAATCTTTCGCCAAATCATCAGCTTGGCATAGGAGAGAATTCGCCCATGATCCGAACAAGATGTGACAGACGGCAAGAATCTGTTAATGTGGGGCCATAGAGGAGATGGGCCTAGCCCGAAAGGAGTGAACATGAGAAAGCTTTTCCCCATTACCGTACTTGCCGCGGCGCTGACCCTAGCAGGGTGTCAGATGACCCAGACAGAACGCAGCGTGGTTGGCGGCGTTGCGGGCGCAGCAGGTGGTCTGGCTGTAGGTAACCTGCTTGGTGCCAACACGAACTGGACCATTCTGACAACGGTTGCTGGCGCTGCAGCAGGGACATTGCTGGCGCAGAACACCCGCACTGGCCGCTGTGCCTATGCGCGCGGTGACGGCACCTATTACGAGGCAGCATGCCCCTGATCGACGCGAAATAGCATAGAAAAAGCCCCGGAAAATCCGGGGCTTTTTTTTATTGTTGGATCGATTATCAGGCGGCGGGCATGCGCTGCTCTGCCAATTCCACCCAGAAGCTGCATCCGGCGGGAATGACCGAGTCATTGAAGTCATAGGCCGGGTTGTGCACATCGGCGGTGTCACCATTCCCGACAAGAATATAAGCACCTGGACGTTCCTGTAGCATATAGGCAAAATCCTCGCCGCCCATGACCAGCGGCGCGCTGGCACATTGGCCTGATACTGCACGCGCGGCCGCTGCGGCGTGTTCCGTTTCTGTTTCGGAATTGACCATGACCGGATAACCGCGCCGGTAATCCACATGCGCCTTGGCCCCGAATGCAGCCGCGGTATGTTCGGCCAGCGCCTTGATCCGCACCTCTGCCAGATCGCGCATTTCCTGGCTGAGCGTGCGCACAGTGCCGCGCAGCGTCACATGCTGGGGAATGACATTGAAAGCCTGCGACTCGGTCACGAAAGAGGTGACTGATACCACTATTTCCATCGTCGGGTCGGCATTGCGGCTGACGATGCTTTGCATCGCGACGACCAGATGTGCAGCAGCAACGGTTGTATCAACGCATTGATGCGGCTTCGCAGCATGGCCCCCGCGCCCCTCGACTGCAATTTCGAACTGGTCGGTCGCTGCGAAAAACGCGCCCGGACGGATCGCGAATTCACCGGCTGGCGTGCCTGGCCAATTGTGCATTCCATAGACTTCCTGAATGCCGAACTGCTCCATCATTCCATCCCGGCACATCTCGTCGCCGCCGCCGCCGCCCTCTTCGGCGGGCTGGAAGATGACGACAACCGTGCCATCGAAATTGCGTGTCTCTGCCAGATATTTCGCTGCGCCCAACAGCATGGCCGTGTGCCCGTCATGGCCGCAAGCATGCATCTTGCCCGCCTCTTTCGAGGCATGCGCGACCCCGGTCGCCTCATGGATTGGCAGCGCATCCATATCTGCGCGCAAACCAACCACGCGGCCTGATGCGGTTTTCTTGCCGTGGATTACACCCACGACGCCCGTGCGCCCGATACCCTCGACCACGTCATCACAGCCGAATTCACGCAGCTTTTCAGCAACGATTCCCGCAGTGCGATGACAGTCAAACAACAATTCGGGGTGGGCATGAAAATCCTGCCGCCAGGCGGTGATTTCAGGCAGCATTTCAGAAAATCGGTTCTTTATTGGCATGTTTCTTCCCCTGTCGCGCCAGATTTGGCCGCTTGTGCCAGACACTGGGCGAAGAATGCCACAGTCAAAGGCGCACTGCCAGAAGGCAGAGCAAAAAACTTCACATGTTCACGCTTATGCGCAGAATTCATTCACCCCATAGCCTTGCAGATACAACAGCGCACTGAGATCACCATGATTGATCCGCAAGTCACACTGCGCCGCGACACTGGGTTTGGCGTGCAGGGCAACACCGGCGCCTGCGCGCGACAGCATGCCCAGATCATTCGCCCCATCGCCTACCGCCATCACATTGGCCGGGCCAAGCCCAAGCTCTGCACTGATCGTGTTCAGCGCATCTACCTTGGCCTCGCGCCCCAGAATCGGCTCTGCCACGGTGCCGGTCAATTTGCCTGCCTCAATATGCAGCGTGTTGGCGCGGTGCAGGTCGAACCCCAGCGCCTGCGCGACATGTGTGGTAAAGGCCGTAAATCCGCCCGAAACCAGCGCGGCATATCCGCCATTGGCTTTCATGGTGGCAATCAATTCGCGCCCGCCGGGGGTGAAGGTGATTCGCGTTTCCAGAACCTTGGCAATCACGCTGGCATCCAGCCCTTTCAGCAGCGCCACGCGTTCGCGCAAAGCATCTTCAAAATCCAACTCGCCATTCATCGCGCGCGCGGTGATCCCTGCGACATAGGCCCCGACACCCGCCTCATCGGCCAGTTCATCAATACATTCCTGCCCGATCATGGTGCTGTCCATATCCGCCAGCAACATTTGCTTGCGCCGCCCATCTGCCGCCTGAACCGCCAGATCAATGCCCAGCGGCTGCAAGTCCTGCCAGACCGCCCACAGGTTGCCCGGCATGGCCGCCAGGGAGAATTCGGCCGCGACACCGGGGTTCAGCCAAATGGCCTCCCCTCCGCCCCAGGCATTGCGCAGCGCCTCGACAGTGGTGGCGTCCAGCTTCGGTGTGGCGGGGTTGGTCAGCAGGGTGGCGACATACATGGGCACGGGTCCGGGCAAGTTTCCTATGGTGAACAGGCTGCGTCGTTTTTGCACGCTCAAGCGGCGCTCTAGTGCAATTTTCCATCTTGTGCCAGTCCGGATTGCGCCGTAGACGCGGTGTTGGGACACCCTTCCCCAACGAAGGGCATTTATCTGGAAGGATACCATGTCTATACCTGCTCAACCGGCAAAGCGCCCGGCCAATCCGCGCTTTTCTTCTGGCCCTTGCGCCAAAATCCCCACATTTGAATTGGCAAAGCTTGCTGATGCGCCCCTTGGCCGCTCGCACCGTGCCGCTGTGGGCAAAGCGAAACTGAAAGCCGCAATAGACGGAACACGCGAAATTCTGGGCGTGCCCGCAGACTATCGCATCGGCATTGTGCCGGCATCCGACACGGGTGCCGTGGAAATGGCGATGTGGTCGCTCTTGGGTGCGCGCAAGACCACAATGGTTGCATGGGAGAGCTTTGGCGCAGGCTGGGTCACGGATGCGGTGAAACAACTGAGACTTGATGCCGAGGTAAAGACCGCCGATTATGGCCAGATCGTCGATATGGCCAGCATCGACTATGACACGGATGTTGTCTTCACATGGAATGGCACCACATCGGGCGTGCGTATGCCCAATGGCGACATGATCCCGGATGACCGCGCGGGCCTGACCATCTGCGACGCCACATCGGCGGCCTTCGCGATGGACCTGCCCTGGGACAAACTGGATGTGGTGACCTTTTCCTGGCAAAAGGTGATGGGCGGCGAAGCGGCGCATGGCATGCTGATCCTGTCACCGCGCGCAGTGGAACGGCTGGAAAACTACACCCCGCCCTGGCCCCTGCCCAAGATTTTCCGCATGACCAAAGGCGGCAAGCTGATCGAGGGAATTTTCAAGGGTGAGACGATCAACACCCCGTCCATGCTGGCGGTGGAAGATTACCTTGTCGCGCTGGATTGGGCGCGCGAGATTGGCGGACTGCCAGCGCTTATCGCGCGGTGCGATGCCAATGCCGATGTGATCGCGCAGTTCTGCGCGACACATGACTGGATCGCCAATCTGGCCGAAGACCCGGCCACAGCCTCCACCACCAGCGTTTGCCTGAAATTCACAGACCCCGGCATTGCCGATGGCGCAGCGTTTGCCAAGGCCGTTGCAAAACGGCTTGAGGCGGAAGGTGTCGCATTGGACATTGGCGCATATCGCGATGCGCCCGCGGGCCTGCGCATCTGGTGCGGGGCCACGGTCGAGACTGCGGATATCGCAGCGCTGATGCCCTGGCTGGACTGGGGCTATCATGCCGAGCGCGCGGCACTCGCTGACGCAGCCTGAACACCCTTCAGTGGCGGGCCACCCCCGCCCCTTTTCCCCAAGTCTTTCATTCAAGGAGCCACATCAATGGCACCCAAAGTTCTCGTATCCGACAAACTCTCTGAAACCGCCGTTCAAATTTTCCGCGATCGCGGAATTGATGTCACCTTTGACCCGTCCATTGGCAAGGACAAAGACAAGCTGCGCGAAGTGATCGGGCAATATGACGGGCTTGCCATCCGGTCGGCCACCAAGGTGACCGAAAAGATCCTCGAAGCCGCCACCAACCTGAAAGTCGTGGGCCGCGCGGGCATTGGCGTGGACAATGTCGATATTCCCGCCGCGTCGAAAAAAGGGGTGATCGTGATGAACACGCCTTTCGGCAATTCGGTAACGACCGCAGAACATGCCATCTCGCTGATGATGGCCGTGGCGCGCCAGATCCCCGAAGCCAATGCCTCGACCCATGCAGGTAAATGGGAAAAGTCGCGCTTCATGGGGGTTGAGTTGACGGCCAAGACGCTGGGTGTGATCGGGGCTGGCAATATCGGCGGTATTGTCTGCGACCGTGCGCTGGGGCTGAAGATGAAGGTCGTGGCCTATGACCCGTTCCTGAGCGAAGAGCGCGCGACCAAACTGGGCGTCACCAAGGTCGATCTGGACACACTTCTGGCGCGGGCCGATTTCATCACCCTGCATGTGCCGCTGACCGACAAAACGCGCAACATCCTCTCGGCGGAAAATCTGGCCAAGACGAAAAAAGGCGTACGGATCGTCAATTGTGCACGCGGTGGTCTGATCGACGAAGATGCGCTGGCCGAAGCGCTGAAATCCGGCCATGTCGCAGGCGCCGCCTTGGATGTGTTCGCCGTTGAACCCGCCACTGAAAGCCCGCTTTTCGGCCTGCCAAATGTGGTCGTCACCCCGCATCTGGGCGCATCCACCACCGAGGCGCAGGAAAATGTTGCCTTGCAGGTTGCCGAGCAAATGTCGGATTACCTGCTGTCGGGCGCCGTGCAAAACGCGCTCAACATGCCATCAGTCACTGCCGAGGAAGCGCGGATCATGGGGCCGTGGCTGAAACTGGCCGCACATCTGGGCGCATTTGCAGGCCAGATGACGGATGAACCGATCAAGGCCATCAATATCCTCTATGATGGCAAGGTCGCGGAAATGAACCTTGACGCGCTGGGCTGCGGCGTGATCGCAGGCATCATGAAGGCCACCAACCCCGATGTGAACATGGTGTCTGCCCCCGTGGTCGCAAAAGAACGCGGCGTCCAGATTTCGACAACGACACAAGCGAAATCGGGGGTGTTTGACGCCTATATCAAACTGACCGTGGTCACCGACACGCGCGAGCGGTCGATTGCAGGCACTGTCTTCTCGGATGGCAAGCCGCGCTTCATCCAGATCAAGGGCATCACCATCGACGCCGAGGTGGGCCAACACATGCTGTACACCACGAATGAAGACACGCCCGGCATCATCGGCACGCTGGGTCAGACGATGGGCGAAAACAGCGTCAACATCGCCAACTTCACCTTGGGCCGGTCCGAGGCGGGCAAGGATGCAATCGCGCTTCTGTATCTGGACGCGCCGGCCCCCGAAG
Source organism: Roseinatronobacter bogoriensis DSM 18756 (assembly GCF_004366635.1). Classification (GTDB taxonomy): domain Bacteria; phylum Pseudomonadota; class Alphaproteobacteria; order Rhodobacterales; family Rhodobacteraceae; genus Roseinatronobacter; species Roseinatronobacter bogoriensis. The sequence goes on along the minus strand of NZ_SORN01000001.1, from coordinate 916,961 downwards.
CGGTGCTGGAAAAGCTGCGCGCAACCGGCTTGTTCCAGCAAGTGCGCCCGCTTGTGTTTGATGTAGCCTAAAACAGACGCGCCCCGGTCTTGACCCGGGGCGCGCTGCCTGATTGTGTTCGCGCAAACAGAACAGAGGGTTTCATGCGCAGTTATGCAATTGGCGACATTCACGGGCAGCTTGCCTTGTTGCAGCAGGCCCATCGCTGGATCGAGGCCGACCAGAAGCGCTGCGGTGACCCGGATGCGCCCATCATTCATCTGGGCGATCTGGTGGACAGGGGGCCGGACAGTGCGGGTGTCGTCACATATCTGCGCAAAGGTCAGCAAGGCGGTGCGCCTTGGGTCGTGCTGAAGGGCAATCATGACCGGTTGTTCGAAAAATTCCTGACCGACCCCGGCTGGCACGATCCACATATGCGCGCAGGTGTCACCTATCTGCACCCTGCGATTGGCGGTGCCGAAACACTGATGTCCTACGGGCTGTTTCGCCCCACCGCGTTTCATATCAAACGCGCGCGGGAACAGGTGCTGGACGTCATCGCGCCAGAAGATATTGCATTCCTGCAAAACCTGCCGCTCTACCATAGTCACGCGGACGTGCTGCATGTCCATGCCGGAATCCGGCCCGGCGTGCCCTTGGCACAGCAAGACGAGCAGGATCTGGTCTGGATCCGTGACCCGTTCCTGATGGACACGCGCGATCACGGGCAGCTTGTTGTGCACGGTCACACAGCCATCCATGCGCCAACCCATTACCGCAACCGCGTGAACATCGACAGCCGCGCCGGGTATGGCGGCCCGCTGACGGCCATTGTTATCGAACACAGGCAGGTCTGGGTTCTGACTGACTCAGGCCGCGTGCCGCTTGCCCCGCGTTAACCCCACGGGTTCTGGTTGCGTGCGGGCATAGACGAGCGAATGCCACTGTCCTGCGCCAACCGCATCAAGGCTGCAATCCGGTTTTCAGTATTCGGATGCGTTGAAAACAGCTTGTCCCGCTTGTGCACATGCAAAGGGTTGATGATGAACATATGCGCGGTCTGCGGGTTTTCTTCGGCCTTGTCGTAATCGATGCGCGAGGCAAAGCCCTGTATCTTTTCCAGCGCAGCGGCCAGCCAGAGCGGGTTGCCACAAATCTCGGCCCCCACCCGGTCCGCCTCATACTCGCGCGAGCGTGAAATCGCCATTTGCACCACAGCGGCAGCAAGTGGCGCAAGGATCATGACGGCAATAGCAGCAATCGCCCCGCCTGCGCCCTGATTGCGGCCCCCGCGAAAGAACAGCGCGAAATTTGCCAGCATCGAAATTGCACCGGCGAAAGTTGCCGTGACTGTCATGATCAGCGTGTCGTAATTGCGGATATGCGCCAGTTCATGCGCCATCACAGCCGCCACTTCTTCGCGCGACATACGCCGCAACAAGCCGGTCGTTGCGGCCACAGCGGCGTTTTCGGGGTTGCGGCCCGTGGCAAAGGCGTTGGGCTGGTCCTGATCTATCACATAAACGCGCGGATGCGGCATACCCGCATCATCGGCGAGTTGGTGCACCATGCGCTGCAAATCCGGGTGGACCTGACTGTTGCATTCCTGCGCATTATGCATGCGCAACACCGCCTTGTCAGAATTCCAGTACGCATAGGCATTCATGCCCGCCGCGACGGCAAAGGCGATCAGCAGGCCCGCGCCGCCCCCCAACAGATAGCCAACCCCCATGAACAAGGCGGTCATTGCGGCCATCAGCATGGCTGTCTTCATATACCCCATAAACGCTCTCCATCCAGATTCCGCGCTGTCGCGACCATCATATGGGCGGCATCATCCGGCATTGCAAGCGCCGCCAGTGCGGGCATACCGTCGCGGGCGCGGGCTTTAGGAGTGGCCTAGAAATTTTCCATTGCGCGAAAATCAATCTGTTCCAGCAGCGGGATCATAAGTTCTGCATCCACGCCTTCGGCTTGAACCAGAATCCGGTTGGCGACGATGGCTTTCAGGCTTTGATCCTCGCGCAGGAACCGCACGCGGTTGATGCGTTCGACCTGCCCGCCCATCTGCGCGATCATGGTCGAACTGCCCAGCATCATGCCAAGCTGTGCGACCATCGGGTTATCGGCCATCAGGCTGAGTTCAAACCGGCCAGCATCGCCGGAATAGACGGCCTTGGCCATTGTGCCACCGCCCATGAACCCCAGCATCTGCCCGCCTTCGGTGTCGATTTCGCGCGTCCAGCCCTCGGGGGCGGGCGGCAGGAAATTCGCAAGCCCCTGCGCCTTCATTTCGCCCAGCAGGCGCTGCGCCTGCGCCAGTTCATCCTCGGCAAACTGAAAATCACCGTCCTGATAGGCCTCGATCGCTGTTTCCAACGCCTCGATGAACGGGTCGGCATGGGCAGGCAATCCCGCAAGGCAGGCGATGGCGGCAGCAGAAAGCAGGTTTTTCATGGTTTCTCCTCTGGCAAAGCTGCCCTCAGCCTGCCGCAGAGATGCCCGTCATACAAGAAAATTCAGGCCGCAATCAGCCCCGCCCGTTGAAAGGCCCCGCGCAGGTTGGTCTTGGGCCGCGCGCCAAGATGGCTGATCACCTCTGACGCGGCAATGACCCCCATACGCCCCGCCGTTTCCAGATCGCGCCCTGTGGCAAGGCCAAACAGGAACCCGGCGGCAAACTGGTCACCGGCCCCGGTTGCATCCACCGGCACTGTGCGCGTGACCGGAATTTCCAGCTTCCGCCCTTGCGCCAGTATCCAGACCGGGTCACCCGAGCGGGTGCAGACGACCAGCCCGCAATCCTGCACCGCCTGCGCCAGTGCATCATCAAGATCATTTGCCTGATAAAGCGACATCCATTCCTGTTCATTTCCGATCACGTAATCCATGTGATGGGCGACCAGATCGCGGAAATCTGTGCGGTGACGGTCCACGCAGAACGGATCAGACAGCGCGATTCCGGCCTTGCCCCCTGCCCCGCGACACGCCCGCGCCGCTTTCAGAAACGCGTCCTTGCCCTTGTCCTTGTCGAACAGATAGCCTTCCAGAAAGACAATTTCGCTATCTGCCATCACCGCCTCGTCCACATCATCCGGGCCAAGTTCGGCAGAGATGCCCAGATAGGTGTTCATCGACCGCTCACCATCCGGCGAGACAAAGATCATGCTGCGCGAGGTTGGCAATTCCCCACCCGCAACTGGCGGATTGACGAAGCGCGCGCCTGACGCGCCCGTATCAGCCGCATAAAAGCGGCCAAGATCATCATCATTCACCCGCCCGACAAAGGCCGCCTTCAAGCCCAGCTTACCAGCGCCCGCCAAGGTATTGGCGACAGACCCGCCAGATGCCTGTGCACGGTCCTGCATCGCGTCATACAATGTTTCTGCGCGCGTGCGTTCGATCAGCTGCATGATCCCCTTGTGAATATCCATCCGGTCCAGAAACCGGTCATCCACTGTTGTGATAACGTCCACAATCGCATTGCCAATACCGGCAATATCATAGGTCTTCATAGGGTTTTGTCCTCGTATTGGCATAAATCGCGGATCAGGCAGGCCGCACAGGCAGGCTTGCGCGCCTTGCAGGTGTAGCGGCCATGCAGGATCAGCCAGTGATGGGCGTGAAGCTGGTATTCGGCGGGAATGTGGTCTTCAATCGCGCGCTCGACTGCATCGACATCGCGGCCCGGACAAATGCCGGTACGGTTGCCCACGCGAAAAATATGCGTATCGACAGCCTGCGCGGGCATCCGCCACCACATGTTCAGAACAACATTGGCCGTCTTGCGCCCGACCCCCGGCAAAGATTGCAGCGCGGCCCGGCTTGACGGCACCTCGCCGCCATATTGTTCCACCAGAATACGGCTAAGCTTGATGACATTCTTGGCCTTGTTGCGAAACAGGCCAATCGTCTTAATATGCGCGATCAGGCCATCCTCGCCAAGTGCCAGCATCTTTTCCGGGGTGTCTGCAATCTGGAACAGCGCGCGTGTGGCCTTGTTCACACCCGCATCTGTCGCCTGCGCTGACAGCGCCACTGCGACGACCAATGTATAAACATTGACATGTTCCAGCTCGCCCTTCGGCTCTGGGTCCGCTGCGTGAAAGCGACGAAATATCTCGCGGATCGTGGAATAATCGAGTTGTCTGGCCATCGGCTTTCTATGCAATGGTCAGGCGGCAAGGGCAAGGGGCCGCACCATCTGAACCAAGATGCGCGATGATCACTTGGAGGATGTTCTGGATGGTAGGGCTGGGTGCCAAGCCACGCAGCGTCGGGCCGTGGTGCGGCGATCCACGGTATACTCTGTAGCGCTTTATGCTGGCCAAATCCGCGAAAGATCAAATCTATGCGCTGGTAGCAGCCCAATCGCCGTGCCGTGGGGGCGGCCCGGCGATGCGCGGCGGCGCTTTGCGCCTTGATTCCGCGCTGCTGAGAGCACCTGAACGGCGGATGTGTCGCATACTGCAGCCCTTCAAAGCGTCGACGAGCCGCCGCAAGCTGTCGCAGAAACAAAAAGCAATTTGCCGAATAACGAAATCAGCCCAGCGCCATGTCGCGCAGGTCCATTGCCGCGCAATCGCGCAAAACAGCGCGCGCGCTATCGGTGAAAAAATCTCCGTCCCCCAGATGCACGTCGCCCTGATGAATCACCAATGGCGCCAACAGCACGAAGGGCGCGCGCGCCCCCTTGCGGGCCTGCACAATAATGCGCCGCGCAGGGCGCTGCGCGCGCGCCGCCAAGGGCAGCACAATACAAGACGCCCGGCCCGCAAACCCGGCCAGCAACTCGGGCAACCGTTCGGTCAGATGGATCATGGTAATATGGCCGCCATCACGCGTGCGCCGCAGCGCCGTGTCGATCCAGCGCGCAAGCGGGGTGTCCTCGCGCAACGCCTTGTCACGGCCCGCATCCCGCGCCGAAGGGCCTTGGGCGGCGTAATAGGGCGGGTTGGCGATAACATGGTCAAACCGGCGCGCGCGCAAGTCAGTCGGCAACGCTTCCAGATCGGCTTCGACCACCGTCAACGCCGCGCCATTCTCGGCGGCATTGTTCCGTGCGAGGGCTGCATATTCGGCCTGCACCTCCAGCCCTGTGCAATCCAGCCCCGGCACGCGCGCAGCCAGACACAAAGACGCCACGCCCACACCACAGCCCAGTTCCAGAACGCTCTGACCGGCCCTCGCGGGCACACTGGCCGCCAGAAACACCGGATCAGTCGCCGCGCGGTAGCCTTCGCGCGGCTGCCATGCGATCACCTTGCCATCAAGGAAAGCATCCCGCGTCAGGCCCGGTTCAGTCATGCAAGGGGATGCCATTGTCGCGCAGGATGGATACAGCCATGAAATGATCTTCACGCCGGACCAATAGTCGGCGCGGCATCATGCCCAAGGTTGATTCCAGCGTGTGCATATGGACGTCGATATCAAACACCTCTATACCCTCGCCCTGAAGTATGGCCGTGGCGAAGGGAATGATCGTCGGGTCGGTGGTTCGGAGTAACTCTTTCATGCCGTCACCCTATGTCTTCCCACAACGGTTTGTCGAGACAGGACGCAATGCAACATGGACACGCAGCTTTTGACCCAAGCACCACATGAACGCCTGGCTGCGTATCTGGGTAATGATCTGGAACAGGTCAATGCCCTGATCCGTGCGCGCATGGCCTCGGAACATGCACCGCGAATCCCCGAAGTCACCGCACATCTGATAGAGGCAGGTGGCAAGCGAATCCGGCCCATGCTGGTTCTGGCTGCAACGCATCTGTGCAACTATCAGGGTGCGCGCCATCACCATCTGGCCGCCACTGTCGAATTTATTCATACCGCAACCCTGTTGCACGATGATGTGGTCGATGAAAGCCAGCAGCGGCGCGGGCGCGCGACCGCCAATCTACTGTGGGACAACAAATCCTCGGTTCTGGTCGGCGATTATCTGTTCGCGCGAGCGTTTCAGCTGATGGTGGAATGCGGGTCGCTACGGGTTCTGGACATTTTGTCCAACGCTTCGGCCACGATTGCCGAAGGGGAAGTGCTGCAACTCAGCACTGCACAGAATATTGCGACAACCGAAGACCAGTATCTGCGCGTGATCCGGGGCAAGACCGCCGCATTGTTTTCCGCCGCAACCGAAGCTGGCGCAGTCTTGGCAGGGGCACCCGAAGACCATGTTCAGGCCCTGTTTCAATACGGCGATGCGCTGGGAATCAGTTTCCAGATTGTGGACGATTACCTTGACTATGGCGGCGCGGGCGACGGAATTGGCAAGAATATCGGGGATGATTTCCGCGAGCGGAAGGTCACATTGCCCGTCATCCGCGCCATCTCGCAGGCCACGGGCGAAGAGCGTGAATTCTGGGCGCGGGTCATTGGGAAAGGCGTGCAGAATGATGGCGATTTCGAACATGCCTGCGCGCTGATGGCCAAGCATGGCACGTTGGAAAGCACGCGGCTTGAAGCGCTGGCATGGGCCGACCGTGCGAAAGACGCGATTGCGCTGATGCCGGAACATGACCTGCGCGACATGCTGTCAGATCTGGCCGATTACGTGGTTGCGCGGCTTTATTGAGCCGCTGCCAACCCGGTCGCAACAACCCACCAGCCGGGCGCTGCGGCTTTCAGTGATGCTGCGGCACGCTCTGCCTCAAGCTGTGAAGCGTACAGCCCGAAACAGGTTGCACCAGACCCGGACATGCGCGACAGGGCGCAGCCTTTGGTCTGGGCAAGCGCTTGCAAAACCTGCGTGATCTGCGGTGCAATCTGACATGCCGGTTCTTGCAGATCATTGCGCTGCGCGGCCAGAAATTCGAACAGATCGCCAGCTTCTCGCCATTTTGGCAAGACCGCTGGCATCGGTGCATTTTCGCGCTGCGCGAGCGCGCGAAATACCTGTGGGGTTGGCACTTCGACGCGTGGATTGACCAGAACCAACCACACAGGCGGCAGTTCTGGCACAGGGGTCACGGCCTCTCCGATCCCTTGCATCCGGCATGTTTGCGGTGTCAGGCAGACCGGCACATCCGCCCCCAGCCCCAGCACAGCGCGCGGCGCGGGCAGTGCCAACCCGCTAAGGCGCGCAACAAGGCGCAAGCAGGCAGCCGCATCAGACGACCCGCCGCCAATCCCGGAGGCCAGAGGCAAGCATTTCTCCAGTGTCAGCGCCAGATCACTGGCACCGATCAGCCGGGCGGCGCGCAGCACCAGATTATCCGCCCCTGCGCCCAGCCCCGCGCTTTCCGGCCCGGTGATGGACAAGGACAACCCCTGCAATTTGCGCGCCGTCAGCCTGTCGCCTATCGTGGTAAAGACAACCAGTGAATCCAGCAGGTGATAGCCGTCACTACGTCGTCCCGTGACATGCAAGGTCAGATTGATCTTGGCCGGGGCAAGTTCCGACGCGATCATTGCGAAATGTCAAACTCTTCTAGCGCAGGCTCTTTGCCCACTTCGAGCTTGCGACGCACCAGATCGACGTCAAGATCAGGATGGGGCGCAAAAGACAGGGCGCGGCGCCACTGAAAGCGCGCTTCGCGCTTGCGCCCGACAGCCCAATACACATCCCCCAGATGGTCATTCAGGATCGGATCACGTGGCAGCAACTCGACCGCGCGTTCCATCACTGGCACCGCCTCTTCATAGCGGCCCAACCTGTAATAGGCCCAGCCAAGCGAGTCGGTGATATAGCCGCTATCCGGCTCTCCCTCGACGGCGCGTTCGATCATGTCGAGGGCCTCATCCAGATTGCGACGCTGCTCAATCAGCGAATACCCCAGATAATTCAGCACCTGCGGCTCATCCGGGACAAATTCCAGCACACGGCGGAATTCCGGCTCTGCCAGATCCCATTCCCCCATGCGTTCGTATGCGATGGCCCGGGTGTATAACAAAACCCAGTGCCGGGCCTCGACTTCGTCAATCAGATCAATGGCGCGCGTATAGGCGGCTGCGGCCTCGTCATAACGCTCTTCACGGCGCAGCATGTCGCCCAGTGAACTGTGAACAAGAACAGAATCAGGGCGGATCTCGCTGAGTGCAACCAGACTTTCGACCGCTTCATCAACTTGCCCTGACTGATACAGCGCATTGGCGCGACCCAGTTCTGCGCCCAGATATTGCGGATTGTCTTCGGGCATCAGCTGGTAGGTCTGGTCAGCCAGTTCATATTGGCCGGACCGCTCCAGCAATTGCCCAGTCAACAGAATTGCATCGCCATGATCGGGCCGCAGCGCAAGCGCCAGTTGCCCGTATATGATCGGCAGCCAATCGCCCCGCTCTCCGACAAGGGCACTGGCCAAGGTGAAATAGACCTCGGCCATACCATCACGCGCAGACGTAACCGTGGTGAAGGGAATCGGCGCCTCTTCTTCAAGCGCGCGGATCAACAGGGCAACATCGTCGTCGGGCGTGCCGCCGAAGACATTTTCAGCAAGCTCAAGTGCCTGTTCGAACTGACCCAGTTGCGACATGATTGCCAGTTGCGCCAGAACCCCGCGCCGCGACAAGCTGACCTCGGGTCCAGCTTCGCCAGACAAAATCTCTGCCGCGCGTTCCATATCGCCGACAAAAGCATGTGCCAAAGCCTTCTGATACAATGCAAAGGGGGCCAGTTCCGCCCGCTCCGTGATCGCTGCTTCAAATGCTTCAATCGCGTCGGACATACTGCCTTTGCCCAATTCAGCCCAGGCAACCCCCATCGCATCCGTCAAGGGGCCGGAACGCCGCCCCTCGCGCAATTGTTCGACCACAGCGGAATAATCCGAACGCTTGAACTCATCGGCCTGCAAAATGACCGCCGCGACCTGAGACAAGGCGCCAGTGGCAGCGGCCTGCGCTGCCAATTCCGCCGCACGATCAAAATCGCCACTCAGCAACCGGCCCTGTAGCGCCAACTCGCGAAATGTCTCATTCTCCGGGTCGGCGTCCAGTGCCAGATCATAACTATGCGCTATGCGCGCAAAATCATCAGAAGCGACCGCAATGCGCCCGGTCAGAAACGCCGATGCAAGCCCCGGCTGAAGGCTAGCCCCGTCTTCTGCCGCAGCCGGATGAAATGCGACAGGCAGGCAGATCCCCGCAATAGCGACAATTTGCACGAATGGGCTACACAGTTTCACGAGGCATCCGCTCCGTCAGTTTGGGTTTCCCCCTAACACTAGGCCGCACACACCCCGGTGGCAATCGCATTGGCACCGAAACACAACCACAATGGCGCAATCTCACCCAATCGTCACGCGTTTTACATGTTCGGGTAGTTTGGCCCATCCCCACCCTGCGGCGTGACCCAGTGGATATTCTGGCTTGGGTCCTTGATGTCGCAAGTCTTGCAATGCACGCAATTCTGAAAGTTGATGACAAAGCGCGGGTCTTTCCCCTCTTCAGACACCACTTCATAAACGCCGGCAGGACAGTAGCGCTGCGCGGGTTCAGCATATTTTGGCAGGTTGACCGCGATCGGGATAGACGCATCCTTCAATGTCAGATGCGCAGGCTGGTTCTCTTCGTGGTTGGTAAAGGAATAGGCCACATTCGTCAGCCGGTCAAAGGACAGCACGCCATCGGGTTTGGGGTAGTCGATGGGGGCATGTTTCTTCGCTTCGCCCGTTGCGGCCGCATCGCCCTTGTTATGGCCAAGTGTGCCGAACAGTGAAAAGCCCAGCGTATTTGTCCACATGTCCAGACCACCCAGCCCCAGCGAAGAGGCCAAGCCCCATTTCGACCAGATCGGCTTGACATTGCGCACCTTTTTCAGGTCGCGCCCAATGGGGCCCGTGCGTAAAACCGTTTCATAATCGCCCAACTCATCGCCCGCGCGCCCGTCCTTGATTGCCTTATACGCGGCTTCGGCAGCGGCCTTGCCCGACAACATGGCGTTGTGGTTGCCCTTGATGCGCGGAACATTCACCAGCCCGGCCGAACAGCCCAGCAAAACGCCCCCCGGAAAGGTCACTTTCGGGATGGACTGATAGCCGCCCTCGCTGATCGCGCGCGCGCCATAAGCCACGCGCTTGCCCCCTTTCAGCAGTTCAGCAATCATGGGGTGGTGCTTGAAGCGCTGAAATTCCTGATAGGGCGACAGATAGGGATTTTCATAGTTCAGGTGGACCACAACACCCAGATAGACCTGATTGTTTTCCGCATGATAGATAAAGCTGCCGCCACCTGCATTTGAACCAAGTGGCCAGCCCATTGTATGCGTTACGGTTCCTTCGGCGTGTTTCTCTGGATCAATCTCCCAGATCTCTTTCATGCCAAGGCCGAATTTCTGCGGCTCCTTGCCCTTGGACAGATCGTATTTCGCCATCACTTCCTTGGAGAGCGACCCGCGCACCCCTTCGGACAAGAACACATATTTGCCATGCAGTTCCATGCCGGGTTCATACGCTTCGCCGGGGGTACCATCGGGGTTCTTGCCGAATTCCCCCGCGACCACGCCCTTCACCCGCTCGCCCTCATAAACCAGTTCCGAACAGGCCATGCCCGGAAAAATCTCGACACCCAGCGCTTCGGCCTGTTCCGCCATCCAGCGGCAGACATTGGCCATCGAGACGATGTAGTTGCCGTGATTGTTCATCAGCGGCGGCATTGGCCAGTTGGGAATGCGCAACTGCCCGGCCTGCCCCAGCATGTAGAAATTGTCTTTCCTGACCGGCACCTTGATCGGCGCGCCACGCTCTTTCCAATCAGGCATCAGCGCGTCCAGCCCGCAAGGGTCCAGAACCGCGCCCGACAGGATATGCGCGCCAACTTCGGACCCTTTCTCCAGCACCACGACACTCATATCAGCATCTAGCTGTTTCAGCCGGATGGCGGCCGACAGGCCCGCAGGCCCTGCACCGACGATGACAACATCATATTCCATGGCTTCGCGTTCAATGCCGGACATGGGGACTCCTGTTCTTGCGCGTGGCGGGTCATACTGGACACATTCTTTCGCGTAACCCCTAGCGCACCGGCGCAACCCTGGTCAATGCAAACGCGGCGTCGCAGCATTCGCACGCGACATAGGGCCGCAATCCTGACCCGCCAGCCGGGCACGCGCATTCCTCTTGCAATCCAATGTCAGGTGGGTTCAGATGCGAGGTGACAAAAGGACGGCCCCGGCCATTGCTGCGGGCGGTCTTTTTTATAATGCGAGGGGATACAACATGGAAAAACTGCCCCTGACCCGAACAGGTCAGCAAATGCTGGACGCAGAATTGCGCAAGCTCAAGTCCGAAGACCGGCCCGCGATCATTCGCGCCATTGCCGAGGCGCGCGAACACGGTGACCTGTCAGAAAATGCCGAATACCATGCTGCCCGCGAAAAGCAGAGCTTCATCGAAGGGCGCATCAAGGAACTCGAATCCATCCTGTCCCGCGCGGAAGTAATTGATCCGGCGAAACTCTCGGGGACCGTGAAATTTGGCGCAACGGTCAGCTTCGTGGATGAAGACACCGACGAGGAACGCAGCTACCAGATCGTGGGCGAGGCAGAGGCAGATCTGGAAAAAGGTCTGCTGAACATAAAATCTCCGCTGGCTCGCGCGCTGATCGGCAAGGATGTTGGCGACAGCGTCGAAGTGCGCAGCCCCGGTGGGGCCCGCAATTACGAGATTCTGTCCATCACCTACAAGTGACATGAGCGTTCCGCGGCCAGCCCCCTCCCTCGCATCCCCGGACAGAGGCAAGGCGCATGGGCTGACGCCGCGCATCGCGCGCGTTCTCTCGGTCGCGGTCTGGGGGGCGGCGGCTGCGGGCTTCTTGCTGATGGCCGATTTTGCGACAATGGATGCGCTGACGCTGGCCGCCTTGGCACTTGCCAGCTTCATGCCCGCCATCTTTGTGTCATTCGGGCTGCTGGTCGCGGCGGCGGTCGGCGCTCTCAGCCGCGAAGCCCACCATCTTCAGGGTGCGGTTGACGAACTGCGCCGCGCGGTCTTGCAACGCGAAGCCGAGGCCGCCGCGCTGTCGCCCCTTGCCCAAAGCCGCCTTGAAGAACTCAGATCAGCGCAGGAAGAAACGGATACCCGCCTGACCATGTTCTTCTCCCAGCGCAGCCGCGCATCTGCCGCGCCAAAAGATGCGACGGTAATCCACGATCCGCAAACCACCTTCCCGCTAGAGGAAGACGCCACGCTCAACGACGCGCCGCTGCCCCCTGCTGATCTGATCCGCGCGCTGAATTTCCCAGAGAACGAGGGTGATTCCAAAGGCTTCGACTCCTTGCAGCTTGCATTGATGACCCCGCCCGTCGCCCCACTTATCCGGACCGCACAAGATGTGCTGACACGCCTTGCGCAAGAAGGCATCTATATGGATGACCTGCGCCCCGACCGCGCGCGCCCCGAATTCTGGCGCGCCTTCGCACAAGGCAAGCGTGGCGCAATGATCGCGCCTTTGGGCGGCATCCGCGATCGCTCCTGTCTGGCAATCACATCCGCGCGCATGCGTGCTGACCCGGAATTTCGCGCCAATGCGCATCTGTTTCTGCGCGAATTCGACCGTGTTTTTTCGGCCTTCGCCCAAGATGCAGATGACAGCCAGATCACCGCCCTCGCCGACACCCGTTCAGCGCGCGCCTTCATGTTGGTGGGCCGCGTCTCCGGGGTATTTTCGCGCTGAAACACCAGCTTGCACCTGCCCGGTCACGGCGTTACATATCCTGAACATATGAACTAATCTTGGGGCATTTTCTTGCTCCAAATACTCAGACAACCGCTGCCAGATGCGCGGTGCCCAGCAAGTTGGGCATTGCATGCCTCACGCAGAACCAGACCCGCCACAAGGAGGCGCGCATGACATTGCCCAAGGACTTCTGGCAGGGCTTTCGCGATGGCACCCCTTTCATTCTGGTAATCCTGCCCTTCGGCGCAGTATTTGGCGTGGTCGCGACAGAGGCCGGGTTGAACCTTGCGCAGGTGATGGGGTTCTCGGTTCTGGTCATTGCCGGGGCTGCCCAATTCGTGGCCGTGCAGATGATGGTGGACAACGCGCCCGTGCTGATCGTACTTGCAGCCTCGCTTGCCGTGAATCTGCGCATGGCGATGTATTCGGCCTCGCTGGCGCCGCATCTGGGCAAGATTTCGTGGTGGAAACGTGGCGTCGTGTCCTATTTCATGGTCGATCAGGCCTATGCCGCCTCGATCCTGAAATATGAACACACCCCGGACATGACCCCGCAAGGCAAATTTGCCTATTATCTGGGCGTCGTCACGCCGATCTGCCCGGTCTGGTATGCGGCCACATGGGCCGGTGCCAGCCTTGGTACTGCTGTGCCTGCCGGACTGCCGATAGATTTTGCAGTGCCCATCACCTTTCTTGCGCTGATTGTGCCGATGCTGCGCAGCATGGCCCATGTCGCTGCGGCACTGGTGTCGATTATCGGGGTTCTGGTATTTGCAGCCCTGCCGTTCAATCTTGGATTGCTGGTCGCGGCCTTGCTGGCCATGATGGCAGGCGCAGAGGTCGAACGCCGGATCAGCCTGCGGCGGAACCAGCCATGAGCTTCTCGACGGTACAAATCTGGACAATCATTGTCGGGCTGGGGCTTGGCTCCTACCTGTTGCGCCTGTCCTTTCTGGGCATCATCGGCAATCGCGACCTTCCGGAATGGGTGCTGCGCCATCTGCGCTACACGGCGGTTGCGGTCATGCCGGGCATGATCACACCGCTTATCCTGTTTCCAACAGCGACCGAGGGCACATTGGACCCGGTGCGCCTTGGGGCCGCTGTGGCGACAGTCGTGATCAGCTTTCTGACCAGAAACGCAACGCTGACAATCTTCGGCGGCGCAGCAGTGTTATTCGCGCTTCATTTCCTGCTGCATTAGCACGGCACCGGGGTTCATGATCCCATGCGGGTCAAGCGCGTCCTTGATCGCGCGCATCGCGGCCAGCTTGACAGGATCGCCATATGTCACCAGATCCGCGGCCTTCATGCGCCCGATCCCATGCTCGGCACTGATAGAGCCCCCCATCTGGTGCACCAGATCATGCACAAATGTCTTTATCCTGTCGCGCAACGACTCATAGCTGGCGCGGTCACGTCCGGGCGCAGGAAAGACATTGTAATGCAGGTTGCCATCGCCCAGATGGCCAAAGCAATTCACGCGCAGCGCCTCGATCTGCGCAAGGCCCTGCCCTGCACGCTCGATAAAAGGCGCGATGGCCGATAGCGGCAACGATATGTCGTGGCTGGAAATTGCGCCAATATGGCGGTTCGCCTCGGGGATGGATTCGCGCAGATTCCAGAATTCCTTGCGCTGCGCAAGGCTTGCGGCAATCACCCCGTCATGGACCAATCCCTGATCCAGTGCCGCAGCAAACAGCCCCTCCAGCGCATCTGTCGCATTGCGATCCGCTGACAGCCCCAGATCAATCAGCACCATCCAGTCCGGCGCCGCAGCAAAGGGCTGGCGCAGATGCGGCATCGCCTCGGCCAGAAAGACAAGCCCCATCCCACCGATCAGCTCAAAGGCCGAAATACCTTCGCCCAGTCTTGCCTGCGCCAGCGCCAGCAGGCGAAGCGCAGCCTCGGGGCTGTCGACCACCATCAGCGCCGCGCCCTGCACCACCGGGCGCGAGAACAGCCGCAAACTGGCCGCTGTGATGACCCCAAGCGTGCCTTCCGACCCGATCATCAGATGGCGCAGATCATAGCCTGTATTGTCCTTGCGCAAACGGTTCAGCCCGTGCCAGATGCGCCCGTCCGGCAAGACCACCTCCAGCCCCAGAACCAGATCGCGCGCATTGCCATAACGCAGGACATTCACCCCGCCGGCGTTGCACGCCAACAGCCCGCCTATCCGCGCTGATCCTTCTGATGCCAGCGACAGGGGAAACAACCGCCCCGCGTCTTCAGCGCCCGCCTGCACATCGGCTAGAATGGCCCCGGCCTCTGCAATCAGCACATTCTCGGTGGGATAGACCTGCCTGATGGCGCTCATCCGCTCCAGCGACACAATCAGCGGCAACATGTCGCCCTGCCCCACCTGCGCCCCCACCAGCCCGGTGCCCCCGCCATAGGCAATGACCGGCACATGGGCCTCATGGCACGCGCGCAGGATCACGGAAACCTCTTCGACATTGCGCGGCAAGGCAACGGCCCCGGCCTGCCCAGTCATGCGGCCACGTGGCTCTTCCAGATAGCGCGGCGCGGGCGCGGCAAGCGTGTCCGAAGGCAACGAAGCTGAAAGCCTTTCAAGAAACGCGGCATCACATGGCCTCAACATGCTGTCTCCTTTTCCTGCGGGGCTGTGACCGGCGCAATCGCAGCGCAAGGTGCTGTGGCGGCAGCCACAGTGCCGAGGGTGGGCGGGTGGGCGCTGTGATTGTGCCGCTCACAGCCCCGCATCGGTGCGCCCGCGCCTGTCATGGCGCAGATTGGCATAAAGGACATGATTGCGCCAACGCCCGTTAATCTGCAAATAGCTTTGCGCGACGCCCTCATATTTGAACCCCGCGCGTTCCAGAACCCCGCGCGATGCAACATTTTCCGGCAGGCAGGCCGCCTCGATCCGCGACAGGTCCATCACCTTGAAAGCATGATGCACAACGCCGCCGATCGCCTCGCGCATATAGCCCTGCCGCAGATAGGGCGCGCCGACCCAATAGCCCAAGGTGCCCGCCTGTGCCGGCCCACGCCGGATATTGTCCAGCGTGATCGCCCCCAGAAGCCTGTCATCCTCCCGGCGCAGCAAAAACAGCGGCAGGGCAGTGTCGGTCTTGAAACAGCGCGTTGCCCAGGTGACTCGGTTGGTGAACGCACGGCGCGTCAGGTGGTCATCCGACCATGTCGGCTCCCACGGGGTCAGAAAGCCCGAGGACTGGCGGCGCAGGTCCGCCCATTGGCGGTAATCGCTATGCATCGGCAGACGCAGGATCAGCCGTTCAGTCTCGATCCGCAGCTTGCCACGCAGGCCCAGCATCAGGCCGCCAGCCTTTCGCTTAAATGCAGCAGACGTGGCGCGCGCTCAATCGGTCCATAGAGCGCCAGCGCCATGCGGCTGTCGCGGATCAGGTCTTGCGCATGGGCGCGCACGCCCTGCATCGTAACCGCATCAATGCGGGCAATCGCTTCGGAAATATCCGGCACGCGCCCCCAGATCGACAGCAGCTTGGCCAGTCGTTCAGCCCGCGCCGAAGGGCTTTCCAGCCCCATCAACAACCCGGCCTTCATCTGCGCACGGGCGCGCGACACTTCCGCCTCGCTCATATCTTCCGCAGCGCGCCTGATCTCGTCTATGGTCAACCCGGCCAATTCGCCGATCTCTGACCCGCCGGTTCCTGCATAGATAGTGATCATTCCAGTGTCGAAATAGGCCCCCGATTGCGCGAATACCGTATAGCACAGGCCCCGGTCCTCGCGCAGGCGCTGGAACAGGCGCGACGA
The DNA here is from genome assembly GCF_004366635.1 of Roseinatronobacter bogoriensis DSM 18756. GTDB lineage: Bacteria > Pseudomonadota > Alphaproteobacteria > Rhodobacterales > Rhodobacteraceae > Roseinatronobacter > Roseinatronobacter bogoriensis. Next base: position 900,608 of record NZ_SORN01000001.1, on the reverse strand, counting down.
CATCCCCCCGCCCAATGCGCCGGTAAAGACTTGCGAGGTGTAGAACGATTCCGACCGGTAATCCGGCGCCTCGATGGCCAATGCGAAATGCGCCTGCTCCAGCCCCCGCATCTCGCGCCGCTCACCATTGTGAAAGCGTGCAGCCTCTGCCCGTTGCGGGGGCTTGGCCACCATATGCCCGAAAAGCGGTTCCGCCAGACGGACCAGCGCATCATGGTCCACCGCTCCTGCTGCAGACAGGATCATTTGCCCCGGACCGTAATGATCGGCCACAAAGCGACGCAGATCACCTTCGGAAAACCCCGAGACTTGCGCGCTGGGGCCAAGGATTGACCGTCCAATCGGCTGGCTGGGATAGGCCGTTTCCTGCAACCAATCGAAAATGATGTCATCGGGCGTATCCAGCGCCTGCCCGATTTCCTGCAAGATAACGCCGCGCTCCACCTCGATCTCTCGGGCCTCGAATGCGGGGTTCAGCACGATATCGGCCAGAACATCGACGGCAAGCGCCACATCCGCCTTGAGCACGCGCGCATAATAAGCCGTCATCTCGCGCGAGGTATAAGCGTTGATGTATCCGCCCACATCCTCAATCTCTTCCGCGATCTGCAAGGCACTGCGGCGCGCTGTGCCCTTGAAAGCCATATGCTCAAGGAAATGGGCAACGCCATTCTGCTCGGGCGCCTCATGGCGCGCGCCGGCCTCGATCCACAAACCGACCGCAGCAGAATTCAGTCCCGGCATGGGTTCGGTCACAATGCGGAACCCGTTGGGCAATGTGGTGATCTGAACGCTCATACCGAAATCCTGTCGCGTATCAGTGCCTGCACCGCGCCCAGATCATTGGGCAGACGGGTTACACGCTCTGGCCGGTCGAACAGATCGGCCATACGCGCGGGCAAGGCCGGGCGCTGGCCGGTCGCGGCCTCGACCGCATCGGGGAATTTGGCCGGGTGTGCGGTGGCCAGCGTGACCATAGGCGTGGCCGACAGGTTCTGTTCCGCCACATGCACGCCCACCGCCGAATGCGGGCACAGAACCTCACCGGTTTGCTGCGCTATACGGGTGATCGTGGCAGTGGTTTCCTCCTCCGAGGCGCGGCCCGAAGCGAAAGCCTCGCGCAGGAATTCCAGCGCACCTTGCGAAATGTGGAACCCGCCCGTTGCCTTCAATTCATCCATCAGTTGCGCCACAGCCGCCCCGTCGCGGCCATAGGCATCAAACAAGGCACGCTCGAAATTGGAACTGACCTGAATATCCATCGACGGGCTGATCGAGGGCTTGACCCCATCGGTCACATAGCCCCCCGAGGACAACGCGCGGTGCAGGATGTCGTTGTGATTTGTGGCGACAATCAGCTTTTCAATGGGCAGCCCCATCGCGCGCGCAATATAGCCCGCGAAAATGTCGCCGAAATTGCCTGTCGGAACGGTAAAGCTGACAGGCCGGTGCGGCGCGCCCAGCGATACTGCCGCCGAGAAGTAATAGACCACCTGCGCCAGAACCCGCGCCCAGTTGATCGAATTCACCCCTGCGAGGCGCACGCCATCGCGGAAATCAAAATCGTTGAACATGTCCTTGACCAGCGCCTGACAGGTGTCGAAATCACCATCAATTGCCAGCGCGTGGACATTGGCATCATCCGGCGTGGTCATCTGGCGGCGCTGCACGTCAGAGACACGGCCATACGGAAACAGGATAAACACATCCACATTTGCCAGCCCGCGAAATGCCTCTATCGCGGCAGAGCCGGTATCACCCGAAGTCGCGCCGACAATCGTCACCCGTTCGCCCGAACGCGCCAAAGCCGCCTGAAACAACTGCCCGATCAGCTGCATGGCGAAATCCTTGAAGGCCAGTGTCGGGCCGTGGAACAGCTCCAGCAGGAAATGATTGGGCCCAAGCTGTTTCAGCGGCGCGCGCGCAGGCTGTCCAAAACCGGCATAGGCACGCGCAATCAGGTCACGAAACTCTGCATCGCTGAACGTGTCACCGATAAACGGGCGCATCACCAGATAGGCCTGTTCCTCATAGCTTAGCCCGGCCAGCGCCGCGATTTCGGCCTGTGTCATGGGGGGCACATGTTCGGGCAGGTATAACCCGCCGTCACGGGCAAGCCCGGTCAGCATGGTGGCTTCAAATTCCAGAACAGGGGCCGCGCCCCGCGTCGATATATATTGCATGTTTCGCCTGATCCTCAGTCGCGTTGGGCCCTGATACGCCACAGAAAGAAAACTGTCATCCCCAGCCATGCAACTGCCATCAAAAACCATTGCACGGCATAGCCCAGATGCGGGTCGGGTATGGTGACATCATAGACCGGCACAGGGGTAATGACCGGGTCGGCGGGCGCTGCTGCGCGCAGCACAAGATGCACTTCTTCCGTATCAAGCAAAGCTGCCATTTCCGAGACGTCACGCCCGAATAACAGATTGCGCCCCGCGTCATAGCCGGGAGTATGCTGATTTATGTCACGCGGCCAATGCAGGTTACCGGCAAGACGAACTTGTTCTTCCACCTCTGGCGTAAGGCTGGCGCGTGCGGCTTCGGGCAAAAAGCCGCGCTCGACCAGAATACGCCGACCTTCCACAGTCTCGAATGCCTGAACCAGATGAAAACCCGGACCCGATGCCTTTTGCGCCGCCAGAACGAAGACATGCGCAGGCAGAAAACGGCCCTCGACCTCTACCGGAAGGTAGCGGTGCTCTTCTGCGGAAAGCTGCGCAGGCAAGGCGACCGGCGCGTCAAAGATCCGCGCCTCCAATTCCGCGATCAGCGCGGCTTTCTGATCGGCGCGGTCCAGTTGCCACAGGCCCAGCGACACCAGAATCCAGGTGCCTACGATGCCAAACAGAACAGGGGCAATCATCCGGCGCAGCATCTGTTTCCTTTCATGGCTCATATAGCAAAGACGCGCACCCTACGGTGCGCGCCTTGCAAACAATAGCGGCGTCAGGGGTTACATGCCCCAGATATAAACCGCGAAGAACAGGAACAACCACACGACATCGACGAAATGCCAATACCATGCTGCCGCCTCAAAGCCGACATGGCGTTCTGCCGTGAAATGGCCCGCACGCACGCGGAAATAGCAGACTGCCAGAAAGATAGTCCCGATGATGACATGCACCCCATGGAAACCCGTGGCCATGAAGAAATTCGCATAGAACACATCGCCCGCAAAGCTGTAGCCACGCTCGGTGATCAGATAAACGTATTCGTAGCCTTGCAGGAATGTGAAGGCGATTCCCAGCAAAACACCGATCAGCAATCCGTATTCGACATTCTTGCGGCTGCCGTTATGCACCATTTCGTGGTGCGCCCAAGTCACCGCACAGCCAGACAGCAACAGCACCAGAGTGTTGATGATCGGCAGTTCAAACGCATTCACCGCGTAAATTGCAGGCTGGACATATTCGGTGCCGACATACGTATACATCGGGTACATGGCGTGCTTGAAAAAGCTCCAGAACCACGCCGCGAAGAACATGACCTCGGACATGATGAACAGAATGAAGCCATAGCGCAGCCCGATCACCACAACAGGTGTGTGATCGCCGGAATGCGATTCAACAATCACATCCTTCCACCACTCGAACATCACATACAGAACACCCGCAAGCCCCATCAGGAACAGCCACGGGCCGCTGTCATGCATCCACAGGACCGCCCCAAACAGCATGACAAACGCGGAAACAGAGGCCACAAAGGGCCAGATAGATGGGGGCAATACGTGGTAATCGTGGTTCTTTGCATGGGCCATGGATGGTGTTCCCTCGGTTGCTCGTGTCTATGCGCGAGTTCAGTTTGTCATTGCGGGTTCCGGCGCGACATAATCGGCTGGAATATCCGTGGGGTGGAAAGTGTAGGACAGGGTGATCGTATGGGTGCCGCGCGCATCGCGGTCATCCAGAATCTCCGGGTCCACAAAATAGGTGACAGGCATCAGCACGGTTTCGCCGGGTTGCAGTACCTGCAACTCAAAGCAGAAACAGTCGATCTTGGTAAAGAAGCGACCCGCCTCATAGGGAGAAACGTTATAGCTGGCCGTGCCTGCAATCGGTTCGTCCGTTGGGTTATGCGCTTCATAGAACGCCAGGCCTACTTCACCGATGGGAAGCTCTGTCACGCGATCAACGGGTTTGAACGTCCATGGGAAATCGCGCGCGACCGAGGCATCAAAGCGCACGCGCATGGTTTGGTCCAGCACCACGCCTGTTGACGCCGTCGCGGTATTGGTTGTCCCACCATATCCGGTCACGCGGCAAAACAAGTCATATAGCGGCACCGCCGCCCAACCCATCGCGCCCATGAACAGCACAACGCCAACTGTCTGCACTGTGGTTTTCTGAATTCCGGTCAATCTTGCCCAAGTCGCGATCATCTTTGTTGAAACCTCACATTGTCAGGGTCGAGAGCGGGGCGGTAGGAATGGTCAAAGGCTTGTAATGTGCTACCGCCCGAGACTTTGGCGATGGTCAGGCCAAATACCAGCGCGATGAAAGCCATCAGCACCAGCGCCAAGCCGACATTGCGCCCGGACCGACGTCTGTGCAACTCGTGTTCGCGGGTAATCGCCATCAGAACACCTCCAGAATTTTGAATCTCAGTGCAAATTCGGCATAGGCTGGCAGGCGGGCCAGCGCGGCCTCGGCCAGAATCGCGCCAAAATGCACAAACAGATAGTAAAGCGAGAAGCGGAAAACCCGCTTTTCAACGCGGTAGGCATCGGCTTCGGCGCATTCCTCGTCGCGCCGCCAGATCGCCCACGCACCATGCAGGAACACGAGGTTCAGCGCCAGGGCCGTAGCCAGATAAACTGGCCCGCCAATGGAGGTGAACCCTGCGGCAAGTGCAAACGGAACCAGCGCGATAGTATACACCAGTATGTGCGCCCGCGTGGCCTTGCGCCCATGTGTCACTGTCAGCATCGGCACATTTGCCTTGTGGTAATCCGATTTCATGAACAGCGCCAAGGCCCAGAAATGCGGCGGGGTCCACATGAAAATCAGCATGAACATAAGGCAGGCTTCCAAGCTGATGCTGCCTGTCACGGCCACCCAACCGATCATGGGCGGGAATGCGCCCGCCGCGCCGCCGATCACGATATTCTGCGGCGTGGCCCGCTTCAGCCACATCGAATAGATCACCGCATAGAAAAAGATCGTAAAGGCCAACAGAAAGCCCGCCAGCGCATTTGTCGCCAGCCACAGCATGATGACCGACAAGCCAGACAGCGCAACGCCCAGCGCCATCGCCTCTTGCGGGGCAACCTTGCCCGCCGGGATCGGACGCCGCGCGGTGCGCTTCATCACTGCGTCAATATCGGCATCCCACCACATATTCAGCGCACCAGAGGCACCCGCCCCCAGCGCGATGAAGATTATTGCTGCCAGCCCCTCGATCGGGTGCAGCGTGCCAGGCGCGACCAGCAGCCCGACCAGCGCCGTAAACACCACCAGCGACATGACACGCGGCTTGAGCAACGCGACATAATCGCGAAACTCTGCGTCCCCGGTCTGGGCGTAGGGAATATCAGCTCTGGCATCAGACATGTCAGCTATCCAGTCTCGTTTGGCTGTCGGTGCCGCGCAACGCAGCCCTTAGTTAGAAGCGGCCAGTTCGATATGGCGCTCCATCCAGGACGGCGCACCTGCGAATTCGGCACCCTGACGCTCCAGCCACGCGATATACTCGTCCTCGCTCACAACCTTGACCGTTATGGGCATGTAAGCATGATTGATCCCGCACAGTTCCGAACACTGCCCGAAATAAATGCCTTCTTCCTCGGCATTGAACCACAGCTCTGCCAGTCGGCCCGGAATGCCGTCTTGCTTCACGCCGAATGCAGGGATGGTCCATGAATGGATCACATCACCAGCGGTCACCTGCAACACGATATTCCTGCCAACAGGCACGACCATCGCGGTATCTGTCGCCAGAAGATACAGGTCATCGGTATAGCCGTAATCAGCCAGCTCGTCGCGCTCCAGCATGAATTGCGAGAACTGAACACCGTGATCGACATATTCATAATCCCAGTACCACTGAAGGCCGGTTACCTTGATGGTCACATCAGCCTCTGGCATGATCTGCTGATGGCGCAGAGCAGGGAATGTAAACAGCGCGATGAACAGAAGGATCAGCGCGGGAACGACCGTCCATGCCACTTCGATTGGTGTGTTATGGGTAAAGCGCGCGGGCTCGGGATTGGCGCGACGATTGTGGAACACAATCACCCAGATCAGCAGCGCCGTCACAAAAATCGTGACCGGCACGATGATCCACATCAGCAGATTGTCCAGAAACACCACCTCGCGCGCCAGCGCTGTGTAGGGTGTTTGCAATGATGTGCCGTCCTGCACAGGCGCACCAAGCACAGGAAGTTGTGGCAAAAGATCATCTGCGGCAGCCTGAAACGCAGTCAGACCAGCCGTGGCAATAACAGCCGATGACGAAAGGGCTTTTGAAAGTCGCATCTTCGGTTCCCGTTCTTTTTGTTGCGGCAAAAGGCCGCGAATTGCAGCGCGACCCCACCAATGCTGCGGCATGCAATGGAATCCCGTTGAGCTTTGTATTCGTAAAACCATATTAGTCGTGACAGAACAAGCAAAACCGATGCGACAGATTGCCATTTATTGACATAGATCAACGACAGACAGGGCATGACAAGACGCAGCCGGGCAAAACCAGAAAAGGCTATAGCCATGAGTGATAACGATTTTCGACCTTTTGAGGCAGCATTTGACAAGGATGACGCGCTCAGCGTGCTGCGCGCCGCGACCGAAGGTGCAGATGACGGCGAGATTTTTGCAGAAAAGCGGGTATCCGAGTCGATCCTGCTGGATGACCAGCGCATCAAATCCGCCAGCTATAATGCGTCGGAAGGGTTCGGGCTGCGCGCCGTCCGGGGCGAAGTGACCGGCTATGCGCATTCCACACATATGAATATCAACGCTTTGCGCAGGGCTGCGGAAACGGCGCGGCTGGCCGTAACGGATGGCGGCGGCACGCTGGCCGATGCCCCACAGCGCACGAATCAGCGGCTTTATACGGATGAAGACCCCATCGCCGGTGCGGCCTTTTCCGTGAAACTGGACCTGATGCGAGAAGTTGACGACTTTCTGCGCAGCCTTGACCGGCGCGTGGTGCAGGTTTCCGTATCGATGGCCGCCTCGGTCCAGCATGTCGAGATTCTGCGCCCCGATGGCCTGCACCTGCGTGACACCCGCCCGATGAGCAGGCTCAACATCTCTGTCATTGCCGAAGAAAACGGGCGGCGCGAATCCGGCTCGGCGGGCGGTGGGGGGCGCACTGGGCTGGATGGCGTGATGACGCGCGAAACATGGCAGGGCATGGCCCGCGAAGCCTTGCGCATTGCACTTGTGAACCTGGAGGCAGAGCCCGCGCCCGCTGGCGTGATGGACGTGGTGCTTGGCCCCGGCTGGCCCGGCATCTTGCTACACGAGGCCGTGGGCCACGGCCTTGAAGGTGACTTCAACCGCAAGGGCAGTTCCGCCTTTGCCGGGCTTTTGGGCAAACAGGTGGCGTCAAAGGGCGTGACCGTGCTGGATGATGGCACAATCCCGGACCGGCGCGGGTCTATCAGCATTGATGACGAAGGCACCCCATCCGCGCGCAATGTCCTGATCGAGGACGGGGTGTTGGTCGGCTATATGCAGGACCGCCAGAACGCGCGCCTTATGGGTGTGGCCCCCACCGGCAACGGGCGGCGCGAATCCTACGCACATGCGCCCATGCCACGGATGACCAACACCTATATGCTTGGCGGTGACAGCGCGCCCGAAGATATCGTGGCCGGGCTGAAAGACGGGATTCACGCTGTCGGCTTTGGCGGCGGTCAGGTTGACATTACCAATGGCAAATTCGTCTTCTCCTGCACCGAAGCCTACCGCGTCAAGAATGGCAAAGTGGTCGCCCCGGTCAAGGGCGCGACCCTGATCGGCGATGGCGCAACCGCGCTGACGAAGATCCGCGCGTTAGGCAATGACATGGCGCTCGATCCGGGCATGGGCACCTGCGGCAAGGCGGGGCAATGGGTGCCCGTGGGTGTCGGCCAGCCGACCCTGCTGATCGGCGGGCTGACCGTCGGCGGCAGCGCGGCCTGAGGGGCGTATAAAAAAAGCCGGTGCGGCTGCATTCGCGTTTACCTTGCCTTAACCAAGTTGGGGCAAGCTGACCAAAGAATGAGGCGAGGTTGTTGGAATGGCGAAAGATTTGTTTTCTTCTCACCCACCCTTCACCCCACCCACGTCGGAGGAAGACAGGCTTTCCTGGCTTCGCCTCATTCGCTCCCCCCGCGTGGGACCGACGACTTTTCATCGGCTGATGTCCGAACACAAAAGCGCAGAAGCCGCCCTCGACGCACTGCCCGAAATTGCCAGATCTGCCGGTGCAGACCATTATGCCCCCTGCCCCAAAGAGGCTGCAGAAGCAGAGATAGATCTCGCTCGTGCGAAGGGCGCGCGTATGCTTTGTCTGGGGACAGAGGCCTATCCGAGCACGCTTGCCAGCATAAGCGACGCGCCACCGGTGTTGTGGTGCATGGGCCACCGCGCCCCGATCCTGCGCCCGATGGTGGCCCTTGTCGGCGCGCGCAACGCCTCCAGCCTTGGCACGCGCATGGCCCGCACACTGGCCGAAGGGCTGGGGCATGAAGGCTATACCATCGTTTCTGGTCTGGCGCGCGGCGTCGATGCAGCGGCACATCACGCCAGCCTGAAAACCGGGACGATCGCGGTCATGGGCGGCGGGGTAGATGTGATTTATCCCACAGAAAATGCCGTACTGGCCGCTGCAATCGCCGATCAGGGCTTGCGGATGTCCGAACAACCCATGGGCCTGCACCCACAGGCGCGCCATTTCCCCCCGCGCAATCGAATCATCTCCGGGCTGGCACTCGCAGTTGTGGTGGTCGAAGCCGCCGAAAAATCCGGCACCCTGATCACAGTGCGCGATGCCCTTGACCAGGGGCGCGAGGTGATGGCCGTCCCCGGGCACCCGGTCGATGGGCGCGCGGGCGGCTGCAACCGGCTGATCCGCGAAGGGGCAACCCTTGTGCGCCATGTCGAGGATGTCCTCGAAGTCCTGCGCAGATTGCAATCTGCCAAGACCGAAGCGCCCGAACCGGAACAAAACAGCCTGCCGCTTGCCGCACCACCTGACCCGGACAGCCAAAGCCTGCACCAGCGCATTCTGGACCTGCTCGGCCCCAGCCCGGTTGCCGAAGACCTGTTGATCCGCGATCTGAAACTTTCGGCCGCCGCGATCTCGCCCGCGCTGGTCCTGCTGGAAATGCAGGGCAGCGTGCGCCGCCATCCCGGCGGGCTGGTCAGCCGCGCCTGACCCGGTGCGTCACAATAGCATCCAGACCACGCTCAAACGCCGCTCCCGCATGGATTGAACAGCGAGAACGTCTGCCCAATAAGGCGGCGGCAATGACGCCGCGCATTGACATTGACCCCAAGCCTCACACATGTAGGGCCAGTTCAACGGGCCAAAGGTGCCCGGATTTATCAGAGGAATTTCATGGCAGTTGTCGTCGTCGAGTCGCCCGCCAAGGCAAAAACCATCAACAAATACCTTGGCACTGGCTACACTGTTCTGGCCTCTTACGGCCATGTGCGCGACCTGCCACCCAAGGATGGCTCGGTCGATACAGAGCATGAATTCGAAATGTCATGGGAAGTCGCCAGCGATTCCCGCAAGCACCTCAAGGCGATCTCGGACGCGCTGAAAGACGACAATGAGTTGATTCTTGCAACCGACCCCGACCGCGAAGGCGAGGCAATTTCCTGGCACCTGACAGAGGCATTGGCCAAGTCACGCGCGATCAAGAAAACCACCCCCGTCAAGCGTGTTGTGTTCAACGCGATCACCAAAGACGCCGTGACCGAGGCGATGAAGTCCCCCCGCGATGTGGATATGCCGCTGGTCCATGCCTATCTTGCGCGCCGCGCGCTGGACTATCTGGTGGGCTTCAACCTCAGCCCGGTACTGTGGCGCAAACTGCCCGGCGCGAAGTCGGCGGGGCGGGTACAATCGGTCTGCCTGCGCCTGATTGTCGAACGCGAAATGGAGATCGAGGCCTTTCGCGCGCAGGAATACTGGAGTGTCAGCGCCGCCCTGGCCACCCCGCGCGGGCAGGATTTCACCGCCAAGCTGGTCAGCCTTGCGGGCAAGAAGCTGGACAAGTTCGATATTGCAACCGGCGAGGCGGCGGAACTCGCCGTTCAGGCCGTGCGTTCACGTGACCTCACAGTTACTTCGGTCGAGGCGAAACCCGCCAGCCGCAACCCCTCGGCACCGTTCATGACCTCGACCTTGCAGCAGGAAGCCAGCCGCAAATTCGGCATGGGGGCGAAACATTGCATGTCTACCGCTCAGCGCCTCTATGAAGCGGGCTATATTACTTACATGCGTACAGACGGGATCGACATGGCCCCCGAGGCCGTGATGGCTGCGCGCGACGTGATCAAAGCTCGCTACGGGGCGGATTATGTGCCCAAATCCCCGCGCATGTACAAAAACAAGGCCAAGAACGCGCAGGAAGCGCATGAATGCATCCGCCCCACCGATATGGCCGTCAGCCCCGACAAGCTGAAAATCACCGATAATGACCAGCGCAAGCTTTATGACCTGATCTGGAAACGCACGATTGCAGGCCAGATGGAGGCCGCGCGGCTGGAACGCACCACGGTCGAGATTGGCAGCAAGGACGGACAAGTCGGCCTGCGCGCCACAGGGCAGGTGGTGCTGTTTGATGGCTTCCTCAAGGTCTATGAGGAAGGGCGCGATGATGTCATTGATGACGATGACAAGCGCCTGCCGCAAATGGCGCAAGGCGATGCCCTGACCAAACACAGCGTCACCCCTGAACAGCATTTCACCCAGCCCCCGCCCCGCTATACCGAGGCCACGCTGGTCAAGCGCATGGAAGAACTGGGCATTGGCCGACCATCCACCTATGCCAGCATCGTCACCACGATTCAGGATCGCGGCTATGTCACCAAGGACAAGAACCGCCTGATCGCACAGGACAAGGGGCGGCTGGTCACCATCTTTCTGGTCAATTATTTCCGCCGCTATCTGGAATATGATTTCACCGCCGATCTTGAAGCGCAGCTTGACGATGTTTCGGCGGGCGATCGTGACTACAAGGATGTTCTGGCGCGGTTCTGGCGCGACTTCTCGGCAGCAATTGCCGAAACATCCGAATTGCGCATCACCGAAGTGCTGGAAAAGATCGACGAGGTTCTGGCCCCGCATCTCTACCCCCCGCGCGAAGATGGCACCGACCCGCGCGTCTGCCCCAAATGTGGCGCAGGACGACTGAACCTGAAGACCGCGCGCTCTGGCGGCGCTTTCATCGGGTGCAACAATTACCCCGACTGCCGTTACACCCGCCCGCTCGCCGGTGAAGATGGCAATGCGGAATTGTCGGGCGATGGAAAATTGCTGGGCCATGACAATGGCGACCCGATCAGCCTGCGCACAGGCCGGTTTGGCCCTTATGTGCAGCGTGGCGAAGCAACCAAGGAAGACCCCAAGCCCCCGCGCGCCTCTCTGCCAAAGGGCTGGGAGGTGGACAGTATAGACCTGGAACGCGCGCTGATGCTGTTGTCCCTGCCCCGCCCTGTCGGCCCACACCCCGATGATGGCGAGTTGATCGAGGCAGGCATTGGCCGCTATGGCCCCTTCGTGAAGCATGGCAAGAAATATGCCAATCTGCCCGATGTGGACGAAGTCTTTACCATTGGCATGAACCGCGCCGTCGAGGTGCTGGCCTCAAAACCCGAACGCGGCCGCGCCGCCGCAGCAGAGCCGTTGAAAACCCTGGGCGACCACCCCGATGGCGGTGCGCTGGCTGTGATGAAAGGGCGCTATGGTCCCTATGTGAAATGGGAAAAGGTCAATGCAACCTTGCCCAAGGACATGGCCCCCGAAGAGATCACGCTGGAGCAGGCGATTGAACTGGTGAATGCCAAGGCCAGTGCCAAGCCAAAGAAAAAGGCCGCCGCCAAAAAACCGGCGGCGAAGAAGCCCGCAGCAAAGAAGCCGGCCGCCAAAAAGAAACCTGCGACAAAAGCTGCAAAATAAGTGATCGCAGGCGACAGGTTGACTTCGCCGCAACGCCGCGTCACTTATTCCGCAACCATGTGACATGAGGGAGTTGCGCGATGAAAAAGGTCTACGGCTCAGCGAATGAGGCCCTTGACGGGCTGCTATTCGACGGGATGACAATTGCAGCGGGCGGGTTCGGCCTGTGCGGCATTCCCGAATTGCTGATCGACGCCATCCGCGAGGCAGGCACGAAGGATATCACCATCGCATCGAACAATTGCGGGGTGGATGATTTCGGGCTGGGGGTTTTGCTGAAAACCCGCCAGATCAAGAAGATGATGTCCTCTTACGTGGGCGAGAATGCCGAATTCATGCGCCAGTATTTGTCAGGCGAGTTGGAACTGGAATTCAACCCGCAAGGCACGCTGGCTGAACGGATGCGCGCAGGTGGTGCGGGCATTGCGGGCTTTTACACCAAAACTGGCGTGGGCACAGTTATTGCCGAAGGCAAGGAACACAAGGAATTCGGCGGCGAGACCTATATTCTGGAACGCGGCATCTTTGCGGACCTGTCCATCGTCAAGGCATGGAAGGCCGACACAACCGGCAACGCGATCTTCCGCAAGACCGCGCGCAATTTCAACCCGCCCGCCGCCAAATGCGGGCGCGTCTGCGTGCTGGAGGTCGAGGAAATCGTCGAGCCGGGCACACTGGACCCCGATCACATCCATCTGCCCGGCATCTATGTGAACCGGCTGATTCAGGGCCAGCACGAAAAACGCATCGAACAGCGCACAGTGCGCACGGCTTGAGGGGGAAAGACACATGGCATGGGACCGCAACCAGATGGCCGCACGGGCGGCACAGGAATTGCAGGACGGGATGTATGTGAACCTTGGCATCGGGATTCCGACGCTGGTGGCCAATTACATCCCCGAGGGCGTGCAGGTCACGCTGCAATCGGAAAACGGAATGCTGGGCATTGGCCCCTTCCCCACCGAGAATGAAGTGGATGCCGATCTGATCAACGCAGGCAAGCAGACGGTCACGGCGCTGCCAAACACGGCCTATTTCGACAGCGCCGAATCTTTTGCGATGATTCGCGGTGGCAAGATCAACATGGCAATTCTGGGCGCGATGGAAGTGGCCGAGAATGGCGATATTGCCAACTGGATGATCCCCGGCAAGCTCGTCAAGGGCATGGGCGGCGCGATGGACCTTGTCGCCGGGGTCGAGCGTGTGATCGTAGTCATGGACCACACCAACAAGGCGGGCGAGTCCAAGCTGCTTAAGGCCTGTACCCTGCCGCTGACAGCGCAGGGCGTGGTCAAGCGCATCATCACCAATCTGGGCGTTCTGGATGTGGTCGAGGGCGGCTTGAAGATTATTGAATGCGCCGAGGGCGTCACCGAGGACGAAATCCGCGCCGCGACCGAGGCAGCAATCGTCAATTGAACCGTCGCGGGCGGGCGCTTAGCCCGCCTGCCCGATCTTGAACACACAGCCATCTGTTGGCAATTCGGGCACGGTTGCGCATAGACCCCGCGCAACCAGCCATGCGGCCAGCACCTTGGGCACGTAATCGCGCGTCTCGGCAAAGGGCGGCACGCCATTGTTGCGCCGCACGGCCCCTTCGCCAGCATTATAGCCCGCAAGCGCCAGCACCACATCATTGTCGAAATGCGTCAGCAGCCAATCCAGATACTGGATCCCGCCGCGAATATTCTCTGCGCTGTCAAAGGCGTTGGACACGCCAAACCGCTCGGCAGTGGCGGGAATAAGCTGCATCAGGCCCTGTGCGCCAGCTGAACTGACCGCTTCGACACGCCCCGCCGATTCCACCGCAATCACCGCCAGCGCTAAAGCAGGCGAGACATTCGTACCAACTGACGCGCGCAGAATATGCGCACCATGCGCACTGGCAATATCTTGCAGGAACTGCATACGCGGGGCACGCACGGAACGCCCTTCCACCGGCGAATTCAGCGCGGCGACTGCCGACAGAAAGCGGCCGGACTTATCTTCCAGCTTGGGCGAGACTGCCTCCCAGAACCACGCATAGCCCGATGCAGGCGCCTGCCCGCCCGGCGCACGCGGGACAATAACCGGAGCAACCTTGGGGGCGACGGCCAGCATGCGGGCTTGCTCTTCCGGGTCGATCTGAACTGTGATACGTGGCCCTGTCTGAGTCGGGGACACCTGCACACGCCGGAACGAAAAATCCCCCGGCGCGGGTGCAGCAACCGATGGGGGCACCTCTGCCAAGGCGGGCAGCGCCACAGGCGCACTGATGCCAAGGACCGCGCAAGAAACTGCGAGCGGGCGAGAAAGCCGCGAATACAACATCGGATTTACTGCTCTTTCATTATTTTGGGCCAATATGCCGTGTTGAAGCAGCCCTTTCCAGATTTTTCCCGCTTGGGGTGGGGATGCGTGGATTTGGTGTTGCACAGATGCATTTCCGGCGGATTCTCCGCAATGCGGAAACAATCCGGCAGTGAATCAGTAAGCCCCCGTTAATCACGAAACAAAAAAAACTATTAAGAGAGAATAAATCTCCAAATCGTCCGAAACCTGCCCCATTCTCGACACCGTTCAAGGGCTTTATTGTTCTCAGCCAGACGGTGATCCCACCATTAACCAAGTGATCCGAGGCTGAGTAGAAACGTTCAAACCTGGAGAATAAACATGACCTTCTTTGCAAATATCAAGAACTTCGCAGCAGACGAATCCGGCGCCGTGACAGTTGACTGGGTTGTCCTGACAGCCGCCATCGTGGGCCTGGGCATTGCAGTTGTCGCATCGGTGCGCGGCGGTGTGGAAGACATGGGCGAAAGAATTTCCAACTCGCTCAGCGGTGCGACCTTCGACCCAGAGTCGGGCGACCTGACGATCGGCACTGGCGAAGGTGGCAGCTGATCACCCGGACAGGGGTAATTTCCTGATGACCCCATTCAAAGGCCGCAAGCATTGCTTGCGGCCTTTTGCCATGCTGTCACCCTGCGCATCCGCACCGCCACATTCACGCCACAAACCCAGCCTCTTGTTGCCCGAATCCATTGTTATACGCGCCTTAGACTTGAATTGTTTCTGCGCACAGCGCGCAGCGCGAAAAGGATACTGTCATGCGAAGCGTCTTTGCACTTGTACTTGTTGCTGGCCTTGGCCTTGCTGGCTTCGCCGCCATGCAAACCCACAGCTATATAAGCGCCATGCAATCCGAACTGGCGCAGGCGCGTGCGAATGCCAATAATGTCGAAATGGTCAATGTCCTCGTCACGCTGAAAGACCTGCGCTACGGCGAACGCGTCAGACGTGCAGATATCGCGCTGGCCCCCTTCCCGGCCTATGCAGTGCCAGAAGGCGCGCTGACAAACATGGATGAGATGTTCCCTGCCGGAATTGATGAACGGACCGTTTTGCGCACGATGGACCGCCTTGAAATGGTCTTGCCAACGAAACTGACCGCACCGGGCAAGGCAGCAGGCATCACATCGCTTCTCAGCCCTGGCAAACGCGCTTTCACCATTGCCGTCAACCAGACCAGCGGCGTGGCGGGTTTTTTGCGCCCGGGTGATCATGTCGATATCTTCTGGACCGGGCGCAGCAGCAATTCTGGTGAAATAACACAACTGATCGACACACAGGTGCGCATCATCGCAGTGAACCAAAGCGCGGATATGGATCGGGCTGCCGTCGCAACGGACGCACGCACCGTCACGGTCGAGGCTTCGGCAGAACAGGCCGCCGCCTTGGCGCAAGCCCAGAATTCCGGGCGTCTGTCACTTGCCCTTGTCGGGGCAGATGACCGGGCAGCGACCGGCTCAATCGAAATGACCCAAGATCGGCTTCTGGGCATCGTGCGCGAAGAACGGCAGGTAGAGGTGGAGCAGAAATGCCACGTCCGCACCCGTCGCGGCAATGAAATGGTGCTGATCGAAATCCCCTGCACCAACTGATTGGAACCAGGGTTGAGCATGTCTGATTTCTGACAGAAAAGGGGCTGCACACGCTAAGGTTGCAGCCCGTCACCACAAACCAACACCCAGATCACGTGGTCAGGCCGTGATTTTTCCCCAGATATAGCAGCATTGCCAAGTCTTGTTGCGAAAACCACATCAATATCGCCGTCTAAGCACAAGATTATTGAAAAAAAATCTGCTTTGGCGCATAGTTTGGCAAAATTCGGTAAAACAGCAACGATCCGACCTGTCCAAAAATGCCCGTCAGAGGCAGGACAAAGATGAAGAGCAGTTTCAAAAGGCAGGCAACATGAAAATCATTCAAGTAGCGGCGGCAGTGCTGTTATCGGCGAGTTTGGGCGCAGGTTATGCGCCACAGGCCCACGCCCAGTCCGACACTTTCCGTGTAGCCAATGGCGCAGCTGCATCGACTTTGCGCGTTTCGATGAACCGGGCGGTTGTTGTCGAAACCGACAACCCTTTCGCCGAACTCTCCATTGCCAATCCGGGCATTGCTGACATCTCCACGCTCTCGGACAGGTCGATCTATGTTCTGGGCAAGACCCCGGGGCGCACGACGCTGACAATCCTTGGCCCCGATGGCGGACTTGTGTCGAATATAGAGGTTCAGGTCACACCCGATATTGCAGAATTCCGCGAAAGATTGCGTCAGATTCTGCCCAACGAGAAGATCGAGGTCCGCACCGCCAATGACGGGATCGTGCTGTCTGGCACTGTATCCACCGCCGCAAGGCTGGATGCGGCGATTGAACTGGCACAACGCTACGCACCGGACCGTATTTCCAACCTGATGAGCGTTGGCGGCACGCAGCAGGTCATGCTGAAGGTCAGATTTGCAGAAATGCAGCGCGGTATCGGCAAAAGCCTCGGCTCAACCGTGTCGGTCAATGCTGGTTCCACGAACTCTTTCTCGACTGGCGATACATCGACCGTCGGCGGCGCCGACAATGCAGGCGCTCTGGCCCTGCGGCTGGGTGGTGGCAGGCTGACAACGCAGGTTTTGCTGGAAGCGCTGGAAACTCAAGGGCTTTCGCGCACCCTGGCAGAACCCAACTTGACTGCCCTGTCCGGCCAGCAAGCATCGTTTCTGGCGGGTGGTGAATACCCGGTGCCAGTGCGCAACGATGGCGATGTCACCATTGAGTATCGCCCCTTCGGTGTAGAATTGGCGTTCACGCCTCGGGTGCTGGATGACAATGTCATCAACCTGCGACTGGACGCAGCCGTAAGTTCAATTGACGACACTGTTGCCAGCGCAAGATTGCCGGAAGGCGCTGTTGCATTCCGTCGCCGCGAAACCCAGACAACGGTTGAATTGCGCGATGGAGAAAGCTTCGCCATTGCTGGCCTGCTGGAAGATGATTTCCGCGCAAGCTCTCGCAGCGTGCCATGGCTGTCGGAATTGCCAGTCCTCGGTGCCCTGTTTCGCAGTGCCAACTATCAGCGCGACCAGACCGAACTGGTTATCGTGATCACGGCGCATCTGGTCACACCCACGCGCGGCGATGCCCTGATGTTGCCGACCGACCGTGTTCGCCCCCCGAGCGAGCGTGATCTGTTCCTCAGCGGCCGGCTGGCTGCGCCGGGTTCGGGCGCTTTGGGTGAAATTGCCCGCCAGGAATTCGGCGGCTCTTATGGCTATGTTCTGGACTGATCATCTCAGGCCCGAACACTCAAAAAAGGAGCCGGTTATGGCAATTGACAGACGTTTTTTCCTGATCGGAGCTGCCAGCCTTGGCCTGACAGCTTGCAGCGACCCAAAACACTCGTTCAACCGAGAGGCGGGTGCCAGCATAGATGAGGGCGGATTTGGCAATCCGACCATGCATAACACAATGCTGCAATCAGGGCAGATCAGCCTGGCAGAGGTGATGACGCGCCGCTTCCATGCCGAAGTGCCCTCGATGGTGAATTTTGCCTTTGACAGCGCCCATCTGGATGACGAAGCACGCTCAATCCTGCGGATGCAGGCGCATTGGATGCGCCAATTCCCGGAATTGCGCTTCACGATCTATGGCCATACCGATGCGGTCGGAACTGCGGCCTATAATGTCCGTCTGGGCCAACGCCGGGCCGATGCTGTGATGCGCTATCTGGTATCCCAGAATGTGCCGCGCAGCAGCATAATTGCAGTCGTATCGCGGGGTGAAACGCAGCCACTGATTGCGAGCGAGGGGTACGAGCCCGCCAACCGCCGGACAGTGACAGAGATTTCGGGTCTGGTGCGGCGTCACACACGAATGGATGGCCAGTATGCCCGGATAATCCACCGTGAATATGTCGCCAGCGCGACCGAACAGCACCGCCCAGAGTGATCTGGCTGCAAACACCCAAGGCTATCTGACTGGAAAACCCTGCGCCACGTTGTGCAGGGTTTTTCTCACACGACCAAAAGATGATGATCGCACCAGCCACATTGGCGCATTTGAACACTGCTGATGCCTTTGTGACCTCAAACAAGGCAAATCGCCGAACAAATAGAGCAATTCGGCCCAAATCTTGCCAGATTTATAAACAATCATCCGTAGCTACACAGGTGCCATCCTGTGGCAAACCCAGTTTGCAGGAATCGTCGGGTGGCACATCAATGATTGTTTCTTGAGGAATGCGACATGTCCAGCACTGGTGAAGTTGAGCTACAGAAAATCTGTGCCTGCACAATCGCCCGAGATATCCATGATTTCGATCTTCTGATCGAAGATATGGATGCCATTTTTCAAGAAGACTGGGGCAATCTGACATTCCAGGAGGCGCTGGTGTTTCTGGACACGGCCGAAGCCAAAGATCTGGAGTTTCTGGCAATTGCCCTTGATGACAATGATGAGAAAAATCTTGCGCTGATTCGCTCTGTTATCGAGAAAGCAGCGTCGCGTGGCATCCGTATCGTGCTGATCGCAGAAGCTCTGTCGCCGATCCTGCTGCACCAACTGCTTCGCGCCGGGGCACATGATTTCGTCCCCTACCCTCTCCCGGAAGGTGCGCTGAAAGACGCTGTCGAGAAGCTTGAAAAAGCAGAAGAACAGGCGCAAGCGACACCCCAGATTCAAACTCCAAGCGGCAAGAATGGCACGATTTTCGCAGTGCAATCGCTGTCGGGCGGGGTCGGCGGGACCAATTTCGCTGTGAACCTCGCATGGGAACTAAGCTGCCTTGGCCAAGACACGAAGCAGACTGTCTGCATTCTGGATTTCGACTTTCAGTCTGGCGCGGTTTCAACCTATCTGGACATCGCGCGCACCGAGAAGGTCTATGAACTGCTCTCGCAAACGGCGAGCATGGACGAAGACGCGTTTTTTGCGGCATTGCAGACATTCCGCGACAAGCTTCATGTCCTGACAGCCCCGTCGGACATGCTGCCGCTGGACCTGCTGACGCCGGACGAAATTGAACGTGTAATCGCGATGGCGCGTGATCAGTTCGATTTTGTGATTATCGACATGCCCCGGACAGTTGTTCACTGGACCGAAACAGTCCTGAACATGGCGGATCTGTATTTCGCGATGCTGGAACTTGACCTTCGGTCCGCACAAAATGCCCTGCGCATGATCCGTGCGATGAAGGCCGATGGCATATCCATGGAAAAATATCGCTTCATCCTCAGCCGCGCCCCCAAATTTACGGACCTCTCCGGCAAGGCACGTGCCAAGCGGATGGGCGAAAGCCTTGGAATCAGCTTTGCCGTGAACCTGCCCGATGGCGGCACACAGGTGCGCGATGCCAATGACCACGGGCTGCCATTGTCGGAATATGCCGCCAAGAACCCGCTTTACAAAGAAATTTCGAAATTTGCGCGTGCATTGTTCGAAGCTTCCGAATCCGCGTCAATCGCCGCTGAATGATTAGGTAAACAACATGTTCGCACGTTACCGCAAAACAACCGGAACACAGCCGATCAAATCGGTCGAAGCAGCCCCGGATCGCAACAAACCCGCTGCCGGCGGCGCTACGGTTGATCGTGCCAAGCAAGCGAAACCGCAGGCCGCGGCACCATCCCCAACCAGAATCGCGGCCCGCGCTGCGGCACCGGACCGTGCAGAACAGCGCAAACACCGGCTGAACAGCATCAAGTCGGATATGCACAAGCGCCTGCTGGAAAACCTGAACCTCGCCGCATTGGAAACGGCCAGCGAGGCAGAGCTTCGCTCTGAAATCAGCACAATCGTCGCCGAAACACTCGGCGAGATGGAAATCATCCTCAATAGCGAGGAGCGCGCGACTCTTAATCGCGAACTCTATTACGAGGTGATGGGGCTGGGCCCGCTGGAGCCGTTGCTACAGGATGACACCATCAACGATATTCTGGTGAATGGTCCGAAACAGGTCTTTATCGAACGCGCGGGCAAGCTGGAATTGTCCGATGTCACATTTCGGGACGAACGCCACCTGCTGCGCATCATCGACAAGATCGTGTCGGCAGTCGGGCGCCGTGTGGACGAATCCAATCCCTATGTTGACGCGCGCCTTGCCGATGGGTCGCGCTTTAACGCAATGGTCCCGCCTGTCGCCGTGGACGGGTCGCTTGTCTCGATCCGGAAATTCAAGAAAGAAAAACTTTCGGTCAATGATCTTGTGAACTTCGGGGCGTTTTCCCAAGAAATGGCGCTCTATCTGGAAGCGGCGGTGTCCACGCGGCTTAATGTCATCGTCTCGGGCGGGACAGGTTCGGGTAAAACGACAACGCTCAACGCATTGTCCAGTTTTATCGGAAATGAAGAACGCGTCCTCACGATCGAGGATACGGCGGAATTGCAACTTCAGCAGGTTCATGTCGGTCGCATGGAAAGCCGCCCCGCGAATATGGAAGGCAAGGGCGCCGTCACCCAGCGCGACTGTCTGCGCAACGCGCTGCGAATGCGCCCGGACCGGATTATCGTGGGCGAAACGCGGGGCGAGGAAGTTATCGACATGCTTCAGGCCATGAATACAGGTCATGACGGGTCGATGACTACGATCCACGCCAACTCTGCCCGCGACGGGATCAGCCGTCTTGAAAACATGGTGGCGATGGCAGGCATCGACATGCCGCTGCGCGCAGTGCGCAGCCAGATCGGCTCTGCGGTCAATCTGATCGTGCAGGTCTCGCGCCTGCAAGACGGCTCTCGCCGGATGATGTCAATCACCGAGATCACCGGGATGGAGGGTGACATCATCACGATGCAGGAAATCTTCCGCTTCGAGCGTACGGGCCTCGAACCCGACGGCACCATTCTGGGCCATTTCACCGGCACCGGCTTGCGCTCTGCATTCGCTGACCGCTTCAAGCGTTGGGGATATGACCTTCCCAGCAGCATCTACGACGAAGTCCTGGTGCGGAGGTAATTCATGGAACTTTCACTTAGCCCCCTGATTTACCTGTCAATTTTTGGCGCAGTGCTGCTTCTGATCCAAGGTATCTATCTGATGGTTTTTGGCAAGAGCATCGAGCACAGCTCCAAGCTCAATCGACGCCTGGACCTGATCGAAAAGGGCCGTGGCAAAAAAGATGTCATGGAACAGCTGCGCAAAGAGCGGTCAACCCATTCCAGAAAATACTCGATCCCGATCTATGGGCTGATCCAGGAACGCGCGCGCAAGGGCAATATCGCCTTCTCTCCAAACACCCTCATCTTGCTGATGTTCGCCTTGAGCGTGTTCAGCTTTGTCATGCTGACCCTTGCCTCTGATACGGAAGTATCGGCCAGAATCGCGCTGTCTATCCTGTTCGGCTTTGGCGGTGTCTTTTTCTGGATATCCAGCAAGGCAAAGAAGCGGGTGAATGCCATCGAAGAACAGCTGCCCGAAGCAATTGATCTGATGGTGCGCAGCTTGCGGGTCGGGCACCCATTCGTGGCTGCCTTGTCCATCGCCTCGGAAGAGGTGGCGGACCCGCTGGGCAGTGAACTGGGCCTTATTGCCGATGAAGTGTCCTATGGACGTGATGCAGGCGAGGCGATCGCCGATTTTGGCGAACGCGTCGATTTGCAAGACCTGCGTTTTCTTGCCGTTGCTGTGTCGATTCAGTCAAAATCCGGCGGCAACCTGGCAGAGATTCTGGATGGGCTGTCCAAGGTGGTGCGCTCACGGTTCAAACTGTTCCGCCGCGTGCGCGCCATCACGGCCGAGGCAAAGTGGTCGGGCATGTTCCTGTCCGTCTTTCCGATCGCCGCCATGATCATGATCCAGGCAATCAAGCCCGATTACTATGACGATGTTAAAGAAACCCCCCTCTATATGCCTCTGGCGGTCGTGGTCTGCATCTTTCTGATCGTAAATGTGCTGTATATGCGCAAGATGACCGCCATCAAGGTCTAGGCCGATACAGTCCGAAACACCCTACGAAAGGCTTATCGACAATGCTTGAGATGCTGAACACCCCGCTTGGACTGATCACCCTGTCGGCCGTGGGTGGTGCGCTGTTGCTGGTCGTCGGCCTGAGCGCCGTCATGAGCGGCGGGCGCGTCGATCCGATGCAGAAATTTGCCGAACAGGCCAAGCCGAAGAAAGACGCATCCGCGCCGGAAGCGGCCAAATTGCGCCGCAAGGTCGGGCGCGAGTTCAAGTCGCTTGAAAAATACGCGCGCTTTCTAGAGCCGGAAAATGCGTCGGAAATGTCCGAGGCGCGCCAGAAGATGATCCGTGCGGGGTATCTGAGCAAGACCGCTGTGCGCGACTTCGCCGCCTTGCAGTTCATTCTGGCGATCACAGGCCTGATCCTGTCTTTCCTGCTGGTTTTTGTCATCGCGCCAGAGAGTTTTGAAAGCCCGCTCATGCTGGGTATCGCCATGATCGCACCTATGGTTCTGGGATATTTCGGCCCAAGGCGCTGGCTGGAACAGCGCATCGAAGCACGCAAGGAAGAGATCATTTCCGGCTTTCCCGATGCGCTGGACATGATGCTGATCTGTGTCGAGGCGGGACAGTCGCTAGACCAGTCCATCCGCCGCGTTGCCAAGGAAATCGGGTTCGCATATCCGGCACTGAGCGAGGAATTAAGCGCGGTTGGCGAACAGGTCAAAGCGGGGCGCGAGCGCAGCGAAGTCTTGCGCGACATGGCAAAGCGCTGCGATGTCATCGACATCACCTCTTTTGTCACGGTCATGGTGCAAGCGGCGACCTATGGGACGTCCATCACCGATGCGCTTCGGGTCTTTGCAGCAGAAATGCGCGATAAACGGTTCATGCGTGCAGAAGAGAAAGCAAATACCTTGCCCACAAAGATGACTCTGGGCACAATGGCGTTTACTGTTCCGCCGCTTCTGATCATCTTGGTGGGCCCGTCTGTAGTCGGGATCATGAACGATCTGAGTGGCGGAAGCGTCATGCCTGGGATGTAAATTTGCGACCTATCGGCCTATTTCTGGGATTATGCCTGCTGGCAGCCTGCACAGGTGCAGGCCAGAACAGCCACGAAAGTTTGATTGCCAGCGCTGGCCCCGATCAGTTGGGGCCACAGGCCGGTCGTGTCGATGTCATCGAGGCAGTGGATGGGTTGATCGTCGGACACAGGGCAATGGCTGCCGGAGAGTATGAGATCGCCTTGCGGGCCTATCATCGCGCAGCAGGCTCTCAGGGGGCGACGGTCGATGTGCTGTCTGCAATCGGCTCTGCCAATCTGCGCCTTGGGCGCCTGCAACAGGCCGAACAGGACCTGCGCAGGGCGCTGGAACTGGACGAAACATTCGTCCCGGCGCATAATAACCTTGGTGTGGTATTGGCCGAACAGGGAAAATGGGGCGAAGCCAGTCTACATTTTCGCAACGCCTTTGCGTTTGACTCGGGCCGATCTGCTGAAATTCGCGATAATTTGCGTTTAGCCATCGAAAACTCTCAACAAACAGGGTATGGTGAAGAAGAGGCACTTCAGCTTTTGCTGATGCGGCGGGGCAGCGGCAGGTATCTTTTGTTGTCCACGCCACTATGATGAGCAGTGAGGACGCAAAAATGCGCCACCCTATGATATTTGCGCTGCTGGCAGGCAGCGTGTTCGCACTTGCTGGATGCGAAGACAGCAAACAGGCCAGCGTTGGTCGAGCAATCGACACTGTGACTGCAATAGACCAGCAGAATATGGCGGATCTGATGCTTGCCGCCGGCGACCCGGATGAAGCGGTTGCCTATTTCTCCACTCAGGCAGAGGCCGACCCGGAAAATATTCGCAATTTACGCGGCCTTGCCCGGTCACTTGTCCGCGCAGGTCGTACCGCAGAAGCGGTGCCGGTCTGGCAGAATGTGATCAACCACCCCGAAGCCACGAATGATGACCGCGTTTTGCTGGCCGATACCTATATCCGCGCAAATGACTGGGAACGCGCCGAGCAGACGTTGAACGCCGTCCCGCCAACGCATGAAACATTTGACAGGTACCGGCTGGAAGCCATGATCGCGGATGCCAACCAGCAATGGGCGCGCGCGGATCATTTTTATGAAACCGCCGCAGGCCTGACCACGCGTCCTTCGGGCGTTTTCAACAACTGGGGGTTTTCGAAACTGACCCGGGGCGAACCACGCGATGCCGAACGCCTGTTCACACAAGCCCTTCAGCATGACCCGGACCTGTTCACCGCCAAGAATAATCTGGCCCTCGCCCGCGCAGGGCAAGGAAATTATACCCTGCCGGTCGTGCGCATGACCCAGCAGGAACGCGCAATGCTTCTGTACACGATGGCCATCGCCGCCATCCGCAAGGGCGACGAGACCATGGGTCGGACCTTGCTGCAAGAAGCCATAGACACACATCCCCAGCATTATGACGAGGCCGTGCGCGCCATGCGCGCATTGGAAGGCGGGGGGCGTGGCTGATGCTGCTGAATGCCCAGTCGGCCATCTGGTTTTTGCCATTCGTGGCACCCATCGCCCTTTGGGTCGCCTGGAGCGACATGAAATGGATGAAAATTCATAACTACGCCGTATTGGCGCTGGTTGCTGTTTACCTTGTAATCGGCTTGATCGCCCTGCCCTTGCACTCCTGGGCCTGGGGGTGGGCAAGCCTTGCTGTTGTTCTTGTTGTAGGTTTTGTGCTGAGTTCTGTTGGCTTGCTGGGCGCAGGTGATGCGAAATTCGCCGCGGCCATGGCCCCTTTCATAGCCCTTGGTGACCTGAGCCTGTTTCTGATGATGCTGGCCTGTGTCACTCTTGTAAGCTTTGTCGCCCATCGCCTTGCGCGGCGCACCCGCCTTGTTCAGGGGCTTGTCCCTGAATGGGAAAGCCTGCACCGAAGCGAGTTTCCGATGGGTCTGGCGCTGGGTCCAAGCCTGCTGTTCTATCTTTGCCTTGCTACAATCTTCGGCAACGGGACTACCTGATCCAAGGTCGTCTTGCGTGCCGGAGTCCACACTCTCTCGTTGGTAGGGACATAATCATGAACGCCCATCCACCCCAGATCACGGCCCCCCCGGCCATTCGCAGCCTTGAAGCAACAGGCCTCGGCCAGGTCCTGATGCGTGATATTCTGTTGAAAACGATGTTCAGAATGTCGCTTTCAAGTGTCACCAAAATCTCGAAAACGCTGTGCCTGCCCATTCCCCAGACAATCGAGTTGATCGACAACGCGCGCGGCGAACAACTGATCGAAGCTGTCGCCGCAGCCAAGGTCAGC
The DNA here is from genome assembly GCF_004366635.1 of Roseinatronobacter bogoriensis DSM 18756. GTDB lineage: Bacteria > Pseudomonadota > Alphaproteobacteria > Rhodobacterales > Rhodobacteraceae > Roseinatronobacter > Roseinatronobacter bogoriensis. The sequence goes on along the minus strand of NZ_SORN01000001.1, from coordinate 874,967 downwards.
ACCTCTTCAGAGGCGCGGTTCCAACTGACGGAGTCCGGCAAGGCACGCGCGCTGGATGCGCTGACACAGTCTGAGTATTATGGCGCTATGCCGGTGCCGCTGGAACAATACGAGCAGCAGATCAAACGCCAGTCCATACGCGACATTCAGATCACGCGCAGGCAGATCAAGATTGCGATGGGCGATCTTATCCTGCCCCCCAGCCTGATCGACGATCTTGGCCCCGCCGTCAGTTCCGGCCGTTCGATCCTGATGTATGGCCCCCCCGGCAACGGCAAATCCTCCATCTCGAATGGTATCCGCGCCGCGATGGGCGACCGCATCTATGTCCCTCGCGCGGTTGTTCATGCCGGACAGGTGATCAATGTCTATGACCCGATTGTTCACACTCAGGTTGAAAGTTCAGACGACAACCCGTCCCTGCTGCGCCAGACCGGAAACCGGTTCGACAACCGCTATGTCTGCTGCGAACGCCCGACCGTTATCACCGGCGGGGAATTGTCGCTTGAAATGCTAGACCTCAAATTCAACCCCGTCTCGCGCACCTATCAGGCGCCCTTGCAGTTCAAGGCAACAGGCGGCGTGTTCATCATCGACGACCTTGGCCGACAGGAAGAGCCGCCGCAAGCCATCGTCAACCGCTGGATCGTCCCGATGGAGATGAATTACGATATTCTGGCGCTACAATCGGGCGAAAAATTCATCGTACCATTCGACACGCTTGTGATCTTCTCGACCAACTTTCACCCAAATGACATTTTCGATCAGGCCGCCTTGCGCCGGATCTTTTACAAGATCAAGATCGACGGCCCCAGCCAATCGGACTTCCTGAAAATCTTTGCAATGGTTGCAAGGAAGCGCAACATGCCGATTGATGAAGAGACGGTGCTGTATCTGATCCAGAAGAAATACCCGACCATCGACAATGTCTATGCCAATTACCAACCGGTTTTCCTGATCGACCAGATGATCGCCATCTGCGATTTTGAGGGGCTGCCTAGGCACATGTCGCCCGCGCTGATCGAGCGGGCGTGGAAAAACATGTTCGTTGAGTCCGAAACCATTCTGCGCTGACGCGCTTATTCCAGTTCGGCGGCGCGTGCCTCAAGCACATCGAAGGGCACGCCCGGTTCTGCCTTGGCGCAGCGGATCACCAGTGACGTCTTGACAGTGATCACATTGTCAGCGGCCAGCAGTTCTTCCGTCAGGAAGCTCTGGAAGCTCGACAGGTCCGGCGTGACGCATTTCAGGATGAAATCAATCTCACCGTTCAACATGTGACACTCGCGCACCAACGGCCAGTCGCGGCAACGCTGTTCAAACCGCGCCAGATCGGCCTCGGCCTGCGAATTCAGGCCAACCATGGCAAAAACCTGCACTTCAAACCCCAGATCCCGCGCATTGACCTGCGCATGGTATCCGCGAATGAAGCCCTGCTCTTCCAATGCGCGCACCCGGCGCAGACAGGGCGGGGCAGAAATACCCACGCGTTTTGCCAATTCCACATTGGTCATCCGCCCATCGGCCTGCAACTCTGCAAGGATCCTCCGGTCAATCGGATCAAGCTTACCGCCTGACATGCTCTCACTCCTGCTTTTTGCACTTCTTTACGCATCATGCAGGGATTGCGCAATAATATTTCAATCATGCGCAATAAATTTAGCCCTTGCCTGCCGCGGCATTCCCCCTCTTGTGCTGGCGGCCACAGCGCTTAGATTGCGCCTGAAATCAGATTTGGGGAATGAACGCATGAGCGACTCGCGCCACACACGGCTATTGATCATCGGCTCCGGGCCTGCCGGATATACCGCTGCTGTCTACGGGGCGCGCGCCATGTTGGAACCGGTTCTGGTGCAGGGTATTCAACCGGGCGGACAACTGACCATCACAACCGAGGTCGAGAACTGGCCGGGCGATACGATGGTAACAGGGCCGGAACTGATGGTTCGCATGGAAGCCCATGCCAAGGAAATGGGCACCGAGATCATCTCGGACCATATCTCGTCGCTGGACCTGTCGCAGCGCCCCTTCACCGCAACGGGCGATAGTGGCACAACTTACACCGCCGATGCAGTGGTGCTGGCCACAGGGGCGCAAGCGCGTTGGCTGGGCCTGCCATCAGAGGAAAAGTATAAGGGCATGGGCGTATCGGCCTGTGCGACATGTGATGGTTTTTTCTATCGCGGCAAGGAAGTCGTGGTTATTGGTGGCGGCAACACAGCCGTAGAGGAAGCGCTGTTTCTGACCAATTTCGCATCAAAGGTCACGCTGGTGCACCGCCGCGACAGCCTGCGCGCAGAGAAAATCCTGCAACACCGCCTGTTCAACCACCCCAAGGTCGAAGTGATCTGGGACCATACGCTGGATCAGGTCATGGGCGACAGTGCCGCCCCCGGTGTTGAAGCCGTGCGCCTGCGCCATGTTACAGATGGCAGCACGCGCGATATCGACTGTGCGGGCGTCTTCATTGCGATTGGCCACAGCCCGGCAAGTGAACTGGTCAAGGACCAGTTGAAGATGCAAGAGGGCGGCTATGTCTGGGTCGAGCCGGGCAGCACACGAACCTCCATCCCCGGTGTCTTTGCCGCAGGCGACCTGACCGACCACACCTACCGGCAGGCCGTCACCAGCGCCGGTATGGGCTGCATGGCCGCATTGGATGCAGAGAAATTCCTCGCCGAACAGGAGTGAGCAGCTTCAAGTCGTGGCGAAGCAGGGTTTTACAGTGCCGAGTTGAACGGCTTTGTTGATGCTCGATCATCGCGGCAAGCTGCGCATCGTCGGGCCGCGGTGCGGCGATCCACGGGCAGATCTATGGCGCTTTATGCCGACCAAATCCGCGCAAGCTCAAATCTGCGCGCTGGTGGTAGCCAAATCGCCGTGCCGTGGGGGCGGCCCGGCGATGCGCGGCGGGCTTACGCCCTTGATTCCGCACAGAATAAATTAACGAATGTCGTCTTCATCCTTCAACTCGCCCCCACACACACAAATATGACCCAGCACGCGCGCCCCAAAGCGCTAGCGCACTATCGGTTCCAACGCATCATACAAAGCGCGCCCGTCCCAAGCGGGCGCGCCCCATGCGATTTCAGGCAGGCTGTCGGGCTTGTAGCGCAAGGCGCGCATGTCCCCCTCGGACACGAAGCGGCGCGAATTGACCACGCCTGCCGGATCAATCCAGCCCGGATCAATCCGCCCCCCGATGATCTCCGCACGAAAATAGATATCAACCTGATGAAACCGGCTGTCGGGATCATGGAACTCATTGATCAGACAGGGCGCACCAACCGCAATCTGCAAGCCGCATTCCTCATGGACTTCGCGGTGCAGATTGTCCGGCAAGGACTGTCCCGGCTCAACCCCACCACCGGGCGCGCACCATAGGTCACTGACACCACCAGGCCAAGCATTCACCAAAAGCAGACGGTTCTGATGCAGGATCACGGCGCGAACGGCCAATCTCGGTTTTGTCATGTCTTGCCTTGCCATTTTGCGTATCGTAACGCTGGTGATGCATTCATTCGCGCCCTATATTATAAAAATGAGAGTTTTCTTGACAGCCCTTCTTCTGGCCCCTGCCCCCGCAATCGCAGATTGTGTTGTCCTGCTACACGGGCTGGCCCGGTCAGAGCATTCCATGCGCGTCATGGAAGAAGCGCTGGACCTGCATGGTTATCAGGTCGTCAATCACGGCTACCCGTCCCGCGCGGCCCCGATCGAGGAACTGATGGAACATGTCGGCATTGCGGTCGGCAATTGTGGCGAAGGGACCGTTCATTTTGTAACCCATTCGATGGGCGGCATACTGGCGCGCGGCTGGCTGGCAAGAAACCGTCCGGAAGCTATGGGCCGCGTGGTCATGATGGCACCGCCCAATCACGGATCAGAACTGGTTGATTTCTTTTCCGATATCGAGGCGTTTTCCTGGATGAATGGTCCCGCCGGGCTGGAACTTGGCACCAAACAGGACGCAACCCCGAACATACTGCCAGAATTCCCGAATTATCAGCTTGGGATCATTGCGGGCGATGTCTCGCTCAACCCGCTGACTTCGGCGCTGATTGACGGGGATGATGATGGCAAGGTTTCGGTCGAAAGCACCAAACTGGCCGGGATGACCGACCATATCGTGCTGCCGGTGACACATACATTCATGATGAACAACCCGATGGTCATTGCCGAAACACTGGAATTCCTGCGCAACGGTGCATTTGATCACGGCATGAGCTTTGGCAACGCGCTGCGCAAACTGGCCAACCCCTGACGGGCTGTCCCCCGCGCTTACTCTTCAAATAACCGTCCCTGAGGGTTGGGCACAGGCGCGGGCAGCCCCAGATGCGCCCATGCTTTTGCCGCCAGCATCCGGCCGCGCGGCGTGCGGGCAATCAGGCCCTGTTGCAACAAGAACGGCTCGATCACCTCTTCAATCGCATCGCGCGATTCCGACAGTGCTGCCGCAATCGTCTCGACACCCACAGGCCCACCGCCATAATTCTCGGCCAGCAGGGTCAGATAGCGCCGGTCTGCCCCATCCAGCCCCAGATGATCGACCCCCAGCCGCGTCAGGGCATTATCCGCCAGCGCTTGCGTCAGGCGGCCATCACCTTCGACCAGTGCAAAATCCACCACGCGCCGCAGCAACCGGCCAGCAATACGCGGTGTGCCGCGCGCCCGCCGCGCAATTTCCAGCACGCCCGCATCCTCTGCCGCGACCCCCAACAGCCGCGCACCGCGTGCAACAATCTGGCACAGCTCTGCCTCGGTATAGAATTGCAACCGCGTCGGAATGCCGAAGCGGTCGCGCAACGGCGTTGTCAGAAGCCCGAGTCGTGTGGTTGCCCCCACCAGTGTGAAAGGCTGCAATTCAATCCGCACAGTGCGCGCCGCTGGCCCTTCGCCGATGACCAGATCAAGCTGGTAATCCTCCAGCGCCGGGTACAGCACCTCCTCCACAGCGGGGTTCAGGCGGTGGATTTCATCAATGAACAGCACATCGCGCTTTTCCAGATTGGTCAGGATCGCGGCCAGATCCCCCGCCTTGGCCAGCACCGGCCCCGAAGTCATGCGAAACCCGACCCCCAATTCGCGCGCCATGATCTGCGCCAATGTGGTTTTGCCCAGACCGGGCGGGCCATAAAACAGCGTGTGATCCATCGCCTCCCCCCGCATCCGGGCAGATTGGATGAACACCTTGAGATTGGCGCGCGCCTCGCGCTGTCCGATGAATTCATCCAGCGATTGCGGGCGCAGCGCCTTGTCCAGCTCGGGGGCGTCTTCGGGCAAGTCCTCGCCGCGCAGGCTGGGGTCGGGCGTTGTCATGGATCAGCCTTTCGGGGCAAGCAGCCGCAGGGCTGCGCGGATCAGGGTTGGCGTGTCGGCATCAGGCGTATCGGCCTGTGCCTCGGCCACGGCGCGGGCCGCGTCAGAGGGGCCATAGCCCAGATTGCCCAAGGCCGACATCGCCTCGGCCACCGCACTGGAACGCGGCGCGGGCGCAGGCGACGCAGGCCGCGGCGTCGCCACTGTCAAATCGCCCTCTGGTGCCGCGCTCTGCGCGGGGGCCGCAGGCGTCTGTTCGGATACGGCCATCAGGGCTGGCGCCTTGTCCTTCAACTCATTTGCGATGCGCAACGCCAGCTTTGGCCCAACGCCGGGCGCCTTGCGCAGCGCAGCACTGTCGCCCAGCGCAATCGCACGCGAAACCCCTTCCGGCCCCAAAGCCCCCAGAATGGCAAGCGATGCTTTCGCCCCCACCCCCTGAACCGAGGTCAGCACCCGGTGCCATTCCTTTTCCAACAGCGTGGGAAACCCAAATAGCTGCATCAGGTCCTCACGCACCACCATATCGATATACAGCGCTGCCGCCTCTCCCCTGCCTGGCAGCGCCATCAGGGTCCGCTCGGACACATACACGATATAGCCTACCCCCCGGACATCCAGCAGCACGTGATCGCTGGCACGGTGGTCAATCACTCCGGTCAGTTTGCCGATCATTGCACCCGCTCCGCCAATTGCATGGCACGCGTCGATTGTGCGTGAAACGCATGGCATATGGCAATGGCCAGCGCATCGGCAGCGTCCGGCCCCTCGATCTGCACTCCGGGCAATTGCATCCGCACCATATGGGCGACCTGCTCTTTTGCGGCCTTGCCGACACCCACGACCGCTTTCTTGACCGCATTGGGGGCATATTCCCCCACATCCAGCCCCGCTTGCGCGGGCACCAGCAGCGCGATGCCGCGCGCGCTGCCCAGTTTCAACGTGGCGACGGCGTCCTTGTTCACAAAGGTCTGCTCGACTGCAGCGGCAGCGGGCGCATAGCAGGCCATCACGCGGGTCAGTTGTTGATGCAGGTCCAGCAGACGCGCGGCCAATGTGCCTGTCGGGTCAGAATGACACACCCCATTGGCCACATGGCGCAGACGCACACCATCTGCATCAATCACCCCCCAGCCCAGATTGCGCAGCCCTGGGTCAATGCCGATTACGCGCATCGCAGCCTCTTGTTTTATTGTTGTGACCTGCTCTTGCACTCAATTAGCACGAAAGGCGAACATCTGCCAAGCGTTTCATCGCAGTCCAAGGGGCAAGACCCGATGCAAGCCATGCTGCGATTGCATAATAGGCTTGCGTTTTTTCATTCTAGTCGCGCACAGGCACTGGGCATATATGGCAAGTATCCGCACAAGATCTGTGCGGTTTGAAAACTTTACCCTATGGAGACCAAAATGGCCTATTACGCACAAAGCCGTATTCATACGGAACAGGTGCTCGCCGGTTTCCAGGGCCTGTCGCTTGGCACTTTATTCGCCACCCTCAAGACCTGGAACGACGAACGCATCACCCGGCGCGAACTGAACGCTCTCTCTGACCGCGAACTTGCCGATGTTGGCCTGTGCCGCGGCGACATTGAGAATGTTGCCAAGGGGCGCTTCTGACGCACCCGGACAGCGCAGCGCTTCTGCCACGGAATACCCCAAGCCGCCCAAATCAGGGCGGCTTTCTATTTGGGCGCAAGGCTCAAGGCAAGGCTCACGATCTGGCCATGTGCTGCATGTGCAATCAGTCTTGCGTGCCAGACATGTTCAAGGGCACGGTCATCCCTTCTGACGCAGCGGGCGCTTGCTCCGCCGAAAATAGCGGCTTGAGCAAAGCTGCAATCGCCGTGGACGCAGGATCAGGGGCGATCGCAAGCGCAATCACACCGCCTTCTGGCTGCGTTTCCATGATCGGGGCGACCATTTGCACATAGGCCTCCTGCCCCTCAAAAGCCATGATGAAGCTTTTGATCAACAGAAGCACCACGCCGAACACAACGAAACTGCCCAGAACAGAAGCCACCACAGACAAACGCCGTTTGCGCGCATACTGGCGATGTCGCGGGTCTTTCTTGATGCTGGCCTGCAAGACTGCAAGCCGGCGTTGTTCAAATTCAGCTCTCTGTGCTTCCGTCATTGTCCTGCCCCAGAAATTCGCTGCGCGCGCATAGGCGCTTCGCCATAAAGTCACGGCAATTACTAGCAGCGGAATTCGGCGAAACTGGGGCAGGCGAAGGGCGATTTCACAGCATATGCTGCGCTTTTCAGCGTTTCAGCGTCAATGTCGTCCATTCGCCAATATCTTCACGATGGTGCAATCCGAAACCCGCCGCTACATAGGCCTCAAGCACCTTTTCGGCCTGTTCCACCAGCAAGCCCGACAAGATGGCATAGCCGCCCGGCGCTGTAACCCGGCCCATTTCCGGCGCAAGCTCGATCAATGGTCCCATCAGGATATTGGCAAAAACCAGATCAAAGGGCGCTGCGGCCTGCAACTCCGGATGATCAAATCCTGTCGCCTCCAGAGAGCGGACACGGTCTGACAGGCCATTGGCCGCCATGTTCACCTGCGCAACCTCGACCGCGATGGCGTCAATATCGCTGGCAAGCACAGGTTCAGGCCAGATTTTCGCCGCCGCCATTGCAAGCACCGCCGTGCCGCAGCCGATATCGACCACATTGCGCCCCTGAAACCCCGCCATATCCAGCCGGTCAAGCGCGCGCAAACAGCCCAGCGTCGTGCCGTGATGGCCGGTTCCAAAGGCCATGGACGCCTCGATCAGCAGGCCAACGCGCCCTTCAGGCAGTTTATCTGCATCATGGCTGCCATAGACGAAGAACCGCCCCGCCTCGACCGGCGACAGGTCGCGCCGCACCTTGGCCACCCAGTCGATTTCTGGCAATTCCGACACCAGAAATGGCGTTGCCCCGAATGCCTGTGCCAGCAGGGTCAATTCGATGTCATCAGGGCATTCGGTAAAATATCCGCCCACTTCCCACAGCCCGGACCCGTCTTCCATCTCGAACACGCCCACGCCTGTGGGTTCCGGGGTCATGTTCTCCATCGCTTCTGACAGGGAATAGGCCGCCTCGGACGAGGTCAGCTTGGTGATGGCGGTGAAAGTGGGCATGGGCTGGCCTTTGCTGGTCTGCGAACAGGGGCCGCGATAGCGGGCAGGCCTGCCCCGGTCAAGCAAAAGCGAAGGCCAACAGGCGGCTGTGCCACGGCTTGGGCGCGCGCGGGTGGGCGGGTGGGCGTGCGCCCAAGCCGTGGCGCAGCCGTCTCAGGCCGACAGGCCGATGGGACAGGTCACCCCGGTTCCGCCAATCCCGCAATAGCCCGCCGGATTCTTGTGCAGATACTGCTGATGGTAATCCTCGGCAAAGAAGAATTCCGGCGCCTCCACAACCTCTGTCGTGATCGCGCCGTACCCTGCCGCCAGAAGCCGCGCCTCATAGGCTTTGCGACTGGCCTCTGCGGCTGCTTTCTGCGCGTCCGAATAGGTGTAGATGCCGGAACGGTATTGCGTGCCCCGGTCATTTCCCTGTCGCATGCCCTGTGTCGGGTCATGCCCTTCCCAGAACCGCTGCAACAGCGCCTCATAGCTGATCTGTGCCGGGTCGAATATGACGCGGACCACCTCATTATGGCCGGTCTTGCCTGTGCAGACTTCTTCATAACTCGGGTTCGGGGTGAAGCCGCCCGCATAGCCCACCATGGTCAGCCAAACGCCGGGGATTTGCCAGAAAATCCGCTCGACCCCCCAGAAACAGCCCATACCAAACATCGCCACCTGAAAGCCCTCGGGCACAGGGGCTTTCAACGGGCGCCCGAAGATGGCGTGGGCTTCTGCTGTCGCAATCGCCTCGGCGCGACCGGGAAGGGCCTGTTCCGGGGTGATCATGCGTGTTTTATCTAGGCCAAATCCGAACATCTCGACACTCCGTTTCTGCATGGGCCTTCAGATAACCCCGTTTCGCCGTTTTGCAACGGCTCAGTAAAAGCTTTGCGGGTCAATATCCACTGCAAGGCGCAGGCCGCGCGGCAGTTTGTGCGGCTTGATCCAGGCCGCAACAGCCGCCTGCAAGGCCGCGCCTTTGGGCGCCTTGACCAGCAACCTGACCCGATGCATGCCCCGAATGCGCGCAATCGGGGCGGGGGCGGGGCCAAAAACCTGCGCACCAATCGCGCGCAGGGGCGCGTCTGCCTGTGCCAGCCGCGTGCCCAGTTCAAACGCTGGCTCCATCGCCGGGGCCGACAGGATAACCCCCGCCAACCGTCCATGCGGGGGCATGCGCAGCGCTTCGCGCTGCGCGGATTCGCTTTGCCAGAACGCCTCTTCCTCGCCCGACAGGATCGCGCGAATGACCGGGTGATCGGGCTGGCTGGTCTGAACCAGCGCACGCCCCGGCTTGTCCGCGCGCCCTGCCCGCCCAGATACCTGCCGCACCAGTTGAAACACCCGCTCTGCCGCGCGCAGATCAGACCCCGACAGGCCCAGATCGGCATCAATCACCCCTACCAATGTCAAATTGGGGAAATTATGGCCCTTGGCCACGATCTGCGTGCCGATGATGATATCCGCCTCACCGCCCGCGATCACGGCGATCTGATCTTTCAACGCGCGGGCAGACCCGAACAGGTCGGATGACAGCACCGCCACCCGCGCGTCAGGCCACAGCGCGCGGGCCTCTTCCTCCAGACGCTCCACGCCCGGCCCGACCGGGGCAAGGCGATCTTCCGCACCGCAAGCCGGGCATTTCACGGGCATCGGCGCAGTTGCCCCGCATTGATGGCACACAAGCCGCTTGAGAAACCGATGCTCGACCATGCGCGCATCACAATCGCTGCACTCTACCTGATGCCCGCACGCCCGGCAAATCGTCAGCGGCGCATATCCGCGCCGGTTCAGAAACAACAACGCCTGTTCGCCCGCAGCCAGCCGCGCAGTGACCGCCTGTTGCAGCGTAGGTGACACCCAGCGGCCAGAGGGCAGGTCTTCGGCGCGCAGATCAATCGCGCGCATCTCTGGCAGGGTATTGGGGCCAAAACGCGCCGTCAGATCAAGCCGCGCGTATTTCCCGGCCCGCGCATTGGCCCATGTTTCCAGCGATGGGGTGGCCGAGGCCAGCACCACCTGCCCCCCCGACATGGCCGCGCGTAACACCGCCATGTCGCGCGCATGATACAACACCCCCTCTTCCTGCTTGTAGGAACTGTCATGTTCCTCATCGACCACAATCAACCCCAGGTCACGAAATGGAAGAAACAGGGCGGAGCGCGCGCCCACCACAAGCTGCGCCGCCCCCTGCCCCACCATATGCCAGCAGCGCCGCCGTTCGCTGAGGGTGACACCCGAATGCCATTCCGCAGGCCGCGCCCCGAAACGCTTTTCAACCCGCGTCAGGAATTCCGATGTCAGCGCGATTTCGGGCAAAAGCACCAGCGCTTGCCGCCCCTGCGCCAGACAGGCGGCGATGGCTTCCAGATACACTTCTGTCTTGCCTGACCCGGTCACCCCTTTCAGCAGCGTGGTGCCGTATGCGCCTGATTGCACCCCGGCCGCCAGCCGTGCCGCCGCCTGTGCCTGATCTTCGCTCAATTCCGCCCCGGCGCGCAGAGGGTCAAGGCGCGGATATGGCTGGTCGCGCAGCGCTTCGCGCTCCAGCAGCGCGCCCGCCTGTACCAGCCCGCGCACCACAGCGGAACTGACGCCCGCCGCCTGCGCCAATTCACCCGGTGTCAGCCCTGCCCCGCCAAAAACGTCGAACACTGCCAGCACCTTTTCGCGCGCCTCGGTGATGCGGGCGGGCGGACTGTCGCTGCGGTATAACAGCTTGCGCGTGGCAGGGCCGCTGCCAAGGTCAGGCACACGGGTTGCCAGCCGCAACATGGCGGGCAAGGGGGTCAGCGTATAGTCGGCCACCCGCGCCAGAAAGGCGCGCAATTCCGCGCGCATCGGCACCGCATCCAGCACCCGGATGATGGCGCGCAGCTTCGCACGCGGAAAACTGCCCTCTGCCGCGCCCCAGACCACCCCCATCACACGGCGCGGCCCCAGCGGCACCTCGACAAAAGCGCCGACCCAGACGCCGCCTTCGGGGGCCAGATAGTCCAGCACACGCCCCAATGGCTCTGCCGTCAGCACCCCGCAGGGCGTGCCTTCATCAAAAAAATCCAGTGAGTCGGTCATTGGCATGGGTCAAGGGGGGTTCCGGCTGGGCAACGCTTCAGGTATGACGCGGGCAAACACTGGCCGCAACCCGAAGGGGCATGACATGAAATTCTTTGTCGATACCGCAGATGTAGACGCAATCCGCGACCTGAACGATCTGGGCATGGTGGATGGCGTGACCACCAACCCCTCTCTGATCCTGAAATCAGGGCGTGACATCATCGAAGTCACACGCGAAATTTGCGGCATCGTCGAAGGCCCGGTTTCCGCCGAGGTGGTCGCACTTGAGGCCGATGCCATGATCGCCGAAGGCCGCAAACTGGCCGAGATCGCGCCGAATATCACCGTCAAACTGCCGCTGACATGGGACGGGCTGAAAGCCTGCAAGGTTCTGTCGGGCGAAGGCAAGATGGTCAATGTCACGCTGTGCTTCAGTGCAAATCAGGCGCTTCTGGCGGCCAAGGCCGGGGCAACCTTCATCTCGCCCTTCATCGGGCGTCTGGATGACATCGCGCTGGATGGCTGCGAGTTGATCGCCGATATCCGCACGATCTACGACAATTACGGGTTCGAGACGCAGATTCTTGCGGCCTCTATCCGCTCTGTGAACCATGTTCTGGATGTGGCGCGCATTGGTGCAGATGTCATGACTGCCCCCCCAGAGGTGATCCGCAAACTGGCTTCTCACCCGCTGACCGATGCCGGACTGGCACAATTCATGAAGGATTGGGAAAAAACAGGTCAAAAAATCCTGTAACCTTTGCTATAGTCCGCCCAACAATACGAACAAGAGCAGTTAACGGACAGGCAAACAGATGACAGGCACAGCACTCAGGCCCGAAGCGGTCGAGGAATTGCGCGACAGGATCCTTGCAGACCCGTCGCTTATTCTGGATGACAAGGACCTTATGCGCACGCTGGTCAGCGCCAGCGAGCGCGGCATGGGCGACAATATCGTGGACCTGCGCGGGCTGGCGATGGAACGGCTTGAAGCCCGGCTTGACCGGCTGGAAGAAACCCATCGCGCCGTGATTGCGGCGGCCTATGAGAACCTGTCTGGCACCAACCAGATCCATCGCGCGATTCTGCGCATGCTGGACCCTGACCAGTTCGAAGGGTTTTTGCGCAATCTGGGCACCGATGTCGTGCAGATCCTGAATGTCGATGCGATCAAGCTGGTTCTCGAAAGCCCCGAGGCCGGGCCAGACCCCGCATTGGAACGCATCTCGGAAGTGCTGCGCGTGGTCCCTGTCGGCTTTATCGAAACTTATATGAGTTCGGATCGCGGGCCGACCACCCGTCAGGTGCTGCTGCGCCAGTCGATCCCGCAAACCGATACGCTTTATGGCGCGAAAGCGCCCGATCTGCGGTCCGAAGCCTGTATGCGGCTGGATCTGGGCGCGCATCGTATGGCCGGAATGCTGGTCATGGCCACCGAAAACCCGCATATGTTCAAGCCCGGACAAGGCACTGATCTATTGGCGTTTTTCGCCGGAATTTTTGAAAGGTCGATGCGGCGCTGGCTGGCATGACAGCATCTGGTTTGCAGCTAAGTGCCGCAATGCGCGATGCCTTGCAGCTTTGGCTGCAAGGGCTGAAAGCCCTCGATGGCGCGTCAGAGCATACGATCACGGCATATGGCCATGATGTTGGCCAGTTTCTGGGGTTTCTGGCGCAGCATCACGGCGGCAGTGCGGGCCTGCGCCAACTGGCCGATGTGACGCAATCCGATATGCGCGCATGGATGGCATGGGAACGCGGCGCAGGGCTTGGCAGCCGCAGCCTTGCGCGCAAGCTCTCCAGCATCAAGAGTTTTGCACGCTGGCTGGCCGAGCGGGAAAATCTGGACATCTCTGCCATTCTCGCCACGCGCGCCCCGCGATTCAGCCGGAAACTTCCCCGCCCTCTCAGCGCCGAGTCAGCGCGCGAGGTGCTGGACAATGCCAGCCTGCAAAGCCGCGAAGACTGGGCAGGGCTGCGTGACACGGCGGTTCTGACACTCCTTTACGGGTGCGGATTGCGCGTCTCCGAAGCGCTTGGCCTGACCGGGCGCGACGCGCCTTTGCGCGCGGCCTTGCGCATTCACGGCAAGGGCGGCAAGGAACGCCTCGTGCCGGTCCTGCCCGTCGCACAACAGGCCGTCACGGCCTATCTGCACGCCTGCCCGCATCCGCAAACCCCTGATGCGCCACTGTTTCGTGGCCTGCGGGGCGGCCCGCTCAGCCGGCGCCATATTGCCAAGGTGATGGAACAGACGCGCCTGCAACTTGGCCTGCCCGCCACTGCCACCCCCCATGCGCTGCGCCATTCTTTTGCAACGCATCTGCTGGCCGCAGGCGGCGATCTGCGCGCGATTCAGGAACTTCTGGGCCATGCCTCGTTGCAATCGACGCAAGTCTATACCGCCGTCGATTCCGGTCGACTGATGGAGATTTATCACGCCGCACACCCCCGCGCGCATGGATGATTGAATCCCGCGCCATGCTTTGCGAAAGAGGGCGCGGAAATGACAGGAAGGAAAGCGTGCGTGTCCCCCAGCCTGAAAGCTTATTCAGTCCATCTGTTCACGGCCACAGGTGCCGTATTTGCCATGCTTGCCCTGCTAGAGGCCGTGCAGGGCGATTGGGCCATGATGTTCCTGTGGCTGGTCGTGGCCTTTATCGTGGATGGAATCGACGGCCCCCTGGCGCGCCGCTACCATGTCAAACAGAACGCGCCAACCGTTGACGGGGTGCTGCTGGACCTGATCATCGACTACCTGACCTATGTTTTCATTCCTGCATTCGCCCTGTTTCAAAGCGGGCTTCTGCCCGGCTGGACAGGCTGGATCGCGATTATCGTCATCACCTTCACCAGCGTTCTGTATTTCGCCGATACGCGGATGAAGACTGACGACAATTCTTTTCAGGGCTTTCCTGCCTGCTGGAACATGGCCGCGGTCGTCATCTTTGCGACCCGCCCGGAATTCTGGGTGATTCTGGCAATCGTGGGCTTTCTGGCCGTTGCCATGTTCACGCAATTGAAATTTATCCATCCCGTCAGAACCGAACGCTGGCGCAACCTGTCATTGCCCATCGCATTGGTCTGGACCGCACTGGCGGGCTGGGCGGCGTGGCTGAATTTCGAACAACCGCAATGGGTGACGCTTGGCCTGATCGTGACCAGCCTCTATCTGATCAGCGTGGGATTCGTGCAGCAGGTCATGCCAGCACGCCGTTAAGGCCATTCGCCCTTGCGCTAGGGCCACGGCCGGACATATGGTCTGGCCATCCAAGGACAGGAGAGCGGAAAATGGACATCAAGACTGTCGGCGTTGTGGGTGCAGGCCAGATGGGCAGTGGCATCGCCCATGTCTTTGCGCTGGCAGGCTATGACGTGCTGCTCAATGACATCTCGGAGGATGCGCTGAGAAAGGCCGTTGACCTGATCGACCGCAATATCGGGCGGCAGGTGTCACGCGGCAAGGTATCTGCCGAAGACAAGGACGCAGCCATGGCGCGGATCCGCACCACCACCAAATTGCCTGATCTTGGCCCGTCCGATCTGATCATCGAAGCCGCGACCGAGCGTGAGACAGTCAAGCAGGCCATTTTCGAAGATCTGCTGCCCCATATCCAGCCGCATACGATCCTGACCTCGAACACGTCCTCAATCTCGATCACGCGATTGGCCAGCCGCACCGACCGCCCAGAACGGTTCATGGGCTTTCATTTCATGAACCCCGTGCCGGTCATGCAACTGGTCGAACTGATCCGTGGCATTGCAACGGATGAAGCCACCTACAAGACCCTGCACGCCGTTGTGGAAAAGCTGGGCAAGACCTCTGCCAGCGCCGAAGACTTCCCCGCTTTCATCGTGAACCGCATCCTGATGCCCATGATAAACGAAGCCGTCTACACGCTGTATGAAGGGGTCGGTTCTGTCAAATCCATCGACGAGTCGCTGAAACTGGGTGCAAATCACCCGATGGGGCCTTTGGAACTGGCCGATTTCATTGGGCTGGACACATGCCTTGCGATCATGAATGTGTTGCATGACGGGTTGGCCGACACGAAATACCGCCCCTGCCCGCTGCTGACCAAATATGTCGAGGCCGGCTGGCTGGGCCGCAAGACCGAGCGCGGATTCTATGACTATCGCGGTGACGAACCCGTGCCGACGCGATAAACCGACACCAGGGCGGATTGACGGCAGCGTGCATTCTCGTCACTGACGCCGGAATGCAGCCACGAGAATCGCAAACCCCATGAGCCCGCCATGAGCCGCGCGTCCAACAAGAAAAAGGCGAAATCCTCCGCCAACGCCAAGGCACGTGCCACGTCGCGCAATGGCGTGTTGCACCGCATTGCCGACGCGCTGCGCTGGTTCAAGCGCAAGCTCTGGCGCATTCTAGGTGTCATTTTCCTGCTTTTGGTCGCTTGGGTGCTGCTCTATCGCTTTGTCCCCCCGCCCGGTGGCATCTACATGCTTCAGGAATACCGGCGCATCGGTGAAATCCAGCGCCAATGGGTGCCGATGGACCGCATCGCGCCGGTGATGGCCCGGTCTGTCATTGCTGCCGAGGATGCGAATTTCTGCCTGCATTGGGGCTTTGACATGGCCGAAATCCGCAAGGTCATCGAATCGGGCAGCACGCGCGGGGCCTCGACCCTCAGCCAACAGACAGTGAAAAATGTCTTTCTGTGGCATGGCCGCGACTGGACCCGCAAGGCGCTTGAATCGGGCCTGACCCTGATGGTCGAGCTGCTGTGGCCCAAGCGGCGCATCCTCGAAGTCTATCTTAATATTGCAGAATTTGATGATGGTGTCTTTGGGGTCGAAGCGGCCGCACAGCATTACTTTCGCGTTTCAGCAAGCGATCTAAGCGCGCTTCAGGCCGCACGGCTTGCTGCGGTTCTGCCTGCCCCGAAAAGCCGTGACGCCGCCAATCCCACACAATTTCTGCGCAGCAGAACCGCCGCGATTGTTGACGGGGCAGCAACAATCGCCCGTGACGGGCGTGCATCCTGTATCGACGGTTGAACTTCGGCGCGCCGCACGGCAAGAGGGGGTATCTGCCGCAATCAGAGGTTCAGCCCCTTTCATGGCCCGACTGTATCATGTCCCGCTCTCTCCCTTCTGTCGCAAGGTTCGTCTGACCCTTGCGGAAAAACGTATCGAAGTAGAGTTGCTGGAAGAGAAATACTGGGAACCCACGCAGGATTTCATGCGCCGCAACCCGGCGGGCAAAGTGCCGGTGCTGCGCCATGACGGCAAGATGCTCAGCGAAAGTCAGGCGATCTGCGAATATCTGGACGAAACCATCCCGAACCCGCCACTTGTGCCGAAAAATCCCGATGCCCGCTATGAAATGCGCCGTCTGTGCACATGGTTTGATGACAAGTTTCATGTCGAGGTGACGTCAAACCTGCTCTATGAGCGTGTGAACAAGAAGATCATGAATGCAGGCTATCCCGACTCGGGGCGGATCAAGATGGGTTCGGCGCGGATCAAGTTCCATCTCGACTATATGGACTGGCTGCTGGGCCAGCGCCGCTGGCTGGCGGGCAATGACATGACGCTGGCCGATTTCACGGCAGCCGCGCATCTGTCCTGCCTTGATTACATCAATGATGTGGACTGGTCGCGCTCGTCGCTGGTGCATGAATGGTATTCCAAGATCAAGTCGCGCCCGGCATTCCGCACCCTGCTGGCCGACCAGTTGCCCGGCTTGCCACCGCCCGCGCATTACACCGATCTGGATTTCTAGCGCGGTTTGGCCCATGTGAAGGGCATGTCAGCAGACCTGAAAACCGCACTTTTGACTGAGGCCCGCGCTGTCGGGTTCGATGCCTGCGCCATCACCCGTCCCGATGCCATACCGCAGGCGCCCGAACGGCTGCGCAGCTTTGTTGATCTGGGCCGTCATGGACAGATGGCGTGGATGGCAGAGCGGATGAGTTGGCGCGCCAACCCTACCGCGCTCTGGCCGCAGGCGCGCAGTATCATCATGCTGGCCGAAAGCTACACGCCGGACTACAACCCGCTTGATCTGCTGGCGCAACGCGAGCGTGGCGTGATTTCCGCCTATGCTTTGGGGCGCGATTATCACGATGTGGTCAAGAAACGGCTCAAACGGCTGGGGCGCTGGCTGATCGATCAGGCGGGGGGCGAGATCAAGGTCTTTGTCGATACCGCGCCTGTCATGGAAAAACCCCTTGCCGCAGCGGCGGGGTTGGGCTGGCAGGGCAAGCATACCAATCTTCTGTCCCGTGATCTGGGCAACTGGGTGTTTCTGGGCGCTATTTTCACCACGCATGACCTGCCCCCCGACGCGCCCGCGCAGGAGAATTGCGGCTCTTGCCGTGCCTGCCTGGATATCTGCCCCACAGATGCCTTTCCCGCGCCGTTCCAACTGGATGCACGGCGCTGCATCTCCTACCTGACGATCGAACATCATGGCCCGGTGCCGCTGGACTTGCGCGAAAAGATGGGCAACCGCATCTATGGCTGCGATGATTGTCTGGCCGTCTGCCCGTGGAACAAATTCGCGCGCTCTGCGTCCGAGGCGAAATATGCCGCGCGCGAAGGCATGGTGGCACCCGATCTGGCCGAATTGGCGGGGCTGGACGATGCGGGGTTTCGCGCGCATTTTTCCGGCTCTCCGATCAAGCGGATCGGGCGCAACCGGTTCGTGCGCAATGTGCTTTATGCAATCGGGAATTCCGGCGCGGCGCGGCTGTTGCCCGTAGCACAAGCACTGACAGACGACCCCGACCCAACCGTGGCAGAGGCCGCCAGATGGGCGGCTGAACGGTTGCAAACGCGGTCAGATGCAGCGCCGGGCGCGCCTGCGCGCCCACGATCCTGACCCCCTCGATGGGGGGAAGGATCGTGCCCCTCCAGCCCCCTCGCCACCTCAACCAGCGTGCGCCTGCCCCCAATCCGCCCCTTGCATCTCGCGCAAGCGGCTGGCCGTGCGCTCAAACTCGAACGCGCCCGCGCCTTCGGTATATAGCTGCTCCGGCACCGCCGCAGCCGAGGCGATCAGCCGCACCTTGCCTTCATACAGCGCATCAATCAGGGTCACGAAACGTTTGGCCTCGTTATAATTCGTGGCCGACAGATACGGGATATCATCCAGCATCAGCACCCGCAGCGCCTGCGCAATCGCCAGGTAATCCCCCGGCCCAAGCGGTTTGCCGCACAACTCCCAGAACCCGGCACGTCCCACCCCGTTATGCGCCTTGGACACCACCACCTCGCGCCCCTTCACCTGCAAATGCAAGGGCGCGCCGGGGTCATGGCCAGTCAATTCATCCCACATCCGCGCCATTTCCACATGCGCAGCCGCATCGGCAGGGCTGAAATAGACCTGCGCGCCTGACAGCCGGTGCTGGCGGTAATCCGTCTCTGACACCAGTTCATGCACCACCATCTGCGTCTTGATGAATTCGATGAAGGGCAGGAACAAGGCTCGGTTCAGCCCGTCCTTATACAGATCATCCGGCACCCGGTTCGACGTGGTCACAATCGCCACCCCTGCGCCCATCAGCCGCTCGAACAACCGCCCCACGATCATGGCATCGGTAATGTCGGTGATCTGCATCTCGTCAAAGGCCAGCAGCCGCACATCCGCGATGATCTTGTCTGCCACCGGGACCAGCGCATCCTCGACCCCGCGTTGACGCGCGGCATGCAGACCGGAATGCACCTCTTGCATGAACGCGTGAAAATGCACGCGACGTTTTGGAACCGCGCCCGCATGTTCGAAAAACAGGTCCATCAGCATGGATTTGCCACGCCCCACCCCGCCCCACAGGTATAGACCCGGCGCAGGGTCCGGCTTGGCGCGGCCAAACAGGCCGCGCAGCCCGCCGCTTTTGGGGGCAGGCTGCGCCAGATAGGCCATGATAGGCGCAAAGAGCGGCAGCGCCGCACGCTGCGCCGCATCAGGCCGAAGCTGGCCCGCCTCGACCCTTTTGTCATAAATCTGTGTCAGAACATCCGTCATGGCGCGCATGGTTACGCCAAAGCTGCGACAGGGGAAAGAGGGTGCAGTGATCTTGCCAGCTACGTCGCGCAAGGTTAGGGATATAGGGGAAATTACCGAACGCACACGCAGATGGGAGTGGCTGATGGACGATCCGAAAACCCTTGTGTCAACCGAATGGCTGGCCGCACATCTGAATGATCCCGATCTGCGCATCCTCGACGCCAGCTGGTATCTGCCCCAGATGGGCCGCGATGCGCGCGCGGAATATGAAACCGCGCATATCCCCGGTGCGCGCTTCTTTGACATCGACGAGATCAGCGACCACCGCTCCGCCTTGCCGCATATGGCCCCCCCGGTCGAGAAATTCATGTCGCGGATGCGCGCGATGGGTGTGGGCGATGGCCATCAGATCGTCATCTATGACGGTATGGGGCTGTTTTCAGCCGCTCGCGTCTGGTGGCTGTTTCGCCTGATGGGCAAGACCGATGTGGCAGTGCTGGATGGTGGCCTGCCCAAATGGCAAGCCGAAGGCCGCGCAATGGAAGATATGCCGCCCGTGCTGCGCGAACGCCATATCACGGTGCAGCGTCAGGCCCATATGGTCAAGGATGTCAGCCAGGTGGCCGCGGCGGTGAAGCTGCGTGACTGGCAGATCGTGGATGCCCGCGCCCCCGAACGCTTCCGCGGTGACGCGCCCGAACCGCGCGAGGGCTTGCGCGCAGGCCATATGCCCGGCGCGCTGAACCTGCCCTTTACGGCGCTTTTGAACCCCGATGGCACCATGAAACGCGGCGACGCGCTGCGCGCGGCCTTTGAAAACGCAGGCGTGGATCTGGAACGCCAGATCATCACCACCTGCGGCTCTGGTGTGACGGCGGCAGTCCTCAGCCTCGGGCTGGAGGTGCTGGGCCACCGCGCCCATGCGCTCTATGACGGGTCATGGTCGGAATGGGGCCAGTTTCCTGATCTGAAGGTCGAAACCGGATGACAACACGTCACGCGGGCGAAACCGTTCCCTATACGGTCACCTTTCTGGAAATGTCCGAACGGCCCCGCTATGGCTGGCCGCATACGCCAAATGGCATGACCGGCGCCTTGCTCAAGGCCGAAAAGCCGCCTGTATGGTATTTTCGCGCGCTCTATGACGCCGTGGGGCGCGACTATGCCTGGACCGATCTGCATAGCAGCGAAGATGACGAGATTGCCGTATGGCTGGATGATGACGATGTTGCGCTTTATTCGCTGATCGACCACGGCTGGCCACAGGGGTTTTTCCTGCTTGACTGGCGTCAGCCCGAAAGCTGCGAGCTGTGCTATTTCGGACTGGTGCCCTCCTCCGTGGGGCGTGGTCTGGGAACATGGATGCTGCGCACGGCGATCCTGACCGCCTGGGCGCGCGAAGGCGTCAAAAGCCTGAGCGTCAACACCTGCACATTGGACCATCCCCGCGCGCTGATCCAGTATCAGAAAAATGGCTTCATCCCTGTGCGTCAGGAAGAGCGGGAACGCAAACTGACCCGCGCATGGACCCCAAAACCTAGCTGAAAGCGGTTATTATGTTCGAAACCCTTCCCAAGCCGAAACTGGATGGCATCATCGCCCTGATGCAGGCCTTTGCCGACGACCCGCGCATGGGCAAGATCGACCTTGGCGTGGGCGTCTATCGCGACGAGGCAGGCCGCACGCCGGTTCTCGAAGCAGTCAAGGCCGCCGAACGGCGCTGCGTCGAGACGCAGGAAAGCAAAAGCTATCTGGCGCTGGCGGGCGATCAGGCCTTTCTGGATGTGATGGAAACCCTGCTTCTGGGCGGGGCTGTGCCAAGCGCGCGCGTGGCCGCTGTTGGCACACCCGGCGGCACCTCTGCCGTGCGCCAGATCTGCGAGTTGATCCGCAGCGCGCGCCCCGAAGCCGTTGTCTGGATCAGCGCCCAGACATGGCCCAACCACGCGCCCCTGATCGCGGCTGCCGGGCTGAAAATGCAGCCCTATCGCTATCTCGACCGTGACAGCGGCGGGCTTGACCATCTGGGCATGTTCGCAGATCTTGAACAGGTCGCAGCAGGCGATGTGGTGCTGCTGCATGGCTGCTGCCACAACCCCACAGGGGTCGATCCAAGCGCACAGGACTGGGCCGAGATTGCGGCCCTGCTGGAACGGCGCGGGGCTGTGCCCTTTGTCGATATGGCATATCAGGGCTTTGGCGAAGGGCTGGATGCCGATGCAGGCGGCCTACGCCACCTGTCCGCGCGCCTGCCCGAAGTGCTGGTCGCGGCCAGTTGCTCCAAGAATTTCGGCCTGTATCGCGAAAGGGTCGGGCTTGCGATGGCTGTGGTACCCGAAGCGCTGAAGGCCAATCTTGCCGCAGCGCTGGCGGGACTTAACCGCCAGTTCTTTGCCTTTCCACCCGATCATGGCGGGCGCGTGGTCAGCACGATTCTGGGCGACACAGACCTGCGCAGACTGTGGCAGGACGAGTTGGAAACGATGCGCGCGCGCGTCGCGCAAAACCGGCAGGCGCTGGCACAGGCGCTGCAGGCAGAAACAGGCTCTGACCGGTTTGATTGCATCACGACCCAACGCGGCATGTTTTCGCTTCTGCCCCTCTCACCCGAACAGGTCGCACGGCTGCGCGCAGAGCATGGGATCTATATGTTGGGGGATGGGCGCGCGAATCTGGCCGGGCTGAATGATTTCAGCATTCCTGTCTGTGCACAGGCCATTGCACAAGTGATGCGCTAGGTTTTTGCCGCCTGACACGAGCGACACTGTGACGGGTTTTTTGGCATTGCCAGCTTTGACCCGCACAGAATCAAGGACGCCAGTGCGCCGCGCCGCACTTATGTCAGGTTCCGAACCCCCAAGAAAAGAGGCGGGGCTCTGCCCCGCACCCCGGAGTATTTCACGCAAGAAAATGATCAGAACAAGCTGCCCTGTTGCGGTGGGGGCGGTGTGGATTTCGGCTTTTGCGCCTTGCCGGATTTTTGTGGCACTGCGACAAGATTGCCATCAGAAAATTCAATCTCCAATGTGGTGACCTTGGCCGCTGTGGTGGCGGAGGTGAGCACGCCCCCCTCTGCATCGCGCACAACCGCATAACCGCGTTGCAATGTGGCAGGGTAGCCCAGCGATTGGCGCAGCCGCTCCAGTGCCGCAAGGCGGGTGGCACGCTGTTCAAGCTGCGCCGCCATTGCGCGGATGGCGCGGGTGCTGCGATCCTCCAGCCTTTCGCGGGACTTGTCGATCTGGAAACGGATGGTGTTGGCCCGCAACCCTGCACTTGTGCTGCGCAATTCTTGCGATTTGCTGGCAATCAATGCGCGCAAAGATCCGGGAAAGCGTTCGGCCCATTGGTCAAAGCGCTGCGTTGCCGGGGCAAGAAGAGCTTCGGCGCGGGGCAGTGCGCGCGACAGATCCGCCAGCCGCTGGCGGCGTTGGCTGACCGCCTGCGCGCCTGCACGGATCAGGCGCGCATCCAGCCCGGCAAGGCCGGCTGCAAGATCGGAATGGACCGGCACGGCAATTTCAGCCGCAGCCGATGGCGTTGGCGCGCGCTGGTCAGAGGCGAAGTCGATCAGCGTGGTGTCGGTTTCATGCCCGACGGCCGATATCAGCGGTATGTCGCTGGCTGCCGTGGCGCGGATGACAATTTCTTCGTTAAACCCCCAGAGATCTTCGATCGATCCGCCCCCGCGCGCGACGATGATCACATCTGGCCGGGGGATCGCGCCGCCCTTTGGCAGGGCATTGAAGCCCGCAATCGCGCGCGCGACCTCTGCCGCGCAGGCCTGCCCCTGTACGGCTACTGGCCAGAGCAGCACATGCACCCCGAACCGGTCATGCAGCCGGTGCAGGATGTCGCGAATCACTGCCCCTTGCGGCGAAGTCACCACCCCCACCACACGCGGCAGATAGGGCAGGCGTTTCTTCCGCTCTGGCGCGAACAGCCCTTCGGCGGCCAGCGCGGCCTTGCGTTTTTCCAGCATGGCCATCAGCGCGCCAGCGCCAGCGGGTTCGATGCTTTCGACTTGAAGCTGGTATCTGGATTGCGGTGCAAATGTCGTCAGTCGGCCGGTGGCGATGACCTCCATCCCCTCCTCGGGCTTGGCCGCCATGCGCGCGACCTGCCCTTTCCAGCTGACACTGGCAATCACCGCGCGGTCATCCTTGAGGTCGAAATACATATGCCCGGTGCGCGCGACGACCACGCGCCCCACCTCGCCGCGCACCCGCACGCGGCCAAATTCCCCCTCCAGCACGCGTTTGACCGCGCCTGATATTTCGGAGACCGAGAATTCGGGTGTGTTGCTGGCGGGTTCGTCAATCAGGTCCATGTTGTGGCCTTTGCTTGTCACGGGCGCAAACCCACCCTAGAACGCGGACGCAAAGGTGCCAAGAGAGGGCGGGCAATGAATATTCTGGTTCTGGGCAGTGGCGGGCGCGAACATGCGCTGGCATGGGCAATCCTGCAAAACCCGAAATGTGACCGGCTGATCTGTGCGCCGGGCAATGCGGGCATGGCAATGATCGCGGAATGCGCGGATCTCGATATCTGCAATGGCAGCGCCGTGGCCAGTTTCTGTGACGAGAATGCGATTGATTTCGTGGTAATCGGCCCCGAAGCCCCGCTTGCGGCGGGCGTGGCCGACCGGCTGCGCGCGGTTGGGATCAGTTGCTTTGGCCCCTCGGCGGCGGCCGCACGGCTGGAAGCGTCAAAGGCCTTCACCAAGGAGATTTGCGCCGCTGTCAATGCGCCCACGGCCGGCTATGCCCATTTCACCGAGGCCGAACCCGCCCGCGCCCATATCCGAGCGCAGGGCGCACCGATTGTGGTCAAGGCGGATGGGCTGGCCGCAGGCAAGGGCGTGATCGTCGCCATGAACGAGGCCGAGGCGCTGGACGCGATTGACACCATGTTCGGCGGTGAATTTGGGGCCGCAGGTGCCGAGGTGGTGATCGAAGAATTCATGGAAGGCGAAGAAGCCAGCTTCTTCGTGCTGGTCGATGGCGAAACCTGCCTGCCCATCGGCACGGCACAAGACCACAAGCGCGTGGGCGAAGGCGATACCGGACCGAATACCGGCGGGATGGGCGCCTACTCCCCCGCACCGGTCCTGAGTGATGCGATTGCGCAAGCCGCGCTGGACCAGATCATCCGCCCCACAATGGCCGAAATGGCGCGGCGCGGCACGCCGTATCAGGGGGTTCTGTATGCGGGCCTGATGATCAAGGACGGCAAGCCACGGCTGGTGGAATATAATGCCCGTTTCGGCGACCCGGAATGTCAAGTTCTGATGATGCGGCTGGGCGCACAGGCGCTGGACCTGATGTTAGCCTGCGCCGAAGGCCGGTTGGACGAGGTTGCCGTGAACTGGGCCGAGGATCATGCCATGACCGTGGTGATGGCCGCCCAGGGCTATCCGGGTGCATATGCCAAGGGCAGCGCGATCAGCGGGCTGGAGGATTGCCCCGCAGACAGCGCGCATATGGTCTTTCACGCAGGCACAAAATCTGAGGGCGGGCGCATTCTGGCCAATGGCGGACGGGTGCTGAATGTGACCGCGCGCGGGGCCACATTGGCCCAAGCGCGCGCGCGGGCCTATGAGATGGTCGATCAGATTGACTGGCCAGAAGGGTTTTGCCGCCGCGATATCGGCTGGCGCGCGCTCTGAGCTTTTGCGCGTGACTTGACGCGCGACAGGGGGCGGGTGGCGCGCAGCGCAAGTTGCGGCTGGGTTTGCGGGACCAAGGGAACGTAGAGGTGCGCGGAATCAAGGCCGCAGGCCGCCGCGCATCGCCGCGCCGCACCCACGGCACGGCGATTTGGCTGCCCCAAGCGCAACGATCTGATCTTTTACGGATTTGGCCAGCATAAAGCGCTACAGATTTGACCGTGTATCGCCGCGCCGCGGCCCGACGTTGCGCAGCTTGTCGAAACCATCCACCGTCCTCAACGGCCAAACCAACGCGGCCCGCCTGCACGGCACGGCAAAAATCGCGCGTGCCCTAAACCCCGACCTCTGGCCCCGGACAGATCAGCGGGCGGGTGCTGCGCTGGACCTCATATAACTCTGTCGGTGCACCGTCGCCCATGAAGCGCGCATTCAGCCCCTCTTCGCCTTGCCAGAAAATCCAGCAATGCTCCTGCTCTGGCGCATCATCATAGGTGAAACATATCTGTTCGTCACGGTCGAACCACCTGCCAACGCGGCACTCTTCCCCGATGAAAGCCCATGTCGTGCGCCGTCCGGGGTGAAATTCCTCTATTCCATAGGCCATGCCATCCAACCCGAATGTCAGGGTGCGTCCGGTGACATACGCCTCGAATTCCGCAGCGCTCATCGGGGTCTGTGCCGCCAACGGCGCGCCCAGGCAGGCTATCAGGGCCAGAATGCCAATTCCCTTGATCCGCTTCATTCACCCACTCCTTGCGCCATACTCAGAACACGCTCGACACGCCGATCCATCATCCTGAACCATAGTGGCGGCACCAATGCAATCACCCCCATTGCTGGCAGGCTATAGGGCAGCATGGGCATATCTTGGGTCAGACGCAATGCCGGATAAATGCGCCCCGGATGCGCGTGGTGGTCGGAATGACGCGTCACATTCACCGCCATCAGCGCCGTGAACCAATGCGGGCTGTTCCAACTGTGATACGCCTCCAGCGGGGCATAGCGGCCATCTGGCAAGACCCGCCGCGCCAACCCGTAATGTTGCAGATAATCCACCATCGCGTGCTGGAATTGCGCATAGGCGCCAAAGCCCACCAATGCCGCTACACCCGCCCAGCCCAGCGCAAGCCAGCCCAGCGCCAGCACCCCCACAGCGCCCCCGATATAGCTGACATAGGGGTTTAGCTGCCCCGACCGGGCGGCACGCGCCGCCTCGATCCGGTAGCCTTCGGTCAGGTTGCGCCACAGGCTGCGGGGCAGATAGCGGTAGAAACTTGTGCCTTTGGGCGGAAAATTCGGGTCTTTCGGCGTGCCGACATAGGCATGATGCAACAATCGGTGCGATGTGGTGACATGGCCATAAAGCATGGAAATGAACACCCATTTGCCAAGGGTGAACAATCCCCGCTGGGTGCGGTGAATCAATTCATGCGCATTGGCAATGCTGACCTGCCCGAAATACAGCCCAAAGCCAAAAAACGCCGCCGCCCGCTCTGCACTGCCCAGCCCTGTTGCACCGGCCACAGCATAGGCCCCGATGCCCAGCAACACGAAATGGCCAAGCGCCAAAGCGACCGAAAGAGCATTGGCCAGCAGGGGGTCATCTTCGCCAGAGGCAGAGAGGGCGGCCGGCTTGATAATCTCGTCCAGAGCGAAAGCGATAACAGAAACAT
Organism: Roseinatronobacter bogoriensis DSM 18756; assembly: GCF_004366635.1. Taxonomy (GTDB): domain Bacteria; phylum Pseudomonadota; class Alphaproteobacteria; order Rhodobacterales; family Rhodobacteraceae; genus Roseinatronobacter; species Roseinatronobacter bogoriensis. The sequence continues at coordinate 848,154 of NZ_SORN01000001.1, read as the reverse complement.
AGGCCAGCGCCAGCCAGACCCATAGGCCGCCCTGAACAGCACCAAGGCCAAGCAGAACAACAGGGACAAGCGCGGCAAGGGCAAAAGGCAAAATGGTCATACTGTTTCCACCGGATTAAGAACTTGCGCAACATATCACGCGTTTTGCCGCAGCACAGCGGCGCATTTTGCCACTGTTTGCGGGTCTGGGGTGCTTTCCAAATCCAACCGCATGAGGTAGCTCTGAACCACGCTAGACAAGGATCAGGGCATGTCTTTTTTCAACAAGCTGAAGGAGCGCATGTTCCGCTCGTCCTCGAAACTGGACGAGGGGCTGGAAGCGCTGGTGGAAGAGGCGGAGGACACCGCAGCGGCTGAAACACAGCCCGCGCAGACGCCCCCGCCCGAACCCACTGTGCAACCAACGCCCGCCCCTGCCCCCGCAGCGCCCGCAGCAGACCCCGAACCCGCCCCGAAACCCGGCTTTATCGGCCGGATGCTCGGGCGCGACGACTCGCCCCGCCGGGTGCTGGATGATGACATGCTAGAGCGGCTGGAAGAGCTGCTGATCCAATCCGACATGGGCGTCGAAACCGCGATGCGCGTCAGCGCCAATCTGGCCGAGGGGCGCTTTGGGCGCAAGATGTCGGTCAATGAGATCAAGACAGCTCTGGCGCAGGAAATCACCCGCATCATGGAACCCGTGGCAAAGCCCCTGCCGCTATATGGCGCGCGCCCGCAAGTGGTGCTGGTGGTGGGCGTCAATGGCGCGGGCAAGACGACGACCATCGGCAAACTGGCCAGCCAGTTCCGCGAGGCCGGGAAATCGGTTATGATCGCGGCAGGCGACACCTTCCGCGCCGCAGCCGTCGAACAATTGCAGGTCTGGGGCACCCGTGCAGGCGTGCCAGTCATGACCGCGCCCGAAGGGTCCGACCCGGCAAGTCTTGCCTATGACGCGCTGGCGCGCGCCAAGGCCGAAGGTGTGGACCTGCTGATGATCGACACGGCAGGACGGCTGCAAAACCGCGCCGACCTTATGGAGGAATTGGCAAAAATCCTGCGTGTGCTGCGCAAACTGGACCCGGACGCGCCGCATAACACGCTGCTGGTGCTGGATGCGACGACAGGGCAAAACGCTCTGAATCAGGTCGATATCTTCCGCAAACTGGCCGATGTGTCCGGTCTGGTCATGACAAAACTGGATGGCACGGCGCGCGGTGGTGTGCTGGTGGCACTGGCGGACCGCTTTGGCCTTCCCATCCATGCGATTGGTGTGGGCGAACAGATCGACGATCTACAGGCGTTTGACCCCGAAGAATTTGCCGCCGCCCTGATCGGCACCGACCTTCAGGCGTGACCCGTCGCGCCTGATAACAGGCGCGGATCAACCCCGATCTGGCCCAGTGCTGCCGACCATTTGGCGCTGTCTTCTGTGGCAAACAACATCGAGGGCGCGGCATCGGCGATCAGCCAGCCCCCTGCCTGAATTTCGCCATCCAGCTGCTCTGGCCCCCAGCCTGCATAGCCAAGCGCGACGATGGACTGCGCAGGCCCCTGCCCGCGCGCCATTTCGGCCAGCACCTCGACCGAGGTGCTCAGCACAATGCCATCCGCGATCTGCAGACTGCCCTCCGCATTGAAAAAATCGGGCGAATGCAACACGAACCCGCGTGATGTCTCGACCGGGCCGCCGAAGTGAACCGGCCCATCCGCCGGATCTTCGCCAAGGCCACGCGCATTTTCCGGCCCATCAAGGTCCAGATGCGCCAGCAGCTTGACCAAGGTCAGATCAGGCAGCGGCTTGTTGACAATAACCCCCATCGCGCCATTCTCGGAATGCGCGCATAAAAACACCACCGAATGCGCGAATCGGGGGTCCGGCATCGACGGCATGGCGATCAGCAGTTTTCCGATAAGATGGGTCATGTCACTCCAGCCGGTGATATTTACACCAACATGCCCGTCTTATCCGGCCTTGCCAAGGGGCGCAGGGCGCGGGCAAATGGGCTTTTGTGTCACAGCCTCGCCAAGTCGCGCCCTTGTGACTTCCCTTCCTGTGCGATGCGGGGAATCTAGGGCGCTATGAATATGCTCCGCTCTTTTCTTGTTGCAACTGCTCTGGTCCTGCCAATGGCGGCTCAGGCGCAAGCCCCGCGCCTGTCGGAAATCTTCGAAGCGAAGATGCGTCCGGGCTGGAAAACCGATACCGGCACCTATATCGCCGCGCTACACTTGCGCCTTGCGCAGGACTGGATCACCTATTGGCGCCATCCCGGCGAAAGCGGCATAGTCCCCACACTCGACACGTCCCGGTCGCGCAACCTGTCAAATGCACGCATTCTGTGGCCGGAACCAAGGCTGTACATCAAGGCTGGCTTTGCAAGCATCGGGTATAGCGACGAAATCGTGCTTCCGATCGAACTGACACCAGAAGATGCCGGACAGCCGGTCGAACTGGATGGCGTCCTGTCGGTCGGTGTCTGCGCAGATATCTGCATCCCGGTCGATCTGGCCCTGAATATCGTGGCGCAAGGGGCTGGCGCGCCAGATACCATGATCTCCTCTGCAATGACCCGCCGCCCGAAAGCCGCGCAAAGCGCTGGGTTGCAAGGAATGAATTGCAGCGTCACCCCCGACAAGCGCGGCTTGCGGCTGAGTGCAAGCTTGCAAATTCCACCCCAAGGGCACGAGGAATTTGTTCTGGTCGAAATGCTGGGCAGCACCATGCCCGCGCGGGTTCTGCCCACCGAACGCAATGGTGACACGCTGACCGGCCACACCCTGTTTCGCACCAAATCCGGCGGTGGGATCGACCGTTCAGCCGTGCGGATCAGCGTCATCAGTGAACATGGCACATCTGTGCATCAGGGCTGCGCCCTTTCGGACTGAGGCCCGCCTCTGGTCCCAAGCCACAGCCCCAGCGCCCCCAGACACCACGCCAGCACAAGGCCCAGCACCGCGCCGCCCATGAACAGGATCATGGCCGCGCGCATCGGGGACTCAGCCAGCGCAGCCATACCGCTTGGCACCAGCATCTCGCCGGTGACAAACACACCGCCAATGGTGGCAAGGAACCACACGCCCAGCACCAGCGCCGCGCCCAGCGGCACCAGCGAGATACCCCGCGCCGGCAATGTCAGGGCACGGCGCAAGGAAACGACCTGTCGGCGCATGTCATGCCCGATCGCCAACAAGGCGGGCACCAGCAACAACACGATGAACATGCCAAAGCCCAGCCCGTAGACCAGCGTTATCACTGTCGGCTGCAGGAATGCGGCTTGGGTCGAATTCTCGAACATCAGCGGCGTCAGGCCCAGAACAGTGGTCAGCGTCGTCAAAAGCACAGGCCGCAGGCGGTCGCAGGTCGCATCAATGATCGACGGAATCAAGCCGCGGTCGCGCGCGTATTGATCCACCGTTGTCACCAGCACGATGGAATCGTTGATGATAATGCCCGCCATGCCCATCATCCCGACAATCGAGAACATCGACATGGCCATGTTCCAGCTTGTATGCCCGTAAATCACCCCGATCAGCCCGAAGGGAATAACCGCCATGACAACCATCGGGCGCAGCCAGCTGGAAAACACCCAAGCAAGGGTCAGATAGATCAGGATCAGGCACAGGCTGATGCCGATCACTGCATCGCTCAGGAATTCGCGTTCCTGCTCTGCCTGTCCCGAAAGCCGGGTGGTGATGCCGAAATCCGCTTCAAGATCAGGCAGGATGCGTTCGGTCAGCAATCGCGTAATTTCGCGCGCGCGTGCCGGGTCATCTTCGGACAGATCACCCGTCACTGTAACAACGCGCACGCCGTTTTCACGCTGAATGCTTGAAAAACCCTGCCGCTCGGTGACAGAAACGATATCGCCCAGTGGCACAAAGCTACCCGATGCCGCGCGCATCATCATACTGTCCAGAAAATCTGCCGCCCGTTCTGACGCGGGCACTTCAACGCGAATGCGCCCTGTGCGCAGCCCGTCAGGAAAGGTCGCCGCCTCAACACCCGACAGGCGGTTGCGCAGATCACGTGACAGCCCCTCAACGGTGAAGCCCAGCGCCTGCCCCTGTGCGGTCAGTTGCAACAGCAACTCTTGCTTGTCATATGGCAGATTATCTTCCAGCCCCGTAATTTCGGGATAAGGGACAAGTGCTGCGCGCAATGCCTCCGATGCCGCTTTCAGCGTCTCGGAATCCCCGCCGCTCAGGTCCACGGACAGCGAATCCCCCCCAGGCCCCGCCCCCCAGGAGCGGAAGCTGAATTCCTCCAGCCGGGGCAGCGCCTGTACTTCGTCCTGCAAGGCCGAGGCGAAGGCGGAAGACGACACCTCGCGCAGATCGGCATCGACCAGATCAATGGAAATCGACCCCAGCAGATCGCTATCCTTGTTTTCAGCAGAAGCCAGCGCCCGCCCGGCATGGCCGCCAAGCTCTGTCATGACAAAAAGCACGGGGCTGGTACCTGTCTCTTCCTCCATGCGGCTGGACAGCGCATCGGTCGCGCGCTGCAATTCGCGCAGCATTTCCAGCGTATCGGCGCGGGTGGCGCCATCGGTCATCACAATATTGCCGGTGATTGACCCCTGCTCTGGCGGGTTGAAAAACCGAAACGGCAGATCACCACGCACCAGATGGGCCATTTGCACCGTCAACAGCGCGATCAATGCCGCCAGAACCGGATAGCGTGCAGCGATGATAAAGCTGATAAAGGGGCGAAATGCCCGCTCGCGCACCCATTGAAACCCGCGATTGACCTGTCGCGAGGGCCAATCATACCACCGCTCTTTCAACCCGCTGGCAATCGCATGATACATGTGGTTGGGCAGGATCAGGAAACATTCAACCAGTGACGCGACCAGAACCGCAATCACGGTCAGAGGAATATCGGCAATCAATGTGCCAAACCGTCCGCCCACCAGAATTAGCGCGCCAAAGGCCAGAACCGTTGTAATCGTGGCGGCAAAAACCGGCTGCGCCATGCGCGTGGCGGCATTTTCAGCGGCTTCAGCCGGGCTTTCGCCCAATTCGCGCGCGCGGTAATCGGCATGTTCGCCCACTACAATCGCATCATCCACCACAATGCCCAGCGTGATGATCAGCGCAAAAAGCGAGATCATGTTGAAACTCAGCCCCATCAGATACATGACCGCAATCGCCGCCAGCATCGCCGCCGGAATGCCTGCCGACACCCAGAAAGCCGTACGCGCATTCAGGAACAGAAACAGCAACACCACCACAAGGCCCAGACCCAGTGTTGCATTCTTGACCAGAATCATGATCCGGCCGGAAATGAACTCTGCCCGCGTCGAGACCAGCTCGAACTTGACGCCTTCGGGCAGATTGCGGTTCATCGCATCAGCCAGTGCCTGCACGCGGGCCTGTATCTCAATCGCATCGCCACGCTCGGAACGGTCCACGCGCAAGGTGATGGCCGGGTCATCGCCCACCCAGAAGGCCCTGTCACGGTCAATGCCACCCTCGCGCAGCTCCGCCACATCGCCAAGGCGCAGCACCGTGCCATCCGCCCGCGTTCGCAGCGCAATTTCCGCCACCTGCTCGGCGGTGCGTCGCTCTGCGCCCGTGCGCACACGCGCCCCGCCAGAAGCAGTCTCGCCTGACGGGTCGGTGCTGACAGTGCTGCGAATGGCCTGTGCAATATCGGCCATGCTCAGGTCATTTTCGATCAGATTGCGGGTCGGCACTTCGACCAGAACCTCGGCGCTGGCAACACCGCGGATCGTGGTGCGGGTGATCCCCTCGTTATACAGCCGCGCGGCAAATTCATCTGCAAACCGCGCCAGTTGTTCCACGGCAACAGGGCCGGTCACGACCACATTCGTGACCCTCTCGCCCCAACTGGAACGGCGCGTTACCGGATCTTCGACATCTTCGGGCAGGGTGCCAACAGCATCCAGCGCATCCTGCACATCCGTACTTGCGCGGCCCATATCCCAGCCGGTTTCAAAATCAATCGTGAAACTGGCCCGCCCCTCGCGCGAGCGCGCAGAGACATTGGTGACCCCATCCACCGCTTGCAGGGCAGGGCCAACAAGCTGGACCACACCGCGATCAAGGTCTTCCGCCCCGGCCCCCGGCCAGCGAATATCGACAGAGATATTGTCCACCACCACATCGGGGAAGAACTGCGCACGCATCTGCGGAATGGCAGCCAGCCCCGAGACGATCATGATCACCAGCAGCAGATTCGCCGCTGTCTTGTGCCGCGTGAAATACCGAAACAATCCAACGGCCTGCACAGCAAGCCTGTCCTTGGTGTCGCGCAGGATCATGGCTTATCCCCCACCCTGCATACGACCGCCCGGACCGCCGCCACCGACATTGCCACTTTCCAAACGTTCCAACATGCTGGCGGGCACGGCCTCTTCTGACAGTTGCGCAATCATGCGCGCGCGCATTGTTTCCGGCATCCGGGTATTGCCCTCGACCTGCGCGATCAATCTGGCCCGCTGTTCGGGGTCCAGCGTGACCATCTCGGGCGCCTCCTGTATCACTTCGCCGGTTGCGGTTTCACGTTGCGGGCGCACCAGAATGCCCGCGCCCAGCGAAGGGCCAATCTCGCGCACAACCTCTTGCCCGGCCAGCGCGCGTGCATCAATCAGCACATCATCCCCCTGACGGCGAAAAACTGTTACAGGTGCCGCACTCAGACGGTTATCGTCGTTGATGAGCAGCACAGACCCTGTCGCGCTGACGGCTGTTGCAGGCAGCAAGGCCACATCTTGCAGCGCGGGTTCATTCAAGCGCACAGTCACGAAATCGCCGGGCCGGAACCCGCGCGGCGCCACCAGTTCCACGAATAGCTGCCGACCGCCCTGCCCCTGTTCCACAGTGGCAGAGGCCCGCACCACCCGCCCCGGCGAAGTAATCTCAAAACCCGCAACCTCCAGCACCACTTCGGCATCGCTGCTCAGGAGGCGACCATCATCGCCGATCAGGCGCAAATACTGCGCGGTCGAGACGCGCACGGACACTTCCAGCAGATCAGGGTCGATGATGCGCCCAAGCTGTTCATTGGTGGTGACAATCCCGCCTTCGGTGATGCTGACATCGGCCAGCGTGCCGCTGAAACTTGCAAGAACGCGGGTGTCGGACAAGCGGCGCTCGGCCTCGCTCAAGGTGATGCGCTGGCGCTCCAGTGCGCTTTCGGCCTGATCGCGGCGCGCAATCGCCTGCGCCTCGGCCTGTCTGCGCCCGACTGCGGCCTGTCGCGCGGATGACAGCGCAAGCTCTGCTTCTTCCAGCGCCGCTTCGGTGGCGACACCACGATCCGCAAGCCCCTGCCGCCGCTCCAATGCGCGCACGCGCAACTCCAACTGTGCTTGTGCTGCGGCCACATCCTCGCCTGCAAGGTCCAGCGCAAGCGTGGCATCGCGCAATTCCGCTTCGGCGCGGGCCAGATCTGTTTGTGCCAGCGCCAGCGCCGATTCAGCATCCGCAGGGTCTATTCTGAACAACAGCTGACCTTCGCGCACCTCGGCCCCATCCTCGAAACCGGGGGCCACTTCCAGAACCCGGCCACCAACCGGCGCGCGCAGCTCCAACGACCGGCGGGTGCGCACTTCACCAAATGCAGACAGGATCGGCGTCACCTCTGCGGGGGTGACTGTCAGCGCGCGAACGGTAAATACCCGCTCGCGCCCTTGGCCCGGCCCGCCCGTCACCTCGGCCCGGCTCTGGATTGCGGTGACAAGCGTGTAGCCGGCATAGGCCAGCGCCGAAAAAGATACAGCCGCAAGAAATAATGCAATCAGGCTGCGGGTCAGAAAACGCATGGCTACTCCAGTTCAGGCGGTGGCGCATACGCAGATTACGCCGCTAAAGCCGCTTCAATTCAATAAACTTGAACGCAACAGCGCGTTACTTCCGTCGCAAATGTTCGTCGAGTCTTGGAAAAATTTCGACAAAATTGCAGGGACGGTGACGAAAATCGAATTGCAGCGACAAAATCTCGTCCCATGCATCCTTGCACGCGCCCGGCGATCCGGGCAGCGCGAACAAATAAGTGCCTTGCGCCACCCCGGCACAGGCGCGCGACTGGATGGCCGATGTGCCGATCTTCTGCATCGAGATGATTGTGAACACCGTGCCAAAGGCTTCGATTTCCTTCTCATACACATCACGATGCGCCTCAACAGTGACATCACGCCCGGTCAGGCCGGTGCCGCCTGTGGTCAGAATCGCGTCAATTCCGGGGTCTGCACACCAGCTGCGCAACTGCGCGGCAATCTGTTCACGTTCGTCGCGCACAATATCGCGCGCGGCCAGAACATGGCCCGCCGCTTCTATCCGCGCGGCCAGCGTGTCGCCGGATTTATCCGCGTCCAGCGTGCGTGTGTCAGACACAGTCAGCACAGCAAAGCGCACCGGCATGAAGGGTTTGGTGTCGTCAATCCGGCTCATGTCAATGTCCTTAGTCGGGCTTGCAAATCCAGCAGATCGGCCCATGCCTCGCGCTTGGCGGCAGGGTTGCGCAGCAGATAGGCCGGGTGCAGCATGGGCAAAGCGGGCCGCCCCGCCACCTCGCGCCATTGCCCGCGAATGCGGGTAATCGCTTCATTGCCTTGCAGCAGGGTGCTGGCCGAAATCCGGCCCATCAGGATCAGGATATCCGGGTCGATCAAGGCGATATGGCGCATCACAAACGGGCGGAACATGGCGCGTTCCTCTGCGCTGGGGTCGCGGTTTTGTGGGGGGCGCCAAGGCAGGATATTGGTGATATACACCGCGCGCGCCGGGTCCGGGTGGTCGCGCCGCATGTCAATCGCCGCCAGCATCCGGTCCAGCAATTGCCCCGCCTCGCCGATAAAGGGCCTGCCAGAACGGTCTTCCTCGCGCCCCGGTGCCTCGCCTACAATCATGACGCGCGCCTGTGGGGTGCCATCACAAAACACCAGATTGCGCGCGCCCAGTTTCAGGTCGCTATGCGGAAAATCTGCAATCGCCGCTTGCAGCGCGTCCAGATCGGGCGCAGCATCGGCCAAGGCCTGCGCCTCGGCCACAGGGTCAATGCTGACACTGGGGGCAGGTGCGGCCGGGGTGGCTGCGGCTTTCGGTTTCGCAATTGGGGCCGGGTCCAGCGCATATCGGTCAACCGGCGCGTCGCACATGGCCTCAACAGCGCCCATCTCGACCTGCCACTCAAGGCAGGCGCGCGCAACATGCCAATCTGTTTCCCAAGGAACCTGCGATACCATGCGCGCAACGTAATACGCGCATGACAGCGGGTAAAGCGGCCTTGTCGTCGCGGGGCACGGTTTCTATAACGGCGCTGGGGCTTCAGGCGGGGGACGCATGGCATTCAAACAGAATCATCTGCTGGGGATCGAACCGCTTCACCCGACAGAGATCACGACCATTCTGGACCTTGCGGAAGAATATGTCGCGCTGAACCGCTCTAGCGAGAAACACGGCACAACCCTTGCCGGGATGACGCAGATCAACATGTTTTTCGAGGCATCCACCCGCACACAGGCCAGTTTCGAGTTGGCAGGCAAGCGGCTTGGCGCGGATGTGATGAATATGGCAATGGCCCAGTCCAGCCTGAAAAAGGGTGAGACGCTGATCGACACCGCGCTGACGCTCAATGCCATGCACCCCGATTTGCTGGTGGTGCGCCATGGCCGGTCCGGTGCGGTCAACCTGCTGGCCGAAAAGGTGAATTGCGCGGTCCTGAATGCGGGCGATGGCAAGCATGAACACCCGACACAGGCGCTGCTGGACGCGCTGACGATCCGGCGCAAGAAAGGCCGCTTGCACCGGCTGAGCATCGCGATTTGCGGCGATATCGCCCATAGCCGCGTCGCACGGTCAAACCTGATCCTGCTGGGCAAGATGGAAAACCGCGTGCGCCTTGTCGGCCCGCCAACCCTTATGCCCAGGGACGTCGAGGAATTCGGCGTCGAGGTGTTCGACGACATGCGCGAAGGGCTGGAAGGGGCCGATGTGGTGATGATGCTGCGCCTTCAGCGCGAACGCATGGATGGCGGTTTTGTGCCGTCCGAACGCGAGTATTTCCACCGCTACGGGCTGGATGCCGAGAAACTGGCCTATGCCAAGGAAGATGCGATTGTCATGCATCCCGGCCCGATGAACCGCGGCGTCGAAATTGACGGCGCGATTGCCGATGACATCAACCGTTCAGTCATTCAGGAACAGGTCGAAATGGGCGTTGCCGTGCGCATGGCGGCAATGGACCTGCTGGCCAGAAACCTGCGCCGCGCGCGCGAACGTCAAAGACTGAGAGAGGCCGCACATGGCTGAGGAAATCCGCGAAAGCAGGCTTGCCGATACAGTGTTCGAGCCGGAACCGGGCGAGAAAATCCTGCGTGAAATCCGGTCTGACAAGGCCACCTATTGGCGCGATCACGGTGTCATGGCGGTGCTGGGCATGGGCGTGGTGGGCATGGTGCTGTCCTTTATCGGCTCTGACCATGTGGCCATCGGCAGCCTTGGCGCTGTGCTGGCGCTGGCCGTGCGCGGGCTGTGGCTGTATTCCGAACAGATGAAATTCCGCTGGGTGCTCAGCAATATGCGCCTTGTCGGGCCGGGCGGGCGACAGGTCTATCTGCTGGAACTGGAAAAGGCGCGGCGGCTGTTTGGCGATATCCAGCTGATCACCAGATCCGGCGACAAGCATCTGATCAAGCATATCGCACAGTCCGAAAATGTCGTCGCCGAAATCGAAGCCGCACGCGACAAACGCGCCAAGCGCAAGGGGGCATGATGGTGCCGCAAGCCCCCCATTCATCAAAGGACACAGATGTGATCTGGTTTCACAATGCACGATTGATCGACCCTGAACAGAGCACGGAGCGCCTGGGTAGCCTGTTGGTCGAAAATGGCGTGATCACAGAACTGGACAGCCCTTGCCCCGAGGGGGCTGATGCGGTCGATTGCGGCGGTAAATGCCTTGCCCCCGGCATTGTCGATATTGGCGTGCAGGTGGGGGAACCGGGCGCACAGCACAAGGAATCGCTGCGCACCGCCGGTCTGGCGGCAGCCAAGGGCGGCGTCACGACTATTGTCATGCGCCCCGACACAACCCCCGCCATCGACACGCCGGAAGTGCTGGAATATGTCACCCGCCGCGCCGAGGCCCGCACCCCTGTCCATATCCGCGCCATGGCCACCCTGACCCGCGCGCGCGAAGGGCGCGAAATGTCCGAGATCGGCTTTTTGCTCGATGCTGGCGCGGTGGCCTTCACCGATGGCGACAAGGTGCTGCACAACACCAAGGTTCTGGCACGCTGCATGAGCTATGCCAAGGGGCTTGGCGCGCTGATCATAGGGCACCCGCAAGATGGCGGGCTGTCTGACGGGGCTTGCGCAACCAGCGGCAAATTCGCATCTCTGCGCGGATTGCCCGCCGTCTCGCCCATGGCGGAACGGATGGGCTTTGACCGCGACATGGGACTGGTCGAGATGACGGGCGTACGCTACCACGCCGACCAGATCACCAGCGCGCGCACGCTACCCGCGCTGGAACGCGCCAAGGCCAATGGGCTGAAGGTGACTGCCGGAATCTCTATCCATCACCTGACCCTGAACGAGTTGGATGTTGGCGATTATCGCACGTTTTTCAAATTCACCCCGCCGCTGCGCAGCGAAACCGATCGCGGCGCGATGGTCCGTGCGGTGGCCGATGGGCTGATCGACATCATCTGCTCCATGCACACCCCGCAAGACGAAGAATCCAAGCGCCTGCCGTTTGAGGAAGCGGCCTCTGGCGCGGTCGGGCTGGAAACATTGCTGCCAGCGGCGATGCGGCTTTACCACTCCGAAGGGCTGGACCTACCGCAGATCTGGCGCGCCCTGTCCTTCAACCCGGCAAAACTGCTGGGGCTGGATTCGGGGCGCTTGTCAGTGGGTGCCCCTGCCGATCTTGTGCTGTTTGACCCAGATGCCCCTTTTGTGCTGGACCGTTTCGCCCTGCGCTCGAAATCCAAGAACACGCCCTTTGACGGGGCGCGCATGGAAGGGCGCGTGCTTGCCACCTATGTCGCGGGCAATTGTGTCTATGAATACAAGGACTGACCCATGCCTGAACTGCTGACACCGCTATGGCTGCTGGGGCTGACGGGGCTGGTCGGCTATATGATCGGCTCCATTCCCTTTGGCGTGGTTGTGGCGCGCGCGATGGGCTTGGGCGATCTACGTGCAATCGGGTCGGGCAATATCGGCGCCACCAATGTCATGCGCACCGGGAACAAGGCCGCAGGCATCCTGACTTTCGCGCTTGATGCGGGCAAGGGCGCAATCGTGGCGCTGATCGCATGGGCATTACTGGGCGAAGATGCGGCACAAGTTGGCGCGCTGACGGCATTTCTGGGCCATCTTTATCCGGTCTATCTGGGCTTCAGGGGCGGCAAGGGGGTCGCAACCTTTATCGGCACAGCGCTGGCGCTGGCATGGCCCGTGGCGCTTGGGGTGTGCGCAATCTGGGCGCTGGTGTTCAAGCTGGGCCGCATCTCATCCCTCGCGGCGTTGCTGGCCAGCGCGCTTAGCCCTGTGCTTGCGCTGGCCTTGGGCTATACAAGCATGGCTGTCCTGTTCGCAGTCCTGACAGCGATGATCTTTTACAAGCATATCGACAATATCCGCCGCCTGTTTTCAGGCACCGAACCCCGGTTTGAACGGAAGAAATAGGCGGCTTCGCCCCTAAATGACTGTTTATAAAACAAATCGGCCAGTGCACCTGCCCCTTGGCAGGTCGGTAAGAACGCGCGCCTTTCTGGCAAAATAGCCCCCTTGGTGGCGAATTTCCGCCCCTTCTGAAGCCCCCACAACCATTGCGGGAACCGAATCCCGCCCTTCTGCCTTCCATAGACACAAGCGTCGCAACGCGGCGCAGAAGTGAACTGTGAAACGGAGATTGACATGTTGAAGAAAATGCTTGCCACCACAGCCCTGAGTGCCCTGCTTGTTGCGCCCGCGCTGGCACAGGACACGGTGCAACCAGATGAGCCGATCGAGGCACCGGCACAGATGGATGACGCGCCCGAAACAACCACCCCGGAAACCGACCCGCTGGACGCCCCGATGGACGAACCAGACGCCGACATGCCTGAGTTTGGCGAGCCTGAAGCCGCCGACCCCGCACCAGAGGCCGACCCGCTACAGGGTGAAGACACCGGCATGCCCGCCACCGACCCGATCTTTGCCGAAGATGTCATCGGTGCCGATCTGGTGGATTTTGAAGGCGAAACCATCGCCTCTGTCGATGATGCGGTCCTAGATGCTTCCGGCAATGTCGAGGCACTGCTGGTCGATGTTGGCGGTTTCCTTGGCTTTGGGGCCCGCACAGTCGCAATCTCGATTGATGATGTGACAATGGAAACCGATCTCGATGGCAATGTGGTGCTGCGCACCGCGCTGACTGCCGACGATCTGGAGAACCTTCCCGAATACGAGGAAGAGCCCGAAGCCGAGATGTAATCCCGGCGGATCAGGTACAAATCCCCTACAGGCAGGCGGCTATCAGCCGCCTGCTTTCGTTGTGGCGGGTCGGTGTCAGACAACGCCTGCCGGATATTTACCGACAGCGACCTGACGCGAGGTATCTGACGGCGGCTTTGAGGGCCGTTGCGGGCTTCGACCGCGCGGAATCGAGGCCGAAGGCCGCCGCGCATCGCCGGGCCGCCCCCACGGCACGGCGATTTGGCTGCCACCTGCGCAACGATTTGATCTTTTAGGGACTTGGCCAGCATAAAGCGCTACAGATTAAACCTTGGATCGCCGCACCGCGGCCCGACGCTGCGCGGCTTTGTACCCAGTGCTTCAATGTCCGCAAAGTCTCGCATAGCGCGGGCACGCATCCTTGCCCAGTATACGAAACCACAAAGGATCAGCGCGCGACCCATGTGTCAGGGTCCGGCTGGCGCTTAGTCCCTAGCCTTGCACAAACACGCGGCTGGGGTGCAATTCGCCCGCCTTGTAGACCCCCACAGCCACAGCACGCCCTTCATAGCTGGCCCAGGCTTCGTCGCCATATTCAACTGATGAGGTCAGCACCATGCCGGGGTTGCCATTGCGCAGCTTCGCCGCCCCTTCCGGCGTGGCAGGCAATTCGGGCAGATCAGACAAGCCCTGCTCCAACGGGCGCAGATAAGTGTCCAGCTCGGGGCTGTGGGCCAGCGCCTCGATCTGCTCCATGCTCAGGCCCTCGCTTGCCTCAAACGGGCCGGACCATGTGCGGCGCAGCCATGCGACATGCCCGTGACACCCCAGCGCCGCCCCCAGATCCCGCGCAATGGAACGCACATACCCCCCCTTGCCGCAAACCATTTCCAACTCAACATGATCGGCATCCGGACGCGCGACAATCTCCAGCCGCTCAACCCATAGCGGGCGGGCGGCAAGCTCCATTTCATCCCCAGCGCGGGCAATGTCATAGGCACGCTCGCCTTCAACCTTGACGGCGGAAAACTGTGGCGGCACCTGCTGGATCTCGCCGCGAAACGCCCCAAGCGCGGCCTCGATCTGGGCATCGGTCGGGCGCTGGTCGGATGTGGCGACAATCGTGCCTTCCGCATCATCCGTGGTTGTAGCCTGCCCCAGACGCACCATGAACCGGTAGCATTTCAGCGCATCGGTAATGTAAGGCACGGTCTTGGTCGCCTCTCCCAAAGCCACGGCAAGAACGCCCGTCGCGGCCGGGTCCAGCGTGCCTGCATGACCGGCCTTCTGCGCCTGAAGCGCCCAGCGCACCTTGTTGACCACTGCCGTCGAAGTGATGCCCGCAGGCTTGTCGATCACCAGCCAGCCCGAAATGGCGCGGCCCTTGCGCTTGCGTCCCATGTCTGTCCCTTATTTCTGTGTCGCGGTCTGCTAGTTGGTCGGCGCAGCAAGGTCAACAACCTTGCCAACGATCGGGCCCAGCAACGTGCCCCAATCCGAGCGCCGCAATTCAGGCGCATGCAACCGCGAAACATTGCCATCAATATAAAGCGCTTGCGGCAGATCCAGATATTCGCGGAAGAACTGCGCGAATTCGTAAAAATTCACTGGCGAATTCGCAATCACAAATACCGCGCGCGTCCCATCCGCCGAAACCCCGACCCCGTTGCGAATAAGCCGTGAGTCGGAATCGCGCAGAAAGCGCGGGTGATAGGCCCCATCAATCACCAGCATCGGCCCCGATTGCGCCGCATATCTGCACTCTGGCGGTGCGGCCGCGAAACTGCGGCTTTCGATCAGGGTAAAGCGGCTTTCCTCAATGCAAAACACACCATTGGGCAAAAGCCCGAAATTGCCCGGCCCCTCGGATGTGACAATGCGCGAAATCTCTTCGCCCTGCTCGACATACAGGCCAACGGGGCGACGGTCCGGGTGATACATGCTGCCATTCATGGCAAAAGCCAGCTTCTTGCCTTCGCGCGCAAGCGCCTCGTCAATGGTTCGGAAATTGCCGTAAACCTGCGTGTCGCGCGCATATAGAAACAGGCGCATGTCATCGCTGCCCTGCGCCCGGCAATAGGTAAAGCTGTGGCCCTGATACTGGGTGTTGGCACATTGCGCGGCGGCGCCCGAGGCGCTCAGGATAAAGGCTGCAAGAACTGCAATACTATTCCTGACTCGCATCATCCTCTGACCCGGCTGCAATATCTCGCTGGACACGTTCATCTTGCAACAATCGGCGCGTTTCATCCATGCGGTCAAAGCTCTCATCCAGTTGAAAGCGCAGATCAGGTGCATATTTCAACGTCAGATCGCGCGATATCTGGTGGCGCAACTCCGATTTGTTCCGCCGCAACGCCGCCAGCGCCTCTTTCTGGCCCTTGCCCCCAAGGGGCATGACATAGGCCGTAGCAATCTTCAGGTCAGGCGAGGTGCGCACCTCGCTGACCGTGATGGCCAGACGCGACAGGTCCGGATCATGGACATCCCCACGCGCCAGCACATCCGACAAACTGCGTCGGATCAGCTCGCCCACGCGAAGCTGGCGTTGTGATGGCCCTTGAGATGTTTCAAAACGACGTGTTCCCATATCCCTCACTTAGGTGAAAGCCCGCAGTTGCGCAACGAGGCTTTGCCATTTTCCGCACCGATGGGTATGCAGACGCGGAAATGTGACTTTGCCAAAGGAATGAGGTGCCGCAATGGTCAGAATTGCCGTGATGGGGGCTTCGGGACGGATGGGGCAGATGCTGATCCGCCTTGTTGATGAGAATGACCTCACCAGCCTGTCAGCCGCGATTGAGCGGGCAGGGCATGACTGGCTGGGCCGCGATCTGGGCGAGGCGATGGGCAGTGCGGCGCGCGGGCTTGTCGTCACCGACGATCTGGATGGCGCGCTTGCCCAATCCGATGCGGTGATCGACTTCACCGCACCCGCTGTGTCAGTAGACCTTGCCGCGCGGGCAGCCGCGGCCGGGATCGTGCATGTGATCGGCACGACCGGGTTCAGCCAGGCAGATCTCAGCGCCATTGCACAAGCCGGCAGAACCGGACGGATCGTGCGCGCGGGCAATATGAGCCTTGGCGTCAATCTGCTGGTCAAGCTGACACAGCAGGTGGCCGCTGCCTTGGGCACGGAATATGACATCGAAATTGTCGAGGCCCATCATCGCCACAAGGTCGATGCGCCCTCTGGCACGGCATTGATGCTGGGCGAAGCGGCCGCCGAAGGGCGCAATATGCGCCTTGATGATGTGGCCGACCGGGGGCGCGACGGGATCACAGGCGCACGAACCCAAGGCGCGATCGGCTTTCACGCCATCCGGGGCGGTGATTACATTGGCGAACATGATGTGATCTTCGCAGGCGAGGGCGAGCGGATCGTGCTGCGCCATGTCGCCTCGGACCGGGCCTTGTTTGCACGCGGCGCGATCCGCGCCGCACTCTGGGCGCAATCGGCGGCACCGGGCGAATATTCCATGCTCGACGTTCTGGGTTTGTGAAACTAATCCGGTTTGGGTCACGTCTCGTATGACTTACGAAGTCAATACGGGGTGTATGAAATGCAAAAACTATCTGGAGTGATGCTTGCACTGCTGGTGGCTGCCACACCGGCATTTGCAGATTTCCGGCCCATACAGGAAGAGAACATGTTTCGCGCACTGGTCGAGGGGCGCGAACTGACGCGCTTTGGCGTCCGGCTGGAAGTGTTGCCGCATGGGGAAATTACCGGGCGGGGCTTTGGCATGAATGTGGGTGGCGAATGGGAATGGCGCGACGGGTATTTCTGCCGGACGCTGGAATTCGGCCAGTCTGGCGACCCGTATAACTGCCAGTTGGTCCTGCAAGACGGCAATACGCTGCGCTTCATCTCGGATCAGGGTCAGGGAGATCAGGCCGATCTGCGCATCCGCTGAACGCGCAGACGGTGCACAAATCCAGCGTTCCCCGATAGACGGCTGCGCAATCCTCCAGTATCACCCCTGCATGATCACACGCACTCATCAGAAGGGCGACGCCGCGTCTCAGGCCGTCTATTCGCCCTGCACACACTACCGCTACCTGCTGACCCGCGAATGGACAGCGGAACAGGGGCGTGTGCTGTTTGTCATGCTCAACCCCTCCACCGCGACCGAGAGGCAGAACGACCCCACAGTGGAACGCTGCGAACGCCGCGCCCGCGCGCTGGGTTTCGGGGCCTTCCGGGTGTGCAATATCTTTGCCTTTCGCGCGACAGACCCCCGCGTGATGCGCGCCGCACCCGACCCCGTCGGGCCTGCCAATGACGCGGCACTTGCCGAAAGCGCCCCCTGGGCCGACCGGATCATCTGCGCCTGGGGCACGCATGGGGCCTATCTCGACAGGGGCGCGCAAGTCGAATCCCTGCTGCGCGCAACCGGCCAGCCGTTGTGGCACCTTGGCCTGACCAAGGACGGACACCCGAAGCACCCGCTCTATATTGGCTATGCGGTGCAGCCAACGCCTTGGAGCTAGTGTTCGCCACCTGACAAATGGTTCCCGCGCCCTAGGAGAGGCAGCTATGCGGGGCGTTGCAGTTACAGCGGGTTTGGTGCAAAGCCGCGCAGCGCAGGGCCGCGGCGCGGCGATCCTCCCTTCAATCTGTAGCGCTTAATGCTGGCCAATTCCCTGAAAGATCAGATCGTTGCGCAGGTGGCAGCCAAATCGCCGTGCCGTGGGTGCGGCCCGGCGATGCGCGGCGGCCTTCGGCCTTGACTCCGCGCTGGTCTAAGCCCGCACAGTCCCCGATACTCGTCACAGGGTATCTTGTGTCAGGTGGCGAACACTAGGCCAGCCCTCTGTCCCTGACCCTCACATCAGGGCCAAGGGCGGGGCATAGCGGCCGAAAAAAGGCCAGCGTCACGCCTCTGACAGCGCGACTTTCATGTCCTTGACCTGATAGATCACATCGCCATCTGCCTCGACAATCCCATCCGCGACCCCCATCGTCAGCCGCCGCGTCTGAATGGCCTTGGTGAAATCAATCTTGTAGGTCAGCAACTTGCGGTCAGGGCGCACCATGCCGGTCAGCTTCACCTCGCCCACGCCCAGCGCATAGCCGCGCCCCTGCCAGCCACGCCAGCCCAGATTGAAGCCGGTCAATTGCCACAACCCGTCCAGCCCCAGACAGCCGGGCATGATCGGATTGCCGGGAAAATGGCATTCGAAAAACCACAGATCAGGGTGAATATCGAATTCCGCCACCACATGGCCCTTGCCATGTGCACCCCCGTCACCGGAAATTTCTGTAATCCGGTCCATCATCAGCATGGGTGGCGCGGGCAGTTGGGCATTGCCGGGGCCAAACAACTCGCCACGCGCACAGGCCAGCAGGCCCTCTTTGTCAAAGGAACTGGGGAAAGCGGACATATCACACTCCTGAAAAGGGTTTTTTATCCTCTATCACTCCGGCCAAACGGCTGACAACCCCGGCCCGCAGCACGGCCACGCATCCTGCGATTGATTTTCATTTGAAATTTGCCGCAATCATCCTTTATATAGATGCATGATGGATCAAGGTTTCGCTTCTCTCTCCGACACGGCCCTTTCAAAAGGGGCGGCTTGGCTTAGCCATGCCAAGGTGCGCCCAACACGCCAGCGCATGTCGCTTGCGGCACTTCTGGTGGGCGATGGCAGGAACCGCCATGTCACCGCCGAAGGGCTGTTTCTGGCCGCGAAATCCAGCGGCGAATCCGTCTCTCTGGCGACCGTCTACAACACGCTCAAGGCGTTTTGCGATGCCGGGCTGATGAATGAAATCACGGTAGATGCAACGCGCTCCTATTTCGACACCTGTGTTGAGGATCATCCGCATTATTTCTGGGAAGATACGCAGGAACTGACCGACGCCCCCACGGGCGAGGTTGCGTTTTCGCGCCTGCCAAAGCCGCCCGAAGGCGCTGAGATTGCGCGGGTCGATGTGATCATCCGGCTACGCCAGCGCTGAAAAAAGTCACTGTTCTGGTATCGCAGCCAGCCTTCGTTTCTGCCTGAACTGCGCCAGCATAACCAGATTTGACACCAGCAAGACGACTATCACCATACCGCCCCCCATAAGTGCCCAAGGCCCGGGATCTTCACCAATGGCAAACCAGACCAGAAGCGGTGCCAGAACCGATTCCAGCAAGATCAGCAACGACACCTCAGCCGAACTCAGGTAACGCGGCCCCAGCACCATCAGCCCGGCTGCAAAGGCAATGAACGCCCCATGCCCCAGCAAAAGCGGCCATTGTTGCGCAACCGGGGCCATGACATCGGTAAAGGGCAGCATCAGCAGCGCCGCGCCGATCATCGCAACCGGCACCGCTGGCAGCATCGACCTTGTGCGCAAGCCCCGCACTGCCGTCAGCGCCGCAGCAAATGATGCCGACACCCCCAGCGCCACGAGATCCCCCTGCCAGCTTGCCCCGGCCCGCTCATGCGACCCCCACAGGATCACCCCAAGTCCAGCAAACACCCCCAGCATCGTCCAGATCATCCGCCGAGAGATCGGTTCCCGCAGCCACAGACGACTGAAGAGCGCGGCAAAAACCGGCATAGACGCGATGATGAACACCACATTCGCCACGCTGGTCAGGGTGATCGCCAGCACAAAACCGGGCGCAGAGACGCCAAAGAACAAAATGTAGAAAAAACTGGGCCGCCCCGCGCGCAGAACCTGCCCCACAGCCCCTGCCCCTTCGCGCAGCAGCACAAAGCCCAGTATCAATACCCCCGCGATCAGCCCGCGCCAAAAGGCGATGGCCAGCGCATCGGCCTCTATCAGCCGGATGAAAAGCGAATCGGGCACAAGGAACAGCACGCCCAGCGTGGTGATCAGCAGCCCCTTGAGATGGTCTGTCATGCGCCAGCTCTGCGCCCCGGACATACCTGTGTCAAGCAGGCAAGTTTTCCCTTTCAGCCCTGAATCCGGGCCAATATGGTCAAGGCTTACAACAAGGCCAAAGCCGATGATCCATGCACTGACCCTGATTCTCGCCTGCCAGCTTGCGGGCGAAGCCCTGACCCGCCTGTTCGGCTGGCCTGCCCCCGGCCCTGTTCTGGGAATGGCGCTTCTGTTTGTCCTGATGTTGGCTTCGGGGCGCGTGGCACGGCTGGTGCAGCCAACAGGCGAAGGCATTTTGCGCCATCTGTCGCTTCTGTTCGTGCCTGCAGGTGTGGGGGTGGTTGGGCATTTGCAACAGCTTGGCACCTATGGTGCGGGGTTTGCGCTGGTGCTGGTCGTCTCAACCGTGCTGGCGCTGGCTGTGGGGGCAGGCGTCTTTGTCATTGTGGTGCGGCTGACCGGCGACAAGGACAAATCCGATGCGTGAATTTGCCGAAATCTGGTCCTATCTGGCCGCAAGCCCGCTGATCTGGCTGACCGCAACGCTGATTGCCTATGTCATCGGCGACACGCTGGCACAGGCCACAGGCCGCGCACCATTGGCCAACCCGGTGCTGATTGCGGTTATCCTGCTTGCAAGCCTGCTCTGGATAACCGGGACCAGCTACGCCACCTATTTTGAAGGGGCGCAATTCGTCCATTTCCTGCTTGGCCCGGCAACCGTCGCGCTGGCCATTCCGCTTTGGCAACAACGCCACGCCGTGCGCCGCGCGTTCGTGCCGATCTGTGCCGCACTTCTGGCCGGGTCTGTCACCGCTGTGCTGTCTGCGCTGGCAATCGGCCACGCCCTTGGCCTTAGCCCCCAGCTTCTGGCAACCCTCGCGCCCAAAAGCACCACAGCGCCGGTGGCGCTTGGCATCAGCCAAAGCCTTGGGGGATCGCCCACCCTGACAGCCGTGCTGGTGATCCTGACCGGGATGATCGGCGCCATTGTCGTCACGCCGCTGATGAATGCCCTGCGCATCCGCGACTGGCGCGCGCGTGGTTTTGCAGTGGGGGTGGCCGCACATGGGATCGGCACCGCGCGGGCCTTTCAGGTCAATCCGCAGGCGGGCGCCTTTGCCGGGATCGGAATGGCACTGAATGCCATGCTCACGGCCTTGCTCGCACCCTGGGCGCTTGGGCTGTTTTTGTGAAAACCCATTTCATCTGCCGAAAAACTATTGCGCCCCGAAAACGCCCGCAACCCTGCCTTTTTTCACTGGGTGAAAAAATCAACCATGCTCTTTGAGCAACCGGCGCTTTTGCTTATCCCAGTCTCGCTTGGCCTCTGTCGCGCGTTTGTCCGCCAGTTTCTTGCCCTTGGCGACCGCAATCTTCATCTTCACCAGCCCACGATGGTTGAAATACATCACCAGCGGTACAAGGGTCATCCCCTCTTTCGCTGTCGCCGCCCAAAGCCGCGCCAGTTCCCGCCGAGAGGCCAGCAATTTGCGCCGCCTGCGCTCTTCATGACCAAAGGTCTTGGCCTGTTTGTAGGGCGCGATATAGGAATTGACCAACCACAACTCGCCATCTTCAACCGTGGCATAGCTTTCGGCAATATTCGCCTGCCCCACCCGCAGAGATTTCACCTCTGAGCCCATCAACATGATCCCGCATTCCAGATCATATTCGATAGCATAATCATACCGCGCGCGGCGGTTTTCAGCGATGATCTTGTAATTCGGGTCTGATTTCTGGGCCATGCGCACGCAGATAAGGGGCGCAAGCCCCGCTGTCTAGGGCTTGAGCCGCACCTGCATCGTATTGCCCGATGATTTGCGCAATTCGAACACGCCCGCACGCGCCACCAACTCGCTCAATTTCGCGCAACCATAATTGCGGCTGTCAAAATCCGGATTGGCCGATACAATGAATTGTCCCAGCTGCCCCAGCGAGAACCATTCCTCATCCTTGTCGATATGCGCCATCGCGGCCTTGATCAGCGGCACCGCCTTGGACGGTGATGCTTTCTTTTCCTGTCGCGATGGGTCCGGTTCCGTTTCAGGCAGGATATTCTCGACAAAGATGAAGCGCTTGCAGGCCTTGCGAAACGCCTCGGGGGTCTTTTGCTGGCCAATGCCATACACATCCAGCCCCTGTTCGCGGATGCGGCTGGCAAGGCGGGTGAAATCGCTGTCGGAACTGACCAGCACAAACCCGTCAAACCGCCCCGAATGCAGCAGGTCCATCGCATCAATCACCAGCGCAATATCGCTTGAATTCTTGCCCACGGTATTCGCGGGCTGGTGATGGGGCACAAGGGCCAGCGTCGGCAGCTTGTCCTGCCAGCCCGACATCTGACTGCGCGAGAAATCACCATAGATCCGGCGCACGCTGGCTTCCCCCAGCGCGGCAATCTCTTCAAAAATCGCCTCGGCCCATCTGGGCGAGGAATTATCGGCATCAATCAGCACCGCTAAAAGCGGTATCCCTGCCCGCGCCATGCCTCTTTCCTTTCATCCTTGTCCAAATATCCCGGGGGAGGCCCCCTGGGGCCGGGGGCAGCGCCCCCTTACAACATCCGATACATCACCAAGGCATCGACATAGCCCTGTTTCGGGTGCCTGAACGCGCCCGGCAAACGGCCAACAACCTCGAACCCGTTGCGCTGCCACAATGCAACTGCGCGGGTGTTGGTTTCAACCACGCAGTTGAATTGCATCGCCCGGAACCCCATTGCGCGCGCTGTCTCCAGCGCATGGGCAATCATCGCCCGTGCGATGCCCTGACCCTGCGCCTCTGCCCCTGTGACAAAGCCGCAATTGCACACATGCGCGCCGCCGCCCTGCTGGTTGGGGCAGATGTAATAGCTGCCCCTCACCTTATCCTGCACTGTGGCGACATAGGCGCGGTGCTTGCCACGGCACCACCAGTCCAGCGCATCCTCCCTGGAGATTGCCGGATCAATCGCATAGGTCTCACCCGCGCGAAACACCGGCTCCAGCAGCGCCCATAGATGCGCGGAGTCCGTATCAGCAAAGGGACGGATCACAAGGTGGTCAATCATCTGCATTTTCCGGGCACTCCGCTTCTTTACGAACGATTGATGTGATCATTTCTGCCAGCGCTCGATCATCAAGATGCAGCGCAAACACGCCGCTATTGATCGGCACCTGAACCACACTTTGCGCGATCACCTTGCCGCAAACCGTGGTCACAACGCGCTCGCCGATCACAGCAGCACTGAATTCGCCAAATTTGAAGCTGTCTTTCGCAGTCATGCGAAAGAACATGCGCTTCGGTCCGCTTGTGTCCAAGGCAATTTCCATATCCTGAAGTTGGATTGCGAAACTGGCTGAAGCGGCCTGAAACCTAAGCGGGATGCCCGCCTCATCAGGGATGGCCGGGCTGGCGACCGCAAGCAAGAGCATCGCATAAAGTGCTTGCGGTCGCAGGAATATCAAAACTCCACCACCGCGCGGATGGATTTGCCCTCATGCATCAGGTCAAACCCTTCGTTGATCTGGTCCAACGTCAGTTTATGGGTGATCATCGAGTCGATCTCGATCTTGCCATTCATGTACCAATCCACGAATTTCGGCACATCGCTGCGCCCTTTCGCGCCGCCAAAGGCCGTGCCCTTCCAGACCCGCCCTGTGACCAACTGGAAGGGCCGGGTCGAGATTTCCGCGCCCGCAGGTGCCACGCCGATAATCACCGACACGCCCCAGCCCCGGTGGCTGCATTCCAGCGCATCGCGCATCACCTTGACATTGCCAGTGGCATCAAAGGAATAATCCACCCCGCCAATCGCATCATCGCCGCGCTGGGTCAGCTTGACGATCTCGGCCACCACATTGTCCACCTTCGACGGGTTGATGAAATGGGTCATGCCGAATTTGCGCGCCATCTCTTCCTTGCTGTCATTCAGGTCCACCCCGATGATCATATCCGCGCCCGCCATGCGCAGCCCCTGAATGACATTCAGGCCAATACCCCCCAGCCCGAACACCGCCGCGGTCGATCCGATCTCGACCCCTGCGGTGTTGATGACCGCGCCAATCCCTGTGGTCACACCGCAGCCGATATAGCAGATCTTGTCAAAGGGCGCGTCATCGCGCACTTTGGCCAGCGCGATTTCCGGCATCACAGTGTGATTGGCGAAGGTCGAACAGCCCATGTAATGGTAAATCGGCGTGCCATCGAGCATCGAAAACCGCGTCGTGCCATCGGGCATCAGCCCTTGACCTTGGGTGCCGCGGATGGCCGTGCACAGGTTGGTTTTGCCCGACCGGCAGGAATAGCATTCGCGGCATTCGGGCGTGTAAAGCGGAATGACGTGATCGCCCGGTTTCAGGGTGGTGACACCTTCGCCCACCTCTACCACAACACCCGCGCCCTCATGGCCCAGAATGGACGGAAACAGCCCTTCAGGGTCCGCGCCAGAACGGGTGAATTCATCCGTGTGGCAAATTCCGGTCGCCTTTATTTCGATCAGAACCTCGCCCGCTTTCGGGCCTTCAAGGTTTACTTCCATGATTTCAAGTGGTTTTCCGGCCTCAAGGGCCACGGCAGCACGTGTGCGCATTTCAGATCTCCCAATATCTTGCCCGGGCCACCTTGGCGCAAATGCAAGGCCGGGTGCAAGCACAAGAACGCCAGTTTGCCGCCCGAAACCGCCCTGCGCAGCAAAGACTTGATTTTCGGCCAGCATCGGCACACACTCCTCCATCATGAACATGCAGACACCCTTTCGCAGCACAGAACAACAGGTCAGCTTTGACCGTCGGGAACTTGGGGTGATCCTTTCGCTCTATGGCCGGATGGTCGCAGCCGGGGAATGGCGCGATTACGGGATTTCCTGCCTGCGCCGCTCTGCCGTGTTTTCAGTGTTTCGGCGCACGGCGGAACATCCGCTGTACCGGATCGAGAAGCACCCCGAGCTGCGCGGCCGTCAGGGCATGTATAGCGTGATCGGGATGGACGGACAGATCCTCAAGCGCGGGCATGATCTGGCGCAGGTGCTGAAGGTTCTGGAACGCAAGATGCTGCGTGTCATCAAGGATTAGGGGATTTACAGCGCCCCGCGCGCTTGCTAATCGGTGAGCATGATCAGTCTGTTCGCCTCTGCACCTGCCCTGCGACGCCGCTAAACGCGCGACCGATCATTCATGCGTATGTCACGGACATACTGCCCCGACCCCCTTCCTTCTTGAAAACCCGTGTTGACTTGCCCGCGCTGCTTTGGCACGTCAATACTTTGCCTGAACAGGACCTTCACCATGACTGCACCTTTTCCTGCGCTATTGCCGACTTATAACCGCACGCCGCTTAGCTTCATTCGCGGCGAAGGCAGCTGGCTGGTCGAGGCGTCGGGCGCGCGATATCTGGACCTGACCTCGGGAATCGCAGTGAATGCCCTGGGCCATGCCCATCCCGCCCTGGTCGAGGTGCTGCATGAACAGGCCCAGGCCTTGTGGCATGTGTCCAACCTCTATCGCATTCCCGCGCAAGAGGCGCTGGCGCAGGCGCTGGTCGATCAGACCTTTGCAGAGACCGCATTTTTCACCAATTCCGGCACAGAGGCCGCAGAACTGGCCATCAAGATGGTGCGCAAATACTGGTCTGACAAAGGCGACGCGCGCACGACCATCCTGACCTTTGAGGGCGCATTTCACGGCCGCTCGACCGGGGCCATCGCCGCTGCCGGGTCCGAGAAGATGACCAAGGGGTTCGGCCCGCTGATGCCCGGCTTCAAGACCCTGCCCTGGGGCGATCATGACGCGCTGCGCGCGGCCCTTGATGACACAGTCGCCGCCGTGATGATCGAACCCGTGCAGGGCGAAGGCGGCATCCGCCCGCTGCCCGATCAATGCCTCAGGGGTCTGCGCGATCTGTGTGACCAGACCGGCGCGCTGCTGGTGCTGGACGAGGTGCAATGCGGCATGGGCCGCACAGGCAAACTCTTTGCGCATGAATGGGCGGGCATCACCCCCGATATCATGATGGTCGCCAAGGGCATCGGCGGGGGGTTCCCGCTGGGCGCAGTGCTGGCCACGGCGCATGCGGCCTCTGGTATGGGGGCGGGCACGCATGGCTCCACCTATGGGGGCAACCCGCTGGCCTGCGCCGTGGGGGCCAAGGTCGTCGAGATCATCACCGCAGACGGGTTTCTGGATGCGGTCAATCGCAAAAGCGCGCTGATGCGCCAGAAGCTCGAAGGGCTGGTCGCCAGCCATCCTGACCTGTTCGAGGATGTGCGCGGTCAGGGGTTGATGCTGGGGTTGAAATGCCGCGCCCCGAATACCGACATCGTCAAGGCCGCACAGGCCGCTTTCGTGCTGACGGTGCCCGCGGCCGACAATGTCATCCGCCTGCTGCCCGCGCTGACCATCACCGAGGAGGAAATCACCGAAGCGGTGACCCGCCTCGAAAATGCAGCCCAGTCGCTGCACTGATTTCATCCTTGTAAAAATATCCCGGGAGCGCGAGGGCAGCGCCCTCGCCCCCAGCGCCGAAAGAAAGTTCAGTCGATGCCGCATTTCCTAGACATTCACACCACCGACGCCACTGCCTTGCGCAGCATGATCAATCAGGCCAAGGCGATGAAAGCCGCCCGCAATGGCAGGCCCAAGGCGACGCCGGATGACGAACAGCCGCTGAAAAACCATATGGTCGCGCTGATTTTTGAAAAACCCTCGACCCGTACCCGTGTCAGTTTCGATGTCGGTGTGCGCCAGATGGGCGGGCAGACCATGGTTTTGTCAGGCTCGGAAATGCAGTTGGGGCATGGCGAAACCATCGCCGATACGGCGCGCGTGCTGTCGCGCTATGTCGATATGATCATGATCCGCACATTCGAGGAAAGCGTGCTGCATGAACTGGCCGAATATGCGTCCGTCCCGGTCATCAACGGGCTGACCAACCGCACGCATCCTTGCCAGATCATGGCCGATATCCAGACCTTTGAGGAACATCGCGGCCCGATTGCGGGCAAGAAAGTCGTCTGGTCGGGGGATGGCAACAATGTCTGCGCGTCTTTCCTGCATGCAGCCGGTCAATTCGGTTTCGATCTGACCTTCACCGGCCCGGAGGCCCTGGACCCCGAGCCTGAATTCGTCGATCTGGCCCGCGCGGCCGGATCGAAGGTCGAGATTATCCGCGATGCGGAGCGCGCCGTCGAAGGGGCCGATCTGGTGGTCACCGACACATGGGTCAGCATGCATGACAGCCAGTCCAACCGCGAACGCCGCCACAACCTGTTGCGCCCCTATCAGGTGAATGACGCGCTGATGGCGCATGCAAAGCCGGACGCGCTGTTCATGCATTGCCTGCCCGCCCATCGTGAGGAAGAGGTGACCAATGCGGTGATGGACGGCCCGCAATCGGTTGTGTTTGACGAGGCGGAAAACCGGCTGCACGCCCAAAAGGCGATCATGCGCTATTGCCTGGGCAAATGATCTGGCAAAACTCCGCGTCGGGCAAGGCGGTGATCTGTTGGTGAGCGTCTTTGGAGATGCAGACATATCGGGCTTGACGCCAAGGCGCGCAGCGTCGGGCCGCGGTACGGCGATGCGCGGTTCAATCTATAGCGCTTTATGCTGGCCAAATCCGCGAAAGTTCAGATCGTTGCGCTGGTGGCAGCCTAATCGCCGTGCCGTGGGGGCGGCCCGGCGATGCGCGGCGGCCTTCGGCCTTGAGTCCGCGCTTCTCGTCTAGCCACATCATCCCCAAAGCCCCAGATCATCACATTGCGCATCATCCCATACATCAAAGGCCGCACCCAAAGGTGCGGCCTTTGTCCAGCGTAGGGCGTGCGGTTATTCCGCCGGAACCGCCTCGATCGTCTTGGGTGTGCCGAAATGGCGGCGGTTGAGATGCAGCACCAGCCAGATCATTGCCAGTTGCGAGGCCAGCGCCACGGCTGTCAGCACCCAGAAGGTCGGCCCGAATTTCGCGATCAGCCCGGCATCGACCAGCCCCTTGTTGACGAAGAAATGGATCAGCACCGCGAAACCGACACCGGGGCAGACCAGCGCGTAAGAGCCGGGCGAATTCTCAGTGCCGAACAAGAAGCGTTTGGCATAGCCCTGACGGATCAGGATCAGCCCGGCAAACAGCAGAAACAGCACTTGTACCGACAGGAAGCGTGCCAGCATGACCAGTGTTTCACCTGCCATCTCGGGCGATCCGAAATGTTCGCCCAGACCATGATTCTGGCGCAGGCTGAGGATGCCCAGAACGGCCAGCAGCGGCACGATGATCGACAGCGTAGGCGCGGTTTCAGGGTTGGCACCGTTTTCCATCATCGAACGCAGGCCAAGGATCATGGCGACAACGGCAATCAGGCCAGAGGTCATCAGGAAGAAGGTCGAAAGAACCAGCCCAAGCCCTGACAGCGCAGGCACTGTGCTGAGCGCGGCAGGCGCGGCAAGGCCAACCCCAACCATCGCAAAGGCAAAGGCCGGAAGCACCTGACCAAAATTGTTATTGGCCGCGCAATTAAACCCGCCTTCGGTCAGCACGCGCCCGATAAACCCGCCATAGAGTTTGAACGCAAAGACCCCGATTGCGACAAAGGCGACAAGTGCCAGCGGGAACAGGTATTCGACCACCGACCACAGCCCCGGCACGAACACCATGCCGATGATGAACAGCACATTGACCGACATCGCCAGCGCCAGTGGCATGGCCATGACCTGGCTTTGGGCGTTGGTCTTGCTGAATTTGGCGAAGGCTTCGGTTTTGGACCATGCCGCATATCGGCGCAGGTTCCAGACAAGCAGTTTCAGGTTCAGAAACGAAAATACCGCAATCCCGATCATTGCCACAACGATCATGCCTTGGGTCAGAACCGGGCCAGCGGCGAATGCTGCGGTGATATCCTCGAACACGGGCACGGTCTTGCCGGGATGGGGAATCCAGTGCATCAGCCACATGAAGAAGGTGACCGCCAGCCCCCCTGCCCCGAGAGAGGCCAGAAAATACAGGGGCGAATAGGTGTCGGATGGACGAGTGCTTTGTAAGGCCATGATCGTGGCTCCCTTTACGAATTCTATAATCTGAATATGTAGATATGTTCTATGTAATGCACCGTGGCGGGTTGTCGCAGCCTATGTGGCGCGAAATCTATATTTTGTGGGCCTTGGCGCACGACCGCCCATATGCTGCGCAAGTGTCTTGACTCAGGGGTCATCTGGATTGAGAGTGGTTGAATTCTGTAGCTGAGTCTGGAAACCCGTGCAGTTCACCCGCCTTCGCCTGAATGGCTTCAAGAGCTTTACCGACCCGACGGATCTGGTGATCCATCGGGGCCTGACAGGTGTGGTGGGGCCAAATGGCTGCGGCAAGTCCAACCTGCTGGAAGCGCTGCGCTGGGTGATGGGCGAGAACCGCCCCACCGCCATGCGCGGCGCAGGCATGGAAGATGTGATCTTTGCAGGCACCGACACGCGCGGCGGGCGTCATTTTGCCGAAGTGCATCTGCAAATCGACAATACCGAACGGCTGGCCCCTGCGGCCTTCAATGATGCCGACCAATTGGATATCGTGCGCCGCATCACCCGCGATGCGGGCAGCGCCTACAAGATCAACGGCAAGGAAGCGCGCGCGCGCGATGTGCAGATGCTGTTTGCCGATGCCTCGACCGGGGCGCATAGTCCCGCGCTGGTGCGTCAGGGCCAGATTTCGGAGCTGATCAATGCCAAGCCAAAGGCACGGCGGCGCATTCTGGAAGAGGCGGCAGGCATTTCCGGCCTGTACCAGCGCCGCCACGAGGCGGAATTGCGCCTGCGCGCGACCGAGACGAACCTCGAACGCATCAGCGATGTGATCGAACAACTGGCCGGGCAGTTGGCGCAATTGTCCCGGCAGGCGCGACAGGCTGAACGTTACCGCCAGATCGGCGCAAGGTTGCGTCAGGTCGAGGGGTTGTTGCTGTATCGGCGCTGGCGCGAGGCCGATCAGGCCCGGCAAGAGGCTGAAAACGCATTGCAAGCCGCCTTGCGTGCCAGTGGACAGGCCGAAATCGCGGCGACACAGGCAAAGGAACAGCGCGAAGCCGCAGAGGATGGCTTGCCGACCCTGCGCGAGGAAGAGGCGATTGCCGGCGCGGTGCTGCAACGGCTGGAAGTGCAACGTGACACGCTGGCCGCTGAAGAAGCCCGCGCCGCCGAGGCGCTGGAGGCGCTGGAGGCGCGAATCATTCAACTGGGCAAGGATATCGAGCGTGAAACCAGCCTGAACCATGACGCGCAGGACATGGTCACCCAGTTGGAATGGGAACAGGCCCAGATCGCCAAGGCCGCCGAAGGGCAGGACGATGCAGTTGACGAGGCGGCACAGATCGCCGCCGAAGCGGCGCAGACGCTGCAAGATCTGGAAACCGCGCTGAGCAGGGCCACCGAAGATGTCGCGCGCCTTGCTGCGCGCCACCAGTCAACCCAGCGCCAGATCAGCGACCTGCATGCCAGCATGACCAAGGCCGAAGGCGCGCGCACGCAGGCCAGCCTGACCAAGGCCGAAGCAGAAGCCGCACTGGCTGATCTGGAAGCCGAACTGGAAGCCGCGCAAGACGAGCTTGAGGCCACGCAAGCCTTGGGCGAGGAAGCAGAGACAACCCTTGTCGAGATCGAGGCCGCGCGCGCGCAGGCGCAGACAGATGAGGCCGACGCGCGCGGCGCATTGGCCGAAGCCAAGGGCGAGGCCGCGACATTGCGCGCCGAACTGGCCGCCCTGTCGCGCCTGCTGGAGCGTGATCGGGGTGATGGCACGCGGATGCTGGATCTGGTGCGCGTTGATGCCGGTTATGAACAGGCCCTTGGTGCGGCACTGGCGGATGATCTGCGCGCGCCCTTGGCGCAAGACGCGGGCTCTGGCTGGGTGGCCCTGCCCGCCTATGATGACGCGTCTGCGCTTAATGCCGGGATAGAACCGCTTGCAGCCCATGTCAGCGCCCCGGATGCGCTGGCGCGGCGTCTTGCGCAGATTGGCATTGTCGCGGCCAGTGACGGCGCACGCCTGCAACCCGGCTTGCGCCCTGGCCAGCGCCTTGTCTCGCGCGAGGGGGATGTCTGGCGCTGGGATGGCCTTTATACTGCTGCCAGCGACGCGCCCAGCGCAACTGCGCTGCGCCTGCAACAGATCAACCGGCTGGAGATCTTGCGCGATGACCTTGCACAGCTGGAGGCAAAGCGCGACACGATGCAGGCAACGCATACCAGTCGCAAGGCGCGGCTGGACGAACTGACACAGGCCGAACGCAGCGCGAGAGAGGCCCGCCGCGCCGCTGATCAACGCCTGACCGAGGCCACGCGTAGCCTGTCGCGCAGCGAAAGCGCGCGCGCGGCTGCGGTGGACCGGCTGGATGCTGCGGCAAGCCAACTGGAGCGGTTGCAACAGGAAATGACCGATCTGGAAGACCTGCTGCAGGAAGCGCACACCCAGCAGGCCGATCTGCCGGAACTGGAGGCAGAACGCGCCCGCACGGACACGTTGCGCAACAGCGTCGAGGGCGCGCGGATCGCCATGATATCACGCCGCGCGGCGGCGGATGAATTGCGCCGTGACGCCACCGCCCGCACCGCCCGCGCGCAGGAGATCACGAAATCGCTCAGCGGGTGGCGGTTGCGGCTGGAGAGTGCCGATAGCCGGATCAGTGACCTGAATGCGCGCAAGGCAAAAGCCGAAGACGACCAGAAAGCCGCGCGCATGGCCCCAGAAGACATGGCTGCAAAGCGCATCGCCCTTGGCGACGAGATTGCAAACGCGGCCCAGCGCCACACTGCCGCCAGAGACACCCTGTTTGCCGCCGAAAACGGGCTGCGCATGGCCACCGAGGCCGAGCGTATGGCCGAGCGCGCCGCCGCTGACGCGCGCGAGGAACGCGCGCGGCTGGAAGCGCGGCGCGACGCGGCGCACGAGACTGTGGCGGTTGCCTCTGACCGGATCGACGAGGAAATGGACTGCGCGCCCGATACGCTGCTGGCGCAGTTGGACACCGACCCCGAAACCATGCCCGATGCCACTGCGCTGGACGAGGAACTGATCCGCCTGCGCCGCGCGCGCGATGCACTTGGCGCGGTCAATCTGCGTGCCGAGGAAGACGCGCGCGAGGTGCAGGCGGAACATGATACGCTTGTGCAGGAAAAGGCCGATCTGGAAGCTGCGATTGCCAAGCTGCGTTCGGGCATAAATGCGCTGAACCGCGAAGGGCGCGAGCGTTTGCTGATCGCCTTTGACAAGGTCAACGCCAACTTTACCACGCTGTTCACGCATCTGTTCTCAGGCGGGGAAGCACGGCTGGTGCTGGTGGAAAGCGACGACCCGCTGGATGCGGGGCTTGAGATCATGTGCCAGCCGCCGGGCAAGAAACTGTCCACCCTGTCGCTTTTGTCGGGCGGCGAGCAGACCCTGACGGCGCTGGCGCTGATTTTCGGGGTGTTTCTGGCCAATCCTGCACCGATCTGTGTGCTGGATGAAGTGGACGCGCCGCTGGATGATGCCAATGTGGCACGGTTCTGTGACCTGCTGGATGAAATGACCCGCCGCGCCGATACGCGCTATCTGATCATCACCCATAACGCGCTGACAATGGCGCGGATGGACCGGCTGTTCGGGGTGACAATGGCCGAACGCGGCGTCAGCCAGTTGGTCAGCGTCGATCTGAAACAGGCCGAAACACTGGTTGCGTGAGCGCTTGACCCGCGCAGAATAATTTCACATGTTCAGGTCTTGATCCGCCCAGAGTATCCGACATGACCCAAGCCCGCGCGCCACTGATGACGCCTGTTTTGATTGGCGGTTGCATCATCATCATGATCAGCTTTGCCATTCGCGCCAGTTTCGGCGTGTTCCAGATACCGATTGCGGAGGAATTCGGCTGGCTGCGCGCCGAGTTTTCGCTGGCCATCGCCATTCAGAACCTGGCCTGGGGGATCGGCCAGCCCATTTTCGGCGCGATTGCCGAAAAGTTCGGTGACCGCCGCGCAATTATTCTGGGGGCGCTGGTCTATGCGGCGGGGCTGGTGCTGTCCTCTTTCGCGGTGACGCCCGGCGCGCATCAGTTTCTGGAAATTCTGGTGGGGTTTGGCATTGCGGGCACGGGTTTCGGGGTGATTCTGGCGGTTGTGGGCCGCGCGGCCTCGGACGAGAATCGCAGCCTTGCGCTGGGGATCGCCACGGCTGCCGGGTCTGCCGGGCAGGTGTTTGGCGCGCCGTTGGCAGAGGTTTTACTGTCATTTTATTCATGGCAAAGCGTGTTCATCATCTTTGCCGCGCTGGTGCTGCTCAGCCTGTTTGCCCTGCCAATGATGCGCAGCCCTGCCCCTGCCAGCCGCGGCGAGTTGGAACAAAGCATGGGCGCCGCCCTGAAACAGGCGTTTCGTGACCCCAGCTTCACGCTGATCTTTCTGGGTTTTTTCTCTTGCGGGTATCAGCTTGCCTTTGTCACAGCGCATTTTCCTGCGATGGTCACTGAGATGTGCGGCCCCATTGCGCCGGACGGGATGCTGGCGGCCTTCGGGATCACGACGACTTCGGCGCTGGGGGCGGTTGCCATCTCTCTGATCGGGCTGGCAAATATTGGTGGCACGATTGCCGCCGCATGGCTGGGCAAGCGCTACTCGAAGAAATATCTGCTCGCCTCCATCTATATGGCGCGCACGGTTGTTGCGGCGGCCTTCATCCTGTCGCCGATCACGCCTGGTTCAGTGCTGCTGTTCTCGCTGATCATGGGGGCGCTGTGGCTGGCGACAGTGCCGCTGACCTCTGGGCTGATCGCGCATATTTACGGGCTGCGCTATATGGGCACGCTGTATGGGATCGTGTTTTTCAGCCACCAGTTGGGCAGTTTTCTGGGCGTCTGGCTGGGGGGCGCGCTGTATGATCTGCATGGCGACTATACGCTGGTCTGGTGGGTGGGGGTTGGTGTGGGGCTGTTCTCGGCCATTGTGCACCTGCCTGTGCGCGAACGCGCACTGAACCTGCGCGCAGCGTGAGAGGTTGCGATCGGTCTGCACTATTTAATTGTGGGCTTTCGCCGCTGGCCGGGTTTGGGGGCGCTGCCCCCTTGCCCCCCGGAGTATTTGCAGCAAGAAAATGAGGTCAGTATTCTGATGCGTGACGGCCTGCCCAATGCCCGGTGGCAAGACAGGCGGTCAAAAGATAACCGCCGGTTGGCGCTTCCCAATCCAGCATTTCACCGGCGACGAAGACACCGGGCCATTGGGTGAGCATGAGGCGGTCATCACATGCGGCGCGGGGGATGCCGCCTGCGGTTGAGATGGCCTCATCCATCGGGTGCGGGCCTTGCAGGGGGATGGTCAGGGATTTGAGCTGAGCCGCCCATGCCTCTGGTGTGGCGGGCAAGGGGCGGGCGCATTCCATGGTGAGGGCGTGGCGCGCCCCCTCAAGGCGGAGCGCGCGGCGCAACCGGTTGGTCGTGGAGAGTTTGCGCGGCTGGCGAGTGAGGCGGGCGGATATTTCGGCGAGGGTCAGGTCAGGGAACAGGTCAAGCGTGAGGGTGGCGCCGTCGCGCAAGGCGCGCGACAGGGCATAGATGCCGCCCCCCTCGACCCCGCGCTGCGAGATCACGAATTCGGCGCGCAGGCTATGGGCCCCGGCCCTGAGGCACGCGCCTTTGATCGGCTGGCCGAAATAGGGGGCCATATGGGCGGACCACGCAACGCGAAAGCCCATATTGGCAGGCTGAAAGGGTGCAAGCGCAATGCCGCGCGCGGTGAGGTAGTCGGACCATGTGCCGTCAGAGCCAAGCCGTGCCCAGCTTGCCCCGCCAAGGGCCAGCACCGTGACATTCGGGGCGAGCGCGCGGGGGCCTTGGGGGGTGGTGAATGTGAAATCCTCCCCGGTCCAGCGCCAGCCGCGGCGCAGGCTGACGCCCTGCCCGTCCAGCCGTCCGAGCCATGCGCGCAGAAGCGGCGAGGCTTTCATCGCGCGGGGAAACACCCGGCCTGAAGTGCCGGTGAACAGGTCTTGTCTCAGCGATGTTGCCCAGTCGCGGATCTGGTCGGGACCGAAGGCGCGCAGCATCGGGGCCAGCCAGTCGGCGGCCTCGGCATAGGTGGCGATCTGCTGGTCCAGGGGCGCGGCGTTGAGCAGGTTCAGCCCGGATTTGCCCGCCATCAGGAATTTGCGCGCAGGTGAAGGTTTGGCTTCGCAAATGACGACGCGGCGGCCCGCCCGCGCGAGGGTTTCAGCGGCCATCAGCCCGGCAGGGCCTGCCCCGATCACCAGCGCGTCGATTGCCTGTTTTTCCTGCATCGCAGCCCTTAACGATTCTGTGAGGTTTGGTACATATTGTGAAACCCGCGCAAAACCCACATATTATTGAAAGAGCAGCCTAGAAACCCCGTATGAGGCCCATGTCCGATCTGATTGTCAGTTCCTACAACATACATAAGGCAGTCGGAACCGATATGCGCCGTGATCCGGCCCGCACGGTGCAGGTTATCCGCGAGATTGGCGCCGATATTGTAGCCTTGCAGGAAGTTGACCGGCGGTTTGGTGACCGCCGGGGTGTGCTGGACCCGGACATGTTGCGCCATGACACCGGGTTGGTGCCAGTGGCCCTGACCGACCGGCTGGGCGCGCGCGCACATGGCTGGCATGGCAATCTGCTGTTGCTGCGCGGCGCAGAGGTGGAAGAGGCGCGGGCCGTCACCCTGCCGGGGTTGGAGCCGAGGGGCGCGATCATTGCCGATATCCGTATCAACGACCAGCCGCTGCGCGTGATTGCCGCGCATCTGGGGCTGCTGCACCAGTCGCGGCTGTTGCAGGCGCGGTTCCTGTCCAAGGCGATTGAGGAAGGCGATGGGCGGCCCACGCTGGTGATGGGGGACTTCAACGAATGGCGGCTGGGGGCGGGCTGTTCGCTGATGCCCTTGCGGCGCGAATTGCGTGCGGTCAAACGCTCTGCCCAGACGATTGCCAGCTTTCCCGCGCAGATGCCAGTCTTGCCACTGGACCGGATTATCGGGTGCAGGCGCGCAGAAATCGGGGATTTGCGCGCGCATGACAGCATTCTGGCGCGCAAGGCGTCCGACCATCTGCCCATTCGCGCTGCGCTGAACTTGCCCCGCGCGCAAAGCGCGGTTATGTGAGCGCAAGTTCCCAAACCGCGCGAGAGGGCCCATGGCCGAAGCAAAGAAGCTTTTCATCAAGACCTATGGTTGTCAGATGAATGTCTATGACAGCGAGCGGATGGCCGAGGCGCTTGGCGCATCAGGCTATGTGACGACCGATAGCGCCGATGACGCAGACATGATCTTGCTGAATACCTGCCATATCCGCGAAAAGGCCGCAGAAAAGGTCTATTCCGAATTGGGACGGTTCAAAACCTTGAAAGCGGCCAACCCGGAGTTGAAGATTGGCGTTGCGGGCTGTGTGGCGCAGGCCGAGGGCGAAGAGATCATGCGCCGCCAGCCGCTGGTTGATCTGGTGGTGGGCCCGCAAACCTACCATCGCCTGCCCGCGATGGAACAGGCTGTGCGCGCGGGACAGCGCGCGGTTGACACCGAATTCCCCGAGGAAGACAAATTCGAGCATCTGCCCAAAGGCCCAAGGGCAATACGCGCCCCCACTGCTTTTCTGACCGTGCAGGAAGGCTGCGACAAGTTTTGTGCCTTTTGCGTGGTGCCCTATACGCGCGGTGCGGAAGTGTCGCGCCCGGTGGCGCGCATTTTGGGCGAAGCGCGTGATCTGGTCTTGCGCGGGGTGCGTGAAATCACGCTGCTGGGCCAGAATGTGAATGCCTATCACGGGGCGGGCGAGGACGGCGATTGGGGCCTTGCGCGGCTGATCCGCGAATTGGCCAAGCTCGACGGGTTGGAGCGAATCCGCTTCACCACATCGCACCCCAATGACATGGAAGAGGATCTGATTGCCGCACATGGCGATGAGCCGAAGCTGATGCCGTATCTGCATCTGCCCGTGCAATCAGGCAGTGACCGCATATTGAAGGCGATGAACCGCAAACATACGGCCGAAAGCTATATCCGGCTGATCGAGCGGTTGCGCGCGGCGCGGCCTGACCTGTTGTTGTCAGGCGATTTCATCGTGGGGTTCCCCGGTGAGAGTGATCAGGACTTTGAGGAGACAATGGCGCTGGTGCGCGCGGTTGGCTATGGGCAAGCCTATAGTTTCAAATATTCCCCCCGTCCCGGCACCCCTGCTGCGGAACGTGCGGGCGTACCTGATGAGGTGGCGTCCGAGCGGTTGCAACGCCTGCAAGCCCTGCTGACTGAGCAGCAATATGCAACGCAGGATGCCATGATCGGGCGTGAGGTTTCGGTCCTGTTTGAAAAACCGGGGCGCGAGGCGGGGCAGATGGTGGGCAAGTCCGAGTATCTGCACGCCGTGCATGTGACCAACCCAAAGGTGCAGATCGGCCAGATTGCGCGCGTGCGCGTGATGGGGCGCACATCTAATTCGCTGGCCGCTGAACTGGTGTGACACGCGCCCTTGCCTGATTCTCACGCAATATCTAGCGCCGGGCTGGCGTGATTGCGCAGAATCTGGCTGGTTCAGCACGGTGCCTTGAAATCAAAGCTTGCGTGGCCATCTGTCCCTTGGCAGCATGAAGACAGCGAGTCGCGGTTGCTTCTGACCGCATCAAAGGGAGAATTGCTTGGGCATCAGCGCCTTGACCCCCCCGCCCCCAGCGACTGGCAACGCGCCATCGCATCTTGAATTTTCCGACAATCGGCTGCTGGTCGATCTGTGTGGGGAATATGACCGCAACCTGACCCATCTGGAAAGTCATCTGGGCGTGCAGATCATCCGGCGCGGCAACCAGTTGGACATCATCGGCACAGACGAGGCGCGCGCGCAAGTCGCGCGCATTCTCGAAGCGCTGTATGAGCGGCTGGAAGAAGGCCGCAGCGTGGAGCCGGGGGATGTGGCCGCGTTGATCAAGCTTGGCACAGCGCCGGAAACCCCGGAAGGCCCGGCCGAGCAGTTGGAGATGTTCCGCACCGGACGGCTGGAAATCCGCACCCGCAAGAAGATCATCGCGCCGCGCACCAAGGCGCAGCAGGACTATACCCGCGCGCTGTTGCAGCATGAGATGAATTTCGGCATCGGCCCTGCGGGCACGGGCAAGACCTATATTGCCGTCGCGGTGGCGGTGCAGATGTTTTCGGACGGGTTGGTGGACAAGATTCTTCTGTCGCGTCCGGCGGTCGAGGCGGGCGAGCGGCTGGGCTTTTTGCCCGGTGACATGAAGGAAAAGATCGACCCGTATATGCAGCCGCTTTATGACGCGCTGAACGATTTTCTGCCCGGAAAGCAGTTGCAAAAGCTGATGGAAGAGCGCCGCATCGAGATTGCGCCGCTGGCCTTCATGCGCGGGCGCACGCTGTCCAATGCCTTCGTGGTGCTGGATGAGGCGCAGAATGCCACCGAGATGCAGATGAAGATGTTCCTGACCCGTCTGGGCGAAGGGTCGCGCATGGCAATCACGGGCGACCGCAGTCAGGTGGACTTGCCGCGCGGCATGCATTCTGGCCTGCGCGCTGCCGAGCGTATTCTGGACGGTGTTGACGGGATCGGGTTTAGCTATTTCACATCTGCCGATGTGGTCCGCCATCCGTTGGTGGCGCGGATCATTCAGGCCTATGAGCGCGACGAGGAACAGGGGGCATAAGCGCGTGCTGGTCGATGTGGTGATCGAAGACCCCCGGTGGAATGAAGACAGTTTGCAAACGCTGGCAGAGGCGGCAGCAGATGCCGCGCTGCGCAAGCTGGGGCATGACCCGTCAGGGTTTGAGGTCGTGCTTCTGGCCTGTGACGATGGGCGCATCGCCGGGCTGAATGCCGGGTTCCGGGGCAAGGCACAGCCAACCAATGTGCTGAGCTGGCCCGAATGGGACCTGTCCGCCGATGCCGAGGGCGATTTGCCGCACCCCCCTGAGGCAGGCAGCGAAGACGACCCTGAACCGCTGGGCAATATTGCGCTATCCTATGACACCTGCACGCGCGAGGCCACGGAACAAGGCAAGAATTTCGACGATCACCTGCGCCACCTGATCGTGCATTCGGTGCTGCACCTTCTGGGATATGACCATATCCGTGACAAAGATGCCGCGCTGATGGAAGAAACCGAGGTTCTGATACTTGCGCAGATTGGGGTATCGGACCCATATGAGGCCGGGGCCGAGATGCCTTTGTGACACTGGAAAGGAAAAATGGGCGATACGACGGACGGATCTAGAGCGGCGCAACGCGCGCTTGAGGATCCCAGAGAGAGTGACACGCGTGGCCTGTTTGGCCGCCTGTTTGATGCTTTGACCCCAGATGATGAGGACAACCCCGACCGGGCGCACGCTTTGGGACAAACCCTGCCGGGGCTGGCCAATCTGCAACGCCTGAAAGTCGAGGATGTTGCCATCCCCAAGGCCGAGATCATCGCGATCGAGCAAGGGGCAGAACTGGCCGATATTGTCACGGAGTTCCGTGAATCCGGTTATTCGCGCATACCTGTCTATGACGAGACGCTGGACAACCCGCTGGGCCTGTTGCTGTTGAAAGACCTTGCCCTGCGCTATGGGTTCAACGGTCATCATGCGATAGACCTGCGCGCCATTTTGCGGCCAATCCTGTATGTGCCGCCTTCCATGCCGCTGTCGGTGCTGCTGCGCAAGATGCAGGCGGAACGCACGCATTTCGCCCTTGTTATCGACGAATATGGCGGTGTTGACGGGCTTGTCACCATCGAAGACCTGCTGGAACAGGTTGTCGGTGAGATCGAGGACGAACACGACACCGAGGATGAGGCCGACATCCTGCGCGAAGGCGCGGCCTCTCTGCTGGCCAATGCCCGCGCCCCGCTGGCGGCGCTGGAAGATGAACTGGGCTTTGCGCTGACCGACCCGGAAGAAGAGGAAGAGATCGACACGCTGGGCGGTCTGGTCTTTCTGCTATCGGGCCGGGTGCCGGTGCGTGGCGAGGTGATCGCGCACCCCTCTGGTCTGGAATTCGAGGTGGTCGATGCAGAACCGCGCCGGATCAAGCGGTTAAGGGTGCATCTGCCGGAAGCCTTGCGTGATACGGCGTCATGACATCTGCTGATTTGACGGTGGGACAATGACAGCACGACTGCGCTGGTCCGAGCGCGCGCGGCTTGCCCTGATCTGTGGCGGGCTGGGTGTGCTGGCGGCCACAGGTCAGGCCCCGCTGGGCTGGTGGTGGCTGTCGTTGGCCGCGCTAGCCGCATTATTTGCCATCCTTCCGATTGACGCGCCGATACGCGCCATAGCGGGCCGGATGTGGCTGGCGGGCACCGGATATTTTGGCGCGGCCCTGTTCTGGATCATCGAGCCGTTTTTCATAGAGCCTGAGATTCACGGCTGGATGGCCCCTTTCGCGCTGGTGCTGATGGCGGGCGGCATGGCGTTGTTCTGGGGCCTTGCAGGTTGGCTTGCGGCATGGCTGGTGCAGGGCCGGATGCGGTTGGTGGCGTTAGCCACACTGATCGTCGCGCTGGAGATGTTGCGCGGCTGGGTTTTTACGGGGTTCCCTTGGGCCATGCTGGGCCACGGGCTGATCGGAACGCCGGTGATGCAGGCGGCGGCCTATCTGGGTGCAGGTGGATTAAGCCTGATTATCGTGCTGGCGGCAGTTGCGCCTGTTCTGGGCCGAAGCTGGGCGATGCGCGGGGCGGGGACAGCGGGCGCGCTGGCCGCCCTCGCCGGGTTGTGGGTCTGGGGCAGTGCGCCAACCAGCCTTCCCGAAGCGCGCGAAAATGTGGTACGACTGGCGCAGCCCAATGCCCCGCAATCCGAGAAATGGCTGGAAGAGAACCGGTTTTTGTTCTTCAATCGGCTGCTGGACCAGACCGAAAGCCCTGCCGAGGCTGCGCCAGAATTGATCCTCTGGCCTGAAACTTCAGTTCCGTTCCTGTTGGAATATGCAGGCGAAGGGCTTGAGATGATCGCAGAGGCCGCCGCACAGCACGGGCCGGACACGCGGGTCGGGTTCGGGGTGCAGCGCATCGAGGATGGCCGCTATTTCAACAGCCTTGCCGTGCTGACCACGCAGGCAGAGGTCACGCATATCTATGACAAGCACCATCTTGTGCCCTTTGGCGAATATATCCCCTTTTCCGAATTTCTGATGGGCACGCCTGTCGGCGGGCTGGCGGGGCGTGCGCTGCTGGGCTACAGCCCCGGCCCCGGCCCTGCCCTGCTGGATCTGGGGCCGCTGGGGGTGGCGCTGCCGCTGATCTGCTATGAGTCGATCTTTCCACGGCACTTGCGGACTGAAACGCGGCCGGACTGGGTGTTGCAGGTCACAAATGACGCATGGTTCGGCGAATTGACTGGCCCGTTCCAGCACTTGGCGCAAGCGCGCCTTCGCGCGGTCGAACAGGGTTTGCCGGTGTTGCGCGTGGCCAATACTGGCGTGTCTGCCTTTATTGACGCGCGCGGCGGCATCGTGGCGGAGCTGGGCTTGGGGGAAACGGGCTATGTGGACGGCACCATTCCCGGTGCCTTGCCGCCCACAGTCTATGCGCGCTTTGGTGACTGGCCCTTGCTGGGGCTGCTGGCGATTTTGCTGGGCGGTGCAGTTGCGGCCAGCCGGATCACGGCGGGCTTACGCCGATAGCATCTCTTAGGCGCGCGTGTCAGGCTGTATCGCCCGAGGGCTCAGCCGTCACAGATATTCAACAGGCTGACCCATTGCCCATCATTGAGCAGGGCTGATTGCGGTGGCTCTCCGGCCATCGGGTCGCCCGCACGCAGGGCCGGTCCAAGCTGATCCAGCGCTGGGTCCAGCGGATAGGGATTATCGACCAATGGGCGGGTGGACAGTTCGGCGCGGGCAAAACGTTCCAGCACGGCGCTTGCCTCTGGCACGGCCAGCGGTTCGCGCAACAGTGCCCGCGCATAGCCTGCCATTGCAGATTCCGGCATTTCCGCCGATGTGAGAAGCCGGAACGTCGCCACCACACCGGCATGGCGCAACAGCGGGTGCATCGGATCATCATCAGCGTTGCGTTGTGCGGCCAGAAGCAAGGCACCGGCAAGCGCTTCGGGGCTTTCAGCTTCGTCCAGCAGGCGGGCATCGAGAAGGAACAACCGCCCCATCACATGCTGGACGCGCGGCTGATCTATGGGCAGGCCGCGCATGACCACGATCTGCGCCGGGGTCTGGAACAGGCGGCGTTGCAGGCTGGCGATAGCAGGGTCGCCATAGGGGCTATGACACACCCGCGCGCCCGCGATGACCAGATCATGGCGCAACCGGTCGGCCAGTTCGACGCGTTTCGCCATTGGCACGACAGAGGCCGTATGATTGACCAGCGCAGGCGGCACGATCAGTGCTGCGGCCAGCACGACCCCAAGGCTGAGCGCGGTCAGAACCGGCCTGCGCAAGCGCGAAAACAGGCTGCGGGGCGGGGACAAGGCGGCTTGCACCACTTTCAGCGCATCAATCAGCCAGTCATCATCCAGTTCCAGCACTTCGCCCGCGTCACCTTCGGGGCTGTAAAGCGCCGGGCGCTTGCCCGGATTCAGGCGCTTCACTGCGGGAAGGGACCAATGGCTGAGCACGATCAGGCTGCGGCTGTCGGCAATGACCAATGTGGATTCGCCGAAACTGACCACCACTTCGCGCCTCTGGTCATCACCAGAGGCGGCCCATAATCCCGGACCTTCGAGTCTGCGATATTGATCGAGCGCGGTCATGCCGCCTGCCTGCTCTTGTTATTTTGCATGATCTTACATCAAGGTGATTCCCAAGACCAGCGCTCAGATATCGCGCACCTGTCCGCGCAACTCGAATTTCTGGATTTTCCCGGTCGAGGTTTTGGGCAGGTCCATGAAGATCACGCGCTTTGGTGTTTTGAACCCGGCCAGTTTGGTGCGGCAAAAGGCGATCAACTCGGCCTCGGTCACATCCACCCCGTTTTTCACCTCGATGCAGGCGCAGGGCACTTCGCCCCATTTCTCATCGGGTTTGGCGACGACTGCGGCAAGTTGCACGGCCGGGTGTTTCATCAAGACGCCCTCCACCTCTACGGAAGAGACATTCTCGCCGCCTGAGATGATGATGTCCTTGGCGCGGTCGGCGATCTTGATATAGCCGTCGCTATACTGGAAGGCGATATCGCCGGAATGGAACCAGCCACCGCGAAATGCCTCGGCGGTTGCTTCGGGGTTCTTGTAATACCCTTTCATCACGCCATTGCCGCGATGCATGATCTCGCCAAGGGCGGCGCCGTCGCGCGTGACCGGCTGCATGGTTTCGGGGGTCATG
Source organism: Roseinatronobacter bogoriensis DSM 18756 (assembly GCF_004366635.1). Taxonomy (GTDB): domain Bacteria; phylum Pseudomonadota; class Alphaproteobacteria; order Rhodobacterales; family Rhodobacteraceae; genus Roseinatronobacter; species Roseinatronobacter bogoriensis. The sequence goes on along the minus strand of NZ_SORN01000001.1, from coordinate 804,653 downwards.
ACGCAGACCCCGTCCATGAAGGGCATGGCAACGCCCGTGCGCGCCTTGACCTCGGCGCGGTCATCATCGGGCAGCGCGTCAAAGCCATCATGCCACAGGCATTCGGTTGCGGGGCCATAGGTTTCCGTCAGCCCGTAAACCTGTGTGACGTTGAAGCCCAGCGGTTCTATCGCGGCCAGCGTGGCGGCGGGCGGTGGCGCGCCTGCGGTAAAGACTTCGACCACATGATCGAAGGGCAAACGATCAGACTCCTGCGCGTTGATGATGGTCTGCAAGACGATCGGCGCGCCCCCGAAATGAGTTGCCCCTTCGGTGCTGATGGCCTGATAGATTCCCCTGGCGGTAATGTCGCGCAGGCAGATGACAGTGCCGCCCAGAACCGGGATCATCCAGGGGTGGCACCAGGCATTGCAGTGGAACATGGGCACAATAGTCAGATAGCGCGGATAAAGCGTCATCCGCCATGAGATGGGTTGTGACAGCGTGGACAGATAGGCCCCGCGATGGTGATAGACCACACCCTTGGGCCGCCCGGTTGTGCCCGATGTGTAGTTCAGCGCCAGACTTTCCCATTCATCCTGTGGCATGATCCACTCAAAACCCGGATCGCCAGAGGCAAGAAATGCCTCATATTCGGTATGTTTGCCGGAAGCGGCAAAGCCTGCCTCTGTGTCGGCAACCTCGATCAGAAGGGGCGGTTGCGAGAGGGTGGCGCAGGCGTCATGCGCAAGGTCAAGAAATTCGGTATCGACCAGCAAGACCTTGGCCCCGCCATGTTCCAGAATATAGGCGACGGTATCCGCTTCCAGCCGGGTATTGATCGCGTTCAGCACGGCCCCACAGGCGGGAATGCCGAAATGCGCCTCGGCATGGGGGGGGATATTGGGCAGAAGCGTGGCCACCACATTGCCCGGCATTACACCGGCCCCCACCAGCGCAGAGGCCAGTTGTGAGACCCTCGCGTAATATTGCGCGTAGCTGCGCCGCGTGTGCCCATATACCAACGCCTCACGCGTGGCGAACAGATCAGCGGCGCGGCGCAGATGTGTCAGGGGCGTCAGTGCCGCATGGTTTGCGGCGGTTTTCTCGAGTCCCGTTTCATTGTCCAACCAACCCATTCTTGCCCCTCCCAAAGCAATAATACCGTCATCTGTTCAGCCGCCCGGCGACCAAAATAGGTCGCAACACCCATCATTGAATCGCATGACACGAAAATGTCCAGAATATATCGCGTTTTTGCCGTTTCGCACTTGCATACAATACTCACAAAATGGGGCCATTGCCCAAAACACTGAGATAAGAGGATACGCTTATGATTTCCCTTGATCCCTCAGTACATCAGTTCGTTGCGCGTATTGGCAGCATTTTCAAAGAGACCAGCCCTGCCCCGTTCTACGAGGCGTTGCGCCCCAATACTGTGGACGACGTCTTGCTTGAAAGTGGCTTGCTTGCGGGAACACTTGTTGCAAATCAGAACGGTTGGGTGCCTGCGGACCAGATTGGTCCGGGTGATCTGGTCCTGACTTTTGACAACGGCATGCAACCTGTCGCCGCAAACCAAAGCGTAACGCTGAAGCGGGCAGACCTGTCCACAAAAAAAGCGTTTACCATGTTTGTACCCAAGGGTGCACTTGGCAACCGTGTCGACATGAACATTCTGCCGATGCAGGAAGTCATCGTCGAATCAGACCGTGCCGAAGCCCTGTATGGTGACCCCTTCGTGCTGATGCCATGCCACCTGCTGGATGGCTATAAAGGCATTCATATGCAGCAATTCGACACAGACCTGCAGTTTTCGGTGCTGCTGTTTGAAAACGAGCAGATCATCCACACCAATGGCGGAATGCTGGCGCTTGGACAAATGCTGCCACATGTGCGCTCCATGTCGGACGGCATGGCGCAATCCAACGCCATTTACCCCCGGCTGACATATGCGGAATTGCTGTATTTGGCTGAATGGCGCCCCCAAGCGTCGGAACGGCACCCGGCTTTCGCAGCACAAAGCCTTGAAGATACCTGGCTGGAGCTGAACACCAAGCTTGAAACCTAGCGCAAGCGCTCAAGCGTCAGGTTCCGGGGTGACGTTAGCGGCACTCCTACAAGGCAATTACAGCGGGCTCGTGCATATCTACGCGGTCCGCTTCTAGGCCGTTCCCCCGCAATATGCTGAACACATTGTTACCTCAATTCAGGCCAAATCTCGTCGCAACAACCTGCCAATGTCTCGGGAACTGCCAGTGTTTTTGGCACCTCTCGTTTGCAGTCCGCCAGATTCGAAGGAACGCACATGTCTTTGCTGTCATCTTCTGTCGAGATGTTCTCTGATCGTCTGAATACTATTCTGGACCTGTCTTCGCGCAGCGCCCGGCCCAAAAAGCCGGCACTGCCCACCAGTGGCGATACGCTGCGCGAGGTTGGGCTGCTGAACGGGACATTGCTTGCCACAGATACCGGATGGTGCCCGATTGAACGCGTGCGGGCGAATGATTCTGTCCTGACCTTTGACAATGGGATGCAACACGTCGTTCAGAACCGCGCAGTTGTCCTTCGCAAAGCGCAGATCCCGGCGGCCAAGGCATTTACAATGTTTGTTCCGGCCGGCGCTCTAGGCAACCTAAGGGATTTGAACATTCTGCCCATGCAGGAAGTCGTGCTTGAATCCGACATTGCCGAAGACATGTTTGGCAACGCCTTCGTGCTTGCCCCCTGCGTTTTGCTTGACGGGTACAAAGGGATCACCAAACACCCGATCATGACGGATCTTTCGCTGCATATGCTGACATTCAAGGCCGAACAAATCGTGCAGGCCGAGGGTGAGGTGCTGATGCTAGCACAAAGTGAGGGGTGCTTCTCTCCCTTTGCGGAATCGGCGATTGCGGCAGAGAGTGTTTACCCGCGCATGACGCAGGCGCAGTTGCTTAAACTCGTTCAGGCAGAAAAAGCCCATTAAAGGCTCCGCGCGACCAATGCCGCGCGGAACGCTTGCTCAGGCCGCTTCCGAGGAAGGCGCAGCATAGAAGCTGCGCCCCCTATCCGCCATTTGGCGCAACAGGACGGGTGTCGTGAATCGCGGCCCAAATCGCGCTGTCAGATCATCGCTGACAGAGGCCGCGAATTCCGCGCCCAGCATATCCAGCCAGCTGAACGGCCCCCCGGACCACGGCGCAAAGCCCCATCCAAGAATTGCGCCCACATCCCCTTCGCGGATATCGGTCAGAACCCCTTCTTCCAGCGCGCGCACGGCTTCCAGCGCTTGTGCAAACATCAGTCGGTGCTGCACAGTCAGCAGGTCGGGCTGATCATCTGCAAGCGGAAAGCGGGTGGCAAGCCCATCCCACAACCCCGCGCGCTTGCCCTTGTCATCATAGCTGTAGAACCCTGCCTTGGCCTTGCGCCCAAGGCGGCCTTGCTCGACCATCCAGAACACCACCTCATCGACATCGCCATCGGGGTAATCTTCGCCCATCGCAGCCCGTGTGGCGCGGGCAATCTTGGCACCCAGATCCAGCGAGGTTTCATCGACCAGTTGCAGCGGCCCCAACGGCATACCCATAAGACGCGCAGCATTCTCGACCAGCGCAGGCGCTACCCCCTCGCGCACCATGCGCATCCCCTCGTTCAGGTAGGGAATGATACAGCGATTGGCATAGAAAAACCGCGCATCGTTGACGACAATGGGTGTCTTGCGGATCTGGCGGACAAAATCCAGCGCCTTGGCCACGGCCCGTTCGCCGGTCTTGCGCCCTTTGATGATCTCGACCAGCAGCATCTTGTCGACCGGGCTGAAGAAATGAATGCCGATATAGTTCTCAGGACGGTCGGACGCTTTGGCCAGATCGGTGATCGGCAGGGTTGAGGTATTGGTGGCAAAGATCGCGTCTTTGCCCAGAACAGCCTCTGCCTTTGCGGTGACCTCGGCTTTCACCTTGGGGTCTTCGAACACCGCCTCGACCACCAGATCGCACCCTTCCAGCGCGGCGTAATCGGTTGTGGGGGTTATGCGGCCCAGCACCTCGGCTTTCTTCTCAGCGCTGACCTTGCCGCGTTTCATGCCCTTGTCCAGAATACCCTCGGCATGGGCCTTGCCCTTGTCGGCAGAGGTTTGTTCGGCATCGATCAGCACGACCTCTATTCCGGCATTGGCCGCAACATAGGCAATGCCAGCGCCCATCATGCCTGCGCCCAGAATGCCCAGTCTGGCAACTTTCTGGTCGTCAAGGGCGGGCCGGTTCGCCCCTTTCTCCAAGGCTTCCTTATTGATGAACAAGGACCGGATCATGGCGCTGGAACTCGGGTTCATCAGCACATGCACAAACCAGCGTGCCTCGATCTTCAGGGCGGTGTCGAAGGGGACCAAGGCCCCCTCATACACTGCCGAGAGCAGCGCCTTGGCGGCAGGGTAAACCCCTTGGGTCTTGCCGTTGATCATGGCCGAAGCGCCCACAAAGGTCATGAATCCAGCCGGGTGATAGGGCGCGCCACCGGGCATTTTATAACCTTTGGCGTCCCAGGGTTTGACCAGATCGGCATCTGCCGCGCCCAGAACCCATTCCTTCGCGCGGGACAGCAGGGTATCGGCAGGCACGACTTCATCAATCAGTCCCGCAGATTTGGCCTTTTTCGGCTCTGACAGCTTGCCCTCCAGCAAGAAGGGTGCCGCGCCCATCGCGCCAAGCTTGCGTGCCAGCCGCGTGGTGCCCCCTGCACCAGGAAAGATTCCGACCATGATTTCAGGCAGGCCGATCTTGGCCTTGGGGTTATCCGCCGCAATAATGCGGTGACAGGCCAGCGGAATCTCCAGCCCGATGCCCAGCGCCGTGCCAGGCAGGGCCGCGACGATCGGCTTGCCACCTTTCAGGGTCTTGGGGTCCATGCCCGCGCGTTCGATCTTGCGCAGGGTCTGGTGCATTGACATGATGCCTTCAAACAGCCCTTTCTCGGGGTGGTCGCCTGCCATTTCCTTCATCTTGGCAATGACATTCAGGTCCATGCCGCCCGCAAAATCCGCCTTGGCCGAGGTGATGATCACCCCTTTGACCGCGTCATCGGCAAGCGCGCTGTCGATATGCGCATCCAACTCGCGCAGACCCTCCATCGACAGGACATTCATCGACTTGTTCGGAATATCCCAGGAAACGGTGGCCACGCCATCGGCGTCGGTGGAATAGTGAAAATCACTCATCTGTCCTGCTCCCTTTTACACGCGCTCAATGAGGGTTGCGGCCCCCATGCCAGAGGCCACACAAAGCGTGGCAAGCCCGGTGCCCTTGCCGGTCCGCTCCAGCTCATCCAGCAAGGTGCCGATGATCATGGCGCCGGTCGCGCCCAGCGGATGGCCCATTGCAATCGCGCCGCCATTCACATTGACGCGGTCCTCGCTGACATCGAAGGCCTGCATGAAGCGCAACACCACGGCGGCAAAGGCTTCATTCACCTCAAACAGGTCAATGTCGGAAATCTGCATGCCAGACTCGCGCAAGATCTTCTCTGTCACCGGCACAGGGCCGGTCAGCATAATCGTGGGGTCGGTGCCGATCTTGGCCGTTGCCCGAATGCGTGCCCTTGGTTTCAAACCATATTTTTCACCGAATGCCTTGCTGCCAATCAGCACGCCCGCGGCCCCATCGACAATGCCAGAAGAATTGCCTGCATGGTGAATATGTTCGATTTGTGAAAGGTGCGGATATTTCATCAGCGCCACTTTATCGAAGCCGGGCATGGTTTCGCCCATATCCTTGAAGGCAGGCTTGAGGGCGCCAAGGCTTTGCATATCGGTGCCGGGCCGCGGGTATTCGTCGCGGTCCAGTATCGTCAACCCGTTGATATCCGTCACCGGCACGACAGAATTCGCGAAGCGCCCCTCCTCCCATGCCAGCGCCGCGCGGCGCTGACTTTCGACGGCCAATGCATCGGCCATCTCGCGGGTGAAGCCATATTCGGTTGCAATGATGTCAGCCGCTATCCCTTGCGGCACAAAATAGCCATCCATGGCGATGGACGGATCAACCGCCACAGCCGCCCCGTCAGAGCCCATGGCAACGCGGCTCATCATTTCAACCCCGCCCGCAACATAGGCCGTACCCGCCCCGCCGCGCACCTGATTGGCGGCGATGTTCACCGCCTCCATGCCCGAGGCGCAAAAGCGGTTGATCGCAAGCCCCGGCACCTGTTCATCGAAATCCGAGGCCATGACCGCCGTGCGTGCAAGGCAGCCGCCCTGCTCGCCCACTTGGGTCACATTGCCCCAGATCACATCCTCGATGGCGCGTGTGTCCAGATCATTGCGTGATTTCAGCGCGTTCAGCGTCAGTGCGGACAGGCGCACGGATGTCACCTCATGCAGGCTGCCATCCGGCCTGCCCTTGCCACGCGGTGTACGAATGGCGTCGTAAATATAGGCGTCTTGCATGTCTGCTCCTCCTCAGGTGCGGTCCGCAGGCGAACCGGGCATCAGGTCATAGGGGTGTTTCCAGCCGGGCAATTCCGCGATGCGGGCCAGCCAATGGTCGATTGCAGGCCATTCGGAACGGGTAAACCCGAACGGCTCCGGGTAATACAGGTAGCCACAGCAGGCAAAATCCGCGAGGCTCGGGGCGTTGCCAACCATCCAGTCACGCGTGGCAAGATGCGCCTCCAGTAGCTTGTAGCTGGCACCCAGCCGCGCCTGTTGAAAGGCAATCACAGCCTCGGGGCGCTTGTGGGCAGGCAGAAAATTCATGAGAAAACGGGTCGATCCAGCGAGCGCGGATAATTTGTGGTTGTCCCAGAACAGCCAGCGCAGCACCTCGCGTTGCTCTGCCTCATCCGCGCCTTTGAACTTGCCAGCGCGCTCGGCAATATGAAGTTGGATAACAGCGGATTGGGTGATGACATCGCCCTGATCTTCCAGCACCGGCACTTCACCCATTGGGTTCAGGGCCCGGAATTCCGGGCTGCGCGTTGCCCCTCCGAAAAAATCCACCCATGCGGGCTGCCACTCGATGCCAGCCATTTGCAATGTCAGCGCGGCCTTGTAGGCATTCCCGCTTTCTCCGAAACAGTGCAGAATCATGGTGCTTTCCTTCTGACGTGGCATTTGATGTCACCGGGTGGATTTGAGTATTTTTGGCAAGAAAATGATCGCGTCCTTCATCTTTGTTTAACCCCCACGCATTAACCTTAACGCACGGTACAGGCTGGAGAGCCGATGACCGTGCAAGGAAATGCCCCGCCTGTCGGCTGCCCGGAGCCGAAGGTTCCAAACAGGGCCGTCGGTCAGGCGGGGTAACATGACACCCCCATTTTCTTGCTTCAAATACTCCCGCCGGAGGCGGAAATTTTCATCTTTTGCGTTCTTCCAGATCAGAATTGAACAGTCTCAGGCGATGGCCAAGAGTGTCAGCATCGGTCACGGAGTCGAAATTTTCGAACAGGAAGGAAATTGCCTCTCCTTCATCAAGGCCAGCATCTTGCGCAAAGCGGCGCAACTTGCGGTAGCCATCTTCGGTCATGGCGATGTTGACGCGGCGTGTCAGCCGGAACCGTTTGGGCATGAGGTTTTCCTTTCACAGTGCAGAAGCGGGGCACGCTGGCCCCGCCTGCCACTTTTGCCTCAGAACTGTTCGGCGTCCAGAGCCATGACCGTGTCAGCCCCAGTTTGAATGCGCGCGAGGTGCAGCGCGGTCGCGGGCAGTTGGCGGGCCATGTAGTAGCGCCCTGTCGCGATCTTTGCCTCGTAGAAATCACGATCCGTGGCCCCGTCATCAAGGGCGGCATAGGCCGCTTTTGCCATCCGCGCCCAGACCAGCCCGAGGCAGACATGACCAAAGAGATGCATGAAATCGCTAGAGCCTGCCAGCGCATCATTCGGCGCTTTCATACCGCGCTGCATGAAGAACATGCCAGCGGCCTGCAGGTCCTTGGAGGCCGCCTTGAGCGGGACCAAGAACCCTTCCAGCCGCGCATCACCTTCGTTTTCCTTGAGGAAGGTCTTTACCATCTCGAAAAAGGCCATGACATGCTTGCCGCTGTCCTGCGCCAGTTTGCGCCCGACAAGGTCCAGCGCCTGCACGCCATTGGCCCCCTCATAGATCATGGCGATACGGGCATCGCGGGCGAATTGGGACATGCCCCATTCCTCGATATAGCCATGACCACCATAGACCTGCTGGGCCTGAATGCACATGTCAAAGCCCTTGTCGGTCAGGAAGCCCTTGATCACCGGGGTCAGCAGAGAGATCAGGCCATCTGCATCCTTGTCCTGTGCGCGGTGGGCGCGGTCGATCAGGCTGGCCCCCCAGAGGGTAAAGGCGCGCGCGCCCTCGACGAAGCTTTTCTGGTCCATGAGCATCCGGCGCACATCGGGGTGCACGATCAGCGGATCAGCCGGGCCATCGGGATTTTTCGCCCCGGTCACGTCACGCCCCTGAAGGCGGTCCAGCGCATAGCTGCGCGCGTTTTCATAGGCGACAACGGCCTGCGCATAGCCTTGCAGGCCCACACCGATGCGCGCTTCGTTCATCATGGTGAACATGGCGCGCATGCCCTTGTGCAGATCACCTATCAGGTAGCCTGTCGCATCATCATAATTCATGACACAGGTGGCATTGGCATGAATGCCCATCTTTTCTTCGATACTGCCCACCGATACGCCATTGCGCGCGCCAAGGCTGCCGTCTTCGGCCACCAGAAATTTGGGCACGATAAAGAGCGAGATGCCCTTCGTCCCTTCGCCCCCGCCCGGTGCCTTGGCCAGCACCAGATGAATCACATTCTCGGCCATGTCGTGATCGCCGGCCGAGATGAAGATTTTCTGGCCGCTAATCTTGTAGCTGCCATCATCTTGCGGTTCGGCCTTGGTGCGCATCAGTCCAAGATCGGTGCCGCAATGGGGTTCGGTCAGGTTCATCGTGCCTGTCCAATCCATCGAGATCATCTTGGGCAGATATGTCGCCTTCTGGTCGTCCGAGCCATGCGCAAGAATGGCCGAGATCGCGCCATGCGTCAGGCCCTGATACATGTTTAGTGCCATATTGGCCGAAACGAAGATTTCGCCCACCGCAGAGCCCATCAGATAGGGCAGGTTCTGACCGCCGAATTCTTCGGGCAGGTCCAGCCCGTTCCAGCCGCCTGCCTTGATCTGGTCAAATGCCTGTTTGAAGCCCTTTGGCGTGTAGACAACGCCGTTTTCGAGCCGGCATCCCTCACTGTCACCGCTGGCGTTGAGGGGCGCGAGCACATCCTGACCAAGCTTGGCAGCTTCGTCCAGAATGGCGGCGGTAAAATCGGCCTCGAGATCGGCATAGCCGGGAATGTCGGAGCGGCTGATCTGCAACAGATCATGCAGCACGAATTGCAGGTCTTTGGTAGGGGCAGTGTAGCTGGGCATGGCGGACTCCGGTTATTCGGCGGCTTTGGGGCTGTCGGCGTTGCGTAATACGCCCTCGCCCCAAGCGAGTTCTTGTTTCAGATCGGCGATGGCCTCATCAAGTTCGGCGCGCTGGCGCTCCATATCGGCCAGTCTCTCGCAGGCGATGTCATAGGTCTTGCGCAACTGCTTGAGTTCGCTGTCATCGCGGTCATACATATCCAGAAGCTGGCGCAACTCTTCGAGGCTGAAGCCGAAGCGCTTGCCGCGCAGGATCAGTTTCAGCCGTGCCTGATCGCGGCGGCTGAACAGCCTGTGCTGCCCGTCGCGTTTGGGAAACAGCAGTTCTTTCGCTTCGTAAAATCGCAGGGTCCGGGGGGTAACACCGAAATCTGCGCACATCTGGCGGATATTTTTGTATTCCAACTCCATTTCTGACCTCCGAACATGACGCCGCACCTGTGGCGGGCGGTTACATGTACATTGGTATACTGAAGTTGACGCGCACGTAAAGTTAAACGCAGCGTCACGGCAGTTTATGACGTGACGTTTAACCTGTGGGGGGAAGCAATTCCGAAGCCTCGCGGCGCAGTTTTTCCAGATCGGCTATGGTTTGTTCCAATTCCTCGGCCTGAAGGCGCAGGGCCACCAGTTGTCGGTCGGCCATGTCCAGCCAGGCGCGCAATTGCGGTTCGGTCCCTTCCTTCTGGTAGATTTCCAGCCATTGGCGGATTTCTTCCAGACTGAAGCCGAAGCGCCTACCGCGCATGATCAGCGTCATGCGCGCGACTTCGCGCGGAGTGTAGAAGCGGTTCCGACCTTCTTTCTCGGGGCTTAGCAATTCGATATATTCATAATAGCGCAAGGTGCGCGGCGTCACATCAAACTGCGCGCACATTTCTTTGAAGGTCAATCGCGTGTCAGTCGTCATTCCGGTGCTCCTTGGCGTAGGGGATAATGCTACGCGGCCTTCGGGCAAGATGCAATTTTGACAGGCGCACTTGCAAATCCCCCCTGTTCGGGCGCAGAAAGGCGCCATCCGGCAACCAGATGGCCCCGACATGAGCAAGCCTGACACGACTGATTTCATCAATGCCCTGCCCTTTGCCCGCGCGCTTGGTATGCAGCTAGAGCAGATTGGCGCTGGTGAGGCGCAGATCTCCATGCTTTGGGACGCGCGTTTTATCGGCGACCCGGCGACGGGAGTGATTCATGGTGGTGCCGTTTCGGCGCTGATGGATACCTGCGGGGGGGCCGCCGTCATGTCCTACCCCGGCGCGCTGACCACGGCGACGATTGACCTGCGCATAGATTACATGCGCGCGGCAACCCCGGGCCAGCGGATTACGGCGCGCGCGCAATGCTATCATGTGACGCGCCGCGTTGCCTTTGTGCGCGCCACAGCCCATGATGAGGATTCTGAGAACCCTGTTGCGACTGCGACCGGGGCCTTTACCTTTGATCGCAAGGAGGGCAGCGCATGAAACGCCCTGAACCCGTCCAGCAAGTCAAGCACCGCCGCGATACTGCCCTGACCACGCTGGTCAATGCCGTGCCCTATGCCGGGTTTCTGGGCATAGCCTTTGAGCGGCATGGTGACGAATTGACGGCTGTGTTGCCCTATGATGAAAAGCTGATCGGCAACCCGGTGTTGCCAGCGCTGCATGGCGGGGTGATTGCATCCTTTTTGGAGGTTGCGGCCATTATCGAGCTGAGCTGGGCAATGCTGTGGGATGAGCTGGAATCCGGCCGCCTGTCACCCGAAAGCATGGCCGAAAACCTGCCGCGCTTGCCCAAGACAATTGATTTCACAGTAGATTATCTGCGCACCGGCCTGCCGCGCGATGCCTATGCCCGCGCGCGGGTCAACCGTTCTGGCAGGCGCTATGCGTCTGTGCATGTCGAGGCGTGGCAGGATAATCGCGCGCGGCTATTCGCGCAGGCGACAGGTCATTTCCTGATGCCACAACGCAATGACGGCTAAACCACAGGCGCTGACCGACCGGCGCATTCTGAAAATTGCCATTCCCATTGTGCTGGCCAATCTGTCGGTGCCCATTCTGGGGGCGGTGGATACGGGCGTCGTGGGCCAGATGGGGGCCGCAGCCCCGATTGGCGCTGTGGGTTTGGGCGCGATTATTCTGGCCTCGATCTACTGGATTTTCGGCTTTCTGCGCATGGGCACGACCGGGTTGGTCGCACAGGCCACAGGCGCGGGCGATCTGGCGGAAAGCGGGGCCATTCTGACGCGCGGGGTCATGATCGGGCTGGTGGCAGGCCTTGTCATGGTGCTGGGGCAAGTGCTGATCATGGAAGGGGCCTTTCGCATTGCCCCTGCAAGCCCAGAGGTCGAGGGGCTGGCGCGCCAGTATCTGAGCATCCGCATCTGGGGCGCACCGGCTACGATTGCGCTTTATGCCGTGAATGGCTGGTTGATCGCGACCGAACGCACGCGCGGGGTGCTGGTGCTGCAACTGTGGATGAACGGGCTGAATATCGTGCTGGACCTGTGGTTCGTGCTGGGGCTTGGCTGGGGTGTGCAGGGGGTGGCGATTGCCACATTGATCGCAGAACTGACCGCGCTGGCGCTTGGGTTATGGCTGTGCCGCGCGGCCTTTGCAGGCGCGCAATGGCGCGATAGGGCACGCGTTTTCGACCGGGTGCGGCTGAAACGGATGTGGGTGGTCAATTCCGACATCATGCTGCGCACGATTGCCTTGCAGGCCGCTATGACAGGGTTTCTGTTCACCTCGGCCGGGTTTGGTGATGTGGAATTGGCGGGCAATCAGATATTGTGGCAATTCCTGATGATCACTGCTTATGCACTGGACGGATTTGCCTTTGCCGCCGAAGCGCTGGTCGGGCAAGCCGTGGGCGCGCGCTCTGTGGGTTTGATGCGGCAAGCCAGCATCCGCGCCTCGATCTGGGCCTTTGGGGCGGCGATGGTGATGGCGCTGGGGTTCTGGGGCGCGGGACCGTGGGTGATAGACCTGATGGCGACCGATACCGATGTGCGGGCCGCGGCGCGGGTTTTCCTGCCCTATGTGGTGGTGTTGTCGGTGCTGGGGCTGGCGGCCTATATGCTGGACGGCATTTTCATCGGCGCCACCGGCACGCGCGAGATGCGCAACACAGTCATTCTGGCCGTTGCCATTTACGGGCTGGTCATCTGGCTGGCGGTGCCGGTTTTTGGCAATCACGGCCTGTGGATGGCGCTTATCGTGCTTAATGTGCTGCGCGGGGTGTTTCTTGGCGTGCTTTATCCACGGCTGGAACGGCGTGTGGGGGCTGCGGGAGGCTAGCGGTTCCGAACCAGGCCTGTGTCTGACTTGCGTGAAGGGACAAAACCGGGGCTTACAGCCACGTGCCGCGCGCTGTGCCAATCGCGTCCGACAGCGTTGCGTGGCCATCGCGGTCCAGCAATTCCAAAAGGCCCCGATTGATCCGTTCGACCAGCGACAGCCCTTCATAGACCAGCGCGGAATAAAGCTGCACTGCAGATGCCCCGGCGCATATCTTGGCATAGGCCTGTTCAGCAGAACCAACCCCACCAACCCCTATGAGAGGCATTTTTCCATCGGTCAGATGGGACAGGCGCGCCAGAACGCGCGTAGACTTTTCGAACAATGGCGCACCAGAAAGCCCGCCTTTTTCCGAAAAACTTGCACTTTTCAAACCTTCGCGCGTGATTGTGGTGTTTGTTGCGATAATTGTATCCACACCGGCGGCTTGCGCCACCTGCGCTATCTCGCCAATCTCTGCTTCGGTCAGATCGGGGGCGATTTTCAGAAAAACCGGGATTTTCCGCGCAAGTCCAGCGCGGGCCTGCATCACACCTTGCAAAAGCGCGGCAAGCGCCTCTGCGCCCTGCAAATCGCGCAGTGCCTCGGTATTGGGTGACGAGACATTGACTGTCGCAAAATCCAGATGCGCGCCGCACAGGCGCAGCACTTCGGCGAAATCATCCGCGCGGTCGGCACTGTCCTTGTTGGCCCCAAGGTTCAACCCAAGGATCATGTCTTTGGGACGCAATGCAAGGCGCTGGACGATACGATCCGCGCCTTCATTATTGAAACCGAAACGGTTGATGACGGCGCGATCCTCTGGCAGGCGGAACAGGCGCGGTCGCGGGTTTCCCTCTTGCGGGCGGGGGGTTGCGGCACCGACTTCGACAAATCCGAACCCTGCCCGCGCAAGGCCCTTCAGCGCCTGCGCGTTCTTGTCGAACCCCGCTGCCAGCCCCACCGGATTTGGCAGATCAAGCCCCGCCAGCCGTGTGCGCAAGCGCGGAGAGTCAACAGGCTGCCCAACAGGCGCAAGTCCGGCTTGCAGCGCCTTGAGCGCCAAGCCATGCGCGGTTTCGGGGTCAAAACTGCGCAAAACAGACATACCGGCTTTTTCAAGGAAACTCATACCAGACCCTCTGGGAAAATATGGCCACTGACCCCGAGGGGCAGCGATGTGTCCCATGTAATATCGGCATGATGCAGCGCGCGATAGAGATGCGGGAATAACGCGCCCCCGCGCGAAGGTTCCCATTTCAGCTCTGCCCCAAGCGCCGTAGCGTCGCAGGCGACCAGAACAAGATCACTCTCACCCGCAAAATGTTTGGCCGCAGTCTCCATGACCTGCTGCGCGGTCGAGAAGTGAATATAGCCATCGGCCAGATCGACAGGCGCGCCCGATGTCTGACCCTGTGTGACCAGATCATTCCATTCAGCACGGCGAAAGATTTTATAGATCAACATGACCTGTCTCTTGCCCAATGCGGGCGCAGAGGTCAATCACTCACAATGGGCCGGGCAAGCGTTCTTCACTGAGCAGGACATTGGCATCCACCGCACCGACCCCCGGCAATGTCATGATGCGCCGTCGCAAAACGCGCTCGAAATCCGACAGGTCGCGGGCGACAACGCGCAGGCGGTAATCATAGAGGCCCAGAACATGCTGCACGGTCTGCACTTCGGGAATGGCGGACACTGCGCGTTCAAAATCGGCCAGACTGACGCGCCCCTTGGCGGCAAGGCTGATCCCCAGAAAGACGGTGACACCAAAACCGAGCGCCGACAGGTCAAGGTCCAGCCGTTCGCGGGCAATCGCGCCGTCTTCGCGCAAGCGCCTGAGGCGGCGCCATGTTGCGGGCTGACTCAGGCCAAGACGGCGGCCTAGCGCGCCTGCGCTTTGCGTGGAATCCAGTGCCAATGCGCGCAGCAAGGCGCGGTCGGTTTCATCCAGATCAATCATCGCTGCCCCTTGGTCTGCGTGCGCGCTCTAAGGTCTGCCCCGGCGCCCGTTGACGGCTTGATGAGTATTTGAAGCAAGAAAATGATCATATCGGCAGGCTTGCGTCTGATTTGATATCGGAAAGGTGCATCAGGGCCTCCAGATCGGCGATATGCGGCAAGGGCAAGATGCGGTCGCGGTAGATTTGCTGATAGTGGGTCATGTCGCGCGCAATGACATTGAGACGAACATCGACCCGCCCGAGGAATGTCTGGATTTCCAGCACTTCCGGGACTGCGCGGGCGGCGGTGATGAATTCATCGAAAGCGCGCGGATTGGTTTTGTCCAGGGTGATGCGCAGGCTGACCTCGACCTGCCAACCCAGCGCGCGCCAGTCGATGACCGCGCGTCTTGCGCGCAGGATGCCGCGCGCGCGCAGCCGTTCAAGACGACGCCAGCAGGTCGCCTCGGTCAGGCCCGCGCGATCGGCCACTTCTGCGGTGCTGGCATCCGGTGCGGCCATCAGTTGGCGCAAGAGGCGTCTGTCTGTATCGTCTATCTGCATGTTTCTTGCGTATTTACAAATTTTACGAATAGTTATTACGTTTTATTGCATATATCCGCGAGGATTGAAACGATTTACAGCGTCTTTTCCGTATACTGCGCCACATGAAGTTCAACCAAGGAGGGACGGCAGATGCGCGTCTATTATGATCGCGATTGCGATGTGAACCTGATCAAGGACAAGAAAGTCGCCATTCTGGGCTATGGCAGCCAGGGCCATGCCCATGCGCTGAACCTGCGCGATTCGGGGGCAAAGAATGTTGTTGTTGCCCTGCGCGAAGGGTCCGCCAGCGCCAAGAAATGCGAAGCTGAGGGCCTGAAGGTCATGGGCATTGCCGAGGCTGCCGCCTGGTGCGATGTCATCATGTTCACCATGCCTGACGAGTTGCAGGCAGAAACATACAAGAAATATGTGCATGACAATCTGCGCGAGGGCGCGGCGATTGCCTTTGCGCATGGGCTGAACGTGCATTTCGGATTGATCGAGCCGAAACCCGGCGTTGACGTGATCATGATGGCGCCCAAAGGCCCCGGCCACACCGTACGCGGCGAATACACCAAAGGCGGCGGCGTGCCCTGCCTTGTGGCGGTGCATCAGGACGCGACCGGCAAGGCGATGGAAATCGGCCTGTCCTATTGCTCGGCCATTGGTGGCGGGCGTTCGGGCATTATTGAAACCAATTTCCGGCAGGAATGTGAAACCGACCTGTTCGGCGAACAGGCTGTGCTCTGTGGTGGTCTGGTCGAGCTGATCCGTATGGGCTTCGAGACGCTGGTCGAGGCAGGCTACGAGCCGGAAATGGCCTATTTCGAGTGTCTGCATGAAGTGAAGCTGATCGTGGACCTGATCTATGAAGGCGGCATCGCCAACATGAATTACTCGATCTCGAACACGGCTGAGTATGGCGAATATGTCAGCGGCCCGCGCATTCTGCCCTATGACGAGACGAAAGCGCGCATGAAGGCCGTTTTGACCGACATCCAGCAGGGCAAGTTCGTTCGTGATTTCATGCAGGAAAACGCCGTTGGCCAGCCCTTCTTCAAGGCCACACGCCGGATCAATGACGAGCATCAGATCGAGCAGGTTGGCGCAAAACTGCGCGCCATGATGCCGTGGATCGGCGCGTCCAAAATGGTCGACAAAGACCGCAACTGACGCACCAGTTCTCGTGACAGGAAAAGCCCACATTCCGCGCGGAGTGTGGGCTGTTTCTTGTTTTGCCTGAGCGGTGAAGTTGCGAATCATACCGCATAGCGCTTTTTCAAGCGGTCTGTGACGTTGGTCGGTGGTAAAAAATTCCCGACATGTCGCAAGCGTCTGCTGAGGGCAATACGGCACACACACCCTGCTTGCCCCCGTCACATCAGGGTACCAGACTGAACCATTAAAATTACAAGATGGTGCGGGTGGAGGGACTTGAACCCCCACGCCTTGCGGCGCCAGAACCTAAATCTGGTGCGTCTGCCAATTTCGCCACACCCGCATCTAGGGCGGTTCCTATCAAACCCGTCCGACAGATGCGAGGGTAAAAACGAAGCGCCCCCAATTATTCAGGCCATTTTTGTGCCCAGTTCTTGCCCAATTCCTTTGGCATTGTCGTCCATATAGAAACAGTACTTAACCTGCGCGCGTTTACCATGTCGTCATACTTTCTCGGTAAGAGGCTCTAAAGGAGATTCGATTGATGTTTGCAGAGAGCATTTCACTTGCCCCGCCGCTGAAAGCACCCGGGAAATTCAAACCTGCTCTGACACATCCGGGCCCGCAGGGGTTTGCGGGTGAAACGGTTCTGCGCACGATTTTCGGCTTGCGCGCTGTCTCGCGGCTGGTGGCAGGTGATCTGCTGCTGGATACGCAAAACCGTATGGTGGAGCTGCGCGGCATCCGTACATATCGGGCGGCACCGGCAGAGGTTGTCCGGGTCGAGCCTTCGGCCTTTGGTTTGGGGCTTGCGCCCGGCCGACTGGACCGCGCGCTGGTTGTCGGCGCGGGGCAAAAGTTGGGGGTCTGCGACTGGCGCACGGAAATCCTGTTTTCGGCCCCTGCCCTTAGCCCGGCGTCAAGACTGGTGGACGGTGTGAACCTGCATCACGCAGATTGCCCGGTGACACTGTTCGAGCTTGCCTTTGATGATGACACGATCATCACGGCAGACGGTATCACCACAATGATCAGCGGGTCAGGCGCCTAAGCGTTGCAAGACTTTTGGCAGGATTTCCGGCAAGTCCTCGGCAATAAGGCCGGGCCCAAAAGCAATCGCCGCTTCGACATGCAGATAGGCCGCCGTTTGCGCCGCATCGAAGGGCGGCAACCCGCGCGCCAACAGACCTGCCACCAATCCTGCCAGCACATCGCCTGACCCTGCTGTGGCCAGCCAGGGTGCGGCGCGCTCACCGACCGCCGCATTGATGCAGGCGCGCCCGTCTGGCGTTGAGATCACTGTGTCCGGCCCCTTGATCAGAACCGTGCACCCAGAGCGGGCAGCAGCATCGCGGGCCGCGTCCAGCTTGGAATATGCGGGGCCTTCGACCGCCGGGGCGTGCAGACGTTCAGCAAGGTCAGGGAACAGACGGGCGAACTCTCCGGCATGGGGGGTCAGCACGCAGCGGTCATGCAGCGCAGCAAAGAGCGCCGGATCACCCGCAATCAGCGTTAACGCATCGGCGTCAAACACTGTCGCGCGCCCCGCCGTCAGCGCAGCGGCGACAAGCGCGCCTTCGCGCGTGCCCAGTCCAAGGCCGGGGCCAAGACAAAGCGCATTGATACGCGTATCTTCCAGCGTATGCGCAAGCGCCTGCGCATCCTCAAGCGGGCAGAGCATCACCGCGTCAAGCCGGGCCGCATTCTCTGGCACTGCATCGGGCGGGCAGCCGACGGTCACAAGCCCCGAGCCGCTTCGCAGCGCAGCGCGCGCGGCAAGCCGTGCAGCACCGCCACGACCCGGGCCGCCAGACAGAATCAGGGCATGGCCATGGGTGTATTTGTGACCCGCAGATTTGCATAGCTTGGGATACAGGCTGTCGGCACCAGCGAGGGCCGAAATCATGCGCGCCAACTGCGCCCCGCCTTTTGTGAAATCAATGCCATGTAGATCAGCCAAAGCACGCTGGCTTTGGTTCGAGCCGCTTTCAAGCCCAATATCTGCCACCACGACCTTGCCACACCGCTCACCCCCCTCAGCCAGAACATGCCCCGGTTTCCGTGCGTGAAAAGCCACCGTCAGATCCGCGCTTATGGCAACACCATCCCTGCCGCCCAGAATGCGCCCCGAATCGGCACAAAGCCCCGACGGAATATCTACTGCAACCACGTATGGCCGCTGACTGCACGCTTGCGCGGCTTCGTTGATCTGCAACGCTTCAAGGCTTTTGCCCAAGGCCGTGATCGGCCTGCTAAGTCCCGTCCCGAACAGCGCATCCACGATCAGCTCAGGGCCGGTCGCGCCGCTGGTCGTCCGGGTCGCCA
This sequence comes from Roseinatronobacter bogoriensis DSM 18756, assembly GCF_004366635.1. Lineage (GTDB taxonomy): Bacteria > Pseudomonadota > Alphaproteobacteria > Rhodobacterales > Rhodobacteraceae > Roseinatronobacter > Roseinatronobacter bogoriensis. The sequence goes on along the minus strand of NZ_SORN01000001.1, from coordinate 786,054 downwards.
TATCAAGCGCTTTGACCTCTTCCTGTTTAGGCACCGGCATTGAAAGCCGCGCCACCAGTCCCGCCCTGCCCGAGTCAATCCAGCGCTCATATACGTGCCGCGCATCTGGTGGCAGTTTTTCCGGTGCGCCATAAAGAAACACATCCACCAGCCAGCCGCGCTCATGCAGCAGCCGCGCAATAACAAAACCGTCCCCACCATTATTGCCCGGCCCACATAGCACCAGCGCGCGGCGATGCGGGCCTTGCTCAAATTCTGGCCACTGGGCAAACATCGCGGCGACGACACCGCGCCCTGCACGCTCCATCAATTCCAGCCCGGTTACGCTGCCCGACTCGATTTGTGCGGTTTCGATGGCGCGCATTTGTGCAGATGTCAGAATTTCAGTCATCTTGAATTATTCCTCGATTCAAAACCGCCCTCTTTCTGTGCTTTTTGCACATTTTTTAATCTTTTTTGGCTTTTCCTTGATGCGCCACGCACAGCGAATACCCTATCAGATTGTCGCGCAAAGATGGAAATGATCTGAACGCATCAGACCGGCGATGCGGCTGGCAGTAATACGGGAGCGAGGGAATGAAGAAGATCGAGGCCATCATCAAGCCTTTCAAGCTGGATGAGGTGAAGGAAGCCTTGCAGGACATTGGTGTTCAGGGCCTGTCTGTCATCGAAGTCAAGGGTTTCGGTCGGCAAAAAGGCCATACAGAACTGTATCGCGGGGCCGAATATGTTGTCGATTTTCTGCCCAAGGTGAAGGTCGAGGTGGTGTTGCCTGATGAGCAGGTGGACGACGCTGTAGAGGCCATCGTGGCCGCTGCGCGCACCGATAAGATCGGCGATGGCAAGATATTTGTGTCGACCGTCGAGCAAGCAATCCGCATCCGCACCGGCGAAAGTGGCGACGACGCCCTTTAACCAACAGTCATTCCGGGGCTTTCGCTCTGAAAACAGTTCCAAAACCAAGAGGAAAGAGACATGAGTTCTGCTGACGTTCTCAAACTTATGAAAGACGAAGATGTCGCCTATCTGGACATCCGCTTTGTCGACCCGCGCGGCCGTATGCTGCATGTGACAATCATCAATGATCTGGTCGATGAAGATTTTCTTGAAGAAGGCTTCATGTTTGACGGCTCTTCCGTTCCCGGCTGGAAGGGGATCGAAGCATCTGATATGAAACTGGTTTTCGATCTGGACTCGGTCTATATCGACCCGTTCTATGCAGAAAAAACGCTAGCAATCCACGCCTCAATCGTAGAGCCGGACACGAATGAACCTTATGAGCGTGACCCGCGCGGGACAGCAGAAAAGGCCGAAGCCTATCTGAAATCCACCGGGATTGGTGATGTATCCTATTTCGGGCCGGAAGCGGAATTCTTTGTCTTTGACAATGTCAAGTTCAGCGACAAGATCAACAAGGTCAGCTTCGAGGTGGATGCCGAAGAAGCCGCTTGGAACACAGACAGCGACTATGACACTGGCAATATGGGCCACCGCCCCGGCGTCAAGGGTCACTACTTTGCCATGAACCCGATTGACGCCAATCAGGACATGCGCTCGGAAATGCTGACCACCATGAAAGACATGGGCATGAAGGTGGACAAGCACCACACCGAGGTTGCCTCTGCCCAGCATGAACTTGGCCTGATCTTCAGCTCGCTGACCAAGCAGGCTGACGAGATCATGAAATACAAATATGTCGTGCGCAATGTGGCCGATGCCTATGGCAAGACGGCAACCTTCATGCCCAAGCCTGTCAAAGGTGACAACGGCACAGGCATGCATGTGAACATGTCGATCTGGAAAGATGGTAAGCCGCTGTTTGCAGGGGACAAATATGCCGATCTGAGCCAGGAAGCGCTGTGGTTCATTGGCGGCATTCTGAAACATGCCAAATCGCTGAATGCCTTCACCAACCCGTCAACCAACAGCTACAAGCGCCTGATCCCTGGTTTTGAAGCGCCTGTGCTGCGCGCCTATTCGGCCCGCAACCGCTCTGGCTGCATTCGTATTCCGTGGACTGAAAGCCCCAAGGCAAAGCGCGTCGAAGCCCGCTTCCCTGACCCGGTTGCCAACCCCTATCTCGCCTTCTCGGCGCTGCTTATGGCTGGCCTTGACGGGATCAAGAACAAAATCGATCCGGGCCCTGCATCGGATAAGGATTTGTACGACCTTCCACCAGAGGAACTCGAAGGTATCCCAACTGTTTGCGCATCCTTGCGCGAAGCGCTGGAATCGCTTGCGGCTGACCACGACTTCCTTTTGGCCGGTGACGTGTTCACGAAAGACCAGATCCTAGCCTATATTGACCTGAAATGGGAAGAGGTCTATGCCTACGAGCATACCCCGCACCCGGTCGAATATGCGATGTATTACAGCATGTAATCCTGTGTGACTGGAATAGATAAGGCCCCTGCTTTGGCGGGGGCCTTTTCATTGGGGGGCTTGAAGGGCTGCCGCCCTTCAAACTACCCGCCTCAAGGGGGCCACGCCCCCTTGAGAAACCCCGTGGATATTTGGGCAAGAGTGAAAGGATCAGCGGCTGAGCCCTGCGGCCAAAGCTGGTTGGTCCAGTGCTGCGAAACCGTAATGGCGCAGCCAACGCAGATCAGATTCGAAAAACGCGCGCAGATCTGGAATACCGTATTTCAGCATCGCAATCCGGTCGATTCCCAGACCGAATGCAAAGCCCTGCCATTGATCGGGATCAATCCCGCCCGCACGCAGCACTTGCGGATGCACCATGCCAGAGCCGAGGATTTCAAGCCAGTCTTTGCCCTCGCCGATCTTGAGCTGGCCGCCTTCCCAGGAGCAGCGGATATCCACTTCGGCTGAGGGTTCGGTGAAGGGAAAATGCGAGGCACGGAAGCGCAACTCGACTTCGTCAACCTCGAAAAAGGCGCGGCAGAATTCTTCCAGCGTCCATTTCAGTTGCGCCATGGAGATGTCGCGGTCAATCGCCAGACCTTCGACCTGATGGAACATGGGCGTGTGGGTCTGGTCCATATCCATCCGGTAAACGCGGCCCGGCGCGATGACGCGGATCGGTGCGCCCTGAGCCTGCATGGCGCGGATCTGAACGGGGCTGGTATGGGTGCGCAGCACATGTGGCGGGCGGTTGTCACAATCGGCACGGTGCATGAAGAATGTGTCATGTTCTTGGCGCGCGGGATGTTCCGGCGCGATGTTGAGCGCGTCGAAATTATACCAATCGGATTCGATCTGTGGGCCTTCGGCGACCGCGAAGCCCATATCGGCAAAGATGGCCGTCAATTCATCCATGACCTGCGAGATGGGATGGATCGTGCCCGTCGGGCGGGGGCGGCCCGGCAGGGTAACATCCAGCCATTCCGCCTGAAGCCGCGCATCAAGAATCGCATCTTCCAGCCCGGCGCGGCGCGCCTTCAGCGCGGCATCAATCTCGGATTTCAGGCCATTCAGGGCAGGGCCGACCTGCTGGCGCGCCTCGGCATCCATCTGGCCCAGCTCGCGCATCTTGAGGCTGATCTCGCCCTTTTTACCCAGTGCGGCCAGCCGTACTGTTTCAAGCGCGTCGATATCGGCGACGGCGGCGATCTGGTCCAGATATTTGCCGCGAAGCTCTGCAATAGCGTCCATAATCTGCCCTTTGTGCCACCAATTCGTGCGGGGTCAGTTAGCCAATCCCCCCCCGGATTGCAAGCCGCCTAGAGTTCCAGCAGGCGCGCGGCGATGGTAAAGTAAATGATCACGCCCAGCACATCGGCGATGGATGTCACAAGCGGGCCAGATGCGGCAGCGGGGTCGCGGTCGATCTTGGCGAAAATAAAGGGCAGACACATGCCGATCAGCGCCCCCATCAGCACGATGGTGACCATTGCCAGCGCAACCACCAGCGCGATTTCCGGCCCGCCCCGCCAGACGCCGATCAGTGACACAGCCAGCGCCATGGTCAGGCCCAGCGCCAACGCAATCAGCACTTCGCGCGACAGCAGGCGGCCAAAATCGGCCGGGCGCACATCGCCTGTGGCCAGCGCGCGCACCATCAAGGTGGCCGATTGCGTCCCTGCATTGCCGCCAGACGCGATCAGGAGTGGCAGGAAGAACAGAAGCGAAAGATGCGCTGCAATCGTGTCTTCGAAATAGGCAATGCCCGCACCCGAAAAGATATTGCCAAAGACCAGCAGCACCAGCCAGAAGATGCGCGCGCGATAGAGCAGTGCGATAGAGGCATCGGCCACCGACATTTCCAGCGGTTGCACGATCGAGCTTTTGTAGAAATCCTCGGTCACCTCTTCTTCGGTGACGTCCATCGCGTCATCGGCGGTCACGATGCCGACAAGGCGATCACTGTTGTCCAGCACAGGCAGCGCCAGCAAGTCATAGCGGGCGACAAGGCGCGCGGCTTCTTCCTGTTCGTCATCGGCGCGAACCCAGACAGGTTCGGTATCCATGATCTCGGCCACCTGCTGGCGGGGCCGCGCGGTCAGCAGGTCGCGCAGACTGACCACCCCGATCAGGGCGCGCGCCTCGTCGATGATATAGGCATAGTAAATCGTTTCGGCCTCGATCGCCTGCGCGCGAAGTGCCTCGATTGCCTGACTGGTGGTCATCTCGGGCTTCAGCACCGCATAATCCGAAGTCATGACCGAACCAACGGTCCATTCTTCATAGGCGGCAAGGCGACGCAGATCTTCACGCTCGGCCTTGGACAGGGCGGGCAGAATTGCTTCCTGCGCTTCCTCATCAAGCTGCTTGAAAAGGTCCGCGCGCTCGTCATGGCTCATGGCGGTCATCAGGGCGACCAGTTCGCGCCGTGGAATACGGGTTGCCAGATCGACCTGCGCGCGCGGGCGCAGATAGCCCAGCATTTCCGCCTGATCGTGCAAGGGCAACAGACGCAAAACGTCCAGATCATCGCCGTCGTTCAGTTCATCAATCAGGGCAGCAATGTCGGCAAGTTCCTGACTTTCCAGAAACTCTCGGATCGCATCGGTCTGCCCTTCATGCAGCAGGCGCGCAACCTCAATCGCGATGAAGGCGGCGTCAAAGCCAGCGCCCTCGGATTCAGGGTCAAACCGAATATCGCTGAGCGGTGCGTGTTGTGTCATGGCCAACCCCTGTGCCTTGGCGCGAGGGGGGCGCTTGCGGGCCTATGCCCTGCCAGCAGCTCGTATCTCGCGCTGAATTTGTCTTTTGTGCTGCCCCGAATGCGTTATGCGCACCCGACTGGAACCACCGTCCATCTTGTATGCCGTTTCATGACGCCGACCCTCTGCGCCGACCGTGGTGTCGATATGTGGATTTGGCAAGGAAGTCAATTTGGCACAGCGCAAATTGTCCTTTTCAGGGCAAGCGCTTGCGCCTTAGGGTGTGGGCCTGCCGATTTATGCAGCAGGGCGGTCTTGTGCTGTTAGGTCTGTTCAACCCGCTCCTGCGGGCCGGACTGTGACACGACACGATTTCGCCCCTCTGCCTTGGCCCGATAGAGCGCCATGTCAGAGGCCTTCATGATTTCTTCCAGCGATGTGCCATCGCGACCGCGCAATCCAATGCCGGCGGAAACCGTGACCCCTGACAGCACCTGCCCTGATACCGTGAGTGGGATTTCAGAAATCATGACGCGCACCCGCTCTGCCAGCGCGATGGCCGCATCCTCATCGTGGTCAAGGCACAGCAGGATAAACTCCTCTCCCCCAAGCCTGCACGGCGCAACGGCCTTGTCAGACTGGGCCATCATCACCTGTGCCACTTCCTTCAGGACCATATCGCCCGTTTCGTGACCATAAGTGTCGTTGAATTGTTTGAAATGATCGACATCCAGCGAAACAAGCGCCAGGTGGTGCCCGTCACGCTCTGCCATTGCGACCTCTCGCAGGGCGTTTTCCATGAACCAGCGCCTGTTCCAAAGCCCTGTCAGCGCGTCGCGCAGGGATTTTTCCTGCAATTCCTGACGCAAGCGCACATTGGCCACGGCAAGGCTGATCTGCTCGGCGCAGATCAGCGAAATATCCCAACGGTTGCGCAGGACGTCATTGCGCATATGGCGCATTAAGCCGCCCTCTTCGAACCCATCGAACACGATATGCATCAGCCCTATGGTTTCACCATGCGCGATGATCGGCAGGCAGAAATAGGGCGTGCCGGGCTTTTTGACATGATCACACACAAATTCGATCGGTTTGAGGCCGAACGCATAGGCGCGGCCACGGCGCAGGGCCCAGCAGTCATCGGGCAGGATATGACCGGCAAAGCTGGGCAATGTGCCCCAGGATGCGACAAGTTCAAGCATGGTGCGGGACGCATCATAGACATAGAGCGCGCCATCTGCCTCGGGGATGAGGGTATGCATGGCGCGCTTGATGACCATCAACAATTCGTCAAAGGATTTGGCCGAATACAGCCATTCACTGGTCAGGGCCAGCAACTGACGCTCGGACTGGCGCAAGGCTTCGGCATGGCGCATTTCCTCGTTCTGATCTTCCAGCATCTTGCGTTCTGTGATGTCGCGCATGGTCGAGATGAAATGCGTATGCCGCCCCGTCGAATCGTAGACAGGCGTCACCCTCAGATCGACCCAGAAGGCCGCACCGGATTTGGTGTAATTCAGAATATCCACCCTGATTTCGCGGCGCTGCGCACAGGCCGCTTCGATCAGACGCGCTGTATCTGCATCCGTATCGCGGCCCTGAAGCACCGAGCCGGGTTCCTTTCCGGCAATATCGTCAACCCCGTAACCTGTCTGCGATGTGAATGCAGGATTGACCCAAAGCGCCTTGCGCTCCGGGTCCGAGATGATCACGGCGTCCGAGGAATGGCGCATCACAAGATCCGCATAGAATTGCGGTGTATCGGCAACCTGTGCCAAGCCCATATCATCGCCACGCATGTCGCAGCCCCTCACCCAATTGGAACCAGAGTGCAGTCTGACAGTTGAACATTAAGATCCTCTTGCTTTGCAGGAGCATTGCGCATGGGTGACACGCGCCTTGAAACGCGCTAGTCAGACGTTTGAGGCCAACGCGCGCGGTACTGCAACCGTGCCCCACCTTTACTGCTCTGCGTTCAGGACCGCGCGGGCATCTTCAAAAGCCAAGGAGAACATATGCTTGACCATCAATCGACCGACCTGAAATCACGCCTGAAGGACCCCTCCTTGCTGGAAACCCGCGCCTATCTGGCGGGTGAATGGGTGGGCGCAGATGATGGCGCGACATTCGATGTCATCAACCCCGCGCGCGGCGATGTTATTGCGAAAGTGGCCGATCTGGGCCGGGCCGAGACTGCACGCGCCATTGCCGCCGCCGACACGGCGCGCCGCGACTGGGCCGCGCGCACCGGCAAGGACCGCGCGGCCGTGTTGCGCAAATGGTATGAGCTGATGATGGAAAATCAGGAAGATCTGGCGCTGATCCTGACGGCCGAGATGGGCAAGCCCCTGGCCGAAGCACGCGGCGAGATTGCCTACGGCGCAAGCTTCGTTGAATGGTTCGGCGAAGAGGCCAAGCGCGTATATGGCGAAACCATCCCCGGCCACCAGCCTGACAAGCGCATCAGCGTCATCCGCCAGCCCATCGGGGTTGCGGCCTCGATCACGCCGTGGAATTTCCCCAATGCGATGATCGCGCGCAAGGTGGCCCCGGCACTGGCGGTGGGCTGCGGCTTCGTCGCGCGCCCGGCGGCTGAAACGCCGCTTTCCGCGCTGGCAATGGCGGTTCTGGCGGAACGTGCGGGCGTGCCCACGGGCGTGTTGTCGGTTATCACATCCAGCCGCGCGTCGGATATAGGCAAGGAGTTCTGTGAAAACCCGATTGTTCGGAAACTGACATTTACCGGCAGTACCGAAGTGGGCCGGATCCTGCTGCGCCAATCAGCCGATCAGGTGATGAAATGTTCAATGGAATTGGGGGGTAACGCGCCTTTCATCGTGTTTGACGATGCCGATCTGGATGCCGCCGTCCAAGGCGCGATGATGTCGAAATATCGCAATAACGGGCAGACCTGTGTCTGCGCCAACCGCATCTATGTGCAAGCCGGAATCTATGACGCCTTCGCCCAGAAACTGAAAGCGGCGGTCGAAAAACTGAATGTCGGCGACGGGCTGGCAGAGGGCAGCGACCTTGGCCCCTTGATCAATGAAGAGGCGGTCACAAAGATCGAGGATCATATCAGCGATATCGTCGCCAAGGGCGGACAGGTGCTGACCGGCGGGCGCAGGCATGGCAATGGCGGCACTTTCTTCGAGCCGACCGTTCTGACGGGTGTGACCCAAGACATGAAGGTCGCGCAGGAAGAAACCTTTGGTCCGATGGCCCCCCTGTTCCGCTTCGACACGGAGGAAGAGGTCATTGCCCATGCCAATGACACGATCTTTGGTCTGGCCTGCTATTTTTACGCCCGCGACATTGGCCGCATCACGCGGGTTCAGGAAGCGCTGGAATACGGGATTGTCGGCGTGAATACCGGCCTGATCTCTTCCGAAGTGGCCCCTTTTGGCGGGGTCAAGCAATCGGGTCTGGGCCGCGAAGGATCGCATCACGGCATCGACGACTATTTGGAGATGAAATATATCTGCCTAAGCGTGTGACCGGGCCGAACAACAGCAGGGGCATACATGCCCCTGCCCTAGTGCTGCGTGCGCGCAGCCATCAATGCGCCTAGTCGTTCGGAAAGTGGCGTCGGGTCATCAAATTCCAACCTGACAGGCATGGTCAGCACTTTCATACGGAAGCTGGCAGGCAGGCGCACGGCATCTTTTTCCGTGGTGACAAGTTGCGCGCCCAGCGCTTTTGCCTCCAATTCCAGCCGCGCCATCAGCGCATCGGTCAAGGGTTGGTGGTCGCTAAGGGCTTCGGCGCGCAGCAACTCTACCCCTTCGGCGCGCAGGGTGGCAAAAAACTTCTCGGGGCGGCCAATCCCCGCGAAAGCCAGAACGCGCAGCCCTTGCCAGCGCATCCCCATTTGCAGCGGGTGCAGTTGCGCACGCAGGATGGGCAAGCAGTCAGAGGCATAGGCCCTATCGAAACGGCGCTGCATCTCTGGCGCACCGATACTGACGATCATATCTGCACGCGCCAGCCCGACCGTCACGGGTTCGCGCAAAGGCCCGGCTGGCAAAACGCGGGCATTGCCGAACCCAATCGCTGCATCGACCACGATCAGCGACAGGTCTTTGGCCAGCGCCGGGTTCTGGAAGCCGTCATCCATAACCAACACCTCGGCCCCCGCACCAACGGCCTGCTGCGCCGCCACAGCGCGGTCCTGCGCCACCCAGACAGGGGCGAAGGCTGCCATCAACAATGGCTCGTCGCCCACATCGGCGGCGCTATGGGTCCGCGCGTCAACACTGACGGGGCCTGTCAACCGCCCCCCATACCCGCGCGAGATGACATGCGGCTGATGGCCCATTGCCTGAAGCATCTGCACAAGTGCAATGACGGTAGGGGTTTTGCCTGTGCCGCCTGCGTTCAGGTTGCCCACACAGATAACAGGAACAGGCGGGCGATAGGCGGGCGGACGCGCCACGCGCCGTGCAGTTGCTTGCGCATAAAGTGCGGCCAATGGGGCCAGAAGGCGCGCGCGCAAGGCAGGGCGGTCAGGTGCGGTAAACCAGAAGGCGGGTGCACGCATCAGCTTGCCTCCTCGCGTGCGGCAGCGGACAACACGGCATTGATAACGGTATCGGTCGCCTCTGACCCGTTTGAGATGACCTGCCACGCGCGATGCGCCTGATCTGCGGCCTGTTCCGGCCGCAAGGCTGTGCAGATGGCCGATCCAAGGGCATCCGCGCTTTGGATCATCCGGGTCGCGCGGGCTTCGCGCAACAGATCAAACGGCTCTGAGAAGCGCCCGAACATGCGGCCATGCACAATCGCGCAGCCCAAGCCCGCTGCTTCCATCGGGCTGTAGCAGGCCCCCTCGCCGCCAAGGGTGCCGCCCTGAAAACATGCAACCGCCAGCCGGTACCATAGGCCGCGCTCGCCGTCAGTATCGGCGATATAGACTTGGGTTTCCGGTGAGATCTGATCATCTTCCGAACGCAAGGCCGTGATGAAATGCTCGGAAAACATGTCACGCAGGACAGGGCCGCGCATGGGGTCGGCAGGATGCAGGATAAGGGCCAGCCGGTGGCTTTCGCGCAATGCTTCACGATGGGCGGCACGAACCGCCTCTTCTTCGCGTTCGGGCACACCTGCGGCCAACCATACCGTGCGATGACGGAAGTTCTCGGCAAGTTCCTCGCGTTCGGATTCATTGCACCCCAGCGCAACGGGCGTAGCCGATAGCCGCCCGCAAGAAATAAGGGCAGCATTTGACATCCCGGCTTCGCGCCATGCAGAACGCGCACCCTCGCTCGGCAGGCACACTGTCGAGATATGTCCAAGAACCGCGCGGGCAAACCCGGGTACGCGCCCCCAGCGCGACGCAAAGCGCGGGGCATCCGCTTCGGCAAGGATGACAGGAACACCCTCTCGCCCCAAGGCCGTAATCACACCCGCCGGGATATCCTGCGCCACGATCAGCACAGCGGCCACGCGGTGACGCGCCAGAAGTCGGCTGACGATTTCCGGTTCGTCGAAAGGCAGGGCCATACAGACACGGCCGGGCAGATCGGGCGGTTCTTCGGCCCCCTCTGGATAGCTGAGCAGCACAGTGAAGCCCGGTGCCCGTTGCAACAGTGTTTCAGACAGGGCCGACAAGACCTGCGCCGCGCGCGGCTGGTCGCAAAGCATCCAGATCACAGGGCTTGCAAGCCGGTCAAGCGCTGGCGGCATATCAAGACTGCGCCTGCGCGGCATTCGAAAAATCTGGTCGATCAGGGGTGGGGGCATAATGAACGATCAGTCTGAATGTCGAAAGGTTGCACATTTCGCGCGCCCGGCCTGACGCGGCATCAAAACATATGCCCGATGGAATGGCATTGTGAACCCTTCTGTGGCTTTGCACCGATTTTACCTTGTGATACGGCAATTCCGGTCCGGAGAGGAGAGTATTTTCTGCCGCATCTGTCTGCTCAACGGCCCCGCCTGTGGCGCATAAGCGCAGAATGCAAGCCAGAACCGGCTGCGATCACCCCATCTGCGAAAGGTTCGGGCGTGTTGAACAGCACATCTTTGCCCGCAGCATTTGTAATCAGGCCGCCTGCCTCTTCGATCAGCAGGGCGCCAGCGGCAATGTCCCAGTGCCATGTCGGGCGCAGATTGACCATGCCGTCAAACTTGCCTTCGGCCACCAGCGCCAGCCGCCATGCAAGCGAGGGGCGAAAATGCCGGTCAATCGCGGGCAGCCCCCCGGGCCAGTTTGCGCCCGTCATCTGCGCGCGCGTGGCCAGCACCCGCGCACCAGATGGCGAGGCACATGGCGTAACCTCTAGGCGCTGGTCACCAAGAAACGCCCCTTGCCCGCGCGCGGCGGTATAGGTCAGCCCCATCATTGGCAGATGGACGACCGCCGCAACAGGGCTGCCATGCTCAACCACCGCCAGCGCATGGGCAAACCCGCTCTGCCCGTCCAGAAAGGCGCGCGTTCCGTCAATCGGGTCCACAATGAAGACGCGCGCGCAGTTCAGACGGGCGGGGTTGTCGGCACTCTCTTCGGATAGCCAGCCATAGTCGGGGCGCGCGGCCATCAGACGGGCGCGCAGCATTTCGTCTATTTCCAGATCCGCCTCGGAAACCGGGCCTTGGCCTGCGCTCTTTTCCCAAGATTTCGGCCCTTCGCCAAAGTGGCGGCGCGCAATCGCTCCGGCGGCATGGGCGGCAGAGATGAGCAGGGCCAGATCGTCACTCTCCCGCAAGGGTCATCCCTTCGACCAGAAGTGACGGGACGACGCTGGACAGATGGTCGCGCGCATCATTGGCAGGGATGATGCGGGTCAGCATGTCGCGCAGATTGCCCGCGATCGTGCATTCATTGACGGGATAGGCAATCTGCCCATTCTCGACCCAGAACCCGCTGGCACCGCGCGAATAATCCCCTGTTGTGGAATTGATCGTCGATCCGATAAGCGAGGTGACCAGCAGGCCCGTGCCCATTTCCGCGATCAGATCCTCGCGCGATTTGTCGCCCTGCGTCAATATCAGGTTCGAGGTTGAGGGCGATGGCGGCGCAGAGGTGCCGCGCACGGCATTGGCGGTGCTTTCCAGCCCCAGCTTGCGCGCGGTCGCAAGATCCAGAACCCAGGACTGCAAAACCCCATCAGCAACCAGATCCTTGACGCGGCTTTGCAGCCCCTCTGCATCGAACGGGCGAGAGCCGGAACGGCGCACGCGCACCGGGTCTTCGCGCAGGGTAATCCCCTTGGGCAAGACCTGCGTGCCCATCGCATCGCGCAACCAGCTGGAACCGCGCGCGATTGCGCTGCCATTTATCGCACTCAGCAAATGCCCGATCAGACTGGAGGCGATACGCTCATCATACAGCACCGGATAAGCGCCGGTCTTGGGTCTGCGCGCACCGTGGCGTGCAACGGCGCGTTCGGCTGCCAGCAGCCCGACCGATTCCGGGTCTGGCAGGTCGGCCTGAAAAATGCGCCCTTCGCCGCACCAGTCGCGCTCCATCCCGGTGCCTTCGCCACTTATCGCAACACAGGAAATATGGCGCGAGCTGCGCCCATAGCCGCCCTGAAACCCGTTCGTGGCCGCCAGCCAGATCGCTTGTGAGCCATAGGCCGCCGAGGCGGATTGCACCTGCGTCACCCCCTTGACCGATTGCGCAGCCGCTTCGGCGCGGCGGGCATCTTCCTGCAATGTGGCAGGGTCAGGCTCTGGCGCGGGGTCGAACAGTTCCAACCCTTCGGCAGATCGCAGCATGGCAAGCTGCGCCGTATCAGCCAGCCCGGCATAGGGGTCTTCGGGGGCTTCGCGGGCCATTGCGACCGCACGCGCGGCCATTGCTTCGAGAGTTTCGGGACGCGTGTCAGATGACGAGATGCATGCCTGCCGCTGCCCGATAAAGACGCGCAGCCCGATATCCACCCCTTCGGAGCGTTCGGCCTGTTCCAACGTGCCCTTGCGCACATCAATCGAGATAGACCGCCCGTCTATGGCGACGGCATCGGCAGCATCCGCGCCTGCCGCGCGGGCCGCCTTGAGCAGGGCATTGGCAACGGGCGCGAGGGCTTTGGTCAGATCGGTGTCATGCATGCGAAAACTCGGTTTCTCTTATGATTTGGATGGCATCATCTAATGCGCATGGCCCCGAAATGAAATGCCTGCTGACGAAATTTGCGCCAGCGGTACCATCTTGCAGGATGCCAGGCGCGCAGATGCAAGACGCAACACCTTCATCCTACGGTTTGGCAAAACAAAAGGCCCCGGAACCTGTCCGGGGCCTTTTGCTTGTCTTGGGGTGCTTACCCGTTCGAGGCGGCCAGTGTCAGGCGCGCTTTCTGGCCGTCATCGCCCCCCGAATGGGCATCCATGAATTCCATGACCAGCGGGCGGATATTGTTGCGCCATGATTTACCGGCAAAGATACCGTAATGCCCGGCACCGGGTTCCAGGTGGCTGGCTTTCTGCTCTGGTTGCAGGCTTGTAAGAAGATCAAGCGCTGCAAGGCATTGCCCGGGCGCGCTGATGTCATCCTTCTCGCCTTCGACGATCTTGACGGCGACATTGGTGATTTTCGAGAAATCCACCTTGTGCCCGTCAACAACAAAGGCGTTGCGCGCAATTTCGCGGCCCTTGAAGATACGCTCGACCGTCGAAAGGTAGAATTCAGCGGTCATATCCATCACGGACAGGTATTCGTCGTAAAAACGGTTATGCTTGTCACGCTCGCCACCTTCGCCGCGCGCCTCTGCGGTTATCTTGTCGGCAAAAGCCTGCGCGTGGCGGTCCATATTCATCGAGATGAACCCGCCCAGTTGCAAAAGCCCCGGATAAACCAGTCGCCCGACACCCTTATTCTTGAAGCCCACGCGCTGGATTGCCAGATGTTCCAGTTGCCCCATTGTGACACGGCGGCCGAAATCCGTAACTTCGGTCGGTGCGGCATCGGGGTCTATCGGGCCGCCAATCAGCGTCAATGTGCGCGGCTGTGCATCAGGGTCCTGTTCTGCAAGATAAGCCGTTGCGGCCAGCGCCAGCGGCACCGGCTGGCATACAGCAATCACATGCGTATCAGGGCCCATATGACGCATGAAATCCATCAGATAGATGGAATAATCCTCAATATCGAACTTGCCTTCGGACACAGGAATGTCGCGTGCATTATGCCAGTCCGTGACCCAGACCTCGCAATCAGGCAACAGGCTGGCGACGGTCGAACGCAGAAGCGTGGAATAATGCCCCGACATCGGCGCACAGAGCAGCACGCGACGCTTCTTTTCAGGCCGTCCATGCACCTTGAAACGCAGCAGGTCACCGAAGGGGCGCGCAATATCGACCACTTCCTCGACGATATGGTCGCGCCCATCCTCGCCTACAATGCTGGTAATAGCCCAATCAGGTTTGATCACCATCCGCGCAAAGCTGCGTTCAGTCACACGCCCCCATGCGGACATGACCTTGAACATCGGGTTGGGGGCAAGACCCCATATCGGATAAGACGCGAAGGCGCGGGCAGAGGCGCCCATCCACTCATTCGTGTTTCGAATCGACTCCATCAAGTCGTAGGTCGCCATGCCCTTCATGTCTGTCCCCATTCTATACTGACAACATATTCTTCAAATAGATCAAAGAATCGTCGCTTTCATTCGTACCTATGCAAAGCTAAGATCAATGGTGGAGGGCTTTGCTGCACCTGCAAAGAATAGGGGGGATTTCATTCTATGACAACTTCTGAATATGAAGATGATCAAAAAGCAGCGCGGATGAGAGAGAATCTTGCGCGGATCGAAGAACTTACCCAACGCCTGACCGAAGCGCTGGCCCATCGCGCGCCCCCCCGACAAAGCCTGCAAGCCCCCGATTCGGACCTGTTCCTTCATGCTGCAACTGCATATTGGACAGAGATGTTCAAACAACCCTCCAAGGCGTTGGAGCAGCAGTTGGAATATTGGCGAAAGTCGCTGAAGCATCATGTCGAGGCGCAGGAAGTCTTGCGCAAGGGCAAATTACAGGCCCCCGAAGACAACACGCCAGCGGATAGGCGTTTTGCCAACCCGTTATGGAAATCGCACCCTTATTTCAATTACATCAAGCAACAATACATGATCGCAACAGAGGCGATGCACCAGACGGTGCAATCGCTCGACACGATCCCGGACCGCGAGAAGCGCCGGCTGAGCTATTTCACGCAACAGATCACCGACATGATGGCCCCGACCAATTTTTTGGCCACCAACCCGGATGCCCTGATGAAAGCCGTGGAAACCGAAGGTGAAAGCCTTGTTCGGGGCCTTGAAAACCTTGTGCGCGACATAGAGGCGAACAAGGGCGATCTGTTGGTGACACTGGCAGACAAGGATGCGTTTTCAGTCGGCGAGAATATTGCAACAACGCCGGGCAAGGTCGTGTTTCGCAACCGCATGTTCGAGTTGATCCAATATGCGCCGAGCACCGAAAAGGTCCATCGCACGCCGCTGGTGATATTCCCGCCCTGGATCAACAAGTTCTATGTCATGGACCTGAAGCCCCAGAACAGCCTGATCAAATGGATCGTGGACCAAGGCTATACGCTTTTCGTTGTGTCATGGGTCAACCCGGATGTCAGCTATTCGGATGTGGGCCTCGATACCTATGTCGAGGAAGGCTATCTGGAAGCGATCCGCGTCGCGCGCGAGATCACGGACGAGAAACAGGTCAATGTCATCGGCTATTGTATTGCCGGAACGACATTGTCGCTGGTGCTTGCCTTGATGAAGAAACGCAAGGACAAGTCTGTTCGGTCTGCCACATTGTTCACGACATTGACCGATTTCTCGGATCAGGGCGAAGTCGGTGTGTTTCTGGAAGATGATTTCGTCGATGGGATCGAGGCGGAATGCACCGAGAAAGGGTATCTCGACAGTTTCTTCATGTCGCGGACCTTTTCGTTCCTGCGCTCGAATGACCTGATATACGGGCCGGCGATCCGCAGCTACATGATGGGAGAGGCCCCACCCGCCTTTGACCTGTTGTACTGGAATGGCGACGGCACCAACCTTCCGGGGCGGATGTGTGTCGAATACTTGCGCGGCCTTTGCCAGCAAGACCGCTTTGCCAGCGCCAGCTTCCGCATTTGTGGCGAGGATGTCAGCCTGTCAGACGTGGCCCATCCCATTTTTGCCATAGCCTGCGAGACAGACCATATCGCGGCCTGGCGGTCCAGTTTCCGGGGCGTCTCGAAAATGGGCAGCCGTGACAAGACATTTGTTCTATCAGAATCGGGGCATATTGCCGGGATCATCAATCCGCCCAGCAAAAAGAAATATGGCCATTACACCGGGGCCACCCCGGCGGGTGACCCAGAGGCATGGTTGCAAGAGGCCAGTTTCAACGAGGGCAGTTGGTGGCCGCATTGGGAAGAATGGCTGCGCAGACGCTCAGGCGCGCAGATTCCGGCGCGCATTCCCGGCGATTCTTTGCACAAAGCCCTGTGTGACGCGCCGGGCACCTATGTGGTCAGTTCTAAAAACAACGCAATGTCATAGACTTGGCGGCGCTTTGGAAATAAATGCTGCGGCGCAGAAAAAAACCTTGAAATGCTGCATTGCAGCATGCATATTGTGGTCACAGGCAGAGAGCATGAGAGCGATCTGCAATGATCATACTCAAGGAGAGCTGACATGGCTGCTGCAAACACCGATTACACAAAGATGATGAAAGACATGATGGGCGCGTTCCCGATGGACACAACTGCAATGCAGGACATGTTCAAGTCGCAGGCCGCAATCGCAGAAAAGATGAGCAAGGTTGCTCTCGAAGCTGCTGAGAAGTCCACCGAAGTTTCGACCAAATGGACAAAAGCAACGCTGGCCAAAGTTGGCGAGATGTCGACCGTCAAGGACGATCCGGCTGACTACACCAAAGCAATGACCGATTTCACATCGGCTTCCGCTGAAATGGCCGCCGAGCATGTTGCCGCTTTCGCAGAAATCGCGAAAAAAGTGCAGATGGACACAGTTGAACTGATGATGGCTGCTGGCAAGGACATGCAGGAAGAAGCTTCTGCTGCTGTCAAGAAAGCAACTGACACAGCGACCAAAGCTGCAAAGACTGCTTCGGCCAAGTAATTGGCCTAGACAAACCTGGCACGATTTCCTCCCGATTGGTGCCGGAACAAAGGGCGAGCGCGTGACGCTCGCCCTTTCCTTTTGTTCAATCCTCGCCTAGTCTTGCCGCAATGCAATATTCATGGGCGAGGGGGAATCCATGTCAGACACTGCAAAGCCGCTTTTGATCAAGCGCTATGCCAGCCGCCGCCTCTACAATACCGAGACCAGCGATTACGTGACGCTGGAAGATATTGCAGGATTTATCCGCGACGGGCGCGAAGTGCAGATTGTTGATCTGAAGTCCGGTGATGACCTGACGCGGCAATATCTGCTTCAGATCATTGCCGAACATGAAAGCCGTGGCGAAAGCGTGCTGCCGATTGAAGTGCTGAATGATCTGGTGCGCAGCTATACCACGCAAGCGCAAAGCGTCGTGCCCCAGTTTCTGGCCATGTCATTCGAGATGCTGCGCGACGGGCAGTCAAAGATCGTGGAAAACATGACCCGCGCCAATCCGATGTCTGCCATGCCCGGCTTTGAGGAAATGCAACGCCAGCAACAGGCTTTCATGAAATCCATGATGGCTGGCTGGCCCGGAATGCCCAACACTGGGTCAGAGCCGGGGTCCGAGAGTGAAGAGCTGGACGAGATCAAGAAACAACTGGCCGAATTGCAGCAGAAACTGTCAACGCTGAACAAGTAAGGGGCGGCAAGGCGCTGCGCTGGATCACGCCGCACCCCTGACCAGAGGGGCGCGGCCTACAGGCCCAGGCGATCGCGCAGCGAAAACCATGTCATCGCCAGCGCCAGCAGCGGGCTGCGCAGGGCGCGCCCGCCCGGAAACCCGGGCAGATGGACGCGCGCCATTGTGTCAAACTGTTCTGACTGGCCCGCAATTGCAGCGGCTGAAATCTTGCCCGCCATCGTGGCCAGCGCCACACCATGCCCCGAATAGCCCGAGACAGAGACGACATTGGGCGCCAAGCGTAGAAAGCAGGGCAAGCGGGTCATGGTGATTGCAAGCGTCCCGCCCCAGCTATAGTCGATCCGTGTGTCCTTCAGGTGCGGGAACACTTCCAGCATCGGTTTGCGGACAGTCTTGATGATATCGGGGAAGCGGTAGCCATAGCTTTCGCCGCCGCCAAACAACAAACGGCCATCTTCTGACAGGCGGAAATAGTTGATCACAAACTTGCTGTCGGCCACAGCCACATCGCGGTGCAGCACTGTTCCGGGCGCGAGCGGTTCGGTCGCAATGATGAAATTGTTGATCGGCATGACCTTGGCCGCCACTTCTGGCACAAGCCCCCCCAGATAGCCGTTGGCGGCAACGATCACATGGTCCGCTTCAACATGTCCGGTGCGGGTTTTGACCTGCACCTTCGCGCCATGCTGAATGTCGAGGACCAGAGAGTCCTCGAATATCTGCACCCCGGCGGCCTGTGCAGCGCGCGCCAGACCAAGCGCGAAACGCAACGGGTGCAAATGCCCCGCGCCATTGTCAAGCACACCGCCCTGATAGACAGGCGCATTGACGATGGCCTGCATCGCGTCACGATCCAGCGGTGTGATGTCGGTATAGTCATAGTCCCGCGCCAGCTTTTCTGCATAGGCATGGGCATGGGGCACATCGCGCGCGTTCCAATCGGCATGAATGACGCCGGGTTTGAACGGACAATCCATCTGGTGCCGGTCAATCAGGTCGCGCACCAGATCGCGCGCTTCCAGCCCGATATCCCATAGTTTGCGCGCCTCGCTGCACCCGACCATCCGCTCGATACTGTCTTGTTCGATGCGTTGACCCGGACCTACCTGCCCGCCATTGCGCCCCGACGCGCCAAACCCGACACGATGCGCTTCCAGCACCGCAACGCTATAGCCACGTTCCGCCAGATGAAGCGCGGCAGACAGGCCCGTATACCCCGCGCCGATGATGCAAATATCCGCGCGCACCGCCCCATCAAGCGCGAGACAGCGCGCAAGCGGGGTGGCCGTCGCGGCATAGTAGCTTTGCGGGTATTCACCCGCACGGTCATTTGCAAAGAGCAGATTCATACATTCAGGAGCAGATGCTCACGCTCCCAAGGGCTGATGACTTGCAGGAATTCGTTATATTCGTCGCGCTTGACCGCACCGTAGATCTTGCAGAATTCCGAACCAAGAATGTCATGCAGCACGCTGGCCCCGTCGAACATCTCGACCGCGGCGCCCAAGGTCATGGGCAGTTCGTTGTCATCCATATAGGCATTGGTGCGACATTCCTCGCGCGGGGAAAGCTGCTCTTTCAGCCCCAGATACCCACAAGCAAGCGAGGCCGCGATGCCCAGATAGGGGTTGCAATCCATCCCTGCCAGACGGTTTTCGACACGGCGCGCGGCGGGCGAAGAGATGGGAATGCGCAATCCGGTGGTACGGTTGTCATAGCCCCATTCCAGATTGATGGGGGCCGCGAAATCCGGCACATAGCGGCGATAACTGTTCACATAGGGCGCAATCAGCGCGACAGCAGAGGGCAGATGTCGCTGTAGCCCCCCGATAAAATGCATGAATGCCTCGGTGCTTTTGCCGTCATCCGTGGAAAACAGGTTGCGCCCGGTTTTCATGTCCAGCACCGAATGGTGGATATGCATCGCACTGCCCGGCTCGCCCTCGATCGGTTTGGCCATGAAGGTTGCAAACATGTCATGGCGAAGTGCGGCTTCGCGGATCATGCGCTTGAAATAAAAGACCTGATCGGCCAGCGTCAACGGGTCGCCATGCGCCATGTTGATCTCGACCTGCCCTGCCCCACCTTCTTGCAGGATACCGTCGATTTCCAGCCCCATGGCTTCGGCAAAATCATAGATATCGTCAATGACCTTGCCATATTCATCCACTGCCGACATGGAATACGCCTGTCGTGCCGCCGCACGCCGCCCAGTGCGCCCCATTGGCGGAATGATCGGCATGTTCGGGTCTGTATTGCGGGCCACGAAGAAAAATTCCATCTCTGGCGCAATGATCGGCTGCCACCCTTCGGCGTGATACATTTCTATCACCCGCTTGAGCACGTTGCGCGGCGCTGTCGGAATGGGGTTTCCATCGGCATCTTCGGCATCATGGATGATCTGCAAGGTCCAGTCTGCCGTCCAGGGCGCGGCGGTCGCGGTCGAGAAATCGGGGCGCATGATCATGTCAGGTTCCAGATCCGCGCCATCGCGAAACTCTGCCCAGCCGCCCGTGATCGTCTGCAAGAAGATCGAGGTCGGCAGATAATAGGTGGATGCCTCGTCGAATTTGAAGGCGGGCATGGCCTTGCCGCGCGCCACACCCGCCATATCGGCAATGATGCACTCAATCTCATCCAGTCGCCTGCCAGACAGAAAATCCTGCGCTGGCTGAGGTATCATGTCTTTCCAATTACGCGTCATGGTCTCTCCGATCCGGCGGGTGCGGTGGCAAACTGTTTGAAATGCGCGGCAATGCGCTGTGCAACAAGATGAGGATGACGCGCGCCACCCTGTGTGTCCGTGGCGGCGTGCAGCAATTCATCGGGCACGACGCCACGCCCGCGTGTGTCTATCAGGCCCTGGATGAAGCTGTCATCGAATTCCGGATGTGGCTGAACGGAATAGCCCAGCGTGCCATAGGCCAGCGCGGCATGTTCGCAAAATGCGTTCTGCCCGATGGTCTGCGCCCCATCAGGGGGGGTTATGACCTGATCCTGGTGCCAGGCGTTCAGGACCAGCTTTTCGCCCTCAATCTCGTATTCCTGCGCGCCAACGGCCCAGCCACCGTCAAATTTGGCGACCTTGCCGCCCAAAGCCTGCGCCATAATCTGATGGCCGAAACAGATGCCCACAACTGGCAGGCCGGCAGCAAATGCCGCGCGGATGAACTGCTCCAACGGGGCGATGAAGGGATGATCTTCATACACGCCATGTCGAGAGCCAGTGATCAGCCAGCCATCGGCATCATGAACCGATGCGGGGAATTCCATCCCCTCGACATGCCAGGACGCGAAATCAAAGCCATGCCCGTCCAGCAAACGCTCGAACATGGCAGGATAATCGCCCTGCTGCGCCCGCAGGTCTTGCGGTGCCTGACCTGTTTGCAGAATCCCGATTTTCATACCAAGGCCATCCATAATTTGATCAAATTCTACACACCCAATCAGCCCCATGCAAGGGCCAGCCCCGCGCAGATGCAGTTTTTGCCCGCGTCAGACCGATTCCAGATACAATTCCCGCACCGCTTGGTCAGACATGTCTTTCACCCCGGCCATTTCCTGACGCTTGGTGCGGCACATGTTGTCGATCAGCATGGGAACAAAGATGCGCGTCATCTCTGGCGCATGTGAAAACAAATCCAGCGCATCGGACCATGTTGCGGGAATTTGTCGCAGGTCCAGCGCATAGGCATCCCCCGTAACGGGTGCGGGTGGTTGTGTTTGGTCTTCGATCCCGGCCAGCATTGCCCCCAGAACTGCCGCCATCATCAGATAAGGGTTCACATCGCCACCTGCCGTGCGGTGCTCCAACCTGCGCGCCTTGGGCGCGCCCAAGGGCACCCGAACTGACGCGGTGCGGTTTTCATAGGCCCAGCAAACACCCGTCGGCGCATGGGCATGCGGGACCAGACGTTCGTAGCTGTTGAAATGCGGCGCAAAGATCAGGGTCGAGGCAGGCATGGCGGCCAACACCCCGCCAATCGCATGATGCAGCATCTCGGACCCCTCTGGCCCGCCATTGTCAAACACATTGCGCCCTGCCCCATCCAGCAGCGAGGCATGGATGTGCAACCCGTTACCAGACGCACCGGGATAGGGTTTGGCCATGAAACTTGCTGCCATACCATGCTGGCGCGCCAGTCTGCGGACCAGTATCTTGAACAGCCAGGTGTCATCCGCCATTTTCAGCGGATCGACACCGTGATTCAGATTGATCTCGAACTGGCCCGGACCGGCCTCGGACGTGGCCGTGTCGGCCTCTATCCCCATCGCGTCACAGCCTGCATAAAGCGCATCGAAAAAAGCGTTGAATTCATCCAGCATCCGCATGGACAAGGTGGCCGCGCCCATGGCGCGACGCCCGGAAACCGGGCTGGCAGGTGGCAGGAATTCCGGGCCGGAATCATCAATCAGGTAGAATTCCAGCTCGGTCGCGGTCACAGGGTGCAGATCGCGCGCTTTCAGTCGCGCGACAACAGCGGCAAGGGCATGTCGCGGGTCGCCCTCGAACGGGCGGCCATCTTCATGATACATCCACATTGGCAGCATTGCAGCCTCTGGCCCGATCCAGGGCATGGGCAGAAGGCCGCGCTCGGTCGGGCGCAGATACCCGTCCGCATCGCCCGTGGCAAAAACCAGCGGACTGCCTTCGATATCATTGCCCCAGATATCAAGGTTGAGCGCGGAAAGGGGCATCTTCGCCTCTCCACGCATCATTTTGTCAAATTGTGCAGCGGGCACACGCTTGGCGCGCGCCTGCCCATTCAGATCAGGCACCGCAATTCTGATATTTTGCAACCCTTCAGGCCCCATAAGTCACCGGATATACTGTGGACGAAAACGAATGCGCTGGCGGCGTTCCTTCGGCAGATGCCGGTTCAGCCGACGGTTGACCAACCCAAACAGCCCAATAATCGTCAGGGTCAGTAAGACGAAATACCCCGCCACAATCGGGTAGGCCACAAAGGGGTTAAAGGTCTGATCGACGAAATAGCGCGCGTAATAGAATGCCTCTCCAGCCTGCTGTCGCGCAGGAAATGCGGACAGAAAGACCAGCGTGGTGGAATGCGTCAGAAAGATTGCCTCATTGGTGTAGCTGGGCCATGCCAGACGCAACATGGACGGAAACACCACGCGGCGAAACTTGGTAAAAGCGTTCATGCCATAGGCATCTGCGGCCTCCAGATCACCCTTGGGGATGGAACGCAACGCGCCATAAAACAACTCGGCGGAATAGGCGGTGGTGTTCAGGATCAGCACGATCAACCCGCCCACCTGTGCTGTGGTCAGGGCCGAGGTATTGACTGTGAGCGTGACAAACCCCAGCGGAATGTCGATGCCCGTACGCGGCAGCAATACGAAAGCGGAATAGAAGAAAAAGAACTGGATAAAGAGCGGCGAGCCACGGAACACGAAAACAAAGGTGCTGGCCGGAATGCTGAACAGGCGGTTCTCGCTGAATTTTGCCACCGCGACACCGACGGCCAGAAAAAAGCCGAACAGAATGGCCAGACCGGCGAAATAGACATTCCAGATCAGCCCGCTGGCGATCAGGAAAAGTTGGTCACACAAGGTGATGTCAAGATTGCGCGGCAACAGACGTTCGCCAAAATCGCGCCCCAGTGCGCGCAGGATATAGCCCTCGAAGCTCTCGGCGCAGGTTCTCATGTGGCTGCCCCTGACATGCCGGTTCGGGGGCGCTGCCCCCGCGCGCCAAGGCGCGCCCCCCCGGAGTATTTGGAGCAAGAAAATGCACAAGTGCCGGGGCGGGTCATGTTGCGGCCTTTCGCTGACGTTCCCCTGCCGCAGTGGCCTGCCCGCGCGAGAGGCGGTCATTCAGCCGCCCGAACGTACGTTCGGATGCCCATGTCAGGAACAGGTAAAAGCACAACAGCACAAGGAAATACCACACCCGCCAATCAGGATGGGGATATGTGTAGAGCGAGGTTTTCTGACCCCCCAATTCACGCGCCCAATAAACCGCGTCCTGAAGCCCCAGAAGAAACAGCAGCGGCGTGGCCTTGATCAGGATCTGCCAGATATTGGACAGGCCCGGGATGGCATAGACCCACATTTGTGGCAAGACGATGCGGCGAAACGCCTGTCCTCGGGTCATGCCATAAGCCTCTGCCGTCTCGATCTGGGCTTTGGGCACGGCCTGCATGGCCCCGTAAAGCGTATTTGCAGCAAAAGCGCCAAAGACCAGCGCGAAGGCAACAACCGCCATCGAGAAGGCATAGACATCGCGCACCCAGGCGGGGGCATTGACACCGGGAACTTTTGCCTCTCGGCAGACGATGAAATCATTGCCCTGCCGGATCGGCTGGTCCCAATCGGGGCATTGGATCTGGTGAAAGACCCATTCAATCCCCTGCCCCAGTGCGATGGGCACGAACATGAAGAACACGATATCAGGCACGCCGCGCACGATGTTGACATAGCCCTTGCCCAGCCAACTGACTGGCCAGATCCGCGACCGCACGGCCATGGCCCCACCCAGACCCAGCGCCAAGGCAATCGGGGCCGTGATGGCCAGCAGCAGCATGACCATCAGAAATGAGCGGTAGAACGCAAAATGTGTCGCGGTTGTCAGGTAACACGCGAACCATTGCCATTGCGGCAGCGTTGCAGGGTCAGTGCAGAATTCAAACATGTCCGGGGCCCGCGATCAGTGACCAAGGCCCGCATGGGGCGGGCCTTGGTATCAGGGTATCTACAGGCTTAGAACTTGGCGATACCGTCGCCAAACCACTCTTCGATCATCGCGTTGATCGAACCATCAGCCTTCATCTCTTCGATGATGTTGGTAAAGGTCTCGCGCAGTTCGTCATCGGACTGGCGAATACCGGCACCTGTCCCGGCACCGGGATAGAAGTCATCGCCGATGAATTCCAGCTCGCCATTCGAATCTTCGACATAGGGTGTCAGGAACGCTTTGTCGGCCAGCACGGCATCGGCCTCGCCATTGCGCACGGCAGAGATGGTTTCATCCGGCGTCGGGAATTCCAGCCCGTCAGCCGTGCCATCGGCAACCACACCAGCTTGCACAGTGTTGGACTGAACAGCGATCACGCCATTGTCGATCACCGAAGCATCGGTGCCAGCCAGACCCATATAAGCAGACGGGTCCGATGGCAGGTAGTTGGTGGTGAATGAAATCACCTGAGAACGCGCCTCGGTAATGCTCATGCCCGCCATGATCACATCATAATTGCCCGCAACCAGGTTAGGAATGATTGTGTCCCAGTCATTGAGAACCCATTCACAGGTCAGTTCCGCGCGTGCGCAGATCTCATTGCCGAGGTCAATCTCGAACCCGACCACTTCATTATTGTCATTGATGAAGTTCCAGGGGGGATAGGCCCCTTCGGTGCCGATGCGCACCACATCCTGAGCCATTGCGCCAGATGCCATAACGGCAAAGGCGGCGAGTGTGAGGGCAGTTTTCTTCATCTCTTTCTCCCGTGTTGGATTTGGATTGATTGCCTCAGTCCACAAGCGAGTGGCTGAGGAATTGGCGCAGCCGCGGGGATTGCGGCGATTTGAACAGCGACGCGGGTGGCCCCTGTTCCTCGATCCGGCCATCATGCAGGAAGACGACATGATTGGAAACATCTGCCGCAAGGCGCATGTCATGGGTCACGATCAGCATCGTGCGCCCCTCTGCCGCCAGCGCCTTGATGACGCGGATCACCTCTTGCTCCAGCTCCGGGTCCAGTGCCGAAGTGGGTTCATCGAATAGCAGCGCCTCTGGCTGCATGCACAGGGCGCGCGCAATGGCAGCGCGTTGCTGCTGGCCGCCAGACATCTGCGCGGGGTAAACATCGGCCTTGTCGCCGATGCCCACCTTGTCAAGCAAGGCGCGGGCGCGCTGCTCGACCTCGGCGACAGGCTGTCGCAGCACATGAACCGGCGCTTCCATCACATTTTGCAACACGCTCAGATGCGCCCAGAGGTTGAAGCTTTGGAACACCATCGAAAGGTTGGTGCGGATGCGCGTGACCTGCGCGCGATCGGCAGGCTGGCGGTTCAGCCCCTGCCCCTTCCAGCGCACGGGTTCACCCTTGAACAAAATCTCGCCTTGCTGGCTGTCCTCCAGCAGGTTGCAACAGCGCAGCAGCGTGGACTTGCCCGACCCCGAAGACCCTATAAGCGAGATCACATCGCCTTTCTGCGCGTTGATGCTGACCCCTTTGAGCACCTCAAGCTGCCCATAGGACTTGTGCAAATCGCGAATCTCGATAACAGGTTGGCTGGGCATGAGGGCCTTTTTGATCATGTTTCCAGTATTAGCACCGACTGGACGCGGTTTGACAAGCCTTGCCGGGCGCAAAATCTACATTTCCGTCAGGGAAAGCGGAAACTGCGCAAGCCTTGCGCGCCACGCCTGCCCCTTGTAGGGAACACAAAACCCAATTTCGCAGCGGAGTAGCGGCCAATGGCATCAAATCAGTTTGTCTATTTCATGGATGGTGTGTCCAAAACCTATCCCGGCGGCAAGAAATGCTTTGAGAATATCCGCCTGAACTTCCTTCCCGGCGTGAAGATCGGGGTTGTGGGCGTCAATGGCGCGGGCAAATCCACGCTGCTGCGGATCATGGCAGGGCAGGACAAGGATTTCACGGGCGAGGCTTGGGCCGCGAAGGGCGCGCGCGTGGGCTATCTGCCGCAAGAGCCGCAACTGGATGAAAGCCTTGATGTGCGCGGCAATGTGATGCTGGGCGTGGCCGAGAAACAGGCCAAGCTGGAGCGCTACAACGAACTGGCCATGAACTACTCGGACGAAACCGCCGAGGAAATGGCCGCGCTGCAAGATCAGATTGATGCCGAAAACCTCTGGGATCTGGACAGCCAGATTGATGTTGCAATGGAAGCGCTGCGCTGCCCGCCGGATGATGCCGCCGTCACGAACCTTTCGGGCGGAGAGAAGCGCCGCGTAGCGCTGTGCAAATTGCTGCTGGAAGCGCCCGATATGCTGCTGCTGGACGAACCGACCAACCACTTGGACGCGGAAACCATCGCCTGGCTGCAACAGCACCTGATCGACTACAAGGGCACGATCCTGATCGTGACCCATGACCGCTATTTCCTTGACGATATTACCGGCTGGATTCTGGAACTCGACCGTGGCCGCGGCATTCCCTATGAGGGCAATTATTCCAGCTGGCTGGAACAGAAGGCCAAACGTCTGGCGCAGGAAGCACGCGAAGACAAGGCGCGCCAGAAATCGCTGGAGCGTGAATTGGAATGGATCCGGGCAGGCGCGAAGGCCCGGCAGACCAAATCCAAGGCGCGGATTCAGGCCTATGAGGAAAAGGCCGGACAATCCGAGCGCGAGAAGGTCGGACGCGCGCAGATCATCATCCCCAACGGTCCGCGTCTGGGCGCCAAGGTGATCGAGATCGAGAACCTGAAAAAGGGCTATGGCGACCGCCTGCTGATCGAGGATCTGAGCTTTGCCCTGCCCCCCGGCGGGATTGTCGGCGTGATCGGCCCCAATGGTGCCGGCAAATCGACCCTGTTCCGTATGCTGACGGGGCAGGAACAGCCCGATAGCGGCACAGTCGAATTCGGCGACACGGTGAAACTGTCCTATGTGGACCAGTCGCGCGACGCGCTGGACGCCAATAAGACCGTGTGGGAAGAAATCTCTGACGGGCTGGATGTGATCATGCTGGGCGATGCGGAAGTAAACAGCCGCGCCTATGTGGGGGCGTTTAACTTCAAGGGCGGTGACCAGCAAAAGAAAGTCGGCCTGTTGTCGGGGGGGGAACGGAACCGGGTGCATATGGCGAAATTGCTGCGCTCTGGCGGCAATGTGCTATTGCTCGATGAACCGACCAACGATCTGGATGTGGAAACCCTGCAAGCGCTGGAAGCCGCGCTGGAAGATTTCGCAGGCTGCGCCGTGATCATTTCCCACGACCGCTTCTTCCTTGACCGGCTGTGTACGCATATTCTGGCCTTTGAGGGCGAGGCGCATGTGGAATGGTTCGAGGGCAATTTCGCGGCCTATGAAGAAGACAAGAAGCGCCGCCTTGGCCCGGATGCGCTGGAGCCGAAGCGGGTGAAGTATAAGAAGTTTACGAGGTGAGGGGAGAGTGAAGCTATTTCTTGCAAGTTTTACTGCACTCTTTATCACCCTCGCAGTGACTTTGTTTGTTATCAACGTCGGCGCCCCTTGGATTTGGGGCGCCGAGGAGTTTTCAGCTTTTGGAACACTACTCGGAGGAGTAGCTGGTCCACTTGCGTTAGTTTTTGCAGTCTTGCAGCTTACTGAGAATAAGCGATCTGAAATTGAAGGGCGCGCTGAGGAAAGAAAAGCGCGAGAGCTTGGAAATATTCAAGCTGCAATAGACTTGACGACCAAGCGGATTGACGCGATTCTGTCGAAAGAAGATGTAAATATTTCAACCAGTCAGAATAAGATCATACTTGTATCTTTAGAGCATTTGCTCGGGCTTACAGCAACCTCGTTGCCTAATAATCCAGTTCCCAGCTTTTCTGAGATGGAAAAGGTAGCGCAAGACGAAACTCCTCAAGATATTGCAGTCTTTAGGTCGCACCTCTTTGAACGCTGCGCAAAGTTGGCGATCCTTTTTAATCGGCTACGGCACTTGTGTATTGTTCATGATTGCGGAACGATTTCAAATATCAAATGCATGACCTATAGTGCCGAATATGATTGGCCTATGAAATCTCTAAATTTAAAGGGCTATCAAGCCCAAGTGTGGCCTCGATCGGTCGTCGAAATACAGCAAGTAGCCGAAAGCGAAGCCAAGAACACATCTTGACCGTCCGCACATTTGTACATGCATTATGATCAACTTCGCCTGGGACCACGGCAACAACAGCAAGTGCGAAAAGCACGGCCTGACCCGCGCCCAGATTGAGGCCATGTTCCGCGCAGGGCTTCACGTCGCCCCTGACCCGGAACATTCCACCACCGCTGAACAGCGCTTTATCGCTGTTGGCCTAACGCCTGAGGGCCGCGCGGACGTCGATGCCTTTTGCTGGCAGGAAGACAAAATTCTCCCCATCAGCGCCCGCTACATGCACGCCCGCGAGGTCGCCCGCTATGCCCAACCCTCCCCGAAAACCGTCCCCGTCCTGACCACAGACAAGGACGCCGAAGACTTCCTTGATCAAAACCCTTCAACCCTCGATTTCACCCAATTCAAGCCAATGCGCGACAAGTCCCTGCCGAAAACTGCCCCGCCCCCAAAGCGCCCCTAGTGTTCACCCCCTGACGCACGCCGCGCAGCGTTGGGCCGCGGTGCGGCGATCCTCGGTCAGAGCTATAGCGCTTTATGCTGGCCAAATCTGCGCAAGATCAGAGCTGTGTGCGGGTGGCAACCAAATCGCCGTGCCCGTGGGCAGCCCTTTGAGGCGCGGCGGCGCTTCGCGCCTTGATTCCGCGCCAAGACCGGATCAGTCCCACAATGCCGCGCTTGCAAGGCAGCCCCCCTATTTCCGCGTGCATCCCCCGCCCATATGCCGCAAGATGCCCCAGAGCAAAGGGAGCATTGCCACCATGCCAGTTTACCGCATCATCTATTCCTCGCGCCCGTTTGGCTATGACAGCAACATGCTCAACGGTATCCTGATGCAGGCCCGCCGCGCGAATGAACATGATGACATTACCGGCGCGCTGATCTGCCGCGAGGATATTTTTCTGCAACTTCTCGAAGGCCCAGAGGACAAGGTGAAAAACACAATCGCGCGGATCAGGCGCGATGATCGCCATATCGAGGTCCGGATGCATGTCGAAAAACACGTGCAAGAACGCATGTTCGGCAAATGGGCCATGCTGCATGACCCTGTTGCCACATGGATCTGGACCCCGGAAGAGATTGACCATGACGCGCCCGCCCGCGCCAGCGAGGCAGAGGTGACGGGGTTTTTCCAGCGTTTGCGCGATCAGGCCAAAGCGGATTAAGCGCGGTTACTGCGCAAAGACGCGCAGCCGCACCAGTTGTGTCAGCGGCAAGCCAAGACTGTTGAAGGCAGAGAGTGACAACTGGCTGCCGGACCCGGGGGCCGCGCCAGAGGGGCGCAGTTCCACACGCAACGAGGCGCTGCCATCCAGCACCTCCACCCGCCCCTGCGTCACGCTTGTCACCAGCCCTGTCTGCAACCACAGGCCAGATTGGGCGGGGCTGCCAAGGGCGGCCAGCGTTTCGCCCAAGGGCTGCGCACCTGCGGCGGCCGGGGCAAGGGCAGCGGCGCGTTCTTCGGCGCTGACCTGATCAAGCGCTTCGGGGCGCAGACCGGCCTGCCCGAGACTGGCTACCGGAGAGCGGCCCGCCCGTGCCTCTGGTCGGGCCGTGTCGCTGTCGGGGGTCTGGACAGTGGTGGCGGGGTCAGGCTGAACCGTGCGGCCAAAACCGGGGAATTGCGCACAGGCCGCCAACAAGGGCAGCATAGCGCAGAACATGACAAACGGGCGTATACCAGACATGCCCCAGACATACTTCCAAAGCAGGGGGGCGGCAATGGCCTTGCCCCTTGCCGCCGTGCATTGTGATGGTTAGTTTATTGCGCATGACAGCACCGTTGATCGACCCTTTCGCCCGCCCCATCTCATATCTGCGCGTCTCGGTGACGGACCGCTGCGATTTCCGCTGCGTCTATTGCATGGCCGAGAACATGACCTTTCTTCCCAAGAAAGAGCTTCTGACGCTGGAAGAACTGGACCGTATCAGCACCACTTTCATCCGTCTGGGTGTGGAGAAGCTGCGCATCACCGGGGGTGAGCCATTGGTGCGCAAGGGCATCATGACCTATTTTCAGGCCATGCAGCGGCATCTGGACTCTGGCGCGCTGAAGGAATTGACGCTGACCACCAATGGCAGCCAGTTGCGCCGCTTTGCCCGCGATCTGGCGGATTGCGGGGTGCGGCGGATCAATGTGTCGCTTGATACGCTGGATGACAAGAAATTTGCCGATATCACCCGCTGGGGCAGGCTGGCCCAGGTTCTGGACGGGATCGAGGCGGCACAGGACGCCGGGATGCGCGTCAAGATCAATGCCGTTGCGCTGAAAGGGTTTAACGAGGACGAGCTGTTCACCCTGCAAGACTGGTGCGCCACGCGCGGCATGGACCTGACCTTTATCGAGGTTATGCCGATGGGCGATCTGGGCAATGAAGACCGGCTGGACCAATACTGGTCGCTGAAGGACTTGCGCGCGCGACTGGCCGAGCGGTTTACCCTGACCGATCTGGCAGAGCGCACAGGCGGGCCTGCCCGCTATGTCCGGCTGGAGGAAACGGGTCAGAAAATCGGTTTCATCACGCCCATGACGCATAATTTCTGCGAAAGCTGCAATCGCGTGCGCCTGACCTGTACGGGCGAATTGTATATGTGCCTTGGGCAGGAAGATATGGCTGATCTGCGTGCGCCCTTGCGCGCAGACCCAGACAATACACTGCTGGAAGACGCCATTCGCGCGGCAATCCTGCGCAAACCCAAGGGCCATGATTTCGACTATTCCCGCCAAGCTGTGGATGGGCAAGTCTCGCGCCACATGAGCCATACCGGCGGCTGATTCATGGATTGAGGCGTGGGGGTTTTGTGCCCCTCGCAGCACCCTGCGCATTTGCCCTGAAACGCCCGAAGCGCTGCGCCTTAAATTTGAATCACGTGATCGGCGGGATGCGATGGCCGTTCCCCGCAGCGCGCAGATGCAGGAAAGCCAGCGCTACGATCAGATGTCGCGCAGGGCTTGCGGCAAGACCTCGGCAAAGACAGCCATATCGGCAGGCGGCCCCGCAGAAACGCGAATGCACCGGTCATGCGGCGCGACGAAGGGCATGCGCACAAAGACATCGCGCGCCATCAGCGCCTGCACCAGCTTGCGCGCGAAATCCCCGTCACGACCGCAATCCATTGTCACGAAATTCGTGGCCGAAGGCAGGGCATGCAGCCCGTTATCCGCCGCGATTTCTGCCAGCATCTTGCGGGCGGCAGTCAGTTCAGCTTGCACCCGCGCCAGCCAGGTCTGATCATGCAGCGCTGCCAAGGCACCGGCTTGCGCGATACGGCCCACCCCGAAATGGTTGCGGATACGGTCGAACATCGCAATCAACGGGGCCGCGCCGATGGCATAGCCGATCCGCAGCCCGGCCAGACCATAGAGTTTCGAGAAGGTGCGCAAGCGGATCACCTGCGCATTCTCGGTGTTCAGCGCCGGGGCCGTGCCTTCGGGGGCAGCGTCAATATAAGCTTCATCCAGCACCAGAAGCGTGCCCTCGGGCACCGCGTCGATCATACGCTGAACAATCCGGGCGCTGTGCCAACTGCCCATCGGATTGTCAGGATTACAGAAATACAAAAGCTTCGCGCCGACCTCTTCGGCGCGTACAAGCAGTGCGGCGGGGTCTTCGTGGTCATCGCGGTAAGGCACCTTGTGCAACGCCCCACCAAAGCCCGCAACGTGGTAATTGAACGTCGGGTAGGCCCCGTCAGAGGTGACAACCGCATCGCCGGGCGCAACCATCAGCCGCACCAGATTGCCAAGAATGCCGTCAATCCCCTCTCCCACCAGAATATTCTCGGGCGCGATCTGGTGATGGGTGGCCAGCGCCATGCGCAGATCATGACATTCACTGTCGCCATACATCCAAGCCTCGGATGCGGCAGATTGCATTGCGGAAATTGCCTTGGGCGACGGCCCGAACCCGCTTTCATTGGCCCCCAGCCGCGCGCGAAACGGGCGGCCTGTGGCGCGCATATTCGCTTCTGGCCCCACAAAGGGGACAGTGGCAGGCAGGTGCAGGGCCAGATCAGTGAAGCGGATGGTGCTCATGGCGTCATGGATAGGCGAGAGAGAAAGCCGGGGCAAGCAGCAGTTTTACACAAGCGCATCCTTGCTCATGCGCTGCAAAAACGCTTCTGCATCTGCAAGCACGGCTTCGCGGCGCGCATCATCCATCTTGTCAAAGGTGCGGTACATTTGCGCCATACGCGGATTGCCTTCAAACCGTTCGCGGTGCCGGATCAGAAAATGCCAATAGAGCAGATTGAACGGACAAGCGCTCTCGCCAGTCTTATCCTTGACCTTGTAATGACATGACTTGCAGTAATCCGACATCCGGTCGATATAGGCGCCCGAACTGACATAGGGTTTCGACCCGACCACACCCCCATCAGCAAATTGCGACATGCCGATGACATTGGGCGCTTCGACCCATTCATAGGCATCGACATAGACGGCCAGATACCACTCATGCACCTGTGCGGGATTGACCCCCGCAAGCAGCGCAAAATTGCCAGTCACCATCAGGCGCTGGATGTGGTGTGCATAGCCCAGATCGCGTGTTTGCCCAATGGCTTGCGCCATGCAGTTCATGCGCGTCTCAGCGCCCCAATACAGCGCTGGCAATTTGCGCTGATGGTTCAGCGCATTGCGCCGTGGATAGTCAGGCCCCTCCAGAAAATAGATACCGCGCATGAACTCGCGCCAGCCAATGATCTGACGGATGAAGCCTTCGACCGAATTCAGCGGCGCATGCCCGGCGCGGTAGGCGGCTTCGGCTTTCTTGCAGATTTCCAACACTGACAGCAAACCGGCATTCAGGTACAGCGAAATAACCGCGTGATAAAGATGCGGGTCATCTTGCAACATCGCATCCTGATAGGCCCCGAATTCCGGCAATGCATGCGTGATAAAATGATCCAGCGCACGCAGCGCCCCGGCCCTGTCTGTCTGATAGGGGAACGGCCGCAACCTGCCGAAATTCCCGCCAAACCGCGCATCAATCAAATCAAGAACCTCTGCCAGGACTGCATCGCCCTGTACTTTGGGCGGCCCCTTGCGAAACAGGTCTTGTTTGGCGGGCTTGCGGTTGTCATGGTCGAAATTCCATTTCCCGCCCTCGGGCTTGTCGCCCTCCATCAACAGGCCGGTCTTGCGGCGCATCTCGCGGTAGAAATACTCCATGCGCAGGGCCTTGCGCCCTTCGGCCCAAGCCTCGAATTCCTGATGCGAACACAGGAATCGGTCATCTGGCAAAATGCTTACATCCAGGGGTGTATCGCGCAGCGCATTGATCAGGCGGAATTCGCCCGGCTCGGTGGCCAAAACCGCCTTTGCGCTATACTCTTCGGCCCGGCGCAGCAGTTCCCCGGGGATGGAACCGGCATTGGCCGGATCATCCAGCTTGGTATAGGCAACCGTCCAGCCTTTCTCACGCAATTCAGCCGCGAATTTGCGCATTGCCGTGAACAGAAAGGCAATCTTCATCGGGTGATGGGGAACATATTCGGCCTCGGCCGCGACCTCGGCCATGACGACGATATCATGCGCCTTGTCGGCCTTGCGCAGCGCATGAATATCCATGCTGAGTTGATCCCCCAGCACCAGAACCAGCTTCACCATGCGACGACCTTCCCCGCCCAGTCGAAAAACTGGCCCGATTGTTCGGGCGTCAGGCCGTCCATCACGCGGGTCAGGTTGGCCGCTGCCTCTCTCGGCGCCACAGCCGGATGGCGCCCCAGATATTTTTCGGTGAATGGCGTTGCCACGGTCCCCGGGTGCAGTGCCACGCAAATGCTCTGGCGGTGCGTGCGCCCAAATTCGATCGCCGCGCCGCGAATGATCTGGTTCAGCGCCGCCTTGGACGCGCGGTAGCTGTGCCAGCCCCCTGCCCTGTTATCGCCAATAGATCCGACCCGTGCCGACAAGGCCGCCATGACACAAGGCTCATCGCGCGGCAGCAGCGCGACGGCGTGTTTCATCACCAGTGCAGGGCCGATGGTGTTCAGCGCGAATTGCAACGCCATGCCTTCGGAGGACAGGTGCTTTAGCGCCTTTTCAGGGCGATGCCCTGCAATCTCCAATGCGCCAGAGGCAATGATGATGCGATCAAACGGCCCCTCAAGCGCACCAAGGTGGTGTCTGACAGACCCCTCATCGGTGACATCCAGCCCATCTGCGCTGCGCGACAGGCCCGTGACCTGCCAACCCTGTTGTTTCATTTCCGCACAAAGCGCCTGCCCGATCCCCCCGGATGCGCCTATGACCAATGCACGCTTCATGTTTCACCCTTGCTGCCTGTTGCCGTGCAGGTAGCGCCGCGCCGTCCGGCTGCAAGTCTGTGACAGGGCGTTCAGGGCTTGACCAATCGCTCGGCCATTTTGCGCGCAATGGGTCCGACCATGACAGCCAGCGGAACAGCAATCACCCATGCCACCGCCCAGGCACGCAACCAGCGCAGCATGAAATCACCGTCCCACCCGGTATTTACCAAGGTGATGAAGCCCGACATGATGACGGACATCATCGTTCCCATCAGCAGGCCAGTGACGACACGCAGTTTCATATGTTTTCCTTCCATCCGGGTCAGATATAATCACTTATGCGAATATATCTAACCCAAAGACAGGAAGGTCAAGCGGCGTATCTTACTCCAGCGCGGCCGAACAGCGCGCGCAGGTGGCCGGGTGTTTATGTGTGCCAACATCCGGGCTGATCTTCCAGCACCGTTGACACTTCGCACCCTCGGCATGTTCAAAGATCACGCCCACACCCTGCACTTCCGGCAGACGGAAGGCTTCAGCCGGAATTGGATCTGCTGTCAGGGCAATGCCCGAAGTGATGCAGATATCGGCGAAATCCAGTGATTTCAGCGCCGCGAACACCTGATCATCGCGCACATGCACCACCGGCGCCGCCTCAAGCGAGGCACCGATCACCTTGTCGCGGCGATGGATTTCCAACGCAGCCGTCACCACGCGCCGCGCCTGCCGGACCCCAAGCCACTTCTGCGCAAGCGGCTCGTTCAGCCAGTCGGCAGGGGTGTCGGGGAAATCCTGCAAATGCACCGAGGCATCGTCACCGGGAAAACGCGACAGCCAGACATCTTCCATTGTGAACACCAGCACCGGGGCCAGCCATGTTGTCAGCCGGTGGAACAGGATATCCAGCACCGTGCGCGCAGCACGGCGGCGCAGGCTGTCGGCAGGGTCGCAATACAAGACATCCTTGCGAATGTCGAAATAGAAGGCCGACAGATCCGATGTGGCAAAGCTGAACAGCTTCTGGAACACACCCTGAAAATCATAGGCGGCATAGCCTTTGCGCACCTCTGCATCCAGTTCTGCCAACCGGTGCAGGACCCATTGTTCCAATTCAGGCATATCTGCTGGCGCAACGCGTTCGGCTTCGTCAAAGCCTGACAGATTGCCCAGCATGAAGCGCATGGTGTTGCGCAAACGGCGGTAGCTGTCGGCCACCCCTTTCAGGATCTCCTTGCCGATGCGCAGATCGACCGTGTAATCGGATTGCGCGACCCAAAGGCGCAGAATATCCGCGCCGTATTCGTCGATCACCTCTTGCGGGGCAACCGTGTTGCCAAGCGATTTGGACATTTTCATGCCCTTCTCGTCCAGCGTGAATCCGTGCGTCAACACACCATGATAGGGCGCGCGGCCCTTGGTCGCGCAGGCTTGCAGCATAGAGGAGTGGAACCAGCCACGGTGCTGGTCGGTCCCTTCCAGATACAGGTCCGCAATCCCGTCCGCCGCGCCATCTTCACGGTCGCGCAGCACGAATGCATGGGTGGACCCGCTGTCAAACCACACATCAAGAATGTCAAAAACCTGATCATAAGCTTCCGGATCATGCAGGTTTTCAAGGATACGCTCCTTGAATCCTTGCACATACCAGACATCTGCGCCCTCAACCTCAAAGGCTGCCTTGATCCGGCCATTCACCTGCGGGTCGCGCAGCAGGAAATCGGGGTCCGTAGGCTTTGCACCCTTTTTGGTGAAGCAAGTCAGCGGCACACCCCATGCGCGCTGGCGCGACAGCACCCAGTCAGGCCGCGCCTCGATCATCGAATACAGCCGGTTGCGCCCGGTCTGGGGGGTCCATTTCACCAGCCGGTCGATACTCTCCAGCGCGCGGGCGCGGATCGTGTCGCCATGCGTGCCCATGCCGTCATCAAGCGGCTTGTCGATGGCCGCGAACCATTGCGCGGTGTTGCGATAGATCAGCGGCGCCTTGGACCGCCAGCTATGCGGGTAGCTGTGGCGCAGTTTGCCCTTGGCAAACAGCGCGCCCGCATAGGCCAATTGCTTGATCACGGCGACATTCGCACCGCCTTCCTTGCCATCGGGCTTGATGATCACCCCACCCCCGAACAGCGGCAGATCGGTGCGGTAGCTGCCATCTTCCAGCACGTTATAGGTCATCGGCAGGCCATGCTTCAGGCCGATCTGATAGTCATCATCGCCATGGCTGGGGGCCGTGTGGACGAAACCTGTGCCAGCATCATCCGTCACATGATCGCCGGGCAGCATGGGGACATCAAAATCCCATTCGCCCTGTGCACCCTCGACACCCCGGAAAGGGTGGGCCAGCGTCAGGGCGGCCAACTCGTCGGCGCTGACGCTGCGCAGGCGCGTGGCGTGGACCTTCGCTGCCGTCAATGCGCTTTCAGCCAAGGCATCGGCCAGAATGATCGTCGCGCCCAACTCTTCCTTGGCCCCGTCCAGAAGCTCGGACACCTCATACAGGCCGTACTCGATGGCAGGCCCGAAACACACAGCGCGGTTTTGCGGGATGGTCCAGGGTGTGGTGGTCCAGATGACAACCGACATACCCATTTTCTTGCCAGAAATACTCAGATCCGACGCTTGAGGCCCGAAATCAGCGATTGGAAATTTCACCCAGATCGTATGCGACGTATGCTCATGATACTCGACCTCCGCCTCGGCCAGCGCGGTCTTTTCCACGGGCGACCACATTACGGGCTTGGAGCCCTGATAGAGCGACCCATTCATCACCAACTTCATGAACTCATCCGCGATCACCGCCTCGGCGTGGTAATCCATCGTCAGGTAAGGCCGGTCCCATTTCCCGGTAATGCCAAGGCGCTTGAATTCCTCGCGCTGGATGTCGATCCAGCCTTCGGCGAAGCGGCGGCATTCCTGACGGAAATCGACAATATCGACCGCGTCCTTATCCAAACCCGCCGCACGGTATTTTTCTTCGATCTTCCATTCGATCGGCAGGCCGTGACAATCCCAGCCCGGCACATAGCGCGCGTCACGCCCCAGCATCTGCTGGCTGCGGGTGATGAAATCCTTCAGCACCTTGTTCAGTGCGTGGCCGATATGCAGATGGCCGTTGGCATAAGGAGGGCCGTCATGCAGGATGAAGGGTTTGCGCGCGCCGGCAGTGGCGCGCAGGCGCTCATAGATGCCAAGCCGTTCCCAGCGCGCCAGCCATTCGGGTTCGCGCGCAGGCAGGCCTGCGCGCATCGGGAATTCGGTCTGCGGCAGGGAAAGCGTGTCTTTATAGTCAGGGGTGTCAGTCATGGTCGGATACCTTGCGAATTGGAAAAAAGATGCAGGCGCCAAGGCGGGCCCGGCACTCTGGGCGCGTCAGAGTGCCGGGACGCTAATTCGCTGGATGATCCGCAGTCCAAACATGTCGCGCGTTATAGGAGCCATGATGCAAAGGGTCCATAGGGCGCGCGCAACTTTGCAGCGCAGAGCGCGCGCGCCCCGAACCATGCTTTAGTCGCGCAGCAACTCGTTGATGCCGGTTTTTGAACGCGTCTGCGCATCCACCCGCTTCACGATCACCGCGCAATACAAGTTGATCCCGTTTTTTGACGGCATCGAGCCTGCAACCACCACCGAATAGGGCGGCACTTCGCCATACATGACAGCACCGGTTTCACGGTCCACGATCTTGGTCGATTTGCCGATGAAAACCCCCATCCCAAGGACAGAGCCTTCGCGGATGATACAGCCCTCGACCACCTCGGAACGCGCGCCGATAAAGCAGTTATCCTCGATGATCGTGGGGCCGGCCTGCATCGGTTCCAGCACGCCGCCAATGCCGACACCGCCCGACAGATGCACATTCTCACCGATCTGCGCACAGGACCCGACTGTGGCCCATGTATCGACCATTGTGCCGCGCCCGACATGAGCGCCAAGATTCACGAAAGACGGCATCAGCACCACACCGGGCGCGATATAGGCAGACTTGCGCACGACGCAATTTGGCACGGCGCGAAAGCCTGCGGCTTTCCACTGCGCCGCGTCCCAGCCCTTGAACTTGCTGTCGACCTTGTCCCACCAGCCGCTACCCTGCGGCCCGCCCTCATGCGGTTCCATATCCTTGATGCGGAACCCCAGAAGAACGGCCTTCTTGGCCCATTGATTCACATGCCATTCGCCCGACTCGCGGCGTTCAGCCACGCGCAGCGCGCCAGAATCCAGCGCGTCCAGTGTGGCCTCGATCGCGTCACGCGTCGCACCTGTGGTGGACGGGGTGATGGTGTCGCGCATATCCCATGCGGCTTCGATGGCGGTTTCCAATGCGGCAGTGTCGGTCATTGCGGGCTCCGTGGGTATGGTCATCTGTTGGCCTTCGCTATAGCGTTGCGCAAACCAAACCGCAATTGGCCCACGCCAACGGAGGCTTTTTTGACCGAACAGACCAAGAAGCGCCCCTTCCCCGATGCAAGCGAAGATATTCGCTACTGGGACGAGGCCCCCGATACCGCGCAAACCCGCCATCCTGCCTATAAACTCGCCTTCGCCGATCGCGATTTCATGCTGCGCGACGAATTGCGCCCGGTGCGGCTGCAACTGGAATTGCTCAAGCCCGAACTGCTGATGAATGAGCGCGGCATTCAGTCCACCATCGTCATGTTCGGCGGCGCGCGCATTCCCAGACCCGAGCATGCCGACAGCGCGTCGACCAAGACCCTCTCGGAATTGTCCCGCTTTTATGATGTGGCGCGCGAATTTGCGCGGCTGATGACCTTGCGCTCGGTGCAAAGCTACGGACGCGAGGATGTCATTGTCACGGGGGGCGGACCGGGCGTGATGGAAGCAGGAAACCGCGGCGCAAAAGATGGAGGTGGCGTCTCAATCGGCCTGAACATCGTGCTGCCGCACGAGCAGGCCCCGAATACCTATGTCACCCCTGATCTGTGCTTCAATTTCCATTACTTCGCGATCCGCAAGATGCATTTCCTGATGCGCGCCAAGGCGATCACGGTTTTCCCCGGCGGCTTCGGCACACTGGATGAATTGTTCGAAACCCTGACCCTGATCCAGACAGAGCGGATGCACAGAATGCCCTTCATCCTGTTTGGCCGGGAATTCTGGACGCGGATCATCAACTGGGATGCCCTTGCCGAAGCCGGGACGATTGCGCGCGAAGACCTTGAGCTGTTCCATTTCGCGGAAACCGCCGAGGAGGCCATCGCGATTATCGACGACTTCAAGGCATGATCACAGCGGTGCCAGCGCGCGTCTGGGCCATGCAAAGCCCGACAACCGCGCTGGCACCTCGTGATCTGCGTTGGAACATGACAGGCAGATGAAGAATATCTGTTTCCAGATGCAGAAATCAGGTTTTGGGCCTTTACTCAGGAAAGGAATCCGCCTACACGCTGCGCCCAAGGCCCCTATAGCTCAGCTGGTAGAGCAACTGATTTGTAATCAGTAGGTCCGCGGTTCGAGTCCGTGTGGGGGCACCATTTCACAAAATCTGATTGGTTGAATGCAAATCCGCGCGCAGCGATGGCGTGCTCTTAATGGCCATCAATGTGATCTTACGCCCAACCTACAGGCAAACAACACCCGCAAGGTGTAGAATTGAGTAAGGCGTGAGAGTGCAGTACTCTGCACTGCCTTTACAAGTAGATCTTCTGACCGTGACACACTGCCTTGAACCTGATTTGCATGTGATCCGTGCGCCAAACCCCTCTCCCATGACAGGCGAAGGGACCAACACCTATATCATCGGGACAGGTGATGTCTGCATCATCGACCCCGGCCCGGAAAGTGACGCGCATTTCCAAGCATTGCTCAACGCCCTTGCGCAGCGTGGCAGATTGCGCAAGATTCTGGTGACACATTCGCATCTTGATCACTCACCACTCGCGCGCAGGCTTGCACGCCATAGCGGCGCGCCGATTCTTGCATATGGGAACAGCTCCGCCGGGCGTACTGATCGAATGAATGGACTGGCCGATTCGGGCCAAGCAGGCGGCGGAGAAGGTGTTGATCACAGTTTCCATGCCGACAGGACCCTCAAGGACAACGAATCGATTCGGCTTGGGGCGGACGTGCTGCGCGCCATCTGGACACCTGGCCATTTCGGCAATCATCTGTGCTTTGAATGGCGCGGCGCGGTGTTCAGCGGCGATCACGTCATGGGCTGGTCCAGCACATTGGTATCCCCGCCAGACGGCGATATGGGCGCATATATGCGCTCACTGGATCGGTTGAAGGCGGAAGCGCCAAGGCGGCTTTATCCGGGCCATGGCGCTCCGGTTGATGCCCCCCGCGACCGGATCGTCGAATTGCGCCAGCATCGACAGATGCGCGAAGACGCGATCCTGACCCAACTCTTGATCGGCCCGCGCACAATCGCCCAACTGGTCGCCCAGATATATTGCGACACGCCCCCCTCGCTTCAACCCGCCGCCAGCCGGAATATTTTCGCGCATTTGATAGATTTGGAAGAACGCGGTGTGGTCAAAAGCTCTCCGGAAATGTCACCAGGCGCGATTTTCTCACGCTGCGAAAGAGAATGACATTTCGACGCGAAATCGCTCTGGACGCGCCTGATAACACTTGCTATAGCGCTCACGTGTTCCGGCGTAGCTCAGCGGTAGAGCAGTTGACTGTTAATCAATTGGTCGTAGGTTCGATCCCTACCGCCGGAGCCAAAAATCCCCAAGAAAACAAGACGATACGCCAAGCCCGCGAAAGCGGGTTTCGTCCTGTTTTCGGGCTTGTCATTGATTTGTCATTGCTGCGAAAAAATTTGTCACCAGCGCAGAATCAGGCCGCTTTCTTCGCTGTCAAAAACCTTTCCGGCCTATACGCCCGCAACACGGCTTGCGGGTCCACCTGCGCAAGATGACAGACCAGCACAAAGTCGCGTGACCTTATCCATGCCGCATCGGCTGGCGTCTTGGCCTTTGCTGCGTCATCCAATCCAGCGACCAGCACGGCCCGCCATAGGTGCAATTCAGGGTTCACCATCAACAGCCCTCCATAAAAATGGGCGGTCAGCATCCCGCCGATCCGCCCTGTTTGTTTGTGCAGTCAACGCCCTTCTGAAAAACGTCACTGCACCGCCGGGGTTTGCCCACTCACCGGCTTACGGGGTTGCTTTGGAGAATAGGAGCGTCAAAAACTCCGGGCGCAACCTGCCTTACCTCAATCACTCTGGCTCGCTGCCCAGCACCAGCACTTTCACCGCTTCGGGGTTGGTCATGGCACCACCCACGCGACGGCGCACATACCAACGGACAAAGCCCGGCTGCGAATAGATATCACGAACAATCGCAACGCCGATCCGATCAACAATGCTGTATGCCTGCGAGAAATTCCCAAACAGCACGCCGGGCGCATCCGCTGTCAGTGCTGGCATATCTTCCGAAAGCATAATCGGATACCCCAAAAGCCGATCTGGCACGCCCTCGGCCAGCGACGGCTGCAAGAGCGGTCTTGCCTCTGCATCCTTCAGCTTGCGGATACGGTTACGCATCGCGCGGGTCATCATAAAACGCGCACCGGGCAGATAGGGTGCCTTCAGGCTGTCCACCAAATCCATTAGGCTGTCGATTGCGTCGCTGTCATCAGCAGGCAACCCGCCGTCAACGCCGGTGTAAACCGCGCCAATCTCATACGTTGCCGGATCAGCGCCCCAAGTGTGATCCGCATCTGGCACAAAGTCATAATCCAAGATGCCGCGCGGCTGGCCGTTCCCGTCACCGACCATAAAGGCGGCGGCCTCCTGACGCCCAAAGCGACTTCCGATCTTGTCCTGAAGCCACGCTTCCACGTCAAAATCGCTATCCTCCAAAAGCTGAAGGGTCGATGACGGCAACGCATAGTGTTCATGCACCGCAATTTTATGGCGGGTCAGAAACGCCGCTGCGGTCGCATCACGTGGCGCAACCTCTGCAACCCAATCGGACGCGGGTTCATCCCGATCAACCAAAACTTCGATTTCATTGGATTGCGTCGCAAGCACATTTGCCACTTGGCGCATTGGGCTGAATTCGCGCACCAGCTTGAAAATCTGATCGCGCCAATCTTCGCGCACGGTCACGCCTTGGCCGTCATTCGTGACCGAAAGCGTTTTCGTGTCCAAGTCCTTGCCAGTGCGCAACCAGCTTTTCAGCGCCTTGTGTTCCACACCGCCAGCATCACCAGAAAAGCCCTTGCGGGTCCGCGCCATGACAGTTTCGGTCTGCGACAAGCGCCGGTCGAGTTCGTCAACCCGCGCGGTTTGCGATTTGGTAAACGCATCAATCGCGTTTGTAGTTTCTTCGATCATTTTTGTAACGTCGGCCATCTTTGGCCCTCCTGTATTGCAGTTAAAAGGAAACAGCCCATTCCCCGGCTTCCCGCCAGTGGTCAGACCGTGGCCCCCTGCTTCCCACAGGTGAGTCCAGACTACGGACGCGCGGCTGCGCTACCTTCGCGCCGGTTAACACCGTCACGCCCGCAATTGCGTTTGCCCGGTCGTCGTGACTGCCGGGCGGATGATCTATTATGTCCTTCGCGCGGCCTGTGCGGCGCTCAAGGCCAGCAAGCTGCCGCAACGTGGTCTGACAAGGCGGAATTTCAACACGGCCCGAATTCATCGCGGCCAGCAGTTCGATATAAAGCCCGCTGCGGTCGAGTTCGGCCACCTGATACTGAATGCCATGCTTTGCGAATTCATCGCGCGGCCAGCGTCCTGCATATTTGTCACCTGTCACGCGCGTTATATTATAACGCTTCAGGATCGGCACGAATT
Source organism: Roseinatronobacter bogoriensis DSM 18756 (assembly GCF_004366635.1). GTDB lineage: Bacteria > Pseudomonadota > Alphaproteobacteria > Rhodobacterales > Rhodobacteraceae > Roseinatronobacter > Roseinatronobacter bogoriensis. The sequence goes on along the minus strand of NZ_SORN01000001.1, from coordinate 742,435 downwards.
CTGCGACCGTCTCAGCAGGTGATCCACGACGACCAGTTACCAAGTCGATAACGGCCCCATCCTTTTCAGCGTGCGCAATCGCCATTGAAAATTCATCTCTCCCGCCGCCGCTTGGGTCCACAAAGGCAACATAGCGCGTGCCGATCTGCGCGGGCAGTTCCAAGGGCTTCGGACGTGTCGCGGCTTCGATAACTTGCGGGTCAACGAAAGATGCAATGTCTGACCTGAACATTGCTAGGTATTCCGCACATGCTCTTGCGCTGTCATCCTTCATGGCGTCATCGACAACACGCCGCGGCAATAGCGGGTTCATGGTCCGCGATGGTGCCTGCGCCACTAAAACGCGGCTTTCACTGTCATCGCCATATGCGCGCTTGAAGGTATCCCACAAAACGCCCCGCTTGGCGTAGGGGCTGGATAGCGCAATCAAACGCCCGCCCAACGTCGCCAAGGCTGGCCGAATAGCCGCGATGATTTCACGATCAGGGCTTGAGCCTTCAATATGCCAAAAGGCAATTTCATCGCAGATACACGCCGCCAGCGTATAGCCCCTGACAGAACGGTGTGACGCTGTGGTGATCTCGATCACGCAACGGTTGTTCAGTTCGATCTGTTCTGAATTCTCGCGCTCGACCATACGCCGCAACATCGGGTTTTCATTCACAAGCCCGGACGTGTAGCGCATCACGGCTCGCGCCTGCTTTCGATCAGCAGCGATGACCATGACGGTGGCAACCTCGCCGGGTGCCAGCTTGGCGCGGTAGTCCTGAAACGCTGCGAGATACACCGCCAGAAACGCCGCTGCATGGCTCTTTCCGCCCCTGCGCCCTATGGCTAACCACAACTCAAGGAAAGCCCCCTGTGGCGTCTCTGTGCGCCCTGTAAGGGCTTTGAACGTGTCCAGTTCTGTGGCGTCCAGTTCCAGACCGTCAAACGCGGCCAGCAGCGCCCGCCATGCACTGAAACTCTCGCCCCCAAAGACAGGGCCAAACAGCGCCGGGTCTGTCATCGCTTGGCGTATGTCGATCATGCGCGCCCCCTTACTGCCTGCGCCAGATCGGCCAGCAGTGTAAGCGCCGCCGGGATGGTCAGCGTCACCTGCGCTACCTCTTGCCCATCACGCCAAACATGCAGAACAGGGCCGGGTCTGATCGTGACCAGTATCATGACGCGGCCCGCCCTTTGATGTAGTCTTGCAAGCTGGTCACGTCCTTGGCGCGTCGCTCGATCCCAAGCGTCTTGAGTATGCCTTGAAGCGAATTACAGGCTTGGGTCCACTTGCCAGCGTCAAACGCCTGATAGTCACCATCGGCAAGGGCGCGTTCCTGCACATGAAGCCAATGTTCTAACCATAGCGCCCTCTCGATCAGACTGCGCTGCGAGTAGCTAAGACTGCCCTCGCCGCCCAGATCGTCAGTCATCGCTGCCCATCTTGCACGCATATCCTGTGCAATGGCCGTGCGACCATCCAGCCGGTCAATGTATCCGGCTGCAAACTTGTCGGGTATGGCGTCTATCTTGGGCATATCTAGTGACAAATCCAGTGACAAATTATAGCAGGATTATAGAAATCTGATATTTTTCAGAACCTAAAACCCCTTTGGCAATTGATAGTCTATCAGTTTGCACAAACTTTGCAACGGAATTTGCAAACTGTGAGGGTAGCGGCCCGCGAAAGTGCGTTATGTCGCGCTGAACATAACGCCCTGAATTTCAGTGAGAGAGAAAGCAAATCTTGATCCCTCGCTCCCCGCCCTTTGGTATCTCTGACCATTGGAACCATTTTATCACGCTGGCCTGATATAACTGCCTGCAAGCGTCATCCTGCCCTGCAACCTATTGCGCGCGCTCCCCTCCAAGGGGGTGCGCAGCGCATAGGGGTATGGGGATATATATAGACACACGTTGGACAGGGGGTTGGACAGGGGGTTGGACAATACTTTGGTGATAGGATGGACAAGGGGTTGGACAGGGGTTGGACACATCTTCAGCCCCCATCCGATACTGCAAGGAAGGTGCGGCGTTTGTAGCTTGGCCCATCTTCTTCAATCTTAATCTTTCCATCTGCCAACAGCTTTTCCATTGCTGCGCGCAATACACGTTTGGTGCATTTCTCTGCGTCCTGATGCTCTGAAAACAGCTTGGGTGCATATGTTGGCCCGCCTGCATGATTGACGCGGCGTCCTTGTGCTGTGAACGCCCTTAGCAGATTTAGAAAGACGCGCTCTGCCTTTGCGTTTGCTGCCATTCTATCCAGCCCGGTAACTGGCGCATCTGGCACGAAAACACCTTGACGCCACTTCAGGGATATTTCGCCCCCTATGCGCCCATAGTTTGCTTTCATGGTGCGCAGAATGCGTGCATCCGGGTCGGTTTCGTATCCTTCATCCTTCACGCGTTCCAGATACAAGCGACTGCGCACAGAGTTATTCCAGCCTGTGCTGCCACTCGTGCCAGAACCGCTATTCAGGCCAGATAATGAGGGGTGCGCAAGCATGACAACTGCGCATTCATGGCGGATCGCCAAGCCCCGCAACATGCCCACAAATTGCCGCGCCTGCGCTCTGTCGTTTTCGTTGCCGGGGAATAGATCGGCCAGGGTGTCTAGCACTATCAACGCGGGTGCATCTTCCTGCAACTTGGCGTCAAGTTCCCGATACAGGTATGAAGCCTGTAACGCGCCTGTGCGGCCATTCTGCGCGGCTAGTAGCGCATCTTCGCCCGCTAGGCTGCGAAGGGTCAGGCGGTCAAGGTCTGCGGGTGTGACGCCCTCTGCGCGGCATATGTCTGCAATTCGGCGGTGCAATTCGTCGCGGTCATCTTCGGCGCTGATATACATAGCTGTGCCGGATGCCGTTTGCAGGCCAAGCCATGCTCGTTCAAGGGCTGTGCTGGCTGCAAGCTGTAACGCCAGAAGCGACTTGCCGGTGCCACCATCCCCGCCCAATAGCGTAACAGTGCCGGACGGAATAAGCCCATTAACAAGCCATTGTCGCGCGGGTATCGGCTGGCCTTCCAGTTCTGAAGCAGAAAAGAAAACCGATTGCCTTTTAGGCACGTGGAATTCTTCTTGATATGCGTCATCCGGCGGCATGGGTGGCAGGTTATCGAATGGATCGTGCGCGTTCATGCCGCCCCCCTTGCCTGCAACTCGTCGCGGATAAGGTCGATAGCTACATTGCGCGCAATTTGGCCCGGCCCTCGGAAAACAGACAAAGCGGCGACTGCACTGCGCAAGCTCGCGTCATCAAGATCTTTCACGATCCCATAAGAATGCGCAATGCCAAGCAAGAGCGGTTGAAAGACGCAATCTGCGGGTGTGTTTCCTGTGAGCATCACGCACCCCCCTTACAAAAACGCCCATCAGCATCAACACGCGACAAAAACGCCTGTCGATCTGCGAGGGGGAAAGACTGCCACAAGGCAACAAACAGCCGCTTTCGTGCCTTGACGCCCAGCGCCCGATTGCCCAGCCGCTTCAGGGCTGATGAAAAGTAACATTCAAGTTCTGCCGGGTGCGCACAATCTGCCCACCAGTCTGCATCGCTGCGAATGTCACAGAATGGAAATGCTTTTGGCGGACTGCCTGCGGCCATATCATCCAAGGCCGCTGCCATGATCTGTTTTGCATCGTCCGGGTGGCATTCGCTGATCGCAAAGCACAGCGCTTTAGCCCATTCCGCGCGCATTCGCATCTCATGTGATTTGAAATTGTGATCGGGCTTCATTGCAGCGGCCCCCGAAAAACATCCGCTTCGACCACATCGGCCAAATCGCGCAACATGTCGATTGTCGGGATAATTCCGCACCGCTCCATGTGAAGCGTCAACATCAGTCGGATTGCAGCGGATAGCGCCACGTCCCGGTTAATGTCGCAATCATTGTATTCATCTGTGATGATTTTCTTCAGTCTTGCAGTAAGCTGATCGGCCTGATTTCGTTTTTTGGAAGCCATCATTTCTGCACCTCAGCTTCATCACTTGGATCAACGGTGAAATTTGCAAGCCATCCCGCAAATTCCGCTATGCCGCGAAGGTTCTGCGCTAGGCGTTCGACTTCGCCATGCTCAATCGAAACTTCCCATTGACTGATTTCACCATCATCGAATTCAATATCTTCAGCGCCATCGCCATAAATCATCAAGAGGCGGTCAAGGCGCTTAGCCTTTGCCTGCAAGACGGCTTCAGCATTCTTCAAAACTTCCGCTACATCATCGGGAATAAATGGGCCTTGCATCAAACAGCCCTCCTTGTGCGCGGCTGCGACTGCTCTTGCGCAATTAGCCATTCCTCAATTGCAGCTTTGCGGTAGTAAATCTTCCGCCCGATCCGAATAAATGCTGGTCCAATGCGCTGTGATCGTTCACGCTGCACGCTGCGAACGTTACGCCCGGTAAGTTCTGCATATTGCAGTTCTGTCAGTAGGTCGTTTTGAAAGTCCATGTCTTGGCGCTCCATGTGTGTTTACATGTCGCCAAGGGTAAAGTTTGTCGTTTAGCTAGTAATTGGACAAGACAACGGACAGTTTCGTTTAGCCCTCAAGCCTTTGATACCACTTATTAAATGCGTCTTGTTCGTGAATGCCATTCCCAACTTTAGGGTAAATCCCAAAGGCCGCAACGAAAGCCATCATCGGCAATCCATTTTTCCGCGCCAATGCCTTCAACTTGCTGCCTGCATCGTTTCTAATTTCGGCGGCAGACATTGGGACAACTCCATCCTGCGCCCGCTCGATCAGGTCGGCAATCGCAATCAAGCTGTCATAAGCCGCTTTCATGTGACTGCGCAATTCACCTTCCTGAATCAAGCTATCAAGATGATATGACGCTTCGTCACTCAAGGCCGCATCTAGTTGCGCTGCCATCTTTTCAGATCGGCGCTTAAGGTCATTCTTGAAGCGCCCTATCCCTTTCGTGTTCTTATTCTTGTCAGCGCTAGTTCTTGGGTTGTTCAGGAATTGAAATTGCAGCCGATAGTTCCGCATTATTCCAAGCGCCTGTGAATAAAGCGTCAAGTTTTGCGGCGCTCCGACGCTTTCCAGCGCTTCGATAACAAGGCCAGCAAGATCACTATCAAGGTTGATCTTTTCAACTGCCAAATCGACTTCCCAACCCCCTTCTGTAACGGGACAAATTTTTGGCGGCTGTCCGCCTCGCCCTGAATTGTCGATCATGCCCGCGCCCCCTCAAGTAGCACCACGTTGTCGCCCTTGGCCGCATCCGGGTCATGACCTGCAATGATCGCAGTCAAGCGGCGCTCCCAAGCCTCAAGAGCTGCGCGGCGTTCATCTGTAAAACCGTGCTGATCGTAAACCGCGACGATCCCGCGCTTAGTGTGACCTATCGTCAATTCTGCAATGTCTGGCCTGATCTTCGCGGCGCTCAAGCCTGTGCGCATGGTGCGGCGTAGGTCGTGCGGCGTCCAGTGGCCCCATTGGTCACTTGCCATATTCCCAAGCGCATCGCGGCTGCGCTCTGCGGCCCGCGCAAGGGCCGCATTGGTAATCGCTGCACCCGGTCTAGCCTCAAAAATGAAGCCGCTCCACGGCGCTCTACGGCGCTCTGACAAGCGGTCAATTTCGGCCTTTGCATCTGCGATGATCTGCATCGCGGTATCGGTCAGGTAAACCGTATGCGCGCTGTCTGTCTTGCCCCTGCGGCTGGCCGGGATAGTCCACCAGCGCCCGCTGATTTCATCCTCGCGCATCCCTGCAACTTCGCCCGGACGCTGCCCTGTGACCAACACCATCTTGAGGCAAAGCGCAGTCAGGCGGTGCAAGCCGCATGCTTCGGCATTGGCCCAGAACGCCCTGATTTCATCTGCGGTCAAGATACGCCCGCGCGCCACGGCTTTAAGCGGATCGCGTTTGCCTTCCACTTGGATTGATCCGGGCCTCAAGCCCGCAAGGGGGTTTGCCGCGATGATGTCGCGGTCTGTGGCGTAGTTCAAAAGCCTGCGCGCATATAGCAGCACTTGAGCGGCTGCGCGCGGCGCTGTCATCGCCTTGGCTTCCACCAGTTCGATCACATCGCGGCGTCGAACGTCCGTCACCTTCATGCTGCCGATGTGTGGCACAATATCATTCAGCATATAGCCGCGTATTGCGCCTTCGCTCTTGAGGCCCGTTGCGGCCTTCTTTAGCCAATCCAGCGCCAATTCCTCGACCGTAGGTTCTGCCCGCCTGCGGCGTCTTTCCTCTAGCGGGTCCGCCCCTGCATCAATTTCGCGGCGTAGCTTGCTGGCCTCAAGCCGCGCGGCCTCAAGTGTCCATGTCGGATAGTCGCCTATGGTCTTGCGGCGTTGTTTGCCTTCGGCGGTGTATTGCAGCACGAACGCCACGCCCCCCGCTTGTGTGACACGCAACCCAAAGCCGCGCGGCGCATCCCGGTGGTCATCAAAGAAAAACCGCTGGCCCTTGGCCGGGGCTTCCACAAGGTCGAGATACAAGACGCCATCCTGCGGCCCGTCTTTTTTGCTCGGTTTCTTCGTCGTGAATGTCGGCATGGCTGGCCCCTGTGTTCAAATTGACAACCCGTCTATAGGTCGGTCGCTGCGCCGCTTGTCACTGGATTTGTCACTGTTTGTCACTGCATCCAGTGTCGCCAAGTGTCGCTAACTGTCAATTGACATACGCTTACTGTCACACAAAAACAAGGGCTTGCGCATCATGCCGGAATGATTTGTCACTAAATCAGGGGCTTAAACTAGCCGAAAAAATCGCCTGTTAATCAATTGGTCGTAGGTTCGATCCCTACCGCCGGAGCCAAAAATCTCGAGAAAACATAACGTTTTCAGCTTTCGTGCAAGGGAAGCCCTAGGGGTGTTGGTGCGGTCCGGCAACGAATGAACAACCCTCCCTAATTTGCAGAAAGCGTCAGGGCAATGCCTTGAGCATGCGACAAGCTGGCACTTCGGCATGTGGCCAGAAGGCAAGAATGCGAGAATGCCCGCGTGTGATGCGGCTAACCCCCTGCGTTCCATAGAATCGGCAGGAATGGTCAAGGAAGCCGTGATATCGACTTTGTTTCTGTGGAGAAGGGTCATGTAGCCACCGCTTTGTCTGTCGAGGACGGCGACATGCAAACGGTCTAATAAAACCGGCCTTGCATGATAATGGCTATACGCAGTCTTATACACGCGTCTGCCATGAGACTAGACAAAGCCGCGCGCCGATAACGGTTTGACCTTCACCAGCGCCAGCCAACCGCAGAACACCGCCGACAGCCTATGGCTGTCGGCGGCAAGGATATATCAGATCAATCAGCCATGACTTCTTCAGTCGCTGCACGGATACGGCGCACATTGGCTTCCATCTCTTCCTGACCGATATAGACCACCGGGAAGAAGGTGTTGCCTTCGGTGATTTCCTTGAACGCGTCACTTTCGCTGGCATACTCTGCGGCGGCCATCAGGCGCTCTTTCACATTGTCCGGGGTGCCCGTGGGTACGATGATGGTGCGGTAATCCTCGATGGAATAGTCATAGCCCAGTTCCATCAGCGTCGGCACCTCCGGGTAGAAGGGGCTGCGCTCTGCGGACATGAAGGCCGCGACAACCATTTCGCCCGTCGGCGTGTATTGGGCATGAGTGCCGCCCGAATAGGCAAAATCAACCTCTTTGCCCAACACCAGTGGCGCCATACCACCACCACCACCAGTTGGAACGATGGCCAGATCAAGCCCTTCTTCTTCGGCAATCGCACTGATGATCGCCTCGTCCAGCGGGGTTTGCTGGGCATAGGTCATCTGGTTTTCTTTACCGTAAGCAATAATCTCGTCAAAGGTGCTGAAGGGCTGGTCAGCCGAAGTCACAATGGCGTTCTGACCAATCGCGACAGCTGCCAGATACTCGAAATCGTCGATTTCATATTCAACCGGCGTGATGATCGGTGTGAAGGTCAGCGCCGTGGTCCCGCCGAACAAGAAGGTATAGCCATCCGCTTCGGTATTTGCGAGGCGGGTAAAGGCCACAGCAGAGCCACCACCGGGCTGGTTGACCACATTGACCGGCTGACCAAGGAATTCTTCCATCACATTGGCCAGCACGCGGCCCTGAATATCGGTCGAACCACCCGGATTGAAGCCAATGACCATGGTCAGCGGGCGGGTGGGCCAATCATCGGCAAAGGCCATCGGGGCCGTCATCATGGTTGCGCCCAGAATGGCTGCAAATGTCTTTTTCATGTTACTCTCTCCTGTTTTTTTATGTCTTCAATCGGCCATCAGATCTTCATTCGCGGCACGAATTTCGCGGATCGTGGCCTCAGTTTCCTCTGCATCCATGAAGACGATAGGGTGCAAAGTGTTATCAACCGTAACATCGACGAATGGCTCATGCTCGACCGCAAAGCGGGCAGCATCTTCAAACGCCTGCACGATTTCATCCGGGGTGCCGCCCGGCAGAAAGAATGACCGGAAGTCATCCATGGCATAGGGGTAGCCCAGTTCGACCAGTGTTGGCACATCCGGATAGAAGGGCGAACGCTCGCGCGTCAGAAAGGCCAGCACATTCATCTCGCCCGTGGGGGTGTATTGGGCATGGGTGCCGCCGGAAAAGGCAAAATCGACCTCGCCCCCCAGCAAGAGCGGGGCCATACCGCCGCCGCCACCTGTGGGCACAATGGCCAGATCAATGCCCTCCTGATCGGCAATCAACTGCATGATGGCCTGATCCATTGGCAGTTGCTGCGCATAGGTCATGGGGTTCTCTTTGCCATAGGCGACAAGGTCCTCGAAGCTTTGGTAGGGCGCATCACCGCGCGCGACCACGCCAAACTGTCCCCCGACAAGGGTGCCCGCATAGCGGAAATCATCAATGTCATATTCGGTTTCCGTCACGATGGGCGAAAAGGTCAGGCCAAGCATAACGCCAAACATGAACGTATGGCCGTCGGGCTCTGCGTTCAAAAACCGTGTCAGCGCCACGGCCCCGCCGCCGCCCGGCTGGTTCACCACATTGACCGGCTGGCCGAAATATTCTTCGAGGCTACGCGCCAGAACACGGCCCTGAATATCGGTAGAGCCGCCAGCGGCAAAGCCGATTACCATGGTCATCGGGCGTTCGGGCTGCCAGCTATCAGCCAGCGCCATGGGTGCGCTTAGCATGGTTGCGCCCAAAATTGCGGCAAGTGTCTTTTTCATGAACGGTTCCTTCCAGAAGTGATTTTGCGCCATCGCAAGGCGCAGTCGTCTTGAAAACTATTCTGACGTTGGCGCACCGGCTGCGGCCTTGTCCGTGCGGAACGTGCGAATGATCAGGGTTATCAGCGCGATTGCCGTGCAGGCGATGAAGAACAACGCAATCGGGCGGTTCAGTAGAATCTCCCAATTCCCGCGCGACAGGATGATGCTCTGGCGCAGGTTTAGTTCCAGCATCGGGGTGATGATGAAGGCCACAAGAAAGGTGACAAAACTGTAGTCATATTTCTTCATCAGATAGCCAAGCAGCGCAAAACCCATCAGGATAACCAGACCAAAAGTGCCATAGCCTTGCAGCATCATTCCGGCCAGACAGAAGAAAATCACGATAGGTATGACCACATGCGGTGGCACGCGGGTGATCTGGGCAAAGAACATCAGCCCGTACCAGCCCAGCACCAACATGATCAGCGACGCAAGAATCATGCCTGCAAAGATTGAATACAGCAATTCAGGATTGTCGCGCAGCAGCAGCGGACCAACGGTTATACCGTGGATGGCAAAAGCCCCGATCAACAGTGCCGCCGACACATTGCCCGGAATACCCAGCCCGAATAACGGGATCAGTGCCGCCGGGATCACCGCGTTATCAGCAGATTCTGCGGCCGCAATGCCCTTTGGGTTGCCCTTGCCAAAACTTTCAGGGTCTTTCGCGGCTTTGACGGTCATGCCGTAGGACATGAAAGAGCCCACCGACGGCCCCAGCCCCGGCAGCGCGCCCACAAAGGTGCCGACCCCTGTGCCCCGCAGGATTGTGGGCACGATCTTCTTGAAGATGGGCCAGGTAATGCGGTCACTGGTGTCTTTTTGCAGGGCAACAGACATGTTTTCACGATCATATCGCAGCTTCTCGGATTGCACGAACATTTCCGACAGCGCCAATGTCCCGATCGCGACCGCAATCAGCGGCATGCCATCCATCAACTCGGTATAGCCGAATGTCAGGCGCGGCAGGCCGGTCTGGTTATCAAGGCCGATTGTGCCCAGAAATATCCCCAATCCCCCGGCGGCCAGCCCCTTGAAGACATTGCCACTCGACAGGCCTGCGATAAACACCAGCGCAAAGGCCAGAATGGCGGCCATCTCATAAGGGCCGAACAGCAGCGCAACGCGGGCAAAGGGAATAGCCACGAAAATCAGGATAATCGTGGCCAGAATATCCCCCAGCACCGACGCGATCAGACCCACCTGAAGGGCCGTCTTGGGCTTGCCCTGTTTCGCCATCGGATACCCATCAAGCGAGGTCGCCGCAGAAGACGCCTCGCCGGGCGCATTCAGCAGGATCGCAGAGACTGCGCTACCGGCAGCGGTGCCCTTTGACAACCCGATCAGAAACGAAATCGCGATAAAGGGCGACATGTAGAAGGTCATCGGAATGGCAATGGAAATCGCCACAGATCGCGACAGGCCGGGAATGACGCCGACAATATAACCCAACAGCACCCCGCCACCGATGCCGATGAAGGATGCAAGGGTTAGCGCTTCAGCGGCGGCAGCTCCGACAGCGGAAAAATCCATGTGTTACACCACCCCTACGCGCATCATGTAAACCGACAGAACATACAAAAGCACCACCGGGACGATGGAACAGCCAAGGATCATCCACCAGCGCCGTTCACCCAGCAGGATAAGCATACCGCCAATCAGGAACGCGCCGAACCATGTGATCTTGATGAAGGACATGAACCAGATCGCGACAGCCACATAGGCAAAGGGCCACGCGGCCCAAGCAACAGCCCCCCAATGCAGATCAGCCGTCAATGGAGAAATCCGTGCGCGCAGCATCTGGGCAAGGCCCTTGATGGCGACAATACCGCCGCACACCACCATCAGCCATGCCCCTATGCTAGGCACCAGTTCGGGCGGCATACGCGCAAACGGGTTCGACCCCGCGTAATTCGGGATCATCCAAAACAAGGCCAAAAGCCCAAACCCGGCCACAGCCAAGCCGGACCAGAAATCTGATCTAGGCATACACACCATCCCTAACATTTGCGACTTATATGTGTCGCATTTTCGATAGGCTTGCATATTTGCAGCAACGCACGCAACCCCTTTGTCGGCAGCGCAGCAGGTTTCCCGGTCAGATGCGCAACAATGATCTGGACGCGCACACCGAATGGCCTGGTTGTTACAAATGCGGCAACCCACCCGCCATCGCCGCAAGTTTCCACACCGGACCCGTCAGTAATGAAATGTGTCTTGCACGACTATCCCCCTACTCGATTTCTGACTGCGCGGAAACAAGGCGCAAGGCGCCGCGCTAGGTCATGGTTGTCGTGGCGGCTGCCGGGCGGGATAGCGCTGGCGCTGATTGCCTGAGCCATTCGGGACATGGTTTAGTGCGGGGCGAGAGAGACCACGCCTCAGCCAATCAGCCAGAAAAGCCGCGCGAAAGGCACCACTCCGTCCCGCTTGCCACCCGTGCGGTTCATCCCTTCCACGGCCTTGGCGCTGCGGAAAGCGCGCCGCCTTGATTAATTCAACAATGCGCACAGCGATTTGCGGTCAATCTTTGATCGGTGGCGCTTGTCCATGGGTATGGCCGGAACATGCAAGACACGGTCAATCCCCAGATCAGCGACATGGCGTTGCCAAACTGCCGCCTGCGCCTTGTCCCCTTCGATCACAAGGCAGGCGGCATCTTGCGCCGCCATCAGGGCGCATTGGCGCACACCGGGCCATTGCCGCGCGGCGACCTCGACCGCGAAAGGATAGCGCATGCGACCGCCGATTTTCACATCCGTGCCCATACGCCCCAGCAGCCACAGGCGGCCTTGCGCATCCAGACGCCCCGCATCGCCCGTGCGGTGCCAGACTGTCGCGCCATCACGGATCTTGTTTTCAGCATCATGGGCGGGTTCAAGATAGCCGCAGTTCACATGTGCACCGGCAACCTGAATTTCGTCCTTGTCGATGCGCAGGCGAATTCCCGCAACCGGATACCCGACCAGAAGCCCCTGCCCTTCGTCCATCGCTTTACGGTCGTCCCCTGTTATCTCGGTCGCGTCCAGATGGGCAATCGGCTCCGCCTCGGTCGAGCCATAGACACAGCAGACACCCAGATCAGGCCGCGCTGCCTGCATCCTGTCAATCAGTTCGGGGAAAACAGGGCCACCGCCGGTAAAAACCGTATGCAGCGGCGCATTCCCGCCCGCCTGCACCAACATCTCGCACAAGGACGGGGGGATCAGGGCGCGGGTGACGCGGTTTCGCTGCATCCAGTCGCGCAGTTGCGCAGGGTTCAGCCGGTCAAGGCGAGACATTTTCCAGTTGGGCAAAACCGATGTCTGCCCGCTGGCGATATTGATCAGCACAAAGACGGGAAACGCGACCAGATCGCGTTCGGGCTGCGCGCTGTGCAGCAGTGGCTCAATGGCGTTATGCTGCGCGGCAAGGAAATCATGGCTGCGCGCAATGGCCTTTGGTGCCCCCGTTGTGCCCGATGTGAAGGAAATAAGCGCGATATCCCTGCCCGCCGGAGGGACCATACCGGGGGGCGGCACGGCGCGCTGTTCGGGCCGCAGATGACGCAACCCCCATAATTCCGGCAAGACCCAGCGCAGCAGGCCATACAGGCCGGAGGTGCAAAAGGCGCGCGGTCTGGTGGCGCGCGCGGCATGGCGCAAACCGGCCAGCCCCATGGCCGGTTCGGGCAGCACAGCCATTGCGCCAATGGTCCAGAGCGCGGCCAGCGCGGCATAAAGGTCCGCATCCACCGTCATGGCCAGCAGAACCCTGTCGCCTGCACCAATGCCCTTGCGCTGCCACGCGCTTGCAAACCGCATCCGGCGCGCGTCCAACTCGTGATATGTGACCGCGCGCCCCTTGCCATCCACCAGCGCCACCCGGTCGGGATGGCGCGCAACAGCGGCGGCAAAGTCGCGCAGCAGGTCAGACATCCAGTTTCAGCCCAAGCAATTCATAGCGGCGAAACACCTGCCCACCTTCCTGACGGCTGCGCGCGGCAGAACGGTTGTCGTCATGGATCAGCGCATGAATCATTGTCTGGTACCCCAAGGCGCGGGCGGCGACATGGCAGGCATGCACCATATGCCGCCCCGCACCGGGCACAAAACTGGCATAGGTCTTCAGGATCACGGTTTTCGTGTCCAGCCCTTCGGCATAATTCGGGATTGCGAATAAAAACCCCGCCAAAGCCCCGTCTGGCCGCCGCGCGAAAAAGATCAACTCACGCCTCAGCAGGGGGATGACGGGTTTATACATGTCCAGAAACGCGGCTTCAGCTATGGGCATGTAAAACGCATTGCCTGCAAATGCCTGTGAAGACAGGGCAAACACCTCTCGGAACAAGGCATCCGGGTCGCGCCCGTCCCATGCCTCGACCGTGAAACCGTCAGGCGCAGGCAAGGACGCCGGATCGTTGTTTTCCAAGGACATGCGCGCCGAAAAATACCGCGCAACAGGCTGGAATCCGGCATCGGCAAAGATCAGCGGCTCGTGCGGGCGGTTGGCCGGTTCCATCAGAAAGGCGGGCGAGCCGTCGCTTTCGCTGACAAAGCGGTAGCTGTGCCATGTGTCGCCTGCCATTGGCCCCAACACCCGATCCATGCCCACCTCACGCACCCGCGCCAGTGCCTGTTCCAGCAGCGCCGCCCCCGTCTGTGGTGCCTTGAACGACACATTGCCCAGTGTTGCGGCGCACGCCCCGTCCCAGTCCGGCCCGTTCAGATGAAGGGTCAGGGACGCGCCATCGGTTTTCAGTGTCTCAATCGTCACAGGCTTCCTCCGGCTGGTGGGGGTGTGGCCCCCTGATCCATGACCGCAAGCGCATAATAGGCCAGCGGCAGGATCATGGATAATATCGTCAGCTTCAAAACCCGATGCCTGAAAAACATATCAGGCAGGGCCGCACTGACCGCAGCGCTAAGCGCCAGGCACAGGCAGGCCAGCACCAGAAGCGGTTCGGCCCATAAACTGTGCGGCGGGTTCAGCGCGGTTACAATCTGGCGAAGGGCCAGCAGCGCCGCCGCGATCACCGGCACCCAGACCAATCTGCGCCGCAAGGCCAGCGTGCCCAGCCCCATCACCAGCCCCATTGCGGTCAGGCCATAGAACTGGACCGCGTTCCACCCGACAGCATTGCCAAGCGCCAGCCAGCCGAAACTGAACAACGCCAGCCCTGCCACCATATCCAGATCACCAAAATCATCACCAGCAGGGGTGCGGGCATTGGCCCAAGGGTATGCTGCCAGCACCAGCGCGGGCAGGATCGCGTTTTGCAAATCGACCGAGGCCAGTATCAGAAATATCGCCACGACATAGACCCGCGCGGCATGGGTGGACAGGCCGAAACGCGGCCCGATTGCGCGCGCGGCAATGATGGCCAGAACAAACAGCACGGCAATCACGGCCAGATCACTTAAGTGGCTGTTGCTGTGAACCTCCAGCAGAACCAGCAATCCCAGCGGCAGGAACAGGTTGTCGAACCCCCGCCAGCTTTGGGCCTCGACCAATGCGCCGAAACCGGCGACCAGCAGGGCAAGTGTCAGGATATTCAGGGGCGGCAGGTCCGACAGAAACATCAGGCAAATCAGCGCCACCAGAAGCGTCATGACAAAAAACACCACTGTGCCCTCGACGCTTTTGACCCCCTGTTCCACCTTGAAGCGCCGCGTGCCATAGGCGCTTCCCGCCAGTGCTGCCGCCGCATCGGCCAGTGTCAGCACCGCGATGGGCAGCACATAAAACAGCGCCACACCGTCGGCCAGAAAGAAACAAAGCCCGACGGATATGGCCAACAGGAAATCCCCGTAGGACCGGCGCTCGACACTGTGCACCGCCTCGCCCAGCCGTCCTGAAATTTGCGGCATGCGCAAGATGACCATCATCACCAGTGTCAGCGCAAGGATCATGTAGACGGGCCAGCGGTCCGGGAAAAGCCACGGCAAGCCCATCGCATAGATGCCAGTGCCGACATGCACCAGCTTGCGTTTCACCTCGGCACCGAATGGCAGGCGGCGCGCCAGCGCCATCAACACCACAAGGGCGGCAACCGAGCCTAAAGCAATGACCAGTTGCACAGCGACACTCACCCGACAACTTCCTCGACCACGAAATCGGAATAGAAAAACGCCTTGTCGCGCGCTTTCAAGTCATCCTCCAAGTCGCGCAAGCGCGTCACGCGTGCGGACAGGTGCGCAGGCACCCGGCGAGGGGCCATCATGTTCCAGTAGACCAGCCGCGCATTTGGGGCGGCGGCCCCCAGAATGCTTTCATATACCTGCGCGAAAACGGGCGGGGACATGTATTCGAAAATATCCGACAGGTTGAATCCATGCGCCAACTCGCCGGTGTTTATGAACGCCTCCAACGATCCGGGCCGGATTTCAATCCGGGCGCAGCGGTCGCGGATCGTGTCATAATTCTCTGCGCGCCACGCCATTGGCAGGGCCGCGCCATGCGTGCCCGTGATGATCCAGTGCAGATAGGGGTTTTCCGACGGGTCGGTTTGCACCGCTGCGTGATGGATGCGCCGCGCCACATGCTGCGCGGGGCTGCCCTCGACATGGTCGAAAAACGCCTTGTCCCGCCCCATGCGCCCCATCACAAAGCGCGAGAAAAAGACGTTCAGCAGCGCCCGCCAGCGCCATGTGTTGAACCGCGTGTCAAAGAACGCCTGCCGCCCGTGCCGGTCGCGCGGCACAAATATGGCGTCAAGCGTGGCGCGGCTGTGCACCAGGGGCAGAAACCACGTCCGGAATATCCGGAAATAGCGTTCAAACTTGCCAACCCCGCCCGCCCCGAACCGCGCGACATCTGTGGCAAGCGCAGTCCAGAAGGCCCGCGTTTCAGGGTCAAGCGCCGCCACCACACGCGCCAGCAGCGCCTTGCGCCGCGCGGACGGGCGCGCGCCCATCAGTTCCAGAAATTCGGCATGGGTCAGGGTCGCATAGGCCGCGATGCGCAGCTTCAGGCAGGCGATCTGTGCAGGCGACAGATCGACCACCACAACCTTGGCAGGGTCCAGCAGCAGCATGGCCAGCGCATTATCCCCCGCCGCGCAGATCGACACCAGTGTTTGCCCGCTGCAATCGCCCAGGGCCGCAGTCAGGATATCCGCATCTTCCCACAGTTGGGCATAGCGGATGTGGTCAAAAGCGGCTTTCCCCTCAATCTCAGACTTCGCCAATATGCCTCTCCACCTCGCCGGTTGCACCGTCCACGGTCAGGGTTTCACCATCAGCAACCCAGTGCGTGGCCCCCTTCAGCCCGACCACGCAGGGAATGCCCAATTCGCGCGCCACGATGGCCGAATGCGACAAAAGTGATCCGCGCTCCACCACGATGGCGGATGCGTTCGAGAATACGGCAATCCAGCCCGGATCGGTATGACGCGCCACAAGTATCTCGCCTGCGGCCAGTGATTGCGTGCGCGGGTCGCGGATCACGCGGGCCACGGCGGTCACGCGCCCCGCCGAACAGCCCGTTGCCTTGCGCCGAGCGGATTGGTCTTGCGTCACCGGCACATCGGACCAGATCGGCGCAATGGCAGGGCCACGCAATTCAATACGTTCCGGCGGGTCGGGGCGCTGTGCGGCGGCGGTATCTTCGGCCTTGCGCAAATTGACCAGCGATTTCAGATCGCCCGACAGGCCAAACCCTTCGACCGCGCCCAACACTTCAGATGTGGTCAGGTGAAACACGTCGCGCGGCGACTCCAGCAGCCCGCGCGCGGCGAATTCGCGGCCAAGGGCCAGAAATACGCGGCGCGCATGGCCGAAGATGCGCGTGCGCTCAAAGCGCAGGTTTTCGCGGTCGCGCACGCGGTTTTTCGTCCATGCAATCAGGCCCTTTGCGATCATGCGCTTGAACGGGTTGGCAAACAGCGCGCGCCAATCGGGGTCTTTGGTCTTGTGCGTATCCTGCGCGCCGCGCTGCGCGCTGGCGACAATCGCGGCAAGCAGGCTGGACGGGTCGTCGCGCAAGGTCAGGCTTTCGAGTTTCAACTCCTCGGTGCAGCGGTCCCCGAATTTTTCAAGATAGCTCTCCACCTCTCGGCGCAGGTCGGGATGGGCGTCAAGGCTGGCCATGCCATCCGCGATCAGCCCCGCATCCAGCCCCGCCGCGCGCGCCATCTGTCCCATTTTCATGATGCGCTGCGCGGGTTCCGCCGAAATGATATCGCCCTGCCCGATCATCACATCATTATGCAGGGTCAAACCCTGCGGCCCCAGCCATTTTTCCAACAGATTGCGCGAGGCCCCGAAGGCAATCATGCACAGGAAGTCATTGACCAGCGGCGCATCCCAACGGTCCAGCAAGGTGCTTTCGATCTTGCGATATTCCGCCGCCAGCGCGGTGGGTCCGGCGCGCGCCACATCAACACCGCCATCCAGCGCGGCATTCAGGCGCGTATAGAACCGGCGGCGCGTGCGCGGCAGCACAATCGCCTGCCACACCAAACCGACACCCGCGCGCGCCAATCGGGCATATTCAAGAATGCGCGCGCCGCCCTTGGCCGGTGGTGGGCCAATGCTGTCGGTCACCTCTGGGGGCATGGGCGTGTCCACGCCCATCATCGTTTCCATATAGGCCCTGTTCAGCGAAAACCCGGGCAACAGCGCCAGCGCGCGGTACCAGTTGACAAGGTTGTAATACACCCGCCCGTCCACTCGGCCCAGCATATTGCCAAACACGGCAGAATTCGCGGTGATTATATGGTCCGGCACGCCCAACAAGGCCACGAAGGCCCGATAGACGCGGGCATAGACATGCACCGCAAAGGAATAGGTCAGCGGGCTGACCATGCCCGGATAGCTTTCGACAATATTGGAATTGTCGAAAATCGTCAGCGCGGTATCATCATTCGGGCGCGGCAACAGCGGTGTGGTGATGGGGCGCGATTGCAGGATATGCAGCCCTTCATCATCTATCGCCCACTCAATATCCTGCGGCGCGCCAAACACATCCTCGGCACGGCGGGCGAGTGCGGCAATCTGTTCGGCCTGCGCCACCGTCAGCACGGCAGGCACCGTGGCACATTGCGCCGTGGCCCCGATTGTCCAATCCTCGCCATCCGCTTCGCCGGACACCAGACGCTCGCCCAGTCCGGCAATGGCCGACACCACCACACGATCACGCCGCCCTGTTACGGGATCGGCGGAAAACGCCACACCGGCGGCGCGCGCATCAATCATGCGCTGGACAATCACTGCTGGCCCCTCGGCCCCTGTTTGGGCTTTCAGCGCGCGGTAGGTGGCCACTGTTTCGGAAAAGCCAGATTGCCAGACCCGTCGCGCCGCAACTTCGACCCCGCGGGCGGGCACATTCAGCAGCGTGTCAAACTGCCCGGCATGGCTGTGGGCGGCGCCATCTTCCTGCCGCGCCGAACTGCGCACGGCAAACGGCCCCGCGCCCAGTTTCTCCAGCGCGTCCGCGAAGCCCGCAAGCGGCGCGCCAGTATCGAACGCCTCGGCGCGGATGACGAAAAACGCAGGCGGCGCAAATCCGTTCTCGGCCAAACGAGACAGGGCGGCAGCCTTGCCGCCGACATCCGCGACATCGCGCGCCTGATCCTGCAGGACAATGACCATCAGAACATCCTTACAATCAGCGGCGCAAAACCCGCCAGCGCATAGCAGGCAAAGACCCAAAGCCCTGCCGCCATATCAAGGCGTTTCTGCGCCGCTATGGTGGGCGCTGCCGCATAGGCCGCCGCTGCCCGGATGCACCACAGCGCCCCCGCACCGCCCAGCAGCACCGCGACCCAGACCACACCCGTTGCCGCCCCCACACCGACCAGCAAACCCCAAGACAGCGCGACACATGCAGCCCAGATCAAGGCGCCCTTTTTCGGCCCCCACAGGCCGGAATAGCTTTCAACGCCCGCAATCTCGGATTGTGGTGCCCAAAGTTTGCGCCCGATTTCCAGCACGCAACCATTCACAAAGGACAGCGCCAGAAACAACCAGAGCCAAAAGGCCGGGCCGCCTGCGGGCAGCCATTCCATTGCCGTCAGCAGCAAATCAATCAGCGGCATGATCGCCATATGGCTGAGCAGATACAGCACCGGCCGCGCCTTCAGCCATTCCGGCGCGCCGAATTCTGCCGTCATGGCGGCCAGCCACAGCCACACCCCCCCAAGCAGCCATATAAGCGGCGGGTGCCACGCCCATGCCGCGAAGGCGGTAAGCGGCAGCGAGGCAAGCCCCAGCGACAGCACAGCGCGCAGCGAGATCAGCCCACGCGGGATGGGGCGGTCGGGGCGGTAGCGTTTGTCATCTTCCAGATCCTTGTATTCATCGCAAACCCGCATCTGGAAAAACAGCAGCATTGCCACGGCAAACCCTGCCGCAAAGGCCCCCCAGCCCGGCAGGGGCCGCCCTGCCATTTCGGCGGATACGCTAATGCTCGCGGCAGAAAACACCGCCAGCAAGGGCACGGTCCTGACCAGCGGGAAGCGTTCTTTCTGATAGGTCCAGAGCGCGGCAGGTATCATCTGTGCCGCGCCAGATTTTCATGCGCGCGGGTAAAATGCCCCGCCGCAATCGCCGCCACGATCGAGATTTCGCCGCACAGGCAGGTGGCCGCCACCACTTCGGCCAGCGCCGCGCCATGGCCTGCGCCTTTCAGCCCCAAAATGTTCAGACCCGCCGACTGGCTGGGCAGCGATGTGCCCCCACCGACTGAGCCGACAAGGATATTGGGCATGGTCACACTGCAAAACAGGTCTTGGCCGCGCGCCTCCATGCGGGTGATGCCGATCGCACTTTCGGCAACGCAGGCGGCATCCTGACCCGTCGCAAGATAAAGCGCGGCCAGCCCATTGGCGTAATGTGCCTGCGCGCCCAATTGCCCCGACAGATGCGCCCCAAGATTGGCCACCTGCCCGTAATCCAGCATGGCCTGAACGCTTGTACCAAGGCTGCGTTCCACCACGCCCGCCTTCAGCGTGACCGATGCGCTGACCTTGCGCCCGCGCCCTGTGACCAGCCCCAGAAACGAGGCTTTTTTATCTCCGGAAAAATTACCCTCGATATACCATGCCTTCAGCGCGACAGGGCAGCGCGCCACAATGTCATCGCATAAGGCATTGGTGGCGATTGTCACCATGTTCTGGCCTGCCGCATCGCCGGTCGTGTAGCGGCAGATCAGGAACACCACGTTATTGTCGATCACCGGTTCGACCGAAATCAGCTTGCCATGGCGGGTGGTGGATTCCGCTGCCGCCTTCAACTGGTCAACCTGTGACACGACCCATTCAACGAACAGGCCCGCATTGAGCAGGTTTTCCAAAACAAAGGCCGGTGTGCGGATGACCCCTTCATACAGGATAGCCGTGCTGACCCCGCCCGATTTCGTGGCCGCATAGGCGCCGCGCGCATAGGACGCGACCAGCGCCGCTTCGGTCGTGGCCATTGGCACATGAAAATCGCCATGGGCATTCAACCCGTTGATCCGCAAGGGGCCAATGATCCCGACAGGCAGTTTCACGGTGCCAATGAAGTTCTCGATATTGGCGTTGAACTGCTCTGGCATGGCCAGTGTCAGCGGGTCGGCGATGGCATCACGATCCGACGCATCTGTCGTGGTGGCCAGACGCGCCCAGTATTTCGCGACAGTGGCGCGCGTGGCCTTGCGCACAGGGCGCAGGGTGGTGAACTCCGCATCGCTTGGGAGCATGCGTTCATGCAAAGGGGTGTCGAAAAAACGGGCCCGAATTCTATTCAGCATGTCTTTGACATGAGAAGGAATAGTCATGTGAGCATACCGTTGTTGAAATGACCTGTGCCAAAATACGCACAGGCCGCAGATTGTGTCACCAAATTTCCGAAGTGACAACAAGCGCAGGTGATCCTGCGCATCAGTCGTCAGTCAGGCCCCGCAGAAAACCGGGCCGCGATGCGGCGATCCACCGATAAATCTGTAGCGCTTTATGCTGGGCAGATCCGCGAAAGATCAGATTTCGGCGCAGGTGGCAGCCTTGAAGTCAGCAAAGCCGGATTTTACAGACACAGCGAGGCCTGATGCAAAGCCGCGCAGCGTCGGGCCGCGGTACGGCGATCCACCGCATAAGCTGTAGCGCTTTATGCTTGCCAAACCCCTGCAAGATCAGATCGAAGCGCTTGGGGCAACCAAATCGCCGAGCCGTGGGGGCGGCCCTTTGAGGCACGGCGGCCTTCGGTTTTAATTCCACGCTTTGCGCCTGGCTCCGATCTCCGGGAGGCGGGACTTCGCAGACATTGCGAGGCCGGATGAAAAGCCGCGTAGCGTCGGGCCGCGGTGCGGCGATGCGCGGCGGCCTTCGGCCTCGATTCCGCGCTTTGCGCCTAGCTCCGATCTCCGCGAGGCGGGACCAAGCTGCCGCTGGCCTCTTATGCACCTTTGCTGGTTGTTATTCGATAAAATTTCATTCAATCAAACAGCAAAATAGTTGCGCATCCAAACATATCATAAGTTAAGAATAAAGCATATTTAATCCGGCTTGCTTTCCATTTGATTGGCGTCTTTTCGAACCCGTTCACGACTGTCATTTTCGAAGTTCTCATTTTTCAGCCGCCAAAAGCCAGTAGGATTTCGCTCACAATGGTAAAAATAGTGGTCCATCTTTCTTTGCTTTTCAGCTTTTTCAAGTTCTTTCGGCGAAGGCTTTGCTCTACCCCAAATCCGCAGCGACAGCATGAATGCCTTCCAAAGTACGAAGCCAAGCCCGATAAAACCTAACCACTCGGGGCCAAAAAACTCAATTAGCGCGTATCCAAGAGGGATTGCTACTAGCCATAGTATTAGTAACAATTTCAGTAATTTGACTTGCTTTACTTGTTCTGAAGCCCTCTTCCGTGCTTCTGATTTAACCTCATCATGTGTGCGAAACTTTAAGTCTGCATATACCTCTTGCCAATCAGGAGTAACAAAATACTGCTCAAGATATCTATCCAAATCATTGACGTCCCATGATTGCTTAATCTCGCCACTCTTGGGTGAAACCCAAGCGACTAAAGAACCGCGACCGGAACCAAGCGGACGGAGCATCGCCTCTGCATCATCCCAAGCACTGACCATTAATGGCACAGGATAACGCCCTAGCCAAAATCTGATTTCCTGTTCAACAAAAATACTTACTTCTTCCCAAGAAACTGATTTGAGGAATATGAGATCGAGGGTTGCGAATTTTTGGTTCGACACCGGCGGTCTATACTCTACGAAGTAGGAACCACGGTGTTCCTTGACGCATTCAAAGTGGAGATAATCAGCCATGTTGCTCGCTTCAATTCGTTATCATAAGACACTTAGATTTTCCGCTTGGATTATGCCCTATCTGTAAAACGCGGTCAGCTAAAGAGTGAGCACCAGATTTTGAGTCAATTCAACCCGTGTGTTCGCTGACATCGTATCGATAGCGACCGTCCGTTCAGCCCTCAAAGCGGCAACCTTTTTTTCTAGCATCTGCCAGCAAACACGACCCGCCATTTTCGCCCCATCACCAATCCTGACACAAAGACAGTTTTTCGCCCCCCTCTGAAACTAATCTCTCTGAACGACCGTCCCTTTTGCATCGGCGCATAAGCGCGCGTGACACAAGAGGACGCCAATATGCTCAATACCTTCAAGATAACTGCACTTGCCCTTGGTCTGGGCCTTGCGCCCGCACTGGCTGTGGCCAACCCGATGGTCGGTGGCGCGCCCATGCTGGCCGAACGCAACATTGTCGAGAATGCGATCAACTCGGCCGACCATACCACCCTCGTGGCCGCTGTGCAGGCCGCCGAACTTGCCGATGCGCTGCAAGGCCCCGGCCCGATGACTGTGTTTGCACCAGTCAATGCGGCCTTCGACGCGCTGCCGGATGGCACGGTCGACACGCTGCTCCAGCCCGAAAACCGCGCCATGCTGCAACGAATACTTACATCCCATGTTGTTGCCGGAAACCTGTCCGGCGCTGAAATCATGCGCCGGGCACGCGCCAGCCGCGATGGCTTCTTTCACATGGAAACCCTTTCCGGCGCGCCGCTCAGCGCGCAGGTCCGGGGGCGCAGCCTCTGGATTTATGATCAGTCAGGCAATGCAGGGCGGGTTACAATCAGCGATGTTAACCAGTCCAATGGCGTGATCCACGTCGTTGACAGCGTTCTGTTGCCGCGCTGATTATCCCGTCGGGCAAAGTTGGGCCCGGCGGGCAGGCCCCTCGACCACGACCAGGGTCGGGGGGCCGCTTGAACTGCGTCAATGGCGCTAGACGATCAGGACCGAGCTTCCGGTTGTGCTGCGCGCTTCCATTTGGCGATGGGCCTCTGCCACATCCTGCAAGGCGAATTCCTGCCCGATACGGATCTCGACCTTGCCGCTTTCCACCATCTCGAACAGATGCGCGGCCATTTTCTGGCATGTTTCCTGATGCGCAATATGCACGAAAAGCGTGGGGCGTGTCAGTTGCAGACAGCCCTTTGCCCCCAGAATGCCCAAATCGAATGGCGGCACCTTGCCAGAGGCATTGCCAAAGCTGATCATCATGCCGACAGGGCGCAGACAATCCAGCGACCCTTCGAATGTGGCCTTTCCAACTGAATCCATCACCACATCCACGCCGCGCCCGTCCGTCAATTCGCGCACGCGCGTCACAAAATCCTCGCGCGCGTAATTGATGACCTCTGCCGCGCCGTATTCACGGGCAAGGGCGCATTTCTCGTCTGTGCCTGCTGTGCCGATCAGCCGGATGCCCAGCGCCCGCGCCCATTGGCAGGCAATCAGGCCAACCCCACCCGCTGCGGCATGGAACAGGACCGTATCGCCTGCTTTCAGGGGAACTGTGCGGTGGAAAAGGTATTCGACCGTCAGCCCCTGCAACATCATTGCCGCGCCCGTGCGGAAATCTATGCCATCAGGCAGCCTGCACACCTGTGCCGCTGACATCACCCGCGCATCACAATATGCGCCGGGCGGTGCCGATGCATAGGCAACGCGGTCGCCCTCAGCCAGATGTTGCACCCCCTCGCCCACGGCCTCGACAATACCGGCACCTTCCATGCCCAGCCCATGCGGCAGGGGCAAAGGATAGACGCCAGAGCGCTGGTAAATGTCGATATAATTCAGCCCGCAGGCATGGTGCCGGATGCGCACTTCCCCGGGGCCCGGTTCGCCCAAGGGGCGTTCTACAAATTTCATCACCTCAGGGCCGCCGGGGGCCTCGAAAATCACCGATCGTGCCATTGTCACTGGGCTGGCTCCTTGAACTGGGTTTCATATTGCTGCCGCAAGGCGGCCTTTTGCACCTTGCCCATCGTGTTGCGGGGCAATTCAGGCAAGACGATATAGGCTTTGGGCTGCTTGTAGCGTGCAAGCTTGTCGCGCAAGGCCCCCTCGATCCCGGCAATATCCGGCGCTGTGTCGCCTTGGGCCAGCACAGCCACCACCGCCTCACCGAAATCAGGGTGCGGCAGGCCGATAACGGCGCTCTCTGCCACGCCCGGCATGTCATCCAGCACCATTTCCACTTCCTTGGGGTACACATTATACCCGCCAGAGATGATCAGATCCTTGGCCCGACCAACAATATTGACATAACCCTGATCATCGATCATTCCCAGATCGCCGGTCATGAAGAACCCGTCCTTGCGGAATTCGGCGGCGGTTTTCTCGGGCATTTGCCAATAGCCCTTGAACACATTCGGCCCGCGCACCTCGATCATGCCTGTCTCGCCCTGCGGCAGCTCTGCGCCTGTGTCGGGATCGGCAATGCGCAATTCCACCCCCGGCAGGGCATGGCCCACTGTGCCCGCACGACGCGCGCCCTCATAAGGGTTGGATGTCAGCATATTGGTTTCAGTCATGCCGTAGCGTTCCAGAATGGCGTGGCCCGTGCGCGCCGACCAGGCCACATGCGTTTCGGCCAATAGGGGCGCAGACCCGGACACGAACAACCGCATATGGCCCACCGTGTCGCGGCTCAGGCGCGGGTCGTCCAGCATACGGGTGTAAAAGGTCGGTACGCCCATCATGGTGGTGGCCCGTGGCAGTGCTGCGAAAATCTGCTCGATGTCGAATTTGGGCAGGAAGATCATGCTTGCGCCCGCCAGCAACACCACATTGCTGGCCACGAACAGCCCATGCGTGTGAAAGATCGGCAAGGCATGCAGCAGCACATCGTCCGGGGTGAAGCGCCACAGATCAACCAAGGTCTGCGCATTGGACAGCAGGTTGCGCTGGGTCAGCATCGCGCCCTTGGACCGCCCGGTTGTGCCTGAGGTATAAAGCAGGGCAGTCAGGTCATCTTCTGCGCGTGGCACAGCCGCGAAACTGTCGTCGCAGACTTGTGCGATGGCATCAAAACTGCCCCCCTCACCAAGGCTTTCCAGCCGCACACCAAGCTTGCGGGCCACTGGCGTTAGTGCCTCTATCCGCGCGGGGTCCACCAGCAGCAGGCTTGCCCCGCAATCCGAGACGAAATATTCCAGCTCTTCTGCTGTATAGGCCGTATTCAAGGGCAGAAATACCGCGCCCGCCGTGACAGCCGCGCCATAGACCGCCAGCATCCGGGGGCTTTTGGCGGCCTGCACGACAACCCGCTCGCCCGTTGCGACACCTGCCGCGCCCAGCGCATTGGCATAGCGCGCGATCATGCGATGGAACGCATCCGCACTCAGCACCGTGTCATCGTGCAAATACAGAAATGGACGGTCATTGCCCGAGAGCGGCGCGAATAACGCGTCATACAGGGGGTTTGACATCAGCGGAAACTCCTTCTCGTAAAATTCCTGTGGCACATGCCGGTCAGTCCGGCTTGACGCGTGCCAATTGGCGCATGCTTCGCGTGCTGGCGATCTTGTGCTGGGCGGCGTAGCTTTCGTGATTGGCCTCTACCTGTTCCAGATCATACAGGTAATTCACCATTGCCCCGCATGACTGGCGCAGCCCACGCGCAGAGGTATCGGCCTGTGCGTGTATTTCATGGACCAATGCGCCATTATGCAGATGAAACCGCGCAACCGGGTCGCGCGGGCGCCCCTTGTTGTCCTTGGCCTCCAGCAGATAGCGCGCACCAAAGGCGCGCAGGCTTTGGGCTGCGGCCTTGTCGGCACTGTGATCGGCCTCCAGACAGGACTGCGCGGCACTATCGCCCTGTTCGGCCAATTCACGCATCCATGCGACAAGGCCGGGAATTGGCGACAGGGTGACGAAATTGCGCAGATGCGGGAATTCCTGCTGCAACAACGCGACCACCTGCTTGATCAAGGAATTGCCAAAGCTGATCCCCTTCAACCCCACCTGACAATTTGAAATGGAATAGAAGGTCGCTGTATCGGTTTGGGCGGCATCCAGACAGGTGCGGTCGGGGGCCAGAAGGTTTTGCACCGAATTCGGTATGCCCTTGGTCAGGGCCACCTCAACAAAGATCAGCGGCTCATCAGGCATGGCCGGGTGCAGGAATGCGAAACAGCGCCTGTCCTTCGGGTCCACCCGCGCGCGCAGCGCTTCCCAATCGCCAATCGCATGGACCGCCTCATATTCGATGATCTTTTCCAACAACCGCGCAGGGCTTTCCCAGGTCACCTGTTTCAGCACCAGAAAGCCCCGATTAAACCAGGACTGAAACAGATGTGCGAAATCCAGATCAACCCGCGCAAGTTCCGGCATCTCTGGCAGCAGGCGCAACAGGTCGCGGCGCATACGCACCAACTCTCCTGTGGCACCGGGGGCATGGTTCAACCGGCGCAACAGGCTTTGTCGCTTCGGCTCTGCCGCTTCCAGCAACCATCGCAGGGTATTGGCATCACGGTCCTCGCCGTAGCGCAAAGCGGCCTGCGTGACAGCTTCGGGGGTGATGTCATACTCCTCTGCCAGAAGCGCGAAAAACGCGCGCTTCCCTGTTTCATCAAGCCGCGCATAGGACGCAAGGATATCGCCTGCAAGACGCATGGTCGAAACCTCGCCCTCGCCCGCGATCAGCGCGGCACACATTTCGCGCAGCGGCTTGTCCGATACCGCGCGCAGCGGAACAAAACGGCGTTCTGCCAACTGGCTGAGAAGATCGCCCAAATAACCTGTGCGTGTCATCTTACCGGCCCCATAACAAGATCTGGTAACCATGTGGCGATCCCCGGAAAGACGCACAAGATCACGATTGCAAGAACCATGCAGCCCACATAGGGCATGGACCCTTTGAGGATGGTTTTCAGCTTGATATCGGGCGCGATGGAACTGATCACATACAGGTTAAGCCCCACAGGCGGCGAAATCAGACCGATTTCCATGTTGATCGTCAGAATGACTGCGAACCAGTATGGGTCGAAATCCGCGGCCAGAATGATCGGCAGCAAGATCGGCGCCGCCATCAAGATCACCGCGACCGGCGGCAAAAAGAACCCTGCGATCAGCAAAAAGACATTGACCGCCCCCAGCAGAACCCAGCGGTTCACATCCAGATCGGAAATCCACATCGCGATGGATTGCGTGATGAACAGCGACGACAGCATGTAGCTGAACACGCCCGCAGCCCCGATGATGAACAGGATCATCACCGATTCCCGCGTGGAGTCGCGCAGCACCACCCAAAGCGATTTTGGCGACCACATGCGGTAGATGACAATCGCCATCAACAGACACAGAAGCGCACCGACCGCAGCGGTTTCCGACGGCGTGGCGATGCCGCCATACATGGCATAGAGCACCCCCACGATCACCAGCAGGAAGGGGATCACGCGCGGCAGGATTTCCAGCTTCTCGCGCAGCGAATAGCTGCGGGCCGACATGACAGACAGGCCCGTATTGCGCCAGGTCGAATAGACCGACCACACCATGAACAGCCCCACCAGCATCAGCCCCGGCAGCACACCCGCCAGAAACAGCCGCCCGATAGAGGTTTCCGTGGCAATGCCATAAACGATCATTGTCACCGATGGCGGGATCAGAATGCCCAGCGTCCCACCGGCGGCGATGGACCCTGCTGCCACCTCTTCCGGGTAGCCGCGCTTGCGCATCTCAGGGATACCCATCTTGCCTATGGCCGCGCAGGTCGCAGGGCTGGACCCGGACATGGCCGAAAACAGCGCACAGGCCCCAAGGTTGGACATGACCAGCCCGCCCGGCACGCGGGTCAGCCAGCGTTCCAGCGCTTCATACAGGTCCGCACCTGCCCGCGTCGAGGATATGGCCGAGCCCATGATGATGAACATCGGAATCGACAGAAGTGCAAAGGAATTCAGCTTGCCGAAGAATTTATCAGGCATCAGCTCCAGCGCCCACATCCCCTCGAACAGGACAAGGAACAGGCCGGACACAATCAGCAGGCCGGTCGCAACCGAAACACCGGAAAACAGCACGGCAATGGTCGCAACAGCAACAAGTGCGCCAAGAATAAGCGGGTCCATCAGTCAGCCTCCAGTCCGAAAGCAGTGTCGCGACCTGTCAGCAAGGCCAGCAGATCGGCCAGAAGCTGTAGGATGAAAAGCGCAAAACCCAGTGGCATTGCCAGATAAGGAATCCATAGCGGTGGTCCCCAGACGCTGGATGACCGCCAACCGCGCTGAAAGGCCGTATGCCAATGCTCAAAAGCGTAGAACCCCATGATGCCCAGCACCACAATGCCCGACAGCAGCACGACAATCGCCAGCAGCTTGCGCGGCAAGGGGCTTAGCCACAGGGGCAACAGGTCCACATTCACATGTCCGCGCAGTTTCTGCACATAGGGCAGGCCCAGCATCGTGGCCGCGATCATCAGATAGATCACGGTTTCCGTCTGCCAGATCGTTGACTGGCGCAGAACAAAGCGCACAAAGATCATCTGGCAGGTTATGAAGACTGAGGCGAGGATCATGGACGCTGCGATCCAGCCGCACAGGGTCGACAGACCCCCGATACTGCGGACAAGAAAATCTGCGCCGCGTCGCCATCCGGCGTCAACGGTCGGCAAGGCCATTAGACATGACTCCTGGTAATCTGTGAGAAAAGAAAGTGGGCGCGGCTCTCACCGCGCCCGTGTTACGGGTCGATCACTCGACCGCGAACGCCATATCGAGCAGTTCCTGACCATTCGGAACCTGATCGACGAAAGACGCATAGGCCGACTCCATCGCCAGCGCGCGCCATGCCTCGAAATCCTCGGCCGTCATCTCGGCAATCTCGACGCCGTTTTCCTGATACACTTCGACAGAACGGACATCATCCAGCTTGGCCTGTTCCAGATACCACTCCTCGGCGCGCGCAGCCGCCGCCAGAAGCACCTCCTGCTGTTCCTCGCTCAGGCCCTCGAATGTTGATTTGTTCATCAACAAGGGCTGATACATGAACCACAGCGCAATATCACCAGCCGGCGTGTAGCAATCGACCTGCTCATACAGGCGGAACGACACGAAAGACGAGGAAGAGGTGTTCACCGCATCCAGAACGCCTGTCTGCATCCCGTTATAGATCTCCGAGGATGCCATGGACGAAATGGACGCCCCTGCAGCTGCAAGCATCTGCTCAAACGCGCGGCCCGCTGCGCGGACATTGCGGCCCTCCATATGCTCTGGCCGTGTGATGCAACCGTCCTTGGCCGCAAACCCGCCCGCCAGATAGCCGTGCACCAGAACCATGACATCATCTTCGGCCATCAATTCTTCAAGCCGCTCCATGAAGGGCGAATCGTTCAGTCGCGCGCCGTGGTCATGGTTGCGTACAAGGCCGGGCATCAGTGTCAGGTTGAATTCAGGCCGCTGGCCGCCCGCGTAAGACAGCGGATAAACCGTCATATCAAGCTGGCCACGGCTGACAGGCTGGTACTGCTCAGTCGCGGAGAACAGTGATGCCGAAGGGAAGATCCGGATTGACAGGCCGACATCGGCCTCGTCCAGATCATCCGCGATCATTTGCGCAACCTGATGGCGCAGATCGGCAGTGGACCACTGATGCGACAGGCGAAGCTGTTGCGCCTGTGCCGCCTGCGATCCGACAATGGATGTGATTGCCAGTACAGACGCGGCCGCTAGTGATAAAATTCTCATCTTTTCCTCCCTGAAACTTGGGCGAAGGGTCTCCCTGCCCTTGCGCTGATTCATTGCTCCTCAACAATGTGGATACAGTGAAGGCCATTGAGAATACAAAGTCAAGATTTTTGTATACAATATTGGAATTGCGAAATACACAGTGGTATACTAAGACAAGATCAGAGAAGCTGGGGCACTAGAAATGTCATCGCGCAGAGCCGACAGCGTCCGGGAGGCGCTTGAACATATGATCGTCACCGGCGAGTTGGTGAACGGGGAAAGGCTGGATGAAATCTCGCTTTCCGAAAAATTCGGCTGCTCTCGCACGCCGTTGCGCGAAGCATTCCAAAGCCTCGCCGCGTCGGGCCTGCTGGAACTGATTCCCCATCGCGGCGCTTTTGTGCGCCACCCCGATCTAAGCGACATGATAGAGATGTTCGAGGTCATGGCCGAGCTAGAGGCATTTTGCGGCAGGCTGGCCGCGCGGCGGGTCACACAACAGGACCTTGCAGAACTGTATCGCACCGTGATCGCCTGCGAAGATGCCGTCGCCAACAACGACTCAGACCGCTATTACGCAGAGAATGAAAAGTTTCATCACCTGCTCTACAAGGCGTCGGGCAACCAGTTTCTTGCGGATCAGGCGGGTCAGTTGCACCGTCGCTTGAAACCCTATCGGCGGCTTCAATTGCGGGTCCGGGGCCGGCTGGAACAATCCTTGTCGGAACACCGCGCCATTCTGGAAGCGCTTGAAAATGGCAATGCAGACGACGTCGCTGTGGCCCTGCGCGCGCATGTCGCGGTTCAAGGCGGTAAATTCAACGACCTTATGGCAAGCTACAAAAGCTTTCAGCAAAGCGGGCAGAAATTCGGCACCTGAGCACCACCGCCGTACAGCGCAAAATCCAGCCTGCAACAGGATTAACGTCGGTTCTGGCTTATACTCTCGCACGCAGATATGATACGGGCACATCCGGTAATGCGGGGCAGCGACAGGGCGAGACATGAAAATTGCAATGATAGGTACCGGCTATGTAGGGCTTGTGTCGGGTGTGTGCTTTTCCGACTTCGGGCATGATGTGGTTTGCGTAGACAAGATGCCCGAAAAAATCGCCACGCTGGAACGCGGCGAAGTCCCGATCTACGAGCCTGGCCTTGATGCCGTCATGGCGCGCAATGTCGAAGCGGGACGGCTGACATTCACCACGGACCTCGCTGCCGCAGTCGATGGGGCCGATGCGGTGTTCATTGCGGTCGGCACACCAACCCGGCGCGGCGATGGCCATGCAGACCTGACCTATGTGATGGCAGCCGCCGCAGATATAGCGAATGCCCTGACCGGCTATGCCGTGGTGGTCACGAAATCGACCGTCCCCGTCGGCACGAACCGCAAAGTGGCCGAGGTGATCCGCAAAACCCGTCCTGACGCGGAATTTGACGTGGCCTCCAACCCCGAATTCCTGCGCGAAGGTGCCGCGATTGACGATTTCATGAAACCTGATCGCGTTGTCGTCGGTGTTGAGAGTGATCGCGCGCAAGAGGTGATGGGCGACATTTACCGCCCGCTGTTTCTACGCGATTTCCCCATCGTCTTTACCGACCTCGAATCCGCAGAGATGATCAAATATGCCGCGAATGCCTTTCTGGCCACCAAGATCAGTTTCATAAATGAAATCGCTGCCCTGTGTGAACGGGTGGGCGCAGATGTGAAATCGGTTGCCAAAGGAATGGGGCTGGACGGGCGCATCGGCAACAAATTCCTGCATGCCGGGCCGGGCTACGGCGGGTCATGCTTTCCCAAGGATACCAGCGCGCTGGCGCGGATCGGTCAGGAACATGGCGTGCCGCAGCGGATTACGGAAACCGTGATCGCAGTCAATGACCTGACCAAGCGGCGCATGATCGACAAGGTGATGGACCTGTGTGGCGGGTCTGTGAATGGCAAGACCGTCGCGGTTCTGGGCGTGACCTTCAAGCCTGAAACCGATGACATGCGCGAGGCCCCCTCGCTGACAGTCGTGCCAGCACTGGTGGGCGGCGGGGCGCGCGTGCGTGTGGTGGACCCGCATGGCCGCAAGGAAGGCGAAGCGCTTTTGCCCGGTGTGGACTGGCAGACGGACCCATACGCTGCCGCAGAGGGCGCGGATTGCCTGCTGATCCTGACGGAATGGAACCAGTTTCGCGCACTGGACCTGAAGCGACTGGCCGCGTCGATGACCACGCCCGTCATGGCCGATCTGCGCAATATCTATAGCCGCGATGACGCCCTTGCCGCAGGCTTCGTGAAATATGAAGGCGTTGGCCGCGCCACTGCCCCCGCTCCGACAGATGCGACAAAAGACGCCGCCGAATGAAGCGCGCTTTTATCACGGGAACGGCCGGGTTCATCGGCTTTCATCTGGCCGAGTTGCTGTTGCAGGAAGGCTGGCAGGTCGCGGGCTTTGACGGCATGACCGATTACTATGATGTCACGCTCAAGCGCCAGCGCCATGACATGCTGCACCAGCACGCGCATTTCACCGCAACCGAGGCCATGCTCGAAGATGCAAGCGCGCTTTCGCACGCCGTAACAGATGCCCGGCCCGACGTGATCGTTCATCTGGCAGCCCAAGCCGGGGTGCGGTATTCCATCGAGAACCCGCGCGCCTATGTCGATGCCAATATCATCGGCACGTTCAACTTGATGGAAGCCGCGCGCGAAGCTCAGCCCAAACATCTGCTGATGGCATCGACCTCATCGGTTTACGGCGCGAATACAGACATGCCCTATGCTGAGGCCCACAAGGCCGACACCCAGATGTCATTCTATGCGGCGACCAAAAAAGCCAATGAGGCCATGGCCCATTCCTGGGCACATATCCATGACCTGCCCATCACCATGTTCCGCTTCTTCACGGTCTACGGGCCGTGGGGTCGCCCAGATATGGCCCTGTTCAAATTCACCCGCGCCATTCTGGAAGGCAGCCCCATCGACGTCTATAACCACGGCGAGATGTGGCGGGACTTTACCTATGTCGATGATCTGGTGCGCGGCGTCCGCCTGCTGTTTGATGCCGTTCCGGCCGAAACCAGCCGCGTCGAAGGCGACAGCCTCTCTCCCGTCGCGCCATTCCGCGTGGTCAATATCGGCAACTCAACCAAAGTGCGGCTGGAAGATTTCATCGACCAGATCGAGGCCGCAACCGGCCTGAGTGCCACGCGCAACTATATGGAGATGCAACAAGGCGACGTGCCCGCCACATGGGCCGATAGCAGCCTGCTGATGCGCCTGACAGGCTACCGTCCTGCAACAGATATAGGCGAAGGCGTCGCCCGCTTCGTGCGCTGGTATCGGGATCATTATGTGCAGGGGTCTGATAAAGCCCAGCGCAGAGGCTAGGACGCCATGTCACTATACGCACCGAAGTCCATGCCCTCGGCACGCCCGAATGGACAACGCG
Source organism: Roseinatronobacter bogoriensis DSM 18756 (assembly GCF_004366635.1). Lineage (GTDB taxonomy): Bacteria > Pseudomonadota > Alphaproteobacteria > Rhodobacterales > Rhodobacteraceae > Roseinatronobacter > Roseinatronobacter bogoriensis. The sequence continues at coordinate 708,875 of NZ_SORN01000001.1, read as the reverse complement.
CTTGCCCCTGCGCAGCAAAGCCCCTATCAGCATCGCCAGTTTCAAGGATACAGGGCAGCGCCATGTCTGGAGTGCAACAATGAGCGGCGGCTCAGGGCTCGGATATATTCAAAAGCACATCCTCTACAGGCTGCGCCTGACATGGTATCGTGTGACACGGCCCGGCTCTGTGACCAAGGGAAACCCGTACCGACAGATCTGGGTTGACCCCGATACCATCAACAGCACACTGCGCCCCAACAGTTTGAAGCAGGAAGATTATCTGGCACCGCTGCGCAATGGACGGTTTTGCAAATACCGCGCCATCGGCATGGTCGAAGATGGCGATTGGGACACCCATGTCAGGCCCTATGCCCCGCGCAAAGGACTGCTGTTCAAAGCGCTTGAGGATCGATATCACAACAGAAAACCGTGGCAGGAAACCGAGTTTTATGCGTCTGTGGTCGAAAAGGTCGAAAAGGGCCTGCGCCCTTGGAATGATTGCCGCAATCACGATGATATCCTCAACCGTTGCGAACGGGCAGATCGCTTGATCGAAAGCATCAAACGCGACGGCTTCAAGGAAAATGCGCATCCTGTTGTCATCTGTATCGGCAGGCAGGGCGAATTGATGAAATCAGGAAATGGCCAGCATCGCATCATGCTGGGGCTAATGACTGGCAGCAAGATTCCCGTCCTGCCCATCGTCAGACACAAGATATGGGAAGACATCCGTACCGGAAAATCAAAAGATCGATCCATGTATGAAGGCCACCCCGACCTAGCCCCCTAACCCCGGTCCGAGGTGCCATATGGGACATAAGAAATCACCGAGAATCGTCATCTATGTCCGCGCCATTTCTGGTGGGGCGGGCAAAAACGCGGTCAAATACGCGAATATTCTGGCAGAACATGGCAACGATGTCATTCTGACCTGCGGCCATGCCCCCAGCCTGAACCAGTACATCCCCGACCCGTCTGTTCAGCTTGAAGTCTTCGGGACAAAACGCAACCTGTCAGCAGTCGCCCCCTTGCGCCGAATTCTTGCACAACACGACCCCGATATCTGCCTTGTGGTGGATGCAAGCAATCTGCCCGCCATGCTGCTCTCGCTCTCGGCCTGCCCGTCCCGGCCAAAGCTCATCCTGCGCGAAGCGCTGTCCACTTGGGAAAGAACCCAGATGCGCGGGCTGTTCATGCGCAAGTTCAAATGGCTGGTCCACAAGTTCGGCTATCGGCAATGCGACCTTGTCATTGCCCTGACCCAGCAAATGGTCACAGAGCTTCGTAGACATTGGGGCGTACCGGAAAACCGGATCGCCTTGATCCCCAATGGAGTGAGCGTCGAAAAACACCCTGATCCAGTGTGCAACCGCGAAGCCAACAGGATTGTCTGCGTTGCAAGGCTGGAAGAACAGAAGGATATCGCAACCCTGTTGCGGGCTTTTGCGATCCTGCGCCAGGATATCACCTGCAAACTCAGCATTGCAGGCACTGGTCGGCTGGAAAAAGATCTGAAAAACCTGTCGGGAGCGCTTGGAATAGCACAGGATGTCGATTTCCTTGGTCATGTCGATGATACGGAAACGCTTTATGCTGCTGCTCATCTGGCTGTGCTGCCCTCGCTATGGGAGGGTTTTCCGAATGTCGTGATCGAGGCCCTTGCCCAAGGCACCCCCGTAGTTGCAACCAGAATACCCGGTGCAGTGGAAATCCTTGAAAACTCTGGCGCTGGCCTTCTGTGCAAGATCGGCGATCCGCATGATCTTGCAGGAAAAATCTTGCAGGCATTGTCACAAGACTGGGACAGGGCCGCAATCCACAACCGCGCCTATCTTTTTTCGAACGAAAAACTGGAGGAACGTGTATTGAAAGCTGTAAAGGCCTGAGGCCGAGAGAGTCGATGTGCCTTTCATTATTCCATTCGTTTGTGGTGATCCGCTATCGGACAAGACCCAGAACACGCGGAACGCCTCGCGCGCCCTCACAAGGTCGAAGCAGGGACTTCCAAAATCACAGCCGCCAGCAGCAAACTTGAACAATACTATACGCAACCCGCCGTCGCGCTTGTTCGCAAGCTTTACGCGAGGGATTTCGAATTGCTCGGCTATCCGGCTTTTCCCGGCCCTGTGGGGCGCTGACGTAAACCGACCCGGCCGGATTATGTGCAAAACTGGCGCAGTCCCCCACCCGCCTGCACGCCCGTCTTTTGCACCTCATAATAAATTCCGAGTAACTTCTTTCGGGACTTTGCGGACATACAGCACTGGGTACAAAGCCGCGCAGCGTTGGGCCGCGGTGCGGCGGTCCACGGTTGAATCTGTAGCGCTTTATGCTGGCCAAGTCCTTAAAAGATCAGATCTGTGCGCTGGTGGTAGCCAAATCGCCGTGCCGTGGGGGCGGCCCGGCGATGCACGGCGGGCTGACGCCCCTGACTCCGCGCCGGTCAAAGACTGCAACGCCCTCAATGCGCCCCCTCGGCGCTCTTGACCGAACCCTGTGTCGGATCGGAGGCGCTAAACCAATCCCCGAAACCGCTGCGGAATTTGTACCACCGGATCGCCCGGAATCATGCCCGGCTTGTTCAGCGCATACAGCGGACGGACCCAAGTTTGCCTGCGCCGCGCAATAGGGAAATATTTATCCCCCTCTACAGGCGTGGAATTGGTGATGATCGAGAACAGCTTCTCGCGCCGCTCAAGATGCCCCTCCCAGCCCGTTGCAAGCCGGTCCGGGTCAGCGGTCTTGCCCGTCGAGCGCGCGAAATCCACCATTCCGAAATGAAACAGAAACAGATTTCGGTCGATGCGGAAATTCCGCCCCTTGATCCGGTGCATTCCCGAACCCCAAGTCAGCGGGCGGGTGGCAATCGCCGGTTTTGTATACCGCGCCGAGACATGCGCATAGCTGCGCTGGTCCAGAAATGGCTTGTCAGGGTCCAGCGGCGCTTCGTGCCTGAGATGCTGGCCCACATCCAGCCCAAGCGCAGAAATGGCCGCAGGCGGTCGATCAAGGCCAGAGAGATAGTCGCGCAAGCCCAGCTTCAGATCCGGGTCAACCACGATGAATTCATCCACATCCGTCACGATCACCATATCGAAATAGTGAAACAGCCCGCCGGCAATCTTTGACATCACGCGCGCACGCCGCCGCATTGCCGGAACGCGCGGCAGCGGTTGATGCGGCAGGCGGATCACATTCAGAAAACCGGCATCCTCTGGCAGGGTCTGGTCATGTCCATCAAGGATCACAACAAGGTTTTCGCGCCCAAGCGCATCGCCGTAATGCCTGATCCATTTCGTCAGGAACAGGTCATCATTGCGCACGGTTGTCATGGCACATATGGACCGCATTGGCTTCGTCATCCGCGCTTTGCCCCTGAATTTGCGTCAATCTGCTGACGGATCACGGTTTCCACCTTCTGGTAAAGTCGCCGGTAGTCAACCCGTTCCAATGCCGTTTCACGAGCCCGCACGCCCATCTGACGGGTTGTTGCGGGATCAGCAAGCATGGTATTCATTGCCTCACGCATGCCAGACGCGTCCATTTCATCCACCAAGATGCCGGAAATACCCTGCTCGACCAGTTCGGGAATACCCGCGTGGCGGGTGCTCAGGGTCGCAGCACCCGCCGCCATGGCTTCCTGTATTGCACTTGGCAAGCCTTCGGTTTCGCCATCCTGTCCCGTCACAGAATGCAGCACAAATATATCGGCGCGCGACAAATGCGCCCGCACTTGCAGACTGCTTTGCCTGCCATGAAACACAACCCTGTCCCCCAGACCTGAGCTTGCAGCAAGCGCCTTGCACGCATTCAGCAACGGCCCATCCCCCACCATATCCAAACGCGCATGGGGGTGCTGACTTGCGACCGCCAGAAAGCTATCCAGCGTCAGTTTTGGGGCCTTTTTCTCAACAAACCGGCCCACGAACAGCATCTGGCCGGGCGTTTTCTCGCCCGGACTGAACGCCGCGACATCTGTGCCACTGGGCACCACATATGCGTTCGGATGCGACAGCCCCTGTGCCGCCAGATTATCCAGCAGAAACTGCGATACTGCAAACACCCCGGCCAGATTGGGCATCATACGCCGGTACCCCTCAACCCGGCTGGCGCTTTGCAGGTAGCGGCTGGCATCTCGGCCACGGAAATAGCTGAACACCGGAATCCCCATCGCCTTGCAGACAGGCCAGATCGACACCGCCTGAGAACCGAACTCAGCCAGAACAGCATCGACCCTCTCACCTTCCAGAAAGGCCACAAGCTGACGCCGCGACATGCCAAACGGCACGAATGGGGCGCGATACCGATGATAATTCTGCAATAGATGCCACGGTGCCAGCACCAGATCAGCCGGGTTCATCACAGCGCGCAAACGACTGAAAACCGGCTTGCCAAGACTGTCCTGCCCGGTACGGCGGCCACAGACAACAACTGTATTGCCCCCGAACAGCCGCTCGATATGCCGGTTGACGAAGGTTTCACCGCTGCGCAAATAGCGCCCGGTCGCAATGCATAGGCGCGGGCCGGATGCCGCTTTGGCATCTGGCCCACCATTTGATGGCGCAGCCAGCATCACCCCGCCAGCCCGTTCACGTCACGCATCACCACTGTCATTTCTCCGCTCGGGCCGCAATCGGGGTGTTATCGGATGATTTCCCCGCGCATTCAAGCGCTCGCCGGGCGGCCCGCGCCTAATTCAAAACGCAATCTGTTGCGCAAGGCCACGTTCGACAGCCAGTTCCACCGCGCGCGAGGCAACCGCCAGGTCTTGCAAGCCCACGCCTGTGCCATCGAACACAGTAATCTCTTCGGCACCCGCGCGCCCGGCATGTGCGCCGTTAATCACCGCGCCAATCTCTGTAATCGCCCCTTCACTCAGCAGCCCGGCGGCAACCGCATGTTGCGCCTCGCCAATACTGACCGATTGCGCGACCTCATCGGTAAACACCGAAGCGCGCGCCAGAATAGCGGCCTCGACCTCCTGCTTGCCCTTGGTATCCGTGCCCATACAGGCCAGATGCGTGCCGGGGCGAATATGCGCATCTTGCACGATCGCATCAAAACTCGATGTGATCGTGATGATCACATCCGCCTCGGCCCCAAGCTGCTCCAGACTGACCGCCTCAAAAGGCAACCCCAGTTCCGCCGCGGTATCAGCCAGGCGCGACAACATCTCGGGGTGATAATTCCAGCCAATCACCTTCTTGAAGCCGCGCGCCCGCACGGCGGCGCGCATCTGAAACGCACTCTGATGGCCCGCACCAACCATGCCCAACACCTCCGAATCCGCCCGCGCCAGATGCTTGATCGAAATCGCGCTGGCCGCCGCCGTGCGCAGCGCCGTCAACAGGTTGCCGCCCACCATCGCTGTGGGTTTGCCGCTATCGGGGTCGAACAGGTAAACCGTGCTCTGGTGGTTGGGGATGCCGCGCTCTGCATTGCCGGGAAAATACCCGCCCGCCTTGACACCCAGAAGCGCGCCAACCCGGTCCAGCCCCGATTTGAACCCATATTGCCGCCCCTCCCCCAACGCCTCGCGCACGACAGGGAAGTTATAGGCATCACCGCGCGACATGGCGGCAAAAGTGGCCTCGATGGCATCAAAGGCCGATTGCTCATCGACAAGGCCGGGAATGGCGGATTCTGGCACGATCCACATATGGGTATTCCTTCAATTTCAGGGATTTAAGGCCCCAGAAGGGGCCTTGAGTTTCAGTAGGCCTTGCCGCGCGCTGACACGGGCCAGAGCGTTTCCACCTTGCCGCCGCGCACGCCGACATACCAGTCATGGACATTGCAGGTCGGGTCGCAATGCCCTGGAACCAGCCGCAGCTTGTCATTGACCTTAAGCACATCGCCAAGGTCCTCAACAACGCCATGCTCATCCGAACATTTGACATATTTCACATCGTCACGCCCGAAAATCACCGGCAGGCCGCTATCCACCGACTGCGCCTTCAGGCCCGCATCGACAATCGCCTTGCCAGGCTTTGCGCGGCTCATCACGCTCGTCAGGATGAACAGCGCATTCTCCCACTCGCCCTGATCAATGCGCTTGCCATCCTTGTCCAGAATCCGGCCATAATCGGCATCCATGAAGGCATAAGACCCGCATTGCAGCTCGTTATACACCCCCGAATTACTCTCGAAATAATAGCTGCCTGTGCCACCCCCGCCAACTATATCACAGGTGATCCCTTCGGCCTTCAGCGCATCCACCGCGTCCTTGACCTGCGCCACGGCCACGTCGATCTTGGCCTTGCGGTCCTCATAGCTGTCCATATGCTGCATCGCACCCTGATAGGCTTGCAACCCTGCGAATTTCAGCCCCGGCGCCGCGTCAATCGCCTTGGCAATCTCGACCACCGCAGGCGTGGTGGTCACGCCGCAGCGCCCCGCGCCGCAATCAATCTCGACCAGACATTCAATCTGGGTGCCGTGGCGCTGCGCGGCCTCTGACAGATCTGCAACATTGGCCAGATCATCGACACAACAGATCGTGCGCGCGCCAAGCTTCGGCATCCGCGCCAGCCGGTCGATCTTGGCCGGATCACGCACTTGATTTGACACAAGAACATCCTTGATGCCTCCGCGCGCAAACACCTCTGCCTCACTGACCTTCTGGCAGCAAACGCCACAGGCCCCACCCAAAGACTCTTGCAGTTTTGCAACATCGACCGATTTATGCATCTTGCCATGCACGCGGTGGCGCATCCCATGCGCGCGCGCATAATCGCCCATCTTCTTGATGTTGCGCTCCAGCGCATCAAGATCAAGGATCAGACAAGGCGTCTGAATATCGGCCTCATCCATGCCCGGCAGCGCGGGCACGTCATAGCCCACTTCCAGCCCGTCAAACTTGGTTGGTGCATTCATGATCTGGAACTCCCCTTATTTCGTGATCCAGGGCAATGTGTCCATATCGACATTGCCACCAGTGATAATGACGCCGACCCGCTTGCCGGCAAAAACGTCCCTGTTCTTCAGGATCGTGGCCAGCGGCACGGCGCAGCTCGCCTCGATCACGATCTTCATGCGCTGCCAGGTCAGCTTCATCGCATCAATGATCTCCTGCTCTGACGCGGTCAGAATATCGGTGACATGGTTGCTCACAAAATGCCAGGTCAGGTCCTTCAGCGGCACTTTCAACCCGTCCGCTACTGTCACCGGCGCATCATCCGCGATGATATGACCCGCCTTGAAGCTGCGATAGGCATCATCCGCCTGTTCCGGCTCTGCTGCATAGATTTTGACCTGTGGCGCAATATTTGACAGCGTCAGGCATGTCCCTGATACCATGCCACCGCCCCCGATGGGCGCAATCACACAGTCCAGCCTCTCGACCTGTTCCATCAATTCCTTCGAACAGGTCGCCTGCCCCGCAATCACGCGCGGGTCATTATAGGGGTGAACAAATTCGGCCCCGGTTTCCGCCTGAACCCTTGCAAACACTTCCTCACGTGAAGTGGTCGAGGGTTCGCATTCGGTTATGATCCCGCCATAGCCGCGCACAGCATCTTTCTTGGCCTGCGGCGCGGTGCGCGGCATCACCACATGGCACGGAATCCCCCGCCGCCCGGCTGCATAGCTCAATGACAGCGCATGATTGCCGCTTGAATGCGTGGCAACGCCTTTTGCGGCCATCTCATCCGACAGGCCGAACACCGCGTTCGACGCGCCGCGCACCTTGAACGCCCCCGCTTTCTGAAAGTTCTCGCATTTGAAAAACAACTCGGCCCCGGTCAAATCATTGAAATAACTTGAGGTCAGAACCGGCGTGCGGTGGATATGCGGCGCGATCCGCGCATGGGCTGCAAGCACATCATCATAGGTCGGGATATACATATCGGTCATGTCTTTCATCTCACCCTCATTTTCTTGCGAAAAATACTCCGGGGTCCGGGGCAGCGCCCCGGTTACGCCGCTCGGGCAAGCGCAACGCCAGCAGAGTTGCGCAAATACTCCTGCGCGGCTGCAACGCCCGACCCAAGCTGCACATCCCAACCCAGATCCGCCATGCACATCTCTGCCGTGGCCAGCCCGGACAACAACATCACATCACTCAGCATTCCCAGATGCCCGATGCGGAACACCTTGCCGGCAACCTCCCCCAACCCCACACCAAAGGCGACGCCATATTTAGAAGCGGCCAGTTGCACCAGGTCGGTCCCATTGCATCCTTCGGGCACCACAACAGCGGTGACTGTATCCGAATACAGCTCCGGGGTGGCGGCACAGGGCCTCATGCCCCATGCTGCAACCGCGCGGCGGGTGGCTTCGGCCAGGCGGTGATGACGGGCATAGACATTCTCCAGCCCCTCGTCTTCCAGCATCTCTATGGCCTTGGCCAGACCTGCGATCAAACCGACCGCCGGGGTGTAGGGATAGCCCCCTGCGGCATAAGCGGCCAGCATATCGCGGAAGTCGAAGAACGTGCGCGGCAGTGTTGCTTTTTCCATTGCGTTCAAGGCCTTGGGCGACACGCCCAAAATCGCCAGACCGGCAGGCAGCATGAATCCTTTTTGCGAACCGGCAACCGCAATATCCACCCCCCAACCTGCCATATCGAAGGGCATGGACCCGATCGATGACACGCCATCGACCAACAGCAAAGCAGGGTGCCCGGCAGCATCGAGGGCGCGTCGAATGCCTGCAATGTCAGAGCGCACACCCGTTGCGGTTTCATTATGCGTTGCCAGTACAGCCTTGATTTCATGCGCGGAATCGGCGCGCAAGGCGGCCTCTATCTCGGCCAGTGGGGCGCCTTGCCCCCAAGGGGTCTCAATGATCTGCACATCCAGACCGTGGCGCTGACACAGGTCGATCCAGCGATGGCTGAACATCCCGAACCGGGGGGCTAACACCTTGTCACCGCTCGATAAAGTATTGGTGATCGCCGCTTCCCAGCCGCCAGTTCCGGTCGAGGGAAGGATGATGATTTCCCCCTGATCCATTGCCAGAACACGGCGTATTCCGGCAACTGCGGGTTTGAACAGGCGTGCAAAGGCCGGAGAGCGGTGGTCGAGAGTCGGGATGTCGCAGGCCTTGCGAATTTCTTCGGGTATATTCGTCGGTCCTGGAATGAAGACAGGGTTGTGTGTGGACATCGGGCTTACTCCTCCCCCTTGATTTATAAGGACATTATCGGCCCCGGTGCAGGGTTGCAATTTTTTTGAAATTATTTTTTACAGGGCGAAAAATACGGGTTACCCTCTGACACTATTGCAGAATTCTTTTTTCACCGGCTGAAATGCTTTTTCGGAAAACATGAAAAAGAGGCATATCATGGCAGAACCCCGAACCCGTGGCCGCCCCCGCGCCTTTCACGACAAAAGCGAACAGAACACTGTCCAGTCGCTGGACCGCGCGCTGGGTATTTTGCGGGTGCTGTCAGAGAGCAGCGGGCTGACCCTGACCGAACTGGCGCAAGCGGCTGACCAGTCGCCAGCAACGGTCTACAGGGTTCTGAGCACCTTTCAGGCACATGGCATGGTCGAGTTGGAAGCGGAAGGGCAGCGCTGGCATGTCGGCGCGGGGGCCTTCAGGGTCGGGTCTGCATTTCTGCGCCGGACCAAACTGGCGGAACGCGCGCGTGGCGCGATGCAGACGCTGATGCGCGAAACTGGCGAGACGGCCAATCTGGGGGTCGAGGAGAAGGACGAGGTCTTGTTCCTGACCCAAGTGGAAACACATGAGGCAATCCGCGCCTTCTTTCCGCCCGGCACACGCAGCCCGATGCATGTCTCAGGGATCGGCAAGGCGCTATTGGCCTATTACCCCATTACTCGGGTGGCGCGGATCATGGCACAGGGCCTGCCGGGGTTTACCGCGGCGTCCCTGACGGATGGGATCGCGCTGGAGAATGACCTGATCGACACGCGGGCACGCGGCTATGCGATCGACAATGAAGAGCGCACCGAAGGAATGCGCTGTATTGCGGCCCCCATCTTCAACGCCCATGGAGAGCCGGTTGCGGGCCTGTCCATCTCTGGCCCGGTATTCCGGCTGTCACTTGAACGCGCCAAGGATATGGGCGAGTTGGTCCGCACGGCGGCCGCCGGAGTGACAGAGGCAACGGGCGGACGGGTGCCACAAAAGGGCGCGGCGGGATCATTGGCGCGGCCCGGCTGATCTGCGGGGACGTGGCATGTGCTGGAGTTTATCAGCTAAGACAAGATACGCGATGAGCCCATTGCGGACGGTCAAGCTACATTCCAATAGTTCTCAACATTAATTGACTACGCAGTTGGTCATATCTGCATCTATCTTTTCTAGTGCGCTAAAAGGGAGAGCAGAATAATTTGGCTTATTATCCTGACGATGCCGTGCAATGATTAATGTATCTCTAGCAGCCAAAACCACAGACGCATTTATATATTCCTCACTGGTTTTAATACATACCGAATTTTCTTCGCGATGCAACCTAAGCGCGCTGCCAAAAATAAAAGATGCCAATATTAAAGATGTAACTATCCAGCTAATCTTAAATTTTGAAATCCTATCAGGTGAAGCTCCGAATGGGACTGGGGGCATAAAGAAGGTGCTCTGAACTCGGACTCGAAAAAATAGACTGTAGAGCCCCATAAAAGCTAAATACGAAATCAAAATAGTCACCAGAAACAAAGCCAAATTAACTTTTCCAAACAAAAAAATTGAAAAGAGATAGAATCCAAAAAGAACTTCAACGAAGGAACTTCTTGTTCTAAGAAATCGTCTGGAAAGATTTATCAAGTATATTATTTTCCGCCAGAATTCCTTTACTTTCTTCTTGTTCGCGCCCGGAATGTAGCCGCGACTAATGGTTAGCCAGTAGTGAAGAAAGACTCTCATCACGCGAGAAAAAAAGATTGCGGCGATTACATGGATAGAAATCCCAGAGAACAAATTCGCTGCGTCTGCTATTGATAGAAGCGGCCAAAAAGGTGTGGGTATGCCTCTTGAGAATGACCACCAGAATATTGAGACAATCCCAAGCAATGGTAAAACGAGAATGGCAGTGTCTTTAAACCTGAAAAGTGGCTGAATCAACTCATGCCTCCCCCTCGCATGTCTCGAATTTCACACTGCGTAGGCCGTTTGCTTTTTGGCACCTTGCCACTGTGATTTAGGATAAAAGAAGCTACTTGCCAACTATTGTTGTCAGAATCTTCTAAGCCACTGCTGAATGTCCGCTCCGTCCCGCAAAGCAGACCTGTGTGACTTATGGTGGCATCTTGCAACAGGCACAGAACACCATCACTTCGGCGCTGCTAGAGGCCGCCGGACAGGCGGCCATAGCCCTGCGGAGACCGGGTGTTCCAGAAAATCCGGGAACAAAGGGCGCGCGCCGAAGTTTTGAAACTTCATCACACCGCATATTCTGCGGTGACGCGCATGTCTGGCTGCGCGTTTGGCCCGGTCCATAGCCCCAAGGGGCGCAATGTGAGTTGATCTATGCATTATCGTTCTATCAGTGACATGAATGCGGCTATCGTGAAAAACATGCACCGTTTGCCGCGTGATCTTGATCTGGTCGTCGGCGTGCCCCGAAGTGGCCTGCTTGCGGCCAATTTGCTTGCGCTGGCAGGCAACATCCGCATGTCTGACCTGGACAGCTACCTTGAGGGGCGCGTCTATTCGGCCGGGACCACAAAAACCCATAGCCTGCGCAACACGACATCAGGACCGCGCAAGGTGCTGATCCTTGATGACAGCATTCGCACAGGCGAGGCCATGACCACTGTGCGCCAGCGCGTTGCGGCGGCCAATCTTGGCGATACGGTGATCTATGGCGCGGTTTACGGGGCCACGACCCAGCATCCGGAAACCGACCTTGTTTTTGAAGTCGTCCTGCAGCCCCGCATATTTCAGTGGAATTTCATGCATCATGTGGCGCTGGAACATGCCTGTGTCGATATTGATGGCGTGTTGTGTCATGACCCATCTGAAAACCAGAACGATGATGGCGCGGCCTATATCGAATTTCTGAAATCTGCCCGCCCGCTTTATCCGATGACCCGGACCATCGGGGCGCTGGTGACCAGCCGTCTGGAAAAATACCGCCCACAGACCGAAGCGTGGCTGGCCGCAACGGGCGTGCGCTACAATCAACTGGTGATGCTGGACCTGCCCAGCAAGGCCGAACGCCAGCGCCTGGCGGCGCATGGCAGTTTCAAGGCCGAATTCTACCGCAAAAGCGCTTTCGGGTTATTCATCGAAAGCGAGAACGCGCAGGCGCACAAGATTGCCCGCCTGTCGGGCAAACCGGTTCTATGTGTCGAAACACATACGCTGATCGAGCCATCGGCCGTCGCGGTTCTGTCGAGTGTTGCGCGGGCAGGGTCACTTGCGCAGGGGCGCAATACGATCAAGCGGCTTGCGCGCTCGGTTCTGGGGCATGAACGCTATGAGACGCTGAAGGACTGGCGCGCGAACCCCTGATCTGCGCTATCTTCTGCCGCGAGAAGCAAGGGGTGAGTTTTGGGTGAGCCTTCGGGTCGGGAAAATTCCACTATGCGTGCCCGTGCGCCTTGGTTTTGCGCCGGTCAAATCGGGGCAGCCCTCAAACCTGTCGTCAGGTTTCTTTTGACAGGTGCAAAATCCTCGTGCTCGCCACCTGACGAATGGCTCCCGCGCCACACGCGTTTCTTTCGCGATTGGCGGCTATGCGGGACTTTACGGACATAGCGAGGCGGGGTGCAAAGCCGCGTAGCGTCGGGCCGCGGTGCGGCGATCCAAGGCTTACTCTATAGCGCTTTATGCTGGCCAAGTCCCTGAAAGATCAGATCGTTGCGCTGGGGGCAGCCCAATCGCCGTGCCGTGGGGGCGGCCCGGCGATGCGCGGCGGCCTTCGGCCTCGACTCCGCGCAACTGAATGTCCGCAGCGCCCTCAAGCAGTCATCGGGTATCTTGTGTCAGGCGGCAAGCACTAGCTTGCGCGTGACCTTGTGGCCATCCTGCCAAGGTTACGCCCAACAGCGGATTGAAAAGCACACCATGTTGCATGCACATCCATCAGCCGGAACCATGACCTGACGGCCTGTGCCGCGCGCGTCGCATCCAGTTGACGCCACGCAATCTTGATCTCGTGCAGCAATGGGCGCGACAGGGCGGTCAGAATTCTTGTCCGGTCGTCGCGCTCAACGCTGGCTGTGTACAGCTCGTGCAGGATGTCAGGTGCCTCATGCACCTCGGAAATGCCATAGCGGCAGCCCAGCATTCCCGCCAACACATTCAGTTCATCCTGTCGCAGCGGGGTATCGCGCATGATATCGAGCGCGGCATCGAGAGAGTCGATCGCGTCTGGCCACAGTTTCTTGCGGCCCGCGATGACGGATTTCTGAATCAAGGCCATGCGCTGTTCGGCGGCGGTCAGGCGGCGTTTGCTCCAGGGTGGCGGGGCCAGATAGGCGCGTTGCGGCAGGTCAGATATCAATTTCTTCAGCAGATATGCGTCATGCGCGATCCATTTTGCGTTTCTATCGCCCTCTGCGTAGCGGAGGGTTCTGGGACCGCGAAGGCCCGGATGCTGCCTTTGCCGAAGAACCACACTGTCAACGAAAGCCACGGGCCCCTGAATCGCGACACCCAGATGCAAATAATAATCGACTGATGCCAAGACTTTGCTGTCAAAGGGTCGCATCTGTTCCAAGGCATCACGGCGCACAAGGACACATGGATGTCCGGTGATGAAACAGTCCTCCATCAGTCGGACAAGAAATGGCCTGCCATCTTCTGGGTATTCGACAACCTCTTCCCGGCTTTGGAGGGCGCCCTCGTCAAAGCGGGTCATCTTGCCATAGGTTAGCACAAGTTCAGGATTGCGGGCAAAGGGTTCGGTCAGGCGTTCCAGCGCATCGGGCGCGGCGATGTCGTCGTCATCCATGATCCAGACAAGGTCGCCGCCAGCCTTGTCCAGACCTGTCGCAATGGCTGTCAGTTTGCCTGCGTTATCTTGTCTGATATAGGTAATCAGTGCGGCAAACTGTGAACAGATTTCTGGCGTGCGGTCGGTCGAGCCATCGTCAACCACCAGAATTTCCAGCGGCGGTTTGGTCTGTTCCAGTATCGAGGTGATGGAGTCTGCTAGATATCGTTCTCGATTGAAGGTTGGCAGGATCACCGAAACGCGGAGTGACTCTTTCATCATGAATTCCCATTTGTCCGAAATTGGATATCGGCACCATAGCTTGTGTCTGTGTCATCAAATCCGCTGAAAGTGCCGCCTGAGTGTTCTGGTTAGAAATATGGTCTGGCGGCCTTCTGAAACTGCTGGAGCGTGTTGTCGCATCAATACACCTTGGCTTTTCCCTCACACGAAAATTTGGCGCTGAGATATGGGGCGTGAACCCGCGCTGTGGTGAATTGTTCCCGAACAGATTGAAACAGGTGGTCCACGGCGACAGGTTTGCGCGCCAAGCCCGAGTGTTCGCCACCTGACGAAAGGTTCCCGCGCCACACGCGATTCTGTCGCAAGGGGCGGCTTTGCCGGACAAATGGAGCATAGGGTTGCGCGGAATCAAGGCCGAAGGCCGCCGCGACTCAAAGGGCCGCACCCACGGCACGGCGCTGCGCGGCTTGTCGAAACCATCTACCCTAAACAACGCCCTCCCAACAGTCACAGTGTCTCTTGCGTCAGGTGGCGAACACTAGCCTGCGCGCGGGTTTGTCGTCTTTTTTGCAAGATTGCGTCCGAATGCCGATTTCAAAGCGCCCCATGTCGCCGGGATGCCCATCAGCCTTGACCATGATCTGATGATTTGCGCAGCGCGCGTCAGGTCACGGTCGCTGCGGGCAAGCCCGATGTCGTGCAACAGCGGTCGCGACAGGGTGACCAGAATTCTGGTCCGGTCCCTGCGCCCGGCGCAGACCTTGCGAAGACCAAGCAGGATCTCGGGGTTTTGATGCACCTCGGCAATTCCGTAGCGGCACCCCAGCATCCCCGCGAGCACGCGTGTTTCATCTGCGCTCAGGGGTGTATCGGGCAGGATGTTCATGCCCTGTTGCAATGCAGCGGTCGCTTCGGGCCATAATTTCTTGCGGCCTGCGATCACCGCTTTCTGTATCAGCGCAAGGCGCTGCTGCTCTGGGGTCAGCGCGCGCTCTTTCCAAGGGGGCGCGTTTACATAAGCCTGAAGCGGCAGGTCTGCGATCACCTGTTTGAGCAGGTATGTGTCGTGATAGATCCAGTTTGTGCCCCATTCGGCCTGTGCCTGACGGTCGCCCTTGGGGCCGCGCTGCCCCGGATGCTGGCGCTGATGCAGCACCACGCTGTCAACGAAGGCTGCCGGTCCCTGCAATGCAAGGCCCATGCTGAGGTAATAATCGACCGATGAAATAATCGAACGGTCGAAGGGCAGCATGCGCACCAGCGCATCGCGGCGCGCCAGCACACAGGGCGGACCGGCGGCAAAGCCATCTTCCATAAGCTGGACAAGAAAGGGGCGCGGATCATCGGGAGATGCGCCAGGCAGATCCGGTGCATTCTGGCCGGGCGGTTCAATGCGGATTGTATTACCATAGCTCAGGACAAGGGCGGGATTGTCGCGAAATGGTGCCGTCAACCGTTCCAGCGCATCGGATGCGGCGATGTCATCGTCATCCATGATCCAGACAAGCTCTCCCCGGCAATGTTTCAGGCCCGTGGCAATGGCGGTACGTCTGCCAGCGCTGTCCTGATGGATATAGGTGATGAAGGGGGCGAATTCGGCCTCTATGCCCGGTGTGCCGTCGGTTGAGCCGTCATCCACGACCACGATGTCAAAAGGCGGGCGGGTCTGGTCAAGCAGCGAACGGACTGCATCTGCAAGATACATATGCCGGTTGAATGTCGGAATGATCACCGAAACGCGGGGGATATCTGTCATGGTCAACTCTGCTTCCGTTTGCCTGTGGGACAAGCGCTTTGCCTGGGCCAGCTCATGACTGAACAGATGCCAGCTTACGACCGAAAACTGCCACAGCGCCGCTTTGTTCCCAATCAGTTTGGAACATTTAAGGAAATTGGGCATTAACCCTGTCCGCGATCCGAATTCGTGTGGCCAGACACCGGGCCGGTTTCTGGCAACTTGGCAACGATACAGGTTTTCTCTTGCGCCAGAATATCTTCGATCCCCCTGCCGGCTCTCTCAGGTCCAGTGTCGGGCGTGGTGCATTACATACGGCACTGTCGCAAGCCGTCATGCTGGCCACGCAGATCGGGTCGGTTGTGGTGCTGTCGCGATTGTTGGCGCCTGCCGATTTCGGCCTGATCGCGATGTGTTTGCCGATTATCGTTCTTGTCGGGATGATGCAGGATTTCGGGCTGCTTCAGGCGACAGTGCAACGCCCCAATATCCGGCAGGAAGAGGTCAGTTTTCTGTTTTGGGTCAATATTGCGGCAAGCCTGACGCTGGCCACGTTGCTGTTTCTAGCTGCCCCCATGATCGCAGCCTTCTATAACGACGACAGGATCGGCCCGCTTATTGCGGCGCTGTCGGTTATTGTGCTGATCAGCGGCGTGTCGGCGCAACATGGGGCTATTTTGCAACGCAGGATGCATTTTGGAAGGGTCGCCGCAATTTCGGCCACAGGCGCGGTCAGCGCCTTTGGTGTCGCGACGCTCTGGGCGCTGTACAGGCCGGATTACTGGGCGGTGTTTGCGGGTATGGTCGCGGGCACGCTGGTTCCCACCTTACTGACATGGATCAGCGCCGCTTGGCTGCCCAGCCGCCCCAGATGGGTATCGCAAGGGCGGTCGCTTCTGGGGTTTGGTGCGGGGGTCACGGGTTTTAACCTGAGCAATTTTGTGACCCATAACAGCGATAAGGTGCTGATCGGTCGGGCTTGGGGTGTGTTTGAGTTGGGCTTGTATGACCGCGCCTATAAATTGCTGCTTTTTCCCATGCTTCAAATGTCCAACCCGCTTAAACGGGTGATGATTCCAAGCCTGTCACGGTTGCTGGATGAACCACATCGCTATCGCAGTGCCTATCTTCGGGTACAGCGGCTGCTGCTAATCGTGTCCTTGCCGGGGGTGGCCTGTGCCATCGCGCTGGCGGATTCGGCGGTGGAGCTGGCGCTTGGCGCGCAGTGGCAGAACGCGGCACCGATCTTTCAGGCGCTGGGTTTTGCAAGCCTGCTGCATATGCTGAACAGTACATCAGAATGGCTGTTCATTTCACAGGGACGCACACGCGATTTCATGATCTGGGGGGGAATCATGGCGGGGCTGGCGCTTTGCGCCTATGTGCTCGGGTTGCCCTATGGGGCGGTTGGTGTCGCCATCGCGCTGTCTGTTGCGCAATATGTCAAAACGCCGATTCTGTGGGTCTGGCTGTGCCGCAAAGGTCCGGTGGCGTTGCGCGATGTCATTGCGTCTGCGGGGCCGTTGATGCTGGCGGCGCATTTGGCAATCGGCGGGGTGTTCCTGATCCGGCCACTGCTGCCGGAACCGCCAATCCTGACCTTGCTGACAGGTGCAGCGGTGTCATATGGGCTAACGGTTCTGGTCATCAGCGCCTTTCCGACCGGGCGTGCCACATTGCGCGAAGGATGGGAATTGCTGGTCCCGTTCCTGCCCAGAAATATGCGCCCCGCCAGCGCTGTCCCACCTGCCGAATAGGCGATGTCGGACTGGCAGCCTTGGGCCGGACCATGCAAGGCCAGACCGCAATCTGAGCAGGGTCGGAGTGTTGCAAATATCCGGCAACCCCGGCGGGTTACACAGAAAAAGCCCCGCCGGAGCGAGGCTTTTTTCTATCCGGCTTCCCGGTTTATCTGGTGGAGCCAAGCGGGATCGAACCGCTGACCTCTTGAATGCCATTCAAGCGCTCTCCCAACTGAGCTATGGCCCCACTTTTGCAACAACGTATCGTTGCGTTGCCGCCTCATACGAGAGCGCGCAGACCAGTGCAACAAAAAAAACACTGATCTGCCGCTCTCAATCACTCAGTCGTCATCATCCGATGCAACATCGGCCAGATCATCCAGCGCGACAGTATCTTCATCATCATCTTCCAGCAGTTCGTCATCGACTTCGACTGCATCATCGTCATCCACCAGCAGATCATCTTCATCCTTCTCGGATGCGGCCTTGGCTTTCAACGCGGCGGCATTCGCTTCTTCGCGACGATCATTGGTGTCGATCGTGACCACCTTGCCCGTATAGGGGCTGATGATCGGTGATTTGTTCAGGTCATAAAACCGCTTTCCGGTTTCAGGGCAGACCCGCTTAACGCCCCATTCTGGATTGGACATCGACATTTCCTTTGTTCGCGTGCCTTCCTTCAAGCTTGGTGCCGTGCCATAACTCGGTCATGCTGTAAAGACCTGTGAGGCCGGCATTGCCGCTTGCAGGGGCAAATTCCCGCATGGGACAGCCAATATGGACGATAACACCCCCGATGAGAGGGCAGATGCGGGTCGAAAACGGAATTGCGATATTGCAAGGGTCACCCGAGATTGCTGTGCAGTTGCGGCGTTCGGGACAGGCCCGGCGGTTAAGCCTGCGTGTGTCGGGGCTGGACCGGCGGATCACCCTGACCATGCCGCGCGGCGCGCATCTGAACGAGGCGCTGGAATTTTTGCAGGAACGCGAAATATGGCTGCGCACCGCGCTGACGCGACTGCCAGAGCCGACAAGGGTGGAAATTGGCGGGGACATCCTGTTCGGGGGGCGGACCCTGCGAATCACCGCAAGCACCGGGTCGCGCATCCGGGTGCGGGATGCGGAATTGCTGGTCCCGCCTGATCCGACCGGAACGCGGACGGCGCTACGGGTGGCGACCTACCTAAAAGCCAGCGCGCGCGCGGCGCTGGTTCCGGCGGCCACGCGATATGCTCAGGCACTGGGCAAGCCCTTCAGCGCGATCACCTTGCGCGACACGCGGTCGCGCTGGGGATCGTGCACCGCGCAGGGGCGGCTGATGTTCTCGTGGCGGCTGATCATGGCCCCGCCAGAGGTGTTGGACTATGTCGCGGCGCATGAGGTCGCGCATCTGGAGTACATGGATCATTCGCGGGTATTCTGGTCCTGCGTGGCGCAATTGATGCCCGATTATCAGACCTATCGCGACTGGTTGAGCAATAATGGCGCCGTGCTGCACAGCTACAGCTTCACATCGCGGCCCCTTACCGACAGGGGGTAGCGTTCAAGCACATCGTATTCGGCCCCATCCGGGCGCAGATGCGAGCGGAACAGCGCGATGTCCGACACGGTGAACGCATCGCTGCGAAAGCCCATGTCACGGGCCACCGCCGCTTCCAGTTCGGCCTGATTGAAGCTGTCGGGGCGCAGATAGGACAGGGTGACATGCGGGCTGTAGCGCCGTGCCTCCGGGGTGAAGCCTGCGCCGCGCGCCAGATGCATCAGCTTGCGGTTCAGCGCCAGCAATTCCGGCACAGGGGTTACGCGCGCATGAAGGTTATGGGGCGCGCCCTTGCCATACAGCCCCAGCCCTTCAAGGCGCAGCTCGAAATCCGCGACATCAAGGCGCGACAGTTCCTCGTCAAGCGCCTCTAGCTGCGGCATCTGCGCAGTGCCAAGAAAGACCAGCGTGATGTGGAAATTCTCGGGCGGCAGCTTGCGTTTGACCGGCAGCAGAAACTGCTGCAACACAAGCTGGCTGCGGATATGCGTGGGCAGTTCCAGCCCCAGAAAGACACGCATGCAACAGGGCTTTCACTGCGCCGGATAGGTTGCGGCGACGTCATACATCACAGGTTCGAATCGCGCGCAGAGTGCGGCGATGGCGCGGTTGCGCTCGCGCATTTCGGGGGTGCGCAGCATGGCCTGAAAATCCGCCCGCGCGCGCCAGCGCGAATAGGTGCAAATGCGCGTCTGGGCATCGTTGACGTGAAGCGCCGCGCCACGAAAGCCCGGCTGATGGCGAATGACCTTGTCATAGGCGTCTTGCAAGGCTTCGAGTACATCGGTGCAGGTGCCCGGTGTCATCTCGAATGTGGAAATGACGGTCTGCTCGTCACTGGTTGCGCTGATCTGCATCTCGCGGCCCTCCTTGAGCTGATCCTATCGTGACGCAAAGACGCGTCGAGATCAATCATTGAGCAGCGCCATCAGCCGCGCCTTCTCGCCGCGGTCCTGCGGGTCGGAGATGGCCGCCGCCAGGGCTTCGAGCGAGGCGATGGAATGGGCGGCGCGAAATGCATCGACATGGGGCAGCATGGCGCGCACACCCCGCGCGCGGGGTGCGAAATTGTCCCAGCGCAGCAAGGGGTTAAGCCAGATCAACCGGCGCGCGGACAGATGAAGGCGCTCCATCTCATGGGCCAGCAGGTCGGGATCATCGCGGTCCAGCCCGTCCGAGATCAGCAGCACCACTGCGCCCTGCCCCAGAACCCGGCGCGACCAGTCGCGGTTGAAGGCGCGCAAACACCCCCCGATGCGGGTACCGCCCTGCCAGTCCTGCGCCTGCGCGCCCGCCGCGCCCAGCGCGGCATCAACATCGCGGGTACGCAGGTGGCGGGTTATGTTGGTCAGGCGCGTGCCAAAGGTGAAGGCATGCACCTTGGCCCAGCCCTGCCCCTGCCGGTTGGCCACCGCATGGACGAAATGCAGCACCATGCGCGAATATTGCGACATTGACCCCGATATGTCGCACAGCACCACCAAGGCGGGCCAGCGGGTCGCCGGGCGGCGGTGATGCAGCTTCGTGACCTCGCCGCCCTGCCGCAAAGAGGCGCGCAGGGTGCGGCGCCAATCGGGCTGACGGCCGCGCAGATCGGGTTTCAGGCGGCGGGTGGCCAGCGGTTTGACCGGCAGCGACAGCTTTGCCAGCATGCGCCGTGCCTGCGCGGCCTCTTGCGTGGACATCTGTTCGAAATCGAGCGTGCGCAGCCGTTCTTCGCCAGAGGCGGTCTGCGAGGCGTCAATCTGGATTTCGGTATTCTCGCCCTCCTCAGGGGCCTGTGGGCGGTCGGGCGCTTCGGCCCCGTCAAGCAGCGCTTCGGCGGCGCGTTTTGCTGCGGCCTCGGCGGCCTTTTCCTCGGCTACATTGCGGATCGCGGGCAGCATCAGTGACATCATGTGTTCGAGATAGCGCGGGTCGCGCCAATACAGGCGGAAAATCTGGTTGAAGATCAGGCGCTCTTCAGGACGGTTGACGAAAACCGAATGCAGCACCCAGTAAAAATCCGGCTTGCGGTCGAAACCGGCCACGGCCACGGCCTCTATCGCGGCTTGCACCCGGCCGGGCCCGATGGGAAGCCCCGCACGGCGCAGGGCACGCGCGAAATGGGTGATATTGTCGACCAGCTTGCCGTCTTCGGGAATAGCGAGATCAGTATAGCGCGCCATCAGTCAGCGGGGGTTCAGGGGCTTTGCCCCTCTTGGCTGCGCCAATTCACCCCAGGATATTTCAGCAAGGATGAAAATCATGCAGGTTCCAGGGATTGGCGGGCTTCATCGAGGATCTTTTTCGCTTCCATGCCTTGCAGGCGGGCAATGTCATCCTGGTATTTCAGGATCGCACCGAGCGTGTCGGCGATTACTTCGGGGGAGAGTTCGAGCACATCGAGCGCCAGCAGGCATTTCGCCCAGTCGATGGTTTCGGCGACGCCGGGTTTCTTGAACAGATCTTCGCTGCGCAGGCGCTGGACAAAGGCCACCACCTCACGCGAGAGGCGGTCCGAGGCTTCGGGGGCGCGGGCGGAGAGGATTTCGAGTTCGCGCGCGAAATCGGGGTAATCGACCCAGTGATAGAGGCAGCGCCGCTTGAGCGCGTCATGCACTTCGCGGGTGCGGTTGGAGGTCAGGATGACGATGGGCGGTTCAGCGGCCTTGATGGGCCCCAATTCAGGGATGGTCACCTGATAGTCGGACAGCGCTTCGAGCAGAAATGCCTCGAAGGGTTCGTCGGTGCGGTCAATCTCGTCGATCAGCAGGACGGGCGGGCCGCCGGGCTGGGGGCGCATGGCCTGAAGCAAGGGGCGTTCGATCAGGAATTCGGGGCCGAACAGGGTTTTGCGCAACGCGCCCGTGTTGTCCTTGTCGCCCTGCGCTTCGGCGGCGCGAATGGCGATCATTTGGGAAGCGAAATTCCATTCATAGACGGCGGCGGTTGTATCCAGCCCTTCATAGCATTGCAGGCGGATCAGGCGGCGGCCCAATGCGGTGGCGATGGCCTTGGCGATTTCGGTCTTGCCGGTGCCGGGTTCGCCCTCCAGAAATATCGGGCGATTGAGGGCGAGGGCCAGAAACACCACTGTCGAGAGCGCGCGATCGGCGACATAGGATTGGTCTGACAGCAATGCCTGCACGCGCTCTATGCTTGAGCAATCCTGCGTCATGTCTGCTCCCTTCACATGGACTGGGGCAAGGCTGGCCTGCACGCGCCACAGGGTCAAGCCCGCATCGCGGCAAATGCGACCAAAGGACAAGGCCGCGCGCGCCTTGGCACAGCTGACCAATCTGTGACCGAAGGCCGCGCCCCTGATGCATCTAGGGTATTTGCCAGCCGCGCAGTTTGGGCTAGAAGCAGATTCATGATTATAGAACTCGGACATTTCGCCCTGATTCTGGCCTTTGCCGTGGCACTGGCCCAAACCGTAATTCCGCTGGTCGGTGCCCATAAAGGGTGGCGCGACTGGATGGTTGTGGCCAACCCTATGGCCACCGTCCAGTTCCTGCTGGTGGCTTTCAGCTATGCCGCGCTGACCTATGCCTTTCTGGTGTCGGATTTCTCGGTCAAGCTGGTCGTGGACAATTCCCACACGCTCAAGCCATTGATCTACAAGATTTCCGGGGTCTGGGGGAACCATGAGGGCTCGTTGCTGCTCTGGGTGCTGATCCTTGCGCTGTTTGGTGCGTCGGCGGCGTGGTTCGGGGGCAACCTGCCTGCCAGCCTGCAAGCGCGGGTGCTGGCGGTGCAATCGGGCATCACGGCGGCCTTCATGGCGTTTACGATCTTCACATCCAACCCGTTTACGCGGCTGGAATTTCCGCCCTTTGACGGCACCGACCTGAACCCGCTGCTGCAAGACCCCGGCCTCGCCTTCCACCCGCCGTTTCTGTACCTGGGCTATGTGGGGCTTTCGATGGCGTTCAGCTTTGCGGTGGCCGCGCTGATCGAAGGGCGCGTTGATGCGGCCTGGGGGCGCTGGGTGCGGCCCTGGACGCTGGCGGCCTGGGTGTTTCTGACCATCGGCATCGCAACCGGGTCCTGGTGGGCCTATTACGAGCTTGGCTGGGGCGGGTTCTGGTTCTGGGACCCGGTGGAAAATGCCAGCCTGATGCCCTGGCTGTTTGCCGCAGCGCTGCTGCATTCCGCCATCGTGGTGGAAAAGCGCGAAACGCTGAAAAGCTGGACAATCCTGCTGGCAATTCTGGGCTTCGGCTTCTCGTTGATGGGTACATTTATCGTGCGTTCTGGGCTGCTGACCTCGGTTCATGCGTTTGCAATGGACCCCGAGCGCGGTGTGTTCATCCTGATGATTCTGGCTGCGTTCATGGGCGGTGCGCTGACGCTGTTCGCCCTCCGCGCCCCGGTGCTGGAAGCAAAGGGTGTCTTTGCAACGGTGAGCCGCGAGTCTGCATTGGTGATCAATAATGTACTGCTGGCGGTGTCGTCTTTCGTGATCTTTATCGGAACCATGTGGCCGCTTGTGGCCGAGATGCTGTTTGACCGCGTGTTGTCGGTGGGCCCGCCCTTCTTCAACATGGCCTTCACCCCCTTCATGGTGGCGTTGGCGATGGTCTTGCCGATCGGGGCAATGCTGCCGTGGAAGCGCGGAAACCTGACGCGCACGATGCGCCCGCTTTGGGGGCTTGCAGCGTTTTCGGTGGCGATGGGCGCGCTGACATGGGCGCTGCAAACCGGCAATTCGCCGCTGGTGCCGATCGGACTGGCGCTTGGGCTATGGGTGGTTCTGGGGTCACTCGCTGATATCTGGAGCAGAACCGGACGTGGCGCGATAGGCAACCGGATGAAACGGCTGTCGCGCCTGCCGCGTGCGGATTGGGGCAAGTTCACAGCGCATAGTGGGCTTGGAATTTCCATCTTTGCCGTCGCCGCGCTGGTGGGCTGGGAAACCGAGGATATTCGCGTTGTCCAGATTGGCGAGAGTTTCGACAAGGGCGGCTATACGCTGACCCTGACCTCTGTGGACCGTGTTCAGGGGCCGAATTACGTTTCGACCATGGGGACGCTGGAGGCCTATCGCGACGGGCGCCTGATCACCACCTTGCAGCCCGAAAAGCGGTTTTATCCGATTGCAGGCATGCCCACGACCGAAGCGGCGATTGACTATAAAATCCACCGCGACCTGTATATCACCTTGGGCGATCCGCAGGATAACGGGGGCTGGGCGGTGCGCACCTATATCAAGCCATTTGCCAACTGGCTGTGGTTCGGGTGTTTCCTGATGGCGCTGGGCGGAATTTTCAGCCTGTCAGACCGACGCTACAGGATTGCCGCGGGCGCAGAGCGCACGCGGCCTAATGCGGTGCCGGCGGAATGATGAGATTTCGCCTGCTCCTCGCAACGGTCCTGATCGCCTTGGCCAGCCCAACCTGGGCCGTGCAGCCGGATGAGATTCTGGATGACCCGGTTCTGGAATCGCGGGCGCGCGATATTTCGGCTGGGCTGCGCTGTCTGGTGTGCCGCAACGAGTCCATCGACGAATCCAACGCGGATCTGGCGCGCGACATGCGCCTGCTGGTGCGCGAACGGCTGGTCGAGGGGGATAGCGATACAGAGGTGATGTCCTTCATCGTTGAGCGTTACGGTGAATATGTGCTGCTGCGCCCCACCACGGATGGGGTGAATATCATCCTGTGGGTTGCAGCGCCGGTTCTGTTTCTGATCGCGATGCTGTCGGCAGGGCTGTATCTGCGCCAGCGCGGCAGCGCGCCCGAACCGACAAAGGGCGGGCTGAGTGCGGAGGAAGAGAAGCGGCTGAAAGAACTTCTGAAAGACTGACGCACCGTCCGGGCTTTTCCCGGCAGCGCTGCACGGTATGATGATGCAGCAAAATGTCGGAGAATATGCATGGATTATGAAACGCTGCTTGCCCGTCATCAGGAGGGGATCGGGGTGATTACCCTGAACCGCCCTGATGTGATGAACGCCTTGAACAAGCAGATGCGCGCAGAACTGACCCACGCGCTGAAGGATTTGGGCGCGCGCACACGGGTTCTGGTGCTGACGGGCAATGGGCGGGCGTTTTGTTCCGGGCAGGATCTGGGTGACGGGGGCAATGCCGCGCAGATCGATCTGGAACGCACCCTGCGCGAAGAATACGAGCCGATGTTGCGCGCGATATATGACGCGCCTGTGCCCGTGATAGCGGCGGTCAATGGGTCTGCGGCAGGGGCCGGGGCCAATCTGGCGCTGGCGGCGGATGTGGTGATTGCGGCGCAATCGGCCAGTTTCATCCAGGCATTCAGCCGGATCGGGCTGATCCCCGATGCGGGCGGCACATGGTTTCTGCCGCGCCAGATCGGTTTTGCCCGCGCCATGGGCGCGATGCTGTTTGCCGAAAAGATCAGCGCGCAGCAGGCGGTCGAGCTGGGCATGATTTGGGAAATGGCGGAAGATGCACGCTTTGAAGCGGCATGGATGGCGCGCGCACGGGCCTTGGCCGAGGGGCCGACTGTGGCCTATCGCAACATTCGCAAAGCCCTGCGCGCCAGCCTTGCCAACACGTTGGACGGGCAACTTGTGCTGGAAGCCAAACTACAAGCCGAAGCGGGCAAGACTCGTGACTTTCAGGAAGGCGTTCTGGCGTTTCTGGAAAAGCGGCCTGCAAGTTTCGAGGGGCGCTGAGAGTTTTTCCAGCAGCCCCTTTTCAAGACGAATCTTGCGTTGAAAATCTTTGATTGGCGGGTCCAGACCGCCAGTCAGTTGCGCTTATCGAACACCAAAGATCGCCGCACTCATGAAGGTTAGGGAAGCCCCTGGAGCGATGCGGCCTGCGCTATGCAAGTTACGTCGCCACGCGACAAACCACATCGCCGATGGCCGCAGTTGCGCAATATTCAGGTTTGCGGCTCTGGCAGGCTTTGGGGGTCCGGGCCGCGCCATTCGCCCTGCTCGCGCAAGGCTTCCATCACTTCGCGCGGCATATATGTCTCGTCATGTTTGGCAAGGATTTCGCTGGCCTGAAACACACCGTCAATCAGGCGACCCGTGCCGACCATGCCTTCATTCTCGGAAAACAGGTCGGGCAGGATGCCACGGTAATGCACTTCGACCATTGCGGGGCCGTCGGTGACATGGAAACGGACTGTATCGGACTGCCCACGCACGATAGAGCCGGGAACAACCAGCCCACCGATGCGAAACACCTCTGTCGGGGCGGGCGGTTCGGCCACAACCTGTGACGGAGAGCGGAAGAAATTGATCCCGTCACGCATGGCGTAACCGATCAGCAATGTGGACAGGGTCAGTGCCACAGCGGCAACCGCGATAATCTGGATACGGCGGGTTTTCTTCAGGCTCTTCATATCATCCTCGTTTCACGGAAAGAGCGGCGCGCCCATCAGACCTGCCGCCTCGTCCAATCCCAGCATCAAGTTCGCGTTCTGGATGGCCTGCCCGCTGGACCCTTTGCACAGGTTGTCCAGCGCAGCGACCACCAGCGCCCGTCCGGGCACGCGATCCCCAACAACACCGATATGCACGAAATTAGAACCGCGCACATCATGAGTCGATGGTGTTGTGCCAAAAGGTAGCACGCAAATCATTGATTCAGCGCAATACCGGGCCTGCAAAACTTCGTGAAGGCGCGCGGCCTCGCCATCCAGCCAGGCGGTGGCCAGAATTCCGCGGTTGAGCGGGACCAGATGCGGGGTGAACTGGATATGCACCGGGCGCCCGGCAAGCGCCGAGAATTCCTGATCGAATTCACCCAAGTGCCGATGCGTTCCGCCCACGGCATAGGCCTGCGTCCCCTCGGAGAGTTCGGCATGAAGCAGGTTTTCCTTCAGCGCGCGCCCTGCCCCGCTGACCCCGCATTTCAGGTCCAGAATGATCCGGTCCAGATCAATCACCCCAGCTTCGATCAGCGGGCGCAGGATATATTGCCCGGTGGCGGCATTGCAGCCTGTGCCTGCAACCAGCCGCGCGGCACGGATCTGTTCGCGGTAGAATTCGGTCAGGCCATAGACGGCCTCGCGCTGGAGTTCCGGCGCAGCATGGGGTTTGCCATACCATTGCTCATAGGCGGCCGGATCGCGCAGCCGGAAATCGGCGGACAGGTCCACGATTTTCAGATCGCGCGGCAAATCCTTGATCACGGCCTGGCTGGTCGCATGGGGCAGCGCGCAGAAGGCCAGATCAATGCCCGCAAAATCCACATCCTCGATCCGGCACAGATCTGGCAGGTCGAGATGGCGCAGGAAGGGGAAGACCTGCGCCATGGGCAGGCCGGCCTTACGCTCGCCGGTAAGGGCCGTGATTTCCATGTCGGGATGGGTCGATATCAGCCGGACAAGTTCCGCCCCGGTATAGCCGGAAGCGCCGAGGATAGCGATTTTCTTGGTCATCTGTGAGGTCTCTCTGACAGTCGTGGCGCGGGGTGGAATATGGTCCATGCGCTCCGCGCGGGGAGTATTTAAGGCAAGAAAATGGGCTCAGGCCGCTTGAAAGGCGATCTGTCGTCGCAGGAATTGCGTGGCCTTGCGCGAGACGTTGACCGGATCACCTGTTGTCAGAAACAGGCTGTTGCGGCCCGCGCCCAGCATTTCAGGGCGGCGGGTGAGGTAGTCGTCAAGGCTGGCCGCTACAAGATCGGGCTGGGAATAGACATCGACCGATGGCCCGAGCGCTTCGCGGAAGGCATGTTCGACCAGCGGGTAATGGGTGCAGCCCAACACCGCCGCTTGCGGGCGGGGCATGCGGCGCAACAGAGCCTCGACATGGGAATGGACCAGCGCCTCGGCCAATTGCATATCGCCCTGTTCGATCGCATCGACCACACCGCCGCAAGGCTGGGCCTCGACATCGACACCGATGGCGCGGAAGGCCAGTTCGCGCTGAAAGGCGCGGCTGGAGACAGTGGCAGGGGTGGCGAAGAGCGCCACATGCTTGACGGCGACTTCGCGCGGGGGGGAATTGTCGCCCCATTGGCGTTCGGTCAGCGCCTCAATCAGGGGGACGAACACGCCCAGAACACGCTTATCAGCGGGCACCCATGTTTCCTGCATCCGCTTGAGCGCGGCGGCAGAGGCCGTGTTGCAGGCCAGAATGACCAGATCGCACCCTTCGTCCCAAAGCCGTTCAACCCCGGCGGTGGTCAGGGTATAGATGTCTTCGGCATCGCGCACGCCATAGGGCGTGTGGGCATTGTCGCCCAGATAGACAAAGGGCACATCCGGCAGGCGCGCGCTGAGTGCGCCCAGCACGGTCAGGCCACCCAGCCCCGAATCGAATACGCCTACTGCCATTGCGCCTGCCCCAGCCCGATATCTTACGCCCTGCATAAGGCGGCGAGGGGCGAAAATCCAGCCTGTTTGCGCTTATTCGGCGGCCATGCGCGCGGGCGGGTTCCGGAACAGCGCCATGAGTTCCGCGCGGCGCTGTTCGGCGGCGGCGGCATTGCGGTGTTTGACTGGCCCGAAGCCGCGAATTTGCAGCGGCAATTCTGCCAGTTCCACGGCGATTGCGTGGTTTTCTGGGCTCAGGTTTTGCAGGAGATCCTTGATCAGTGCCTCATAGTCGCGGATCAACTGGCGTTCCATGCGCCGCTCTGCCGTATAGCCGAACGGGTCGAGCGGGGTCGCGCGCAGGACTTTGAGCCTGGACAGGATCTTGAAGCCGCGCAGCATGGCAGGGCCATAGCTGCGTTTTGCGGGGCGGCCATCGGGACCGGGGCGCGCCAAAAGCGGCGCGGCCAGATGGAAGCGGGGTGTGAAATCGCCCTCAAACTCTGCGCGGGCCTTGTCGAGCGTGTCCAGATGCAGGCGCGCGACCTCGTATTCATCCTTATAGGCCAGGAGCTTGTGATAGCCCTTGGCGATGGCCGCGCGCAGCTGTGGGTCGGGGGCCTGATCGACCAGCTTGCGGTAGCGTTTGGCAAGGCGCTTGGACTGATAGGCCACCAGATGGCGTTCGCGCAGGGCGATTTTCTCGTCCAGCGAGAGCGGCTTTTGCGTGACCGTATCGGCCAGCGCCTTGGCCGCTGCCTTGGGGTGGACCACAGACCAGCGACCCAGGCTGAAAGCGCGGGTGTTGCCCTCGACCGCGGCCTTGTTCAACTCGATTGCGCGCAGAATGGCCGCTTCGGAGAGGGGCACCAGCCCCATCTGCCATGCCGCCCCCAATGCGATCATGTTCGAGTAGATGCTGTCGCCCAGCAGCCGCTTGGCCAGTTCCGAATAGTCGAACAGATGCAGCTTGTCGCCCAGCCGCGCCTGAAGCGCGATTTGCAGGTCTTCGCCCGGAATGCGGAATTCGGTGTTGCGGGTGAATTCGCCGGTCACGATCTCGTGGCTGTTGACGGCTGCGCCGGTCTGGCCGCTGCGCATGAGGCCCAAGGTTTTTGCGCCTGCGGTGACCACCAGATCACCGCCGATGACGCAATGCGCCTCTCCCACCGCGACGCGAATGGCGCTGATATCGTCTGGCTGGTTGGCAAGGCGGCAATGGATATGCACCGCGCCGCCTTTCTGGGCCAGCCCGGCCATTTCGATCATGCCAGCGCCCTTGCCATCTAGATGGGCCGCCATCGAGATAATCGCACCAATGGTCACGACGCCTGTGCCGCCGACACCAGTGATGACGATGTTATGCGTGCCTTCTATCGGTGGCAATATTGGCGCGGGCAGATCGGGCAGATCAACCGAACGGGTTGCCGCGCGTCGCGGCCTGGCCCCCTCCAGCGTCACGAAGGACGGGCAGAACCCCTTGAGGCAGGAATAATCCTTGTTGCAAGACGATTGGTCGATGGCGCGTTTGCGCCCGAATTCGGTCTCGACTGGTACGATCGAGACGCAATTCGACTGCACGCCGCAATCGCCACATCCTTCGCAGACATCTGTATTGATGAACACGCGGGTGTCGGGGTCGGGGAATTCGCCGCGCTTGCGGCGGCGGCGCTTTTCGGCGGCACAGGTCTGCACATAGACAATGGCCGAGACGCCCTGATAGGCGGCGCAGTCCTTTTGCACCTGATCCAGCGCGGCGCGCTTGTGCCAGCCTGCGGATTTCGGGAAATCGGCGCGGTGGGGTTCTTCCTTTTCGTCAAACACCACCTCGATCTTGCCCACGCCCATTGCGGCCAGTTCATGCGCGATCTGAGAGGGTGACAGATCGCCTTCGTTCTTTTGCCCACCGGTCATGGCGACCGCGTCGTTATAAAGAATCTTGTAGGTGATATTGGTGCCCGCTGCGAGGGCGGCGCGGATGGCCTGAACGCCGGAATGGTTATAGGTGCCATCGCCCAGATTCTGGAACACATGATCACGGGTGGAAAACGGCGCTTCGCCGATCCAGTTCGCACCCTCGCCGCCCATCTGGGTAAAGCCCACGGTGTTACGGTCCATCCATTGCACCATGTAATGACAGCCGATGCCCGCATAGGCGCGGTGCCCCTCAGGCACTTTGGTCGAGGTGTTGTGCGGGCAGCCCGAACAGTAATAGGGCAGACGCGCGGCAAGATCCTTGGCGTTATCGGCGCGCCTTGCTTCGGCCAGCATGGCCAGACCTGCTTTCACGCGCTCGGTACCGCGCCCTTCCTCGATCAGGATTTCACCAAGCTTTTCGGCTATCCAGATCGGGTCGAGGGCGTAGCGCGTGGGGAAGAGTTCCAGCCGCCGTCCGTTTTCCCAAGTGTCGCCCTTGTGCCAGCCATAGACGCGTCGGCCGCGACGGTCATCAAAGATGGCTTCCTTGACCTGCACCTCGATCAGTTTGCGCTTTTCTTCCACGACAACAATCAGGTCCAGCCCTTCGGCCCAGTCATGGAAGCTGTCCATATCAAGCGGGAAAGTCTGGCCGATCTTGTAGGTGGTCACCCCGAGGCGCACGGCCTCTTCCTCGCCTATTCCCAGAAGCGACAGCGCGTGCACAAGGTCTAGCCAGTTCTTGCCTGCGGCGACAAAGCCGATCCTGGCCCCCGGCTTGCCCCAGACGCGCTTGTCCATGCGGTTGGCCCGGCTGAAGGCCTCGGCGGCGAAGCGTTTGTGGTCGATCATGCGCGCTTCTTGTGCAACGGGTGTATCGACAAGGCGGATATTCAGCCCGCCCTCGGGCAGGGCCATGTCCGGCGTGACAAATTGCATCCGGTGGGGATTGCCATCGACCACGGCGGTTGCCTCGACCGTGTCTTTCATGGTCTTGAGGCCAACCCAGACCCCGGCATAGCGCGACAGCGCATAGCCATAATGGCCGTAATCAAGCAATTCCTGCACGCCTGCGGGCGACAGGACCGGCATATAGGCATCGACCATTGCCCAGTCGGATTGGTGCAGGGTTGTCGAGGATTCGCCCGTATGGTCGTCGCCCATTGCGGCCAGAACACCCCCATGCGGTGAGGTGCCCGCCATATTGGCATGGCGGAACACATCGCCTGTGCGGTCCACCCCCGGCCCCTTGCCGTACCACAGGCCGAAAACGCCATCAAAACGGCCTTCGCCGCGCAGTTCTGCCTGCTGGCTACCCCAGAGCGCGGTCGCGGCGAGGTCTTCGTTCAGCCCTTCCTGAAAGCGGATATTGGCCCCCTCAAGCAGGTCTTTGGCGCGGGTCATCTGCTGGTCCACCGCTCCGAGGGGAGAGCCGCGATAGCCGGTGACATAGCCTGCCGTGTTCAGCCCCGCCGCGCGGTCGCGCGCGGCCTGTTGCAGCATCAGGCGCACCAGCGCCTGCGTGCCGTTCAACAAGACGGGTGTTTTCCCGATGTCGAAACGATCTTTCAGCGAAATATCCTGCCGCACCATCTGCACCTCCCACAGGTTGTTGCGCATGAAACAAGCATAGGTCAATATTTCTGACCTACAAAGCAGAATTTTCGATCAAAGCGCTTTTGTGATCGGGCAAAAGGACGTAGAACGAATCGCGCATGTTACCGAAAACAGGGTTTCTGGATATTTCGTCATGGACTGGGACAAGCTTAGAATCTTTCACGCAGTTGCCGATGCTGGCAGCCTGACTCATGCGGGTGAGGTGCTGAAGCTTTCGCAATCCGCAGTCAGCCGACAGATCAGGGCGCTGGAAGAGGGGCTTGATTCGATTCTGTTCCACCGCCATGCCCGCGGCCTGATTCTGACAGAACAGGGCGAATTGCTGTTCGAGGCAACCAAGGCCATGTCGCGCACACTGGAATCCACAGCGGCGCGTATTCGGGATGCAGAAGACGAAGTGTTCGGCGAATTGCGCGTGACCACGACAACCGGCTTTGGCACCCTGTTTCTTGCCCCGCGCCTGCCATCCCTGTATGCGCAATACCCGGACCTGAAGATCGACCTGATGCTGGAAGAGCGGGTGCTTGACCTGCCCATGCGCGAGGCCGATGTGGCCATTCGCATGAAAGA
Source organism: Roseinatronobacter bogoriensis DSM 18756 (assembly GCF_004366635.1). Classification (GTDB taxonomy): domain Bacteria; phylum Pseudomonadota; class Alphaproteobacteria; order Rhodobacterales; family Rhodobacteraceae; genus Roseinatronobacter; species Roseinatronobacter bogoriensis. Next base: position 676,447 of record NZ_SORN01000001.1, on the reverse strand, counting down.
GCCCAGTCAGGCGGACCTGATCCGCAAGCGCCTGATGACAGTGAACATGCGCTTATACGCAACGGCGGAATACCTGCGCGCCAATGGCACCCCCAACACATTGGAGGATCTGGCAGATTTCAGGCTGATCTCGCAAAATATCAGCTCAGCGCAGGTCAGTGTCGGCGCTCAACTTATACGCGAACTAAACGCGCGGCCAGTGCGTTCCAGCTTCACGGTGAATAATTACTTCGGGGTGCTTCAGGCTGTTGTGAACCATTTGGGGATCGGGCTTTTGCCGGATTATGTTTCAGAGGATTTCCCGGATCTGGTACATGTGCTGCCCGATGTGGCCAGCGGGGATATTCCGGTCTTTCTGGCCTATCCTGAAGAGTTGCGCCATTCGCGCCGGATCAGCGCGTTTCGCGATTTTGTGGTGGAAGAAATCGTCGCCTACAGGCGCGGTCGGCAAATCTGACGCGGCGGATATTTGCGTTATAGACGGGTTTTGCCTGAGGCATGAATGCAACGCATAGCGGCAATGTTGCACGCGCAAGATAATTTAACTTGCGTAATGGATGGGCAATAACTTAATGGATGGTCAAGGCACAAGCGACATTTGTCGTGTGTCTTACCTCCCTGTTGGACTTTGGCCGAGCATTTGCTCGGCCTTTTTTTTGGCCAACGGCATTTTTGCTGAAAACTTCCGCAAAACGCGCCCTTCTTGCGGGATTAATTGGCGAATTATGTATTGCGCCTTCACAAGACTCCCCCATGAAACCGGCCAATTCTTCACAAACTGCCTTTTTCTTGCGCACAACCACAGGCTGTGTGAAAAAACTCAGGTCTTGACTCTTCCCCCTGCCACACCCGCTCGGTCAGGCGACAACTTCGGGCTGAATTCGGAAAAATGCGCCCCTGCACGGCCTGTGGCGTGGCCGGAAAACAATTAAAGTCTTTTACCGATGCGCTGCTTTCATTATGACACGCCCAGACCAGCGGAATGAAAAATGACAGAACCTGACCTTACCCCCGACCTGATCAAGGCTCATGGCCTTTCGAATGATGAATATGACCGCATTCTGGAAATTCTGGGACGCGCGCCAAATTTCACCGAGCTTGGCATCTTCTCGGCCATGTGGAACGAACATTGTTCCTACAAATCTTCGAAAAAATGGTTGCGCACCCTGCCCACCAGTGGCCCGCAGGTGATATGCGGCCCCGGCGAGAATGCGGGTGTGGTCGATATTGGTGACGGGCAGGCAGTGATCTTCAAGATGGAGAGTCATAACCACCCCAGCTACATTGAACCCTATCAGGGGGCGGCAACGGGTGTGGGTGGCATTCTGCGCGATGTCTTTACCATGGGCGCGCGCCCGATTGCAGCCATGAACGCACTAAGCTTTGGTGAAACCAGCCATCCCAAGACCGCCCATCTGGTGCGGGGCGTGGTTGAAGGGATTGGCGGGTATGGCAACGCATTTGGCGTGCCGACCGTGGGCGGCGAGGTCCGGTTTCACAAAGCCTATAACGGCAATTGTCTGGTCAACGCCTTTGCTGCCGGTCTGGCGGATGCGGACGCGATTTTCTACTCTGCCGCCAGTGGCGTGGGTATGCCTGTGGTCTATCTGGGGGCCAAGACGGGCCGCGACGGTGTTGGCGGGGCCACGATGGCCAGCGCTGAATTTGACGACACGATCGAAGAAAAGCGCCCGACCGTGCAAGTGGGTGACCCGTTCACCGAAAAGCGCCTGCTGGAAGCCTGCCTTGAATTGATGGCATCGGGGGCCGTGATTTCCATTCAGGACATGGGCGCGGCGGGTCTGACCTGTTCGGCAGTTGAAATGGGCGACAAGGGCGGCCTTGGGATCAAGCTGCAACTGGATCAGGTGCCGCAGCGCGAACAGGCGATGACGGCCTATGAGATGATGCTCTCGGAAAGTCAGGAGCGGATGCTGATGGTGCTGAAACCCTCGATGGAGGGGGAAGCCCGCGCGATTTTCGAGAAATGGGATCTGGATTTTGCCATTGTGGGCGAAACCATTGCAGAAGATCGTTTCCTGATCCTGCAAGGCAATGATGTGAAAGCCGATCTGCCGCTGTCGAAACTGTCGTCCAGCGCGCCGGAATATGACCGCCCCTGGGTGGAGACACCGCCAGCGCCAAGCTTGGGCGATATTCCCGAGATCAGCCCCATGGACGCGTTGCGCACCCTGATTGCGGCACCGTCTTATGCGCATAAGGCCTGGGTCTGGGAACAATATGATACTCAGGTGATGGCCGACACGGTCCGCACGCCCGGCCTTGGGGCTGGCGTGGTGCGGGTGCATGGCACCGACAAGGCGCTGGCCTTTACCAGCGATGTGACGCCGCGCTACGTGCGTGCCAACCCCTATGAGGGCGGCAAGCAGGCCGTGGCAGAAGCCTATCGCAACCTGTGCGCTGTTGGCGCGCGCCCCTTGGCCAGCACTGACAACCTGAATTTCGGCAACCCCGAAAAGCCCGAGATCATGGGCCAGCTTGTCGGCGCGATAAAAGGGATCGGCGCGGCTTGTGAAGCGCTGGACATGCCCATCGTGTCGGGCAATGTCAGCCTGTATAATGAAACGGACGGCCAGCCCATTCTGCCCACCCCCACAATCGGCGCGGTCGGATTGATCGAGACGCTGGACCAGATTATTAGCGGTTTGCCGGAAAACGGTGATCTGGCGCTGCTGATCGGGGCGGGCGCTGGCCATCTGGGCCAGTCGGCCCTGCTGGCCGAAGCTTTCGGTATGGAAGAAGGCGATGCGCCCCCGGTCGATCTGGATATGGAGCGGCGCAACGGCGAATTCCTGCGCGCGAACCGCGCCTTGCTGAATGCAGCGACCGACCTGTCAGATGGCGGGCTGGCGCTTGCGGCCTTTGAAATGGCCGAGGCGGCGGGCATGGGCGTGACACTGGAGTCGGGCCGGATTGACGAATTGTTCGGCGAGGATCAGGCGCGCTATCTGGTAGCCTGCAACTTCGATCAGGCCGAGGCGTTGATGGTCGCGGCCGGTCAGGCGGGCGTTGTCCTGGCAACTGTCGGCCGCTTTGGCGGCGAGATGGTGCAATTTGGCAGCGACAGTGCAGAGTTGTCTGAATTGTCGGCCCTCTATCGCGGTGCCTTTGCCAAGGCCGTTGGTGACGCTTGATCTGTGTACATGGCAGGATTACCTTCGGGGCAGATAGAATAGGAACTGCAAGATGGCCATAACTGTTGAAGAACTCGAAACCCTGCTGAAAGAGGGTTTTCCCGCTGCAAAGATCACCATCACGGATCTGGCAGGGGATGGAAACCATTATGCAGCGGAAGTGATTGATGAGAGCTTTCGCGGCCTGAACCGGGTGCAGCAACAGCGCGCGGTCTATGCCACACTCAAGGGCAAGATGGACGGCAATCACGGCGAATTGCACGCCCTTGCCCTGACCACCAAAGCCCCGGAATAACACAAGAACCACGCCCGAAAGGACCCGAAATGAGCGCCGAAGACCAGATCAAGCAAACCGTCGAAGCCAATGATGTCGTGCTGTATATGAAAGGCACGAAAACCATGCCGCAATGCGGTTTTTCCAGCCGGGTTGCCGGTGTGCTGAACTTCATGGGTGTGGACTATACGGATGTGAATGTTCTGGCCGATGACAGCATTCGTCAGGGCATCAAGGATTACTCGGACTGGCCGACCATTCCGCAACTTTACGTCAAAGGCGAATTTGTGGGCGGCTGCGATATCATAACCGAGATGACCTTGTCGGGCGAGTTGGACCAGTTGTTCGACGCCAATGGCGTCAACTATGACAAGGACGCAGCAGAGAAAATTCGCGAAGCCAATGCCTGATTGATCGGGTGCTTTGCACCTGACGATTGGCACTTCTGGGCTGCGTTGTGCCACCGCCCGACACTGTCGGGCGGTTTGGCTGGCTGGTTGCATTGCTGGCGCGGCAGTATTGTGACAAGCCGCGCATCGCCGGGCTGCGGTGCGGCGCTCCTACCTTGGATCTATAGCGCTTTATGCTGGCCAAACCCCTGCAAGATCAGATCGACGTGCTTGGGGCAGCCCAATCGCCGTGCCGTGGGGGCGGCCCTTTGAGTCGCGGCGGCCTTCGGCCTTGATTCCGCGCTGCTGAATGGCAACTTGATTCCGCAAAGCCCCGCCGCTGTCACGTGCAGGGCGGGTGCATCAAGCTCAGGGGCGCGTCCAGTGACGGTGCCCGCTGGCCTGCGCGACACTGAGGGTTGTCACCACACCGCCCCTTTTTGATAGCGCCAAGGCCCCGCTCGCGCGCAGATCATCCGGGCTGATGATCTGGCACTGTCCCGGCCGCATGTCTGGTTCCTGTGTCACGATGACAATCCGGCCCGGCAGGCAAACGCTTTCCAATTGTGCCAAGCCGCGCTGACCGGCCAGATGCACCACATCAAACCCCGCGCCGCGCAGATGCACAAGCGTATCGCGCGGGTCAAACCCGCTGCGGGCAAAGGCTTCGGCCTGTGTTGCGCTGTCGCCATCCGCCCTAAGCCAGCTTTCAGCAGTGAAACTGCCCGCGCGCGCACGGCTGAGGATGCGTGTGCCGTCGTCCTGCATCAGCCCCACCACTTCAGCCTCGCGCGCGATCAGCAGCATCGGGCGCGGGGTTTCGGCCCAGACCAACAGGGCCAGCGCCATTACCGGCAGCCCTGCCCAGCGCGCGCGTCCTTGCCACACAATCAGCCACAAGGCCCCCAACGCCAGTGCCGGAATCACGCTGGCTGAGGGTTGCGCAACAGGCAAGACCGCCCCATCCAACGCGCTGACAAAGGCGGAGACCTGTAAAATCCAGTCGATCGCAGGTGCCATGATGCGCAAGCCGACCCATTCCAGCCCGATGGGTGCCAGCAGTGCGGCCAGCACAGCGGCAGGCATGACGACCAGCCCCATCAGCGGCACTGCCAGCAGATTGGCGATCAGCCCGTATTCCGCAATCCGATTGAAACTGGCCGCAGCGATTGGTGCAGTTGCAATGCCAGCCACGAGCGAGCAGATCACCACGCTGACGATTGGCCAGCCCCAGCGCGGAAAGCGCCCGCGCCAGCCGCGTTCCCCTGAGAGCCATCGGAACACTGCAACCAGCGCGACCGTGGCGGCAAAGCTCATTTGAAAGCCTGCCTGCACAAGTGCTTCGGGGCGCAAGAGCAAGATCAGCGTGGCGGCCATCGCCACCGAACGCAGAGAGATTGCGCGCCGGTCCAGCAGCACCGCCACCAGCATCACCGCGACCATAATATAGGCGCGCTGGGTGGCGACATTGCCGCCCGAAAGCATCAGGTAAAACGCACCCGCCGCCAGCGCGCCCAAAGCGGCGAGTTTGCGGGTTGGCGCGCGCAAGGCAAAGGCAGGCACCATCGCCATGACCAGCCGCAACAGGCCAAACACAAAGCCTGTCAGCAGCCCCATATGCAGCCCCGAAATGGCCAGCAGATGCGCGAGGTTGGAGCGGCGCAGCTCTTCCATCCGGGCCTGAGCGATGCCGGAACGGTCGCCTGTCAGGATTGCAGCGGCAAAGCCGCCTGTGTCACCGGGCAGATGCGCCTGCACTGCGCCCGAGATTTTCATGCGCAATCGGTGGATGCGCAGCCCCGCCGCGCCAGAATCCGCAGGGGCAAGTGCCAGCACCGGGACGCGGGTATAGCCGACCGCGCCGAGGCGATCAAACCAAGCAAGGCGGCGGAAATCAAAGCCGCCGGGTTCTGACGGGGCGGGTGGCGGGCCAAGATGGCCCGTGGTGGCAACCCGCATGCCCGGTTCGGGGGTAAAAAAGCCCTGCTCGCCATGCAACGATATCCGTACCCGCGCCGGGGTGCGACTGTGCGACACGCGCTCCAGCACGACCTGATCCAGCGTCAGGCGCAGTGCATCTGTGGCAGAGCGGTCGATCTGGACAATCCGCCCTTCGATTGCGCCGAAATAGCGGTATTGCAGCACCGGCGCGGAGACATGTGCCGCGCGCAACCCGGCGGCGAGAAGTCCTGCTGTGACCAAAGCGACGATGAGAACGAGAGGGGCACCCTCTTCCGGGATACGGCGTGACAGCAGCACAGATGCCACCATCAACGCGCCCAGCCCGGCCCATCCTGCGGCTGTTGGTTCGCGCGGCAGCGCAAAATAGAGGCCGATGCCAATGGCCAGCAGCACAGGCACGAACAGAAACAGGCGGCCACGCTGTTCGGCAATGGCGTGCAGCAGGGCCACGGGCAGGCGCCCGGGGCGCGGAAAGGAAAAGGTCAGCACGCGCACCCTTGTTTCCCCCCCCATCCTTGCCTAGAACCCAGTGCAGACCCTGCCGCAAAACTGGTTTCCAAAAGGTTAATCACCCCATGTCCACCCCTGTCGTGACGCGCTTTGCCCCTTCGCCCACTGGTTTTCTGCATATTGGCGGGGCGCGAACGGCGCTGTTCAACTGGCTGTATGCGCGCGGGCGTGGCGGCAAGTTTCTGCTGCGGATCGAAGATACCGACCGCGCGCGCTCTACCCCCGAGGCCACAGAGGCCATTCTGACCGGGCTGACATGGCTGGGTCTGGATTGGGACGAAGAGCCTGTCAGCCAGTTCGACCGCGCCGGCAGACATGCGGAAGTGGCGCATGAAATGCTTGCCTCTGGCCATGCCTATAAGTGTTTCAGCACGCAGGACGAGATTGAGGCATTTCGCGAATCGGCACGTGCCGAGGGGCGCTCGACTCTTTATCGGTCGCCCTGGCGCGATGCCAGCCCTGACACCCATCCCGATGCGCCTTATGCGATTCGGGTCAAGGCACCGCTGGACGGTGAGACTTTGATTGACGATCAGGTTCAGGGACAGGTGCGGATTCGCAATGACCAGCTTGATGATATGATCGTGCTACGCTCGGACGGGACGCCGACCTACATGCTGGCCGTGGTGGTGGATGATCATGACATGGGGGTGACCCATGTCATTCGCGGCGATGACCACCTGAACAACGCCGCGCGCCAGATGCTGGTCTACCGCGCGATGGGCTGGGATGTGCCGGTCTGGGCGCATATTCCCCTGATACATGGCCCCGATGGCAAGAAACTGTCCAAGCGCCACGGCGCGTTGGGGGTCGAGGAATACCAGCGCATGGGCTATCCGGCCGCGGCAATGCGCAACTACCTTGCGCGGCTAGGCTGGAGCCACGGCAATGACGAATTCTTCACCGATACGCAGGCGCAGGAGTGGTTCGATATAAGCGGGATCGGCAAATCCCCTGCACGGCTGGATTTCAAGAAGCTGGACCACCTGACCGCGCAGCATAGCAGTGTTGCCGATGATGCTGCACTGCTGCATGAATTGGAAGCCTATCTTGCCGCAACGGAAGCGCCAGCCCTGAGCGCGGCGCAGCGAGATGGCCTGTTGCGCGCCATGCCCGTGGTCAAGGAAAAGGCCAAGGGGTTTGCGCAAATTCTTGAAAAAGCACATTTTATATTAACCACTCGTCCAATAGAACCGGATGAAAAAGCTGCGGCTGCGCTTGATAATGTATCCCGTAGTATACTGAAGGAATTGACGCCGCGCCTGCGAACTGCTACGTGGGAGCGAGAAATTTTGGAAGGGATCGTCACCGAAGTCGCGCAGGCACATGGTCTGGGTCTGGGCAAGGTGGCGCAACCCCTTCGAGCCGCTCTCGCCGGGCGCACCAGCAGCCCCAGCGTCTTTGACATGATGATGATATTGGACCGCGACGAAACGCTGGGCCGACTTAATGATGCAATAACCTGAGCCGACGCGCCCTTTGGAGTCGTGGCTCGGATCTTAGACCGCCTGCGGGAAAACCGCCCTCAGGCTTTTGGGAAAGGATGAGGAATGGCGAACGGAAGCGAGACGGCAAAGCTGACCATAGGGGACAAGGTAGTTGAACTGCCGATCATAAAGCCATCAGTTGGCCCGGATGTGGTGGATATCCGCAAGCTTTACGCGCAAGGCGACGTGTTCACCTATGACCCCGGTTTTACCTCCACGGCCTCCTGTTCGTCCACCATCACCTATATTGATGGCGATGCAGGCGAATTGCTGTATCGGGGCTATGCGATCGAGGATCTGGCCGAGAAATCGCATTTTCTGGAATGCTGCTATGTGCTGCTTTACGGAGAGCTGCCCTCTGCCGCCGATCTGGAGGATTTTGAAAGCCGCGTGACGCGGCACACCATGATCCACGAGCAGATGCATAACTTCTTCCGCGGGTTCCGCCGTGACAGCCACCCGATGGCGATCATGACGGGTGTTGTGGGCGCGATGTCGGCCTTTTACCACGACTCGACTGATATTAATGACGCTTGGCAGCGCGAAGTTGCCGCCATCCGCATGATCGCGAAAATGCCGACGATTGCGGCGATGGCCTATAAATATTCCATCGGCCAGCCCTTCGTTTACCCGAAGAACAGCCTCGATTATTCGGGCAACTTCCTGCATATGTGCTTTGCTGTTCCGGCCGAGGAATATGTCGTCAACCCGATCCTGAGCCGCGCGATGGATCGGATCATGATGCTGCATGCCGATCATGAACAGAATGCCTCCACCTCGACCGTGCGGCTGGCCGGGTCATCGGGCGCGAACCCCTTTGCCTGTATTGCAGCGGGTATTGCCTGCCTTTGGGGCCCCGCACATGGCGGCGCGAATCAGGCTTGTCTGGAAATGCTGCGTGAGATTGGCACGGTGGATCGCATTCCGGAATTCATTGCCCGCGCCAAGGACAAGGACGATCCTTTCAAGCTGATGGGCTTTGGCCATCGGGTTTACAAGAATTTCGACCCGCGCGCCAAGGTGATGAAGCAATCGGCTGACGAGGTTCTGGGCCTGCTGGGAATCGAGGATAACGAGACGCTGAAAGTCGCCAAGGAGCTGGAGCGGATTGCGCTTGAGGATGAGTATTTCATCTCGAAAAAGCTTTATCCGAATGTCGATTTCTATTCCGGCATCATTCTGGAAGCGATGGGTTTCCCGACCTCGATGTTCACGCCGATCTTTGCCATGTCGCGCACAGTGGGCTGGATTTCGCAGTGGAAAGAGATGATCTCGGACCCGGAGCAGAAAATCGGACGTCCGCGCCAGCGCTACACAGGTGCGCCGCGTCGCGACTATATCGAGATCGAAGACCGCTAGGGTTTCGGTTTTCTTGCAAGGGCAAGGCATCTGGGCGGCTGACCTGCACTATGCAGCCATAGCGGCGCTACGTGGTAAGCCGCGCAGCGTCGGGCCGCGGTGCGGCGATCCGCGATCGAATCTGTAGCACTTTATGCTGGCCAAGCCCCTGAAAGATCAGATCGTTGCGCAGGTGGCAGCCCAATCGCCGTGCCGTGGGGGCGGCCCGGCGATGCGCGGCGGCCTTCGGCCTCGATTCCGCGCCCAATGTGTTTGCCCATCATCCGCACAGCCCCTAAGCTGCCCCTCTCGGGGCAGCGTCTTTATGTCCGCCCCTTGGAACCAAGCTGCGCCAAGTCTATTTGTCAGGTATGAGACAGTCGCTTCCCATCCTGACCCTGCTTGCCACCGTGGCCTTTCTGGCGTCGCCCTTTCTGGCAGACCCGTTCACCGGCTTTGACCCTGACCGCTTCCCGGTGCCCCAAATTGACCCGCCGGTGCAGCCTGCGGGCTATGCCTTTTCAATCTGGGGGCTGATTTACGCATGGCTTGCCGTCCTTGCGCTGGTGGGGGTCACGACACGGCGCAGCGATGCGGCCTGGCAGCCGATGCATCTGCCACTGATACTCAGCCTTGGGCCGGGGGCGTTGTGGCTATGGGTGGCGGGGTTTGCACCGCTGGCCGCGACTGTGCTGATTTTCTGGATGCTGGGCTGTGCGATCTGGGCGTTGCTGCGCAGCCCTGCGCAGGACCGCTGGCTGTTGCGCGTGCCAGTGGCGCTGTATGCGGGCTGGCTGACGGCGGCGGCGCATGTATCGCTGGGCGTGGCACTTGGCGGCTATGGGCTGGCCTCGGGCGAGGTGGCGGCGGTGATCGCAGTGGCAGGGGCGACGCTGGTCGCGCTGGTGGTCGGTTGGCTGCGCGCAGATGCACCAGAATACAGCTTCGCAGTGATCTGGGCCTTTGTCGCAGTCATTGTGGCGAACATGCCCGGCGCCCTGCCGGTTGCGGGGGCCACATTGGTCGCGCTTGCCTTGGTGGTGGCAATGACCGCGCGCGGGCTTTGGGCTGGACAGCAGGCAAGGCGGCTGTAACAGATAGCCCTGACACACAGACAGGAGCGCCGGATATGCCCCATGACCCCCTGATCTTTGCCCCCGATGGCAGCGTCACGCGACTGCGCGCCATCATGCGCGCCCTGCGCGACCCGCAAACCGGCTGCCCCTGGGATATAGAGCAGGATTTCGCCTCGATCGCGCCCTATACGATTGAAGAAGCCTATGAGGTCGCAGATGCCATCGCGCGGCAGGACTGGCCCGCGCTACAGGGCGAATTGGGCGATTTGCTATTACAGGTGGTGTATCATGGACAAATCGCCGAAGAGGCCGGGCATTTTTCCTTCGAGGATATAACCCGCAGCATTTCCGACAAGATGCTGGCGCGGCACCCGCATGTCTTTGGCGAGGAGAGCCGTGATAAAAGCGCCGCGCAACAGGTGGATGACTGGGAAAAGGTCAAGGCGCGCGAGCGCGCGGAGCGCGATCAGGGCGGGGTGCTGGATGATGTGGCCCTTGGCCTGCCCGCGCTGATGCGCGCGGTAAAGCTGCAAAAACGCGCGGCGCGGGTGGGGTTTGACTGGCCCCAGACCGCGCAGGTGATCGACAAGATCACCGAGGAAGCGCAGGAATTGCACGAGGCAAAGGACAGGCTGACACAGGCCGAAGTGACAGAGGAATTTGGTGATCTGCTGTTCGTCATGGCCAATCTGGCGCGACACCTTGATGTGGACCCCGAAGACGCGCTGCGCGCGGCCAATGCCAAATTCACCCGCCGCTTCCGGGCGATTGAGGCGGCGCTGGCGGATCAGAACCGTCGGCCAGAGGACAGCACGCTGGAAGAAATGTATGCTTTGTGGAATGCAGCCAAGGCACGCGAGAAACAAGATGCTACCCGATGACCATATCCTGACCGAAGAGGGGCTTGCGCCGAAGGGGCGTGGGACCATTTTGTTGCTGGCCTGCGGTGCGCTGGCGCGCGAAATTCTGGCGCTGAAGGCGGCGAATGGCTGGACGCATATGGACCTGCTCTGCCTGCCGGCCAATCTGCACCTGTGGCCCGAACGAATCCCCGATGCAGTGGAAAAGGCCGTGAAGGAACACCGCGCAGCCTATGACAGTATCTTTGTGGTCTATGCCGATTGCGGCACCGGGGGACTGTTGCAGGCGCGTTGCGCGCAATTGGGCGTCGAGATGGTGGAAGGCCCGCATTGTTATGCGTTTTTTGAAGGGGTCGAGGCATTTGCCGCCAAGGGCGACAGCGAGATGACCGCCTTTTACCTGACGGATTTTCTGGTGCGCCAGTTTGAGGCCTTTGTCTGGAAACCGATGGGCTTTGACCGCCATCCCGAACTGATCGGGATGATGTTCGGCAATTACACGCGGCTGATCTATCAGGCCCAGACGGATGACCCGGCACTGGATGCCAAAGCGCGCGAATGTGCGGCACGGTTGGGGCTGGACTATGAGCGGCGCTTTACCGGCTATGGGGATCTGGAGCGTGCGCTGGCCGCGCGGGGCTGAGGGGCGCTGCCCCTCTTGGGCCTGCGGCCCAATTCACCCCGGAGTATTTTGCGCAAGAAAATGATCACGCGTGACGGATGTAATAGGCTGTCGCCCCGTCGCGCGGCGTGCTGGAGAGCAACTCATGCCCCGATTCCGCGCAGAAATGGGGAATATCGACCACGGCTGCCGGGTCGCTGGCCAGCACGCAAAGAACCTGTCCGGTTTGCATGGATTTGAGACGCTTGCGCGCCTTGAGGACCGGCAGCGGACACAGCAAGCCGATCGCGTCGAGTTCGACATCGGCTTTCATGCGCGTCTGCGCCTGCCGCGCGGGGGGGATGAGGGGCTGCTGAGCCCTTCTTGCAGCAAAGCGGTCATGGGGTGATCCGGGCTTGAGGCGGCATATTGCTCGATCAGATCCTGCATGGCCTGATGCTGGTCGATTTCTGCGGAGAGGCTAAGCGCCCAGTCGATCAGGATCGAGCGGCATTCGCCATCGGAAATGCCTTCGATGCGGTAGCTTTCGCGGATCAGCCCCTTGGGGTCATTGGCTGGCGTCATGGTCGGTCTTGTCCTTGCACGGGCCATCATTGGCCAGGGTTGACGCTATCAGGTGCTGCGCCTGCGCGCAGCAGTCCTGCAAACGGGTGGCAAGCGCCTCGGTGCTCGGGCTACCTGCTGATGCCAAGATAAACTTCTGTCCGCCCGGGCCAAGCTGGTCAATGTCGGAAATCCTGTCAGCCAGCAAGCGTCCTGTCGCCTGCAATGTCCAGCACAGACGATAGGCGCGCAGGAGTTGTGTTTCTGCCGCAGCATCGAGGATGCCCGCCTTGACGCCTGCGCGCAGCTGCGCTTCGACCCGGCGCGCGGGGTGCCCGGCGCGCAAGGCGCAGAATTGCGCGACAAGTTCGATATCCATCAACCGCCCCGGTCCCGATTTGGCATCCCATATGCCATGCGCGGGTTTCGCCTCGGCAAGGCGCGCGCGCATATCTGCGACATCCTTGCAGACGGTGGGGCCGGTCGATTTCTCGGCCAGAAGGGCACGGCGCAGGGTTTCGATTCTATCGCCCAGCGCGACCGAGCCAGCGACGCGGCGCGCGCGGGTCAGCGCCAGATGTTCCCATGTCCAGGCTTCATTGCGCTGGTAATTCTCGAAGGCCGTGATGCTGGTGGCCACAGGCCCTTGCCGCCCCGAGGGACGCAGGCGCATGTCCACCTCATAGAGGCGGCCTTCGGCAGTGGGGGCGGTGAGCGCGGTGAGAAACGCTTTGGTCAGCCGGGCGTAGTAGCTGCGTGCATCCAGCGGGCGGCGACCTTGGGAGGTTTCCGAGGTGTCGGCGTCATAGATCACGATCAGGTCCAGATCGGACACGGCATTCAGCCGCCCTGCCCCGAGAGAGCCCATGCCAAGCACCGCCGCGCCCTGCCCCGGTGGCGGCCCGTGTTTGGCGCTGAAGTCTGCAACCACCACCGGCCAGAGCGCTGTCAGAACAGCCTCGGCGAGAGAGGCATATTCTGCGCCGGCCTCGAATGCGTCGATCAGCCCGCGCAGATGGTGCACACCGACCCGAAAGTGCCATTCCCGCGCCCAGATGCGCGCGGCATCAAGCTGGCGCTCGTAATCGTCGATCTGGGCAAGCCGGTCGGCCAGTTGCCTGTGCAATTCTGGCGTGCCCGGCCATTGCGCGAAAAAGCCCCCGCCGATCACCGCATCAAACACAGCGGCATTGCGCGATAGATAGGCTGCAAGCCGGGGTGATGTTGCGCATATGTCAACAATCAAGTCGATTAACTGTGGATTAGCCTCGAACAATGAAAAAAGCTGCACGCCCGCTGGCAAGCCGCTGAGAAAGCGGTCGAATTGGACCAGTGCGGCTTCGGGGTCGGCGGCATCGTGCAATTTGGTCAGGATGGTCGGGCGCATCCGCTTGAAGATTTCCTGCGCGCGGTTTGAGCGAAGGGCCGCATAGCTGTGCCAGCCCGCGATCATGTCCTGCGCGGCCTCGGACAGGTCCGGTTCGGCCTCGACCCCGCTGTCGGGGGCAAAGAACCCTTCGGTCAGTTCTGCCACATCCTTCAGCCGCGATTCCAGACGAGAGCGGAAAGCGTTGGTCTGCGCCTCTCCCACAAAGCGGGCGATGCGGTCGAATTCCTGCGGGCTGGAAGGAAGTTTCTGGGTCTGGGCATCCTGCACCATCTGCAAACGATGCTCGATTTCGCGATGCTCGATGTAATGGGCGGTCAGCTTTTCGGCCACGTCATGCGGAATCCAGCCTTTTGCGGCGAGGGCCGCCAGCCCTTCGACCGTGCGCGGGCTGCGCAGATCCGGGTCGCGCCCGCCTGCGATCAACTGGCGGGTCTGGGTGAAAAACTCGATCTCTCGAATACCGCCCTGCCCCAGCTTTATATCATGCCCTTCCAGCGCCAGCGCACCGCCAAGCCCCTTATGGGCCTTGATTTTCAGGCGCATGTCATGGGCATCCTGAATGGCGGCGAAATCCAGATGCTTGCGCCAGACAAAGGGGCGCAAGGTTTCCAGAAAGCGCGCGCCTGCTGCCAGATCGCCCGCGCAGGGGCGCGCCTTGATATAGGCCGCGCGTTCCCATGTGCGCCCAAGGCTTTCATAATAGCGCTCGGCCGCTTCCATCGACAGGCAGACGGGTGTGACTGAAGGGTCGGGGCGCAGGCGCAGATCGGTGCGGAAGACATAGCCTTCATCCGTGTGATCGGATAGAAGCCCGCACAGCTTGCGCGTGACGCGGATAAAGCTGGCGCGCGCGTCGTGATAGTCATCTGCGCTGTAGCGGGACTCATCGAACAGGCAGATCAGGTCGATATCGGAAGAGTAGTTCAACTCTCGCGCGCCCATCTTGCCCATTGCCAGCACAACCATGCCTGCGCCGGTCGCCGCATCCTCTGGCGTGGCCGCGGGCAGTTTCTTGCGCGCGATTTCATCGGCGACCAGCGCGGTGAGCGCGACATGGGTGGCGCGGTCGGCCAGATCGCTCAGCGCGCCTGTGACCTGATCCAGCGTCCAGACTCCGCCCAGATCGGCCAGTGCCGCCAAGAGTGCCACGCGCCGCTTGGCCTGCCGCAACCGGGCCGACAAGTTGGAGAGCGGCACCCCATCCAGCGCGGCCAGTTCGTCACTGACAGTGGCTGCCGGGTCGCGGCCAAGGGCATCTGCCAGCCAATCGCGTTCGCGCGACATGAGGGTGCGCAGATAGGGGCTGCATCCGGCCGCCCCGGCGACAAGGTCTGACAGTTCGCCCGAAAGTTCAGGAAAGCTATCGCGTGCGGAACGCCCGGATTCGGCGTCATAAGGCAGTGGCAAGCGTGTCAGGGAACCAAATGTCATTGTAAAAGAATGCACCGCCATCCGGGCAAGGTCAATTCCTGCAACTGCTTCTGCAAGCGGGAAAAACCGGAGCAGGACATATCAGTTTTAATGATTCGAGGGCCTGATGGTTGCGGTATCGGAAAGTTTTTGCTTGCCAGAATTGGTCAGTTTATTTTACCACCCTTGCAGAGGGAGGAGCGACTTGTCGAAATGAACACTGGCTTGCGCAATTTTGTTGCGCGACAAATGTGCTTTTCTCTTGACGCATCACACCCGAACAGGGTGGATATCGGGACCAAAGTCCAACAACCGGAGGAACAAAAAATGAATAAACTGCTTATCACGACGGCCTTGTCGGCCAGCCTTGTCGCAGGTGCCGTTCAGGCACAGGAGCGTATTCGCTGGCAGGTGCCGATGAGCTTTGCTTCGACTTTGACAGCGCTGGGCGACACGATGCCATGGGTTGCAGACCAGTTGCGCGCTGTTTCCGGTGGCAATATTGATCTGCGCGTGGCCGAGCCGGGCGCCGTTGTGCCGGCATTGTCCATTTTCGAGAATGTGTCCGAAGGCAATATCGATGCTGGCTATAGCTGGATGGGCTATGAATGGGGCACCGTGCCCGCCGCCGCGCTTTTTGGCGCCACGCCTTTCGGCCTTGAATCGATGGAATTCCTTGCATGGATGACCCATCACGGCGGACAAGAGCTGCTCGAGGAGACCTTCCATCAATATAACGTTCACCCTGTACTTTGCGGCACGATCAGCCCGGAGACCGCAGGTTGGTTCCGTTCGGAAATGAACACGGTCGAGGATTTGCAGGGTCTGCGTTTCCGTGCGGCAGGTGTTGGCGGTGAGATCTTTGCCGAATTCGGCATGTCCGTGACATTGCTGCCGGGTGGGGAACTGTATCAGGCGCTGGAGACAGGCAACCTTGACGGGACAGAATTCTCGCTTCCGACTGTGGACGAGCAACTTGGCTTCTATCAGGTGGCCGATTACCTGTATATGCCGGGTTGGCACCAGCCATCAACAAACCAGTTCCTGTATGTGAACCTTGACGTTTGGAACGGTCTGGAAGATCAGACCCGCGCCATGATCGAGACGACCTGCATGGCAGGCAATGCCTATGCCATCGCACGTGCCGAGGCGCTGCAAGGGGCGATCATCACCAGCTTCGAAGAACGCGGCACCAATGTGCGCACCTACTCGGAAGAACAGATCGCAGCCTTCTATGACGCAACCCAGACTGTTCTGGGCCGCTGGTCCGAACAGGACGAAATGTTCGGCCGTGTCTATTCTTCGATGATGGATTTCCAGGCCGAACTGCGTCCGTGGAAAGAACAGGGTTACCTGCCGCGTGATTGGCAGTCCCGGCTGGAAGACTGATCAAATCTGATCTGATATTGGGCCGCGCCTTTGACAGGCGCGGCCCTTTGCCGAATTATGCAGTTGGGCGAGATGCCCAAGATCGCAGCCCTCTCGAAGGAACCAACGCATGTCCCAGACCAATAGCCAATTCGAGATTGACCTTGATAAGGTCGAAGATGCTGGCGCGCGCAGTCACGGGTTGAGTTTTCCCCGGACATGGCTGTCGGACATGATCGAGACGGTCCTTGGCTCGCTCTCCTATGTCCTGAATGCAATCTGGTTCGCGCTGGTCTTGATTATCGTTGTGAACGTGACCATGCGTTACGCGCTTGGGATCAATTATGTCTGGGTCGAGGAGGTGCAGTGGCACATCTACGCTGTGGGCTTCATGTTCGGGATCGGCTATGCCGTGATGCATGATGCGCATGTCCGGGTGGATGTGCTGGCCGCCAATTTCCGCCCCACCTTGCGCGCGTGGATTGAAGCATTTTCCATTGTGGTCATCATCCTTCCGATGTGCTGGCTGATCATCAGCTACGGCATTCCCTTCGTCGAAGCCTCGTATAACCGGGGTGAGCGGTCTTCTGCACCGGGTGGGCTGGCCAATCGCTGGATGATCAAGAGCGTCATCGTACTGGCCTTTGCCTATATCGCGCTTGCTGCATTCGCGCGCTTGTTGCGAGTGAGCTGCTTTCTGTTCAACTTCCCGCGCGCTCGGGTCACAAAATAACTGACTTTTCGCCGGCCCGTCCGCGGCCTGCGCATGGTTTCATCACAGGGAATACGGGATGGAAACGAACGAAATCCTCGTTGTTACAATGCTGGTGTCATTCATTGCCTTGATCTTCACGGGTATTCCCGTGGCCTGGGCGCTGGCTGGCGTGTCAATCGCGTTCAGTTTCATTGCCATATACGGCTTTGAATGGTTCAACTGGGATACCTACTTCCTGACCGATTTCCGCATTTTCGGTATTTTTGTCCAGCGCATCTGGGGGCAGATGTCGAACTGGATTCTGGTCGCGCTGCCGATGTTCATCTTCATGGGGCTGATGCTGGAACGCTCTGGCGTGACAGAGAAGCTGATGGAGAATTTCATCCAGCTTTTTGGGCGTTTCCGGGGCGGGCTGGCCTTGGGCGTGGTGCTGATCGGCATTTTGCTGGCGGCGTCAACAGGCATTGTGGGCGCGTCGGTGGTGTTGCTGGCGCTGCTGTCCATGCCGATCATGCTGAAGCAGGGCTATAACAAGGGGTTTGCCTCCGGGGTTGTTGCTTCGGCCGGAACCTTGGGGATTCTGATTCCCCCCTCGATCATGCTGATCATCATGGCCGACCAGATGTCCGTCTCGGTGGGCAACCTGTTCATGGGCGCGTTGATACCGGGGCTGATGCTGGGGGCGTTTTACATCATCTATATTGTCGGTGCGGCGACCCTTTTCAAAAAGCTGGCCCCGGCCCCGACAGACCTGCCGCCCGTGACATTGAAGCTGGTGCTGAATACGCTGCTGGCCGTGATCCCGCCGCTGCTACTGATCTTTGCGGTGCTCGGCTCGATCTTTTTCGGCATTGCAACGCCGACCGAAGCGGCAGGCGTCGGGGCCTTTGGCGCGACCCTGCTGGCTGCGGCCAATGGGCGGCTGACGCTGGCCGTGCTGAAAGATGTGGGCATGAAAACCACGCTGACCACTTCTTTCATTTTCGGCATCTTTCTGGGGGCCACGATGTTCGCGGTCGTCATGCGCCAGTTGGGCGGGGATGAGTTCATCACCCAGTCGCTGCGCTCGTTGCCCTTTGGCCCGTCAGGCGTTGTGCTGACCATTCTGTTCATCGCATTTCTGGCCGGGTTCTTCCTCGATTGGCTGGAAATCTCGCTGATCATGCTGCCGCTGGTGGCACCGGTTGTCGTGCTGCTGGGCTTTGACCAGATCTGGTTCATTGTTCTGTTCGCGGTGGTGCTGCAAACCTCCTTCCTGACACCGCCTGTCGGCTTTTCGTTATTCTATCTGAAGGGTGTGGCCCCCCCCAGCGTGACGATCATCGACATCTACAAGGGTGTTATTCCGTTCGTGTTATTGCAGATGCTGGCAGTGATGATGGTGTTCATCTTCCCGCAATTGGTGCTGTGGTTGCCAGGGCGGCTCTTGTAAGCGCAACGAAGCAGGATTATCACATATAGACCCCGGCCTTGCGCCGGGGTCTGTTGTTTTATCCATGATCGCGAGGCCATCGTGCTGTTTGATCCGCTGCTTTACAGCTTTGTGTTTCTGGGCCTGTTCTCTCCGGGGCCAAATGTCATCATGTTGACGGCCTCGGGTGCGCGGTTCGGGTTTCAGCGGACCTTGCCGCATCTTTTCGGGGTGGTGCTGGGTGTTGGCGTCATTGCAGGGGTCACGGCGCTGGGCGTGGGGGCGCTTGTGCTGGCCAACCCCGCCTTGGGGCTGGTGCTGCAAGTGCTGGCCGCGGCATGGATTCTGTGGATGGCTTGGGGCTATTTCAACGCCACCCGCCGCCCGACCACCGATGCGCAGGATGTGGGCAACCCCATGACACTTTGGCAGGGTGCCCTGTTCCAGTGGATCAATCCCAAGGTCTGGGCCGTGGCTTTTGCCGCATCAGCCGGATATGGCGCGGGGCTTGCACCGGCATGGGAGGCGGCGCGGCTGGGGCTTTCGTTCAGCAGCGTCAATCTGGGGGTCTGCCTGTTCTGGGCCAGTGCCGGGGCGTTGCTGACGGGTCTGCTGCAATCCCCTGCGCGCTGGCGTATCTTCATGCGACTGATGGCCGGTTTGCTGGCACTTTCCGCCGTGCTGGTTTTTCGCTGAGTGCTTGCCTTGAGGCGCGAATATGATAGCGTCTTTTGATCAAATCTAGCCGGAGAAGTTATCATGGCCCTTGACCGCCCAACCCCGAATGATCTGCGTGCCTTCTGGATGCCATTCACGGCCAATCGCCAGTTCAAGCAAGCCCCGCGTATGCTGGTCGAGGCGGAGGGGATGTTCTACACCACCTCGGACGGGCGGCAGGTGCTGGATGGCACCGCTGGGCTGTGGTGCTGCAATGCAGGGCACAAGCGCCCGCGCATTGTCGAGGCGATCCAGAAACAGGCGGCAGAACTGGATTATGCGCCCGCCTTCCAGATGGGTCACCCCAAGGCGTTCGAGCTGGCAAACCGGCTGGTTGATCTGGCCCCTGATGGGATTGATCATGCGTTTTTCACCAATTCCGGGTCAGAATCGGTCGAGACTGCCCTGAAAATCGCCATCGCTTACCACCGTGCGCGGGGCGACAGTGCGCGCACCCGCCTGATCGGGCGCGAACGTGGTTATCACGGGGTGAATTTTGGCGGCATTTCCGTGGGGGGCATTGTCAATAACCGCCGTCATTTCGGCGCGATGCTGGCAGGTGTCGACCATCTGCCGCATACCCATATCCCGGAAAACCAGTGGACCAAGGGCCAGCCGGAACATGGCGCGCATCTGGCCGATGATCTGGAACGCATCGTCGCGCTACATGGCGCGGACACGATTGCCGCCGTGATTGTGGAACCTGTCGCCGGGTCAACCGGTGTGCTGATCCCGCCAAAAGGCTATCTGCAACGCCTGCGCGAGATAACGGCAAAACACGGTATCTTGCTGATCTTTGACGAGGTCATCACCGGTTTTGGCCGCCTTGGCAGCGCCTTTGGGGCGCAGCATTTCGATGTGATGCCCGATATGATCACCTGCGCCAAGGGGCTGACCAATGGCGTGATTCCAATGGGCGCGGTTTTGACCACGGGCGCGATTCATGACGCCTTCATGCAAGGGCCGGAGCATCTGATCGAGCTGTTTCACGGCTATACCTATTCGGGCAACCCGATCGCATCCGCCGCCGCCCTTGCGACACTGGAAACCTACCGCGAAGATGCGCTGTTCGAGCGCTGCGCCGAAATCGCGCCCTATTGGGAAGAGGCCGTGCATTCGCTGAAAGACCGCCGCCATGTCATCGACATTCGCAATATGGGGCTGATCGGCGCGGTGGAGTTGGAACCGATTGCCGGTGCACCCACGCAGCGCGCGTTCTCTGCCTTTCTGAAAGCCTATGAGAAGGGCATTCTGATCCGCACGACCGGCGATATCATCGCCATGTCGCCACCGCTGATTATTGAGAAGGCGCATATCGACCAGTTGATCGGCACGCTGGGCGAGGTGCTGGACAGTCTGGACTGAGGGTGTGAGCAAATCCCTGAAACGTGTGGCCCGCGTTTTGCAAGACGCGGGCCTGCCCGACACGATCATGGAAGCGGGTGATGCGCGCACAGCGGAGCTTGCGGCAGCGGCCTGCGGCTGCGAGATTGACCAGATCGTGAAATCCATCATCTTCTGCGGGCAGGAGTCCGGCGCGATCCGGCTGTTTCTGACGGCGGGCGGCAACCGCATCTGCGCTGAGAAGGCGTCCGCGCTGGCGGGCGAAGGGTTGGGACGCGCAGATGCCAACCTTGTGCGGGCGACCACAGGTTTTGCCATTGGCGGGGTGTCCCCTGTCGGGCACCTGACCCCGTCGCCCTGCTGGATTGACCCGCGCTTGCTGGATTTCGGGCAGGTCTGGGCCGCAGCGGGGACGCCGCGTCATGTGTTTGCAATTGCGCCAGCAATGCTTATCTCGCTTGCTGATGCAAAAATTGCGGATTTTGTCGAATGAGCCTGCCCGACCCAGAATTACAGCCTGAATTCTACGGTGATGTCCCGCTCAAGCGGGCCTTGGCCTGGGGGATTGATGTGGTTGTGACCCTTGCCCTGACACTCGCGGGGCTGGTGCTGACGCTTTTTGTCAGTGTGTTCTTTCTGCCTGTGCTGTTCGGCGCAGTCTCGATCGGCTACCGCACGCTTATGCTGGCGCGTTACGGGGCGACCCTGGGCATGATGGTCACCGCCCTGAAATGGCGCGGCCTTGACGGGCGCGCGCCTGACCCTGTGACCGCCTTTATCTACGCCGCCATGCATACCGGGCTTTGGACGGTGTTTCCGTTGCAAATCGCCTCTATTGTGATGATCCTGCTGACACCTTACCGACAGGGGCTGCATGATATGGTTCTGGGCACCACGATGTTGCACCGCATCGCCCCCGATTAAGAACTGCCGGATGCCCCTGTCAGGGCACTTGGCGAAAGCCGAAACCCTTGCTAATCTGCACCTATAAAAAATGATTTGAGACCTGTTTGATGCGCCATAGCTTGCCGACGATCCCGCAGTTCTATGTGACTGCCCCCCAGCCATGCCCGTATCTTGACGGGCGGATGGAGCGTAAGCTGTTCACCGCCCTGCAAGGCGAACAGGCCGAGGCGATGAATGACACCTTGTCCAAGCAGGGGTTTCGCCGGTCGCAAAACGTGCTGTACCGCCCCTCTTGCGCGGATTGTTGCGCGTGCCTGTCGGCGCGTATTCGTGTGGCCGACTTTCAGCCCTCGCGCTCGCAGCGCCGGGTGCTGAAGCGCAATAGCGCGATGCAGCGCTATGTGACCAGCGCATGGGCCACCGAAGACCAGTATGACCTGTTCCGCCGCTATCTGGACTCGCGCCATGCTGATGGTGGTATGGCCGATATGGATGTGTTCGAATTCGCCGCAATGGTCGAGGAAACACCGGTGCGCACCCGCGTTCTGGAATATATCGCGCAGGACGAGACTGGCCGACGCCAGTTGCGTGCGGTCTGCCTGAGTGATGTGCTTGATGACGGGTTGAGCCTTGTCTATTCCTTTTTCGACCCGGACCATTCGGCCCTGTCGCTGGGCAGCTACATGATTCTGGATCAGATCGCGTTGGCGCGGAAAGTTGGCCTGCCTTACGTTTATTTGGGTTACTGGGTGCCCGGCAGCCCGAAGATGGATTACAAGGCCAAGTTTTCGGCGCTTGAAATCTACCATGACGGCGCATGGCGTGATCTGGGCGACCCCAGCAGCCATAGCAGCGCAACGCATCCACTCTCTGTCAAGCCGATCGCAGAACAGGTGGCAAGCCTGAACCTTCCAAAGACACTCAGCGCACCCATCACACCCACGCGCATTATCCGCGACCTCTGACAGCGGTTGGCCGCTGATCCCGGTAGCCCCGCGCGGGGTGCAGGCAGATCAGAGCGGCCAGAAGATGGGAATGAAAAACGCGGCTGTGGGGGCCATGACCAAATGCATCGGCAGCCCCACGCGCAAGAAATCCGTGAATTTATACCCGCCCGGCCCATAAACCAAGGTGTTGGTCTGATAGCCGATTGGTGTGGCAAATGCGGCTGATGCACCCAGCATCACTGTGACCACCAGCGGGCGAGGGTCGATCCCGAGTGCCAGACCAAGGCTGATGACAATCGGGGTGAGCACCACGGCCACTGCGTTATTGGTCACCAATTCGGTAAGTGTCAGTGTCAGCATGTAAATGCACAGAATCAACAGAAATGGCGGCAGATTGGTCAGCATGGGAGAGGCACTGCCCACAATCAGTTGCACCGCGCCGGATGCTTCCAGCCCTGCCCCGACACTGAGCATGGCAAAGATCAAAGCCAATAGCCGCCCGTCGATGAAGCTGAACGCCTCATCCGCATCAATGCAGCGGGTCAGCAGAACGATGGCCACCCCCAGAAACGCCATGGGTGCAATCGGCGCGACGCCGAGTGCGGAGAGGCTCACAATCGCCGCAAGCACTGCAATCACGATCGGGGCATGTTTGCGCCTGTAGGCGCGCTCTGTCGGCTTGGTGATATCGGCCAGATTCATGTCCTGTGCCAGCCGCCCGATATCTTCGGGCGCGCCTTCGAGCAGCAGGGTATCGCCCACGCGCACCACCAGATTCTCGATATTCGTGCCGATATTCTGATTGCGGCGATGTACCGCCAGCGGGTAGACGCCATAGCGCCTGCGCAACCGCATCCCGCCCAGTCGCCGCCCCACCATGCGCGAATCCGGCGAGATGAGCACCTCGACGGTCGTCGTCTCAACCGAAGACAGGCGATCCACATCGCGTTGCGGGCCGATCAGGTCGGGGTCTTCGGCTTCTTGCGTGTTGAACTGGGTCACATCGGGGTTTTTCTTCAGCCCCAGGACTTCGGAAATCTGGGTGCGCAGAACCACACGGTCGCCTGCCTGCAACTCGATATCGGTCATCGGCCCCCAGCGCAGCGACGCATCGCCGCGCAGAACATCAATCACGCGCGCGCCTTCGCGCTTGAAGATATCGACATCTGCCAGCTTCAATCCGATCAGCCGCGACCCTTCGGGTATGGCAACTTCGGTAAAGAACTTTGTGCGCGACCGATCAGATAGCAGATCACTCATGGATTTGCGCTCTGGCAGCAGGTGGCGGCCGATCAGGGCCAGATACAGCACGCCCGCCCCGGCCATGATGATGCCAACTTTCGTAATCTCGAACACAGTAAAGGGGGCCAGCCCGTTCGCACGCGCCACACCATCGACAAGCAGGTTGGTCGATGTACCCAGCAACGTAAGCGTGCCCCCCATGATCGAAAGATAGCTGAGCGGAATCAGAACCTTGGAGGCGGAGGTGCCCAGCGTCTTGGCCAGTTTGATGAATACCGGGATCATGACCACGACAATGGGGGTGTTGTTCACAAAAGCCGACATTGCCAGCACGGTCAGGGTCAGCGTAATCAGGGTCAGGGTCGGGTGTTTCTCGACATTGCGCACGGCTGACTGGGTGATCCAGTCCAGCGTCCCCGTGCGCACCAGCGCCCCGACGATTATGAACAGGGCGGCAATGGTCCAGGGGGCAGGATTTGAGAAGGCGGCAAGTGCGGCATCCTTGGGCACAATACCCAAGACCAGCATGCAGATCGCCCCACCAATGGCTGTCACCTCAACCGGATAGGCCTCGCGCAGGAAGGCAATGAACATACCGACCACAATCAGCAAGGCGACGATTGCCTGCGTGGTCCCGCCAAGTTCAATCCCGAACATGACTGTGCCTCCGTCCCTGATGCGCCCGAAATTGGCGTATGAAACATGTGTTTGGCATATTCTGTATCAGATGCAAGTGCGCCCTAGACACCTGGCGGCACGGTTGGGGCAAGTCTGGGGCGGGGTTGCACAAGAAACAGGCCCGCGAACATCAGCAGCAGTGCCAGCCAGACCCAGGAGCCATGCCGTTCGCCCAGAAGCAGTACTGACCACAGCATTGCCCAAGCGGTCACCAGATAGGCCACCTGTGTGGCGAAAACACTGCCTGCGCGGCGCAGCAGCGCGACATATCCGGCATAGGCAAAGGCGCTGGAAGCGCCCGAGACGATCACCGCCAGCAAGGCCGGATTGGCCTGTGCAGGTATGATCGGTTGCCCCGCCGCAAGGGTGAGAGGCCCCATGAACAGCAGCGCCACCACAGACCCGCCCAGCAAGGCCTGCAACGCCCCGGCCTGCGCGCGTGACATATGCGCGACAAATGCACTTTCAATCGCATAGCACAACGGTGCCAGGGCCGAGATGAACACAAAGCCGACCGGAACCGAAGGCGGAAGGCTGCGCTCTGGCAGCACCAACAATGCGACCGCCGCAGCCCCAAGCCCCAGCCCAAGCGCGCGCAACGGGCGAAACCGTTCGATCCGCAATCCAAGCGCCAGTGCAAGTGCGAACATTGGCACAAGCGAGGTCAGCAGCGCGTGTACGCCCGCAGGAATATGGCCTAGCGCCCAGAACCCCGCCAGATGCGGCAGCACAATGCCCAGCAGCCCGACCACGGCATAGAGCAGCAATGACGCCGGGTCGCGCGGAAGCGCGGAGCGCCCGCGCAAGAGTTGCAAGATGCTAAGCATCATTAGCCCGACAGCGCTTTGCCAGAACACAACCGAAAACGTGCCCAGCCCGTCCAGTCGGGCAAAACGCACCAAGGGCGCGCCAAGCCCCCACAGCGCCCCGATCCCCACCAGCGCGGCCAGCGCAATCCCAAGGCGCAAGGGTGTGTCAGGGTTGTGCATTGGGAAAACTGGCTGGCAGATCTACTGGCGCAGGCCCTGCCTGCGGCAACCGCCCGCCAAGGCGCACCATCTCGATGCGCGTAGTCTCGCCGCTGCGGTCATCCGTTTCGATATAAGTGCCAGACACGGTGGCTGCGCCCACGGCAGGTTCAAACCGCGCCCGCGACATGCCCGTGATGAAACGGCGCATAGGTTCATCCTTGTGCATCCCGATGACACTGTCATAGTCGCCGCACATGCCCGCATCGGCCTGAAACCCGGTGCCACCACCCAGAATTTGCGCATCCGCCGTTGGAATATGCGTATGCGTGCCCACCACAAGGCTGGCGCGGCCGTCGCACCAATGGCCCATGGCGTATTTCTCGGATGTGGCTTCGCAATGCATATCCACGATCGCGGCCTGCACCATACCGCCGCGCGGATGTGCGCGCAGAACCGGATCAATTGCCGAGAAAGGGTCGGAATAGGGCTGCTTCATGAACACCTGCCCCAATGCCTGCGCGACCAGCACGCGCCGCCCGCCGGGCGCATCATAGACGCGCGCGCCAAGGCCGGGCGCACCGGATTTGGCGAAATTCAGGGGCCGCAATACACGTGGTTCGGTTGCGATGAATTCGCGCATTGGGCGTTGGTCAAAAGCGTGATCGCCCAGCGTGATGCAATCGGCGCCAGCCTCCAGCAGCGCTTTTGCATGATCGGGCGAAAGGCCCATGCCGCCGGTTGCATTCTCGCCATTGACGACCACAAATTCCAGCCGCCATGCAGCACGCAGGATCGGCAGGTATGCCGCCACTGCCGCACGCCCTGCCCGCCCCATCACATCGCCCAGAAACAGAATCCGCATGGAACATGGCTTAGGCGTCCCGCGCGGCAGGAGCAAGGCGAAAACAGCGTGACACCTGTTCAGGTCCGGGCGTGCAGGCAGCAGGGACAGTATCATTCAGGTATCAGCGGCAGGGACTTGGGGCTTTGCGGAGTTTGACCAGCGCGGAATCACAAGACCAAAGGCCCCGCGCAGCGTCGGGCCTCGGTGCGGCGATGCGCCATTCAATCTGTAGCGCATTATGCTGGCCAAATCCGCGAAAGATCCAATCTATGCGCTGGTGGCAGCCCAATCGCCGTGCCGTGGGGGCGGCCCGGCGATGCGCGGCGGCGCTTTGCGCCTTGAGCCTGCGCTTGGTGCTGTATTCAAGCGTCTGCGAAAGACACGGCGGTTATGCCGCAAAGCAGGCCACAGATCAGCGCCTTGTTTGCTGCCTGTGCTTATGGCGGGCCGTGTCGTGTGGCGTCAGGGAATGGGGCACCTCTTGCCCATGTGCAGCCATCAGCGCGGCATCGCCCAACACATCGCGCGTCGGACCGTCAGCGCAGATGCGCCCCTCATCCAGCACGATCACCCGCGCGCACAGTTCCAGCACCAATTCCAGATCATGGCTTGCAATCAGCATTGCCTGATCCATCCCTGCAAGAAGGTTGATCAAACGGCGACGGCTGCGCAGGTCCAGCGCGGCGGAAGGTTCGTCCAGCAGCAGCAGGCTGGGCTGCATGACCAGCGCACCCGCAATGCAAGCGCGGCGCTTTTCACCGCCGGACAGTTGATAGACGGGGCGCCCCTCCAGCCCGGTCAGCCCGCAGGCGTGCAGCGCATTGGCAACCCGAAGCGCGACCTCCTGCTCGGACAGGCCAAGGTTGCGCGCGCCAAAGGCGACATCTTCCCCCAAGGTCGGGCAGAAAAGCTGATCATCGGCTTGCTGAAACACAAGGGCCACTTCGGGCAGGAATTGTCCTTTGCGCAACAACTGGCCGGACAGGCACACCGTGCCGTCCTGTGGCGCAAGAATGCCTGCAATGGTATGAAACAGGCTGGTCTTGCCCGACCCGTTCGGACCCACGACACCAACACGTGCGCCGCGCGCCAACGAAAAGGTCACATCGGAAAGGACTGACTCCTGCCCTGGCCAGCCGACCGCTACGCGTGACAAGGCCAACAGGGTCATAGGCTGCGATCCAGCCAGAAAAGGGCAACCGCCAACACCGACGCGCCCGATATGCAGGCCCAGTCCAGCGGCCCAAGCGGCGCAACCGGTGCGTTCAGCCCGGCGTTATAGCCGCGCAGGCGCATCGCCGCCCAAAGCTGTTCGGACCGCAACTGCGCCCGGATCAGACTGCTTGCCACCAGAAAAGCATGATCAGGCACAGCCCGCCAGCCCGTTTTCCCACCGCGCAACCGGCGCGCCAATTGCCCACGGGACAGTTGGCCCGCTATCTCTTGCATGTAACGCAAGGTCAGAAATGCGAGATCTGCCATCAAGGACGGAACACCCAGCGCGCGCATGCCCGCCACCAGATCAAAGGGGGACACAGGTGACAACAGGGCCAGAGTCAGCGCGACGATGGCCAGCAACCGCCCGGCAATCAGCGCCCCGGCCTGTGCCCCTTCCAGATACAGGGTGACCGGGCCAAGGCTTGCCAATTCTGTCTGCCCCGAGATCAGCGGCAGGATCAGCAGAAAACCCGCCGCCAACAGCGCCGCGCCGCGCAGCCGCGCCAGATTATGCCGGATCATGCCCGATGCCAGCAAGCCCGCTGCCCCAATCGCAACAAGGACCGGCACCATGACCAGCGATTGCACAGACGCGAAACCAAAGGCCAGCACAAAGGCCACGACAAGGCGCGCGCGGGCCGATAGCAGGATGGGGCTGCATGCGGGATCAGCCATGCGGCAACAACTGCGGCGCTGTGCGGCGCAGCACCCGCAACACGACCAGAACAATAAGCCCCTCGGCCAGAACAAGCGGCAGATGTGCCAGCATGAACACCCACAGCGCTGCCTGCTCGGCGCGGGCATCCAGCGCAGCAGGCATCCCTGCCAGCACAAGCGCCGCGAAAATCACCAGCGCCAGGACCACAGCACCGCTTCCGGCGCAGAGCGCGACCAGATCCGGCCAGCGCCGCCCAGCGCTGCGCCACAGACCAAAGGCCAGCAGGGCGGGCAGCCCAAGGATCAGGCCATTGAGGCCAAGCGTCGTCAGGCCGCCATGACCAAATAGAACCGCCTGCAAGAACAGCCCCACCAGAATTGCCGGGATCGCAAACCAGCCCAGCATCACCCCCAGCAGCCCGGCCAGCATCAGATGGACTGTCGTCGGCGGCACAGGGATTGCCACCAGCGAGGCGGCAAAGAAAACCGTTGTCAGCATGGCTGCGCGCGGGACCACTGAAGAAGGGTCCGGCAGGCGTTTGATGCGCGACAGGGAAATTGTTGCCAGCAAACCGGACCCGGCATAGCCCGCCAGCGCCATTTCCACTGGCATCAGCCCATCAGGCAGATGCATCTTGTTTCCCTTTGCGGCTGCGCGCGAAAAGTGCTGTGCCCAGCGCGCCCCAAGCCACCAGCGCCACCATCAGCGCGCGCTGCGCCCATGTGTCCGGCGTGGATGAGATGGTCATTACTGGCGCATCCGCGCCGATGTCCAGATGCGCCATCACACCATGCCCCGCCTGACGGACCTGAACCGACCAGCGGCCTGCAATGGCATCGGGGATGAACTCGTAGCGCCCCTGCATATCTGCAATGCCCTGCCCCCAGACCTGCGCGGGGTCATCGGGGGCATAGATGAACACCTGTGCCTGCGACATCGGCTCGCCGGTTTCATAGAAGGCATGCAGGCGAATGGCCTGCGTGACCTCTGCCTCCATGATTGCGGCATGAGACAGGGCCGCTGGCGGCGCAGTGACCACCAGCGCCAGACCCAGCAACAGCGCAGATTTACATCGAACTGACATAGCAATGGCCTTCGCCAACATGTCCCACATGCAGATCACCAAACGAGAAATCATGAACCCCACCCGTGGCAAACCTGTCAAAGCCAAGTGCTGCGACATTCGTTTCATCTTCTGCCCCCTTGTCGGCGCGTCCGAACAGATGGTCAAGATGGAAGGTCATCTCCAGATCGCCCGCACTGTCTTCGGTCACGAAACCCTTGCGGGTATCGCCCAGATATTCACCGCAGGCGTGCATGACTGCATCCGCACTGCGCAGGGTGAAGTCCACCTCCTGCCCCTCCTTGCGCGCGACCCCTTCGAGGACCAGAGAATAGCCTTCGATTTCACCGCTTGCTGCCGGCACAAGCGCCCATGACAGCGCGTTATAATGGCCCGGCGCTGCTGGCATTGTGGCCAGTTCCACGCGGTCATCTTCATCGGCATCGATAAGGTCAACGATTACCGGGCCGGAAAAAACCAGCGCATCGCCCGAGATTTCAGGCCCGTCCGCCATGAAGGGCGGGTTTGATTGCCATGCTGTTATCTGATCGAAATTGACCAGAATGCGCGAAAACTCCAGTTCCCAGCCATCGCGCGTCAGCTTTGGCGCAGTGAAACCGGCAGTCGCCAAATCCTCGCCCGAAGCAAATAGCGTCAGGCTATCGGCGTGCAAAGCTGGTGCCATGATGCAGAAAGCTGCGGCGAGACTTGCGATTTTGTGCATGAGCGTGTTCCATTTTCCGGTGTATGAAGATTTTACAAAATCTTCATACCAGTATCGCAGCACGGGTCAAGCGGGTAGGTTTGAATGCAATCAGACACAAGCACGCGGCGGTGCTACATTTCTCCGACCAGTGTGGCGCGATCTGGTGTTTGCTGCCTGAAAGAAGACACCCCATGACTGCTTGGAGGGCGTTGCGGTCTTTGAACTGCGCGGAATCAAGGCGCAAAGCGCCGCTGCGCATCGCCGGGCCGCGGTGCGGCGATCCACGGTTGAATCTGTAGCACTTTATGCTGACCAAGCCCCTGCGAGATCAGATCATTGCGGTTGTGGCAGCCAAATCGCCGTGCCGTGGGGGCGGCCCGGCGATGCGCGGCGGCCTTCGGCCTCGACTCCGCGCAACTGATTTCCACAATGTCCCGCATAGCCGCCTCTCGCAAAGGCATCGCGTGTGGCGCGGGACCCTCTCGTCAGGTGGCGAAGACTAGGAACCGGGATGCGACAGTTTTTGCGCGCTGCCCATATAGATGACTGATGTCAACGGCAATCGCCCAAATTTCAGATCACCGCGCAGGGACATGCCGCGCGGCCCCAACCCGGTAAAGCGCCCCGGCGCCAGCCCGGCAGCCCTCAGGGCCGCGCGCAACTCTGCCGGTGTGATGAACATTTCAGGGTCATGCGTGCCCTTGGGCAAAATGCGCAGCACATCTTCAGCCATGGTGATCGTGACCAGACGCGCCAGCGGATTGCGGTTGATCGTGTCAAACAGGAACAACCCGCCCGGCACCAGCACACGCGCGACTTCTGCCATCACACGAGGCAGGTCTTGCACATGTTCCAACACGTCAACGCAGACCACGGCATCGAAACTGCCCGGCTCATAGGGCAGCGCCTCGCCGATGCCCACATCGTAGCGGATATCAAGCGCCATTTCCGTGGCATGGGCGCGTGCGGCTTCGATTGCCTGTGCGGCGGGGTCAATGCCGGTGACCTGCGCGCCGCGTGCGGCCAGTGCCTCAGCCATGAAGCCGCCTGCGCAGCCCAGATCCAGCACCCGCTTGCCTGCCCAGTCGATCTGGCGATCAAACCATGACAGTCGCCCCGGCACCATCGCTTTCAGTGTGCGGACCCAGCGAATATCATCCGACCACCATTGATCGGCCACCTTGTCATAGATCGTCAGGTCATTGCGGGTCATGTGTCGTTATCCTTGGAACTGCATAAGGGGTGCGGGCGCGGTACTGGGCAAAACCTGCGCCATATCGCGCGGCAAAGCGGCGCTCTTTCAGGCGCGGGGCCAGAAGGCAATAGGCCGTGTAGCTGACAGCCAGAAGCAATTGGTCCGGTGTCCAGACTGGCACAGTCCAGAGCGTGAGCGCGAAAGCCACATAGATCGGCTGGCGGATGATGCGAAACAACCCTCGCGTGGGCATATCGGGAAAGCGCGGCGCGATCCGGCCCATCAATGACATCCAGCCCAGCGCACCGGACTGCACCTCTGCGCCCGCATCAAAGCTGGCTTTCAGCAAGATCAGCCATGATGCCGCATAGGCCGTGCAGACCACCCAGAACTTTGCCCCCTCGGCGCGCCACCACACAATGCCCGAAGGGGTCCAGAGGGTGAAAAGCGCCAGTAATTGCAAAGATGCGATCAACGCATAGGTGGTGGTTGCCAAAGTCGCGCCATATGGGCCGGGCACCAGCCGCGCCAGCACGCGGCTGCCCTTTGCCGTCAGAAAGAGCGAATGCGCCAGCGGGAATTGAATGATCAGTGCAATATTTGCGGCCCATGCATAGGGCTGCGGTACAGTGCCGAAGCTCTCGCTCAGGCCGAAAAACATCGCCACGATCATTGCCAGCACAGCCAGCGCAAAGATGATATGCGTGCTTAGCCCAAGCACCAGCGCCAGTGCGATGCGCCCTGCCCCCGGTGGCGGCTGCATTGCGGCGCGCAACAGGCGCAGCAGTCCCGCAACGCGCGGATCATCCCACATCTGCGCCCCCCGCGATATCGCGCGCAATTGCGCGACCACTTGTCCAGGCGTCCTCGACCCGCGTGCCAAGGCACCAATCGCCCCCCAGATACAGACTGCGATCCGCGCTGCGGAGAAAAGGCTGGCCCAAAGGCTGTGCCGCGCGGGCATAGCGCCAGCGATGGGCGCTGACATGGAGCGCTGCGTCCCGATCCGTGCCGATGACATCACATAGCAGCGGCAGCATCTGCCCTGCGATCAGGTCGGGTGCCCCTTCCAGATAGGTCGCGGACCAGTCTGGCCCGGCCTGCGCAACCCATGTGACAGCCGCATCCCCACGCGCGGGTTTGGCGCTGTTCTGCGCGATCCATGCCAGCGGATGGGTGGGGTCATAACGGTGCAGGACAGGGCGGGGGCTGTCGGGGCTGAATGCGGCCATCAGTGTCAGGCATGGCTGCATCTGGATGCCCGCAACTGCCACAGAAAGCGGATGATCTGCGCCCAGAAGGCGTTCGATCTGGGGGGCAGGAATTGTCACGACCACCTGCCGCGCATGGATGTTCCCCATCGGGGTCGTTGCCGTCCAGCCTTGGCTGGTCCGCTGTAGTGCTGAAACTTCGCAGGACTGGCGTATCTCCAGCCCCTGTGCCAAAGCGCGCACCAGCGCACTCATTCCCGGTGTTCCGACCAGATGGCGCTTGGGCGCGCCGTCTTGCCAGAGCACGGCCCCGGCCTGTTCCAGCCGTTTGGCAAACTCATCGTCCCGTGCGCTGACATACTGCGCGCCATGATCGAAGCTGACCTCGCCCACCGGCAGGGTGACGCGCCTTGTGGCAATGCGCCCGCCAATCCCGCGGCCTTTGTCGAGCAGCAGAACCGACTGCCCTGCGCCGGACAGGGCCTGCGCACAACTGACCCCCGCCATGCCTGACCCGATGACAAGCACATCCCAATGATTGCGGCTGTCTTGCGCCATCTCTCCGCCTTGCAAAGCCCCTCTCATCGCGGAGCTAACGCATAGGCCAGCGCTTTCAAATACAGAAGGGCGCTGTCGGCTGCCGAGCGGTCAATCTGACGCAGCCATAGGCAAGGTCAGCCCACTCAGACGATGGCAAGGAAATAAAGCGCCGCTGAGGCCAGCACCAGCAGCACCAGCGTTTCAATGACCACAATCGCCAGATGCCCGCCGCCCACTGCCGTCAGCGCCTTGAGCGAGGTTTTCACCCCCAGCGCCGCAATCGCCGTGATCAGAAAGGCCCGCGACAGCGTGTCAACCTGCGCCACAAGCGCGCCGGGCAATTCAAACGTGCTGCCCAAAGCCACCAGCGCCAGAAACAACACCATGAACCACGGCAGAAGCGGGATCTTGCCCTGTCCGGCCCCCGGCCCTGCCACGCGCAGCACCAGCACAATGGCAATCAGCACCACAGGCAGCATGGCCACGCGAAACAGCTTGGTGATGGTTGCAATCTCGCCCGCACTGTCCGACACGGAAAAACCCGCGCCCACAACCTGCGCGACATCATGAATGGTTGCGCCAATCAGGAAGCCCTGCTGTATTTCACTGAAGCCAAGCCCCTGAAACAGCAGCGGATAGACCACCATTGCAATGGTGGATAATGCCGTGACCGCCATTACCGTGAACAGCGTGTTGCGTTCGGTCTTGTCATTGGCGGGGATGACCGCTGCAATTGCCAGCGCGGCAGAAGCCCCGCAGATTGCAACCGCGCCCCCCGTCAGCAGTGCAAACCGCCACTGGCGGCGAAACAGCGGTGCTGCCAGAAAACCTGTGCCAATTGTCAGCGCGATCAGCCCGATCAAAAGCCCCGCGCCCTGAAATCCGATCTCGGCCAGATCATCGAACACGATCCGGATGCCCAACAGGCCGACACCCAGCCGCAAAATGAATTTCGAGGCGAATTCAACGCCTGCGCGACACGGCCCATCTTCGTGCAGGAAATTGAACGCCATGCCCAGAAGCAGCGCAAACAGCATCACCGGCGCGCCGTAATGCGCGCCCAGAAAGGCCGCAGCAGCCGCGATCGTTGCAGACAGCATGACACCGGGCAGAAGCGGTGCGCCCCAGGCGCGCAGACGGGTAAGTGCAGACATGCGGTCCTCTAGCACAAGTCAAAGGGCGGGCGAAGCGCCCGCCCCCTTTTTTTCCAAGGTCAGCCAGATCAGGCCGAACGATAGAGTTTCGTCATCGAGAACTCGCGGTGGCCCAGCGCCTCGGCTGCTGTGAAGCGGCCATTTGCCGTGCGCTTGATCATCTCGATCAGTGCATCGCCGGCCTGGTCAATGGTCATGTCGCGGCGCAGAACACCGGTCACATCGACATCAATATGTTCGGACATGGTGCGCAGCGTGCGCGGGTTGCCCGAAATCTTGATGACCGGAACAATCGGGTTGCCGACCACATTGCCCTGACCTGTCGGGAAGGTGTGGATCACATAGCCCGCTGCCGCCATCAGCGTGACGCATTCTGCCGCCGCCGAAGACGTGTCCATGTAGTACAGACCATTGCCTTTGGCCGGGGCCTCTGCGGGTTCCAGCACGTCGATATAGGTGCTGGTGCGGCCAATCTTTTCCAGATTGCCCAGCGCCTTTTCCTCGATCGTGGTCAGACCGCCAAGGATATTGCCCTTGGTGGGCTGGCTGTCAGACAGGTCCGATGTCTTGAACTGTTCAATCACATCGTCCTGATAGGACTGCCATGTTTTCATGAACTTCTCGCCGACTTCCGGGCTAGCAGCACGCTTGACACAGATATGCTCGGCACCGGTGATTTCCGAAGTTTCGCCAAACACGCCATACAGGCCATGCGGCAACAGCTTGTCATACATGTTGCCCACAGTCGGGCAGGAGGACAGGCCGGTGGTGGTGTCGGATTCGCCGCATTTGGTGGACACCCACAGATCGGTCAGCGGGCAGTCTTCCTTTTGCAACTCGGTTGCCCAATGGACATATTCCTTGGCCTTCCACGACGCCTTGCGGATCGTCTCGAAGTCACCATTCTGTTCGATCCAGAACCCTTCGACGGGCTTGCCGGTCTTGGCAATGCCATCAACGATGATCTTGGTCCATTCCGGTTCAATCCCGATCACGATCACAGCGGCCACATTCGGGTTTGCGCCGGTGCCGATGATGGTGCGGAAATGCAGGTCCAGATCTTCGCCGAACTGCAAGCGGCCATAGGCGTGTGGAATTGCCATCGTGCCCTTGACGTTATTGGCCACCGCTTCGCAAGCCGCGTTGGAAATGTCATCCACCGGCAGGATCAGCACATGGTTGCGCACGCCGACACGGCCATTCTCGCGACGCCATGCCTTGACTGTTTCTTGTGTGAAATCAAAAGCCATGATTTGCCCCCTTACCAGCGCTTGGTTTTCAGATTATGGGTATGAACATGGCCGCCGACCTCTGCCGAACCGACCATCTTGCCGATGTCTTCACCATATTTGATGATGGTGTCCCCTGCTTTCAGGTCTTTCAGCGCGACCTTGTGTCCGATGGGAATATCGGCTTTCGCCGTCAGGCGAAAATCAGAGTTATCCTCGGTGCAGACACAGAGCATATCCGTGCCAGCGGTCAGCCCTTCGACCACGACGACCCCGACATTGTCGGCCTTGTCATGGACAAGCAGTTGCGGATGGGAATTTGCTTTCATGGTCCTCTCTCCTTGATTGTCAGTGTTAGTCATCAGCCGCGGGCAAGTGCCGTCAGCGTTTCGTGCAAAGGTTTTGCAACCTCGATTTCACTTTCGCGGGCAGCGCGTTCGGCCATGCGGCGCGCGCCTGGCAGCCGCGCACCGTCCTGCGCCTCGATGGCGGCGAACATCGCCTCGGCGCGGTCGGTGAAACCCGGCGCGAAGCGCGCAGGGTCCAGAACAAGGATGAAATGCGCCAGATCAGGCGCTGGCCCCTTGTCGTCGAACAGGGAGCTGGCCTCATATGCGAAATTCGCCCCCGCCAGACCAGCGGTCAGCAATTCGACCATCAGCGCCAGTGCCGCGCCCTTGGCCCCGCCCGATGGCACCATCGTGCCTGCCATTGCGGCATCTGCGTCAGTGGTGGGGTTGCCATCGGCATCTATGGCCCAGCCTTCGGGAATGGGCTTGCCAGCTTTTTGCGCCAGCATCACCTTGCCGCGCGCCACATGGCTGAGCGACAGATCAATCACCAGCGGCGCCCCGGTTGCACGCGGGGCCGCAAAGGCGATGGGGTTGGTGCCATATAGCGCGCGATTTCCGCCCCAGGGGGCCATAGCCGCTGGCGCATTCGCCAGCGCCAGTGCAATCAACCCCTCGCGGGCAAAAGGCTCAACGGCCTGCCCGGCAACACCGAAATGATGCGAATGCGTAACGGAAACGACAGCAACACCCAGATCCCGCGCCACTTTGCGCGCGGCCTGTGCGCCTGCCTCGATCGCGGCAAAGGCAAGCCCGTATTGCGCATCAACGCGGATCACGGCGCCGTCGCGGGTGACTTGGGGTGCCGCGCTGGCCTTCACCTTGCCCGCCTGCATTTGCGCCGCATAGAACGGAACACGCGCCAGACCATGCGAAGGAAGCCCCTCCTGCTCGGCCAGCACAAGCGCTTGCGCAGCAGGGCGGGCGAGGTTTTCGGGCATTCCCGATGCGGCAAAGGCCGCGATCACCAGCGAGGTTGCGTCTTGCGGCGTGATCTTCACAGTATCCATTCAGCCCGTCCAGTTCCAAAGCCATCGAGTTTTCTTGAAAACTATATAGTTTATATGATAAAGCATTGTCAATGCAGATGTCAGCCGGTTTAGGCACAAAAAGGAAGCCTGCCCATGTCGAACAGTGAACACGCCCCGCGCCCTGTGGCGCAGCCCTTGCACCGCCAGTTGCGCGATCTGATGATGGCGCGGATCGACGCGGGCGAATGGTCGCCCGGCACCTATCTGCCCCCTGAAACCCGTCTGGCCGAAGAATATGGCGTGGCTGTGGGCACGCTGCGCAAGGCGCTTTTGGACATGGCAGCCGAAGGGGTCGTTGTGCGCCGTCAGGGCAAGGGCACGGTCGTGGCCAGCCATGACAGCGATGCGGTGCTGTTTCGGTTTTTCAACCTTCGCAGGCCCGATGGCAGCACCTTGCGCCCTGAAAGCCGGGTTTTGTCACGTGCGCGGGTTCGGGGCAGCGCTGAAGATACAGCCGCATTGGGGCTGGCAGACGGGGCGGAACTGGTCTGCATCACCCGCGTGCGCGAGGCAGAGGGCGCGCCGATTCTCTATGAGCATATCCTGCTTGATGCCGCGCGTTTCAGCGCTTTGGAAACACAGCCCGAAATCCTTCCCAATACGTTGTATCAGTTGTATCAGCTGGACATGGGCGCAACTGTGCATCGTGCGCAGGAAGCGCTGCGCGCCGTGCAGGCAAAGGGCGAATGCGCGCGCGAACTTGGCGTGGCAGAGGGCGCGCCACTGCTGCATATCCGCCGGGTGGCGCTGGATTATGGCGGCGCGCCGATCGAACTGCGCGTGTCATGGGTCAATACCCAGAGCCTGCAATATGAAACGGGGGTGTGAGGCTGGGTGAGGCGTTGCGGAAGGTGGGTTATTGCGACAAGCCGTGCAGCGTCGGGCCGCGGCGCGGCGATCATCCCTGAAACCTGTAGCGCTTTATGCTGGCCAAACCCTCGCAAAATCAAATCTAAGCGCTGGAGGTAGCCAAATCGCCGTGCCGAGGGGGCGGCCCGGCGATGCGCGGCGGCCTTCGGCCTTGATTCCGCGCGGCAGAGCGACAGGCTGATCCTGCAAAGCAGCCACATCGTTCAGCAGCGCTATCGCACCTCCAGCACGATCTTTGCCGCATCCACACGCCCTGAATCGAGATCGGCAAAGGCTTGCGGTCCTTGCTCCAATGCGCGCGCCTCGACCCAGGCTAGCCGACCCAATGCCCCTTGCGCCAAGGCATTCAGTGCCGCAGCAAAATCATCCGGCGTATAGCAATAACTGCCTGTGATGGTGATTTCCTGAAGCGTGATCCGGCGAATGTCATAGCCTTCCTGCCCTGGTAGCAAGCCAACATGCACGATCACACCACCGGGGCGCACCATCCGCGATGCGGCCTGCCGCGTGGCAACAGCGCCCACAGCGTCGATCACAAGATCAAAGGCGCTTTCGCCCGGATCATGGGCCAGCGGGTCAAAGGTTTCGATCCCGTCCTCGCCCTCAAGCATGGCGCGCCGTCCGGCATGGGGTTCGGCCAGATGAATGCTGGCAGCCCCCATATGGCGGGCAATCAGCGCGGCCGCCACCCCGATGGCCCCGCCCCCTTGCACCAGAACGCGGGGGGCTGGCTGGCCCAACCGCTCCAAGCCGATGCGCATGGCGTGCCATGACACCGCGACAGGCTCGCTCAATGCCGCATCGCGCAGGCTTAGGCTGTCGGGCACGTTCAGCAGGTTGCGTTCGGGAATGGTGACATATTCGGCAAAGGCCCCAGGGCGCGGCGGCATGGAGATGATCGCACGGGTCGGGGACAGATGCGGGCGCCCGGCAAGGGCTGCCGGGCAATCCGGGTCCACCACCAGCGGGTTGATCGCCACACGCGCGCCCTTGCGCGGGCCGGATGCGATTAGCCCTGCCGCTTCATGCCCCAGCACCAGCGGCGCAGGGCGGCGGTCGTCATGGCCGTGATAGGCATGCATGTCTGACCCGCAAATGCCCACGGCATGAACGGCGACCAGCACCTCCCCCTCCCCCGGTTCGGGGCGGGGCTGGTCGGTGACGATCATCTGGTTGGGGCCGGTATAGACAAGCGCGCGCATGGTATCCCTCATTTCGCGGTAAATCCGCCATCAACAAACAGGGTCTGGCCTGTGATATAGCCCGCCGCGTCCGAGCACAGGAACACCGTCGCGCCATGCAGGTCTTCCAGCGCGCCATTGCGCCCGATCGCCGTGCGCGCGGCATTGGCCGCGGCAAGGTCCGGGTCATTGAATACAGGTGCCGTCAGCGGCGTTGGAAAGAACCCCGGCGCGATGGCATTGCAGGTGATCCCCTGCCCCGAAAACTCCTGCGCCATAGCGCGGGTCAGTTGCACAATCCCGCCCTTGGCCGCGCCATAGGGGGCGGAATTGGGAAACGCGCGGCTGGATTGCAAGGATGCCAAGTTCAGCACCCGGCCCCAGCCCCGCGCGGTCATGCCCGGTGCGAGATGTTGCAGCAGCAGAAACGGCGCGCGCAGATGCAGCGCCATATGCAGATCGAACGCGTCTGCCGTGACTTCCGCATATGGCTGGCGCAGATTGACGCCTGCCGCATTGACCAGAATATCCACGCCGCCCGTGTCGTTGGCCAGACGTTCCAGCGCGGCCGGATCGGTCAGATCGGTGGGGTGGGCGCGCGCGGTCAACCCGTCCTGCGCAAGCTGCTGGCAGGCCGCATCCAGCTTGGCGCTGTCGCGCGCGGCCAGATGCAGGCTGGCACCCTGCATCCCCAGCGCCCGCGCCATCGCCATACCGATCCCGGAATTTCCCCCTGTAACCAGCGCCTTGCGCCCTGTCAGATCGAACAGATGATCAAGCGCGCCCATGCGGGGTTCCTTCCATATCCAGTGCCGATGCGGCCTTTAACAACGTGTCGGCGATATTGTCGCAGTCGTGCGCGCTCAGCCCAAGGGGAATGCGGATGTCACATAGCGTTGCCTGAATGGCACAGGCGCGCGGCACAAGGCTGGCATCTGCCCCGATCCAATGCGGCGGCGATGAGGTGTAGCCTTCGGGCAGTTCGGTGCCAAACCATTTGACCATGACCCCGGCGCCCCGCGACGCCGCCACAAACCGCGCCATCTGGGCACCATCGGCCCCCGGCAAGCGAAACTGCAACGAGCTTTGCGCATAGGCTTCGGCCTGTGGCCGCCGGGGCAAGGCAAACGCCTGATGCGCGGCCAGTCGCGCGGCGATACGGTCATGGCTGGCATTCCAGTCCGCAACCCGCGCGGGGACCAGGGGCAATTGCGGCAGGGCAAGCGCTGCCACAAGATTGGACATGCGCAAGCTGTAATTCGCGCAGCGGGTTTTCCAATGGTCCATGACCTCAGCCGGGGGCACAGTGCCGTTTTGCGTATAGAGCATGTAGCTGCCCGAATGCAGAATGGCCTGTGCGGCCAGATCAGGGTCATCGGTGACCAGAATACCGCCTTCGCCGGTGTTGATATGCTTGGCTGACTGGAAACTGAAACACCCCGCAAGGCCAAAACTGCCCGTGGGCCGCCCCGCCCAGAATGCACCCAGCGTATGGGCGCAATCCTCGATCAATGCTATTCCTTCCGCGGTGCAGAACGCGGCCAGCGCGTTCATGTCGCAGATATGCCCGCGCATATGCGACAGCAACAAATGCCGCGCGCCACTGCTGCGCGCCTTGGCGCGCAGGTCGTCCAGATCAATGGTCAGGTCTTCGGTAATCTCGACCAGCACAGGGCGCGCGCCGATATGGTCCACTGCGCCGGGCACTGGCCCAAGTGTGAAGGCGTTCATCAGGACCGGATCGCCGGGGCGGACCCCGGCCGCTTTCAGCGCCATGAACATGGCAGAGCCGCAGGAATTCAGCGCCACCGCATAGGCACGCCCGATCAACGCGGCAAAGGCGCGTTCCAGTTGGGCAACGGGTGTGGGGTGCAAGGGGTTTTCAGCGTAACGGTGCAACCGCCCCGAGGCAAGAAGCGCTTGCATATCTGCCAACGCCTCTTGCGGGATTTCGGGCGGACGCCCAAGATCAGCAACCACACCCATCGGATTAAGAGATCGACTCGACCGGCGCGCCAAGGTCGAAATTATGACCGGGGTAGTATTTGGCCAAGCGCGCATCGGCGGTGCGGGCATGGGCTTCCATCCCTTCCAGCCGCGAAATGCGGGCCGTGCGGATGGCCAATTCCTTGCTGGCCTCGCGGTCAGCCTTTTGCCATGTCAGTGGCTTGAGGAATTTATGCACCGACAGCCCCGCCGAATAGCGCGCCGCGTATTTGGTGGGCAGGATATGATTGGGACCAGAGCATTTGTCGCCATAAGCCACGGTCGT
The DNA here is from genome assembly GCF_004366635.1 of Roseinatronobacter bogoriensis DSM 18756. Lineage (GTDB taxonomy): Bacteria > Pseudomonadota > Alphaproteobacteria > Rhodobacterales > Rhodobacteraceae > Roseinatronobacter > Roseinatronobacter bogoriensis. The sequence continues at coordinate 635,610 of NZ_SORN01000001.1, read as the reverse complement.
TTCCTCGCCCACGAACAGGCTGCCATAATTGGTCAGGTTATCCATCCACCAGTCCAGATCGGCGCAATGGATTTCCAGATGCTCGGACGCGTAATCATCCGACACCTTGACCAGTTCTTCGCGCGTGTCGCACAAGACAACCTCGCCATAATCGCGCCATGCGGCATCTGCGGCCTCTCGCGCGGGTTCGGGCAGGGTTGCGATCAGTTCGGGCACACGGGCCATGACTTTTTCGGCCAAGGCGCGGTCATCGGTGAACAGCCATGCGGGCGATTCATGGCCATGCTCGGCCTGACCGACCAGATCGACGGCCACGATTTCGGGGTCTGCTGTCTTGTCAGCCAGAATGCCAATCTCGGACGGGCCGGCAAAGACATCTATGCCGACCTTGCCGAACAACATGCGCTTGGCCTCGGCCACGAATTTATTGCCCGGACCGACAATCACATCGGCGGGCTGGCCGGTGAACAGGCCATAGGCCATGCTGGCAATCGCCTGCACACCGCCCAAGGTCATGACAATATCGGCCCCTGCCTCGCGCATGGCATAGAGCACATAGGGATGCATCGCGCCGCCGCGATATGGGGTTGAACAGGCCACAACCGTTTTCACGCCTGCCGCCTTGGCTGTTGCCACTGACATGCAGGCAGAGGCGATATGTGCATAGCGCCCTGTCGGTACATAGCACCCGGCCACATTGCACGGCACCCATTTCTGCCCCGCTGTCAGGCCAGAGGGCATGGTCATCTCAAAATCGCGGACCGAATCGCGCTGTGCGAGGGCAAAGCCGCGCACCTGTTCCACAGCAAAGGCGATATCCTGCTTGACCTGTTCAGGCACCTCGGCGGCGCGGGCGTCCATTTCCTCTCGGGTGATCAGGATGGGGCCGTCCCACTTGTCCAGCGTCTTGGCATAGGCGCGCACGGCATCCTCGCCCTCGGCCTCGATCCGCGACAGCATTTCGGTGACCACAGCCTGCGCCTGTGCAGACTCGGTTTCCGGCGTTTTGTCAGCTTTTTTCAGATAGGTGATCGCCATCTTGATCTCGTCATCCTCTGGGGTTGGGACCTGCCACCCGAAACGGGCGGCAGGTCATTGAGTGCATCATTCGTTATTGGCAATGGCCCGCAATTCGGGGTCGTCCATGACCATCTGCATGAAGCTTGGGTTGATGTAATCTTCGGCAGCCGGCGTTGTCTCTGTGGTGCCCACCGAGGTCATGAAGTCGCCAATCGCTGTCAGCCACTGATCGACATCGCTATGCCCGTCCGAGCGGTCCAGAATGGCAAGTTGCTCTTCCAGATTGAAGGTCGGGCGCAGGTCGAATTCGGCGTTGATTGCGTTGTCCGAAATCTCGACCCCGCCATCAGAGTAGAAATCGACCAGATGACGGCGGGCTTCTTCGGGGTTTTCACGCGCCCAGACAACACCGCGCAGGAAGGTTGCCAGAACGGCCGCCACACGTTCGGGGTGCTCTTCGGCAAAGCCGGGGCGCACAACCAATGCGCCGGGCACAATCGCGCCCGCATCCGCACCCGAACACAGGTAGTCGCTATTGGCGCGTTCCTGCAACGTATAGGTGTTGGGTGCCCAGACGCCAGCGAGCCTGCCTTCGCCTGCGATGATGCCGGTAATCACCTGAGCCTGCGCCAGATTGACATATTCCACATCAGACTGGCTAAGCCCCCACTGTTCCAGACAAGACTGGGTCGCGAAATCGACAGTGGAGTTGGTGGTCAGCAAAATCCGCTCGCCACGGATGCTGTCAGGGTCGGCACGGAAACCCTCAATCGCGTCATTGGTGGCCATCAGCGCGTTGCCACGGCTTTCATCATTGGTGATACCCACAGTCTGAAGTCCGAAACGCGCGGCCCCCAGCACAGCCGGAACCGACCCGGTGCCACCCACATCCCAGTCATTGGCCTGCGCCGCCGCGATCTGGGGCGCACCGGCAGGGAAAGTGGTAAAGCTTGGGTCAAGGCCGACATCGGCCCACCAGCCGAATTCGGTCGCCAAATAGAAGGGCAGCGCCCAGTAGAGGGCAGGCTGATAGCTCAGGTTGATGGGGGTCAGGTCTTGGGCCTGCGCAGGTGCATGGGCCGTGAAGCTTGCCGCTGTCGCAAGGGCCAGCGCTTTGAAAGTCAGTTTCATCGGTAGTTCCTCCTCTGTTGTGGTCGTTCAATAGTTCAGGCGTGTTGAGCCGCCTTTTCCTCGCGCAGGCTGCGCCAGATATGCGTGCGCAAATGCACGAAACTTTCGAGATCCATCACATCCTCGATCTTCTCATGGCTGTCCCAGTCCTCGGCATTGCGGATGCTGGCAATGTCCAGCACTTCCTTGATCCGCCCCGGTGCCCGCGTCATGATCGCCACGCGGTCGGCAAGATAGACGGCCTCTTCAACCGCATGGGTGATAAACAGCACAGTGCGCGGGTTCTTGCGCGCAAGGCGCACCAGTTCTTCCTGCATGACCACGCGGGTCTGCGCATCCAGCGCGCCGAAGGGTTCATCCATCAGCAACACATCGGGGTCCAGCACATAGGCGCGCGCAATCGCGACGCGCTGCTGCATCCCGCCTGATAGCTGGTGCGGGAAATGTTTGGCATATTGCGTCAGGTTCATGAGGTTCAGAATGTCCGCGATCCGCGACTCGCGTTCTGACCGGCTGACATTGAGGTTACGCAAGCCCATGTCGATATTGTCATAGACCGATTTCCACGGGAACAGGGCGAATTGCTGGAACACCACAGCGCGGTCGGGGCCGGGGCGCTTGATCGGCGTGCCATCAACCGTGACCACGCCATCGGTTGCAGGCTCGAACCCGGCGACCATGCGCAGACAGGTGGTCTTGCCGCAGCCAGACGGCCCCACAATCGCGACAAATTCCTTGTCGCGTATTTCCATATTGATGTCCTGAAGGGCCTGAAACCCCGTCTCGCGCGGACCGAAGATCTTGTTCACGCCCTTGAACTGGATCACACCCATTCGATTACCCCCATTATCCCTGTCAGTTTTCCAGACCGCGCCTGCGCTGGATGATGCGTTCCACCAGCCGCAGCGCGCTGTCCAGCGCCAGCCCGACCAGCCCGATTGCGACCATCCCGGCCATCACCGTCGTCGTTGAAATATTAGCCTGCCCCTGCACCATCATGTAACCAACCCCGGCCGAAGCCACGATCAGTTCAGCCCCCACCAGCGATTGCCAGCCCAGCCCTGCCGAGACGCGCAGCCCCGAGATGATGGAGGGAACCGACGACGGCAGCAGCACTTCGCGGATCACCCGATGCGAAGGCGTGCCCAGCATGTTCGCCGCCTCGATCAGGCGCGGATCGACGAATTTCGCGCCACGATAGGCGTTGATCACGCAGGGCGGAAAGGCCCCCGCAAAGATGATCATGATCGGCCCGCCAATGCCCGTGCCGAACCACAGCGCCGCGAAGGGCACCCATGCTATCGGCGCAACAAAACGCAGCGCGTCAAACAGGGGCGAGACGATTTCATCCAGAAGCTGATACCACCCCATCAGCAGGCCCAGCGGAATGCCGATCAAGGCCGCCAGCAGGAAACCATAGGCAAAACGCTGGAAACTTGCGAAAAGATGCCCCTGCAAGGTCGCACCGGCAAAGCGACGGTCCAGCAAGGTGGTAAAGCGGTCATACACCTCTACCGGCGAAGGCAGGAAGACATTCGAAATCATCCCGCTGACAGCCAGACCATGCCATAGCCCGATAAAGCTGCCCAAGCCCAATAGCCCCAGAACGACCGATCGTGTGAAGGAGATCTGCTTTTGCATGGGATTATCCTTTCGCAGCCAGAGCGGCGGTATTCCAGCGCAGCGCATAGGCTTCGGCCACCCCCAACAGGCGGGTGGTGCCCCAACCCAGTATGGCGACCGCGATCATCCCCACCAGAATCATGCCCGGATACAAGTCTTGCTGCGCCACGTTCAGAACCCGGCCAATGCCGTAGAACGCGCCCACCAGTTCGGCCGCGACCAGCGTGGTCCATGATGCCTGAAGCGACAGCCGCAGCCCTGTAAAGATCATCGGGCTGGCACCGGGAATCAGGACTTCGCCCACAAAGCGCGTCTTTGGCATGCCCAGCATATAGGCGGCCTCAATCACAGGCCGGTCTATGTTGCGCACACCTGCATAGGTATTGATGACCGAAGGCACGAAGGCCGAAAACCAGATCACCATCATCTTGGCGGCATCACCCAGACCCAACCAGAGAATCGCCAGGGGAATCCATGCCAGCGGCGGGATCGGACGAATGATCAGGAAGATCGGGTTGATCAACGCCTCTGCCGTACGACTCCACCCCATCAGCAGGCCAAGCGGCACGCCGGTAGCAATTGCAAACAGGAAGCCCAGCACAACTAGGCGCAAAGAGTTGTAGACATGCAGCGTCAGGTCGCCACCGCCATAGCCCCGCCCGGATACATGGATGAAGGCTGACCATGTTTCTGCCGGTGACGGAAAACGACCCGAAGGGATCAGGCCCAGCCCCGTGGTCACCGCATACCAGATGACACAGACCACAAGAATCGTAATCAATCCGATTGAAACCCTGCGTGGCACGACATCCCCCCTCAAAGACTATGCAAACGCTTTCATATTTTGCATCAATCTGTCAACTTTAAAATATATATTTATTGTTTTAGCTGAAATTTAAGCTAAAAATGGTAATGTAAATTTTCATGTTTGGGATGAAATAATGTCATCAAGGCGAAAACCCACGCTCGCTGATGTGGCGCGAGAGGCGGAAACCTCTATTGCGACCGTGTCGCGTGCGATGTCGCAGCCGGGGCTGTTGCAGCCGGACACGCTGGAGCGGATTCGCCATGTGGCCGCGCGCTTAGGTTATGTGCCCAACCGCCGCGCCCGCGCGCTGGTATCGGGCCGGTCCAATACAATCGGCGTGGTAGTGCCGACGCTGAATTCACCGATCTTTTCGGCAACTTTGCAGGAAATGCAGCGCGCCTTCAGCGCTAATGGGTATCAACTGCTGATCGCGTCCCATGAATACGATTCCACCAATGAGGCAAGCGCGCTAGCCCAGCTTATCTCGCACGGGGTGGACGGGCTGATTGTCGTGGGCGGTGACAGGCCGCAATCCACCCGGACCCTGCTGGATTCCGCTGGTGTTCCCCTGATCCAGATGTGGGAAGGGCGCGCCGGATGCGACAGGGTGCTGGTCGATAGTTATCAGGCGGGCTATCTGGTCGCGCGGTATCTGATGGATCTGGGGCACAGCCGAATCGGGGTGATTTGCGGCCACCTTCGCAACAACGACCGGCAGGCCGCGCGCGTGAATGGCATCCGTGCGGCTTTGCTGGAGAATGACATCATTCTGGCGCAGACCCAGATCAGTGAGCAACCCCTGACCCTGTCGGCAGGGCGTTCAGGGTGCATGACGCTTCTGGAAATGGTGCCGCGCCCCAGTGCGATTATCGGAACAGCGGATCTGCTGGCCATTGGTGCAATGATTGAGGCGCAGGGTCGCGGCATTGATGTTCCTGAAAGCATTTCTTTTGCCGGGATCGACAATGTCGATTTCGCCGCGCATCTGGCCCCGTCGCTGACCACAGTTGACATTCCGGCCGCAAGGATCGGGGCCGAGGCTGCAGCGCTGATGCTGCTGCGGCTGGAAGCCGGGACGACAATACCCGATCGCAGCGTGCAACTGCCTGTCAATCTGGTCGTGCGCCATTCGACCGGACCTTGCAAAAACTGACATACGCGCTGGGCACGTGTGAGCACTTTGCGCTGCTGAGGTTTTGTGGAAAGCTTGATGTAACAGCGTCATGACGCAAGACCGGCGTTATGGCGCAGTGCGCTGACGGGAAACAGGAAGGTTCAGCAATGCAGCAGCACAGAAACGCGCTACGACAGACTGAAAACCCGCATGTGGGTTTTCTGATCTTTCCCGGTTTCCCCATGGCCTGCCTGACCTCGATGATAGAACCTTTGCGCGCGGCCAATGAGATATCTGGGCGCGAGGCGTTTCACTGGTCGCTGATAACGGAAGATGGCGCGCCAGTGGAAAGCAGCGCCAAGGTTGCGTTTCACCCCTCGGCCGATCTGACTGCCTTGCGCGGAATGACTCATGTGATCGTGTTGTCGCCGCCCAATGGCAGCTTTGCCAATCCGCGCGCGGGCAATGCAGCGTTGCGCGCGGCCGAACGGCACGGCACAGTGCTGGGCGGGGTCAGTGGCGGTGTGTTTCCGCTTGCGCGTGCGGGCCTGCTGGAAGGACACCTGACCTCGGTGCACTGGTGCTATGCCAATGCCTTTGCCAATGAATTCCCGAACCTTCGCACCACAGACGACGTGATCGTGGCCGAAGCGCGGCGGCTGACCGTGTCGGGTGCCGCGGCGGCCTTTGACGCGGCGCTGATGCTGATTGACCAGCGCCTTGGGCCAGAAGTGATGACCGAGGTGGCCTGCTGGTTCCAGCATCCGCTTGTGCGCGGTGCGGGCGTGCGCCAGAAAACTCCTGCCCTGCGCGCTGCGGCAACATCCGATATGCTGCCAGAACCTGTCGCCAGCGCTTTGCAGATCATGTCCGAGAATCTGGAAGACCCGATCAGCATTGCTGATATATGCGACCAGATCAGCCTGTCGCCGCGCCATCTGGAACGGTTGTTCAAGGCGCTGACCGGCAAAAGCCCCTTGAGCTATTACCGCAACCTGCGGCTGGCCGCCGCGCGGCAATTGGTGATGTATTCCAATAAATCCATGACCGAGATTGCGCTTGCCATCGGCTATGCCAGCGCTGGCCCGTTTCGCCAGCGCTATCTGGAAACCTACGGCCTGCCCCCGGATGAAGACCGGCGCAAGATCAACACGTTCCGCGTGCGCGACAACCGCCCCGTACCATCGACCTGACCCACAGATCCGCGACACGTAACCTGCCAATGGCCAGCGCTGGCGCATGCGCGCAGACCGCCGGGCGACTTGTCATATGACTGTTACAAAACCTTAGTATCCCTGTCACATCGCCGCGTTAGGGAAAGGGCGTCGTGCTGATGGTCTGCGTTGGCACGTTATTTGAAAAAACTGACGTCACCACGTGACAGGAGATGACATGACACGTTTTTCGCTGCTGCTTGCCTCAAGCGCGCTGGCCCTGACCACGGCTGCCAACGCCCAGAACGTCGACCCCAACCTGCCCGTTTATGAAGCGGCCTCGGGTGTGTCGGGTAACCTGACATCCATCGGCTCTGACACGCTCAACAACCTTATGACACTTTGGTCCGAAGGCTTCCGCAGCTTCTATCCGAATGTTGCGGTGCAGATTCAGGGTGCCGGTTCGGGCACAGCACCGCCCGCTCTGGTCGAAGGGACCGCCCAATTCGGTCCGATGTCGCGCCCGATGCGTGGCACCGAGATCGAGGAATTCGAAGCGCGTTACGGCTATGAGCCACTGCCAATGCGCGGCGCGATTGATGCAATCGGTGTCTTCGTGCACCGCGACAACCCTGTGACCTGTGTTTCGATGCAGGAAATCGACGCCATCTTCTCGTCCACACGCGCAGGCGGCGCCGATGCCCCCATCACGACATGGGGCGAATTGGGTGCAACCGGCGAATGGGCGGATCGCTCGATCTCGACCTATGGTCGTAACTCTGCCTCTGGCACCTATGGCTATTTCCGCGAAGTTGCCTTGTTTGGCGGCGATTACAGCCCCGATGTCCGCGAACAGCCCGGTTCGTCAACTGTTATTCAGGGCGTTGCCTCTGATATCGGCGGGATCGGCTATTCCGGCGTAGGCTATGGCACGGCTGATGTTCGCGCGCTGGAAATCCGCGGCGAAGATGGCACATGCTACACGACCGAAGATGCCCCGGAAGGCACATACCCGATTGCACGCTTCCTGTATGTCTACATGAATGTAGACCCCAATGCCGAGCTGGAGCCACTGCGCGCTGAATTCGTGCGCTATGTCTACAGCCAGCAGGGCCAGCAGGATGTGGTGCGCGCGGGTTTCTTCCCCGTGACGGCACGCATTGCAGATCTTGATCTGGAAGCCTTCGGCCTGAACTAAGGGTCTGATCGGATCAGGTGGGGTGGCGCGTGCTGCCCCACCCTTTTTTTGTTCTAACGGCATGGACACGCAACATGAGCGATTTGGCCCCCACCACCAGTGAGCGCGGCATGGCTGCACGCAAGCGGCGCATGACAACCCGCGCCAGTGTGAAGATTGGTGAAAACCTTGCAAAGGGGGTTATCACAGTCGGCGGGTTGATGGTGATTGTCGCCGTCCTCGGGATCATGGTGTTCCTGTTTCGTGTTGTCATGCCGCTGATGGCGGGCGGTGAGTTGCAAGGCAACACCCGCTACCAGCTGGACACACAGCAGGACGTGATCTGGATAAATGGGGATGAATTCCAGACACTTGGCATTGCTGTGGCCGCCGAAGGCCGGGTCATCGCCTATCATATCCCCACGGGCACAGAGGTCGCGCGCGAACAGTTTGATTTCGGTGGTGCAGGTGTCACAGCCGTTGCCGGCACCTTGCAGCGCGACCGCGTGGCCTTTGGCTTTGATGACGGAACGGTCCGCTTTGCAACGCTGGGTGTCGAGACAGAGACAACAGCGCGGCGCGCCCTGCCAAGCGGGTTGACACAGATCGACGCACGCGACCGGATGCTGGACGGGCGTGTGTTCACTGAAGTTGGCACAGGGGATTTCAGAACCCTGTCTGCGGTGATCGAATTAGGCGATTCGCAGCAAATCTCGGACCAGCCGATCATTGCGATTGACTACCGCATAGGCGGAACGCGCGAGAGGCCCACCATCGCATTTGCCACTGTAGATGCCGACAACCAGGTGCGGGTCAGCCAGTCGCGCGTGCAGACCAATATGATGACAGGGGAAGAAACCGTCACCACAACAACAACCGAACTGCCACCGCTTGTCGGGCTTGCGGCAGATGCGAGCGTCACCAATCTTTTGCTGTCCGGCACAGGCGACCGTGCCATCGTGTCCAGCAGCGACGGCTATGTGTTCCGCTATGACCTGCGTGACATGAATTCGCCAATGCTGGCCGAAGTGCGGCGCGTGGCCGATGATGGGATTGCGGTCACCGCCATGACCTTTCTGTCTGGTGAAGACACGCTAATCGTTGGGACCGAAGACGGCGGACTGAACGCATTCTTCCGCCTGCAAACCGGCACGGCCGGCACGACCGACGGGCGCGAGTTGATTCGCGCACGCACGCATCGCGCAATGCCAGCGGCGATTGTCGATCTGTCCGAGGCGCAGCGTCAGAAAGAATTTGTTGCCATTGATGCCGAAGGCAATGTCTGGGTCTATCACTCAACCTCTGATCAGGTGCTGTTTGAACTGGCGCGGTCCGGTGATGCCAGCACAGATTCCAGCGGGATGATCTTCCCACGCTCGAACGGTGTGATGCTGGTGTCGCAAGGCGGCGAGGTCGAGGCCTGGCAATACGTCCAGCGCCACCCCGAGGTCACGCTGGGCGTGTTGTTCGGCAAGATCTGGTACGAAGGCTATATGGAGCCGACTTTTGTCTGGCAATCCACTGCCGGGACCGACCTGGCAGAGCCGAAATACTCGCTGGTGCCGCTGATTTTCGGCACGATCAAGGCGGCGACCTATGCCATGCTGTTTGCCGTGCCCATCGCGCTGATGGCGGCAATCTACACGTCTGAATTTGTGGACAGGCGTGTGCGCGGCACCGTCAAGCCAATGATGGAGATGATGGAATCGCTGCCCACGGTGGTGCTTGGCTTCATCGCGGCGCTGGTACTGGCGCCCCTGGTGGAAGAATGGATCGGGGCAGTCTTGCTGGGCTTCTTTGCCTTGCCGACCGGGCTGATGATCGGGGCCGTTGCCTGGCAGGCGCTGCCCGCCAGCACAGCGCTGAAATATGACGGTTTCCCGAAATTCGTGCTGATGGGCCTGTCCATTCTGGTAACCGCATGGGTCGCGGCCAGCCTTGGCCCCGCTTTTGAGCGGGTATTGTTCTACGGCGATTTCAAGGCCTGGACGACAGGACGCATCGGCACTGGTACACCGTTTATGTTCCTGATTTTGCTGCCACTGTCCTATCTGATCATCGGCTGGGCGTTTCGCAAACTGTATGGCCACCACTGGCGCGATCTTATCGGCGGCATGGACCGTTCCCGCGCGGGTATGTTCGACGCGGGGCGCTGGATTGCCATGCTGTTGGGCGCAATGCTGCTGTCCTATGCTTTTGCATCCTTCCTGACACTGATCGGTTATGACCCGCGCGGGTCTTTCATCGACAGCTATCAGCAACGCAACGCACTTGTGGTCGGCTTTATCATGGCCTTTGCCGTGATCCCGAATATCTACACGCTGGCCGAAGATGCGTTGAATTCAGTGCCCGGCCATTTGCGCGCAGCATCACTCGCTTGCGGGGCGACACCGTGGCAGACCGCGCGCTGGGTCGTGCTGCCCACAGCGGCCTCGGGCGTATTCTCGGCGGTGATGATGGGCATGGGCCGGGCCGTGGGTGAGACGATGATCGTGGTCATGGCGGCAGGCAACACGCCGATTATGGAATGGAACATCTTCTCTGGCCTGCGCACGCTTTCGGCCAATATCGCGATTGAATTGCCCGAGGCAGTGAAGGACGGCACCAATTACCGCGTGCTGTTCCTTGCCGCACTCACGCTCTTCATCATGACCTTCATCATCAATACCGGCGCGGAGCTGATCCGCCAGCGCTTTCGCAAGCGCGCCTTCAATCTGTAAATCTTGGGCCTGGGGACAGATATGACCAGCTTGAACGAACAAATGCCACCCGCATCTGGCGCAGCCGGGGCTGCTGGCGTTGCCGCGAAAGACGCTGTGAAGCGCAGACGCGTGCGCCGCTTTTCGGCGGACCTGTCAGCCGCCGGAGAGCCTGCGCTATGGGGGTTTGGCGGCGCATTGGCGCTTGGAATCATCCTGATCGCGGGCTTTCTGATGATGGTGCTGTATAATGGCGCCACAACTTTCTGGCCCAAACCGATTGACAGGATAGAGTTAAGCGATGGCAGCGTCATCGCCGGTGTGGAACGCCGCGGCACGATTTTTCGCCCTGATCTGCCCCGCCTTGACCCCGAGATACGCGCCGAGGTTGAGGCCAATGACGGGTTCGCTTATCGCACTCTGTATCAGACCGCGAATTTCGACCTCTATGGCGACGACTTCCAGTGGGTTGCGGATTTTGAGACGGAAAGCGTCTCGCAGCCAGATGATTTCTATTATTTCGAGCGTCAGACCTGGGGCGTGTTTGTTGGCCGCATTGCGGGGATGCAAATCGCGGGTCAGTCCATGGACTACGACCCCACCGTATTTGCGCGTGAACAGCGCGCTGCGCGCGCGCGGTTCAACGAAATCCGTCAGATCGAACGCAATGAAATCGGGCGTCTGAACCATCTGATAGAGCGCGAACGCCTGAACCAGCGCCGCGCGCTGCTGCGTCAGGGTGAAGAGGCCGCAGCCCCCGAAATTGCCGCTTCACAGGAACGGATCGCCGAATTGCAGGCTGAATTTCAGGTCTTGCAGGCGCGTGTAAACGAAATCCGCGCCCTTGACCAAAGCTACCGCGTAACACTGGAAGAGGTGGGCGGGCGCTCGATCGAGCCGGAGATCAGCCAGATCGTGCGGTTCTTCCCGGCTAATACGATCGGGTTCACCGACAAGCTGGGCATCTATTTCTCACGCTGGTGGGAGTTTGTTTCGACCGAACCGCGCGAGGCCAACACACAAGGCGGCGTGCTACCTGCCATTTTCGGCACTGTCGCCATGACCCTGCTGATGGTGGTCTTTGTGGCGCCCTTTGGCGTGATCACCGCGCTTTACCTGCGTGAATATGCCAAACAGGGGCGCATCACGTCGATTGTACGCATATCCGTCAACAATCTAGCTGGCGTGCCCAGTATTGTTTACGGCGTTTTTGGCCTGGGTTTCTTTGCCTATACGATGGGCGGCACGATTGACCAGTTGTTCTACCCTGAAAGCCTGCCCAACCCGACCTTTGGCAAGGGTGGCATTCTGTGGGCCTCGCTGACGCTGGCACTGCTGACGGTGCCTGTGGTGATCGTGGCGACCGAAGAGGCTTTGGCCGCCGTGCCACGATCCATGCGCGAAGGGTCGCTGGCCTGTGGTGCGTCGAAATGGCAGACCATCCGCTATGTGGTGCTGCCCAAGGCGCTGCCGGGCATCATGACCGGCATGATTTTGGCGATGGCGCGCGGCGCAGGCGAAGTGGCCCCGCTGATGCTGGTGGGTGTGGTCAAACTGGCCCCTGCCCTGCCCATTGACGGCTTTTACCCCTTCATCCACCTTGACCGCAGCTTCATGCATCTGGGCTTTCATATCTTCGATGTGGGCTTTCAGTCGCGCAACTCTGAAGCGGGCAAGCCAATGGTCTTTGTCACCACGCTGCTGCTGCTGAGCCTGATCGTTGCCATGAATGCAACAGCCATCATCGTCCGCAACCGCCTGAAACGCAAATACGCAACCGGCCAGTTCTGAGAGAGCATCATGGACACGATAGAATTCGAACCAACCTCTTACCATGTCAAGAAAAGTGCCGATGGCCCTTGCCTGAGCATCGAGAATTTCAACCTGTGGTATGGTGAATCGCAGGCCCTGTATGACTGCAACATGGAAATCCAGAAAGGGCAGGTCACGGCGCTTATCGGCCCGTCCGGCTGCGGGAAATCCACCTTGCTGCGCTGCCTGAACCGGATGAATGACCTGGTCGACGGGCTAAGGATTGACGGCAGGATCACGGTGGACGGCTTCGACATTTACGGCAAGGGCGTCGATGTGATCGCGCTGCGCAAGCGCATGGGGATGGTGTTTCAAAAGCCCAACCCCTTTGCCATGTCGATTTATGACAACATCACCTACCCGCTGCGGGTGGATGGTGTGACGAAGAAATCCATCCTTGATGAAACTGTCGAACGCGCGCTGCAACAGGCTGCCTTGTGGAAAGAGGTGAAGGACCGCTTGCAGGAAAGTGCGCTGGGGCTGTCAGGTGGCCAGCAACAGCGCCTGTGCATCGCGCGCGCTGTCGCCTCTGACCCCGAAGTGCTGCTGATGGACGAGCCATGTTCCGCACTGGACCCGATTGCAACCGCGCGGATCGAGGAATTGATCGAGGAGTTGAAAGGCACCTATTCCATTGTCATGGTCACGCATTCCATGGCACAGGCCGCGCGGGTGTCGGATAATACCGCTTTCATGTATCTGGGCCGCCTGATCGAGTTTGGCGATACCGAAACGATCTTTACCAATCCGAAGAAAAGCCGCACCAATGACTATGTCACCGGGCGGTTTGGATAACCCTAGATGAACGACACGGCATTGCAGGCCCTGATTTCTGCCTTTCCCGATCCGGTCCTGCTGGCCGATTCCGAGGGGTTTGTGATCGCAGCCAATCCCCCAGCCATCGACCTGTTCGGCGTGCGCATACGCGGGGCACAGCTGCGCGCACATTTGCGCCAGCCCGAGGTATCGGCCATGCTGGAACGGGTTCTGGCCGGGTCTGATGGGGAAAGCGCCAATTTCCATTCGCATGGCGCACAGGCCGAGGCAATCTGGCAGGTCACAGCGCGGCGCATGGATGGTCGGCGAACCGTCATCACCTTGCGCGACATCTCTGATCTGGAAGCAGCCAGCGCGCAAAGACGCGATTTCGTGGCCAATGTCAGCCACGAGTTACGCTCGCCCCTGACCGTTCTGGCCGGGTTTGTCGAAACACTGCAAGGCCCGGCAGGCGACGACCCGCAGGCGCGGGCCGAATTTCTGGGCATCATGGCAGAACAGGCGTCGCGCATGACCGGGCTGGTGGCGGATTTGCTGTCTCTGTCGCGGGTGGAAAGCGTCGAGAAGATCCGGCCACGCAGCGCGGTTGCGCTGGACTCCGTCATCCGCGCAACATTGGCGGCATTGCGCCCGCAGATCGAGAATGCGGGGCTGACAGTGACATGCGATCTGCCTGACCTGCCCGAAATTCCCGGCGATTATGACCAGCTTGTTCAGGTTTATCACAATCTGATCGAGAATGCCTTGAAATACGGCGCCAGCGGCGGTCGGGTCGAGATTACGGGACAGCATCTGGCCACAATGCCCGGCTATGACAGCGCCGTTCTGCGCATTTCGATCAGGGATTACGGCGAGGGTATAGAGCCGATCTACCTGCCCCGCCTGACTGAGCGGTTTTACCGCGTGGACAAGGCGCGCTCGCGCGACAGTGGTGGCACCGGGCTTGGGCTGGCCATCGTCAAACACATTCTGGGGCGTCATCGCGGGCGCCTTGTCATTCAATCCCAGCCTGGGCAAGGGGCGCGATTTGACACTATCCTGCCCTGTAGCTGAAACTTGTCACATCCCTGTCATATCCCGGCAGTATCCCGTACTCGTGGAGAAGGACCAACACCATGAAACCGCATACGCTTTCGGCCTTTGATCGTGATCTTGAAGCCATCAGCCTGAACGTTCTGGCGATGGGCGGGCACGTCGAGGCAGCAATCATGAATGCCGCCCGCGCGCTTGAAAACCGCGACGAAGATCTTGCCGCGCAGGTTGTGCAGGGTGACAAGCTGATCGACGCCGCTGAGGAAGAAATCAACAATCAGGTCGTGCGCCTGCTGGCGCTACGCCAGCCCCATGCTGATGACCTGCGCGCCGCTGTCGCCGTGATGAAAATGGCGGGCGAGTTGGAGCGGTTGGGTGACTACGCCAAGAACATGGGCAAGCGCGTGCCCATCCTGATCAATGCGCCGATCATCGAAGGGGCGGCAGGTGCGCTGCGCCGGCAGGCGCGGCTGGTCGGGCAGATGTTGAAAGACATGCTGGACTCTTTCGCGCGGATGGATGCGGAACTTGCCCGCGATGTCATCAGCCGCGATATTGAAGTGGATGATATGACCAATGCGCTGTTTCGTGAATTCATCACCCATATGATGGAAGACCCGCGCAATATCACGCCATGTCTGCATTACGTCTTTATCGCCAAGAATATCGAACGCATGGGCGATCTGGTCACGCATGGCGCTGAACAGGTGATCTTTGTCACCGAAGGCAGACATGCCGGGCCGCGCGAAAAGGGTCATTCCACAGCGACGATTGCGGCCCCGAAGGAGTAGACTGATGTCCGATGTCGATACCCCGCTGGTTCTGATCGTCGATGACGAACCTGCACAGGTTGCGCTGCTCAGCTACAATCTGAAAGCTGCGGGATTTCGCATTGCAACCGCCAAGGACGGCGAGGAAGCCGTGTTGGCGGTGGCGGAACTAGGCCCCGATGTGATCTTGCTGGACTGGATGTTGCCGCGCCTGTCAGGGCTGGAAGCCTGCCGCCAGATCAGGGCAACACCAGAGGGGCGCGAAGCGTCAATCATCATGGTGTCTGCCCGCTCAGAAGAAGGCGACCGCGTGCGCGGGCTGGATACGGGCGCGGATGACTACATCATCAAACCCTATTCGGTGGCCGAATTGATCGCGCGCGTGCGCGCCAACCTGCGCCGTTTGCGCCCGACCAGCACAGGCCAGGCCCTGCAATATAACGACATTCGGCTTGAACCCGACAGCTACCGCGTGATGCGTGGCAATGAAAACCTGCATCTTGGGCCGACAGAGTTCCGGCTGCTTGCGGCCTTCATGGAACGGCCCGGCAAAGTCTGGACGCGAGAGGCATTGCTGGACCGGGTCTGGGGGCGCGATATTTATATCGACACGCGTACGGTTGATGTGCATGTCGGACGCCTGCGCAAGACGCTATGCGCAGCAGGCGGCGACGACCCCATACGCACTGTGCGCGGTGCTGGCTACGCAATGGGCTGAAGCCCCGCGCCGGTTTCGAACCATCCATCAAATTTACAAAACCGTCACATCAGGCGCGCGAGTCGCGCCAGTGTGGCGCTGACATGCGCCCCTCGATATTGGATTTGCGCATGCATTGCGCCTGTGCATGCAATGGTTTTGCACAAAATTCCGGCAATTTATCACCCGACAGGAAAAAATGTTTCTTGCAAGTTGAACTTATCCGCGGCTACACCTAGTCTGACGTCAAAACTCCAATCCGTAAAAGGAGCAGCACAGATGTGCGGAATTGTTGGATTGTTCCTGAAAGACAAATCTCTGGAACCTGAATTAGGCAAGTTGTTGACAGATATGCTGGTCACCATGACCGATCGTGGCCCTGACAGTGCCGGGATCGCCATCTATGGGGGCGAGACTGCGGGCCAGTCGAAGCTGACCGTGCAGTCAGATCAGGCGGATGCAGATTTTGCCACGCTCGCAGCCGATCTGGGCGCGGCCATCGGCGCGGAAGTTGACCTGCGCCGCGCAGACAGTCATGCGGTTCTAAGCCTGCCTGCCGACAAGGCCGAACATGCCCGCGCCGCCCTCGCCGATCTGCGCCCGGGCCTGCGCGTCATGAGCGATGGCACAAATGTTGAAATCTACAAGGCTGTCGGCCTGCCCAAGGATGTGGCCGCGCGCTTCAATCTGGCGGAAATGTCGGGCACGCATGGCATTGGCCATACCCGCATGGCAACCGAGTCTGCGGTCACAACGCAAGGTGCGCACCCGTTCTCGACCGGGTCGGATCAGTGCCTTGTGCATAACGGCTCGCTGTCCAACCACAACAACTGGCGGCGCAAATTGCGGCGCGAAGGGGTGCGGATCGAAAGCCAGAATGACACCGAAGTGGGCGCGGCCTATCTGACATGGAAGATGAACAACGGCGCCTCACTGGGCGAGGCGCTGGAAGGCACCCTGGACGATCTCGACGGGTTCTTTACCTTCGTTGTGGGCACCAAGGACGGATTTGGCGTGGTGCGCGACCCGATTGCCTGCAAACCCGCCGTGATGGCCGAAACCGATCAATATGTCGCCTTCGGGTCTGAATATCGCGCGCTGGTCAATCTGCCGGGGATCGAGACGGCCCGCGTCTGGGAACCCGAGCCTGCAACTGTCTATTTCTGGAGCCATTGACCCATGCAAACAATTGATCTTGCAACACAAACTCTGCGCGAGATGAACGCGACGCTTCAGGCGCAGAAGGACCAGACCAATGCAACCCAGTGGGAAATTGAAAACCCGCGTGGCGCACATGCGATTGCGGTCGGACTGGATGCCCCCATTGAGGTCACTGTACGCGGTTCCACCGGCTATTACTGCGCGGGTATGAACAAGCAGGCAACAGTCCATGTCACCGGTTCTGCCGGGCCGGGTGTGGCGGAGAACATGATGTCGGGCACAGTCATCATTGACGGTGATGCCAGCCAATATGCCGGAGCGACCGGGCGCGGCGGCCTTTTGGTCATCAAGGGCAATGCGGCATCGCGCTGCGGAATTTCGATGAAGGGCATCGACATCGTGGTGCAGGGCAATATCGGGCATATGTCGGCCTTCATGGGGCAGGCAGGCAATCTGGTCGTCTGCGGCGATGCGGGTGATGCTTTGGGCGATTCGCTGTATGAGGCGCGGCTGTTCGTGCGCGGGTCGGTCAAAAGCCTTGGGGCGGATTGCATCGAGAAGGAAATGCGCCCTGAACATCTGGAAATCCTGCGCGACCTGCTGGCGCGTGCCGGAATAGACGCCAAACCAGAAGAATTCCGCCGCTACGGTTCAGCCCGCAAGCTTTATAATTTTGATGTCGACAACGCTGCGGCTTATTAAGGATACATGGTCATGAATGAACACGACAAACGCATTCCGCAGACTGTGCCCATCCAGTCCGCGACCTTTTCAAACCCGATAAATGCCGAAATCCGGCGTGCGGCGGCGACTGGAATTTATGATATTCGCGGTGGCGGTGCCAAACGCAAGGTTCCGCATTTCGATGACCTTCTGTTTCTGGGTGCCTCGATCAGCCGCTACCCGCTGGAAGGATACCGCGAGAAATGCGACACCCGCGTGACCCTTGGCACGCGCTTTGCAAAAAAACCCATCGAGTTGGATATTCCGGTCACGATTGCAGGCATGAGCTTTGGCGCGCTGTCGGCACAGGCCAAGGAGGCGCTGGGGCGCGGCGCGTCCGCGGCGGGCACCTCAACCACCACGGGCGATGGCGGCATGACGCCTGAGGAACGCGGCCATTCCAGCAAGCTGGTCTATCAATACCTGCCGTCTCGCTATGGTATGAACCCCGATGACCTGCGCCGCGCCGATGCGATTGAAATCGTTGTGGGCCAAGGCGCGAAACCGGGCGGCGGCGGCATGTTGCTGGGCCAGAAGATTTCAGACCGCGTGGCGGAAATGCGCACCCTGCCCAAAGGGATTGACCAGCGCTCAGCCTGCCGCCACCCCGACTGGACCGGCCCGGATGATCTGGAAATCAAGATCCTGGAACTGCGCGAGATTACCGGCTGGCAGGTGCCGATCTATGTAAAGGTGGGTGGCACGCGGCCCTATTACGACACAGCGCTGGCGGTCAAGGCGGGCGCGGATGTTGTGGTCCTCGATGGGATGCAGGGCGGTACCGCCGCCACGCAGGATGTGTTCATCGAGCATGTGGGCCTGCCGACACTGGCCTGTATCCGCCCGGCCGTGCGCGCGCTGCAGGATCTGGGGATGCACCGCGAAGTGCAACTGATCGTCTCGGGCGGGATTCGCACGGGCGCGGATGTGGCCAAGGCAATGGCACTTGGCGCAGATGCCGTGGCCATCGGCACGGCCGCCTTGATTGCACTGGGGGACAATGACCCCAAATGGGAAGCAGAATATCAGAAACTGGGCACCACAACCGGCGCGTATGACGACTGGCACGAAGGCCGCGATCCGGCGGGTATTACCACGCAAGACCCCGATCTTGCCGCACGTCTGGACCCGGTCGAGGCCGGTCGCCGGTTGCGCAATTACCTGAAGGTGATGACGCTGGAAGCGCAAACCATCGCGCGCGCCTGTGGTCACAACCACCTTCACAATCTTGAACCAGAAGACCTGTGTGCCCTGACGATGGAAGCGGCGGCAATGGCGCAGGTGCCGCTGGCAGGCACAGACTGGTACCCGGGCAAGCCCGGCACTGGTTACTGAAACCCGCGCGGGTCAGACACAGGTCTGGCCCGCGTTTTCACTTGTTTAAACACGCGACCAACAGGGACAGGACAGCATGACACAAGATCTTGCAAAATTCGCAGCCGAACGCGGCGTCAAATATTTCATGATCTCTTTCACCGATCTTTTCGGCTATCAGCGCGCAAAGCTGGTGCCTGCACAGGCCATTGCCGACATGCAGGAAGATGGCGCAGGCTTTGCGGGCTTTGCCACTTGGCTGGACCTGACGCCCGCGCATCCGGACATGCTGGCGGTGCCGGACCCGGCGTCGGTCATTCAACTGCCGTGGAAGCCTGACGTGGCATGGGTCGCGGCAGATTGTGTGATGGAAGGGCAGGATGTGGCCCAGGCCCCCCGCAACGTGCTGCGCCGCCAGATTGCCGAGGCCGCGAAGGAAGGGCTGCATGTCAAGACCGGGATCGAGGCGGAGTTCTTCTTGCTGACCCCTGATGGAAAGCAGATTTCCGACCCGTTCGATACCGCCGAAAAGCCCTGCTACGACCAACAGGCCGTGATGCGCCGCTACGAGGTGATACGCGAAATCTGCGACTATATGCTGGAACTGGGCTGGAACCCCTATCAAACCGACCATGAAGACGCCAATGGCCAATTCGAAATGAACTGGGATTTTGACGATGCGCTTGTAACAGCCGACCGGCACAGTTTCTTTAAATTCATGGTCAAATCCGTGGCCGAAGCGCATGGCTTCCGCGCGACCTTCATGCCCAAACCCATTGAGGGGCTGACCGGCAATGGCTGCCATGTGCATATCTCTGTCTGGGACGATGCAGGCAAGAACGCGTTCGCCACCAATAACGGCACTGGCCCCACGGGAGAGTTGGGCCTGTCTGAGCAAGGCGCGCATTTCCTTGGCGGGATCATGAAACACGCCTCCGCCCTCGCCGCGATCACCAACCCCACAGTGAACAGCTACAAGCGCATCAATGCGCCGCGCACCATGTCCGGGGCCACATGGGCGCCCAATTCGGTGACATGGACCGGCAATAACCGCACCCATATGGTGCGTGTGCCCGGGCCGGGGCGGTTTGAATTGCGCCTGCCCGATGGCGCGGCCAACCCCTATCTGCTGCAAGCCGTCATCATCGCAGCGGGCATGAGCGGCATTCATTCCAAGGCTGACCCCGGCAAGCGCTGGGATATCGACATGTATGCCGAAGGCCATAAGGTCGAGGGCGCGCCGAAACTGCCGCTGAACATGCTGGATGCGCTGCGCGCCTATGAGGCGGATTCAGAACTGATGGAGATGATGGGCACCGACTTCTCTGCCGCCTTCCTGAAGCTGAAAAAGCGCGAATGGAATTCCTTCGTGTCCCATTTCAGCCGCTGGGAGCGTGAGAATACGCTCGATATCTGATGCGCCCGCCCCTCTCAGGCTAGCATAGCCTGAGAGGGGGCACACCCGCCAACCGCTTGCGGGGCTTGCCAAGTGGCTGGTCTGGACCAGATACTGGAGCACAGGCATTTCAGCGGGACACAAAAGATCATGGTCAACACCCCCCCTGTCGCAACGGGCCAGGCCCTCAAACTGTTGCATGCAGGCTGGGAGGCGCAGCGCCGCGACGGGTTTCTGGCCAGCTGGATGCTGCATGGCCGCCCCGGCATTGGCAAGACCGAGATTGTCCAGAAATTCGCCCATGACATTGGCGCGCGCCTGTATGACCTGCGCCTGACCACGATAGAGCCGCAAGACCTGCGCGGCCTGCCTTTCTTTGACCTTGAAGCAAAGCGCACTGTCTGGTTCCGGCCCGAAGACCTGCCCGATGACCCGGATGCGCCTTCTGTCCTGTTTCTGGATGAACTGACCGCTGCCGCGCCGCATCTTCAACCCACAGTTTACGGGTTGTTGCAGGAACGCCGCGTCGGCCCGCACAGGCTGCCCGACAGTTGTTTCCTGATTGCAGCGGGCAATATGGTCGAGGACGGGGCGATTGCCTATGAGATGGGAACGGCGCTATCTGACAGGCTGATCCACCTGCGCCTTGGGGCCAGTGCCGATGACTGGTTGCGCAACTATGCCGTGCCGAATGCGCTGGACCCTGCCGTGATCGCCTTTATCCGCACAAGGCCGGAATGTCTGGACACGATCGAGGATGCCTTGCGCCGCGGCGAGATGATCGCCTGCACGCCGCGGTCATGGGCGCGAGTGTCGGAATTGATGCGCACGATCCACGATCGCAGCCTGCGCAACACGGCAATTGCCGGGGTGCTGGGTGAAAGTGTCGCGGCAGAATTCCGGCTGATCGCCGAAGATATTGCCGCAACGGTTCAGCTAGAAGCGTTGCTGGAAACAAAAGACCGCCTGGCGCTCTATCCGGCGGCGCTGCATGGGATGACTGCGCTGGTCTATGCGTTGGTCACGCGGGCAGACGGGCAGAATTTGTCCCGGATCATCGAGATCATGGCCGAATTGCGGGGCTTGGGCAAATTACGCGGCGCGCCCTTCGATGCCATGCCGCTTGCGGAACTTGGCACACACGGGTTTGAACTGCTGATCGCAAAGGCTTTGGAACAGGGCTGGCAAGACGCCTTTCTGACCTCGCCCGCCTATGCCGCTTATGCGCGCGAACGCGATGCGGCGGGCCTTGGCTGAGATGCGCCACTCAACCCGCGCCACCGCAGCCTTGCAGGCGCTGACGGAACAAGACCCCGCGCTGGCCACACTCTCGCTGTGGTGTCAGCACCGCGATGACGACCGCATTTTACTGGCCGAAACCCGGGGCGGTGAAATCCGCTATGGCGCTGGCTTCGAAGCCCTGCCCCTGCACGAACAGATCGGGCTTGCGGGCCATCACATCCTGCATGTGGCCCTGCAACACCCCGGAAGAATGCAGGCCATGGCAGACCGCACGGGGGCGGATTTCGCGCCCGATATCTGGCAGATCGGCTGTGATGCGCTGATAAACGAGGCACTTCTTGCCGCTGGCCACGCCCTGCCCCGCCCGGCGCTGACCCTTTCGGGTCTGTTGACATCCGTGGGCACAAAGCCGGATGCAGGCAACCCGCTGGCCGAATGGGATGCGGAGCGGCTGTATCACCGCCTCAGGCAATCGGGGGGCGGTGGGGCGCAAAATGCCCGTCAGGGCGGCGATACCCAAGCCCTTGCGCGCGCCTATGCCGCGCAACAAGGGTTTCAGCCGGATTTTTCGTCTGCCGACGCTGCTGCAGAGGAAGGGTCTGCACCGGATCATGCCGATACTGGGGATTGGCGCGCGCATCTTGCCCGCGCGCTCTCTGCCGGTCGTGCTGCCGGGGTGGGTCTGGGCGCGCTGGGGCTAAGGCTGGCCGATCTGCCGCAACCGCATGTCCCGTGGGAACTGGTTCTGCGCCGGTTGCTGCTGCGCGCCACGCTTCAGCGCGCCGCCCCCAGCACCGCGCGCCCGGCGCGGCGCTGGCTGGCGCAGGCGGGGTTTGCAGTGCAAACCGGCGTGCCCCTGCCCGCATGGCAGCCCCGCCTGCAAGCCCCGCAAGCAAGCCCGTCGATTGTGGTGGCGCTGGATTGCTCTGGCTCTATCCCCGCGGAGGTCTTGCGCAGGCTGGTCGCTGAAACAGGTGGAATTGCCCGGCGGATGCAGGCCCGCGTGACGCTTCTGGTCTTTGACGAAGACATCCGTAGCGAGAGTGTGCTGGACCCCGCCAACTGGCGCAAAAGTATTGCCACGCTGGACCTGCCCGAAGATGGCGGCACGGATTTTCGCCCGGTGCTGGCGCGCGCCTCGGCGCTGTCTGCCTCGGTTCTGATCGTGTTGAGTGACCTTGACGGCCCGACCGGCGAAAGGCGCCCGAGCTGCCCGGTCATCTGGGCCAGCCCACAGGCGCAGCCGCGCGCCATGCCCTTTGGGCATGTCCTCTCACTCGCCCGCTGAACGCGCCGCCATCAGGGCCGCCATGCGCGCATGGGCGGACACCTGCACCGGCTCGAAGCTGATATCATGTATCTCGATCTTGCGGGCCAGCCCGATGCGTTGCAGCGCGCGTTCGGTCAGAGGGGGTGCGAAGAGCGTCTCCTCGATCAGGGCGCGTTCCTGTTCATCCAGCGCCAACAGCTCCGGCCCCTCGTCCGACTGGACGGATACCAGCGACAAAGGGGCCACGCGCAGCAAGTCGGATTGTTCGATCACCAGATGCAGACAGCCCGATTGCAAGCCGCGCCCGGCAGCGATTTTGGTCAGGATCGCGCGGGCGCGGGCGCGCAGCATATCCAGCCCACTATCGGCCTGTGCCTCGGACACAAGCGCCGCACGTTGCGCGGATGTGGCCCGCAGCAGGCGCGCTTCGACCAGATAGATGGCAATCAGCATCAGGATCGGCGCTTTGGCAATGATGATGGCATAGTCCTGCCAGACCAGTGCTGCGACGACAAAAGGCAGCAAGGCAAGCGCATAGCGCAACACCTCTGTTTCAAACACCACGCGCAACCACAACCGCCAGCCCCCTTTGCGCGGCCACAGGATCGTGCGCCCCAGAAAGCGCCGGGGCAGCCAGCGGATGTCCAGCGCAGTGCGATTGGCAACAGTATCGGGGCTTAGAATGAACATGATCGTCATTATGGTGCTGAATGATGCGCCATCAAGTCGGGTAATGCACCGGGCGCGCAGGTTAAGGCTGCATTGACCTTGTCTACCCCTGTCCCATCTTTGGTTCTGTGCATATACAGAACCAAATCTGTGCAAAAGGGTTGGGCTAGCATGAAGGATTCCGGGAAAACCTGCCTGCTGACAGGGGCCTCTCACGGGTTGGGGCTGGCCTTGGCGCAGGAACTGGTCGCGCGGGGGTATCAGGTGCTGGGGACCGGGCGCCGCCCCTTGCACGACCTGCCCCCGGATTACCCGGATTGCGCCTATCTTCAGGTTGATCTGAGGCAGGCAGATGCAGCAGCACGCATCGCGGAATGGACCGCGCAAGAGGTGCCGGGCCCTCTGCCGCTCGCGATTCTGAATGCAGGTGCGGGACGCTACCGCCCGCTATCCGAAGAAACAGCAGCAGAGATGGCAGAGGTGCTTCAGATCAATTTCGACGCCAATCTGCAATTGACCCAGATGCTGCACCCGAAATTGCAGGGCGGCACGCTGGGATTGATCGGCTCGGTCGCGCATCGGGGCGCGGCGGGGATGCCGGTCTATGCTGCCAGCAAGGGCGCGCTGGACGGGTTCGGCCGCGCATTGGCCGAAGAATGGCGCGGATCGGTTCGGGTGCGCGTGCTGCACCCCGGCCCGGTGGCGACTGGAATGTCAGAACGCGCGGGACGCCCGCGCGACATGATGGACAGCCTGTTTCTGTCACCACGCGCGGTGGCGATGACGCTTCTGGACCGGCTTGACACCCCGCGCGGGGCGGACAGGCAAGTGGTTTCCTTCGCTCAGGTGGGTCGAAACATGCTGTGGCGAAAACTGGCAGGGGGGCGCGCGTGATGAATATCTTGCTGACCGGGGCAGCCAGCGGTCTGGGCGCGGCGCTACTGCATGACTGCATTGCACGAGGTTACAAGATAACCGTTGTTGATATTGACGATTGCCCGCCAGAGATGCCGGACACGGTGACATGGCTGCGCCATGATCTGTCCAGCATCGACCCTGCAAGATGGGATGAGATCGGCACGGCCTTCGCACAACAAGGCCCCTTCGACCTTGCGGTGCTCAGTGCGGGCATCAGTGCAACAGGCCCATTCGAGGGCATCAGCCCACAGGCGCACCGGCAAGTCAGCCGCGTCAATCTGCATGCGCCGATGCGGTTAAGTCTGGAGTTGCAGCAGCGTCGCGCGATGGCACCGGGGGGAAGGCTGGTCTTTGTGGCCTCCTTGTCGTGTTTCACCGGCTATCCCGGCGCGGCCAGCTACGCGGCCAGCAAGGACGGATTGGCCGCATTCGCGCGTTCGCTACGCAAGCCGATGCGGCGGGCGGGCATTGCGGTACAATTGCTATGCCCCGGACCGATGGACACCCCCCATGCCACCCGCTACGCACCAAAGGGTGCCCGCGCTGACCGCCGCATAGCACCGCAAAAGGTTGCGCAGATCGTGCTTGACGCCCCGCGCGGGCGGTTCGTTCTGTTGCCGGGGGCCGGCGCCAAGCTTGCGGCCATGCTCGGTCGATTTGCGCCGGAGTTGATGACGCGGATTATGGGCCGGGTGCTATTTGCCAAGCTCAAGGGCCAGACCACGCTTTAGGCCCGGATTGTTTTGACAAGACCTGCTGCTTTGGTACGCGGAATCAAGGGCATAAGCCCGCCGCGCATCGCCGCGCCGCACTCAGGGCTGGGGCTTGCCACTGCCAAACCGGGCTGCGCCCGCATGGACCAGACTTGCACCAGCCTCGACCCAAAGCGCGCGGGGGGTGGTGAAATGCTCGATATGGCTGGTGACAGGTGCGACCGGCAAGCCCTCTGTGTCACCCCGCAAGAGCGCTTGCACAGCGTTCAGACCGAACACCGTGCCCGGGCCGATACCGCGGCCAGAATAGCCAAAACACGCCAGCGCATCCGGGCCGAAAGCGACAATTTTTGGCAAGTGATCTTTGGTCATGGCGATCCGTCCGGCCCAGCCATGGCGCAAGCTGTACCCTTTCAGCGCCGGGAACACAGCCGAAATCTTGCGCTGCGCCCAAGCGGCATGCAGACCGCCAGCCACCCCCTCACCATTGCCGATACCGCCAAGAATCAACCGCCCGGCCTGATCCATACGCATGGACGACATGACAAGCGCCGTGTCCCAACACCCCTCGCCCCCCGGCAGAATGACCTTGCGCAACGCCTCTGGTAGCGGGTCCGTGGCGTATTGGCTGTAATGCACGGGCACGAAGTGGGGCTGGAATGGCGCAGTGATGCCAAGGTGATAGGCATTGGTCGCAACCAGCACCTTGCGCGCGCGCACAGTGTGGCCGTTGCTGCGCAAGACCCATTCACCCTGCGCGCGCTCAAGGCTGGTCACCGGGCTTTGTATGTGCAGCGCGGCACCAGCCGCCTGCGCCGCCCGTGCCAGCCCCTGCACATAGGCCAGCGGCTGGATCGTGCCTGCGCGCGGGTCGAACAACGCACCGTGGAACTGATCGCTGCCCACCCTTTGCGCAGTCTCTTGCGCATCCAGCAAGCGCAATGGCGCGCCCAGCGCCACCCCCTGACGGTACCTTTCTTGCAGATCGCGCAGGCCCGCCGCAGAATGCGCCAGATGCAAAGTGCCATTGCGCGTGGCATCACACTCAATGCCTTCGCGCGCGATCAGTGCAAAGACCTGCTCTGGGGCCTGCGCCAGCGTCTGGACCAGATGCAGACCGGCTTGTTGGCCCATCTGGTCAATCACGGCTTGCGGTGGCAGCCACAGCCCGGCATTGACCAGCCCGACATTGCGCCCAGACCCACCATGGCCGATCTGCTCTGCCTCCAGCAAGCAAACCGATGCGCCCGCCCGCGCGGCCTCCAGTGCCGCCGCGCAGCCGGTGAAACCGCCGCCGATCACGGCCAGATCAACACTCAGATCATCTGATAGCGGTTGCGCATCAACGCTTTCACGGCTGGTCACCCGCCAGAGGTTCGGCTCAGATGTCAAAGCGCACCCCTTGCGCCAATGGCAATTCAGCCGAGTAGTTCACTGTGCAGGTCTGGCGGCGCATATAGCCTTTCCATGCGTCAGAACCGCTTTCGCGCCCGCCACCGGTTTCCTTTTCGCCGCCAAAGGCCCCGCCGATTTCAGCGCCTGAGGGGCCAATATTGACATTGGCAATCCCGCAATCGGACCCGGATGCCGACAGGAAGGTTTCCGCCTCGCGCAGGTTGAGGGTGAAGATGCACGAAGACAGCCCTTGTGGCACATCATTTTGCATCTCGATCGCCTCTTCCAGCGTGTCATAGCCCATCACATAAAGGATGGGGGCAAAGGTTTCCTCGCGCACGCAGTCGGTCTGGGCGGGCATGTCCACCAGTGCGGGTGTGACATAGGCGCCGCCCTGCGGCACGCCATCGGACACGCTTGCACCACCATGAACGGTGCCGCCATCGGCGCGCGCGCGGTCCAGTTGTTCCAGCATCCGCGCACGTGCGCCATTGTCCACCAGCGGGCCGACCAGCGTGCCGTCTGTGCGCGGGTCACCGACCGGCAGCGTGGCATAGGCCGCTTTCAGTTTTTCAACCAGCCCTTCGCGGATCGAGTTATGCACGATCAGGCGGCGCAGAGAAGTGCAGCGTTGCCCCGCCGTGCCCACAGCGCTGAACACGATCGCGCGCACGGCCATGTCCAGATCGGCAGAGGGGGCAACGATCATGGCGTTATTGCCGCCCAATTCCAGAATTGGCCGACCGAACCGCGCCATGACTTTTGGCCCGACAAGGCTGCCCATCCGGGTGGAGCCGGTGGCAGACACGATGGGCACATCCCGGCTATCGACAAGGGCCGCGCCAAGTTCTGGTCCGCCAATGACAAGCTGGCTTAGCCCCTCTGGGGCATCGCCAAAACGTTCCAGCGCGCGTTCCAGACATTTATGCGCGGCCATCGCGGTCAGCGGCGACTTCTCGGACGGTTTCCAGATGATCGGATTGCCGCAAACCAGCGCCAGTGCGGCATTCCATGACCAGACAGCGACCGGAAAATTGAAGGCAGAGATAATCCCGACTGGCCCCATGGGATGCCATGTTTCTGCCATGCGGTGACCGGGGCGTTCCGAGGCGATGGTCAGCCCATAAAGCTGGCGCGACAGGCCCACAGCGAAATCGCAGATGTCGATCATTTCCTGCACTTCGCCAAGGCCCTCGGATGTGATCTTGCCTGCATCCAGTGTGACCAATGCCCCCAGTTCCGCCTTTGCATTGCGCAATTCCTCGCCCAGCAGGCGGACCAATTCGCCCCGGCGCGGTGCCGGGACATTGCGCCACTGGCGAAAAGCGGATTGCGCGCGGGCAATGATGACCGCCATCTCGTCGGCGGGCGTTTCATGCAGTTGTGCCACTTCGGCCCCGTCGATCGGCGAATATACCGCAAGCGTGCCGCCTGTCAGTTCGGCCTTGGTCAGGCCAGCGGCAGCAAGGGTTGCATCATGGGTCATGGGTGTGGCTCCTTCATCTGTAACGAATAGCCGAATGCCTGTGCGAAGCGCATATTGGATGCAATCGCCTGCATGTCGGCCCTTGGACATTTTCCTGCCCGGTTTCTGGCAGGCACTGGGGCATGTTCATCATTCACATCGACAAATGACAAGCGCCGATCTGCGGCGCACGGGGCGGCGACCAGCACAGGCACGCGGGTAGAGGGCGCTTTGTCAATTGATCTGCGGGCACCCGTTGCCTAAGGCGCGGGCTCGCTTAGTCGCGCACGACATAGACGGATTGCTTTGCATGGCGGACGATCCGCGCGGCATTCGGGCCAAGCAGATAGTCTTTCGCTTCGGGGCGATGCGCGGCAAGAATGATCAGGTCCACATCCAGCTTGTCTGCGGCGCGCAATATCTCGTCATAAATATTGCCATGCAGGATGTGGGGGTGAACTTCGACCGAGCCGGGAACATTCTGTCTGACCCAGTTGCGCAGCGCCTCGCCAAACTGGTGCAGGGCAGTTTGTTCAAAGCCCGCCTTGAAAAACGTCCCCACAAGCGACAGGCCGAAATCCGGCAAGACACTGACAACATGCAATTCCCCGCCTTTGGCCAGCATCTGCTGCGCCTCGGCCAGTGGTTTTATCCATGACGCGGGTGAATTCAGGTCTATTGGCAACAAGATCTTTTTCGCCATGTTCCCCTCCGTTTGCGCTGGTCGCTGCTCCTGTCGCGCCGGGCAAGACATGCCGCCAAGCGTGTTGGCCCGATTGGACATGACACGCAGCACAGAAGCAACCCTAAACTGCGCTTGCCTCGATGTGGCGAAACCGGATGTTGCCGCTGGCACGATATGGCCGCATGGCCGCCGTCGGCGGGATGCTACTGTGGCATAGTCTGAGAGAAAGCCATATGGGCGCGGTTGTGTAGCTTTGCAAACAAAGGTCGTTAGGCGCATGGATGCGCCCAACGGTCCCGTTCGGGTCAAGTAGTTTACCCAAACACCTTAGCCAGAACTGTCCCGCAACCCCGGCAGATTGCCCCCCAAGACTGGTGGTTTTCGCGTTACCCGGTCTGGCGTGGGCGGAGTTGCGACACTTTCCACGGCTCCTGTAGAGAGGGCGCACCGAAATAGTAGCCTTGCAGGCAGTCGACGCCCATTTTGATCAGGGTTTGGGCGTCTTCTGCCGTCTCGACCGACTCGGCGACTGTGAACATGTCGAAATGGCGCGAAATCGAGACCAGAGCCTGAACCAGAATCTGATTGTCGGCCTCATGCGTGATATCGCGGATGAATGACCCGTCAATCTTGACGATATCGAAGTAGAAATCCTTCAGATAGCGAAAAGCCGTGTATCCGGCGCCGAAGTCATCCAGCGCGAAACAAATGCCCCTCTCCTGCATGTCCTGCATGAAACCTGTCACCAGATCAGGCATGAGAATCGCAGAGGATTCCGTGATCTCGAGGATCAGGCGCTCTGCCACATGGGGCCTGTTGCGCAAACCGCGTTCCAATGTGGCCAGCCATTCGGGATACCCGATCGAGCGGGCGGACATGTTGACCGACAGCCTGACCGATGGCTCGGATGCCAGCGTGGCAAGCCCCAGTTCAAGCGCCAGACAGTCGATCCGCCGACCCAATTCGTTGGTTTCGACCGCATGCATGAAATCTCCCGCTGGAATGACACGCCCGGTATGGTCGATGATTCGGATCAGCCCTTCGTAAAATGCAGCGCGCTTGGGCATTCTGGCTTGAACGACAGGCTGAAAGGCCAGCGTCGCGCGCCGTTCATCCAGCGCGGCGCGCACCATTTTCAAAGTGTCTTTGCCTTGCTCGCGCATGGCGCAGGACAGGGGCGAGGAATCAGCAATGTCAATAACGGGTTCGGTCACAAGATGGGGCATTTGCATGGAAATTCTCCGGCTTTTTCCTCACATTGTCGCTGATGCTTTAAGCCCGGGTTAATTCGGCGCCGTTGATTAAAATGCTATGTTTTTTCCCGGCACCCCGCGCCCGGTCGCATTGATTGCCTTTGAAGCATGGCAAGCGTATAGCCGTAGCGAATTTGCGTTTGCACGGGAAACTGACGATGAACACGAAATCGGCAAATACGATGTGGGGCGGGCGCTTCAGTGCGGGGCCCGATGCGATCATGGAGGCAATCAATGCCTCCATCGGCTTTGATAAACGCCTTGCACCACAAGATATCGAAGGCTCGCGCGCCCATGCCGCCATGTTGGCCGCAACCGGGATCATCCGGTCCGAAGACGCTGTCGCCATAGATGCCGGTCTTGCGCAAGTCCTGCAAGAGATCGAGGCAGGGGCGTTCACCTTCTCGACCGCGCTGGAAGATATTCACATGAATGTCGAAGCCCGCCTGAGCGAGATTATCGGCGCGCCCGCCGGGCGATTGCATACTGCGCGCTCGCGCAATGATCAGGTAGCGCTGGATTTCCGCATGTGGGTGCGCGCACAATGCGACGCCGCCATCTCGGGGCTGGATGCGCTGATCCGGGCGTTTCTTGCACAGGCGGAGGCCGGCGCGGATTGGGTCATGCCGGGATTCACCCATCTGCAAACCGCGCAGCCGGTGACCTGGGGGCACCACATGCTCGCCTATGTCGAGATGTTCGCCCGCGACAAAAGCCGCTTCGAAGATGCACGCAAGCGCATGAATGAATGCCCGCTGGGGGCCGCCGCGCTTGCAGGCACATCTTTCCCGATCGACCGCCATATAACCGCACAGGCACTGGGCTTCGACCGGCCAACAGCCAATTCGCTCGATACCGTGTCAGACCGCGATTTCGCGCTGGAATTCCTTGGCGCGGCCTCGATCTGCGCCATGCATCTGTCGCGCTTTGCCGAAGAACTGGTGATCTGGTCCTCGGCACAGTTTCGCTTCGTGCGCATGTCCGACCGCTTTTCGACCGGCTCTTCCATCATGCCGCAAAAGCGCAACCCCGACGCCGCAGAATTGCTGCGCGCAAAACTTGGCCGCATTCTCGGCGCGACAGTGGCCTTGTTCACAGTCATGAAGGGGCTGCCGCTGACCTATTCCAAGGATATGCAGGAAGACAAGGAACAGGTGTTCGATGCCGCCGATAACCTGATTCTCGGCCTTGCCGCGATGGAGGGGATGGTCCGCGACCTGACGGCCAATCGCGCTGCATTGGAACAGGCGGCCAGCGCGGGCTTTTCCACCGCAACCGATCTGGCCGACTGGCTGGTGCGCGCCTTGAACCTGCCCTTCAGAGAGGCGCATCACGTCACTGGCGCGCTGGTCAAGCTGGCCGAAGACAAGGGCTGCGATCTGCCCGACCTGACCTTGCAGGACATGCAGAAAATTCATGGCGAAATCACGCAAGAGGTCTATTCTGTATTGGGGGTGCAGAATTCGGTCGCCAGCCGGACAAGCTATGGCGGCACTGCGCCCGACAATGTGCGTGCCCAGATCGCACGCTGGAAAGAGGGACTTTGATGAAATACACAGTGCTCGCCCTTGCCCTCGCCCTTGCTGCATGCGGGGCCGAAGCGCCGCCGACCTATACAAGCCAGACATCACCCGGTGTGACTGTAAGCGGAGAGGTCATCATGGGGGTAACAACAAAACTATGAGCGCGCTTCGCCTGACATACCTTGCTCTGGCCATCTGGGGCACGATCCACCCGATGTACTGGTTCATCACATGGTTTGTGCAGAATGAATGGTCGCTGATGGCCATGGTCGATGCCTGGCACGCCAATGCCTCGACCACGGGGCTGGTCTGGGACCTGACCATTGCGGCTGTGGCTTTGACGGTCTTTGTGCTGGTGGAAACATGGCAGCGGCGCCGCTTCATCGGGCTGTTGGCCATTCCGGCCACGTTTTGCATCGGCGTGTCATGTGGCCTGCCTCTTTACCTGTTCCTGCGTTCGCGCCCTGATTGACCGGGATATTGTATCCGGGTCATTTTCTTGCGCCAAATACTCCCGCCGGAGGCTCCCGCCCTCTCCCCCCTTCCCCGCCGCCTGACTGAAAGCGCCTTTGATGGATCATTTCCAGTACAAGAATGGTATTCTGCACGCCGAGGATGTGCCCTTGCCCGATATCGCGGCTGCGGTCGGCACACCTTTTTATTGCTACTCCACCGCCACGCTCACCCGTCATTTTCGCCTGTTTGAGGAAGCGCTCTCGGGCATGAACCATCTGGTTTGCTTTGCCATCAAGTCGCTGTCCAATCAGGCGATCCTGCGCACCTTGGGCGATCTGGGTGCCGGGATGGATGTTGTGTCGGGCGGCGAGTATCGCCGCGCTTTGGCTGCGGGCATTCCCGGCGAAAGGATTGTTTTTTCCGGCGTTGGCAAGACCCGCGACGAGATGGGCTTTGCGCTGGCGCATGGCATCCGGCAATTCAATGTCGAATCGGCCGAAGAATTGCGCGTGCTGTCCGGTGTGGCGACCACTCTGGGGGCTGTGGCACCGATCACGCTGCGCGTGAACCCCGATGTGGACGCAAAAACCCATGAGAAAATCGCCACCGGGCGCAAGGAAGACAAGTTCGGTGTCCCGATTTCGCAGGCGCGCGAGATTTATCGGCTGGCCGCATCCTTGCCGGGGATAGAGGTCGTGGGGGTGGATGTGCATATCGGCAGCCAGTTGACGGATCTTGCCCCTTTCGAGGCGGCATTTACCAAAATTGCCGATCTGACCCGCCTCTTGCGCGCTGATGGCCATAGCATCCGGCGTCTGGACCTTGGCGGGGGCTTGGGCATTCCCTATACCCGCTCGAACGAGACGCCGCCCCTGCCGATGGAATATGGCGCGATGATCCAGCGTGTGCTGGGCGATCTGGATGTCGAGATCGAAATCGAACCCGGGCGGCTGATTTCCGGGAATGCCGGGATTCTGGTAGCTTCGGTCCTGTATCTGAAAAAGGGCGAAGGGCGTGACTTCCTGATCCTTGATGGGGCCATGAATGACCTGATCCGTCCGGCCATGTATGGTGCCTATCATGATATCGTACCCGTGGTCGAAGCCACCGCAGCGGTCGAACAAAGCCCGGTCGATATTGTTGGGCCAGTCTGCGAATCAGGTGATACCTTTGCAAAAGGGCGTGATATGCCGCCACTTGTTCCCGGCGATCTTGTCGTCTTCCGGTCTGCTGGCGCTTATGGTGCTGTCATGGCGTCGGAATACAACACACGCCCACTTATCCCGGAAGTTCTGGTGAAAAATGATCAATATGCTGTCATCCGGGCGCGTCCAAGCTTTGACGAGATCATTAATCGCGATACGTTGCCGAAGTGGTTGCGATAATGCCGATCCCGTAACCGCCATCGAGGACCTATGCGCAGACGGAAAGCCCGCCCAAAGACCGATCCGGCCCTGAGCCGCGCCTTGCGCGGGACTCTGGCAGGGTTATGGGCCGAACGGCTGGCGCGCGCATTCTGGCCTTTCACGACCGTTCTTCTGTTTGGCATCGCCGCGCTTGGCTTTGGTGTGCAGGACGTGTTGCCGCCTGTCTGGGCGCTGTCTGTTGTTATTGGTTTTGCTACCGCGTTGCTTGTCAGCTTCGGGCTGGGCATGTGGCGGTTGCGCCTTCCGACTTTGGCCGAGGCCGCTGACCGTCTTGACGCCTCAATGCCCGGGCGACCTATCAGCACGCTTGCAGACGAACAGGCCATCGGCGCGCAGGATACCGCGTCACGCCGCGTATGGGCCGCGCATCTGGCGCGGATGCAAGCGCGGCTGTCACAGGCCCGCGCGGTGAAAGGCGACACCCGTCTGGCGCGGTTTGACCGCTTCGGGTTGCGATATGTGGCGCTGACGGGGTTTGTCGTGGCCTTGTTGTTCGGTGCCCCGTCGCGCGTGTCGGAACTGCCGGAAATTGCCCAGCTTCCGGGGCGCGCCGAAGCGGTGGCGCTTGGCCCGTCATGGGAAGTCTGGGTGCAACCGCCCAGCTATACAGGGCGGCCCAGCCTCTATCTGAACGAAGTGGACCGCGTGCGGCTGGACCTGCCGCAGGGCAGCCGCGTGACGGTGCGGTTCTATGGTCAGCAAGGCATCATGTCGGTGCAGGAAAGCCTGTCAGATCGTGGTGAATATGACCCCACCGACATGGCGCAGGATTTCGAGATCGAGCGCTCTGGCCGCTTGAGCGTGCGTGGCCCGGCCGGGCGCGACTGGGAAGTGGTGGCGCTGGTTGACCAGCCGCCAGAAGTGGCCCTGAGAGGCCGCGCCGAACGCGAACGCGGCGGGCTGATGCGTCAGGATTTCATCGCCAGCGATGATTATGGCGTGGTCGATGGGCAGGTTCATATCGCGCTGGACCTAGAGAATGTCGAACGCCGCTTCGGTCTGGCCACAGAGCCGGAACCGCGCGCGGATCTTGCCTTGCCCTTGCCCATGCCCGCCTCTGGTTCCCGCAACGAGATTGAAGATGCCTTTATCGAGGATTTCTCGCAGCACCCATGGGCAAATCTGCCTGTGACGATTGCGCTGCAAGTCGAAGACGCGCGCGGGCAGACCGACATCACCGAGGCCACGAAGATGGTGTTGCCGGGGCGGCGCTTCTTTGACCCGATGGCGGCTGCGGTTATCGAATTGCGGCGCGATCTGCTGTGGACGCGTGAAAACGCAGCACGGATCGGCGAGGTGATGAAGGCGATCGGGCACCGGCCACAAGATGCGTTCCGTTCCAGCGAAGGGCGCATCAGGTTTTTCGAAACGCGTGACATGCTGCTGGCCAGCCTTGACCACGGCAGCATGGATGATGCGCTGCGCGATGAGCTGTCCGAGAAGATGTGGGATCTGGCTGTCTTGCTGGAGGAAGGCGAACTGGCCGACGCCCGCGAACGACTGCGCCGCGCGCAGGAAATGCTGGATGAGGCCGTGCGCAATGGCGCCGACCCGGCCGAGATTGCCGAATTGATGGATGAATTACGCGAGGCGATGCGCGATTACATGCGCCAGCTTGCCGAGCAGCCGCGCGAACGTGGCGAGCCGCCGATGGATGGCGAAAGCATGGAGATCACGCAGGACCAGATTCAGGAATTGCTCGACCGGATTCAGGAGCTGATGGAAGAAGGCCGCATGGAAGAAGCGGCAGAGCTTCTGGCCCAACTCAATGCCCTGCTGGAGAATTTGCAGGTTGCCGAAGGTCAGGGCAGCGAAGGCATGCCCGGTGATCAGGCGATGGAGGGTCTGGGTGAGACCTTGCGCGAACAACAGGATTTGTCAGACGACACGTTCAATGAATTGCAGGATGAATTCCGCAATGGTGACGACCGCGCAGAAGGCGAGCAAGGCGAAGGCGAACAGGGCGAGAGTGAAGGCGAGGGTCAGGGGGGCAGCCTGAGTGATCGGCAGCGCGGCCTGGCCGAGCAGTTGCGTGACCAGCAGCTTCAGCCCCTGCCCGGCGAAGGCACGCCTGAAGGTGATGCCGCCCTTGAAGCGCTGGAGCGGGCGCAACGCGCGATGGAAGAAGCCGCCGAAGCATTGGAGAACGGCGAGACGGGCGAGGCACTCAGCCGTCAGGCAGATGCGATGGAAGCCATGCGCGATGGAATGCGCGCCATGAACGAAGCCCGCGCGCAGGACCAGCGCGAGCAACAGGGCGATCAGGCGGCGGATGAAACTGGTGATGGCACCAGCCGCGACCCATTGGGCCGCGACCGCAACCAAGGTGGTGAGGTCGGCACGGATGACAACCTGTTGCAGGGTGAAGATGTTTATCGCCGTGCGCAAGATTTGCTGGAAGAGTTGCGCCGCCGTTCCGCCGAACTGGACCGCCCAGAGGCCGAACTGGACTATCTGCGCCGCCTTCTGGATCGGTTCTGACCGATCTGGCGGTAGCCCGTGCACAGTTTCATGCTGTTCGAGAACATGAACCTGTTCGGCTGTGAGCGGCGAGAGCGCCAGATCGAAAAAAACCTCTGCCGCCGGTGAACCATCGTCTTGCCATCACGCTTTCACGCAGCGCACCCACTGACTTGCGCATCTTTTACCGGCCCGCATTGGCGCAACAAAAAACCCCGCCAATCTGGCGGGGTTTTGCAAGACGGGTCTTGTAAATCCGGGCGAAGATCAGTTCTTCGCGTAGAATTCGACCACAAGGTTCGGTTCCATCTGAACCGGGTAAGGCACATCACCCAGCGATGGCGTGCGCACAAAGGTCGCTGTCATCTTCGAGTGATCGACTTCCAGATAATCAGGCACGTCACGCTCTGCCAGACCAACGGCTTCCAGCACGATGGCCAGTTGCTTGGACTTGTCGCGGATTGCGATCACATCGCCTTCCTTGACACGGTAGCTTGGAATGTTGACGCGTGTGCCGTTTACGGTCACGTGGCCGTGGTTCACGAACTGGCGTGCAGCAAAAACTGTCGGCACGAATTTGGCGCGGTAGATCACAGCATCAAGGCGGCGTTCCAGCAAACCGATCAGGTTTTCACCTGTATCACCCTTGACGCGCTCTGCCTCGGCATAGATGCGGCGGAACTGCTTTTCGGTCAGGTCGCCGTAATAGCCCTTCAGCTTTTGCTTGGCGCGCAGCTGGGTGCCGAAATCCGACAGTTTACCCTTGCGGCGCTGCCCGTGCTGGCCGGGACCATATTCGCGGCGGTTGACGGGGCTTTTCGGACGACCCCAGATATTTTCGCCCATACGGCGATCGAGTTTGTACTTGGCAGACGTGCGTTTGGTCACGGCTGATCTCCTTCTGTTTCTGCCCCGGAAGGGGCGATATGAAGGGCGTTGTCCTCTCCCGCTGTGGCGGGCGACAGGTTGCCTCTTGCGAGGACCCCCAACACCAATGAAATCCGGGCGCGTAGGCGCCGCAGACTGCGCGCTTATACAGAGGGTGCGGGTGGTGTCAATGCGCTATGAAGGGTTCAGGCGGCCAGAAGTGCTGCCTCTCCTGCCTCAAGGTAACGGCGCGCAACTGGTCCATAACTTTCGGGCGCTAAGACCCAGGATTCGCACACTTGCCGTAAATCACGCCTGTGCGCGCGCAATGTCTGGGCCGGGGCCATTGCCGGATGAAAGCTTTCAGTTGCAACGCCATTGGCAAAGATGATCTGATGCGACTCAAGCAGAAGGTGCATGTAGACAACACCATGCAGCGCGGGATCTTGGTTAACATTGGTATAGTCGATCATATCGCCTGCCCGCACCAGCACTTCCTCACAACCGAACAGATCGCCCGCCTTGCGACCGCTGACAACGATCCTGTGGGCTGGTGAAACACAAAGGTCTTCAACCGGGCACCCGTCACGCAAGGCACCACGCCGCAACCGGACCGGTCGCAGATGCGGATGCCTGCGCAGGGCAAGGCCGGATAAGGCGGTTTTCCCCAACCACAGCACAGGTTGCAGCCCATTGTCGCGCGTTTGCACCAAATCGCCGGGCCGAAGCCGCGCAACGGGCACGGCCCCCTGCGCCGTGGCGATTGTCGTGTCGGATGCAAAGCAGATGACATCCTGAGGCGGGACATGATCGGCCTGTTGAACCGGGTTGTGATGCGTGATCCAGCACAGCTTGCCCGGTTGCGGGGGCGGTCCTTCAAACACAACAAGCATGTGTTGACCCGAAGCAGCGATCCGGGCCGTATAGCAGGTCTCGCCGTCGGTCAGCCTGAACGCCCCGGCGGGCAATATGTCGATCTCTGACATGCCGTCCGGCGGTGGAATGGTCCCGCATAGGCGCTGCGCGATTGCGCGCGCATTCTCGCGAATATCTTTATGCGTGATCGGATGAACAAGCGGCAGACCCGCGTTGTTGCTGTCAAGCCGGATTGCTGTTCCGTGCCACAGCCAATTGGCCCCGACGCGCAACCAGGATGCGTCCAGCCCGGCCGCACCGTCAATCTGCGTCGCGTTCCATTCGATTGCATACACGCCGCCATGCGGTTTTGATGAAATCATGCCTGCCTCTCGCATGCTGCATTCTTTGGCAGCTTGCACAAAGTGTAACAAGATTTTTACCGAAAAACAAGCGGTTGTGAAATTTCCTGTCGCAGAACACTGTCCTTCGCCACACTCTGCCGGTTCAATTCAACCCTAGCGAAAGCGCGGCCATCACCGCTTGTGTCCGATTATTGACCCCCAACCTGCGACACAGGGTTTTGACATGAAGCTTGATGGTCGGCTCGCTCAGGTTCAGCAAACGCGCGATTTCCTTGTTCGTCATGCCATCACAGAGCGCTTGTAAAACCTCGCTCTCACGTGGGGTCAGGCGCGGGCGGTCTTGTACCTGTCCGGGGATGGCGGCCTGTGCCTCGGTCGCGGGTTCGGCTTCTGTCAGAAAGTCAACGGGGACATAGCGCTCTCCCAGCGCCATGAAACGAATGGCATTCAGAAGCGATTTCGCGGTCATTGTCTTGTGCACGAAGCCGCGCGCGCCCAAGCAAAAGGCCCGTTCAACGACCGCGCGCGGTGCCATGCCAGAAATCAGCGCGACCGGCGGCGCGTTGGGCATATCAAGGATGGACTTCAACCCCTCCAGTTCGTTCATGCCGGGCATGTCATAATCCAGCAAGACCAGATCAAACACTTCGGATCCTGCAATAAGCTGCGCTGCTTCCGAGATATTTCCGGCAGTGACGATCTGGATATCTTTTTCCAATTCGAGAAAAGCGCCCAGCGTGTCTCGAAGAAGCTTGTGATCGTCCGCAATCAGTAGTCGCATGTTTTTGCCTGCGCTTGCATTTGTTATTTTTTCCGCAGCTTTGCTTCATGGAGCGCTTCAACCAGTCGCAGCGCATCAACCGGCCGTTGTAGAACGACCATATTTTCATTTTGCATTTCGCCCGTTGTAAAATGCGAGTCTTTCTTGTCTGTTGTCAATACTATCTGCGTGGCGGGTGCGTAACGTAATAACATATTCACCAACTTTTTAGTGCCCGACATCCCGGTTTTGCTATTCAGTACCACGACGTTGCACAGGGATGGGTCTTCATTCAGTGAGTCAATCGCGTCTTCGGCACTCAGACAACTGACGACTTCGCCACCGGCTGCTGTCAGCATATCGGCAACTTCGGCCAAAGATGTATCATCCTGATCGACAAGCAAAATACTCATCCCACCCAGAACCGCAGCATCGACCTGTCTGGGCTGGCCCGGAATTGGCACCGGCTGGTCCGTATGAGAGGCAAGCGGCCAGAACACTTGCATACATGTCCCCTCGCCCGGCGCAGAGCAGATTTGCAACGCACCGCGATTGGCCACAAGAATTCTGGAAACAATGCTCATGCCCAACCCGGTTCCCCGCTCGCCTTTGGTCGTGAAATACGGGTCCAGAATCCTGGCTTTCACATAATCATCGAGTCCCATTCCCGTGTCGCAGATCTCGACCTGCGTATAACGCATCTGTGGACAGATGGTTCCCACATCGACATCAGGAATATTTTCTGATGGATGAATCTCGCTGACCTGCACCTCGATCCGGCGTTCAGAAGAAGTGTCGTTTGGCAATGCATCGCGTGCATTAATTAGCAGGTTCAACAAGGCCTGCATCAGTTCCGTGCGGTCACAAACGATGTGCAGGGGCTCATTGGGCAGGCTGAGCGACAGCGTTGCATCCCCACCCAGACTTGGGCGGAGCAAATCTGTCGCCTGCTCCACGATGGGACGAATATCGGTTCTTATCTGCTCGATTGCATGGCTACCAAGCTTGCTCATGTTCTGCGCCAAAGACAGAACTTGACTGGTCGCGGCCTCCATCCGTTCAAGATTGTCGGCAATATTTGGACTGACCTTGAGTTTGAGCGTTTCGATGCTGTGCATGATCACCGCAATATAATTATTGATATCATGCGTCAGGCCACTGGCAAGCTGCGCAATCTGTTGGCGGCTTTGTGCAATCTGAAGCTGCTCTCGCAATAGTGCATTGTGTTTTTCTGCTGCCTTGCGCGCAGTCGTCTCTCGTGCGATGGACAGGAAACTGCCATCGTCTTGAACCCAGATCGACAGGTCATAATACCGATCTGCCGCATCCTGCTGTGGAATGGCGAGTTCACCGCGCCATTGGCCCTGGGCATAAAGTTCCGGCAGGATTGTTTCAAAACGCTCGATCACGGATGGCGGGTTGATCATGTGCCATGTCAGCGTCTCGACAGCGGCATCTGCTGATATACTCATCATCCGGCGCATCGCCGGGTTCATATAAGAGAGATAGCCATCTGGCTGCGTGATCGAGATCGCATCCCCTGACATCTCCATCGTGTGGGCATGCTCGCGCAGGGCGCGCGCATTGGCCAGTTTATGCGCGCTCACGTCATAGGCAACGACCATATATCCCTGAATCTCGCCTTCTGCGTTGCGCAAGGGCTGAACATTCAGATCAATCCAATAAGGCAGCCCGGTCCAGCTTAAGGCAGCAATATCGCGGTTGAACTGTTCATCCAGTTCAATCTTTCTGCGTATCTCCTCAACCGGGATGCCTGTCGCCTCTGACAGGCGCAGAATATCGCAAGGGTGTTGCCCAAGCGCATCGTCAAGTGACATTCCTGTTCTTGCGACAGATGCCGGGTTCATCCAGGTCAACCGCCGTTCTTCATCTGTGAGCATGACCAGATTGTTGGAAAGCTCTGCGGCTTGTGCGAGCAGGTGCATGCGATTCGTCTGATGGTATGTCTCTGTAATGTCGCGGACGAAGAACAGATATCCTTTCATGCGCGCCGAATACCGTTTGCCGCGTCGCGTCGCATGCAAGGTGAAGCGTTTGCGCTGGCCATCAATCTCTATCGAATAGCTGAATGTCTGTGACCATTCATCCGTGTCAACCTGCGCCATCGCCTTGCGCACTATTCGCGCGACATGTGCTGGCAAGAACGCCTCTGGCGGCAGGCCGATCACTTCTTCGGGGCTGAGCGCGAAGATCAAGGACGGGCGTTGATAAAACCCGACAACGACGCCTTCCTGATCCGTTTCTATCAGCAACTCTGGCAGAGCAAGGACCATCGACGACATCTTGTCATTGGCGGTCTGGATTTCCGCGCTCAGGTGACTGCATTTTCGTTCAATCTTGCCGCGTTGAAGCGCAAGTCCGATGCTGGCGGCCAAACTGCGCAGGATCGAACTGTCGCGGGCGCTGAATGTCCGTGCAGCCTTGCAATAATCCAGTCCGATCAGGCCGGTAACCTCGTTGCCGGACCACAGTGGTGCGGCAAACATTGATTGTATTTCCTGCTGCACGATCATCTTGTGAAATTCCGACCCGGCGGGAACAGCCTTCACATCCTGCAACAGGAAGACCCCGTGTTTGCGAAATGCCGTCCATAGCATTTCGCCTATGTAATAAGGTGTCTCCTGCAAGTCGGCCTGAACAGATGTTGCCCCAGGTGCAAGCCACTCATGCGTGTTCTGGACAAACAGCATATCTTTCATCTGGAACAGATAGGCCCGATCCGCATCGAAGCTTTGCCCAAGAAGTTCAAGCACTGTCGCGATATCAGCATCCAGCCGGTCAGAGTTGCTGCGTTGCAACAACTCCTGTGCATCTGCAAGGATCTGCAAGGGGTCATCGCCGGTGTTCAGATCATCACTCCGTTCCGACTGGCTGGGGAAAACGCCCATATTCGAGTCCTGTTTCATATTTCACTTCGAGACGCTGACCGTTGCAAGAGAAGAAAAAACATTTGGTTACTTCGCATCCGATTGTGAAAATCGTAGCAAAAGGGCAAGACACGGTCTGGTTTTCCGACGGGCGACCCTCTATTTTCCCCACAAATGAACGATAAGGGGTTGCGCCATGGACGACAAGCATGATGGACGCATGACGAAAGAAGGCATCCGCCTGCATGAAAGCGCAGATTTTGCCGGAATGAACAAGGCTGGTCTGTTGGCGGCAACCATCCTCGATGAAATTGCAGAACATGTCTTTCCCGGACAGACCACGGCAGAGATTGACCGCTTGATCACCGAAAAGGTCGCTGCCGCCGGTGCGCAATCCGCGACAATTGGTTATCGTGGTTACCAGCATGCCAGCTGCATTTCGGTCAACCACGTTGTCTGTCACGGCATCCCCGGCCCGAAGGTTCTGAAATCCGGCGATATCCTGAATATCGACGTCACAGTTATTGTGGATGGATGGTTCGGGGATACATCGCGCATGTTTGTTGCGGGGGAATTGCCGCGCAAGGCCGAGCGTCTTATTCAGGTCACCTATGACGCGCTGATGCTGGGCATAGAAGCCGTGCGCCCCGGCAACACCTTTGGTGACATCGGCCATGCCATTCAGAGCTATGTCGAAAGCCAGCGTATGTCGGTTGTCCGGGATTTTTGCGGCCACGGTTTGGGGCGGGTCTTTCACGCTCCGCCAAATGTGCTGCACTATGGGCGCGCAGGACAGGGGCCACGCCTGGAAGAAGGCATGTTCTTCACAATAGAACCTATGGTCAATCTGGGGCGACCTGAAACAAAGGTGCTGGCCGATGACTGGACGGCTGTGACGCGTGACAAATCCTTGTCTGCGCAGTTCGAACACTCAATCGGCGTGACCGCGACCGGGTTCGAGATATTCACGTTGTCTCCGGCGGGCCGTTTTCACCCGACATGGGCCTGATCGGACCTTGCCACTTCATACGCGCATCTGACGCGGACTGAGCGCGGCGCATCTCTAGCGTCGCATTCAGGACAGCCCCCAAAAGCACCGCATAGGCCGAGATGTAA
Organism: Roseinatronobacter bogoriensis DSM 18756; assembly: GCF_004366635.1. Lineage (GTDB taxonomy): Bacteria > Pseudomonadota > Alphaproteobacteria > Rhodobacterales > Rhodobacteraceae > Roseinatronobacter > Roseinatronobacter bogoriensis. The sequence goes on along the minus strand of NZ_SORN01000001.1, from coordinate 592,875 downwards.
AACCACATCAACAGCGCGACCACGGCCCCGATAGAGCCATAAATTTCGTTATAATTTCCAAAATTGCTCAGGTAAAAGGAAAAGCCTGCCGACACGGTTACCCAAAGGCCCATCGCCAAGATCAGCCCCGGCTGCATAACCGCGTGAGAGTGATCCTCTCTGTTCGGGCCAATTCGGTAAAACACCCATATCCAAAGGGCGACCAGCCCCAATGATACAAACCAGCGCGTCACCTCTATCATAAAGGCCTGAATGCCGATTATCGGAAAGAATGCGAATAATACAGGCAGGATCAAAATTGAAAGCAAGGCAACAACCCCCACGATCAACATCCCGAATGTGATAACCGCAACGCGCAAAGCGTGCGAGAATCCTGATCTGCGCGGTGTGCCATGAATTGCGCAAAGTCCGACCAGCATGGCATCGACCCCACGGCGCGCCAGAAATAACGCCACAATGACAGAAATCGCGCTGGTCCAGCCAAGCACACCATCATTCGCCCAGACAAGCCGCGTGATCTGATTGCTCATCAATGTATAAGCCGCAGGCGGGACCAGATCCTGCAGCAAGGAAAGCTGATCTTGAATCATGAGCGGATCAGCAAAAAAGCCAAAGACAGAAACCAGCGCCGCGATACCCGGAAAAACCGCAAGAAGCGCGAAAAAAGCCACCCCGGCAGAAAGGAGGCTTATATTTCGTGCAGTCATCGCCGCATACATGTCGGTCGCGAAATTAAATATCGACCGAAAGCTTGGTATCTGTTTGATCAAATGCTCAGGTCTTCAAGCGTTTTGCCTGACTCCAATTCTTCAATGATCCAACGGGGTTTGCGCCCGCGACCTGACCATGTTTGCGACGGATCATTGGGGTTGGCATATTTCGGGGCCACAGGCGCACGTGTTGCTTTCGGGGCTTTGCCGAAAAGCTGATCAATCGTAAACCCGTGCTGGCGAACAACGGCCTCTGCCTCTGCCAGTGCTTTTTTGCGTGCACGCTCCTCATAGGACTCTATCGCCTTTGAAACGTCTTTTTGCAGTTTCTTTAACTCATCAAGTGACAGCGTGCTGAGATCAGTCATGTTTACCCTCAATCGCCATAGCGGCCATAAGTTCATCTCTTGCGACAATCGCACAGATAAAGAAATAATTGCAAGAATTGTTTTGAATCTTCAAAACAGCCTGATTTCTGGATTTTTAATATAAGAAAGCGGAATCCATGCAAATTTTGCGGAGTATTGTCTTTAGTTACCAGGCAGGTCTGAAATAGCAAAGTGGCTTGCATCAACCATGAATTGAATAACTGAAACCTTGCTATACCTGTTTACGCCGCCTTCGGTCCCAAGCTGCGAGAGGCGTTCCGGCAGCGCAAGCGTTTGTGCGACATATACTGCGGGATGTTGCGGCCCGTATTTGGCCCAGTCGTGATTTGCGGCAATAAGTGGCGCGAAATTCTTTCTTTTCCCGCTGCTCTGGTCTATCTCTCGGTCCAGACTGTACAAGCACCGGACCCGCGCATGACCCGCACCGACAACCCAGCCGATCCTTTCAAAAAGGCCCTTTCCGAGGCCGCGCGCACGATGGCAGATGCGCGAGAGATGACGGTGACCTACTCGGTTGACCCCCCCGGCATGAGCGGCGATTCGATGCGTTTGCCGCAAGTCACCCGGCGCATGACCCGCGACGAGGTCTTGCTGGCGCGCGGCACCGCCGACACGCTTGCCTTGCGCCACCGCTACCACGACGATGGCCTGCACGCCCGGTACATGCCTCAGGGGCAGATGGCGCGCGATCTGTATCAGGCCATGGAAGAGGCCCGCTGCGAGGCTGTGGGCGCGCGCCACATGCCCGGGACATCCAAAAATATCGACGCACGCATCGCGCATGAGGCAACCCGCAAAGGTTACAGCCAGATTCGCGACCGGCAGGATGCGCCGCTATCTGTCGCTGCATCCTATATGATCCGCCAATTGGCGACAGGCCGCGACTTGCCCGAAGGGGCCGGCCATGTGCTGGATCTGTGGCGCGGTTTCATCGAGGAACGCGCGGGCGGCACCCTTGACGGGTTGGAAAAGGTTCTGAACGATCAGGCCGCCTTCGCGCGGTTCGCGCGCAAGATGATCGAAGATCTTGGCTATGGCGACCAGCTGGGCGATGACCCGGATGAGACTGGTGACGAAGATGACGCCAGCGAGGATGACAGCGAAGAGCAGGCAGAAGAGCCGGAAAACCCCGACAGTCAGGGACAGGACGAACAGTCAGATGAGGACAGCGACGAGGACAGCCCCGCGCAAGACAGCGCGCAGGCCGATGTCGCGCTTGATGACGACTCGGACGACGAGATGTCTGACGAGGCGCAGATGCCAGAGGCCGACGCCCCGCTGGAACCCCCCGCCCCGCCGCCACATTCCGAAGCCAGCGCCGATTACAAAGTGTTCAGCACAGAGTTTGACGAAGAAGTGCGCGCCGAAGATCTGGCCGAACCGGCAGAACTGGAACGTTTGCGCGCCTATCTCGATCAGCAGCTTGAACCGCTGAAAGGGGCCGTATCGCGGCTGGCGAACAAATTGCAGCGCAGGCTTCAGGCGCAGCAGAACCGTTCGTGGCTGTTCGATCTGGACGAGGGCATTCTTGACGCTGGCCGTCTGGCGCGGGTGGTGGCGAACCCGACCACGCCACTGTCATTCAAGCAGGAAAAAGACACGGAGTTCCGCGACACGGTGGTGACGCTACTTCTGGACAATTCCGGTTCCATGCGGGGGCGGCCCATTTCCATTGCGGCAATCTGTGCCGATGTTCTGGCCCGCACGTTGGAGCGTTGCAATGTCAAGGTCGAGATTCTGGGCTTTACCACCCGTGCGTGGAAGGGCGGGCAATCCCGTGAACGCTGGTTGCAAGAGGGGCGCAGCCTGCAACCGGGCCGACTGAATGACCTGCGCCATATCATCTACAAACAGGCCGATGCACCGTGGCGGCGCGTGCGCCCCAATCTGGGCTTGATGATGAAAGAGGGCTTGCTGAAAGAGAATATCGACGGCGAGGCCCTGGAATGGGCGCATCGGCGCATGTTGGCCCGGCCAGAGGCGCGGCGTATCCTGATGGTCATCTCTGACGGTGCCCCAGTCGATGACTCAACCCTGTCGGTAAATGCCGCCAACTACCTTGAGAAACATCTGCGCGATGTGATCGCGATGGTCGAACGGCGCCGCGCGGTGGAGTTGCTGGCCATCGGGATCGGCCATGACGTGACGCGCTATTATGAGCGCGCGGTCACGATTACGGATGTTGAACAACTTGCAGGTGCCATGACCGAGCAGCTGGCCGCCTTGTTCGACAAGGACCCGCGCGCGCGGGCCCGGTTCCGGGGCATAAACCGCGCGGGGTAACACGGAGCAATGCAGTCACCAGAGCACTATGGCGGCGTTGCGGCTGGTTAGCTCGTGTTCGCCACCTGACAAAAGCTATACAATGACAGCTTCGAGGGTGTTGCAGTCTTTGACTGGCGCGGATTCAAGGGCGTCAGCCCACCGCGCATCGCCGGGCCGCCCCCACGGCACGGCGATTTGGCTGCCCCCAGCGCAACGATCTGATCTTTCAGGGACTTGGCCAGCATAAAGCGCTACAGAGCAAGCCTTGGATCGCCGCACCGCGGCCCGACGCTACGCGGCTTTGCACCCGGCTCCTCTATGTCTCCTTTGTCCCGCCAAGCTGCCGCTTTCAGGCAACCGTACAGCCATATTGGGCACGGCCAGAGCGTGCAGCATACCCCTTGCGGCCCTCGCCTGTGCGTTGCACAGTCGCGTCATGGCATTCCGCTTCATTCACACTGCTGATCTGCATCTTGACAGCCCGCTGCGCAGCCTTGCGCTGCGCGACCCTGATCTGGCGGAACTGATCGCGGATGCCTCTCGCAGCACCTTGCGCAATATCATCGACCTGTGCCTGTCCGAACGCGTGAACGCGCTGCTGATCGCCGGTGATCTATATGACGGCAGTCAGACCAGCATGAAAACCGCGCGATTTCTGGCGGCAGAACTCGCACGGTTGGACGCTGCGGGCATTCGCGCCTTCATCATTCGGGGCAATCACGACGCTATGTCACAGATCAGCCGTGAATTGACCCCGCCACCAAACACTCATGTTTTCGATGGCAGGGCCGGGGTGGAAACCCTCTCGCATGGCACCACCCGGATCGCGATTCACGGGCTAAGCTTCCGCGACCCGCACGCACCCGAAAGCCTGCTGCCAAAATACCGCCCCCCCGAACCCGATGCGTTGAATATCGGGCTGATGCATACCTCGCTCAACGGGGCGGCAGGGCACGACCCTTACGCACCCTGCGCCCTGTCCGACCTTCAGGCTAGCGGGTTTGACTATTGGGCGCTTGGCCATATTCACAAACGCGCCGAATATCCGGGCCAAACCTGTGTCGTCATGCCCGGTATTCCACAGGGCCGCGACATAGGCGAGCCGGGCGCGGGCAGTGTGACACTGGTGCAGGTGGATGATGCGGGGCAAATATCGCTTGAGCCGCGCATCGTATCTGTCGCGGGCTTTGCGCAGGTCAAGGTTGATCTGACCGGGGTTGAGGAATGGCGCGACCTGCAAGGCGCTATGGAACAGGCGCTGGACACGGCGCGCCTGCCATGCCCGCATCTTGTCGCGCGCTTGCGTCTGCAAGGTGACACACCACTGGCACCGCGCCTGCTGCGCGACCGCGATCTTGCACAGGCCGAAGCACAGGAGATGGCGAAAAATCTGGGCGGGGTCTGGGTCGAAAAGCTGGTTCTCGATCTGGGCGCGCGCGCACCAGTCGCTGGCGCGCTTGGGGCGCTCGCCGGGCTGATTGAGAGCGATATTCGCCCCAGTGATGCCTATGCGCAGGCGCTGGAGGGCTTGCGGCGCGATCTCGAAGCCGCCTTGCCCCCAGAGGCACGCGATGCAGTTTCGGACCTTGACCTTGCCACCATGCAAACCGGCCTGTCCGAAGTACTAGAGCGGTTGCGGGGGCAAGGCTGATGCGGATCGACAGGCTGGGGCTGGTGCGCTACGGGCATTTCACCGACACCTCAGTGGTGTTCGCGCGTCCATCTGCCGGAACGTCTGATCTGCATGTGGTCTATGGGCCGAACGAGGCAGGCAAATCCACGCTGTTTTCGGCATGGCTGGACCTGCTGTTCGGAATACCGACACGGACATCCTATAATTTCCTTCACGACAACCGCAGCTTGCGCATTGAGGGCGAAATATCCCACTCAGGTGGCACGCTGTCCATCGCGCGGCTGAAGGGCAGCACGAATACATTGCTGGATGCCGCGACCGAGGCGCCCTTGGCAGAGGCCAGTCTGGGCGCAGCGCTTGGCGGGTTGGACCGCGATGCCTATACCACAATGTTCTCGCTCGATGACGACACGTTGGAAACAGGCGGTGAGAGTATTCTGGACAGCAAGGGTGATTTGGGGCAGTTGCTGTTCTCGGCCAGTGCCGGGCTGACAGAGCTGAGCGAGGCCTTGCGCGCGCTGCATGAAGAGGGGGCCAAATGGTTCAAGCCAGCGGGGCGCAAACACCGGCTTGCCGAGTTGAAAACACGGCTGAATGACCTAACGGCACAGCGCAAAGCGGTTGATTTGCAGGTCAGCGCATGGCGCAAACTGACACAGGCACATGCGCAGGCCGAGGCCGGGTATCGCGATGCCGCCGCGCGCAGGTCGCAGACACAAGCAAAACTAGAACTGTTGCGCCGAGATCTGGATGCAGCCCCAATGCTGGCGCGGATGCAAAAACTGCAAGCGCGTCTGGCAGATCTGCCCGCTGCGCAACCGCTTCCCGCAGACTGGCGCAAGGACTTGCCCGACTGGATGCGCGAAGAGGCAGAGCTTGCCGCCCTGCTGCCAGAGATCACACAGGCCAAGGCCGAAGCCGCGCGCGCATTGGCGCAATTGAAGGATGATCCGGCAGCTTTGGCGGTTCTTCCACGACTGGACATCCTCGAAGGGCAATTCGGTGCCATCTCGCGTCAGCAAGCCGACTTGCCGAAACGACGTGATGAACTGGCAGAGTTGCACGCACGAATGACACGGCTTGCAGACCGGCTGGAGCGACCCGATGTGACCGCCGCACAGGCGGTTCTCGCCCCGAATGTCAGCCAGCGCCTGTCGGACCTGATTGAAACGCATGCTGTTCTGCTTAATGCCGAAAAAACCGCACAGACAGAGTTGGACAAGGCCCAAGCAGGGATGCAAGCCTTGCATAATGAGGCCCCGCTTGACGAAACCGCCCTTGCGCGCCTTGCCCCGCTGGTTGAGGAGTTGCGCCGCGCTGACCTTTCGCGCGCCAAGGCCGATGCTGCCGCAGCATTGGAAACCGCAAAGGGCGGCCTTGAACGTACCCTTGCAGCGCTTGTCCCGTGGCACGGCGATGCCGCGCAGCTCGCCGCGTTGGACCTGCCTTGCCCTGACAGCCTGCGCGCGCAGGACAGCGCCTTGACGCAGGCCATGCGCGACGCGCGGGATGCGCGGGCAGACTTGACCCGATTGCAAGCTGTCGTCGCGCGGCTGGAGGCAGAGCTTGGCCGCGCGGACCCCGTCAGCGCGGGGGATGCGGCTGCAACACGCGCAGCCCGCGATGCTGCATGGCAAAAGCATCTGGCGACCATGACCAAAACCAGTGCAAAGGCGTTCGAAGCCGCAATGCGCGCGGATGATGCGCTTGGGGCCGCACAACTGGAACAGGCGCGCGTGGCAGAACGGCTGGCGGTGCTGCAACAGGAACAGGCCGCCCTTGCACTGGCGGAACAGCACTGCAAAGCCGCAGATCAGCAAGTTACCCGAATGCAGGACGGCGTACGCGCGCTATGGGGCAGGCTTGGGGTCACGGAGGATAGCCGCAGCATTGCAGACCTGATCGACTGGCTGGCACGTCGCGACAAGGCCCTTGACGCCGATGCCGCCTTGCAGGCAGCACAAGCGGCACAACACGCCTTGCAAGACAGGTTGCGTGAGGCTGGAATAGCGCTTTGCGCTGCACTGAAGGGCTTGGGCCGAGAGATGCGGGAGGCAGATTATGCAACCCTTCTGGCCGAGGCAGAGGCGGTTCTTGCGGCAGCGGAAGGGATGCGGCAGGCGGCGCGATTGCGGCGCGAGCTTGAAGCGCGTCAAGCCGCCTTGAACAAGGCCCAAGCCGAACGTGAGGCATGGCAAGCCGAATGGGACAAGCTGTGTGCCACAAGCTGGATCGGCACCCCTGCACCCACACCAGCCGAGATGCGTGCTCATCTGGCGGTGGTCACAGATTTGTCAGCACTTGCCCCACAGGCAGAAACGCTGAACCGCCGGATTGCCCGCATTGAAGAGGATATCAACAGCTTTCATGCCGAACTGTCACAGATTGCACAGCACTTGAACGAAGACCCTGCGCCCGATGTCATGGTCTTGTGGCCGAAGCTGCGCCAGCGGTTGAAGCAGGCACAGGAAACCGAGGCCACCCGCGCACGGTTGCAGGCGGAAGCTGCGCGCGCGCAAAACCGGCTGGATGATCTGGCCCAGCGTCAAGCACGGCTTGCCAGCGCCATCGCCCCATTACAAGCGCATTTCGGCACAGATTCACTTGCCCAGATTGCACAGCAGATCGAGGCCATCAACCGCGCGCAGGAGTTGGCTGAGGAAATTTCCGCACTGCGCCACGATCTGGCAGCGCATCTGCGCGTCACCGATCCGGCGCCAGAAATCGCGCGGCTGGCGGCGCTCGACCCGGATCTGGCCAATGCCGAAGCTGCAACACTGGCCGCCACGCTGGACGCACAGGACGAGGCGCTGCGCACAGCCTATGCCGAACTGGCCCAGGCAGAGAAAGCGATGGAAAGCACCGGTCATGACGGCGCGGCAGCGCGGCTGGATGCAGAGCGCCAGACGCTACTGTTGCAGATCAAGGATGAGGCTGCCCAATTCATGGCGCGACAGGCAGGCGTGATTGCCGTGGAACAGGCGCTGCGGCTTTATCGGGACACGCATCGTTCTGCCATGATGGGACGCGCGGCAGATGCTTTCGCCATGCTTACCGCCGGTCGCTATACCGGGCTTTCCACCCAACCCGACGGGCGGGGCGAGGTTCTGATCGCACAACATGCGAATGGCGCAGGCAAACCGGTGGATACCTTGTCCAAAGGCACGCGGTTTCAGCTATATCTGGCGTTGCGGGCCGCGGGCTATCTGGAACTTGCCACCACGCGCCCCAGCGTTCCCTTCATCGCTGATGACATCATGGAAACATTTGATGACACGCGCGCCGAAGCGGCCTTCAGGATGCTGGCGCAGATGGCGCAGCATGGGCAGGTGATCTATCTGACGCATCACGCCCATCTGTGCGAGATTGCGCAGCGGGCTTGTGGCGATGTGCAGTTGCATGACCTGACCGCGCTATAGCAGCAATCCCGGCGACTCGCCCATATCCAGCGCGGGAAACACTACCTGCGCGACATCGGAGGCGCGCAACCCGAACAGGTCACGCATGGCCCAGGCCGAATAGGCGCGGATATCGCGCAGCGGCATCAGGTCGCGGCCCGCATACATGTCAGCCTCTGCCAGCCCCGGCCAGCCCCCGATCATACGACCGCCCCGGATCGCGCCACCTGCCAGCAGCATCGCACCGCCTGTGCCATGATCCGTCCCACGAGAGCCATTTTCACGCAATGTCCGCCCGAATTCAGTCATCGCCAGAACAGTTGTCTTGCCCCAGACCGGCCCCAGCCCCGCGCGCAGTGTCAGGATTGCCGATTGCAACCGCGCAAGTGCGGGCAGGATCGCGCGGGGTTGGGCGTGATGCGTATCCCACCCCGACAGGGAAAAGCTGGCAATCCGCGTTTCACCCAGCATTTGCCGGGCGATATAGGCGGCCAGACCGTCCGCATCGCCTGCGCTGGTCTGTGCCATCATGCTGCCCATCTCATCGTCTGGAAGCTCAGCCAGTGTTGCACCCGTCATATCCAACGCGGTCTGGCCCGCCTGTGCAAAGAGTGGGTCGGCCTGAAACAGGTGGGACAATAGCAGGCGGCTTTGCGGGCTAAGGCTCAGGTCAGTTCCGGGTTCCCATTGGGTCATGGGCGCGGTGCCTTCAAGGATCAGCATGCGTTCGCGCCCAACCGCAAAGGCCGTGCGTGCATCCGCCCCCGGCAGCAGCGTCAGCAAGCGGTTCAGCCAGCCATCGCGCGACAGCGCGGGCGGCAATTGACCGGCGGTTCCCGCTTCAAGGTGATCCTGCCCGTCAAAATGGCTGCGCCGGTCGCGGTAAGGGGTTGAAGTGGCGGGCACAAAAGCCAGCTCGCCCGCCTGCCACAGCGGCAGCAGCCCGTCCAGCGCGGGGTGCAGAGCAAAGAAATTATCCAGCGCCAGCCCCGGTACATCGGCGGGCGCGCCAAACACATGCGGACGCAGGGCGGCCAGATGCGGGTCACCCACTGGGCGCAACAGGTCCAGACCATCCATTGCGCCGCGCAAAATGATGACAACAAGGCGGTTGTCACCCGGCCCGCCCGCAAGGGCAATGGGGGTGATCAGCGGGCTTGCTGCAAGCGAACAGCCCAGCGCAAGGCTGCGCGAGAGGAAAGCACGGCGGTCGGGTCTATGTCTCATTCTTGCCCCTTACCTGCGGTTGAATTCCGGGGCGGACAGGATCAGCCCGACACCTTGAACGCGCGTCTCGGCCCCGCTGGCGGCGCGGCGCAGCGTGTCGCTGGCCGCATCGGCCATCGCGATATCGACGAAGTCGCGCGGGTCCGGCGCTGCGGGCACGCGCTGCGCCAGCGCCATGGCCCAGTCGATCCGTGCCGCCAGCCCCTGCGGGGTGACCCAATAGGCAGCATCTTCGCCATAGCCTGCGGGGCTTGGCACCTGGTCAAACGGCTCTCCCATTGCTTCCAGCGGACGCGCAAAAAAAACACGGGTCTCGCGGGTGGACATCTCGCTCAACATCTCGCGGGGCAGGTTCAACGCGCGGATGGATGCGGCCATCACCTCGAAGGGCGCGCGGGCCTTTGACAAAGGCGCGTCCCATGCCGCCGGATGTTCCAGCATCGCGCGATACAGCGCCATCAGATTACCGCTGCCATGCAGATAACTGGCCGCCATATGCGCCACAAGTTGCGGGTCAGGGGTGTCACTGATGAAATGGCGCGCCAGCTTGCTGGCCAGATGCTGCGCCGTTTCCGGTCGCAGCGCCAGATCATCCAGAAATTCGGTGATATGGCCCAGCGTCATGGGCCTGCCGCCATAGCGTTTGCCAAAGATTTCGATAAGTCCCGGCTCTGCGATGCGCGGCTCGAAGGTGAACCCTTTTTCCAGCGAGACGGACAGTCCTGTCAGAAGCCGGGCAAATTCTGTGACATCGGATTGCGTATACCCACCTGCACTGCCCAGTGTATGCAGTTCCAGCACTTCGCGGGCCATATTCTCGTTCAGGCCACGCCCGCGCCTGCGCCCCACCCGGCTGAAGGGACCGACTGACACTGTCTGATCCAGATAGACCAACATGACAGGGTGCAGCACCGCCGCGCGCAGCAGCGATTGAAAAGAGCCGGTGATATTGGGCCGGAGCGCCTCTTCGATCAGCGCGGGACGCCCTGCGCGCATGACCCCACCGCGCCGCTGGGCGGCAAAATGATTGGCCCAGAACCGCAACAGACGTTCGGCAAAGCCAGTGGGGGCATAGGCCAGCCGCGCCATCATGGCGCGCAATTCGGCAAAACTTTCGTCACGATCCTTGCGGTTGATCTCTTGCAGGCGGGCGGACAGGGCTGGGTCCTGATCCTCGCGCAGCGCGCGATTGATCATACGCCGTTCCAGCGCGCGGGCGCGTCTGATGTCCCAACTGGTTGCGGCATGATCGGGTGATGAAAGTTCCGGGTGCAAACTGTCTAACAGAGCTGCACCATCCAGCGCTGAACTATGCCCGCCTCCCAATCCGGCCCCGAAACGGATGGCCGCAAGCGTATGTTCTGAAATCATTACATCTGGCCTGCCATTAATGCTGTGATCGTGACATGTCAGGCTGCGCAGTGCAAATCACGTTTGAACAGCGAAGCGACGCGGCGGCGGGCGGCTCTTCCTGTGCCCGTTGTGACGAATCGCCTCTGCTTCTGTGCGCGGAGAGGTTTTCATCTGGACTGCGACATTGTGATGGCTTTGTAAGCGGGATCAAGCTGGCGCTCAGCAGCGCGGAATCAAGGCGCAAAGCGCCGCCGCGCATCGGCGGGCCGCCCCCACGGCACGGCGATTGGACTGCCACCAGCGCACAGATCTGATCTTGCGCGGATTTGTCTGGCATAAAGTGCTACAGATCCAATCGTGGATCGCCGCACCGCGGCCCGACGCTGCGCGGCTAAGCCGCCAACCCTTTAGAACCCATATCAAGGAATTTCTGCCGGCGGTGCTGGCGCAACTCTTCTGGTTTCTTGCCGTCGAGTTCCTTGAGCATGGCCCTGATCGCAGCGCCCACAGCCTTGATCATGGCCGCGCGATCGCGCTGCGCACCGCCCAGCGGCTCGGGGATGATCCGGTCGATGACATCAAGCTTCTTGAGGTCTTGCGCCGTCAGGCGCAGCGCTTCGGCGGCTTCGCGCATCTTTTCGGCATCTTTCCACAGGATCGAAGCGCAGCCCTCGGGCGAGATGACGGAATAGACCGAATGTTCCAGCATGGCGATGCGGTTGGCAGTGGCAAAGGCCACGGCCCCGCCCGATCCGCCCTCGCCGATAATGACCGACACCAGCGGTACCCCCAGCGACAGGCATTTCTGCGTGCAGCGCGCAATCGCTTCCGCCTGTCCGCGCTCCTCAGCCCCTTTGCCCGGATACGCGCCGGGCGTGTCAACCAGTGTAACCACAGGCAAACCAAAGCGATCCGCCAGATCCATCAGCCGGATAGCCTTGCGATACCCCTCTGGCCGCGCCATGCCGAAATTACGCCGCAGGCGTGATTGCGTGTCATGGCCCTTTTCCTGCCCCAGAACGACCACAGCGCGATCTTTCAGCCGTCCAAGCCCCCCGATCACAGCCTCATCTTCGGCAAAGCCGCGATCACCGGCAAGGGGGGTGAATTCGTCAAACAGCGCCTCGATATAGTCGCGGCAATGGGGCCGGTCGGGATGGCGCGCGACCTGACATTTGCGCCACGGCGTCAGGTTGCGGTACAGGTCAACCAGCAGTTTTTGCCCCTTCACATCAAGGGCAGCCGCTTCGCGTTCGACATCCATATCCGGGTTGGCCACGCTCAAGGCGCGCAATTCGGCGGCCTTGCCTTCGATTTCGGCCAATGGTTTTTCAAATTCAAGATAATTCATCGGGGCCTCCGGCGCGGTTTCGCGCGGTTATGCGGCAGCGCGCAGGAATTTGCAATCTGGAAGGCGCAGACTCGACTCAGCCAGCCATGCGGATTAATTGGAACACAAAGTGAACAAATGATGTGCCATGCCCCGCCGTATCCTGTCGCTCTGGTTACCCCGATTCGCATCCAGCCTGTCGCTGCGCCGCCAGCCTGCCACAGGCTGCTTCGCATTGACGGCCAAGGAACGCGGCGCGGACCGGCTGATCTGCCTGAACAGGGAAGCGATGGCGCGCGGGCTGCGGCGCGGTATGGGGCTGGCGGATGCGCGCGCATTGGTCCCCGACTTGCTGACACGCGCAGCCGACCCGATTGGCGAGCGCCAGGCAATGGATGCCCTGCGCCGCTGGGCCACGCGCTATTGCCCCTGGGTCGCGGTTGAGGGCGCCGAGGGGCTTATGCTCGACATCACCGGGGCAGCGCATCTGATCGGCGGAGAGGCTGCGCTGCTGGACGATCTGACCACCCGCCTTGCGCGGATGGGATTTGAAAGCCGCGCCGCCATTGCTGATACGCCCGGCGCGGCTTGGGCAATCGGGCGATATGGGCAGGGTGGCATTGTGCCACAGGGGGCAATAGTGCCCCGGCTGATGCCCTTGCCGCTGGCCGCGCTGCGGCTGGATGCCAGCACGCTGGAAGGGTTGGAGCGGCTTGGCCTGCGTATTATCCGCGACCTGACGCAAGTGCCGCGCGCAGGTCTGGTGCGCCGCTTCGGCACGGCCCCGTTGCTGCGGCTGGATCAGGCACTTGGCAATGTACCAGAACCCATAGCCCCTGCCCCGGAGCAGCCGGTTTTTGCCGTGCGGCTGTCGCTGCCCGAACCAATCGGCCTTATGGGCGACATTCAGGCCGGGCTGGACCGGTTGCTGGACCGGCTGTGCGACCATCTGCGCCAAGCCGAAATGGGCGCGCGGCGGTTATTGCTGGAACTTTCGCGCGTGGATGGGCAGACTATTCAGCTGGAAATCGGGCTGGCGCGCCCGATGCGCGAACCTGCGCCCATGACCCAGTTATTCACCCGCGCGCTAGAAGGGATGGATGCCGGTTTCGGCATAGAGCGGATGCGCCTGAGTGCGATTGCCGTCGATGCGCTGCCAGTCCAGCAGATCACCATCACCGGCGCGAAGGTACAGGATGATCTGGATGACCTGCTGACGCGGCTGTGCAATCGTGTGGGGTTTGAACATGTGCTGCGCTATCTGCCAGCAGACAGCAATATCCCCGAAAAGGCCTTCAGCATTGCGCCTGCCGCCTATAGCACGCCCGCGCGCGACTGGCACAACACGGCCCCGCCCCGCCCACTGACAATCTTTCAACCCGAACAGATTGCCGCCACCGGGCGCGCAGTGCCGCGCCGGTTCAAGTGGCGAGGGCTGTGGTGGGAACGTGTCGCGGCCACTGGACCAGAGCGGATCAGCCCGGAATGGTGGCTGGATGACCCGGCCTGGCGCACAGGCCTGCGCGATTACTGGCGGGTGCAAACAGACCGGGGCGCACGGTTATGGATGTATCACACCCCCCAGCGCGATGGCTGGTATGTTCAGGGCGAATTCGCCTGATCCTGTTCTTGATCCTGCTCGCCGAATTGCAACGCATAGAGCCGCGCATAAGCGCCCCCTTTGTCGAGCAACGCATCATGACTGCCCTGCTCGACCACGCGCCCGCGATCCATGACCACGATCTGGTCCGCATTGCGCACTGTCGACAGGCGATGCGCGATCACCAGCGTTGTGCGCCCTGCCGCCAGACGATCCAGCGCATCTTGCACAAAGGCTTCGGATTTCGCATCCAGCGCGCTGGTCGCTTCATCCAGCAGCAGGATCGGCGCATCGCGCAGCAAGGCGCGCGCGATGGCAACGCGCTGGCGCTGCCCCCCCGAAAGGCTGGACCCGCGCGGCCCGGCCAATGTCTCTACGCCGTTTGACAGAAGCGGCAGGAAATCATCGACATGGGCCGCGTTGAGCGCAGATTGCAAAGCCGCGTCAGAGACGCCTTTCACCCCCATCACGATATTGTCACGGATCGTTTCGTTAAACAGGGCCGTATCCTGACTGACCACTGCGAACAGTTTGCGCAGGGCGGCCAGATCCATCCTCCGCACATCCTGCCCGCCGATCAGAACCTCGCCTGAATCGACATCGGCAAGCCGTGTCAGAAGGCCGAAGACAGTCGTCTTGCCCGCCCCGGAGGGCCCGACGATCGCCGTAGTCTTGCCCGCCGGCGCGAAGAAGGACAGATCGTTCAGAACAGGCTCTGTGTCATAGGAAAAGCGGACATTGCGCAACTCGACCGAGGCATGGTTGCGATCCGGCACAGGCAAGTGCGGTGGCGGCGGGTTGGTTACCTTGGACTGCACCTGCAACAGCGCATATGTGCGTTCAAGCGAGGCAATAATACTCTGCCATTCTGCGGTCAGAGCAGTAATCCGGCGCAAGGGGTCAAACAACAGGCCCAATGCCGTGAAAAACGACATGAACTGCCCGACAGTGCGCGTACCTTCAATGATCTGCGATCCGCCATATATCAGCACCAGCGCCAACCCGATCGCGGCCCCGAAATCCATCAGCGTCGGCACGGCCGATTTTCCGATGGCCGCCCGCGTGGCCTTGCGTACGAAATTGCGCTTGATCTTGGCGAAGCGCCCAACCTCGCGCGCCTCGGATCCGGTCAGTTGCAAGGTCGCGATGCCGTGAAATGCCTCGTTCAGCCGGTTGGAACTTTCAGCCGCCGCAAGGCGCGATTCGGTACTGCGCCGCCGGATCATGCGCTGGATCGCCAGCAATGGCAGGCCCAGCAGCGGAAGGCCCAGCAATGCAATCAATGTCCATTGCCAATCTGTCCATAGCGCAACCCCGAACAGCACGATCACACTGGCACCATCACGCCCCAAACCGGTGATCAGGGACCCGAACACCTTGCGTAGGGCCGCGGAATCGCCGCGCACCCGTTCAATCAGAATGCCCGGTGCATTCAGCATGAAAAAGCCCTGATCCAGTTTGGTCAGATGCGCCAAAAGCATGGTTTGCAGATCTGCGGTCGCCGCCTCGGATTGCCAGGTGATAAC
Organism: Roseinatronobacter bogoriensis DSM 18756; assembly: GCF_004366635.1. Taxonomy (GTDB): domain Bacteria; phylum Pseudomonadota; class Alphaproteobacteria; order Rhodobacterales; family Rhodobacteraceae; genus Roseinatronobacter; species Roseinatronobacter bogoriensis. The sequence goes on along the minus strand of NZ_SORN01000001.1, from coordinate 577,444 downwards.
GGACTGATGCGCCAGTCGCGCCAGTCCGCGTGCGAAAAAAACCAACGCAAGCGCCACAGCGATAAAGACGATTTGCCCTTGGTTACCGGCGATGAAAACATCGTCAAACATGGGCTGGATAAGATAACTGAACGCCCCCAGCGTTGCGGCCTCTATCACCATGAAAAACACGGCAATGCCAAGAAAATGCAGCCTGTTACGAACGAAGCTGGTCCATATCCAGCGCACGACAGCAGCATCAGCGCGCGCGCGGGCTTTGCGTTTGGACTCTAGGCGGTTTGACACGATCGGTTAATCCTGCTGTTGCATTACAACAGGCCATAACGCCTTTGCCGCTTGGGGAAAAGCCCTGCCATCTACCAGCCAAACTGGATCAGCACGCCGGATTGCCCCCCTGTCTGATGGACATTCGCCTGCGTATCGCGCCCGAACTGAAAGATCATCTGACTGTTATTGCCGCCTTCCTGCACCAGATTGGCACTATGGCCGCTGCCCCGCTGATGGATTTCCGCGCGGTTATTGTCCCCATCCTGACGCACCTGCGCGCTATTGTTGCGCCCCGCCCTGACCTGCCCAGAGGCCGCATGAAGCGCACAAATCTGTGCCACAGGCAGGTTAGAGGCCCGAATGGCAGGCAGATCGCGCGCCATGCAGGCATATTGCGCAAGCGAAGGTGATCTTGCCTGCACCCCGTTTGCCGAAGTGACAGCGATCAAAGCCAGCGCAAGCGCGGGGGCAAGACGTTTCAATGCATTGTCAGACATGCGAAATTTCCTTTCTTCACGGGTCAAACGCGAACAGATCACAATGTAGTGGAACGGCAGGTTTTGGTCTGACCATTTGCCTTGATGGTCAACTCGGCTTCAAACTCATCTGCCCTACCGCTGAAACGCGCCTCGCCCAGCGTCGCCTTCTCGCCTGACTTCAGGTCAAACTCGCCGCCCTGACGAATGGTAGAACGGCCATTGGCGCTGCGTTGGTCGATTTCCAACTGGTAGGTTCCGCGCAAAGGCTGCGCCGCCCGCGCAGAGGCGGTAATGGTGACCTGACGTTGGTTTTCCGACAACTCAAGCGCGCAGACCAAGGCCTCAGATGGCTTTTCCGCGCGGGACGTCGCCAAAGACGCAGTGCAGGCTGCCCCTGTCAAAACCAGCGCGGCAATCGTGTAGGGAATCGCAGACATTGGAACTCTCCTTCTTGCTTGGATGGCCAGGGGCAATAGCCCCCGGCTGGGTTTGGGATCAGTCCTGAATGATCAGCACTACATTTCCGCTGCCATGCTGGGTTGCGGTGGCTGTGTTTCCGCGCCCGGTCTGAATGACACCGACCGCATTGCGATGGCCGCCTTGGGTGACAGTCGCATCATTGCGGCAGCCCATCTGTGACACACCAACAATATTGCGCTGCCCGCCTTGCGATGTGTCGGCCGCGTTATTGCACCCCACCTGCCCGACAACGACACGGTTGCGCGCCCCGTCCTGGGTGTTGAACGATAGATTGCCCCGACCACTTTGGGTAACGGACACCCGCTGGCGGACACCGGTCTGCGATGTGGCAATCTGATTGGCGCGGCCCCACTGGTCCACGCTGACACGGTTCGATCCGGCGTCAGCAGGCAAGGCCACCAACGCGATGGCAAAAGCAAGCGCCGAGCCGGTCATTGAGGGGGAAAATGCAAAGGTCATAAGGGTAACTCCTGGCTGGTGTTTGGCATGGTGCGGGAATGATCCCGCCAAAGATCGGTCGCGGGTTTTCCGCTGTGCCAAACCTGCCGCGCATCCTTGCTGCCAGACAATATCGCCCTGCTGACAGGCGATAACATGGGGGGTGTTATGCGATAACAAAGCAGAACGCGCGCCATATGGGCGCGCGTTTGGCTGGTTTGTCTGTCTGGCCTTCCCCCCCTGAAACGCCTTTGCCGCGCTTGGGTTTATGCGGCCTTATGGCCCGCGCGTCGCGTTAATGCCCTCGCGCGTTTCGGCTGTGGCCAGTTGGGAATGCAGGCGTTCAAATTCACTGCGCGCGTGCTGCCGCTGTCCGGAATTCAGATAGGCATAGGCGCGCAAAATCGCCAGATCACGGCGCAGCGCGCCGTTCAGGTTTTCCAGGGCATTGAAATAGCCGATAGCCTGACGAAAATCGCCAGCACGATAGGCGCGCACACCGCGCTGGTCCAGCACGATCCCCTCCAACTCTTGGTGCTGGCTTTCGGACAGCCGCACCTGAGAAGCCACATGTGCTGCCTGTTCGGTCATGTTCATGGACAGATATGCCAGCGCCAGCCCGAAATGGGCATCGCGCCGCACATTCGGGCCAAGCGCGTCACCTGCCCGTGCCGCTGTCTGAAAGCCTACCAAAGCCTCGGTCGGGCGGTTGTGGCTGAACGCGCACCATGACCGTTCATAAAGCACATCCAGCGACCGCGGCGCGGTCGAGGCGGCCAGACAGCTTGCGTATTGTTCCTGTTCCTTCAGCCGGCGCACTTGCGCAATACGCCCATCACCTTGCAAGGGAAGTGCGCCCGATGCGGCAGGCGCTTGCGCGCGCGCAGGGGCTGCCGCAGGTGCAGGGCTTTGCGGTGCGGGGGCCGCAGCGGGCTGCGTGGATTGCGCTGTTTGCGGCGCGGTGGATGTGCCACCCAGCAAGCGTGCTTCCAATTCGTCAAGCTGTGGCTTTGCCCCCGGATTGAGCTGCCTTGCAACCCCGAACATCTCGCGCAATTCCGCATTCGATGCGATGGCGCTGGATTTCTCCAGTGTGGTCTGCATCTGCGCGTAGCCCTGACAGGATTGCAGGGTATTGCGATAGGTCGCAATGGCCGAACTCTGTTGGTTTGCCAGCACATACATATCGGCCAGAAGCCATGCGTTGTTGATGCGCTCACATGTCAACAGGCTGGGTGTACGGCGGGCGATACTGATCGCCTCGCCTGCGCTGCGACGGCTAACGGCCATATCAAATTCATCTTGCGCCGCGTTCGTTTCCAGCACGCGCAGCATATCTGCTGGCGGCGTCCAGCCGGTTCCGCTCTGGCGGCCCTGCTCGATCAACTGACGCGCCGCGCTGTAATTGCGCTGCTCGATCTGGCGCCAGATTGCGCCTTCATCGACACTGGCCTGTGCTGCGGGTTGTGCGAGTATCTGGTTCAGATCGGATGGGGGCTGCCAATCCGGGAAGGCAATTCTCAGGCGGCGCAGCTCTGCCTGAACCGAAGCAGAGTCGTCTTGTTGCAGATAGTAGCGCAGCGCGCGCAAATCCTCGAAGCCGGCCGTCTGCGTCAGCACAGGACCAGCGGCCAGCACGGCACAGAACACACTGATCGAGAAAATCTTCGACTGCTTCAAGCGTGGTTTCATAGCGGCACACATTCCGGCATAGTTTCATTCGCGGCAAACATAGAAAACAGTTGCAGGGTTGCCGGATAATAGGGCTGTTCGGCCGAGAATGGCGGGATCAGCGCCCCGACATCCTGCCTTGCCGAACACACCACAAGCCCTGCAACCGCCTGATATCCGGGGTCCGCGCTGGTTTCGAGGACGACGCCGGACACAGGCTCCAGCACTGTTGGCGCCTGTAATCCCGGTTGCATATTGCGTTCATAGACCGTTGCCATGCGCCGCACGGCCATATGCTGCTGAAGCCGCGACCAGATCAGAAAGAGCGGCACGCGAATTGCCTCATACCCTGCATTCGCAGACAGGGTTTCAGACGCGATGACCCCACGTTCCGAGATATCAACCCAGTCCGGCACCAGCCCGTCACGCGCGATCTCCTCCAACAGGGCCTCGCCGTGCTGGGCGCAGAGCGCCAGCGCCGTAACCCCTGTGGCGGCGGCCACATCGCGCATGGCCAGTGGCATGTAGTAAGACGGGTTCACGGACAGATGCGTGTCATGGGTGAAGCCAAAGGCCGCGGGCAGGAATATCAGTTTGTCCGACGCGCCCGGCATTGGCCGGATACAACTTGCTTCCAGCGCCTGCGCAATTTCGGCGGCACGCTGAAGGTAGCTGCGATCATTGAACCTTGCCGCAGCGCGCACCAAGGCCCACGCATAAAACAGATCACCGTCAGAGGCGTTGTTGCTGTCCGGGATCGGATTGGCCTGATCCGGCAGGAAACGCCAGGCCAACAACGCATCGGGGCGCACCGCCAGTTGCTGTTCTGTCCAGCGATACATCTGGCGAAATGCAGCCTCGTCATTGAACATTGTGGCGGCCAGCATCCCATAGCCCTGCCCTTCGGAATGGCTGGAATGCTGCTGCAATGTATCGACAACGCGCCCATCCGGTTTCAGAAAGGCGCGCATCCAGCTTTCCCAGACGGGGCGCGCAACAAGCGACAGGTCATTCTGCCCAAGCGCGGATGACTGCCCCGCCATTACAGTTGCCCCGAATGCTGCGCCTGTTGCCAGAAACCCCCGTCGGTTCATGTCTTGTGTTCCCTTGTTGAAATGACCAAGCGCAGCGCCACCAAAGCAGAGAGGGTGGCAATTCCAAGTATCAGAAGCGAATAGAAGACAGGGCGCGCAGAAACGATATTGCCCATCGCGCTACGGAAATTCCGGTGTGACCATGGTTCCAGCATGGCCGGTCTGCGGTCTGGGGCAAGCCAGCTTTCCCAATGGCCATCATGGGTCAGGACCGCAGCCTGTCCGCGCGGCCCCTGCCCATGCAGGCGCGCGCGCACAACTGCGTGGGCAATGTCGCGCATGTCGCTGTCTGGGGCGCGCAGCATCCAGATTTCATCGGGGCGTTCGGCATCAAGCTGGAAAAGGATGGCCTGTCCCCGCTGTTCGGCCAGCCATGCATTCAGCTGGTCACCACTGCTTGGGATAATCCGGTCAAGAACCCATCTGGCGCGTTCATTGACCGCGTCCCAACCGGCACTGAATGCCAGCGACATGCTGCGCCGCTCGACCCGTCTTTGCTGGAACGGGTCGCCAGGGTTTTCAGATACCGACTGCTCATCCGGGACAGTGTTTTGCGACGGCATCAAGACAACATCTTCCAGCAAACGGCGGTTCGCGCTGTAATGCGCGGTGGGAATAGACCCAAGATCGTCCAGTGCGATCAGATGCAGGGTTGAAGGGCGTATCGCAGCGCGCGTGCGCGCCAGTGCCGAACCGAGTGTCAGGATGTCCAATTGGGAATAGGCCCGCCCGCTCATCTCGTTCATGCGCAGGCTCTCGGGAGAGAGCGCCGCAAAGGCAAGGTCCATGTCCGGAATGGACATGGAGGGGCTGTAGGGCACATGCAGCGTAGAACTGTCGAGGATTTGCAGGAAGGGCGTTTCGTTCACTGCGCAGGGCAATGACGGCGGATCGCCGGGAACAAACAGCTCAAACCCCAGAACGTTGGTTCCCGGATGCATCAGCCTGGCCTCGAAATCGATGGGGAAGTTCGAGATGACCGACCCGCTCTGCCCCCCGCGCAAAGGCAACATGCGCACGATCGTGCCATTTATCTTCAACAAAACGGCTGATCCGGCTGGCAGACCGGATGCAAACGCATAATCCAGATTGATGCGCGCCTTGGCCCCGGTCAGCACCAGCCAGTCATCAGGCAGGCGGAAAGCGTGGTTTCGCTGCGCGTAGCGTTGTGAGAAGATCTCGCTCTCGACACCGAACTGCGCGAATGGGACATCACTTGCAGGGGCAATCAGCGTGGGGCGGTTGTCTTGCGCTTGCGCAGTAACGGCGGTTATGCCCGCCAGTAGTCGTTCAGGGTCGGTGCCCTGCGCGACCTCCAGCACCATGACCACGGCCCCATCGCCCGCTTGAATGAACCTGACCTGACTCTCGGCGGCTGGTATGATCGTGACACGTGCCCTGTCGCGCATGTCCGTTTGCGCTGTCCAGTAGTCAGTAAAGTTGATGACCAAAGGCGCGCCAGCAAGGGACTGGTTGAAGCGGTTGACCAGAAAACTACGCCATATCTCGGCCTCGGAGCCCAGAGTGTCGATCCCGCGCACCTCTAGCGCCTGCCCGCCTGAGACCTGCGCGGCAAGCGCCATCATGAAGCCGTCATTGCCGATCAGCGCATTCATATCGCTTCCGGGCGTGTCGGCGGCGACCACAAGGCCGCTGCGCGACAGGTCAATATCCGTCCACAAGGTATAGGACGCTTCCGGACCACAGAATATTCGATGCTGCTGGCGCAGTTCCACTTGCACATGGTTGCGCCCCGTGTGCAGAACACCCGCAGGGATGCGGAATTTTTCGATCCCGACATCTTCGATATGGGTCAGATTGCGGCGACCCAACTCTTGCCCGTTCACAATAACACGCATGTAAGAGCGTTCCGGCAGGTTATTGATCCCGGAAACGGATGCAATCTGCAACAGCGCCTCGTTTCCATCGGCACTGGAATACAGGTCGAAATTGACCCATTCGCGCTCTCCGCTGATCCGTGCAAACCCGTCTTGAACAGGGTAGCCCAGATCTGTGAGGCGCAATGCAGAAACCCAGCCGATATGGGCCGGATGCTCAGGGGTGCTGTCTAGGCGCATCGCGCGCCGTGCTGGATCGGCGCGATCGCTTACATCCAACATGGTGTCGGGGGAAGACAACGCGGCCCCATTGTCTTGCGGTAGCATGATCATGCCGCCATCGACGCCTTGCGCCTGTACAGGCGACACAGTTGAACTGAGGGCTAGCGCGATAGCGGCCATGACTGGCAGGGCCTTCCAGCCGCTTTGGGTCTTGGGGCGGGTGAATGCTGCACTGCTCATGGCCGCGGCTCCAATCCACGTGCAAGAATTTGCATCTGCCTGTGACCGACACTTGTGCCGGGGAAAGGCCCCTGTCCATCGACCCCAAGGGATGGATCAAAGCCGGGATTGGTGATGTCTGGATCAAATGCTTCCCCGAACGCAAGCAGATGGGCAGGTTGCGCCGCCTCGATCTCGCCCAGCCGCGCGCGCTCCTGTGCGGCGCGCCGCCTTGCGGGTTCTGCGCTAAGCGCCTTTACTGTGTGATAGACAGATGTAAACGCCAACCCCGCAACATAGGCCATCCCCTTTAGCAAAGGCATAGGCTTGTTGCGGTCCGCGCGCATCTTCTCCCAAACCGCGCTGTCACCAAAAATCAGATGTGCAATCGTCTCGCGCACGATCATGGGCTGCTCAGGATCATAGCGCACACCAAGAACTAGCCCGGAACTGGTGCGTTCAACATTCTTGACCTGAACGCGAATTGCATTTTCCAGATGGGGTGATTTCGGAAATTCCGGTGTGAAATAAAGCACATAACCCGGTTTGATCGCGGCCATTTCAGCCAGATCCGTATCTGGCCCGGGAATAAGTTTGAGCCCGGCCCCACTGGTAGAGGAGTCGACAATTGTCGCCGCTGAGAAGCTGAATTTGCCATCGCGACCAAAGGCGGCCACGGCAGGGACCTGCATTTCAACCCGCGGAACACCACGACGCTGCTGCCGCTCTGAAATGGCGCGCAATGACGCTGACAGGATCATGAAATTGAACACGGCCCAGCCGCCAACGACCATGAGGATGGTATGATCCCCCGGAAACAGAACCCATCGAATGCCAGCCGCAACCAACCCAAGCCCAACAATCGCCCAAACAACCAACAAGGGCTTGAAAAGTGGTGAGATGAAATTCTCTTCCAGAACCTCGTCTTTTGCGGTCACGTTGAATTTGGCCCCGCGCGGCTTCAGCAATGTCTTGATCACCACGCCTGAAAGATAGGGCGCCTGCGCGGTTTCGTAAATTTCGGACAAAAGGGGCCATCTGACACGGGCATAGAGCGCGTTTTGCACCATGAAGCTGACCGCCATATAGGCGCTCATATAGACCAGCACTTCATTTATGGTCGCAACGAATATCTCCAGCCCGAAAAACAGATAGGCGAGAGGTGCCAGGATAAACGTCATCCGCACCAGCGGAAACAGCCAGAACGTCATGGAGTTGAGGTAACACAACCTTTGGGTCAGGCTCATCCCTTTGCGGCGCAAGGGGTTTTTCAGCATCAAAAGCTGCATCATGCCCGCCGCCCAGCGCCCGCGCTGCTGGATGAAGCTGACAAAGGTTTCAGGCTGCAAGCCTGCGATCATGGCATGGTCGACATACAAGCTTTTCCATCCACGAGAATGGATTTCGAGCGCGGTTTCGGCATCTTCGGTGATCGTCTCGCCCGCAAAGCCGCCCACATCATCCAGCGCCGCACGGCGCAGAACAGAAGCAGAGCCGCAAAAGAACGCGCCGCCCCAGCGGTCAAGCCCACGATGGCCCAAGTGGTAGAACATTTCATTCTCTGGCGGACAATCCGCGCGCAACCCGATATTACGTTCGACCGGATCAGGGTTGAGGAAGAAATGCGGCGTCTGAACCAGAAACAGTTTCGGGTCTTCGACAAAATACCCGACTGTCCGGGCCAGAAAATCGCGCGAGGGGACATGGTCTGCGTCAAACACAACGACCAGATCACCATTCAACCGCTCCAGCGCCGCAGACATATTCCCGGCTTTGGCGTGCTCGTTCCTTGGACGGGTTGAATAGACGACACCCAATTCTGCACAAAGCTGTTGAAGGTCGATCCGGCGCTGGCGCGCAGCGCGCGCGATCTCGGGGTCTTCGTGATTACAACGCTGATCGGTGCCGCCATCATCACACAAAACGACTGTGCGTTTCTGTGGTGGGTAATGCATGTTCTTGGCCGCAGACAAGGTGACAGCCAGCATCTCTGTCGGTTCATTATAGCTGGGGACCAGAATATCGACTGTGGGCAGATTGGCCGCGGACACCTTGGGCGGCAGCGCGCGATCAACCGGATCGGCTGAGATGAAAGAACTGATGAAAAAGACAAATATCGCGTAGGTTTCCACCATGAACAGCGCAACCGCAATCGCGAAAGATACCGGCATATCCATTGGCGGCAGCGTTTCCAGAATACGCCAGAACCAATAGCGCAGCACAACCGCACTGGCGATCGCAAGCAGCAGGAAGCGCGCGAGGATCTTCTTTGAGCAAAATGGTTTGAGCGCGGCCACCATAAGGACCGCAAACACCCCCATTGCGCCCTGAACTAAGGTCGAGGTCGGAATGCTGGCAAGGATCACAAGCGGCACGACCAGCGCGACCCATGCGAGTGCCAGAAATATCTCATTCAGGCTGAGTTTACGGTTGGCGATAAACAAACTCATGAAACACCTGCCATCTTTACAATCCGCCCTGTGGAACGCCCAAGCCGAAGGCCGAAGGCCCCAACGGCGACAATGCTTGCTCAAGCGATCCTGAAACGCAGTTGCGCATCATCAGATCAAGCGCAGTCGCCCCCCGCGGAAGCGCACGCGCACCTGTTTGCGACCGCCGGAATGCCAGAACACAGGTGATGTCACCGCCCGGACGCGCAACTGTATAGGTAATATCGCCATATGGGTCAGAACGCGCGCTTAGCGCCCCATCCGTCACGTTGGAAAAGGGCGAAGGTGTGCCGCCAAATTGCGCCAGTACATCCCTGAGGACCAGCCGCGTCGCGCTGGCGCTGCGCGGCGATTGCGCGCGCAGCAAAATTGTATTCTCGCCCGACAACGATGTGGCATTCGGAAGGGTAATGCGCTGTTCAGTTGCATCGCCCAGATTGCGTTCCATGACCAGAACCGCGCTTGGCGCATTGATATAGGCGCGCGAGGCCGGAACAATCCGATACTCGTTCAGCGCCTCTGCAAGTTCCGTGGGGCTTGTGGTACGGTCTGGCGAAGACATCTGGCATGCGGACAAGGCCGCAACGCACAGCATCAATACCCCGGAAAGCCAAGTGGTGCGGGGCCGGGACGCCAGTTTTGAATGAATACCGCTGCTATGTCTTGTCATGCCCTGCCCGATGGACTGCACGCCACACGACTGCACCCACGCGGGACAACCCCACATGTTGCACACATGGCCAGCGATGGTCGATTGACCAGCCCATTTCCTTGCCTCTGCCTCTCGTCTGTGCCTGCTCTTTAGTGGCCGGTCACAGCTTTTTTATATCTTTAGTAATAACGTTCCTCATTAGGGATAATACATAGTCTATTAAGTTTTTACAATCTTGTCGGGGGTATAGCCCCCATTATTAAACCAACGCATCCGAAGCCTCACAACCCACCCGCGAGCAGTTTGGGACACGTCACACGCCTTCGTGGATCACATGAAAATTTAACCCAACATTTATGGGCAGTTAAAATACGATGCACCAAATACCTGAGATACTAGACTGGCAAAGCTCTGTTGCGTAATGGCCACAAAGCTTTGCCCGTTTTTTTGCTGTTCAGCGGCGCGCGCGCTGTTTTCCCAGCTCACGGTCCAGAATATTGCGCATCTTGTCCACTGCACCTGTCACCGCAGACTGGATTGTGTCAGCGGTATTGGTGGCTGTGACAGGCTGGCGTCCTTCAAGGCGCGCTTCTACCATGCAACGCTTGTCGTCCGGGCCGCTTTTTTCTGCGTTCTGGTCCTGAAGGTGCACTTCGATTCGTGTGATCTGGCCGGAAACAGGCCCCAGCTTCGATTCCAGCACGGTTTCGACAAAGCGAACCACATCCTCCCGCCCGGCGATTGTATTGTCAGTATTGACCTGAATTTGCATGGATACAGTCCTTTCTTGTTACACATTCAAGACTTATGCATTCAGGAACAAAGCTGCAATCGCAGGCCGACCTAGTTGCGTAGAAATTCGTGAATAACGCAGCGCGGCGCATCTGGCCGCAACGGCAGCCGGGCATTCAGCCGCCACTGGCTGGGGTCGATCTGTGGAAAGAACGTATCCGCGTCAGGGACATCCAGACCCACTTCTGTGATCAACAGCCTGTCCGCTTCGGGCAGAAATGCGCGATAGATGCCTGCGCCCCCAATGGCATAGTGGCGAAAATAGCCCGCCGCCCGCGCCTGCTCTACCGCCCGCTCCAAAGGTAAAAACAGCGCCTCCCCCCCCTCTTCTGCTGGACGAGAGGTGACAACGATGTTCAGCCGACGCGGCAAGGGGCGCTTGGGCAGACTATCCCATGTGTTGCGCCCCATGATGATCGCGCCGCCCAGCGTTTCGCGCTGAAAGGCGGCCAGATCCTCGGGCGCGTGCCAGGGTATTGTATTGTTCCGGCCAATGGCGCCATTGCGTGCGCGGGCAACGATCAGGGTCATCATGGCGTTACACCGCAACCGGGGCTTTTATGGCGGGGTCCGGGTCATACCCTTCAAGTTGGAAATCCTCATACCGGAAATCGAATATACTCTCGACATCACGCAGGATCCGCATTTGCGGCAACGGCTTGGGTTTGCGGGCCAGTTGCGTGCGCACCTGCTCCATATGGTTGGAATAGATATGCGCATCCCCCATCGAGTGCACGAATGTTCCCGGCTCCAGCCCGGCTACCTTTGCCAGCATCATCTGCAACAGCGCATAGGAGGCGATGTTGAACGGAACGCCCAGAAACATGTCAGCAGAGCGCTGGTAGAGTTGCAGATGCAACTTACCGCCAAGCACACGCGCCTGCCACAACGTGTGGCAGGGCGGCAGCGCCATATCAGGGACATCGGGCGGGTTCCATGCGGATACGATCATGCGGCGGCTGTCGGGGTTTTCAGCAATCAGGCGCACCAGTTCGGAAATCTGGTCCACGCCCCCGAAATCGCGCCATTGACGGCCATAGACAGGGCCAAGATCGCCTTGCGCATCGGCCCATTCATTCCAGATGGTGACGCCGTTTTCTTGCAGATAACCGATATTGGTGTTCCCTGACAGGAACCATAGCAGTTCATGAATGATAGATTTCAGATGCACGCGCTTGGTTGTGACGAGGGGAAACCCATCAGCCAGATCATAGCGCATCTGCATCCCGAAAACTGACAGCGTGCCAGTGCCTGTCCGGTCATCCGAGGGGACGCCATGATCCAGAATATGCTGCAATCCGTCCAGATACTGTTTCATTTTTCGTCGCGCCTACCAGATGATGTGGGCAGCAGCATAAGCTGGATAAGGTTGATTCTGGAACCCCCATTGAACACCGCCAAAGGCCTGTTATCTTCCCCCCAACATAAGGAGAGAGATCATGCGCTATCTGCACACAATGGTCCGGGTCAAGGATCTGGACGCCTCTATCGCGTTTTACAAGCTTCTGGGCCTGACCGAGACGCGCCGCTATGACAATGAAAACGGGCGCTTTACTCTGGTCTTCATGGCCCCGCCAGACCAGCCGGAATGCCCGGTCGAACTGACGTATAACTGGGATGGAGATGATGGCTTGCCATCCGACAGCCGCCATTTCGGGCATTTGGCGTATTCGGTCAAAGATATCTATGCAAAATGCGCAGAATTGCAGGCGGCGGGCATTACAATCAATAGGCCCCCGCGCGACGGACGGATGGCCTTCGTGCGCTCACCCGACAATATCTCGATCGAATTGTTGCAAGATGGCGATGCCCTCCCCCCGCAAGAGCCCTGGGCAAGCATGGACAGCACCGGGCATTGGTAAACGCTTCTGGCCAGTGCTGCGCGCAGCACTGGCAGAGTTGACCGGCAGCCTGCCTGATTCGTGCAGCAAGGTGTCGGGCCACTACGAATGCGGGCAATGGCCGTAATAGCAGGCGCAACGCCCTCCCCCGCTTGGAAACAAAGCTGATCTGGACAGACGCTTTGTTTCCAAGCATGACAATCTACCTGCGGAAATGCGGCATTTTCGCGGCTTTTCCTTGGCGTATCTGGCGAAATAGGGTTTCATCAGATTAACCAAGTTTCGAAAATTCATGCCGCAGCTTACGGGCGTGCTGCCTGCCCGCCCCCGGAAGCGAAAGATGCGCGGTTCAAATGGTTTGAAAGGACGGCTTGCAGAAGATGAAACTCCTGTCTCGTCAGCACGGCCCGCATAATCAGGACCTGAAGGACTTGCATCGCCTTGAGGAGAGTGTCAAAGCCGCGTTCATGGGTCCACGCAACATTACCTTGCCAACACACGCAAACGCGCCAGCAGTCATCTGGCTGGTTGGCCTGACCTGCCTTGCCGAAGTGGTGCTGACACTGGCCGAGGCTGGTGGACTTGGCGGGCTGGGGCTGCGGCGCTGGCTGGTGATGCATGGTGCCTTCTGGAACGGATTGCTGGCGGGCTGGGAGTCCCTTTATCCGCTTCAACGCGAACTGATGTTCGCGACCTATGCGCTGCTGCATGGTGGTTTGCTGCATCTGATCGGGAATATGGTCGCAGTGCTGGCGCTTGGCGGCATTGTTGTCGCGCGGATCGGGCAAAAGGGGTTCTTGTTCCTGTATCTATTCGCTGCCATCGGGGGGGCCGCTGGCTTTGCCCTGCTGTCAAACAGCGAGTCACCAATGGTCGGGGCATCGGGGGCGGTGTTTGGTCTGATCGGAGCATGGAAGTTCTGGGAATGGCAGATGCGGCGCCATCTGGGCAGCCCGATGCAGCCACTGTTGCAATTCATGCTGGGGCTGGTGGTGCTGAATGTCGTCTTGTGGCTGGCCCTGTCTGGCCTGCTGGCATGGGAAGCACATCTGGGCGGCTTCATCGCCGGGGTCGTGTTCGCGGCAATTGTGACCCCGAACATACGTTACCGGATCTAGGTCACCACATAGAATTGCATCCAGCCGGCGCCCTAAACCTGACTACACAGCGCAGCTTCTGGCCTGTATTACGCATTGCTGACTGCACGCAGCCCACTTAATCCGACGCGCCTTCTAGGGCTGCGATAATCGCCCCGAAATCAGCCGCCTTCAACGAAGCGCCGCCAACCAATGCCCCATCCACATTGGCTATGGCAAAAATCTCGGCCGCGTTGCCCGGCTTTACCGACCCGCCATAAAGCAACGAGATCCCCGCATCCGGCAGTGCAGCGCGCAAAGCATCATGCACTTCAGCAATCTGTTCCAGCGTTGGTGTGCGCCCCGTGCCAATAGCCCAGACAGGTTCATATGCGATCACCGTATTGGCCGATGTCGCCCTTTTCGGCACTGAATCCTTCAATTGTGTCAGCACAACATCAAGCGTCTGGCCGGAATCACGCTCTGCCTCTGTCTCGCCAATACAGATGATTGCAACCAGCCCTGACGCATGTGCAGCGCTGGCCTTGGCCGCAACCAGCGCAGATGTCTCGGCATGGTCTGCGCGACGTTCGGAATGGCCCAGAATAACCTGCCGCGCGCCTGCATCGGCCAGCATTGCGGCGGAAATGTCACCCGTATGTGCACCCGCGTCTTGCGCATGGCAATCCTGCCCGCCAACCATGACCGCAGAGCCAGCCAGCATATCGGCCATCGTGCGCACCAAGGTTGCAGGCGGACATAGAAGAATACCGCATTTCGGAGAGGGGAAGGCTTCGGCAATGGCCCGCGCCTGTTCAAGGTCGGCGCGCGTTCCGTTCATTTTCCAGTTTCCGGCAGCGAGTTTGCAGGCTTGCAACATGACATATCTCCTAATTCATTAAGAGATACGCCGCATGCGCGCGCGATGCAATCAACCGTTGGCCCGGCTTTGCCCCATACGCGCGGTCAATGTCTCTATATCGTCGAATTTTATCGATTCACCGCAACCGCAAGCTTCGGTCACATTGGGGTTGCGGAACTTGAACGCGCTTTCGATCAGCCCCGTCTCATAGTCTATCTCGGTGCCGAAAAGAAACATCTGCGCCATTGGCGCAATGATCACACAGGCCCCGTCCTGCTCTACCAGTTCTTCATGTTCCCGGACTTCAAGCGCTGTTTCCATGGTATATTCCATACCAGCACAGCCGCCTTTCTTGACGCCCACACGCAACCCCTTAGCACCCTCGCGCTCCATCAGGCGCCGGATCTGGCGCACTGCAGCAGGCGTCAGCGTCACAGGGGATTTTCCGGGAATTGCAAACATAGTCTTATCCTTGTCCGTCAGTCTTTGGCAGTATGCGGGCAGGGTTGCCCACCACTGTTGCACCCGCAGGCACATCGCGCGTGACCACTGCGCCCGCGCCAATGATGGCGCCGTCACTGATCGTCACACCGGGCAAAATAATCGCACCGCCCCCGATCCAGACATCGGCTCCGATGCTGATCGGGCGGCCCCATTCCTGAGCCCGAGCGCGAAGCTCCGGGTCGCGCGGGTGGTCGGCTGTCAGAATTTGTACATTTGGCCCGATCTGCGTGCGCGCGCCAATCCGTACCTCACACACATCGAGGATGACGCAGTTGAAATTGACGAAGCACCCCGGTTCAAAATGGATATGCGCGCCATAATCCACATGAAACGGCGCACGAATAACCGCCCCATTCCAACTGCCAAGAAGATCGCCCATGACCGCAGCCCGCGCGGCGTCACCATCTATCGTCTGGTTATAGGCCCGCATAAGGCCCTGCGCCTTGCGCCGGATCGCAACCAGCGTGGCATCGCCCGGATCATAGGGCGCACCTGCCAGCATCTTGTCGCGTTCCGACACGCGGCTGTCCATTACATGAACCCCAGTTCCAGCCGCGCATCGTCCGACATCATGTCCATGCCCCATTGCGGGTCAAAGGTCATTTCCACCTCAACCGATTGAACACCGGGAACAGCGCTCATCGCGTCTACCACCCAGCCCGGCATCTCGCCCGCGACAGGGCAGCCGGGGGCGGTCAGGGTCATGATCACATCGACCTTGCCCTCATCCGACACGGTGATTGTGTAGATCAGCCCCAGATCGAAGATATTGACCGGAATCTCAGGGTCATAGACCGTCTTGCAGGCCTCGACCAGCGGCTCGTAAAGCGGGTGATCGGTGCTGGAGGGCTTGATCAGCAGATCGCCTTCATTCTGTTCCATGCTCATGCGCAGCCTTTCCGCATACTTGGGCGCGGGCCGATGCCGCGCTATACCTGAGCAGTTATATAAGAAAAGAACAGCGCGCGTCCAGTGCTGTCACTTCGTTACAATACGTACCGGCTCAGATCGGCAGAGCGGGACAGATCTCCCAAGTTCTTTTCGACATAGGCCGCATCGACCATAACCTGCTCGCCACTGCGGTCAGGTGCCTGAAAGGACAGTTCCTCGAACACCCGCTCCATCACGGTATACAGCCTGCGTGCACCGATATTCTCGACCGACTGGTTCACATCGGCAGCAATCTTGGCCAGCGCGGCAATGCCGTCTTCGGTAAAGCTGACCTCCAGCCCTTCTGTGCCCATCAGGGCCGTATACTGGCGCGTCAGAGCGTTATCTGTCTCGGTCAGGATGCGCACAAAATCACCCTCAGTCAGGGCGCGCAACTCAACCCGTATCGGCAGACGCCCCTGCAATTCCGGCAACAGGTCCGAAGGTTTGGCGATATGGAACGCGCCAGAGGCGATGAACAGAATATGATCCGTCTTGACAGGCCCGTGCTTGGTGCTCACGGTCGTGCCCTCGATCAACGGCAACAGATCGCGCTGCACGCCCTCGCGGCTGACATCGCCGCCGCGCATCTCTGACCGGGCGCAGACCTTATCGATCTCATCCAGAAATACGATGCCATTCTGCTCGACCGCCTCCAGCGCAGCGGCCTTGACGGCCTCGTCATCCAGCAGTTTGTCGGCCTCTTCCGCCACCAGCAATTCATGGCTCTCGGCAACTGTGATCTTCTTGCGAACCGTGCGCCCACCCATCGCCTTGCCAAACAATTCCCCCAGATTCATCATCTGCCCGCCCTGCTGGCCGGGAATGTCGAACATCGCCCCCATCGGGTTGGAGGTATCGGCGATCTCGATCTCGATCTCGGTATCATCCAACTCACCTGCCAACAGCTTGCGGCGGAACATCTCGCGCGTACCTTCACGCGCGCCCTCACCGGCAATGGCGGCAATCACACGCTCCTCGGCGGCAGCTTGCGCGCGGGCTTTCACATCCTCGCGCATCTGCGCACGGATCATCACGATGGCGCTGTCGAGCAGGTCGCGGATGATCTGCTCCACATCACGCCCGACATAGCCCACCTCGGTGAATTTCGTAGCCTCAACTTTCAGAAACGGGGCCCGGGCGAGTTTTGCCAGACGGCGGCTGATCTCGGTCTTGCCCACGCCCGTGGGGCCGATCATGAGGATGTTCTTGGGATACACCTCTTCCTGCAGGTCGCTGGGCAGTTGTTTGCGCCGCCACCGGTTGCGCAGGGCCACCGCCACCGCGCGCTTGGCGTCCTTCTGGCCGATGATGAAACGGTCAAGCTCACTTACGATCTCTCGCGGGGTCAGGTCGGTCATGCGCTGATCTTCTCCACTGTCAAATTTCCGTTGGTGTACACGCATATATCCGCCGCAATCGCCATCGCGCGCCGCGCGACATCCTCGGCGTTCAACTCGGCCTCCATCAACCCGCGCGCAGCCGCCAGCGCGAAATTTCCACCCGACCCGATGGCGGCGACATCATGTTCCGGCTCCAGCACATCACCTGCGCCGGTGATCACGAACATGTCGCGTCCATCGCTGACAATCAGCATTGCTTCCAGTTTTTGCAGGTATTTATCCGTGCGCCAGTCTTTCGCCAATTCGACACTCGCGCGCGCCAACTGGCCGGGCGTCGCTTCCAGCTTCGCCTCCAACCGCTCCAGCAAGGTAAAGGCATCAGCGGTCGAGCCTGCAAACCCTGCCACAACATCATATCCACCGGGCGATAGCCTGCGCACCTTGCGCGCAGTGCCCTTGATCACGGTCTGGCCCAGACTGACCTGCCCGTCACCCGCCACCACCACTTCGCCGCCGCGCCGCACTGCCACGATGGTGGTGCCATGCCATCCGGGAAACTCGCTCATCGCGCCCTCATTTTCTTGCCGGAAATACTCCCGCCGGAGGCGCATCTTTCCGCACGCACTGCCGCGAGTGGTCCGGGCGCGACTAACGCCGCGCCCCTTGAAGCTTACACAGCGCTGTCGATCCAGCTTTGCAGCGCCGATTTCGGGGCAGCACCTGTCTTGTTGGACACAACCTGCCCGTCCTTGAACAGAAACAGTGCCGGAATTCCGCGAATACCCATCGAGGCCGCAGTATTGGGGTTCTCGTCAACATTGACCTTGGCGATCTTGACCCGGCCATCATATTCGGCGGCCAGTTCTTCCAGTGCCGGGCCAATCTGCTTGCAGGGGCCGCACCATTCTGCCCAGAAGTCAACGACAACAGGAATGTCGGACTGGCGCACTTCGGCATCAAAGGTGGAATCGGTGACAGCTACTGTGGGCATTGGCCCCTCCAATCTGGTTTATGGTTCGCGTTCTAACTATGCCTCGTGCGCAGCGGATTCAAGCACTCCCCGCGCAAGCGCCGTATCAACCAGCGCGGCAGGCAATTCCATCAAAGCGCCGGTCGCTGTCCATAGAAGGGCCACGCGGATCTCGCACCCCTCAAAAACTTGTGCAAGTGCACGCCGATATGCGCCCATCTGTCGCAACAGCCCCTCTGGCACCTCTTGCGGGCTGCGCGGCACCATTCGGTTTGATTTGTAGTCAACAGCCAGAACATGATCCTCGGCAACGACAAGCCGGTCAATCACACCGAACAGGGGCCGCCCCGCCAGGTCTGCCGTGATTTCAACCTCGGCAAGCGTGCCGGGGGCGAATAGCGACGCGTTGCCGGGGGTATCAAGAACCTGCATCGCTTCGCCCACCAGCGCAGCAAGGTCCGCAGGTGCCCCGTCCTCGGTGCTGGCAAGCAAATCAGTTGCAATGTCGTGCCATTGCGCGCGCGGCCATAGCGGCAGGTGTTCCAGCAGCAGATGCAATTGTGTGCCCCGCACCAGCGCCGCATCACCCGCCTCGCCCATATCGCCCGGCAAGGCCTTGGCCCCGCCCAGCGCCGAAGGCGACAGCACGCGCGGGCTTGCCTCAGGCATGGCAGCCCGTTCCCATAGCAGCGTGGGCAGGTTATCTGTGTGCGCAGCGGGCGGGCCAGATGTTTCCGTCGCGCCTGAAGGCCAGTCAAGATGCTGGTGGCGCAGCCCTTCGCCCGTGGGGAAGCGGCACGACACCGGGCCTGCATGCGCCACCCCGTCAGCGATCCGGTTATACCAGCAATCGGGGGATTTCACTGTGCCCGCCCCGGCCACGATCAGCCAGCTTTCAGCCCGCGTCATCGCCACATATAGCAGACGCGCATCTTCCTGTGCCTGAAGATCAGCAGCGGCGCTCATGGCGGTTTGCAAGGCCGCTGGCGCGTCCGTTCTGACACCGCTCCATGCAAGGACGCCATCAATTTCGTACAACTGACGCCGATCTGTCGGGTTGTAGTCAGCGGTGTCGGGCAGAATGACGACAGGCGCTTCCAGCCCTTTCGCGCCATGCACGGTCATGACCCGCAACCGCCCGCCAGCGGCATCGAGTTCACGTTTGATCTGCACATCCCCATGTTCCAGCCATGCCAGAAAACCCGTCAGGCTGGGGGTTTCCAGCCGCTCATAGGCCAGGGCCTGTGCCAGAAACGCGTCTATTCCGTCCTCGGCCTCATTGCCCAGGCGCGAAATCAGACGACGGCGCCCGTCATGGCGGGTCAGCATCCGCTCGATCAGGTCATAGGGGCGCAAATAGTCCGTCTGACGGCGCATGTCATCAAGCACATCCAGCGTCGCAGCGGCACCACTGTCGCGCAATCTGGTCCATAAAAACGCCCCTCCGCGCCCATGCGCCAGCCGAAACAGCGCATCTTCAGACCACCCCAGCAAGGGCGAGCGCAGACAGGCGGCCAGCGACAGATCATCTTCGGGGGTTGCCAGAAACGCCAGCAGCGCGGTCAGGTCGCGCACGGCCATTTCGCCGCCCAGACGCAACCTGTCTGCGCCTGCAATCTCCAGCCCCTCGGCCTTGCAGGCGGCGATGATTTCGTGAAACAGCGCATTGCGGCGGCGCACAAGGATCAGAATATCACCTTCGGTTATGGCCCGCGCGCCATTCTTGTGGGGCAGCGCAATGCGCGCGTCGATCATGGCGCGCAGTTCGGCGGCGATCTTGCGGGCAAGCCTGCGGTGATGGTGCTCTTCGGGCATCACATCGACAGGGTCGAACCAGTCCGGCTTTTCGGGGGCTTCGGGCCGCTCGATCACCGGCCACAGGTCCACCCGTCCGGGCAGTGCGGCATTGAAGGCAATATGCTGTGGCGCACCACCAAGCCCGGTATCATGCGGCGGGCGGAACGTGGCATCAACCGTGCGCAACACGGCATCAGAGGAGCGGAAGGAATGCGCCAGAAGTGCCTCATTCAGGCGCAGATCGACATGGGCCAGCCGCTCGCGGAATTGGGCTTGCATATGGTCGAACACAGCCAGATCAGCACCCTGAAAGGAATAGATCGACTGTTTCTTGTCGCCCACCACGAACAAGGTGCGGCTGGCGTCGCGCGCGCCGATGCCTGCGGTGAATTCCTGTGCCAGTTGTTCCACCACATGCCATTGACCGGGCGAGGTGTCCTGCGCCTCGTCCACAAGAATATGGTCAACCCCGCCATCGAGTTTGAACAACACCCATTGCGCCACTGAAGGATCGGTCAGCAACTGGCCTGCGCGTGCGATCAGATCATCAAAATCCAGCCATGCGCGCGCGGATTTGGCTTGCGTGTAGGCAGGCAGGAACACCCGTGCAAAACGGTGCAGCGCCATAGCACGCCCAAAGGCCACCAGCCCAAGGCGACGGCTGCGCCCCTCCTCGACCCGCGCCATCAACTGGTTCAGCGGGTCTATCAGCGCACCCAAGGCCTTTTGCGTCGCCTTGGTGGGGAAGCTGCCAAGCTTGGCGGTGAACGGCTCTTTGGCACTAGCCCCGGTCAGAAACAGCCCTTCCAAGGCCTTAAGCGCGCTCAGATCAGGCGCGCCCTGCGCGATCTGGCGCAATCTTTCGGCATTCTTCACATCTGTCGTAGACCCCGCCGCAAGAAACGGGATCATCTGGTCAAACAATGCAAATTCGCTGCCCAGAAACACATCTTCCAGAAGCTGCGCCTCGCTGTAGGCGGGCGGCAGGTCGAAGGCGCGGCGCAGCGCCTCTTCGGGCAGATCGCCCTCGAAGTTGCGCGCATGATTGCAGATGTCGCGCAGCAGATCGTCCAGCTCTGCCCCGGTGAAAACACTGGCCAATTCTGCCAGCACCGTCCTCTCTCGTCCCTCGGCCAGATGATCCAGGATCTCGGCACGCAGCGCATGGGCAGAGCGGTCGTCCATTTCGGTAAAGGCGGGCGATAGCCCCGCTTCCAGCGGAAAGCGACGCAAAAGGGCCGCGCAGAAGGAATGGATCGTCTGAATTTTCAGCCCGCCCGGTGCCTCGATCGCGCGGGCGAACAGGCGGCGTGCATCGGCCAGATTACCATCTGCGGTTTCGTCAATACGGCCCAAGGCCGCGTGCAAATCCGCTTCGGGCAGCATGGCCCATTTGCCCAGCAGGCCGAACAGGCGGTTCTGCATCTCGGAAGCGGCGGCCTTGGTATAGGTCAGGCACAGAATGCGCTGCGGCTCCACCCCGCGCAGCAAAAGACGCGCCACGCGGTCGGTCAGAACCTTGGTCTTGCCCGACCCGGCATTGGCCGACAACCAGGTTGAATCCAACGGGCTGGACGCGCGGTTTTGCGCAAGGGTTGCTTCGTCAAACTGCATCTTCATCCCCCACAGGCACAACAACAGGCGCGTCCTGCATCACCCATTCACCAAAGCGCGACAGATGGTCGTAATCCGACACCTCGCGTTCCTGCAGCAACATGCGCCGCGCAGGAAAACCTTTGTCTGGTTCCAGATAGGCGCGGATCAGGTCTTCGAACTGCGCGCGCGTCTGCGCGATCAGCGCGGGCGTGATCTGTGTCATTTCAGGTTTGGGGCTGGACCCAAGCCCCAGATAGGTGATCTGCGCCACCTCGCGCAGGCCCAACGCCTCGAACGCGCCTGCATCGGCCATCATGGCCTGAAGCAAAAGCTGTTTGTCGAAATGTTCCTGCATCTTCCTGGTCGGGGCCTGCCCTGTCTTGTAGTCGATGATATGGATGCGCCCGTCGGGCCATTCGTCGATACGGTCGGGCTTGGCCGACAGGGTAAAGGCCGGGTCTTGCGAGGTCAGCGCGCCACCCTCTTCCAGCATCAGGGCGCGTCCGGGCTGTGACAGATGGAACTGCAAAAACGCATCCGCCGCGCGTGACATGCGCGCCAGCCACAGAATGCGCGCAGCGGGCCAAGGGACTTCGCGCGCCAAAACCACTTCAGCCATGCGCATCAGTTGCGCAAACGGGTCATCTTCCAGTTCGGCGCGGGTGAAATCCTCCAGCACCTTATGCAGCACGGTGCCACGCAGCAGCGCATCGGGGGACGGGTGCAGCGGGTTGAGTTTGCGCAAGCCAAGGACATATTTGGCATAGGTTTCATAGGGATCACGGATTAGCCGATTGATGGCCGTGACCGGCAGTTGCCGTGGTCGCGCGCTGATGGGGGGCGCGGGTGCAGGGCGCGGGGCGCGCAAATCATTGCCGGGAATGGATCGGAAATCGGCATCAAACCCTTGCGCCATCTCCAGCCATGACTGGCCGCGCGCGCGCATTTGTTGCAGCGCGGCTTTCCCCTCTTCCGGCAGCCCGTCCAGCAGGTTGGTCAGACGGTTCAGCCAGCGCGAAGGCACGGTCTGCGCCTCGGAGTTGCGCACAGCGCGGCTGAGGGCAACCTCACGCGCGGCGATGGCTTGCTGAAAGTCATGTGCGGCAAGACCGATCTGGCGTTCGGGCAACAAAAGGCCTGCATCGGCGCGCATCCGGCGGTTCAGCCAGGGGTCAGGGTCAGGCGCTTTGGGCCAGACCCCTTCATTCAGGCCCGCCAGAATGACCAGATCCGCGCCTTGCACCCGCGCTTCCAACGTGCCCCAGATCATGATGCCGGGATGGGCGCTGACAGGCTCGCGCACCTCGAACCCTTGCAGATAGCTGGTAATGAAGGCGTCATAATCGGCGGGGTCCATATCTCCGCCATGGCCTGCCTCGCGCATCAGTTCCGCCATCGCGCGTTGGGCCTGAATGCCCGCGGCAGCTTCCCACAATTCCCCCGTGCCGCCCTGCGGACCGCCTGCCAGCGCCTCGGCCAGTGCCAGATGGATGGCGACATGTTCGGCCAAGGGTCTGGCGGTCGGGTCGGGCATGGGCGGCAAGGTGGCAATCAGCCACTCTGCCCAGTCAGGGCATTTGGCCGATGCGCCAAACCCGCGCAGGAAATCAGCATCCGGGAAGGCGACATTCCTGCGCCGG
The DNA here is from genome assembly GCF_004366635.1 of Roseinatronobacter bogoriensis DSM 18756. GTDB lineage: Bacteria > Pseudomonadota > Alphaproteobacteria > Rhodobacterales > Rhodobacteraceae > Roseinatronobacter > Roseinatronobacter bogoriensis. The sequence continues at coordinate 554,283 of NZ_SORN01000001.1, read as the reverse complement.
ATACGCAATTCCAGATCGCGTGTATGCAGCAGATGGTCGCCGCGCCCCTCGGCGCTGTGGGTCAAAGGATGCTTGAGCAGCGTCAGCAGCGCCTGTCCGTCCAGCCTGTGGCGCAGGATTGCCGCGACATGGCGCAAGAACCGGCCCGGTGCGGACATGGCCAGCGGACGGCCTGCGCTGTCATCGGGGGTGATGCGCCAGTAATCCAGCGCAGCGGCGACCTGCCGCGTCAGGTCGCGGTCAGGCGTGATGAGGGCTGCGCGCTGGCCTTCCTCTGCCGCATGGCGCAGGCGCAGGGCAATGGCCTGTGCTTCCATCCGGGGGGATGGTGCCTCTATCAGGGTCAGGTTTGCACAGCCTTGGGCGATGCCCTGCAATCGGGGGCCTTCCTGCATCCACTGGTCTGTGACAGGTGCAGGGCGAAGGGCGAGTGACACAAGACGGTTGCGCGCAGGCGCGGGGGCGGCGGTCGGATCCCACACGCGCACCTGATCCGGGGGCAGGTCCAGCGCGTCGCACAGGCGCAGAAAGCGATATTGCGGGTGATCCTCGGGGGCAGTGTCTGTGCCAAGTTCTGCCCATGTGTCAGCGGACATGTCGAAATCAAACCCCGGCAACACAACGGCACCTTGCGGCAACCTTGCCACTGCCTGCATCAGCAAGGCAGTTGTGCCACGCGACCCGGTAGAACCTGCGATGATGATCGGGTCTGCGGGCGGATGAGCTTGCCAGCGCGCAATCAGCGCCTCTGCCTGTGCGCGCAGACGCCCTTCGGCGTCGGGCGCATCAGCCTGCACCACCTGTTCCGCCAGATTGATAAAGGCAAGGCTGCGCGCCCAATGGCCGGAATGGCGGCTGACATCCAGATCACGCAAGGCCGAAAGCGGAACGCCCTCGGCCTGCATTTCGGCAAACAGGCGCGCCAGACTATCGGACAGGTCATATATCGCGCTGCGCGGGGCCAGATCGGGGGCGCTGCGCAAAAGCATGTCAATCAGCCGCGCCAATTCTAGGCGTCTGCGCAGTGGCGGCATCGGCGGGGGCAAGCGGGTTGCCCCTTCAAACAATAGCGGGTCCGTGATCAGGCGAATGCGCGGCAACAGCGCGGGGCCTTGTGCCATCAACGCGTCGCGCAGACGGGTCCGCATGCGCGCCGAATTCACCAGCACTGTGACACGCGCGCGCGCCTCTGGGGGCAAGGGTTGCAAGCGCTGGTGCAATCCAGCAGCCAGAGCTTGGGGAAAATCGACACCACAGGGCAAGGCAAACAGATGCGCGGCGCGGGGGTCATCTTGAAACATGGTGCCGCTCTCCTGTCAGGTGGGTCCGGGCTGGTTGTGCGCCAGCGAGTTCAGCAGGCTGGCCCAGCGCATGTCCGTGGCTGAAAAATGTAACGCACGAAACGCAGGGTCATCTGTGGTTTCCAAAGACAAATGCAGCGCAGATGCAGGCTGAAATGCGCCCAGCCGTTCGGGCCATTCGACAAGGCAAATCGCCTCGTCAAAGGCCTGATCCAGCCCAAGTTCCAGCGCATCATGCGGGTCCGCCAGCCGGTAGAGATCCGTATGCCATAACTCGACCGTTTCCAGATCATAGGTCTGAACCAGTGTGAAACTGGGGGACGGCACATCCTCATAGCGGTCCAAAGCGGCCAGCCGGGACTGGATCAGCGCGCGGGCAAACAGGCTTTTGCCTGCACCAACCGGGCCAGAGAGCAACAGGGCATCGCCTGCACCAAGCCCTGCCCCCAGTCGCGCGGCGATTTCGGCAGTCTGTTCCGGTGAGGTACTGGTTAGTCGAAGGGTGCAGCTATTCGTCATTCCCAACTTGTGCCATGTCTGCCTGACCGCTGCCAGACCAGATTGCGCCCTGCCCCTATTCGGGAACCGGCAGGCCACTGGGCACAGCTTCAGGCACGCCCAGACGCCCTTGCAGTGCCTGCGCGTCATCCAATGCGGACAGAAACGCGATCAGCAGGTCAATTTCATCATCTTGCAAGATCACCAGCGGACGCTGCGCCATGGACCGCGCGGCGGCAGCGGAGATTTCGGCGCGCTGGTGTGCGGCCTGTATGGTCGCATAATCGTCCTCTGCGCTGGCAAGCACTGGCAAAATGGCCTGTGGCTCATAGATTGCAAGCCCCGCCACCGGGTCCAGATGGTGGTGCAGAAAGGCGCGCAAGTCAGAGAAAGCCCCCGCATGCCCCCAAGGGCCGGTTTGCATGACATTGCGCAACATCGGGGTGCGGAACGCATAGGCATCCTGCGGGTCTTGCGTGACCCCGTAGCGCCCAACATCGCGGGTATAGCCATCATCATCACGCTCCTTGCCTGGCCCGATCGGGGGCTGGCCCATCGCGTGAAACTTCTGATCGCTCAGCAACGAGCCAGAGTGACAGAACGCACAATTCGCACGCCCGAAAAACAGGCGCATGCCCTCACCCGCTTCGGACGACAAGGCAGCGACCTCGCGTAGATACTGGTCGAACGGCGTCTGATCTGCGCGAAACTCAAACTCGATAAAGGCAGCAATTGCATTTGCAATTTCGTCTATGGTCACAGGGCCGACTGCGCCGCGCCACTGCGTGAAGGCGCGGTCATATTCCGGCAGCGCATCAATGCGCGCAGCAAGCATCGCCCATGCGCCGTCATCGCCGTGGATGCGCTCTGCCGCGACCGCATCGGCAATCGGGTTTTCACCCTTCTGCCCGGCCATTTCCTCTGCCGAGAGAACCGGAAACAGGGCTTGCGCAGCCAGAAGCGAGTCGAGCGCCATGTAATCCAATGGCCCCTGAGGGGTCAGGAAAGCACCGGGGGTGCCGGGGTCCATTTCAACACGCCCATCATGGAACAGGACAGTCACATCGCGCGCGCCCAGATTCCATAGTGCAGGCGCGTTGCGCGGAATGCGCCTGCTGGCAGCATGACGGCCCACTGGTCTGCGCGCCTGCCCAAGCCCCTGCGCGCCCGCCCCCAACCCAAGCGACACACCATCGCCAGAAGCATGGCGCGGGTGGTGACATGTGGCACAGGCAACATCGCGGTTGCCCGACAGGACCGGATCAAAGAATAGCAAATGGCCGATCCGGGCAAGCTGCTCATCAGGCGCGCGGAAATCCGCATCCGTCAGGGGCGCAGGCAAACCACCCCCCGCGCCCTGTATCTGGCCGGGCGGTGCAGGCCGCGCAGCGGGCCTCGGGGCGTATAGGGGGGCATAGCTTGGGCTGACAACAGGCGGTGCAGCCACCACCTGAATTGGCGCAGGCGCGGCGGGCGCAGCTATGGTCTGTCCAGATGGCGAAAGGAACAAGTCTTGCAGCAACTGGCTGGCTTGCGGGTCGCCCGCTTGCTCCAATCTGCGCAGGGCGGAAAAGGCGGTGAAGAAATCCCCCTGCTGCATAGCTTCAAAGCCTTGGTTCAAGGTCTGCGCCCGCGCAATGGGAACCGCAAGCGCCACGATCAGGCCCGCGACAATCAGGCGGGAAACGGCGACAGCCCCCGCCTTGTTGTGAAAAATGCTTCGTGAATATCTGTTGCTGTGCATTTTGACGGAATCACTGAAATTCAACACAGAAAGTTTACCGCCAGACATGGATTTCACAAAGCCATTCCTAAAGGCTTCGCAAACCTTGGCGCGGATTTGCACAATCTGCCGCAGGAAGCGCCTCTCGTCATCCGGGGCGGGCTGGGTTAAGCAACGAAAATTCGCATGAATAACCGGAGCTGCCGATGTATATGCCTTTGCCCCTGACGCGTGATCTTGTGTTGATCGGCGGCGGGCATACGCATGCGCTGGTGCTGCATCGCTGGGCCATGCACCCTTTGCCGGGGGTGCGGCTGACGGTGATCAACCCAGACCCGGTGGCGCCCTATACTGGCATGTTGCCGGGGTTTATTGCTGGCCACTATGCGCGCGAGGAACTGGATATAGACCTTGTCCGGCTTGCGCGGCGCGCGGGCGCACGGCTGGTGCTGGGCAAGGCGCGCGGCATCGACCGCGAGGCGCGTCTGGTAAATGTGCCCGGTCGGCCCCCAATTCCCTATGACCTGGCCGCGATCGACATCGGCATCACCTCTGATCTGCCCATGATCCCCGGCTATGCGGATCACGCGGTTTCGGCCAAGCCACTTGGGCGCTATGCCCAGCAATGGGACGCGTGGCGCGCCAAGCTGGAACAGGGGGCGGTCCGCGCGCAGATAGTCGTGATCGGCGGCGGGGTCGCCGGGGTGGAACTGGCCTTGGCGATGGCCTATCGGCTGCAAGGCCGCACAGCACAGATCACCATCGTGCAATCTGGCGCATTGCTGCCCAATATCGGCGCGCAAGCGAAGGCCCGGCTGATTGGTCACCTGAAACGCTCTTCAATCACGATCCGCGAACAGGCGCAGGTGTGCGAGGTCACCCAAAAGGGCGTGACGCTGGCCGATGGAACACACATCGCGGCGAGCCTGACTCTCGGGGCGGCGGGGTCGCGGCCGCAAGACTGGCTGCGCGACACGGGGCTGGACCTTACAGACGGGTTCATCACAGTTGATCCATTCCTGCGCTCTGTCACAGATCCAGCAATTTTCGCAGTGGGCGATTGCGCGCATATGGCCCATGCGCCGCGCGCCAAGGCAGGCGTCTATGCCGTGCGTCAGGCGCCCTATCTGTTCGACAACCTGCGCGCCGCACTGGGTGTCGGGCGACTGCGCGCCTACAAGCCGCAGCGCGATTATCTGAAACTGGTGTCGCTGGGGGGCAAGACCGCGCTGGCGGACAAATGGTCGCTGCCGCTGGAAGGGCGCTGGCTTTGGGGGCTGAAAGACCGGATTGATGCCAAATTCATGGGCCAGTTCCGTGACCCGCGCCCGATGCCCCCTGCCCTGCCGCCCGCTTATGCCGTTGGGCTGGCAGAGATGCTGGGGGACAAACCCCTATGCGGCGGATGCGGCGCGAAAATGGGCGCGCAGACGCTGCGCGCCGCCCTGCCAGATGTGGCGCGCGCCGATGTCGAGGCCGGTATTGGCGATGATGCCGCAATTTTGCGTATCGGCGATGCGCGTCAGGTCATCGCAACCGACCATCTGCGCGCGCTGACAGATGACCCGTGGATGATGGCGCGGATTGCGGCCACCCACGCGCTTGGCGATATCTGGGCGATGGGCGCGCGCCCGCAAGCGGCACTGGCACAAGTGACGCTGCCGCATATGGCACCGGAATTGCAGGCCCGCACCCTGCGCGAGGTGATGGCGGGCGCGCAATCCGTGCTGGACCCTGCAGGCGTCGCGCTGATCGGCGGGCATAGCGCGATGGGGGCCGAAATGCAGTTGGGCTTTACGCTCACCGGCCTGCTGGACGGGGCCGCCACCAAAAAGGCAGGCGCGCAGCCCGGCGATGCGCTGATCCTGTGCAAGCCCTTGGGGACGGGTGTCATCATGGCAGCCGAAATGCAATGGGCCGCCCCCGGCGCTGTGGTTGCGAATGCCTTGCAGATGATGGTGCAATCCCAGGCCAAGGCGGCGGAACTGCTGGCACCACACGCCCATGCCATGACCGATGTCACCGGCTTTGGGCTGGCCGGTCATCTGGCCGAGATGCTGGCCCAAGACGGGCTGTCGGCGCAGTTGGACCTTAGTGCACTGCCGATACTGGACGGGGCCGAAGCGCTGATTGCGGCAGGGTACCATTCCAGCCTTGCCGCCGCGAACCGCGCGGCGCTGAGGGCCTTACTGGATGCAGCTGAAACACCGCGCGCGGCGCTTCTGGTTGACCCGCAGACGGCAGGCGGGTTGCTGGCCTGTGTCCCGGCCAAGCAAGCCGAAACACTTGTTGAAAAATTGCAAGCGGCAGGTTTTCAGGCTGCAACCATCGGCGAGATTACGGGCAAGGATGGGCCTCATATCGTCGCTGCGTAAGATGGCATTCGCCTCAGGTGTTTGCAGATTCAAGATATTTCAATTGCTGAAATAGCCGTTCTGCCGCGATTTTCTGCGACTTTTCCGATAAATCAGGCAGATCGAGGCTCAAGACAGGCCGTTGCCCTTTGCGCATGCGCTGATAGCTTGGGTCATAATGCGCCGCAATCAGGCTTTCGGCCAATGTCGCGAAATCACCAGTTGTTACCAACTTGTGCCACGCCTCTATCCGGGCGGCTGGCTGATAGGGGCGCAACCCTTCGATCACGGTGGCCAGCCGGTCGGGGTGCTTGGTAAAGTCGCTATAGACCCGCATGGAATAGGCCGCGCGGGCTGCGACGGGCGCATCGACACGCACACGCGGAGCCGCTTGCATGGCGTGCCACAAGGCCGGTGGCAGACGGATGTTACCGATGCGATTTGACTCTGCTTCGATCAGGACAGGGCGCGCGGGGTCCAGCGCGCAGACCGCCTGCGCCAGATGCGTTTCGAACAGTTTTTGCGACGGTTGTGGCGCCAGCCCGCCAAACAGTGACCCACGATGCCCGGCAAGCGCCTCAAGGTCCAGCACCTGTCCACCCAGCGCGGCCACATGGCCCAGAATTTCCGTCTTGGCGCTGCCGGTACCACCATCAATCAACAGGACGGGGGCCGGAAACACTCCGTCATACAAAAGCGCCTGCACTTGGCGGCGATAGCTTTTATATCCCCCCTCCAGCACCTCGACACGCCAGCCGATCTGGCGCAGGATCGTGGCGAAAGAGCCAGATCGCTGCCCCCCGCGCCAACAATAAACCAACGGCTGCCAGTCGCCGGGTTTGTCCGCCAATGGCCCGAGCAGATGCCGCGCGGCATTCTGTGCCACCAATGCCGCACCCAGCTTGCGCGCCATGAAGGGGCTGTGCTGCTTGTAGATCGTGCCGACACGGGCACGTTCCTCATCATCCAGCACCGGCAGATTGATCGCCCCGGGCAGATGATCTTCGGCAAATTCAGCAGGCGCGCGCGCATCGATAATGGTATCGAAGCGCGCGGTTTGCAGATCTTGCAACGCGTTCAGAACAAAGGCCATGCGTCCCCCCTGCCGCAGCCATGGCCGTAGCAGGTCAAAAGGTCAATCCTGCGCGCGCAGCGTCTGCGCAGGGCGCACCGCCAATGGACGCAACGCAAAGGCCAAGCCCGCCAGCAGCGTTGCGACTATACCACCGATGACAATCGCAATCGCCGAGAACGGCTCGAACTGATAGCTTGCTTCCATCACGAAGCGCATCACCGCCCAGGACGCCAGCGCGGCCGCCGCCAGCGCCACCAGCCCCGCCGCTGCCCCCATCAGCACAGAGCGCAGCGCGAAACTGGCCAGAATGCCCGCGCGCGTTGCCCCCAGGGCTTTCATCACGGCCGCTTCATAAACCCGCGCACGCTCGCCCGCCGCAGCCGCGCCGATCAGCACCACGAAGCCCGTCAGCAGCGTGGCAAGGGCGGCATAGCTGGTGGCCGTGGCCATGGTGGACAGCGCCTCGGTCACGCGCTCGGCGGCTTCGCGCACGCGAATGGCTGTGATGTTGGGGAACATGTTGGACAGGTCACGCAGGATCGCGCCCTCGGCGGCTTCCAGCGCATAGACCGTCGCAATATGGGTATGCGGCGCAGATCGCATCGGTTCTGGCGACATGATCATCACAAAGCCAATGCCCCCGGTCGAGAAATCGACCTCGCGCAGATTGGCGATTTCGGCTGTGATGTTTCGGCCCAGAATATTGACCGTGATTTCATCGCCAACGCCAATGCCCAGTTCGGCGGCCTGCTCTGCGCCGAAACTGACCAATGGCGGGCCGGAATAGTCCTCTTGCCACCAGTCGCCGGCGGTCAGGCGCGTGCCGTCGGGGATGGTCGCAGAATAGCTGATCCCACGGTCACCGCGCAGAACCCAATGACCCGCAGCAGGGTGTTCGCGCGCCGGGATACCGTTGATTTCGGACACAACGCCGCGCAACATGGGCGCTGTTTCCACACGGTCGACATTTTCATCCTCGCTCAACCGCGCCAGAAACCCCTCTAGCTGCGTATTCTGAATATCCAGAAAAAAATAGCTGGGGGCGCGGTCGGGCAGGTCCATCGTAATGGCGCGGCGCAGGTTATTGTCGATCTGTCCAACAGCTGCGAGAACCGTAAGCCCAAGACCAAGCGACAGGATAACCGCCGTGGCCCCTTCGCGCGGGTTGCCAATCGCGCCCATTGCCATGCGCAACGCGGTGCGACCGCGCAGCACACGCGACCGCGCCAGCCTGCGCGCGACAAAGCGCACCCCCAGCGCAGCAAGTGTCAGCACCGCCAAGGCCCCGATAACCCCCGCAGCCGTCGCATAGGCCAGACGCGGCACAGCAGCAAACCTCGCCGCGACCAGCACCAACCCCCCCACCAGCGCAAGCGTGACCAGCATATAGGGCCAGCGCGGCCAGCCCTTCGCGGCCTCTGCCACACCACGGAAAATTGTGGCCGCGCGGACATGTTCCGTCCGTGCCAGCGGCCAGAGGGTGAAGATAAGCGCGGTCAGTGCGCCATAAAGCGCGGCCTCGATCAGTGCGCGCGCCTGCACCGTGATTTCCAGTTCAACCGGAATCTGGTCGGCCACCAGAGGGGCCACCGCGAAGGGTACAACCGCCCCCAGCGCCAGACCCAGAACCAGACCGATCACGGTCAGCACCCCGATCTGCATCAGATACACCGCAAATATCGTGCGGCTTTCTGCGCCAAGCGTTTTGAGTGTGGCAATCACATTGGTCTTGCCGTCCAGATAGGTCCGAACAGCGGCAGAGACACCAACGCCACCAACAGCAAGCCCCGCCAACCCGACCAGCACCAGAAAGGACGAGACACGCTCGATCACGTTGCGGATCTGTGGCGCTGCATTCCGACTGTCGCGCCAGCGCACGCCTGCGCCGTCAAACTGCGTTGTGACAATGCCACGCGCCTGATCCAGCGACTGGTCGGGCAAAAGCATGCGGTAGTTCACCTCATACAGCGTGCCCGGCCCCAGCAATTCGGCATTGTCCAGCGCATCGCTGCGCACCAGCGTGCGTGGGCCAAAGCCGAAATTCGCGCCCAGCCCATCAGGTTCGCGGGTGATATGGGCGCGCAAGGTGAATTCCTGCACACCCAGCCGGAAGGTGTCGCCCATCTCCAGCCCCAAACGTTCGGCGAGGATGCGTTCCATTACCCCGCCGGGTAACCCGTCCTGCACCTCCAGCGCCTGATCCAGCGGGATGGGTGGGTCCAGCCCGACACTGCCCACCAGCGGATAGGCCGCATCCACACCTTTGACCTGCGTAACCGACCGTTCAGCCGTGTCGCCCATGCCAGCAACAGCCATGGACCGGAAATCCACGATCTCGGACACTTGCGCGGCGAACCCGTCCATCCAGTCGCGCTCCTCCGCAGTGGCGAAGCGGTAGGTCATGCGCAATTCGGCATCACCACCCAGAAGCGTGGCCCCTTCGCGCGCAAGCCCGTTATCAATCGCACCGCGTACCGACCCGACCGCGGCGATTGCGCCCACGCCCAAAGCCAGACAGGCCAGAAACACCCAGAACCCGCGCAGCCCACCGCGCAATTCGCGGCGCGCAATCTTCCATGCCACAGAGATCATTCAGCGGCCTCTTTGCGGCGTGTCTCAACGCCTGAAATGCGGCCATCGGCCAAGGTGATCACCCGGTCGCAACGCGCGGCCAGTTCGGGCGCATGGGTGACCAGCACCAGCGTCGCGCCATGGCGGTCGCGTAACCCGAATAACAAATCCATGATTGCCTGTCCGTTGGGGCCATCAAGGTTCCCGGTCGGCTCATCTGCCAGCAGGATGTCGGGGCGCGGCGCGGCGGCACGCGCCAAGGCCACACGCTGCTGCTCTCCGCCTGACATCTGGACGGGGTAATGGTCCAGCCGATGGCCAAGGCCCACGGCACGAAGTTCTTCTTCTGCACGCTCAAAAGCGTCACGTCTGCCAGCCAGTTCCAGCGGGGTTGCGACATTTTCAAGGGCAGTCATTGTCGGAATCAGGTGGAAAGACTGAAACACCACCCCCATATGTTGCCTGCGAAACCGGGCAAGTGCATCTTCGCCAAGGGCAGTCAGATCATGGCCCAGCGCCGAGACTGTTCCCGCCGTTGCACGTTCAAGCCCGCCCATGAGCATGAGGAGCGATGACTTGCCCGAGCCGGACGGCCCGATCAACCCCACGGTTTCACCCCGCGTGACATCCAGCGTGATTGCACGCAAGATATTCACTGGCCCCGCATTGCCCTGTAGGGTCAATTCCACATCCCTGAACGAGAGTACCATGTCCTTCATCCAGACTTTCCTTTTAAAAAACCATTCCCAAGCATATGGGGTTGCGTCCGCATTCGGCAACCGCTGCGCTGCGGCAATCATGTCTTTAACGCTCATTGCCGGCGGTTCTGTCGCAACTGCTGGTGAGGCGCCCATCCGGCTGGTCGCGCTTGGTGACAGCCTGACCCAAGGCTACGGCCTGCCAACCGAAGACGGTTTCGTGCCGCAACTGCAAGCCTGGCTTGATGAACAAGGCGTTGAGGTTGAGGTCATCAATGCAGGCGTGTCCGGCGATACGACCGCTGGCGGGCTGGCGCGGATGGACTGGACCTTGTCCGAACCGGTCGATGCGATGCTTGTCACCTTAGGCGGCAATGACCTGTTGCGCGGCCTGAACCCGTCCGCCAGCAAGGAAAACCTCAGCGGCATTTTGGCGCGGCTGGAACTCGAGGGGATACCCGCGATGCTGGCCGGCCTGCCCGCCCCCGGCAATTACGGGCCGGAATTTCAACTGGCATTCGAGCGTATGTATGTCGACCTGTCTGGGCAGTACAATGTCCCGCTTTACCCCAATTTCATGCAGCCAATGACGGATAAGGCAGATGCAGGGGCCAGTTTCGCAGACCTGATGCAGGACGATCACATCCACCCCAATGCCGAAGGGGTCGCCCTGATCGTCGAAGGGATCGGCCCGCAGGTGCTGGATTTCCTGCGCGGGCTGGATGCACAACCGTCCTGACGGGTGCTTTTCCACACAGTTGTGGTCCGTAACGCTTCTTGCTATGGGCCAACAGTAAAACAACCTTATGACAGGGTTGCTTAGACCAATTCGGTCGAGGCGGCGATAGCAGGCGGATGTACAATGGCAAGACAGAACTACATTTTCACTTCTGAATCCGTGTCCGAAGGACACCCCGACAAGGTTTGCGACCGCATTTCGGACGCGGTGCTTGACGCGCTTCTTGCCGAAGAAGAAACCGCGCGCGTTGCTTGCGAAACTTTTGCCACCTCTTCGCTGGTTGTCATTGGCGGAGAGGTCGGCCTGTCCGACCCGGAACGGCTGAAGGACTACATGGGGCGCATCCCGCAAATCGCGCGCGACTGCATCCGCGATATCGGCTATGAACAAGACAAGTTTCACTGGAACACCTGCCATGTTCTGAACTTCCTGCATGAACAATCTGCCCATATCTGGCAGGGCGTATCGCAGGATGGCGCTGGCGATCAGGGGATCATGTTCGGCTATGCCGTGGATGAAACACCCGAACTGATGCCCGCGCCGATCCAGTATTCACATCAGATTCTCAAACGTCTGGCTGAGGTGCGCAAATCCGGGGCCGAACCGACATTGCGCCCCGATGCAAAGACCCAGTTGTCCTTGCGCTATGAGGGCGGCAAGCCGGTAGAGGTGACACAGCTTGTGCTATCCACGCAGCATGCCAGCGAGGATCAGAAACCTGACGATATCCGCGCGATTGTCGAACCCTATATCCGGGAAGTGCTGCCTGCCGACTGGCTGACCGAAAATACCGAATGGTGGGTCAACCCGACAGGCACATTTGTGATCGGCGGCCCTGATGGCGATGCCGGACTGACCGGGCGCAAGATCATCGTCGATACATACGGGGGTTCGGCCCCGCATGGAGGGGGTGCTTTTTCGGGCAAAGACCCGACGAAGGTTGACCGCTCTGCCGCCTATGCCGCGCGCTATCTGGCCAAAAACGTGGTCGCAGCAGGCATGGCAAAGCGCTGCACCTTGCAGATTTCCTACGCCATCGGGGTGGCCAAGCCGTTGTCGATCTATGTCGATACACATGGCACCGGGCTGGTTGATGATGAAGCGATTGAACGCGCTGTTGCGCGGGTCATGGACCTGACGCCGCGCGGCATTCGCGAGCATCTGGGCCTGAACCGGCCAATCTATGCGCGCACGGCAGCCTATGGCCATTTTGGCCGCGCCCCCGAAGCAGATGGCGGCTTCTCATGGGAACGCACAGACCTGATTGATGCTTTGAAAAAAGAAGTCTGAGTGACAGGGGGGCTTTACCACTTCTGGCAAAGCCGCTTTCATCTGAACTGAACACAGCGTGTCTGGCAAAACCGCCGACACGCTGTCTTTATTTTTGGATTTGCCCCTGCTTAGGGGTTCGTGGCGCAATCGCCTTTCAGGCCAAGCTTACGAAACACCATCGCGGCGGGGCACAGCCCTGTAAAGGCAGACTGGAACATGTTCAGCCCGATGAACACGGTGAACCAGATAAAGAGTGGCGAGACGAATGTGGTCAGCAAAACGCTGATCAGCACCATCACACCGGCAAAGGCAAGGACTGCACGATCGACTGTCATGGGGATTCTCCAATATATAACCTGATTCATACTCGCATGGCCCAACATGTAATTCAAGCATATGAATGTTTGATTTCCAATCGCGGCAACACCTTTCACGCGCTCGTGACTTCCCTTCCAGCTACCGGAGCCTTCTAGAACGCTGCCGACATAAAGGAGGAACGTCACATGAAGCCAATTGCTCTTGCCATCAGCCTTGTCATTGCTGCTGGGGTCGGTGCTGGCGGCTATGCTATTGCATCCAGTCACGGTCACATGGATCACAGCCAAATGGACCATGATGATCATGCAGGCCATCAGCATGAAAGCGCCCAGAGCGCGGATCTGCCCGCCTCAACTCGTGCCTATATGGAAGCCAATGACGCTATGCATAGCGACATGATGATCGAATTCACAGGCGATGCCGATGTCGATTTCATTCGTGGCATGATTCCGCATCATGAAGGGGCCGTTGTTATGGCCGAAATCGTGCTGGAACACGGTTCAGACCCGGAAGTGGCCGAATTGGCGCGTGAAATTATCGCCGCACAGCAAGAAGAGATTGAGTGGATGCGTGCCTGGCTAGAAGCGCGCGGCCACTGAAAATGTCGGGCGCATGACGCCCGACATTCGGCACTCTAGCGCGCGCGTCGGGTCAGGTGCCATGCGCGCGCATCAGCGCATTGATTTCTTTAATATGAAAGGCCAGCATCGCATTTGCCTCGATGCTCTGCCCGGTGTTTCGAGCGTCTTCATAGCCATCAAGAACATGCTTTTCGCCTTCTGCAACGCGGTCCATCACGTTGTCGGACACGTCCTCAAACCAGGACCGTATCTCGATCAGAGAGCTGTTCACTGTGCCGAAAAATGACCCGTCTTCGCCGGGCTCGCGCCCTTGTTTGCGAAGATGCTCGGCCAACTCGCGCTCGTGTTTCTGATGGGTTGCAAGAAACGCATCAGATACCGGTTTGAACTCCGGCTCTGCCTTTTGCGACAGCTTCTTGAAACCAGCGATTGTATCGAGCACGCGAGTGTGCACTTCAGCAATCTTGTCAATCGGGTCACCATTCCCCGGATCTTGCTGCACTCCGGGCGAAGTTTCGATCGGCTCACCGGCATCTGGTGCCAGCTTTGGGTTTAAATGCTTGATATCTTTGGGGTCCATAACACTGCCTTTCTGCGTCAGAGTGAAAAGCCGGTTCTGCTGAACCGGCTTTTGACCTGTCACATCGGTGGTTGCCCTCGCACAGCACGCGCGATCATGGCGACCACAAACAGCACGAGGAAAATAACGAACAGAATTTGTGCGATTGATGACGCCGCGCCAGCAATTCCAGAGAATCCGAGCGCCGCAGCCACAAGTGCAACGATCAGAAAAGTAAGTGCCCAACCTAACATGGTGTATCCTTTCATTCAGCGTCGCATAGGCGACCATTACAAATCCAACGATCTGCCGCGCCCACGGTTCCGTTTGCCCGTAAACAAGTCAGCATGACTGACCCGAGTTCTTTCTGTTTTTCAGGTTTCTCACTGATACAAAAATCCTGCTGCATTGTTTGGTTCGCATTTGCCAGAAGTGAAACTGCGCCGCTTGCGCCTTTTTTCATGCGGGCACTTTGAGGCTAATGTTTGCCGCCAAGACACAAGATACCCGATGAATGATTGGAGGGCGTTGCAGTCTTTGAGTAGCGCGGAATCAAGGCCGAAGGCCGCCGCGACTCAAAGGGCCGCCCCCACGGCACGGCGATTTGGCTGCCCCCAGCGCAAAGATCTGATCTCTCAGGGGCTTGGCCAGCATAAAGCGCTATAGAGTAAGCCTTGGATCGCCGCACCGCGGCCCGACGCTACGCGGCTTTGCACCCGGCTTTGCTATGTCCGCAGAGTCCCGCATAGCCGCCTCTCGTGAAAGCATCGGATCGGACGCGGGAACCATTCGTCAGGTGGCGAACACTACCCACAAACCGCTTTTGTGCACCTGACCAAAACGGACGAAAACAAAAACGCCTATAGAAAAAGGGGCCGAAAAATTTCCGGCCCCTCGTTATTCGTAGTGCTGTGGCAGCAGCTTACATCATGCCGCCCATGCCACCCATGCCGCCCATATCGGGCATGCCGCCGCCTGCGCCGCCCTGGCCCTTCGGCTCTGGCTTGTCGGCGATCATGGCTTCGGTGGTGATCAGCAGACCAGCAACCGACGATGCGTCCTGAAGTGCTGTGCGCACAACTTTGGCTGGGTCGATCACGCCGAACTTGAACATGTCGCCATATTCTTCGGTCTGAGCATTGAAGCCGAACGACTTGTCGTTGCTTTCGCGGATCTTGCCCGCCACAACGGACCCGTCAACACCAGCATTCTCTGCGATCTGACGCAGCGGCGCTTCCAGTGCCTTGCGCACGATCGAGATACCAACCGTCTGGTCGTTGTTCTCGCCGGTCAGACCTTCAAGCGCTTTGCCAGCCTGGATCAGCGCCACACCACCACCGACAACGATGCCTTCCTGCACCGCTGCGCGGGTTGCGTTCAGCGCGTCATCAACGCGGTCCTTACGCTCTTTAACTTCGACTTCCGACATGCCGCCAACGCGGATCACGGCAACACCGCCAGCCAGCTTGGCCAGACGCTCTTGCAGCTTTTCGCGGTCGTAGTCAGAGGTGGTTTCTTCGATCTGCTGACGGATCTGGGAAACGCGTGCTTCGATTTCGGCTTTCTCGCCAGCACCGTCAACAATGGTTGTGTTATCCTTGTTGATCGTCACTTTCTTGGCGCTGCCAAGCATGTCCATCGTCACGCTTTCCAGCTTCATGCCCAGATCTTCGCTGATCACCTGACCGCCGGTCAGAATTGCGATATCCTGCAGCATCGCTTTGCGACGATCGCCGAAGCCCGGTGCCTTGACCGCTGCGATTTTCAGACCGCCGCGCAGTTTGTTGACAACCAGAGTTGCCAGCGCTTCGCCTTCCACATCTTCAGCAATGATCAGCAGTGGCTTTTGCGACTGGATGACCTGCTCCAGCAGCGGAACCATGGGCTGCAACGAGGACAGCTTCTTCTCGTGGATCAGGATGATTGCATCATCCAGTTCCGCAATCATCTTGTCAGGGTTGGTGACAAAATAGGGCGACAGGTAGCCACGGTCGAACTGCATACCTTCGACCACATCGGTTTCTGTGTCCAGACCCTTGTTTTCTTCAACAGTGATCACGCCTTCATTGCCGACTTTCTGCATCGCGTCCGCAATTTGGCGACCGATTTCAGCTTCGCCATTGGCGGAAATGGTGCCGACCTGAGCAACTTCTGCGCTGTCGTTGACAGGGCGTGCAGCAGCCTTGATCGATTCCACGACTTTGGTGGTTGCAAGGTCGATGCCGCGCTTCAGGTCCATCGGGTTCATGCCAGCGGCAACCGATTTCAGACCTTCGCGCACGATTGCCTGAGCCAGAACTGTTGCAGTGGTTGTGCCGTCGCCAGCTTCGTCATTGGTGCGCGAAGCCACTTCCTTGACCATCTGCGCGCCCATGTTCTCGAACTTGTCTTCCAGTTCGATTTCCTTGGCAACCGATACACCGTCCTTGGTGATGCGGGGCGCACCGAAAGATTTGTCGATAACGACATTGCGACCTTTGGGGCCAAGGGTAACCTTTACCGCATCGGCCAGAATATTTACGCCGCGCAACATACGGTCGCGGGCATTGGTGTTGAATTTGACGTCCTTAGCAGCCATCTGGGTGCCTCCTGGGTGTCTGAATTTCTACTTTGCGAAAACGATTCAGGCGATTACGCCAAGAATGTCGCTTTCTTTCATGATCAGCAGCTCTTCGCCGTCGATCGTCACTTCGGTGCCCGACCACTTGCCGAACAGAACCCGATCACCAGCCTTAACAGCCATGTCGATCAACTCGCCCGAATCCTTGCGCGCGCCTTCGCCGGTGGCGATGACTTCGCCCTCTGCGGGCTTTTCCTTGGCGCTGTCGGGAATGATCAGACCGCCCTTGGTTTTTTCTTCGCCCTCAACGCGACGGACGAGTACACGGTCATGCAGCGGTTTGAATGCCATCTGAGAACGCTCCTTTGGTTCCAGGTTGAAAATTTGTTGGCACTCGCCCTGGTCGAGTGCTAACGGCGCAGAGATAGGGATAGCAACCTGAGCTGTCAACATCATTGTGCCGAAAAAAACGCTGCCCCGGCCACAGAAATTTCACCTTGCTTGCATGGCGTGACAAGCATTTGCCGCAGGGCTATAAGCAGCGCAGAAACTGCCCCGGCAGTTACCATAACAACACACGGAATTGCAGCGATGATCAAAGTTTTCGGCCATTACTCTCCCGACACCGACTCGACCGGCTCCCCCCTGATCTGGGCGTGGTATCTGACTCATATCAGCGGCACCCCAGCCGAGGCCGTGCTGTTGGGGGAACCCAACACCGAAGCGAAATTCGTGCTAGAGCATTGGGGCTTCGATCAGCCGGAGATCCTGCAAGACCTTGCGCCCGGCACGCCTGTCGTGATCGTGGACACAAACAATCCCGACGAATTGCCCAAGGGTATTAACGACGCCGATATTCAGGGCATTATTGACCATCACAAGCTGGTCGGCGGGCTGGAAACAAAAGGCCCGATCGACATTACCATCCGTCCGCTGGCCTGCACCGCGACCATCATGTATGACTTGATTGGCAAGCATATGGCGCAGGCCCCACGCGGGGTGAAGGGGATGATGCTGTCATGCATCCTGTCCGATACGCTGGAATTCCGCTCTCCCACCACCACCCAGACCGACCGCGCTGTGGCCCATGCATTGGCAGAGGAACTGGGCGTCGATATCGGCGAGTTGGCCGCGCAAATGTTTGCTGCGAAATCTGATGTATCGGCCTTTTCAGATGCCGAATTGCTGAAGATGGATGCCAAGAAATACAAGGTTGGCGACAAGACTTTCCGCATCTCGGTGCTGGAGACCACTGCCCCCGATCAGATCCTGTCGCGCAAGGATGCGCTGGTTGCGGCCATGCCCGGCGTCGCCGCAGAAGATGGCGCGGATGAGGTCATGTTGTTTGTCATCGACATTCTGAACGAGGAAGCCACGCTTCTGGTGCCCAATGATCTGCTGCGCAAGGTCGCCGAGAAGTCCTTCAACGTGACTGTTACGGGTGACACAGTCGTGCTGCCCGGCGTCATGAGCCGCAAGAAACAGATCATCCCGGTCTTGACGCAGTGACCCGGATCATCTCGGACTTCGCCGAAATCTCGACCAATTACAATCTGGCGCTGGTCGATCTGTGGGGCTGCGTTCACAATGGGGAACGGGTCTACCCCGCCGCCGAAGCCGCACTTCAAGCATTCCGCAAAGCGGGGGGCTGCGTTGTTCTGGTGACAAACTCGCCCCGCCCCACTGCCGGGGTTCAGGCGCAACTGGATGCGATGGGCCTGTCACATGACGCCTATGATGGCATCGCCACTTCAGGTGATGCGGCGCAGGCGGGGATGCTGATGGGCGCTGTCGGGCGGCGTGTCTGGCATCTTGGCCCCGAGAAAGACGACAGCTTTTTCACCACCTTGCCAGACTGGGCGAAGGACCAGCCAGAAATCGAGCGCGTGTCATTTGATGACGCAGAGGGCATTGTCTGCACGGGCCTGTTCGACGAATGGACCGAAACCCCCGAAGAGTATCGCGGCCGATTTCTGTCGGCCAAGGCGCGCGGCTTGAAACTGCTTTGCGCCAATCCCGATATCATTGTCGATTACGGGGACAAGCGCATCTATTGTGCGGGCGCGCTGGCGCAGCTTTATGACCAGATGGGGGGCGAAAGTTTTTATTTTGGCAAACCACACCCGCCGATTTATGATCTGGCGCGCCGTATCGCGACCAGCAAGGGCGTAAAGTTTTCCGAGGATCGCGCAATAGCGATTGGTGACGGGATTGGCACAGACATCAAAGGCGGTCTAGTTGAGGGGATTGATACCCTGTTCATCACGGGCGGGCTGGCGGCGGCTGAGTTCGGTCCGGATGTGGAAAACCCGGACTCGAAGCTGCTGCAAGACTGGACTGCAACACAAGAGATAGTGCCGACATTTGCCATCGGTCGATTGCGCTGACCCCTTGTTTCACCCCAAGGCATTGCCCCATCCTGCACAAGCAGGGTGGGGTTTTTCAGTACGAAAATGCAGCAGGTGCGACATGATTGCGCGCAACATAATTACATCATTTTTACATCTTTTGCACGATTATTACCCAAGGTGGTTGCACGAAAGGCAATGATCGGCTATTGCTGCACTGCAACAACGAACTGGATTCGGGTTTCAGAAGGGTTTGAGCAATGTTGGACAACGGCATGAATGACAATCTTCCCCGGGGCACCATCTGCATCGAGGATCTAGAAATCGGTATGTCGCGCTACCTGCGCAAGGAAATCACCAACCGCGATATCGAGTTATTCGCCGAAGTCTCAACCGACCGGAACCCAGTGCATCTGGATGACGATTACGCCCAAGACACCATTTTCGAAGGACGTATCGCGCATGGAATGCTGACAGCGGGCCTGATCTCGGCAGTGATTGGCGAACAGCTTCCGGGTCACGGCACGATTTATATGGGCCAGACGCTGAAATTCATGGCCCCCGTGCGCCCCGGTGATGTGGTGCTGGCCGAAGTGACCGTGCTGACCATCGATTATGCAAAACGACGCGTCACACTTGAATGTCGTTGCACGGTGGGGGATATGACAGTCCTGAAAGGCGAAGCCACAGTGCTGGCACCAAGCCGCAAATTCGACTAAAGGCGGGGCGTATTGCCCCACAGGGGGCAAATGCAGATTTTTCACCATTGGCGCGACCCTGCCCCAACTGACAAGGGGGCCTCTGTCGCCTTGGGCAATTTCGACGGGGTCCATCGTGGGCACCAGCGCGTCATCGACCTTGCGCGCCTGCCCGATGCGCCACTTGGGATCATCTGCTTTGAACCGCACCCCCGCGAATTCTTTACCCCCGATGCGCCCCCCTTCCGGCTGATGAGTGCAGAAACCCGCGCGAATCGACTCGCGCGGCTGGGTGTCCAGCACTTGTACCAGTTGCCATTCGGGCGCGAGCTTTCCAGCCTCTCTGCTGATGAATTTGCCCGTGATGTCCTGTCACAGGGGCTTGGGGTCCGCCATGTCGTGGTGGGTGCGGATTTCTGTTTTGGCAAGGGCCGTCAAGGCACCGCTGGCGACCTGGAACGCCTCGGCCGCGATTTGGGGTTCAAGGTCACCATCGCGCCGCTGCTGGCCGAGGGGGACCGCGTTTTTTCGTCAACGGCCATTCGCCGAGCCATCACCGATGGGCGCCCGCGTGACGCCGCTGATATGCTGGGCCATTGGCACCGGATCGACGGCGAAGTGCTGCATGGCGAAAAACGCGGGCGAGAATTGGGATACCCGACCGCAAACATGTCAATCACCGGCCTGCACCCCCCGCGTTTCGGGGTCTATGCTGTGCTAGTCGATGTGCCGGATCAAGGGCAGTTCCACGGCGTCGCCTCGATCGGGGTCCGGCCCATGTTCGGAGAGAACCTGCCCAATCTTGAAAGTCATCTTTTCGACTTCAAGGGTGATCTTTATGGTCACCACCTGTCAGTGGCCCTCATTGCACATTTGCGCGACGAGATGCGGTTTGACAGCCTGGACGGGCTGATTACCCAGATGGACGCAGACAGCGCGCAGGCGCGTGCCATACTGGATGCGCTATAGCGCCCTGTCAGGTGCCGTGCATTTCCTTGATCGATGTCAGGCGAATATCGGGGTAATCGCGGGCCACGCGGTCAATATCCCATTGCAGCCGCGTCATGAACACCGGGTCGCCATCACTGTCAGTGGCCATATGCTGTTTGTTGGCGGCAGTGAATTTTTCAACCGCCAGCTTGTCACCGGCCACCCAGCGCGCCGAGGTGAATTGTGTCGGCTCGAACCGAACCGGCAGTCCATATTCCAGTTCAATCCGGCTGGCCAGCACCTCGTATTGCAACTGCCCGACAACCCCCACGATAAAGCCTGACCCGAAAACCGGCTTGAATACCTTGGCGGCCCCTTCTTCGGCGAATTGGGTCAGCGCCTTGTCCAGATGCTTGGCCTTCATCGGGTCGCCTGCGCGGCAGGCTTGCAGCAGTTCCGGCGCAAAACTGGGGATACCGGTGAAGCGCAGCGCCTCGCCTTCGGTCAGCGCATCGCCGATGCGCAATTGTCCGTGGTTGGGAATGCCGATGATATCACCCGCCCAGGCCTCTTCCGCCAGTTCGCGGTCGGCTGCCAGAAACAGCACCGGACTTGCGATGCTCATCTGCTTTTTCGACCGCACATGCAGCAGTTTCATTCCGCGCTCAAAATGGCCCGAGGCAAGACGCACAAAGGCCACGCGGTCGCGATGCTTGGGGTCCATATTGGCCTGCACCTTGAACACAAAGCCTGTGACCTTGTCTTCTTCTGGCGCGATCTGGCGATTTTCGGCCTTCTGAATCTGCGGTTGCGGCGCATAGGCGGCGATGCCGTCCATCAATTCCTTCACGCCGAATGAATTGATCGCTGACCCGAACCAGATCGGGGTCAGATGCCCTTCAAGCACGGATTTCGGGTCAAGCGGTGGCAGCAATTCGCGCGCCATCTCGACCTCTTCGCGCAGTTGCGCCAGCAAATCGGCAGGGATATGCGCTTCCATTGCCGGGTCATCCAACCCGTCCAGCACAATGGTTTCACCCACTTTGTTGCGGTCGGCGCGGTCCATCAGTTCCAGCCGGTTGCGCAGCAGATCATAACACCCTATGAACTCGGCCCCGCGCCCGATGGGCCAGCTTGCAGGGGTTACGTCAATCGCAAGGTTTTGTTGAATTTCATCAATAATATCGAAGGTTTCGCGGCTTTCACGATCCATCTTGTTGCAAAAGGTCAAGATTGGCAGGTCGCGCAACCGGCACACCTCAAACAATTTTCGGGTCTGCGATTCCACGCCCTTGGCCCCGTCAATGACCATCACCGCCGCATCAACAGCAGTTAAGGTGCGGTAGGTATCTTCAGAGAAATCAGAGTGGCCCGGCGTATCCACCAGGTTGAACCGATAGGTTCCGAAATCGAAAGACATGGCCGAAGCCGAGACCGAGATGCCACGGTCCTTTTCCATCTGCATGAAATCCGAGCGCGTGCGCCGCGCCTCACCCTTGGCGCGCACCTGCCCGGCCATCTGGATGGCCCCACCAAAGAGCAGGAATTTTTCAGTCAAAGTCGTCTTTCCCGCATCCGGATGCGAGATGATGGCAAAGGTGCGCCGCCGCGCAATTTCGGGCGGCAATTCGGGGCGGTTTTGTGCGTGATCCAACATGCTGCGCGTATAGGTTAGCGCGCAAAATTCGGCAAGACATACAATGCCAAAGGAAAATTCTCACAAAATCATGAAGTGAACCCCTGTGTTTGGACGGGTTCAATGCTGCGCGGATTTTCTAGGCCTTGGTATAGCGCACCAACGGTTGTGGGTTTTAAAACTGCCGGTCGATGGCGCGCTTAGGATACATCACGGAAGAAAGGTATCACCATGACAGGTTTCTATGTGACTTTACCCACGCTGGCGCTTGCCGCGTTTGCAACAACATCAATCGCGCAGGATGCCCCAGCGGGCGCAGGGGCAACGGGGTGCGATGTCGGCAGCTTCTCGGCAGTGGTTTCAGAAAGGACTGGCGAAGTGTTGTACTGGACAAATTCAACTTGCCCGGCAACAAGCGGCCCCTCTGACAGCCCCGCAAGCGATGATGCTCCCGCGGGCCTTGATATGGGTGACCGCAATGGTAGTGGCTCCGAGGGTGGCTCAAACGGCAGCCCCAGTGTTGAGGAAGGGGGATCCCCCGCCTGAGAATACTGATATGCCCGCAACGATAGGCATTGTGTATTTGCGGTACAGAATGCCCATCGCGGCCCTTACAGCTATGCCCTGTTCCGCATCCAACACAAACTGCCGTCAGGAGTTTTTATAGTCATCCATGCGGGACAAATCTGCCGTTCAGGTGCTCTTAACTGCGCGGAGCAAAGGCCGAAGGCCGCCGCGCATCGCCGGGCCGCACCCACGGCACGGCGATTTGGCTACCACCAGCGCAAAGATCTGATCTTTCGCGGATTTGGCCAGGATAAAGCGCTACAGATTCAACCGCGTATCGCCGCGCCGCGGCCCGACGCTACGCTACGCTACGCTACGTTGCGCTAACGTCGACCGTCCACAACGCCCTCCAAGCAGTCTTCGGGTATCTTGTGTCAGGTGCCGAACACTAGGTTGCACAATCGCGGCAGAACGGGGTGGCAGGCAACAGGTTCAGGCGTTCTTCGCTGATGTCATTGCCGCATTTCACGCAAAAGCCATACTCCCCGGCGTCGATGCGCTTCAATGCGGCATCCAGCATCAGAATTTCCCTTTGCGCCGCATTGCCCAGCGCTTCGAGGGTTTCATCCTCTTCATGTTCGACCGCATTATCTTCCCAATCCGGGCTGCCATGGGTGGCAAGCTCCTGATCGACATGGCTGATCCGCGCAATCAATTCCAGTTTGCGTTCTTTTATCTGGGCAGTGCGTGCGGCGATGTCGGTCATGATTGGCCTCTTGCTGTGTGATGGGTCGATATTCAGCCAGTTTCGCCCCCCTGTCATTGATCCGCATCAAATGCCTCTTTTCTGGCGCGTCGGTGCAGGCTATGACAACGCCATGTTGAAAACCCGCATCATCCCCTGCCTTGATGTCGCCGATGGCCGCGTGGTCAAAGGCGTGAATTTCGTAGACCTGCGCGACGCCGGCGACCCGGTGGAGGCGGCGAAAGCCTATGACGCCGCTGGCGCAGACGAATTGTGCTTTCTCGATATTCACGCCACCCATGAAAACCGCGGCACCATGTTCGATCTGGTAACCCGCACGGCGGAAAACTGCTTCATGCCGCTGACTGTTGGCGGCGGGGTGCGCAGCGTTGAGGATGTGCGCGCGTTGTTGCTGGCAGGTGCGGACAAGGTCAGTTTCAATTCCGCCGCCGTGGCCGACCCGGATGTGGTGGCCCGCGCCGCCGACAGGTTTGGCAGCCAGTGCATTGTTGTGGCGATTGATGCCAAAACCGTCAGCCCCGGCAAATGGGAGATTTTCACCCATGGCGGGCGCAAGCCGACGGGCGTTGACGCAGTTGAATTCGCCCGCACGGTTGCCGCCAAAGGCGCGGGCGAGATCCTGCTGACCTCGATGGACCGGGATGGCACGCGCGCGGGTTTCAACCTGCCGCTGACGCGCGCGATTGTCGATGCGGTGAGCATTCCGGTGATCGCCTCTGGCGGTGTGGGGACATTGGATCATCTGGTCGAGGGGGTGACAGTCGCGGGGGCCTCTGCGGTGCTGGCCGCGTCAATCTTTCATTTTGGCGAATACACAATTGGCGAGGCCAAGGCCCATATGGCTGCGGCTGGCATCCCGGTGAGGGTGTCATGAGCGCGCTGGAGCGGCTGGCCTCCACCATTGCGGCACGGCAAGCGGCGGACCCTGACTCAAGCTGGACCGCGAAACTGCTGGCCAAAGGCCCCGAGAAATGCGCCGAGAAATTCGGCGAGGAGGCCATCGAGGCCGTGATCGAGGCCGTGAAGGGCGACAAGGCGCGCCTGACATCCGAGGCGGCAGATGTCGTCTATCATCTGCTGGTCATGTGCGCGGCACGCGGGGTGACACTGGCCGAGATTGAGGCAGAGCTTGCGCGCCGCGAAGGCACCTCTGGCCTGAGCGAGAAGGCCGCGCGCCAGCCCTAAGCGCCCTTGCCCTGCCCCGCGCCTGGGTATATGCCACACATGTTAACTATCTTCGCAGGTATGCCGAATGAATGAATGGCTGCTTTCGCTTGTCGGCACGCCAGAGGGCGCGCGGCTGGCGACTTTTCTGGCGCTGACGGCTGCACTTGCCCATGCTGTCTTTGGCGCACTTCAGAAAGGCGGGCATGACCCGTGGCTCTCGCGCGGGTCCATCGACCTTTCGCTGGTCGTGCTGTCCGCGCCTATTGCGCTGTTCGTCTTTGGCCTGCCGGACCCGCATATGTGGCCCGTGCTGGTGGGTGTGGTGGTCATTCACTTCATTTACAAAATGGCGATGGCGCTGGCCTATGAAAAAGCGGCCTTTACGGTTGTCTACCCGGTGGTGCGCGGCACTGGTCCGCTAATCACTGTCATTGCCGCGATGCTGTTTTTCGGCGAACAATACACCGCGCTTCAATGGTTGGGCGTGGCGTGCCTGTCGGGGGGGATCTTGCTGCTGGCGCTACGCAACCTGTCGGAAGAACAAATTGATTTGCGCGCGCTGAAAGTGGGGCTGGTCTGGGCGCTGGCAGGCGGCGTGATGGTGGCAGTCTACACCACATATGACGCCTGGGCGATCCGGTTATCAGGCGACCCGCTTGGCTTTCTGGCGTGGTTTTTCTTTCTGTCATCAGTGGATTTCATGATTCTGGGCGCGCTGCGTTACCGCAACATGGCCCAACCGCCGCGCCCCCTGCCCCTATTGCTGCGCGGCCTTGCGGGTGCGCTGATCGCCTATATCAGCTTTGGCGCGGTCATGATCGCCACCCTGATCGGCAAAGTGGGCGAAGCGGCAGTCTTGCGCGAAACCTCGACCGTGTTCGCGGCCTTTATCGGCTGGTTCATCCTGAAGGAGCGCGTAGGCCCACGCAAGCTTGCGTTGATGTGCCTGATCGCGCTGGGGGCCGTGATCATGGAATTGGGCCGCGCGTCATAGGCGCGAGGACAGGATACCAGTATTGATGCCGCCCATCCGCAACTCTCCAAACAGGCGCTGATACTCCATCTTGGGGCACAGGTTCTGCACCACGTCCAGGCCCTGCGCCTGCGCAAGGGCAGCAGCATCGGGGTTGGTAACCCCGATCTGCATCCAGATCGTGCGCAGATTGGGCAGATGGGCCAGCGCTTCTTCAACGATTGGAGGCACATATTCGGACCGGCGGAAAATATCGACCATATCCACCTCTGGCGGGCAATCTGCCAGCGTAGCGCGGACGGTTTCGCCAAGCAGGTTTGCGCCAGCATGACCGGGATTGACCGGGATCACCCGAAAGCCCTTCAGCTTCATGTAGCGCGCCACGAAATAGCTTGCGCGCACTGGGTTTGGCGACACACCGACCACTGCGATGGTTTTGGTACGTTGCAGGATTCGTTTAAGGGTCGCGTCATTAGGTTTGGTCATAAGCGCCATGAAAGCGCGGGCAATCGCCCGGCGCAAGATAAAAAACGCCCGGTCTTGATGACCGGGCGCAGGTGCGGAACGAGGGACAGTAACAAAGAAGACGCGGATGTTCCGGTCCTGCGTCACATGTAATAGGTTGGTACGATTGCGCAAAACTTCCAGTGCCAATCGCGCAACTGTGAGAGATGCGACAAAATGCGCATGGGCCGGTAGGGCTTAATGGCCACTGACG
This sequence comes from Roseinatronobacter bogoriensis DSM 18756, assembly GCF_004366635.1. Taxonomy (GTDB): domain Bacteria; phylum Pseudomonadota; class Alphaproteobacteria; order Rhodobacterales; family Rhodobacteraceae; genus Roseinatronobacter; species Roseinatronobacter bogoriensis. The sequence continues at coordinate 528,291 of NZ_SORN01000001.1, read as the reverse complement.
CGGGCTTCCGGGTCGTTGTCCAGCTTGATCGGGTGTCCATGCGGTGTCGCCTGCGCTGCGCGGCGCCATGCCAAGGCAAGATCGGCGCGCTGCGCTTCGGTGGTGCCGGTCTTCTGGTCGATCAACCGTTCCAGCGCAACAACCCAGCACTGATAATACATCGCCCCGTCGCGGGTATCCGCGCCCAGCGCGTCGGAAAGCGCCGCTGTCCATTCGGCCCATGTAAACACGCCCTTTTCATGCAAGGCAAAGGTCATGGCAAATGCCTGCGCCTGCCAAGGCGCGGCAAACGGGTGTTCAGGCCGGTTCAAGGTAGCTCTCCCATGCATCGACAGAGATGTGCAGGCCCGGCTCGGCATCATCGCCCCACAGGGCGCGTCCGTCAAACACGACAGTATATAGCCGTTGCGGCGCTTCGCCCTGACCATGCGCATTTGTATCCGGGAAAACGTGGCCCCCGTGATCTGCCTCGATCATCCCCACGGCACCGCGCACATAGCGCGGCAACCTTGTGTGGCCGCGCTTGTGTATGACCTTGGCGCGCACCTTGTCGCCGGGCTGAAAGCGGGGCGCTGTCTGCAGGGGCCGGTCGGTCGGCCCGCCGCGCGCAAGGGCGGGCGCGACAGCGTCAGCGGGCAATCGCCTTGGATGCGCCGCAGCCTCGGCCACCTGCCCCGTTGCCATCTCCTCTGCGCTGATCAAGCCGTGTTTGACCAGCAGCGCTTCCAGCCCCCTGATCCATATCTCGTAATAGCTGGCCCCGTAATAGACAGCCGGCGGCAGGCTTTCACGGGCATGGCGGCTTTCATCCAGTGTCCAGCGCCCCAAGGCACCGACACAAAGCGTCAGCGCCAGCGCGCGGGCTTCCCACCCGGCATGGAAAACCGGGGCGCTCTCGCCTTCTGGATTGATGGCCCCGAACCCCATCTGGCCGCCCAGATCATGCGGGCCGTTCATGACGGCACCTGCGCAAGTCCGGCCCCGATCATGCTGTCGCGCGTGACCAGCCCGGCCAATTCTGCCTGCGACAACCCCTCGCTGCCAGCAGGCCGTTGCGGGATGACCAGATAGCGCAACTCAGCGGTCGAATCCCAGACCCGCACATTCTGGCCTTCGCGCAGGGTGACACCGAATTCCGCCAGCACCGCGCGCGGCTCATACACCGCACGCGACCGGTAAGCGGGCGATTTATACCATGTCGGGGGCAGGCCAAGGACCGGCCACGGGTAACAGGAACACAAGGTGCAGACGACAAGGTTATGCACCGCATCCGTGTTGAAAACGGCTTGCATATGTTCACCCTGACGCCCCGAAAACCCCATCGAGCCAATGGCCGCCGTGGCATCTTGGGCCAGCCAGTCGGCAAAACCCGGTTCCGACCATGCACGCGCGACGACCTGCGCGCCATTTTTCGGGCCTACATCCTCGGAATAAGTCTGGATGATCCGATCCATCGCGGCAGGGTCTACAAGACCCTTGCGCGTCAGAATTGTTTCCAGCGCACGCACGCGGGCGTCGATCGGGTCCAGATGGTTGTCATGTTCACTGTGGTCATGCGGCATGTCGGTTCCCCCTGCGCGAAGGTACTGAATCATTAAGCTTTCGCAAGTGCGATCACACCAGAAGCGCGCCGCACAGGCGGCGCGACACCCCGATCAATGACCTGCCCCTGCCAGCGCAGGAAGCGCTTGTGCCAGCACGTTCAAACCACACAGCAAATCATCCTCATCTGTGTCTTCCTCAAACGCATGGCTGATTCCGTTGATCGAGGGGACAAACATCATTGCCGCAGGCATAAGCGCCGCGACATTGGTTGCGTCATGCAAGGCGCCTGATTGCATTTCGCGCCATTTTCCAGGTGCAACCTGTTGCGCGGCATCCGCGATTGCGGCGCGCAAAGGCCGCGCCATCGCCACGGGTTCCAACCCCAGCATTTCGGAAAATGACAAGCCCATCCCCATCGTATCTGCGATTTCAGCCGCCGTATCTCGGATCACTTTTTCCATTCGCCCAAGCCGCACGGACTCGCCATCGCGCCACTGCATCGAGAACACGACCTTGCCCGGTACAATACTATGCGCGCCCGGATGCAGGTGAACATGACCGATGGTCCAGACCGATGCTGGCGTGACGACATTGCGCAGCCTGTCATTCAGTGCCGTGTTGAATGCCGAAAGCGCCTGAAACGCATCGCGCCGCAGGTGCATGGGCGTGGTGCCCGCATGGTTTTGCGCCCCTTCGAATGTGATGCGCATATCGCGTATGCCCACGATATCAGTGACCACACCGATGGATTGCCCGGCCTCATCCAGCCACGGCCCTTGTTCGATGTGACATTCGACAAAACCGCTAAACCGCGCCGGATCGACAAAATCCTGCGCCAGATGCGCCATTGCCGCACGGGCGGCCCCAAAGCTGGTTCCGGTGCTGTCGGTCAAGTGATCAGCATGCTCCAGCGACAGGCCACCCGACCAGATCGCACTGCCAGTGGTGACGCCAAAGCGCCCTTCTTCATCCTGAAAGCTGACAACAGAAACAGCTGGCCCACCCGCTTCGCGCGCCGCGCGGGCCAGTTCCAGCCCCATGACAACGCCCAAAGCACCATCCAGCCACCCGCCTTCTGGCTGGCTGTCACTGTGAGAGCCTATCAGCAGGGATTTACCCTCTGACAGCCCCCAGAGGTTGCCAACAGGGTCGAAACGAACATCAAGCCCTGCATCGCGCATACGATCGGCAAGCCATTCACGCGCGGCAATATCTGCGGACGAGTAGGCCGGACGCACGACCCCTTTGCCTGTCCCGGACGCCCCGAAACTCCGAAGCTGGTGCAAATCCTTCAGGAAGCGTTCCCCATCGACGTTCATCTTCTGACCTTTCGAAAACCCGACGCCTTTAAACCAGCGAATACCCCGATAGCCAAGCCTGCTTGAGGATATCGCGCGTTCTGACCGTCGCTTTGCGGGTGACGTGTTATTTGGGGCCAGATAAGCGGAATGCCGCGCTCATGTTGCCAATTGCAATGCCGCCCCTCGCCAAGTCGCGGGGGTATGCGTAACCTTGGCAAAAAACACAGGGGTGGCACATCATGCAGGCACTTATCCACCAGACAAGGATAGACGGGCTACAATTTGCAATTCAGGGGTCAGGTGTGACCCTTGGTCAGGACGTCGCGCTGGAATATGACCAGCAAAACCGTGTGGCTGCTTTCGTGAAATTGCCCGCGCGCTGGTCTTTTGGCTTCAGCAGGAACAAGCGCAAGCAACTTGGCTATCTGGGGCCGGATGCTGCGATGCTGATCACCCCGGCGCTTGAACGACAGGCCCCTTTGCGGGTCCGGATCGTAGAGTTGGAACCGGCACATGCGCGCGAAGAGGGAATTGATCAGGTCAGCGTGTCGATCTGGGGGCGACCCTCTGACCTGCAACCATTGACGCAAGAACAAAGCGTGCAACCGCAAGCACCTTCTGAAGATTAAGCCACCTGCCACATGGGTCCGAAATTGTTTTGACCCTCCTGAGGCGATTGGTGGGACGCGCATAGGAAACCCAAAGCCCGGCACCAGCAAGAATCAACACAACGTGATGCACATTCCCTCAAAAACGTTGGCAGGACGTTGTTTTGACAATCCCTTCGACCCCGGCCTATAAGCCGCCGCGCGCGCGATTCTCAGGCAAACGCACCAAGCAAACCATAAGAAGCTTTGAAAATAAGGCTCCAGAAGATGTCAGACCCAAATTCTCAGGACCAGAAGAAAAACGACACGGATGATGCGGCGCTTGATCGGGAATTGAGAGCGCTTTTTGAGCGCGTGGCAGAAGAACCTGTTTCTGACGAACTGAAACGCCTTGCCCGGACACTTGAAGAGCGGCTGAAGAAGCGCGCGCAGGACTGAAAGCGCCCGGACAGGAATGGCGGTCTTGCGCTCTGTGCATTGATTTAACGCGACAGAATTGCTTGCCTTTCTTAAGCGGCATCAGCAGTGCACACGCAGTTTTTTCAGGCTTTGCCAAGTGATGTGTTGCGCGCCGCTGAACAAGAACAATTACAGATCATGCGAATTTTCAGAACGCCCGAAGCTTTCTGGAACATTTCCGCAGTCTTCTGGTTCTTGGGTTGCGTGCAGTAAAGCTTGGGGAAGATATGCGAATGCGCTTGAATAGGAGTATCCGCTTTGGCAGCGGGAACAGGTCCTGGATTACCATCGTCGGCGGCACAGCAGCCAGACTGGCACCGGCGCAAACGCCAAGCAGGATCGCCAGCCTGAGTTGCACCGAAACGAACAGCACGGTGATCTGACTGGCGGGTTTTGCGCCAGAGAACCACGCCACCTTACACTTAGTATAGCGATTGCCCACACCGCATCCGGGTTGCGGCGTGCTGGGCCGTAAAACAAGGGTTTGTAGACAATGACACATTCAATAGCTTCAGTTGTAATTCCTGCAGCGGGAAAGGGCACACGTCTTTTGCCAGCAACCAAGGCCACCCCAAAAGAACTTCTGAACATCTATGACAGGCCCGCGCTGCAATTCTCTATAGATGAGGCGATTGATCTGGGTGTGCAGCGCATTGTCATCGTCATCCACCCCGACAAGGCAGGAATACGTCGCTATCTGACCCCTGATCGCGCCTTCATTGATGACCTGAATGCATCTGGCAAGACACGTCTGGGCGATGCCTTGGCCAATATCGAGGTGCCCGATCACATCGACGTGGTGTTCGCGGAACAACCGCAGCCTCTGGGTCTTGGCCATGCAGTGCTTTGCGCTGCGGAATTGACCTTGCCGGGCCCGTTTGCCGTGCTTTTGCCAGATGACCTTATCCTTGGCGAAGCTTGCCTGTCGGAAATGGCAGACCACTATACCGGCGGCCATATGATCGCAGCCATGGAGGTTCAGCCAGAAGAGACCAGCAGTTACGGGATCTTTTCGGTGACGCAAGCCTCTATCGGGCGCAGCGTGCTGGTTTCTGGCATGGTAGAGAAACCCCGCCCCGAAGAAGCACCATCACGGCTGGCCGCTGTCGGGCGCTACATTCTGGAGCCACGCATCTTTGAGACCCTGCGCGATATTCCAAAAGGCGCGGGCGGTGAAATTCAGCTAACCGATGCGATTGCGCGCGACGCCGAAAACATTGCACTTCATGCGTTCCGGTTCAGTGGCACGCGCTTTGATTGCGGTTGCCATGACGGCCTTCTGGACGCGGCGATTGCCCGCAAACACCAGGTGAAGGCCGGGCGGAACGGTATTGCGGCCAAGGGTATCTCGGCGCTTTCAATCGGAGGGAAAGTGACAGTCTCTGGTGCTGATGCCGCAGGAGTTTATCAAGCGCGATAACGCCGGATGCGCGTGGGCGAGTAGCCCGCGCGCATGCCGTCATCCGTGTCGTGGCCCGCTTTGCACAGCCAGAACGCGCGAAGAGACGTCCTGATCGGCCATATTCTTGGCATGTTGTGTGAAGTTTGTCCAACTCACCAACCGTTGCAGGGAAACATCACATCCAAACTTTCTTTGTGGCAGTGTGCGCGAGTTGCCACCTTACCCAGAGTTTTTGGCAGGATTTTCAGGAACAAAATTGACCCCCCTCATGTTGCACCGGGGATAATCCGTGGAGAAAGCGCCAAATGCCGTTCAATGCTGCCAAAGCCGTCAAGCCATCCGTAAAAATCGTAATACTTTCAGTCATGCTTGGGGCATGTGCCCAGCCGGGGCCATTCACCACAACGCGGGATTTCACTGTGCCGACTCAGTGGGCGGCCTTCGCGCAGAGCGAGCCACGCATGGTTGATAGCGGTTGGGTTGCGTCCTTCAGAAGCCCGGTGCTGAACCAACTGGTCGAAGATGCAATGAAGAGCAATCGTGATCTGCGCGCCGCTGCGGCACGACTGAGCGAAGCGCAGGCCATCGCGCGACAGGCAGGCGCTGCCGCCATGCCGACGCTGAACGCTGATCTGGGTTTGCGGCGCGATGGCGATGGCAGACCCGAGGATACGGCCAGCGGTGCGCTGCGCATGACCTGGGAAATTGACTTGTGGGGCCGTATACAAGGGCAGCGCATGGCCGCAGGCTATGAGGCCGTTGCCGCAGAGGCCATATTTGAGGCCGCGCGACAGTCGCTTGCCGCAACGGTGGCTTTGGCCTGGATTGACGTAAACGGCAGCGCCCGCTCCTTGCAAATTGCGCGTCAGGAACTTGAAGCGCGTCAAGCCTTGCTTGCCAGCGTCGAGCAACGCATCGAGGCGCAAGAAATTCTGGCCGTCGAAGGCAATTCGGCGCGTGCCGATGTTGCGCGGGCGCGTGACAGGGTTATTGCCGCCGAAGCCGCCGTGGCCAATGGACGGCGCGCGCTTGAAGTGCTGACCGGGCGCTACCCCTCTGGCCGTCTTGATGTTGTGCGCGGCCTGCCTTCTTTGCCCGGAAGTGTTCCAGTCGGCCTGCCCGCCCAGATCCTTGAGCGGCGTCCAGATATTATCGCAGCCGAACGGCGTGTGGCGGCAGCCTTTTATCGCAGCAGCGAGGCAAAGGCCGCGCGGATGCCCAGCGTCTCGTTGTCCGGTGCCATCACATCGCAGCGCGATCCAAGCCGCTTGGCCTGGTCGCTTGTAGGTAATATTTTTGCACCAATCCTTGACGGTGGGCAGCGCGCCGAACAGGTCAGAGTCCGCAATGCGCAGCAGCAAGAAGCGTTGGCACTTTATGGCGCGCGCGCATTGACCGCCTTCCGCGAAGTTGAATCCGCCATTGCCGATGAAGCCGCGCTGCGCCGCCGTCTGAGCTTGCTCAACAGCGCTGCAAGCGAATTGGAAAGCGCCGTCGCCACTGAACGCCAGCGTTTTGAAGCCGGCGAATTGGAAGCCTTTCGTTTGAATGACGTGCGTGTGCGCTATTTCGAGGCGCTGCGCGACGCGCATACAGTGCGCGTTGAGCTGCTGCGCAATCGCGTTGCGCTGCATCTGGCACTTGGTGGGTCGTTTGTCACCGAACTGCCGGCAGCAGCCCCTACACAGCAGGAAACAGCCAGTGCGAACAACACCGATTAGGCACCCTGAAAACCGCGACGGGTCCGGCTTATCCGGGCAGTTTCGACCAGTAAAGTCGGCCCGTCCCCGCGCGCAGCAAGGTTTGCGGCATCAGGCTGACCGGCGCCAGCTTCAGGGCGCGACCGACATGGCCCTTACGCAACAGCCTTGCAGCGCTGGCGGAGCGCATCTTGGCAAGATCGGAGCGGTTTTCCGGGGCAAGCCCATCGGCATCCATTTCCAGCGCGTATGCGATGAAAGTGCAATCGCGCGCTTCCAGTTCATAGGGCCGGTATCCGGCAAGTTCCATCAGCTTGGCGGCGCAGGCAATGCGCAAGTGGCGCAGCTCTGCGGGTTCAAGCCCCGTATCGGCGGCGGCATGGTCAATCATGCTGGCAAGATCACCGGCATCGCGCCAGCGCGGCTGCGCCGGAAGGATGATGTCAGCCGCGCCGCGCCCGCGGCGGCGGGCAGAAAGCGCTGCCAGTTGCGAGCACAGCGCCATCAGGCGGCCATTGACGATAGAGGCCGCAGAAATGCTGCCCGAATGCACCCGGTAAGATCCGACAATCTCGGGCAAACAGACAAGTGCACCCTGTTCGGACAGGCGCCAGTACAGATCGCTATCCTCGGACACGGGGAATGGACGGTAGCCACCAGCAGCCATAAGCGCAGTCCGGCGAACCATGAAGAAGGGCTGCGTCAGCGGCGGCTCACTGGCCGGGGCACGGGCAGGATCGGCATGGGTTTCGAAAGCAGCGCGATGAATGCGGCCGGTCAGCGTGCCATTGGCGCGGATCTCGCGATGCGCGCCGGACAGGGCGACAACATCACGATTGGCCACAAAATATGCAAGTTGCCGCGCGTGGCGGTCCGGGTCGGATATGTCGTCGGCATCAAGGCGGGCGATAACGGGATTGCTGCCAGCGGCAATCCCGGCATTCATTGCGGCCGAAATGCCCGCACCGGGCAGGCTGAGGACAGTAACACGGCTGTCTGCGGCGGCGAACTCGCGCGCGATGGCTTGGGTGCTGTCGGTACTGCCGTCATCGACGATGTACAGACACAGGTCAGGGGCGGTTTGCGCCAGAACCGAGGATACCGCTTCGCCAAGAGTCGCTGCCGCGTTTCTGGCCGGGATGATCACATCACAGGGTGGAAGGGCCATTGTGCTTCCTTCGTTGATAAAGACCAGCGGGGTTTCCGCATGAGGCATCAACATCCCTCAGCCCATTTTGTTTCAGCACTTGTCAAAGGATGGATTTGAGATGACAGGGCCAATCGGAGAAAAAGGCACAGTCTGGCAGGTGGCACCCCCAGCAGGTGCCACGCGCGAGACAGTCACGCTTGACCCCGCACGGGCAATTCGGGCGTTGCGTCGGCAATGGATCGTGATTTGCGCTGCGGCCTTCATCGGGGGGACCATTGCCCTGCTGAACGGAATGGGAACTGTCCCGCGATATGATGCAACAGTGACGATCCTGCTGGACCAGGAACGATCGGAACTGTTGCATCAGGTGTCAGCCCTGCCCAATGCCGTGGTCACGGATGCCGCAATTCAGAGCGAGATGGAAATCATCCGCTCACGCGCTTTAGCGCTTGAAGTTGTGGATGCGCTCAATCTGCATCAGGACGAGGCGTTTCTTGATCCACCAATAGATGCATCTGTGCGGATATTGGGCGCGTTGCGCGGGTTGGCAGCGCCGCTTCTGGTCGGCTCAAGGCAAGATCCGGCCTTCTCACAATCGACCGAGCCGGCAGACCTGGAGCAGTTGGCGCGCGAAGCCGCCGCTTCGATCCTTCTCAATCAGGTCATGGTCGAACGCATTGATCGCAGCTTCGTCATGCGCCTGACATTTACCGGATTTGACGCCCACCAGACAGCAATGATCGCCCGCGCCTATGGCGAAGCCTATACCCAGTTTCAGCTGGCCGGGACCACCGAGATTGCAATCAATGCCGGAAACTGGATCAGAGAACGCCTTGACACGATGGAGCGGCGCAATATCGAAGCGGCAAGCGCAGTTCAGCAGTTTCGCGTTGAAAACAACTTGTTGCAGGCACGTGGCGACCTGCTGTCAGAACAGCAGCAGTCAGAGCTTGCAAGCGCATTGGTCAGGGCCGCAACGGACACTGCCGCTTTGCGCGCCGAATTGGAAAGCTACGAAGCGCTTCTGGACGCGACCCCGGGCGAGATGGCTGCGATTTCCGCGCTCTATGCGGATGGCGATGCGAGCAATCCGCTGATTGCCTTGCGCCGGGAATACCTTGAAACACGGCGCAACCTGCTTCGGGTCACGTCGCAAGCCGGTGCGGACCATCCTCAGGCAACCCGCCTACAGAACGCATTGGACGCGCTAAGCGCGGATATTGCACTGACGCTGGAAGGCGAAGTGACTGCATTGCGCACCCGCTACAACATTGCCAAAAGCCGTGAAAATTCGCTCCGGCAGGAACTTTCCATGGTGACGGATACCGGGAATGGCAATGAAGCGGTGGGCCAGCTGGCGCAGCTGGAAGCGGTTGCCCAGACCTATGCGCAAGTCTACGCCGATTATCTGCGCCGGCATGAAACGACGATGCAGCAGCAGGGCTTTCCCATCGCATCGGTTCAGATCCTCTCGGATGCCGAAGTCCCGCGCGCGCCCTCTAGCCCGCGCAGACTGCGCTTGCTGATATCGGGCATCATGATGGGGGGGCTGATCGGACTTGTGCTTGCAGCAATGCGCGAAATGCGCACAGCCCCGCTTCGAACTGCCACCGAAGTTGCCCTGCATTCGGGCCTGCCCTGTGTGGGGTTGATCCCGCGCAACGCAGATTCCCTTGGCAAGCAGAAAGCCAACAAGGTGACACAGCGCACGGCGACCCGCATGCGTCAGGAAATCGACCGCAAGGTGCCTCTCGCCAAGGGGCGGATCGTCGGGCTGGCCGCGCTTGATGATGGTGGCGATGTCGGATCAGTGGTGGCAGCGCTATGTCAGGCGATGGTGGCACGCTCTGGCTTTGTTGCGCTGGTCGATGCGGGTGGGCTAAGCCCTGCTGCGAAAAACATGCTCTCTCATCTCGAAAATGTTGAAATCGGCAGTTTTGAAGATCTGGAGCAGTCGTTTTTCGAGAAGTATGCCCGCCGCGCCAGTGACGAGGCGCTATCCGACTGGCGCGAGCAGTGGCCATACACGCTAATCGTGATGCCGCCACTCACACATGCTGTCATACAAGACAATGTCTCCAGCATGCTGGACGCAACAGTGCTGAGCATCGCCTGGAACAAGGTGACCGCGAAACTGTTGGTTGAAGCGATGCGGGATCACCGCGACTTCAGGGCTGGTCTTGCCGCAACAGTTCTGGACAGCGCTGATCTGCGTGGCGCGCGGCGCTACATGGACCCAGGTGAATACGAAGCAAGGTTGATCAATGCGTAACATCCTGCAAGCGATACTCATGGTACTAGCCTTTGCCAGTGCCGGACAGGCCGAAAACTATGTTCTGGGGCCACAGGATGTGGTGATGATCCGGGTCGGGCATTGGGATGCAGTTGAGGGGACATATGTCTCCTGGACCGACATGAACGGCGAATATACTGTTGCCCCTGATGGGACTTTGGGGCTGCCGCTGGCGGGCCGGGTTGCGGCGGCCGGCCAGACACCCGAACAGATTTCGGTCGAAATCGCCGCCGCGTTTCGCAATCAGCTGGTCAGCCGCGAAGAGGTGCAGGTCACGGTGGATATGGTCCAGTTTCGGCCGGTCTATGTGCTGGGGGCAGTGCGCACCCCCGGCGCCTATGCCTATACACCGGGATTGACGGTATTTCAGGCCATCGGCCTTGCAGGCGGCATGGCGCAGGGGCGGGTCGAGTTTCAGCGCAATGCGCGCACCGCGCTTGCGTCCTTGGGAAACTATGAAGTACTCAATCTTGCCTTGCTGCGCAGGCTGGCCACTGAAGCGCGCCTGATTGCCGAAAATGAGGACAGCGACGAGATCGAGATCCCGACCCAGCTTCGCAATGCCAGTATCGGAAATGAGCTGATGGCGCGCGAACGCGAGATTTTTGCCGCGCGACAGGCCGCGCTGGCCTCGGCTCTGTCGCAGCTTGACGGCCTAGAGGCCCTGCTTGAACAACAGATCGAGCAGATGACAGTGCAGGTTGCCCTGCGCGAAAGACAGTTGGAGCTTGCTACCGAGGAATTGGACAATATCTCTGACCTTGTGGCGCGTGGCCTGTCGGTTGCGGGGCGTCGGATTGAACTGGAATCGCGTGTGGCAGATCAGGAAGTGCGTTTGTTGGAACTGGCGACAGCACGGCTAAACGCCGAGCAGCGCCTGAACGAGGCCGGTCGCGAGCGGCTGGACCTTGTGAATACAAGAGCGCGCGAAGTGGCCGAGCAATTGCTGACCGTGCGTAGCGAGATAGAGGAATATCGCATCCGCATCAGCACCGAAGCCGCGCTCTATGCAGAGGCAACGCAATACGAGGATGGCTATACGCAAATGGACGGTCTGGGGGCACCCGATATCATGTTGACGCGCGGTGATGCAGAACCCGTGCCGGTGACACGCACTGACAGAATGCAGCCCGGTGATGTGCTGGAACTGGTGGTGCCTTTGCCGGGGCAGGAAACAACCACGGTTGGAAGCGCGCTGCGCCAGATGCCGCTTGCCTTGCAGTGACCGGGCAGACCCAAATTGATGTGTGCATCTGCACCTTTCGTCGCGACAGCGTGACAAAGGCCATCCGGAGCGTGGCCACGCAGGTCTTGCCAAAGGACGTGACATTACGGCTGGTGGTTGCTGACAATGACGAGATGCCGTCAGCCAAGGGGCGCGTGCTGGGTTCTGGCGCGGGCATTCCAGTTGTCTATGTTCATGCCCCCGCAGGCAATATTTCGATTGCCCGAAATGCCTGTCTTGACGCGGCGCAAAGCGAGTTTGTGGCTTTTCTGGATGATGACGAAACCGCACCGCCCGATTGGATTTCCACACTCTGGACCTGCCTTCAAGAAAGCGGCGCAGACGCCGTTTTTGGCCCTGCCCGCGCGCTCTATCCGCCCGATGCGCCTGAATGGATAACCCGCAACGATTTTCTGTCCAACCAGCCGCAACAGCGCAATGGACGCGTTGAAACAGGGCATACCTGCAATGTGCTGATGCGCAAGCCACAGTTACGCTTTCGCGAAGATCTGGGGCGCTCGGGCGGAGAGGATACGGATTTCTTCTTTCGTTTCGCCAGGGACGGGGGGCGCTTTGCTATATGCCCGGATGCTGTGGTCCATGAAGTGGTCGATCCCCGCCGTTTGCGACTGCGCTGGCTGGCGGAACGCCGCTTCGCCGAAGGGCGGCATTACGGGGCGACCGCCCTGTATGGGCGCATGTCCCTGTTCACCACAAGCAGCGCCAAGGCAGTTTATTCAGCGTTGCGCGCCCTGCCCCATCTGGCCAATCCGTCCGGTCTTGCCTTCTGGGGGCTTCGATCGGTGTTTCACGCAGGTGTCTGCTTTGGCGCGCTGGCGGGGGCAACGGGGCGCCGGGCCTATGGCTAAAGGCGCTTGCTCAGGGCTTGCGACAATTGACGCACCAAACGCGGGGTTGCGCTGGGGTGATGAGATAGCACGGACAGGGCTTGCGCGATGCGGCGCTCTCGCAGGGCGGCCATGATGGTTTCGGTGGCGCAAAGTTGCTCGATCTGCGTGGCACGCTTGTACATCAGGGCGCGGATTTCCGGGTCAGATTGAGCTTCTGCAAAGGCGCGATCTACGGCGGCAAGCGCTTCCAGATGCGCCGGATCAGCCCTGTGCGACACTGACGCGTCATGGCGGAAATACAGGTAATCCGGAACCGGCGAAACCCAGACCCGTGCGCCAGCGGCGAAACACGACAAGACAAGATGGAAATCCTCTCCGTTGCGTAGGCTCTCGTTGTAGCGGATGCGGTGCCTTGAGATAAACTCAGTGGATATCAGCGGCTTCAGATAGCCATATGTCCGCCCACCCTGCCCTTCGAAATTGCCAAAGATGTAGCTGCGCAGATCGAGCGGGGCGGGTTCCGTCAGGCTGGTGATAAAGGGCTGGCCAATAGATGCGTCTTCAGATCGGTCCGACTGGCCGATGACTTCTGTCATATTACCCAGAATGACATCTGCCGGGGCAGACTGCGCCAGCGCGCACATGCGCGACAAGCGGTCCGGGCGCATCAGGTCATCCGCGTCCAGCACCGCAACCCAAGGCGCGCGAACATGGGACAGCGCAAGGTTGCGCGCGCCCGCAGGCCCGGCGTTCCGGTCCATCCGAAAGGCCCGGACGCGCGGATCGACAGTCAGCCTTGCGGCGCTGGCAAAGCTGTCATCAGGCGACGCATCGTCAACGATGATGACCTCGACCCTGACCCGCACTTGCCCAAGGGCCGAGGCCACAGCGTAAGGCAGCACGCGACCGGCGCGCCAAGATGCGATGATGACTGAAATTCTTGGCGTTTCGCCCGTCAAGGCGTGACAGCCCGCGTGTAGGAGTCCAACACCGCGCGGCGCTGATCACTCATCTGGACAATGATATATGGCACCAGAAACGATCCCACAGTGTAGGGTGTAAAAAAGTCTATCTCGACACCTGAGCGGATGAAAAAGATGACCGCCAGACCGGCGCAGATCGCCGCTTCGGCGCGCAGGCCGGTATTCATGACAATGCGCAACGTACCGAGCAGAAGCGCCAGCATCCACGCGCCGACAAGCGCTGTCCCCAAAAGGCCCAAGGCAACAAAACTTTCGATCAGGGTGTTGTGAAAGTGAAAACCAGTGCGCGCGGTTATGTAGAATTCTCGCCAGAGGTCCTCTGCTTCGGGCCTGTTGTGAACCCAGAACGCATAATATCCAAGACCCGCAATAGGTCGTTCTTCACCGAACAACACGCCTTGGTTCCAAAGGTAGGTGCGGCCCGTCAGGGTCGTATCCTTGCCGAAGACCTCGAAAACGACGTCCAGCGCGCCCACCTGCGCTGCGATGGCAGCGAGAGCAAGCGCAATACACAGCAGGATAACGATAAACTGTGCCCTTGCACTGACCACGATTTTTGTCACCCCAAGGACAACAAGCGTCGTGAACAGGCCCGCGACAAGGGCAATCGCCGAGGTCGCTGAATCTGAAAGCACAAGCGTCCAGAGAGCAAAGCCAGAGATGAGCAAGGCAACCGGGCGCAGAATGAAAGGCGTGCCGGACATGACCGCATAGGCCAAGGCCAGAAACGCCGTCAGCGACGCATAGAAGCCAAGTTGATTCTTGGATTCAAACGCCCCCTGCATCGCGTAAGATGCGTCTAGGAAGTCATAGGCATAAGCGCCTTCGGAATGCGAGTACTGCAAGATCACCAGCCCACCAAGCACTGTCCCCGCCACCAGACTTCGAACAGAGACAACCCGCGCAGCGATAAGACCACACAGAACTGTCGTGCCGTATTGAATGGACGCGCGCAGGCTAAGGGCCGGCACATCCGACCACAGCACCGACAAGGCCGCAAGGGCTGGAAGCGCCAGAACAAACAGGATCGGGCCGCGATTGACCAGCAACCGCTCCGGGGCAAGCATCAGCAGCGGAAACCAGATCGCATAGAACAACAGCACCGCTTTTTGCCCGTAGATCGTAGAATACGCAAAAACGAAAAGCGAGATCGCAATCGCTGGGACAGCGAAAATGCCGTTTGATGCGGGGTCCAGTATCCGGGCGCGGGGGATGGAAAGACTCATCAATTATCCATAGACTTGGGCCAATGCATGCGGAGGTTCCGCCAGCTAGGGTGAGTAACCTCTAAACACCCGGACTGTTCCCGCCTTTTTGACGGAACATTTCGCAAGCCCTTCTGGTTAGGGCCTCAACAGGAATTGGAGAATGATATGCGCCACGGATATTTGCTTGCAGCCGCGACCACCGCGCTTCTGGCCTTTTCAGCCGCCGCGTCAGATCAGGACGGCTTTGTGGACGAATTTGCAACCCTCGACAGCGAGCGATGGTTCGTCTCTGATGGTTGGGTGAACGGCCCGCACCAGAACTGCCTGTGGTCGCAAGATGCAGTGCTGGTGGAAAACGGTTTGCTGCATCTGTCTGTTGAACAGGCCGAAGACGGGCCGGAAGACTATATCTGCGCCGAAATACAATCGCATCAGCGGTTCGGCTATGGCGTGTATGAGGCCAGAGTTCGGGTGCCATTTGCCACTGGCACAAATTCCAACTTCTTCACATTCATTGGCCCACCGCAAGGCTTGCTGCATAACGAGATTGATTTTGAATTCCTGTCCGCAACAGAGCCGGTCTTGCAGACCAATATCTACTTTGACGGCGAGGGCGGGAACGAAGACCTGACCCCGGTCCCGAATGTTGATGACTGGCTCGATCTTGCCTTCATCTGGGAACCTGGCCGCCTACGGTGGTACATGGATGGCGCCCTGATCCGAACAGAGGAAAGCGACAGGATTCCGGCGATTGAACAGAAAATGTATCTTTCCATCTGGACGACCGATCTGTTGATCGACTGGATGGGGTTGTTCGAGTGGTCGGAGCCCCTGATTTTCCAAGTTGATTGGGTGGCCTTTACGCCCTTGGGAACCGGATGCCTGTTCGACGCATCCATCCTGTGCGATGCAGAAATCCAGTTCGGTGCTCTGAAGCGCGAAGATTAACCCTTTTTTAAGGAACAAAACGAACGGACCCGGACTTTAACCCCACTGAGGCATTCATCAGTGGGGTTTTTGTATGGAAAAGCGGCTGAATTCTTCTTCGTCCCTTCTCATTGCTCCTGCAACCGGGGCAGAGGACGCTGAGAGACCTTCACCCGATACGTTTGTGAAGCAGGTATTCGACCGCCTGATTGCCGCTGTGTCACTCCTCGCGCTCAGCCCGCTTCTTATCATGCTTGCAGTTTTCATTCGCGTAAAAGACCCCGGTCCCGTGTTGTTCGCACATCGGCGTATCGGCAAAGGCGGCAAAGCGTTTTATTGTCTCAAGTTTCGGACAATGACGGTGAACGCAGACCCCATCCTTGCCCGGCACCTTGCAGAACACCCGGAAGCCGCGCAGGAATGGCGCGAAACCCAGAAACTGCGCAACGACCCCCGCGTCACCCCGCTGGGCGCAATGCTACGCCGGACAAGCCTTGACGAACTACCGCAACTTATCAATATCCTGAAGGGCGAAATGAGCCTTGTGGGGCCACGCCCCATCGTCATGGATGAGGTAAGCCATTATGGCAGTGCCATTCGCGACTATATGGCCGTTCGTCCGGGGCTGACTGGGCTTTGGCAGGTGAGCGGGCGCAGTGATGTCGGCTACCGCGAACGTGTGATGCTGGATCAGCAATATGTCCGCCAGCGGAATTTCTGGGTCGATCTGGGAATCATCTTGCGCACTGTATCCGTGGTTCTGCGCCGACAAGGCAGCTACTGATTGCGCACAGCCGACCAGAGCCTTTGCCCGCCAAGATGGCTGGCAAGCTGGCGCAGAAAACCGGCGCTCCACCCCAGATGCATAAGCATGGCCGCTGGGCCAGCCCATAGCACCGCTGCCCGCCGTGCGTCCCACGCCAGCGCTGAGCCATAGCCAAGACATAGCGCCGCCCATAAACCCGCTGGGACGATCAGGGCCAACCAGCCCCAGGCGGGTGCAAGCATCAACCCGGCCAGCCCCACCACCGCCAGCCCCACAGAAGGCGCGACCAGAAGCGGCAAAAACTGCCGCGGGCGTGGCAGTAGGTCATGTTTCAGCAAGGTTTGCGCACGCCCTGCGCCAAAGCGGAAATACTGCAAAAACAGTGCCTTTGCTGTCTGTCTGGGGAAATAGCCCATCTGCGTGCGCCCGCTTAGCCAGATCCGGCCGCCATTGCGGGTCAGCCGGTGGTCAAACTCGGCATCCTCGTTATGGCTTTGGCGCGCATCATATCCACCAATGTCCCGAAATGCGTCCATCCTGATCAGGGCATGGTGACCATGGTCGATGAAGCGCCCACCCTTCCCCATTCGGTGCGCGGCACCACCAGTGCCAAGGCGGCTGTTTTGCGCGGCCGCCACACCTGCCACAAACCCCTGATCTGCCAGAGTGGTCATCGCCACCGTGACCGCCGTTGCGTCTGTCGCGCGCATATCCTCCAGCAAGGCCCGCACAAAGCCACGCGGATAAAGCGCATGTGCATCCGCGCGCAGAAGATGGGTCGCGCCTTCGCCGAATGCAGCAACAGCAAGGTTTATGGCCGCGCTCTGGATACGGTGGGGGTTTTCAATAAAGCGGATGCGCGGATCATCCATCTGACGCACCAGTGTCGGTGTCCCATCGGTGCTGCCCCCATCCGCCACGACCAGAATGGTGCTGGGTGGGGCATCATGCAACAGTGACTGGATGACGCCCTGAATATGGTCGGCTTCATTGAGTGTCGGGATAACAATCAGCAGCCGGTCACAGGATTGGCAGGAAGGAACCGTCATCTCATGACACCCAGTTTCTGGTTGTGGTCGGGCACATTGGCCAGCAGCCTGACAAGGTCAACACAGTCACTCTGATCGGCCATCCACATGCTACGCGGCAGGCGGCGCTGGCGCAGGACAAGGTCGCGGTAATCCTCTGCCCGCACAGACGAAAACTTGTGCGCTACTGCTTCGGCCGACAGGTCGGACAATGGAACGCCAATGTTGTGGCGCACAAGAAACCGCCCCACCTCGCAATTCATGCGCGCGATCAGAACACTTCCGTAATGCACGCTTTCATAAAGACGGTTGGGCAGCAGCCAGTCGGAATTCGCCCCGGCCTCGTAAAAATCCACCCCCCAAGCAAAATGCACACCCGCATAATGCTGGCCCAGATCATCACTGTCATATTGCCCCTCAAACCGCATATGAGCGTGACCTCGGATGAGTGCCGGGAAATCTTCGAACACAGCAGGAGAGGGGCGACCGCGAATGACGACCTCCAGCTTTCCCTGCGCAAGTCGCGCCGCTTCGGTCAGGATGTCGAGTGATTGTTTGCACCGCAGCGCGCCGAACCAGCCAATGCGCCAAGGCGGCCTGGGCATGACGTGCGGGGGCATTGGTGCAAGGCTCTTTGCCCCAAGAGCAGGTCTACCAAGCTCAAGCACACGGTTTTCCACGATGGCGATACGATCGCCAAATACTGCACCAAGATGATGTGTGACAAAAGCAGGCGAACTGGTCAGAACCAAATCGACATGGGGCGCAAGGCGCCGCTCCACGAACCGCAGAACCAGGCCCGCAGCGCCGGGATCGGTCAGCAGACGGTGGATATCAAGGCATTCGAAAACAAGCCGCGGGCGCGTGCGAAATCGCGGTAGCAAACTGACTGCAACGGCCAGCATTTCCAGATTGCGGGCAATCAGAACATTGGGCTGGCCCAGATGCGCCAGAAGTCTGGATCTCTGACGCGCAACAATATGCGCAATCTGCCGCGCCCGTTGTGCCAGTTTACCGTCTGCACTCTGCCCAAGCACAAGTGCATTGGCAAACCCTTCACGACCCGTGGCACTGCGGCTCAGACCTGCGAGAGCCACACGCGCGCCACCTGCGGTCAGCATTGTAACGCGCCGCTTGATCGCGGGGTCGCTCAGATCATGGACGAGGTAGCCAATTTCCATCAGGGCCGCTCTCCGGATTTGGGTGCAATCGTAACCGGAAATTCGATCAGATGTTCCCGAAGCGCCCCGAAGCCTGGCCCTGTGCACTGCGGGCTTTGCCAAGACCGCTCCGCGCGATTATGCGTCCCTTGCCACACGATATGCGCTGACAGTGTTGAGGGTTTTGACATGCCGGACTTGGGCGCATCCGGGCATTCAGGCAATCGCCCCTCAACTATCAGACCAGCGAAAGCCGCGATAATCCGTTCCGGCAAGCTGGCGCTCGTAGTTTTGGGCTGAACGTGACAGATAGCTATGATACGGGCTGAAACAGAAAGGTTTTTCGGGTAGGCAAATGAAAGATTATGATCTGATCATCATCGGCTCTGGCCCTGCGGGCCGGGCCGCGGCAATTCAGGCGGGCAAGTTGAAGCGCCGCGTTCTTGTCATTGACCGCAAGGACCGGCTTGGCGGTGTGTCGGTTCACACGGGCACAATCCCATCCAAGACATTGCGCGAGACGGTGTTGAACCTGTCAGGCTGGCGAGAGCGTAAATTCTATGGCCGCTCCTACCGGGTCAAGGACAAGATCGGCGCCGAAGACCTTAAGGCACGGCTGCACATGACCCTTGATCACGAAGTGGATGTGCTGGAGCATCAGTTCAACCGCAACCATGTTGATACGCTGTATGGTCTGGCACGGTTTGTAGATGCCCATACTGTGGAGGTGGACACCGAAGCGGGCGATGTCACCCGTCTGACGGCAGAGCGCTTTCTGATCTCGACCGGCACAAAGACTTTCCGTCCCGAAACCGTGCCCTTCAATGGCACCAGCATTGTCGACAGCGACGAATTTCTGGAACTGGCACGCATTCCGCGCAGTCTGATCGTGGTGGGTGCGGGTGTGATCGGTGTGGAATATGCCACCATGTTTTCGGCGCTGGATGTGCGGGTGACCCTGATTGAGCCGCGCGAGACCTTTCTGGATTTCATCGACCGGACCCTGATTCAGGATTTCACCCACCAGATCCGCGAGAATGGGGTCGATCTGCGGCTTGGCTCTGCAATCGAGAAGATTGAGGATGCAGGCGATTACGCCGAAGTCACCCTTGTGAACGGACGCCATGTGCGCGCCGAAATGCTGCTTTTCGCGGCCGGGCGTCTGGGTGCAACAAGCAGGTTGAACCTTGCGGCTGCGGGGCTGGCGACGGATCATCGCGGCCGGTTGGAGGTGGACCGCACAAGCTATCAGACGAAGGTTCCGCATATCTATGCGGCAGGCGATGTGATCGGCCATCCCAGCCTTGCGTCTACATCAGTCCAGCAGGGCCGTGTTGCCGCATGTCACGCACTGGACACGCCCACCCTGTCTGAAAGCCCGTGGTTTCCCTATGGGATATACTCGGTTCCCGAAATCTCGACCTGCGGCATGTCCGAGGAAGAAATGCAGGAACGCGGTATTCCCTATGAGGTGGGTGTTGCGCGGTTTCGTGAAACCAGCCGGGGTCATATCATGGGGCTGGAACACGGGATGCTGAAGATGCTGTTCAGCCTCAAGACGCGGCGCGTTCTGGGGGTGCAAATCGTGGGTGAAGGCGCGACAGAGTTGATCCACATCGCGCAGGCCGTGCTGAACCTGAAGGGGACAGTGGATTACTTTGTCAAAAACACCTTCAATTACCCGACATTGGCCGAAGCCTACAAAATCGCGGGGCTGGATGCGTTCAACCGGATGCCCATTCCGGAAGAATACAAGGTCAAGCGCGAGAAAGCCCAATCTGGCCAGACCTGAGTGGGCATTCCTCCCGTTCAGAAACAGAACCGTGGCACCGCGCGCAGTGTGATGGGCACATCCTCTCAGCCCGGCAGGTTTTCCGCCTCAAGCTGCGCGCGCAGCCTGTCCACAGCCTCGGCCAGACGCGCGTCGATGATATGCAGATATTCGGTCCAGCTATGCAGCCCTTCCAGCGGTGCCGCGCCATCCGATATGCCGCGCAAGGCAATCAACGGCACATCAAAGCGCTGACAGGCGCGCAGCACGGCATAGCTTTCCATATCGACCATATCTTCCGCAATCGTCCCGTACATGTCGCCAGAAACGATATTGGCGCCAGTTGACAGGCTGGCGGCGGGCAGACCGGCAATCTGGTAGGATAGCGGCAAGCGCGCGGGCAGGTCCAGAAAGGGCGTCACCCCTTTCTCGAACCCCAGCGCCGTGGCATCCATATCACGGTAAGCCAGCGTATGCGCCTGAAAGACCGCGCATTGTTCCAGCCGCGCCGACCCGGCAGAGCCAAGCGAGACGACAAGATCAGGCAGCCCTTCCGTCGCCTGCAAACCCGCCAGCGTGGCCGCTGTGGACACCGCCCCCTCGACCGGGCCAACCCCGGTCATGACCGGGGTGAATCGCGCGCGCAAGGCGGGGCCATACTCTGCCTCTGCCGCCATCAGGAACAGGACACGATAGCGCCCGAAGGACGTGATCACACATGCACTCATCTGGCCGGTGGCCTGCGCGCGACATGCACCGCGCATTGCGCACGCGCTACAACCTTGCTCGCGGTTGAGCCAAGCAACAGGTTCTGGGTGCCGGGACGATGCGAGGCGATGACGATACAATCCACCCTCTGGGCGCGCGCATGTTCCAGAATTTCATGCGCCGCGTCCCCCTCCGCCACGACAGTCGCGGCACCACTCAAACCTTCGGCCATGCGGCGCATATCGGCCTCGATCGCGTCGTGCATCTCGTCGCGCCAGCCTTCGGGCAGGTAGCTGAGTGCGAAAACAGGTGCAGGTTCCATCACATGGATCAAGGTGATCTGTCCGCCCGGTGCCAGCAGCGCTTTCGCAATCTCCAGCGATGGGGCGGCATCTTTTTCTGCCTCATAGGCGACAGTTACCAGAATGTGAGAATACATATGCGGTCCTCTCTGTGCGGGGCTTATCTCCCATTCTGAGCAGGAAAAACGCCGAATGACCAGCCCTTGCAGTTTGCACCCTGCCTTTATGCCCTTAGTTATCGTGCAAGACCTCTTGCAGCGTTCGGGAGAACACAGAAACACCCGTCGGTATCAGCGCATCAGGGAAATCATAGTCATTGTTATGCAAGGCCGGATGCCCTTCGCCCGCACCCAGAAAGAACAGGGCGGTGCGAGTGGCGCCACTCAGCGCACCAAAATCTTCCGAGGCGCGCATGGGCAAGGCAAAATCACCCCGCGCCACGCCCAAGGCTTCACAGGCGCGCGTGACATGGGTAGCGGCCTGCGGGTCATTGCGGGTTGCATTGAAATGGTCGTGGCGGCTGATTTCCAGCGACACCCCATCGGCATGTTCCTGCGCCGAGGTTGAGATGTCTTGAACAAATGCCTCCAGCCCGTTGTCGTCCACTGTGCGCAGGGTAACAAATGCCTCTGCCTGCGCGGGGGCAATCCCGAAAGCAGGCACACCCATGTTCACATGACATAATGTCGCCAGCCGGAAATCCGGCCCCATTGCCGGTGCAACAGAGTGACGCGCCACCCATGCCATAAGCCCCGCCAGTGCAGCCGCAGGAGAGGCCCCCGTTTCCGGCAGTGACGCATGTGCTTCGCGCCCCTGATAGCGAAATCGCAATCCGACCGAGGCGCAGCTTGCAGGCCCTGCCCCCACGGCAACCGAACCCAGCGCCATGCCCGGCATATTGTGCAGGGCAAAGGCCCAGTCGGGGCGCAGCGCTGCAAACCGCGGGTCATTTAACACGGCACGTGCGCCCGCGCCGGTTTCCTCGGCGGGTTGGAACAGCAAGATCACCCGCCCATGTGCTGGCCGGTTATCCGCCAGCCGTAAACCAAGCCCCGCAAGTATGGCCATATGCCCGTCATGCCCGCACAGATGAGCCACACCGGGAATAGCCGAGGCGTGGTCCAGACCTGTCTGCTCTTGGATAGGCAGGGCATCCAGTTCGGCGCGGAACAACACAGTTGGCCCCGGATGCCCACTATCATAAACAACCGCCAGACCATGCCCGCCAAGGCCCTCGATGATCTGATCGGGGGATGTTGCGCGCAGAAACTGACGAATGAGAGCAGCAGTCCCAGCTTCGTCGCCGGAAACTTCGGGATGCTGATGCAAACGACGGCGCAACGCTGTGAGCGCCGCTATCTGGGTATCTGTCAGGGTGCAGGTGTTCATGTCGCCCTGTTTCGCGCGCCCGATGGACAAAGTCCAGCAGCCCTGCGCACAAAACCTGCGCGCAGGGCCGATCGTCGGTTATTCCCACTCCATCTCGGCAAAGACAACGCCAGCATTGCGCGTTGCCAGTTCCTCAAAGGTATCAAGCTGGATATAGGGCGACTGATCGACATAATAGGCTGTCGTCAGGTCGCCTCCCTCGTCGATATGCTCGGCAATTCGGGCACGCAACCAGACCAGATAGTCATGCGTGTAGCGGCGCACCTGTGCCATGTTGGTGGGGTGGCCGTGGCCCGGAATGACATAGGTTGCGCCCAGCGGTTCAAACGCATTCTCCCATGTATCAATCCAGCACGATGTGCAGGTCCCCTCAAAGATCGGGGGCATACGTTCATGAAAGGCGATATCGCCCGCGATCACCAGCGACTGTTCGGGCAGCCAGACCTGCGTATCACCGGGGCTGTGGGCAGGGCCAAGATGCAGCACTTCGATACGAAAATCGCCCATCGTCAACTCGACCCGATCCTCGAATGTTTCGGTCGGTTGCATCGGAACGGTGCCCTCGGATTTCTCGCGCGCGTAGTTTTGCAGGCTGGCAAATGCCTGACCGGAATCTTTCTCGAACTCTGCCGCCGCATCGACATGGGCCAGAACGGGGACGCCCTGATCGATCCAGTAATTATTGCCCAGCATGGCGTGGCCCTGCCCGTTTTCAGCGACAACCAGCATGACGTCCTGATCGGTCCGAATGCGGATTTCTTCGTGAAGCGCCTGCGCAATCTGATAGGACGCGCCCGAATTGACGACCACGACGCCTTCCCCTGTGATGATGAAGCTCAGGTTATTGTTATGGCCTGAATTCTCATAAGTGGGCGGGGCTGTTGCACCAATGGATGTCCAGACATTCGGGATCACCTCTACCGGTTTGTTATAGAGGACGGACTGAGGGTACTTGTCGGGAATATCCTCTGAGGCCAGAGCAACGCCCGCCCAAAGACATGCAACGGCGCAAATCGCTGATATTGGTTTCATATTAAGCTCCTGCGTGAAAGCGATAACGGTTTTCGGCCAGCCGTTCGGCGCGGCCCATGCCCCCCTCGGGCAGATGGAAGCCAAGGATTGTCAGATCATCTGCCGTGATCCGGTCCAGCAGGCGCAGCCGTGTTTGCGCGGCCTGTTCAAGGTCATGATCAGACCCAGACAGCCATTCGGGCCGCTCAAATGCCAGATGATGGTTTACCAGCGCATCGCCAGTAACAATCAACTGCTGCCCTGCAAAGTTCAGCGCAAAGGACATATGTCCGGGCGTGTGACCGGGGGTCGATATCGCTTCGACACCCGGCAGCACTTCGGCACCATCATCGAACAGGGTCACATGATCCTGCACCTCGACCAGTCGCCGCTGTGCGCCCACCGCAAAGGATTGCCGCGCGGCACCAATGCTTTCGACCGTGTCGGGGTCCATCCAGTACTCCCATTCTGCGCGCCCCATCATTACCTCGGCATTGGGCAGCATGGGTTCATCGAAATCATCCAGCAGTCCCCAGATATGATCGGGATGCGCATGGGTTATGACCAGATGCGTAATGTCATCTGGGCTGACACCCAAGGATTCCATCGCCTGCATCATATGACCAACCGAGGGCATGAAATCCGGCCCCGCGCCAATATCAAACAGGACAACGCGCGGCCCATCGCGCAGCAGCACCAGATTGCAGGGTGGTTCAAGCTGATCGCTATTCAGGTCATAACGGGCCAGAATTTCCGCCAGTTCATCCTGTGGCATATTCTCCAGCATCATGTCCGCAGGCAATTCCAGATACCCGTCGGACAGCATGTCTATGCGCGTCCCGTCCTGTTGCCATGTGGTTCTTGCCTGAAGCTGCCGTGGCAGGGACATCGCCAGCGCCACTGCGCCAGTGCTCTGCATAAAGCTGCGTCTTTTCATTGCCTTCCTCTCCCTCATGCGCAAAGGCGCATGAACTTGTCATGCGTTGCAGTAGCGGATGCGAGGGAGAGCGCATCAAATTGTACCCCAACTGTGGTCCGTCTTTGTGACAGATGCAAGGGCCGATATATGTTGGTACGGCGGCCGAAGGGCTTTTTACGAAAAAGGCCACCCGAAACCGGGTGGCCTTTTCAAAGAATTTTATCGGGACTTAGCCGTTGACCGCGTCTTTCAGGGCTTTCGCGATTGTGACCTTCACTGCCTTGTCTGCTGCCTTGGTCATAGTCTCGCCTGTAGCGGGGTTGCGGACCTGACGCTCTGGGCGGGCGCGGCACATGATCTTGCCTATTCCGGGCAGCGTGATCGCGCCACCGGCAGACACTTCCTGCATGACCAGTTCCGCAACCGCATCCAGTGCAGCGGTAGCAGTCTTTTTGTCGGCATCCATCTTTTCTGCCAATGCTGCGACGAGTTGGGTCTTGGTCATCGGTTTAGCGGTCATCTCGTACTCCTTTGTTATTTTATTCGGCGGCAAAGCTATGCGCCACTCAACTTTATCGTTGCGGGGCGCATCTAGCCCTAGATTTCACCAACAGGCAATCACCCCATAAGCATAAAAAGTCGCTTTTTCGTAGAAAACCTCAGAAAAAATCCCCTATAGAAAGGCTGTTTCGTTAAACGAGCGCAGTTTTCTGCTGTGAATTTTCTCCAGCGGCATTTCACGCAACAGCTCCATCGCGCGAATCCCGATCTGCAAATGACGCGAAACCTGCGTCTTGTAGAAAGACGACGCCATTCCCGGTAGTTTCAACTCGCCATGCAGCGGCTTGTCCGAGACGCAGAGCAATGTGCCATAGGGCACACGAAAGCGGAAACCGTTCGCGGCAATGGTGGCACTTTCCATATCCAGCGCAATCGCGCGCGACTGGCTTAGTCGCTGGACCGGGCCGGACTGGTCGCGCAATTCCCAGTTCCGGTTGTCGATTGTGGCAACAGTGCCCGTGCGCATGATCTGCTTGAGGGCATAACCTTCCAGTTGCGTGACCTGCGCCACGGCATCCTGCAACGCAATCTGAATTTCAGCCAGCGCAGGAATCGGCACCCAGACAGGCAGATCGGCATCCAGCACATTGTCTTCGCGCAGGTAAGCATGGGCCAGCACGAAATCGCCCAGCGCCTGAGAGTTCCGCAACCCCGCGCAATGGCCCACCATCAGCCATGCATGTGGGCGCAGCACGGCGATATGGTCCGTGGCGGTTTTCGCATTCGATGGCCCGACCCCGATATTGACCAGCGTAATCCCCGCCCCATGCGGCCGCTTGAGGTGATAGGTCGGCATTTGTGGCAAGCGCGGCAGGGCGGGTATTTCGCCATCCGGGTCGGTCAGTTCGCAATTGCCGGGCGCGACAAAGGCGGTGTAGCCGCTATCGGGGTCGCGCAACTGATCCCGCGCAAAGGCCTCGAACTCGTCCACATAAAACTGATAGTTGGTAAACAGGATATGGTTCTGAAAATGCTCCGGCTCTGTCGCTGTGTAATGCGCCAGCCGCGCGAGCGAATAATCTATGCGCTGCGCCGTGAACAATGCCAGCGGGCGCGAGCCATCATCATTTTGCGCGCGCTCGCCATTGACGATGTCATCATTGGTTGTGGCCAGATCTGGCACATCGAACAGGTCCCGCAGGGAAAGCGCCAGATCCCCATTTTCAGGCAGGCTGACATCGCCGCGACCGGCCATTGCGAAATGCAGCGGAATTGGAGTCATCGAGGGGCCAATGCTGACTGGCACCCCATGATTCTGCATCAGCAATGCGATTTGTTGGCGCAAGTAATGGCGGAACAGGTCAGGGCGCGTCACGGTAGACGCATAGCTGCCCGGCTCTGACACATGGCCAAAGCTCAGGCGCGAATCGATCTGGTCATAGCGCGATGTCGAGAACCTGATCTCGGGATAGAACGCACGATACCGCGCCGAGGTTTTCTCGCCACTCACGACGCGGTTGAACGCTTCGACAAGAAACCGCGTTGCGTTGGAATAAAGCTCTTCCAGACAGGCCACCGCCTTGTCCGGGTCTGTCATGAAGCGATGCTCGGACGCGGGCGGGGTCAGGATGGACAGTGTTTTATTTGATGACATATGCGTTTCCCTTACTCTCTCCGGCGTCGTGGCCCATGTCTGACACTGGCATTCCCACGCGTAAGCGACAAGCATCAGATAGCACAGAATCGCTCTTCCCCCGCTTGTTCCAATAGATTAGCTTCACGCCATGACGACAGCATATCTTACCCACCCCGATGCCCTTAGCCACCAGACCCCCGCTGGCCACCCCGAGCAAATTGCCCGGATGACGGCGATTGCCTCTGCCCTGAATGCACCGGAATTTGCCGGGCTGATGCGGCTGGATGCGCCCCTTGGGACCGAAGACCAGCTTTTGCTGTGCCACCCCGAACAATATATCAGCCGCATTCGCAAAGCCCTGCCGGCGGCGGGAATCTACCAGCTGGATGCCGACACGCATGTTTCACCCGGTTCCATGAACGCGGCACTGCGCGGCGTTGGCGGGGCCTGCCAAGCGGTTAATCTGGTCATGGAAGGGACGGCACAAAACGCCTTTGTCGGGCTGCGCCCCCCCGGCCATCACGCAGAACGCGCCACACCGATGGGGTTTTGCCTGTTCGGGACGGTTGCGATTGCGGCGTGTCATGCGATGGAACGCCACGGGTTGCAGCGTGTCGCGGTTGTGGATTTCGATGTGCATCATGGCAATGGCACACAGGATCTGCTGTGGGATGAACAGCGCGCCTTCTTCGTGTCCAGCCATCAGATGCCGCTCTGGCCCGGCACTGGCAAGGCGGAAGAGCGTGGCGCATTCAGCAATGTGATGAATATTCCCCTACCCCCCGGCACGGACGGGGCCAGTTTTCGCCGCATCTATGAAGACATGGTCTTGCCGCAACTGGACCGTTTTGCGCCCGAACTGGTCCTTGTCTCCGCCGGGTTCGATGCACATCGCGACGACCCCTTGGCGCAGCTGGAGTTGCTGGAGGATGATTTCGCATGGGTTACCGGCGCGCTATGCGACATTGCCGCGCGCCACTGCGCGGGGCGGCTGGTTTCGGTGCTGGAAGGGGGCTATGACCTCGATGCGTTGGGCCGAAGTGTCGCAGCGCATATCCGTGTCTTGATGGAGAAGGGCGCATGAGTGACAAACCTGTTGCCGAGATGAGCTTTGAAGACGCCCTGCGCGGGTTGGAGGAAATTGTCACGCGTCTGGAACGTGGCGATGTCCCGCTGGACCAGTCGATCACGCTTTATGAACGCGGGGCAGAGTTGAAGAAACACTGCGAAACCCGCCTGAATGAGGCACAGATGCGCGTCGAGGCGATCCGCCTGTCCGAAGACGGCACCCCCAAAGGCACGGAGCCCTTCTCGGCATGAACGGGTTCACCACGGCGCTGGAAGTCGCGGCACAGCTGACCGAGGCGCGGCTTCAGGCCGAAATTGCGGCCCTGCCCGAAAGCAACGTGCGTGCGGCGATGGCCTATGCTGCGCGCGGCGGCAAGAAATTGCGCGGCTTTCTGGTGCTGGAAACCGCGCGGTTGCATAACATCCCCGCCGAAATGGCCGTTCAGGCCGCCGCCGCGATCGAGGCCATCCACGCTTATTCGCTGGTGCATGATGACCTGCCCGCCATGGATGACGACGATCTGCGCCGCGGCCAGCCCACCGTTCATGTGAAATGGGATGAAGCAACGGCTATTCTGGTGGGCGATGCGTTGCAAAGCCTTGCTTTCGGCCTGCTCGCGCGGGGCGATGCTGCGCCCACCCCTGACGCGCGGTTGGCGCTGATCGCTTCCATGGCGCAGGCCGCGGGCGGCGGCGGCATGGTACTGGGTCAGGCGCTGGATATCGCCGCTGAAACCGCATCTGCCCCCTTGTCGCTGGATGCGATCACGGCATTGCAGGCGGGTAAGACCGGCGCATTGATCGAATGGTCTGCCTGTGCGGGGGCACGGATGGCGGGGGCGGACCCGTCACATCTGGCCAATTATGCCCGCGCACTTGGGTTGGCCTTTCAAATTGCTGATGACATCCTAGATGTCGAGGGGGATGCAGCCTTGGCTGGAAAGCGCCTGAACAAGGACCAGACCGCAGGCAAAGCCACCTTCGTTTCGGAACTGGGGCTGGAGGGGGCGAAGATGCGCGCATGCGACCTGATCACGCAGGCGCAGGATGCCTTGCAAACCTACGGCGATGATGCACAGCAGTTGCGCGAGGCCGCGCAATTCGTTATCGCCCGCAGCAACTGACGGACGGGCGCGCGAATGTGACGCGTCGGGAATAAAGGTGCAAACATGGTTCAAACCCCGCTTCTGGACAAGGTCAACACACCTGCCGATCTCAAGGGTCTGAATGACCGAGAGTTGCACCAATTGGCGGACGAGCTGCGCGCCGAAACAATCTCTGTCGTGTCCGAAACTGGCGGGCATCTGGGCGCTGGCCTTGGGGTTGTCGAATTGACAGTGGCGTTGCATGCCGTGTTCGACACGCCGCGCGACCGGCTGATCTGGGATGTGTCGCACCAGTGCTACCCGCACAAGATTCTGACCGGACGGCGCGACCGGATCCGCACGCTTCGCCAGCAAGGCGGGCTTTCGGGCTTCACCAAGCGTTCTGAATCGCCCTATGACCCATTCGGCGCGGCGCATAGCTCAACCTCGATCTCGGCGGCACTTGGCTTTACTATGGCACGCGAATTGGGCGGCGCGCCGGACCCTGCACTGGGCGATGCGATTGCCGTGATCGGTGACGGCTCTATCAGCGCGGGCATGGCGTTTGAGGCACTGAACAATGCAGGCCATCTGGGCAAGCGGATGTTTGTTATCCTTAATGACAATGAAATGTCCATCGCCCCGCCAACTGGGGCAATGTCCAGCTACCTGTCGCGGATTTATGTCGACAAGCCTGCACAGGACCTGAAGCATGCAATGAAAGGGGCGCTGTCCCTTCTGCCCGGCCCCCTTCAGGAAGGTGCAAGGCGCGCGAAAGACCTGCTCAAGCATGTGACAATCGGCGGCACCTTGTTTGAAGAGCTGGGCTTCAACTACCTTGGCCCGATTGATGGGCATGATCTGGACCAGCTTCTTTGGGTGTTCCGTACGCTGCGCGAGCGTGCGGATGAACCGATGCTGGTGCATGTCCTGACCAAGAAAGGCAAGGGGTATGCCCCCGCCGAAGGCGCGGCCGATCGCGGCCATGCGCGCGCCAAGTTCGACGTTGTTACCGGCAAACAGCACAAGACACCGTCGAATGCCCCCAGCTATACCAAGGTATTCGCCGAAAGTCTGATTTCCGAAGCCCAGCGCGACGACAAGATCGTGGCTGTAACCGCCGCCATGCCCGATGGAACCGGCTTGGACCTGTTTGCCAAACATTTCCCGAAGCGCATGTTTGATGTCGCCATCGCCGAACAGCATGGGGTGACCTTCTGCGCAGGGCTGGCCGCAGGCGGAATGAAACCGTTTTGCGCGATGTATTCGACCTTCTTGCAGCGCGGGTATGATCAGGTTGTGCATGATGTGGCGATCCAGCGCCTGCCTGTGCGCTTTGCCATTGACCGTGCGGGCCTTGTCGGTGCGGATGGCGCGACGCATGCTGGCAGTTACGATGTGGCCTATCTGGCCAATCTGCCCGGTTTCGTGGTCATGGCCGCTGCCGATGAAGCAGAGCTGATGCATATGGTCGCCACGGCCGTGGCCCATGATGATGGCCCAATCGCGTTTCGCTTTCCACGCGGCGAGGGCGAGGGCATCGAGATGCCCGAACGCGGCGTGCCGCTGGAAATCGGCAAGGGCCGCATGATCAGGCAGGGCAAGCGCGTGGCGATCCTGTCCTTTGGCACCCGCCTTGGCGAAGTGCTCAAAGCCTGCGAAGCACTTGGCGCCAAAGGAGTCACGCCGACTGTCGCTGATGCGCGCTTTGCCAAGCCGTTGGACCGCGATCTGATTTTGCAGCTTGCCCGCACACACGAGGCGCTGATCACCGTGGAAGAAGGCGCAGTCGGTGGCTTTGGCAGCCATGTGGCGCAGCTACTGGCGGATGAAGGCGTGTTTGATCATGGATTGAAATTCCGCTCTATGGTGCTGCCCGATATCTTCATTGATCAGGCCAGCCCGCGCGCAATGTATGATATAGCCGCAATGAATGCCCCGCATATCGAAGCCAAGGTACTGGAAGTTCTGGGCGTTGCCAAGCTGGGCAAGCAGGCATAGCGCCTACCGCGCGATCAAAGCGCTGCGGCAGCCCTTGCGGCCTGATCATAGGCACCCGACAGGGCGCGCAAATGCGCCGCAATCCGGCTTAGGTCACCCTGATCGTGGCCCAATTGCCGCGCCGCCTGAACCAGCAGCGCTTCGCGGATTTCGCCATATCGCGTGCACAGATCAGCCCCTTTCGGCGTGATGCTGATGGCCTTTTCCTTGCCCTTTCGGCCCGATTGCACCAACCCGTGCCCCACCAGCTTGCGGATGGCATAATTTGCAAGATGGGTGTCTTCGATATTCAGGATCAAGCAAATATCGGCAAGCGTCTTGGGGCGTTCGCGGTGATTGACCAGATGCACGATCAAGATTTCCAGCGGCGACAGCCCCGGCAATCCGGCCGCTGTCATGCAGCGCACGGTCCAGCGCTGAAAGGCATGATTGGCCATTGTCAGCGCAAATTCCAACTCTGACAGCGCGGGCAGCGCTGATTGCGCCAGATGCGCAGAACTGACCACAGGACCAATATCGGGAACCTCTGCCAGCTTCCGGACAGATGGGTCAGGAACCGGGAATTCGGACATGAGGCATTCTCCACATACTCAGACAGGCTCTTGCTTGCCCGAAATCTGATTCTGATATTACATTGACAATTTGTCGATAGTTTGTAAATGTATTTTCTGCATGAACCGTTGCCCTGCATGCGCCAAACCTCTTGCTGGATTGCAGCCATGACACCCTTTCCTGACATAGCAGATACGTTGCACTGGCCGAGGGTTCACACAATCGGCGTGGACGGGATGCTGGTCTGCTTCAGTGACAGGCTTGACGAGGCGGCCAATCGCGCGGCGCTCGCATTTCGAAAGGCGCTTGAAGATGCGGATCTTCAAGGCGTTCTGGAAACCTCGACATCACTGGCATCGGTCTATTTGCGCTTTGATTTGCGCATGACGGATCACGCGGCAATGCGGGCCGCGCTGGACGCTTTGCTGCACGAGGATGACTGGTATATGGCGACACTTCCGACTGGTCGCACCCTGTGGCATGTCCCTGCGGTCTTTGGCACGGAACTTGCCCCGCAACTGGACGAAGCCGCCGCAATGGCAGGGCTTTCCCCTGATCAGGCCATTTCAGCGCTTTGTGCCGAACCGCTGCGGGTGCAGGCGATCGGCTTTGCCCCCGGCCAGCCCTATCTGGGGCAATTGCCCCCGGAATGGGACATTCCACGCCAGACGGGCCTGACCCCACAGGTGCCTGAAGGCGCGCTTGCTGTGGCCATTCGTCAGATGGTGCTGTTTTCTGTTAGCACCCCGACAGGATGGCGGCATGTGGGACAAACTGCGCTGCCCCTGTTCCGACCAGACCAGCCCGAACCCTTCACCCTGCGCCCCGGCGATGATGTCCAGTTTGTCGCTGTCACGCGCGAAGAATTCGAGAATATCCGCCGCAATGACACCTTGGGCGGCGCAACATCGCAGATGGCGGATTGATGCGCAAAATATATGTGCACCGTGCTGGCCCCGGAGTCACCGTGCAGGACTTGGGGCGCGAGGGGTGGCTGTCACAGGGCTTGTCGCGCGGGGGCGCGGCAGATCGGCTTGCCCTTGCTGAGGGGGCCGCGCTGCTGCACCAGCCCACCGAACTGGCCGCGCTGGAAATTGCGGGCAGTTTCCTTAACCTGGAGGTCAGCGCACCTGTACGAATTGCCCTGACAGGTGCCCCCATGCGCGCAGTTTGCGATGGTGCGCCACTTGTCTGGAATGCAAGCCATGCGTTGCCCGGAGGGGCGAGGCTGGAGCTGTCAGGCAGCGAAGGCGGCTACAGCTATGTCCATTTCGGCGGAGGAATTGATGCGCCAGTTATGCTGGGCGCGCGTTCGGCCCATCTGGCGGCAAAGCTCGGGCGGATGCTTGTGGCACAAGACAGCTTGGCGCTTGGTCCTGATAGCGGCAGTCGCACCGGCATGACCTTCACCCCTCTGCCCCGTTTCAACGGCGGCCTGTTGCGACTGGTCGAAACGCCACAGACAAGGCTGTTCAGCCCTGAACAGCGTAGCCGCTTCACCCAGACCGCATTTCGCAAGGATGCCCGCGCTAACCGGATGGGGCAGCGCCTTGTCTGCCCTAGCGAAGGTTTCGGAGCGGATACCGGGCTAAGCATTCTGTCGGAAACCATCGTCCCCGGCGATGTGCAGATCACAGGGGATGGTGCCCCCTTTGTCCTGTTGTCCGAATGCCAGACCACTGGCGGCTATCCCCGTATTGGCACTGTGCTGCCCTGTGATCTGCCGCGCCTTGTTCAAGCCCCCGCCCATGCGGACCTGCATTTCGCCTTTGTCAGTATGGAAGATGCAATCGCACTGGAACGTGCCGAGGCCGACCGACGCGACGGGTTGGGGCGCGCATTGCGCCCCCTGATCCGCAACCTGCATGACATACCGGACCTTCTGGCCTATCAACTTGTCAGCGGGGTGACGCGCGGGGATGAACTGGAGGGATGCAAGCCATGATCACACGGATCGACCTGAATGCAGATATGGGCGAGAGCTTTGGCCCCTGGCCTATGGGGGCAGATTCTGCCCTGCTACAAGTGATCACATCGGCGAATATCGCATGTGGTTTTCATGCTGGCGACCCTGATGTGATGGCGCAGGCGATGGCACAGGCAGTCGAGAACGGGGTGGGTATCGGGGCGCATCCGGGCCTGCCAGACCTGCAAGGCTTTGGGCGGCGGCGGATGCAGATTGCCCCATCAGAGGCCCGCAACATGGTGGCCTATCAGTTGGGGGCCGCGCAGGCGATGGCGCGCAAGGCAGACGGGCACGTGCGCCACCTGAAGCTGCATGGGGCGCTTGCGAATATGGCCGCCGAAGATGCGACATTGGCGCAGGCCTGTTATGAAGGCGCGCTTGCGGTTGACCCTGACATTATCCTGATGGTGATTTCGGGCACGCAACAGGCATTCGCGGCCAGATCGCTGGGCGCGCGCATGGCGCATGAGATCTTTGCCGACCGCACCTATGCCGAAGATGGCTTGCTGATGGATCGCCGCCTGAATGGCGCAGTGATCCATGATCCCGATCAGGTCTGCGCGCGGGTTCTGGCCATGTTGCAAGCTGGCGCGATTATCACCGCGCAAGGCACACATCTGCCCGCACAGATTGATACGATCTGCCTGCATGGCGACACGCCGCAATCTGTCACCCTCGCCAAGGCACTCCGGCGCGCGATCGAGGGCGCGGGGGTCATGCTGCGTCGCTTCGATGGCGAATATGCGTCTTGACGCTGCAACAGTTTCAGACCCGACTTTGGGTCGCGCCTGACGCGCGCTAGTGGAGAAGCTGCGCAAGCGTCATGGATGGCATAGCCCGCGCAAACCCTTCAGCATGGTGCTGCACGACCTGAAATGCGGCATTTCGGCTAGAGGGCTCGACTGGGCGGCCTCAAGTCCGAAGGCCGTCCCATATCGCCACACAATGATCGAGCACCAACTCGGCCCTGCAAGCCGTCACGTTGCACCTTGCGTCGTGCAACCAACACGAGTGTTCGCCGCCTGACACAAGGAACCCTATGGCTGCTTGGCGGGCGTTGCGGACGGTGGATGGTTTCGACAAGCCGCGCAGCGTCGGGCCGCGGTGCGGCGATCCACCGTTTAATCTGTAGCACTTTATGCTGGCCAAATCCGCGAAGGATCAGATCGTTGCGCAGGTGGCAGCCCAATTGTCGTGCCGTGGGGGCGGCCCTTTGAGTCGCGGCGGCCTTCGGCCTTGACTCCGCGCAGAGAACAATTGAGCGGCGAGATAGTCCCGCAGAGCCACCTCTCGTGAAAGCATCGCATAGGGCGCAGGAACCATGCGTCAGGTGGCCAACACTAGCCCAGATCAGGCAAGGCAATGATCAAGACTTCTGCGGTCACACAGATGGCATTCTGCCCCGCCTGCAATCGCCCTGTCTGACCTGCCCCATCGAACCCGACTGATGCGACCTGAAGCACAGTTTCGTGCCCGTGCAGCGCGCCTTCGACAATCAGCAACTCGGTCGCGTAGCTTTCAAGGCGCGTGCCCTGATCAAACACAGTCCCGACCAGACTGCCGATCCCTTCAACCCGCGCGCGCGTGATGTGGTGATCCTGCGCAATCCGTGCGAGTGCTTGGCCAATATCCTGATTTGGGCGCAGGGTTACAAGCAATGAAGCTCCGTCAACAGGCGCGCCCTCTGCCTGCGGTCGAAACAGCGTGAACTGCGTCTCGCGGTCTGGCTGCGCGACCAGCCCAGCCCCGCGCAGCCCCCAGCCCTGCACTGTGACATCCTCAGCAATCAGGCTGTCGTCACACAACACATGGCCCATCCCCTGATCCTGCCACATGGCATGACAATGCACGAAGGCTTGCCCATCCCGAACACCCAGATGCGCGCCGCCATGCTGAATCTTCGCAAGCGGCTGCGAAAATGTCTGACTGTACCAAGCCGCATGCCCGTCACCGGGGGCCGGGGCCGGTGTAACATAATGCAAGGGTGCCAGTGACACCCCGTCAAGACGCAGATACCCATTTGCATATCCCGCCTCTGCAAGCCCCTGCGTGATGGCACGGGTCAGGGTGTGGCCCGCACGCAAGGTCACCTCGATCGGGTCTGCGTGACATGGCACAACATCTGCGCGCCTGTCCGCAATCGGGCCGGGATGGGTGATGGTGCGCATGGCTAACCCTAGCCCCCTTGCTGCGGCAACTGGCCGCGCGCTTCCAACTCCTCGCGGATCATCTTCTTGGTGATCTTGCCATAGGCCGATTTTGGCAACCCATCCCAGAACACCACATGGCGCGGCATCTTATAGCGCGACAGGCGCGGCGACAGCCAGTCAAGCACCGCCTGAGATGTGGGTGCAGCCCCGGCAACCGGCACGCAGACGGCCATGCCCACCTCGCCCCAGACAGGGTCCGGCACCCCCAGCACGGCCACTTCTGACAAGTCGGGGTGCTCCAGCAATTTCTCCTCAATCTCGCGCGGGTAGATGTTGGACCCGCCAGAGATATACATGTCTGACGCGCGCCCCGTCAGGTAGACAAAGCCCTGCGCATCCATATGGCCAAGATCACCCGTCAGGAACCAGCCATTGCGAAAACTTTTCTCATTGGCCTCGGGGTTGTTGAAATACCCCGCAAAGACAGCAGGGCCAATCACGGCAATCTCGCCGGTTTCACCAAAGTCTACTTCCTCGCCTGTCTCGTTCTGGATTTGCACCTGCATCCCGGTGCGTGCAAAACCGCACGACCCGATGCGCATGGCCGCATCATCCAGATGATGATGCGCGGGCGGCAGCACCGTAATATTGCCCGTCACCTCGCCCAACCCGAAATATTGCACCAGAACCGGCCCCAGCTTTTCCAAGGCGCGGATCTGGTCAGCGCGGTACATGGGCGCGCCTGCATAAATGACATAGCGCAGGCTGGAATGGTCATGCGCATCCATGCCGGGGTGTTCGACCAGCAGCTTCACGATTGTCGGCACAGTGAACATGTTGGTCACGCGCCATTTTGACACCAGCGACCAGACCTGATCAGGGTCGAATTTCTCGCCCGCGGGCAGGATGGTTTTCACCCCATGCGCAACTTGCGCCAGTTGGTGAATTCCCGCGCCATGCGACAGGGGCGCCACCACGAGAGAGGCATCTTCCGGCCCTGTTCCCGGCATCAGATCACACAGATGGTTGGTGACAACAAAAGCCAGTTGGCCATGTGTCAGCACCGCCGCCTTGGGCTTGCCCGTGGTGCCAGAGGTGAAGAAGAACCATGCCGGATCATCGCGCTGCACCACGGCAGGCACAGGGACGGCCCCCATATGGCGGGCGACAAGCGCTTCAAATTCAGGGCCGATCAGGATCGTGGCCCTGACAAGGTCCGCGCAGGCCGCCACATGTTCGGGAAACTGCGCGCCGCACAGCAACAGCGTTGCGCCCGATGACTGCGCCAGCCCCGCCAGATCATCCGGCGACAAGCGGTAATTCGCAGGCACCCAGACCGCCCCGACACGCCAGCAGGCGAACATCGCTTCGAACATCTGGTTGCAATTTGCCGATTGCACCAACACGCGGTCACCCTTGGTGATCCCGAATTCCTGCACCAAACCGGCGGCAAAGGCGCTGGCGCGGGCCTCCATCTCGGCCCATGACCATGTTTCGTCGCCCCAAATGAACCCAACGCCATCGCCCAGCCGCCGCGCGCTTTCGGTCAGCAAATGTGACAGGTTCATCACGCGGGTCGAAACCGGTATCACCCCTTGGGACAGATCAAGGCTCATTTCACCCGCTCCAGAACCGAGACATAATTGGCCACGGCAGCGCCGCCCATATTGAACACGCCCGCAAGCTTCGCGCCGTCAATCTGCATATCGCCGGCCTCATTCATCAACTGCATCGCGGCCATGACATGCATCGACACACCTGTTGCGCCAATCGGGTGGCCCTTGGATTTCAGCCCCCCCGACGGGTTGACCGGCAGGCGCCCCGTTTTCTGCGTCACCCCGTCACGGATCACTCGGTGGCCCTGCCCTGCCTCGGCCAGGCCCATCGCCTCATATTCCAGCATTTCGGCAATGGTGAAACAGTCATGCGTTTCAACAAGGCTCAGGTCATCCAGACTGACACCGGCCTGTTCCAGTGCCTTGGCCCATGCCATACGCGCGCCGCGAAATTCCAGCACATCGCGGCGCGACAGTGCCATGATGTCATTGGCCTGTGTTCGTGCGCGAAACCCTATCGCGCGTGGCATGTTCGCCGCTGTCTCGGCATCTGCCAGAACCAGAACCGCAGCGCCATCCGACACCAGCGAACAATCGGTGCGCCGCAAGGGGCCGGCCACACGCGGGTTTTTTTCGGACACAGTGTTGCAGAACGCCAGACCGAAATCCTTGCGCATATGGGCATATGGGTTTGCCATGCCATTGGCGTGGTTCTTGGCCGCGATCATGGCCAGTTCTTCCGACCGGTCGCCATAGCGCTGGAAATAGCCTTGCGCGATCTGGCCGAACAGCCCTGCAAAGCCACCCTCGACATCGGCTTCCTCGGCGCGGTAGCTGGCGCTTAGCAGGATATCCCCCACCTCTGCGGTTGGGGTGGCGGTCATCTTCTCGGCGCCCACCACCAGTGCAATCCGCCCGCGCCCCGCCTCGATGAAATCCAGCGCGCCATGCAGCGCCGCCGATCCTGTGGCGCAGGCATTTTCAAAACGCGTGGCGGGGGTGTGGGCGAAACGCGCGTCCCCCATCGCCACAAGTGCGCCCTGAAAATCCTGTCTCGAGAAACCGTTATTGAACACACCTGCAAAAATGCCGTCCACATCCTCGGCCCCGATCTGCGCATGCGCCAGCGCTTGGGCCACAGCCTCTGCCATCAGGCTTTCAGTGTCGGGATGGTCGGATTTGCCAAAGACCGTATGCCCCCAGCCGATGATTTGTGCCTGTGTCATGTCGTTTTCTTCTGCTGGCTGCGGGTCAATCGCGCCTCGATCGCGCGGGCCGTTTCCCGCAATTTCTGTTCCAGTTCCACCCGGCGCGGGGGCCTCATACGGCTTTCCACTGCGGCGATGGATAACGCGCCCACCAACTGCCCGTCGGGGCCATGCAGGGCCACGCCCAGCCCCCATGAGTCCTCGAAAATCAGCCCGGGATTCAGGGCAATCCCCGCCTCTCGCGTTTGCGCCAATTGCGCGCGCAGGGCATCGGGGGTCAGCAGCGGGTAGTTGCTTGTCAACTCTGAGGAATTTGCCGCAATGACCGCTTCCACCTCGGAATCCGGTAACGCCGCCAGCATGGCAAGTGACCCCGCCCCCACACCAAGCGGATGATGCGCGCCGGGCATCAGCGCATAGGTGCGGATCGGATGCGCGCCATCTTCGCGGTGCAGGCACACGGAATGCAACCCGCGCCGCACAGAAATAAACGCCGCATCGCCTGTGTCGCGCGCCAGACGTTGCACCTGCTCCATCGCCTGCGACAACAACCCGTGCCGACCCTGCGCCAGCAGGCCCAACAGATAAGCGTCTTCGCCCAAATGATAGGTTCGGCTGCCCGCGTCCTGTTCGACTAGCCCCGCGCGCATCAGTGCCAGAACCAGACGCCGCACTGTGGCCTTGTTCAACTTCGAGATAGAGACAAGCCCCGACAGCGAAATGCCCGCAGCCGATTGACGCCCGATCAGCGCCAGAAGCGCAAGCGCGCGATCAACGCTTTGCGCGCCCATAGCTGATTCTGCCGGATCAAGCTTCATAATATGAACCAGTGATTTCTTTCTACACGCCACAATTAGCCTGTTTCACGGTTATATTGTTTTTTAATCAGGCATCTTGCAAGTTTTTCTTGCATTCAGAAAAAAATAAGGTCCACTATCTGGACAATTATCAGAAGCGGCCCCCTGCAGCCTTGGCCGCGACAATGGAGGAGAGGAAGATCATGAGCTTCGCACGCCTATCGGGGACAACCCTTGCCGCGGTCCTTGCGACGACATTCAGCTTTGGCGCAGTCAGCGCGGAAACGCTGCGCCTGTCGCATAACACCGGCGACACGACAACCTGGCATCAGGGCGCCGAGAAATTTGGGGAATTGCTGGCAGAGCGCACTGGCGGCGACATCGAAGTCCGTGTTTTCCCCAATGCCCAGCTTTCGGGCGGCGACCAGATGCGTCAGGCCGAAATGGTCGGGCGCGGCGCATTGGATCTGGTGGTGACATCGGCGATCAACGTGACACCGCTGGTGCCGGAAATGGCCGTTTTCTCACTGCCATATCTGTATTCCAGCTATGAACAGGTAGATGCGACCACACAAGGTGCACCCGGTGAGATGCTGTCCGAAATCCTGCTGGACAAGGGCATTGTCGTGCTGGCATGGGGTGAAAACGGCTTCCGCGAGGTGACCAACAACACCCGCCCGATCCGCAGCCCCGAAGATATGCGCGGGCTGAACATGCGTGTGGCCGGGCCAATGTATATCGACGTGATGAATGCGCTTGGCGCAAACCCGCAGCAGATGCAGTGGGGCGAGACGATGTCAGCGCTTCAGCAAGGCGTGGTTGACGGTCAGGAAAACCCCATCGGTGCCGTGATTATCCCGCAGCAGGTTTATGAAGTGCAGAAATACCTGACAGCATGGCACTATTCCTATGACCCCATCTTCCTTGGCATCTCTCGTGACAAATGGGACAGCTATGACGCCGAGATGCAGCAGATCCTGCGCGAAACGGCACAGGAAGCGATGGCCTATCAGCGCGAGATCACACGCGAAGGCACCGCTCAAGGCATCGAGTTCCTGCGCGAACAGGGCATGGAAGTCTATGAACCCACCGAAGAGGAACTGGCCGCCTTCCGCGAAGCCACACAGCCTGCATTCGACGAATGGGCCGCACGCGTCGGTGACGAGATCGTGGGCGCATTTCAGGACGCTATCGCGGCCGCAAACTAAGTCGTGACAAACCGGCCCGCACCTTGTTGACATGAGGTGCGGGCTTTTTTCATGCAAAGGCGAGGGCCATGATCCGATTGATCCTGCGTGATTTCGAGAAAATCATTTGCGCGATGCTGTTTCTCAGCATGACAGCGCTTGGCTTTGTCAATGTCGTGATCCGCTATGGCACCAATCTTTCCTTTGCCGCGACCGAAGAATTGCTGATCAACGGGTTCTTGCTGCTGACAGTCTTTGGCGCAGCCTTAGCCGCGCGGCGCGGCGAACATCTGGCCGTGACCATGGTGCACGAGCTTTTGCCGCGCCCGCTCTGGCTGCCGATCTTTCTGGTATCGGTCGCCTTGTCGGTCAGCTTGCTGGCCTTTTCGGCGTGGTTTTCATGGGAGGCCATGATGAACATTCGCCGCGTGGGGATGCGCTCCTACGCACTCGGGCTGCCTGCATGGTACTATCAGGCGGCGCTGCCCTTCGGGTTTGGTTTGATCATCATCCGCTATCTGCAATATTCTTGGGAAGCGATGCGCGCAGGCCCGAACCGGATTGTGCCCCATGTTTGAGATGATTGGCATCACCTCTGCGGGCACGCAGATGATCGTGGTCTTTTTCCTGCTGATGGCGCTGCGCGTGCCCGTGGCCTTTGCGCTGGGGCTGTCCGCACTTTACGCCATGTGGAAAATCGGCTTCGGGCTGGAACTGGCGGGCGACCTGATCGCCACCGGCATCACCAAATTCTCGCTGCTGGCTATTCCGTTCTTCATTCTTGCCGGTGTGTTGATGGGCAGCCTTGGCATTGCCGAACGCATGATCCGCTTCTTTCGCGTCGCAGTCGGCGGTTTGCCAGGGGGCATGGGCATTGTCGGCACGGTTGTGTGCCTGTTCTGGGGCGCGGTCAGCGGCTCTGGCCCTGCATCCGTGGCGGCCATTGGCCCGATGATCATCAAGGGGATGGAAGATGACGGTTATGACCGCGCCTTTGCCGCAGGGTTGGTGGTCACAGGGGCCGCGTTTTCCATTGTGATCCCGCCCTCTATCGGGTTGGTGATCTACGGCGTGATTGCCGAAACCTCAATCTCGCGCCTGTTCATCGCGGCCATCATACCGGGCATATTCATGGCGCTGACGATGGTCGCCGTCCTGCCCTTTGCACGCCGCAGAACCGCCTCTTCAGGCAGCCCAAGCCTGCTGACCCTCAGCCCAGATCCCTATGCCGGCCTGCCCCGTGGTCGCGCATTGTGGCTGTCCTTTCGTGAAAGTTTCTGGGGGCTGATGACCCCGGTGGTTATTCTGGGCGGGATTTATTCGGGCATCTTCACCCCGACCGAGGCCGCGATTGTCGCCACTGTCTACGCATTGGGCGTCGGCGGGCTGGCCTACCGCACGCTGACGCTTGCACGGCTTTATGATGCGCTGGGGGTGGCCGCGGCTTCTTCCGCGGTGGTGATGCTGATCGTGGCCTATGCCAGCCTGTTTGGCTGGGTGGTCACAGTGGATGACCTGGTGCGCAGCTATTCCGGCGCGCTCTTGGGGCTTAGCGATCAGGCATGGGTCATCTTGCTGGTGATCATGGTGATCTTGCTGATTGCAGGCATGTTCATGGACCCGGTGACGGTCATGTTCATCGCCCTGCCCATCTTTCTGCCCGTCGCGCGGCAAATGGGTTGGGACCCGGTCTGGTTCGGGGTTCTGGTCATGGTCAATCTGGCCATCGGGCTGATTACGCCACCTGTCGGGATCAACCTGTATGTTGCGGCAAATGTCACGAAACTCAGCATTGAACGGGTTGCCCGTGGCACCATGCCGTTTCTGCTGGCCTCGCTGGTGGGGATTATCGTGGTCGCAGCCGTTCCGCAAATGTCGCAACTGCTGGTAAACTGGCTGCGCTGATGAAGGACACCGCATGAAAACCGCAATCGTAACAGGGGCCGCGCGCGGTATCGGGCTGGCCACGACCAAGTTGTTTCTGGCCGAGGGGTGGCGCGTCGCCATGATCGACCGCGACGCCCCCGCATTGATGGATGCGGCGCAAGGGCTGGATCATGCGCGGCCAATCATCTGCGACGTCTCGGTCCCCGAACAGGTCAACGCCATGACAGCAGAGGTCGCCAAGGCATTCGGACAGGTGGATGCTCTGGTCAACAATGCAGGCGTCGCAGATTTCCGCCCCCTACAGGATACAGATTTCGCCATATGGCGCGAAGTCATGGCAACCAATCTTGACGGGGTTTTCCTGACCAGTCAGGCCGTAATTCCACATCTGAAGGAAACGCGCGGCGCGATTGTGAACATCGCCTCGATATCCGGGTTGCGGGCCAGCACCCTGCGCGTGGCCTATGGCACATCAAAGGCGGCGGTCATTCACTTGACCCGCCAGCAGGCGGCAGAGCTTGGGGAATGGGGCGTGCGCGCCAATTGTGTAGCCCCCGGCCCTGTGGACACCAAGCTGGCGCTGGCCGTGCATTCGCCGGAAATCCGCGCCGCCTATCACGATGCCATTCCGCTGAACCGCTATGGAACCGAGCACGAGATCGCACAAACCATCGTATTCCTGTGTTTGGACAAGGCCAGCTATGTCACGGGTCAGGTCATTGCCGCCGATGGCGGCTTTGATGCTGTCGGTGTGGGCCTGCCTGCGCTGCGCAGCCGCTAGGGCACTGAGCGGACGGACAAGACTGTCGCATCTGCCCCACTCCAATTAGATGGCGCCGAACACAGCCACCCTCTCGACAGGTTCCTGCTTCCTGCTTGCGTCAGGAGATGATGTCTGGTGACAGCATATGGCTCAATGCAGTTTGCGCCTGCTCTGCATTGGTGATGACAAGGTCAAGATCAACCAGCGCTTTCAGCAATGCCTCATCCGTGTCTTCGCCGCCTGCCACAGCGATTATAATATTCGGCAGCGCCAGCCTGATGGCGATTACAAGGCGCACCAACGGGTCAAGCCCAACCGGACTGCTAAGCGACAGCCCGATGACCGTAGGGCGGTTCGCGATGATATACTCGATCAGTTCATCATGGCTTCTGTTAAGCTGGAGGCTGATTTCCCAGCCGACATCACGAAAAACTTCGGCAGCGACGCTGACGCCCAGCGTATGCTGCTCTCCCGGCACATTTGCGAAAACTGCATTTTTCGAAGGGTTCGGATCAACATATTCAGCATCTCGATGCGCGCCCACACTTCGGACCAGCGCATACAGCTTGCCCACTGCCAAGGTGACTTGCAGATATGTCACCTCGCCGGTATCCCATCGCTCGCCCAGCTGGCGCGACGCGGCGGCAATATACTCATACAGATTGCCACGCTCTGCAACGACGGGGGAAAGTTGGTCTTCCAGAAAACGAAGCGCGATACTTGCATCGGGCGCCAGCAGGATATCGCAAAATGTTGCAACCAATTCGGGGTTGGTCGCGTTGGTGGGTTGTGGCGAATTCGCGCCATTCAAATGATCACGTTTTTGCGCCAACCGTTCAACAACTTCTCTGGCAAGCCGTTCCACAGCATCTGGCGCGAGTTTTTGACGCTTTGCAACAAACAGGCTCTGCGTTCGTGTATAGAGTGCGGGATTGATATCGAAG
Organism: Roseinatronobacter bogoriensis DSM 18756; assembly: GCF_004366635.1. Lineage (GTDB taxonomy): Bacteria > Pseudomonadota > Alphaproteobacteria > Rhodobacterales > Rhodobacteraceae > Roseinatronobacter > Roseinatronobacter bogoriensis. Next base: position 484,284 of record NZ_SORN01000001.1, on the reverse strand, counting down.
CTGTGCTTTGTATCCATAACTTGTCCCCCCCCAGGGTAGAAAGCATACTCAGATCGACCCCATTTCGTAAAGTATGCAGTTGCATATCGCGCCAAGCGCCATGAGGGCACGTCGTAGCGCGAATTTTGGCTTTGACCACCCCTTCTTTCGAGAAATTACAGGTCCGCTTCCGAGGGGCCGTAGGTGCGTTGTTCAATCGGAATCGCTGCGATCGCATCGCGTAATCTTTGCAGCAAAGATGCCTCTGCGCGGTTCAAAACCGCCTTTGGGTTCCAGACAAGATGCACATCAATTGCAGGCGGGTCATCATAGGGCGGCAAACGCCACAAAAGCCCATCCTGAACGTCGCGCGCCACGACATGTAACGGCAAGGGGCCAATCCCCAGGCCCGCAATCACCATGCGGCGCACCTCTTCCAGATGGCTGGAAGTGCCGATGATCTTCTCGCTCAGCTCGGATTCCGCGCGCAACAAGGTCACAGAGCGCAGCGCGTCATGCAGCCTGTCCGTTTCAAAACTGACCGCAGATTGCCCGCCGAGATCCGTCTTTTGCAGGTTTTCGCGCCCGAAAAGTGGGTGCGAAGGCCCGCAAAACAAGCCAAAGAATTCGCGGTACAGGCGCAGATATTCCAGCTTCGGGTCGCGCCTGTGGACCAGACACACAGCAAAAGACGCAGTGCGCGCCGCGACACTTGCCAACGCCTCTGATGATCCCAGTACCGACAGTGACAGCGTTGCGCGCGGGTGTTGGGCATGAAAATTGGCCAGCACCTGATCAAAAACTGGGCAGACGACATGGCTTGCCACTGCCAGCCGGACATGGCCTGTCACCTCATCCGTGACATCGCGCATCAGGGTTGACAGGCGATAGACCGCGCCATGTATTTCCAGTGACTCTCGGTATAGCAGCGCCCCTGCACGGGTCAGTTCAAACCGGCCCGGAGCGCGGTCAATCAGGCGCTTTCCAATCCGATCTTCAAGCCTTTTCAATGCAGTAGACACAGAGGGTTGCGTCAGGTGCAACCTCCGCGCGGCATCGCTGATAGACCGCGACTGCGCAATCACCACGAAACTGCGCAGCAGGTTCCAGTCCAGATCACGGGTCAGCTTGTCGGCGGTATCAACCTCAGCCATTGATAAAACCTATAGTCATAATCTTAACTATCTATTTGCCTTATGCCGATCAGCTTTGCAAGGTTTTAGCAAGTTGATTGAAACCCCCTGGCAAATTCGGAACCGCCCATGTCCGTAGAAGCCCGCGAAAAGCGGCAACCGTGGATCCTGCTGTCGCCTGCATTGGTGGCTGTGACCCTGCTTTTGCTGGTGCCGCTTCTGTTTATCGTGGTTTATTCCTTCTGGCTGCGCTCTGCGGTTGGGCCGGATATTCAGGGGTTCCACCCGGACAACTGGCAACGCGCCCTGACGGACCCTTTCTATCGCTATATCTTGCTTAACACGCTCAAGATCGCGGCCATAACCACGTTTTTCTGCGCGCTGCTGGGCTACCCGGCGGCTTATTTCATCACCCGCTCCAGCGGGAACAAGCTGATCCTGCTGCTTTTGCTGATGCTGCCCTTCTGGATCAGCTACATCATCCGCACGATGAGCTGGATCAACATTCTTGGCAGTTCGGGCGCGTTGAATACGCTTCTCATCTCAACCGGAGTAACCTCTTCACCCATTCAGATGTTGTATAACGAGGCAACGGTCATCCTTGGGCTGGTGCATTTCCTGTTACCCTTCATGGTGCTGAATATCTATGTCAGCCTTGACGGGATCGACACCAATCTGGAAGACGCCGCCACCTCTCTCGGGGCGACACGCTGGCAGGCGTTCTCGCAAGTCACCTTGCCCTTGTCATTGCCCGGACTGGCCGCAGGGGGCCTGCTGTGTTTCGTGCTGGGCGCGGGCACCTACATCACACCGCTCATCCTTGGCGGGCCGCGCGATGCCATGTTCGCCAATCTGGTGTTCGAAGCGATCATCACACAACTGAACTGGCCGATGGGGTCGGCGCTGTCACTGCTGTTGCTGCTGGTGCTGGGCGCGCTTGTGGCCATCTACAACCGGTTTCTGGGCATGTCACAACTGACAAAGGGGCTTGGATAATGGGCTGGGCTGCAATTCGCGCATATACGATTCTGGTCTATCTGTTCATGTTCCTGCCTGTGGTCGTGGTGGTGTTGCTGTCGTTCAACCAGAACCAGTTTGGCAGCTTTCCCATGACGGGCGTTTCCCTGCGCTGGTTCGAGGCATTGTGGAACAATGACGCGGTGATGCGCGCGTTTCGCACATCCTTGGTTTTGGGCCTGCTGACAGCGCTGATTTCCACAACCTTGGGCGTTCTGGCCAGCCTTGCGCTGGTGCGCTACACAATGCGCGGGAAAAACCTGATCACAACTATCCTGATCGCCCCTATTCTTGTGCCCGAAGTGGTGCTGGCAGTGGCGCTACTGCTGTTCCTGAACTGGCTGGGCATCGGCAAGAGTTTCGCGCTGCTGCTGGCAGGGCATGTCATCTTTACGCTGCCCTTTGTCATTCTGGTCGTGCAAGCGCGGCTGGTCAGTATCCGGCGTGATGTGGAAGAAGCCGCGCTCAGCCTTGGGGCCTCGCCGATACAGACCTTTTTCTCCGTCACCCTGCCATTGCTGATGCCCGCCGTTGCGGCTGGTGCGCTGTTTGCCTTCACGATTTCCTTTGATGATATCACCGGCACATTGTTCTGGAAGCCCGGCGGGGTCGAAACCGTGCCAACGCAGATCTTTTCGATGCTGCGAAACTCCATCAGCCCCGAGATCAATGCCCTTGGCACAGTGATGATCGTCATCACTGTGGGGCTGCCTTTGCTGGGTGCCGCGATTGCGCGCCAGATTTCCATAAAACGCGGCATCTAAGAACCGCAACACCCCCAACCAACAAGGAGATACGAGACATGGACAATACCAAACGTTATGAACGTCTGCTGGAACGCTACCGCAATGGCGACCTTGACCGCCGCAGCTTTCTGGGGCTGATTGGCGCGGCTGGCGTGGCTTACGGCGTGCAGACCCCCTTTGCGAAAATGGCCTTCGCGCAGGATGTGACGCAGGTGCGCTTCGACGGCTGGGGCGGCGTCGTGTCAGAGGCGTTCCGCCGGCACGCCTTCGACCCTTATACCGCAGCGACTGGCATCACCGTGGTTGATGGCACGTTTTCGGGCGGTGACGAATATCTGGCGCAGGTCCGGTCCAGTCAGGAAGGCGAATATAACATCGCCCATCTGTCAGGTGTGTTCGACTATGCGCGCTATGTGAATTTCGGGCTGGATGTCGAACTGAACCTCGACAATATCCCGAATATGGAACTGGTCATGGACGCGCTGACCAATGCATTCCGCGGTATCACGCCCGACCACCTGTCCGCCGTGCCCTATAACTATGGCACCACCGGGTTGGCCTATAACCGCGCCTATATCTCGGATGAAGAAATCCGCGAGAAGGGCGCGTCTATCCTGATCGACCCGGAATATCAGGGTAAGATCGGCGGGTGGAGCGACTGGCGCACACGGCTGTGGTATGCCGCACTGCAAACTGGCCAAAGCCCCAATGACATTCAGGATATGGAAGCCGCATGGGACGCCATTCGCACCCACCGTGACCTTGCACTGAAATACTGGGGGTCTGGTGCCGAATTGATGAGCCTGCTGGCCGAAGAAGAAATCTATGTGACCGAAGGCTGGTCAGGCCGCATTGCGGCGCTGCAAGAGCAGGGCCATGACATCGGCTATTACGACGCGCCCAACAGCTTTGGCTGGCAGGAATGTCTGTTCGTGATCAAAGGCTCGCCGGTCGAGGCTTGTGAAGAACTGCTGAACTTCATGCTGGCGCCCGAAACCTCGATCGCGGTGGCAGAGGGGCAGAACTACCCGCCTGCGCTGGATGGCACCAAGGTCGATCTGGGCGAGAAGATCCCGACCCTGCCCGCCTATGACCCGACTGGTACGCTGGAATCGCTGACCTTTGCCGACCCGGTTTACTGGAACGGGAACGAGGCCGAATGGTCGGAAACCTTTGCCCGCGTGCAGCGCGGTTTCTAAAGGAAAGGCAGGGGGGGTGCCCCCCCCTGCGCCCCCTCCGGGGGGAGTATTTCCGGCAAGAAAATGACATGTGCCGAGATCGGTCTGTCAGATGTTATGCCAAGAAAGGCAGAGTATGGGCGCGGTTAATCTGAACAACATCGTGAAGCGCTTCGGGACATTTACCGCAGTCGAAAAGACCTCGATGGACATACCCGAGGGCAGCTTTACCACGCTGCTTGGGCCATCAGGTTGTGGCAAGACAACAACGCTGCGCATGATTGCAGGGCTGCTGGACCCAACCGAGGGCGAGATCATCATCAATGGCAAACGCGTCAATGATGTGCCGATCCACAAGCGCAATCTGGGATTGGTGTTTCAGAATTACGCCCTGTTTCCGCACAAGACTGTGGCCGAGAATGTGGCCTTCGGCCTGCGCTACCGCAATGTTGCGAAGTCGGAAATCGCGCGGCGCGTGAAGGAAGCGCTGGAGCTGGTGCAACTGCCGCATCTGGGTAATCGATACCCCAAGGCGCTGTCAGGTGGGCAGCAACAGCGCATCGCTTTGGCCCGCGCCATCGTGATCGAGCCGGATGTGCTGCTGCTGGATGAACCACTTTCGGCGCTGGACGCCAATCTGCGCGAGGATATGCGCGTGGAGTTGAAGAATATTCAAGCGCGCATCGGTGTTACGACTGTATTTGTGACGCATGACCAGTCCGAAGCGCTGGCCATGTCCGACCAGATTGTTGTCATGAGCAACGGGCGGGTCGAACAGGTCGGCGCACCGCAAGAGGTGTACAACACCCCTGCCAGCGAATTTGTCGCGCGCTTTCTGGGCGCGTCAAACATCCTTGACGGGCGATGCCTGTCGCGCGGGGGAGAAGGGGCTGTTCTGGAGGTTCCCGTCTTTGGACAAATCACCGTGCCCAGCGCCAAGGCCCCGCATCTGGCAGGCGAAGGTGCCGCCAAGCTGGTGATCCGCGCCGAAAAACTGTTGCTGCGCGACAGTCCGCCCGAAGGTGGCGCGTTTTCAGCCCCTGCGACGGTCGAAACCGTCGATTACCAAGGCCAGTCCGTGCGCTATTTCGTTCGCGCAGGCGATATGCAGTTGCAAGCCATCAACATGATCGACGACCGCCCCTTTCCTGCAGGCGCGCAGGTGCATATGACACTCAGGCCGCAAGATTGCGCGGCCCTTCCCGGATAAATACCATGAGCCATCTATTCTATCAGACAAGTCAGCGCCGCCCCCTGCTGGATCAGGCGCGCGGCGTCTATATGTGGGACGTTGACGGCAAGCGCTATCTGGATGGTTCAAGCGGCGCGATGGTGTGCAATATTGGCCATTCCAACCCCAATGTGCTGGATGCCATGCGCCGCCAGATGGAGAAATCGACCTTCGGTTACCGGCTGCATTTTGAAACTGAAGCATCCGAGCAACTGGCTGCCAGAACTGCCGCGCTTTGCCCTGAAGGCATGAACAAGGTGTTTTTTGTATCGGGCGGGTCGGAAGCGGTGGAATCGGCCATCAAACTTGCGCGCCAACACGCTTTGGCCATCGGGCAAGCTGGCCGGTGGAGGGTGATCAGCCGCAGCCCGTCCTATCATGGCTGCACCTTGGGCGCGCTGGCTGTCACAGGCTACACCCCTCTGACTGACCCTTTCGCACCGATGATGCGCGAGATGCCCAAAATCCCTGCGCCACGCGCCTATCTTGACGGGCTGGACCCCACCGACCCGGCCACCGGCGCGCATTACGCCGCCATGCTGGAGACTGAAATCCTTGCCCAGGGGCCGGGGTCAGTGCTGGCCTTTATCGTGGAACCCATTGGTGGCGCCTCGACCGGCGCATTGGTGCCGCCTGTCGGCTATATGCAAGCAGTGCAGGAGATTTGCCGCCGCTACGGGGTGCTGCTGATCCTTGACGAGGTGATGACCGGCGCGGGGCGCACCGGCCGCTTTCTGGGGCTGGAACATTGGAATCTGTCGCCTGACATCGTGGTTCTGTCGAAAGGCTTTGCGGCCGGATATGTGCCCCTTGGCGCGATTGCCGCGCGCGACGATCTGGTGGGCGCAGTGCTGGAAGGGGGCGGTTTCCTGCATGGGTTCACCTATGCGGGCAATCCGCTGGCCTGTGCGGCTGGCGGGGCCGTGATTGATGAAATCGCACGGCTGGACCTTGTGCAGAATGCAGCCGTGATGGGGGCCGCGTTGCGCCATCGGCTGGATGCGCTGATGACGCGCCACCCGATTATCGGTGATGTGCGTGGTCAGGGCTTGTTGCTTGCCTTCGAGTTGATGGCCGATCCGGTGACCAAAGCCCCCTTGCCCAGCGCCTTGAACGCGCATCAGCGCCTTGTTGATATTGCCTATGAGATGGGACTGATCGTCTATTCCCGCCGCACCCGCGACGGGGTGGAAGGCGATCATATCATGGTCTGCCCGCCCCTGATCGTGACCGAGGCGCATCTGGACGAGATTGCGGACACGCTTGATGCCGCGCTGACCCGTCTGGCCGATGAACTGGCACTTGCAGAAATGGCCTGAAGACATGTCTGGAATTATCATTACCTGCGCCTTGACGGGGTCTATCCACACCCCCAGCATGTCGCCACATCTGCCTTTCACCGGTGCGGATATCGCGCGCCAAGGCATCGAGGCCGCGCACGCGGGCGCGTCCATCCTGCACCTGCATGCGCGTGATCCGGTGACGGGCCAGCCTTCGGCAGCATTGGCGCATTTCAACGGTTTTGTGCCCACACTCGCGCGCGACACGGACGCGGTGCTGAATCTGTCCACAGGCGGCAGTGCTGTCATGTCGCTGGATGACCGGCTGGCGGCGCCCTTGGAAATTGCGCCTGAAATGGCTTCGCTGAACATGGGCACGATGAATTTCGCGCTTTACCCGATGCTGGGGCGTGAGCGTGACTGGTTGCATGATTGGGAAAAACCCTTTCTGGAAAATACCGATGATCTGGTGTTCAAGAACACACCGCGCGACATTGCGCGCATCCTGACCAGCCTCGGGGCAGAGCGTGGCGCGCGGTTCGAGTTTGAATGCTATGATCTGAGCCACCTGTATATGCTGCGCCATTTCGCCGATCGCGGCCTGGTAAAGCCGCCCTTCTTCATCCAGTTCGTTTTTGGTGTGCTGGGCGGCATGGGGCCGGATGCCGAGAATCTGACCCATATGAAACGCATCGCAGACAAGCTGTTCGGGGATGATTATCTGTTTTCCGTGCTGGCGGCGGGCCGGTTCCAGATGCCGCTGATCACCCAATCTGCCGCGATGGGCGGACATGTGCGCGTGGGGCTGGAAGACAGCCTGACAATTGCGCGCGGCCAGCTTGCCCGGTCGAACGCCGAACAGGTGATGAAAATCCGCGAGATTGTCGAGCGCCTTGGCCGCAATGTCATGACCCCCGACGCGGTGCGCGCCACATTGGGGTTAAAGGGCGCGGAGCAGATCAATGCGCGATGATGTGATGATCTTTCGCAAAGTGAGCAACAGCGGCGACCTTGCACGACTGGAAGCGGCCTTGCGCGCATTGAGCGCCGAGCTATCCGAGGACTACGCCACCGACAGCGCCGTGCTAGCCCAGGCGGTTCTGGGCACAGAACCCGCCGCGCATGGGCTTTTGGCATTGCAAGGCGACAAGATCCTTGGGGCGGCGCTTTACAGCCCTGTCTTCTCGACAGTTCGCGGTGCGGCGGGGGTCTATATCTCGGATCTGTGGGTCAGCGCAGAGGCACGCGGGCAAGGTCTGGGCGCAAGGCTCTTGGCGCAAGTTGCGCGCGATGGCGCAGCGCTCTGGCAGGCAAGCTGGCTGAAACTTGCGGTCTATGACCACAGCCATTCCGCCCAACGTTTTTACCAGCGACTGGGGTTTCAGCCTGCAACCGGCATGCAGGAAATGCGCCTTGACCCGCAGCGCGTGGCAGACCTGATCAAGAGGACCGCATGAAAGCCATATTCGACGACCGCCAACGCCTGCATGACCCGCAGCATTACATGGCCAATGGGAAAACCTATCCCAGCCCCGAAGCCCCCGAACGCATCGCGCGCCTTATGGCAGGGGCACAAGCGGCGGGCTGCCAGTTTCAGGCACCCGATGATGCAGGGCTAGGCCCGATTGCCGCGATACACAGTGCGGAATACCTGCATTTCCTGCAAAACATCTACGCACGCTGGCAGCGTATCCCCGATGCAGGTCCAGAGGTGATCCCGAATATCCACCCTGCCGACCGCCGCAACAATTACCCGAAATCCGCGCTGGGTCAGGCAGGTTACCATCAGACCGACACATCCTGTCCGATTGGCGCACATACATGGAAAGCGGCCTATTGGTCCGCGCAATCAGCCATCACTGGCGCTGATCTGGTCGCGGGGGGCGAGCGTGCGGTCTATGTGCTCTCGCGCCCGCCCGGCCACCATGCCTTCACCGATCTGGCCGGGGGGTTCTGCTTTCTGAACAACTCCGGCATTGCCGCCGAACGGCTGCGTGAAAATGGCCTGCGCCCTGCCATTCTGGATGTTGATGTGCATCATGGGAATGGCACTCAGGGCATTTTCTATGCCCGCGATGATGTGCTGACAATCTCGCTGCATGCCGACCCTGACCGGTTTTATCCGTTCTATTGGGGCGCCGCGCAGGAACGCGGAGAGGGGCGCGGGATCGGCTATAACCTGAACCTGCCGCTGCCACGCGGCACAGGTGACGCAGACTATCTGAAAACCCTCGACACGGCACTGGCGCGCATTCACGCCTTTGGCGCTGATGTTATTGTCGTGGCGCTGGGGCTGGATGCGCATATTGATGACCCGTTCAAGGGGCTGGCGATCACCACACCGGGCTTTCAGGTGATGGCAGAGGCGATTGCCCGGCTTGGCCTGCCACTGGTGCTGGTGCAAGAGGGCGGCTATGTCTCTGACGCGCTGTCGGACAATCTGACTGCGTTCCTGAAAGGCGCGTCATGAAGGTTGAATTCCATTCGCTGTATCTGAAAAAACGCTTCCCGCTGCGCATTTCACGCGGTGAGATTCTGGGGGGCGAGAACCTGTTTGTTTCCGTAAGCGACGGCAAGCTGACGGGCTGGGGCGAAATGGCCCCGGGCGAGACTGAGGGCGCAGCCAGCGTGACCGAAGGCCGCGCGCAGCTTGAAGGGTTTTGCGCATCAGGTCTGGACGGTGCCATCCATGATATCTGGGCGCGCGCGCATGTGGGCGGCGTGGGCGCATGCGCATTGGCGGCGCTGGATATGGCACTGTGGGACTTGCGCGCCAAGCAGGCCAATATGCCGCTTTACCGACTGTTGGGGCTGGCGCGGCGCGGCGTGGTGTCTTCGCTGACTGTGGGCATCAACCCGCCCGATGTGGTGCGCGAACGCGTGCCGCTTTTGCTGGCGCGCGGGGCAAAGGCCCTGAAGATCAAACTGGGCAGCACCGACGGAATCGAAGCCGACAAGGCCATGTTTATCGCTGTGCAAGAAGCCGCTGCGGGCAGTGAGGCAGCACTGCGCGTTGATGCCAATGGCGGGTGGTCATTGACGGATGCGCGCCACATGATGGGCTGGCTGGCGGCAAGGGGCGTGGAATATATCGAACAGCCCCTTGTTCAAGGCGCCGAAGATCAGTTGCCCGATTTGTTCCGCGACCGCGCCCTGCCCATATTCGTCGATGAATCCTGCCGCTTTTCCAGTGATATTCCGGCCTTTGCGCATTGCGTGGACGGGGTGAACCTGAAGCTGATGAAATGCGGCGGAATTACCGAGGCGTTGCGCATCGTCGCCACCGCCCGTGCGCATGGGCTGAAGACCATGATCGGCTGCATGGGCGAAAGCTCGGTTTCGATTGCGGCAGGTGCATCGCTATCGGCACTGTTCGACTATATCGACCTCGATTCCCACCTTAACCTTGACCCAGACCCCGCGACGGGTGCGCCATTTGAGCATGGCGTAACCCTTCCCGCAGACCAGCCTGGCCACGGAGGCAGATTGCATGCTTGACCCAACCCAACCCATTGCGCTGTTTGCCGAGGCGACAATGGGCAGTCTGAACGCCAAGATGGCCGAGGGCATCTTGCGCTATGGTCGCAACCCAGTTGTGGCCGTCATCGACAGCACGCAGGCAGGCAAGCGCGTGCGCGATCTGTGCACACTGGACAGCGACATACCCATTATCGCCACCCTCGCAGAAGCGCAGGCGCTGGGTGCGCAGGTTCTGGTGCTGGGCACTGCCCCGTCAGGCGGGCGCTTGCCACAGTCTTGGGTCGCTGTGCTGGAACAGGCGATTGCCGGGGGCATGAGCCTTGTCAACGGAATGCATGACCGCTTGCAACCCATGTTTGCCGACCGCCTCCGCCCCGGTCAGTGGGTCTGGGATTTGCGCGTCCCCCAAGGCGACGCGCCACCAATTGGCATGGCCCGCGCGGCAGCGCTGGACAACACACGCGTGCTGATGGTGGGCACGGATATGGCCATCGGCAAAATGACGGCCGGATTGGAGCTGACCCGCAGTTTGCAGGAGATGGGCCATGATGCCGCATTTCTTGCCACTGGGCAGACAGGTATCGCCATCACTGGCCGTGGCATCCCGCTTGATGCAATTCGCGTCGATCATGCGGGCGGCGCGGTCGAACGTATGGTGCTTGAAGCCGCAAATCACAAGTTTGTCGTGGTTGAAGGGCAAGGCTCTCTCTTGCACCCCGGCAGCACGGCAACCCTGCCTTTGATGCGAGGCAGTGCATGTACGCATATGGTGCTGTGCCACCGCGCAGGGATGGAGACGCTGGATGAACTGGACAGCGTCCGCATTCCCCCATTGCGCGATGTAATTGCCCTGAACGAGGCCGTGGCGCGGGCTGCGGGCGCCTTGACCGCTGCCAAAGTGGTCGCGATTGCGCTGAACACAGCACGCCTCTCTCAACACGAGGCAGAGGCAGCCATTCGACAGGTCGAAGACACCACCGGCTTGCCCACGGCCGATCCTGTGCGCCAGGGCGCGCAAACGCTGGCAAAAGCGGTCACGAGCGCAATATAGCAGGGGCCGTTTGCTGTGGCTTGGCCCCTGTCAGGGTGCCAAGCTGACACTTGCACAGCCCCGCAAGATCGCGCATTCCTGTCGCCATGATGTCACATTCCAACCGCCCCCCACCCCCGACGCTTCGCATCCGCATCGTCTTTGGCAAAGATGGCATGATCGGCCCCGGCAAAGCAGAGCTTCTCGAACGCATCGACCGCTGCGGCTCTATCGCGGCGGCCGGGCGCGAGATGAACATGAGCTATAAGCGCGCGTGGGAATTGATTGGGACGTTAAATTCCATGTTCCATGACCCGGTGGTGGAAAGCACACGTGGCGGAAGCGGCGGCGGCGGTGCTGTGCTGACAGACACCGGCAAGCAGGTTCTGGCGCTGTATCGTTCTTTTGAAGCGCAATGCGCCACCGCAGGGGCGCAACAGCTTGAAAGCCTGCATGCTTTGCTCAAAGATCGTGAAGTGCAGGGCTAGAAACGCATCTTTTACCGAAGCATGCGCTGCGACGCTGCCACTGGACAGTTCAGACCAGAAATCCACCATCTGAATCGTCGCCGGTTTCTTCCAGCAGCCGGTCGAAATCAGGGATGACAATCTGGCGCTTGCCTTCTGTCACGATCAATCCTTCCTTGCGCAAGGCGGATACCTGACGGCTTACCGTTTCCAGCGTAAGGCCCAGATATTCAGACATCGCTTCGCGCGTCAGAGGCAGGTCAAAGCGCAGCTCGCCATCGCTCGCATTCAGTTGCAAGGACGCATCGCGACGCGCGATGATGCAGATCAGGCTTGCGATTTTCTCACGCGCGGTCTTGCGCCCCAATAGAAGCATCCATTCTCTGGCGGCGTCCAGTTCATCCAGCGTCATTTCCAGCAGGCGCTGACCAATATGAGGGGTGCGCAGCATCAAATCTTCGAAGGGTTTCTTGCGAAAACAGCACATGACCAGATCGGTTGCGGCCGTTACATCATAGGCAGACGTTTCACGCCCTGGACGCCCCGCAAAATCGGATGGCAGAAGCAGGCCAACCATCTGACGACGCCCATCTTCCATTGTCTGGCTGAGTGTCGCGATTCCGGTAACGACTGATGCGACGAAATCCATCTTGTCGCCCGCCCAGACAACCGTCTGGCCAGCCTCAAAACTACGATAAAATTTGATCTGCTCCAGCAGGTTAAGTTCTTCAGACTCGCACCGCGCACATACTGCGCGATGCCGTATCGGGCAATCGCCACACTCTTGTGAAATCGGTTGGATCTTCTGGGTAGCTCTGGGCATCTTATTTGATCTGTATCAAGGTGTTTCTAGTTATCTCGGCTAAACGTAACCCTATGCCGCATCTAAAGCAACTTTCAGAGTTAGGTTTGTTTGACGCTCGTGTACCCCGGTACACAAGTTACCCAACTGCTCCTCAGTTTTCCTCCGATTTGTCGGGGGACCTCTTCGCACGTTGGGTTCAACAAATCCAGCCCGGAAGCGCAATATCACTCTATCTTCATGTGCCGTTCTGCCGCAGGCTTTGCTGGTTCTGCGCCTGCCGCACACAGGGGACAAGTTCGGACGCGCCCGTTCTGGCTTATGCCGAATCGCTGCGGGTAGAGTTGGAATCATTCCGCCGAATCCTTCCTGAAGGCGTGCGCCTGTCGCGGCTGCATTGGGGCGGCGGAACGCCCACCATGTTGCCACCAGAATCGATGCGCGCACTTGCCGCGCAGGTGTTCGACATTGCACCGCTGGCCGAAGATGGTGAATTCTCGGTAGAGATTGACCCAAATGAGCTTGACGATGCGCGCCTTGATGCCTTGGCCGAAGCCGGGCTGACCCGCGCCTCTATTGGTGTGCAGGATTTTGACCCCGAAATTCAGGGCATAATCGGGCGCGATCAAAGCTTCGATATCACCAAAGCGACCGCTGATGCGCTTCGCGCACGCGGCATCAAAAGCCTGAACACTGATATTCTGTATGGACTGCCAAACCAGACACAGCGCCGCATGGCCGACTCTGTCCAGAAGCTGATGTCGCTTAACCCCGACAGGATTGCACTTTACGGGTATGCCCATGTGCCCTGGATGGCGCGCCGCCAGCAGATGATCCCATCAGACACCTTGCCCCGCCCTGAAGAACGGCTTGAACTGTTCGAAACCGCGCGCAAATTGCTGCTTTGGGACGGCTATGACGAGATTGGCATCGACCATTTCGCCCGCCCGCATGACGGATTGTCAATTGCGGCCAGAGACGGGAAGTTGCGGCGCAATTTCCAGGGCTATACCGATGACACATCGCCTGTCTTGGTCGGGCTGGGCGCGTCTTCCATCTCGCGCTTTCCACAGGGCTTTGCCCAGAATGCGCCAGCCACTGCCGCATGGAAAAAATGCGTCGAGGCGGGAAAGTTCGCAACCAGTCGTGGCCATGTCTTTACCCCTGCCGACATATGGCGCGGGCGCGCAATTGAAGCGCTGATGTGTGATTTCCGCCTGTCACGGAGCGAGTTGATCAATTCATTCGGCGCAGATGCGGACACGCTGGATGTCCTGATAGACCAGACGGCTCAACGCTTTGGTCAATTCGTCAAGAAAACTGCGGATGCGCTGGAAATAACGCTCGAAGGTCGCCCCCTGACGCGAATGATCGCAACAATGTTTGACGAATACGCGATGGACAAGGCAGGGCATAGCTCGGCAGTCTGACGTTCGGCGCCGGACATAAGGTGCTGCCCCAAAAGGCGCATGGCCGAATTGAGGGGCGTTGCGGACGGTGGATGGTTTCAACAAGCCGCGCAGCGTCGGGCCGCGGTGCGGCGATCATCCCTAGAATCTGTAGCGCTTTATGCCGGCCAGATCCTTACAAAATCAGATCTGAACGCTGGCGTCAGCCAAATCGCAGTGCCGTGGGGGCGGCCCGGCGATGCGCGGCGGCCTTCGGCCTTGATTCCGCGCAACTGACCGTCTGCAAAGTTCCGCAAACCTGCCATCGGGGGCCTTGTCACCAATAGAAAAACCTGATCACCACCCGCTACGGCTGTTCGACAAACCGGATCAGGCGGGGCAGGCAAATGCGCTTGAGGTCATAATTCTCGATGATCGTGCGCCGTGCATTCTCGCGCAGCGGTAAGAAGCGTGCGGGCGCGGCTAGTGCCGTAATCAATGTATCCGACCACCCTTCCACATCGAAGAAATCGACCAGACAGCCATTGACGCCATCCGTTATAAGCTCTTCCACCGGGCCTGTGCGCGACCCGACCACCAGTGCACCAAGGCTCATCGCTTCAATCATGGACCAGGACAGGACAAAGGGCACAGTCAGATAGGCATGCGCCCTGCCAATCTGCAACAGCGTGACGAAATCACGATAGGGAACGCGGCCCAGAAAATGCACGCGCGACAAGTCCAACCGGTCGCGCACCTCACCCAGGAACTGATCCCGATAGCTTCCATTTTTAGGTGCGGCCGAATAACTGGCCCCATCGCCGCCGATGATCACCACCTGCGCCTCTGGCCGGGCATCCAGCACATCTGGCAGGGCGCGCAGAAAAATATGCGATCCACGGTAGGGTTCGATATTGCGCGCGACATAGGTCAGCACCTCGTCGCCCACACGCAAGACCCTGCCATTGGGCAGCCGGTATTGCGCCTGCGGGTCAGGGCTTAACAGATCGGTATCTACCCCATCATGCGTGATTGTGATCTTGGTTCTGAATTCGGGTGGAAAGCTGTCGGCCTGCCATTCGGTCGGGGACAGCGCCGCATCGGCCTGCACCATCGCAAGCGCAAGATGGGCCTTGCGCACTGTGACCGACATGCGCAAGGGCAAGGTCAGTTTGCTGAATTCCGGGTCAAAGCCCACATCCAGCCCTTCGGTCGCATAGAAGAATTCCGCATAGACCAGATTGCGCGCAGTGGGCCAGACTTCGCGCAGGAACAAAGTCTCCCCCCAGCCGCAATGACCGAAAATCACATCGGGCACAAAGCCAAGCTTGTCGCGCATATGCGCTGCCGCAAGGGCAACCCGGTGGGCACGGTCGGTCATGGTGGTAAAGGTTGCCCCAAGTCGCGCCTGCCTTGGGTCAGGTTCCGAAAACGGCATCGTATAGCGATATGTGGGAATCGGGGTTTTCTGCTGGTTCCTGTCGGCCGTCAGTGCCGCCACTTTGTGGCCCCGTGCCTGCAATGCAGGGGCAAGATGTCTGAACTGGCCGGGAAAGTTCTGATGAATAAAGAGAATATTCAAAAGGCCCCCTCAGGCGTCAAGCGGCCCCAATCGCCGTAATATCAAAGGCTGCGGCCAGAAGTTGCCGCGTATATGCGCTTTTGGGGGACTGGAAGACCTGCGCACTCTCGCCCGCCTCGACCACATCGCCCTGTTTCATGACAATCACCTTATGCGACAAGGCCCGCACCACACGCAGGTCATGGCTGATGAACAGATAGGCCAGACCGTGACGGCGCTGGAGCGTGCGCAGCAATTCGACAATCTGCACTTGAACAGTCATGTCCAGCGCCGAGGTCGGCTCGTCCAGCACCACTAACTTGGGGCGCAGGATCATCGCGCGCGCAATGGCGATACGCTGACGTTGCCCGCCAGAAAACTCGTGCGGGTAGCGTTCCATCGTCAAAGGGTCCAACCCAACCTCTGCCATGATTTCGGCGACCAAGTCGCGCTGGGATTTGCCAGCAGGCACACCATGAACACCCAGCCCTTCGGCGATGATCTGTTCAACCGTCATGCGCGGCGACAGGCTGCCAAACGGGTCTTGAAAGACAATCTGCAAATGCCGGCGCAAACTGCGCAGATCAGTGGATTTGCGGCCCTGAATATCCGCGCCCTCGAAAATGATCGGTCCTTCGCTGGAGATCAGCCGCAAGATCGCCAGTGCCAGCGTGGTCTTGCCGGAGCCGGATTCGCCCACGATCCCAAGGGTTTCGCCCGCGCGCAAGGTCAAGTTGGCTTCGTTTACCGCTTTCACATGGCCAACAGTGCGGCGCAGGAAACCGCGTTGAATGGGAAACCAGATGCGCAACCCTTCGGTGCGCAGAATTTCTTGTGCGCCCTCTGGCACCGGGTCAGGCTGCCCGGTGGATTCGGCGGCCAGCAGTTTTTGCGTGTAGGGGTGCTGGGGGTTGTCGAAAATCTGGGCCGTTGGCCCTTGCTCCACAATCTCGCCGCCCTGCATGACACAGACGCGGTCGGCGAAACGGCGCACGATATTCAGATCATGCGTGATGAACAAAAGGCTCATCCCCTCAGCGCGCTTGAGGTCAACCAGCAATTCCAGAATCTGCGCCTGAATGGTCACATCCAGTGCCGTGGTCGGTTCATCTGCAACCAGCAATTCTGGCCCATTTGCCAGCGCCATCGCGATCATGACGCGCTGTCGCTGCCCACCTGAAAGCTGGTGTGGATAGGCCCCCATCCGGCTTTCGGCATCACGAATGCCCACTTTCTCCAGCAGTTCCAGAACCCGCTTGCGCGCGCTGGCACCGCCAAGCCCCTGATGCAGCGCAAGGCTTTCGGTGATCTGCGTTTCAATCGTGTGCAGCGGGTTAAGCGAGGTCATCGGCTCTTGAAAGATAAAGCTGATGTCATTGCCGCGCACTTCGCGCAGGGTCTGGTCGCGCGCGCCGATCAATTCCTGCCCCTTGAACTGGACAGAGCCGCCGATTTGCGCGGAATCCGGCAACAGCCCCACAGTTGACAGCGCGCTGACCGACTTGCCAGACCCGGATTCCCCCACCAGCGCCACCGTCTCGCCCCTGTCGACATGAAAGGACACGCCACGCACGGCGCGCACTTCGCGACCTTCCTGAAGGAAGGTCACAGACAGGTCTTTGACATCCAGAACGCGGCTCATGAGAAGGTCTTTCTGGGGTCAAAGGCATCGCGGACCCCCTCGAAGATGAACACCAGCAGCGACAGCATGATCGCAAAGGTAAAGAAGGCCGAAAAGCCCAGCCACGGCGCTTGCAGGTTGTTCTTGGCCTGAAGCGTCATTTCGCCCAGCGAAGGCGCAGAGGATGGCAGGCCAAAGCCCAGAAAATCCAATGCGGCAAGCGAGCCGATGACGCCTGTGATGATGAAAGGCAGGAATGTCAGCGTCGCCACCATTGCGTTTGGCAGCACATGGCGGAACATGATCTTGGCATTTGACACGCCCAGCGCGCGTGCTGCGCGCACATATTCGAAATTGCGCGCGCGCAGGAATTCGGCACGCACCACGCCGACAAGACCCGTCCAGCCGAACAGTGTCATCAGAAACACCAGCAGCCAGAAATTCATCACGAACATGGATGACAGGATAATGATGACATAAAGCGACGGAACAGAGTTCCACAACTCGATCACGCGCTGAAACAACAGGTCCAGCACGCCGCCGAAAAACCCCTGCACCGCACCCGCCGCAATCCCGATGATCGAGGTCATGGCCGTCACGATCAGCGCGAAGGTGATCGACAGGCGGAAGCCATAGATGATCCGCGCCAGCACATCGCGCGCTGTGTCATCGGTGCCCAGAAGATGCCGGTCATCGGGCGGTGAGGGGGCTGCACGGCCAATGTCGTTGATCGTGTTGTAGCTATAGGGGATGAGTGGCCAGACCATCCAGCCCGCCTCGATTTCCTGGCCATCAACAATGCCGGTTTCGGCCTGAAGCATCGCCTCTCTCGGGTCATCCAGACACAGTTCGGCCCCGCCTGTCTGGATCAGACAGCGCACTTCGGGGTCGCGATACACGGCCTCGGTCCGGAAATCCCCGCCAAAGGTGGTTTCGGCGTAGAAATTATGGATCGGGAAATATAGCTCCCCCCGGAAATTGACCACAATTGGCCGGTCATTGGCGATATATTCGGCAAAAAGCGACAGCCCATACAATACGCCCAAAATGATCAGCGACCAGAAGGCGCGCCGATTGGCCTTGAAGTTCCGCCAACGCCGCCGGTTCAGTGCCGAAACCGTTATTCCGAAACGCCGCCGGGGCGGTGGCATGGTGTGTGCTTCCACGCCTTCGGGCACCTGCTCGGGGCGCGGGGGGGAGACGAAAGTATCAACGCGTTGATCCATGCCTCAGGTCTCCCGCGATTCAAAGTCGATGCGGGGGTCAATCCAGACATACATCAGGTCCGAAATCAGCCCGACCACAAGACCGATCAGACCGAAGACAAACAATGTGCCGAACATGACCGGATAATCGCGCGCCACTGTCGCCTCGAATGCCAACCGGCCCAGACCGTCGAGTGAGAAGATCGTCTCGATAATCAGCGACCCGCCGAAAAACACACCGACAAACACCGCCGGAAACCCGGCAATGACGATCAGCATGGCATTGCGGAAGACATGGCCGTACAGAACCTTTTTCTCCGCCAGCCCCTTGGCACGCGCGGTCATCACGTATTGTTTGCGGATCTCGTCCAGAAAGCTGTTCTTGGTCAGCAAGGTCAGCGTCGCAAAGGCCGAAATGGTCGAGGCGATCACCGGCAGCGTGATATGCCACAGATAGTCCAGCACCTTGCCGATCGGGCTAAGCTGGTCCCACACCTCTTGTGGAGAGGTCAGACCGCGCGCCGGGAAAATCTGCCAGTAAGACCCGCCCGCGAACAATACCAGCAACAGGATTGCAAACAGGAAGCCCGGAATCGCATAGGCCACGATGATGATGCCAGAGGTGAAGGTGTCAAAACGCGACCCGTCACGCACCGCCTTGCGAATACCCAGCGGGATAGAGACGGCATAGGCAATCAGCGTGGACCATAGTCCAAGCGTGATCGAGACAGGCAGCTTTTCGATCACCAGATCCACCACCGAGATGGAGCGAAAATAGCTTTCACCGAAATCAAAGCGCATATAATTCCACATCATATGCAGGAACCGTTCCAGCGGCGGCTTGTCGAAACCGAATTCGCGTTCCAACTGCGCGATGAATTCCGGCGGCAGGCCACGCGCGCCCTGATAGCGCTCATTCTCGACCGCGCCGACATTCACATCCGCCGCGCCACCATCAAATGCGCCAAAGACATTGCCTTGCCCTTCCATCTGGGCAATCACCTGCTCGATGGGGCCGCCTGGCACGAATTGCACCAGAAAGAAATTGATGACCATCACCCCCAGCAATGTGGGGATGATCAGCGCAAGGCGTCGGGCAATATACGCGCCCATGCTTACCTCAACGCGCCAGCAGCGCGCAGTTCTGCGGCGCGGTCTGCATTGAACCACCAGAAATCCATTTCTCCGGTGGAGAAGGGCGGCGTTTCATCTGGCCGCTGGAAAATATCCCAATGCGCGACCCAGACAGTGTCATTGAACCAACCGGGGATCATGAAATGTTCATAGCGCAAAACACGGTCCAACGCCATGAGGGCGGCATCGCGCGTTTCAGGGTCTGGTGCATCCAGTGACAGGTCGATCACCGCATCGACAAGTTCACTTCGCAACCCTGCCGGGTTGAAGACATCATCTGCCGCCTCGGACCCGAAGCGCTGGTGCAGGCCGGTGCCTGTGTCCATGAAGGCGGTATATTGGTCGAAAATCATGTCGTAATCGCGATTACGCCGCCGGTCAGTGTGCTGCGCGGGATCAATGCGCTGGAACCGCGCGTCAATGCCCAGACCTTGCAGGTTCTGGGTGAATGTCTCGATGATCGAATCCATTGTGGCAGACCCGGCTGATGACACAGGAATTTCAATCGTCATCCGGTCCCCGGCCGCATTGCGCAGCACACCTGCATTATCGACCTCCCACCCGGCTTCGGCCAGCAGGGCACTGGCAGCGCGGATATTGCGCCGGTCTGTCAGGCGTGCGGGATCAGAGGCGTGGGGCATGCGCGCAGGCTCGTTCAGGACTTCGTCCGGGACAAGGTCGCCCAGCGATTGCAACAACTCCAACTCCAGCCCCTCGGGCGGGCCATCTGCCTGAAAGCGCGTGCCTTGCGAAAACGAGGCGCGCTGCTGGAACAGGCCATATTGCAGCGTGTCATTTGTCCATTCAAAATTGAAGGCCAGCGATATCGCTTCGCGCACGCGCTTGTCCTGCAAGAAATCGCGTTCCAGATTGAACACAAAGCCCGTGGGTGTGGGCGGAAAGCCAGTTGGCAATTCATCGCGCAGCACATGGCCACGGTTCAGCGCCGGAAAGTCATAGCCAGTCGCCCACTGGCGCGAGTTGTTCTCGGCGCGGAAAGTGTATTCCCCGGTCTTGAAGGCCTCGAACGCGGCGGCACCATCAGCAAAATACTCGATTCGGATTTCATCGAAATTGTGCCGACCACGGTTTTGCGGTAGGTCATTGGCCCAGTAGTCAGGATTGCGGCGGTAAGTGATGCGACGGTTCACCTCGAAACTGTCGAGCATATAGGGGCCGGACCCTGGCGAGATTTCCATCCGCGATTCGTCCAGCCGCGCGCCGGTTTCTTCATACCATGCTTGCGAGAAAACAGGCGTGGCCCCAACTTGATCAATCAGTGAACGGCGCGAGATCCCATCTGCAAAGGTGAACTTCACCGTGTGATCATCCAGCGCCTCGGCACTTGTCACCCTTGCGCTGACCGCTTGCGCATAGGATGGCAGGCCCTGCTCCAGAAACAGATTGTGCGAAAACACCACATCATGCGCGGTCAGGGGCGTGCCATCGGAAAACCGTGCTTCGGGGCGCATATGAAAGATAACCCATTCCTTGGATTCGGGATATTCGACCGTATGCGCCAACAGCCCATAGGCTTCGCCATAAACATCCGCCGGAACCAGCCCGCCGCCCATCGGCTCGGAACTTTCCAGCAGGCTTTCATAGATCGCAGAAGACAGCAGCCCAGCGCGCCCGCGCCGGGTGAAGGGATTCATCGAGTCGAAAGTACCCTGCGCCGAAATCGAGATGCTGCCGCCCTTGGGTGCATCGGGATTCACATAGGAAAAATGCTCGAACCCCTCCGGATAGGTCAGATCGCCATAAAAGGAATAGCCATGCGCCCGAATCACACCCTCTTCCTCGGCGGCAAAACCGGGGCTGACAAGCAATGCTGCAATCAGCAACCCTGCGGCAACGAACGGCATTCGCTGGCGCCCGACAGGGAAGGTCACGGGTTTTGCTATGGACTCGCGGTGCATTGGCAACTCCTCCTGTTATGGCCTGCCTTGCACAGGCTTATCTCTCTTTATTTCGTCTTTGTGCGGTGCTGTCGATACATCCGCAAGTGTTTCGCGTTTTGGACAAGGTAATTTGATTGCGCTTGATGAAAAGAAAACAGGCCGCCCGTTCTGCGGGCGGCCTGTAAAAAAGCGGTGCGTCGAAGCTCAGCTTTCGCTTTCGATATAGGCAATCAGGTTGGCGCGGTCCTGCGCGCTTGGCAGCCCACGATAGTTCATCGAGGTGCCAGGAGTGAGAGCGCTGGGGTTGAGCAGGAATTCGGCCAGAACCTCCGGGGTCCAGACCTCACCAGCCTGGGACAATGCACCCGAGTAATTGAAACCGTCGACAGATGCGATCTCGCGGTTCACAATGCCATGCAGATAGGGGCCCACGCCATTGCGCCCTTCCTCCAGAGCGTGACAGGCCCGACACTGCGACCACAGGCGCGACCCGGCAGCGGCATCGGCAACCTCGAATGCCTCCTCAAAGGTCAGCTCCGCCACAGGCTCTGCAGCGACATCATCCGCGCCTGTGTCGATTATGAACGCCTGTTGCTCACCGGCATTGCGCGGCACATACAAGCCTGATGCAGCCCAGTTGCCGAGCAGAAAGATCAACAGCGCGCCACAAAACGCAGCGACCGCCTTGGTGATTACCATCGTGTCAAACATATCGCATTCCCGTAAATCAGCGAATTTGGATGTATCTATCCGCTTCCCCTTGCAGGTTTCAAGCGGTAGTTTCCGCCACGAAATGCCCAAACCGGCGAAAACATGACTTTGTGAGCGAAAAAATGACAGGAAAGATTGCATTTCAGGGCGAACCGGGCGCGTATTCACATCAGGCCTGCCGCCTGAAGCACCCTGAAATGGAAGCGGTCCCCTGCCGCACATTCGAGGATGTCTTCGAACAGGTCCGTTCTGAACAGGCGGATCTTGCGATGCTGCCGATCGAGAATTCGACTTTCGGGCGGGTTGCAGATATTCACCATCTGCTTCCGGGCAGCGGACTGCATATTCTGGATGAAGCCTTTGTGCGGGTGCATATCAACCTGCTGGCCCTGCCGGGTGTCGAACTGGCCGATATCACCCACGCCATGAGCCACACCATGCTGCTGGGCCAGTGCAGGGCGTTTCTGAAGCAACATGGCATTCACCGCGTGACGGGGGCGGATACGGCAGGCTCTGCGCGCGAAGTGGCGCAACGCGGCGAGCCTTCGCTGGCGGCGCTGGCGTCTGAACTGGCGGGCGAAATTTACGGGCTGAATGTTCTGGCCCGCCACATCGAAGATGAAGGGACCAACACCACCCGGTTTCTTGTGATGGGACGCGAACCGGACAAATCGCGCCGCGGCGTGCATGGCATGATGACCAGCTTTCTGTTTCGGGTGCGCAACATACCGGCCGCACTGTACAAGGCAATGGGCGGATTTGCGACCAATGGCGTGAACATGGTCAAGCTGGAAAGCTATATGGTCGACGGTTCTTTCACCGCGACACAGTTCTTTGCCGAGATCGAGGGCCACCCCGAGGATGACAATGTCGCACGCGCCCTGGAAGAGTTGCGGTATTTCACCTCTTACCTGAATATTCTTGGCACATATCCCGCCGACCCTGCGCGCAGATAACTCGGTTGACCAGACTTGGAGGGCTGTCGCCCTCCAAACCTCCTACCTCAAGGGGGGCGCGCCCCCCTTGAGAAACCCCGCGAGTATTTGCAGCAAGAAAATGCCCAGCGCTAGCCCATCATCGCCAGCACCTTAGCCAGCGGCGCCCGCGCCGTCATACGGGTCAGGTAGTCGGACAGACGCGGCTCATGGATCGGGAATTTGGCCACCCGCGCCCAGATGCCGCAATGCGTCAGGATGATGTCGGGCACAGTCATATCTCGCCCCATCAGATAAGGCCCCTCCCCCATGCGATTCACCAAAGTCTTCTGACTGTTGGTAAATTCCCAGATCAAGGATTCCTTAATCGCGGATTGGCGCAGCTGCTCTGGCAACAAGAAGCTGTGACGCGCCGCCATCCACAAGGCTGCGTCGAATTCGTCCAGAAGGAATTGTGTCAGGCTGTCCTGGCGCGCGCGGTCCAGTGTTCCGGCGGGAAATGTCAGCGCGCCATGCTTGTCGGCCAGATACTGGATAATTGCGGTCGAATCTGTGATCGGTGTTCCGTCTTCGATCAGAACGGGAACCTTGCCGGCTGGGTTAAAACTGACCACACCTTCAGATTGCGGGGCCGCCGGAACATGTTCGTAATCCTGCGCCAGTTCCTCCAGCATCCAGAGTACCCGCGTTGCACGGGAATTCGCGCGACCGATTACGGTATACATGATCCCTCCGGTATTTTGCCTGTTCTAGCGCCGCACCAGCATGGCCAGCCGGATCAGCGCCCGTTCCATGACTGCCATGCTGGGGGCGTTTGAACTTGAGCGCAAGATCAGATCGGCCTCGATCAATTCACCGAGCGCCCGCTCCAAACGTGCCAGCCCCCATTTCTGCGCCTGCCCCAGCAGCCGGTCGCGGCGTGGCCCGAAAATAGGGGGCCGCATACGCTGGATACCGGCGGACGGCCCGCCGGGGTCGCAACTCATGGCGTGAAGGGCGCGGAAATGGCGCATCGACATGATCGCAAGCGTCACCGCCTGCACCCCCTGGGCCTGAAGGCGCACCAGCAATGGTCCTATCTGCGCCGATTGCCCTTCGGCCACTGCGTGCAACAGGTCGTCCACCACGGCCTCTGTACTGGAAGGTGCAACAGCGGCGATGTCTTGTGATTGGAGCGGGGTGTGATCACCATGTTTGTAAAGCGCGATCTTCTCCAGCGTCTGGCGGAAATCGCCCGGATCCAGCGCCCGCGACAACGCGACAAGGTCTTGCATCGCCGCAGAGTCGATTTGCTTCAACCCGGCCTTGTTCAGCGCCGCCTCTATTTCCTCACGCGTGGGTGGATCATCATAGAGCGCGACCGCAGCCGCATGTTTCGCGGCTTCAAACAGCTTGCGCAATTTCGAGCTTGCTTTCAGCGCACCCGCCGTCACGACAAGCTGCGCATCCCCCCCGCGCCAGTCTTGCAACGCCGCTACGAGCGCATCATGGCCCAGATCGGTCGCATCCTCGACCAGCACCACGCGCGGACCGGGAAAGAAGCCCTGCGCCTTGACCGTATCGCGCAACCCTGCGCCACCTTTGCGCAGTTCCGCCCCAGACATCCGCTCTAGCCGCATTTCGGCTTCACCTTGCGGGCCAACCATCGCCGCGACCAGTTCCTGCCGCTTCAGCGCAACGCGCATGGCGTCTTGTCCAAAGATCAGCACACCGGCAAGCTGGGGGTCGGGTTTGGAAATCAGCCGTGCCAGATCGCGCGCGTTCAGCTTCATTCAGACAGCGCCGCGATCAGTCGTGCGACCACCTGATCAGCCAGAATACGCATCAGACGCGCTTCGGCATCCTCTTTTGCCCGCAAGGTTGCAAGCTGGGTATCGGTGGTCGAATAATTTGTGAAGTTGCGCAGGCTGCCTTCGGTCACCACCCTGCCAGTTGTAGTTTCGGTCAACTCATAGGTCACTGTGCCAAGCAGGGTAATCCGGCTGTCGCCCAAGCCGGGAATGCGCGCAGCCCCGCGCTCGGACGTCGATAGGCTGTAGGTCAGGTCAAACCGCGGCGCGGCTGGCCGACCCAACCGGTCTTCCAATGCGACGACGAAATCGAAGTCCCGCGATTGGACAGGATCCGCGACACGCACCTGACCACGCAGCGCCTGCCCAGCGCCCCCCGGCGCATAGGCCGGGCTAAAGCCACAGGCCGCCGCCAATGGCAGGGCCGCGATGCTTAGCAGCAGGTTTCTGCGGTCAGACAACGACATTGACGATGCGCCCCGGCACGACGATCAGCTTCTTGGGCACGCCACCCGCCAAAGCCTTGATCACAGCATCATCTGCCAGCGCGCGTTTTTCAACCTCTTCCTTGGGCAGATCGGCCGGAACCTCGATTTCGCTGCGCCGTTTGCCATTGATCTGGATCGGCAGAATGATCGTGTCCTGCACCAGCATCGCGGGGTCAGCCTTGGGCCATGCAGCTTGCGCCACCAACCCTGCGCCGCCCTGATGCGCCCAGATATCCTCGGCCAGATGCGGGACCATGGGCGCCATAAGCTGCGCGAGCGTGCGCATGGCGGTTTTCTGCGCCGCACCACTGGCCTGCGCTTTCGACAGCGTGTTGGTGAATGCATAGAGTTCGGCAATTGCCTTGTTGAAGGCGAAATTCTCGATCGCCTTGGTGACATCGGCAATGGCGCGGTGCATGGCGCGAATCAAATCGGTGTCGGCCTCGGTCGGCGCGCCATCGGGTATCGCGGCGATTCGGTCGCACAGCATCCAGAC
Organism: Roseinatronobacter bogoriensis DSM 18756; assembly: GCF_004366635.1. Classification (GTDB taxonomy): domain Bacteria; phylum Pseudomonadota; class Alphaproteobacteria; order Rhodobacterales; family Rhodobacteraceae; genus Roseinatronobacter; species Roseinatronobacter bogoriensis. The sequence continues at coordinate 458,711 of NZ_SORN01000001.1, read as the reverse complement.
ACGGTTCAGGTGTTTATACGCGGCCTCGGCCCCTGCACTGGTCCATTCGACATCGCGTTCAGGCGGACTGTCGGACAGGACGAACCAGCGCGCTGTATCGGCCCCAAACGCCTGAATGATATTGACCGGATCGACCACATTCTTCTTGGACTTCGACATCTTGGCCGAGGGGATGATACGCACCTCTTCGCCCGTGGCCTTTAGCCTGCCATCCTCGACATCTTCCGGCAGGTGATAAACAGCACGCCCCTTGTCATCGCGTGTCTGGTAAATCTCGTGCGTGACCATCCCTTGCGTGAACAGCGCGTTGAACGGCTCTGACGCGGTTTCGGGCAGGTGCCCCGTCTTGACCATCGCGCGGGCGAAGAAACGCGAATAGAGCAGGTGCAAAATCGCGTGTTCGATCCCGCCGATATACTGGTCCACATTCATCCAATAGGCGGCATCTTCGGCATTGGTGGGTGTGTCAGCATGGGGCGAGGTGAAGCGCGCGTAATACCACGATGAGTCAACAAACGTGTCCATCGTGTCGGTCTCGCGCCGGGCGGCTGCGCCGCATTTGGGGCAGGCACAATCGCGCCAGCTTGGGTGGCGGTCCAGCGGGTTGCCGGGGACGCTGAAATCAATGGGCTTGCCATCTTCGTCATAGGGCAGCGCGACAGGCAGGTTTTCCTTGCGCTCGGGCACCACGCCACATGTGTCGCAATGCACAACCGGAATCGGGCAACCCCAGTAGCGCTGGCGCGACAATCCCCAGTCGCGCAGGCGGTAATTCGTCACCCCATGCCCCACACCGCGCGATTCGCAAAATGCGATTGCCGCCTCGACGGCCTCTGCGCCGGTCTGCACCTCTTCACCGGCAAAGCCGCGTATGTAGCGCACAGGCTCAGACTTCGGCGGGACAAAGGCCGTGTCGGTTACCGGGGTGTCATTGTCCAGCGCGAAAAACACATCCGGGTGCGCCAGGCCATATTTGCGCGCGAAATCAAGGTCGCGCTGGTCATGGGCGGGGCAGCCGAAAATCGCGCCGGTGCCGTAATCCATCAGGATGAAATTGGCGATATAGACCGGCAATTCCCAGTCATTATCAAACGGGTGGCGCACACGAATACCCGTGTCGAAGCCGCGCTTCTCGGCCTTTTCCAGCGCCTCTTCGGTGGTGCCGATCTTGCGGCACTCGGCCACAAATTCCGCGACAGCACCATCATGGCGTTCCAGATGCCGCGCCAGCGGATGGTCGGGCGAGATACCCACGAAACTGGCCCCAAGCAACGTGTCGGGGCGCGTGGTATAAACCTCGATCCGGTCAAACCCTTCGGGCGCATCGACGGTCGAGAACGCAAATTGCAGCCCGCGCGACTGGCCAATCCAGTTGCGCTGCATCAGGCGCACTTTCTCGGGCCAGTCCTTCAACCCGTCCAGCGCGGTCAGCAATTCCTCGGAATAGTCGGAAATCCGAAAGAACCATTGCGTCAACTCGCGCCGCTCGACCTCGGCGCCGGAGCGCCAGCCCTTGCCGTCGATCACCTGCTCATTGGCCAGCACGGTCATATCAACAGGGTCCCAGTTCACCACCGCATTCTTGCGGTAAACCAGCCCCGCTTCCAGCATGTCGATGAACATGGCCTGTTGCTGGCCGTAATATTCGGGGTCGCAGGTCGCAAATTCGCGCGACCAGTCAATCGACAGGCCAAGCGGCTTCATCTGCTCGCGCATCACGGCGATATTGCCATAGGTCCAGTCGCGCGGGTGGCCGCCCTGTTCCATCGCGGCATTCTCGGCGGGCATGCCGAACGCGTCCCAGCCCATCGGGTGCAGCACCGAAAACCCGACTGCGGATTTATAGCGCGCGACCACATCACCCATCGTGTAATTGCGCACATGCCCCATGTGAATCCGCCCCGAGGGGTAGGGAAACATTTCCAGCACATAATATTTCTCGCGCGCGGGGTCGCGCTGCGCCGCAAAGGCCTGCGCGTCATCCCACGCTTTTTGCCACTTTGTTTCTATCGCTTGCGGGCTGTAGCGCGCGTCATTCTGGCTGGACATCTTGTTTCCTGTGGCTGTGCAATGAAAAAGCCGGGCGCGACCGGCCCGGCATCTTTAGCGCTGTCCTGTTACAAGGTCCAGATCACAGACCGCGATCGCGCACCCGCAACTGACGGGCACGGGTCAGGATGGCATCCTCGACCGAACGAATCGTCTCGCGGCTGGCGGGGCCGCTGGCGGTCATCAGCGCCACATTCAACGACCGCGCATCCAGCGCCGGGTCATTGACCAGAATCGCCGCGCGATAGGCGCGCCCGCCGCCGGGCGGTGTGCCAAAGCCTGTAACAATCACACCAGAGAAGGGGTCAACCGACTGCACTGGCAAGAAATCCAGCACTTCCAGCGCGGCATTCCACAAATAGCGGTTCACCTCGACCGTCTGGCTGGGGGGCTGGTTGTTTGAAAACAGGTCCCAGACTGTAGACTGGCGCGCGGTGCTGTCGGCGATACGCTCCTGCGCGTGAATCTCGGCGGCAGCCGTGCGCGACCGCTCGCCGCCCTGAAAGAAATTTCCAAACCCGCCGCCGCACCCGCTCAGCACGAATGTCAGGCCCAGAACCGTGGTGACGCGCGCAGCACTTTTGTATGTCATTGCAACCATCCCTCATAGACGCGAGATTACGTCTAACTTGTTCACGCCTTTGGAACAAGAGTGTAGCATGACCTGCGCGCAACTGGCGGGCATGCGGGCCGGAATACCCCGCGCAAGGGGTCCGTCAGGGCGGTAGCGCGGGGGTTGCGTGACAAATCTGCACCACGTTTCGGCCCTTGCGAACAGGCCCATCCGCTTTGTCTTGAAAAAACCCTGCGAAAAGATGAAACAGGCTCAGACCTCGCCGCAACTGGTGAGGCGAGGAAATCCTTAAGATAACGAGGGAAAAAAGATGAAAAAGCTTCTTCTTGCTACCACAGCTCTGACACTGAGCGCAGGCGTAGCAGCAGCAGACGTGGCAGTATCGGGCGACGCTCGCATGGGTCTGGAATACAACGGTGACGACGTACAGCTGACAAGCCGCGCTCGCGTCATCTTCACCATGACCGGTGAAACAGACACAGGCCTGGCATTCGGCGCATCGTTCCGCGGCGACCAGATCGGTGGCGCAAACGGCAACACCAACATGAACGCTGGCACAGTGTTCATTTCGGGCGCTTTCGGCAAGCTGTCCTTCGGTGATGTTGGTTCGGCTGCACGTTCGGCTGTTGGCGACCTTCACGGCGTTGGCCTGACAGGTCTGGGCTTCGCAAACGAGTACCCTTTCTTGGATCGTCTGTACGAAACAGCTCAAGCAGCGGCAGCAGGCGTTGATATCTTTGATGAAGCTGCACTGGCTGCATTCGACGCTCCGTTCAGCTACAACACTGCAGCGATGTATGAATACAGCATCGACGCTCTGAGCGTTTACGCATCGGTTGGCCAGTTCAACGTAGCACGTGATTTTGCCATCGCAGGCGATAAGCTGACAGGTATGAACGCAGCTATCGGCGCTCGTTATGATTTCGGTGATTTCGGCGTATCCGCTGGCTACGAAGTGTCTCGCCTGAAGTATGATGATGGCGTTGACTCCGATTCCCTTAACGCAAATCACTTGGTCGTTGGTGTTGATGCAACATTCGAAGGCATCAACGTCAAGGCCATCTATGGCCGCGCCGGTGGCGATCTGGGCGATGCGTTGAAGGACAACTCCGACACGAGCCGTGACCAGTACGGCATCTCGATGAGCGCAAGCTTCGACGCAGTTGGTGTTTCGGCATTCGCTCACCGTGACTTCTTCCGCACCACAAACATCGGTGTTGGCGCAAGCTACGACCTGGGTGGCGGTGCACGCATCGTCGGTGGTGTTCGCAACGAGAACCCCAAAGGTTCCAGCTCGAACACAACTGCTGACTTCGGTGTAGCATTCAGCTTCTGATCTTGATCAGATACCTGATATTGAAAGAGCAGGCTTCGGCCTGCTCTTTTGTTTAAGTAAAAGCAAAAAAAGACGAGCAGCAGGATGATAGCAAAAACAACATGGATGACAGCGGCGCTTTTTGCGTTCGCGTTGGCAGGTTGCGGCACGGCATCGGGGCTGGCAGAGGGCACAGGCCGGGTGTTTGAAGGTGTCGGCGAAGATTTCCGCAGCCTTGGCGGTGCGATCCGGCGCTAAGCGCGGGCCACGCGCCCAACCCTCGCAGGCCAGATGGCGCACAAGCGGGCCTTTGCCCGCTCATTGTCATGTGACGCACTCGGGGCTTCACAGACCCCATGAAATGCGGGTAGATTTGGGAATATCCCAAATATAACAGGCAGGCAGATGAAACCCTTGAAAACCCCATTGCTTGGCATGATCCTTGGCGTCTTTCTGATCGCCGGCTGTGAAACCACCTCGGCGGCGCTGGATGGTGTTGGCGGTGTCTTTGTCGGGGCCGGTCAGGATGTGCGCAGCCTGAGCAGATAGGCAAGGCTTGCACTCTTGCAGCTTGCCCGTCACGCTGGAACGGCCACACGAATCGGAACAGAGGTCTTGATGCGCTGCGCCATATTCGCCCTTATGCTGCTTGCCCTGCCCGCCCATGCCGAAGGGCTTGGACCAAAACTCTCTGGCGATGCGCGCATGGGCTTTGTCTATGACCGTGGCCCCGACTGGGCACAGCAACGCGAAAACGGGCTGCGCATGACCGCCCGCGCCCGCCTGCAATTCGAATTTACCGGCAAAACCGATGGCGGGTTGCGGTATGGCGCCACCTTCCGGCTTGACCCTGACAGGCAGCGCCCCAGATCGCCCACTGTCTTTATCGGAGAATAGGCCCCCATGTCCCTGTCTGATATTCGCGCCCGCATCGCGGCGGCTGAAGCTGCGGCACAGCGCCCCGCAGGCAGTGTGCAACTGATCGCCGTGTCCAAGGAACAGCCCGAGGACCGCGTCTTGCCAGTGCTGGAGGCAGGCCACCGTCTGTTCGGGGAAAACCGGGTGCAGGAAGCCGCCGGAAAATGGCCCGCATGGCGCGAGAGGTTTGGCGCGGTTGATCTGCATCTGCTTGGCCCGTTGCAAAGCAACAAGGCCCGTCAGGCGATGGAGTTGTTTCAGACCATCCATTCCCTCGACCGGCCCAAATTGGCCCAGACCTTCGCGCGGCTGGCGCAGGAACTGGGGCAATGCCCGCAGCTATTTGTGCAGGTCAATACCGGGGCAGAACCGCAAAAGGCCGGTATATTGCCCGAAGATGCCGACCGTTTTATCACAGTTGCCCGCGCGCTGGACCTGCCCGTAATCGGGGTGATGTGCATCCCCCCGGTTGACGAAGACCCTGCCACGCATTTCGCCCAACTGGCCGAGATTGGCGCGCGCAACGGACTGGACGCCCTGTCGATGGGCATGAGCGATGATTTCGAAGTGGCGATTGCGCATGGTGCCACCCATGTCCGCGTCGGCTCTGCCATATTCGGGGCGCGGCGCTGACACGCTGTCTTGCATTGGCGGGCGGAGGAGTGTGTGCGACAAGCGCGGAGTCAAGGGCGACAGCCCGCCGCGCATCGGCATAATCAGGCCAAAGGCAAAGCTACCGCGCAAGCCCCTCTGGCACGATCAACCGCGTGCTGTAGCGGATCAGCGGGGCGATGGCGCGCAAATCCTGCCGCGACAGCGCGATACAGCCCGCAGTCGGCGCGCCCGGCCTGCGCCATTGGTGGATGAAGATCGCAGACCCCCGCCCGCGTTCGGCGCGCGGCCAGTTCCAGCCAGTCAGAATGATCAGATCATAGATCGGGTCCGCCCGGCACAGCCGCTCGTGGCTATGGGGGTATGGGGCGCGGACCATCAGGTTGTAATCCTCATGGCGCGGATCATCCGACCACAAATCGCGCGGACCAATGGGCAGCGCCCAATCGGCAGGCCGCGCGATGCGGTCAGGGCGGTACAGCATCCCAACCAGCCGGTGCACGCCCACAGGCGTTGCCCCGTCCCCTTCGCGCTTGTCGCGCGTCACGCCGCCGCGCCCGATGGTGCAAGGGTAAAGCCGCCCCTGAAACCGCAGCCCTTGCCGCGTCAGAACCATATCTGAGGGTGTCACAGCAAATGCCCCGATTTCGCGGCCTTGGTCGCCAGATAGGCGCGGTTCTCATCCGTCTCGCCCACGCGCAGGGCCACACGTTCCACCACGTTCAGGCCATGCGCGTCCAGCATTTCAACCTTGCGGGGGTTGTTTGTCAGCAGCCGCACCTGCCTGAACCCCATTGTCCGCAACAGGCCTGCACCGATGCGGAAATCGCGCTCATCATCCTCAAATCCAAGTCGGTGATTGGCCTCGACCGTGTCAAAGCCCTGATCCTGCAAGGAATAGGCGCGCATCTTGTTGGCAAGGCCTATGCCGCGCCCTTCCTGATTCAGATACAGCAGCACCCCTGCCCCTTCGCGCCCCATCTGGGCAAGCGCAGCCTGTAATTGCGGCCCGCAATCGCATTTCAGCGACCCCAGAACATCGCCTGTGAAACAGGCCGAATGCAGCCGCGCCAAAACGGGCTTTGTGCGGTCTGGCTGGCCAATCTCGATGGCGTAATGTTCAACCCCGCCATCGCGCGGGCGAAAGATATGTACGCGCCCGGCCTGTGCCGCCACCATCGGCAACCGCGCAGAGATAACCGGCGCAAGCACGGTTTCGCGCTGCAATTCCGCGCGCAACAGTTCAGCGTCCAACATGGTCAGGCCCAGATCCTGCACGGCCTGCATGTCGGGCAGAGGCAAGACCAGCACAGCCGGCAAAAGCTGCGCTGATTTCACCAGCGCCAGCGCCGCACGGTGCAGATCGGCCTGCCCATCGCGCTTGGTCATCAGCGGCCCCTTCATCGGGTGGCGCAAATCATCGGCCGGGTCAGCCAGCGCACGCAGCCATGCGCAATCCATTTCCTGCGGGACAATGACCCGCGCAAGGTCGCCATCATAGGCGCGGGCCTTCAGCGTCTCAGCGCGATGGCGGGTCAGGGCCAGCACAAGTTCCCCGCCCAAGCCACGCAGATCCGCCAGTCGCTGCGGTGTTGCAACCTCTGCGGCGAGTACCAGCGCCGCACCGTCGGGGCCAGACAGCAAGACCGGCACGCCCAGCCGCATATCAGCGCGCGCGCGATTGATCTTTTCAACAAGGGTCAGGGCAAATGCCATATTCAGCACCGTTTCGGAAACAAGGTTGAATGCAGATGTAGCCCGAGTTTGAAAGAAATGAAACAATCAGCCGCATTCTGACACGAGCGCGTGAGAGTTCTGTAGCAAATCTTGTTTCCTGCTGCGCGGCTCCGCATCTGTTCACAATACTACAAACGAAGGTGACACAATGGCAAAGCTGAATAAAATCCTGCTGGTAGATGATGATGATGATCTGCGCGAAGCATTGTCAGAACAGTTGGTTATGACCGATGAATTTGATGTGTTCGAGGCCGCAAATGGTGCAGAGGCCATGGATCAGGTGCGCGCAGGGCAATTTGACATGGCTATTCTGGACGTGGGCTTGCCAGATACTGACGGGCGCGAATTGTGCAAGCGGATGCGCAAGGCGGGCTTCAAATCGCCCGTGATCATGCTGACAGGTCACGACTCCGACGCGGACACGATCCTTGGGCTGGATTCAGGCGCGAATGACTATATTACCAAACCCTTCAAACTGCCGGTGCTGCTGGCACGGCTGCGCGCCCAGCTTCGCCAGCATGAACAATCGGAAAACGCTGTTTTCCAGCTTGGCCCCTATCTGTTCAAACCCGCTCAGAAAATGTTGATTGACGAGAATGAGCGCAAGATCCGTTTGACAGAGAAAGAAACCAATATCCTGAAATTCCTGTATCGCGCGCCCGATGGTGTCGTGCCCCGCGATGTGCTGTTGCACGAGGTCTGGGGATATAATGCAGGCGTGACCACCCACACACTGGAAACACATATCTACCGTCTGCGTCAAAAGATTGAGCCTGACCCCTCCAATGTAAGTTTGCTGGTCACGGAATCAGGTGGCTATCGGCTTGCCTCTTAATTGCCCGGAATCTGCCTTTTCCCGGCCAGACTGAAAGGGGATGTTAAGGTATCAAGGTTAACTCTCTTCTAGACTTCCCTCCTCCCCATTGTGCCGGGGTTAGGCACAAACTCCTCCCTGTTGGACTGCACCGGGCCTTTGGCCCGGTTTTTTTTCTGTCGGCTTTCGGGTTGTCGCGCGGGCGATGTCCGTGCATCTAGAGAGGCGGATCAAACGGAGCTTCTCAATGCGGTTTACTCTTGCGACATGGAATATCAACTCGGTGCGCTTGCGGGCGGAACTTGTGCTGAAACTCTTGCGCGAGGAAGCACCGGATATCCTGTGCTTGCAGGAATGCAAAAGCCCGGTCGAGAAAATGCCTTTCGACCTGTTTGCGCAGGCAGGCTATGGGCATTGGGTGGCACGCGGGCAAAAAGGGTATAACGGCGTGGCGATCCTGTCGCGCCTGCCGCTGGAAGATGCCGGGCATATCGACTGGTGCGGGCGTGGCGATGCCCGCCATGTCGCAGGCAGGCTGGAAAACGGCGTCACCATCCATAACTGCTACATCCCTGCTGGCGGCGATGTGCCCGACCGCAACGTGAACGAGAAATTCGGCCATAAACTGGATACGCTGACAGAAATGCGCGATCATTTTCGTGACAGCCGTCCAGCAAAGTCAATTCTTGTGGGTGACCTGAATATCGCGCCGCGTGAAGATGATGTCTGGTCGCATAAGCAACTGTTGAAAATCGTCTCGCACACCCCGATCGAAGTTGCGCATCTGGGCGATATGCAGGAGGCGGGAAACTGGGTGGATATCACACGCCAGGACATTCCCGAAGGGCAATTGTATTCGTGGTGGTCCTACCGGGCACGCGACTGGGACGCGGCAGACAAGGGCCGCAGGCTTGACCATATCTGGGCCAGCAGCGACATTTCGGCTGCCGGACACGGCTCTCGCATTATGCGACAGGCGCGCGGATGGCCACAACCTTCAGATCACGCACCCGTCTTTGCCAGCTTTGAGGTCTGACCCCTTTCCCTTTGGGCGTTCACAGCCCATATAGGCTGCAAATGAACAACCGATGAGGGTAGACATGCTGGAATTTGGGACGGGCCCTGCAAGCGAAGATGAAAATCTGATATCCGACATCTCTGAGCGCGACTTCATGGCGAAAGTCATCGAGGCCAGTCAGACCGTGCCGGTGATTGTCGATTTCTGGGCGCCGTGGTGCGGCCCTTGCAAAACGCTTGGCCCCGCGCTTGAGGCAGAAGTGCGCGCCGCCAAGGGCAAGGTGCGCATGGTCAAGATCAATGTGGATGAAAACCAGAGTATCGCAGCGCAACTGCGTGTTCAGTCAATCCCGACGGTCTATGCGTTCTTTCAGGGCCAGCCGGTCGATGCATTCCAGGGCGCGCAGCCGCCATCCGCATTGAAGGAATTTGTCAGCAAGCTAGCTGCGATGTCAGGCGACGATGGCGGTTTGGGCGCGGCACTTGATGAAGCGGACGAGATGCTGGAGCAAGGCGCCGTCACCGATGCCGCGCAGGTCTTTGCTGCCGTTCTGGCGCAAGAGGAAACCAATGCGCGCGCCTTTGGCGGGCTTGTGCGTGCACAGATCGCGGCAGGCAGTCTGGATCAGGCCGAAGCACTTTTGGCGAATGGCCACCCGGAACTTGCCAATAGCCCCGAAGTCGATGCAGCGCGTGCAAAACTGGCGCTGGCGCGGCAGGCCGAACAAGCTGGACCGGTGGAAGAGTTGCGCGCCACAGTCGAGGCAGAGCCGGATAACCATCAGGCCCGTTTCGAACTGGCGCAGGCTCTTTATGCCACTGGTCAGGTTGAAGATGCGATCGAGCATTTGCTGGAATTATTCCGCCGCGACAGAGAGTGGAATGATGCAGCCGCCAAGACGCAGCTTTTCACCATATTCGAGGCATTGAAGCCCACCGATCCGTTGGTTGCAAAAAGTCGTCGCCGTTTAAGCTCGATGATATTTGCCTGATCACCACAACGGATTAGGTTGCATGTTATGTCGCGCATAAAAGATCTGCCAGAAATAATCCCGATCTTCCCGCTTCCGGGCGCGTTGCTTCTGCCACGTGCCCGCTTGCCGTTGCATATTTTCGAGCCCCGCTATCTGGCGATGATCGAAGATTGCATGAAGACGCCACACCGATTGATAGGCATGATTCAATCGCGCGATGTGCCCGGAAAGGATGAGAAAACCTTGCACAGTATCGGCTGTGCAGGGCGTTTGACCGCGTTTTCCGAAACCGAAGATGGGCGCTATCTGATCACTCTGACAGGCATTTCCCGCTTCAGGGTCCGCGACGAGGTGTCTGGCTTCACCCCATACCGCAGGACAGAGGTGGACTGGGCAGATTTCAGCCGCGATCAGGGGCAAGAGGAAACTGACCCCGGCCTTGACCGGGACCGTTTCTTTGATCTGCTGAAACGTTTTTTCTCGATGCATCAGCTCTCGACCGACTGGGGCAGCCTCACCGATGCGGAGGATGAGTTGCTGATCAACTCGCTCTCAATGCTCTGCCCGTTCGAGCCGGATGACAAACAGGCCCTTCTCGAAGCGCCTTCGCTGGAAACGCGGCGGGAAACATTGGTGATGCTGATGGAATTTGGCCTTCATGGCGGTGACGACGAGACGGTACAATGACTGACACGCCCCCAGACACGCGGTTGGTGAACCGTATGATGCTTGAAGCGCTGGTCTGTCCGGTCACCAATGGTCGGTTAAACTACGACTCTCAACGCCAGGAATTGATCTCGAAGGCGGCACATCTGGCATTCCCTATCAGAAATGGCATTCCGATCATGCTGATAGACGAAGCGCGCGACATAGACTGACGCGCGGCCAGCTTTCTGCAAGAAGTTCAGCCGCCAGAATAGGAAACGCCCTGATCTTGCGATCAGGGCGATCCGAGTAGAAACCCACGTGCCGGTGTTCAGGCGGCACGTTTGGAGATCGGGCGTCCCGTCAGCAAATTCTGACCTGCCCGAATGACGACAAGGCCGTTTGCAAGTTTGCTTACAAACTCCCCCTGAGCGGTAATGTACTTTCCAATATAAATTGTGCAGATCATTTTCGCGCCCTGTTCTTTATGATCTCAATATGGCTTGAAATCGGCCGAGCGCCAAGGTTCTCGACATTTTTTCACTCAATTTAACCACGATCACAGCACTATTCGCATTTCATCATCGTTTTTTTCGCACAATCTGCAGTTGCCTGCGTCATTGTTTCCATAACCCGAATGCCCGCCAGCTTTTTTGTCAAAGCCAGTCGCGCAATATGGGAATCAGTGGAACATCTGCTGCGGGCATTGGATAGTTGCGCAGATCGACAGGGCGCACCCATTTCAGGGCCTGCCCTTCTCGGCTGGTCACCTGACCTTCCCATTTACGACAGATGAATAGCGGCATCAGCAGGTGGAAATCATCATAGGCATGGCTTGCAAAACTCAGCGGGGCCAGACAACTGGCCCATGTGTCGATGCCAAGTTCTTCGTGCAACTCGCGGATCAGGGCCGCTTCAGGGGTTTCGCCGGGTTCGATCTTTCCACCGGGAAATTCCCACAACCCGGCCATGGATTTTCCTTCGGGGCGTTGCGCCAGCAGGATACGCCCATCGGCATCCACCAATGCCACGGCGGCGACAAGAACCATTTTCACGACCGGTAATCCGCGTTGATTTCGATATATCGGTTCGTCAGATCGCAGGTCCAGACCGTGGCCGCCCCTGTTCCCAAACGCAGATCAACCCCGATCACCAGGTCCTGACCCTTCATATAGCTTGCGCCAAGGTCTTCTTCGTAGCTTGGGGCAACCTGGCCATTCACGGCCACCAGATGCGGGCCGAAACGGATTGACAGGCGGTCGCGGTCAGCCTCTGCACCGGATTTTCCGACGGCCATCACGATACGCCCCCAATTCGGGTCTTCACCGGCCACGGCGGTTTTGACGAGTGGCGAATTGGCAATCGAGAAGGCGACCTTGCGGGCATCCGCGTCGGACCGCGCACCGGACACTGCCACCTCGACAAATTTGGTCGCCCCTTCACCATCGCGCACAACCTGATGCGCCAGATCAAGCATGACAGCACCAAGCGCGGCATCGAAGGCCTTGGCCGCTTCACTATTTGCGACGATTTCCGGCGCATCTGCCTGTCCGGTCGCCGCCACCAGAAGCATGTCCGAGGTAGAGGTGTCACTATCCACGGTAATGCAGTTAAAGCTGCTGCCAGTTTGGCGCGACACAAGCGCTTGCAGGACGGGGCGAGAGATTTTGGCATCGGTGAAAATATAGACCAGCATCGTCGCCATATCCGGCGCGATCATGCCAGAGCCTTTTGCAATTCCCGCAATCCTGACGGGCATCCCTTCAATCTCCAGCGTGGCCGCAGCGCCTTTGGGGAATGTGTCTGTCGTCATGATGGCGCGGGCGGCAGCGGGCAAGCCGCTTTCATCCAGACCCTTCACCAGATCATCCAGCACTGTGATAATCCTTTCATGTGGCAAGGCTTCGCCAATCACACCCGTGGACGAGGTGAAAACGCGGGTTTCGGGCACGCCCAGTTTTTGCGCAACGGCAGCGCATATTTCCTTGACCGACTCTTGCCCCCGCGCCCCGGTAAAGGCGTTGGCATTGCCCGAATTGACAAGAATGCAAGCACCATCGGGACTGTCGCCCGCAATCTTGGCCTGTGCATCCTGCACAGAGGCTGCGGATGTCGCAGAGCGGGTGAACGTCCCGACCATGACGGTGCCCGGGTCTAGCTGCACCAACATGACATCCGTGCGCCCGGTGTAGCGCACACCGGCGGCCGCCGTTGCAAAGCGTGCACCCTTTACCTGAGGTAGATCGGGGAAAGCCGCGGGGGCCAAAGGCGACACAGTCACTTTCTTTACCTCAGGGGTCATCTGCGCTTTCAATGCTGCCTTCAGCGATTTTACTTTGCGTTTGAGCTTCTTCTTCGCGCCCATCTTGGTGCTCCATGACAGAACCGGCCCATGACTCAGGCCGCGATCTGCCATGTCCTACACCGCGCTGGATCAGTCGTCCAGAAGATCGCTGCGCGACAGGACGGATGTATCAACGTCTTCATAATTGCGCTCGATCGTCGCAGCATCGGTTGCGCGCGTCAGGGCCGCTTGCGCTGCCTCACGCTGAAGGTTTTCCTCCAGCGCCTCGCGCACGTCTTCCAGTTCTGGGGCAGAAGACATGCGCGTATCGTTCAACAACACAAGGTGCCAGCCGAACTGGGTTTCCAACGGGCCAAGATACTCGCCCACTTCAAGTGTCTGTACCGCTTGCTCGAATTCAGGGATCATGGCCCCCAGCCCAAACCAGCCCAGCGACCCGCCACCTGCGGCAGCACCATCGATCGAATGTTCGCGTGCAAGTTCTGCGAAATCGGCACCGTCATCCAGCTCTGCGCGCAGTGCGGCAGCTTCTTCTTCCGTCTCGACGATAATATGTGAAGCATTGAATTCAGGTGTCGGCTCGCGCCCATCGAACTCTGTCACGAAGGCAGCATAGGCTTCTTCCACATTCTCTTCGCTGATGGCAGCCATCGCCGCGCGTGTCAGCGCCGCATTGGCGATGAATGCACGCTGTTCGTTCTCGAAGGCGATTTGTTCGCGCGTGCTCAATGTGCCTTCGGCTTCCTGCATGAGGGCGGTCTGCTCGATCAACTGCTCGACCAGCGGCTGGAACAGCGCATCGCCGGGCATGTCGCGGAACTGCTCTGGCAAGCTGTCGCGCGCAGCCAGCAAGTGCCCCACGGTGATTTCAGTGCCGTTCACAGTTGCCAGCACAGTGTCCCGTGTCGGTTCTGTCTGGGCCAGCGCCGGGGTGCTCAGGGCCATCATTGCGGCCACGGCCACGCTGAATCGCGAAAATCCGACCATATTTACATCTCCTTGCAGGGCGCGGTGGGCGCGCATCGTTGACACTTTTGGGGCCGCCCATTACATCGCAGGAAGGTCTGCCTGCTTGGGGGCCGTGCGGTTCACCTGCCCTTCTATGGAAGCCTGCGCGTGCCGACAACCCCGGCGCGGGTGACAGACCATGACGAAATGGTTAGCGGCAGGGCATCTGACCGCTTTTGGATATTAAAAAGGCAGAGGGCGTATGCTGGGTCTTGGAGCGATCACGAAGAAGGTTTTTGGCACGTCAAATGACCGCAAGGTCAAGACGGTGCGCCCGCTGGTCGCGCAGATCAACGCACTGGAGCCCGACTTTCAGGCAATGTCGGATGCGGAGCTTGTCGCCAAAACCGAAGAGTTGAGAAAACGTGTGGCAGACGGCGAAACGCTGGATGCCGTGCTGCCCGAAGCTTTTGCCAATTGCCGCGAAGGGGCGCGCCGCGCGCTTGGCCTGCGCGCCTTTGACGTTCAGCTAATCGGCGGCATTTTCCTGCATCGTGGCAATATCGCTGAGATGAAGACAGGTGAAGGCAAGACGCTGGTGGCCACATTGCCCGCCTATCTGAACGCGCTGACAGGCAAAGGCGTTCATATCGTGACGGTGAACGACTATCTGGCCAAGCGCGACTCGGAATGGATGGGCAAGGTCTTTGCGCGGCTGGGCATGCGCTGTGGTGTTGTCTATTCGCAGCAACCCGATGCCGAGAAGAAAGAGGCCTATGCCGCGGATGTCACCTATGCCACGAATAACGAGCTGGGCTTTGACTATCTGCGCGACAACATGCGCCTGCGCCGCGAGGAAATGAACCAGCGCGGCCATTTCTTTGCCATCGTGGATGAAGTCGACTCGATCCTGATCGACGAGGCACGGACGCCGCTGATCATCTCTGGCCCTGCTGAGGACAAGTCAGACCTGTATGTGAAAGTAAATGGCCTGATTCCGTCACTTCAGCCCGAGCATTTCACCATTGACGAAAAAATCCGTAATGCCACCCTGACCGATGAGGGCAACGAATTCATCGAGGCGAAACTGCATGAGGCGGGTTTTCTGCCGCCGGAGCAGTCCCTCTATGACCCCGAATCCACTTCGCTGGTGCATCATGTCAACCAGGGGCTACGCGCGCATAAACTGTTCCACAAGGACCAGAATTACATCGTCCGCGACGGGCAGGTGGTCTTGATCGACGAATTCACCGGCCGCATGATGGTTGGGCGGCGCCTGTCCGAAGGCCTGCACCAGGCCATCGAGGCGAAGGAAGGTGTCGCGATCCAGCCTGAGAATGTGACCTATGCCTCTGTTACATTCCAGAATTACTTCCGGCTGTATAAAAAACTGGGCGGGATGACCGGGACGGCCTCGACCGAAGCGGATGAATTCCGCGAAATCTATAATCTTGGCGTGGTTGAAATACCGACCAATCTGCCAATCGCACGCCTGGACGAACACGATCAGGTGTACCGCACGGCTGCCGAAAAACTGGACGGGGTGTTGGAAGAAATCCGCGAGGCGAATGCCAAAGGGCAGCCGATTCTTGTCGGCACCACCTCGATCGAGAAATCCGAAGAGCTGGCGGCCATGCTGAAGAAGGCCGGAATTTCGCATAATGTCCTGAATGCGCGCCAGCATGAGCAGGAAGCGCAGATCGTTGCAGATGCGGGCCGCCTTGGGGCCGTAACCATTGCGACAAATATGGCAGGGCGCGGCACCGATATTCAGCTTGGCGGCAATGTGGAAATGCGCGTGCTACAGGCACTGGCCGCAGACCCTGACGCCGACCCAAGCGAAGTGCGCAGCCGCATTGAGAATGAGGTTGCGGACGAAAAGCAGAAGGTTCTGGCGGCAGGCGGGCTGTTTGTTCTGGCGACAGAACGCCACGAAAGCCGCCGGATCGACAACCAGTTACGCGGACGTTCGGGCCGTCAGGGCGACCCCGGGCGCTCGGTCTTCTTCCTGTCACTGGAAGATGACCTGATGCGTATTTTTGGATCGGAACGGCTGGAAAAGGTCCTGTCCACGCTTGGCATGAAAGAAGGCGAGGCGATTGTGCACCCTTGGGTGAACAAGTCGCTGGAAAAGGCACAGGGCAAGGTCGAGGCACGCAATTTCGACATTCGCAAGGAATTGCTGAAATATGACAATGTCATGAACGATCAGCGCCGCGTGATCTTTGAACAGCGCTTGGAGATCATGGAAGCGGACGATCTGTCAGAGATCGTGGATGACATGCGCCATCAGGTGATTGACGACCTGATTGACGAATACATGCCTGCAAAATCCTATGCAGAACAGTGGGACATGGAAGGGCTGCGCGAACAGGTGCGCGAAAAGCTTGGGCTGGACGTGCCCGCGCCCGAATGGGGCGAAGAAGATGGCGTGGATCAGGATGTCGTGCGCGAACGTTTGATCGAGGCCTCTGACGCCCTGATGGAAGAGAAGCAGGGATTGTTCGGCGAAGAAACCCTGCGCAATCTGGAAAAGCAGGTCTTGCTGGAAACGATCGACCGCAAGTGGCGCGAACATCTGCTTACGCTGGATCACCTGCGCTCTGCCGTTCGTTTTCGCGGGTATGCCCAGAAAGACCCGCTGAACGAATACAAGGCAGAAGGGTTCCTGCTGTTTGAGAAGATGCTTAATTCGCTGCGCGAGGACGTGACACGCTACCTGTCGCGCATTCGCCCGCTAAGCGAGGAAGAGCAAAAAGCCATGATGCAGCAGCTTGCCCTGCAACAGCAAAGCCTGAATGTCGCGCAGGAAAACGACGGGCAGTCGCCTGCGCCGCTGGTCGAGGGTTTCGATGAAACGGACCCCGCCACATGGGGCAATCCGGGACGCAATGACCCCTGCCCCTGCGGTTCGGGCAAGAAGTTCAAGCATTGTCACGGCAGCGTCTTGTAATCGGCCAGTCGCAGAGAGTTTGTTTCAAATCCTGCGAAAGTGACCGATTTGCGCCGCATTGATGCCCGAATCGATGCTTATCTCTTAACGAGAACAGCAAACGGGTGTCGTGATGGACAAGAAAATTATTCTCCGGGGTGTTGCAATTCTTTGCACCGGTATCTCGGCTTCGATTTTTGCCGTTAACCAACTCTCCGGGAATTCCAAACCGGAAGGGCATGTCGATTTTGCCCAACTGCAAGCGCAGCCTACAAAAGTGATGGGTGCAAGCCTTGTCGGTGGTAGCGCCAAGCTGAACTTGGGTGAAACTGCAGAACGGGTGGACCTGACGGTCTTGGTTGAGGGCGCGGAAGGCCCGGCCCAACCCTCTCGAAATGCAGGACCAACCGTCACCAACATCATGCAGGTTTCGCAATCAACATCAGAAGATGCGCGCGAGAAAAGCGCCATCGCGACTGCTGAAGAAGGGTGCAGCCCGACCCTCAGCGCGGCCCCGATGGTTGACGCGCTGATCGAACTGTCGCTCGATGCACCATGTCACCCTAATGAGCGTCTGGTCATCAGTCACAATGATCTGGCGTTCAGCGCATCCACCGATGAAGAGGGTCGCTTTTCAGCATATGTTCCGGCACTGGCAACAGAAGCGAAGATAGACGTGTTTCTGGCCGAAGACATTTACCTTCAAGCTGCCGCCTCAGTGCCAGAGGCTGACGACCATGTGCGGGTCGCCCTGCAATGGAGCGGCGAGGCCAGTTTCGCTTTGCACGCCTATCATGACGGTGCCAGCCATGGCGAGAACGGCCATGTTCATGCCTTGAGGCCGTTTGACCCCAATCTGGAAGAATCATTTCTGATTTCACTTGGGGAATCAGGTGGCCCAGAACCGATGGTTGCAGAAATCTATTCGGTCCCAGCGACCTTTGTTGAAAACAGCCGGCTTGAGATAGAGTTTCAATTCAATGAACAGCAATGCGGGCAGGAGTTCACGGCGTTCCTTGCAGATAACCGCACAGACGGCCTCGGCACATTGAAAGAAGTCACTTTCGCTGTCGCAGATTGCCCGACAGATGCCGGACTGGCGATCATGGAAATCGACCTTGGGCACGAGCAATCGGACACCATGCTGAACTCATCGCTGATCCCCGAACAACTGCGGGATTGACGGGTTACAGCAGGCCCTCACTGCGAAAGCTCAACTCACAAGACCTGCCGATGACGATGTGATCGTGCAAAGTGATCGAAAGCGCCTCTGCGGCCGTCCGAATGGCCTGTGTCATGATGATGTCAGCCTCCGATGGGGTAGGGTCACCAGAGGGATGGTTGTGCACGAGAATAAGCGCGGAGGCGTTCAATTCCAGCGCCCGGCGCATGATCTCACGCGGGTAAACCGGCACATGATCAACGGTTCCTTCTGCCTGCGCTTCATCTGCGACCAGAACGTTTTTTCTGTCTAGAAACAAGACCCTGAACTGTTCGGTTTCGCGGTGTGACATGGCCGTGTGGCAATAATCCAGCAAGGCGGACCAGCTTGAAAGCACGGGGCGGTTCAGCACTTTTGCACGCGCCATGCGCTGTGCGCATGCTTCAATCAGCTTGAACTCCGTGATGACGGCCGCCCCCACGCCGTCAACCGCGCGCAGCCGCGCAGGCGGGGCCGCAAGGACAGCGCTCAGGTCGCCGAAAGCATCAATCAATCGCCGCGCCAGCGGTTTGACATCTTGTCGATGCAGCGGACGAAACAAGATCATTTCAAGCAATTCATAATCAGGCATCGCAGCCGCGCCACCTGCGTCGAACCGCTCTCTCAGGCGTTGCCGATGATCCTTCATGTAGGATGGCACCTTGCCCGGGCTTACCTTGTGAGCACCGGGCGCATTGACCGTGCCCTGCGCAAAAAGGGGCATGTTCACATCTGACAGGGCGCGATCGGGACTGGACATGGCACAACAATACGCGGCCATTTCCTAACATAATATTAACTATCATGTTTTTGCTTACAGGCTTGTTGCAAGATTAAATATCTGATGCTAGCATTTTCACAAGTGTGGCATCATCTTGTGAACAAGCAAGTTTCCGCGCACTTGTTGGAGGCATTTGAGCAGTAAGAAACTTAACAAGACTTTATTCACTTGGAGGACTAAAATGAAGAAAATCGCACTCCCGGCACTTGCCTTGGCATTGGCGCCGTTCATAGCGACACCGGCGGCGGCATGGAAAGGACACGTGGTCGAATGCTTTGACAAAGTCTACGTGGCCCCGGAATACCGGACCACAAAGCACATGGTCAAGGCTGCAAAAACCACTCTTGAGTACCGCAATGGCAAGGGTGTCGAGCAGGTATATCGCATGCATTACCCTGCGATCTATGAAGAGAAAAAGCACCTTGTGCGTCCCGGGCATTATGTGATGCGCCCAGCCCCTTGCCGCAAGGGTAACTGATCTGATCGGATCAAAGCCAGCAGGATAACTGGCCAAGCGGGTAACTTGGGCCACTGTGATCCCTCGGCGAGAGCGAATCAGCCAAAACAAATTTCGACGCACAGACCTGTGCGTCGAAACATCATTTTTTATCAGGCCACATTATAACTGGGCGTATCAAGACAGGCGAAGCTGCGCCCGCAATACAAAAGCACATAACCTTGCAAAAGGGACGGAGTGGGCCATGCGGGTAATTTTTCTGATTTTTTCATCGACGCTGCTGATGGGATGCGCCGAATTTTTTAATCGCGGAAACTCTGCTCAGGACTGCCAGCAGGCCAGCCACGCCTTGCGGGTCCACGATTCCCGGATCGAGGCCGCGAGGATGCAGGGCGCCGCCGGGTTCACAACGCCGCTCGCATCGCGCGGATACAATACCTATCATTGCGTCACGGTTTCAGGTGATCAGATTGCCTGTTCTACAGTGCTGCCCGGAGTTCATGCGTCAGATACCGCGCGCCTGAACAGATTGATGCGTCAGCGCAGCACAATCGAGGCCCGCGCTGCGCGGGCCTGCCGTATCTGATCAGCTTTTCATCCCGTCCCAGAAACCCTTGACCTTGTCAAAGAACCCGCTGCTTTCAGGGTTGTTTTCCGCGCTGAGTTTCTCGAACTCTTCCAACAGCTCTTTTTGCCGCGCGGTCAGGTTTACCGGTGTTTCAACGGCCAGTTCGATCAGCATATCCCCATGCGCGCCGCCGCGAAGGGCTGGCATTCCTTTTCCGCGCAGGCGCATCTGCCGACCAGACTGGCTGCCGACAGGCACTTTCACCCGTGACCGCCCGCCGTCGATGGTTGGCACCTCGACCTCGCCCCCCAATGCGGCGCGGGCCATGCTGACAGGCACACGGCAATACAGATTGACATCGTCGCGCTTGAAGATCTGATGCTCTGCAACATTCACGAAGATATACAGATCACCCGGTGTCCCACCGCGCAAACCCGCCTCGCCTTCACCAGACAGGCGAATGCGTGTTCCGGTTTCGACCCCTGCGGGAATATTCACCGACAGGCTGGCTTCCTTCTCGACCCGCCCGGCCCCTGCGCAAGCCTTGCACGGGTTCTTGACGATCTGGCCAGAACCACCGCAGGTCGGGCAACCGCGCTCAACGGTGAAGAAACCTTGCTGCGCACGGACTTTCCCCATGCCTGAACAGGTGGGACAGGTCACGGGTTCGGCCCCGCCTTCGGCGCCAGTTCCATTGCACGAATCGCAGGCTGACAACCGCGGCACCCGGATCGTTTTCTTGGTGCCTGAATAGGCTTCTTCCAGATTGATCCGCATATTGTAGCGCAGGTCAGACCCACGGCTGGCGCGCGACCTTGGCCCACCACGCCCGCCCCCGACAAAATCGCCGAACAGGTCTTCGAACACGTCTGAGAATGCGCTGGCAAAATCAGCATTGCCGCCAAAACCACCGCCGGGCCGTGCGCCGCGTGCGCCAGCGGCACCCATCCCACCATCAAACGCAGCATGGCCAAAACGGTCATAGGCGGCCTTGCGGTCAGGGTCTTTCAGCGCGTCATAGGCTTCGTTTACTTCCTTGAACTGTGCTTCGGCGTCCGGGTTGTCAGAGTTGCGGTCAGGGTGCAGCTCTTTCGCCTTTTTGCGATAGGCTTTCTTCAACTCTTCAGCCGAAGCCGAGCGGCTGACCCCGAGCACGTCGTAGAAGTCGCGTTTTGCCATGTTGTTCTTTCCCAAAAGGGGCCGACCGGCCTGACGGTGTCAGGCCGGTCGGCCATTACAGCATCGCAAGCTTATTTGCGCTTGTCTTCGCCGATATCCTCGAAATCGGCATCGACAATATCATCATCCACGCTGCGCGGTTCATCGTCGCCACCGACATCGCCTGCATCAGCAGCCTCAGTCTGTGCCTTGTAGATCGCCTCACCCAGCTTCATGGATGCTTCGGTCACATTCTGGATGCCGGACTTGATCTTGCCTGCATCCTCGCCTTCCAAGGTATCTTTCAGCGCGGCAATCGAAAGCTCGATCGCCTCTACTGTTGTCGGGTCAACCTTGTCCTTGTGCTCTTCGACGGCTTTCTCGGTCGAATGGATCAGGCTTTCTGCCTGGTTCCGCGCTTCGACCAGTTCGCGCCGCGCCTTGTCTGCTTCGGCATTGGCTTCGGCATCCTGCACCATTTTTTCGATATCATCATCAGACAAGCCACCCGAGGCCTGAATGGTGATCTTCTGTTCCTTGCCTGTACCCTTGTCACGCGCAGAGACATTCACGATACCGTTCGCGTCGATGTCAAAGGTTACTTCGATCTGCGGCATACCACGCGGAGCAGGTGGAATATCTTCGAGGTTGAACTGACCCAGCATCTTGTTGTCAGACGCCATTTCACGCTCGCCCTGGAAAACGCGGATGGTCACGGCGTTCTGATTGTCTTCAGCCGTGCTGAACACCTGCGATTTCTTTGTCGGGATAGTGGTGTTGCGGTCGATCAGGCGGGTGAAAACACCGCCCAGCGTCTCGATCCCCAGTGACAGCGGTGTGACGTCCAGCAGGACAACATCCTTGACATCCCCTTGCAGAACACCGGCCTGAATCGCGGCGCCCATTGCGACAACCTCATCGGGGTTCACGCCTTTATGGGGTTCCTTGCCGAAGAAGCTGGTCACTTCCTCAATCACCTTGGGCATACGCGTCATACCGCCGACAAGAATGACCTCGTCAATATCGCCTTTGGACAGGCCAGCATCCTTCAATGCAGCCGCACAGGGCTTGAGCGAGTTCTTGATAAGGTCACCGACAAGCGATTCCAGCTTGGCGCGTGTCAGCTTCATGACAAGGTGCAGGGGCTGGCCTGTATTCTTGTCCATGCTGATGAAGGGCTGGTTGATCTCGGTTTGGCTGGAAGAGGACAGCTCGATCTTGGCCTTTTCCGCTGCTTCCTTCAGGCGCTGAAGCGCCATCTTGTCAGCAGTCAGGTCAACGCCATTCTCTTTCTTGAATTCGGCAGCAAGGTAATTGACGATCCGCATGTCGAAATCTTCGCCACCGAGGAAGGTGTCGCCGTTCGTCGATTTCACTTCGAACAGGCCATCGTCGATCTCCAGAATGGTGATGTCGAATGTCCCACCGCCAAGGTCATAGACCGCAATCGTGCGGCTTTCTTTCTTGTCCAGACCATAGGCCAGCGCGGCCGCTGTCGGTTCGTTGATGATGCGCAGCACTTCCAGACCGGCAATCTTGCCCGCATCCTTGGTGGCCTGACGCTGGGCGTCGTTGAAATAGGCTGGCACGGTAATGACGGCCTGAGTGACCTTCTCACCCAGATAGCTTTCGGCAGTTTCCTTCATTTTCTGAAGGATAACGGCAGATATCTGGCTGGGGCTGTATTTGTCACCGCGTGCTTCGACCCAGGCATCGCCATTGCCACCGTCAATGATTGCATAAGGGACAAGGTTCTTGTCTTTTTCAACCTCCGCATCGGTCAGCCGGCGCCCGATCAGGCGCTTGACCGCAAAGACAGTGTTGGTCGGGTTGGTGACAGCCTGTCGCTTGGCGGGCTGGCCGACAAGGCGTTCGTTTTCGGTGAAAGCGACGATCGACGGCGTTGTACGCGCGCCTTCGGCGTTTTCGATCACGCGGGGCTGGCTACCATCCATGATGGCAACGCAGGAGTTTGTTGTCCCAAGGTCGATACCAATGACTTTACCCATTTTCGTGCATCCTCTCTCTCAAGCGATGTGGCAGCGGGCTGGTCCTGTCAGGCCCCGGCCCATCTGTTCTGAAACAAACCCCAAGCGGGGTATCTTGGCGCGTATATAGGAAGGGGGTTTGAGGGCTGCAACCGTCACAGGGTCGTGAAATTCACTCAGGCGCGAATTTTCTTCTCTGGCTGGCAAGCGCGCCAGTCAACTTGCGGCTGGGTAAGGAACATGGCATGTGACCCGAAAGGTTTTTATCAGGAGTAGCAAGCAAATGCTATATGTCGACATCCCCACCCAATCCGAGATCAGCAAGCTTGTTGCCGCCCGCGGCGAGGCGTTGATCAGCATCTACCTCAAGACCACACCGGAAACGCAGCATATCGACGCGGCCCGTACCCGCCTGAAACAATTGACGAATGACGCCGTTGCCCAGCTAGAAGAGGTCGGCGTTGCCAAGCGGACCATCTGGCCGATTGAAGAACAGTTGCATGACCTGCTGGATGATGATGATTTCTGGCGCGTGCAGGCCAATTCACTGGCGCTGTTCATCACACCCGACAGCCTGCGCAGCTTTCGCCTGCCAAACCACCTGAACGAAACAGTGCAGGTTTCGGACCGCTTTCACCTTAAACCGCTGTTGCGCGCCGTATCCATGCCACAACACGCTTTTGTGCTGGCACTTGCCGAAAATGAGTTGCGCGTGATCGAGCTCCTGGGCGACCAGCCCGCACAGGAACTGCGCGTGCCCAACCTGCCCAAAGATGCCGCATCTGTGGCGGGCACTGCAAATGTCAATTCGCGCAGCTATTCGGGTCGTCAGGGCGGCGGCGAAGGGCAGAAGCACCATCTGCGCCAGTATTGCCGCCAGATCGACTCTGCGCTGCGCGGCCTGCTGTCGGGCCGGGAAGAGCCGCTGATCATCGCGGCCACCGACCCGTTGCTGTCGATGTACCGTTCAATCAACAGCTACCCGCATCTGGCCGAGGCGGCCATCAACACCAGTCCGGTGCGCATTCCGGCGCATGAATTGGGCGCGCAGGCACGCGAGATCATGGACGGCATCAACGCGGCCTCTATCGCCGATTTTGCGACGCTGTATTCCGCCCGCGAGAACGAGGGGCGTGCCACCACACAGATCGCACGCATTGCACGCGCTGCAACCTTTGGTGCAGTCGATACATTGCTGGTAGATATGGACAGCGTTGTTCCTGGTCTGGTGGATGAAGAGACGGGCGAGATCACAATCGACAAGTCGGAAAGCGCTGTCAGCTACGGTGTTGTCGACGAGATTGCGGGCCGTGTGATTGCCAATGGCGGCAAGGTCATCGCCGTGCGCCGCGCCGACATTCCGCAAGAAGCGGAACTTGCCGCCGTGTTGCGCTACACGATCTAAGCACATTGAGAGCAAATCAAAACAGGGCCGGGTTTTCCCCGGCCCTTTCTTTCAAGCCGCCAACCCGCGCCCCTTGAGCAATGCCTCTACCCCCGGCATCCGCCCGCGAAACGCTGTATAAAGGCGCTCGGCTTCATCACTCCCGCCAGCAGACAGAATGAACTCCTCCAGCCTGCTTGCGGTCGCCGGGTCAAACGCGTCACCTGCTTCACGAAACGCCTCGAAAGCGTCGGCATCCATAACTTCGGACCACATGTAACTGTAATACCCGCTGGAATACCCATCACCCGAGAAGACATGCGCGAAATGGGGCGTTGCATGGCGCATTCGGATTGCGCGCGGCATGCCCAACTCATCCAGAACTTGTGCCTGTTTTTGCATCGGGTCGCCGGGGGGCGGACCATCGTGCAATTCAAGGTCCACCAGTGCCGAGGCCACGTATTCCACCGTTGCAAAACCCTGATCGAAATTTTGCGCAGCAAGCAGACGATCAAGCATATCCTGCGGCATGGCCTCGCCTGTTTCGACATGGCGCGCATGTGTGCTGAGCACTTCGGGCACTTCCAGCCAATGTTCATAAAGCTGGCTGGGCAATTCGACGAAATCACGCGCGACTGAGGTGCCGGAAATCAACCCATAAGTCACATCTGACAGCATCTGGTGCAGCGCATGGCCAAATTCGTGAAACAGGGTGCGCGCGTCATCATAGGACAGCAATGCCGGATCGCCCTTGGCGAAGTTGCAGATATTCACCACGATGGGCCGCACCTCTCCGCCAAGTTTGCGTTGGCTGCGCATGGTCGAGCACCACGCCCCCGACCGCTTGGACGACCGCGCAAAATAATCGCCGATGAACACTGCCATATGGCGACCGTCGCGCGTGACCTCCCATGCGCGGGCGTCAGGGTGATAGAGCGGCACATCCAGCGCGCGGAATTCCAGCCCGAACAGACGATGCGCGCAGTCAAACGCGGCTGCGATCATCGCCTCAAGCGACAGGTAGGGTTTTAGCGCGGTTTCATCCAGATCATGTTCCGCGCGGCGCAGCTTGTCTGCATAGAAACGCCAGTCCCACGGCTCCAACGGGCCTGTTTGCCCATCTGCGTGCAGCATCGCTTCCAGCTTTTGCGCATCCGCAAGGGCCTTGGCGCGTGCCGGTTCCCAGACCTGCATCAGCAAATCGCGCACTGCGTCAGGGTTACCTGCCATTTCGGTTTCCAGCTTGTAGCTTGCGAAATTCGTATACCCCAAAAGGCTGGCGCGTTCCGCGCGCAGGGCCAGCACTTCAGCAGCAATTGCGCGATTGTCGGTCTTGCCGCCATTTGCACCGCGTGCTGTCCACGCTTCATAGGCTCTCTCGCGCAAATCGCGCCGGGTTGAGAATTGCAGGAATGGCACAATGAGAGAGCGGTTCAATGTCACAACATGCCCTTCGCGCCCGCGCTCCTGTGCCGCGGCCCTTGCGCTGGCAATCACGAAATCCGGCAGGCCCGACAGATCGTCGAGCGGCATCATCCAGTCACGCTCATCGGCCAGCAGATTTTGGGTGAACTGCGTGCCCAGAGTGGCAAGACGCGATTTCACCTCGGTCAGGCGCGTGGCGTTTTCACCTTCCAAGGCGGCCCCTGCCCGCACGAACATACGCCGGTACAGCATCAGCACGCGCGCCTGTTCGTCGGTCAGATCAAGGCTGTCGCGCGCGGACCACAGGGTTTCGATCCGGTCAAACAAGGCACGGTTATTGACGATTTCTGACGAATACGCCGACAGCTTTGGCGACAGGTCGCGCTGCAATTCCTCACGCGCGGGATTTGAGTCGCTGCCTGAAAGATTGAAGAACACCCCTGCCACGCGGTCCAACAGATCATCGGCCTGCTCCATCGCCTCTATCGTATTGGCAAAACTGGGCGGTTCGGGGTTATTGGCAATCGCCGCATAGGCCTTGCGACCTGCCTCCATCGCGGCATCGAAAGCAGGCGCAAAATCTTCGTCCGTCAGTAAAGCGAACGGGGGCAGTTCAAAAGGTGTTTGCCACGGGGAAAGTAGCGGATTGGTCATGCTGCACGCCTTGTATGTGATAGTAAGGGCAAGACTAAGCCCGATCCTTCACAGGTTCAATCCGCCACGCCCGAATGGGACATTTCGCGCCGAGCTAAGTTGCTGCCTGAATTGACCAGCGCGGACCCAGGCACAGGTTTTTCAACTTCTATTCCGATCACGCCGCGTTCGGATTTCACTGCCCAACTCTAATGTGTAGGCATTCAGTTCATCCATCGCCGCATTGGCTGCGGCCAAATCCCTGTCTTCCAGTGCACAGGCCAGCGCGCTATGCAACGCGATGATCTGCGCGCGCGATCTTGCGGTATATGTAATCATGTTCATCAGCGGTTGCATCGCCTCCACTGCGCCCGCCAGATGCCAAGACAAGACCGGATTATCCGCCGCATCCACCAGCGCCCGATGAAACGCCACATCTGACGCGCAAAACCCCTCATCCGTCAGCCCGTCAATGGCTTGACGCGCGATTTCAGACCGCAAACGCGCCAGATGTTCGGGGCCGCGCCGGGTGCAGGCTAGGGGCAGACAGGTCCGCTCCAGGGAAAACCGCGCTTCAACAGCGGTTTCGAAATCAACCCTATTCATGGACAGCAAAAGCGTGGCCATCGTGACCATATGTTCTTGGGCCTGTTCGAAATTCAGCCGGTTTACAAAGGCCCCACCCGTCGCACCACGCTGGGTGCGGATCAGGTTTTGGGCGGCCAGCCTTTTCAATGCCTCGCGCACTGTAGGGCGCGACACGCCAAATCGCGCAGCAAGATCCCCCTCTGAGGGCAAGCGCCCGTCAACAGGCAAGTCGCCAGCTATAATCGCATCACGGATGGTCTGCGCGATCTGCTGGGAATAGTCGCGCGCGCTGTCCAGATCAGTTTTCAAATTCATGCCCCCGGCAAATGTAAGACAATTAGTGTTTGCCAGACCATATGTGCCTTGATATGTCTGACATATAAGACTTGTGCCACCCAGCCAACCCCAGACCCGTCACGCCAGTTTCCAAGAAGGCAGGTTTTCATGCAGCTTGCATCCGGTCTGCGCAAACTCCGAGCGCCGCATTGGCTGGGGTTTTACGGGGCTGTTATTCTGGCTTGGTCGCTGCTATATGCCATGCAACTGCCGCCAGACCTGATTGCCGCTGCAAACCTATATGGGGCAGAGTTCTGGGAGGCGTTGTGCCGTATTGAACCCGGCCTTGCTGGCGCGCCCAACATCTTGCTGATGTGGGCACTCATGTCTGCGGCAATGATGGCCCCCACAGCACTTCCGGCGCTCGCCACATGGGACGATCTGGTGCAAAGCGCGAATGCGCAAGGCTTCGGGCTGCTGCTTGGCGGGTATATTCTGGTTTGGCTGGGGTTTGCGGTGCTGGCAACGGGCGCACAGCTTGCCTTGACGGGGGGTGGATTACTGAACCCCTTGGGCGAAAGCGTGAACATCTGGCTGACAGCATTGCTGCTTGCAGGGGCCGGTCTTTACCAGTTCTCGACCCTCAAGGACGCCTGCCTGTCGAAATGTCGCCGTCCGCTGACATTTTTCATCCAGCATTGGAATGAAGGACCGTGGCGTATGGGGCTGCGGCTGGGGGCGGCCTGCCTTGGCTGTTGCTGGGCATTGATGGCGCTGGCCTTTATTGGCGGAACAATGAACCTGCTGTGGATGGGGGGCGCCATGGTGCTGATGACATTGGAAAAGCTGCCCGCAATCGGGGCGATTCTGACACGCCCGTTGGGTTATCTGCTGATCGTATCTAGCGCGGCAGTCGTGTTTTTTGAACTGGGAGGATGGACATGAGCGACATACTGGACAAACCCGCGATTGGCACGGTGCCTTGGGCGATCAAAGGCGAGTTGATCCTGAACTGCAACTGCACTGTGTTTTGCCCCTGCGTGGTCAGTCTGGGCAAACATGCCCCCACCGAGGGCTATTGTCAGGCATGGGCGGGTGTGCGGATCGACACGGGCCATTATGGCGATGACGAGTTGTCCGGGCTGAATGTCGGGCTTTTGCTGGAAATTCCCGGCCTTATGGCGCGCGGCAACTGGAAGGCGGCGGCCTTCATTGACGACCGCGCCGACGATGCCGCCTATGAGGGGCTGGTCAATATCTTCTCGGGCGCAGCACGCGGCACAACGGGGTTGTTCGGGATGCTGGTCAGCGAGTTTCTGGGCGCGGAACGTGCGCCGGTCAGCTATGAGAACGAAGGCGACACGCGCCGCCTGATGGTCGGCAAGAAAATTCAGGGCGAAGTGGTGCCAGTGCGCGGAGCAGACCCGGAGCGCGAGATTGTTGTCACCAATACCGAATACTGGATGGGGCCGGACATCACTGTCGCAACCGCCACCAAGGGCCGCGTGCGCGCCTTTGGCCGTGTCTGGGATTTTGACGGCCGCAGCGCGGAAATCTGTCAGATCGACTGGAAAGGCCCCGGCAGGTGACCCTGCCCTTTCTGTGCCCATCGCGCCGTTCGCGGCGCGCCCGCTTTTCCGAGGGGGGCGAGATTGCGGAAGGCATGGAGCGTATGACCCTTTGAGAGTGGGGCACCGATCTGGTCGCGCATATGCCAGAAAGCCCCGGTCCCGCACTTATCCATGCAGAATTCCGGAACACAGACCACTAAAGAAGGAGAGAATAATGAGCTTCAACGCATTGCTGGTCACAAAGAACGATGAAGGCAAGACCCATGCCGCTGTTACGCAAATCGCCGAAGATCAACTGCCGGAAGGTGATGTGACCGTCGCGGTGGAGTACTCGACCGTGAATTACAAGGATGGGCTGTGCATCGGCCCCGGTGGCGGACTTGTGCGCAATTACCCGCATGTTCCCGGCATCGACTTTGCCGGTACGGTCGAGGCGTCGGACGACACGCGCTATAAACCCGGCGATAAGGTGGTTTTGACCGGCTGGCGCGTGGGCGAGGTGCATTGGGGCGGCTACGCGCAGAAAGCCCGTGTGAAAGCGGACTGGCTGGTCCCCCTGCCCGACGGGCTTAGCACACGGCAGGCAATGGCGGTGGGCACTGCTGGCTTTACCGCGATGCTTGCGGTCATGGCGCTTGAAGAACACCGCCTACGCCCCGGGGACGGTCCTGTGCTGGTCACCGGCGCGGCAGGCGGTGTCGGGTCGGTTGCGGTGGCCTTGCTGGCCGCGCTTGGGCACGAGGTTGCGGCTGTCACCGGGCGGCCAGAGACCGAAAGCTATCTGCGCGACCTTGGGGCCAGCCAGATCGTGCCGCGTGAGATGCTGAATGAAACCGTCAAGCGGCCCTTGGAATCGGAATTATGGGCGGGATGTATCGACGCTGTGGGCGGCGCGATGCTGGCACGCGTTCTGGGGCAGATGAAATATCGCACCTCTGTGGCGGCAGTCGGGCTTGCCGGTGGCGCAGCGCTGCCCGCCACGGTCATCCCATTCCTGCTGCGCGGTGTGAACCTGCTGGGGATCGACTCGGTGCTGCAACCCTATGACAACCGCTTGCGCGCATGGGAACGCATCGCGCGCGACCTGCCAATGGACAAACTGGAAGCAATGATCCAGCCCGCGACACTCGCTGATCTGCCGCAACTTGGCGCTGATATTCTGAAAGGTCAGGTCAAGGGGCGCGTGGTGGTTGATGTCAATACCTGAGGGCCTGCGTACCCCGCGCACCAGAGGTTAAGAAGCTGCGCTGCCCCCAATGGGGGCGCGCGTTATCCGCGCTGAATGCGCCTTCTGACCCTAGGACAAGGCCATGCGAGCAGAGTTTAAAACCGCCGATTTCGGTGCCTCGAATTTCGTGCCGCTCTCCCCCGTGTCCATTCTGAACAGGGCCAGAATCGCCTATGGTCAGAAACCGCCACAGGCAAGATCCAGAATATATCCTGCGAGAGATTGCCCAAACGCTTGGTGCCTCAGGCCAGCCCTGGCCACCGGCGTGCGCCTGACAAAAAGTGGCACAAAAAGCTGCGACAGTCGGCTTTGCGGACTTTGCGGACGGTCAGTTGCGCGGAATCAAGGCCGAAGGCCGCCGCGCATCGCCGGGCCGCCCCCACGGCACGGCGATTTGGCTGCCCCAAACGCAAAGATCTGATCTTTCGCGGATTAGGCCAGTATAAAGCGCTACAGATTTGACCGTGGATCGTCGCACCGCGGCCCGACACTGCGCGGCTTGTCAAAACCAGCCACCGTCCGCAACGCCCCTCGATGCTGTCATTGACATATCTTTACAGGTGCCGGACACCGGAACAAGCGGGTCTGTATTCCAGCAAAACCCTTACCATCACTCCGCACCCAATGGGCAACGCAAAGTGCGGACGCCGCAACCTATCGGTCAAGGCCTTGGATACACCGCGCAAGCGTGTAGTGGCCCAAACACGTTACCTTCAAGACAGGACATGCACTTCGGCGTCATCCTTTGCCATAGCCTGCATGGCAGGCACCGAAAAGCGCAGGATATTTCTGCCGCCTTCGCGCGTATAGCTGAGTTTGTTGGTAAGGCTGTGGATCAGAAACCAGCCATAGCCCCCTTCCGCCAAATCAGCAGGCTCTGGCGGGGCGCGGCCTGCGCCCGCAGGGTCAAAGCTACGCCCGGTATCGGTAATGCGGCAATCGACCGAGGTGCCTTTCACAACCAGATCGCATTCGATCACACCGCCTGCATCACCATAGCTATGCCGCACGATGTTTGTCATCGCTTCAGACAGGACAAGGTCAACATCTTCAACCAGCGCACAGGGCATACACTGAATAGACAAAAACTGGTGCACATGCTGCAAAGCCTCGCGGACGGAGAACAGCGTTCCCTCGCAGCGCAGTCGCAGATCGGCGTTCGCTTCATCCATCCAGATCATTGATTTATCCCCGCGGGCTGATCGGCTTTCTGGTTGGGCCAACAGTTCTTCACGTATGCAAATCATGTCAATCTTCCGAACTATCCGGCGATGCTGAATGTGTCTGAGTCTATGCCATCAATGGCAGGGGCATTGTCGTGAATGCGGAAAACGGTATCCATGCGTGTCAACCGAAAGAGCTTGCGCACGGCAGGCGACAGGGCGGCAATTTCCAGCGGGCGCGTTGGGCCAAGCAGTTTCATGACACCGACAATCGCCCCAAGACCACTGCTGTCAAGAAACTGTACCTGCGACAAATCCAGAATAACCCGGGTGCCGTCCTCAACCACGGTATCACGCATCATGTCTTTGAATATGATGGCCACTGCCGCATCAAGACGCGACTCGAGAATCTTGATGATAACTGCATCCTCAGTCTGAAAATGCCTTATCTGCATATCCACCCCTTTCCTGAGCTTCGATATGGCGAGACTACGCGCAAAGTGTTACCAACAGATTGTTGAACCCGTCTCCAAGGAACTGAAAACATGCATGAAGTAGCCATTCTGGGTGCCGCCCGCACGGCAATGGGCGGATTTCAGGGCGTCTTTTCCGGCTTGGGCGCCCCCAAACTTGGCGGAGCGGCCATAGCAGGCGCCCTGCGTGACGCAGGCATTGATTCGGCGCGTGTCGAGGAAGTGCTGATGGGATGTGTGCTGCCCGCCGGACAAGGACAGGCCCCTGCCCGTCAGGCCGGTTTCGCGGCGGGGCTGAGTGACGCAGTTCCGGCAACCACGCTGAACAAGATGTGCGGCTCTGGCATGAAAGCGGCGATGATCGCGCATGACCAGATTGCGCTGGGTCAGTCCGGGCTGGTGGTCGCAGGCGGCTTGGAAAGCATGTCAGATGCGCCCTATCTTTTGCCCAAAATGCGCAGCGGCGCGCGGATCGGGCATGGGCAGGTGATTGACCACATGTTTCTGGACGGGCTGGAAGATGCCTATGACAAGGGCCGTTTGATGGGCAGTTACGCCGAAGATTGCGCCGAACATTACCAGTTCACAAGAGAGGCGCAGGATGACTACGCGCTGCAATCCCTGTCAAACGCCCTGGAAGCGCAGTCAGGTGGCGCATTCGCACGCGAAATCGCGCCGGTCACCGTGAGCGGGCGCGGCGGTGAGATTGTGGTGTCGGAAGATGAGCAACCCAAATCCGCGCGACCGGAAAAGATACCCCACCTTAAACCCGCCTTTCGCAAGGGTGGCACCGTGACGGCCGCTAACAGCTCGTCCATCTCGGACGGGGCCGCAGCCCTGGTTCTGGGGTCGCGCAAGCTTGCCGAGGCACAGGGCATCGCACCACGCGCCTTTATCCGGGGCCATGCCAGCCATGCGCAGGCACCCGGCTGGTTCACAACCGCCCCGGTTCCGGCCGCGCGCAAACTGTTGGAAAGGCTGGGCTGGGCTGTGTCCGATGTTGACCTGTGGGAAGTGAATGAAGCGTTTGCAGTTGTGCCGATGGCTTTCATGCATGAGTTGGGTTTGCCGCGTGATGTGGTCAATGTGCATGGCGGGGCCTGTGCGCTTGGCCACCCGATTGGTGCGTCTGGTGCGCGGATCATGGTTACGCTTCTGAACGCATTGGAAGCGCGCGGGCTGAAGCGTGGGGTCGCCGCAATCTGTATTGGCGGCGGGGAAGGCACAGCAATCGCCATCGAGCGGCCCTGAGGCCGACCAGATGCGCCCTTGCCCCCATCGAGGGGGCCGGGCGCGTCGCAAGGCGGCGGGGCCGCTTGCTCCAGACAAGATGGAAAGGACACCGAATGCTGGATTATGATGCGCTGGCTGCGCGGATCGAGGCCCTGACCGAGGGCGAGACAGACGCAGTTGCATTAATGGCCACTGTGGCTTGCGAGGTGCATCATTCCGATGCCCGCTTCGACTGGACCGGGTTCTACCGCGTCACGGCCCCCGAAATGCTGAAGATCGGCCCCTATCAAGGTGGTCATGGCTGCCTGGTCATTCCCTTTTCGCGCGGCGTTTGCGGTGCCTGCGCACGCACGGGCGAGGTGCAGCTTGTCCCCGATGTTGAGGCTTTCGCGGGGCACATCGCCTGTGCGAGTTCCACCCGTTCGGAACTTGTGCTGCCAGTGCGCGACGGTGCAGGGCGGCTTATTGCGGTGTTTGACATCGACAGTGACCAGCCCGATGCCTTTGACGAAGGCGACGCGGCGGCGCTGGGGGCAATTCTGTCACAAGTGTTTTCAAGACCGCTGACATAGGCTGGAAGATGTTATGAGCCCTGAAATCGACTGGGATGATGCGTTTGCGAATGGCGCCTATATCGACGGGTCGGCAGAGTATCCGCCGCGCTGGGAACAGGAAGCACAGGCGTTTCGCGCCAGCGCGACACTGCGCCGCGACATCGCTTATGGTCCGCACAGGCGCGAAACCTATGACCTGTTCCTGCCCGAAGCCCCCCCGCGCGGGTTGGTGGTTATCGTGCATGGCGGCTATTGGCTGAAATTCGACAAATCCTACTGGTCACATCTGGCCGCGGGGCCAGTGGCACAAGGCTGGGCCGTGGCGCTGCCAAGCTACACCCTTTCGCCCGAGGCGCACATCCCGCAGATCACCGGCCAGATCGCGCTCGCCATAAACCATGCCGCAGCAGCGGTTGCAGGCCCTATCTGTCTGACCGGCCATTCGGCGGGCGGGCATCTGGTAACGCGCATGATCTGCGATGACACTACCCTGCCATGTCACGTTCTGGACCGGATCGCGCATGTCCTGTCTATCTCAGGGCTGCATGACCTGCGCCCCTTGCTGCACACTCAGATGAACGCAGAGCTTGGACTGACCGACGAGACCGCGCGCAGCGAAAGCGCCGCCCTGCACAACCCCTATCCCGGTATTGCCGTAACGGCATGGGTCGGCGGGCATGAGCGGCCAGAGTTCCTGCGCCAGTCTGCATTGTTGCGCGAAGCATGGGCGCGAAAGGGATGCAATGCGCACCTGCATGTCGCCCCACAGCAGCACCATTTCAATGTCATCGACGGGCTGGCACAGCCTGACAGCCCGCTGACACAGGCCCTTTTGTCGCAAACACCCCCGCTTGCGTAAGAGATTTACTTTTTGAGCGGTTCGGGGCAACACTTACGCAAAGCAATAAATCACACAGGGAGAGTGACGCATGAAAACCCTCAGGACATCTGCCTTGGCAGCCCTGACCCTTGGCGCGATGGTCGGCACGGCACAGGCAGAGACGGTCACCGTCGGCATGATTACCACATTGTCCGGCGGTGGGGCTGGTCTGGGGGTCGATGTGCGCGACGGCTTCCAACTGGCACTGGACATGGCTGGCGAGCATTCGATCAGGCTTGTGGTCGAAGATGATGCCCAGCGCCCTGAACTGGCGGTGCAGATCGCAGAGCGCATGGTCCAGTCGGAACGCGCCGATATTCTGACCGGCATCATCTGGTCAAACCTTGCAATGGCAGTCGTGCCCTCGACCGTGGCGCAAGATATCTTCTACATCTCACCCAATGCGGGCCCATCGCCACTGGCGGGCGCGAATTGTCACCCGAATTATTTCAACGCGGCATGGCAAAATGACATGCTGCACGAAGCCGCGGGCCAGCACGCAAATGTGCTGGGCTATGAGAACACCTTTATCATGGCCCCGAACTACCCGGCGGGCACAGACGCATTGACCGGTTTCAAGCGCTATTATGAGGGCGAGCTGGCGGGAGAGCTGTTCACGCAAGTCGGCCAGACCGATTATGCTGCCGAGATTGCCGAAATTCGTGCCTCTGGCGCGGACTCGGTGTTTATCTTCCTGCCCGGCGGCATGGGGATTTCATTTATGCGCCAATATGAACAATCCGGCGTTGATCTACCTATTGTTTCCGCCGGGTTCAGCTTCGATCAGGATGTCTTGCCAGCAATGGGATCTGCCGCGCTAGGCGTGATCAACACCTCGCAATGGTCGCCCGATCTGGACAATGCCGCCAACGAAGCCTTTGTCAGCGCCTTTCAGCAAGCCTATGACCGCCTGCCTTCGCTTTATGCCAGCCAGGGCTTTGACACGGCAAATCTGATCCTGTCGGCCCTGTCGAGCGCCGATATTTCGGATAGTGACGCCTTCCGCGACGCGCTGCGCGCTGCGGATTTCGCCTCGGTGCGCGGGAATTTCAGCTTTGCGCCAAATCACCACCCGGTTCAGACAGTCTATGTCCGCGAGGTGGTCGAGGTGGACGGTGTTCTGACCAATCGGATCATCGGCACAGCCTTTGAAGAACACCGCGACGTGCATGGTGAAAACTGCAACATGTAAGCGGCGCAATCCCGGCCCCGGTACTTGCCGGGGCCATGACTTCCATTCCCCAAGGTGATGTCGCATGACTCTTGCGCTGGTGCTAGAGCAGCTACTCAATGGCGTGCAATTCGGGCTGATGCTGTTTCTGATGTCCGCCGGCCTGACGCTGGTCTTCGGCGTGATGGGGCTGATCAATCTCGCGCATGGCTCACTCTATATGATCGGCGCATTCCTGTGCGCCGCCATTGCCGGGATGACAGGCAATTTCTGGCTGGGGCTGATGGCGGGCATCGCAGCAGCGGCGGCAGCGGGTGCGCTGATAGAAATTGTCGTGATCCGGCGTCTCTACGCGCGCGACCACTTGGACCAGGTGCTGGCCACTTTCGCGCTGATCCTGATCCTGTCCGAAGGGGTGCGCATGATCTTTGGCCCCTTCCCGCTTTACCTGAATGTGCCCGATATCTTGCGTGGAACAGTTCAATTGGGGATCGTGGATTACTCATTTTACCGTCTGGCGCTGATCGGCTTTGGCTTGGCTGTGGCTGTCGGTCTTTGGCTGCTAATTTCAAAAACCCGCCTTGGCATCCAGATTCGTGCAGGTGAATCCGACCGAGAGATGATCGCTGCCCTTGGGGTGAATATCCGCGCACTTTATACGATCGTCTTTGCACTGGGTGCCGCCCTTGCAGGGCTTGCCGGGGCGCTGGTCGGTGCCATCCAGTCGGTGCAGGTTGGCATGGGCGAGCCGGTGCTGATCCTTGCATTTGTTGTCATTGTGATTGGCGGGATCGGGTCGATCAAAGGCGCTATGGTCGGCGCGCTCCTGGTTGGCGTAATCGACACCATGGGCCGGTTTCTGTTGCCGCGTATCTTTGCCACCTTCATGGACACCTCGCAGGCGATGGGGGTTGGTGCGGCGCTCGCCTCGATGCTGATCTATCTGCTGATGGCGCTTGTTCTGATCTTCCGGCCCAAAGGACTTTTTCCCGCCCATGGATAACTTGCGGAAGGAATGGCTGCTCAATGCCCTGCTGGCACTCGCACTTTTCGCGGTGCCCCTCTGGGCATGGATGGCAAATGAGCCTTTCATCATCACACTGGCCACGCGCATTGCCATTCTGGCCATCGCCGGGGTGGGCCTGAATATTGCGCTGGGGCTGGGCGGCATGGTCAGCTTTGGCCATGCGCTCTACCTAGGCATTGGCGGATATGTGGCCGGGATTGCGGCCCATCATGCCTTTTCAGGCACCACGGTTCTGGGTCTGCCCGGCACCAACCAGATGCTGCCAATCTGGGCTATGGCAATGGCGCTGTCGGGGCTGATCGCGGGGATAGTCGGCGCGCTGTCCTTGCGCACCTCGGGCATTTTCTTCATCATGATCACATTGGCATTTGCGCAGATGGGGTTTTTCTTTACCCTGTCTTGGCCTGCCTATGGCGGCGAGGATGGTTTGCCCATCTTCGTCAGAAACCAGTTTCCCGGCCTGAACACAGCACGACCCTGGGAATTGTTTCTGATCGCCTATGGCGTGCTTCTGGCATCACTTGGGGTCTTTGCAA
This sequence comes from Roseinatronobacter bogoriensis DSM 18756, assembly GCF_004366635.1. Classification (GTDB taxonomy): domain Bacteria; phylum Pseudomonadota; class Alphaproteobacteria; order Rhodobacterales; family Rhodobacteraceae; genus Roseinatronobacter; species Roseinatronobacter bogoriensis. The sequence goes on along the minus strand of NZ_SORN01000001.1, from coordinate 421,576 downwards.
TGCTGCGCGCCGCGCGTTTCGGGGCGGCGCTCATGGCCATTCGCCAGAACCCCGACCGCGCCGCTGCCATCGGCATCTCGCCTTTCGGGGTCAAGCTCGTGGCCTTTGTGCTGTCGGGCATGATCACCGGGCTGGCGGGCGCGATGATGGCCGACCTTACCCGCTTTGTCAGCCCTGCCATGATGGCATGGACCATGTCGGGCGAATTGATCGTCATCATCATTCTGGGCGGTGTGGGCCGCCTGTTTGGCCCGGTGGCTGGCGCGGCCATTCTCGTGGGGTTCGAGGTCTTTTTCGGGGGCGTGAGCGAACACTGGAAGCTCTGGCTGGGCCTTGTGCTGCTGGCGGTCGTGCTGTTTGCGCGCGGCGGGCTGATCGGGCTTATCGCAGGGAGGGCGCAGAATGTCTGACCCGGTTCTGGACCTGCGCGGTCTGTCGAAAAGCTTCGGCGCGCTCAAGGCGACCGATGATGTGAGCCTGACCTTGCAACCGGGCGAAATCCACGCGCTGATTGGCCCGAATGGCGCGGGCAAATCCACATTGATGGGACTTGTCGCAGGCAAGATCGCGCCCGATGCGGGGCACGTCAGGCTGGACGGAACAGAGATTACCACATTGTCTGTCGCCCAACGCGCTAGGGCCGGGCTGGCGCGCAGCTTTCAGGTGTCGTCCCTGATTCCCGACTATTCAGCGCTGCGCAATGTCATGCTTGCACTTCAGGCCCGACAAGGACACAGCTACCGCTTCTTGCGCCCGGTCAACCGTGACACAGCCTTGCGCGAAGGCGCGCGCGCGGCACTCGCGCGCGTCGGCCTTGGCCCCCGCGCCTCGGTCGAAGCCGCAATGCTCAGCCATGGGGAACGCAGGTTGCTGGAAATCGCAGTGGCGCTTGCGATGGCCCCGAAATGCTTTTTGCTGGACGAACCCATGGCCGGGCTGGGGTCAGAAGGGACAGCCCGCCTTGTCACTTTTCTGAACGCGTTGAAACACGAAGCCCCGATCCTGCTGATCGAACATGACATGGATGCGGTCTTCAAGCTGGCCGACCGCATATCGGTTCTGGTCTATGGCCGCATCATTGCAACAGGTGCGCCCGCCGACATCCGCGCCAACCAGCAGGTCCGCGCCGCCTATCTGGGAGAGGAGGCCGCGACATGACCCCCCTGCTCGACCTTGAGAACCTGCAAGTATTCTATGGTGCCTCACAAGCCCTGTTCGGCGTCAGCCTGCAAGTGCACGAAGGGCAGGCCGTCGCCCTGATGGGGCGCAATGGTATGGGCAAATCCACCACCATTGCCACTGCCTGCCGCATGTTGCCCTTGCGTGCGGGCACTGTGCGCTTCGGCGGGCAGGATATCACCACGGCCCCCTCGTTTCGCGCGGCCCGCCTGGGCATTGGCCTGGTCCCCGAGGGGCGGCGCTGCTTCCCCAACCTGACCGTGACGGAAAACCTGATCGCAAGTGCGCGCCCCGGCCAATGGGATCTGGCGCGCGTGCAGCGCTTTTTTCCACGACTGGCAGAACGCAAACAACAACTCGCCGCCACCCTGTCTGGCGGCGAGCAGCAGATGCTGGCCATTGGCCGCGCTCTGATGACCAACCCCCGCCTGCTGATGCTGGATGAAGCAACCGAGGGGTTGGCCCCTGTCATCCGTCAGGAAATCTGGGCCGCGATCACCGCGCTCAAATCCGATGGTCTGTCCATCCTGCTGGTGGACAAGACATTGTCAGAAATCCTGCCCTTCGCGGATCACTGCGTGATCCTTGAACGCGGGGCCGTCGCGTGGCAGGGCCAGCCAAAGGCCCTGTCCCCGGAAATTGTCGCCACTTATCTTGGCGTCTGAGCCATTTTCTTGCTGAAAATACTCAAGCAACGCAAGCCGCGCGCGCCACTGTCACGGTATGCGCGCACGCTGCACCGCCAGAATACCTGCCATGATCACCAGCACGCCAATCACGTCAAAAATGCCAAGCCTCTCGCCCAGCAGAACCGCGGCCACAGCCACGCCGAAAAACGGGTTCAGGAAGTGGAAGGTTGCCGCCTGAACCGCACCGATGCGCGCAACCAGCAGGAACCACACCCATGTTGCCGCAAGCCCCGGCACCAGCACAGTGTAGCTGAACGCCCCCACAAGCTGCCATGTCCAGTTGACCTCGGGCACTTCCAATGCCACCGCTGGCACGATCAGGATGGCCGATCCGACCAGCATTTGCATTCCCACGATTGTCAGCAGGTTGCCCCCGGTCCCAGACGCACCGCGCATGCTCAGCGTGGCCACAGTCAGCGAAACCACACCCAGAACACACAAGGCCACACCAAACAGGTCGATCCCACCAGTAATGCGCGCGCCCATAATCACGGCCACACCGGCAAACCCGGCGAACAGTCCGGCAATCGCCATGGGGCGCAGGTATTCGCGCAAGATCACCCATCCCGCCAGCGCCACCAGCAGCGGCATGGTCGAGGCGATGATGGCCGCGACCGATGCCTCCACTGTTTGCATGGCCACGAAATTCAAGCCCAAATACAGCGCATTCTGAGAGATGCCGAACAGGATTGTCGCGCGCCATTGTGCCGGGGTCAGTGACCAGCTTTGCCCCAGTGCCCGCGCGATTGCGAGGCCGATCAGACCGGATATCAGGAACCGCAGGCTCAGCGCATAAAGCGGAGGGGCATCCGCCACGATCATCCGCGCTGAGGTAAAGGCCGAGGACCACATCAGCGCAAAGGCCAGCCCCATGATGATTGCACGTATATCCAAGAAACTGCCTTTACTTTGCCCAAGGCCGGGCATCAGCCCGGCCCGGTCCGCGCCAGAAGCGCAACATCAACAACAATGCGGCCACAGACAGGCCCACAACCAGCCCGGCCCAGACCCCTTCTCCGCCCCAACCGAACATGATGCCGAACAGATAGCTTGTCGGCAGGCCAACGCCCCAATAGCTGAAGGCGGCGATCAGCATCGGCCCACGCGTGTCCTGCACACCACGCAACAATCCCATCGCCATGACCTGTGCCCCATCAGCAAGCTGAAACACCGCCGCCACGATCAGGAAAGACGCGCCGATGGCAATGATCGCTGCACGCGCTGGCTCGTCAGGGGATAGGAAAAGCCCCACCAGAAACGGACCCGCTGCGATGTAAAGAACCATCGTCGCTGTGGCGAAGGCCATCGAAACGGCCACCGCAACCTTCGCCCCCATGCGCAGCGCGTCCTGATCGCGCTGGCCGCGCGCGCGCCCGACAAGTACCGTGGCCGCGTTGGAAAAGCCCAGATGCACCATGAACAGCATCGCCGTGATCTCCAGCGCGATGCCATGCGCGGCAAGTTCATGGGTGCCAATCCAACCGACCATCACGGTCGCTGCGGAAAACAGCGCCGTTTCGGCCACAAGCGCCACGCCAATCGGCCAGCCCAGCCGCCAGACCTGCCCCATCGCTTGCCAGTCCGGCCGCCAGAAGCGCTGAAACAGCGTGTAGCGCTTCAGGGCGGGTTGGAGCGCGCAATACAGCGCCAGCGCACCGGCAGTGGCCAGATTGACCACGATCGTTGCAATGGCCGCACCGCGCACGCCCATCTCGGGCATCCCGAAATTGCCGAAAATGAACATCCAGTTCAGTCCGACATTCAGAAAGACGGCCCCGACGGTGATCCAGAATGCAACCTGTGTCCGCCCCAGCGCGGCAAGGTAATTTTTTAACACCATGACAATCAGCGCCGGGACCAGTGAAAACCCCAGCAGGCGCATATAGGCTTCGGCCAGCGGAATCACATCTTCCGGCTGGCCAAGGCCGGTCAGGATAGTGCCAGAGAACCAGAATAATGGCAGCGCGACCAGCCCGAAAGCAATAGACAACCACAGCCCCATACGGGTTGCGCGGCGCACTTCGGTTTCCTGTCCCGATGATGCCGCCGTCGCCACCATCGGCATGACAGCATTGGCAAAGCCAGAGCCGAAGGTGAAAACCGCAAAGAATAATGCCGCCCCCAGCACCCCTGCTGCAAGATCGACCACCCCATACCAGCCCAGCATGATTGTATCTGTGACCGCCAGCATGAACTGCGCCAGATGGCTGCCGGCAAGCGGCAGACCCAGCGCCAGAACCTTGCGCAGGTTCGTCCTGAAAATGGTCGGGTTTCCTGTCATCCCGCAGGGTTAGCGCCAAGCGCAAGGCGCGGCAAGACAGCTTAGAATATTTTTAACATGTTCAGCGCTACAAACAGGATGAACAGCCCGGCAAGCGCCTCCAGCGCGGGGCCAAGCAGGCGCAAACGCCCCAGATTTCGTGCCCAACCCAATGCCCCTTCGCGCGCCAGCACCGCGGTCGCGGCGACCGTAATGGTCACCGCTGCCGTACCCAGCGCCATGACAAGAACGGCAACCACTCCCTGCCAGACCAGTCCCATGCGCCAGGTCAGGATCAACACGAAAAGGGCGCCCGTACAGGGCCGTATCGCGATCGCACCGACCAGCATCGCCATGTCACGCCAGTTCTTTGCCTGTGCAACCTCGTGCATGTCCGGGCTGTGGCGGTGGCCGCAGGTTTCGCAATGGCCGTGCATGTGGTGCCCGTGCGCCTGCCCACCTCCGGTCGCCGTAACCGGCGCAGCCATTGTGTAGTGCAGCGCCTTGCGGGTCGCGCGGCTTACCAGCCACAGGCCGATCAGTGCTATGGCAATCAGACTGGCGCGTTCCAGCCAGATATCACCTGCCAGTTGCAAGGCCTCGCGAGAGGCATCAAAGATCAGCACACCGGCATACACCAGCACAATAGCGCTTGCCCCTTGCGCAAGCGAAGAGATCAACCCGATCCCGGCCATACGCCCCAGTGGCGCATCGCTGCCGGCCCCATAGGCCCCCAGAAGAAACTTGCCATGCCCGGGCCCTACGGCATGGACAAAACCATAAGCGAAACACAACCCCCAGAAGGCCATTAACGCCCCCGGGTCACCAGCGCGCAGGGCGCGCAGCCCAAGCGCCATCTGGTCCTGAAACCCACGCTGTGCAGTTTGCGCCCACTGGGTGATCTGGTCCATTCCGCCACCTGCGAGATAGAACAGAGCACTTAATCCCAGCAGGGTAACAATAACCATCAAGGCGCGGGGCATAAGATGCGAACCTCTTCTGCAAACAAGGCACCAACCGCTGGAAAATCAGCCTCTATATCACCACCAGCGCCCAACACCTCGTCCAGCGCAGCTTCCAGTTGCGAACCGGCGGCTTCCCAATCCGGTTCGAACACACGGATGGTGCAATCGCTGCGACCGCGCACCTGTGGTGTGCCGACGATGCCATAACTGGTGTAATATGTCGGATCATACACAGCGATCACCCATTCTCGGGCAGGATCGGGCGGGTCCGACAACAGCCGCAGATGGCGCGACATCAACTGCCCGTCGCGGTAATCGGACTCCCATTCGACCGGGCCACTCAAGGCCAATGGCTCGCCCTCCTGAGTGGCATGTGTATCGCCGTGATAATCCTCGATCCAGTTCATGTCGAACCCGTCCAGCGCAGTGCGTTCCTCATCGCTGATCTCTCCGGTAAAGTCAGGATCAAGCCCCATATCCGAGACAAGCAGCATGGAAAAGAGAGGGTCATAGGCCCATGAAATCCACACCCCCTCAGGCTGGCCTTCAGTGTCAAACACAATCTCCAACTCGACATCGACAAAGATATGGGGATGCGCATGCGCAAGGCTGCCCCATCCGATGGCGCAGCATGTAGCCAGAATGATCTGAAATGATCTCATCCGCCCCTCCGGTTCGGGCAAACCTACAATCTGCATGCAAGCGCCACAAGTCACGCCTCGGCGATCTGCGCCGCGCATCTGTGGCGCGCAAGGGTGGGCGGGTGGGGCGCGTCACAGATGCGCGGCGCAGATCGTCGCTTGTGCTAGAAATCCAGCCCCAGATCCAGCACTGGCGCTGAATGGGTCAAGGCCCCGACAGAGATGAAATCCACCCCCGTCGCGGCAACTTCGGCAATCCGGTCCAACCGCATGGTCCCCGATGCTTCGGTGACCAGCTGTTCCGCCACGCGCTGCACGGCGGCGGTCAGATCCGCCGTTGTCATATTGTCCAGCAAGACCACATCCGCGCCGCCCGTTTCCAGCACCTCATCCAGCTGCGCCAAGGTATCAACTTCAATCTCGATCCGGCGCATATGGCTGGCGCTTGTGCGGGCGGCACGCAAAGCTGGCGCAATACCGCCAGCGGCTGCGATATGGTTGTCCTTGATCAGGATCGCATCCGACAACCCGAAGCGATGCGCGGCCCCGCCCCCATGCAACACGGCCTGTTTCTCGACCAGTCTCAACCCCGGCGTTGTTTTGCGCGTGCAGGTAATCCGCGCGTCTGTGCCCTGCGCCTTGGCGACGAATCGCGCCGTCAGCGTTGCAACCCCGGACAACCGCCCCATGAAGTTCAATGCGACCCGTTCTGCGGCCAGAATGGACAATGCGGCACCCTCAATCGTCATGACCGCATCGCCTGCGCGCACAGTGCTGCCGTCTGGGCGATGGACTTTGACCACAAGCGACGGGTCCACCAAACGGAATGCCAGTTCCGCAAGCTGCCCCCCCGAGATCACCCCGTCTTGCCGCGCATTCAGGGTTGCGCTGTATCGCAGGTCATGTGGAATGACCGCGGCCGAGGTCACATCTCCCGATGGCCCAAGATCTTCAACAAGCGCTGCACGCACAAGCGGTTCAACCAGCAATTCCGGCAAAGGGGAATGGGTCATGTCGCCTCCGTGCAGACAGATTCGCGCAGATGCAGCGCATCGCGAAAGGTCAGGTATGAGCGTTGCGCCTTCTCAGGGTTCGGCTCCGGGTAATCATCGCGCCAATGGGCGCCACGGCTCTCGCAGCGCAAAAGTGCCGCTGCTGTGATCAGCGTGGCCGTCGTACACATATTGACGAAATCGGGCACCCCCAAATTCGCCTGTTCCAGCGCCTTTATACGGGTCAAGGCCAATTGCAGGCCCGCGCCGGTTCGGCGCACACCCACCAGATCAGTCATGAGATGACGCAGCGCAGTCACGGCGTCCGGCTGTGGGGGCACACCGCCAGACTGGAAGTGCAATGTGACCGGCGCAGCAGGCGCGTCACGCGATGACAGGTTATCGCAAATATCCAGTGCAGCCTTGCGAGCAAAAACCAGCGCCTCCAGCACCCCGTTCGAGGCAAGCCGGTTCGCCCCATGCAACCCGGTAGAGGCTGCCTCACCGCAGACCCATAGCCCGGGCAAAGACGCGCGCCCTTGCGCATCTGTGGCGACACCCCCCATATGGTAATGTGCGGCGGCTGCAACCGGGATCGGCTGCGCAACCGGGTCCAGCCCCGCCTTGCGGCAGGCCTCTGTAACTGCCGGAAATCGGTCATGGATCGCCGCGCCAATGGCTGTGCGCGTGTCCAGCGAAGGGCGTTTGCCAGCCTGTGTTTGCGCAAAGACGGCGCGGGCAACAATGTCACGCGGGGCAAGATCTGCCAGATCATGGGCCGAAGCCATGAAATACTCGCCTTCGGAATTGATCAGCCGTGCCCCCGCCCCCCTGAGCGCTTCGGTGGCAAGGGGGGCCGGGTCCAACCCCAGGTCCATCGCGGTGGGGTGAAACTGCACGAATTCCATATCCGCCATTTTCGCGCCTGCGCGCGCGGCCAGCCCCATCACCTGCCCGCGAATGCGCGGCGGGTTGGTCGTCAGCGCATACAGCCCGCCGGACCCGCCGCCCGCCAACAACACCGCTGGCGCATGCAATGCTACAGGCTTCGACACGTTATCCCCGTCCAGCCTTGCCAGCGTCACGCCCGCAACGCTCCCATCCGTGACCACAAGCTCTTGCGCCACCACGCGTTCCATCACTTGTACCGAAGGGGTTGCGCGGACGACTGCAATCAGGGTTTCCATGATCTTGCGTCCAGCCTGATCCCCCTTCACCCGCACAACACGCGCAGTCGAATGCGCAGCCTCGTGGTTCAGGACGTAATCTCCACGCGCATCGCGATCAAATGGGGTGCCCTGCGCAGTCAGGTCGAGGATGTGGCTTCGCGCCGCATCTGTCACCAATTCGGCAATTTTTGCATCCACTGTTCCCGCACCGGCAACAATGGTATCCTGTGCATGCGCCTGCGGCGTGTCGCCCTGCGCCATAGCGGCCGCGATTCCACCCTGCGCCCAAGCCGATGATGCCCCCTCGCCCAGTGTTTCGGGGGAAATGACCAGAACAGGGTGTGGGGCCAGGGCCAGGGCAGCATAAAGCCCGCCCAGACCTGCGCCCACAATCACCACGCGGTCGGTCGTGACCACAGATCAGGCCTTCGCCGCAGAAAGGTCGATCATGCGTTGCACGGCCAGACGCGCCTTGTCAGCAATATGAGAGGGAACCTCGATCTGGGTAGTCATCGTGTGCAACGACCACAGAACCTTTTCGAGGGTGATCTTCTTCATATACGGGCACATGTTGCACGGACCGATAAATTCGACATCCGGGTGCGCGTCGGAAATATTTGACGCCATCGAGCATTCTGTGACCAGCATCGCCCGCGCGGGACGCTCTGCACTGACATAGTCCAGAATTCCCTTGGTCGAGCCGGAGAAGTCGGATTCCGCCACCACTTCGGGCGGGCATTCGGGATGGGTGATGATGCGCGTGTCGGGGTTCCACTCGCGGAAATCGCGGATATCTTGCGCGGTGTATTGTTCATGCACAATGCACGACCCCTCCCACCAGACAATGCGCTTTTCCGGCACCTGGGCGGCGACGTTTTGCGCCAGATACTGGTCTGGCGTCATGATGATCGTGTCCGCATCCAATGCGCGGATAATATCGACCGCATTGGACGAGGTGCAGCAAATATCTGACGCCGCTTTTACCTCAGCCGTTGTATTGACATAGCTGACCACTGGCGCGCCGGGGTATTTGGCGCGCATCTGTTCCACGCCTTCAGCGGTGATGCTTTCAGCCAGTGAACAGCCTGCCTGCATGTCGGGCATCAGCACAATCTTTGCAGGGTTCAGGATTTTGGACGTCTCGGCCATGAAATGCACGCCGCATTGCACAATGACATCGGCACTGGTGCGCGTTGCCTCTACCGCCAGCTGCAGACTGTCGCCCACCACATCGGCGATGCCATGATAGATTTCCGGCGTCATGTAGTTATGCGCCAGAATGGTCGCATTACGTTCGCGCTTGAGCGCATTGATCGCGGCGACATAAGGCGCATGAATCGCCCAGTCCGCAGGCGAGACAACGCGCGACATGCGGGAATACTCGGCACTCATCCGCGCGGCCAAGTCGGGGTTCGGGGCAAGGTCATAGACCAGATTCAGGTCCTGACGGATGGCGGGCATATCCAGCATGGCAAGGCTCCGATCACTTTCAGCACCCCGTTATGGGCGGGCTGCATATGGGCATCACTGACGGGAGATCAAGGTAAACCTGCCTATGCAGGCCAATAACGGACAGGATGCGCTGCGCCCGTATTCGCAGATACATCGGTTGGACGGCAGATAATGCCTTCATACGCGCATGTCCAGCAAGGTGAGCACGCTTTGAATGTCGCTTTGCACCCCAGAGCGCCGCAAACTGGCCAGTCGAACGCGAATGCCACGGGTAACAAGCACCATCTAACCTGCCAATGCGCAGGGCAATCAGGAGTGTCTTATCATGGCGGAACCAGCAACCGAGATGGCGCAAGCAGCAAGTGGGGCGCGGCGCGGGCGCGCATCTGGCGGCGGGGCCGCGCGGCGCGCGGCGCGCACAGCCGTCAGCATTGAAACCGCGCGCTATATCGAACGTAACATCCCCAATCTGGACGTGCTGAACGAAGAGGCGCTTGCGATCATCGAGGCGAATGCCGAAACGGTGCTGGCCGAGATCGGTGTGAATTTCGTGGACAACCCCGAAGCCCTTGCCCGCTGGCGTGACGCGGGCGCAGAGGTAGAGGGCGAACGGGTCCGCATTCCGCGCGGGCTTGCCCGCCAGCTTTGCGCCACAGCGCCCGGAAGCTTCACCCAGCACGCCCGCAACCCGGCCCGCAATGTCGAGATTGGCGGGCGCAATCTGGTGCTGGCCCCCGTCTATGGCCCCCCATTCGTGCGCGATGCCGCTGGCGGGCGCCGCTACGCGACTATGGAAGATTTCCGTAATTTCGTGAAACTGGGTTATATGTCCAAATGGTTGCACCATTCAGGCGGCACTGTGTGCGAGCCGACCGATGTGGCCGTGAACAAGCGCCATCTGGATATGATTCAGGCGCATATGCTCTATTCAGACAAGCCCTTCATGGGGTCGGTCACCGAACCCGTGCGTGCAGCCGATTCAGTCGAGATGGCCAAAATCCTGTTCGGGTCAGAATTCGTTGACCAGAACACGGTCATGACCTCGCTGATCAACATCAACTCGCCGCTGACATTCGATTCGGTGATGATGGGGGCGCTGGAAATCTATGCACGCGCCAATCAGGCCTGCATCATCTCGCCCTTTATCGTGGGTGGGGCGATGGCACCCACCACGGTTGCAGGTACGCTGACACAGGTGTTGGCTGAAGTGCTGGCAGGTGTCGCCTATAGCCAGCTTGTCCGCCCCGGTGCACCTGTGATCATGGGCGCATTCGTGACCTCGATCGACATGAACAGCGGCGCGCCCACCTTTGGCACGCCAGAGGCCGCGCTGATCACCTACGGGGCCGGCCAACTGGCCCGGCGCCTTGGGCTGCCCTACCGGTCGGGCGGGTCGTTCTGCGGGTCCAAACTGCCGGATGCACAGGCTGCATATGAAACCGCAAACAGCCTGAACATGGCGCTGCTGGCGGGTGTGAATTTCATGCTTCATGCCTGTGGATGGCTGGAAGGCGGGCTGGTGTCATCCTACGAGAAATTCGTGATGGATGCCGACCAGCTTGGCGCGCTGCATCATCTGGCGCGCGGAATCGACATGTCGGAAAACGGGCAGGCAATGGATGCGTTGCGCGAAGTTGGGCCGGGCGGGCATTTTCTGGGCTGCGCGCATACACAGGCCAATTTCAAGGATGCGTTCTGGCGTTCTGACCTGCTGGACTACAAACCCTTCGAGACATGGGACGAAGACGGCGCACGCGACACGCAGACACTTGCAAGCCTTCGGGTTGCCAAGATGCTGGGTGATTATCAGCAACCCATGCTGGACCCCAGCATTTCCGAAGCACTGCAAAGCTATATCGACCAGCGCAAGGCATCAGAACCGGACGCCTTTGGCTAAAGCGCGGACTGGCAAAACCAAAACGGCCCCGGCATTCAGCCGGGGCCGTTTTTCTTTCAGGCGCGCCCATTTCAGGCGTTGGTGGCGCCTGCCTTGGCACCCATGGCCCGCTGATACAGGAAGACAGCGCCCGCAACAGTCAATCCGATCAGGTCCGAGGTCCAGCCACCTGCGATCATGGCCAGCGCGGCCACACCCACGATCACGCGCAATGGCCAGCCAATTACGCCGAACAGCCAACCCTGCACGGCAGAGGCCAGCAGATAGATGCCCAGAGATGCCGTGACAAAGACATGGAGGATCTCCAGCGTCTCGCCCTGCATCAGCAGGGATGAACTGTAGAAGAACATGAACGGCACGACAAAAGCCGCAAGCCCGATCTTGAACGCCTCGACGGAGGTTTTCATCGGGTCAGATTGCGCAATGGCCGCGCCCGCATAGGCCGCAAGCGCCACTGGCGGCGTGATGGCCGACATCACCGCATAGTAGAAGATGAAGAAATGCGCGGTCAGCGGTTCAATCCCCATGCGGATCAGGCCCGGCGCGATGACACTGGCCGCAACGGCATAGGCCGCGGTGGTGGGCATGCCCATGCCAAGAATGATCGCCACGCACATCGCAAAGAACAGCGCCAGCAACTGGCTTTGCCCGGCAATCGCCATCAGCACGCCCGACAGGCGCACGCCAATGCCAGTAATCGCAATAATGCCCACAATCACCCCGGCAGCAGCACAAACCGCGACCAGTTGCAGTGACATCTTGGCCGCGATCTCCAGCGCGTAGGGTATCATGCGGAAATGCTCGACCGCCTTGGCGATACCCGCCGATTTGGGCGAGTTCAGCCGCAGGGTCATCACAATACCAAAGACCGACACGATGCTGATCACGATCGAGATAACCAGTTGGAACGCCGCCCCTTCACCCCAGCCTTGCGACAGGATCTGCGCGCCAACTGCAAGCGGCATAAGCGCCAGAACACAGAGCATCAGGCCCACCAGATGGTTCCAAAGTCCATCCTCGCGCCCGTCCACAAGCACGCGGATGTAACTGACAACGAATGCCGCGACCATCGCATATGTCCCTGCGCGAATGACCGAGTAGCCGACATAAAGCGCGCCAATCAGCATGATGATGGGAATAAACAGATAAGCCTGTTTGGCCATCTCGTTGAACTTCGGCAGTTGTGCCCTTGGCAGACCCTTCATGCCTTTTTTCAGGGCTTCCTTATCCACCATGAAATAGACCGACAGGAAATACAGCACTGCCGGAATAATCGCGGCAATCACGATTTCGCGGTATTGAATGCCCGTAATCTCTGCCATGATAAAGGCACCAGCCCCCATGATGGGCGGCAGGATCTGCCCCCCGGAACTGGCCGCCGCTTCGACCGAAGCCGCTGTCTGGGGCTTGTAGCCCACCTTCTTCATCAGCGGAATTGTCAGCGAGCCAGTGGACACCACATTGCCCGCCGATGTGCCATTGATCATGCCCATCAGGCCAGATCCAAAAATCGCAACTTTCGCAGGTCCACCCCGCGCGCCGCCAGCGGCCGCAAAGGCAAAATTGATAAAATACTCACCCACCCGACTGGCCTGAAGGAAGGCGGCAAAGGTGATGAACAGGATGATATAGGTCGAGGACACCGCCGTTGTCGGCCCAAGCACCCCGATATCGGTATAGATGCGCGCGAAGAAGCGTTCAGGGCTATAACCCCGGTGGTTCAGAAAGCCCGGCAGCCACGGGCCAAGAAACCCGTATGCGATGAAGACGGCGACAATGACCACCAGCGCCAGCCCGGCAAGACGACGCGTCATCTCCAGAATCAGTACGATCCCGGCAATGGCAGCATACATGTCATTCACATGCGGAAAGACACCCGCGCGATTGCGCAAAAACCCTGCATGGGCAATGATATAAATGCCCACCGTCAGCGCGGCGAATGCAAGGATCACATCTGCCAGCGCAATCCGCGTACGGTCGCGCCCCGGAAACAGCCAGCTTGCCACCAGCGCCAGCGATGTCCCCACGATCAGTGGCCAGCCGAAGGTATATTTCATCTGGTCAGGCGGCGCGCCCATACCAACCAGATTACCCGTGGCCACGGCCCACACGATCTGGACAAAGGCCACACCCACAGCCAGAAATGCCAGCCCCACAAGGGTCATTTCCGGAAGTGAACGGCCTTTGCGATCATCCGATGTGTCCGGGAAAACTGTTGCCGAATAAATCAGAAAGCCAAGGATCAAACCGCCCGTCACATGGCTTAGGCGATAAACCCATGTTTCCAATGGATAAATGTTCATCGCACCAATATGAAACGCGGTATACAGAATACAGCACAAGGCCAGCACCCAGCCCAGCACACCCGGCGGCACGCGCTGGTTTGACATGACGATTTCCCGATCCACCCCTTCGGCAATTCTATCGGGATCAATCTCGACCGTCTCGCTCCGGTCCTGCGCTTGTGTCATGTGTCGGGCTCCATACGTATCGCAATGGTATGTATTGTGCTGTCTGCGCAAAAGGCCGCACTGGGCGGCCTTTTGTATCTTTTACCCAAGCGTCAAGCGCTTAGTCCTTCAGCTCTTCCGGAATCTCGAAACCGTTTTCCTCGAACCAGCGCACAGCACCCGGGTGGTACGGCAGGAAGCTGTTATTGACATAGTTCTCGGGCAGGGTTGCCACGGCTGCGGCATGAATCTGCATCATCCGATCGTTGTTTTCCATCACCAGCTTGGTGATTTCATAGGCCAGGCTCTCGGGCATGTCGGAATGGGCAACTGCGAAGTTCCACATTGCGACAGATTGCTGGTCTTCGTCCTGAACAGTGTAGGATCCGCCCGGAATGGTGAAGGGCGACACTTCGGGGAAGGCTTCCAGCAATGCAGCATGCTCTTCATCCGAGAAGGTGAAGGTGCGCACATCGGCCTCTGCTGCAAGCTGCGAGAAGGCCGAAATGGGGACACCGGCGGCAAAGACAAAGGCATCAATCAGGCCGTCCTGCAACTGGCTTGCCGCATCGGCCGCGCCTGCGAAGGACACGTTTGCATCGACATCCAACGCCTCAAGGAACCGTGGCCAATAAGTGCCGGGCGTGCCGCCTGCCGGGCCAACGCTGACGCGCTTGCCAGCCAGATCACCGACCGAGCTGATATTCTGGCTGGTTAGCGCGATGCCCTGAAACGGTGTTTCATACATCGGGAACAGCGCGCGCACATCGCGGTGCTCCAGCCCCGGGGCCAGTTCGCTTTCGCCGTTCCATGCTTCGAACATCGGGCCCATGGTCACAAGGCCAATATCATGTTCCTGCATTTGCAGCAGCGTCACGTTCTGCACCGGACCACCAGTCACTTCGCCGCTGGCGCTGATGCCCAGTTCTTCCGAAATGAACGATGCCAAGCCGTTACCATAGACGAAGTAAACACCGCCCTGGCTGGCAGTGCCGACTGTCAGATCAGACGGCCAACCGTCACGATCCTGTGCCTGTGCCATCGACATGGACATGACGGCTGCCGCGGCCAGAGCCGCAAAATTTGTATAACGCATTGGGACCTCCCCTGTGTTTGCGTATGTGATTGTTCGGAAAACCCCCTCCAGGGTATGCCGACGCACACCGCACGAAATGGTGCCATGAGGGTGAATGCAACCATAGTCTTCAAAAAAATGCGCTATGTTAGCGCGAACGCTATCAAGAATGTGTAGAAGCCTACACACAGGGGCTGATTGATGTGTTGAAACGCACACATTCCTACATCCCTGTCGGCGTTCCGTCCTTATTCAGGTTCAGGAAATGTGACTTGTCGATTCCGTGTTTCACCAGCTTGTCATACAGCGCCTTGCGTGACAGGCCCATGCTTTCATAAACGGGCTTCAGCACACCTTTGTGCCGGATCAACGCATTGACCAGCAACTTGCGTTCATGTGCCGCGACCTGTTCGGCCAGACTGCGCGTCTGCGTCACCGCGTCACCGTCCTGCTGGTCGCGTTCCAGCCCAAGGGCATGGCGTTCGGCAACGTTGCGCAACTCTCGTACATTGCCGGGCCAATCCGCGCGCGCAAGCTCGGCCAGAAATTCCGGGCTGACGGTGCGCGCGGGCAGGCGGTGACGGGCACATGCCTCGGACAGCAGGCGTGCGAAAAGTGCCGGAATATCCTCAACTCGCTCTGACAGGGGCGGCAGACGCAGGCTTACCGCGTTCAGACGATACAGAAGATCAGCGCGAAAGCGCCCTGCGCTGACCTCTGCCTCCAGCGGGACGCGGCTGGTGGCAATGAACCTCAGGTCCAGATCATGCTGCACATTTGACCCAAGCGGCGTGATGACTCTGTCTTGGAGAACCCGCAACAACTTGCCCTGCAGGGCCAGCGGCATGGCCCCGATATCATCCAGCAAAACCGTACCGCCGCGCGCATGGTCGAATTTGCCCATCCGCGCCCGGATCGCACCCGGAAAGGCCCCTGCTTCATGCCCAAAAAGTTCCGACTCGATCAGCGTATCGGGCAAAGCCGAACAGGTAATGGCCACAAAGGGGCGCGCTGCACGCGCAGACATATCATGCAGCGCGCGCGCGACCACTTCCTTGCCAGTGCCGGTATCGCCAATGATCAGGACATCCGCATCTGACGGCCCCACCGTGCGCAACTGACGGCGCAGGGCAATCATGGCATTGGATCGCCCAACCAGACGCGCTTCCAGATCATCCACCTGCCCTGCAACCGCGCGCAGGCGGCGGTTGTCCAGTACAAGCTGGCGATAGTTAAGGGCGCGCGCCGCTATCGTCGCCAGTTGCGCGCCCGAGAAGGGTTTTTCAATAAAATCATGCGCCCCGTCACGCATGGCGCGCACCGCAAGCGGCACATCGCCATGCCCGGTAATCAGAATGACGGGGATATCGCCATCAATCTCATGGATGCGCGTCATCAAGGTCAAGCCATCCATATCCGGCATACGGATGTCGGTGATCACAACGCCAGCAAATCCGGCGGTGATCCGTTCCAGCGCCATTTCGGGGCTGGACAGCCCTTCTACCTGTAGCCCGGCGAGATCCAGCGCCTGTTCTGTTGATGCACGCAAATCTGCGTCGTCATCGACCAATAGAACGTGCAATGCGCTCATTGTGCCGCCTCGATGCTGGCTTGCGCTGCGGCCCGCAACTCGATTGTGAATTCCGCTCCGCCTTCGGGGTGATTGCGCATCGACAACCGGCCCCCGAAATCATGCACAATGTTATAGGAAATCGACAGGCCCAGCCCCAGCCCCTTGCCCACTTCCTTGGTCGAAAAGAACGGGTCAAAAATCCGCGCCTGCACCCCTTCGGCCACGCCCGCCCCATGATCGCGCAATGTGATCTGCACCATATCACCACAAAGCCGCGCGCGCAGATGCAGTCGTTTGTCTGGCCAGTCCTCGACGGCATCTATCGCATTGCTTAGCAAATTGACCAACACCTGCTGCAAGCGCACCGCGCCGCCGGTCACGCAAAGCGCCCCATCCCCCAGATCAACTGTCAGTGTCACACCGCATTTGGTCAGACGCCAGCCCAGAAGCTCTTGCGCGGCCGCCACGGCTTCGGCGAGGGCCACAGGGCGCAATTGCTGGTTTGGTTTGCGTGCAAAATTGCGCAGATGGCGGCTAATGCGCGTCATCCGGTCGATCATGCCCACGATCCGGTCGATGTTTGAGCGCGCCTCGACATTGCGGCCCCGATCCAGCAGAAGCTGCGCATTCTCGGCGTAATTGCGCGCGGCACCAAGTGGTTGGTTGAATTCGTGACTAAGCGCAGCAGACATTTGGCCCAGCGCGGCCAGCTTGCCGGCCTGAACCAGCTCAGATTGGGTCTTGCGCAACTGCTCTTCAGTGGCGCGCCGTTCGGTCACTTCATCTTCAAGCGCCATATTCACATCGCGCAACTCGGACGTGCGAAGGGCGACGCGACGCTCCAGATCATCCTTTGCCGCCTGCTCGATAGCCAGCCGAATGGCAAGCTGACGCCGCCGTTGCCAGACGATCAGCCCCAGCAAGGCGACAATCCCTGATAGTGACAATCCGATTGCAACCGTCGCCGCCGCCTGCACCCGTGCGGCCCGTGTCGGAAGCAGAACCTGCACCTCCCAATCGGCCTGCGGCATCTCGCGGGCAACGACAAGGTATTCAGAGGCATCCGTTTCGCTGCCCGGCCCGGTCAGCAGGCGGAACCCGTGGCGGTCCGTGCGTGCGCGATATTCGATTTCGCCGATGGGGGCGTTGGCGTAGCGGCGCGTTTCTTCGGTGCGGGCCAGACGCTCCGGAGTCAATTCGCCAAAGGCATGAAACAGCCAGTCAGGGCGATTCGACAGAAAGATGATATTTTCAGGGTCCGTGACCAGAATACGCAGATCATCCGAAGCCCAGGCCTGTTCAATCTCGTCCACATCGATCTTGATCACCATGACGCCGCGCCGCTGACCCGCAACATCTATCGGCGCACCAAAATAATAGCCGCGCTTGTTCGACGTGGTGCCAAGCGCATAAAAGCGCCCCTCTCCATGGCGCATGGCGTCAAAGAAATAAGGGCGAAACGCAAAATTGCCGCCAACAAAACTATGCGGCTGGTCAAAATTCGACGCAGCCAGCGTGACACCGTCGCGATACATCACATAGACATCAGACGCGCCCAGCAATTCTGCCGTATCGCGCAGATACATATTTGCCGCGAGGATAAGATCAGAGTTCGAGGGCGATAACATCAAGGACCGGATCACACGCTGATCGGCAAGCAATTTAGGAAGGCGCTCAAAACGCGCCAATTGCCCGCGAAGGCTGGATTCGGCAAGGCTCAGCGTGTTTTGTCCGCGGTCATGCAGATCATGAAACGCTTTGGCGCGGGTCTGGTAATGGGCAAGCCAGCTAAGCCCCGCCACCACAACAAGACACAGCAGCAATACTGCCGAGAGCCTTGTGGTCGAAAGCCGTTGCATCGCCATTGCCCGTGTCACGCCCTGTTCCGACTCAGATGGCACCATCATTGTATAATGGCACAGTATTCGCAACGCTGGTCCCAAAGCAGGTCAGCGACTGGCGGCCGGATATGCAAGCAATTGTCAGAGCACCGGGTCAGGCGTTGAACAGGAAGTGCAGCACATCGCCGTCCTTGACCTCATAGGTCTTGCCCTCCACGCGGAATTTGCCCGCTTCCTTTGCGCCAGCCTCGCCGTTACAGGCCACATAATCATCATAGGCCACTGTCTCGGCGCGGATAAAGCCGCGCTCGAAATCGCCGTGGATGACGCCAGCCGCTTGCGGGGCCAGCGTGCCTTGCGGAATTGTCCAGGCGCGGGCTTCTTTCGGCCCAACCGTGAAATAGGTTTGCAGCCCCAGCAATGCATAGCCCGCGCGAATCAGCCGGTCGAGGCCCGGTTCTTCCAGCCCCATTTCGGACAGGAACATCTCGGCCTCTTCCGCGTCCAACTGGCTGATCTCTTCCTCGATCTGGGCAGAAATCACAACATGCGCCGCCCCCTGCCCTGCGGCCATTTCCGCCACGCGCGCCGACAACTCGTTGCCGGTGGCAGACGCGCTTTCTTCGACATTACAGACATAAAGCACAGGCTTCGAGGTCAGAAGCTGTAACATACGCCATTGCTTTTTCTCATCCTCGGCCACCTCGACAGTGCGCGCGGGTTTGCCCGCTTCCAGCGCTTCAAGGGCGCGGCGCAAAAGCCTGTCCTGCTCGACCGCGTCCTTTTCGCCGCCGCGGATCTTGCGCGACAGGTTGGCAAGGCGCTTTTCGATCGAATCCATATCGGCGATCATCAACTCTGTCTCGATGGTTTCAGCATCGGCGACCGGGTCAATCTTGCCTTCGACATGGGTGACATCGTCATCCTCGAAGCAGCGCAGCACATGGGCGATGGCATCCACTTCGCGGATATTGGCCAGAAACTGGTTGCCCAGCCCTTCCCCCTTGGAGGCACCGCGCACCAGCCCGGCAATATCCACAAAGGTCATGCGGGTGGGAATCACCTCGCGCGATTTGCCAATCTCGGCCAGTTTTGCCAGTCGGGCATCAGGAACCGCCACATCGCCCACATTGGGTTCGATGGTGCAGAACGGAAAATTCGCGGCCTGTGCGGCGGCCGTGCGGGTCAGCGCGTTGAACAACGTGGATTTGCCGACATTCGGCAGACCAACAATCCCCATTTTAAAGCCCATGACCTGTCCCTTTCGCCTTGTGACTGCGCCGCGCTTGTAGGGTCAGACCAACCACAAGACAAGAGCGGCCCGCCCAAACCCAAGGGGAATCGCCGATCTTGCACGCGCAAGGTTGATTCCGCGCCGTTTTTCTTTCAAACCCGATTGACGCCCAAAGGGACAGGACAAGATGACCAGAATCGACACCACTTTCGCCAAGCTGAAATCCGAGGGACGCAAGGCTTTCGTTTCCTATATCATGGGGGGGGATCCTGATCTGGAAACTTCGCTTGCGGTGATGAAGGGGCTTCCCGGTGCGGGGGTCGACATCATTGAATTGGGAGTCCCTTTCACAGACCCCATGGCCGATGGCCCAACGATTCAACTTGCCGGTCAGCGCGCACTGGAAGGCGGGCAGACATTGGCCAAGACCCTGGACATGGTCCGCCGCTTCCGCGAGGGCGACAATGAAACCCCGAT
The DNA here is from genome assembly GCF_004366635.1 of Roseinatronobacter bogoriensis DSM 18756. Taxonomy (GTDB): domain Bacteria; phylum Pseudomonadota; class Alphaproteobacteria; order Rhodobacterales; family Rhodobacteraceae; genus Roseinatronobacter; species Roseinatronobacter bogoriensis. The sequence goes on along the minus strand of NZ_SORN01000001.1, from coordinate 401,682 downwards.
CGTACTGATGGGCTATTACAACCCGATCTATAATCGCGGGGTAGAGCAGTTCCTGTCAGATGCAAAATCCGCCGGGGTGGATGGGCTGATCGTGGTTGACCTGCCGCCAGAAGAAGACAGCGAATTGTGCATCCCCGCGCAGGCCGCAGGGCTGAACTTTATCCGGCTTGCCACCCCCACCACCGATGACAAACGCCTGCCCAAGGTTTTGCAAAACACGTCTGGCTTTGTCTATTATGTGTCGATCACCGGAATTACCGGCGCGGCGGCTGCACAGGCAACCGAAGTCGGCCCAGAGGTTGCGCGCATCAAGGCCGCGACAGACCTGCCCGTGATTGTTGGTTTCGGCATCTCCACGCCCGAAACAGCACAACAGATTGCCAGCGTTGCGGATGGCTGCGTGGTCGGGTCCGCGATCGTGAAGGAAATCGCCGAGGGAAAGCCTGTGGACGAGGTTCTGAACTATGTCCGCAACCTTGCCGCAGGCGCACATCGCGGTTGACGATACGGAAAAAGCCGCACCTTTTTCGGGCGCGGCTTTTTAAGCAAAGTTGCTGATTTTGTGATGCGCAAGCGTTATCTTGCCGCCATCTGTAGATTGCCGCTCGATTCGCCCAGAACAACGGTCCACCACAACTTGCCGTTGTCATCCTGATGCCAGCCGACGCCCAGTTCGGTCGCGCGGCGGTCAAGAATGACCTGACGGGTTTCGGGTTCCGTCATCCAGGCGTTCACGGTTTCAAATTCCGTCTCGAATGTCTCGGAAATCAGCTCGCCCACAACGCTTCCGCTATAGCCTGCACGCTGCACGCGCACCATCGGGCTGGACCCGTCCGAGCCCCAATGCCAAGGACGGCTTTGGAATGACATGTCTTGCGCGTGGGTCGCGGCCGCACTTGCCAGTTGAGCATTCGCTTGCAACGGTGGCAATCCGTTTTGCGCACGCATCGTGTTCAGCCCGTCCTGCATTCTCTGACGTACACGCGGCGCGTCTGATGGGGTTATTCTATAGACGACCGGCACAGGCCTGCCATCTGCCCCCATGCGCATCGGTGTTGGGGCCGTTGCGTCACAAGCGGCCAATGTCATGGTGCTGACCATCAGCAGCGCAGTCAAACGAAACATATCTGGAATTCCTCATGTGTTGAGTCGCGTCTAAAGGGTATCTGTTTGGTTTTCAAATACAACTGCACGTGAACACGCGGATCATTGCCTGCGCCGTTGTTTTTCCGCATCGACACAAAGCCGGTCAAAAACAGGCAAGGTCATAAATGCAGATGCAAAATGGCTGTTTTACACTCAAAAGTGTTGCGAATTTGACGACGTCGAAAGAAAGCGCGTTTCCGCCACTACACATAGGATTGAACTTGCGCGCGTAACATGGTTGAGAAGAACGACGACTCATCGTCTTGGGAGTTGGCGTCATACTGGATGGCGTTAACACGTTCTGGAGGTTACCATGAAGAAAATCGCACTCGCTGCTGCCCTGTCCGTCGCTGCAACATCCGCTTTCGCGGGTGGCCACAGCAAAATGGGCAAATACTCTGAGCCGGTCATCGAGCCTGCTGTTGTTGTTGAAGAAACACGCGCATCTTCGGGCGGCATCATCGTTCCGATCATGCTGCTTCTGATTGTTGCTGCTGCTGTAGCAACACGCTAATCGGCAGATCTGCTTTTGCAGTTTCAAAGGCGGTGAGGGTTTCCTCACCGCCTTTTTTAGTTTCATAACCCTTGTTCGGCACCTGACAGCAGAAACCGGATGGTGCGATTCTGCGCGTTGCAGGCACTCTACCAGCACGACAGGCCGCGTGGCTTATTGTGTGAACGGGCTAGGCGACAGGTGCGCTGCACCATATCATGGCAAAACGGTGTCTGGCTTATCCGTCACACACTGTGGCTATTGAGAGACAGCCTTCTCAGGCTGTCCAACCTTGCAGATTCGCTTCGATCACATCGGTCAATGCTGCAATATGTGACGCATCATCATTCAGGCAGGGGATATAGGTAAACTGCTCTCCGCCTGCATCCTCGAAACTTTCGCGGATCTCTTCGTTGATTTCTTCCAACGTCTCGATGCAATCTGCCGAGAAGGCCGGCGCGATGACGGCCAGCCGCTTCACGCCCTGGCGCGCAAGATCGGCAACATGATCGACCGTATAGGGTCGCAACCATTCTTCGCGGCCAAATACGGATTGAAACGTGCTTTGCACCTTGTCCTCTTCCCAGCCCAGTTCCTCGCGCAACAGCCGGGTCGTTTTCTGGCACTGGCAATGATAGGGGTCACCCTCCAGCAAATACCGCTTCGGCATTCCGTGATAGGATGCAACCAGAACCTCGGGCTTCTCGTCCATCGCATCATACGCATGACGAACCGAATCGGCCAAAGACTTGATATAAGCAGGGTGGTCGAAATAGGGCGCCACCGTGCGCGCAGAGGGCTGCCATTTCTGTTCCATCAAGGCGCGAAAGAACTGGTCACAGGCGGTCGCCGATGTTGCCCCGGCATAATGCGGATAGAGCGGGAAAAACAAAATCCTGTCGCAGCCGGCCTTGACCATCTCATCCACCTTGGACTTGGTCGACGGGTTGCCATAGCGCATGCAGAAATCCACCATGATATCGCCGTCAATGCGCTTGGCGATCTGGTCAGCCAGCGCGGCGGTCTGGTCTTTGGTGATGGTCAGCAGCGGGCTTTCGTTCTTTTCATGGTTCCAGATCGATTTGTAATTTGCGCCAGACGTAAAAGGTCGCTTGGTCAAAATGATAAGCTGCAAAAGCGGCTGCCACAGATATGCCGGATAATCGACCACGCGCTTGTCTGACAAAAATTCGTTCAGGTAACGCCGCATCGACCAGTAGTCATAATTGTCGGGCGTCCCGAGATTCGCGATCAGAACGCCGATTTTGGCCTGCGGAACAGGTGGGTGATCTGCCTGCGCAAACTCCAGACGTCCCTCGCCGGGCTGGTCCATATGCACTGGGCAACCTGCGCTTGTGGTCTGTGGCTTTGCATCAAGCATGGCTGTATCCTTCATAGCATATCCCCCGGCGAATTACATGAATCTGTTGGCATGTAACGGGTTTTGTCAGGGAATCAATCTTTACCCGGAATTTTGATCTTGTCAGAGAGCGGAGTTTCTCGCGTTCCAAGCGCATCGGCAAGCCGCGCTGTTGCAGAACCGGGGCGAAGCGGGCGCGGCTGGCTACTGTCGGGCGCCCAGCCTGTCAGAAAGATAAGCTCAAAGCTGGCGCGCAAAAGCCCTGCGTCATCGGCAAAATGCGCGGCGTATAGTTCGGCAGCGCGGGTGAAAACCCCGCGCGGGGTGAAGCTGCGACGTCTTGCCGCAAGGGCATTTCTTTCGCCCATCATCCGCAAATCCGAAAACAGCGTGTCGATTTTGCGATAGGCGACATTCTGACCAACGCTATCGGCCACGGGCAAGGCCAGCCCCGCGCGCTGCAACAGGGCACCAAGATCGCGGATTTCCGCCATCGGCAGAACACGCGGGCTAAGGCCGCCACATATCTCGGCTTCAGCCTGCGCAAGACAGGCGCGCAACTCTGACAGCGTCTGCCCACCGGGCAAGACCGCCAGAAACAGCCCGTCAGGACATAGCGCGCGCCGCGCCTGAACCATTTGCCCCACTGGGTCTGCGGCCCAATGCAGGGCCATCGCGTGAATCACCAGATCATGCGCGCCTGCCTCCAGCGCCAGCACCGGATCGTCTGCAACCATTTGCGCCGTTGGTATCAGATCGGCCCAAAGATGCGGATGGCCCGTCACAATCGCTGGGCGCGTAAACCTTCTGTTAACCTCGGCTAGCCTTAATTCAACCTCGTCGCGCGCTAACGCATGCAGGAAGTTATCGTCCCCTGCGCGCGCGCGGTTGCGCAAGAGGGCGATACGATCAGAGATGTCTGGCGGCAGCTGGGTCATGAGCGGTATCTAGTAAAGGAGCTGGCAAAATGCAAAACCTGCTGGGCTATGCAGCGAAACACTCCAGCGCCCTTGCGCATAGCCTGTTGCGCGCAGTCTATCCACCCCAATGCCTGACCTGTGATGAACTGGTGGAACAAGAAGGTGCGCTTTGCGCGACCTGCTGGCCCCAAACCCCGTTTATTTTCGGATTGTGTTGCGACAGTTGCGGTGCCCCCCTGCCCGGTGACGACAGTGGTCGACCTGTTCACTGCGACGAATGCCTGACATTGGCGCGGCCGTGGGATCAGGGGCGCGCGGCAATGCTCTATGGCGACAAGGCGCGCCAGATTCTATTGGGGCTGAAATATTATGACAGGCTGGACTATGCCAAACCCGCCGCGCGCTGGATGGCGCGGGTGGCAGCCCCGATGTTGCGCCCTGACACGCTTGTCGCACCCGTTCCGCTACACTGGCTGCGCCTGCTGAAACGGCGCTATAACCAGTCCGCACTCCTCAGCCAAGCGCTTGCGCAACAGCTTGGGCTGGAACATTGCCCTGACCTGCTAATCCGCGCACGCTATACCGGTACGCAGGACAAAAGGGGGCGCGCAGGGCGGTTCGAAAATGTCGAGGGAGCCTTTGCCCCACATAAACGGCACATAGACCGCCTGAAAGGGCGCCACATCCTGCTGGTCGATGATGTGATGACGGCTGGCGCGACATTATCAGCGGTGGCGGACACTTGCCTTGCGCATAACGCGGCATCCGTGCGGGTTGTCGCGCTGGCACGCGTTGCAAGATCGGAATGATAGATTATAGTGCGCGCAATATCCTAAGCAGGAGCCTGTGATGCAACCGGTTGAAATATATACCTCTCCGCTCTGTGGGTTTTGCCATGCGGCAAAACGCCTGCTGTCTGTGAAGAACGCAAGCTTCACCGAAATCGACCTGTCGCGCCAACCAGAGCGACGGGCAGAAATGCTGTCACGTTCTGGCGGGGCGCGGACCGTTCCACAAATATTCATCGGGGATATTCATGTCGGTGGCTGTGACGAACTCCATGCTCTGGACCGTGCGGGCCAGCTTGATGCAATGCTGAAAGGCTAGGCACATGACCCTGACCGCCGCCCTGATCCAGATGACCTCCAGCGATGACCCTGTGGCGAATCTGGAAATGACGCGCGGCTATCTGCGGCAGGCCGCGACCCAGGGTGCAACCTTGGCCCTGACGCCAGAAGTGACCAACTGCGTCTCGACCAGCAATGCCCATCAGCAAGCTGTTCTGCAAACCGAAGAGAATGACATCACCCTTGCTGCATTGCGCGAAGACGCACGCGCGCTGGGGATCTGGGTGCTGATAGGGTCTTTGGCGCTCAAGACGAATGATCCAGATGGGCGCTTTGCCAACCGGTCATTCCTGATTGACCCGGATGGCACAATCCAAGCGCGCTATGACAAGATACATATGTTCGATGTGCAGGTGTCACCGTCGGAAACCTATCGCGAATCTGCGGGCTTTCGCCCCGGAACACATGCCGTCGTTGCGCAGACACCCCTTGCCACAATCGGCATGAGCATCTGCTATGATCTGCGCTTCCCCCATCTTTATCGCAGCCTTGCCAAGGCTGGCGCAGTTGTCCTGACAGTTCCGGCAGCCTTCAGCCCCATTACCGGGGCCGCACATTGGGAAACCCTGCTGCGTGCACGCGCCATTGAGACGGGGTGCTTTGTCCTTGCCCCCGCCCAGACAGGGCGCCATGCCGCATCCGATGGCCAGCGCGCGCGCAGCACGCATGGCCATTCGCTTGTAATTGCCCCGTGGGGCGAAGTGTTGCTGGACATGGGCACAGAACCCGGCGTGGGTATGGTCAATCTGGATCTGGCCCGCGTGGTCGAGGCTCGTGATCGTGTGCCGTCGCTGTTTCATGACCGCGACTATTCCACCATCGAAGCGCGACAATGAAGAACCCGCGCAAGGATATGGCCAATGCGCTGTTCAGCGAATTGTTGATGGCAGATCAGCTTGCGCGCAACCGCCTGTCCAAAGTACTGCCCAAGGGGATGGAACTGTCGCATTTCGGGGTGCTGAACCTGCTGGCGCGACAACAGACGGAACTCAGCCCTGCCGAATTGGCGCGCGCATTTCATGTGACGCGCGGTGCAATGACCAACACGCTCAACAAACTCGACTGGGCAGGATATGTGCATATCCGCCCGGACTGGGACGATGCGCGGCGCAAGATGGTTGCAATCAGTCCGGCCGGGCGTGCGGCGCGTGATGCAGCGCTTGCGGCGATAACCCCGCTGATTGACAATGCCGTCAAAACCTTGGGCGAAGAACGCGTGCGCATGACCATCCCGGTGCTGCGCAGCCTGCGCCAGCGCCTTGGCGAAGATGACGGTGCATAAATTCCGTCGTTCAGAACGCAGCTATTCTTTGCGCAGGCGCGCGGCTGATTCGTGGATGGCCTTGTATTGCCCACCTGGCCGGTGCACCCACAGATAGGATGGCAGAACCGTCGTCATCGGGGTTGGGGTGACGCCAAACGCTTCTAACCCGCGGGCACCCTTCGACACGACATTGTCGCGGCGCAGGTTGCGCACCTGATCGCGCGTCAGAACAGAATTGGTGAACAGCCCAAGTGTCACGGTCTGAAGGGCATCCAGCGCGCCGCCAACCAAACTGGCGATCGGGAACGGAATCGGCAAAGACACACCTTTGCGCCGGATCTCGGCCAGCATCAACGTCATCAACTCGCGGAAGGTGGCGATATCCGGGCCGCCCAGTTCGTAAACCCCCGGCGCAACATCGCCTGTAAGCGCCTTGGCCGCCGCAGCCGCGACATCTTCCACATAGACCGGCTGAAACCGTGTATTCGGCCCAACCAGCGGCAGGAACAGCGAGAATCGCGCCATCGCAGCAAATCGGTTGAAAAACTGATCTTCTGGCCCGAAAACCACCGAGGGACGCAAAATAACAGCATTTTCAAAATGCTGCATGATCAATGCTTCGCCCTTGGCCTTGCTTTGTTGGTACAGGCTGGGTGAATTCTTATCCGCACCGATTGCAGATATGTGCACCAGCTTTTCGACACCCTGTTCCGCCGCAATGCGCGCAATACGCCCCGCCCCTTCGGCCTGAACGTCAGAAAACTTGTTGCGCCCCGACTCGACCAGAATGCCAACGCAATTCACCACAGCATCTGCGCCCTGCATGACCGACCGGACTGACGCGTCATCGCGAATATTACACAAAACAGGCTCTACCTGCCCGACAGTGCCATAAGGCTTGACGTGCAAGGCTTCGTTCGGGCGTCGCACCGCCACGCGCACGCGCCAACCAGCCTGTGCCATTCGCCGCGCGATATATCGTCCGACAAATCCCGAACCACCATAGATGGTAACTAGCTTTGACATAAGCGCACTCCGCCGCATTGCTGAACGTTGCCTGAATACCTGCGCACGCGCTGTTCCACAAGGTGGATCGGTTTTTTCAATCCGAATTCAATTTTCCCATACACGCCCCGTTGACACCGCCAATCCAGCACCGTAGAGAGCGCTCACGCAACCTGCCCAGGTGGCGGAACTGGTAGACGCGCTAGCTTCAGGTGCTAGTGCTCGTAAGGGCGTGGAGGTTCGAGTCCTCTCCTGGGCACCATTTCTTCAAGCTACATGCTTGAGATGGATGATTTGGCTGGGCAGGTTGCTCACTCTCCCAAAATATGACGGCGCGGCTCTTATCCTTTCGAACCCTGACCGCGCGCATATCTGCCTTCGTAGCGGATGATATCATCCTCTTCCAGATAACTGCCATTCCGCACCTCGATCAACGCCATCGGCACTTTGCCGGGGTTTTCCAACCGATGCACAGCGCCTATCGGAATGCAGATGGACTCATTCTCGGTCAGCAAGCACACTTGCTGATCAACAGTGATGCGCGCGGTGCCTGCCACAATTGGCATGTTGTTTGGGCACGGCAATAGCGCACAGATCAAGATAACCTTGGAAATTGCGGGCCTGCGATACAAGTCGGCTTGATCTTGCCCGCGCCCCATCGGAAAAGAATTATTGGAAAACACCGCCATGCCAAGACAGCGTGTTTCTCAATGGTGAACGTGACTTGGCAAGACAGAGGTTGGAGCAGGTCTTGTCCGAAAGGCAGCGCGATATTCTAGGCCAGACAATTGCGATGAAGCTGGAAGCTGCCATCATCGCGGGAGAATTGCCTGCGGGTACACGATTGGACGAAACCGCCATTGCAGAGCGCTATGATGTCTCGCGCACCCCGGTGAGAGAGGCATTGCAGGTGCTTGTCTCGCGCGCTTTGGTTACCCGAATGCCTTATCGTGGCACCGTCGTCAGCGAGATCACGCGAGAGCGGATCAGCGAATTGTTCGAGGCGATGGGCGAGATCGAGGCGCTGTGCGGGCGCTTTGCCGCCGAACGGATGGGCATGGAAGAGCGCGCGCGCCTTGAAGCATTGCATGACGCGATGACACATATCATGAATGCAAAAGATGCGCTTGGATATGAACAGGCCAATACCGAATTTCATCAACTGCTCTATCAGGGTGCACGCAACAGCGAATTTCAGGGCATGGCTGAATCCGTGCGCCTGAAACTTGCCCCCTTTCGACGGCGTCAATTGGCAGATCAGAAGCGGATCGGCCGGTCACATGCCGAACACGCACAGATTGTCGAGGCGGTGATGCAACGCAACGGCCCAGCGGCTGACAAAGCGCTGCGCCGCCACCTGACCAGTGCAGCAAAGGCCATGTTGCTGCACTTGCCTGCGCAGAATCAAACCGACCGATCGCGGACCAAAGCATCCTGATAATCTATGCCGCTGAAGCGCTGCAAAAGGCGCGTGTGATCGGTTAGGGCGATACCCCCCTCAATGGGCGGTTTCTGCGAACCCCAGATGCGTTTTGCCTAGAAACCCAGAGCCGCCCCGTCTGCGCGCGGATCGGACGCAACCTCGATCACCCCATCGGGCCAATAGGCGACACCGCCCGCATGGCCCGCCATGTCGCTATATGCGGGGATCATCTCGACATCATGCCCTGCCGCTTTCAACGCCGCGACCAGTTCGGGGGCAAAGCGGTCTTCAAGCTTCAGGCTTGTTGTGGCATCGCCCCATGTCTTGCCCAGAAGCCAGCGCGGCGCGGTGATGGCCTGCTGCAAATCCTGCCCGAACATCGCGTAGCGGCTGAACACGGCCGCCTGTGTCTGCGGCTGCCCTTCACCGCCCATCGTGCCATAGGCAAGAACGCGGCCGTCTTTCAGCTTCGCCAAAGCGGGGTTGAGCGTATGAAACGGACGTGCGCGTGGCCGCAACTGGTTGGGGCCGGGTGCCAGGGAAAAGCCTGCACCGCGATTTTGGAAGAACACCCCTGTCTTGTCGCAAACAAGCCCGGAGCCGAATTCCCAGAACACGGACTGGATAAAGCTGACGACGCAGCCCTCACTATCCGCAGCACCCATCCAGATCGTGTCGCCGGGCTTGGCGATTTCGGGCCAGGGGCGCGCAGATGCAGTGTCGATCTGGCGGGCCAGTGCATCCAGCGCCCCGGCCTCCAGCCAGTCTTGGGCGTTGGTGGCCATATGATCGGGGTCGCCCAGTTCCGCATTGCGCCGGATAAAGGCCAGTTTTGTTGCCTCGATCAGGCCGTGCAGATGTTCGAAGCCTTCTGCATTCGTCACATTCAGTCGGTCGAACAGACCTAAAATCATCAGCGATGCCACGCCTTGCGTGGGCGGGATCATGTTCCAGAGTTGGCCTGCACGAAGCTGTGTGGTCAACGGCGCGGTCACCTCGGCGGTGAATTCCGTGAAATCGCGCAGTCGAAGCGGGCTTCCGGCAGCTTCCAGAAAATCGGAATGCGTATGGGCGATATCGCCTTGGTAGTAATCCGCCAACCCATTTCTGGCCAGATGCTCAAGTGTCTGGCCCAAGGCGGGCTGGCGCAGCCGGTGGCCCGCTTTCGGGGCTGCGCCTTCATGCAGGAACGCCTTGGCAAAGCCCGGCACATCTTTCAGCCCGTCCAGCTTCTCGGCGGTGGTGCGTGCCTGATTTTCAGTTACCGCAATGCCGTCTTGTGCCAAGGCAATCGCAGGGGCCAACAGATCGGACAATGGCGATCGGTTGCCGCGCGGGCAGAGTTTCAGCGCAGCCTCCCATCCCGCGATCGTGCCCGGTACGGTCAATGCCGCAAGCGGGCCGCGCGAAGGCAGGGCGTCTTGCACACCCTGCGCGCCATACCAGTCAACCGATGCCAGCGCCGCCGCACGCCCGCACCCTGACACAGCGACAGGCACATGGCCGGGGCGATGAATGATCCAGAACCCGTCACCACCGATCCCGTTCATATGCGGATAGGCGACCGCTATGGTTGCAGCGGCAGCAACCATAGCTTCGACAGCACTGCCGCCTGCCTCTAGAATATCGCGCCCGGCAAGGGCCGCGGCACGGTGCGGGGCCGAAACGCCGCCTTTGAATCCATAAGCAGAACTGAGCATGTCACCATCCTATTGCAGCAGGAAGCCAGGTTGCCAGACCCGGCATTACAAAGACAAGGGCAAGTGCAAGGAATTGCAAGCCAATAAACGGGATTGCGCCCTTGTAGATATCCATTGTGCTAACCCCGACAGGTGCCACCCCTTTCAGAAAGAACAGCGACCATCCAAAAGGCGGGGTCAGGAAACTGGTTTGCAGGTTCAGGCAGATCAGAATGCCCAGCCACACCGGGTCGACCCCGGCTTGTATGAAGAACGGCAGAAACAGGGGCAGCGCGATATAGGTGATCTCGATCCATTCCAGAAAGAAGCCCAGTATGAAGATCAGAAGCATCAGGAACAGAAGCGCGCCTGTCACACCGCCGGGAATCAGATCGAACATGCGCCCGACCAGATGTTCCCCGCCAAGACCACGAAAGGCCAGTCCAAACACCTGCGCACAGATCAGGATGAAGAACACCATAGCCGAGATCAGCAATGTCGAACGCGCGACCTGATACAGCATGTTCAGCGTCAGCCGCCCGGACAGCGCCACGAACAATAGCGCGCCCACAGCGCCCATGGACGCCGCTTCGGTCGGGGCCGCGATACCGCCGATGATACTGCCCAGAACCGCCACAACCAGCCCGACCGGCGGGCCAACCACCAGCACCACCTTGCGCAGCAACGCCCCCCGTGACAGCGCGCGGCGTTCATCCACCGGAATGGGTGGCATGGAACCGGGTTTCCACCACGCATAGGCCAAGATGGCGATCATATACACAGCAGCCAGCGTCAGACCGGGCACCATTGCAGCGGCAAACATGGTGCCAACCGATTCCTGCAAGATATCAGCAAGCAGGATCAGCACCAAGGATGGCGGAATGATCTGCCCCAGCGTGCCAGAGGCGCAGATCATGCCAGTTGCAATGGTCTTGGGGTATCCACGCCGCAGAAGCGTGGGCAATGTCAGCAGCCCAAGCGTCACAATGGTTGCGCCCACAATCCCCGTTGCGGCCCCCAGCAACACCCCGACAAAGATGATCGCAACGCCCATCCCGCCAGATATATTGCCGAAAAGATGGCCCACCACGTCGATCAACTCTTCTGCCAGACGTGATTTTTCCAGCATTACGCCCATAAAAACAAAGAGCGGAATTGCCATCAGCGTGTAATTGGTCACGACCCCGTAAATGCGCGAGGGCAGCAGATTGAACAGCATGGGGCCAAAGCCGACATAGCCGAAGAAGAAGGCCGAAAAGGCCAATGCAATCCCGACCGGGATTCCGATGATCAACAGCACGAAGAAAGCGGCGATCATGCCAATCGCCAACAGTTCATTGGGGCTCATGAAAGCTTACCTTGTTTTTGAGATACGCCGCTCAGGTGCCGGAGCGGGGCGGCAGGGCAAAGGCATGTCGCAGAACATGTGCCAGACCCTGTATAGCCAACAGCCCAAAACCCAGCGGGATCAGCGCCTTGAGGATGAAGCGATACGGCAGCCCGCCCGGATTGGGAGAGCCTTCGCCGCGCATATAGGACATCTCGACCCAAGGCAGCGACAGCTTGACCAGCAGCACGCCCAGCAAGATCAGCAGCAGCCCGCCCAGAATTTCGATACCGCGCTGAATGAGCGGAGAAAACCGTTCATACAGCACATCGACACGCACCTGCTCGCCCGAGAGCAGCGCATAGGACATGCCAAACAGGGCAATGGGGGAAATCAGATGCCATTGCAGTTCCTGCGCCCAGACCGCCCCTGTTCGGAACAGGTAGCGGGCGAAAACATCGCCCGCTACCAGCAGCACCAGCGCCACACAGACCCATGCAGCCAGAAAACCAAAGCCTCTGACAATGGCTTCGAGAAACTGTACAAACTGCGTCAATGCGGGTTTCATTTGCCTCACATCTCCAGAATGTCTTTGAACCACGATACTTCGCTGATTTTGGCCCAGCCATCATGATCGGCCTTGAAGGCGAAGTAGCTGTCATGCACCTTGCGCGTGATCTCGGAGGCATTGGCCTCAGTCTCCAGCGTATCAAGCGTTGCTTCGCGCAGGGCGTTGATGACATCAGTCGGAAGGGGGGCTGCCGTCACACCGTGGTTCGTCACCAGATCGGTCAGGGCTGCGCCATTGACGGATTCGGACCAAAGCAGGCTTTCAAGGCACGCCGCCTGAGAGGCCTGACGCACGATCATTTGCAGGTCCTCGGGCAGGCTGTCCCATGCCGCCTTGGAGATCAGCAATTCGCCGGTTGTTGCGGGTTCATGCCAACCGGATGTGTGGTAGAATTTGGCAGCCTGATGCAGGCCAAGCGCGCGGTCCTGATATGGGCCAACGAATTCGGCGGCATCAATCACTCCACGCTCCAATGCAGGAAAGATTTCGCCGCCCGGCAGCAGGCGGGTATCCACGCCAAGTGCGGCATAAACACGCCCGGCAAGCCCCGGAATGCGCATGCGCAACCCGTTTAACTGGCCCAATTCCTCAATCGGTTCGCGGAACCAGCCGGTCATCTGCACGCCGGTCGAATTCATCGGAAAGGCAACGAGGCCAAAGGGTTCATAAACCTCTTGCCACAACTCAAGGCCACCGCCGTGGAACAGCCATGCCATATGCCCCATATAGGACATGCCAAAGGGAACCGTGGTGAAATACTGCGCAGCAAAGACATTGCCGGACCAGAAATAACTGTTCGAGGCGTTCATCTCGACCACGCCCTGCTGGACGGCGTCGAACCCTTCAAAAGCCGGGATCAACTCTCCCGCAGCGAAATGCTGAATGTTCAAACGCCCGCCGGACATGATACCGATCTTTTCGATCATGTCGGTGGGGCTACCAGGGCCGACCGTATAGAACGGCGCAGTCGGACCATAGCTGTTGGTCATGCGCCAGTTAAAGGTATCTTGCGCGCGGGCAATGGTCGGTGCGGCCAGTCCTGCACCCATTGCAGACAGGGCCGATGCGGAAAGAAACTTGCGACGATCCAAGGCGACTTCCTTTCATGTTATCCATTCATGCAACCGCGCAGATGCGGCGCAACCCAGCCATAGATTTGCAGGATGTCGCTGTCTGGGAGCGGGCCGATTTTTTTTGGCTGCACCGCCGTATTGTATACAATAAAATCAAAACTGACCGGCTTTGAACACATTATAAGCAGCAATAAAACGCGCTTGCAGCGCCCGAAATGCGGGATAGAGAACCTTTTGTCAGAATCTGAAGGTACCGCGACCTAACGACAGGGTCTGGAACCGCGCGCCTGAGCACTTCTGGTCAAAACATGTCACGAATTACCCGCTAAACCCCTCAAGGGGACCGCGCATTGCACCAAGCAGGCCCGCAGGCCTGATTGAAGTCTTGGCAAATATCTGCGGGCAAACGTTACGCGCGCGCCATATATCCCCGGATCACTTGGCCCAACGTATCAATGGCAAGGGACATGGCATCGGTATCAACAAATTCATCGGGGTGATGACTGATCCCTTCTCGACACCGCAGAAACAGCATACCCACCGGACACAGATCCGCTATTGCAGAGGTGTCATGCGTTGCACCAGAGGGGAGATGCGGAACCTGCATCCCCAGTTCCCTTGCGGCCTGTGACAGCCGCGCGATGATCTGGTCTGCACAAGGGGTTGCAGGTTGCGCATAGGTCCGCTCGATCGCCAGCTCTAGACCGCGTCTCTTGGCGATTTCACGTGCCAGACGCGCCAGCGAAGCTCCCGCGCCTTCGCGCAGCCCATCCGAGGGGGCGCGCAACTCGACCGTCAGCGTCACCTCACCCGGCACAGCATTCACCGCGCCCGGTCTGACCTGCAAGGTGCCCACATTGGACATCAGCCCTTCTGTACCATGTGCCAAGGACTCTACCGCCAAAACAAGTTCAGCCGCACCAGCCAATGCGTCGCGCCGCAGCGCCATTGGCATTGTGCCAGCATGTGCCGCCTTGCCCGTCAGCGTTACGCTATGGCGCTCGATCCCGCAAATGGCCGTTACAATTCCAAGGGGGGCGGCGGCGTTTTCCAACACCGGCCCCTGTTCCAGATGCGCCTCGATCCATCCCAAAATCTGCGCCGGATCGCGCCCCAGATCGGGCAAAGCGGCAGGCTCAAGGCCAAATTCCTGCATGGCCGCGCGCAGCGAAACCCCTTCACGATCAACCATGTCCAGTGCGGCCATATCGAATTGACCCGCCAACACCCGCGGCCCCATCAGCGCAGTGGGGAAGCGGACGCCCTCTTCATCCGCGAAAGCAAGCACCTCAACCGCAAACGGCAACGTGGCACCTTGTCCACGCAGCTTTTGCAATGCAAGAACGGGCAGCACGACGCCCATTATTCCATCATAGGCACCGCCCTCGCGCACCGAATCCTGATGCGAGCCCATCAGCAATACTGGCGCCCCCTCCGGCCCGTCCAGCCGCCCGATCAAGGTACCCGCCGCATCCAGCGACACGCGCAGCCCTGCCTGTTCCATCAATTCGGTCAGCACCACCAGCGCCTTGCGGTGTTCCGGCGTGAAAGGCAGACGCGTGACACCTGCGCCGGGTTCCGAACATTGCGCCAGCCGATCCAACCAGTCTTGCGCCAGCGCTCCCCAATCCATTTCAGTCATGGCCGCGCTCGGGATCATTTCGGGTCGGAACCGTGGGCAGCCATGCTGCATAATCCCCACTCTGACTGCGCCGGAATAAATCATGCAAGGCATCGACAGGCGTTTCGGACCAATCCACGCGCAGACTGAGAGGTGGCGTATCATCTGACACAACAAGCAGCGCCGCCGATTGCAGCCCGCGTATATCCCCGCCCGCCGCTTCTGCGGCGCTTAATGCGGCAAGCAACCGTTGCGCAAAACTGCCACTTGCATTGACATAGGCATCGCGCAAGGCCCCCAAGACCTGTGGCCCGGCCAGCATGTTGCCCGACACGACAAACCCCGGCCCGTCCAGCACACCTTTCCAGTCAGTGTTGCGCGTACCTGTATGGCAGGCCGTGCCGCCAGCGCGGTCCAGCAAGGCCAGCTGCCGCCACTCGCGCCCGCGATCCGCCCCGACCAGATCGGTCAATGCCTCACTCGCGCTGCGGCCCTGGCGCATCCTCTCCAACGCATCTTCGCCCCAGATCGTCGAAGGGGCCGCCCCTTGCGAGGCTGAAATCCCCGCACGCGAATCGCCGCGCAAAACCCAACCGCCAACGCATAACGCGCCCGTCGCTGCCGCGCCGCCGATTGCGCCGCTGCTCAAATCTTGCGCAAGAATCGAAAAGGTCATGTGTTTGTTTCTCCCTGTCAGGGGAATTTATCATGAAAGTTTTGACCGATGCAAATTATCATGATAATTAAAAACAAATAATCATAGCAACAGGGAGTGCCGGAAATGGCCTTTACATCTACAACCCGCCGCGGCTTCGGGGTTTTGGCAGCCACCCTATTGGCCAGTTCTGCACTGGTCGCCCCCGCCAATGCCCAGACCCCGCCGGGCGTTCTTGTGGTCGGACAGATTGCCGAACCGCAAGCGCTGGACCCGCACGCCGTGACCGCTGTCAATGACTTCCGTATTCTGATGAATGTCTATGACGGGCTGGTGCGCTATGCCTCCGGCACGTTGGAAGTGGAACCCGCGCTGGCCGAATCCTGGGACATCTCGGATGATGGCACCGTCTACACCTTCAACTTACGCGAAGGTGTCACTTTCCACGATGGCAGCGCCTTTGATGCCGAAGCCGTGGTCTGGAACTTCGAGCGTATGCTGAACGAAGACCACCCCTATCACGAAACCGGCCCGTTCCCGCTGTCCTTCTTCTTCAGCGCGATCGAGACAGTTGAAGCGCTGGACGCAAACACCGTTCAATTCACACTGAACGAACCCTATGCGCCCTTCCTGTCCAATCTTGCCTATCCCACCGGGCTGATCGTGTCGCCCGCCGCCGTGATGGAGCATGGCTCTGATTTCGGGCGCAACCCGTCAGGGACCGGACCGTTCCAGTTTGCGGAATGGCGGTCAAATGAACGCGTGGTCGTGACGCGCAATGAAAACTATTGGGACGGAACCGCCGGGACCGAAGCCGTGATCTTCCGCCCGATCACAGACGCGAATACCCGCGTGGCCGAAATGCTGTCGGGCGGAATTGACGTGATGGTCGAAGTGCCCCCTGTGGCAGTGTCGCAATTCCAGGGCGACGCGCATATGGTGCATGAACAGGCAGGCCCGCATCTGTGGTTCCTGATCCTCAATGCCAAGGAAGGCCCATTCGCTGACAAACGCGTGCGTCAGGCGGCGAATTACGCGATCAACAAGGAAGCGCTGGTCAATGACGTGCTGGAAGGCACAGCCACCATCGCCGCAGGTCCGACCCCGCCCGCTTTTGCATGGGCTTATAACGAAGAGTTGGAACCCTATCCCTTCAACCCTGACCGCGCACGCGAATTGCTTGCTGAGGCCGACGCCGAAGGTGCAAGCCTGACCTTTTTTGTCACCGAGGGCGGTTCCGGCATGTTGGACCCGATCCCGATGGGCACCGCCATTCAGGCTGATCTGGCCGCTGTGGGCTTCGATGTGACGATCGAGACGTATGAATGGAACACCTTTCTGGGCCGCGTGAACCCCGGCCTGGAAGGGCAGGCAGACATGGCGCAGATGGCATGGATGACCAATGACCCCGACACGCTGCCCTTCCTTGCGCTGCGCACCGATGCCTTCCCTGATGTGGGCGGGTTCAATTCGGGGTATTATTCCAACCCCGAAGTAGACGCGCTGCTGGAAGCGGCACGTGTCGAAACCGATCAGGAAGAACGCGCACGGCTGTATCGCGAGATGCAGGTCATCGTGCAAGAGGACGCACCCTGGGTTTTCGTGGCGAACTGGATGCAGAATGCTGTCACTTCGGACGCGGTCGAGAATTTCCAGCTTGAGCCGTCATTCTTCCTGCTTTTGAAAGATGTCGTGAAGAACTGAGACGGGGAAAGGGGGCGCTCGCGCCCCCTCTTGGCCTTTGGCCAATTCACCCCCTGAGGATATTTGAGCAAGGATGAAATCAGGGGGGCGCAGATGGGCGGTTATATCCTGAAGCGATTGCTATCGGCCATTCCAGTCCTGCTGGGGATCACAGTAATCGTGTTTCTGATCATGGCGATGATCCCCGGCGATCCGGCAACGGCCATTCTGGGCAGCTATGCCACGCCAGAGAATGTCGCGCGGCTAAACCGGCATCTGGGGCTGGATGAGCCCTTGTGGAAGCAATATTTCATCTGGCTGGGCAATCTGATGCAGGGCGATTTCGGACGCTCTTTTGCGCTGAACCGGCCTGTTCTGGATGAAATCCTTGACCGTTTCTCAGCCACGCTGATCCTTGCAGGCACAGCCTTTGTGTTATGTTCGCTGCTGGGTATTCTGGCGGGAGTTGTCTCGGCGGCACGTCAATACGGGCTAGCAGACAAGGTAATCACCTTTGTGGTGATCCTTGGCATTTCGGTGCCGTCATTCTTCCTTGGCATGATGATGATCCTGCTGTTTGCAGTGCAGCTGCGCTGGTTTCCTGTCTCGGGGATGTATTCGATCTGGGGCGGGGGAGATTTGCCTGACCTGATCCGGCATCTGACCATGCCAGCGCTTGCGCTATCAGTGGTGGCCACAGGCGTGATCGCGCGGCTGTCGCGAGGTGCGATGCTGGAAGTGCTACGGCAGGATTTCATTCGCACCGCGCGCGCGAAAGGGGTGCATGAGCGCCGCGTGATCTGGGGCCATGCGCTGCGCGCGGCAATGGTCAGTATCATCCCGGTGTTGGGCATTCAGGCGGGCTTCGTGCTGTCGGGCGCGGTTTATATCGAGATGGTGTTTCAATGGCCCGGCGTGGGCCGCATGCTGGTCGATGGTATTCTGAAGCGTGACATCCTGCTGGTGCAGGGCGGCGTTGTGTTCATCGCGGCCTGTTATGTGGGCTTCAATATCATCGTCGATGTGGCGCAGGCCTGGCTCGACCCCCGGATCAAGACATGAGGGGGATCAAGGCATGAGCCTGTTTCTAAAACTTCTGTTTCGCAACAAACTGGCGGGCTTTGGGGCGGTGGTGCTGGCTGTGATTGTGGTCCTGGCGCTGCTGACCCCAATCCTGCCCCTGCATCCGCCAAATGCCACCAACACGGCAAACCGTTTCCTGCGCCCCCTGTCAGACGGGCATCTGCTGGGAACCGACCATCTGGGGCGCGATCTGCTGTCGCGGCTGATGTGGGGCACGCGGCTGTCGCTGGCTGTAGGGTTTGCCGCAGCGCTCGTCGCAGGGCTGCTGGGTGCGGCGATCGGGGTGATGGCAGGCTATTTCGGCGGGCGCACGGATAATGTGACCATGCGCGGCGTCGATATGCTGATGGCATTTCCGTATATCCTGCTGGCGCTGGCAATTGTCGCGGTGCTGGGGCCGGGCCTGCTGAATGCGCTGATCGCGGTTGCAGTGGTGAATATTCCGTTTTTCGCGCGGAATATTCGCGGGGTCACGGTCGGCATCGCGCATCGGGAATTCATTGACGCAGCGAAGCTGGCGGGCATGGGCCATACCCGCATTCTGCTGACCGAGGTGGTGCCAAATATCGTGCCGGTCGTCGTGATTGCCATGTCCACAACCATCGGCTGGATGATCCTTGAAACCGCTGGCCTGTCCTTTCTGGGCCTTGGCAGCCAGCCGCCGCAGGCTGATCTGGGCTCGATGCTGGGCGAGGCGCGCTCGGCCCTGATCACGGCACCGCATACCTCTATTGTGCCGGGCGTGATGATCCTGCTGATTGTGATGTCGGTGAACCTGTTGGGCGACGGGATACGGGACGCGCTGGACCCGCGGCTGCGCTCGGGCGCTTTGGCGCGGCCCATGGCGACGACACGGGTAGAGCGGGCAGAGGCCCCTGTCCCCAAGGGCGACGGGCTCTTGCGCATTGACGAACTTGAAACGCAGTTCCAAGTAGGGCCGCGCATCTATAAAGCTGTCAATAAGGTCTCGCTGGAGTTGAAGCCCGGCGAATGTCTGGGATTGATTGGTGAATCCGGCTCTGGCAAGTCCGTCACGGCGCTGTCGGTGATGGGGCTGGTGGCCTCTCCGCCCGGGGTGATCACCGGAGGCGCGGTGCGACTGAACGGGCAGGACCTGATCGGCGCGCCCTATGAACTGTTGCGGTCCTTGCGCGGGCGCAAGGTGGCCTATATTTTTCAGGACCCGCTTTCGACCCTGCACCCACTTTACCGCATCGGCGATCAACTGATCGAGGCGATCCGCGTGCACGAGCCTGTCAGCCATGCGCAAGCGCATAAGCGCGCAGTCAAGCTGCTGGAGGATGTGCGCATCCCGAATGCTGCTGCCCGTTTCCGTGCGTATCCGCACGAATTGTCGGGCGGAATGCGCCAGCGCGTGGGCATTGCCATGGCACTGGCCAATGACCCTGACATCATCATTGCCGATGAACCGACCACAGCCTTGGATGTGACCGTGCAGGCGCAGATTCTGGCGCTGTTGTCCGACTTACGCCGCTCGCGCGGGTTGGCGATTTTGTTCATCACACATGATTTCGGTGTGGTGGGCCAGCTTTGCGACCGCGTGGCGGTCATGTATGGCGGACGGATCGTCGAGGCAGGCCCAACAGCGGATGTGCTGGCGGCACCCGCGCACCCTTACACCGCACGACTGATTGCCTGTGTGCCGGAACTGGGGGGCGGGCGGCGCGTGATGGCGGCCATTCCCGGCCTGCCGCCTGCTGTTGATGACCTGCCACCGGGCTGCGCCTTTGCCCCGCGCTGCGAGAAGGCGCAAGCGGCCTGCCGCACAGGCGAGATCGCTTTGCAAGGTGAGGCCCGCAAAGTGCGTTGCCTGTTCCCGGAGGTGGCCCCATGACGATTGCCTTGAAATCCACCAATCTGGCAAAAACATTCGATATCGGCAAACGCCTGATTGGTCCGCCGCGCGCACAGGTTCATGCGGTTCACCCCGTATCGCTAGAGGTCAAGACAGGTGAGACACTGGGTATCGTTGGCGAATCTGGTTGCGGGAAATCGACACTGGCGCGGATGCTGGTCGGGCTGACGCCGCCCAGCGCTGGCACGATCGAGATTGAAGGAAAGGCCCTGAACCGCGCGGACCCTGCCGCATTCGGGCGGCTAATTCAGTACGTCTTTCAGGACCCGGTTTCCAGCCTGAACCCGCGCAAGACGATCCAGCAGATCATGGAAGTGCCGCTGCGCCTGCTGCACGGGTTGCGGGGCCGCGCGCTGGATGACCGGATTGCGGAACTGTTCGATGCGGTGAACCTGCGCCCCGAATTCCTGACCCGCTACCCGCATGAATTTTCCGGCGGTCAGGCGCAGCGTATCGGGATTGCCCGCGCCCTTGCGGCCAGCCCGCGCATTCTGATCCTGGATGAACCCGTTTCCGCGCTGGATGTTTCCGTGCAGGCTCAGGTTCTGAACCTGTTGGCCGCGCTGAAATCCGAATTCAACCTGACCTATCTGTTTATCAGCCATGATCTGGCTGTGGTCGAGGCCGTCAGCGACCGAATTGCAGTGCTCTATTTCGGGTCTGTGGTGGAAACCGGCCCCGCCGAAAAGGTCTTTGCAGCGCCGCGCCATCCCTATACCAAGCTTCTGGCAGACTCGGCGCCGGTCGTGGGCAAACCGCTTGGCGGTGCGCAAGCGGGCGAATTGCCTGACCCGCTGAATCCGCCACCGGGCTGCGCCTTTGCCGGGCGCTGTCCGCGCGCAACCGACCTGTGCCGCGCAGAGGTGCCGGACCTACGCCCAGTTGAAGGAGACCAGTTTGCCGCCTGCCATCATCCCCTCGATCCCTGAACGCCTGTCACGTCCACAACAGGTGGCCGAGGCGATCAAATCATGGGTCATGGAAAATGGCTGGGGGCCTGGTGACAGGTTACCTTCCGAGTTGGAACTGATCGAGCGTTTTGGCATGGCCAAAGGCACGATCCGCGAGGCCATACGCATTCTGGAAGCGCAAGGGCTGGTCAAGTCACGCACCGGGCCGGGGGGCGGGGTGTTCGTACATCAGGTCTCCGAGGAACGCGCGACTGCCCTTCTGGGCAACTACTTCTACTATCAACACCTGACAATTGATGATGTCTATCAGATCCGCACTGTATTGGAACCGGAACTGGCGGCCTCGCTTGCAGGCAAGCTGACCGAGGCGCAGCTTCGCGCCCTGGAAGAGGTGATGACCTGCTATGCCGCACCCGCCCAAACCGCACAGGAAGAGCGTGAACAACATATTGCGTCACTCAGGTTTCATGCGCTTTTGGCAGAGATGTCAGGCAACCCGCTGCTGCGCTTTCTGATACGGTTCATTGCCAATATGCTGGCGGATATTACCGTCTCTCGCAAACTCTATTCGAAGCCCAATCAGGAATTATGGTCTTCGGGGCTGGATTACCAGTCGCGCCTTGTTGCAGCCCTGCGCGCGGGCGACAGCACTGCCGCGCGGACAATCCTTGCAGAGCATATGCATAACGCGCATCGCCTGATGCGGATGCAGGAAACCGTGCTGACCCAAAGGTTTTTGCCTGAAGGCAAGATCATCTGACCCGTGAAACCTGCCTGGCGCAGCGCTATTTGACGGTGTTCCAGTTCATTCCGACGACTGCTACACCAATCGCTTTTTCTGTTCAGTAGGCCGCACGCCGCGCTTGTGCCCCCCCGCGCCGGTGACGTGGCCGCAATGTCAACGACAGGGGCGCCAAAGGCTGGCGGGTCGAGGCCACAAGCAGATCGCAAAACACAGCCACCGCAGGCGAGTTGCGGATGAACGGGGCCGCCAGCGTATAGGCGCGCATAGCCTCGGCCTGGTAGCTGGCCTGTCCGGGCAAACCGCCCAGCCATTGCAGGTAACCAAGCTGGCCCAATTCCTGCGCCCGCTCTGGCGAGACATGGCCAATATCAAGTTGCGTAAGTGTCAGTTCCAATAGCATCGCGCCCTCCGCGCAAGGGGCAAGGCGATCTGTCAACGGCGATATCGCGAGGCGTGTCTGGTCCATCACGGTCTCTCCGCACCAGGTCACCCCGCCTGGGTCAAGGTTGCTACGGCGCGAATCGTCGCGCCGGAGATGGCAGGTCTCCTGACTTGCGGATCAACGCTTGCCCGAACCTTCCCAGACCAGCGGTCCAGTGGTTTTATCGGGGTCGCTCTCCGCTTACAGTTGCGGGGGCAGTCGTGGCATTGGGCATAGCCCGCACCACGTTCCCTTTTCAGCCGGGTTGCAACACCCGGACACCATCGCACTCAAGATTACATAACAGCGCTTCCGTGTCTATCAGAGTTTGGCGACACCTTGACTGATCTGCTTACACCATCCGCGTTCACCCCGCCTTACCGGTGCAGGAAAAAGGGTCGCAGGTCTGTAACGCCAAGGCTTGCATCCAATCGGGGCTTCTCCCGGCAACGCGACCAGAAGGCAGTGCGTTCATATTGCGCCGCCCCCCAGCAGCGACATAAATTACTGACCGGCGCATACGCAAGCTTCTGTAAAACTGCGTAAATTTGATGATACTGGCTTGGCTTTAATGCGCCTGAGAAACATCTTTACAAAGCCTAGTTTTTTTATCAAGTATTCGACACCCAGCAGTCAGAGGTTCTGATAGCCCGGCAAGACAGCTTCTGTCTCACGTCTTTGCCGGAGTCCAAATGCCCCAGTCCCCACATACTTTGCACATCGAACTGCGCGGCATGAATGTCGCCGCACGTGCACATGGCTGCGGGCTGGAGCCGCGCCCGCTCGAATTGCTGCTGGACCGACATGCACAGGTTCCCGAAACCGCGACCCTGAATCTGCGCATTCGTCGGGACAGGCCACATTCGAACACACCCCATCATGAAAGCCGATGCATTTATGAACACGCGCACCCCGACAAGACAACTCAACCTCAAACTGACGCAATCACAAGGAGACGTCACATGTTCCGCACACTGGTTTCTGCCGCTTGCTGCCTGATCGCGCTGCCCGCCTTCTCGCAAGAGCAGGGGCGCTATTTCTATACCGATTTCGAAAGCTCGGTGCCACATATCGACCTTGAAGCCTGCCCTGATGGCCTGGCGACAGGCGTCGCGGATGTGATTTGCCGCGTCACAATGAATGACGATGCATTGCATGTCTATGTCTTCGAAGCGGAAGGCGATCGCCCCTTTGTTTCGGTCCACAGCTATTTCGACGAGGATTTTGAACTCGTCCTGACGCAGTAAGCCCAATCTGTCATCCCTCTGGCGGCGCTTCCGGCCGGAGGGATGATTTCCGACAAAACAACTCAAGAAAAATCTGGCGCTCAACCCAAATCCATACTATTTGTGTCGGGTAATCTTGGAGTGTCTGATGCGACAAACCGCCCTTAAACCCACCCCCAGCCTGCACGAAGCGTCGTACCGACAGGAACCGGCCCTGATGATGCTGCGAATTCTGATGCGCAAATGTCGGGCCAAGGCGCGGGTGGAGGTCTTTGAGACTTGCGCACTCTTGCTCCATGCACCGAAAGAGGGCGCGCAGGACTATGCGGATGCCTTGCTGCGCGTTCTGAGCGCCGCGCTGCCCAAAGGGCCAGTGATCTATGAAGCCACGGCGCAAGAGCGATCATTCGACGAGAGCTGGTTATTGGCCCTGTTCGCGGCCATTTCGCGGGCCGATCACCCCAGCACAAGCTTCTTGCTGCGCGCCCGCCTGCCCTTGCATCTGCGCCGCCCCGTTGGATGGTTGGCCGCCGAACTGGTCGAACGCATGAACGCGATGTCTGACACGCGCATGGCATGAGGGCCGCCACGCCTGCACGATGTGCCTATAATTCGATCTTCAACCCCGTTATCAGCCGATCCCGTTCCGCCAATGCGGCCTGTGTTTCGACCGGCCTTGCGGCCGCACATGCATTGATCAGGCACTCTGCCGCCAGAATGAATGTCGTTAGCGAATTGGACAGAAACCGCGTTTCATGCGGAACCAGAATTGCGGCCTGAGAGACTTCGATCAAGGGCGAATCCGCGCGGTCCGTGATCGCCACAATCGTCATCGGCTTTGCCGCAGCCGCTTGCGCAACTTCGGTGACCACACGCGAATACGGCGCGCAGCTTGACACGATCAGCACATCGTCCTTGTCGAGCGAGGCAATCCCCTCGGCTAGGCCCAGCGCATTTGAATCCAGCAGGTGAACGTCCGAACGGATCAGCCGAAGCCCATAGACCAGAAAAGTTGCGAAGGCGTGGAATTGCCGGATGCCATAGATCATGACCCTTGGCGCGTTTGAAATAAACGACACGGCGCTGCGAAACTGAGCGTCGTCATGCATGGAGAGAAACCGGTCAATATTGGCTTGGTTCTCGCGGCACAGATGCATCATAGCTTCTGTCGCCTGCCGCTCGCCACTGGCCAGCGCCTTTTGGGCCTGCTGGCTGTAAAATGCACCGGGCGGCGCCATGGATGCGTTCAGCAGCACTTCCTGAAACGCGCCGAACCCGGAATAGCCCAGATTCCGTGCAAGCCGCGTCAACGTCGACGGGTTCACCCCCAGTGCATTGGCAAGCGATGTAATTGACAGCAACGCCGGATTACCTTGCAGGTCCAGAATCCGCGCGAGGGCCGCGCGGGCCTTTGGCCCAAGCGCGATATCGGATTCACCACGCGATATACGCAGCATCAACTCGCGCAACTGCACCAGCGTTTGCGGCGGGTCAGGAAGCGGTGACTTCGCCAGTATAGACGGGTTCGGAGGAGGATTGGTCATAGAACTCCCAGCTTACCCCATAGTTGTTGACCGATATGATAGCCGAAGCAAGCGTGTTTTCCTGATCGGGGTCGTCACTGCATGTGCGATGTATTGGCAGTCCGGCCCCGCCCGTATCGCGCAGAATGCGCAGCGCGTCCGAGACGCCCGCATCAAGCAGGGACTGCACGCGTATTTGCCGATCCCGTGACGAGTGGGTGATCGTCTGCTGTGGCGCAGCATTATGATGTAGCGCATGATTGGCGTGGCCAGAGGCGCCCTCGATCAGCTTGTGTGAACAGGCCCCGCCACCGAATTCGACACTGTGAAGCGCCCCCTCACCCGCTTGCGCCAGCGTGAAATGAAACCCGCCACAGGCATTCTCGCGCGCAAGAAGGGCCAGCGCCTCGGTTATGGTTTTGCACTCCAGCACAGCGCGCCCCAAGACCATGCGCGGAAGCTCTGGCTGGACATTGCGCAGGCGAAGGTTGTTCACCGCTTGCGCAAGGCCAGCATTGGAAACCGCGAATGTATGGCCGGGCAGAGAGCCAGGATAGCAGCAGGCAACAAAACCAGCACCCGTCTGGCCAGTGACTTCGGCAATGAAACAACTGCCGTGCAATTCCGGCAATCCGTCTTCGTTATGCGCAAGCACAGCCGTTGGCCCCGGCAGTTGAACAGTGGTGCACCCATCGGGGACATTTGACATCAGGTCTCCGCGGCAATTCCACGCCATGACCTGCATGAACGGCAGGTCCAGCCCGTCTGCAAGCCCCTCAAGCTCGGCATAGATTTCGGGAAACAACGCCTGTGTGCGCCCCGCCAGACGGGTGACAAGCGGCTGATGCCGTTCATCCGTCACCGCGCGCCAGTATTCCAAAGGGCGCAGACGTTGTTGCACCGCCCCTCGCCCCGCGCGCCCCAGCGCAAACCCAATTTCATAGGGGCTGCCAGCGGCACGAACCCAACCAAGTTCAGCGACAACCACCTCAGACATGTTGCAGAAAATCCTTCATGCGGTCATTCGGCGGATTGTCGATCACGTCGCGCGGGGTTCCGTCCACGGCGATCTTGCCATGCTCCATGAAGATCAGGCGCGTGCCGACCTGTTTGGCAAAGCCCATCTCATGGGTGACAACCACCATTGTCATGCCTTCGGCTGCAAGGTTGCGCATGACGTTTAGCACTTCTTGTTTCAATTCCGGGTCCAGCGCCGAGGTGGGTTCGTCAAACAACATCACTTTGGGTTTGATTGCCAAGGCCCGCGCAATCGCCACACGCTGCTGTTGCCCGCCGGACAATTCAGCGGGTTCATGATTGGCTTTTTCGGCAAGCCCGACCTTTGCCAGCAACTCCTTTGCCAATGCGCGCGCTTCGCTGCGGCTCAGCCCGCGCACCTGTTGCGGCCCGAAGGCCACGTTTTGCAAGGCAGTCATCTGCGGAAACAGGTTGAACTGCTGAAACACCATGCCCGCTTCTTGCCGGATTTCGCGCATGATCTTGTTGCCGCCAAGCACGCTCATGCCATTGACGATCAGATCACCACCCGTGATCTGTTCCAACCCGTTGATGCAGCGCAAAAGCGTCGATTTTCCGGAACCCGAAGGGCCGACCAGCACGACGACCTCTCCCTTGTGGATTTCCAGATCAACCTCGTCCAGAACCTTGAGCGGGCCGAAATGCTTGGACACGTTGCGAAACTGAATGATGGTGTCGCTCATAGGATCCTCATGCGTTTTTCAATCATCCGCAGCGCCAGTGACAGCACGCCCGTCATGATCAGATACATGATCGCAACCGCCGTCCAGATTTCGACAGCGCGAAAGTTTGCGGCCATGATCTCTTGCCCTGTGCGCGTCAACTCTCCCACCCCGATCACGATGAACAGAGAGGTGTCCTTGAGGCTGACGATAAACTGGTTGCCCAAAGGCGGAATAAGCCGCCGGAACGCCAAGGGCCCCACGATATGAACAATCACTTTCCAGCGCGGCAGGCCGATGGCCAACCCGGCCTCAGTCAACCCCTTGGAGATGGACAGCACCGCCCCGCGCACAATCTCGGCGATATAGGCACCTGCATTGATGACGATGGCCAGAATGGCGGTCGTCATCGGGTCAATGCGTATAGAGGCCAGCACAGGCAGCGCGAAATACAGGAACATGACCTGTACCACGATGGGTGTGCCACGGATAACTTCGATATAGACAAAGGCAATTGCGTTGATCACGGCATTGCCATAGGCGCGCATCAGCCCAGCGATTGCGCCCAGGATAACGCCCCCCAGAAGCCCGACAACCGTGATATGGACGGTAACCTGCGCGCCCTTCAGCAGTTGCGGAATGAAATCAAGAATGATCAGCCAATTGACTTCCATAAGCTACCCTTCGTGTTGAGATTGCCGCATCGCCAGCGGGTGCGAGCAGGGCAGAAAACGTCTGCCCTGCTTCAAATGCTTCAAGAGATGGATCAGTTGGTGGGCGGCGTTGTGCCGAACCACTTCATGTAGATTTCGTCATAGCGACCATCTTCCCGCATATTGGCCAGCACCTGATTGACCGGCTCAACCAGATCAGAGCCTTTGGGGAAGCCGATGCCATATTGATGGGCCATCATCTGCTCGCCCACTGCCTTGACCTGACCATCACCCGCAGTCGCGATGTAATACAGCACATTCGGCGTGTCGTGCATGGCAGCATCAACGCGGCCTGTGCGCAGCTCCAGATAGGCGTTGTCGATATTCGGGAACTGGCGCAGCGTGGTTTCGGTGAAGTTGTCGCGCGCATAGTCCGCCGCCGAAGTGCCGGTGCGCACAGCAAGCGTCTTGCCTTCCAGATCGGCAAAGCCTTCGATATCGCTATCGACCGGAACCATGATCAGGAAACCGCTATCGTAATAGCCATCCGAGAAGTCGATGACTTCGGCGCGATCGTCACGGATCGTGATCCCGGCCAGCGCGACATCGACCTGCCCAGTCTGCAAGCCCGGAATAATGCCGTTGAAATCCATCGGGCGCAGCTCAAACTCCAGCTCAAGCTCTTCTGCAATCATGTTCCACATGTCGATATCGAAACCGACATATTCCCCATCCTGCATGAATTCAAATGGCACAAATGCCGTGTCAGTTGCGACAACCAGCTTGTCAGCCAGTGCCGAATTGGCCCCCAGCGCAAGTGCTGCGGCAGCGAAAAGTGAAAGGGTACGTTTCATGGTGACTCCCTGTTGCGTTGGCTTTGCAAATAAATCACGCAATTATTATTCGTGATGCAAATATCTTTGCACAAGCGCTTGGCAAAAGCAAAGTAAATCACACAGGCACCGCAGGGCGTGTGGGATAGTGCTTAAATCTGATGCATTCGCAACGCTGGATACTCAATGGCAGCGCCACGGGTCAGGCCGCCCCATTGCCCAGCCACCGCGGGGGCTGGAGAATCCGCACGACGCCCCAGTATATGGTAAAAAACACTAAATATGCGGCCACCTACGGGGACAGCCGCAACTTATAGCGAAGTAACAGTTGACTTTAGTTCAGACTGGGCAGTAGTGTTATAGAAATGGGACACTGATCACAGGTCTGTTTGCCAAGATATGAAAGAGCGCAAAACTCTCCCACGGCATGCAAGATCAAAACAGCCTCGCTCCGAACGGGACTGGATCAAATCTGCTGCGAAGGCTGATGATATGTTGGATCAAGGCAAATCAGACCGCGACGACCACGATGACGACCACCAGATCGACCAGGACTTGCGGGCGCTGCACACCCGCGTCGAAGCCGAACCCATATCGGATGACTTGAAACGCCTTGCCAAACAACTGGAAGAGCGCCTTAAAAAGCGTGACGAAGACTAACGAGGCGCGCGGTTACAACAGGCTAGCCCACCTCACCCAATTTGGCCTTTAGCATGTTGCGCCCCCTGTTGACGCGACTCTTTATAGTCCCGATGTCGCACTCCATGAGCCGAGAAGCGTCGATATAGCTTTCGCCCATGACCAGCACGATGACGACTGCCTCTCGATAATGAAGTGGTAAGTCCTGCAACGCCTTTGACAGCTCGCAGCCTTGAATGTGCCACTCTTGCGTCCCCGGGGTGCTGGCACTGGCAGATGCGCAATCCTCAGCGCCTGTATTTTCCCGGCGTCGCTTCTTGATATTGGTGTAAAAGCGATTGCGCATGATGGTGCACAGCCATCCCCGCATATTTGTCCCTTCGCGGTATGTCGAACTGTACTCGATCGCCCGCAGAAGGGTTTCCTGAACTAAATCTTCAGCCTCTTCTCGGCCGCCACAAAGTGCCCTGGCAAAGCTCCGCAAGGCGGCGATATGATCTAAAATATTGTCTGACACACATGGTCCCCAATGTTTGCGCCCGGCAATTTGCCTTCTGGCGTCTGTCGGATGAAAAAGGCTCGTCACTCGCGGTACGGATAGTTCAGAAACCAACTTTCCATAGAAGGCAGGCAAGCTGCCACCATTCGTCCCTGCCCAGACAGGACCGGCCCAACCTCTCATTAATCTCGGCATCGCTTCGGCCCGCGCAGGAAAAAGCAAATTTCCACTTGCCTGATCGCGCGGACACCTGTCCCTAAGCCAGCGTCATATACTCAGGTGTTACTGACGGATCGCCCGGCCTTGATTCTGGATGTCATTGCAGTGCTCCACTTAAATCGTTTCCATTGTCCAGCCGCCATCGGGGAATGAAATTCCCAAAAAACTCAGACGGTTCTCAAATGCTCGATACGGATTTGCCGTGGCTTATGTCTTATATCCTGCGCGGTCCTGCACACCGCACATGGGTAGATCAGAACATCTTGATCGCACCTGGCGACCAAATTACCGCCTACTGACCAGTGCCCGGACTGTTTCCAAGAATAACATCAAAAACACTCTCCGGCACCATCACAAAATCACATGCCCTCGAAGCGACACTTTTAGATCACAGCCAATTCCGGCCCTTAACCTAAGTTACATTTTAAGATATCTTAAGGAACGCGTCCAATTCTTTGGCGCATATTCTCCGCTTATAGCCTTGATAATTCTAGGAATCACTCACGACTCTCCGCCCCAAGTCGAGAGCCAACAACCAAAGGTTGTGAATTATCACATCAAATCCCCACAGGTTGTACTGAGAAATTTGTGTGAAAGTTCACCGAATCTCTCGGCCGACTCAGTGCGATCAAAATCGCGCATTTCAGACCGAAACAGCGCGCCACAATAGTGTTTCGCAACCAGCAACAATCCCCCGTCCAAACAGATAGGCATGTATCTGCGCGACCGTGGTGACTGGCAGCAACCTTTTCGCCTGTTCCAAATCTCAATAAGCATTTGCAGCGCACAATCATCGCGCGCCCGGCTTCGACCAAGAATACGCCGGGTATCAGGAACAAAATTGCAGTTTGCACACTTATCCTGTCTCAAAGCAATCAGACCGACCGCATGCCTGGTCACCTACAGGGAGTAGGTTCGCATGAAAGAAGTTCTGGTGATAATACCTGATCGTGACATCAACACGTTTCTTGCTCATACCCTTGTCGGTCTGATCGAACAAACGCACCGCGATGTTCGGGTAGTCACAATAGACGAACGTTCCTATGACGGCTCCTATGGCGCGCTGAATGCCGCCGATGTGCTGGCGCAGGATCACATTATTCCGATCTTTTGCGAAGATTGGGAATTGGCGGCATCCCTGAACGAGGCGCTCGCCTTCGCGGATACGGTGATCATCGCACAGATGGATGCAGAAGGGCTTGCCGTACAAGAAAAACCTGCCCCCGCACCAGAGGATCAGGATGCAAAGCCCCGGCCAGTCCTTGTGGTTAATAATTCCACCAAAGATGACAAAGGCACCTGAAGGGCGCGAACCAAACCGTATGCGCGACCGCTTCGCGTCCCGCCGTCTGTATAGATGGGGGAACAGATATGTCGTGTCGCCCCGCAATTTACCGATGCAGCCTTGCGGAAGACCTGATACGACTCCTTCATGTTTCGTTTGTTTGATCTGCTTGGCCGCTCCAGCGCGATAAGGGCGCTGGATGACGCATTTCGTGCCTCCGGCATGCACCCCCTGCTTGTGCCTGAGCCAGTCAAGCTGACACTGATCCAGCTTGTAAAAAAACACGGTCGCGGAAACCAGCAGACGGATTTCGCGCAAGCAGCGCGCTTGATGGCTTATTGCAGCCTTGGCCATGCGCAGTTCATGGACCAACATGGCGAAAGCGAGGCGCAGTCGCTTGACCTTAGCCTTGAAGACGCGCTTGATCACGGCAGCTCGCTTGATGCCAAGGTGATCTTGCTTGCCCTGCATTCCGGCCTGATGTCACCCGAAATCGCGGATCGAATTGATCTTGACGAAGACTAGGCCGGCGCTGCGACCGCCTACACTTGCCCCCCGCTTACTTGACAGGCTCGGCTGAGTCCTCGGTTATCGTCGGGACAGGCATTCCGACAGCGACCGCCTCCTTGCGCAATTCCTCACAAAGCAGGTCGCAGAACCTGCGCCGTGGCGAGGTAGGTTCGAACATAAGGCCCAGCAGGCGCAAGGGCGGTGGATTGCCAAGCGGCATGACCCTGAATTGTGGGTCTTGCAACTTCGGGTGCTCAGGAACGACCGAGACACCAAGCCCAGCCGCAACCAGCGCAAGGACACCGTCCTGAGTATCCACCTCCATGACGGTATGGACCTGAATGCCGTTCAACTCCAATGCCCGCTCGACCATCTCTCCGACGCGCGCCTGCCGGGAAAACCGCACATAGGGGTTGCTTTGCAGCAACTGACGGAAATCCTCGCCCTTGGCGCTGGCATGGGCCACAACGACCAGTCGTTGCGCGCTGATGGTGTTAAAGACATAGCCCGGCGCGATCTCTGTTGTGCCTGTCGTCAGCGCAACGTCGATCATTCCCGCGCGCAAGGCTGCGTCCAACTCATGCGCAAGGCCGGTGGTCAGACGCATTTCCAGTTTTGGATGGCTTTCGCGCAAGCGCCGCAAGGCTGCGGGCAGAAGGGCCGACACTGCCGTGTGAACCGCCCCGATCCGCAGCTTTCCAGCATTGCTGTCGCGCCGAAGGCTGTGCGAAAGGTCTTCCCAGATGGCAATCACCTCTCTCGCGCGCTCGATGAAGTCGCGCCCTTCCTGGGTCAGGACCGGCGGCCTGCGGCTGCGGTCGAACAGGCGCATATCCACATCTGCTTCAAGCCCCCGCATCTGCACGCTGATCGCAGAAGCCGAAAGGTCCAGCGCTTCGGCCGCTTGGGCAAAACTGCCATGATCGACAACCGCGATAAATGTATAAAGGGACTTTACGTCCATAAAGTTACCCTCTCAGCCACCACTGATCCCGCGCCATAGCAGATTTAACCCAAGACAGCCCAACACCACCAGCACCAATACCCGGAAGCGATGCGCCGGGACATAGGCGGCGATGCGGTTGCCCAGCCACATGCCCCCTATGGCAGCAGGTAGCGCGATTGCAGCCAAAAACAGGCGTTCTGGCGTAAAAAGACCAACCAGCAAAAACGCCCCCGATACCAACACCGCCGACAGAATGAAAAACAAGCTGAGCGCCGAGAGGAATTCTCGCCGCTCGACCCGCAGCCCGACCAAATACATCACGAATAACGGGCCGCCCACGGTCGTCAGCGCCCCCACAATCCCGCCCAATATGCCGGCTATCCAGCCGACAGGGCGTTCTTGCGCAGGGCGAAGATCAAGATTGACGGAACTGAGCGACAGCACCGAAAAGGTCACCACAACCGCGCCAAGGGCAAGCAACAGAAACTCATCCGAAAAGGCGGACACCATTGCCGTGCCCAAAGGAACCCCTATCGCGATCCCCCACAGCACGGGCGCAAACCGTGTGGCGGTTTCGCGCATCTGCCCCATTTGCAGGAACTGGGCAATATTGGTCAGGAACAGCACCACCACATTCACAGCCAGCGCGGCATCAACAGGCACAAAGAAGGGCAGGATAGCCATTGTCGTCAGTGGCAACCCGAAACCCAACGCACCCTTGACCATCCCCCCCAGAATAAAGACCGCTGCAACCAGTGCTGCATCCGCAGGGGTAATTGTCGTCAGGAAATTCATGTGTCTGCGTTCAGGTTTCGGGGCCTTGCATGGCCGATTTCTTTCCATAAGCCCCAAGCTCGCGTTTCAGACGCGCCGCCTTGACCGTGGACCGGATGATCAGAACAACCGAGATCACGGTCATGCACAAGAACAATATGGTAATCGGACCACGTGCAAAGATGCTGAAATCACCGCGCGACATCAGAAGCGCCTGCCTGAAATTGTTTTCCAGCATCGGCCCCAGAATGAACCCGATCAGAAAAGGTGCGGCGGGAAAGCGCAAGATCAGCATGATATAGCCCACCACCCCCATCAACAGCATGACCGCCACATCAAACACCGAGTTATTGACCGCATAGACCCCGAAAATGCACAGCACCAATACGCCTGGAAACAACAGGTTCGACGGCACATCGGCAATATAGCGAAACGCCCGGATCGCAACAGACCCGATAATCAGCAACAGAAATGAACTGGCAATCAGCCCGATGAACAGCGCATAGACAAGATCGGCATTATTCACAAACAGCAGTGGCCCCGGCGTTAGGTTATGGACCATGAACGCGCCGATGATGATGGCGGTGATCACATCGCCCGGAATGCCCAGCGACAGCAGCGGGATCAGCGTGGCCCCGGCGACGCCATTATTCCCAGCCTCGGCCGCAGCAACACCCTCAACCTCTCCCTTGCCGAAATTGTCGCGGTTTGGCGATGCGCGGCGGGCCTCGGAATAGGACAGAAACGCCGAAGGGGCCGCGCCAATGCCGGGAATGGCCCCCAGAAACACGCCGATTGCGCTGCCCCGAAAGATGGATTTCAACGAGCGCCTGAAATCTGCAAGCTTCAGACGTGAATAGCCCATGCCGCGCACACGATGATCCTGCGCCGCAGATTTGCGCATATAGGCGATGATTTCCGGCAGGGCGAACAAGCCAATCAGAACAGCGATGAAGTTCAGCCCCCCGCGCATATCGACTGATCCGAATGTCAACCGTTCGGTCCCGGCGATGAAATCGAGGCCAATGGTCGCCAATAGCAGGCCCAGCGCGGCAGCGACCACACCCTTGATCAGACTATCCCCCGAAACGCCTGCGATAATGGTCAGCGAGAACACGATCAGCGTGAACATTTCTGGCGGGCCGAAATTCAGCGCGAAAGAAGCAAGCCACGCAGCAAAGACGATCAGCGCAAGATTAGAGATCAGGTCCGCAATGCAGGACGCATAGAGTGACATGCTCAACGCCTCACCCGCGCGCCCCTGCTCTGCCATCGGATACCCGTCCAGGGCCGTGGCCGAAGATGCTGGCGTGCCCGGCGTCTTGATCAGGATAGCGGGAATCGACCCACCAAAGATGCCGCCCTTATAGACGCCCAGCAACAACAGGATGCCGAATATCGGTTGCAGCGCAAAGGTGAAAGGCAAGGTCAGCGCCACAGCCATTGTCGCTGACATGCCGGGGATAGCCCCGGCGACAACCCCGATGGTCACGCCAAGTGCCAGAAACAGTATACTTTCCCATTGCGCGACCATGACAAAGCCCGCGCTAAGTGCTTCGATAAATGTCACGGAAGCCTCACGATCTGGCCTTGGGGTATGGCAACCCCGGCAACCTTGGTAAAAAAGAAATACAGCAGCAGTGGCAGAACCACGGCGGCAATCATGCCCCAGATCAGATGCTTCCCGCCGCTCAGCAGCACCAGCAGCGCGAAAGCGATCATGCTGACCCAGACCATACCGACGATGGGCAATGCGAAATAGATGCCAAGCAAGATGACACCAAGCGCCAGCAAACGAAGCCCTTCAGGGCGTGTCACAGACAGGTCATCAACAACTGCATCCGGGGGCGTTGGGGCCAACACGGCTCGAACACTCAACACAGCACCGCAAAGAATGATCGTCCATGCGATGATCTTGGGCCAGAAGGCAGGAGACAAGGCCGGAATAGGAACACGCCTTGGCGTTGCGATGTAATTCGGGATGATCCACCATAAAACCGCGGCGCCAATGACCATGACGCCCAATCCGATCAGTAATTCGTCGCGTCGCGAGAGCATGTGAACTCCGTTAATGGCAAGGGATGCGGGCGCGTCGAGCACCTCAGAGGTGCCACTTGCAGTGGTTTCACTGCAAGTGGCGCTTATGCTGCATTACCTCTGGCGGGCGTCAGTCAATCTCAAGGTCAAGCGCCACGACAAGCCGACGAAAGCTCTCATAAGCGCTATTGACGAATTCGACTGACTCTTCCGGCGACATCACCTGCACGATAGAGCCGCCGGATGTCATGAAACGCTGGAAATCTTCATCCTGCGCCGCTTCTGCCAGCCATTCGCCCCATTTCTCGGCGGCTTCATCTGTCAGGTCTTCCGGGCCTGCAAGGCCGGTCCAGCCTACCAGCGCTTGCAATTCGGGCTTGCCGATTTCCTCGACAGTGGGCGCATCGAACCCGTCAAGCCGCTCTGACGATGTGACCATAAGCGGGCGCATCTGGCCACCATTGATGAAGGGCGCAGCGGGTGATGTGCTGCCGCAGTAGAAGTCTGACGTGCCCTGCAACACGGCGGTCAGCGCCTGCCCATCGCCTTCGGTCGGAATATGGATGACGTTTTCATCCAGATCGGTAATTCCAAAGGAATCCAGAACCATCAGCGCGCCAAAATGCGGCAGCGACCCAACCCCCGAAGAGCTATAGAGAATCTCGCCGGGGCGCTCGTTCACCGCATTGATCAGATCGTCGATGCTGTGAAACTCCGAGTTGCTGTTGACGACACAAGCCACGGGGTTGATCTCGTAAATTCCGACAAAGCGGAATTCATCCAGCGTATAGGGCAAATTCGGGTTCATTGCCGGGTTTACCGTATGCGATCCGACACGCGCCAGAAGCAGCGTATACCCATCGCCGGCCGCATCGCGCACCGCAACAGAACCCGTTGCACCGCCCGCGCCCGCACGGTTTGTCAGCACAATTGGCTGTGGAACGATACGCGTCAGCGGTGTGGACAACGCCCGCGCCGACAGGTCTGTCGCGCCACCAGGGCCAAACGGGATGATCATCTGGATCGCCCGCGTGGGGTATTCGGCCGCAACGGGTGCGGCCAACGCAGCAGCGGCAACGCCCATACTGAGTGCAATCAAACTGGTCTTCATCTTGTCTCCTCCCTTAAAAGATAGTGATGATAGCCTAAGCCCGGGGATCTTTCCTCTGTCCCCGGGATAACTTCAGGTGACGTGCCTCCACTCACGTCACCTACGCGGGTGGTCAATGCGTCGCCTCGGACGCGGCTGATTTGCCCTGCACGACCGGCGCCGGGGCGGGGACGATCCGCACATTGACACAGGCGGGCAGGCCAGAGGCTTGCGCTTGGTCCAGCGCGCCTTGCAGTGCGGCAGGGTCATTTGCATCGACATAGACCCCGAAACCGCCCAATGCGCTGGCCGACAAATCGTAACGGGCCTGCGACGACAATGTGCATCCATGCGTGCGATCTGCGCCAAATTCACGGATCTGGATCTGGTGCTCGGCATTCCAGAGGTTGTCATTGCCGATCACGGCGGTAAATCGCGCGCCTTCGCGGGCAGCGGTTTCATATTCAGCCAGCAAAAACCCCGCCGTTCCATCCCCCATTGCGGCAATGACGGGAACATCCGGGCAGGCAATGCTTGCGGCTATCGCATAGGCAGGCCCTGCCCCAATTGCACCTGACACCCCGTTAATCACGCGCGGGCCGTCATGACGAATGGCCTGCATCCACTGGCCGAATTCGCCGCCGTCGCAGATCAGCACAGACCCGGGCGCACGCGCCAATTGCGCCTCGATCGCTGCTCCAACCTGAATCGGGTGCAGGTGCGTTGCGGTATCGGCGGGCAAATCAGCGCGCAGGGCCAGCGCCTGCTTCGCCTCTGCCAACCATGCGGCCCGGTCGGGGGCATGTGTGGCGCAGCTTACGATCCGGCGCAGCGCGGGCAGTGCATCGGCCTGAGCTGCGACATCCAACCGGTTGCCGATACGTGCGCGCGCCCGCGCCAGTTCGGCCTCTTCCGGGGCAATGATCGCAAAGCGCGCATCTGGCGCACCCATATCCTTGCCCAGAAAGCCCGTGGTGAAATCTGCCGATTTCCCCAGTAGAAGAATCCGGTCCGCATTTCGCGTCAGGTCGATCAGCGCGCCCAGCGACGGGTCGCGCAACCCGCGCGGGCTTTCCATGCAGATCACCGGGGCATTGAGGGCAGATTCAAGTTGCGCCAGTGCACCCCCTGTCCGCGTGCGCGCCATGGCTGGCCCGACCAGCACAAGCGGGCGCTGCGCCGTGTTCATGAAGGCCAAAATGCCCTCGGCATCAGACTGGCGAAGGTCTTGTACATCTGGTGTAGCATCGAAGGTTGCAGGGCCTTCAAGCGGGCTCGTCAGAACATCGACCGGCAAGGCCAGATGCACAGGGCCGGGCCTGCCCGAGTGTGCCGTTGCAATGGCCTGCGCCAGTTCGCCGGGTAGCTGGTCTGCGGTACTGGCACGCGTTGCAAATTTGGTAATGGGCCGCGCCATCGCAACCTGATCCATTTCCTGAAACGCGCCCATTCCATCCTGCCCGCGCGGCGAATCCCCACTTAGCAGCAGGACAGGCGTTTCCGATGCGCGCGCCGAGATCAGCGCGCCAAGCGCATTTCCGAACCCTGCGCCCGCCGTCACCAGCGCCACGCCGATCTGGCCAGTCAGTTGCGCCCATGCTTCGGCCATATAGACGGCGGCAGCTTCGTGCCGGACATGAACCAGCCGGATGCCGCTGTCCAGAATCGCATCATAGACCGGCATGATCTGGTTGCCCGAAAGCGAGAAAATACACGTCACGCCAGCATCCCGCAGGCATTGAATCAGGGCGTCCGCCCCCAGAGTTGTCTGATGATCACGCAAGAAAAGTCCTCCCGCCGTCATCATTCCTATAGCGTGAATAAATTTCAAGTTATTTTTTCGTTATTGATAATTTTAATTGTTTATGCTTAGCTATTCAAAAGGTGAGGAGGCAAGGTTTTTCAAGCAAATGCAGTGTTTTACCCTTTTCAGTAAGTTTTTCTTACATTTAATCTAATTTTTTTTGGCTTTTCGTTAGCACATTATTAGAAATACAGATGCGCAATCAATCGGAGGATGGAAGCCAGACGTGTCAGAACGAGAGATCATTTCCGTAACGGTGCAGCGCGGCGGGCCAGACACTCCGCAACGCCTGCAGGTATTCGAGGTGCCCGCATTCGAGAGTCAGACCGTGCTTGATGTTGTATCATGGATTCAGCAGAACGCCGACCCGACCCTCACCTACCGCTTTGCATGTCGCGTTGGCATGTGCGGCTCATGCGCGATGATGGTGAACGGGGTGCCGCGCTGGACCTGCCGCACACATGTCAACAAGGTGCTCAACGGCGGAAAGATCGAAATCGCGCCCCTGCGCAACCTGCCGGTCATCAAGGATCTGGCTGCCGATATGGACCCATTCTTCGACAAATGGGTCGCTGCCGAAGGCCGCCACCACCCCACCCGCAGCCGGGATGATGACATAGCCGCGATCAACCCGGAGCAGCCTGAACGGGTCGTCGCAAGTTCGGGGATAGAATGTATCAACTGCTCGATCTGCTATTCTGCATGCGACACGGTCGCAGGCGACCCTGACTATCTGGGACCAGCCGCCCTGCAACGCGCCTGGACCTTGTATAATGACGCAAAGGATGCGGACAAGGACACGATACTTGACGCAGTTTCCGGCAAGGGCGGGTGCCATTCCTGCCATTCGATGGGGTCTTGCACGGCCTATTGCCCGAACGGCCTTGACCCGCTTTCTGCCATTGCCGGGCTGAAACGCGCGACGACACAGCGTTTTTTCAAAGGGAGGGCCAAATGACCCCTTTTCACCTTTATATGGCGCAACGGTTGAGTGCGTTGGTCATGGCCCCGTTTGTGTTGGTGCATCTGGGCGTCATGATCTACGCCATTCAAGGCGGGCTGACGGCGGCTGAAATTCTGGGCCGGACACAAGGTTCTGTCTTCTGGTTCCTGTTCTACGGCATGTTCGTGGTGGCTGTCTCGATCCATGCGGGTTTGGGGCTGAGGGTCGTCTTGTCAGAATGGGCGGGTTTGCGCGGGACGGCGCTGAATGCGCTAAGCGGTGTTATCGGGTTTGGCTTGTTTGCACTGGGCGCGCGCGCTGTCTGGGCCGTAACGGCGGGGGGGGTGTGATGAAAGCCGTTGCGCGCGCCCATCCCTTATGGCTGGCCTATATCCTGCATCGCATTTCTGGGATTGGCTTGGCGCTGTTCCTGCCTGTCCATTTCTGGGTGTTGTCGCTGGCGCTGAACAATGCCGCACAGCTTGATGCATTCCTGACATTGTCCGACTTGCCAATTGTGAAACTTGCGGAAACCGGGCTGGTTTTTTTGCTGGCCGTCCATATGTTCGGCGGCTTGCGGCTGATGGCGCTGGAGTGGCTGCCGTGGAACGCCGCACAAAAGACATGGGCAGCCGCGGCCACTGCGGGCGCATTCTTCATCTCAATCATATTCCTGATGCAGGCAATCTGACATGTTTACCGTAAAAGACATCGACCGGCACGACACTGACATCCTGATCCTTGGCACAGGGGGCGCGGGGTTGTTCGCGGCGTTGCACGCGTTGCAAACTGCGCCGGAAGGCACCAAGGTCACCATCGCGGTCAAGGGGCTGATCGGCAAATGCGGCTGCACGCGCATGGTGCAGGGCGGCTATAATGTTGCGGTCGGTGGCGGCGACAGTGTCGAGCGGCATTTCATGGATACGATTCAGGGCGGCAAATGGCTGCCCAATCAGGACATGGCCTGGCGCTTGTGTGAACAGGCCGTGGTGCGCATCCGCGAATTGGAGAATGAGATCGGCTGCTTCTTCGACCGCAACGCGGATGGGACGCTGCACCAGAAAGCCTTTGCCGGCCAGACAGCGGACCGCACCGTGCACAAGGGCGATCTGACCGGGATCGAGATTATCAACCGGCTGATGGAACAAGTCTTGTCCCGCCCGGTCGAGAAGTTGCAGGAACACCGCGCAATCGGCTTGATCCCGACCAAGGACGGCAGCGCGCTTGCCGGGGTGCTGATGATCGACATGCGCACCGGGCGCTTTCGGTTTGTGCGCGCGAAAACCGTGCTGATGGCCACGGGCGGCGGGCCGACAATGTACAAGTATCACACCCCCAGCGGCGACAAGACAATGGACGGGCTGGCGATGGCGCTGCGCGCGGGTCTGCCCTTGCGCGATATGGAAATGGTACAGTTTCACCCGACGGGCCTGCTGGCAGGTGACCATACCCGCATGACCGGCACCGTGCTGGAGGAGGGCTTGCGCGGCGCAGGGGGGCAATTGATCAACCACGCGGGCCAGCGTTTCATGTTCGACTATGACGCCAAGGGCGAACGCGCCACGCGTGATGTGGTTAGCCGTGGCATCTATGCCGAGATGCGCAAGAACAACAACCCGGAACAGGAAGGGGTGTTCATCTCGATGGCGCATCTTGGCCCTGAATTCGTGGCAAAGAAATTCAAGGGCATGGTCGAGCGCTGCGCCGATTGCGGCTTCGATCTGGCTGGCGGCAAGGTCGAAGTGGTACCAACGGCACATTATTTCATGGGCGGCGTTGTGGTCGATGTGGACACGCGAACCGCAATGGAGGGGCTGTATGTTGCGGGCGAAGATGCAGGTGGCGCGCATGGCTCCAACCGGCTGGGCGGGAATGGGGTTGCGAATTCCACTGTCTATGGCGGGATTGCAGGCGATGTCATGGGCACCAATATTCGCCAGATGGGCACACTGCGAGAGCCTGACGAAACCGCCCTCGAAGCTGAACTGGCCCGCGCCTGCCATCCCCTGACGCGCGCGCCGGACCTTGTGCTGCCGCTACGCAAGCAGTTGCAAAACGTCATGTGGGACGAGGTCGGCGTCATGCGGACCGAGGCCGGGCTGAAACGCGGGCTAAACGGCATTGCCGAAGTTTCTGACGCGCTGATGGATGTGGGGGTCATGCCAGATAATCTGGCCTTTAACCTGACATGGCATGACTGGCTGAACCTGCGTTCACTCTGCGACATTTCTGAAGTGATCGCCAAGGCCGCCCTTGCGCGCGACAATTCTCGCGGCGCGCATTACCGCGAGGATTACCCCGATCCCGGCGCGATGGAAGACAGCTATTTCACCGTCGCCCAGGCCAAGGCAGGCCCGGTGGAAGTGACGCGCGAAGCGGTGCAATTCACCATCGTACGACCGGGCGAGACGGTCCTGCCCGAAGGGGCGCCCGAAACGCTGGTTGCCGCACAATGACGGAGGCGCAGATGATCCCCCTCGACCTGATCCAGTCCACCGCCGAGAAGCTGATGGACAAGGCCGCCATCGAAATCCCGCAAGACTATCTTGACGGGCTGCAACAAGCGGCAAAAACCGAAGATGGCGACCTGTCGTCTTTTGTCCTGAAAGCCATGCTGGACAATTATGACGCCGCAAAAGAGGATCGCCGCGCCATGTGCGGCGATACCGGCGTGCCGCGCTGGTTTGTGAAACTGGGCAATGAGGCACAGGTGCAGGGTGGTATGGTCGCGCTTGAAGGCGCATTGCGCCGCGCGACCGCCAGCGCGACCAATGGCGTGCCGCTGCGCCCGAACCGCGTGCACCCGCTTTGGCGGACCGACCACAACAACAATGTCGGCATTGGCGCGCCTGAAATCGAATACGGGTTCGAACCGCGGGGCGACTGGATCGACCTTATCACTGTTCACAAGGGCGGGTTGTTCGGCACCGATTACCGCATGTTGTTCCCGTCAGACGGGATTCAGGGCATCAAGCGCTTCTATCTTGACAGCCTGATGGCCTTCGGGAAACGCGGGCTGGCCTGCCAGCCTGCAATCATCGGCATAGGATTGGGCGGATCGAAAGACACCTGCATGACCCTTGGCAAGCGCGCATCCGTCCTGCGCACTGT
Organism: Roseinatronobacter bogoriensis DSM 18756; assembly: GCF_004366635.1. Lineage (GTDB taxonomy): Bacteria > Pseudomonadota > Alphaproteobacteria > Rhodobacterales > Rhodobacteraceae > Roseinatronobacter > Roseinatronobacter bogoriensis. The sequence continues at coordinate 359,507 of NZ_SORN01000001.1, read as the reverse complement.
GGGCAGCCGAAATTCCGACCCACGCATCGCGGACATGGAAGATGAGTTCAAGGAATTGGGCAATTCCATCGGCATGGGGGCAATGGGGTTTGTCGGCAAGAATATGGTGATCGATTGCAATATCGAAGTGGGCTACTGCCACACCGGCGGGATGCCCATGTCCGTGCATGCGTTCTGCCTGTCGTCGCGGCGCGCGGTCGCGCGGCTCTGGCCGGATGGGCGGGTTGAATACCGCACTGACCCGGACTGGTTCACCCCCTACCAGCGCCGCGAAACTGTCGATTGGGAACCCGCACGGGAGGCCGCAGAATGAGTGTGCGCGAAATACGTCTGTCAACCACCCCGACGCCCGAAGCGATTGCCGATCTCAGGCTGGGCGATATCGTCTATCTGGACGGGCTGATGTATACGGCGCGCGAAGGTGTCTATATGCGCGCGCTTGAGGACCAGGCGAATATTCCTATGGAACTGCCGTCTGAGAGCGCGGCTAATTTCCACTGCTCGCCCGCTGCGCGGATCAATGCTGACGGGTCATTCGATATGGGCGCGGTCACCGCCACCGCCTCTTTCCGCTTTGCCAAATGGCTGCCGGAATGGATGGCAAAAACCGGCGCCAAGCTGATTATCGGCAAGGGCGGCATGACCTCGCGCGATTACAAGGACTACTTTGTGCCCAATGGCGCGGTCTATCTTTCAACAGTGGGCTATGGCACTGGCGCATTGCTGGGCCGTGGCGTGGAGAAGGTCGAGGCCGTGCACTGGAACGAGGAACTGGGCCTTGCGCAAGCGATGTGGGTCATCCGCTGCAACAAGATGGGGCCGTTCATTGTGGCGTCAGACATGAAGGGCGATTGCCTGTTCGAGCGCGAGAATGCGAAGATTGCCGAGAACATCGAGCGTGTGTATGAAGGCACCAAACCCGCCGTGCTGAAGCGATACGGCGAAAGCGATGATCGCGCAGATGAGGTGATCTGACATGACAGACAACCCTTTCCTGACCACCTCCACCCGGAACACGGTCGCCGAATTCACACGCGAAGAGGTCGCGCTTGCAAACCGCAATTCCGGCGCATTGCTGGAAACGCTGGATTGTGACGTCACACCGACCGGCCTGCATTATCTGCTGAACCATTTCGATGTGCCGGTCCTGTCTGCCGCAGACCATGTGCTGGAATTTTCGGGCGCGTTTGATGCGCCTTTCAGCCTGAGCATGGCTGAAATCATCGACCTGCCACAGATCACGCGCCCAGTCACGCTGGAATGTGCGGGCAATGGACGCGCAGGCATGACCGCGCGCCCCCTGTCGATGCCCTGGATGTATGAGGCCGTCGGCACATCAGAATGGACAGGCACCCCGCTTGCACCGCTGATCGAACGCGCAAAACCCAAGGCGGATGTGAAGGATTTCGCCTTTATCGGCGCAGATTTTGGCTATGACAAGGGTGTGCCGCATTTTTATGGGCGCAGCCTGACCCCCGACGAAATTGCACAGCTTGATGTCATGCTGGTCTGGGGCATGAATGGTGCACCGCTCTTGCCCCAGCATGGCGCACCGTTGCGGCTGATCGTGCCGGGCTGGTATGGCATGGCTTCGGTCAAATGGCTGACGCGGATCGAAGCGCTTACCTTGCGCTATCAGGGCTTTCAGCAGGTCGAAACATACCGTTTCCGCACCCATGAACACGATCTTGGCAAGCCTGTCACGCGTATTCATGTCAAATCGCTGATGAAGCCCCCGGGGGTGCCGGACTGGTTCACCCGCGCGCGCTGGCTGAAACCCGGGCCCGTCACCCTTACAGGGCGGGCATGGTCAGGCGATGGCGTGCCGATTACCAAGGTTGAGGTGCTGCTCAACGGCGTTTGGCAAGAGGCAGAGTTGTCTGCCCCGACAGACCGCTACGCGTGGTCGGCATGGCAGATCGAGTGGCAGGCGACACCGGGCCAGCACGAACTTGCCTGCCGCGCCACTGACGCTGAGGGCAATGTCCAGCCGCTGAATGCAAGCCATAACCTTGGCGGATTTGCCAATAATGTCGTGCATCGCGTCACTGTACATGTAGCCGAACCCACGGCCTGACCTGCCCGACTGGGTTACCAGAGCACATTCACCAGCAGGCCCAGCCCAAGCAGCAAGGACAGCCCGATCAGCAACCTGCGAAACGCCGTATCGCTGATCCGTCGGAACATCCACAATCCGACCTGAACAGCCAGAAATGACGCGGGCAAGGCGATCAGAAACGCCGTCATTGTGGTCGAGGTATAGACACCGCGCCACCACAACATCGCGGTGGTGGTGCCCAGAATGCTAACGTTGAACGGCTGCAATACAGCGCGGGTTTCCGCCTTGGGCCATGGGCGCATGGAACACCAGATGACCAGCAACGCGCCCGATAGCCCTGCCATGCCCCCCAGAAAACCCCCGGAAAACCCCATCATACTGTCAAGAACAGGGGTCCGGCGCTCGAATTTCGGCAGATTCCTGCGAAAGCTGAAAAACCCGCCATAAAGGATCAGCAAACCCGCAATCAGAAGTTTGAGGATTTCGGCATTGATGAATGTCAGCAGGGCTACACCGACCGGCACACCTGCCAGTCCCGGCAGAATGAAACGCATCAGCCGCGCCACATTATAGCGCAGCGCCTTGCGAATTTCCCACAGGCCCTGCATCCCGGTGACCACAGACATCAGCGTCACAACCCCGACCGCACTGATCGGGTCCAGCGCGACCATCAAGAAGCCAAGCGCGAATAGGGCTGTGCCGGTCCCGGCAAGCCCGTTGATGAATCCGCCAGCCAGCGCACCAGCGAGGATGAAGGCGATATCATGCCAACTCATTCCGTCATCTGCCCTTGCAAAGGTGCGGCGCTGTCCACGGCATGAAGAAACGCTTTGTGAATCTCCTCAATGACGCGGATCTTGGGGTTTTCCTTGCCAAAGGCCAGACTCAGGACCCGAAAGGGCGCATCCTCTCCCAAAGGCAGCCAGCGCAGGGGCAGTGCTGCCGGATTGGCCACGCAAGGGGCCGGTACGATCGACACGCCCAGATTGGCGTGAACCATGCTGGAGATCGCCTCAAGGTTTTCCAACTCCATGGTTTCAGTCACCCGCGCGCCGGTATTCTGCAACCATGTCTCGATCAGTGTTCCAACGACCGCATCGCGATTGAAACGGATGAAAGGGTGCTTTTTGAGAATCTGAATCGGGTCCGTGTCTTCAACCTCGGTCGAGGTGACCAAATGCAAGCGTTCTTGTGCTACATCCAGAAAGCGCATGCCAACAGGCAGCATCACCGGCTTGCTGACCAGCGCCACATCCAGATGCCCACGATCAATTCCATTCAGAAGCGCCGAGGTCAGGGCAGGATAGATGCGCAGCCGTAAGCCTGCGTATTTGCTGCGCAAGACTGACATGGCCATCGGGGTCAATCCGGTCAGGGTTGTCGGAACAGCGCCCAGCGCAAGCTCGCCCTGAAACCCTTCATCCCCTAAAACCGAAGGAACCAAATTGTCATAATCCTGAACGATCTTGCGTGCCCGCGCCACGACGCTGCGCCCGATCGGCGACAATTCCGGTGTGCGGCGGGTACGGTCAAACAACACCAGCCCAAGATCTTCTTCAAGCGCGCGCATTTGCTGGCTAACGGCGGCGTGGGTAATGAAAACCGCATCCGCCGCCGCACCAAAAGTCTTGTGGTCAGCAACCGCGATAAGCGTTTTCAGCAACCGGATCGACATGGCATCAGTTAAGTCTTTCTTACATTTAGCAACAATTTTGCTAAATTATGTTATGCATAACTTAACAAATAACCCAACCCCACACGCACAGCAAGACCTGAAAGGCACCAGCAACCCGCAGGATCAGGGGCGCTTGGCAACAAGATCAATCTCGACCAAGGCCCCAACCGCAAGGCCACTTACACCGATGCAGGTGCGCGCCGGAAGCTTGCCCTCTTCAAAGTAGCTTTTGTATGTTTCGTTCATCGGCGCATAATCACGGTCGAACTGCGTTAAATAAACCCGCGCCTGGACGACATTTGCCAAACTCAACCCCAGCCCCTCAAGCACAAGGATCAGATTATCCATCACACGCCGGGTCTGCGCCTCTATGCCGTCAGGCAAGGCTCGGTCTGGCTCTCCGGGCCAGGTGGGCATCTGGCCGGTCAGGAACACCCAACCGTCAATTTCCGCGGCGTGAGAGAAAGTTGCGACAGGCTGCGGTGCAGATTTGACCATGTGGAAAACCGGCAAGGGCATGAGTGTCTCCGTTCCTTGATTGTCGTGATGTGGCATAGTCTGCCTGACGCAAAGCGCGTGCTTGCAACTGAAGATCATCGAGCGTTGCAATTGCTAACCTGCCTCAGGCAACAAAACGGTAGCTTGTTTTCAGAGCATCAGAAACCACAAAGCGCGGCAACAGCCGGACCACACGCCCAAGTCCGACAGGACTGCCATCAGGATCAGCGTTAATTATCTGAAATCTTGCGGGCTGGCAGCGTTGAGGCGCCGTCCCCCGCCCATTCGCAATGACAGATGCCCAGACAGGCAATCGCCCACTTCTCCAACCCAAGCGAGGGAAATCAGGGGGGATGGCCGTCTGGTCAACCTGCGGGCGCATATCCGCGCGAAACACACGCATAACGATAATGTGATGTGACCAGTATTCAACCTTCAGTTGTATTATCGTTAAAGCGGGATGCTCGAATGTTGTACCCTATCCCGTATCACTGTGTCGGCTTACCCCCACCCCGCTTCCTGATCGGCTGACCTCATATCTTGACATGGCAGCCCGTGACGGCCCACCTCTTGGAGGGAACGATGCCTCAGGCCATGCCGATACCGGACACGATTATCCGGGATGACTTTACCACCGACAGAATCAGGGGCGGGGCTGGCAATGACCACCTGATCCACCATCGTGACCTGAGTGTAAGCGGGCATTCCAGTGTCGGCTTGATGGGGTTTTCCGGGGATGACATCCTCGAAGGGTCTGTTCCCAATAGCGGGCAGATCCACATGTATGGCGCAACCGGAAATGACTGGTTCATCCTAGATGTGACCAAGATCCCGGATGCGGGCGGCACACAGGGCCATCATGCCTATGGCGGGCATGGCATGAACACGTTTCAGTTTACCAATATCGAACAGAATTTCTCGCCCATCGTCGGGCGTCTGGATGACTTCGACCCGTCATCAGACCGCATTCTGATAGAAGGGCACGAAATTGATCTCACGGACCTGCCTCGCGTCATTGACCTGCCCGGCGGCGGGACTGTCCTCGTGCGTGTGATCGAGGCGGAACACCCTGAATTCAGCGCCGAAAACCTTGGCCCACAATACTTCCTCGCCATTGGCGACAATATTTTCTACGCGCTCGATGGTGCTAGGGATTTGCAGAACGGCACCACAGGCCTGACGGGTGAAGAGCGGCATTTCCTGCTGCCAAGCGCACTCCAGACCCTGCGAGAGGCGCAGACAGTCCAGTATGAAAACCCAAAGAATTTCGTCCCACGCGAATTCTATGCCCATCGTGAAGACGCGCTGATCCTGAATTTCGCCCCAAATGGCGAGGAAGTGTTTGCCGCCGTGGCGGAAGGTGCTTCGGTGCACATGTTTGGCGGCAAGGGTAACACTCAAGGCGACAAGGCGACCGGCGATCAGATCATGCATGGCGGCGCAGGCGACGACGTCATCGACGGCAATACCGGCAACGATACAATTTACGGTGGCGCCGGAAACAACCTGATTGCGGGCGGCCTTGACAATGATCTCATCTATGGCGGTGCCGGGGATGACATGATCTGGGGCGGCGATGGCAATGACACCCTCTATGGCGGGGCTGGCGATGATTACCTGCACGGCGGCAGAGGCAACGATTTTCTGTCCGGGGGCGAAGGCAATGACACGCTGGTTGGCGGGCGCGGCAACAACACATTGGAAGGCGGCGGCAGTGACAGCATCAACCGCTTTCATTTCGCCAAGGATGAAGGCCATGACATCATCCTCGACTTCAAACCAGAGGCAGATCTGATCACGCTGGACCATGGCATCGACCCCCTGACCGTCGAGCTATATGAGAATGAGGCAGGAAATACGGTTCTGAATTATGGCCAGATGGCCTCGGTAGAGTTGCGCGGGGTTTCCCTGCTGGCCTTCAAGGAGGCCGCAGAATTCAGGGCAGAGATAGACGATCCGATCATCACAATCACGCCTGACCCAGAGGATGAGTTGCTTCATGCGCTGCGGGTTGAGACCGGGTTCTACGGCAATGATGCGCCGCCCAGTCTTGAAGTGGACGGGCTGCTTTATGGCAATAGTGCGTTCTGGAGTGACAGTGCAGGTGGATACACTTACATAAGCCCACAGTCCGAAAGCGAAACAACTCCCGGGCCTGATAAAAGCGCAGACACCACGCCTGAGCTGCTTGCCGAGGATGACCCAGAGGCAGAAGATGACAGCGAAGAAGAGAAGGAAAAGAGCAGCAGCTCCGATGGATCATGCTTTGTCGCGACGGCAGCCTATCAAGACCCTTATCACCCCGATGTGGTGTTTCTGCGCGCATTTCGGGATCAATGGCTGGCGCATCGCGCATGGGGGCGCGGGTTTATCGCACTTTACTGGCAAATTGGTCCGGTGCTCGCCCGCCCTGTACGGCGCAATGCACGCCTTGCGTGGTCATCGAAAGCAGTGATCGCGGGAATGGTCCGCCTGCTGCGTTTGGCATGGTGATCTCGCATCGCAAACTCTTAACCGGACGTGTCGCGGCGCACGCTCAATCAAGCCGTTGCAGGATGTAGATATCCATGATCCAGCCATGCGCCGCCCGCAGGGTCGCGCGCCGATCCAGAATGTCATGCGCCACATCGGCAAGCGGACCTGCGATCAAGACCTGCTCTGACATGCCGACATATGCCCCCCACCAGATGAACACGCCATCAGGGTCCAGCACGTCGAAGGCACCGCCTGCATCCAGCATGACCGCAAGGGTCTGCGCCCCCTCTGGCCAGCCCTCGTCGCGCAAGCGCCGCCCGGTCGTTATGGTAACCGGCGCGGCCAGCCGGTTCAGCGGTATGGCATGGGCCGCAGTCAGAACCTGCAGGCTTGTGATCCCCGGCACAACATGTGTGCGAATGGGCAACCCGGCCGCGCCCAACCTCTCGGCGATGCGCAGACTGCTGTCGTACAGCGACGGGTCGCCCCAGACCATCAGCGCCACGCTCCCGCCCTGCGGCAAATGCGCCTCGATTGCCCTGCGCCAGCAATGTGCAATCGCATCATGCCAATCGGCGACAGCCCCCAGATAAGGCTGGTCACCGGCGCGGCGCGGCAGGTCGAATTCCACAATACGCCCCGGATGCTCCAGCACCTCGGCGCAAATCTCGCGGCGCAGATCAGCCAGATCGGCCTTATCCGCTCCCTTGCGCGGCAACAGGATCAGGTCGGCCCTGTTCAGCGCCTTGATCGCGGCCCGCGTCAGATGATCTGGGTTTCCGGTCCCAATACCGACAAGATGCAGATCGATCATCCCGCATCCTCGGCAAGTGGGCCATACAGGATCAGCGCAGGCGCTGCACTTGCGCTGGCACTCAACAAGGTCACAAGGCCCGCCACAGTGCTGCGCGTCAGGCGCTGGTCGGGATGGCTGACATTCTCGGCCAGAAGTGCGGGCGTATCTGGCGGCAAACCGGCATCCAGCAAGCCTTGTGCCAGCTCACCGAATGTGCGCTTGGGCATGAAAACCACTGTTGTGGCATCGGGGTCGGCGAGGGCCGCCATATGCAGCCCTTCAGGCAAGGCCCCACGAATGTCATGGCCTGTCACATATTGCACCCGCCGCGCACAGAGCCGTCGCGTCAAAGGGATGCAGGCCGCAGCGGCAGCGGCGCTGGCAGAACTGACACCGGGAATGATCTCGAACCCGATCCCTGCTGCGCGGCAGGCCGTAATCTCTTCCTCCAGCCGCCCGAATATGCCCGGATCACCCGATTTAAGCCGGACGACCCGCACCCCTGTCTTTGCATAATCCACCAGCAGCCGGCTGACATGGTCCTGCTTGGGCGAAGGGCGGCCTGCACGCTTGCCCACCGCCACCAGATCAGCCCCAGGCGCAGTATGACCTAACATCGCACCCGCAGACAGGTCATCAAATAGCACCGCTTCCGCCACCTTCAGACGCGCCACCGCTTTCAGCGTCAACAACTCGGGGTCACCGGGACCAGAGCCTATGAAGGAAACAAACCCGCTCATGTCCGTTTCATCCTTGTCAAAATATCCTCGGGGGGTGAATTTGGCCGCAGGCCAAAGAGGGGGGCAGACAGCCCCCCTTTTGCGCTTCGGGTCATGACGCGTCCTCGGCGATCAGATGAAAGAAACTTCCACTGACATGACCGCGACAGGACCCCGTCTCGGGCACCTCGTGCCCATCGGCATCGCAAACACGGGCGAGTGGGGCATCTGGCTGCTCCAGAATGGTCGAGTAATGGAATTCATGCCCGCGCAATCGCGCGCCCGGTTTGAAACCGGGCATCGGTGCAACCAACTCTGCCGCGCGATACCCCAGATGCATCTTCCGCTTTTCATAGCTGGTCACCAGTCCCAACAGACCTGCCATCTGGTGGCGCACGCCTTCCTTGTCTACAAGCGCGTCGCCCAGCGCCATGTAGCCACCGCATTCACCATGGACCGGGCGGGTCTGCGCATGGCGCACAAGCGCGGCCCGAAACCGCGTTGCAGCCGCAAGCCGTCCGGCATGCAATTCAGGGTAGCCACCGGGCAACCATACCAGATCGGCTTGCGGGTCGGGTATCTCGTCTGCCAGTGGCGAGAAGGGCAGCAACTCCGCCCCTGCACGCCGCCACCCCTCCAGAAGATGCGGGTAGGTAAATGAAAATGCCGCATCCCGCGCGATTGCGATGCGTTGTGCAGGCGGGCGCGGCAGAGTGCCGGATAGCCCTCCCTGCCTGCCCTTGGCCGCAGTTTTAAGCGCCTCCAGATTGACATGCGCACGCAGGAAATCCGCGTAATTTGCAATCGCTGCGTCAAGGTCGGGGTGCTCTGCCGCCTGCACTAGCCCCAGATGTCGTTCCGGCAGCCGCAAATCCCCCCGGCGTGGCAATGCGCCCAGAACATGCAGGCCCGCCGCATCCATGCCCAGTCGCGTCAACCGCTCGTGCCTTGGACTGGCCACCCGGTTCAGGATCACGCCAGCAAAGGGAAGATCAGGTCGGTAGCGCGCGAAGCCAAGCGCCACAGCAGCCGCCGACTGCGCCTGCCCCGAGACATCGACGACCAGAACCACGGGCCAGCCCATGCGCGCTGCCAACTCTGCGCTGGACCCGAAGCCCAGCGCGCCTTGCGTGGCAACACCGTCATACAACCCCATCGACCCTTCGGCGATGACTATATCCGCACCCTGTGCCTCGGCCGCGATCGTGTCCATCAGGCCAGCACCCATCGCCCAGCTGTCAAGGTTGAAAGACGCCCGCCCGGAGGCAGCATGATGAAAGGCAGGATCAATATAATCCGGCCCGCTCTTGAAAGGCTGCACCTTCAGCCCGCTCTCGGACAAGGCTCGAAGCAAGCCCAGCATCACGGTCGTTTTACCTGTCCCGGAGGCCGGCGCGGAAATCATCAAACCCGGTATCATTCGCGGCTTTCCTTGTAGATGCTGTCGGCACTTTGTGGCCGGAAGCGGCGGTCATAGTCTGGCGCGTATAGCGCGCTTTCCGCAAAATCTTGGGCGGCAAGGGATTGCCCCACAAGGATCAGCGCAGTCCGCTCCATGCTGCCATCGACCTTGGCGTCAACGGTTGCAAGGGTCGCGCGTATGATACGCTGATCCGGCCAGCTTGCCCGCCAGACCACGGCAACCGGACAATCCTGACCGTAATATGGGGTCAGATCGGCCACCACTTGGGCAAGATTCTGGATCGACAGATGAATCGCAAGTGTTGCGCCTGTCGCGGCAAAGGCCGTAAGTTGTTCGCCCTCGGGCATCCGGCTTGCGCGGCCCGGCGTGCGGGTCAGAACCACCGATTGCACCAGTTCCGGCAAGGTCAGCTCAGCCCCCAGAGCCGCGGCCGCTGCCGCAAAAGACGGCACACCCGGCGTCACCGTATAAGGAATGTCCAGCGCCCGCAGACGGCGCAGCTGCTCACCCAGTGCTGACCAGATCGACACATCGCCGGAATGCAGGCGCGCGACATCCTGTCCATTCGCATGGGCGCTGGCAATCTCCGCCATGATCTCATCAAGTGAAAGTGGCGCCGTATTCACCACTCGCGCCCCGTCGGGGCAATGCGCCAGCACGCCTTCTGGCACCAATGATCCCGCGTAAAGGCAGACAGGGCAGGCCGCGATCAGATCGCGCCCGCGCAAGGTCAGCAAATCCGCCGCCCCCGGCCCTGCCCCGATGAAATGAACTGTCATCCTGCATCCCCTTCTGCCAGCGCACAAGTCGCCTGCCCCATATCAGACCGGGCCCGAAATACGACGATCCGTGCTGCCCGGCCCGCCCCCAGCAAGGCGCAGGCCTCGGCCACACTGCCCGTCCCGAAGTCATCCATGACGCGGGGCGATATTGTAGGGGTAGATATGCCCCGCAGCGCCCCGCGCGGCAAGGTCAGCAGCGGAAGGTCCAGCACCTGTGCCAGGGGCGCGATCAGGGGCGCGCGCGCCTCCAGACAGACAATCCGCGCGAGCTTGCGCCCCAGTGTCATCTGCTGCAAGAGCGCTTGCATTTCTGCCAGTGTCACACGCGACGAGCAGCCAATCCCGGCGACAATCATGTGATTACCCGCCATTGCACGATCGGATAGGCCGCCCGCCAGCCATGTTTGCTGCCCAAGGGCACTGCGTCAGAAATCTCCAGCCGCATCAGCCTGCCCCCGGCGCGGGCCTGCCATTGTATCAGCAGCGCCTCGGATTCCAGCGTGACAGCATTGGCGACCAGCCGCACCCCTCTCGGCAGAATTTCCCATAGCCGGGTCAAAAGCGCCTCTGACAGCCCACCCCCGATAAAAACAGCATCCGGCAGGGGTTGGCCCTCCAGCCCCTCAGGCGCGCGCGCCTCGACCAGCTTCAATCGGTCCACCCCCAACGCAGCGGCATTGGCCAGCGCCCGCGCGGCGCGGCGCGGATCGGCCTCAAACCCGATCGCCTCCACCTGCGGATGCGCCAAGAGCCACTCAATACTGACGGAACCAGACCCAAGCCCGATATCCCACAGCAACTCACCCGGTACAGGGGCCAGCGCCGCAAGCGTAAGTGCGCGCACAGTCTGCTTGGTGATCTGCCCGTCATGATCAAAAAAATCATCAGCGCGCCCGGCCACACATGGCAGGGCCTGGCCCGCTCCGGCCACTTCCAGCCCGACCGCAACCGGATGTCCGACATCGCGCAGGGAATATTCAGCGGCTTTCATAGTGCGGGTCCGCGCACGCGGCCCACCAAGTGCCTCCATCACATGCAGCAGACTGGCCCCGAAACCACGCTGCGTCAGATACCCCGCCAACTCGCCCACTGCCGCGCCATCACGCAGCAGCACCAACACCCGCGCCCCGCGTGCCAGATAGGGGCGCAGCCGGGTCAGGGGCGCGGCATGCAAGCCCATGCATGACACCGTCTGCAACGGCCAGCCCAATGCTGCCGCCGCCAGCGAGAATGTAGACGGGGCCGGGATCGCGCACCATTCCTGCCGCGTCAGATGCTGCGTGACACTGCTGCCCGCCCCGAACCAGAACGGATCGCCCGAAGCCAGCATCACCACGCGACGCCCGCGCTGCGCCAGCAGCATATCTATCCCGTCGGCAAATGGCACCGGCCATTCCAGCACCTCACAAGACAACCCCGGCAAAAGCGCAAGATGCCGCGCCGCCCCCATGACAATTTCTGCCTGTTCCAGCGCGTCACGGCTTGCACCCGACAGCCCGTTCAGGCCATCTTCGCCCAATCCGATAATGGTCAGCCACGGGGTCTCAGCCATGCACAATATCCTTGTCCTTGGCGGCACGATCGAGGCCACGCGCCTTGTCGCGGAACTGGCCAGCGCTGGCCTGACGACGACGCTTAGCTACGCAGGCCGTGTAGAACGCCCCAAGCCTCAGCCGGTACCCGTGCGCGTGGGCGGGTTTGGCGGGGCTGAAGGGCTTGCCAGCTATCTGCGCGCGCATGCCATCACCCATCTGATCGACGCCACGCATCCATTCGCCACGCAGATCAGCCACAATGCCCTGCTGGCTGCACAGGCGACCGGCACGCCCCTCCTGGCCTTGACCCGCCCGCCCTGGCACCCGTCTTTGGGCGACAAATGGCAGCACGTGCCCGATATCCCAGCAGCAGTCGAAGCACTCACCGGTCCGCCCCGTCGCATACTTCTGGCCCTTGGTCGCATGCATCTGGCCGCGTTTGCCCACCAGCCCCAACACCACTACCTGCTGCGCCTTGTCGACCCGCCAGAAGCACCGCCCCCCCTGCCCGATCACCATATCATTCTCGACCGTGGCCCTTTTGACGCAGCTTCTGACGAAGCATTGATGCGCGCGCATCGCATCGACCTTGTGGTCTCCAAGAATGCCGGCGGCAGCGGTGCGCAGGCCAAACTGATTGCTGCGCGCAGCCTTGGGCTGCCGGTGCTGATGATTGACCGCCCCGCCCTTCCTGAACGCAGAGAGGCCCATGACCTTCCCACAGCAATCGACTGGCTCAGGGGATAAGCCTGCAACTTCATCCTTGCTCAAATATCCTCGGGGGGTGAATTGGGCGCAGCCCAAGACGGGGGCAGACAGCCCCCCTTTCTCCCGCCTGAAAATCATGCCGACCTCGGAGTATAGAGTATCGGTCCGCGCGGCGTTTGGATCACCCGCGTCAGGCTCGATCCTACAATGACCATCGTGCGCATATCCGCCATCTCGGGCCGCGCCTCGGTCAGCGGGACAATGCGCAATTCCTCCTGCGGGGTGCTGACGGCACGGGCAAACAGGACCGGACGTGCATCGGCGCATGCTTCGCGCAACACCTCAAGGGCGCGGGCAAATCCCTCGGGGCGCGAGTTAGATCGCGGGTTGTAAAACGCCATTGCGAAATCACCCTCTGCCGCCAGTCGCAGGCGTTTTTCGATCAACGCCCAGGGTTTCAGGTTATCGCTCAGGTTGATGACGCAGAAATCATGGCCCAATGGCGCGCCAGCCTTTGCGGCGGCCGCCAGCATCGCGGTAATCCCCGGCAAGACGCGGATATCCAGCGCGCGCCAATGCTGCGGCCCGGCCTCCAGTGCCTCGAACACGGCGGCTGCCATGGCAAATACACCCGGATCACCCGACGATACTACCACGACCCGCTTTCCTTCCGCTGCCATGTCCAGCGCATGGGCCGCGCGATCCAGTTCCACACGGTTGTCGCTGGCGTGCAAGGTCAGCCCGTCACGCGGGGCGACACGCGCCACATAGGGAATGTAGCCCACCACATCCGTGGCGGCCTCCAGCGCCGCACGCACTTCCGGCGTGACCAGCGCCTCATCCCCCGGCCCCAGCCCTGCAATAACGACCCAACCGCTCATGGTCTGCGCCCCTGCCCGTGGATCAGCACGATCGAGAAATAGGGCGTCACCGCGCTGGCCTCCGCCAGCCGTTGCACATTCTGGCGCGGCATCTGGGCATATTCCACGATCCACGCATCCTGCAGCCGCCCTGCCCGATCAAGCGCGCGCTTCAGCTTGGGAAGGTTGCGCCCGATCTTCATCACCACCAGCGCATCCGTGGCCGCGATCTTTTCGGCCAGCACGTCTTCGGGCAAGGTGGCCATCAGCACGGTCAGCACGTCATCGCCCCATGTGATGGGCTGGCCCGTGGCGGTCCACGCGCCCGACATGCCGGTAATAGCGGGCACCACATCCACCGGCACTGCGTCTTTCAGCCGTGTGTAGATGTGCATGAACGAGCCGTAGAAAAACGGGTCCCCCTCGCACAGGACAACAACATCTGCCCCCCCTGCGGCAAGCGCCTGCAAATGGTCGGTGCATTGCGTATAGAAGGCCGAAAGCAGCGCGTTATAGCGCGGGTCGGCCACAGGTATTTCCGTGGTAACGGGGTATTCCATCGGAAATTCTACCGCATCCGCGTGTAGCATACCCTCGACAATCGCGCGCGCCTGCCCCTTGCGTCCTGCCTTGCGGAAAAAGGCCACATGCCGCGCATTGCGCACCAGACGGTCCGCGCGCACGCTCATCAGATCCTGCGCGCCGGGGCCAAGGCCCACGCCGTAGATCGTGCCCGCACTCATTCCTTGCGGCTCGCGATAGCGTTGATGGCGGCAACCGTGATCGCGCTGCCGCCCAGACGGCCCTTGACGATGCAATTCGGCACGGGCTGCGCGGCCCAAAGCGCATCCTTGGATTCCATTGCGCCCACAAACCCGACAGGGCAGCCGATAATCGCGGCAGGGCGCGGGCAATCCGGATCTTCCAGCATGTTCAGCAAGTGGAACAACGCCGTTGGCGCATTGCCAATGGCCACAAGCGCCCCGTCCAGATGGGGCCGCCACAATTCCAGCGCGGCGGCAGAGCGCGTGTTGCCCATCTCGCGCGCCATTTGCGGCACGCGCGGGTCGCGCAGGGTGCATATGACTTCGTTACCGGTAGGCAGACGCGGGCGGGTCACCCCTTCGGACACCATATAGGCATCACACAGGATGGGCGCGCCTGCTTCCAGCGCCGCACGGGCCGCAGTCGCGAAACCGGGCGAGAAGTGAATAAACTCCTCCAGCCCGACCATACCGGCGGCATGGATCATGCGCACGGCAATGGGTTCTTCCTCAGCCGTGAAGCGGTCCAGATCAGCCTCGGCCCGGATGGTGGCAAAGGATTGCAGGTAGATTGCGGCACCATCAGTCTCATAGGTATAGGGCATTATGATCTCTCAAATCGGGTCAGTATCTGGTCTGGCGTCAGACCTGTTGCATCACTCCGCCCCTGCAAGACCAGATCAAAACGTCCATCACGACCGATCAGGGTGATATCCGCAGCGCGCACCCTTGCGCAACCCTTCGCACAGCCCGACACATGCAAACTGCCGCCGACCCGCGGCGCAAGTTCCCGCGCAAGCGCGCGGGTTTCAACACTGGCCTGCGGGCAGAGCGGCGCGCCCGCGCAGGCGTCCACGCGCAAGGCGGGGTTCTCAGGCGTGGCAATCAGGCTGTCAGGCAGCGCGGGCGCGCCAGTCAGCCCCTCCAGCACAAGGCAGCGCCAAGGTGTGACACGAACGCCCGACACATCCGTCGCGGCAAGGGCCTGTGCCAGATCCTGTGCGATGATCTGGCCGAAAGCGGCACCGACGGCCAATCCAGCAGGCGTCGAACCTGCCCTGAATGGCGCGCGCGCGGGCACAGGCGCGGCGTCCCATATGCCCCAATCCGGCAGCGCGGCATCATGGCGGGCCATTCGGCCCGATTGCGCGCCGCCCGTGTCCACAAACCAGCGGCACAGCCGTATTAGGCTGTCAATTTCGCGCCCGTGCGGCAACGCCATGCCAAACGCGCGGCCTTCGGCGCGCAGGATCAACCCGCCCTGCCCGCGTTCTATGCGAAAATCAGCCGGATCACCCGCCAGCACCGGTGCAGGGCCTGCATCCATGGCAAAGCCCATCTTGGGCGGCAGTTGGGGCAATTCCGCCAGCCGGTCTGCCAATTCGGTCCACAGCCGCGCGCTGTCATCGCCATCGCGCCAATCCGGCGCAATCAGGATATTGCGGCGGGATTCCAGATCAGGGTCGCTATCGAGCAGGTCCAAACCTGCCAAGGCATCTTGCAACGGGCCAAGCGCAGCATCGCCGACGCCGCGAATTTGCAGATTGGCGCGGTTGGTCAGGTCGATCAGCCCCGCACCATAGGTCTGCGCCGCGTCACACAGTCCCAATGCCTGCGCGCGTGTCAACCGTGCCAGACGCGGGCGCACCCGCACCACCCAGCCATCGCCCGAACGCATGGGCCGCAATGCGCCGGGGCACCACCCCTTGATTTCGATCTCAGTCATGGTTCAACCCCGCAAGAATGGAATTGCGCCGTGTCACCCACAAACCGGCCTCATGCAACGCGGCAAAACGCGCCTCCATGGCGGCCAATGCATCGGGGTTTTCGCGGGCAAGGAAATCACGCACATCCTCCTGACCCAATGTCGCATCGTGATAAAGGTCGAATAATTGCGGCGGGACCGCTTGCGCCAGATGGGCAAAGGCGGCCAGATGCTCCAGCGTGGCGGCGATCTCTGCGCCGCCACGAAACCCGTGTTTCATCATGCCTGCAATCCATGTCGGATTTGCGGCGCGGGCGCGCACCACACGCGCAATCTCTTCCGACAAGCTGCGCGCGCGCGGGTCATCCGGGCGGGTCGCATCCATATGGTACAGCGCGGCCTTGCCCCCTGTAAGCGCCTGCGCAGCCGCAAAGCCCGCCTCATGCGCGGCATAGTCCTGCGCCAGCAACAGATCGGTTTCCGGCAGATCCTGCAAATGCACAAAGGCGTCCGCCGCGGCGACGCGCGCGGCGATCCCATCAGGGTCATGCTGCCCGGTATCTATCGCATGAGACGACGCTTCAAGCCATGCGCGCCCGGCCTGTTCGCGGGCATCTGCGCTGTAATCCTCAAGCATGGACCCCATGCCAAGCCCATAACTGCCCGGCGCAGGGCCATAGACACGCGCGCCCCCCTGCCTCACAAAGGGGTTCCAGTCCGGCGCTTCATCGCGCGCAGCCAGCGCGGCGACAGCTTGCCCGAACAAGGTGGACAGCTGCGGAAACACATCGCGGAACAGGCCCGACACACGCAAGGTCACATCCAGCCGCGGGCGGTCCAGTTCCGCAATGGGCAGGATCTCCACGCCGGACACCCGCGATGAACCTTCGTCCCAGACAGGCCGCGCACCCAGCAGATGCAGCGCCATGGCAAATTCCTCGCCTGCCGTGCGCATGGTCGCACTGCCCCACAGGTCCACGACCAGCGCGCGCGGCCAGTCGCCGTGGTCCTGCAAATGGCGGCGCACCAGTTCATCGGCCAGCTTTACGCCCTGCGCATAGGCCGCGCGGGAAGGAACCGCGCGCGGGTCAGTGGTGAACATATTGCGCCCCGTGGGCAGCACATCGGACCGCCCACGATGGGGCGAGCCGGATGGGCCAGGCGGCACGAACCGGCCAGAGAGCGCGGCCTGAAGCCCTGCGCGTTCGCCCGCGCCCTGATCACCGCGCCCGAAAACATGCAACCCGTCGCCAAACTGGCTTTCCTTCACATCACACACAAAGCGGTCAATGCGGGTGATCGCCTCGGCCAGACACTCCGCGCCATCCAGCCCCAACTCAGTGCCCAGCCCCAGCGCCTCGGCCTCTGTGCGGATATCATCTTGCAACCGATCACGCCGGGCCGGGTCCAGCCCGTCGGCGTTGGAAAACTCATCCAGCAGCGCTTCCAACTGCGCCAGACCCGCGCCCGATTGCGCCGCCACCATCGGCGGGGGCACATGGCCCAGTGTCACGGCACCGATGCGGCGCTTGGCCTGCGCGGCCTCGCCCGGGTCATTGACAATGAACGGATAGATCACCGGCATGTCACGCACCAGCGCTTCGGGCCAGCAGTCATCTGACAGCGCGACGGACTTGCCCGGCAACCATTCCAACGTGCCATGCGCGCCGATATGGACCAACGCATCGGCTTGGGCGCGAAGCCACAGGTAGAACGCCACATAGCCGTGGCGCGGCGTGCGCCCAAGGTCATGATATTCATCATCGCGCAACGCAGGCGTGCCACGTTCGGGTTGCAGGGCGATTACGTTTGCCCCAATCCGCAGGGCCGCAAAGGTAAAGCCGGTGCCATCAAAGGCGGGGTCATCCTCGGGCCTGCCCCATGCGGTCGCAAGGTCATCGCGCAAGGGTTGCGGCAGGCTGTCCAGTGCCGCACGATAGTACTCTATGGGCCAATGCAGGCGATCTTGCGCCAGCCTATCGGCAAGGCTGCGTGCATCGGGGGCGTCCGCGCCCAAATCCTGCAAGATGGCGCTTGCACTTTCCAGCGCGTCCAGCCCCACCGCATGCGCCATGTTCCAGCCCTTGCCCGGATAGGTGGACAGCACCAGCGCAACGCGCTTTTGGTGTGCATCCATATCCTGCAACCGCACCCAGGCTGCCACGCGCGCAGCAATCGCATCGATGCGTGCAGGCTCGGGGCAATGCTCGGCGCGGGAGAACTGCAACTCCGGGTCGGCTTCACTGAATTCCTTGAAACTGGCGACACCTGCGAAAATCCGGCCATCAACCTCAGGCAGCACCACATGCATGGCCAGATCGGCGGGCGACAAGCCGCGCGCTGCATCACGCCAGCGCTTGCGCTCATTGGTGGCCAGCGCCACCTGAAATACCGGCACGCCCGCGGCTTCCAGAACGGCACCATCCTCACCTTGCGCAGAAAAGGCCGTCGCATTGACCACCGCCCTTGGTGAAAGCGCGCCGATCCAGCGTGTCAGCCAAGCGCGCGCCTGGGGTTCCTTCAGTGAGGGCACGAACAGCGCCAGCACGTCGAAGCCGCGCGCCTCCAGACCGGCGGCAAGCGCTCGGATCGGCGCAAGATCAGCCGCCGCCAGATAGGAGCGGTAAAACGTAATCAGGATGCGTTTTCGGGTCGCATTCAGGGCAAAGGCCGCCGGGCAGGTCACCCCCTGCGCGCCCCAGCCCCCCACTTGCGGCAGCACCCGCGCACCGCGCACCGGTGGCGCATAAAGGCCCGCAGCAAGGGCCAGTTGCTGCAACGCCGCCTGCGCAGCCACAGCACCGCCCATGTCGCACAAGTGCTTCAGTCGGCGCAGAGTGCTGATGGGCAGGGTCGATGCCGCATCCAGCGCCGGGTCATCGCGCCCGTCAGCGGGGAGGACCGCCAGCGCGAGACACTTTTGCCGCGCCATGGCTTGCACTTGCTGCAAGCCATAGGACCAATAGGGCGCGCCCCCGATCAACCGAATCAGAATGCCCTTCGCGCCCTCCAGCGTGTTCTCGACATAGGTATCGACCGAGAGCGGATGTTTGAGTGCGGCCAGATTGGCCAGCCGCACTGTCGGCAAGGCGCCTTCGGATGCGCGCCACCCTGCCGCGAAAGCGCCCAGATCACTGTCGGAAAACGACAGTACCACCAGATCAGCCGGGCTTTGGCCCAGGTCAGTGGGGGTGTCGGCTTCATCCAGACCGTAGCTTTCGCGGAAGATGACATGCATTGCAGATCAGGCCCCCAATGCGGCGCGGATTGCATCCTCGTTCACATGATCATGCTCGGCAATCACGACAAGGCGGGTCATACGCGCCTCGCCTCCCGCCCAGGGCCGGTCGAATTGGTGACGCACCCGCGCCCCCACCGCCTGCACCAGCAAGCGCATGGGTTTACCGGCCACTGCCGCATAGCCCTTCACCCGCAATATATGCTGGCTTTCGGCCAGATGCGCGATACGCGCGGCCAGATCGGCGGGATCAGCGATTTCACCCATGGTCACCATGATCGTGTCAAAATCATCATGTTCATGGTCATGATGCCCATCGTGATGGCTGGGGCGCGCGTCCAGATCATCTTCGGCCCCGGCTTCCAGCCCCAGAAGCACGGCGGCATCGATCACCCCTTCGGCAACCTCGACCACCGGCAGGGCGCGCGGGGCTTCTGCGGCGATCACTTCGCGGGCTTTCGCCACGCCCGCTGGCCCGGCAAGGTCCGGCTTGGTCAACAGCACCAGATCAGCGCAGGCAATCTGGTCTTCGAACACCTCGGACAGGGGTGTTTCATGGTCGATACTGTCATCAGCGGCGCGCTGCGCATCGACAGCGGCGACATCGGGCGCAAAACGTCCTGCCGCCACCGCCTCTGCATCGGCCAGGGCGATGACGCCGTCCACAGTAATGCGCGACCTGATGGCGGGCCAGTCAAACGCTTTCAGCAGCGGCTTGGGCAGGGCCAGCCCCGATGTCTCGATCAGGATATGGTCGGGTTTCGGGTCAAGCTTCAACAGTGCCTCGACCGTAGGAATGAAATCATCGGCTACGGTGCAGCAAATGCAGCCATTCGACAGCTCGACAATATTCTCGGCCGGGCAATCAGGAATGGCGCATGATTTCAGGATTTCGCCATCAACGCCAACGGTGCCAAACTCATTGACCACGACCGCCAACCGCCGCCCGCCCGCATTGCGGATCAGGTGGCTGATAAGTGTGGTTTTACCCGCGCCCAGAAAGCCGGTGACGATGGTGACAGGGGTTTTTGACAGGTCAGACATTCGGGGCCTCCAATGGCGGGATACGGGCGATGCAGTTCTTGCGGAAATGTTCTGGGCGTTCGCGCCACGGCACAAGGCCGTTTTCCGCGTCACGATATTTCTGCGCGCCTTCCAGAATGGTCGGCACATGGTTTTCAGGCGTCAGGTTTCCATAGACATAGGTCCATGCGCCGGGCTTGCGCAACGCAACGGTGCAGCCGCGCGAACAATTGGAAAGACACTCCACAGCCAGAACGCGCACGCTTTCGGGCGCTGCCAGTTGCAGGGCCTGCAGCAGTTCCGCGCCCGGTCGCTTTTCTGCATCCGGCGCGGCCAGAGGGTTGGCAGGGGTCGCACTGCGGCAAGTGGTGCAGACCAGAAGATCAACAGTTTCAGGGGGCATGAATAGCTCCAGTTGGGGTGGGGCAGCAAGGCGCTGCCCCACAGTCTCGACGATCAGCCAAGGATCATGTGCTCGACGGTTTCAAACAGGAAGGCAAGGCCAACGCCCATGCACACCGCCGCAGCAAGGCGCGCCTGCATCTGGCCTGCGCCTTGCTGTAGCATCTTGCCAGCGAATACCGCGACCCCGGCGGCAATCGCAAACTGGACCATGCCAAAGCCAAGCAAATAGGCGAAAACCGGCATCGGCGTAGAACCGATCACCGCCTCACCATAGGCCCAACCGTGGAAAATGCCGGCAACAGCAAAGCCCGCCAGGGCCACCGGCCCGGCGACCTGCCGCCCGGCAACCAGAAGCGCGCCCAGAACCACGACCGAGGCCATGATGACAACTTCTGCCAAGGGCAGGGCAATGCCCGCCAGATGCATAGCGGTACCAGCCAGCGTCGCCCCGATAAAGACCGCTGGCCCTGCCATCGAACGGCCTGCAAGCGCCGCTGCAAGCCCGATCAGAACAACAAAAGCCAGATGGTCCAGCCCGATCACCGGATGGGCAAGGCCGGAAATCAGGCCGTGGAAAACTGTCTGCGGCGCCTCGCCCCCCATCGGGTGATGGGCAAGGGCCGGGCTGGCCAGCAAAAGCGCAGGAAGGTAAATAATATGTTTCATCAGATCGGTCCCCTAGGTTTAGCGTTGACGAAATTCTGCGTGACAGGCAACGCAGTAATAGCGCAGATCATGCAATCCATTGACCAGATCGCCGCCCTCCCGGACAGTCCGGGCGAAGCGTGCCGTCTCTGACGCATAGGCGGCCGTGTATTGAGCAAACAACTCTGGTTGCTCCCAGATCGCGGCCAGCGCCCCCTTTTCACCCTCTGGTGCGGGGGATGTAATCTCGAACAGCTTTTCGATCTGTCCGCCCAGGGCGGCCAGCGCATCGGCATGGATTTGAAGCATGTCCTCGCCACCTGCATCGGACAGCAAACTGGCCGAAATCGCGCGAAAATGCCCCGACTGCGCACTCATGGTGCGCCGGCGCCGCTCTGTCAGGCCATCTGCGGCCGTTTCGAATACGGGCGCCTGTGGATGCCGGTCACCATGTGACCCGAAGGGACCGGTCAATTGCTCGGCCTGCGCAGCGTCAACATGCGCATGCCCGTGGCTGTGATCGTGATCATGCGCTGCCGTTTCAGATATGTGCTGTTGGGCCAGCGCATTTGGCACGGCGAGGGCGACAACTCCGGCAGCAAGCACATATGCCCCTGCCGCAACGGCCAAACCCGCCATGAATTTGCTAGAATTATTCATCTTGTCACTTTCCCGCGCGACCACCCGCCACGCGATAGAAGAGCGAGGCAATACTGGCAGGATCGACAGGGACAAAGCGCCTGTGACGATACTAGCCCACCAGTCACCCCGCTGGTTGATATGGCCCGTCAGGGGCGGCTTATGCGCTGGCAGGTCTCCCGGCTTGCGGATGTCGAGGTCTGCACCTCGGCGGTCTGCCCACCTTCCCGGCCCAAGAAGACCAGTGGTATAGGGCGACCTCTCCGGTCACGGTCGCGGGGGCGGCTGTGCTTCAGTCAGACCGGATGATCGAACGGTGTCACATTCCCTTTTCACCTGTCATGAACAGGCACCAGCATCCCCTTCATGAGCTTGTGCGCAAGACGAGTCAAGCAAGGATGCGACCACCTGACCGAAAGCTGCGTCGGCTGCCGCTGTCTGGCACGCGGACACCTCATTCAGCTCCAGGCCACCCAGCGCTCTGATTTATCTGGTTTGCCCGCGTCAGGCGTGCAGTTGGGGGCCAGCCCCCAAACCCCCGGGATATTTGGACAAGGATGAAGTTAGCGATTTGTTCACCTTTAGATGCGATGGCTAATCTGCGGTACAGGGAGGGATCCCGATGACCGCCAAGGGTGAAAGCACCGCATCTCCCCCAGAATTCTGGCCCGAGATGCGGTGCTGATCCGTGCAATTTCATCCTTGTGAAAATATCCCCGCCGGAGGCGCAGATTTGCAATCAGCGCAAGGCTGAACGCGAGGATGCGTCGCAACCTGCCCGTCAATACGGGGCGTATCGCCGGGCAGTTTGTCACCGATGAGGCGGACCAACTATCGCATTTGCCATAGGGTCGGAGTATTCTCTTGCCAGCCAACGCGGTGCAGCAGCGGGGTGTCTTCCTTGGTTTCGGGATGACCAAGGCAAAGCCAGGCCGTGAAGCACCAGCTTTCTGGTACGTCTAGAAGCTGCTCAATCGCATGCGGGTCAAGGATAGAGACCATCCCAAGGCCCAGATTTTCTGCCCGCGCCGCCAGCCAAAGCGTATGAATTGCCATGCTGGTGGACTGATGAAGGGTCTCTGGCATGGTTTGGCGGCCCAGCCCATGCCCTTCAGACGGGTTGGTATCGGTGAATACCGCCAGTTGCACTGGTGCACGATCCAGCCCCGCAAGTTTCAGCTTGTGATAGGCATCAGCCTGTGCACCGCCATATCGGTTCGCGGCACGCGCATTTTCTGACATGAAATTCGCACGCACGGCTGCGCGCAGGCTGGGCGTTTCTATGCGCAACACGCGCCACGGCCTGGCGTTGCCGACCGATGGTGAAAGATCCATTGCCATTTGCAGGCGCAACAGCACGTCTTCTTCCACCGGGTCGGTCCTGAAATGGCGAATGTCGCGGCGCCACTTCAGGATCTGCTGTAAAATCTCGCGGTGGCGGGTGTCAAACTTCACGGTTCATCCCTGTTACTCTTCTCGATAATCTTCAGCGCGGCCGGAGCGTTCGATCCGTGGTTCTTCTAGACAGCATCAACCATGCCTTCTGCGCCTGAGAAGCCAGATGAAGAACACCCCACCCACCAGTCCGGTCACAATGCCGATGGGCATATCCTCGGGGCGCATCAGGGTCCGGGCCACGATGTCAGCCCAGACAAGAAAGATGGCCCCGGCAAGCATGGCAGCGGGCAAGACACGGGCATTGTCGCCCCCGACCACAAGGCGAACGATATGGGGGATCATCAGGCCAACAAAGCCGATCACCCCCGAGAAGGCGACCATCACCCCCGTCACAAGCGCCGCGACCACGAAGCAGACAAGGCGAAACCGTGCGACAGGAATGCCAAGCGTCGAGGCGGTTTCATCTCCGATTGTCATCGCGTTCAGCGCACCGGCCACGGCCCGGAACCACAGCGCAGCGCCTGCAAGGATCAGCGCGGGCCAGACCAGATGGCCCCATTGTGCCAGACCCAGTCCGCCCAGCATCCAGAACACGACTGTATGCGCGGCCCTTGGGTCGCCCAGAAAGATCAGCACATTGGCCAAAGCCATCACGATGAAGGAAACCGCGACCCCTGTCAGCACCAGCCGGTCAGCGCTGGTTGCTTGCGCAAAGCTGGCGACAGACAGCACCAGCAAGGTCGAGCCAAGCGCGCCGATGAAGGCCAGAAGCGGCACTGTTGCAAGGCCCAGAAACATGCCCGTATGCAGCAGCGCCAGTATCGCCCCAAACGCCGCCCCCGATGAGATACCCAGCAGATGCGGGTCCGCCAGCGGGTTGCGCGTCACCGATTGCAGAACCGCGCCGACCAATGCAAGCCCGGCCCCGACCAGTGCCGCCAGCAAGGCGCGCGGCAGCCGGATTTCCCACACGATCGCCGCGCGCCCTGCCGACCATTCTGGCGTGACCAGTCCGGGCGCCAGTTTCTCCACGATCACCCCCCAGACTGTGCCCATTGGAATGGGCACAGCCCCGATGCTGACTGCGGCAGAGAGTGACAGCACCAGCCCCACCACGCCCAGCACCCACAGCCCCTGCCGGACCGGGCGCGCAAGCACAGGCGCATCCGCCTTGGCCGCAAGGATCGGCGCAGCGGTTTCGGGGCCGGGAGTGGTGCGCATGGTTACTGTCCGTGAAACGCGTCTGCCAATGCCCGGACCGCGCGGATGTTGCGCGGCCCCGGTGTGGCCTCGACATATTCGAGCACTACGAACCGATCATTGAGAACGGCATCCATGCCCGCGAAGGCCGGGTTCGACGTTATGAAATCGATCTTCTGCTCTGCGGTGACCTCGCCATAATTGACGATGATGACCACCTCGGGGTTGCGCTCGACCACCGGTTCCCACGCCACACGGGTCCAGGAACTTTCCACATCATCCATGATATTGCGCCCGCCCGCCGCTTCGATCATCGCGGTTGGCATGGCAAAGCGCCCTGCGGTGAAGGGGGTCTCCTCGCCGCTGTCATAGACGAACACGCGCAGCGGTTCACCCTCGGGGATGGTGGCGGCAATTTCCTCAAGTTCTGCCTGCCATCCGCTGATCAACTCCTCAGCGCGCGCGTCCACGCCAAAGATCGCGCCCAGATTGCGAATATCATTATACATGTCATCAATCGCAACACCGTCACGATCCATGATGTGGATGCAGCTTTCCGTCAATTCATAGACCGCGATGCCGAAGGGTTCCAGCGTGTCAGGCGTGACCTCTCCCCCCACACGCATGCCGTAATTCCAGCCAGCGAACCAGAAATCCAGATCGGCACCAATCAGCACCTCGCGCGAGGGGTAGCGTTCGGACAATTCAGGCAATTCGCCGATATCAGCACGAATTTCCTCATCCAGCTTGTTCCAACCCGAAATGCCCGTATAGCCCACCATCCGGTCATGCAGGCCAAGAACCAGCATCATTTCAGTCAGGTTCACATCATTGGACGCAGCACGGGCCGGCGGCGCGTCAAAGGTGACCTCGCGGTCGCAGGTTTGTACGGTGACGGGATGGGCCAGCGCGGGCGTGGCAAGCAAGGCTGCCAACGCGGAAAGGGGAAGGGTTCTCATGCAGATGTCTCCTGTTGCATGTCGTCGAAAAGTGAAAAATCGAATTGCGCGGGGCCGCGCGGATGGGCGCGCACACCAAAGGCACGCGCCACAAGGTCTGGGGTCAGCACCTCGGCCACCGGGCCAAAGGCCAGTGCACACCCGTCTTGCAGAACCAGCAAATCATCGGCAAAGCCCTGAACAAGATTGAGGTCGTGCAAAGAGGCGACGACCGTTGCCCCCAGCCCGCGAACCAGCCGCAACACCTCTAGCTGGTGGCGGATATCCAGATGGTTGGTCGGTTCATCCAGAACAATAAGCCCCGGTTCCTGCGCAAGTGCCCGCGCGACCATGACGCGCTGCCGCTCGCCCCCGGAAAGCGTGCCGAAGGGGCGCTGTGCAAACTCCATCAATGACAAGCGCTGCAGAGCGTGCCCGACGATATGGGCATCGCGCTCTGACGGGCCGCTAAGGGCGCGGCGATGGGGCGCGCGGCCCAGCGCTACAATTTCTGCCACGGTCAGCGCGAAATCAGTTGGCTGTTCCTGTAGCACTGCAGCGACACGCTGCGCCACGGCGCGTGCGGGAAGCGCGTGGATGTCTTGCCCATCAAGCAGCACACGTCCGGCTTGCGGTTTGTAATACCGGTATATGAGGCGCAGCAGCGTAGACTTGCCCGCACCATTTGCCCCAAGCACCGCCAGTACACGCCCCGGTCCGAGGCTTAGGCTGACAGGTTTCAGAATACCGTCCCCCCAGCTGATCTGTTCAAGCGTCAGCGATGCTGGCGGGGGTGGCGGGCAACTCATGACCCCACCCGCAAGGCCCTGCGCAACGGTAACCCGACAGATGTAGAAGGGCAGCCAAGCCGGCCGCTGCGGATGCGACGCATACGAGCACAAGCGATCATCATGTATCCTCCTCCGGACGCCCCGCCCGGGTTGGTGTTTCGATAATGATGGCAGGTCTCCTGGCTTGCGGCTGACGTGCTTCCCCACCTTCCCGAACCAATTGGCCCAGTGGCATTGAGGGGGCACACCGCTTACAGTTGCGGGGGCAGCACCGGAATAAGAGACGCGCTCTGCACCGGTTTCCCTATTCTCCCGAAATTTGTCGGGCACCATCTGACACATGCGTAGTCGAATGCGCTGCCCCGTTCAACGGCTTTCGAGACAACATCGGGATTAAAATCATGCCGCTTTTGCATAATCCGGCGCGGTTTGCCCTGCTGTCTTACGGAACCCTCGAAAAAACTTGTAAATTTGGGGATGTTTCACATCGGTTTTTCATTACTATGAGCACGATGCCTCTGATCCGAGGGCACTGTCCGAAAAGCTAACAGGAGCTCGCCGATGAAACTGCCCGGAAAACTTGCGCTTTGCCTTGCCGTTCTATTGACCGCCCCGGCGCTTGGTGCAAGCGACACTGTTCTGACACTTACCGGCGCAATCCCGAATGACGAAGTCAGCCTTACCCGCGAAGATCTGCTGGACATGCCGCAACAGAAAATGGTTACGGCCACGACGGTGACTGATGGCAGATCGACCTTCGAGGGTTTTCTGATCCGAGACTTGCTGGAAGCCCATGAGGCAGGTGGCGACATCGTGATTGCGCGCGCGCTCAATGATTACAAGATCGAAATCCCGATCTCGGATTTTGAACGCTTCGATGTGATTGGCGCGCTGTTTATGGATGGCGAACCGCTTAGCCCGCGCGACAAGGGGCCGATCTGGATCGTCTATCCACGCGACGACCACCCGGAGTTGCAGGATATCCGCTATGATACCCGCTGGGTCTGGCAGCTGGTATCGCTGCATGTTCAATGACCAGTGGCACACTGGCAGGGCAACGACCGGGCTTGGCGCAATACGCGCTTTTTCTGCCTGTTCTTGTCGTGTTTCTGGGGTCGCTGGCCTTTGCTCTGGCTAAATCTTCGGCGCTGGAACGCGACATGCGCATCGCTGCAACGCAAAACATGCTCTGGGTGGTCAGCCAGACCCAGATGGAAGCCCATGCCCTTGGGCTTGCCGTGGCGCAGCAGGACCGGGACAACAGCCATATCGAACGGCGCTTTGACCTGACAATTTCACGACTTCACTTGCTCGGACGGGGGCCGCAGGCGCGGTATCTGGAACAGA
The DNA here is from genome assembly GCF_004366635.1 of Roseinatronobacter bogoriensis DSM 18756. Taxonomy (GTDB): domain Bacteria; phylum Pseudomonadota; class Alphaproteobacteria; order Rhodobacterales; family Rhodobacteraceae; genus Roseinatronobacter; species Roseinatronobacter bogoriensis. The sequence continues at coordinate 331,884 of NZ_SORN01000001.1, read as the reverse complement.
TCGGGCATTTGCAGACAGTCAATGACATGGCAGAGGCCCTGCTGGAACTGGACCCACAGATTCACGGGCATGACGAAGGGCAGCATCAGGCGCTTCTGGACCTGACCGAAGCGCTGCACCCGCAAATCAACCGTATTGCAAATGATGTCATGATCGAGGATTGGGACAGGGCCGCCGCGCGCCTTGACGCCTATCGCAACACCCAACGTCTGGTTATCTTTGCTGTCATGGCGGCATTTCTTGCCGCGCTTGCAATCTCGTGGCTGCTTTTGCGCAAGCAACGCCAGTTGCACCTTGCCGATGTTCAGAACCTGCACGCCGCCAAATTGCTGGAACAGGAACGGGATGTCGCGCTGATGTATCGGGATTTTGCGGCAATTGTTTCGCATCAGTTGCGCACCCCGCTAAGCCTGATCGATAGCGCATTGCACCGGCTGGAACGCAAGGGCAATTCAGTCACGGCAGATGATGTGATCGAAAGACGCGCCGTGGTCAGCGATGCAATAGGCCGCCTGACCCGCCTGAGCGATACGGTGCTGTTGCTGGCGCGGTTGGACAATGAACAGTTGCAAGCGGATTTCGCGGCACTGGATATCAGGCAGGTTGTTGACTCCGCCATAGCCGAAGCCCAAGGCCGTCATCCGAACCGGAAACTCCAGGTATCTTGCGCCGATGGCCTATTGAAGGCGAAAGGTGATCTGCATCTTGTCAGCCATATCATTGACAACCTGCTGTCAAATGCGCTCAAGTTCAGCAATGGCGACCGGCCCGTGGAATTGCGCGTGTTCCAACAAGGCAACCGCGTGGCCTGCGCGGTAACCGATCAGGGCGACGGGATTGATGCCTGCGATCAACCGCACCTGTTTGACCGCTATTTTCGCGGCAAGACGCATAAAGAAGGCGCAGGTCTTGGGCTTGCGCTGGCCCAAGCGCTTGCCGAATTTCAAGGCGGGCAGATCAGTTTCGAGACATGGCCCGGCAAGGGCTCGGTCTTCACTCTCTGGTTGCCTGTCGCATAACAAAATTGGACGGTGTCTATGACAAAGCCCCCCCTGATCCTGTGTTGTGAAGATGAGCCGCATCTGTTGCGCGACATCGCAGACGAGTTGCTTGCCGCTGGCTACCGTGTGCAAGAGGCCAGCAATGGCGCAGACCTGCTTACTTGTCTGGAAAATTGCAGCCCGGACCTGCTTTTATGTGACATCATGATGCCGGACCTTGACGGCTATGGCGTTCTGGCCCGACTGCGGCGCGATTACCCGCATATGGCGCATGTGCCGATTGTCTTTCTGTCGGCCCTGTCCATGACCGATGCGATCATCCGGGGCAAACGCGCCGGGGCAGATGACTATCTGACCAAACCCATCAATTATGATCTGCTGTTATCCACGATCGAAGCCCGTCTGCGCCAAAGCAAGCAGGCAAGGGCCAATATCTCGCATGTTGCCGGGCTTGGTGAACATCTGCTGGAAAACCTGACTGTTGGTGTGCTGATCTTCACGCCCGATGGCACGCAGGTAAGGGCCAATGAAATTGCAGATAGTATCATGCACGAAAAAGGGGGCGACATCCGCGATGCCCTGACCGAGACCGTGCGCGCATTGGGCGCGCTGGCGCGCGCCGGTCGCGAAGATGGCAAATCCTTGCTGCTGGATGAAACCACGGCCTGCATTGCACAGGTTCATGCCTGCCCACCAGAACCGGCCACAGGTGCGCCGGCGATGGTCATGGTTTTTCTGACAAAACAGGATGCGATGGTCCCGCTCTCACAATCTGCACTAAGCGCTATGTTCGATCTGACCCCGACCGAAGCCCGCGTCGCGCGTCAACTGGCTTCTGGCTTGCGCCCGGACGAGATTGCAGAGCAGTTTCAAGTCGCCCCGACCACGATCGCGTTTCACTTGCGCAATGTGTTTGCCAAGACAGGAACCCACAGGCAGGCCGATCTTGTGGCACTTTTGCTATCGCTGCCAGTGCGCCATCTGGCCTGATCCCCCCTGTTCAGACGGGGAAACGCGGGAACATCAGCCCTAAGGTGTCAGCGATCAGGCGCGCGCCTTTGGTGTCGTGCCGCCTCGAAGCACAGGAAATTCGCATGTCACCCCGATATTTGCCCAACCTTGCCGCGTTGTCCGTTGCAGGATCGCTATTTCTGACGCTGATCCCCGTTGACCTTCAGGCGCAAACCAATCTGCAAACAGCCCAGTCCAACCACTTGCAGATTGAGGGCATCCGCGGGGAAGATACGATCACAGGTGTCCGTAACGTGCCCGGAATAGGCAAGGTCTTCTCCCCTACAGACGATATGGCACGCGCCTTTCCGGGCGATCATTTCACACCCCGTCAACGGGCCATGCTTGAAGCGCAAGGCATAAGGACAGTTGCAGATTTCGTGGCAACCGATGCAGCCATCATCGCGCGTCTTGTCGGTGCGCCGCGAACCTCTGTCAGCAAATGGCAGCGAGAAATCAAGACCAACCTGCGCTGATACGCGCCCGCCTAAACCCCACCAGACCCGAAACGAAGGATATAACCATGTGGGACTTTTCCTTTAGACGCGGCATTGGCCTGATGCTGCAAACCCTGCCATTCGTCTTGTTGCGCATGGCTGTCTATTTTGGTGCGGCACTGGCCTATGTTCTGGTCACCGGCACTGGCGCGGGTATCGGCTGGGGCATTGGCGCACTTGGCGACGAGGGCTTTCGCGCCTCGGCCACGTTTTTTGGCGGACTGTCGGGCTTCGGCATTGTCTTGATCGTCATGTACTGGCTGCGCGAGTATATCCTGTACATGGTCAAGGCCGGTCATATCGCGGTCATGGTAGAGCTGATTGATAACCGCCCCATGCCCGATGGGCGCAGCCAGATCGGCCATGCACAAGCAATGGTGCGCGAACGCTTTGGCGAGGCCAGTGTGTTGTTTGCCATTGATCAACTGGTCAAGGGCGTCTTGCGCGCGATCACCGGGCTGATCCGCGGCGTGTTCACGCTGCTGCCCATTCCGGGTGTGCGCCAGCTTGTCACCATTCTGCGCGCCTTTCTGCGTGTGGCTGTGGGTTTTATTGATGAGGTGATCCTTGCCTATGGCATGCGCACCCGCGCGACCGACCCCTGGGCCTCGGCGCGGGCAGCACTGGTGCTTTATGCGCAGAACTACCGCCCCATGCTGAAAAATGCTGCATGGATCACCTTGTTTGTCTATGGGCTGATGGCGATCCTGTTCTTCATCATGCTGGCCCCTGCGGCGCTGATCAGCAACCTCTATCCCGGCGGCATGTCGGCGATGGGAATCGTGATTGCCTTTATTCTGGCATGGTCGGTCAAACAGGCCCTGTTGGAACCCTTGGCCGTTGCCTGCCTGTTGCAAGCCTATTTCCGCACCATCGAGGGGCAGACACCAAACCCCGAATGGGACGCCAAGCTGGATGGCATGTCCAGCAAGTTCCAGAAACTGAAATCGCGCGCTGGAAAAGGGCTGACGGAGGCTGCGGAATGATGTGGCGCACGCTTGCCCTTATAGCCTGCCTGCTGGCAAAGCCGGGATTTGCAGGTGACTTCACGCATGACCGTATCATCGGGTTTTCCGAGGACGGCGCATATTTCGCCTTCAAGACCTATGGCTTGCAACGCGGCTCCGGGTTGCCCTATGCAACTGTATTTGTGGTCGATCTGGCGCAGAATGCATGGGTTTCGGGGTCGCCCTTTCGGGCAGGACGCGACGAAACCTCGATGGCAGAGGTCGAAGCCGCCCCATTTGTGGCGTTAGAGCGCGTGCGCCATGAGGCATTGGACAGCGCCGCGTCCATGCTGCAAGACCTGGGCATACGCCGCCCCGCAACCGTGCTCTATTCTGCTGGCATCGGGCAGGCGCATATGGCGCAAGAGGTCACGCGCATCTCCATCCCGAACCCCGACAATCCGACAGCGCAACCGATGCGGGAATTTGCACTCAGGCTGTCAGACATTCCCGTGCCGGCGGCCGTCGATTACTGTCTGCGCCCCGATGCACTGCGCGGCTACCGTCTGGAACTTGTGCAACCCGGCGGCGGCGCGCAAGTCCTGCATCAGGACCAGCGCATTCCGGCCTCGCGCGGCTGCGCCGAAGCCTACCGGATAGATGCGGTCCTCTCTGCCGGGTATCCGCAAGCCGACGACACTCTGGTCGCGCTGATCTCTGTCTGGCGGCAGGGCTTTGAGGGGTTGGAGCGCCATGTCATTGCAGCCCCGATCCCGCCGCGCCCCGATGCCGTGACCACCCCGGCCAATGCCCCGTCACCAACTGACCTGAACAGTTTGATCACAGAATTTCTGGGCAGTTCAGTGGCGATGGACGTGGCTGAACTGGATGCCACCTTGCCCGTGCGCCAGCAGTCCGACCCGGCAGCGCTGCGCTGGCCTGATGCCGATCTGCCGCCCCTCGCCCGCGCGGTCGAGGTTTTTGGCGCACAAGACGGCTTTGCCCTGCACGGTCGTATCCGGCTGACACAGGAACGTGTCGAGATCATCCCCGAAGGCGCAGGAGGGCCGATGCAGGTATCGCTGATCCGCCTTCAGGCTTTCAATCTGGGCGAAGCACGCCGCAATGAATTGATGGAATTTCTTGATGCCAGCGCGGTCGCCCCTCTTGAAGCTTTCGGGGCCGGGCCAGATGTTGAATGGCGTTTTGTCATGCGCCCGATTCAGGGTATGCGCGCCGATATCGTCGCCGCTGGCCGGCATGAAATCGCCCCGGATGACGCTGTTGAGTGTGGCCTTTCGGCCTGCACCTCGCCAGAGCCCTTAGATGTGGACACTCACGGCCCAACCTGCGCGGAACTGCCGCCCTCGCAGGTCAGCGGCGCCTTGACGGGGCTGGGGCAGGCATTGGCCACACGCGTCGAGGATGCGCAAGCGACAGAATGGCTGGTCGAGCATGGCCTGTGGCAAGCCGATGCAATGCAGATCCTGTCCGTGCAATCGGGCGTGCCACAGGCGTGCTGGTGGGCCAGACAGCGCCCAGATTAAGGTACAGGCTTTCAGACAAACGGCGCGCCCCCTCTGTTTGAAGGGGGAAGCCGCAAGTTTGCACGGCTAGAGTTCCGGCAACACTCACGAAACGAAGGGATTTCAGGATGTTCAGAAGCAAGGTCGCAGTCGTTTTGGCCAGTATTGTGACAGCGCTGTGCATAACGGTTGCTGCACAACCTGTCATGGCACAGCGCGCTATCGAGGGGGCGGCCCCGCACCCGATGGTGCCGCTTCCTGCCGAGGGCTATATCACCCGTGACGAATTCACCGATTTCGCAGAAATTGAATTTCCGGCCGCGCCGCATCCGGGTGGGCGTGACCCTGAATTCGAAGAGACAGTGCAAGTCGAAGGCGCATGGCGGCAGATGGAATATACTGTCGATGGGTTGGAACTGTCCCTGCTGCGCCTGTATCGTGGCTATGTTCAGCATTTCGAAAGCAGCGATTTCGAAATCATCTTCTCGGGCATAGGCGAAGAACTGAGTATCCGTGACGGGTTCACCTTCATTTCATATCAGAGCGGTTTTCTGTCGCGCACCCCCAGCACCGCATCTGAAAGCAACGCCTATATCCTTGTCCGCAGCCCTGATGAACAGAACGTCATCGCAGTGTCGTTCTTCAGCCGCCAGAATGCGCGCCGGATGATGATCAATGCGGTCGAGATTGAAGAGATGGCGCCGCTGGACCTGTTTTCCCCCACACCCGAGCCAGAGCCAGAACAGGAACCCGAACCCGAGGTCGTGTTGGTCCCGCAAGAGGTCGAGGAACTGGAATCGGGGCTGGTGCAGGATGGCCGTGTGATCGTCAATGCGATCTTGTTCGAATTCGACCGCGCAGAAATCCTGCCGGAATCCGCGCGCGCCCTTGAAACCGTCGCCGACCTGCTTCGTGGGCGGCCAGAGTTGAAGCTTCTGGTGGTGGGCCATACCGACGGTGTCGGCAGCTTTGATTACAACCTTCGCCTGTCTGTAGAGCGCGCACAGGCTGTTGTCGGCTGGCTTGCCAACAGAGGTGGAATTGACGCCTCGCGCCTGCGCGCAGCCGGGGCGGGACCAATGTCGCCGATCACCACCAACCGGACAGAAAACGGCCGCGCGCAGAACCGGCGTGTGGAACTGGTGGAAATCATCGACTAAACATGCCCCACCCGGCCAGCGCGCAGCGTTGCATTGGCCGGGCGGATTAACCCTGACTTCAGGCCGAGTATTGCCATAACGACGATTTTATTACCTATGTCGCAGTTAATAGTGCGACTCTTTTCAGTGTGCGCATATAGACCTAGAATCGAAAGGGTCTTTGTATGCAAACCTACTTCCTTGTCTGTGTGCGCGTTCCGCTGGTCGCATCAGATGTGACGACCACGCTGAAACAACTCGGCCTGGGTGTGCCTCTTGTGGCCAATTCGGCAGAAGAGGCGCTGGAAATGCTGGCCGGGCTGGAAGACGGGGCAAGCCTCGGCCATGCGCTTGTGCAGGTTGCGCCCGATACATTCGCAACAAGTGCCCTTCGTGGCGCGCTGGACCGCATGGGGGCGAAAGTTGTGCTGTTGCATGACGACCTGCCTGCTGCCGAGGATACGCTACACTTTCCTGTCCTGACCCCGCCATTCTTTACAGAAGATCTGGAAGGGGTGTTTTCCCCACTTCGGCCAAGTGCGTGAAGGCCCGCGAGCGATCTGAAACTGCGCAAGGCCGCGTTGCGGTCACGGTCGCCGCGCTTTCAAAGGCAAGACCATCTCGACCCCCCCGCGTATTCCGGCAGCATCGCGCCCGTAGTAGCGCCCTTCGGCAAAGCCACGAAGCGGCAGACGGGGCAGGCTGTAGCGGGCTTGAATTGCACCATAGGTCTGGGTCTGCTGAAACCGGCTGTCAATTTCTATGGGCAAAAAGATGTCAGTGCTGACTTTCAACCGGCTGTGAGTTCTTCTGACCCCACCCCCGGCACCAAGTTCCAGAACACCGGGCACGGGCAGCGCAAATTGCCGAAAGGCAAGCACTTCGGCTTCCAGAAAGCGGGTGCGGGCTTGCAGTGTCACCTCTTCGTCAAAAACAACGGTGGCGGCCCCTAGCGGCACGCGCAAACTGCCTGCGGGCAAAACGTAATCCACTTCGCCCTGCCCCAACCGCAACGTGCCATCCAGATACCAGCCTTCCGCAAGGGGCTGGGCCATGCCGACCACAAGCGCCACTTCCTGCCCTGCGATTTCGCGGTAGTCTATATCGGCGCTGGCCTTTTTCTTGTCAGAGCCGGACTTTTTAGACCCACCCGAACTGCCGCCGCCGCCACCGGATGCAGACGGCCCAAGGAATTCTGACACCGCATGATCAAGCGCGGCAGGGCCATAGGCCAGATCAGCCTGCGCAAGGCGCACCCCGATCTTAGCCTCTGGCGGGGCAGCGCAACCAGAAAGGATGAGTAGCACAGAAAATACTGTCGCCTTGCCCGCACAGCCTGTCTGCCAGCGCAGACTCATAAAACGGACAGGCACTTGCAATAAGCCTTGATTTGAACCAATTTCTTACGCCATAAACAAATGAATAAATTTTTAATAATTGCGCCCGGGTTTTTGAAATCGGGCACAGATTTTGCATTAAAGGATCATTTCGTATATGGCCACAATATCTTTGAATCCCGAATTTGAAGCTCTGCTGGATGGGTTGGGCAATACAAGGCTGCCGAACCTTGCATTGGAATATAGCGACCTGTTGCGGAATGTGCGGCCAGACGAAGACGATGTCGTTGGCGATATCATCCTGTCGTCAACTGGCCTTACGGCCCAGTTCGCAAGCCTTGATCCGGCAGATAGCGAAATTTACACTTTCAAAATTTCGGGCAGTGGCATCACACCTTCAAGCACGCTCCAAGGGTTGCAGCAAGCGCTCGAAAACGGCACGGCCAATGGAACGATCACCCAGATCAGCATGGACTATGGCGACCTGCGCATTGCGCAACTGGATATAGCGCCCGAAAGCCTGACACTCAGCAGCGGCAACCAGAGCCTGGAGTTGACCGGCGGCTTTCCGGTTACGCTGTCGCAACTGATCACGCTGGTCGACATTCTGGATGGCGAGGCCGAAGGGTCGCTGGAAGAATATGGGTTCACCGGTTTCAGCCTGCGCGACAATGGCGAAGTGCTGGCCAGCCTTGAGCTGGGCGATACGATAACGCTTAATCTTGATGGCTTTGTCCTGACCATGACCGGCGCGGATATCTCTGTCGCGGAACTCTTTGAGTTCATCAACCCTGCCCGCGCGCAGATCGTGCCCGAAGTCACCTTGTTCGACGCAAGTGGGAACCCCGTAGAGGGCCAAGTATTCAGCTTCTCCAATGATGAGCCTAACTCTCTGCGCATTGTATACGAGGAACTGCCGCAGGGCACATATTTCGCGCAGGTCACTGCAAGCGATGAACAGATCGTCAGCTGGCAAGCTCAGACCGGGGTCTACCAGCTTGGAGGCAGTTGGTGGGGGCCGACTGCTAACGCCAATCAATGGACCTTCGAAGATATGGGCGATGCGCCCGCGAATAGCACAACTCCTTATGTGCTGAACTCTGGCGCATCTTTCGTTGGCGAGATTGACAGGATCGGCGATGCTGATTGGGTCAGGATCGATTTCCCCAGTTTCAACGGAACCTATTCGGTCTCAGACTGGGAGTCCAACCAGTTCTTTACGTTCAAAGACCCTCTTGTTCTCGATGCTTTCGGCACCGGCCAGCCCGCCACGGAATTGCGCGATGTGCCCGGCATCAGCTTTGACAGCCTGACCATCACCGACCCCGATGGCACCGTCATCCTGTCGGCCACCGATGTCGAGAACTTCCGCAGCTTCATCGACGAACTGGACGTGGTCCTTGGCAGCTTCTTCATTCCCAGCCTGGGCGATCTAAGCCTCGCCTTCGCCACTGGCGACCCGCATCTGCTGACACATGACGGGCTGGGCTATGATTTCCACGCCGCTGGCGAATATGTGCTGATGCGCGCCACCAATGGCGAGATGTTCGAGTTGCAGTCCCGCATGTCCCCGGCTGGCGAAAACGTCACAGCAAATGTCGCAGCAGCCCTGCAACTGGGGGAAGACACGATCATGATCGCCCCGGGTGCCACGCAGCTACGCATCAATGGTGATGCGCGCGCACTGGCCGATGGCGACCTGATCCGAATGGATGCAAGTGTCATCACACGCGAGGGCAACAGCTACAAGATTTATGCGATTGCGCCAGACGACTCTCAAAGCTTGATTCAGGTCGATATCGTGGGCAGCCGAGTGGATATCGGCGTGGGGCTGTCATCCTATTGGCAAGACAATGTCGAAGGTCTGCTGGGCAATTTCAACGGCACCATAGCCGATGACCTTGTTTTTGACGGCGGGACGAAAAGCCTGCAAATCCCGCTGCAATTCGGGGATGATGCAGAGGCCGAAACCTACGGGGTTTACGGGGAATTCCGCGAATACTGGCGCGTCACGGATGACAGCACATTGTTCACTTACGCTGAGGGTGAGGGGCCGGACAGCTTCTATCTGGCCGACTATCCCACACAGATGGTCACGCTTGACGATTTCTCCGCCGAAGAAAAGGCAGAGGCCGGCGCCCTGGCAGAAGCGGCAGGTCTGACACCGGGCAGTTTTGCCTATAACAATGCTGTGCTGGACCTTCTGGTCACGCAAGATGACAGCTTTCTGGACAGCGCGTTAAGTTCTGACCAGTTTGTTCAACAGGTCACTTCGCCCGAAGCGCCGCCCCCTGTGATCGAAACGCCCGCGGTTGCGGGCGGCGGGTTGACCGACACCCTGTTAAGCCTGTCAGGCAATGTAACAACCCTTGCCGGAGACCCCCTGACAAATACGACCGTCACCTTCCGCCCTGATGGCAAATCCGTAAATCTGACACGCCAGACACGTGACAGCGACAGTTTTGAGTTTAACCTGTCCGAAAATTCAGTAGGCCGCTTGGATGCCAGCCGCGATTGGCAGACCGGCGACCCGACCGTCACGGCACTCGATGCCCTGAATGTGCTGCGCATTGCGGTAGGCGTTGCGCCATCCTTCGGCGAGGCCAGCGCACAACAACTGATCGCAGCCGATATCAACGGCGATGGCAGGGTAACGGCACTGGATGCGCTGGAAGTGTTGCGCGCGGCAGTGGGTGTTTCTTCTGCAAACGCGCCGCGTTGGGTCTTTTTCGATGCTGAAACGGATTGGGACTCGCTGGAGTTGTCTCGCGAGAATACTCTTGTCGAAACAGGGGTGAGTGTTGCCAGCCTGACCGAGAATACAGGTGGCGTTGACATGGTCGGCATTTTGCTGGGCAATATGGACACCCTTTGAATGCGCTGACACTACGATGGCCTGCGGCAGTGCTGCGGGCCATCTTGCTTTATGAGTGGGGACCGCTTCTGCCGCCCTTGTTCATCGTTTTGCGTCACCTCCATACGCGCACTGGGTTGAGGAACAGGCATTAAGTATCTCATCGTGTTTTTTGATGTTGAGGGAGTTTATTCATGCTGACCGCCCCCGAGCAGTTCTTTCTGGAGCAGTTGAACCGTGCACGGCTTAACCCTTTGGGCGAGGCCGCGCGCTTTGGCATCGGATTGAATGACCCCGACCCGACCAGCGAAACAGGCCAGCCCCCTGCGCAAACTATCGAAGACGGGGTGCGCCAGCCACTGGCGGCAAATGAAAAGCTATCTGCTGCATCCGTGGTGCATTCGCAGGCCTATCTTGACGGTCAGGTTCAGATGACAGGGCCAAATGCCGGGCACCATTGGCTGGACGGAACAACCCCGGCCGACCGCGCAGAAGATGCAGGCTACGGGTCGCGGTTTGTGGGTGAAAACCTGGCCTTTGGGGCCACAACTGCCAATTTCTCGGCAGAACAGGCCATAGTGACTGGCCCTTCGGGAATCGGGCACCATCAGGGTTTGTTCTATTCGATCACCCACCGGCCCAACCTGTTGAATGCCGACTACAAGGAAGCAGGGATCGCGCAGGTTTTTACACAAGACTATGTGGCAAATGGGGTCACGTTTAACGCATCTGTCATCACCAACAAATTCGGAAGCGAAGGGGCGTCCGACCGCTTTCTGACGGGTGTTGCCTATGACGATCTTGATGGTGACGGGTTTTATTCAATGGGCGAAGGGCGCGGCGCTGTGACGATCACAGCGCTGGGGCAAAGCATCACGACGGCGGGCGCAGGTGGCTATGCCTTGAACCTTGGCGGACAGGATGATCCGGTTGAAGTTGTGATCAACTGGCAGGGCGAGAGCTTGCGCGCCGAAGTCGATCTAAGCGCCAGCAATGTGAAACTAGATATCGTCGGCGGAAGCCGGATTCTGGCCTCCAGCGATCTGACATTGCTGGACGGGGTGGCCGAGGGCGGCTTGCTGGGCGCGGGCAATCTGGCGCTGACGGGCAACGCACTGGACAACCTGCTGCTTGTCGGGCGCGGAAACAATGTGATTGACGGCGCAGGCGGGGTCAACACGGCGCTGTTTACAGGTGCATTTGCCGACTATGCAATAACGGTAAATGCCGGCACGATCACTGTCAGCGACCAGCGCGGCAGCGCGTTGGGGGATGGTGTCAACACCTTGCAGAATATCACCTTTCTGCAATTTGCAGATGGCATTTATTCCCCTGCCGGGGTTCTGGAATCTTCCGTCGCGCAAGGAACAATCACGCTGACGCCCCCCGCCATCGGCGCCTATATGAGCGCGCAGGAACAGAGCCAAGACCTTGTTGTGACAGGCAGCACCCAGGACATGCCAAATGGCACTAGAGTGATCGTAACGCTGAATGACAAAAGCTATGAAACCCTAACAGAGTCCGGCCAGTGGTCTGTTACGATTGGCGCTGGTAGGCAGACACAGGATGGCTATGTCGCGGGCGATCTGGACGATCTGATCAACAATACCGAGTACCAGATCACAGCAGCGGCGCAGACAGCAGCAGGGCCGGTGGATGAGACATTCAGCTTCAGCACCACTTTCGACCAGCCGACACTTGGAACATTCCCCACGCCATTCTCTGCCACCTTGGGCGCAAATGACCTGCAAGACGGCGTTACATATTCGGGCGTCACCTCTGCCGAGGGGGGGGCTGTCACCATCATGCTGGCCGGTGTCGCGCATACCGCCACGATCGAAAACGGCGACTGGGCCGTCCATTTCCCCGGTTCGACACTGGCATTGCTCCAGCAGGGAAGCACCTATGCTTTACCGCTGCAACTGCGCGATCAGTTCGACAATACCTACAATTTCCAACTGAGCGGCTTCAGCGCAGATCTGGATTTTCCGGCCCCCGAACTGTCGCTGTCCCCCCTGCCCTTCGACGGACCGATGACAGCAGAGATTCGTGACGCGGGGATTCATATCACTGGCACCACCACGCACGTGCCCGACAATGTCAGCGTAACAGTCCTGCTCAATGACCAAAGCTTTCTTGCAAGTGTCGAAGACGGAGAATGGCAACTGTCGATCCCGCAGGACATGCTGCAAACCTTGCCGGACGGTGCCACCCTGACATTAAGCGCAGAGGTGACTGTTGCAGGCGACACGGCAAGCACCGAGGCAACTTTCCAGACCGATTTTGCGCCCGCAGAGCCAGAGCCAGAGCCAGACACTTACCAACTTGATCTGGTGCTGCAAGATACCGACGGTGACCCGCTGGCAATGGGAACACAGGCGCGCGTCTCGCTTCTGCCGGATGGCACCGCGCTTGACACCCAGTCTGTGGATGCGACAGGCGCTGTGACGTTTCAATTGCCAGCAGGCACAGAAGGGGCGCTACATGTGACCCGCGACTACCAGCCGGGCAGTGATCCGACCATCACGGCGCTGGATGCGCTGAATGTGTTGCGCATGGCCGTCGGCGTCAGCCCTTCTTTTGGCACGGCCACCGCCCAGCACTACATTGCCGCAGATATCAATTCTGACGGCAGGGTCACAGCGCTGGATGCGCTGGAAGTGCTGCGCGCAGCGGTTGGGGTGCCCACCGCCAATGCGCCCAGATGGGTGTATTTTGACGCCGAAACCGATTTTGCCACGATGGAACTGGACCGCACGAACGCCTTTGTGGAGTCAGGAATCGACATCGCAACGCTCGATCCCGATCAGCCCCTTGCGATGAAGGGCATCTTGTTGGGAAATCTAGAATATATCGGCTAAAAGCCTGTTCTGCCTGATACCTGCGCGCGCACGCTTTGAACTGGATTTGACGAAAATCCAAGGCAAAAGGCACTAGTTCGCCGCAATTCCGCCCCGCACCACGCCCCGCTTCACCCGGACTTTCGGCCTCGGGTGACTATACAGGTGGGGAAAGATGCGTCTGCATGAGCAGGGCCGCGTCCAGACGGGTATCGACATGTTCGACCACTCTCTGGGTGCGACAACAATCTGGCAGGATGCGCCGGACGGGCCGCTATTGCTGGTGAATTCCGGGCGCCACGGTGGCATCAGCGCATGGCGCATTAACAGCGCTGGAACATTGATTCTGCAAGACACGGTCGAATTCGGCAATACAGCGCTGAATGCCGCCCGTGACCAGCTTGAACTGGTCACGTTTCGGGGCGAAATGATCGCCTTTTTCGGATTGGGTGAAACGACATTCTGGGGCCATGTGATCAATCCCGATGGCAGTTTCGGGCCGCGTAGACTTGTCGGCTTCGACCGTGTTGAGGAAGAAATAGAAGCAGGCCATGACGGGTTCCTGCGACTCTGGGCGATGTTGCGGGAAACCGCGCCTGAAAGCGCTCCTGATAGCCCGGCCTGGTCAGGGACAAGCGGCATCAGCAGGACGCAAGATGGCGACGTGTTGATGATCAGCAAATTTCAGAATGCGCTGCAAGTCCTGCCCCCCGAGGGAGCGCCGCACCTAGCTGGTGACAGCCTAGGTCTGGCCACCCCGACAGGGATGGCGGTCTTTCACGATGCAGGCTTCGGCACCCGTGTGGTGATTGCAGGTGCAGCGGGGTCTTCGTTATCGGTACTACGCGAAGCTGCGCAGGGCTATGAAGGCGCAGATCATGTCATCGATTCAGCCAGCACTGCATTCTATCGGGTACAAGCAATCAGTGGGGCAAGCGTGCAGACCGCGAACGGTCCGCTTGATCTGGTGTTGGTGGGCGGGGCGGATCATGGCATCTCGCTGTTCGCGCTGTCGCATGAAGGCTGGCTTATCTGGCTGGACACGTTCTTCAATACACCGACTACAGGGCTATACAGCGTGGCCACGCTTCAAACTGTCGTTGTTGGGGACCAGTTGATCGTCACCACCACATCAGGACGCGATCCGGGTATCACTGTGCTCAACATGCCTTTGGCAAGGCTTGGCGGGTTGGTTTACAACGGTCAGGGCAGCGCAGATGATAACATCATCATTGCACGCGATGGTGTGACACACCTCAGCGGCGGCGGCGGTGCGAATGTTTTTGTCATTCGCCCGCAGCAAACCGCGATCACGATCACTGATTTTGCGCCTGGGCAGGACCGCCTTGACCTTTCCGCCTGGCCCATGCTGCGCCACACAAACCAGCTTGAGGTTACGCCACTTGACACAGGCGCACGCATTGCCTTTCGGGGGTATGAACTGAACTTGCACACGCTTTCAGGCCAAACCCTCACCGCGGCGGATATCTTTCCACAAGGATTGATGGGGCCAGACAGGGTGATGGTGCTCAGCCTCACGGAAATATACGGTCAATCTGAATCGATACCGGACCCCACAAGCCCAACACCAGAACCACCGCTGGAGCCAGAACCGGAGCCTGAAGCTGAACCCGAGCCAGAGCCAGAGCCGGTTCCGGAACCCGAACCCGAGCCAGAGCCAGAGCCAGAGCCGGAACCCGAGCCAGAACCTGAACCTGAACCGACACCAGAACCCCAACCGACGCCAGAACCGATCCCCACAGGATCCGGTTCAGTGACCTTGCAGGATGCCTTCGGCCAGCCACTGCCGCAGTCGGTCGTCACGTTCACGCTGGACACTGGCAGCGAAGTTCGCCTGGCTGTCAATGGGACCGGCCAAGCCGCCCTGCCAGAGTTTTCGATCCTCCGTCTGGATGCAACCCGCCCGTGGTCGCAGGGCGACCCAATCATCACTGCGCGCGATGCGCTGGATGTCTTGCGTCTGGCGGTGGGGGTTGCGCCATCATTCGGGCCTGCAAGCGCGCAGCACTTCATTGCCGCCGATATCAACCGCGATGGCAAGGTCACAGCACTGGACGCGCTGGAAGTGCTGCGCGCAGCGGTTGGTGTGCCCAGCAGCAATGCCCCGTCTTGGGTGTTTCTGGACCCCGAGCAGAACCTTGATCATATCAACGCGGGCAATGTCAGCTATCAGACCGGGTTAACCGCGCCCGATTTTTCGGCTGACCGCGATCTGGACATGACCGGCATTCTGCTTGGCCATATGGGATTGCCGACTTGAACGTGCATTGCGCCGATGCGGCGCAATCTTCAACCCGGTTCAGTTGCCAGAATTGGGCGTGAAAGCCGGGCGTATCAAACCCGCAAGTGTTGGCTCTTGTTCCTGCGCCGTGGCCAAGGCATCGAAAAAGCCGGAAATTGCAGTATCGTCGGGCCTTTCTGCGGGCGGCGCCTTAGGCGCAGCGCCAACAAGCCGGTCTTCGACATGGGCCAGCAGACCAAGGTGATGACGGCCCACCAGCGCGGCATGGACCAACCCCAGCGCGTCTGCACGGTGCAGGTCAGCCAAGGCGACCCGCCCAAGGCGCGCCAGCGCGGCCGCATCCACTTGCAACAACTCGTCAACAGGCAGCTTCCGCCCCTTTGGCGGGGCAAAAGGGGCCAGCAGCCCCGCGCGGCTGATCGCCTGCATCGCCGCACGCGTATTCCCTTCGGCCTGCACGCGCTGGCGAAAGAAATCGACCACTTGCACCAGATCAGGGGCCAGCGCACCGTCCGCTGTGAAAAACGGCGGATCGTCGGGGTCATCTGTCACAAGGCCGCTGGCCTCATCGACCAGCAAGGCAAATTCGCCGGTATTGGTGGGGCGGGCGTGGAACGGATGAACCCGCAGGATTGAGGGGACATAAGCACCGCGCCATGCACCACTTTCGGACACCAGTGCTGTCTGCGCCCCTATCCGGGTCAGTGCGACGGGCCACAAGCCAGCCTGACTTTGGCTGAACAGAATGGGCAGACAGGCGGCAACCTGTTCATGTTCCCCCAGTACAATCGGAACGACAGGATGCGCCTGAACAAATGAATAGGACGAAAAGCGCCGCCAATGCAGCGCGCCATGTCGGTCATGGCTGACCGGGGTCAGGTTCAACCCGGCGCTCATGACGCCGGGCAAAGTGATATGAGAGACACGTCCATCAGGCGTTATACTGCTCAAAGCCTATGATATTGGCAGATGAGAAGCCGCTAAGGTCGCCGATCTCCTTGAATTCCGCATAGGACTCGCCGGAGCTGGTGAATACCCTGGCCCCACTGCCGGTAACCTCAACCGCTGTCAGGATCGCATCTTCACCATTTCCGATCAGCAGATACAGATCGTCCCCGGCATTCAAATCAGACAAACCGTTCAAGGCAGCATTGATCGTCGCATTCTCGAAATTTTCAACTGCCGTTGTGAACACCAGAAAGCCGACATTCGCACCCACTGCGCCGCCATCGGTTACCTGGAAATCCGTGCCATCCCCGCGCAGACTATCCTGACCGAAGCCACCAAAGGCAATCGCGATCCGGTCCGCCAAAGCGCCGCCGAGTGTAAAGCCTGTCACCGTATCAAAACCATTCTGGCGCGACCCGCCCTCGAAGATGATCGTATTCACACCGGCAGACGAGACGTCGATTTCATCATCCCCACCACGGCCGCGGATGGCTGTGTCTCCACTGGCTGCAACAATCACATCATCATTCGATGTTCCTGTGTAGCTTACGGTCGAGCCGACGCCAATATCATTCGCGCTTGCGTTTGTCAGCCTGATCTCGATGACTGCTGAGGGGTCCAGATTCTCCATATCGAAGACATATAATGGCTCTGATGCAAAACTGGTGATCTGCCCCAGCAAACGTACCCCGAAAACTTCCGCAACCCCGTCCGGGGCTTCATTCGGGGTCCGCTCGCCCAAGGCAATAGTTGAATGCAAACCGCCACTCGCCACCAGCTCGCCCTCGACATCTGTCAGCTCGGCCGGCAACAGGCGAACAACACTTGGGTCAAATTCCATCTTCAGACTAAAGCGCTGGATCCCGCCAGAGGCGACATTATCCAGATCTGTGTAAACGAAGAAAGAACTTATGCCGCCCTCGGCACCGTCGAAAACAGCGGTGAAAACCGAAGCCTGATACGCAACCGCAGTCTCGCTCGTTGCTGCTTCGGTACCGGATGCATTGCTGACTTCGGCGCTGAAGACAAGCTCTGTACCAGGGTCGATCCCGTCAATGTCCGGTGCAAAGGTGACGGTCCAGTTGCCGTTTTCATCTACGGTTGGATTCTGGGCGGGATTGCCAAAAAGCTCATTCTTAATGTCATCCCCATTTCCGATATAGAGCGACACTTGCTGACCTTCCTGCACCCCACGGGTCGTGCCCGACAGGGTGAACTCACCGCTCGCGGCGAGATCGGCGAGGATCAACGCACCGTCTTCGCCAATTGGATCAAAGGTAATTTCCGGCGGAATATTGGTGCTGATGCCGATCTCATTTTCCACGGCCAAGGGATAAATCCCGTCGCTGACCGACACATTCAGCGTAAAATCTGTCAGATCAGGAACATCAGTCAATTGATCTGCGGGAACAAAAAACTCCCACGCGCCGTCCTGCACGGAGACAAGCTGCACGAAGGGATTGATAGAATCGTCATTGGCGGTGATCGTGATGGTCACCACCCCGGCTGCGCTGCCATCCGTTGGGTTCATTGGCCCGTTTGGCACATCGGTGGTGGTGCCGGAAATGGTGAAGCCATTCTCGAATTCATCCAGCCCGACCACGAACGCATCAGCAGGCTGAGTCACCGTGATTGTGGGAATGACCACTGAATTGGTGAAACCCGCCGTACCCGTGCCCTCGTTTCCAGCGCCATCGACAGTGCGCACTTCGATGGTTTCCAGAGCTGCCAAGGCCGATACAGGAATATCAGCGCTCCATGCCTCGCCCGTTACGGTCGGGGCCGGATCGAGGGCAAGGAGGGTGCCATTGATCAGCACTGTAACTGGTGCGCCGTCAAACGCGCCTTCGGCTGTGCCGGTCAGGACAACCGTTGCCAGCGGTTGGGCGTCGCCATCGAACAATTCGGCGGCAGTCAGGGTGCCATCTGGTTCGATCCCTGCAAGGCTGGTCACGGTGACCTCGGGCGGCGCGGTGTCGAGCGTGAATTCCAGCGCGGTGGAAGGGTCTGACTGGTTATTTGCCAGATCGGTCTGGCGCACGATCACAGAGACTTCGCCAGTGTCTTCAAGTGTGAAGCTGTCCCCTTCAACCGGGGTCCAGGTCGTGCCCCCGTCTAGCGAGTATTCGGCGACGGCACCGTCTTCCAGAGTGGTGATATTGACCGTGCCATTGCTGGTTTGACCTGCAACTGTGCCGGTGTCATCGGCAAGTTCTATGCTTGGCGTCTCAACTTCTGTGTCTTTGATAACCGTCACATCTTGCGCGGGGACCGCAACGCCCTCGATCTCGCTGGTCGCGCTGATGGTGAAAGGACCCTCGGCGGCGGGCAGATCCTCTGGGTCAAAGCTGGTTGTCCAAACCCCTTGATCATCCGCCTGAATGTTTCTTGTGGCCCCCCCCGCAAGCGTGACCGTCACAGGCGCATCCGGCAGTGTTACGCCCGCAACAACCAGCGGCTCTGCTGCCGCAGCTTCATTGATGAAATCATCTGTTGCAGGGTTGGTGATCGCCACAGGCGGGGTGGTGAAATCGGTGGTGACAGTGGTGCTGCTGCTGTCCGAATTTGCGGCGTCATCCGAGACGCTGGCGCTGACCGTAACCTGTGCCCCATCCTCAAGCGCATTGACTACCGCCGCTTCAATAAAAGCAGACCAGCTTCCATCGGCCTGCACAGTAACGCCCTCAACAGGCGTTCCGTTGAACGTGAAGGTGACAGGCTGGTCTGGCTCAACCCCGACAGTTTCGCCGCGGATCGTAACGCCGATAAAGGTATTCACCGTTTCGATCGTGAAGTCGTCAATGCTGATCTCTGCGATGAAATCAGTCTGGATTGTGGCCACATCCTCGACAGCCGGGTTGCCCGCCCGGTCCGAAACATTTGCCGTGATCACGATATCATCGCCGCTTTCCAGCCCAAGCGCGACAATATCGGCCTGTGTGATCTGAAGGGACCATGCGTTATTCGTGACCCTTGCCGTGAACTCTGTCTCGTTCAGGGTCACTGTGACCATCAGGCCGTTATCAACCCCTTCAGTGGTCCCTTCGATCATAAAGCCAGCGGCAGCTTCGGCGGCGTTCAGTATATCATCCGATGCAATCGGGGTGGTGATTTCGACCTTGGGGGCTTCGGTGTCAATATTTACCGTGATCTTGCCGGTAATCACCTCTTCTTCGCCATCTTCATTGGTGCGCGTCGCCGAAAAGTTCAGAACCTGTGTTCCTTGCGGCAAGGCTTCGCGCTGTTCCGGTGTAAGAGCTGCCAGAACCCACGCGCCTTCACCATCATTGGCGGCCTTGTCGAAGAAGGCGCTCAGCGTCTGCTCCTCGCCCTCTGGCCCAACAGTGACCGTCACGCTATCGCTTGCCAACAGCTCGCCTGCGGACGCGCCGAATACCTGCTGCAGGCTTTGCGAATTGCTGAAGGAGTCGATATTCAGCACAGGCAACGGCGCTGACCCGCCGCTGCTGTCGGTTGATGACCCGCCTGCTGCCGCTGCCGCGGCCGCCAGACTAACCCCGCCAACTGTCGCCGCAATACCACCAGCGCCAATGCCAGCACCGGCACCAGCAACGGCACCGCCACCAGCCGCACCCGATGCGGCGATCCCGGCCACGACATCAGCGACCATTTCCGCTGCCGCTGCACTGATCATCAAAGAGCCATCGGCAGCCACCTGAACCGACGACGCCGCAACCTGAACCTGCTGGCCATTCGCAAGCGTCAGTTGCACACTGCCATCAGGGTTCAGCGCGACCGAACGGACCCCTGCAATATCCAGCGCGTTGACCGCCCCCTCGACGCTTTGCGCCTGCGCCAGAAGCGGCAATGTCATCAGCGTAGCACCCAGCCCGGCGGCCATGCGGCGCTGGTTCTTTGCAATCCATTTCTGGATATAGGCCCTACGTTCTGCCGGGGACATGTCTTCGCGCAGATTCAGAGTCAAATCGGGGTTATGCTCGGTCATCGGAGCCCTCGTTCAAATATGGTTAATTTAAAAAGTTTTTCTAATTGCCCATATACTTGCATAGAGCAAAAACCATTGAAAGACCTGATGAAGCATTAAAGCTGATTTTTTGCCAAGCCTGTGTTCCTATTGGTTGCAAAGCCCCTGAGCCTGCCAGCCGGGTTTCCCGTTCCGAAACAGATACTGCAGATAGAATTTCATGAACGCAGTCTAAGCCGCTTGATAATCTGGTCCCCCAGAACCGGGTCGCTGCGCCTTCCCTGCCGCCCTGGCGAAGGCCAGCAAAGCCAGTCGTATCAGGCCCGGACAGGCTGCGCAGCGAACAGAGCCTGCCCTCGGGGCAGCATCACCTCGCGGCGAGCAACGCGCCACCCGCAAGAGCGCGCAAGCTGGTGCACATCCTCTGCAAGAATGTGAAAAGGCGCGCGATTATGATGCGTCACAACACCATCGGCCTGCCGATATGGTGTCATCAGCGCAACGGGATTGGGCGCAAGGAACACCGTAAAAAGGAAGCAGTCCAACCGTTCGAACCGACGCAGATTGGTCAGTGCAAGTTTCAACTGCGCCAAGGGCAAATGCGGAAACACTGCAAAGGCAATCGCATGGGTGATCTGGTCCGGAATGCCGGGAAATTCAAACCGGGCATCTTCGATCAGTTGAACAGGGTCCAGTCGCGCCGGGTCCGCCAGTTCCGCGCGCCATCCTGCCAGCATGATCGCGCGCGAAGCGTCAGTGGCCCAGTAATGGCCCGGTGCCAAATATGGAACAGCTTTGCACCCCAACCGCAGCGCCCCGGCCCCGATATCGAGAAGGTGATGATGCGGCAAAAGCCCCACCTCTCGAAGGATGCTCATCTCGATCCGCCCAGTTTCTTCCCAGCGCCCACCGACAATGGCTCGGTGCCGCCCGGCAGCGATCGCCGCGTCATAGAAGCCGACCTTTTCATAAGGGTTCGTTGACAAGAGCGGCGCTTTTTTTTGGTGGGTTGCAGGACATGTGACCGACTGTCCTTGATCGCTGACCTGACCCAGAGTCAAGGTCGATTATCACTTTCCTATGCGACTGGCTGTGCCCCAAGACGCGCGCAGAGTCAGCGGCATGCCACGGAAAAAGTCATGAAGGCGGCCAAGGTGCCGGGTGTTTTCGGCATCCGGCTTGTCGCTTCATTATATACCACATTGAATCATATTTTGTTTTCTGGTTTTCTCCGCTGGCCCTGCGCAAGGATTACTGGTGGACAGCCCCTTTTCAACCGCACTCAACCTGATCGCTACCGGCGACGCAGTCCTGATGCAGATCATCGGGCTGTCGCTGCGCGTAACGTTAAGCGCAGTGCTGATTGCCTGCCTTGTCGGCCTGCCGCTTGGGGCAGCGCTTGCACTTTCACGCTTTCCCGGGCGCGGGGTGGTGATTGTGACCTTCAACGCGCTTATGGGCTTGCCGCCTGTGGTGGCGGGGCTGATCGTCTATCTGATGCTGTCGCGCTCTGGGCCATTGGGGGCGCTTGCGCTGCTGTTCACGCCCACAGCCATGATCATAGCACAGACGCTGCTGATCCTGCCCATAGTCGTGTCACTGACACGTTCCGTAGTCGAGGATCTGTGGGACGAGTATCGGGATCAGCTTCGCAGCCTTGGGGCGGGGCGGCTTCGATCTGTGCCCACGCTTCTGTGGGATGGTCGGGTCAGTTTGCTGACTGGCGTGCTGGCAGGCTTTGGTCGCGCCAGCGCCGAGGTCGGGGCGGTCTTGATCGTAGGGGGAAATATTGCCGGCCATACGCGCACCATGACCACGGCCATCACGCTGGAAACCAGCCGGGGCAATCTGGGGCTGGCAGTGGCGTTGGGGATCATCTTGCTGTCACTCACACTGGCGCTGAACGCGGCCGCATGGGGGGCTGGACAATGGGCGCGGGGGCGGCTGGGATGATTGCCGCGCGAACACCGCCCGCGTCGATCCTGCCGCTGAAACTGGATCAGGTTGGCTATGCCGTCGCAGGCAAACCGCTGCTGGCCGATCTGTCGCTGCATATCGAAGCCGGGCGCAGGTTGATCGTCATGGGGGCAAACGGCGCGGGCAAAAGCCTGTTTCTGCGCCTGTGTCACGGGCTGCTCGACCCGACCTCGGGGCGCAGGCTTTGGGCGGATGGGTCATTGCGGGCAGGCGCGCAGGCAATGGTGTTCCAGCGCCCGGTCCTGCTGCGCCGGTCGGTGGCAGCTAATATGGACTACCCGCTGGCGCTGAAGGGCATGGCCAGCTCTGAACGTCGTGAAAAAGTGGCGCATACCCTGGACCGCTTTGGTCTGCGCGCGCTGGCCGACCGCCCCGCGCGTTTGCTGTCAGGCGGCGAGCAACAGCGCCTGGCCTTGGCCCGCGCCTGGGCGATGGACACGCAAGTTCTGTTTCTGGACGAACCGACCTCAGCGCTTGATCCATCAGCCACACGCATCATCGAAGATATGATCGCGCAATTCTCGGAAGACGGAATTACCATCGTCATGTCAACGCATGACCTTGGACAAGCACGCCGCCTTGCGCAGGATGTGGCCTTCCTTCACCGTGGACGGCTGATCGAACATCGGAGCGCGCTCGAATTTTTCGCCGGGCCTGCCGCGCCTGAGGCGCGCGCCTTTCTTGCGGGCGATCTGATTTGGTAATCATCCGGCGGCGCGAAACGGAACATATCTACAGCGTAACACTGTCTATTGCTTAGGGGCTTGCCCTGTCGGGTGCGCTGCCCACCAGCGGGCAGGGTTTCATCCCTATCGCCTCGGCCACCTCTACCCGGACTTCGCGATCTTTCGGGCATATTTTGCCAATCATCACCGCTAAGACCGGCACAACGGTGCGTGTGCCACTTCAGCGCACCAGCCAGAACCACGCTATTCGATTGGCCGGTCATGCAAGAGTATCTCAAGGCGCTGCCGGACCACAGCGATATACAAGCGTATAGCCCAGATCCGCGCCTGACCCTGCGCGGAATACCTCATCACATGGACCGAATGCCGTGCTCAACGGCTCCAAACTCTCTGGAACGATCTGCAATTCATCGTCGTAGACAGACGAATAAATCACCCAAATCCTGTCACCCGTGGCCGCGCTTTGCGCCTGTGTGGACAGGCCCTCGGGGACAAGCGTCATCTTTGCCAAAAATTCCGGGGCAACGAAGGGCAAAGTGATCCCGGTCGCCACTGACATCAGGACAAGCGCTTCATTTCCTCTGGTTTCAGTCTCTATCATGGCGGTTGCACGCCGCAGATGACTTTTTTCCTGAGAAAGGGCCGCATGTAGCGCGCTATATCCCATGCCGGCAACAAGCAGCGTTGCAAGGCCGACCCTGATCGTGTCAGCGCCCGGCCTGCCAAGGGCTGCGCGCATGAAAAAGCTGCCAAGCACGGCCAATCCCGCAGCGATCACAATGCCCAAGACGGGCTGAACAAAGGCAAAATTCTGTGTGTAGATAATGGGATAAAGGCCCAGCGCACTAAGCCCAGCAATCCCGCCCAGAAATGCCGCGCAAGACCATGCGACGAAGGGTATCCGGCGCGCGCTTGCCACAAACCCGATTGCCAGCAAAATGGTACAAATAACCGCGACGATGCGTTGCGCGTGATACCCGCTCGATAGACGGTACCACGGATCAAACATACCGAACATGATCGACATGAAACCAAGCGGGCCGATCCCCTCACCATGCCGAAGGAAAGGCAGTGCAAGGTAAGCACTGGACTCTTGCGCCGCCCAAGCCGAGACATTTCCGGTGGTCAGGAATGAGGTAACAGTGAAATGCCACAGCAGCGCAAGAAGCGTCAAACCCAGCATCACAAACACCGGAGAGTGACCGACGACTGTTAGCGGCCTTTTCCATCGGGCTGCGGCAGCAAGGCCCGCAGTCATACCGGCAATCAGCAAGGGCGCACTGAATGAGAACAGGATCGCAAAACCACCTGCACCCGCAAGCAGTGCAAGATCTGGACGCCGCCCCCCGCGTTGCGCGGCGCGGATCGTTGCATAGAGCAACAGGCTTGTCGCCATGAGATCGTATGAATGCTGCTTGATCTCTAGTCCATAGCGCACCCCGAATGGCGACAGAAACACCAGCGCCAGCGCAATTGGCGCAAGCGTGGCAGCATTCAATCGCAACAGCGCCAGAAGCATGAAAACCATAGCCCCAAGGCTTCCTGCGATGCTTAGCAAACGCAGACCATGATATTGTTGCTCCCCGAAAAGCCTCGATATAGCGCTTGCTGCAAGCAGGTATCCCGGTGGCGCCGCCTGTGCATGTTCCGGCAAGGGCCTGAAGGCATCGGATAAGCAGTCCAATGGCAAGTTCGCCATCAGCATCGCCTCGTCCAGCCAGATTTCCGGGTCATGCAAAAACGCAATGACACGCGATGCCACGATCAGTGCGACCACACTACCAAGGAGCCAGACAGAATGCAGCGACGGTTTTAACGTCGGCACTACGATAGTATCTGTCGACACGCGGCGACTCCTGAAAAAATGCTGCCTCTGTGTCAAACAATCAGCGCGTCAGGGCATTTGTTCCCAAAGTCCCGACGAAGTTTGACGATTGCCCCAGCCCCAAGACCAGATAGCTGACACCCTGCGCTCATTCACAAAGGGCAAAGTGCACCGGCTGACACAAGATGCTTGGCTAGGGCTTCGAGGGTGTTGCGGTCGATGGGGATACGGAGCAAGCGCGGACCTCAGCCCGCCGAAAGGTGTTCAAGTCCACAGTCTGCATTCCGTTCCGACAGTGCTGCGGGCGGCAGCTTATTGCGCGCGGCCCATCCCAGCTTTGGCACGCGGCGCATCCATGCGCCCTTCGCCTGTGCTGCTGCGAATTTCCAGAACGGGTTCCAGCAATATCTGATCAGCGGTCGGAAGGTTTTCGATCCGCGCCAGAAGCATGCGCGCAGCCGCTTCGCCAATCTCTCGCCGTGGGGGAACAACTGTGGACAGGTCCGCCACATTTTCAGATGTGAAATCCAGCCCCCCGAAACCAATCATCCTGATCTGATCCGGCACTTTGATGCCACGCCGACCCGCCTCCATGAAGACGCCCAGCGCAAGAATGTCATTTGAAAACACGATCCCATCCAGCGCGGGCCGTTTGCGCAACAACTCAGCAAAGGCAGCCACCGCCGCGGAAGCGGTCTGCGCGTCGCATAGGGCAATTTCTGGCGGCTGGAGGCCAGAGTGAGAGTTCAGCACATCACAATAGCCCTGAGCACGCTGGGCAGCGCGCGAATCTTTGTCCAGTCGTGCACCAATAAAGGCAATATCGCGGCATCCCCGGTCTATCAGATGGCGGGCCTGCGCCCGGCCCACGTCACTATGCGAAAACCCAACCATCATATCGATGGGTTGCGGCCCGATTTCCCACATCTCGACCACCGGAATGCTGGACGCCTCCAGCATCTGGCGTGTCGCGCGGTTATGGCCAAGGCCGGTCAGGACAATCGCAGATGGCGACCACGACAAAAAGGTGCGCACCAGTTCCTCTTCGCGCGCGGTGTCGTAATTCGTGTGGCCGATCAGCAACTGATAGCCCTTGAGCATAAGTGCGGATTCAAGCGCGCTGACAGTTTCGGCAAAAAAGGAATTGACCAGCGATGGCACAATGACACCAACCACATGCGTCCGAGCTGCGGCCAGTGACCCCGCCATCCGGTTGGGCACATAGCGCAAGCTGTCGATCGTACGCTGAATCCGGCCGCGCAATTCGGGGGAAACGGCATCTGGCGTGCGCAGATACAGCGAAACGGTCGAGGGCGACACCTCTGCAACGCGCGCCACATCTGTCATGGTTGTCCGTCGGGTGTTACGGCGCTGCCGCTGGATCGTCATGGCCGCGCATCCTTTTCTGATATGATCGCATCAACGAATGTCGACCGTTTGAACATGCACATCCCGCTATTCATTTTGCAACCTCTTGACAAAAAGCCCCCACGGCTCCCTTTTCGTTGCGCCTCAAATAACATCTGCAAACCAAGAACTTCTATCAGCTGTTCTTTTTTCAGTGAAAGAGGGCGCGATCAATGCCCTGACTGATCGCGCCCCAAAGTGTCTTCATGCGGCAGTCAGATCACTGCATGGCAGAGGCGCGGTCACTTTCCACTATCTCTTCAGACCGGGCGACAGCGGCCTCGAACGCTTCGAGGAATTCCTGACCGGCATCACCGAACCGCTCCAGATACCACTCGCGGATCGGCTCTGCATGGCTGCGGAACTGCTCCATGGCTTCCTCTGTCGGCGCGATGATCTCATTGCCCGCTTCCAGCCATTTGGCATAAGCATCAAGCTCTTTGCGGGGCTGGATCCCGAACTGGATCGTGGACATCAGCGCGCCGCCATCAAGCACGACCTGCTGCTGTTCCGGCGTCAGCGACCGGAAAGTTGCGTTATCAATAAACCACATCGACGCCATATAGGCATGACCGTCGAGTGTGATGTAGTTCAACTGCTCCTGAAAGTTCATATTGGCGATGTCACTGATTGAGTTCTTGGTGCCATCGACAACCCCGGTCTGAAGCGCCGTGTAAACTTCAAGCCACGGAATAGGCGTCGGAGAGCCACCCATGGAGCGGACAAGGCGCTGCTGAATCTCCGACTCGATGGTGCGGAAACGGACACCGGCCACATCGTCAGGAGTGTGGATCGGCTTGTCACGCGTCGCAAAATTGCGCCAGCCGCCGGTCTGGGTCATAGCCAGAAGCATGATGTCATTGTTTGACGAGTCCAGAATCTGACGGCGCATGAAATTCGTGAATTCCTGATCTTGCAGCGTCAGCTGTGCAACCCGGTCCGAACTCAGCGCATAGGGAATATCCATGCCCTGCACCGCCGGATAGATTGCCGAAGCGCCCCCTGCAGTTGCAGTATACATATTCACCACACCGGCCCGCATGGATTCAAAACACTCATTTGCCGAACCACAAAGCTGTGCACCGACAAAAATGTTCACGGTCACTTCGCCCCCCGTGCGGGCCTCGACGAAATTCTTGAACACCAACGCAGCATCATATTCCTGATCATCTTCATTGGCCAGGAACACAAGGTTAAGTTCCGTCGCGTCCAGCGCCTGCGGGGCAAATGCCCCCGCCAGTGCAACTGCACCTGCCAACAGCGCCGTGCGCGTGCCGGTCAGGGCTTTGTTCAGGTCCAACATATCAGTCTCCTCCCTTTCTGGATTGGTTCGTCAGACATACCCAAGCTGGCGTGGCAACCACATGACCAGTTCGGGAAACAACACGAGCGCCACGACCACCGCGACCTCGAACAGGAAATAAGGGATCAGGTCCCAGGAAATGCGCTCGATCCGCTCGCCCGAAATGCCAGACACCACGAACAGCACCAGCCCAAGCGGCGGCGTAATCAACCCGATGATCAGGGTGATGCACATGACGACAGCGAAATGGATCGGATGGATGCCCACGCCGATCAGCACAGGCGCAAGAATCGGCGCAAGGATCAGGATGGCTGGCCCTGCATCCATGATGGTGCCTATGGCCAAGAGGAAGAGCACCACCACCAGAAACAGCATCAGCGGGTCTGTTGTGATGTTCAGGATGAAACCAGACACAAGCTGCGGCGTGCCCTTCAGGCTGACAAGCGAGGCAAAGGACACCGCCGCGCCGACCAGCAACAAGATGATCGCGGATTTCAGCGCAGCTTTGCTGAACACCTCGAACAGTTGCGGCAGGCTGATTTCACGGGTGATGAACACCCCAAGAATCAGCGCATAGAACGCCGCAACAGCCGCGCCCTCGGTTGGGGTGAAAATACCGCCGACAATCCCGCCAATCAGGATGATAGGTGTAAGCAGCGGCAGAAAGGCTGACTTGCCAGTCTTCCATGTCTCGGACCAGTCCGCGCGCGGGGCCGGGTCAGGGAAACTGCGGAAACGCGCGACCACCGCCACAACAACCATCAGGCCAAAGCCGATAATCAGGCCGGGAATGATGCTGGCCGCGAACATAGCCGCGACCGATACATTCATGATGAATGCATAAAGGATCATCAGCCCCGACGGCGGGATGATCGACGCAAGAACAGCCGAAGCCGCCGTGATCGCAGCCGAAAAAGACTTTGTGTATCCGGCCTGATGCATCCCCGGAATCATGACGCCACCCAGCGCCGAAGCATCGGCCACAGCAGAGCCCGACCCACCCGCCAGCATGATCGAAGATGACACCGACACCTGCCCCAGCCCTGCCTTACGATGAGCCACGAAAGTTTCTGCAAATTTCACGATCCGGCTGGTGACACCGCCCGCGGTCATCAACTCGCCCGCCAGAATGAAAAACGGCAGCGCCATCAGCGGGAAACTGTCCATGCCCGCAAACAGGCGCTGCACCAGCAAGTTCAGAAAGCGCGTGTTATCCTCAATGATCAGCGTCAGGCCGGGGGCCAGTAACATGACAAACACAATCGGCGTGCCGATAATCAGAAGGCCAAGGAAAATCCAGATATACAGAAATGCCATGACCTTAGCCCCCCGCCGCTGTGGACGAACCAAAGACATTTACCTTGTACCGGCCCGGGTAGAAGATATTGGCGACCAACCGCAACAGGCGCTCGAATGACACCAGCGCCACGAGCGCAAAGCCCACGGGCATGATCGCGTAGACATATCCAAGCGGCAATTGCAGCGCGAGGGTGAAGCTGGAAGATGCGCGCGACATCAACCCCCAGCCAAGCCAGATCGCGCCGCACAGCATCACAAAAACCGCTAGCTCTATCAGCAACCCGAAATAGCGCATGATCGGATGATCCTGAATTGCAGCTATGAAGATATCGAGGCTGACATTCATCCCGTAGCGATGCGCAGTCGGGAAATACAGAAAGGCCATCCAGACCATCATCGTGCGCGACAATTCCTCGGTCCAGCCGAAGCTGTCATTCAGCACATAGCGATAGAAAACATGGACGATCACCACGCCAAGCATCGCAAACAGCAACCCCGTGGCGAGGTATCCCGCAATCCGTGTCGTCGTCCTGTTCACGACATCCATAAACCGGATCAATGCATCCATGCAGCCCACCCCCCACATATCGCCACGGCATTGCCTCCTACAATTTCGTAGCGCTACGATTATGGGTAACATCTGCCCTGATTCCTGTCAACAATCTCATAAATCTAGTTTTTTTATATATTTATCAGTTTATTATCATTACTTTGGATCAAAATACCTCTCGTAAAAACATGGAATATCGAAACTCCCTTGCAGCGCTTTTATTTAAATGACACAGTAAGGAGAGGAGAGTTTGCAACACAGATGTCACGCATCACCACATCAGGGAGGGGCCAGTGACCAGACGCGATATTTCGCAACTTCGCAGCCAGCGCTGGTATGCGTCGGGCGATATGCGCGGCTTCGCGCACCGACAGCGCACGCAGCAAATGGGCATGCGGCGCGAAGAATTCATGGGCAAGCCTGTCATTGGCATCCTGAACACATGGTCCGACATGAGCCCCTGCCACGCCCATCTGCGCGACCGCGCCGAGGCGGTGAAGCGCGCTGTCTGGGCGTCTGGCGGCTATCCGGTGGAACTGCCAGCCCTGTCGCTGGGCGAGGTGATGGTCAAGCCAACCACCATGCTTTACCGCAATTTTCTGGCGATGGAGGCAGAGGAGCTTTTGCGCTCGCACCCCATTGACGGCGCGGTTCTGATGGGCGGCTGTGACAAGACAACCCCCGGCCTGCTGATGGGCGCAATCTCGATGAATATCCCGGCGATTTTCTGCCCCGCTGGCCCCATGCTAAACGGGCGCTGGAAAGGCAAGACGTTGGGCGCGGGCACACATACACGCGCCTATTGGGACAAGCTGCGTTCGGGCGAAATAAGTCAGGATGACTGGGTCGATCTTGAAAGCCGCATGACGCGGTCATTCGGCACCTGCAACACGATGGGGACCGCTTCGACCATGACCTCGATCGTGGATGCGATGGGGCTTACCCTGCCCGGCGCATCTTCGATTCCGGCGGCGGATTCGGGCCATACACGCATGGCATCGGCCTGTGGCAGCCGAATCGTCGAGATGGTCTGGGAGAATCTGCGCCCGTCCGATGTGCTGAACCACGCCTCGTTCACGAATGCCGCGCGGGTATTCATGGCGCTTGGCGGGTCAACCAATGCCGCTGTGCATCTGGTGGCACTGGCACGGCGCGCGGGCATTGAGTTTGGACTGCCCGATCTGGATCGCGCCGCCGACGAAGTGCCCGTTCTGGTCAATATCTTCCCCGCCGGTGACCGGCTGATGGAGGATTTTTTCTTTGCCGGTGGCCTGCCTGCATTGGTGCTGCGCCTCTCTGGTCATCTGGACATGACAGCACGCACGGTCACAGGCACGCTGGCGCAGATGATCGAGGGGGTGGAATGCCACGATGACGATGTTATTCGCCCGCTAGACAATCCGGTTGCAAAGGCCGCCGCGCTTGCAGTGCTGAAGGGCAATCTTGCGCCCAGCGGCGCAGTGATCAAACCCAGCGCGGCCAGCGCAGGGCTGATGCGCCACAAGGGGCGCGCCGTGGTGTTTGATACCCATGCAGACCTTGTGGCCCGCATCGACGACCCAGCGCTGGGGATCACGGCGGATTCGGTGCTGGTGCTGCGCAATGCTGGCCCCAAGGGCGCGCCGGGAATGCCCGAATGGGGCGCGTTGCCCATCCCGAAATACCTGCTGGAACAGGGTGTCCGCGATATGCTGCGCATCTCTGACGCGCGGATGAGCGGCACGCATTACGGCACCTGTGTTTTGCATGTCGCACCTGAAAGCGCAGTGGGCGGCCCCTTGGCGCTGGTGCGTGACGGTGACGAAATAGAACTGGATGTCGCGGCAAAACGGCTGGAATTGCTGGTCCCCGAAACAGAGCTTGAGGCCCGCCGCGCCGCATGGTCCCCACCCGCGCCGCGCAGCCTGCGCGGCTATACTGCCCTGTTCTGCGAACATGTAACCCAGGCAGATCAGGGCTGCGACTTCGAGATCCTGCTCGGTGGCCCGGACGAGCCAGAGCCGGAAATCTTCTGAGCAACAAGGAAAAGACGCGATGCAAACCGAAGAGAACCGCTTCAAGGCATGGATGCAGTCCAAGGGCGCAACCCCGCCGCTGGGAAGCTGGATCATGTCTGCCAGCCCCATTATTGCCGAGGCAATGGGCCATGCCGGGTATGACTGGCTGCTGGTCGATATGGAACATTCGCCCATTGATCTGTCGCAGGCCACCGCGATCATGCAGGCCCTGTCCGGCGCCCCGTCCGAAGTGGTGCTGCGCGTGCCGTGGAACGACCCGGTCATGGTCAAGCGGGTGATGGATGCGGGCGCGCGTTCGATCATGTTCCCTTTCATCCAGTCGGTGGACGAAGCGCGCGCCGCTGTGGCCGCAACGCGCTACCCGCCACAAGGCACGCGCGGGGTGGCCGCCATGCACCGCGCCAGCCGATTTGGAACTGCACCCGATTATCTGGCCCGCGCCAACGATCAGATCGCCGTCATCTTGCAACTGGAAACCCCCGAAGCTGTAGCCCTGATGCCAGAGATTGCAGAACTTGACGGCGTGGATGCGGTCTTTATCGGGCCGGGCGATCTGTCTGGCGGCATGGGCCTGCTGGGGCAGATCGGACATACCGACGTGCAGGCCGCCTTGCGCAGTGCTGCACAGGCCGCAAAAACGGCAGGGCTGGCTTGCGGCATTGTCGGTGCCGATCCGGCCAGCGTGCGCAGTTATATCGACATGGGCTTCAGCTATGTGGCCATTGCCTCGGACCTTGGTTTGCTGATGGGGGCTGCGAAATCCGCAGCGTCAGCAGTACGCGGGCAGGGTGAAAAGCAAAACTCCGGCGGCGTGTATTAAGGGGGCGATATGAGCTTCGAAACTGTATTTCCTGCACAGGCGGCCCTTGGCGAATGCCCGCTATGGTGCGGGCAGACCCAACGCTTGTGGTGGGTCGATATCGAGGCGCCCGCCATCCATTGCCTTGACCCGGCGACCGGGCAGAATGACACAATCCCGATGGATGAGAATGTCGGATGCATCGCCTTGCGCGCGGGGGGCGGTTTTATTGCTGGTCTGCGTTCAGGTCTGTGGCTGCTTGACGCTGACGGGCGCAAGGAAAAACTGATCGCAAATCCGCAAACCGACACATCCATCAGCCGGTTCAACGATGGGCGCGCTGACCCTTGGGGGCGGTTCTGGGCAGGCACGATATACGAGCCGCGCGACCGCCCGGACGCGGCCCTGTACCGGGTTGGCCCTGATCTGGACTGCGCCCGCATGGCCGGTGACATCAAGGTGTCCAACGGCGTCGCCTTCTCACCCGACCGGCGCTGGATGTATCATTCCGACACACCTGCGCATGTCATCTATCGCTACCCGCTGGACCCCGACACAGGGCAGATTGGCCCGCGCGAGATCTTCCATCAATTCCCCTTTGGACATGGCCGCCCCGATGGTGCGGCGGTGGATCGTGACGGTTTTTACTGGTCGGCGCTGTATGAAGGGGGGCGCGTGGTGCGCCTGTCTCCAGATGGAGACATTGTCGCAGAATACCCGGTGCCTGCACGCTGCCCGACCATGTGCGCCTTCGGCGGGCCGGACCTGCGCACGCTTTTCGTGACAACAGCACGGCATGGGCGCAGCAAACAGGAACTGAAAGACTGGCCCCAATCCGGTAATCTGTTTGCAATGCAAGTTGAAGCGACAGGCCAGCCTGAGCCTAGATTTGCGGGGTGATCCATGAGCCAAGCGCAATCCGCCATTTACCCTTCGCTCAATGGCGCCAGCGTCCTGATTACAGGCGGCGCAACCGGCCTTGGCGCGGATTTCGTGCGCGCTTTCGCAGCGCAGGGCGCGCGCGTGGGTTTTGTCGATATCGACGCACAGGCAGGCGCGGCGCTGGCGTCTGAATTGGGACCGCAGACAGCATTTGTGGCGGCGGACCTACGCGATCTGGACAGCCTACCCCAAACCATCGCTACCTTGGCCGAACGCCTTGGCCCTTTCACCGTGCTGGTCAATAATGCCGCCCGTGATGAGCGCCATGACTTCGCCACCCTGACCCCTGATTACTGGCGCGACTGTCTGGCCACGAACCTGTCGCATCATGTCTTTGCCGCGCAGGCTGTGGCCGATGGCATGGCGCAGGCCGGTGGCGGCAGCATTATCAATATGGGGTCAATCAGCTGGATGCGCGGTCGGCCCGGGATGCTGGGCTACACCACATCAAAAGGGGCGATCAACGGGATGACACGCTCGCTGGCCGCCGAACTGGGGCCGCAGGGCATTCGGGTCAATTCAGTCGTGCCCGGTGCGATCCTGACCGAGCGGCAGGCGCGGCTTTGGCTGACGCCCGAAAAAAACGCAGAGTTTTTGGAACAGCAGGCCCTCAAGTTCCGACTGGAACCGCATCATGTGACGCCTATGGTGCTGTTCCTCGCCTCTGAGGCCAGCATAGGCTGTACGGGGCAGAATTTCATTGTCGATGCCGGGCTGACGCTGAACTGACCCGGCAAAAACCGAAAGGACGAGATAGGATGGAACCCATCCGATACGGAATCATCGGCTCTGGCATGATGGGCCAGGAACATATGCGCAATATCGCCCTGCTGGAGGGGACGACCATCACCGCCATCAGCGACCCTGACGCAGGTATGCGCGCGCAAGCCCTTGCGCTTGCAGGGCCGGATACACAGGCTTTCACCGATCATCGCGCACTATTGGCGGCGGATATATGCGACGCCTATGTGCTGGCAGCGCCAAACGACCTGCATGCCGGACTGATGCGCGACCTTCTGGCCACGGACAAACCCATCTTGTGCGAAAAACCACTGGCCACGACATCGGCCGACTGCCGCGCTCTGATGCAGGCCGCAGAAGGGCGCCGCAGCCCTGTCTGGGTTGCGATGGAATATCGCTATATGCCCCCGGTCGAAAGGTTGCGTGCGGCCTTGGTCGAAGGGGCCGCAGGCACCCCGCGCATGGTCTCGATTCGTGAACACCGCTTTCCCTTTCTGGAAAAAGTCGGCGACTGGAACCGCTTTAACGCCCGCACAGGTGGCACGATGGTCGAGAAATGTTGCCATTTCTTTGACCTGATGCGCCTGCTGCTAGGGTCTGACCCGATCCGCGTCTATGCCAGCGGGGGGGCCGATGTGAACCATCGCAATGAACGTTATGAGGGGCGCATGCCGGATATTGTTGATAACGGTTTTGTCACGGTTGATTTCGCCAATGGCAGCCGCGCGATGCTGGAACTGTGCATGTTCGCCGAAGGGTCGCACTGGCAAGAGGTCGTCTCGGTCACAGGTGACAAGGCGCGGCTGGATGCCTGTGTACCCGGCCCCGCGCGGTTCGCGCCTGACGGCAAGGAACGTCATTCCGAATTCGTCATCTCTGACCGTGCCACCAAGCGCGAGCACCGCGAAGTTGTCGAAGTGGACGAACGCATCCTGCGCGCAGGCGATCATCATGGGTCAACCTATTATCAGCACGCGCGGTTTCTGGACCTGATCCGCAGCGGCACGGGCCAGCCAGAAGTCAGCCTTGAAGATGGCTACTGGTCCGTACTTGTGGGCGAGGCGGCAGAGCATTCGATCCGCACGCATCAGGTGATTGATCTGCGCGATTTCGGCAGCGCCGCCGTTTCCGCCGCGTGAAAGGGGCAGAGATGACAGATATCGTGATCCCGGAATTCATGGACGCACCCGCTACGGACGGGGTGCACCGAGATTTCAGCGTCACCTGTGACCCTTTGCTGGTGGACCATGCCACCCGCTTGCGCTGAGGCGGACGCCTGTGTGGCGGGTGAATGGACGGGGCGCGAGGGATCGCATCACGGACTCAACAACTATCTGCCTATGCGTGTGACCGGGCCATATGTAGCCAAGTTCAGCCACCTGATGAGGCGAAGCAATGCCTGAGATATTCGGACATCTGCCAGACGGGCGGGCAGTGGAACGCGTGACGCTGCAAAATGGCGTCCTTCGTCTCAATCTGCTGACACTTGGGGCCATTGTGCAGGACATGCGGCTGCACGGGGTGGACCATCCACTGGTGTTGGGGGCCGATAGCTTGGCCCCTTATCTGGGTTCAATGCAGTATTTCGGCGCAATGGTCGGGCGCTATGCCAACCGGATTGCTCAAGGCGTCTTTGCGCTTGATGGCCAGAAATATCACCTGTCCAGAAACGCATTGGGCCGCCATTGCCTGCATGGCGGCCAGCAAGGCAGCGCGGCACGTCTCTGGTCGATTGCAGACCTTCAAGCCGACCGTGCTGTGTTCAAGCTGACACTGCCAGATGGCGAGATGGGCTTTCCCGGCACCTTGAACGTACTGCTTTGCATTGCTTTGCGCGCCTCTGCGCTGGAATTTGATATCCGCGCGACCTGTGACCGGGACACGGTCTGCAACTTCTCGCATCATGGATTCTTTATCCTAGATGACAGCGGTTCGCTGGCGCACCACCGTTTGCAGATAGATGCAAACTCCTACCTGCCGGTCGATGATGACCAGATCCCGACCGGCGAAATCGCACCGGTCGCAGGCAGCAGGCTTGACTTCCGCGCCCCGCGAAATCTTGACGGAGCAGCGCTCGATCACAATTTCTGCCTGTCAAACACCCGCACGGCGATGCGACCTGTTGCCAGACTGGACTCTGCCCTGTCGGGGCTTGGCTTGCAGATGGAAACGACAGAACCGGGCTTACAGGTCTACACGGCAAACCATCTGCCGAAGCCAGATGCGCGCGGATTGGGCGGGCGTCATTATGGGCGTCACGCGGGCATTGCTCTGGAGGCGCAGGTCTGGCCGGACGCGCCAAATCAGCCAAGCTTCCCGTCACCCGTCTTGCGGCCCGGGGACACTTATCACCAAAAGACACGATATGTCTTTTCCCGCCCCTGAGGGTGTTTTGCGCGTATCGCTTTTGCGCATCCCAGACCCCGTTCCGGCTGCATCCTCAATGGCCCGCGACATGGCGGTCTGACAAAGCGGCCAGATGCAAGTCGCAGGACAGGAATTACCAGTTGGGGCAGACAGCGTCCGACATGTCGTCGCGCCATTCACAGCCGATATATTCGCAATCTGTCCCCCTGACGAACTCGCGGATGCGCGCATCTTGATGGGGCGGCCCCCTATGACCGCAAGCGGCGACCTGAACATGGCCGATCTGGTCCTTGTAGCGCAGATATGTCGCGCTAAGGTCAGTTTCAGTCGCGTCGATGTGAAAGCTGTCAAACATGATCTTGACGTTATCCGCCCCAACCTGTGACACGACCTGCGCAGCGTCATGGATCGTGCCAAGCGCATAACCTGCGACCGCCACGGGGGCCAGCGGCTCGATCAGCAATAGCCTGTCTGTCTGGTCAGAAAACCGCTTCAGCGCCCGCGCCAGCACATCAAGCCGGTCGGGGGCATCTGTCCGTCCGGACAAGACATGTATAGCACGCGCATTCAGGCGTTCAGCGACAGCAAGTGCGGCCTCAAAATCAGCCTGCGCGGTGGCTTCCTGCCCCGGAATCGCAGCGCAACCCATCGTCTGCGCCATGCGCGTGTTCAGCCCCAGCAACAGCAATCCGGTTTGCACCAGTCGGTCCTCGATCAAGCCAAGATCGTTTCTCAGGGCTTCATCATGAAACTCGATCGCACCAAACCCTTGACACGCGGCCTGCAAAATCCGTTCGGGAAAAGGTAAAGCGGGCCATAGAAAGCCGGTATTTGCGCTAAAAACTTTCACCTGCCCTGCCCCCTCAAACGCCACGCGCCCAAAGCCGCCGCAGACATCCGGCTAAAACGATGGGGCCCAGCAATCCATGCACCGCAACTGGCGGAATTTCAATCCAACCGCCGGAATAGGCGGCACAATGGGCAGGTGCCATGGCTATCGGCAAGATGTGAGGATGGCTGCGCTTGTTCCGACCTGTAGGTATTGTTATGAAAATACTCATGCGAGCGGATTGCAAAAATGAGCCCTATATTCTGACCCAAGACAGGCTTCCCCCCAAACACCATGCCGCAAACCGGGCGTTGTCAGGGGATGGTGCGTGTAAAAGCGACCTCATGCACCGTGTAACACCCTCCCGGCACAGGCAAAACTGGACAAATGGCAGTGCGGCCGTATCTGGGGATATATCGCTTTCAGCCGTTGCGGAGTGTAGATGAGACGCGAATTCCCTGCATTGCGCCCTCTGATCAAATGGTTGCCCCGCCCCACATTACCGGCGCTCATTCTGGCAACCTTGTTCTTTGTCGTGTCGCTGACACCCGGTCTGGTGCCACGGGATACACCAGCGCAAGCCATCCTGAGCGGCGTCAGTCTGGCCGTTGGTCACGCAATCGGGCTGATCCTGTCAGCAATCTGGCGCAAGCTTGAATTCCCCCCTTTGCCCAAACATGTGCAGATGCGGCTGCGTGTCGGGGTTGGGATAGTGTGCCTGCTGGTCATTTCATTCGCGCTTTGGCAGGCGTCAGAGTGGCAGAACGGTTTGCGCGCATTGATGGAGATGCCGCCGGTCGATACCGTGCGCCCATTGTCCATAGCCGCAGGCGCTGGCGCATTGTTCGTTTTTCTGGTCTGGCTTGCACGTCTGTCCTGGTTCGTCGTGCGCAAGACCTCCGACGCGCTGGCCCGCGTGTTGCCTGGGCCACAGGCTTTTCTGGTGGCATTGACCCTGACCGCACTTTTGTTCTGGAATATCGGCAATGGCGTGCTTGTACGGGCTGTATTCACCACAATCGACCGCGTCTATGCCGGGCTGGACGGTGCCTTTGAAGAGGCAAGCCCCCGCCCTGAGGACCCGCTGAAAACCGGGGCACCCGGTTCCTTGCTGGAATGGGAAGACCTTGGCCGCACAGGGCGCGCCATGATCGCCGCCAGCCCCGACCGCTCCCAGATCGCGGCCGCGACGGGTCGTCCCGCCCTTGAACCCCTGCGCGTCTATGTCGGCCTGAACTCTGCTGCGACGCCAGAGGCACGCGCCACGCTGGCGCTGGCCGAACTCAAACGCATCGGGGCGTTTTCCCGCAGCACGCTTGTCATCGCGACGCCAACAGGGACAGGCACAGTGAATACATTCGGCCAACAAGCGCTGGAATATGTCACACAAGGCGATGTAGCGACGGTGTCAGTGCAATATTCCTATGTGGCAAGCTGGCTGGCCCTGTTGACCGACCCTGAATACGGGGTCGAGACGGCCCGCGCCGTATTTGCCGAAGTCTATGACCATTGGCGCTCGCTCCCGAGAGAGGCGCGGCCCGCGCTTTACCTCAATGGCCTCAGCCTTGGTGCGCTGAACTCTGAGTTAAGCCATGACCTGCATCAGGTTGTCGGTGACCCATATGATGGCGCCCTCTGGGTTGGGCCGCCGTTCAACAGCCCGACCTGGTCCGAGGTAACGCGCGCCCGCAACCCCGATACACCCGCCTGGTTGCCCACCTATCGTGATGGCAGGGCAGTGCGCTTCATGAACCAGTCGGGGCGCACCTCTGCCACGACGGCAGCATGGGGGAACTACCGGGTGCTGTATCTGCAATATCCGAGTGATGCGGTCACGTTTTTTGACCCGCGCGCCGCGTGGCGGCGCCCTGACTGGATGGCCGGACCGCGCGCACCAGACGTGTCGCCCGACCTGCGATGGCTGCCAGCTGTTTCGTTCCTGCAACTTTCAGTTGATATGATGACCGCGATCAAACCCCCTCGGGGTTATGGTCACAGATACAGTTTTGACAGCTATGTGCGCGCTTGGGCGATGTTGCTTGACCGGCCCGAATGGTCAGATGATGCCATCGACGCCCTGATCACGCGGGTCACACAATCAGGTTAACCCAGACCCTGTAATCCCGGGATGCCCCGCACAGAAAATGTCACAAATCACGCATTTTAAGGGGTTTTTGGCAAAAAATGGCTCATTCCGCCCCATAGGACAGCCCAAAACTGGTCAATTTTTGTTCACTTGCTAAGTTACCTGCCTCGTGAAGGGATTTATCGCATGTCGCTGAACACCCTTCGAAACACGGGGCTGCCGGGGGGTAGAGATATGAGCGCGTCACATTCGCACCGAGGCGAGAGAGATACCCGCATCGACGCGGTGCGGGCGGTAATCCTGACAGTTGTCATCATCATGAACATGATGACGCTATCGGGCCTTGCCTATCTCAGCCCTGACGCACGCGCAGAACTGCTTGCGCCGGTGGATCAATGGGCATGGGATTTTCTGGCAATCTTCCTTGATGGCAAGGCGCTTGCTGCGTTTTCTTTCATGTTCGGGCTAAGCTTCAGCATGATCCTGTCACGTGCCGGGCCAGAAAACGGGGCCTCTTCCGCGCAGATCATCCGCAGGTTTCTGGTCCTTGGGGCAATCGGGTTGTTCAACGCGGTGTTTCTGTTCTGGGCAGATATTCTGATGACCTATGCCGCGTTGGGCCTGTTGCTGCCGCTGGCGGCGCGCCTTCCGCAGCGCATCATCATCGGCGCGGGGACAGCCCTGATCCTTGCGGGGCCCGTCGCGCTGGCGCTTAGCGGCATTGACCCGCCTGCTCCCGTGCCCGAAGGGCGCGACGACAGTCTGCAAGCCTTCGCCTCCTCCAACTATGCAGATACGATCACGCAAAACCTGAACATGGTGACCGGGGCCGCAGACACCGTGAAGGGCACATTGGTTTTGCGCTTCTTCATGTTGTCGGGCTTGTTCTTGCTGGGCCTTGCCGTTGGGCGCAGCACACTTACCGCGCGCTTCGAGGGGCTGCGCGCACCCATGTTCAAGTTGGGCGCATTATCTGTGGTTATTGGCCTTGCGGCCGGGGCGACGCTGCGCCTGACAGAGTCGCCTGAAGGGGTCTGGTTTCTGCTCTATCTTGAAACTCCCGTTATGGCGTTGGGATACCTGATGCTTCTGACAGCGGCCCTGCATGGCAAAAGAGAGGGAAAGCTGCACAGCCTTCTTGCGCCTTTGGGACGCATGAGCCTGACAGGGTATCTTGGTGCCTCGATCCTTGGGCAACTTCTGTTTTACGGGTGGGGTTTTCAGTTGATCGGGCAGGCTGGCACCATTTCCGTGATGGCGATCGCGCTTGCAGTGACTGCAGCGCTTGTCGGTTTCGCGCATCTGTGGTTTCGCCATTTTGTATATGGGCCTTGGGAATGGCTGTGGCGCAGCCTGACACATCTGTCGCCGCAGCCGATTGTCGGGCGTGGGGCCGCAAGCTGACGGGCCAATGCCCGCCAGTTGCCAGCAGTCAATGCGGCGCAAATCCCGCCACCCAATGAACAAGAAGGCGTGCAGCGTCGGGCAACGGACCGGCTATACGCGTCGGCCTGCGGCCTTTGCTCCGCGCGGGCGCTCGTTGAACGACAGAAAAGTCCCGCACTGCTGAGCTTGCTCACTCATGGCGGGACTTTGCATCAGGCGCGCAGCACTAGCTTTTCAACACCCTGTAAATCGCCGGGATCACCAGAACCGTAAGCAATGTCGATGTCAGCAAGCCGAACAGAAGCGACAGTGCAAGGCCCTGAAAGATCGGATCAGGCAGAATGATGGCGGCCCCGAACATCGCGGCAAGGGCTGTCAACAGGATCGGTTTGAACCGCACTGCGCCTGCTTCCAGCAATATCTCGACCTGAGTTTTGCCTTCTGTATCGGCGTGGCGGATGAAATCCACCAGCAGGATCGAATTGCGCACAATAATACCCGCAAGGGCAATAAAGCCGATCATCGACGTTGCCGAGAATGGCGCGCCCCATAACCAATGCCCGCCCATAATGCCCAGAAAGGTCAGAGGCACAGGTGTCAGCACGACCAGAGGCAGCCGGAAAGACCCGAATTGCGCCACCACAAGAACGTATATCCCCAGCAGCGCAACACCAAAGGCCGCGCCCATGTCGCGGAACGTGACCCAAGTCACTTCCCACTCGCCATCCCACAGGATCGTGGGGCGGCTTTCATCAGTGGGTTGCCCGTTCAGACGGATGTCGGGCGGAACGCCCTCACCCCAGTCCATTGCATCAAGGGCATTTCCCACAGCCAGAATACCGTAAAGCGGTGCCTCGAATTCGCCGGCCAGTTCCGCCATCACCATCTCTGCCGCGCGCCCGTTGCGCCGGTAGATCATGGGTGAGGCGGTTTCCTCTTCCAGCCGGACGACATCGCCCAACTCGACCACCCCGCGCGCGCCGGGCAGCAGGTTCGCAGGGACCGGAGTGCTCAGGAACCGTTCGTCCAGCACGAGGTCACTGCGGTCGCGGGCCAATGCAATCGGTAGGGGCTGGCGGCTATTGCCACGGTGCGAATACCCAACCACGGTAGAGCCATTCAGCGTGGCAATCGTGTCGAAAACATCTGTCTCGGTCACACCGAAGAACTCCAGATCATCGGGTGAAATGACAAGCCGCATGCGCCGTGCAGGTTCGGGGAAAGTGTCATCGACATCCACAATATAAGGCACGCTTTCAAAAGCTTCGCGTACTTTCTCGGCAGTGGCGCGGCGGGTTTCGGCATCCGGGCCATAGATTTCGGCCAGCAGCGTGGCCATGACCGGCGGGCCGGGGGGCGGCTCTACTGTGCGGATGCGAGTCCCTTGCGGCAGATCAAGACCATCCAGCCGCTCGCGCAACTCCAGCGCGATGTCATGGCTGGCACGGCTGCGCGCACCAAGATTGATCTGCACATCGCCCATATGCGGCTCTGCCCGCAGGAAGTAATGCCGCACCAGCCCGTTGAAGTTGAACGGCGCGGCAGTGCCTGCATAGGTCTGGACCGTCTCAACCTCTGGCAAGTCCAGCGCAACACGTGCCACGGCCTGCGCGACAGCGTCGGTTTCCTCCAACGATGCGCCGGGGGGCAGGTCAAACACCACTGCCAGTTCTGCCTTGTCGTCAAATGGCAGCAGTTTCACGGTCACATGGCCTGTATAAAGCAGGCCAAGAGAGCCGAAAGACACAATCGTTGCCACGATCAGGAACAGGCCCGACCGCGCCTTGGTTTTCAGGACCGGGCGCGCGACCGCCGTAAAGGCGCGGCCCAGCAGGCCACCCGTTTCCGCATGATCCCCGGCATGAAGCGGCGCATTGCCTGCAATCTTGATCATCAGCCACGGCGTAACCATGACCGCGATAAAGAAAGACAGGATCATCGCCGCCGAGGCCACGACCGGAATCGGACTCATGTAAGGGCCCATCATGCCGGACACGAACAGCATGGGCAGAAGTGCGGCCACCACAGTCAGGGTGGCGATGATGGTCGGGTTGCCCACTTCGGCCACACCGTCAATCGCCCGCTGAATGCGGCTGCGCCCCTCGCCCTTGTCCTTCATACCCCAGTGGCGGGCGATATTCTCGATCACGACAATGGCATCGTCCACCAGAATCCCGATGGAAAAGATCAACGCAAACAGCGACACGCGGTTCAGGGTATAGCCCATGATCCAGGCTGCAAACAGCGTCAGCAGGATCGTGACGGGAATCACAATCGCCACCACAAGGCTTTCGCGCCAGCCAATGGCCAACAGCACCAGCAGGATGATTGACAGGGTTGCCAGAAACAGCTTGATCAGCAGCGTATTTGCCTTGTCCTGTGCAGTCGCGCCATAATCACGCGTGATTTCATAGGCAACACTGTCAGGGATCAGGCTGCCATCCAGCGCGGCCGCGCGGTCCAGCAGGGCATCGGCCACAGTCACGGCATTTGCCCCGCCGCGCTTGGCGAAAGCCAGTGTGACAGCGGGCACGCGCTCAACACTGCCATCCTCGGCACGGCTGACATGGCCGACAAGGCGTTCGGACGTATCTTCGACAAAACCGACATCCGCCACATCGGCAACATAAACGGGCCGCTCATCCCGGGTTGTCAGCAACAGGCCCGCAATTTCCGCAGGCGCCGTCAGGCTTTGACCCGCGACCAGTTCGACCTGCGCGCCGTTATCGCGTAGCAAACCTGCATTCAGCGTCCTGTTCGCACCCTGTATCTTGTGGGTGAGTTGTTGCAATGTGACGCCATACAGCGCCAGCCGTTCCGGGTCCGGCGCGATGCGCAGCGCCTCTGACGCTTCACCCACGATATAGGACAGGCCGACATCCGGCACCTTGGCCATCTCGGCGCGCAACTCCCTTGCGATCCGGGCAAGCGCATTTGCACTCACATCCTGCCCCGGCTTGCCTGTCAGGGTCAGCGTGACAATCGCAACATCATCAATCCCGCGCCCGATAATCAGCGGTTCCGGAATACCCACCGGGATGCGGTCCATATTGGCCCGCACCTTGTCATGCACCCGCAGGATGGCAGCATCCGTTGAGGTGCCCACTTCAAACCGCGCAGTGACCATCGCGCGGTCATCCATTGTCTGGGAATAGACATGCTCGACATCATCAATGGCGCGCACAATGCCTTCCATCGGCTCTGTCACCAGCTTGATGGCGTCTTCTGCCTTCAGGCCCGGAGCCTGCAACAGGATATTGACCATCGGCACCGAGATTTGCGGCTCTTCCTCGCGCGGGACAAGGGCCAGCGCGATCAGCCCCATCGCCAGCGCAGCCAGCATGATCAGCGGGGTCAGCGGAGAGGTGATGAAACTGCGAGTCAGTTGACCGGCAATTCCAAGGCGTTGCGACTCGGCACTCATGGCAGCACCACAGCTTCACCGGCACGCAACCCGCTGAGGATTTCGATATAGCCGGACCCGTCCACCACGTGGCGTTGCCCCGGAACGACCACACGTTCTGCACTGTCCACTGTCACAAAATCCAGCCCGAAACGCTGGGCAAGTGCTGCTTCCGGCACGGCAATAACGTCGCGCGTGTCAATTGGCAGGCGCACAAGAACGCGCGCATCAACAAAGGCATCATCCAGTGCGGGCACCTCAACATCGGCAATGACACGGCCATTCTCGATCTGCGGGTAAAGCTTGGCCAATCGCCCCTCTACTTCGCCCTGCGCCGCGTCGATACGAATTGTGTCGCCTTCGGACATCAGGCCAGCATGACGTTCCGGCACTGCCAGACGCAAGAAGAAACCGCCGCCGCCAATAGTAGCAACCGCCTCACCCGGCATGACAACTGCACCAGTGGCCACCGGAACCGTCAGCACCCGGCCCGAGATCGGCGCAAGCACACGGCCTTCGGTCGCCTGTTGCTCAACCAGCCTGCGTTCGGCTTGAGTGGCGGCAATCTGATTGCGCAGAACTTCTGCCTGTGTGCGCAAGGCATCCAACCGCTGCGCGGTCGTCACCCCGCGCGCGAGCAATTC
Source organism: Roseinatronobacter bogoriensis DSM 18756 (assembly GCF_004366635.1). Classification (GTDB taxonomy): domain Bacteria; phylum Pseudomonadota; class Alphaproteobacteria; order Rhodobacterales; family Rhodobacteraceae; genus Roseinatronobacter; species Roseinatronobacter bogoriensis. Next base: position 287,313 of record NZ_SORN01000001.1, on the reverse strand, counting down.
CTCGCCGCGGACCAACTCGCTCTCGGCATTTCCAAGCTGCGACCCTGTTGCCTGAAGCTGGGCGTCAAGCGCGCTGATCTGGAAATCCAGCTTTTCATCGACAATCTCGCCCAAGATCTGCCCAGCCGTGACCAGATCGCCCTCGCTGACAGACAGGCTGACAAGTGTGCCGCCGATACGCGCGCGGGCCGGTATGAGGTTTTGTGCCTCGACACGCCCATAAATCGCCTTCCATTCGGTGACGGGCACCGGGGCAACATCATATAGGGTTTGTGCGGCAAGCGGTGCTGTAAAAAAGAAGAAAATCGCAGCTATCCATCGGGTCATCTTCTGGGCCTCCTTGGCCGCTTTTCAATACGCATTCAATATAATGAATGTTTTGTCGAATAAAAGAGGCAAATTGTGCCGCATGTTCCATCTCTGACGAATAACACACACTGCGCCCGGCCTTTTCGCCATGACAGGACCACGCGCAAGATGCATCTTTTTCAGAAGAATACTCGAAACATATGAGCATTTTGCTGAGAACCTTGCTATATTGACAGCCCAGAGCAAACGGGGGGACATGATGAAACATCTATCTTGGTTACTGGTGTGCAGTGTTTGCCTGCCAACCCTGGCTTTCAGCGATACCGACCAACAGCGGATGGGGGGGCATGGTCTGGCATTGCCAGCCACATTCAGCGGAACGCTGCCATGCGCAGATTGCCCCGGCATAGAGTATCATCTGGATATCTGGGACGGGCAGCAGGGCTATGCGCTGCGGCGTAGCTATCTTGAACGTGACCTTGTCATCGATGAAGTCGGGCGCTGGCATGTCGATCCGGCCCGAAATGCGCTGATTCTCGAAGGGACAGGGAATGCGCGCTCTGAATGGCAGATCACACCCAATCAGGAAATCAGACTGCTCGACCAAGAGGGCCAACCGATAGAGTCAGACCTGCCCTACACGCTGGTTTCCGGCCCGCTTGCGCCAACAGATTTGCGCCTGACAGTTACGGGCCTGATGACCTATTTCGCCGATGCGGCGCTGTTCACCGAATGCCTGACCGGCCAGCGCTTTCCCATTGCGATGGAAGAAGATTACCTCGCCCTTGAACGCGCCTATCTGGCAGCCGAAATCGTGCCCGGTGCCCCCTTGCTGGCGCATCTCGATGCCGAGATTTCCATGCGTCCCCAGATGGAAGGTGCGGACCGGATGACTGTCACTGTCACACAATTTCACCATATAACACCCGATGCAGGTTGCCCCGACCACCGCATGCCAGCAGAGTTTGAGAACACATATTGGGGGCTGACACATCTGCAAGGCGTGGAACAGGACCAAAGTAATGAACGACAAGAACCCTATCTGTTGATCTTGGAAGAGGGCACGCGGTTCGGCGGAACGATCGGCTGCAACAGGCTTATGGGTCAGGTCACCCGCGAAGGTGCCAGCGTTGAATTCGGCCCAACAGCCAGCACGATGATGGCCTGTCCTGACGACCTCGCCGAGAAAGAGGCCGCATTCGCAAACGCCCTGAGCATGACGCGCGGTCTTGACCTTATGGACCAAAGCCTGCGGCTGCTGGATGAAACAGGTGTGGAACTGGCGCGGTTCAATGCGCTGTACACGCGCTACTGATCCGGGCGCGCTGCCCTAGTGTTGTTGCGCGGCATGTGCCGCCGCCAAGGCGTCGATGCGGGCATCGGTCCAGTGGGGCAGGTCCAGCAGCATGGCCCAGGCACGGGCATAACTGGCGAAATCATAGCTATGCCCAAACCCCGGCGGCGGCTTGACCGCCGTCATGATATCCACCCCAAGCTGCAGAACTGTCACGATAGGCAGCCAATGAAACCCCGGCGACACATCCGGCCCACGCGGAACGGCCATCCATGCTGGCCTGCGCCATGTGGCACGCGGATCGAAAAACACCACTGCATCACTGGCATGTTGTAAGTACAGAATCCGAAACCTGCCCCAATCCGCGCTGGCGTCCGAGGTCAGGCCGGTCTGGTTCATGAATCGCACCGCACTGCCATCACGGAAACTTGGCAGCCAGGCTGGCGATCCGGGGTTGCGGGTGCGCGTGACCTCGCGCCATGTCGGGCTGCTGAAGGGCGGGCCAACCCAGAGCGCGCCATTGAAAGGATCACCGACAACCTGATGCAGGTCATGGCTCAGATCAGAATTCAGCGACCCGAGGCTAAGACCGTTCAGATACAGCGCCGGGCGCGTATCGGCGGGCAAGGTGCGCCAATGCTCATACACCGCCGCGAAAACAGCACGCGCGGCTTCAACGCCGTATTCAGGCGCGGTCAAAAGTGCAATCCAACTGGCCAGATATGAATATTGCACCGAGACTGTCGCCACATCGCCGCCCAGCAGATATTCCAGCGCCTGCTGTCCGGCAGGGTCTACCCAGCCAGTGCCGGTCGGTGTGGCAATGACCAGCGTGCTGCGGGAAAACGCATCAATGCGCAGCATTTCTTCCAGCGCGAGGCGCGCGCGCGCCTCTGGGTCGGGGGCCGAATTCAGGCCCACATAGACGCGCAGGGGTTCCAGCGCCTCACCCCCTGTCAGCGTGGTGATCTGTGTCTGATCAGGGCTGGCCGCCACCATCGCGCGCCCCATCCGGCCAAGGCTTTCCCAATCGACCAGCGACCCGGGCGCACCCGTTTTGCGCGGGTCTTGTGGTTGCGGGCTGGCCTCCTCGAACCGACCATCAAGCCCTGCATAGATGGCATCCGCCGCATTCAACGCCCCCCGCACAATGACGCCGTTGCCAATGTTCCAGAACACGATCGCCGTCAGCAGGATTGACACCAGCAAGGCTTGCGGGCCGGGCAGCACCCGCGCAAAACGACCCGCAAGCCGTTTGACCAGCCACCGGGCCAGACGCACCAGCCACAGCAAAACCAGAAACACAGCCACTGCGCCGCCCGCAATCGAAAACGGCCGCGCTGTCTCTACCGGGGGCATCGCTAGCAAAACGCGCAGGCCATTTTGCCAATCTGATGAAAGCCAAAGCGTCACCGCCACGATAAACAGGCAGACCGCCGCAAGCCCGATGCGCAACCGCATTGCCACATCGGGGCCAAATGCCGGCAATTGCAGCCGATGCCAGACTGATGCGAACAACAGCGCCACCGCATAGCCCGCTGCCAGACTGAACCCGCTGAGGATCGCCTGTACTTCTGTATCACGCGGAACAAGGCTTGGGGTCAAAGACGCGACAAAGAACAGGGTCGCAATGGGCCATGCGGGCAAGACAGGGCGGGGCAAAACTCTGGACAGATATCCGTGCATGAAAGAACCTTCATCGAGCGATTGCAAAAAACTGTTGGAAAAACACGCTTACCATGCACGATTGCCGTAAGGGTGAGAATACCCTCATCAAGCAATCTTATCGCCAGAAATGGAACGAAGCGGCGTTCGCGTCGCGCCGCAGCCCCGCATCAATCGGCTGGCTGAAATGCAAACGCGCTCGCTGGTTCGAAAAGTTCCGAAACCTCACCCGACAAAACGCGCTCCATATCCGTGCCAAGATCCAGTTTGCGGATGTCGGCCCCCTCTGTCAGGTCCAGCGAATCCAGATCGACCCAGAATACACTTGGAGAGATCACGGATTCCACATAATAGCGCTTGTCCTTGTGGTCGGCGACAACACGCCAGCGGGTTGTGGACAGATTGGGCTGATCGGCGATTGAAATACCCCAGGGAACCGAAGTTTGCCGGATCACACTGAAAACCGATGCAGCCGCGATGCGCGGATCCGCGCTCTGGATAACCGAATTTATGTAGAAGTTTGCGCGGACAAACCGGTCAGATGCCCGCACGGTCCCGGGCATGAATTCGCGCGGGTTCACCGCATTCCAGTATTCCAGCACGGCAAGCTGGCGATCGAAGGTCGGCTCGTTGGTCATCACCTGATAGCTGCGATCATGCCAGATGATCATGTCACCATCGACAAATTCTATAATCGCACTGTCCCCGGTCGCATCTGAAATCGAGACATGGACCGTTGCCTCACGCCCCGGCGGGCCAACCGGCACTTCACCGCCTGCGACCTGCACGGGATTCTCGCGCAGGTCCCCCACGGCCTCGGCCACAGTTGCGAACCGATCCAGAAGGTATTGTGGAAAGACAGACAAGGAAATACGCGGCGTCTCGCCGTCATCTTCAGGGTAGCTTGCCTCGACCTCCCAAAGAAGATTCACGACAAGCCCGGCCTCATTCATGCCATCAGCGGTCGCGATATCGTAACCCGTGGTGACAAGACTGCCATATTCCGCCACCCATTCCACCGAACGTTCGCCCGCCGCTCCATGCCGCGCAACCCCGCGCGGCATGGCCCACAGATTGCTGACCATCGGTAGTTTCCAGTCCATGCTGCGCCCTGTGAGGATACGATCATCCGGGCCAAGATAGACAGCGCGGGTGCACGCCTCGGCGATATCACTCGCAAACAGGGCCGCGGCACAAAGCAGTGTTGATAGATATTTCCCCAGAAAGCGCACAACTTATCCTCCCTTGTGTTATATTATAACCAATACTACACAGCCGGTGGCTTTCCCGCAATGTTCAGAAGCGCAAGGTCGCCCCGATGATCGGCCCGCTCATGCGCATGTCAAACCGTGTGCCGCTGCGGCGATAATCGACATGCAGGTGCCGGTAACCCACTGACAAAAAAGCATTCTCGCGCAGCTGGTAATTCACAGTACCCAAGAGCTGCGCCGTGACTCTGGACCCGACACCAAAGCCGCCCACATCAGCGTAAAGCAAGCTGGACCAACCCGGCGCGATCTGGAAGTTGGCCCGCGCTGCGATGATCGGATCGGTGAAGTTCACACTGCGGGATGCAGACAAACCAGCGAGTGGCACATCAACTTCTGCCCTCACACGCCAATGCCGCACACCACCCAGAATAGCAAAAGTCGCATCCGGGGTTTGCGCCACGCGGTAACCCGCTAGCGCCGTGACAGAGGTCTGGCGCAGTTTTCCCTTGGCATCCACTCCCGGAGGCACTGTCCCTTCACGTGACGAAGACGACGTGCTGAGATCGCCCATGAACACAAGATTGCCGTGCCGCGCATAGGCAGAGATGAAAAACGCGGCATCCAGATCCTTGATCAGGTCGGAAAAGGATTTGCTGATAGAAACGGTTCCAGCGCCAGATCGCGGCCTGATATCGCCCCCCACGCCCGTTGCCCAGACATAGGGCGTGATCTGATATACCGTGTCAGGGCCGGTTTGTGCCTGCGCCGCACCGGCCAGAGAGGTCAGGCCGAATACCGCCGCTAGAAGAATCTTGAATTTGTGCATTTTCATTTTCTGTCCTGTCGTGTCTTAAAGTTCATCTTTGACAATACGGCCGTCTTTCATGATCAGGTTGATCCGCCCCTGCGGGTCATCCAGCCAGTCCAGCCCGGCAGATGGATCAGCATCGACCACCAGCAAATCAGCCAACGCCCCTTCCGCGATCACGCCCAATGCACCGTCATAGGGCGCCCGCGCGCCAGACAGGGCAAGCAATTGCCCCGCCGCGCCAGTGGCCTTGTTCAACGCCTCCAATGGTGACATGAAGCGTGCGAATTTCGCCAGTTGCCGCCCCTGACTGGAGGTGCCCGCCGGGTTGAACAGAATGTCGGTGCCAAAAGCAAGCGGCACATCATGCGTTTTCGCCAGTTCAAACGCGCGCACGGTTCCTTCGGCCACTTCAAGCTGTTTTGCCTGCTGGATCGGATCGGATTTCGGGTTTGAATCCTCGTCAGCAAGAAAGGGTTGCAGCGACCACCAGACACCTTCACCTGCCATGATCTGCACAGTCTCCTCGTCGGCGAGCTGCCCATGCTCGATGGATTTCACCCCAGCGGCCACAGCGCGCCGAATCCCGCCCGGCGTATAGACATGCGCGCAGACATAAGTGCCCCAATCTTCCGCCGCCTCGACCGCGGCGCGCATTTCGCGCTCGGTATACTGGGTTGTATCCAGCGGGTCATACAGCGATGAAACGCCGCCCCCTGCCATGATCTTGATCTGGCTTGCGCCCTTCATCAACTGCTCGCGCGTGGCGCGCAGCACCATATCGGCCCCGTCGGCAATCAGCGCCACGCCCTGCCGCTCGATATTGCTGGGCGGGGTGTCGGGGAAGCGCGGTAATTCAGACCGCAGCCGGAAATCGCCATGGCCCGAAGTTTGCGAAATCATGGCCCCGGACGGAAAGATCCGTGGGCCAGCAACAACACCGCGATCAATCGCCATCTGCAAGCCAAAGGCCGGCCCGCCCACATCGCGCACAGTGGTAAAGCCACGTTGCAGCGTTGCCCCGGCTTCGCGCCCGGCCATCAGGTGAATAAAGCCCACATCCTGCGTCATCGCTGCCAGTTGCGACACGGCCACAAGCGTAGAATGCCAATGCGCGTCAATCAGCCCCGGAATGACGGATTTACCACCGCAATCAATGACCTCTGCATCTTCCGGAATATCGTCCAGCCCAGGCAAGCCCACTATCCGGTTGCCGCTGATCAGAATGTTGCGCCCCTCTTGCATCGACAATGTAACGCCGTCGAAGTAGCGCAAATTGGTCAACAATTTCGGGCGTCCTGCAGATTGCGCGCGCAATTCTGTCGGGGCAAGCCCGAACCCCGCGAACATGCCCACCACGGCCGCCATCCCGCCAATCATCTGTCGGCGCGATATATCCGCCTCTACCCGGGCATATGCTGCAAGCGTTTGGGGGGCACCGCACAAGCAAGGGTCAATCCCTGCGGCGCGTGCTGTTTGAGGGTCCGAACAGACAACGCACATATCAAAATCCTCGCTGCTAAGTGGCGATCAGGTAAAAAAATGGGGATTACGCAACACGCTAAGGCAATTAAACAACGCGAATTGCCTTGCAATAACGATAGCGTTCCATAAAAGCATACCCATAGGCAAGGTTTTTTTATTGCGTAGATTAAATTAGTTTTGTTCGTAAAATGACCTGAAGGCCGCCCTAGTTAAACAAATATTCTATATGCAACGCTTGCCTTCGCCCCGCCCTTGGCTGGCACCATTCGGCATTCCCTGTCACCGTTTCGACCGGATGGCTAAGGTTCACACGTCCTGCGCCAGGGCCCGAATCCGCTCCCAGACATCACCTGCCAGTGGGCTTACCGTGTCGTTGAGACGTGCGGCAATCAGCGTCATCGTGATTGATGGCAGGGTCGAGCTTAGATTGACCAGCCGACCGCCCGCGATTTCGGCGCGCGCAAGCGGCTCTGGAATCCATGCGACGGCGAACCCCGTTCGTGCGAACTCCAATGCCGCAAGGGTCAGCGCGGTTTCAAGTCGGGGCCGGACGCGACCAAGACGGGTAAGCCGCGGAAACACGAACCTGCGTTGCACTTGCCCCAAAAAGACATCAGCCGGATAGGCGATAACCGGCAACTCGCCCTTTTCATACGATTGGTTCAGCGCCTGAAGATGGTCGCTTGCATAGACAGGGATCAACGCTTCTGTCCCGATCTGGACAATCTCCAGAAAATCGGAACCGGGGATTTCCTGCGCACCAGCAACATCGTGGATAAAGGCAATATCCGCGCGGCGCGTCATAATCTGAGCCAGACAATCATCGCGATTCGCGGACCGCAGACGCGTATCAATATCAAGATCGGCAAAGCGCCCGATAATCTCGGGGGTTGAGGTTGCCGCAATCGCATGTTGCGATGCAATGACAATCCGTCTGCGGCGCGTTCCTTCGGTATCGCGCAAGGCCCCGGTCAAATCGCGCAGCCCGGCAGACAACTCGCGCATACGATCAAGCTGATCATTAACATGCGCCGAAAGACGCGCTGGCCGCGCGCTCCTGTCAAACAGCGCCACCCCCAACGCCAATTCTATCTGACGGATCCGGCGCGAGAAAGCGGGCTGCGAGACATTTCGCTTTTCGCAGGCCGCCTGAAACGAACCATGCTCTGCCACAGCGAGAATATCATCTATCCATTCAAGGCGCATTCCACCCCCAAATATGCGTTTTATGCATATTAATTGAATATATTGGCATTTGAATAGCCATAAATTCAGTGTTCTACATATTACTAGAAGCGATATAGGAATAACATCATGCATCTCGCGCGGTTTCCAAGATACAGGCTTGGCCATTTCCCGACACCACTGGAACGCCTAGACCGGCTGAGCGAGGCGCTTGGCGGGCCGGAAATCTGGATCAAGCGGGATGATTGCACGGGCCTTGCCTCGGGCGGGAACAAGACCCGCAAGCTGGAATTTCTTGTTGCCGATGCGCTGGCCAAGGGGGCCGATACACTCGTTACGCAAGGGGCCACACAATCGAACCATGTACGCCAGACAGCGGCTGCGGCCTGCCGTGCCGGTCTGCAATGCCACGCGCTGCTGGAACGGCGGGTGACGAACCAGGGCGCCGACTATGAAACGGCCGGAAATGTCTTGCTGGACGTGATGATGGAATGCAGTTTCGATTTCCGCCCTGAAGGGCTGGACATGAATGCCGAAGCCGAGGCGTTGGCCGAAAAGCTGCGCGCACAAGGGCGCAAGCCCTATGTGATCCCGGGTGGCGGTTCAAATCCGGTTGGCGCATTGGGATATGCTGCCTGCGCGGAAGAACTGGTTGCCCAAGCCGATGCTGCCAGCCTGCGCATCGACCATATTGTACATGCAACCGGCAGCGCCGGCACACAGGCAGGACTTCTGGCGGGGCTTTTCGCCATGAATGCGCCGATCCCCGTGACCGGATATTCCGTGCGCGCACCCAAGACAAAGCAGATCGACAATGTACACGCACTGGCCGTGCGCACGGCTGAATTGATCGGCGCGCGCGGCACCCTGCCGCGCGAGATGGTCGTTGCTTATGACGAACAGGTCGGGCCAGGATACGGCCAACCCACCGACGAAATGGTCGAGGCAATGCTCTTGCTGGCGCGGCTGGAGGGGATCCTGCTGGACCCGGTTTATTCGGGCAAGGGCTTTGCCGGGCTGGTCGCGATGATCCGCGCAGGCGCATTCAGGAAAACCGATCGTGTGGTGTTCCTGCACACAGGCGGATCCGTGGCGCTATTCGCCTATGGCCATCTGTTCAATAACCAGAAGGCTGCCTGAGCGGCCCGAAACAAAAATGTTCAACAACGGAGATCGACATGTCGACACAGACAAAGCTGCTTGCATTTTCTCTGATGGGCGCACTTCTGGCCAGCACTGCGCAGGCTGAGACAATCCGCCTCTCAACCTATGTCAATGAAACAGACATCCGCTATCAGGGCTTTGCCAAATTCGCGGAACTGGTGGCCGAAAAGACAGATGGCCGTATCACTGTCGATATCTTCCCCTCTTCGACATTGCATGGCTGGTCGGATGGTGTTGACGCCCTTCAGGGCGGCGTGGCGGACATAAGCTGGATTTCAGCAGATACGCGCCTGCCCTGCTACCGCGTGACGTCACTCTATCCGGCTGCAATTGATCTGGAAGATCAGATCGGGCTTGATGCTGCCTACGCAGAGCTGATCGCGCCAGAAGCTGCCGAAGTCGGGCTGATCCCGATCATCAACTCGAATTATTCCTATGATCAGGAATGGTGGTTTCAGGGTCCGATCGACAGCCTGAGCAATCTTGACGGAATGCTTGTGCGCTCCATCGGTCCGCTGGTCAGCATGATGATCGAGACATGGGGCGGCCAGCCTGTCTTTATCGCGCCGGGCGAGGTGTTCCAGTCTGCCGAACGCGGTGTGGTCAACGGCATCAATATGGGTGTGGCGACCTACAGTTCATGGCAACTGTGGAATGTCATGCCGTATATGGTGAATGCCAGCCTGTTTTACGGCAATATCCAGTACATGATGAATCTTGACCGCTTCAACAGCCTGTCAGAGGAAGATCAGACAGCACTGTTGGAAGCTGGGGCCGAAACCGAAGCTTGGTTGCAGCCGCTGTATGAAGACTGGATTGATGGGCAGGTCGGCAATGCGGTCATGAAAGGCGGTGGCGCGGCGGTCTCGATCTCGCGCGATGAGCGGAATGCGATGATTTCCGAAATCGCGGCGCAATGGACCGAGGAAGTTGATGCCGCTTGCGGACCGGAACTGGCCGACCAGGTCCGGGCGCTGTTTGCGCAACACCAGCTCTGAGGCATAATCCTGAAATCCGCCAGCCCCCACCAGCACAGAGGTTCTCATGCTCAGACTAATTGATAGAGCGGCGAAAACTGTTGAATGGCTGGTCGTGGGGCTGGCCGCTATCGGGTCGCTGATCATCGTCGTCCAGATGCTCTGGATCAGCTATGGCGTATTCATGCGCTATGCCATCGGTCGCCCTGACCGCATGGTGACCGAGGCAACCGCGCTGCTGCTATTTCCAGTCGCGCTGCTGGGTCTGGCCTATGCCATGCGCGAGGATTCCTATCCGCGCGTTACCTTGCTGACCGACACATTCAAGCCGGGCCTGCAAAAACTCGTTCTGCTGTTCAACGGGTTGATCATGCTTCTGATCGGCGTCTTCTTTTCGATCACCACCACCTACGCAACATTGCGCGCCTTTAACTCTGGCGCGTCATCCGAGATTCTGAACTGGCCGCGTTACATGTTCTGGGGTGTCGCCGCAGCGTCGCTGATCGTCTTCACTGTCTACGCTGCGTTGCGTCTGTTGCAGATTGCCCTGCGCCCACCCCCCGCCACACAAAAGGAGGCCGATGATGGAATGGTATGAGGTCGCCCTTGGCCTGATGGGCCTGTTGATCTTGCTGATTGCACTCGGCCTGCCGATCCCCTTTGCGCTGGCGGCGGCTTCCCTGCCCTTCCTGTGGCAGATCCAGACCTTCAACACCTCGCTGGTCTCTGCGCAACTGAAGCTATGGGGCGTCTGGATCAATTATATTCTGCTTGCTGTGCCGCTGTTCGTCTTCCTTGGTGAACTGATCAGCCGGTCCAATATCGGGGCAAACCTGTATATGTTCCTGCATCGCGGCGTGCCGATCAGGGGGTCGGCGGCCTATGGGTCGATCGGGGCCTGTGCGGGGTTCGGGGCCGTTTCGGGGTCTTCCATGGTCGGATCGCTGACCATCGGTGGCGTGGCATTGCCTGAGATGCTGCGTCTGGGCTATGGGCGGCAACTGGCCAGCGGCGTGCTTGCCGCAGGCGGAACGCTAAGCGTCCTGCTGCCCCCCAGCCTGATCCTGTTGTTCTATGGCATCGTCACCGACCAGTCGATCGGACAGCTTTTCATGGCAGGGGTCATTCCCGGTCTGATGCTTGCCTCGCTCTTTGTGATCGTGGTGCTGATCTGGGCCAGACTGCGCCCCCAGGACGTGCCCGACCGCGATATGGGGCCACGTTTGCGGCTGATCCAGATTGCTGTTTCACTAGGCCCGATCATTGTCATCGGTGGCGTGATTACCGTGTCGATCTATGGCGGCATTGCCACCCCGACCGAAGCTGCCGCAATTGCCGCGCTGGTCACTGTGGCGCTTGCTGTGGGTGTAGGCGGGCTGCGTTGGACGGGCTTTGTGGAGGCGCTGATGGCAACCATGCGCACGATGGGGTATCTGGGCCTGCTGCTATCAGCAGGCGTGCTGTTTGGGTTTGTGCTGAACTACTACCGGGTTCCGCAGCAATTCACCGCGCTATTTCTGTCGTTCGAACTGTCACCCTATATGGTGCTGGCGATGGTGATCCTGTTCTACATTGCGCTGGGCATGTTTCTGGAACCCGTCTCGATGACCTTCATCACGCTGCCAGTCATCATTCCACTAATTCTTGCAGCCGGGTTCGATCTGATCTGGTTCGGCATCATCTATACCATCACAATGGAAATTGCTGTCCTTACGCCACCTGTGGGCCTGAACCTGTATGTGATTTCAGGAATCAGCAGGGGCAAGGTATCAGTGCCAGATGTGATTGTCGGCGCGCTTCCCTTTATCGGTGCGCTGGTCATTCTTGTCGGGGTGATGATCATGTTCCCGCAAGCCGCCCTGTGGCTGCCCCAACAGGTACGCTAAACGATGACCCTACCCTATCTGCGCGCGGGCACCGGAAAACCACTGGTGCTGGTTCATGGCTATCTTGGCGCAAGCGCGCAATGGCAAGATCAGCTTGACGCTTTCGCGGGAACACATGATGTGATTGCCCCCGATCTGCCGGGGTTTGGTCAGGCCGCCGCCCATACAGGCCCCAGGCGCATAGCAGATTTTGCCGCAGCCGTCATGGCATGCATCGACGGGCTTGGGGTCGGGAATTTCACCCTGCTCGGGCATAGCATGGGCGGGATGATCGTGCAGGAAATTGCTGCACGTCACACAGACCGTATTGATGCCCTGTTGCTCTATGGCACCGGACCTCTGGGGCTAATGCCCGACCGGTTCGAACCCATCGAGACATCAATGGCGCGGCTGGAAGCCGATGGGGTTGAGGCGACCGCCGACCGGATCAGTGCAACATGGTTTCGCGATGGCAACGCTGCGCCGGGCTATGGCCCGACCCGAGGCTTTGCCCGCATGGCCCACCCCACAGCCGCGCATAACGCGCTGATCGCAATGCGCGACTGGGACGGTCGGGCCGCCCTGCCGCAGCTTTCGATGCCCTGCCGTATTTTATGGGGCGACCGCGACCGTTCTTATCGCTGGCCCCAGATCAACGCGTTGTGGAACGGAATTCCGGGTGCAGAACTTAGCGTCATTGCGGACGCAAGCCATGCGGCGCATATGGAAAAGCCCAAACTGTTCAATGCAATCGTGCAGGATTTTCTTGACCCCGCCTGACGGAACCAACCAACTCAAACGCCGTTGATCTGCCGTTCAGAAATGCGGGGGTGAATCCCTGTTATGTCGGTTTTCACCCCCGATACCTGCAACAACCAGCATGTGTGCCGCCGGAATCAAGCTACTGTGTTTTGTGATGCCCGCAGCGACCCCGTCCACACTCAGAAGCGCATCTCATATCCCAGCCGCAGGCCCAGTTTGGGCTTCTTGGACCAAGGGGATTGCGCCACAGACAGGTCTGCCCGTATTGCAGCCCCCCCCTCGAGACCGTGGACATACCCCATTGTCGCATAGCCCCGCGTGCGATTGACAAGGGATGGACCGGAAATCGAGAAATCTTCTAGCCCATTAATTCTGCTTGCCCCGGAAATATCTCCGATCGAACGGCGTAGGTCGTGGCTGACACCAAGCCCAACTTCAAGGCTGGACCGGTCAGATACCGCAAAGCGCATATCCGTCCCGAGTGTCAGCACCAGCGCCGTTTCACGATAGGAATCGAAGCTGAGCGGGAACGCAAGCGCACTCGATTCATTATAGCCAGAGCGTGTTGTGCGCGTGCCCGTCAGCCGCGCGAAGGGAACTGCAACCCCATTGCCCAGCGCAAACCCATAGCCCAACTCCGCGCTCATTGCCGCATTGCGCATCCGCGTGCGCCCTTCGCCGCGTTCAGTCCCGGGCAAAATATCCCGGCGCGTCACGTCGAACCGGCCAGTCCCGGCGCTTGCCGCGATCCGCCATGTCAGCCCCGTGCGGTCAATGTTCTCTCGGTAGCGCAGCCATGTGCCCGCCGTCAGGTAGCTGCCCCTCAGCGATACCGGGCTACGACTGTTGGTTTCGCGCGACAAGTCCAGAAAACCGCCCAGCGTATACCCGCCCCCCATAGCGACAGCGACCGATATATCCGCGCCAGCCGTCGTGGAAACACCGCTGGTGTCACGCAACGACCCACCGAAACGCAGCGCCATGCGGCCTTGCGGAACAAGCCCCGTGCCTTGTGTCGAGAGAACAGGCACGCGCGGGCTGATGCCTGGCCCCTCAATCGCCAGTTCGTCAGCAATCTGCCATTCTGCCAATTGGCTGTAAAACGCGCTGGATGCAGCCAAGGCCTGCGCTGTATTGAAAACAGATGCTGCCGTATTGAGATGGTCCAGCATCACGCCACTGCGCCAGATAAAGGCGCGGCTGGTAAAGCTTGGCCCTGCCCCGCCAGCGCTGGAGGGATGACTGTCTGCCTCTGCAAGGCCCGTAATCACAGACCCATCTGCACTGACCGCGCTTGCGTAACTCCAGCCCAGATTATCCGTGCGCAATGTGCCCAGATCAATCATGCCCTTGCCATCATCGCTCCAGCGGAATGCCCGTTCGTTGTGGTCATCCGTATCGGCCCGTCCAATGATGACACCGCCATCGGCACTGATAGCATGCGCATTGCTGCCACCTGTATTGTCATGGCGCAATGTGCCCAGATCGTACATGCCTTGCTCAAACGTCCAGCGAAACGCACGACCTGCGCCGTCATCGGTAGAGGAATGCCCTGCAATCACGGTCCCATCCGCACTGACCCCGGCCGCCCAGCTCCACCCGGTATTCGGCCCCTGCAAAGAGCCAAGATCCAGCATGCCGTTACCGTCATCCATCCAGCGGAAGGCGCGCTCAACGCCGCCATCAGCATCCGACTGACCGACCACCACCGCGCCATCGGCGCTGACCCCGAAGGCGTAGCTATTGCCAGACTTGCTGGTGCGCAATGTGCCCAGATCCTGCATGCCCTTGGCCTCTGTCCAGCGAAACGCACGATTTCCGGGATCATCCGTATTCGCCTGACCAATGATCGTCGTCCCGTCGGCGCTGACGCCCAAGGCATTGCTCCAGCCTGAACCACTGGCACGCAGCGTGCCCAGATCAAGCATCCCGTTGCCGTCATCCATCCAGCGAAAGGCGCGCGAGCTGTGGTCGCTCGTTTCGGCCTGCCCGGCAATCACGGATCCATCGGCGCTGACTGACGATGCCCAACTCCACCCTGTGTCCGCCCCCTTGAGAGAGCCAAGATCAAGCATGCCATTGCCATCATTCATCCAGCGAAACGCACGGCCAACATGCAAGTCATCTGTTGCCGCCTGCCCCACAATGACCGACCCATCGGCGCTGACAGCAACCGCGTCAGCCGCGCCAAGATTGTCCTTGTTCAACGTGCCCAAATCCAGCATGCCAGAACCGCTGTTGATCCAGCGAAACGCGCGATACGTGCCATCGCGGTTGAAATCGACCTTGCCGATAATGGTGCTACCATCCGCACTGATCGAGAAATGATATTTCTGGTCAAAGTCAGGATCGGAATGCGTATCCGGCCAGCCCAGCGCGCACATCTGCTTGTCTGGTATGGGGTCTGTCGGACAGACGGAATAGCTGTTCCCATGCGCCAATGCCATCCCCGGCAGCGCGGTAGAGCCGACCAGCAAAAAGAATGCGGAAATCTTCTGCTTCAAAAGTTTGGTTGTGTCAGTGTTTTTCATGGCCGTCACCTTCAGGTAAATCGACGCGAAGTTGTGTTTTCGTAACGAGATTTCCCATTGAGTTTCTCCTCCCCAAATCGGCCACTTAACCAAGTTCTTCACGTAATGTTCCCGCCACCCGGATTTCTGCGGGTTGGGAAGATGCGTTTGCCTTGGCCCGAACCAGTGGGGCCGAACGATGGGAGGGGGACATGGTCGATAGGAATGCCGCGTTGCTAGCGACATCTGTTCAGATCAAGAAAACCGAGCTGCTCCACGAAAAGGATTATCGACTCAAACTATTGATAATATGCAACAAAAACTGCCACAGACACGCGCCCCTCCGATGCAGGAACGGTGAACCCATGCGTGAAGCGGCGTTGCTGATACCTGAGCGTGACAGCCGTCAAGGCAGATCACCCCTTGGCCTGCACCACTGGCCAGACACCCCTTGAAAACTTGAAAAAAGCCTGTCCAAAAATCTTCGCAATCCGCAAAAACCGGGCAGGATTTGCAGTGTTATCGTGATCTGGCTCGGCGCGAGGAAAGCAGCAGATTTGTCTCAGATGCCATAACCCCGTCAAGCGCGCGGATCTGGCTAAGCACCTTGTCCAGTTCCGCCAAAGACTGGGCAGAGATTTCGACAATCAGGTCCCAGCGGCCATTGGTGGAATGCACTGCCGTAACCTGCGCCAGACCCGACAGGCGCGCCATGATCCGTTCGGCGCCGCGCCCCTCAATCCCGATCATCATCAATCCGCGCACGGGTGCATCGGCCACGTCGCCCCGCGTGATGGCGGTAAATCCCAGAATTTCGCCCTCTTGCTGCAAGCGCGCAAGCCGCGCGCGCACGGTGGCACGGCTGACCCCAAGTCGATCCGCCAGCGCCATGACGGAGGCGCGGCCATCGCGCCGCAATTCTGCAATCAAACGTTGGTCGATAATGTCCATATTGGCAAACCAAGTTAGCACTATGGGCAGATTAGCGACCTGAATGTCATAATGTCCAGTTGAAAGCTTCGCTTTTCGGGCGTCACATTGCCTGAATTGCAGGAGATGAAGATGAATCCGCCCACGATAATCGGTGCCCCGGTAGATAGCGGCCAGCGACAGCCCGGCTGCCTGATGGGGCCTGCGGCATACCGTGTCGCGGGCCTGCACCAGATGCTGTCGGACCTTGGCCACCCGGCACAGGAGCGCGGCGATCTGGCCTTGCCCGAAACCCTGCCCGCTTGCGCGCCGCGCAATCCCGCGCTTGATCAACTGCCCGCAACCCTTGGCTGGACTGCATTGATCCGCGAAAAGGTCGAGGCAGAACTCGGTCGCGGACGGCTGCCCATCATACTGGGCGGTGATCATGCACTTGCGTTGGGGTCGGTCGCGGGTGCTGCCGCCCATGCTGCGGCACTCGGTCGGCCCCTGTTTCTGTTGTGGCTGGACGCGCATAGCGATTTTCACACCCCGGAAAGCACCCAATCCGGCAATCTGCATGGCACCCCGGTTGCCTATGCGGCCGGGCGTGACGGGTTTGCCCCCTTCCCCCCATTTCCCGCGCCCATACCGCCCGAACGCATCTGCCTTTTCGGCATTCGCAGTGTCGACCCGGCAGAACGCCTTGCACTGGCAGAATATGACATCGCCATAACCGATATGCGCGCGCTGGATGAACAGGGTATTGCCGCCCCCCTGCGCGCATTTCTGGACCGGGTGCGCGTAGCAAACGGTATGTTGCATGTCAGTCTGGATGTAGATTTTCTGGACCCCACAATCGCCCCTGCCGTCGGCACCACAGTTCCCGGCGGCGCAACCGTCCGCGAGGCGCATCTGGTCTGCGAGATGATCCATGAAACCGGGCTGATGACCTCGCTTGATCTGGTCGAACTGAATCCGGCACTGGATGAACGCAGCCGCACCGCGCGGCTTATGATTGATCTGCTGGGCAGTCTGATGGGCCGCAAGGTCTTTGACCGTCCCACCCGTAGTTTCACCTGAAGGAACCTGTCATGTCCCTGCCCTCTCGCCACGCGCTTGTCCCCTTTGTCAGTGTCGACCACATGATGCGCCTTGTGCTGCATGTCGGCATTGAACGCATGATGCTTGAACTGGCCGACGCCATTGAGGCCGATTTTCGCCGCTGGCCCGATTTTGACAAAACGCCGCGCGTGGCCAGCCATTCCGATATTGGCGTGATTGAATTGATGCCAACCTCGGACGGGCAGCAATACGGGTTCAAATATGTCAACGGCCACCCGTCGAACACGCGGCAAGGGTTGCAAACAGTTACCGCCTTTGGCGTGCTGGCCGATGTCGCAACGGGCTATCCGGTGCTGCTGTCAGAGATGACAATATTGACCGCCCTGCGCACGGCTGCAACCAGCGCCATGGCGGCAAAATGGCTGGCCCCGCGCGATGCGCGCGTGATGGCCATGATCGGCAATGGCGCGCAGGCCGAATTTCAGGCACTGGCCATGAAGGCCGTCTGCGGCATTGAAGAGGTGCGGCTTTACGATACCGACCCGGCCGCAACGCGAAAATGTGCGGCCAATCTGGCCGGGCGGGGCCTGCGCATCGTGTCTTGCACGACCGCCGAGGATGCGATCCTCGGCGCGCAGATCATCACCACCTGCACCGCCGACAAGCAATATGCCACGATCCTGACCGACAACATGGTCGGCGGCGGCGTGCATATAAACGCCGTCGGTGGCGACTGCCCCGGCAAGACAGAGTTGCACCGCGACATTCTGTTGCGCGCGGGCATCTTTGTCGAATACCCGCCCCAGACCCGGATCGAAGGCGAGATTCAGCAGCTTGCGCCAGATCACCCGGTCACCGAATTATGGCAGGTCATCACAGGCCAGACGCAAGGCCGCACAGATGCGGCGCAAGTCACGCTATTTGATAGTGTCGGTTTCGCGATCGAGGATTTCAGCGCCCTGCGCCATATCCACCAGCGCCTACAGGGAGCGCAATTCTTCCAAGACCTCGATATGATCGCCGACCCGGATGACCCACGCGACCTGTTCGGCATGATCTGTCGCGCAGATCTCCATTCCAGCGTGGCGTAAGCTTGCCTTTCGCGCTGTGCGCCCAGCCAGCGCGGCACGGTCAATCATGCGTATGGGTCAATTCCGGCACATCATGCGCCCCCGCTGATCCGCGACCCGACAAGGACGGGTTTTCCATGAAGAAGCGGTGGCAGTTGAACAAACGCCGCTCCTCGCCTTCGGCAGGCAGCGTGCGCAGGGCCGGGCCGTCGGGCTGGATAATCCAGCTTTGCGCCTCATCCGCCAGATTGGCCGCCATGATCTGCCCCACGATCTGCGCCTTGACGGTCGGGTTCAAAATCTCGACCAGCGTTTCCACGCGTCGCACCAGATTGCGCCCCATCCAGTCAGCAGAAGACATGAACACCCGCGCCTGATCCGAGGGCAGCGATGCGCCATTGCCGAAACACACAATACGCGAATGTTCCAGAAACCGGCCCACGACAGATTTGATGCGGATATTCTCGGACAAGCCCTTGATTCCGGGGCGAATGCCGCAAATGCCACGCACCACAAGGCTGATCTTCACCCCGGCCTGAGATGCGGCGTAAAGCGCGTCAATCACATCGGGGTCGATGATCGAATTCATCTTGGCCCAGATTTCCGCAGGCCGACCGTTGCGCGCGGCCTCGGCCTCGGCCTCGATCATCTGCAAAAGCGACGGCTTCAGCGTCAGTGGTGAAATAGCCAGATTTTCAAGGGTGGCCGGTTCTGCATAACCCGACAGGTAATTGAACACCCGCGTTGCATCGCGCCCAAGCGCGGCATCGCAGGTGAAAAGCGAAAGATCCGTATAGATGCGCGCCGTGATGGGGTGATAATTGCCTGTGCCCCAATGGGTATAGGTCACCAGCCGATCGCCTTCGCGCCTGACGACCGTGCTGATCTTGGCGTGGGTCTTGTAGTTCACGAACCCATAGACGACATGCGCGCCCGCGCGCTCCAGCCTGCGGGACTGGCGAATATTCGCGGCCTCGTCAAAGCGGGCCTTCAACTCGACCAGCGCGGTGACGGATTTGCCCGCCTCTGCCGCCTCGCAGAGCGCGGCCACAATGGGGCTGTCGCGCGAGGTGCGATACAGTGTCTGGCGGATGGCCAGCACATCGGGGTCGCGCGCGGCCTGTTCCAGAAACCGCACCACCATGTCGAATGTCTCATACGGGTGGTGCAGCAACATGTCCTTCTGGCGGATCGCGGCGAACATATCGCCATGGTGGTCCTGCACGCGTTCAGGCACGCGCGGGGTAAAACTGGGCCAAAGCAGATCGGCACGTTCATCCAACACCAGTTCTTTCAAGGTCGAAATCCCCATGATCCCGTCAACCTCGATCACATCGGCTTCGGGGACGCGCAGTTCTTCCATCACCACATCGCGCAGGTCCGGCGGCGCACCGACCGAGATTTTCATGCGCACCACTTCACCGCGACGCCGCCGCTTCAGCGCCACCTCGAATTCGCGCACAAGGTCTTCGGCTTCTTCCTCAACCTCCAGATCACTGTCGCGCAGCACCGAAAACGCGCATGACCCCAGAAGGGTGTAGCCGGGAAACAGGCTACCCATCTCGGCCAGAATAAGCTCTTCCATCGGCAGCAGCCGGATCGGATTTGAACTAACACGCACAAAGCGGTCAATCTGGCTGGGGATCGGAACCAGCGCATCCAGCTTGCGCCCGCGCTTGTCCTGCAATTCCAGCGCCAGCGAAAACCCGGCATTGGGAATGAAAGGGAAAGGATGCGCAGGGTCAATCGCAAGTGGCGAGAGCACCGGGAACACATTGTTCAGGAAATAGGCGTTCAGAAACTCGCGGTCAGTTTCCGTCAGATCGCGATGGGTCAGAATGACAATACCCGCCTCTGCCAGCATCGGACGCAGAACCGACCAGATTTCCTGCTGGTACTCCATCAACCGCCGCGCATCTTCATGTATCAACACAAGCTGTTCTGCGGGGCTGCGCCCGTCATCAGAGGGCGAGCTGTTGCCCGCACGCGCCAATTCGCGCAGACCAGCCACGCGCACAGTGTAGAATTCGTCCAGATTGGTGGCGGAAATTGACAGGAAACGCACCCGTTCCAGCAGCGGCACACGCGGGTTCATCGCCTCTTCCAGCACGCGCCAGTTAAACGCCAACCATGACAATTCGCGGTTGAAAAAACGCTCGGGGCTGCGCGGGTCGAAATCTTGCAACTCCAGCGGTTCTGCAAAAGGCGAATTCAGAAAATCCGCAGAAGCCCCATGCAGAGCCTGATCGGGTTCTGTCGCCTGAAACGTCTCAGATATTAGGATATTGCGCTTGTCGGACATGGCTGTTTTCATCACCGGGGCAAATGGATTAAGCGGTTCGCGTTGGGCATGTTATCGGCGCGCCCGCAAGACAGGGGTGCCGGCCGCATACAAGGTCAGTCGTCCCGCTTCGGCATCAAGAAAGAACTGGTCAACGCGGGGCAAGACGGTATTGAAGTGCTGTTCTTGTTCGCCCAGCCCTTCAGGGCAGGCAAGCCGCGTGCTGGCAAGACGCCCGAAAGACAAGATCCCGCCATGCCGCCGGTACCCGCCAATCAGCCGGTTGCAGCCGACCGATGCGCTCATCCGTCCATCAGGGTAGAAAACCAACTCTGTCCGCGAAGGAAATAGCGTGGGGCGGTCCTCTATCGCACTGATGCTCCAGACACCTTGGGTGATGTCCTGCTCTGGCCGGATCAGGCGGCATTCTGACAATTCGGACCCGTCGATCCGCAGCACCGCAGATGCGTCCCTCATGTGGATCGTGGTCGCCGGGTTATCCGCATCGGCGAATAACGCGCCAGAGGCCGCGACCTGTGGCAGCAAGGTAATGATCTGCTCGTTCAGCCGGATACGCACAGATTCCGGCATGAAGCCAATCTCGACCAACTGGTTGCCGCAATACAGCAATCCGGCAAATCCC
The DNA here is from genome assembly GCF_004366635.1 of Roseinatronobacter bogoriensis DSM 18756. Taxonomy (GTDB): domain Bacteria; phylum Pseudomonadota; class Alphaproteobacteria; order Rhodobacterales; family Rhodobacteraceae; genus Roseinatronobacter; species Roseinatronobacter bogoriensis. The sequence goes on along the minus strand of NZ_SORN01000001.1, from coordinate 266,110 downwards.
ATCGGCGGGATACGCATGGCACGCAGTGCCCCCAGATCAGCCGGGTCCGCGCCCGCCTCTATCGCAACGGGCTCGCTTAGCCAGATCACATCCTCCGGGCCGCGCAAGCCCACACGCAGAACCAGATCAGTATCGACCGGGGCCTCAAGGGCAAAGCTGAACGGGCTTTGGCGGCCCTCTGTCACCTCGCGCGACGCGGCAATGGCCGTGTCCATCGCATCGACAAGATCAACCAGCAACACAGTATCATCGGGCAGGGCCATGCGTTCCAGAACAGTGACCTGCCCTGAAACAACACGCGTTTCCGAGGCAGAGGCCGACACGGCAAACACCGGCAGGACAAGACAGACAAAAGCAGAAATCCAGCGCGGCAAGGCAACCTCCGAAATCAAAAAGGGATGATTTCAGCTTAAGAGCGCGCCAGATACGACACAAGCCGGAAATCCCGCTGATCATTTAATCGAGATCAAATGACGATTGCATGACATCAGCTGCCAACGCGCGCGAGATCGGCTTTTTGCGCGCCAGCGCCTCGGCATCCAGAAGCGCAACAATCGCCTGCGCGCCTGCCAGCGAACGCTCCATCCGGGGTAGAAGAAACGGGATCAGGTTGTCGGGAATACGCACCTGACGATCAGCAAACAGCTTGGTCAACACAGCGGCAAGCAAGGTGTCATCAGGGGGCGCAAGGCTGACATGCGCGCAAGCTTGCAGTCGAGAGGCAAGGTCCGGCAGGCGGATACCCCAATCCCGCACAGGTGCGCGCGCCGCCAGCAGCAACCGCCCTTTGCGTTCGGCCAGCATGTTATGCAGATGAAACAGGGCTGTCTGCGCTTCAGGCGTGCGTGCAACGCTGGCGGCATCGTCTATGGCAACTGCCCCGGCCTGTGCCAGCACCGCCAGATCTGCCTGCACAAGGTCATCGCCGCTCAGAAGCTGCGCGCCCGCCTCATCGGCCCAGATATGCAGCAGATGCGTCTTGCCCGCCCCCTCCGGCCCGCACAGAACCAACTTGCCCGCGGGCCATTCAGGCTGACCCAGCATCGCCAACGCATGGGCATTGCAGGGGGCCGGCACGAAACTGTCGCGCGAATGGCGCGCAGGCAGGTCCAGCGGCATATGTATCTGGGTCGGACGCGGCATCAGAGGCGGTCATCCTCATTTAGGGGCTGTGCTGGCCCCGGCGCCTGATACAAGCTGCTGGCAAGGTATTGCGACAAGCCAAACCGCACCAACACCCCGACAGACGCAGCCAGCGGGACCGCGATCAACATGCCCGTAAAGCCGAACAGCATTCCAAAGGCAGAGATTGCGAATAACAGCCAGACCGGATGCAGCCGCACCGAATTGCCCACGATGCGCGGCACAAGAATATTGCCCTCCAGTATCTGGCCGATTGCAAAGATGACAACCACCGCCCCGATACTGCCCGGCGCACCCCAGAACTGCCACAGCGCAACGCCGATGGCCAGCACGCCGCCGATGATGGCCCCGATATAGGGCACAAACGAAATCAACCCCGCGACAACACCGATGGCCAACCCGAATTGCAGCCCCACCAGCCCCAGCGCGGTCGCGTAATAGGCCGCAAGGATAAGGCAGACTGTCACCTGCCCCCGCACGAACCCGGCGATAGAGCGGTCAATCTGGCCCGCCAGATCCCGGATCACAGGGGCATGCTGGCGCGGCAAAAGGTCATCTGCACCTTTGACCACGCGCGGCCAGTCCAGCAACAGGTAGAATGCAACAACCGGAGTAATCACCATAAAGATCAACACGCTGACCACACCCGAAACAGAGCGCCACACCCCCTGCGCCAGCGCGGCACCGCGTTCCCGTATCGTCTCGCCCATCGCAACCAGCGAGTTTTGCAGCGCCTCTTCCACGCCCTGCATGTTGGGAAAACGTGCCGTCACGAATTGCTGAAGCCGTTCCAGCAGGTCAGGCGCGGTTTGCGTGAATTGCACAGCCTGTGCAATGACCGAAGGAATAACCAGCAACCCCGCCAGAATGACGATACCTATCATCGCCAGCATCAGCACAGTCACCGACAGCGCACGCGGCAACCCTGCAAGGGTCAGTTTCGTGACCAGCGGATTAAGGAAATAGGCAATCGCGGCCCCTGTCACAAAAGGCAAAAGTACATCGCCCAGCACCCAGAGCACCGCAGCGAAGCCCAGCGCAGCCACAGCCCAGTAGCGCCATTGCAGATCAGACGACATCGCCATGATAAGACCTTGTTGCCTTTTTCCTGCTATCGCGCGTCAAGGCCGGGCTGGCAAGGCACAACTTCCCCAAAAGCTCAGGGTTTCATATGCCTTGCGCGCGCGCCACGTTCGATAGCAGCCGCGTGCAGCCGGTCAATCCGCAATTCGAAACGGATTTCCTCCAGCAGTCGCAATTCCTGTTGCGCCAGCTTCCCATCAGCGGCCGCCACATCGCAGGCCAGCGCATAGGCGGTTTCAAACAGCTTTTCAGGCAGGCTTTCACGGATCAAACCGAACAGCGCATCTAGCCCGTCATCCTCTTCAAACAGGTCGAACACGGTCTGCGCCACTGTCTTGATGCGATCCGCGTCATATTCGGCAAAGATCGGCAGATGATTGACCAGCGCCTGAATGGCGACAAGTTCGGCCGTGTGAAAATGCAGATCAGCCGCCGAAACCGCGATCATCACGGCAACAAGGCTATCTTGCGGGGAAAGCGGCTGCGGGTGCGGGGCCATGTTCTGTCCTTTGAGTGTAATGCGACATAGATTATTGACGCGGGGGCGTTGGGGCAATAGGAAGCGGGGTCGATATTTACCCCCCACAGAGAAGTGACCACGCCATGTCCCAAATGCGCGACGCAGCACAGAATTCCAAAGCCTGGCCCTTTGAAGAGGCCAGAAAACTGGTTGCGCGTTACAAGGGCAAGGCCCCCGAAAAGGGATATGTCCTGTTTGAAACGGGCTATGGTCCGTCCGGCCTGCCCCATATCGGCACCTTTGGGGAGGTAGCGCGCACCACCATGATCCGCCGCGCCTTTGCCGAAATCAGCGATATTCCCACCCGCCTGATCTGTTTCTCGGATGATCTGGACGGAATGCGCAAGGTTCCCGACAATGTGCCCGACCCGGTTGCACTGCGCGAACATCTGCAAAAGCCGTTGACATCGGTGCCCGATCCGTTTGGCACACATGCCAGCTTCGGCGACCATAACAACGCCATGCTGCGCCGGTTTCTGGACACGTTCGGGTTCGAGTATGAATTCATCAGCGCGACTGAATTCTACAAATCCGGCCAGTTTGATGACGTGCTTTTGCGCGCTGCCGAACGCTATGATGATGTGATGGCCGTCATGCTGAAAAGCCTGCGCGAGGAACGCCAGCAGACCTATTCCATCTTCCTGCCCATTCACCCCGAAACGGGTCGCGTCCTTTACGTGCCGATGAAGCATGTGGACGGCAAGAATGGCACCATCACGTTTGATGATGAGGACGGACGCGAATGGACGCTGTCGGTCACGGGTGGCAATGTGAAACTGCAATGGAAGCCCGATTTCGGCGCCCGCTGGGCCGCGCTGGATGTCGATTTCGAGATGTATGGCAAGGATCACTCGACCAATACCGCGATTTATGACCGTATCTGCGAAATTCTGGGCGGCAAGAAGCCCGAGCATTATGTCTATGAGTTGTTTCTGGATGAAAACGGCGAAAAGATCAGCAAATCCAAGGGCAATGGCCTGACCATCGACGAATGGCTGACCTATGCCAGCACGGAATCGCTGTCCTATTACATGTTCCTCAAGCCGCGCACGGCCAAGCGCCTGTCATGGGATGTGATCCCCAAGGCGGTGGACGAATATCACCAGCAATTGCGCGCCTATCCCAACCAAACGCCCGACCAGCAGGCCGCGAACCCGGTCTGGCATATTCACGGCGGCAAGCCGCCCGCGTCGGGCATGGTGGTCAGCTTTTCGCTGCTGCTCAATCTTGCCTCGGTCGCGCGGGCACAGGACAAGGCCGCACTTTGGGGCTTTATCCGCCAGTATGCGCCCGAAGCCGCGCCCGAAACCCACCCCGATCTGGATCAGGCGGCAGGGTTTGCGGTGCGCTATTTCCACGACTTCGTGGCGCCGACCCTGTCGTTCCGCGCCCCCAGCGCGAGCGAACGCGCCGCGCTGGAAGACCTTGCCACCGCTTTGCGTGAAGTGGCCGCCACCGGGCAAGTGCCCGCAGCCTATGCAGATACGCTCGACAAGCTGGATGACGAAGCGTTCATGACCATCGTGCGCGACACCGGCAAAGCGCATGGGTTTGAGTCGCTGCGCGACTGGTTCAAGGTGCTTTATGAGGTGCTGCTCGGCTCCTCTCAGGGGCCGCGCTGGGGCAGCTTCATCGCGCTCTATGGCGCGGCGGAAACCGTCGCGCTGATCGACAAGGGGCTGGCGGGCGAATTGGGCGGCTGATTTCATGACGCCTATGGGCAGCGGGCTGCGCCCCTGCCCGTAGGTGCCGAAGTGATCCAGTCACCGCAGACATGCGTAACATTCCCATAAGGAGATGTGAGCATGCGCCAGACCCTTCTTGCCCTGACCCTGTCCTTGTCCCTCGGGACGGCTGCGTTTTCGCAGGACAACCCCATAGCAACCACCATCACCGACCAGATCGCGGCCTTGCAGGCCGACGATTTCGACACCGCCTTCAGCTATGCCAGCCCAAATATAAAGCGGCTGTTCGGCACACCGGAACGCTTTGGGCAAATGGTGCGTGACGGCTACCCGATGGTGCATCGCCCCGCCGAAGTCACAATGCTGGACCAAAGTCAGAGGGATGGCCGTATCCTGCAACGTGTCATGATACGCGACCAGTCCGGCCGGGTGCATATGCTGGCCTATCAGATGATCGAGACAGATCAGGGCTGGCAGATCAACGGCGTCCAGTTGCTGCGCGCCCCCGAAGTCGGGGTGTAAGCGCAGCGTACGCCCAGATTATCGGGGTTTAACGGCTATTTTGTAAATCTTGTCTGATCCGGCTGACCGCCAGCACCTGCCACAGTGCCGCGCTGACGATCATCCGTTTGGCTTGGATCGAATGACAAGAGGATTTCCACAATGAACATGGCCGTGACCCAGGGGCTGGCGATCATGCCTCCGCCCTTTTCTGCCGGACTGGATGTCTGGTCACAATCGACAGGGCGTCCGGGGACGAACACCTATGATACAGCCGCTTTCGCGGTGTTCGTGCCGGGTGACCCCGATTTCGGCGGCTGTCTGGAAATCCAGAAAGTCTTTGCCACAACCCGCTTGCGCTGGATGGGCGAAGTGCCGATTCAACCCGGGCGCTATCTGCGCATCCGCGCCCGCATAAAGGTCACGGGCGGGGTCATGCCCGATGTTTCCGTTGCAGCATGGGCTGGCGACACCACGGGCACCGAGATTGGCGGCATCACCACTACCGGGCCGGTCACAACCCTGACGCAATATGGCGAGGTGGTGGAGGTGTCGGCCATCGTCGGCACAGGCGCGCGCCCGGGGGTCGATATGGTCTGGCCGATCAATGTTGCCTTTGCCCATTTCGGGCTTGATCTGACCGGCCCGACCGGGGGCATCGTGCGGATTGATGACCTAATCATCGAAGATGTCACCAGCGCCTATATCGCTGATATTCTGGGCGTTGTGGATGTGCGCGATTTTGGCGCACTCGGCGACGGGACGAGCGATGACCGGCCTGCCTTTTCCGCCGCAATCGCAGTTGCGGGGTCACGATCACTTCTGGTGCCAGAAGGGGATTACTTCATCGGCTCTGACCTGACGATCCCCTTGCCTGTCACCTTCCGCGGAACCCTCACAATGCCTGAAAACGCGGTGCTGATCCTGCACCGGAATTTCGATCTGCCCGGCTATTCGGCAGCTTTCGGCAATGACGAGGCAGGGTTTTGCAAAGGCCTGCAAGCCTTGTTCCACACCAATGCGCATACCACATTCGACATGATGGGCCGGCGGGTCCAGCTGTCCGCGCCGGTCGATGTCTTTGCGCTGGCAGGTATAGACAACACATCCTCGCGCCGCATCCTTGCGAACGGGCAGCTTGATGCGGTGGACAGCGCCAACTGGGACACGGTCGCAGTCACGCGCACAGCCAACTACACTGTCGCAAACGCCACGCGGCTCAGTGATATCAGCAATATCGCCGGGGTTCCGGTAGGATCACGGCTTAGCGGTGTTGGCGTGGGCCGCGAAGTCTATGTGCGGGCGCGCAACACAGGGGCAAACCACGTCACGCTCAGCCAGCCGCTTCATGGTGGCTCTGGCACGCAGCAATTCACCTTCGAGCGCTATCAATACATGCTGGATTTCTCCGGCTTCTCGGGGTTGCGCAATTTTGAAGTGCACAATATCGAATTTCGCTGCCGGGGGCGCTGTTCGGCGGTCATGCTGCCCGAAGACGGGCGAATCATGCGCTTCATGAATTGCGATTTCGACCGCCCCCGCGACCGGGCCATCACCTCGATCGGGCAAGGGTGTCAGGGCATGTGGATCGACCATTGCCAGTTCCGCAGCTCTCAACAACCGCTCGACGCGCAGGATCGCACCGCGATTGCCTTCAACGCCAATGGAAATGATAACAAGATCCGCAACAACCGCGTCGTCCTCTGGGCGCATTTCGGGGTTATGAACGGGTCTGGCCACATCATATCCGGCAATCATTTCTTCGCAGGCGACACGCAACCCCAAGGCATAAGACAAGCCGGGTTGGTGTTGACCAACAAGAACACAAAAACCACTTTCAGTGGAAACTATATCGACAACTGCTTTCTGGAGTTGACCAACGAACATGATGCCGAACCAGCCCATACGACGGGGTTTTCCTTTGGTGGGCTGACGGTCGAGGGCAATATCTTCTACGCCATCGATGTTGCGCCGTGGTTCAGCTTCATTGTCATGAAGCCCTATGGGCCGGGGCATTTCCTGCAAGGGCTGATGGTGTCGGGCAATGTGTTCCGCACAACGGGCGCACGGATCGACCGGGCAGACAAGGTGGATACCTCTTTTGCCTCGCTCAACTATGGGCGCTTTCGCAATGTGGTGTTTCAAAACAACGCCTATAACGGGATCGACTATCCAACCGAAAGCCCGACCATCATTCTGCATGACCAGAATACCGATGCGACAAGCTGGACAATCAGCACAGGCGACAAGCTGCCCTTTGGCGGCTGGGCGCGCACTGTCTCGTCGGTGGTGATGGAAACCCCGCCGCGCGACAGCAACAATACGATCCGCCACGACATGCCCTATGTGACTGTGCAGGAAGGCGTCAACAACGACCAGGTGCGCTTGCGATGGCCAGAAGCAACGCGCGGGCGCGCAGTCGTGACCGTCCGGGTTGACCGACCGCTCTAGATATCTGCTAAGGCCACAGTTTCAGGCGCGCGATCAGGCCCGATAGATTGCCTGCGCGCGCCTGTTCCATGTGGCGTTTTTTAACCATGCGTTCGATTTCGCGCACAATGCGCGCGCGCTCTGCGTCAAAACGCGACGAGTCGAGATCAAAATAAGGCAGGCCTTCTGCCGCGCAGTAGCGCTTGATATCCGTGCTGCGCCGGATCAGCCGACGCGCAAAACGCAACATTTCTTCATCGGATTTACGTTGCTTTGTCCAGCAGGTGTTTTCGGCACGATAGGCCAGCAGATCGCGTTGTTTGGCCTGCGGGGTGTCGAACGAATAGCCGATTGCAAAAAACGCAATGCCGCGCCGGTCTGCCCAGACAGGCAATTCGCAAGGCGCATCCATCAGCCCCGTCCCCTCAATCAGCACCCCCTTCGGGAACTGAAGCAAAATTCGCCGGAACACATATTTTGCGATCCTGCGCTTCTCGGATTCAGGGGCGTCCAGATAGGTCTGATTTCGGATCTCGTCCGTCCTGAGATGGTAATACCCGCCGCGCAGCGAGACGCGCCGCGCCACCTTTGTCTTGCCGCACCGGACTGCGCCACTGATCAGGATTGACGGCAAATCCGGCAAGGGCGCTGCGGAAACCTTGGTAAAAAGTGCGGTCAGGTAAGCATCAATTTCCGCCTTGAGCGGGGTGGCTGACTGGGTGTTTTCAGTGCCAACTGTCATCTTGTTCCATTGCGGTAGCGTGGCATTTACTGGTTATGTCTTGATACTATGCGCGCGACTTTGCGCGGTCTGCCAACAGGTTTCAAGCCTACAGATTGCAAGGCACCGGCGCGCGCGTAGCAATTTGGAACCGGCCCCCCTGCACCGGACAATATTTACCCCCGACGGCCCTGACCGTTCAGAAACGGCAGCGCTTCGCGGCACCGAACCGCAAGCGGCCGCGATCATGCGAATCAGTTTCTGTCGCTATATGCAGAAATATTTTGCATATATTTCGCGAACCAATTTATATATGACCCTCCACCTCTTGGGGGACGCGTCGGGTGCGGTCCAGTAATTTGGAGTCATGGGACACTAGGGAAAAGCCCCTGTTTTTACACGGACTCTGCAGTGCGGCGAAAATATGTTGACACAATTTACCGCAAACTTGTGAATGAATTTACAAGAAAAACCTTTCTTTAAAAAAAGTTACACATTTCTTGACGAATGCGTTATAGAGGATGCGGGGAAGTATGACGTTGCGTAACAATCGACGTCACAAAAGCACCGGGGCGGGCCGAAATGGCCCCTACCCCGTTACCGGAGGAGTATTTATGCCTGATATCTACCCGGCATCCGACGAATTCGTCGCGAATGCGCATGTCGATAGCGCCAAATATGAAGAAATGTATGCCGCATCAATTTCTGACCCGGATACGTTCTGGGGCGAGCACGGCAAGCGCATCGACTGGATCAAGCCGTTTACCAAGGTCAAGAACGCCACTTTTGAGCTTGGCAAGGTAGATATCAAGTGGTTCGAGGACGGCACGCTGAACGTGTCTGCCAATTGCATCGACCGTCACATTGCCAAGCGCGGCGACCAGACCGCGATCATCTGGGAACCCGATGATCCCAAAACGCCATCGCAGCACATCACCTATCGCGAGCTTCTGGAAAACACCAGCCGCATGGCCAATGTGCTCAAGGCGCAAGGTATCGAGAAGGGTGATCGCGTCATCATCTATCTGCCCATGATCCCCGAAGCGGCCTATGCCATGCTGGCTTGCGCGCGGATCGGCGCAATTCATTCCATCGTCTTCGCGGGCTTTTCGCCAGATGCACTGGCAGACCGGATCAACGGAAGCGGGGCAAAAGCCGTCATCACGGCCGACAGCGCGCCACGCGGTGGCCGCCGCACGCCGCTGAAAACCAACACGGACAAAGCGCTTCAGCATTGCTCGGACAAGGTGAAATGCCTTGTAGTCAAGCATACGGGCGACCAGACCACTTGGGTCAGCGGGCGCGATATTGATCTGCGCGCCGAAATGGCCAGTGCCAGCACCGATTGCCCCCCGACCGAAGTTGGTGCCGAAGACCCGCTGTTCATTCTGTATACATCAGGATCGACCGGCAAGCCCAAGGGCGTTGTGCATACATCGGGCGGGTATCTGGTTTATGCGTCCATGACGCAGCAGATGACCTTTGACTATCATGATGGCGATGTCTTCTGGTGCACCGCCGATGTTGGCTGGGTTACCGGCCACAGCTATATCGTCTATGGCCCGCTGGCCAATGGCGCAACAACGCTGATGTTCGAAGGCGTGCCGACCTATCCCGATGCGGGCCGGTTCTGGGAAGTCTGCGCCAAGCACAAGGTCAACCAGTTCTACACCGCCCCCACCGCCATTCGCGCGCTGATGGGTCAGGGCACCGAATGGGTCGAAAAGCACGATCTGTCCTCGCTGAAGCTGCTCGGCTCGGTCGGTGAGCCGATCAACCCCGAGGCATGGAACTGGTATAACACCCATGTCGGCAAGGGCCGGTGCCCGATTGTCGATACCTTCTGGCAGACCGAAACCGGCGGCCATATGATCACATCGTTGCCCGGCGCGATCCCGAACAAGCCCGGTTCAGCCACCAAGCCGTTCTTTGGTGTCCAGCCGGAGGTTCTGGATGCCGCAACCGCCGAGGTGCAGACCAGAACCGCCGCCGAAGGTGTGCTGTGCATCAAGGATAGCTGGCCGGGACAGATGCGCACGCTTTGGGGCGATCACGCCCGCTTTGAGGAAGCGTATTTCAGCCAGTACAAGGGCTATTACTTCACCGGCGACGGTTGCCGCCGCGACGAGGATGGCTATTACTGGATCACGGGCCGCGTGGATGACGTGATCAACGTATCCGGCCACCGCATGGGCACCGCCGAGGTTGAATCCGCCCTTGTCGCGCATGAAGCTGTGGCAGAGGCCGCCGTGGTGGGCTACCCGCATGACATCAAGGGGCAGGGGATTTACGCCTATGTCACGCTGATGAATGGTGTGGAGCCGACGGATGATCTGCGCAAGGAACTGGTCAAATGGGTGCGCGCCGAGATTGGCCCGATTGCCTCGCCTGACCTGATCCAGTGGGCACCGGGCCTGCCCAAGACCCGCTCGGGCAAGATCATGCGCCGTATTCTGCGCAAGATCGCTGAAAATGATTATGGTGCGTTGGGCGATATCTCAACGCTGGCAGAACCTGCGGTGGTCGATGATCTGATCGAAAACCGCATGAACAGGGCTTGAAAAGGATGGCTGAAACAATGACACAAACTGCTGTTCTGATCTTGCTGGGCCCTCCGGGTGCGGGCAAAGGCACGCAAGCTCGCATGCTGGAAGAGAAATTCGGCCTTGTCCAACTGTCAACCGGCGATCTGTTGCGCGCGGCTGTTGCCGCCGGCACCGAGGCCGGCCAACAGGCCAAGGCCGTGATGGATGCCGGCGGACTGGTCAGCGATGACATCGTGCTTGCGATCCTCAAGGACCGCATGGCAGAGCCTGACACGCGCAACGGCGTGATCCTGGATGGCTTTCCACGCACGGCCAAACAGGCTGCGGCGCTTGATGCCCTGCTGGAGGAGCAGGGCTTGCAGCTTGGCGCGGCCATTTCGCTGGACGTGGATGATGCCGCGATGGTCGAGCGTGTTTCCGGTCGTTACACCTGCGCCAACTGCGGCGAAGGCTATCACGACAGCTTCAAGAAACCCGCCGTGGCCGGTGTCTGCGACAAATGTGGCAGCACCGAATTCAAGCGTCGGGCGGACGATAATGCTGAAACCGTGGGGTCGCGGCTTGCGGCATATCACGAACAGACAGCACCGCTGATCACATATTACGAAGGCAAGGGCGCGCTGAAACGCGTCGATGCCATGGGCGAGATTGACCGCATTGCGGCTGATCTGGCTGCGATCGTCAAGACAGTGACAGCTTAAGAACCCGGGCAACCGGTTTGGTGCCGCAAGGCGCCCCAATGCAGACGCTTCGAGGAGCGGCGCGTCTGCAAATACTGTCGCTGTGCCTGCGTAGGGAATAGCGAGCGAGAGAGAGGAAGCCTGCCCCATAACGGGGCGGCACAGGAGGAAACTGGGAGACGTCACATGTCAGATAAATCGACAGACGCCTACTGGAAGGCCAACATTCGCATCATCACCATCTGCATGGTGATCTGGGCGCTTGTATCCTTCGGGTTTGGCATCGTTCTACGCCCGCTGATCGCGGGCATTCCGGTCGGAGGTACCGATCTGGGGTTCTGGTTCGCACAGCAAGGGTCCATGCTGACCTTCATCGCGCTGGTCTTTTATTATCGCTGGTACATGAACAAACTCGATGCCGAGTTTGGCGTGGAAGAGTAAGGGGCGGCTGAGACATGGATCAATTTGTAATTAATCTTATCTTCGTCGGCGGCTCTTTCGCACTCTATATCGGGATCGCGATCTGGGCGCGTGCTGGCTCTACGGCTGACTTCTACGCGGCGTCGCGTGGCGTTAACCCGGTTGTCAACGGTGCGGCGACTGCCGCTGACTGGATGTCGGCGGCCAGCTTCATCTCGATGGCCGGTCTTATTGCGGCTGTTGGGTACGGCAACTCGACCTTCCTGATGGGCTGGACCGGCGGCTATGTTATTTTGGCGCTGCTTCTGGCACCTTATCTGCGCAAGTTCGGGCGCTTCACTGTGCCAGACTTCATTGGTGACCGTTTCTACAGCCAGACCGCGCGTCTGGTGGCGGTGATCTCGCTTCTGGTCATGTCGATCACTTACGTTATCGGTCAGATGACCGGTGCTGCGGTGGCATTCTCGCGCTTTCTGGAAGTGGACAGCACCACAGGTCTGTTCATCGCATCGGCAGTTGTGTTCTGCTACGCGGTTCTGGGCGGCATGAAGGGCATCACCTACACGCAGCTTGCACAATACTGCGTGCTGATCGTTGCCTACACCATTCCGGCGGTGTTCATCTCGCTGCAACTGACGGGCAACCCGCTGCCGCAGCTTGGCCTGTTCTCAACCCATACGGAATCCGGCCAGCCATTGCTGCAAACACTGAACGAAGTGTTGATTGAGCTGGGCTTCAATGACTATACCGGCAATCACGGATCAACCTTCAACATGGTGCTCTTCACCCTGTCGCTGATGATCGGTACCGCTGGTCTGCCACACGTCATCATCCGCTTCTTCACGGTTCCGAAAGTAGCAGATGCACGCACTTCGGCAGGCTGGGCGCTGGTTTTCATCGCACTGCTGTATACTGTCGCTCCGGCAGTTGGTGCAATGGCGCGTCTGAACATCATCACCACGCTTTATCCAGAAGGCATTCAGGGCGAACCGCTTGCCTTTGACAACAAGCCTGACTGGATGCTGAACTGGGAACGCACAGGTCTGTTGCGTTTCGAGGACAAGAATGGTGATGGCCTGATCCAGTACTATAACGAAGCGAACCCGCCGCAGCGTGCGATTGACGAAGGCTGGGAAGGCAATGAAATGGTGTTGTTCAACAACGACATTCTTGTCCTTGCCAACCCCGAAATCGCCAATCTTCCCAGCTGGGTTATTGGTCTGATCGCAGCAGGTGGTCTGGCGGCTGCGCTGTCAACAGCGGCTGGTCTGCTTTTGGCAATCTCGTCTGCGGTGTCGCACGACTTGATCAAGTCGATCATCAATCCGGGTATCTCGGAAAAAGGGGAACTGCTTGCAGCCCGTATTTCGATGGCCTTTGCGATTGCGCTGGCGACCTATCTGGGCCTCAACCCGCCGGGCTTTGCGGCGCAGGTGGTGGCACTGGCCTTCGGCCTTGCTGCGGCGTCGTTGTTCCCGGCCATCATGATGGGCATCTTCTCGAAGAAGATGAACTCGACCGGGGCGATTACAGGCATGATCGTCGGCCTTGGCTCGACCGTTCTGTATATCTTCACCTATCTGGGCTGGTTCTTCATCCCCGGCACCAACATGCTGCCCAACACGCCTGACAACTGGCTGTTCGGCATCTCACCGCTGAGCTTCGGCGCAGTGGGTGCGGCTCTGAACTTCATCGCAGCCTTTATCGTGATGAAAATCTCCGCGCCGGTTCCTGTAGAGATTGAGGAATTGGTCGAATCGATCCGTGTTCCGAAAGGTGCTGGCGACGCTGTCGCTCACTGATCTGACGCAAAGACACTGGCCTGTCCCCGTGCTACGGGGGCAGGCCGCCCAACGCCAGGACGGTGCTATCAGGACAGCATGACATGACCGCAGCAACCCCCCAAGTTCTGGAATTTCTGCAAAGCGTACATCCGTATGATTCATTGCCGCAGGACGAACTGGCGCGCGTCGCCGGTTGCTTCGACCGCAATGAGGTGCCCGCTGGCACCGTGATCTATTCCGAGGGCGAGCCGGTTACCGGTGTCTGGCTGGTCAAATCCGGCACAATAGAGGTGACCGATATTAACGGCGCGCTCGTCTCTATCCTCAGCCCGCGCAACTCTTTCGGTGAACGTGGTTTGTTGCGCGAAGGGCGCGCGGTGACTACGGCCACGGCCACCACTGATGCAGTGCTTCTGTGCCTGCCCGGTAGCGAGTTGCGCCACCTGATCGCCAATTTCCCCGCATTCGAGCGGTTCTTCACCCGTGGCACGCCCAGCGGCAAGCTGGGCCGGCAGAATGATCTTGCAACACTGAAAGTCGCAGATCTGATGGCGCGCAAACCCTTCAGCGCCACCGCGCAGACCACAGCACAGCAAGCGGCAAAAATGATGCGCGAGCATCGCATTTCCTGCGTGCCCGTTGTCGAGGGTGAAAAGCTTGTGGGCATCGTCACCACCCGCGACCTGTCGGGTCGTGTGCTGGCCGAAGGGCGCGCAACCGATACACCGCTGTCAGAAGTGATGACCCCGGACCCGCTGTCCCTGACGCCGCAATCGCTGGGGTCTGATATTCTTCACATGATGCTGGAACACCGCATCGGGCATTTGCCCGTGGTGCGCGATGGCAAGCTGTTGGGGATGATCACTCAGACCGATCTGACCCGATTTCAGGCAATCAGCTCTGGCCAGTTGGTGCGCGATGCCGCTGTTGCTGAAACCTATGCCGATCTGGCGCATGTGACCGAACGCATCCCGCAACTTCTGGTGCAACTGGTGGGCGCACATAACGCGCATGATGTGGTGACCCGGCTGATTACCGACATTGCCGACACAGTAACACGGCGCCTGTTGAAACTGGCCGAAGAAAAGCTTGGCCCCCCGCCTGTGCCCTATCTTTGGGCGGCCTGTGGAAGTCAGGGGCGGCAGGAACAGACAGGCGTCAGCGATCAGGACAATTGCATCATTATTGATGATGCCGTCACCCCTGATGAGATGCCATATTTTGCCGAACTGGCGCGTTTCGTCTGCGACGGGCTGGATGCTGCGGGCTATTTCTACTGCCCCGGCGACATGATGGCGACCAACCCGCGTTGGTGCCAGCCGCAAAGGGCGTGGAAGCGCTATTTTCAGGGCTGGATCAAGACCCCCTCGCCCGAGGCCCAGATGCTCGCTTCGGTCATGTTCGACCTGCGGCCCATTGGCGGGCAAGTCAGCCTGTTTCGTGACTTGCAGGAAGAGACGCTGGCCGCAGCGTCCAAGAACTCGATCTTTGTGGCGCATATGATCTCGAACTCGATCAAACACGCGCCGCCCCTTGGCCTGCTGCGCGGCTTTGCGACAATCCGTTCGGGCGAGCACAAGAACCATGTCGATATGAAGCTGGGCGGCGTTGTGCCGGTCACCGACCTTGGGCGCGTCTATGCCCTGCGCGGGCGGATCACGGCGGCAAATACGCGCGCGCGGTTACTGATGGCCGAAGAACAGGGGATCATCTCTGTCTCTGGCGCGCGCGATCTGATCGAGGCATATGACCTGATTGCCGACCTGCGGCTGGAAAATCAGGCCAGTCTGGTCCGGATGGGCCGCAAGCCGGACAACTTCCTTGCACCGTCCGACCTGTCGGATTTCGAACGCAGCCACCTGCGCGACGCCTTTGTGGTGGTCCGCACCATGCAATCTGCGGTTGGTCAGCTTGCAGGCACTTTGGGATAAAGGACACCACTAAAAATGCTCATGGAATTTCTGGCAGTGATCGTTGCAGGTTTTGGGGGTGGTGGCACCGCCTTGATCCTGCGCCGTCTTAGCGGGCGGCGTCTGCCTGAATGGCTGACCCCGGCAGGTGTTGCGGCGGGAATGCTGGCCATGGTGATCTATCTGGAATATTCTTGGGCACCCCGCTACGAGGCTGGCCTGCCTGAGGACGTGATCGTCGTCAGCAAGAACCAGCATTCCTCATGGATGCGTCCGTGGACATATGCGGTGCCGCTGACAAACCGTTTGATTGCGGTCGATAACCGTATCCGCCAGCGCAACAGCAAAAACCCCGATCTGGTCCTGACCGGGGTCATCTTGCAGGAACGCTGGGCCCTGACGATGGGGTTCAAGTCCATGTTCGACTGCGCAAATGCCCTGCGCGCCGATCTGACCGAGGGGACGAGACTGGATGAAGCGGGGATCCCGGTTTCGGCAGAGTGGTACACGCTCGCCCCTGATGACCGTTTTCTGACTATTGCTTGTGGAGGAGAAGCGCATGAAGGAGTCGTCGGAGAAGGCTGATATCCTTGTTGTGGAGGACGAGGACAACATTGCCATCGCTCTGAACTATCTGCTGACGCGCGAAGGCTACAACCAGACGCGGCTGTCAACAGGTGCGGGCGCGGTCGAAATGATCCGCACGCGCAAGCCTGATCTGGTGCTGCTGGATGTCATGCTGCCCGAGGTTTCGGGTTATGAAATCTGCCAGTCCGTGCGCGCTGATCCCGAATGCAGTGATGTCCGCATCCTGATGATGACCGCCCGCGGCTCAGCGATGGAGCGGCGCAAGGGTCTGGCGATGGGGGCAGATGGGTTCATCTCGAAACCCTTCGAGTTGAAGGAACTTCGTGAACAGGTCCGCAAGATCCTGTCCGGCGAACTGGCCACGCTGCCGCAAGAGGGAATTGCGGATGCTTGAACGCCTCAGCTTGCGCATGCGCATCTTGCTGTTTTTCGTGTTTCTGGCCTTTGGGTCCGTTGCCGCGATGGTGGCGGGTGGTTGGCTGATCCTGTCGCGATCGGACACAGCAGGGCTGGCAGGCGAGATGATACAGGCCGCGATCCTTGCCGGTTTTCTGATCCTCTTTCTTGTGACCGGGATCTGGTATCTGTTCGACGCCCATGTTGCGCGGGCCATTGACAGCCTGGCCAATGCCATACGCACCCGCGCGCATACAGATGTCAGCAATGATATCCGTCAGGAAAAAGAGCGCGCGAAATATCTGGGCGACCTTGCCCCGGCCGCGTCAGAGATGACACGCGCGCTGGCGCAGACGCGCTCGGCGCTTGCGGAATCTGTGGCGCGCGAAACCTCGCGCCTGTCGGCAGAAAAAGCGCGGCTGGAAAAGCTGCTGGCTGATGTGCCTGTCGCTGTGCTGCTGTGCACCGCCGATTACCAGCTTGTGTTCTACAACGGGCAAGCCGTCACCATTCTGGAAGCTGGCGGTGCCCCCGGTCTTGACCGCAACCTTCTCGATTACCTGCGCGAAGGGCCGGTCCGCCATGCCTATGAACGGCTCAGCAAACTTAACGATCCTGAAGCGGCCTCTGACCTGATCTGCGCCACGACCGGAACTGGCCGCCTGTTGTCAGGCCGGATGCGCGTGCTGCGCCGGACCGACAACATCCAGCGCCCCGGCTTCGTTCTGACCCTGCGCGACGTGACAGCCGACCTTGCCACCCATGCCGCGCGCGAAGCGCTGCTGGACGAAGTGTTCGACAAGGTCCGCCGCCCTGCCGCAAACCTGCAGACGGTTATCGGCGTGCTGTCGGAAGATGCCGAAATGGCGCAAGCCCAAGACCTGATGGCAGCGCTGCTCTCCGAAGTGCAGACATTGACAGCCGCCATTACCGACCTTGGCAAGCGCTATGACGAAGGGCGCAGCGACTGGCGCCCGATGGGCCAGACCCGTGCCCAGGACCTGATGGATGGGGTCAGCGCGCAGTTCAATGTGTTGGGTCTGAAGATCGAAACCGAAGGCCCCGACCTGATGCTGACCTGCGACGGCTTCGAGTTGGCGCTGTTTTTCCGCTGGCTGGGGGAAAAGCTGTCAGCGACCGGACATGGCCAGACCTTCCGCCTGTGCCTGGCCGAAGAGGATGGGCCGGGGGCGGTGTTTGACATGCTCTGGCAAGGCGAGGCGCTGCCCGTCGGTGTGCTGGATGGCTGGCTGTCAGAGCCGCTGGATACAGACCTGCCCGATATGACCCCGCGCGCGGTTCTGAATGCCCACGCAACCGAGGCCTGGACAGAAACGCGCAAGGATGGATGGGCCGCTGTCCGAATTCCCATCCCCAAGGCGCGCCGCGCAACGCGCAGACCCGCCCCGATTGACCGCGAGGTTGTCTATGACTTCGAGCTTCTGTCCAAGGAACGCAACGCAGAGGTGCTTGAAAGCAGGCTTGAAGATCTGACCTATGTCGTCTTCGACACCGAAACAACGGGCCTGACCCCGTCCAGCGATGAGATTGTGCAGATTGCGGCTGTGCGGCTGGTGAATGGCCGACGCGTGCGCCGCGAGGTCTTTGACACGCTGGTCGACCCGAAACGCGCCATCCCCCAAAGCTCGACCGAGGTGCATGGCATTACCGAAGATATGGTCAAGGGCGCGCCGACCATAGCCGAAGCGGGCAAACGGTTTCATGATTTCGCGCGCGGCGCGGTGCTGATTGCCCATAATGCCCCTTTTGATATGGAATTCCTGCGCCGTCACGAAAAGAACATCGGCGCAAGATTCGATCATCCGGTGCTGGATACGGTGCTGCTATCCGCAGTTGTCTATGGCCAGCTTGAACAACACTCGCTCGATGCGCTGACCGCGCGGCTGGGCATCACCATCCCGGAAGAGGCCCGCCATACTGCAATCGGCGATACTGTTGCCACGGCTGATGCCTTCCTCAAGCTGATTCCAATGCTCAAGGCCCGCGGCCTGAACACATTTGGCGATGTTCTCAGCGAAGTGCGCCGCCACGGTCGCTTGCTGAAAGACCTGAACTCTAGTTCATGACCTCAAAGCAGCCAGCGCGGAGATAAATCAACTGTCCTTAACTGAAGATTAAGGAATATTCCCTATCCTGTCTTGGCCGGAACAGGCTTAGCCAGGGGGTCAAGAATGACGCAGGCCGCATTATTGGGTATTATCATCACGGTGACAGCATCGCTGATCGTGCTGGGCTCTCTTGCCATATTTGTCGGGCTTTGGCGCCCAAAGCGCAGCACGCCGAATGTCAGCTTTGGCACGTCCGAACAGGATGTCGTTTTCATTTTTCGCGATCATGAGCTGATAGATTGTTCCGACCCGGCCCGCGCCTTGCTGAAATCACTCAGCCCCGCGGACGTTGACAGCGCAGAAAACGGCAATCTGGCCGTGCTGCTCGAATATCTTTCTGCGCGTTTTGAGAATGTGCAGGAAAAACTGGGCGGGCTCGCGCAATCCGGCGGGTGGGAAATTGCCTCTCATGCGGGCGACGGGTTTATCCTTTCGGCCAGTTTTCACAAGGGCCTGACACAACTGCGCCTGACCAACCAATCCGATGCCGGGGCATTGCTGGCCATCGACCGGCTGAGCCATAATGCCCTGCAAACCGAATTGACCACCCTGCGGTCTGTGCTGCGGAACCTGCCGACCCTTGTGTGGCAAAACGACGGGCGTGGCCATATCACATGGGCAAACGCAGCCTATATTCAAAACCTTCAGGGCGTAGAAGGCACAGAACGGGCCTTGGCATGGCCTCTGCCGGACCTGTTCGCGCAATGCGATTCGATGACCGAAGGCCGCCTTGCCTATGAAAAGGACGGCAAAACCCACTGGTTTTCCCATAGCCAGACAACAGACGGCGAGATTGTCACCCATTTTGCCACGCCAATAGACGCCACGGTTCAATCCGAAGCTGCGCGCCGCGAATCCATCCAGACCGTTACCCGGACATTTGCCAGCCTGCCCATCGGCCTCGCGTTGTTTGACGCAGACCGGCAGTTGCAGGTTTTCAACCCTGCCCTGGTGGACCTGACTGGTCTGGAACCGTTATTCCTGTCCGCCCGGCCCAGTTTTGAACAACTACTCTACGCGATGCGCGAAAAGCGGATGCTGCCAGAGCCGAAGAATTTCAATTCCTGGCGCAGTGATATCGTGGCCATGGAAAAAGCTGCCGAGAATGGCGAATACTCTGAGGAATGGTGTCTGGAGGGGGACAGGACCTATCTTGTCACCGGGCGGCCACAACCCAACGGGGCCATCGCGCTGTTCATTCAGGACGTGACGACCGAAACAACCCTTGTGCGCAGTTTCCGGGCCGAGATTGATCTGGCACACAAGGCCCTGGACCGGATTGGTCAGGGGGTCATCATTTTCGGGTTCAGCGGTCAGGCGATGCTGGCGAATGCAGAATATGTCAAAATGTGGCAGACCGACCCCTGCGCCGACCTGGCAGACAAGGGTTTGCCACAAGCGCTTGGGCAATGGTCTAATGCGTGCGAGGCAACCCAATTCTGGGGGCGGCTGGCAGAATTCATCACGACGCAAACCGATCAGGACAAGATGACCGGCACCATCACCTTGCGAACGGGGGGGAATGTCCTTGTGACCGGGCGTCGCCTGACGGGTGGTGACATCATGATAACATTTCAAAGCGAAGCCGTTGCCGCACCGCGCGACCGGCGAGAGCTGGACCTGCATTCAGAATTGTTCCGCCGCCCTGACAAAAGCAGTCCCCTTGACGAAGGCCCCCCCGCAGATGCCTTGTCGCGCCCCCCTCTTGTGCCGCGCAAGCAACGCACCGCGCGCCATACAGGTAGCCGAGTGCGGGCCTGAAGGGTCAGGGACCGGCAATACCGCGCCCCTGCACCACGCAAACCGGAAACTGACAATGCCCGAGGCGGGACGGCCGGCATTAACGTGCCAAAGACAGCAGGCCCGCGACATCAATATATGCTTCAACATGATCCGCCAGTGCATCGAGGGTCTGTTCGACCAATGCGGCATGAACCACCCCGGATGAGGGTATACCCAGCCCCTCCAGAAACTGCGCCCTGAAACGGTCGGACGCAAACAACCCGTGCAGATAGGTGCCTGTTATCCGCCCATTCGCAGATATGGCACCTTCTGGCGAATCATTCACCATCGCAAACGGGCGTGTGCGGTCGGCACCGGACGTGCGCCCGATGTGAATTTCATAGCCCCTTACCTCCAGCCCCGTGGCCACATGCTGCGCCTCGACACGCGTCAACTGCTTGTCGGGCGTCATCGTGGTTTCAACATCCAGCAGGCCAAGCCCCGGCGTGTCACCGGCAGGCCCCTCGATCCCATCAGGGTCAGACACGACGTGGCCCAGCATCTGGTAACCGCCACAGATTCCAAGCACATGCCCCCCGCGCCGGATATGGGCCTGCAAATCAATATCCCAGCCTTGCGCACGCAGAAATGCCAGATCACCACGCGTCGATTTGGAGCCGGGCAAAATGACCAGCCGCGCATCGCCCGGTATCGCCTCGCCCGCGCGCACCATGACCAGATCGACCTCTGGTTCTGCGGCCAGCGGGTCAAGGTCATCGAAATTGGCAATCCGTGAGAAGGCGAGGCAAGCAATCTTGATCCCCTTGCCCGTCCCGCCTGATGCCAGATCTAGCGCGTCCTCGGCCGGTAGCAGATGGGCGCGCTCAAACCACGGCACGACCCCGAAACCGGGCCAGCCGGTGCGCTGTGAAATCAACTGATAGCCATCATCAAACAGCCGCGGGTCGCCGCGAAACTTGTTGATGACAAACCCCGCAACCATCGCGGCATCCTCTGGGTCGATCACCGCCTGCGTGCCCACAAGTTGCGCAATCACGCCGCCCCGGTCGATATCGCCCACCAGCATGACCGGCACATCTGCCGCACGCGCAAAGCCCATATTGGCAATATCACCGGCACGCAGATTCACCTCGGCAGGGCTGCCGGCACCTTCAACGATCACCAGATCATGCACCGCGCGCAGGCGGTTGAAGCTGTCCAGCACAGCGCCCATCAGCTGCGGCTTCAACCGCGCGTAATCCCGCGCCATGGCAGTGGTCAACCGTTTGCCCTGAACGATAACCTGCGCGCCGCGCTCGCTTTCTGGCTTCAACAGCACCGGGTTCATGTCGGTCACCGGCTCCAGCCCTGAGGCAAGCGCCTGCAAGGCCTGCGCGCGCCCGATCTCGCCCCCATCTGCCGTGACAGCGGCATTGTTCGACATGTTCTGTGGCTTGAACGGGGCCACGCGCAGGCCCCGCCGCCGCGCCGCGCGGCATAGCCCGGCCACCAGCATGGATTTTCCGACATTCGAGCCGCAGCCCTGAATCATGATGGCCGTCATTTACCGTCTTTCTTCAAACAAGTGGCGCCGCGACAATGCTGTAGCATATTCTGAAAGAGAAGCCCGCGAAATCACTTGCGCGCACGGGTACAGAGCGCCATCTTCGCCCGAATCCGGGATCAAGCAGGAAATGACAACATGAAGGTCGGAATCGCACAGTTTGCTTCGGACCCAGATGATCTGGATGCCAATTTCGAGTTGCACAAGGACTGGATCACGCAGGCGCGCCGCGAAGGTGTAGAATTTCTGTTGCTGCCCGAATTGTCGCTGACCGGCCATTATGGTGCCCTGCGCCTGCTGGATTTCGCCATGCCCCGCACCGATCCGCGGTTGATCGCCCTGTCGCAGCTTGCGGGCGACATGATCATCTGCCCCGGCTTCATCGAAGAGGGGCCAGCCGCGCAATTCTACAACACCACGGCGGTGTTGCGGGCGGGCGAGTTGGTCACCTTGCACCGCAAGATCAACCTGCCCAATTATGGCAAGCTGGACGAGGGCAAGCATTACGCCTCGGGGCGGTTTGTGGATACCTGGGCGATAGATGAGCAATGGCAACTGGGCCTGCTGATATGTGCCGATGCGTGGAACCCCGCGCTGGTGCATCTGGCATGCCTGCACGGCGCAACCCTGCTGGCCTGCCCTGTGTCATCGGGCATCGAGGCTGTGGGTGAGGAATTCGACAACCCCGCTGGCTGGGCGCGCACGATGAAGTTCTATTCGGTCATGTACGGCCTGCCCTCAATGATGGCCAATCGCACTGGCCGCGAAGGGGACCTGACGTTCTGGGGTGGCTCTCGGATCATCGACCCGTTCGGCAAGCTTTTGGCGCTGGCCGGGTCAGAGCCGGAACTGATTACCGCAACACTGACCTATGATACGCTGCGCCGTGCGCGCTATGCCCTGCCAACGGTGCGCGACAGCAATATCGCACTGATCCACCGCGAAACCACGCGGCTGATCGACTCGCTTGGTGTGCCGGATGTGGTGCGCCGCCCGTAGTGTTTGCCGCCTGACACAAGATACCTATGACCGCTTGGGGGGGGGCGTTTCGGACGGTGGATGGTTTAGGCAAGCCGCGCAGCGTCGGGCCGCGGTGCGGCGAGCCACGGGTGAATCTGTAGCACTTTATGCTGGCCAAATCCGCGCAAGATCAGATCGTTGCGCAGGTGGCAGCCCAATCGCCGTGCCGTGGGGGCGGCCCGGCGATGCACGGCGGGCTGACGCCCTTGATTCCGCGCAGCCGAATGGCCGAAAAGTCCCGCAAAGCCGACCCCCCTCAAAAGCATCGCTTGGGACGCCGGGACTTTCCGTCACGTGGCGAACACTCGCATGGCGCAATTTGGCGCGTGGCTTCGGCAAAATGTCGCGTTTTGCAGCCTGCGCCCGCGCATCATCGCAGTAAGATTGCCTTGACCTGTTCAGGAAGGACACGCGATGTTTACCTGCACCCTGCCCCGCCCTGCCGCAATATTGCAGGTTGGGCCATGAACGCGCCACGCCGCGCAGGGGGACGGCGCAGCAAGGCCGGTCGCACCAGCACCAGCCTGCCGCAACTGCCGTGGCAAACCCTGACCAACCCCTATTCCCCGATGGAGATTGCAGGCCCGGACGCGGTCGAGGCCATTCACCGCACCTCGATCCGTATTCTGTCGGAACTGGGGGTGCGTGTTATCGGCGCGTCTGTGCTGGACCTGTTTTCCAAGGCAGGTGCCAAGGTGGACCGCGACACAGGGCTGGTGCGTTTTGATGAGGAGCTTGTCAATCACGCCCTCGCAACAGTGCCAAGCCGCACCAGCCTGACCCCGCGCAACCCTGCGCGCCGCGTCGAGATTGGGGGCAATTCGCTGTGTTTCGGGCTGGTTGCAGGCCCGCCAAATGTACATGATTGCGTGAACGGGCGGCGCGCGGGCAATCTTGCGGATTATGAAAATTTCATCCGCCTGGCCCAGTATTTCAACGCAATTCACCTGATCGGCAATCAGGTCACCTCGCCCATGGAACTGCCCGCCAATTCGCGGCATCTGGACACCTACCTCGCCAATTTGCGGCTGAGTGAGCTGTCCTTCCATGTCTCGGCCATCGGCAAAGGGCGGGTGATGGACGGCATCAACATGATGGCGATTGCGCGCGGCATTTCGCGTGAAGAGATGGCGCATAGCCCCGGTGTGACGACCATCATCTCGGTCAATTCGCCTAGGCTGTTCGATCAGGAAATGGGCGAGGGGCTGATTGCAATGGCCGAACATGGCCAGCCCGTGTCTATCACGCCATTTACGCTGATGGGCGCAATGACGCCCGTGACCTTGCCCGCCGCGATGGCCCAACAAAACGCCGAGGCGCTATTCGGGGTTGTGCTGACCCAGCTTGTGCGCCCCGGCGCGCCAGTGATTTATGGCGCGTTCACCTCGAATGTGGATATGAAATCGGGCGCGCCTGCCTTTGGCACGCCGGAAAACACCAAGGCCAACCTGATCGCCGGACAATTGGCGCGGCGCTATGGGCTGCCTTACCGCACATCAAACGCCAATGCGTCCAATGCGGTCGATTTGCAGGCGGCTTATGAAACCAGCATGTCCACATGGGGCGCGGTTCTGGGGGGTGGCAACCTGATCTATCACGCGGCGGGATGGCTGGAGGGCGGGCTGACCGCATCCTATGAAAAGCTGGTCCTTGATATCGAGATCTTGCAGAACATGATCGAAATCTTGAAGCCGGTCGATTTTTCGGAAGCCGAGCTTGGATTTGATGCAATCGCCGCCGTGCCCACAGGCGGGCATTTCTTTGGCACCGACCATACGATTGCGCGCTATCAATCCGCATTCTACGAGCCGCTTTTGTCAGACTGGACGAATTACGGCGGCTGGCAGGCGGCAGGCGCAAAAACCGCGCTGACGCGCGCCACTGAAATCTGGCAACGCGCGCTGGTGGAGTATGAGGAACCTGCCCTCGACCCCGCCATCCGCGAGGAACTGGACGCCTATGTTGCCACCCGCAAGGAACAGATCGGAACCGCCGAGCCATGACACACGCAAAACCCCTTCCCTCTCATGCGCAAGCCGTTGTCATTGGCGGTGGCGTCATCGGCTGCTCTATCCTCTATCACCTTGCCAAGCTGGGCTGGGCCGATGTGGTGTTGCTGGAACGCAGCGAATTGACCTCTGGCTCTACATGGCATGCGGCAGCAAATATTCACGGGCTGCATGACAGCACCAACATCTCGCGGCTGCAACATTACACGATGCAGCTGTATAAAGAGCTGGAGGCCGAAACCGGCCAGTCCTGCGGCGTGTTCCAGCCCGGATCGCTATATCTGGCGCAGACGCAAGCGCGCGTCCATCAGTTGCGCCTGCAAGAAGCGAAAGCGCGCCGTTATGGGATGAACTTTCACGAAATCTCGCGCAATGAGGCAGAGCGGCTGCACCCGCTGGTCAATTTCGACGGGGTGCAATGCATCATGTTCGAACCCGATGGCGGCAATGTTGACCCCTCAGGCGTGACCAATGCTTATGCCGTAGGCGCGCGCCAACGCGGCGCGGAAATTCACCGCTTCACCCCTGTTACCGGAACCGAGGCGCAGCCGGATGGCACATGGATCGTGCGCACGAAACGCGGCGATATTCGCACGCCCTGGGTCATCAATGCCGCCGGTTTGTGGGCGCGCGAAGTCGCCGCGATGGCAGGTCTGACGCTGCCGCTTATCCCGACAGAGCATCAGTATTTCGTGACCGAAACCATCGCGGACGTAGCCGCACTGGGCCGCCGCCTGCCATCGGTCGCGGACCGCGATGGCGAATATTACCTGCGGCAAGAGGGGCAAGGGCTGCTGGTGGGCGCCTATGAGCGTGATATGCGGTTCTGGGCGGAAGATGGCACACCGCTGGGCTTTGGGCATGAATTATTCGCCGATGATCTGGACCGGATCGAAGACAACATCCTGCGCGCCATCGACCGGGTTCCTGCCGTGGGCGAAGCGGGCATCAAGCGCGTCATCAATGGCCCGATGATCTGGTCGCCGGATTCGTCGGCGCTGATGGGGCCAGTGCCGGAAATGCGCGGCTATTTCTGCTGCTGCGGCATCATTCCCGGTTTCAGCCAGTCCGGCGGGCTGGGCAAGCTTGCGGCTGAATGGATCGTCGAGGGAGAGCCGTCACTGGACCTGTTCGGCTGGGACATGGCCCGATTCGGGCATTGGGCGGGCAAGGATTTCACCCGCGCGCGGGTGGCCGACCAATATGCAAACCGCTTCAAGATACACTTTCCCGGCGAAGAACGAACCGCAGGCCGCCCTGCACGCACCCGCCCAGCCTATGCGATGCAGCAGGAAATGGGGGCCGTTTTCGGCCTGAATTACGGGTGGGAACACCCGCTTTACTTCGACGCAGCCACCCCCGACAGCGCCGGGTTCACCCGTCAGCCGTGGTTTGACACTGTGGGCCGAGAGGCGCGGATGCTGCGCGACCATGCGGGCATTATCGACATCTCGAATTTCGCAAAATACCGCGTAACAGGGGCAGGCGCAGAGGCTTGGCTGAATGCCGTTTTTGCCAACCGTATGCCCACCCGCGTGGGGCGGTCCTGCCTGACACCGCTGATCGGCAAGCGCGGGGGCGTGGCAGGGGATTTCACTGTCACACGGCTTGGCGAACAGGACTTCTGGGTCATCGGCTCTGGCATGGCAGAGCGCTATCACACCCGCTTTTTCCACGATGTGCCCTTGCCCGACGGCACCCGTTTTGACAGCCTGACCGACAGCACCTGCGGGTTCAATGTCGCAGGGCCGCGCGCGCGCGATCTTTTGGCGCGGCTGACCAATACGGACCTGTCAAACGCGGACTTCCCCTTCTTCCGCTCGCAACGCATCACCGTTGCGGGGGTGGACTGTGTCGCGCTGCGCGTGTCCTTCACCGGCGATCT
The DNA here is from genome assembly GCF_004366635.1 of Roseinatronobacter bogoriensis DSM 18756. GTDB lineage: Bacteria > Pseudomonadota > Alphaproteobacteria > Rhodobacterales > Rhodobacteraceae > Roseinatronobacter > Roseinatronobacter bogoriensis. The sequence continues at coordinate 239,374 of NZ_SORN01000001.1, read as the reverse complement.
GGGCTGGGAATTGCATTGTGCCGCGACAGATCAGGTCGCGCTATATACGGCCCTGCTGGACGCAGGCCGCGAGTTTGGCGCAGGCCCGGTCGGCAGCCGCGCGCTGATGAGCCTGCGCGTCGAGAAAGGCTATGGAAGCTGGGGGCGCGATTACAGCCCCGAATACTGGCCACAGGAATCGGGGCTGGATGGGCTGATCTGCGATAACAAGGATTTCCTGAACAAGGGCGCATGGCTGGCCATCCGTGACACGCCGGCGCGTGAACAGATGGTCATGTTGGAAATTGACGTGACCAACGCCGATGCACAGGGCGGAGAGCCTGTGTTCCTGCCCGATGGAACGCCACTTGGGCAGGTTTCATCAGGGGCCTATGGCTATGGCGTGCAGAAATCACTTGCCATCGCCTATGTAAATGCTGGCAGGCGCCCCGATGATGGGCAGGTACAGGTGGCGATTCTCGGCCAGCCACATGGCGCCCGCATTCTGGACCGCGCACCATTCGACCCTGATGGCCTGCGCCTGCGTGACCGCCAGCTTGCAGATATACCCTTGTGACGCCTGCCCTCTCGACACGGGCGGGTGCGCATGTGAAGCTGTGTCAAACAGGTGATCAAGGCGTATCAGAATGACCACTTCAAAGCCCGCTTTCGTCTTTCTGGTCGAAGACGGCTTTGCGATGCTGCCCTTTACCTCGGCCATCGAGGTGCTGCGGCTGGCCAACAAGCTGACTCACAGCACGCAGTACAGCTATTGGGTGTCCACGCTGGGCGATGTGCGGGTTACGGCCTCGAACGGGGTGGGGATTGACCCCAGCCGACAGATTGCAGAGCTGGGGCGCGAGGACCGGATCGTTGTCGTGTCTGGCGATGGGGTGTGTCAGGCGCGCAATGCCGGTCATTCGTCCTTTCTGCACAAGGCCGCGCGCTTTGGGCACGAAATCTGGGGCCTATCCTCGGGGGTGGTGCGGCTGGCGCAGGCAGGGTTGCTTTCAGGGCGGTCTGTTTCGGCCCATTGGGAAGACATTCCCTATCTTGAACAGAATTTCCCCAGCATCACGGTGACCTCTTCGCTCTTCACCTTCAGCCAGAAAATTGCCACCTGCGCGGGCGGGTTATCGGCCGCTGATCTGATGCTCTCGCATCTGCGCATGTCTGGCCCTGCCACCCTTGCAGATGAAATCTCTGCCCGGCTGATTCTGGATGGCACGCGCGCAGGCCGGGTGGTGCAGAAACTGCCCACACGGCTGAGATACCGCAGCAGCAGCCCAAAGGTGCAGCTTGCGCTGGAATTGATGGACGGGTTCATGGATGACCCGCTGCCCATCTCAGAGATCGCGGCCAAGGTTGCCGTATCCCAACGCCAGTTGGAACGCCTGTTCATGACCGAACTGGGCAAGACGCCCAAACAGCTATATCTGGAATTGCGACTGGAAACGGCGCGCTATGATGTGCTGGTCAGCACCCGCCCGATCACCAGCATCGGGCTGGATTACGGCTTTAACCCCAACAGTTTTGCCCGCAATTACGTTAAAATGTTCGGAATAACGCCAAAAGCCGATCGCGCAGGCGCAAAGGGACAGGCACCGCAAAAGGCAGGGGAAAGCTAAGTTATGGTGCGGGTGGTCGGAGTCGAACCGACACTCCTTGCGGAAAGGGTGTTTGAGACCCTCGCGTCTACCATTCCGCCACACCCGCACAACTTTGGCGTCTTTAGCGCGGATGTTTTCCTTTCGCAACGGGTCAAAATCAGCTTTGCGTAAATTTGATGGCGCTTTTCCCCTGCCAATTCCCATGAAGATTGACCTTTTTCGACGAATAGCGTATGGGACGAGGCTATGCCACCTTTCGATGGCATTTCCGCTCGCGGGGCGTAGTAGCAAAGCGTCCCTGAACCGATCGCGGCCCGATGCCGTATCAAATGGACGCATATGACCCAATTTTCTGATCTGAAGCTGGACCCGAAGGTCCTCAAGGCGATTGACGAAGCCGGATACACAACCCCGACCCCCATTCAGGCACAGGCCATCCCGCACGCGCTTGAAGGGCGCGATGTACTGGGAATCGCCCAGACCGGAACAGGCAAGACAGCCTCTTTCACGCTGCCGCTGATCACGCGTCTGGGGCGCGGGCGCGCACGCGCGCGGATGCCGCGCAGCCTTGTGCTGGCGCCCACACGCGAACTGGCCGCCCAGGTGGCCGAGAATTTCGACACCTATGCCAAGCATACCCGCCTGACCAAGGCGCTGTTGATCGGTGGCGTGGCCTTTGGCGAACAGGACAAACTGATCGACCGGGGCGTGGATGTGCTGATCGCCACACCCGGCCGATTGCTGGACCATTTCGAGCGCGGCAAACTGCTGCTGACTGGCGTCGAGGTGATGGTCGTGGACGAGGCCGACCGTATGCTGGATATGGGCTTCATCCCCGATATCGAGCGGATTTTCGGCCTCACACCTTTCACCCGCCAGACCTTCTTCTACTCGGCCACGATGGCGCCAGAGATCGAGCGGATTACCAATACCTTCCTGTCGAACCCCGCGCGAATTGAAATTGCGCGTCAGGCCACCGCGTCAGAGAACATCGCACAGGAACTGATCGAACTGCCCGCCACCCGCCGTGATGGCGCAGCCAAGATCAAGCGCGAAGCATTGCGCGCGATTATCGACGCCGAAGGCGACAAGCTGGAAAACGCGATTATCTTCTGCAACCGCAAGGTCGAGGTTGATATTCTTGCCAAGTCCCTGACCAAGCACAAACTGGACGCGGCCCCCATTCACGGGGATCTGGACCAATCGCTGCGCACCCGCACCTTGGAGCGGTTTCGCAATGGCGAGTTGCGATTGCTGATCGCGTCCGACGTGGCAGCGCGCGGGCTTGATGTGCCAACAGTCAGCCATGTGTTCAACTTTGACCTGCCGTCACATCCGGAAGATTATGTCCACCGGATCGGGCGCACTGGGCGCGCCGGGCGTTCGGGTAAGGCCGTGTCGCTGATGGTCCCCGCTGACCAGAAATACCTCGACGCGATCGAGCAGCTTCTGGACCGCAAACTGCCACGCGGAACAGCGCCGAATCTGGATATTGGCAAACCTGTGGCCGAAACGGAACCCGCGAAAGACGCCACATCACGACGCGCGCATTCTGTATCCAAGGCGAAATCTGCCGCCCCGGCCCCCAAGGCTGAACCCGCGACAGAATCAGCGCAACAAAAAGCAAAGCCCGAGGCGCAGGACGAACAGAATGCCAATCTGTATACCCTTGACGATGCCAAATCCGCACGCGGGCGCGGCCAGTCACGCGGTCGCAAGGACAATCGCGGGCAGGACAACCGTGGTCAGGACAATCGCGGCGCGGTCGTAGGCATGGGCGACCATGTCCCGGACTTCCTGCTGCGCGAATTTCGGATCGCCTGAAGTAACAGGGGAAAGCCGCAACATTTGATGTGCGGCTTTCTACCCTGCCCCCGCACTTAACGATACAACAGTGACACCTTGTTATGAAACAGGTGAATCTTTGACGGGTCGGCCTTCAGCTTGACCTTGCGGCCCTTCAGGTCTGTGTGAATGCCAGCCAGCTTTGCCAGCACCGGGGCCGCCCCTTCAGACTCGGGCTTGAAATACAGCACGGTCAATTCGCCCAAAGCCTCCAGCAACTCGACCTCGCCCGCATAGAGGAAATCGTCGCCATCAGTTGCGACCAGATCTTCGGGACGCGCGCCCAGATTGACCTTCAGCCCCATATCGGCGTCAGTGGTGGGGATATTGGCAACCGCGCTACCGCCGCCCGCCAGTTTGACGCGTGTCTGCGCACCTGTGCCCACAATCTCGCCCGCTAGCAGGTTCATCGCCGGAGAGCCGATAAACTGCGCCACAAACTCGCCATTGGGGCGTTCATACAATTCCAGCGGGGTGCCGACCTGCGCAATACCACCGCCCGCCAGCACGACAATCCGGCTGGCAAGTGTCATCGCCTCGACCTGATCATGGGTCACATAGATCATGGTCGAATTGGGCATCGACTCTTTCAGTTTCGCAATCTCGATCCGGGTGGCCACGCGCAGCGCGGCATCGAGGTTTGAGAGCGGTTCATCGAACAGATACACTTTCGGGTCGCGCACGATGGACCGGCCAATCGCAACCCGCTGCCGCTGCCCGCCCGACAACGCCTTTGGCAAACGATCCAGATAAGGGCCAAGTTGCAAGATATCAGCGGCGCGGTTAACCGCCGCGTCAATCTCGGATTTGGATTTCTTGGCGATCTTCAGCGCGAAGGACATGTTATCGCGCACGGTCATATGCGGATAAAGCGCGTAGGACTGAAACACCATGGCAATGCCGCGCTGCGAAGGGGGGATGTCATTCACGACCATCCCGTCAATCTGCAACTCTCCGGCGGTAATCTTCTCCAAGCCCGCGATCATCCGCAGCAGCGTGGATTTCCCGCACCCTGAAGGCCCGACGAATACAACCAATTCACCCTGCTGGATATCAAGGTTGATGTCAGACAGAACTTTGACCTCGCCATATGCCTTTTCGACATCGGTCAACTTCAGATCGGCCATGATGTCTCCTCCTCCCTTGTTATCTTCTGACGACCAGACAGGGTTGCCAAGGTCCAAGATGCACCAGCCCGTCCTCTCCCGCGCCAGAGCTGTTCAGTTCCTGCCCGACGGGGACCCAGTTGCCCTCGGGCAAATACAGGGTTGCAGGGTCATGGCTCAGGTTGAAGGCACAGAACAGTTCTTCGCCCGCCTCCTCGCGGAAGAAAGACAGCACCTCACCCGAGACATGCAGATTGCGCATCGTGCCGCGCGACAGCGCGCGATGCGCGTGGCGAAAGGCAATCGCGCGGCGGTAGTGATGCAACAGCGCATCTGGCGCGCGTTCCTGTGCATCTACGGCCAGACCCAGATGCTCGCGCGCGACAGGCAACCACGGCTTGCCGCCGGAAAAGCCACCATTCTGGTTGTCTGCAACCCAGACCATGGGCGTGCGGCACCCGTCGCGGCCCTTGTATTCCGGCCAGAACTGAATGCCATAGGGGTCTTGCAAGTCATCGAAGTGCAATTCCGCTTCTTGCAGGCCCAATTCCTCGCCCTGATAAAGGCAGACGGAGCCGCGCAGACACATCATCAATGTGGCATAGGCCCGCGCTGCGGCCGGGGTCAGGTTCCAGCGTGAAATATGGCGCATCACGTCATGGTTGGAAAACGCCCAGCACGCCCAGCCTTCCGGGGCGACATGGTCGGCATGGCGCAACACCGCCGCAAACCGGGCGGCCGAGGGTGCATCCGGGGACAAAAACTCGAACGCATAACACATCTGAACCTTGTCGCCGCCAGATGTGTATTCGCCCAAAATCTCCAGCCCGCGCTGCGCATCGCCCACTTCACCAACCGCAGCAGCATCATAAGTATCCAACACCGCGCGGAACCGGCGCAGGAATTCCAAATTTTCAGGGCGGTTCTTGTCGTAGAGATGTTCCTGATGGTTATACGGGTTCACCGCAGGCGCGATAGAGGCATTGCGCCGCTCTGGTGGCAGGGGCGGGTTGTCGCGCAGGTCATAGTCATGGACATAGAAATTGATCGTATCCAGACGAAAACCGTTGACCCCGCGTTCCAGCCAGAAACGCGCGATATCCAGCAATTCTTCCTGCACAGCGGGTTCATGGAAATTCAGGTCCGGCTGCGACGAAAGGAAATTGTGCAGGTAATATTGCAGGCGCGTTGCATCCCACGCCCAAGCCGATCCACCAAAGATGGACAACCAGTTATTCGGCGGCGTTCCATCGGGTTTAGCATCGGCCCAGACATACCAGTTGGATTTGGGGTTGTCGCGGCTGGAACGGCTTTCCTTGAACCACGGATGCTGGTCCGAGGAATGCGAGAGGACCAGATCAATCAACACCTTGATGCCAAGCCGATGGGCCGTTGCCACCAGCGCGTCGAAATCCGACAAGGTGCCGAACATCGGATCTACATCGCAATAATCCGACACATCATATCCGAAATCCTTCATCGGAGAGGTGAAGAAAGGGCTGATCCAGATGACATCGACGCCAAGGCTGGCGATATAGGGCAGCCGTTCCATGATACCGCGCAAATCGCCGATACCATCGCCATTGCTGTCCTGAAAGCTGCGCGGGTAGATCTGATAGATCACTGCGCCGCGCCACCAGTCGGGGTAAAGCTCCAGCCCGTTTTCGGGCTGCAACAGGGTTTGTGCAGTCACGTTATTTGTCCTTACTTGACGGAGCCGGCCAGCAGACCGCGCACCAGATAGCGTTGCATTGTGAAGAAGACGACCAGCGGCACCGCGATCGAGACAAAGGCCGCAGTGGCCAGAATGCCCCAATCCCCCCCGCGAGAGCCCAACAGGTCATCGGCAATCTTCACCGTCATGACCTGAGAATCCGAGCCGGATGGCAAGAAGACTTTTGCCACCAGCAGATCATTCCATGTCCACAGGAACTGGAAGATGGCAAAAGAGGCAAGTGCCGGAAAACTTAGCGGCAGGATGATGCGCACGAATATCTGGAAATCCGTCGCGCCATCGACCTTGGCCGATTCAATAATGTCGCGCGGCAGCCCGACCATGTAGTTTCGCAACAGATACACCGCCAGCGGCAACCCGAACCCGGTATGCGCAAGCCATATGCCAAGGAAACTTTGCCCGATGCCAATATGCGTATGCAGCGACAACAGCGGCACCAGCGCCAGTTGCAACGGCACGACCAGCAGCCCCACCACAGCGGCAATCAGCAGCCCCCTGCCGGGAAAGTCCATCCAGGCCAGCGCATAGGCCGCGAATGCCGCGATCAGGATCGGGATGATCGTGGCGGGAATGGTCACTGTCAGTGTGTTGATAAATGCACGATCCATCCCATCGGCAAACAGCACGGTCCGGTAATTGGCCAATGTGAATTTCGGCGGTGTGCGGGCCTCGAAATAGATTGTCGGCCCCCTGTCCAGCGCCTCGGGTGTCTCGATCCGGTAACTGCCATCGCTATTGACGACCGCAGTTCCCCCCGCGCGCAGGTCCGACACCTCGCCCGCAGCAAACTCGCCCGGGGCAACAGCGCGGGTTCCATAAGCGGAAACCGTGCCCGTCGCATCGGGAAAACTGCTGGCAAGGGCCGGGTCGGCAAACACGTTGCCTTCCAGAATGAAACTGCCGCCTTCCTCGCGCGGGTTGTCGGCGGCCACACGGGTCCGGAAATTCAGATCAACCGCCAGAGGGGCTTGCCACCAGCCAGAATTGGAAATCTGGTCCCGGTCACGAAAGGACGACACGAACAACCCGATTGTCGGCAACAGCCATAGCAGCACCAGAATGATGACTGTAATATTGACCGCAAGTTTGCTGCCCTGATTTTGTCCCGCGATATTGTCCATATCTCGCCCCTCCCTCAGCGCATTTCATTGCGCGCTTGGCGGATGTTCCAGATCATGACCGGCAGCACCAGAAGCATGATCACGAAGGCCACAGCCGTGGCGCGCCCGTCATCGCGGAACATGTAGGTCATCATGTAGCTGGGCAGGATATGCGTGCCGAAATTGCCGCCTGTCATGGTGTAAACGATGTCAAACACCTTCAGCACAAGAATGGTGATCGTGGTCCAGACAACAACGATCGTGCCCATGATCTGCGGCACTTTGATCTTGAAAAACACCTGAAACGGGTTTGCCCCGTCAATAATCGCGGCCTCGATGGTCTCTTCGGGAATGCCGCGCAGGGCGGCAGACAGGATCACCATTGCAAAGCCTGTCTGAATCCAGACCAAAATGAACATCAGGAAAAAGTTGTTCCAGAACCGCACTTGCAGCGGGTCCAGAACCGCCAGACCCATCGCATCACGGATCGAGTTGATGATGCCGATATCGGGATTGGCCGAATAGACAAATTTCCAGATCAGCGATGCGCCCACGAAGGAAATGGCCATTGGCATGAAGATCAGGGATTTGGCGATATTGCCCCAGCTTAGCCGGTCAGTCAGCTGCGCCACCAGAAGCCCCAGAAAGGTTGCCATCGCCGGCACGAACAGCACCCACAGCAGGTTGTTAATGACCGCAGTGCGAAAAGTCCCCTCGCTGAACAGGTCGATGTAATTGCCCAGTCCGATGAAATTTGCACCTGACCGGTCAAACAGGGACCGCCAGAAAGACCCGACCACCGGATAGGCCAGATACAAACCCAGCGCGAACATGGCCGGGAACAGAAACAGCCACGGGCGCACCTGATTGGCACGGTTGATATTGCGCCCGGTATTCGGCCCCTTGGCCGGGAAGATCACCTTGTCGAGCAGCATGTTCGAGAAATAAAAATACCCGACACAGCCCCCGACACCAATGATAATGGTCAGCATCCCCTGAAAGACTGGTGACATTCTTCCCCTCCCTGCGGGCTATCAAACACCACCATATCTGGCAGCGATCATGCTCCGGCGCGCGGTCCAGATATTGGAACTAGCTTTGCAAAAGACGGGGCCACCGTTTCGTGGCCCCGTCCCGGATACGGTTTGCCTTAGCGCATCGCATCCCAACGCGACTGGATCGCGCGGGCCACATCGTCGGCATCGGCGCCGGTCACGAAATCAACCATACCGGTCCAGAACGCGCCCGCGCCGATCTCGCCCGGCATCAGGTCAGAGGCGTCGAAGCGGAAAGTTGTCGCATCGGCCAGAATCTCGCCCTGCGCGCGCTCGGAATCGCTTGCATAGGTTTCAAGATTCACGCCCGCATGTGCGGTCAGGAACCCGGCCTGCGCCATCCACAACTCATGCGCGATAGGCAGCTTGAGGAATTCGATCATCGCCTCAGCGCCCTCAGAGGGGTTGGTGATGGCAAACAAAGTGCCCGCGCCCAGAACCGGACGCCCCAGATCACGCTCCTCAAAGGCCGGGAAATAGAAGAAATCGACATCTTGACCAACTTCTGTTCCTTCGGGGAAGAACGCCGGAATGAAGGACGCCTGACGATGCATGTAGCAGGAAGGCGGAATCTGGAACAGCCCTGCCGGACTGTCGCGGAAATCGGTCGTCGCCGCAGCCTCTGCGCCGCCCTGGACGAAATCATCATTGCGCACAAACCAACCAAATGCGTCGATGGCCTCAATCACGGCCGGGTCGTCAAAGGGCAAGTCGTTGGTCACCCAATCGTCATAGACCTCTGGCTCATGCAGGCGCAGCATCATGTCTTCGACCCAGTCTGTCGCTGGCCAGCCGGTTGCTGCGCCGGACCCCAGACCAATGCACCATGGCGTGCCACCGTCTTCGACGATCTGTTCGGTCAGCGCCTTCAGCTCTTCCATCGTCTCGGGTATGTCATAGCCCATTTCGTCAAAGGCATCTGGCGAATACCAGACCAGCGATTTCAGATCGACACGGTAGAACAGCCCGTAAAGCTGGTCATTACCATCCGGGTCAGCATAAGTGCCCAGATCAACCCAGCTTTGCCCGGCGGCATAATTCTCGCGCACGAAATCGGCTGTCCCTTCGGCAAGCGGCGTCAGCAGGCCCTGCGCGGCCATATCTGCGGCAAGCCCCGGCTGCGGGAATACCGCGAGGTTGGGCGCACTGCCCGCACGGGTAGAGATGACGATGTCCTGCTCAAAGCTGTCAGAGCCCGAATAGTTGACTGTGGCCCCGGTCGCCGCCTCAAAATAGGCGAGGACATTGTCAACTTTTTCACGCTCATTGCCCGTCCAAGGCCCGGTGATCTCGATTGTTTGGCCTGATAGATCGACGGATTCGGCAAAGGCGTTATAGCTGTCCCAAGTGAAAGCCCCCTCACCCGGCGCGAATATCAGGTCTTGCGCAGTCGCGCCCGATGCAACAAGCGCCAGCACTGCGGCGCTCGCGTAAAATCTGGATTTCATTGTCATCCTCCCAAGGTTGACTCGTTGTTTTGCACAATTTTTATGCGCGTGCTGATCAGCATCCCAGCAGTTTGGAATCGTATCCCCAAACCGCTTTGGATAGCGGCACGTTGGCGGAAGCAAAACTCTCTGTCAAATGATTTTCTTGAAAACCAGCAGTATTTATTGGGCTTTTCGCAGGTGCAGAAAATTATACCTTCAAGATACCCCCTTTTCACCAGAGGAAATTTCCGTAGAGTAACGGCATGATTCAACACGGTTTGGCTAAATCATGGGCGTAACACTAAAGCAGCTTGCGGCCTCGCTGGGTCTGTCACCTACGACAGTCAGCCGCGCGCTGAATGGGTTTCCCGAAGTCAACGCCGCTACGCGCGAAAGGGTGCGCGCGGCGGCGACCAAGGCCAATTACCACCCCAACACCCGCGCCAAAAGCCTTGCGACAGGGCGCGCGCAGGCAATCGGCCATGTGATCCCCGTCTCGACCAGCCATGAAATCGTGAACCCGATCTTTGCCGATTTCATTGCTGGCGCGGGCGAGGTGTATTCGCGCGCCGGGTATGAAATGATCCTGCGTGTCGTCGCCGATGCAGATGAGGCCAGCGCCTATAGCGACCTGATCGCGCGTGGGGCGGTTGACGGGGTCATGGTGCATGGCCCCCTCGTCCATGATCCGCGTGTCGAAATGCTGGCGGGGCTGGATATTCCGTTCTTGCTGCATGGGCGCACCAGCAATGTGACTGCGCCCTATTCCTGGCTGGATATCAACAACCACCGGTCCTTTCATCGCGCCACACAATTCCTGATCGACTTTGGCCATCGGCGTATTGCCTTGGTCAACGGGCTGGAAGAAATGGATTTCGCCTGCCGTCGCCGCAAAGGGTATCTGGAAGCGCTGAGCGGCGCAGGCATCGAACCCGACCCATTTCTGATGCGTCAGGCCGAAATGACCGAACCTTACGGATACCGCGCAGCGCAGGAAATGATGCAACTGCCGGACCCGCCAACCGCGTTTCTTGCCTCTTCCATGATTGTGGCCTACGGACTGCGGCGCGGATTATCTGACCTTGGGTTGAAACTGGGGCGCGACGTATCGGTTGTGACACATGATGACGAATTGTCTTATCTACCCAATGACGGAGATGTGCCGATGTTCACAGCCACACAATCCTCGGTCCGCGAAGCGGGGCGGCGCGCAGCAAAAATGCTGCTGCAACTGGTGACCGACCCGGAATGCGGCCCTTTGACAGAATTGATGGAGACCTCGCTTGTGCTGGGGGCCTCTACAGGGCCGGCGTCACGATGAGCGGGTTTGATTTCTCACGCGCCGGTTTTCCTGCGGACTTCCTGTTCGGCACCGCCACGTCGTCTTACCAGATCGAAGGGCACGGCTTTGGCAAGGCCGGGCGCACCCATTGGGACGATTTTGCCGCTACGCCGGGCAATGTCGTGCGCGCAGAAGATGGGGCGCGGGCCTGTGACCATTACCGCCACTGGGCGCAGGATCTGGACCTGATCGCGGATGCTGGCCTCGACATTTACCGCTTTTCAACGTCCTGGGCGCGCGTGATGCCCGAAGGGCGCGGGGCGGTAAATGCCGAAGGGCTGGATTTCTATGACCGGCTGGTGGACGGTATGCTGGCACGCGGGCTGAAACCAGCACTCACCTTGTATCACTGGGAACTCCCCTCGCCACTGGCCGATCTTGGCGGCTGGCGCAACCGCGATATTGCCGATTGGTTCGCCGATTACACGCAGGTTCTGTGCAAACGCCTTGGCGACCGCATCTGGTCCGCCGCCCCGATAAACGAGCCGTGGTGCGTAGGTTGGTTGTCGCATTTCATGGGCCAGCATGCGCCCGGTCTGCGCGACATTCGCGCGGCTGCCCGCGCCATGCACCATATCGGCCTTGCGCATGGGCGCGCCATTCAGGTGATGCGCGATCTGAACATGTCCAATCTGGGGGCGGTGTGCAATTTCGAATATACCCTGCCCCTGACCGACAGCGCCGAGGACCGCGCCGCCGCCGCGCGCTATGACGGGATCTACAATCGCTGGTTTCTGGGGGCCATGTTCAAGGGTGCCTATCCCGAAGATGTGCTGGAAGGGCTTGGCCCGCATATGCCGCAGGGCTGGCAAGATGACATGGACCTGATCCGCCAACCGCTGGACTGGCTTGGCCTGAATTACTACACCTGCAAGCGCATCGCCCATGCTCCGGGCGCGTGGCCCAACCTGTCCGAACATATCGGCAATCTGCCCCAAACCCAGATGGGCTGGGAAATATGCCCCGAAGGGCTGCACCATTTCCTGCATTTCGCGCGGGACAATTACACAGGCGATCTGCCGCTATATGTCACCGAGAATGGCATGGCCAATCCCGACACGCCCCAAGTGCCGGACACAGCCCGCATCGACTATCTGAACCGCCATATCGCCCAAGCACGGCGCGCAATCACAGAGGGCGTGCCGCTGAAGGGCTATATTATCTGGTCCTTGATGGATAATTACGAATGGTCGCTTGGCTATGAGAAACGCTTTGGCCTTGTTCATGTCGATTTTGAAACCTTGCAGCGCCAGCCGAAAGCATCGTATCACGCGCTGCGCGCAGCCTTGGCGCGGAACTGAAAGAGATCATAGATGACAGAGCGTGACAGCCCGGTTCTTGTGGCCGATGTTGGCGGAACGAATACCCGCGTCGCGCTGGCGCGGGGGCGGACACTGGTTGCGGCCTCGACCGAGCGGTTCAGGAATGCCGAATTTTCCGGGCTGGATGCTGTGTTGCAGGCCTTTCTTGACCGGCATCGCAACCGGCCCGAACGCGCGGCCATCGCCCTTGCGGGGCGGGTGCAGGGCACACAGGCGGAAATGACCAATCTGGGCTGGCAGGTGGATGCAGGCGCAATGGCAAAAGCCACCGGGATCGGGCATATTGCGCTGCTCAATGACTTGCAGGCACAAGGTCACGCCTTGGCCCATTTGCCAGATACACATCTGCGCCGCCTGCGCGCAGGACAGCCCGAAGAGGGGCCAAAACTGGTCATCGGGCTGGGAACGGGTGTGAATGCAGCCCCTGTCTATGCCGCTGGTGCAGGGCATTTCGTCCCCCCGGCAGAGGCGGGGCATATCCATCTGCCATTGCACGGGGCTGAAGATTACCGTCTGGCAGACTGGTTGACCAAAAGGCGGGGGTTTGCCTCAGTCGAAGATGTGCTGTCCGGCTCCGGGCTGGAACGGCTCTATGCCTTTCACGCGCAAGAGGCACATTCCGGCACAGCCCTGAATGCCGAACAGATCATGGCCGCGATGGAGGCGGGCGATGCGCTGGCCCATGCAACAGGGCGGCATTATGTGCGGCTTCTGGCGCAGGTCACAGCGGATCTTGCGCTGATAACACTTCCCGCAGGGGGGGTCTATTTCATCGGCGGCGTGGCGCGCGCTTTTGCGCCCTGGCTGGAACGCTTCGGGTTTGAATCTGCCTTTACCGATATGGGCCGCTTCTCGGATCTGGTTGCGCGCTTTCCGGTGGCGATTGTCGAAGATGATTATGCGGCCCTGTCAGGCTGCGCGGCCTATGTGCAGGCGCATTAGTCGCGCAGCGGCATCCGCTGGCCAATGAAATTAAGCGCATATCCCAGCACCCCGAAGCCCAGCACCATCGCGGCCACATTCACGGCCACGGCACCGGCCCCGATCTGGCCCATATCCAGAAAAGGGTAGGGGTACCACCCGCTAACCGCCCCGCGCCCAAGGGCGTAAACCGCATAACCCGCAGGCCAGATCAGCCACCACAAGGGCTGGCCGCCGCGCGGGTCATGGCGTGTCGTCTCCATCAGCCAGAACCACAGCATGAGTGCTGGGAAAATCGTGTGAAACGCCTGATCTGTCCACCAGTTCAGCCCGCTGAAATTGTACAGATGCGCTAGCAAGGCATGATAGACCACCCCCACCACGATCATCGAAAGGGTGACCATCGTCATCCAGCCAAAGGACAGGCGCTGGCCGGTAATGGCAATGGTCAGCATGGTCGCCGCCATCAGCGCATTGGTCAGAATGGTGAAAAACCCCGCCAGCCCCCAAAGCGTCAGCCCCAGCCCCACGCCATGCTGGGCAAGATTAAGCATAATCTGCGTCGCCAGCACCACCACCCCCAAGCCACCGATCAGGCCAGCTGTGATGCGGTATTTCGGGTTCATGGCAATCTCCCTGCTGATTCTTCCACGCCACCCTAAATCAGGACCGACCCGCAGGAAAACACTTGCCGATGGACAGCCAAAGCGGCACATCCAACTCATGGACTGGCGCGACGAAGGTATTTTGCTGGCAATGCGGCCGCATGGCGAAACAAGCGCCATCATAGAGGTATTCTCGGCGCTGCACGGGCGCCATGCCGGTGTGGTGCATGGCGGGGCCTCGCGCAAGATGGCGCCGGTTCTGCAACCCGGTGCGCAGCTTGATCTGGCGTGGCGCGCCCGGCTGGAAGAACATATGGGCAGCTTCACCGTCGAATTGACGCGTGCGCGCGCGGCAATGGTTCTGGGTGACAGGCTGGCACTGGCGGGGCTAAGTGCCGCTTGTGCGCTGTGTCGCTATGCCTTGCCGGAACGACAGGCGTCGCCCATGCTGTATTCCGCGACAGTTGCCTTACTGGACAGGCTGGGCCAGCCCGGTTGGCTACGTGACTATGCGTTGTGGGAACTGACATTGCTGGAAGAAACCGGCTTCGGGCTGGACCTGCAACAATGCGCAGTGACAGGCGCAACTGACGGGCTTGCCTATGTCTCGCCCCGCACCGGACGTGCGGTCACCGCGCAAGCAGCGGGCGAATTTGCCGCACGATTGCTGGTTCTGCCTGCGGGGCTGGTAACGGATGCGGCGCTCGACGCGCAAGCCGCGCGCGATGCGTTGCACCTTAGCGGGTATTTCCTGCACCATTGGCTCTCAGAGTCAATCGGCCGCCCCCTGCCCGAGGCCCGCGCGCGGCTGGTGTCGCAACTGGGATAACGGGCAGCGGCCCCCGCCCTATTGCGCCGCACGTTCCAAAAATTCGACCAGCGCCTGCCGGTCATCAGGGTCGCCGATGCGCTGCTCTGGCATCCGCGATCCGGGTGTATAGGCTTCGGGGCCAAATTCGAACAACTCCGCCACCGTGCGCGGTGTCCAGACAATATCCAATTCGCGCAGCGCGGCGGAGTAATCATACCCCTTCTGGCTGGCGATAGGGGTGCCGAATATGCCATGCAGGCTGGGGCCTGCGCGCATATGGTCATCGGGTATCAGCGAATGGCATACCGCGCAGGACTGCCAGATTTCCGCCCCCCGGCTATCATCGGTATATTCCTGTGCCATGGCCAGTTCTACACCGCCAAGCGATGTGCCATCGGCCAGTGACCAGCGCCGGATCACACCGTCATTTCCGGCGGTGAACACCTGCTCTGCATCCAGCGCCAGCGCCCAGACGGGGCCGGATTCCGCCGCAAACATCTGCCGCTGCGCAAGATCCGCGCCCGCCAGCAGCCACACTGTGCCGTCTATCGCGGCGGCGGCAACATCTGCCTCTGTCGCCGCAAGAGACACAAGCGGCCGGTCGGTCAGAAACCGTTCCGGCAGCAAGTCGCCACTTTCCGAGAACAGACGCAGCGCGCCATCGGCAAAGATCACGGCAATCCGGCCCTGTGTGATGGTCAGGCCATTAGGCAGGGCTGGCAGGTCTGTGCGGGCCTGCACATCCATCTCCCTGCCCCAGCGCACAAGGCGCAGATCACCGCCCACTGTCACCAGATCACCAGAAGGCAGAAAGCCTATGCCCGTCACCCTGTCGCTATGGGCTTGATGGTCCAGCAGCTGCAAGCTGTCGCGCTGAAGCAACTGGACACGCCCATCCCAGAATGATGCAGCCACATAAGCGCCATCATCCGACACCGCCAGCGCCGCCACAGCAGCGCCACCCGCTTCAGTGGAAAAGACGGGGGCACGTCCATCGCTTTGCCACATTGCAAGACGCCCGTCCTGACCTGCGGTGACGAACTCTCCCCCGGGCAGCACGGCCACGGCGGTGACATTGCCATCATGAAACCGGGTGATATTGCGCGCGGTTGCGGTCTGAATATCCCACAAAATCGCGCGTGTATCGAACCCGCCCGAGAGCAGAACACCCTGCCCGCTATCCAACGCACCTACCGGCCCGCCATGCCCGACCATATCCTGCGCCTTGAGCGGCAGGACAGCGGCCAATGTGGCGGCCAGCGACAGGGCGGCAAAACGCATGATGCGGATCAGTTGCCGATCAGGTTGGATCCGGGGTTATCGACCCGCGCCCCTTCGGTCGTAAAGGCCGCATGTGACGGCTGCTGAAAGCCGCTATCCAGAAATGTCGCAGCCCCGAAGGCAACAACGACAGCAAAGACGACGGCAGCAAGAAAAGCTTTCATGGCAAGACTCCTGTCAGGTTCGCACAGGCCGAATGGCGCGTGCTTCGGGTTTCAGCCCCGCCATCATGGCGCGGGCAATCTGTTGATAAATCTGGCCCAGCGGCCCTTCCGGGTCGCGGGCGGTGATCGGCTGGCCTGAATCTGAGGCGGCTCGCAATTCCATCGTCAGCGGCACGCCCCCCAGATAGGGCACTTTCAGGCGCGCAGCCTCTGCCTCGGCACCGCCCTGGCCAAAAATGGCATGCGCAGTGCCACAATCTGGGCAGAGGAAGTGGGACATATTCTCGACAATGCCCAAAATCGGCACATCGACCTTGCGAAACATGGCAATGCCACGGCGTGCGTCGATCAGCGACAAATCCTGAGGGGTCGAGACGATGACTGCCCCCGCCAGCTTCGTGCCCTGTGCAAGCGCCAGTTGCGCGTCCCCTGTTCCGGGCGGCATATCGACCAGCAGCACATCCAGCCGCCCCCAGTCCACATCGGCCATCATCTGGGTGATGGCGGACATGACCATCGGCCCGCGCCAGACCATTGCAGTCTCTGCCTCGACCAGCAACCCCATGGACATGGCGCTTAGCCCGTAAGCCTGCATCGGTTTCAGCTTGCGCCCCTCGCCCATGCCGGGCTTGCCATGCAGGCCCAGCAAGGTGGGCAGTGACGGGCCATATATATCGGCGTCCAATATGCCAACGCGCAGCCCCTGCGCGCGCAGCGCCAGCGCCAGATTGACTGTGGTGGTGGATTTCCCGACCCCGCCCTTGCCCGAGGCAACCGCGATCACATGGCCAATGCCTGCAAGCGGGTCAACCTTGGCCGGTTTGGGTGCCTTGATCTGCGGCGGGCTATCGCGTTCCGAGGTCAGGACCACGAAAACCGAATTGACCGAAGGCAGCGCGCGCAGCCTCGCCTCCGCTTCATCGCGGACAGGGGCGAAGGCCTGCGCCTCTTGCGGGGTGATCTGGATCGACAGGCTGACGCGGCCTTGCGCCACGTTCAAACCAGAGACCCTGCCAGACGCGGCAAGCCCCGTGCCGTCTGGCAGCATCACCGTATCAAGCGTGGCGCGGATGTCGTCTTGCATGTGCCTTGTCGTTTCCAGTTGCCATCCCGATCAGCCGATCAGAATAAAAACCCGGCCCCATTGCTGGCGCCGGGCATAGGTCAAGACCCCCCTCCCGGCCTCACTCCGCCGGTGTCGTGACCTGTGTGGTATTGCGCTTTTGCGTGGCTTTCACTTCTTCCACCCATAGCGAATGGTGTTCCTTGGCCCAGTTTTCATCCACTTCACCAGACCCCATTGCGTCAAATGCGCCTTCCATCCCGACCGAACCGATATAGATATGCGCGATCACGATGGCCGACAGCGCGGCAGCAATCAGGGCATGGACGACTTGATAGAACTGCCAATCCGCCTGTGTGCCAGCCTCTGCGGGGAACAGCATCATGATGCCGGTATAGGACAGCCCCGCCCCACCAATCACAACAGCCCAAAAGATCAGCTTTTGTCCGGCATTGAACTTGCGCGCGGGCGGGTGAACCCCTTTTTTCAGCAACCCACCGGCTTGCTTGATCCAGTCCAGATCAAGCTTCTCGGGGATGTTGTGGACGATCCACAGCAACAAGATCATAACCAGTGACGCCATGAACGGCCATGCCAGATAGTTATGTGCAATCTTGCCATAGGCCGACAGCGTGCCAAACGCGGCTTCACCAAAGATCGGCAGGATCACCGACTTGCCGATAATCAAGTTCAAACCCGTCAGGGCAAGAATGATGAATGTGGATGCCAGTGTCCAATGAGCAAACCGCTCCACCCAGTTGAAGCGCAGGATCGTGCGGCCAGACATGCCGCTATCAATCCGGATTTTGCCACGGATCAGATAGAAAAGCGTCAGGATCGCAATCATCCCGATCACAGCCCAGATCGAAAGCGTGTGCAGGGTTCGCCCTTGCAAAGCGGCCCATGACTTGTTGTCGGGGCTAATCAGCGTGCCTGCACCACGGTCAGGAATGGTCACCCGGCCAGAGACAACAGCACTGTCCCCGCCAAGCGCCTGGAACATGGCATCTTCATTGACGGAACTTTGCGTCGGGTTCACTTGTGCTTGCACCTGTGGCGCGGACAGACCAAAGGCCAGGACCACGGACAGGGCAACAAACAGTCTTGATAGATATGTCATCTTGGCCCCCTCCTTACACGGTTACCGTATCGCCATAGGCGGTGCGCCAACCCCAGGCACCCGACCCATAGCCGCGCGTAACCACACGCTCGCGGTAAATGTCAGCAATGATGTCGCCATCACCGGCCAACAACGCCTTGGTCGAACACATTTCCGCACAGAGTGGCAGCTTGCCTTCGGCCAGACGGTTCGCACCATATTTGACGTATTCCGCCTGTGACATGTCCGGCTCTGGTCCGCCGGAACAATAGGTGCATTTGTCCATCTTGCCGCGCGTGCCGAAATTGGCGGTTTGCGGGTACTGGGGCGCACCGAACGGGCAAGCATAGCTGCAATAGCCGCAGCCGATGCATGTGTCCTTGTTGTGCAGCACCACACCATCATCGGTGGTGTAGAAACACGCAACCGGGCACACCGCCGCGCAGGGCGCATCAGTGCAATGCATGCAGGCCATGGACACCGAACGCTCGCCCGGCAGACCATCATTGATGGTCACCACGCGCCGCCGGTTTATGCCCCAAGGCACCTCATGCTCGTTCTTGCAAGCAGTTACACAGGCCTGACATTCGATACAGCGGTCTGCGTCACACAGGAATTTCATCCGTGCCATTTTCTTGATCCTCCCTTACGCCGCTGCGATCTGGCAAAGCGTGACCTTGCCTTCATGCATGCCCGTCACCGGGTCGTAGCCATATGTGGTAATGACGTTGACAGATTCCCCCAGAACAATCGGGTCAGTTCCGGCAGGGTAGTTGCCGCGCTGGTCCTCGCCTTGGAACCAGCCTGCGAAGTGGAACGGCATGAAAGCCAGCCCCCGGTTCACACGCTCGGTTACCAATGCCTTGACGCGGGCGCGCGATCCGCCCTCTGGCCCTGTCACCCAGACCCAGCCGCCATCGACGATCCCACGGGCGCGGGCGTCTTCGGGGTTGATCTCGACAAACATGTCCTGCTTGAGTTCGGCCAGCCACGGGTTCGAGCGCGTCTCCTCGCCGCCCCCTTCATATTCGACCAGACGACCAGATGTCAGGATGATCGGGAAGTCGCTTGCGACATTGCGTTCCACAACATCCTGCTGCACAGACTTGCCGATATTCGGCATACGCTGCTGGCGGCGGTCTTCATTCGTCGGATATGCAGCCACCAGATCAGGCCGGGACGAATAGATCGGTTCACGGTGCACCGGAATCGGGTCTGGCAGGTTCCATGCAATCGCGCGGGCCTTGCCGTTGCCGAACGGGACGCAGCCATGTTCCAGCGCCACACGCTGAATCCCGCCCGACAGGTCGATGGACCAGCTTACGCCGCCCATATTGTCACCCCCGATAGCCTCGATGACAGAACGCTCCTGTTCGGTCAGATCGCCATCCCAGCCAAGCTCTTCCAGCAGGGCATAGGTGAATTCAGGGTAACCATCCTGAATCTCTGACCCTTGCGGCCAGCTGCCTTCCGCCAACAGGGTTTCACCATCGCGTTCCAGCCCGAAACGCGGACGGAACGCGCCGCCACCTTCCATCGGGTGCAGGTTGGTATTGTACAGAATATGCGTGCCCGGATGGCGCAACTCTGGCGTGCCCCAGCAAGGCCACGGCAAGCCATAGTAATCACCCTGAACTTCGGCAGGCGCATCGGGTTTGGCCCGAAGTGTCACCAGATCGAAATGTTCCTGATTGGCCATATGCGCTTTCAAACGCTCAGGCGACTGACCAGTATAGCCAGTTGACCACCCCCCGCGATTGATCTCGCGCAGGATGGATTCGGGCGTCGGTTCCATCCCGAACTTGCCCTGTACCATCTCATAGTTCTTGAACATCTCATCCGCAAAGCCAAGGCGCTCTGACAAGGCATGGATCACGGCATAGTCGTTGTCGGATTCAAAAATCGGATCGACAATCTTTTCGCCCCATTGAATGGAACGGTTGGATGCAGTGCGCGAACCGGAACATTCGAATTGCGTGCAGATCGGCAGCAGATAGGTGTTGTCCGTGCGAGAATGCAGGGCTGCGAAGGTTGTCGGGTGTGGGTCAGCCACAACCAGCAGGTCCAGCGCATTCATGCCGCGCTGTGCATCCTGCATCCTTGGCACCGTGTTGCCACCGTGGCCAAAGACGATCATCGCCTTGATATTGTCCTGCTGGTCGATTTCATCGGCGTCAATGGTGACCGCATCGAACCAGCGGGTCGAGGTGATGCCCGGAATTTCCATGTTCTGCTCTGGCGTGCGCGCATCGCGCCCGCCTTTGGCTGGCACCGCATCAAACCGGCTGACGAAATATTCGTAAGGCACGTCCCAGACGCGGCTCCAGTGGCGCCATGCACCTGCGCCCAAGCCGTAGTAGCAAGGCAGGTTACCCACATCGAGGCCGAAATCCGTGGCACCCTGCACGTTGCAATGGCCGCGGAAAATATTGGCGCCATTGCCCTCGCCGCCGACATTGCCGGTGGCCAGCAGCAAGATGTTGTAAGCCCGCACATTGGCAGTGCCGACAGTGTGCTGCGTGCCGCCCATGCACCAGATAAAGGTCGAGGGGCGTTCTTTCGCGAATTGCTCAGCCACCCGCTTGAGCGTTTCGCCATCCACGCCGGTGATATCCTCGACCACGTCAGGGGTGTAATCTTTCACCACTTCGCGGACCTGATCCATACCGTAGACCCGCTGCGCAATGTATTCGGTATCTTCCCAGCCATTCTCGAAGATGTGGTACAGCATCCCGTTGATAACGGCGATATCCGTGCCGGGGCGGAAACGGACATACTCGGTCGCATGCGCGGCTGTGCGTGTGAAGCGCGGGTCAAGCACGATGACATTGGCGCGCTGCGTTTCCTTGCCTTCAAGAATATGCTGAAGCGACACAGGGTGCGCCTCTGCGGCATTGGAGCCCATGAAGATCACGGTTTTCGCGTTGCGGATGTCGTTATAGCTGTTGGTCTGCGCGCCATAGCCCCATGTATTCGCCACGCCCGCCACGGTCGTCGAGTGACAGATACGCGCCTGATGGTCCACGTTATTTGTACCCCAGAAGGCGGCGAATTTGCGGAACAGATACGCGCCTTCATTCGAGAACTTGGCCGACCCCAGCAGGTAAACCGAATCCGCGCCCGAATTCGCGCGGATCTCGCCCATCTTCTCGGCAATCTCGTCCAGCGCCTGATCCCATGAAATACGCTGCCATTCGCCGCCCACCTTCTTCATCGGGTACTTGATGCGACGATCCCCATGCACAAGCTCACGCACTGACGCGCCCTTGGCACAATGCGTGCCGCGGTTGATGGGGCTGCCATAGGCCGGTTCCTGACCAACCCAGACGCCATTTTGCACTTCGGCGATCACAGAGCACCCGACCGAACAATGGGTGCACATGTTCTTCTTGACCTCGATCGGCTGGCTCATATCGGTAAAGCCTGCGGCCTCGACCCGGCGCGTCATGCCTGCGCCAACAGTCGTAAGCGCAGCCAGACCACCCACCGTCAGACCGGAAGCGCGCAGAAAGCTGCGGCGATCCAGCGGCTTTGCGGCCATGCCAGAGGCCATTTGCGACAGGCGGCCAGTGGACGCCGCCTCACGGGTTCTGCGTTTGACCAGCATCAGTTTTCCCCCCGAGGATAGTAGCGGTTGGTGCGGTAGTAGGTTTCGACATGCTCTGTGACCTGATAGCGCGCACGGGTACGCTCATCTCCGGTCTGCTGTGCAAAACCGGGGCGCGCACCGCCGACGCTCAGCGCCGCAGCAGATGCCGCCCCTGTCGCCGCAACACCGAAAAAGGCGCGGCGGCTGATCGGATTTCCCTTATCCTGTGCCATGGAACCCTCCCATCTGGCTGGATGTTGCGGCGTGACCCTGCACCATCCCGGCTGAAGTTCTTGTTTCTTGATCAAGCCGCGAGCGTGAAGGCCCGCGACTCGAT
This sequence comes from Roseinatronobacter bogoriensis DSM 18756, assembly GCF_004366635.1. Classification (GTDB taxonomy): domain Bacteria; phylum Pseudomonadota; class Alphaproteobacteria; order Rhodobacterales; family Rhodobacteraceae; genus Roseinatronobacter; species Roseinatronobacter bogoriensis. Next base: position 216,980 of record NZ_SORN01000001.1, on the reverse strand, counting down.
ATCGGTGAGCAGCCGGCCAATTTCGGCCAGCGGACGATAGAACCGCGCACTTGGCGCAATTGCGAGGTCGTCAAAAAACTGCCCGGCCCAAGGGGCGATGTGGCGACCGAAAAACGCACCCTGCCCGGCAATGTCGATGTCTATATCCCCCGCACACATATCGGCCATCACTTCCAGCAACAGGGCGATATGGTCTTCGGGCTCGTGCCGCCCCTCGGCGCGCGCCACCCCGATCCGGGCAAGGTCGGCGCGCAACTCTGCAAGAGGGCGTTCGTTTAGAAATCCGGTCAGGTAGAAGCTGGCATAGGGCAACAACTCACCACGACCGACACCAACAAAAAGCTCGAAATATTCACGCTCGACCGCATGAGCGTTTGCCTCGGCAGCCGCCGCAGCAAGGGCGTTGAATGCAGCGCCCATCGGGGTCTGATCCCCTTTGATCTTCGCAATCGCACCCAACAACACCTCGTCGGGCGCAGAGATCAGCATGCGTGACAGAAAGCGATACTGTTCGCTTCGCGCCACATCATCCGCAGCAATGGCTGGCCTACTCGTAGGCTGGCTCTGGGTCATTTCAATCAATTCCTGTTCGCGCTGTTTGTACTGATATACAACAGTATGCAAAGTTTAGCGCCAGCGCATCAGACTGTCCAGATATTTGATGGACTTTGTATACAACTTTAGTTCAATCCGGCAGCGCGCCACCATGCCGCCTGCGCGGTGGTGTATCGTCTATATCCGACTGATTCTCATAGGAATTATCTGTGTCATGTGGTGCTTGTGCATCTTGTGGCGGGACCGGAGATTCGACCTTGGAAGCATCCTCAACCGGGGTATTCTGCGCCGCAGAATCCGGTAGCCCGGATGCGGGGACTGCGTGTGATTTTTCCCGCTCTGCTTGCCCTTCCAGAGATGCCGCATTGCAGCGCGGGGCAGTCAATTCGCGCAGCATTTCAGCCGCCCTTTGCGCAGACGGGGCCGCCCCGTCACCGGGCACCCCGCCGGGGGTGTTCCAGTCCCAAGCATAGTCAACCGCCGGGTCCGCATGGTCGCGGATGGCGGGGGTCAACAACCATTTCTTGCGCAGCGCCGCATTGCGAAGCGCTTGCGGCACCCCCTTTTGCAAAAAGGGCCGGATATCCGTTTCGATTGTAAACTGGTCAAGCGATGGCAAGGCGGCAAGCTCTTCATCACTCAGCGATTCGTCAGGTTCTTCTGCTGGTTCAGGGCTGGGCGGCTCTGCCTCCTGCGCCTGCGGGGTTGGGGCAGTGACGCGCTTGCGCTTGGACCAGCGGCTGAAAAAATTCTCGTCTTCAGGTGGTTGCGCCATGTTCTACCTCTTGCGGGGGGCATTGACCCATTTGTCATCAGGCTGAAGGACACGCGGCGCGCGGGCGGTCATGGCGTTCGGGTCCACGGGCAGGCGCTTGCGCTTCTTGAAAGGAATCTCGACATGATGCGCCGCAACGAAATCCGCCACACGGGCGCGAATGGCCTCTGGCATGGGAACAGCCTCGACCACAAGATCAAGGTCAGAGGCATAGCCCTCGCCTTCATAGGGATCGGCGGTGACATCGACAATCTCGGCGCGCTTCGGGTCCTGGCCCCGCATGGCCACCCAGATCGACGGGCGCTGTGCGCGCAGATTGTCCAGATGATGACCAGTATCCCCCGAATACAGAACCAGATCACGCCCCCCCAGATACCACGTCTCAACCCCATCTTCACTGCGCAGCAGGGTATGCGCTGCCGCATCTGGTTCTTGTGGCAACACGGCAATCGGGCGCAATTCGCCGGTGCCCCAACGGGTGACAGGTGGGCGGCGAAGCGCCAGAACCGAAACGCGCAAGACTTCCTGTGGCATGGTGCAACCTTCCTCAGTTCAGCGCAGGCTCTGCCAGGGGCAGGCCCGTCAACAGGTTTTGCGGCTTCATGCGGATCGCGCCATCCGCACCCAGACCAAGGATCAACCAGATCGGCTGTCCACGCAAGTCTGGCCGGATGCGGGCGGTATCTGCCACCTCCATGCGGAACAGGCCAACAAGCGTTGCAGGCATGGGCCGGCCATGCCACAGCGCATTGCCAATCGCGGTGCCCACCGGGTCCAGCCCGACAAACCACTGCAAATCAACCTCATCCGCGCGGGTCTGGGGGGTGATCGCCACCTCCAGCGCCAGCATATGGCGCACAAAGGCTTCCAGCGCTTGCGCCATGCCGCGCCTTGCCTCCGGGTCACCACCGAAATTCAGCACCATTGTATGCGCATCAGATCGGGACCAATAGGTCCATTCATTGCCACCCCCCAGCACATCAAGGCTGTCCACACCGCCTGAAAACATCGCCGTCAGGGGCGAGGCGTGCATTTCCTGTTCATGAAGCTGGACAAGTTCCTCATCTGCCAGCAGCAGCTTGTCGTCCTTGATATGGCTGCGCTGGGGCCGAAAGAAACATTCGGCCGCGCGCAGCACTTGCGGGTCATCACAACCATCCAGCGCATTGCGCAGGATAAGCTGCACCAGTTGCGCCATGAAGACCGCCGGAAATACCGCGCCATCCCGCATGATCTGCGCATAGCCCTCCTCAATCGTCCCTGCCGCCAGCAACCTGTCTCGCAGCCCCAGAAGAAAACGCCAGTTTTCCTGCGCATCGCGGTCTTGCAGCGCGGTCACCTCCATTTCAGACACTTTCGCGCGCGGGCTTGCCATCAGCCTTTTGTGCAAGCTGCGTTCTGCCACGCACGCATCGGCGGGGGGCAACACTTCGGGTCGGGCCAGCCATGCAAGGATCAGCTCATCCGTAACCAGCATCCGCCCGGCGCGGTCCAGCCGTGTCAGATGATGGCCAGAGGCAACCCAGAATTCAGGCATCAGTCATCCCCCCTCAATGCAAACAGATCGACATGATCCTCGACCTCTTCGACAAAATGAAATGCGCGGTCATGGCCCTGCAAGTGACTGCCGGAAAACGCGGTCTCATCACGCGGCTTGAGTGTGCGGAACTGCTCCATGATCGCGCCATCTTCCTTGTGGCGACGGTGCAGCGCAATCAAGGTGTTCAGCGGATGCGCCGCGCACAGGCTTTCCGACAGCGCCACTTCCTCTTCCGCAGCGGGGCGCGCAGCCTCCAGCGACGGCGCCCCCAGATGGGTGACAAGGTTTTGCGCCAGCACCTCAACCATCGCGGCGCGTTCCTGTGCGCTGGCCTCCTGCACTGTCACCAGTGTTGAATGCCCGAAACTGTCCACACCCAGAAAGCCCGAGCGAAAGGCTATCGCTTCCTTGCGGGTCAGGCTGTCAGGCGCACGCCCCCAGAACAGGAATGTGCCCGGCACCGCCCATTCGCCCGGCTCTGCCGCTTGGGCAAACACGACCTTGTCGGACGCGTCCAGCCGTATGGTGCGCGGCAACCGCGTCACAGCTTTGGCCCCGTTTCATCACGCCAACCCGTGCTGCCCAGCGCCTCCAGCAGCGGGGCAGAGCGTGTGCCGCCCCCCGAAGGCGTCATCTCGACCAGCCGATCCCCCTCGACCCGGCGCACCCCGCGCAGCAAGGGCGGGTCGATGCGCATCAGGTAACGGTTGGTCACCGCCTCGATCCCGTCATGCGCCCAGCGGTCGAAATACAGCATCATGTAGCTGGCAAAGGTCGAGATGATATCTTCGGCAGGGTCAAACACCTCTTCCGCCAGCGAGGTCGAATCCGGGAAACGGCCGGGTTCCTCAAGCTGGTCCCGATCCGCAATCAGTTCAACCGCGAAAACCATCCAGTCGGGCACATCCTCCGGCCCGCCCCCCGGCGCAACCTGAAACCGCCCGCCACCAAGGCGCGCCTTGTCAAAACGCAGCTCATCCGGCCAGTTCAGGCGGACGGCGCGTTCAGGCGGGCAATGAGCGGCCAGCGCATCAGCCACAGCCACCATGCCCAGCAAAAATGCCATCTGCGCCTGCGCAAGGGGCTGTTCCGGCTCCAGCACCACGGCAAAGGCCAGACGCCCCGGTGACTGATGCACAACCAGTGTTCCCGCACCTTCTGTCGGTGCCAGTTGCGCTGCATGGTGCAAAACATCGGCCTGATCGGTGCGGTGCAGCGTATAAGGGGGCGGCAGGGCAATCTTGCCCGCCTCGCTGGTTTCAGACGCGGTTTGCATATATCCTCCCTGTCGCGATCTTGCGCATAGGTGCTACCCTTTGCGCCACATGCGGTCTATATGCCTGTCAGATAGTCCAGCCAAAGGCCAGAGAAAAGCCCGATGCCAGATCACCAGAAAACCCGCCTTATCTGCACCTGCGAAGCGACCATGACGCTTGATCCCGCAAAACTTGGGGCCGAGGGGCGCGCGGCCAGCCAGCTTTGCCGCGCACAGCTGGATCATTTTCGCGCCGCCCTGGGCACGTTTGCCGATGTGACCGTCGCCTGCACACAAGAAGCGCCACTCTTCACCGAATTGGCCGAGGATGCGGGCTTTGACGGAAACCTGCGTTTCGTCAACATCCGCGAAACCGCAGGCTGGTCGCAAGAGGGCGCACACGCCGCCCCCAAGATGGCGGCCCTTCTGGCAATGGCCGAAATGGACGCCACGCCATTTGAAGTTGTCAGCCTTGAAAGCAACGGTATCGCCCTGATTCTGGGGCGTGATCAGGTCGCGCTGGATGTGGCGCGCGATATGTCCGACAGTCTGGACATCACCGTATTGCTGACCCCCGGCGCAGATGTCGTGCCACCGCGCCAGACCACGTGGCCTGTGCTTCAGGGCAGCATTCGCCGCGCGAAAGGCCATCTGGGCGCGTATGAGCTTACCGTAGATGACTACGCCGCCCCTGCCCCATCATCTCGTGCAAAGCTTGAATTTGAGGACGCGCGCAACGGGGCCGTTTCGCGCTGTGATCTGGTGATCGACCTGACCGGCGGACAAGCGCTGTTTCACGAAACCCGCCCCGGCTATTTCCGCGCCGATCCGCGCGATGCGCGTGCCGTTGCGACACTGGTCAAACAGGCCGCGCAGATGGTGGGCACATTCGACAAGCCCAAATATATCGACTTTACGCCCAACCTGTGCGCGCATTCGCGCAACACATTGACCGGCTGCACCCGCTGTCTGGACCTCTGCCCGACAGGCGCGATCACCTCGGCGGGCGATACGGTCGCGATCGACCCGAATATCTGCGCGGGTTGCGGCCAATGCGCCGCTGCCTGCCCGACAGGGGCCGCCGCCTATGCGCTGCCTGTGGTGGACAATATCGCCGCGCGCCTGCGCGCAGGTCTGGCCGCGTATCTTGATGCAGGCGCGAAAGATGCGCCTGTCATCCTGTTCCATGACGAGGGGCATGGCGCGTCGCTGATAGATGCCAGCGCGCGGTTCGGGCGCGGACTGCCTGCGCATGTGATCCCGGTGCAGGTGAATGAACCCAGCCAGATCGGCCCGGAACTGATGGCCGCAGCGCTGGCCTATGGGGCGGGCGCTGTGCGGGTTCTGGCCAAGGAGCGCCCCGCGCATCCGCTGGACGGGCTGGCCGACAGCCTCGCCCTGATGGATCGGGTCTGCGCCCAGACAGGCCACGGTACGGGCCTGTGCGCGCTGATCCAGACAGATGACCCGGATGCGCTGGATGCCGCCCTGTGGCACCCCGCCACGCCTGCACGCGCCAAACGCTCGCGCTTTTTGCCGCCCCGTGACAAACGCGGCCTGCTGGTGCTGGCGATGGAGGAATTGAACCAGACCGCCCCGCACCCGGCAGAGGTGATTGCCCTGCCGAAGGGCGCGCCATTCGGCAGGGTTGATCTGGATCTCGACGCCTGCACCCTGTGTCTGGCCTGTGTCGGCGCATGTCCTGCCGGGGCGCTGTCGGACAACCCCGATATGCCGATGCTGCGCTTTACCGAAAGCGCCTGTGTGCAATGTGGCATCTGTGCTGCCACCTGCCCTGAACAGGCCATAACACTGGCCCCGCAAATGGATTTCAACGCATGGTCCGCACCCAAACGCGTATTGAAGGAAGAGGAACCCTTTGCCTGCACATCTTGTGGCAAGGCCTTTGGCACGCGCGCCAGTATCGACCGCGTGATGGAAAAACTTGACGGCCACTGGATGTTCTCTGGCACGGCAGGCGCGGATCGCAAGCGCCTACTGACCATGTGCGATGATTGCCGCACGCGCGAGGTGGTGATTGCGGGCTTTGACCCGCATGAGAAGGCCGGTAGCTGACACGCGCGGACCAATCCGCCGCGCATTGCCGGGCCGCGGTGCGGCGATCAAAGATTCAATCTGTGGCGGTTTATGCTGGCCAAATCCGCACAAGATCAAAGCTATGCGCAGGTGGCAGCCAAATCGCCGTGCCCGTGGGCGGCCCGGCGATGCGCGGCGGCGCATTGCGCCTTGGCTCCGCGCTTGGTGCGAAAATACCCTCCCCAAAGCCCTCGCATCAACACTCTCCAAAGAGGCGACACAAGGGCTGACGGCCAGATGCGGCAGGGCATGAGGCAGCAGCCGAACCCTATTGCGGCGGCAACATGCGCAGCAGCGCGTCCAGTTGGTCGGCCTCTGACGCGGGCTTGTCGTCGCGGATGCGCGAGATGCGCGGAAAGCGCATTGCCACGCCCGATTTATGGCGCGGCGACCGGTTAAGCCCCTCAAAAGCCACCTCAACCACTTTTTCCGGCCTGACCGCGCGGACAGGGCCAAACCGGTCCACCGTATTGTCGCGGACAAAACGATCCAGCGCCTTCAATTCGGCATCCGTGAAGCCGAAATAAGCCTTGCCCACGGGAACCAGCGTGTCACCATCCCACAGCCCGAAGGTGAAATCTGAATAATAGCCCGAGCGTTTGCCATGCCCGCGCTGCGCATAGAGCAGCACAGCATCCACCAGCATCGGGTCGCGCTTCCATTTGAACCAATGCCCCTTTATCCGCCCGGCCAGATAAGGACTGGCGCGGTGCTTTATCATCACCCCTTCTATCACGGCATCATGCGGCGCGGCGCGCAGGGCGGCCACGGTGTCCCAAGTGTCAAAGGGCAGCAGCGCCGACAGGTCAATGCGCGCAGGATCAAGCGTTTGCACAGCGGCCTCCAGCGCGGCACGGCGCTGCGCAAATGGCAAGGGGCGCAGATCGCGCCCTTGCCACAGCAGCACATCATAGACCCGCAACGCCGCCGGGTGCGAGGCCAGCATCGCCGCACTAACCCGCTTGCGCCCCAGTCGGGTTTGCAGATCGTTGAAGGGCGCGACCTGATCGCCGCGCCGCACCAGCAATTCGCCATCCAGTGCGCCGTCGAAATCCATCGCGGCAATCACATCGGGAAAGGCTGCGGAAATATCGTCCCCTGTGCGAGAATAAAGCCGACGTGTCCCCCCCTCGGAAACGGCCTGTACGCGGATGCCGTCCCATTTCCATTCCGCGACATAATCGGCCGGGTCCAGCGCGGCCAGCGCATCTGCATCGGTCGGGGTCGAAAGCATAACGGGCCGGAAGGGGGCCAGGGCGGCGCTGACGGGCTTGGGGCCTTTTTCCGCCCAATGAAAAAGGCTTTCATATGGTGGCGTCAGCCCGTGCCAGATTTCTTCAACCTCGGCCAGATCCAGCCCGCCGTAATCGGCCACCGCCTGACGCGCCAATCGCGCGGACACCCCCACGCGCAAGCCCCCTGTTGCCAGTTTCAGATAAGCAAAGCGTTGCGACGGGCTTAACCCGTCCAGCCGCGCCGTAATCAGCGCTGGGAGGTCAGCCTTTGGGGTATTCTGCAATTCCTCGACCAGCGCATGAAGCGGCACATCACGCCCATCGGCCCCGCCCGGCCAAATCAGCGCGATGGTTTCGGCCAGATCACCCACGAAGTCATAGGACAAGGCGAACAGCTCTGCATCCACGCGCCCAGACACGATTTTGCGCAGCAATGACGGTGTCACCGCGCGCTGGTCCAGATCACCTGTCAGCGCGGCCAGTGCCAGGCCACGATCCGGGTCGGGTGTGGCGGCAAAATACCCCGCCAGATGCGCCAGTTTCAGGCTGCGGCGCGGGGTAAAGGCCAGCCGTTCCAGCAAATCTGCAAAATCACCGATCATTCCGGTTCATCCTCATAGCCCACCAGCCGCAAGGGGCGCGCCTTGCGCTGGTGCATCTCGCACCAGCGCAGGATCGCATCTTCGCGCCCATGCGTGACCCATGTTTCGGCCGGGTCAAGTTCGGTGATGGTCTGGGTAAGTTGCGGCCAATCGACATGGTCGGAAATCACCAGCGGCAATTCGACCCCGCGCTGGCGTGCCCGCGCGCGCACCATCATCCAGCCAGAGGCGAAACTGATCACCGGGTCCGGAAAACGCTGCGCCCATGTCGCCGCAAAGGCCGAAGGCGGGGCCAGAATGATCGCGCCCGCAAAATCGCCTTTCTTGCCGCGCGCCACAGTTGCAGGCCGCAGATCCCCAAGCGCGATTCCTTGCGCGATGTGATAGTCACACAGCTTTTGCAAAGCACCGTGAATATAGATCGGTGCGTCATAGCCCGCCGCACGCAGCAACATGATTACGCGCTGCGCCTTGCCCAGCGCATACGCACCCACCAGATGCGCACGGTCGGGGAAAGCGGCGACCGAGGACAGCAGTTTTGTAATCTCGTCCTGCGGGTCAGGATGACGGAACACCGGCAGTGCAAAAGTGGCCTCGGTCACCAGTATATCGCAAGCCACGGGTTCCCACGGGGCGCAGGCCGCATTGGGGGTGCGGGTGTAATCGCCCGTCACCACAACGCGACCGCCCGGCCCCGCAATACAGACCTGCGCCGAGCCGAGCACATGGCCAGCCGGGTGAAAACTGACCTCGACCCCGCCAATCCGGCAGACCCCTTCGGCCACCTGACGCGACTGTGTGAAATCCGCGCCATAGCGCAGCGCCATAATGTCGAGCGTCTGGCGTGTGGCCATAACAGCACCGTGGCCCGCGCGGGCATGGTCGGCATGGCCGTGGGTGATCAGCGCACGCGGCACCGGGCGCAGCGGATCAACATAGAAATCGCCATCGGGGCAATACAACCCTTCTGGTCGGGTTATCAGCGGTGGCGGGTTTGGGGGCATGGTCTCTACATCTGGTTCGAGGCTGCTTTGGCCATAGCATAGCGCCGCAGTCGGTCAGGCCAAGCACAGAGCAATTCGTCTCAGATACGCCCTTTCAGGCACCGCCCTGCAACGCGGCTTCCAGTCGTGCCCATTCCGTTTCATTCCCCGGCAGTCCAAGGCGCAGCCAGTGCGGGGAATAGGGAAAGATACGGCTCCAGATCTGTGCTGCTGCAAGGACCGTCTGCGCTGCGGCGGCATCGGGGGTGTGATAGGTCCGAAACAACAGTGTTCCGCCGACAAGCTGCCATTCGGCTTGCTGCGCCAGAGCATCGAGCCTTGCACTATCAGCGCGCAGGCGGGTGCAGGTCTGGTCGTGCCATGTGCTGTCATCCAGCGCGATGCGCCCCAGTTCCAGCGCGGCCCCGCTGACGGGCCAGGGGCCGGCCATCTGTGACAGGGCGGTTGTGACCTCTGGCCCCGCAAAGGCAAAGCCCAGACGCAGACCGGCCAGCCCCCAGAATTTGCCGAAGGATCGCAGCACGATCAAGCGGTCGCAGGCATGGGCGGCAAGCGACACATCCGGCACAGGGTCAGCAAAGCTTTCATCGACGACAAGGCACCCGACCTGCTGCGAGATGGCGCGCAACTGCTTTGGGTCATGATGGCGACCGTCGGGGTTGTTCGGGTTGACGACGATGGCCAGATCAGCCCCTGCCAAGGCGCTGATCTTGTCCACCTCGACCACCTGCCAACCAACCGCGCGCAGACAGGCGGCATGTTCGTTATATGTGGGGGACAGTATTCTGGCCTCGCCCACAGGCAAAAGGCGCGGGATCATCTGGATTGCGGCCTGCGCACCTGCCAGTGCAACGCCAAGCGCGTCTGTGCCAAAGGCTTGGCGCGCTGCGCGCATCAGGGCCGCTTGCGCGCTGCGGGTCGGTAGGTCGGTCCAGACATGTGCAGGCAGGTTGGGCACAGGATAGGGTTGGCGGTTTATGCCTGTGGACAGATCTATCCAGTCCTGTCCGCCAAAGCGGGCCTGTGCCTGATCTATATTCCCGCCGTGATCGCGCATGTGCCGTATTGCCTGATTGCCCCGTGCTTCTGTGCCTTTCCCAGACGATCGGTGCAAGAGGGAACCGGGCGATATGAAACGATGCGGCACGGCGCTGCGCGGGTTGCAAGGCCCATCTCACCGTTTGCCATAATACAGGCCCACGACATGCTCGGCCTCGGCAAAGAACAACCATCGTTGCGCCAGCATGCCCGCGATATGGGCCAGCAGTGCGATAAGCACAATCACATAGCCCGCAGGCAACAGCAACGCGATGACAGGCAGCACCACCCCCAAGCCCAAGGCGATGACCCGCAATTTATGCGCATGTTTGCGGCCCACGACATGCACCATCTCGCGCAGCAGATAATTGCGCCCCGAATGCGGCGGCTCCAGCAGGCGAACACGCCCGAAACGCCCCAGACCGGTGGCTGTTCCCGTGTCGCTGCGCGCTTGGGCGAAACGCTGATCGCCTATGACCCAATGAACGATCATGGCCAGCCCCAGCGCCAGCATCAGCCATAGCGCAAGGGTTTGTTGCGCTGCCAGAAGCGCCCCGCCTGCGAGCGCGGCCAGCACAAATACGGGCGGCGTTGACCAGTGATGCCAGCGCGGCACAGCGCGGATCTGGGCGTAGATCATGGCCGTGGCGAATATGGTGGCGAGGGCCAGCACGGCCCCCAGCCAGCCAAGCAATGGCAAAGGCGTGTCCCAAAACACCGAAGCCGCCGCATGTGGGGCCATGACAAGCAGGCTGGCCACCGCAAGCACCGCTTCGCGCGACAGCCAGCTGGAGCGCCATTGCGAAAAAGCCTTCAGCGCGCGTTCGGGGTGGCCCAGATGAAACGCCGCCGCGATCAGCCCGATACCCGCCAACCCGTAGCCGAGCCCGAACAGGATAAACGCCGCCAGTCCCGTGGGCACGCGCAGCCCAAGGCCCAGCCAGACCAGAAGGCCAAACCCCATGCCTGACAGGACCGTAAACAGAATGAGTGAGGGGGCCGGATGCATGTCAGAGCTTCTCCAATGCGCGGTCAAGCCAGCCAAGGAAACCAGCGGCCTTTGCCTCTGATGCGCCGCTGCTGGATGGCGTTTCACACAGGCTGGCAAGGTCGGGCATTTGCAATGTGTCGCGCCCGCGCGGAGGCAGGTATTTGTTGACAGGGCGGGTGCCTTGTTCCGGCATCAGATCGAACCCGCCGCGTTCCGCGACAAGCTGGCTGACTGCGCTATCTGGGTCGCCCAGATCGCCGAAATGGCGCGCACCGGCGGGGCATGTGCGCACGCAGGCGGGTTCACGGTCCTGTTCAGGCAGGTTGTCATTATAGATGCGGTCCACGCAGAGGGTGCATTTCTTCATGACCTTCTCGGCCCCGTCCATCTCGCGCGCGCCATAGGGACAGGCCCAGGCGCATAGCCCGCAGCCGATACAGTCGGTTTCATTGACCAGCACTATGCCGTCCTCGACGCGCTTGTAGCTGGCCCCGGTGGGACAGACCGTGACGCAGGGCGCATCATCGCAATGCAGGCAGGATTTGGGGAAATGCACCACCATTGGCGGGGCGGCATCGCGCGTGACCTCGAAACTATGGACACGGTTCAGGAATGTGCCCTCAGGGCTTTCGCCATAAGCGTCCATGTCCGAGAGTGGCGCGCCATAATTCTCGGTGTTCCAGCCTTTGCAGGAAATCACGCAGGCATGACAGCCCACGCAGGTATCGAGATCAATGACAAGGCCAAGCTTGCGGGTGCTGGGGGGCGGCAAACTGGTCATGTGGGGCACCCCATCGAGGTTCCGCCCGTGGCCCGCGTTGTAATGTGAGTATTTATGGCAAGAAAATGCAACATACGCCTAGTCCTTTACCTGATGCGCCAGATCGCGCGCGGGGGCAGGAAGGGGCGAGGATTGCGCCTTAGGGGCCGGGTAGCTGATGCTTTGACCGGCCGGGGCCTTTTCGATTTTCACGCGCAGGTCATACCATGCCGCCTGTCCGGTGACCGGGTCGGAATTGGCCCAGCGCAGCCCGTCGCCCCTGGGCGGCAGGAGTTCGTGGATAAGGTGATTGAGAAGCGCGGATTTCGTGGCCTCTGGCGCGCTTGGGTCCAGCGCCCATGCCCCGCGCCGCTTGGCAATGGCGTTCCATGTCCAGACAGTGTGGGGGTTGAGCGCATCCATGCGCACCACCGGCAAGGTGATACGCCCATGCGGTGAGGTGAGAACCGCCCAATCCCCGTCGGCAAAGCCATGCTGCGCCCATAGGCTGCCCGAGACATAGAGCGGCGTGTGTCCATGGATCTGGCGCAGCCATGCGTTCTGGCTGCCCCAACTGTGATAATGCGCCATCGGACGTTGGGTCAGCGCGTGAACGGGGTAGTCGGCCCGGTCGGTAATGGCATCGGTAAAGGTGGGGTACCAGACTGGCAGCGGGTCCATACTCTCGATCAGGCGCGCGCGCAGATGATCGGGGGGCTGGCGGTGGCCATGCCCTTCGGCAGCAAGCTGGAACTTGCGCAAGGGTTCAGAATAGAGGTTGAAGACATAGGGCTGCGGGCTGTCATAAAGCCCGCGCGACACGGCCCAGTCCTGATAGGCGGCATTCCACGGTTTGTAGAATTGCGCCTCGGCTGGGATATGGTCGATCCAGAAGCCACCGTTTTCGATATAGCGCTCGATCTGGTCGAGGTTGGGGCTGCCGCGCCCCTTGCCCGCGCCATCGGCACCGCGAAAGCCCGCAAGTGGGCCGATACCGGGGCGGCGTTCGTGGTTGGTGATGTAATCGGCGTAATCCTTGAATTTCGGCGTCCCATCGTCGCGCACCATGCCGGGCAGGCCAAGCCGCGCGCCAAGGTCCAGCAGCACGGATTGAAAGGGGCGCACATTGCGTTCTGGCGTGACCACAGGCCAACGGATAGAGTCGGCCAGCGCCTCGGCCTCGCAGATGGGCCGGTCGAGAAGCGAGATACAGTCATGGCGTTCAAGATAGGTGGTATCCGGCAGGATAAGATCGGCAAAGGCCACCATTTCAGAGCTATAGGCGTCCGAATAGATGATGCGCGGGATCTTGTAGCTGCCATCCTCGTTCTGATCCGTCAGCATTTCCATGACGGCGCTGGTATTCATCGACGAATTCCACGCCATATTCGCCATATACAGAAACAGCGTGTCGATGTCATAGGGGTCGCCCGCATGAGCGTTGGAGATGACCATATGCATCAGCCCATGCGCCGACAGCGGCGCGTCCCATGAAAACGCCTTGTCGATGCGTTTGGGCTGGCCTGCGTCATCTACAAGCAGATGTTCCGGCCCCAGCGGATAGCCCAGATGCGGGCCGTCCAGCGGCTGGCCGGGGCTATGGCCTGCATGGGGGCGGGGGTGTCCTTCGGGGGGCTTGGGATAGGGGGGCTTGAAGCGAAAGCCGCCCGGTGTTTCGACAGAGCCGATCAGGATTTGCAGCATATGCAGGGCGCGGGCCGTCTGAAACCCGTTGGAATGCGCCGAGACACCGCGCATGGCATGCATGGCGACGGGACGCCCTGTCATGCTGGCGTGTTTCACGCCACGAAAATCGGTCCAGGGCTGGTTGATCGTGATTTCTTCCTCGAATGCAACCCGCGCAATCTCGCTGGCGATGGCGCGAATACGGGAGGGGGCGATGCCGCAGCGCCGTGCCACATTCTCCGGGGCGTAGTCGGGCGACAGGTAGCGATCGGCCAGATGGCGAAACACCGGCAGATGCGTGACCCCGCCGATTTCGACCCCATTGGCCAGATCAGGCGCGATATCGGGGCTGTCCCATGCCAAAGCACGGCCCGTGCGACGGTCGCGCACCAGCGGCTTGCCATCCTCATCGCGCAAAAACAGCCCTTTTTCCGGCCCTTCATGCGCATTCACCAGATAAGGGGCGTTGGTGTAGCGGATCAGATAGCCAAGGTCGATCTTGCCCGCGCGCAGCAATTCATGCACCAGCGACAGGATGAACAGACCATCCGTGCCGGGCGTGATGCCGACCCAGTCATCTGCGACCGCGTTGTAGCCAGAGCGGATAGGGTTGACGCCGATCACCCGCGCGCCGCGCGCCTTCAGCTTGCCCAGACCCATCTTGATCGGGTTGGAGTCGTGATCCTCGGCCACGCCGAAAAGCAAAAACAGCTTTGTGCGATCCCAGTCGGGCTGGCCGAATTCCCAGAACGACCCGCCCATCGTGTAAATGCCTGCCGCTGCCATGTTGACGCTGCAAAAGCCCCCATGCGCGGCCCAGTTCGGTGTTCCAAATGCCTGCGCCCACCAACCTGTGAAGCTTTGGCTTTGATCGCGGCCTGTGAAAAAGGCCAGCTTTTCCGGGGCCGTGTCGCGCAGCGGCTTGAGCCAATCCGTCGCCAACTGCAACGCTTCATCCCATGAGATTTCTTCAAACTCGCCCGAGCCACGCGGCCCGACACGCTTGAGCGGTGCGCGCAGCCGGGCGGGGGAGAGGTGCTGCATTATACCCGCGCTGCCCTTGGCACAAAGCACGCCCTTGTTCACCGGATGGTCGCGATTGCCCTCGATATAGGCAACGCGCCCGGCTTTCATATGGACGTCGATTCCACAGCGACAGGCACACATGTAACAGGTTGTCTTGCGGACCTCGTCCGAGACCTGTGGCGACAGGTCCGGCGCCGGTTGGCTTGGCATCCCCATGTTCCTCCCGTTTCTGTTCCGCTGCGGGGTGTAAATGCGGAAACGTGTTTTGCGCATCTGAGCAGAAATGGGACATGGTTGTCCAGAAATTATACATGAGCCGGAAAAAAATTGGCGTACTGAAACAAGGCGCTAAGCCATGCCGATGCATATTCGCGCAGGGCTATCGGACAGGAGGGTGCGAAGAATGCGGTTCAGGCGATGCGGCGGAAGGTCGACACTTCAGTCGAGTTGTCGAAAAACGGCACCGAATCTGCCATCTCTTCGCCCGCAATATGGGCTTGTGCTTCAGCCAACACGACTTCGGTAATGAACGGCAGGTTCAAGCGCCGCGCCTCGCGCAGGGACACCCAGTGCAGATGGCTTAATTCATCGCAGGCGGACGAGAAGTCGTCCAGATCCCCAATTACAGCCTCGGCATTGGCCAGAAAGAAGCGCGCATCGAAGCGCCGGGGCCGACCCGGTGGTGTAATGGCCCGGAAAATATAGCGTAGCCCATATGCATCGGGCACCAGCCCCTGTTCGGCAAACCCGCGCCAGTCCGCTGGCGGGTCAGGCCACGCGCCCGCGCATCCCAACATCAGGCCGGTTTCTTCCCACAATTCGCGGATTGCGGCGACGGCAAGGGCCTGCGGCGCGTCATGGCCTTGTGCAAGGCGGGCGATGCATGCTTGCGCCAAAGGGCGCGCCAAGGTGACTTCGCGATCTGTTGCATCCACCGCGCCGCCCGGAAAAACAAATTTCTCGGGCATGAAGGCGGCCTTGCTGCCACGCTGGCCCATCAGGACGCGGGCATCCTCGCCCGTGCCACGAATCAGCAGGACCGATGCCGCATCTCGAATTGCAGTCTTGTCAGCGCTGGCGTTCATTCGCCCCCTCGAAGCCGTGCATACGGCGTGACCATTGAATGGCGACGATCATGCCCTTGAACCGCGGCAGAAGGAATAGGGAAAGCGCAACCAGCAGGCCAGCAAAGACCCCGAACATGACCGCCGGGTGCCAGTCCCAGGCGAACATGGCCGCAACCATCAGTGGCGTGACCACTTTCAACGTGACCAGCATGGTCAGATAGGCTGGCCCGTCATCGGCGCGCTGATGGCTCAGGTCTTCGCCACAATTCGGACAATTGTCCCGCACTTTCAGGTACCGCTCCAACATGGGGCCGTCGCCACAGGCGGGGCATTTACACTGCACACCGCGCAAGATTGCGGGGCCGAGTGGTCGGTCATCGGTCAATTTCACTTCTGCCAGGGTCATGTTCGCGCTCCATGTAACCAAGGGGTCCAGATACAGGCGTCATGCGCAGAAAAACACCCCTCATGCATATTTTGCGACGCGATGCCGCAACGCGGCGCGAAAAATTGCGACGGAAACAGTCACAACCCGCGTTTGAGGAAGTATCGAGAGGCGAATGTCCGCCTGCAGAGGAGAGATACTGATGAACAAACTTAGCCTTGCCGCCATGATCGGCGCAGTGATGCTGACAACAGCCCCCGCAATGGCGCAGACCCGTATGTCGATGCCCAGTTTTGAACAACTTGACGGTGAAAGCAGCGGCAGCCTGTCGCTTGAAGATTTCCGCGCAGGGCTGGATCAGCACCGTGAAGCCGCCATTGACCAGACCATCGCGCGCATGATGGAACATGCCGATGAAAATGGTATGCTGGACGAAGCCGCCTTGCGCGCAGGTCTGGCAGAGATGCGCCCGGAGGCACGCTCGGAACAACGCGCCGAGCGGCGCGCGGACATGACCTCGCGCTTGTTCTCGCGGATCGACAGAAATGATGATGGCGTGATTGATGAAGCAGAGTATCAGCGCTTTACCGAAATGATGTCAAAGCGCGGCGAGAATACGCGGCCACGGTGGCGCGGTCGGGACTGATATGGTGCGGGCCGGGCACGGAATTCCGCGCCCGGCCTGCAAGGAAAGGCACATATATGCCGCTGGAACAGCGACCGGGTGATGATCAGGCGGCATTGCTGGCGCGGTTTGTTGCGGGTGACCGCCATGCCGCCGAAGCACTTACCGACCTGATTGCGCCGCGTATCCTGCGATTTGCGGCGCGTATGTTGGGCGATCTGGCCGAGGCAGAGGATGTGACACAGGAAGCGATGTTGCGATTGTGGCGTATGGCCCCCGACTGGCAAAGCGGGGCGGCACAACCTGCAACATGGGTGTACCGGGTGGCCGCAAACCTATGTACCGACAGGTTGCGCCGCCGCCGGAAGATGCTGCATGAAGTACCGGAACTGCCCGATACGTCACCCAGCCAGCACGCACAAATGATGCAGACCGCACGAATACAGGCACTAGAGGCAGCGCTGTCACAGTTGCCGGAACGCCAGCGTCAAGCCGTGATCCTGCGCCACCTCGAAGGGATGTCAAACCCAGAGATTGCAGCAATCATGATGCTGGGGGTTGAAGCTGTGGAAAGCCTGACGGCACGGGGAAAACGCAAC
The DNA here is from genome assembly GCF_004366635.1 of Roseinatronobacter bogoriensis DSM 18756. Taxonomy (GTDB): domain Bacteria; phylum Pseudomonadota; class Alphaproteobacteria; order Rhodobacterales; family Rhodobacteraceae; genus Roseinatronobacter; species Roseinatronobacter bogoriensis. The sequence continues at coordinate 199,740 of NZ_SORN01000001.1, read as the reverse complement.
TTGTCCGCCATTCTGGCCGGCGACCGCGAAGCATTGGGGTATGATGATGACGATTGAGAAGAATAACATGTCTGCGCCGGATCATAATGCCGAGGGCCGCAACCAACAGGATGCGGACCACCTGATGCTGTTTCTTGATGCGGCACGCGACAGCCCGCCAGAGATGAGCACATCGCTGCGCGAGCGGATTCTGACAGATGCGATGGCCAGTCGCACAGCGCCCGCGCGCCCAACAGTGAACGCTTTGGGCTGGCGCAACTGGTTTTCGGGCTGGGCTGCGCCAGGATTTGCAGGCGGGGTGACGGTGGCGGTGCTTGGGTTCTGGATCGGCGTGACAATGCCAATGCCTGTCATGGCTCTTGATGCCCCTGAATGGCTACAAGGCGCGCTGGGATATCTGGACTTGATGGCGGTTCAGTTGATTGGGATAGATGACCCGCTCTTGATGGAGTTCTGAGACATGGAGCAGACGAAACCAAAACGCCGCATTCCGTGGTTGAAACTTGCGCTTGCGGGGTCGCTGGTTCTGAACGTGCTGGTGGTGGGCATGTTGTGGGGGGTCATGACACGGACGACACAAGAAGGGTCGTTGCTGCGCAGTTCGGTTGCGGCCCTACCGGCCGAGGACCGGCGCGAATTGCGCCGCGCGACAGGTGCGATCCTGCGCGAGGCGCGGCGACAGTCCGAAGGTGGTGCGGGTGCCCCCCAACAGATGCTTGCCGCCCTGCGCGCAGATGATTTTGACCCCGATACATTCTCGGATGCGTTGCGTCAGGCGCAGGACCGCTTGCTGCGCATGAGCACCCAGATGCATGAGCAGTTGCTGGAAAAAGTCAGCGCGATGTCGCGTGAAGAACGCCACGCCTATGCAGATTCGTTTGAAGAGCGGATCAGGACCCGCCCCGCGCGCAGCGCACCACGCAATCGTGATTGACCTCTGTCCCAAGGGGCGCACCGTCTGCGACAGCATCCGCGCATTGCCCGATGGCGACCCGGTTCCGCCCGGTCGATTTCGCAACGCGCAAAGCATGATCGGCAAGGTCAACAACCAGTCTGATCTGGTCCAGCCGGTTGATATACGCATCGCTTTGCGCGCTCTGCTGGACGGTAACCCCGATAGAGGCCGTGATGTTCAGACTGTAATTCCCATTGCTTAGCCGGTAGGCACGCCCTTCGATCCGCGCGCGGATATTCTCGGCCATGGCATGCGCCTGTGTCATGTCCGCATCTGGCAGAACGACCAGAAATTCTTCGCCACCGTAGCGCGCCAGCAGATCTTTCGGGCCGATCGCGTCGCGCATCCGGGCCGCAGCTTCGACCAGAACCTCATCCCCCGCGACATGCCCGAAACTGTCATTGACCTGCTTGAAATTATCCAGATCAATCAGCAAAAGGGCATAGGTCAGACTTGGGGCGTCGGCTGGTGTCATAACAATATCTGACAGGCGCGACATTGCATAACGGCGGTTGAACAGCCCGGTCAGAGAGTCACGGGATGCAAGGTCAAGCTCTACGCCAATGGCATGGCGCATTGCATCAATACGGTGCTTGCGCTTGACCATTGCGCGCAAACGCAACTGGGTTTCCTCTGTGTCCAGCGGCAGGGACAGCACTTCTTCTGCGCCCAGATCCAGCGCCATGGCGCGCTGCGATTTCGCGTCTTCCTGCAACAGAACGGCAATCGGAATGCGGCGGGTCGCATGGCGCGCGCGCAATTCCGAAATAAGGTGAATACCGTGTTCTTGCAGCACTTCAGGGGCCAGCAGCAGGATGTCCGGCTTTCGCTGTCCGAACTTGCCCGCCAGAATATCGGTGACATTGCATGAATCATGGAAAATCCGGGCTGCGCCAGCATCCAGAATATCGTCGCTGGACCCGGCAAAGACATTGCGCCCGCGCACCAGTGTCACGCGCCCATCGGGCCTGAACAGCGAAACCGCTTCTGCCAGCCCGTGGCGCAGACCGGGCGTCGCCCTGGCCTGATAATCCTGCTCGAACGCACTGGCGCGCAACAGCGAGCGGATGCGCGACATCAGGAACGCATCATCCATCGGTTTGTTGAAAAATTCATCTGCCCCGGCTTCCAGCGCAAGCAAACGCGTGCTGCGCGCACTGTCGGCAGAAAACAGGATAATCGGCACATTGCGGGTCTTTGGGTCTTCACGCAGGCGGGTGCAGATTTCGAGCCCCGTCGTATCGGGCAAGTTGCAATCCAGCAAGATCAGATCCGGCACGCTCTCCGCCACAAGGCGCAGCGCCTCTGCACCATTGGATGCAAGGCGGGTTTCATAACAGGCAGCCGTCAACTTCGCCCGAAGGATCATGCGGCTAAGTAGCATGTCATCCACCACAAGAATTTGAGCAGGCATTGTGGCTATTCCCCAATTCGCTTATCTGTTTCTTAATAAATATAGCGAAGTGGTTAACAAACCCTTTCCGACAATGAGGGTAATTTTAATGAATGACGCACGCGCTGAAGAAATTTCCTTGGCCGCATTGGGCTGGCTATGTGCACAAGACGAACTTTTGCCGGTGTTTCTGGCGGCCAGCGGTGCCAATGCGCAGGACTTGCGCGCAGAATTGTTAACGGATAGCGGGCCGGACAGAAATTTACTGGTGGCGGTTCTGGACTTCATTCTCATGCGCGATGACACTGTCATCGCCTGCTGCGATGCTCAAGGGCTGGCATTTGACCAACTGGCCCACGCACATGCGCTTCTGTCAGGGACAGCACAGATGCACTGGACCTGAGCCAACGGGCCTTGACTTCTGGCCCGCCAGATTGTGTATCGCCACAGCCGGACGACTTGCAGCCAAAAGGGGCATATCATGCACGCCTATCGCAGCCATACCTGCGCCGATCTGACCGCCGCCCATGTGGGTGAAACCGTGCGCCTGTCAGGCTGGGTGCATCGCATCCGTGACCACGGCGGCGTTTTGTTCATTGACCTGCGTGACCATTTCGGAATTACGCAAGTGCTGGCTGACAGCGATTCTGCCGCGTTCAAGGATATTGAAAAGCTGCGCGCCGAATATTGCATCCGCATTGAGGGCACCGTCAAGGCGCGCGATGCAAGCCTGATCAACAGCAAGCTGAAAACCGGCGAGATTGAAGTCTATGCCCGGTCCATGGATGTGCTTGGCGCGGCCGATGATCTGCCCCTGCCTGTGTTCGGAGAGCCGGATTACCCCGAAGAAACGCGGCTTGCCTACCGCTTTCTGGACCTGCGCCGCGATGGGCTTCATGCGAATATGATGCTGCGCTCCAATGTGGTGCGGTCGATGCGCAACCGTATGTGGGACACGGGTTTCACGGAATTCCAGACACCGATCATCACCGCCTCCAGCCCAGAGGGTGCGCGCGATTTCCTCGTGCCCTCGCGCCTGCATCCCGGCAAGTTCTATGCGCTGCCACAGGCCCCGCAGCAGTTCAAGCAGCTGATCATGGTGTCGGGCTTTGACAAGTATTTCCAGATCGCGCCCTGTTTCCGCGACGAAGACCCCCGCGCCGACCGTTCGCCCACCGATTTCTACCAGCTTGATGTCGAGATGAGTTTTGTCGAGCAGGAAGACGTGTTTTCTGCTGTCGGGCCAGTGCTGCAAGGCGTGTTCGAGGAATTTGCAGGCGACAAGAAGGTTGATCCTTGTGCCGAGTGGCCGCGCATCCCCTACGCGGAGTCGCTGTTGAAATACGGCTCTGACAAGCCGGATTTGCGCAACCCGATTGAGATGCAGGTCGTGTCCGAGCATTTCCGCGGGTCTGGTTTCGCGATTTTTGCGAAACTGCTGGAAAACGAAGGCACCGAGATTCGCGCCATTCCCGCACCGACTGGCGGCTCGCGCAAGTTCTGTGACCGCATGAACAGCTTTGCGCAGGCGCAGGGGCTGCCGGGGATGGGGTATATTTTCTGGCGTGCGGGCGAAAACGGGCTGGAAGCTGCTGGCCCGCTGGCCAAGAATATCGGCCCCGAACGCACCGAGGCCATTCGCACCCAGCTTGGTCTGGGCGAAGGCGATGCAGCGTTTTTCCTTGGTGGCAAGCCTGCCCAGTTCGAGGGTGTCGCCGCGAAAGCGCGCGACGAGATCGGGCGCGAGTTGAAGCTGGTGGACGAAAACCGCTTCGCCTTTGCCTGGATCGTCGATTTCCCGATGTATGAGGCCGATGCCGAGACAGGCAAGGTGGATTTCAGCCACAATCCGTTCTCCATGCCGCAAGGCGGGATGGCCGCGCTGGAGGGTGACCCGTTGGCTGTGAAGGGGTATCAGTATGATCTGGCCTGCAACGGGTATGAAATCCTGTCAGGGGCGATTCGCAACCACAAGCCAGAGATCATGTATCGCGCCTTTGAAATCGCGGGTTACCCCAATTCCGAAGTGGACAAGCGCTTCGGCGGCATGGTCAAGGCATTCAAATTCGGTGCCCCCCCGCATGGTGGCTGTGCTGCCGGGATTGATCGGATCGTCATGTTGCTGGCGGATGAGGCGAATATCCGTCAGGTGATCATGTTCCCAATGAACCAGCGCGCCGAAGATCTGCTGCTGGAAGCGCCATCGGTTGCCACCAATGAGCAGTTGCGCGACCTGGGGCTGCGGATCGCCCCGAAAGACTAGGCCGCGATATGTGTGCCTGACGCCAGTTGCCGCCAAGAGTGGGGATGGTCCGGGATACGGGACCAAACTGACGCTGAAGTGCGCGGGCTTGAGGCCGAAAGCGGTTGTGCATCACCGGGCCGCGGTGCGGTGATGCGCGGTTAAACCCATAGTACGTTAGGCTTGGCAAATCCGCACAAGATCAAATTTGCCCGCTGGAGGCGGCCCAAGCCCCGTGCGGTGGCGGTAGCCGTTTCGGTCGCGGCGGCGCTTGTTGCATTCATCCACTGTCCGCCCCCGATATTCGTGGGTCTTGGGTCAGATGACGAACGCTAAACCAGCGGCTGCGCGTTCAGACGTTTGCGCAAAACCTCGACCAGACGACCCGCGCCGCCCCCGCTTTTGGTGGCCGCGACTGCGCCCTGCATCTCAACGTCATGCAGGCTACGGGCCAGCCCTTCGCAGAATTGCAGCGCGTATTGGCGGCGATCACTCTGGTCCGGCCCCTGCAACAGATCAAGCGCCAGATACAGGTCATCGCGCAACGCGCTTACATCGGGCAGTGGTGTGTAAGCGGCCGCTTGCATGGCATCCATGTCGAAACAGGACGGGGCCAGCGCCGCGCGGAATTGCGACAGGCTGACGATGGGTTTTTCAAAAAACTTGTCTGCGCCGGCAGTATAGGCAGCCGATTCGAGTTCTGGCTGACCAGAGATTGCGATAATCAATGGCACGCGGATAGAACGGCGGGCGCATTCGGCGATCAGTTCCAGCCCCGATCCATCCGGCAGGCCCAGATCAATCATCACGACATCCGGCGTGTATAGCGACAGATGCCGTCTGGCACCGCAGAGTGTATCCGTCCGCCGAATGCGCCCACCCGTCCCGCGCATCACCGCGCGGATCGTGTCGCTGAACAGGCGGCTATCCTCGACCAGCAGCAAGGTTCCCCCTTGCTGATACGCATGGGGCATTGACCTGGGCGCGGGGGCTTCCCGATGTCCAAGGCCAGAATTTACAAGGTGCGAATTCATCCTATCCCTCCATCACAGCTTATTCGATTTCACTACAAATTGACTAAGACAGCGTTAATCACGGCAGTAATTTCGCCCCAATCAGGCCGCGCACGCCACTGAGATATTGCCACGCAGCGCCCGGACCCGCATAAGCGGGGGAAGTATTTTCTTTGGAGGGACAGGATGATCGGTCGTCTGAACCATGTTGCCATCGCCGTGCCGGATCTAGACGCGGCAGCCGCACAATATCGCAGCACATTGGGGGCCGATGTCGGCGCGCCTCAGGATGAACCCGATCACGGGGTGACTGTGGTCTTCATCACCTTGCCCAACACCAAGATCGAATTACTTTATCCGCTTGGAGAGAACAGCCCGATTCAGGGCTTTCTGGACAAGAACCCGGCCGGAGGGATTCACCACATCTGTTACGAGGTGGAGGATATTCTGGCCGCACGCGACAAGTTGAAAGCCGAAGGCGCGCGCGTTCTGGGAAGCGGAGAGCCGAAGATCGGCGCGCATGGCAAGCCTGTATTGTTCCTGCACCCCAAGGATTTTAACGGCTGCCTGGTGGAATTGGAGCAAGTCTGATGTCAATCATGTCTGCAATCGCGCTTTATGGTGTTATCTGGTTCATGACCATGTTTCTGGTGCTGCCCTTTCGCATGACGACACAGGGCGAAGCAGGCGAGGTTGTGCCCGGCACCCCCTCTTCCGCGCCGTCAGATGCGCAGATGATGCGCAAGGTAAAACTGGTGACATTCATCGCCACGCCCGCCTTTTTGGTGATCGCGGGCATTATCCTGTCTGAAGTCATCACCTACGAGATGCTGGAACAACTTACAGGTCGGGGCTAGGCACCGGTTTGTAGAGGCGGTGATACATATGCGTAAACACGGCCGCGCCGACCAGTGGCATGACAAGGTTCAGCACAGGCACGCTTAGGCCAGCCGCCAAAACAATGCCGGGCAGCCACAGGCGGAACATATGGCTTTTCTGAAGCGCGCGCGCTGCGTCCGGCGCGTGCCGGCGGCGCGCGATCATGGTGAAATATTCGCGCGAGAGTAAAAAGCCGTTCACCAGCCATAGCAGGATCAGCCCCCAGCCGTTGGACACGGCGAAAACCCCCATCCCCAGAACATTCAGCGCGACCAGTAGCCCGAAATATCGCATTGCATCATTGGCTGATTCGCGAAACGGCACGGAATTGCGCGGATCAAGGCCGCGGTAATGCTCTGCCTCGACGGTGTCTGCGACATCATTAAGATAAAGGCCCGTAAAGACAGAGGCGACAGGCACCATAAGAAAAACCGATAGCCCAAGGAGATATAGAATAGAGCCGAAGGAAAACAGCGACCCCAGCCCCTGCACCTGCCCGGTAATTGGCAGAAACAACGCGCCGGGGATCAGAAGTTGCACCAGCAGCAGAACAAAGGCGTAAATCACGAACAAGAGCGCCACAGACAATGCGATCCCGATCCATAGCGGTCTGCGGAAGCGGGGATCACGCAATTGCGCGATGGCCAACCTATATGCTTCAATCATGGTGCTTTTCCTTCAGCGTCACTGGTCATCTGCCCCGCCCCATGCAGATTTATGAAAGCGGCTTTGCCGTCATTCGACGGGCAAATACATTCTGTGCGGGGCGGCATCACTCTGCCATCCATGTTGTCAGCGCGGCGATATCGGGGCGCGGGCGTTCCGGGGGTGTGGCTTGCGCCGTGCCGATATGAATAAATCCCGCGACCCATTCTTGCGCAGAGAGGCCAAGTTCCTTCAGGATGTCCTTGTCCGAGGCCACCCAGCCTGTCAGCCAGTTCGCCCCCCAGCCTGACGCAAGCGCGGCATTCACCAACCCAAGGCACACGGCCCCGGCGGACAGGGTCTGTTCAATTTCCGGTATCTTGGCAGAGGGTTTGGGGCTGGCCACCACGGCCACGATCATCGGAGATTCGGCGAAAGCGGAAGCAGCCTTGGCGGCCTTTTCTGCGTCGATCCCCAATTCAGCGCCGCGGGCGAGAATACGATCTGCAAAGCGTGCAAGGGCCGCGCGTTCCAGAACGACGAAGCGCCACGGTTCCAGTTTGCCATGATCGGGCACACGCGCTGCAGCCTCCAGCAGCCGGGCAAGCTGCGCGCTATCTGGCGCTGGCGCGTGCAGCATCTTGGCGGGCCGCGACCGACGGGTCAGCAAGAATTCCATCACTTCTGGGTTTTCGGACATTCAACTTCTGCCATGCTCGTAAATCTGGTCAGAAGGTAATCTGTATTTGCAGGCGGGGGAAGGGGGCGCACGGTTATCCGCAAGTGCGCTGAGAGGCGATGGTAGACAGACCTCCGATGGCTCTGCCGTCTTAACCCTGTGTTCAAGCCTTGCCCTGATACTCGCCATCATATCCTCTGAAAATTTTCTCATATGAATTTTGAAAACCTTTATCCAGAAAGACTTGCGCGCGAGAGGCGCGCCCGGCTGCGTGCAGAAAGGCTGTATGAACAGGCGCAGAACGATTTGCGCGCCATGAATGATCATCTGCGCGCCCATGCCTTCAAATTGTCTGATCAGGTTATCGCCCAGCGCGAGGAACTGGGTGCGATAAAGCGTCACGCCGACACTCTTGAGGGCATGAACACTCAGGTCAGTCAGGATTTGCAGATTGCACATGTCGAAGTTGATCGCGCGAATCTGCGCCTGCGGGAAGCTGTTGAAACGCTGCAAGACGGGTTTGCGGTCTTTGACGCCGAACAGGCCCTGATCCTTGCCAACAAAGCCTATCTTAGTGTTTTCAGAAACTTCGCAGAGGTGCGCCCGGGTATCCGTTACGCCCGGCTGCTGGAGATTTGCGCCCATGAAAAGCTGGTGGAGCTGGGGGACCTTTTGCCAGATGAATGGGTGTTCAAGATGCTGGACCGCTGGCACAAGCCCCAGATTCCGCCAATGGAATTACATTTCACAACCGGTGTGTCGGTACGACTGACCGACCGAAGAGTTGCCAATGGCGATTATGTGTCGCTGGTCAACAATATAACAGACGCCCTGCACTATCAGGCAGAGTTGCGCGACGCGCAGACCCGCGCCGAAGCCGCAGTTCAGGCAAAGTCGGCATTTCTGGCAAATATGAGCCATGAAATCCGCACCCCCATGAATGGCGTTGTCGGAATGGCCGAATTGTTGACAGAAACTGCGCTGGATGAGGAACAGAGCGAATATGCCAACACCATCATCAGCAGCGGTCAGGCGCTGGTCTCCATCATCAACGACATTCTCGATTTCTCGAAGATGGATGCGGGCAAGTTACTATTGGAGCCCACGGCTTTCGATCTGGAAAAGACCATCCATGAAGTTCTGAGCCTGCTTGCCCCGACCGCACGAAACAAGCGCATCGAGTTGATCCTTGATTATGACATCTTCCTGCCCTCTCAATTGATTGCCGACTATGGCCGGATACGCCAGATCCTGACCAATCTTATAGGCAACGCCATCAAATTCACGGAAACCGGATATATTCTGGTGCGTGCGGTTGGCGTTGGCACGTCTGCTACAGGGCATATCGTTACGATCACTGTCGAAGATACCGGGATCGGCATAGACCCAGACAATCAGGGCCAGATCTTCACCGAATTCAGTCAGGTCGATCAGACCGCCAGACGCCGCTATGAGGGGACGGGTCTGGGCCTTGCCATCACGCAACGCATCGTCACACAAATGGGTGGAAATATCTGGGTGGACTCGGAACCCGGCGTCGGGTCGTGTTTCGGCATTACGCTGGAACTGGCCACCGCGCATGACAGGCCCGCGCCCGCAATGCAGCCCCTTCCGCCGGATTGTGGTTCGGTGCTGCTGATCAGCGACCATCTGATCAGCCGCGATATTCTGGCGCGTCACCTCAAGACCTTATCGGTCAATGTCTTGTCAGCAACCCGAATGGATACGGTTCGGCGCCATATTGCGAAATCACCCCCGGACTTTGCCATCATTGATCAGGACTTGACCGAATGCGATGCCCGCGACGTGATGGATGAACTTGCACGTCACTGCCCCACGACTCGCATCGTGGCCCTGTGTTCCAACCTGACCGAAATCAACGCCGAGTCGGAGCGGTGCAAGACCTTTGCCACATTGCGCAAGCCGGTCATCTGGCGTGACCTTCTTGCTGCACTGAACAAAATAGCAACATTCAATCCACCTGTGTCGGGGCCAAAGGGGCCGGGAAGGACAAGCGCGCCCGCGTCGCGCAAGCTGCGCATCCTCTATGCAGAAGATAACAAGGTTAATCGACTTGTTTTCAGCAAGATGCTGAAAGACCTTGATACCGAGTTACACATTGCCGAAAACGGGCGCATCGCAGTGGAGGTATTCAACCGGCTGGCCCCCGACATTGTGTTCATGGATGTCTCCATGCCCGAAATGGACGGGCGCGAGGCGACCCGCCACATCCGCGCCACGCCAGCGGGCAACACAGTCCCGATCATCGCATTGACGGCCCACGCGCTGGAGGACGAAATTACGCAGATGCTGCAAGCGGGCATGAATGCCATGCTGAGCAAACCGCTGAAAAAATCTGAACTTATGGCCGCCTTGCGCGATCACGCGCCGCCGGAATTTACCTTGCCAGAAGATTGAGCAGGCAGTTCCCGCACGAAAACCGGCTGGTCCTGCTGCGAAAGCTCTGGGGTGTAGCGGTAACCGGCTGTGTCGAAGTCACGCAAGGCTGCGGGGTCTGACAGCCGGTTTTCCACGATAAACCGCGCCATCGCCCCGCGCGCCTTCTTGGCGTAGAAGCTGATGATCTGCGGCTCTTCTCCGTCGCGCTGCTCTTTGAAGACGGGGGTTACAACGCGGGGCTTCAATGCGGCGCGATCGACGGCGCCGAAATATTCCTGCGACGCGCAGTTCACAATCACATCCGCGCCTGCCTTTTTGGCATCTGCATTCAGCGCCTTTGAAATCTGTGCACCCCAGTAGTCATACAAGGATTTGCCGCGCGCCGTTTGCAGGCGGCTGCCCATCTCAAGGCGGTAGGGTTGCATCGCGTCATAGGGTCGCAGTACCCCGTAAAGGCCCGACAGAATGCGCAAATGCCCTTCGGCCCAGTCCAGCGTATCCGCATCCAGCGAAGCGGCATCCAGTCCGGTATATGTGTCGCCCGCGAAGGCATAGATCGCGGGGCGTGTCGCCAGATCATCAGGCCGGGCGGCAAAGCTTTCGAAGCGTTCAAGGTTCAGTTCTGCCAGCTTGTCACTGATTTTCATCAGCCGTTTCAGCCCTGCGGCACCAATCTTGCGCGCCGCATCCGCCAGCGCAATCGCATCTTCCTGAAACAAGGGCTCGGACATCGCGCGCGGCTGTCCTTTCGGGGTCCAGTCAAGTTTCTTGGCAGGGGACAAAACAACCAGCATGATACACCATCAAAGATCTTAATTGTCGAGATACCTATCGGACCTGGCGGGAATGTCCAGAGCGGGCAGCAAACGGGCCTTGCGCGCTTGCCCTTTGTGCCCACTCCGCTTAGGTTTGCGCGAACCAATGCGGAGTGACCCATGCTGTCCATTATCCAGATCCTGCTGCTTATCCTGAGTGTCGCGCAATTCATTATCATTGCGCATATCATTCTGAGCTGGCTGATAAATTTTCAGGTACTCAGCCTGCGCAATGCGATGGTTGCCTCAATCTGGGACGGGTTGAACCGGCTACTGGAACCGGCCTATCAGCGCATTCGCCAGTTCATGCCCGATCTGGGCGGGATAGATCTTGCGCCCCTGATCGCATTGATCGCGATTTATGCGATCCGCGTCATCCTGATTAACAACGCGGCAGCATTTATCTAGGCTGATGTCGTCCCCCCTTCCCGTTGCCGATACCCAGCCGCCTGACGCGGTCCTGTCGCGTGTTTTCGGCTTTCCCGCCTTTCGCCCCGGTCAGGCCGAGATTGTTGAGGCCGTGATCGCAGGGCAGGATACGCTGGCCATTATGCCCACCGGCGGTGGCAAGTCGCTGTGTTTCCAACTGCCCGCGCTATGTCGCGAGGGGCTGACTGTCGTGATTTCCCCGCTGATTGCACTGATGCGCGATCAGGTGCGCGCCTTGCAGGAACTGGGTGTTGCGGCAGGCGCGCTGACCTCTGGCAATACCGAAGCCGAAACCGATGCTGTCTATCAGGCTCTGTCGCGCAATGAATTGAAGCTGCTTTACATCGCGCCTGAACGTCTGGCATCGGGCGGCACGATTGACATGCTGCGCCGCGCGCGCTGCGGCTTGATTGCAGTGGATGAGGCGCATTGCGTCAGCCAATGGGGCCATGATTTCCGCCCCGACTATCTGCGGCTGGGTGATTTGCGTCGCACCCTGAATGTGCCGTTGGCCGCCTTTACGGCCACCGCCGATGCCGAAACCCGCGCCGAGATTATCAAGCGGTTGTTTGACGGGGGCGCGCCGAAAATTTTCCTGCGCGGGTTTGACCGGCCCAACATCCGGCTGAACTTTGCCGTCAAGAACAAGCCGCGCGACCAGATATTGGCCTATGCACGCGCGCAGAAGGGGCAATCGGGCATTGTCTATTGCGGCACCCGCGCCCGGACCGAGTCGCTTGCCCAAGGGCTGCGCGACGCAGGCCATAATGCGCGCGCTTATCACGGCGGAATGGAAGCACACGCCCGGCGCATGGTAGAAGACCTGTTTCAGCGCGAAGATGACCTGATCGTAGTGGCAACCGTGGCCTTTGGCATGGGGGTGGACAAGCCCGATATCCGCTGGGTGGCCCATGCCGATCTGCCCAAATCCATCGAGGCCTATTATCAGGAAATCGGTCGCGCGGGCCGTGATGGTGCCCCCGCTGATACGCTGACGCTGTTTGGTCCTGATGATATTCGCCTGCGCCGGTCGCAGATCGACGAAAGCCCGGCCCCGTTGGAACGTAAACAGGCAGATCATGCCCGCCTGAATGCGCTTTTGGGGCTGGCCGACGCGACGGGTTGTCGCCGTCAGGTGTTGCTGTCCTATTTCGGCGATGCATCGGAACCCTGCGGGAATTGTGACCTTTGCGCGATCCCTGCCAAGCTGTTCAATGCCACCACCCCCGTGCGCAAGGCGCTATCGGCCATTCTGCGCACAGGCGAGAATTTTGGCGCAGGGCATTTGATTGATATTCTGTTGGGCAATTCCACCCCCAAGGTCGTCCAGCGCGGGCATGATGCCCTACCAACCTTTGCCGCCGGAAAAGACCTGAGCCGCGCCAAATGGCAGGTGGTGTTTCGCCAGATGATGGGCCGCGATCTGGTGCGCCCCGACCCAGAACGCCACGGTGCCCTGCGCATGACCGAAACAGCCCGCCCGATCCTGCGTGGAGAGGCGGAAATACACCTGCGCGAAGATACGGTCACGGGCGCACAGGACCGCCCTGCGGTAAAATCGCTTGTCTCGGACGAAGACGCGCCGCTTCTGTCCGCGCTCAAGGCCAAACGGCGCGCCCTCGCCGAAGAAGCCCGCGTGCCCGCCTATGTTATTTTCACTGATCGCACCCTGATCGAGATGGCAGAAACACGGCCCGCCAATATGGACGAAATGGCGCGTATTTCCGGTGTCGGCGCGACCAAACTTGACCGCTATGGCGCCGGCTTTCTGGAAATCATCACCGGGGCCACCCCTGCCCCGCAACACCCCCAGCGGCGCAAGCTGGCAGGTCGGGAAGCGGGCGATCTGTATGATGCGCTGTTCATCCTTGCGCGCGATCTGGAACGCGGGCCGGACGGAACCGACAAGTTGCTGACGCTATCACCCGCGACCTTGCGTGCTATCGCAACCGCACAGCCCCGGACTGAGGCAGAGCTGGCGCGGATCAAGGGCATGGACCCCGCGCGCGTGGCGCGGTTTGGCCCCGCCCTGCTGGAAAAGCTGGCAACATAACCCCACGGCCGGCCTTGACGCTGCGCTGCCCTTGCGGCACCGCGTCTGGAAAGGAGAATGCCGATGTACCCCTTCGTCCGATTTACCAAGGAAATGCTGAAATACCGCAATGCCCCGCGCCTTGGGGTCTGCGATCTGCATGTGTCCTATCATCGGTGCTGGCCCTGGGATCTGGACCCTTGGGTGGAATTGAACAATGGCCGCACGCTGACACTGTATGATCTGGGCCGCATTCCGATGGCCATGCGCACCGGGCTGATAGATGTGCTACGCAAAAATGGCTGGGGCATTACAGTCGCGGGCAATTCCACGCGCTACCGCCGCCGCGTGCGCGCGTTCGAGCGGTTCGAGTTGCGCAGCCGGTGTATCGGTTGGGACACTCGGTTTCTTTATACAGAACAGGGCATGTGGAAGGGGGAAGAATGCGCCAACCACATCCTGATCCGCTCGGCCATCACCTCGGCGCAGGGCATCGTGCCGCCCGCGCAGGTTTTGCGCGCAATGGGCCAGCCAGAGGACAGCCCCGAATTGCCGCAATGGGCGCAGCTATGGATCACCGCAGAGGCCGCACGCCCCTGGCCCCCGGTGATCTGACAGGTCGGCACGGCGGGGTTTTCTGACGCCCAGAGTTTAGAACGCTTCCAAAAATTGATCTGCATCAATGCAACGCATCACGACGCTGTTAGGATGTGAGTCGACACGCGTAAGCATGCATGGCGATGGCCTTGCAGTCGTTCTAGACTAAGTAACTCGAACAGGAGGCCCACATGACCCCCAGACATTTCCACCGCCTTGGCGCAACTGCCATGGCCTTGGCGCTAAGTGTCACGGCAGTTCATGCCGAAGACATCGCCGAATACATGGATTTCTTCGAACCGCTCCCATATTTGCCCCCCATCCCGGCCAATAACTCACTCACACCCGAAAAGATTGAATTGGGCAAGATGCTGTTCTTTGAGCCGCGTATTTCCGGCTCTGGGGTGATCAGCTGCGCAACCTGCCACAACCCTGCATTGGGCTGGTCTGACCGTATTCCGACAGCTGTTGGCCATGACGGGCAAGTGGGCAACCGCAACACCCCGACCGTGCTGAACTCTGGCTTCCTTGGGTCGCAATTCTGGGATGGGCGCGAGCCTGATCTGGAAGGGCAGGCACTTGGCCCGATCGAGGCCGAGATCGAGATGAACATGGATCTGGAAGCCGCTATCCGGCGCCTGAAGGAATTCGACATCTATCACGAGCATTTCGCGGCGGCCTTCCCGGGTGAAGATGACCCGATCCGCGCAGAGAACATTGCTTTCGCAATTGCCAGCTTCGAGCGGACGCTGAACACGCCCAACTCGCCTCTGGACCGTTTCCTTGCTGGCGACGTGCAAGCGATGAGCGACAGCCAGGTTGAAGGCATGAAACTGTTTGTCGATGCGGGTTGTGTGGCATGCCACAATGGCCCAGCGCTGACCGATAGCGGCTTCCACCGCTTCGAGCTGCCCGGTTCGACAGATGAGGGGCGCTTTATCGTCACTGGTGATGAAGCAGACATGTTTGCATTCCGCACACCCACCCTGCGCAACGTTGCTGTGACCTATCCGTATTTCAACAACGGTTCGGTCGACAACCTGCATGACGCTGTCCAGTTAATGGGCCAGCAGATGCTGGGTCAGGACTTCTCTGATGAAGAACTCGACAACCTCGTGGCCTTCATGCATGCGCTGACCGGCGAAATGCCCGATCTGGAAATCCCTGCGCTGCCATAAACACGGCTGCGACAGTTTCCTGCACCGCCTGCCACATCGTGGCGGGCGGTGTTTTCATGTGTTTAGCGGGTGGCGCGTGCTGTGCCACATGGCCCATGTCAACGCGACGTTGAGTGTTCCAAGTGCCGCCAGAAGATACAGGGTTGCCCCCTCACCCATTGCGCTGATGACAAACGCGCCGGCCATTGGCGCGACCGCCTGCGCCATCAGCGCCGGACGGGCAAGCCGCCCCAAAGCGTCAGGGTGGTAATCGCACTGCGCGCATCTGCGCCATACAGACGGCCCAGCGTTGCAAATGCCGGATCATACAGCGTGGCCGCCATGCCAGCCCCCAGCACGAACCAGCCCAGCCAGAAAACCCATAGCGCGGGGGCCGATGCCAGCAAGACCAACCCCATCGCAAGGGCCACGACCCCGCCTGCCAGAACCGGACGCCCACCATAGCGGGCAATCAGCCGACCCACAAAGGGCGAGCACAGGGCCGCCGTCAGCAAGCCCGCAGACAATGCGCCGGTGATTGCATTCAACCCCCAGCCTGTCGCAGCGGCTATCGGTGCGGCAAGAACGGTCATAAGGTAATAACTGCTGCCCCATGTCAGGATCATCACGACACCAAGCGCCGAAATGACCACCCAGCGCGCGCGTGCGGGTTCTAGCTCTGGCATGTTTCAGGGCGTGTTTCAGGAAACAGGATCATTCCGTTTTCTTCGCTCAGATGCTGAAGTTTGCACGAAAATGTGCATAGAAAAGTCAAAACGACGCAGAGTGCGCATTTGTGAAACTCTTGCCAGTTGGCGCCTTACCGCTTAGGTATGAATGTTGATGGAAATCTGCGCAACATACAGTTGACGGCCATACCCAAGAATAGGAACTGATCCATGTCAAAAATGAAATCTTTCGTAGTGGCTGCATTGATGACAGTCCCTTTTGCTGCTCAGGCAGAACCCACAGGCGACGCAGCTGCCGGTGAAACCAATTTCCGCCAATGCGCAGCTTGTCACGGAATCGTGGATCCTGATGGCACCGTTATCCAGCGCCTTGCACCCACAGGTCCGAACCTTTGGGGTGTCGTTGGTCGTCAGGCTGGCGCATATGAAGGCTATGCACGTTTTTCCGGTGCAATTGTTGCAGCGGGTGAAGAGCATGGTGTCGTCTGGGACGAGGAAACTTTTGTAGCCTATGTTGACGACCCAAGTGGTTTCCTGCGCGAGGTAACTGGCGATCCGCGCGCACGTTCGAACATGAACCACCGTCTGCGTGGCTCGGCTGAAGACATTTATGCCTACCTGGCACAGTTCAGCGCCGACTGATACATTTTGCAAATACAAAACAAACGGGGCCGCATGGCCCCGTTTTTCATTGCGCTGCGGGAATAGCCATCAGCCATTCTCGCGCAGGATATGCCCCGCCAGATAAAGAGAGCCGCAAATCAGGACATGCGCGCCGGGGTCTTTTGCTGCGATGGCTTGCAGCGCTGTCAGGACATCGGGCGATTCGCTTGCATCAATGCCAGCGCTGCGCGCGGCATCTGCTGTCTGTTGCGCCGACAGGGTTGCCGCCTCGCCTGGAATCGAGACCGCATAAAGATGCTGCGCCACGTCTTGCAACGGGCGCATGAAGCCCGCCACATCCTTGGTGTTCAGCATTCCACAGATCAGCCATATACGGCCGACATTCATCTGCGCCAATGTTGCAGCAATCGCATTGCCCGCTGCAGGGTTATGCCCTCCATCCAGCCAAAGCGTGCCTTGCGGCAGGGCCTCTACCAGCGGGCCGTTGCGCAGCCGTTGCATCCGTGCGGGCCAATGGGCCTGTGTTACAGCCGCCTCTGCCCCGTTGCCATGCCCCAGCGCGCGCAACGCAGCCAGCGCCATGCCGGCATTTTGCACCTGATGCGGGCCGGGCAGGTTTGGCATGGGCAGGTCCAGAAGCCCATTTTCATCCTGATAGATCAGTCGCCCGCCCTCAACACCGACATGCCAATGCTGGCCATACACCAGAAGTGGCGCGCCCAGACAGGCGGCACGCGCCTCGATCACCTCAAGCGCGGCCTCTTCCTGCGGGCCGACGACACAAGGCACACCGCGCTTGATGATGCCCGCTTTCTCGGCCGCGATTTCGGGCAGCGTCTCGCCCAGAAATTGCTGATGATCCAGGCTTATGGGGGTGATAACCGTCAAGGCAGGCTGATCGACCACATTCGTCGCATCCAGCCGCCCGCCAAGCCCCACCTCCAACAAGGTGTAATCGGACGGCGTGCGGGCAAAGGCCAGCAAGGCGGCACAGGTCGTGATTTCGAAATAGGTTATGGAATCGGTGCCATTGGCCGCAAGGCATTCGTCCAGAAGCTGCGCCAGCGCCTCTTCTGAAATCAGCGTCCCCGCCAACCGGATCCGTTCATGAAACCGCGCCAGATGCGGCGAGGTATAAGCATGAACCCGTGCGCCATCGGCTTCAAGCCCCGCGCGAATCATCGCCTGTGTCGATCCCTTGCCATTGGTGCCCGCGATATGGATCACTGGCGAAAGCTTGCGTTCGGGGTGGTCCAGCGCGGCCAACAGGCGCCAGACCCGGTCCAGCGTCAGATCAATGATCTTGGGGTGGAACTGCATCATCCGCGCCAGCAGCGCGTCGGAGCGGGTGTTGCTCATTTTTCCTCTGGGGTTGGCGCAGTTTCGGTTTGCGCTGTCTCGATCGCGGCGGCGGGGTCAGGGCGTGGCAGATCGCCATGCACAACCGGGCCCTGCCCGCCCAGCATACGCAGAATGGTCGCAATCTCGGCCCTCAGTTCCGGCCGCGGTGTAACACGGTCGAGCATGCCGTGTTCCAGCAGGTATTCGGCACGCTGGAACCCCTCGGGCAGCTTTTCGCGGATGGTCTGTTCAATGACGCGCGGCCCGGCAAAACAGATCAGCGCGCCCGGCTCTGCGATCTGGACATCGCCCAGCATGGCATAGCTGGCGGTAACGCCGCCTGTGGTCGGATGGGTCAGCACCACGATATAGGGCAGGCCCGCCTCGCGCAGCATATCGACGGCAACCGTTGTGCGCGGCATCTGCATCAGGGACAGAATCCCTTCCTGCATCCGCGCGCCACCAGCGGCCGAAAACAGCACCAGCGGCAGCTTGCGCTTGATGGCATGTTCGCAGCCTGCAATGATCGCATTGCCGACATGCATGCCCATCGACCCGCCCATGAACCCGAAATCCTGCGCGACCGCGACAAGCCGCGTGCGCATGACATCGCCTTCGGCGACAAGCATGGCTTCCTTTTCGCCGGTCTGCTTTTGCGCCGCCTTCATACGGTCGGGGTATTTTTTCTGATCCCGAAACTGAAGCGGGTCCGCAATCGGTTGCGGCACGGCGATTTCGGAATACAGCCCGCCATCAAAGAAAGCCGCAAAGCGTTCGCGCGGGCTGATCGTCATGTGATGGCCGCAGGAATTGCAGACACGCTGGTTATCCGTCAGTTCACGGTGAAACAGCATCGTGCCGCAACTGGGGCATTTCTCCCACAGATTCTCTGGCATCTCGCGGCGTGAAAACAACGAGTTGATCGTGGGTCGGACGTAATTGGTGATCCAGTTCATCGGGCCATCCCTGCGCAAGTTGGCGTTCAGATAATGGGCGGGCGCGGGAATTGCAATCAGCGCCCGCGCAATGCCCGCCGACAAATCGCCCAGACCAGCAGCATCCCCAGCAGATCAAGGCCCAGCAGCGGCAAGATCGCCTCTGTATCGCTGGCCGAAAAGGGCAGACGATACAGCGCCAGCCCGTCCAGCGCCTCGCCCGTGGTGAATAGCAGGATGGCGAACATGTTATTGGCGAAATGCAGCCCCCATGCCATGCCGATTGACCCGGAACGCGCGGTCAGGTCCGCCATCAGAAGCCCGAAAAACCCGGTCACGAAAACGATCATCCAGACCGAGCCGCCCATTTCCTCGGGGGCATAATGCACCAGACCAAAAATCACCGATGGCAACACCATCCACACCCAGCGAGAGGCAAAACGCGCTGCGAGCTGTTGCTGCATATACCCTCGGAAGACGATTTCCTCGGCACCTGTCTGGATCAGCAGGCCAACCAGCGCAAGCGGCAGGAACATAAGCCATACAGGCCATGCCACACCGCGCGTCAGATCCAACGTTGCAAAGAACCACAGGATGCCCGGCAGCGCGATAACTGCGAAAATCCCGAATCCGACGGCAAAATCGCGCAGCACAATCCTGCGCGGGCCGAACAAGGTTGCGACAGGCCGCTTGTGCAGCCAGCGTGTTGCGGCAAACGCGCCCAGCGCCATGCCCACAAATGTCAGCAGCAACAGGATCAGCGACGATGGCGTGGCACCCGTGCCAACAGCGCCCAGCGCCTCTTCCAAACGGCTGGCGCCCATCAGCAAGCCGATAATGCCTGCCATTGCGCCCATCCACGCAATATAGATGACAAGGATCAGACCCAAGCCAATAACCAGCCGCCAGACCTGCGGGCGCAACCGCGCCGGGGCAACATAGCGATCAAATACAAGCGGCGAAAGCAGCATGGGACACCCCCGAACAATACCGAGCAACACTTGCCTTAAATAGCCTATGCCCCGGCGCTTCAAGCGTTTCCGATGCGCGAGTCTGCGTGACTTCCATCATGCAACATGACAGGTTGGCGACAAGAACATGGCAAGGGATCCTTCACATGGCGGGCGCAACGGTCGTTCTGGTTGTTGTTTTGCAGGTCAGCTTCATCATTCGCGCGCTGCTGCGCGCGGGGCTGACCCCGACAGCGCGGCTTGCCTGGGTCACGGTTATTTCAGCGCTGCCCGGTGTCGGGATTGCGGCCTATTTCCTGTTTGGCGAAATCCGGCTGGAGCGCGCCAAGCGCGAACGGATGCGCGAGGTCCGCAACCAGTTGCTCGCCGCGCAGGCCAGCAGCCCCGATCTGCCCCTGACATTGCAAGGCCCCGCGCGCCCCAGTTTCGCGGCAGGCCATGCCACCAGCGGCTTTTTGCCGGTTGCCGGAAACCGCCTGACATTGTTGCCCGAAGGCGACGAGATGATGGAAGACATGTTCACCGCCATAGATGGCGCACAGGATCACGTGCATGTGCTGTTCTATATCTGGCTGCCTGATGCAACCGGCACGAGGATGGCCGACTGCCTATGCCGCGCCGCGCGGCGGGGCGTGGCGTGCCGTGTGCTGGTGGACGATCATGGCGCGCGGCATCTGATCCGTTCGCCGCTATGGCGCCGCATGCAGGGGGCTGGCGTTGCGCTGGAACGCGCAGCCCCTGTTGGCAACCCTCTGGTCAGCCTTTTGCTAAGGCGGCTGGATCTGCGCAATCACCGCAAGATCGTTGTGGTGGATAATTGCACAAGCTGGGTTGGCAGCCGCAATTGCGCCGATGCGGCCTTTGCGATCAAGCCGCGTTTCGCCCCTTGGGTCGATATCCTGATGCGGCTGGAAGGCCCGGTCGTGCGCCAGCAACAAGCCGTTTTCCTGCATGACTGGATGACCCACCATTCCGAAGACCTTAGCGCGCTGCTAAGTGCTGATGCAACAGACCCGAATGCAGGCAGCGTGATAACACAGGTCATCGCCTCTGGCCCCGATGACGTCTACACTACCCCGTCAGACGCTTTGCGCGCCATGACCTACGCCGCGACAGAGCGCTTGTTGCTGACGACACCCTATTATGTCCCAGATCAGGCCCTGCACACCGCGCTATGTTCTGCGGCAGAACGCGGGGTGCAGGTTGATCTGATCCTGCCTGCGCGCAATGACAGCCTGATTGTGGGCGCTGCCAGTGAAAGCCTGTATCCCGACCTGTTGCGCGCTGGCGTGCGGATACACCTGTTCAGGGACGGTTTGATCCATTCCAAGATTGTCACTGTCGACGGGCTGTTTGGCATGATCGGCACGGCCAATCTGGACCATCGCAGTTTTGACCTGAATTACGAGAATTCGCTTCTGTTTCAATGCTGCGAGGTGACCGCCGCATTGGATGCCCGCCAGCAAAGCTATATCAATCGCGCGCGCACGATTTCAGGCGCAGACGTGCTGAAATGGTCAACCCTGCGCCGCTTGCGGAACAATACCGTCGCGCTGGCATCGCCGTTGCTTTGAACGACTTGATCCAACCGAAGAAACACCGGCAACCTGCGCGCTCGCATACCAATTCCTGCCCATATGCCTGAGAATTCCACCAATCTGCCTTGTTATCCCGATCTGGCTCGGCTATCCGGAAGTTACTGAACATGTGTAGGGTCTATCAATGAGCCTGAGCGCCACCTCTCCTGCTGCCCGGACAAGCTGGCTGGTGCTGGTCGCAATCAGTTTGTGCCACATGATCAATGACATCATGCAAAGCCTTCTGGCCGCGATCTACCCGCTTCTGGCGCTCGAATTCGACCTCAGCTTCTGGCAGATCGGGCTGATGACCTTTGCCTTTCAGGTCACGGCCTCGCTTCTGCAACCCCTTGTCGGGCTGGTGACCGACCGCCGCCCGATGCCACAGTCGCTGCCTGTGGGCATGGGGTCCACGCTGTGCGGGCTGATACTGCTGGCCTATGCCGACAGCTATGGCGGGCTGTTGATGGGCGCGATGCTGATCGGCATTGGATCGGCCGTGTTTCACCCGGAATCCAGCCGCATTGCGCGGCTGGCCTCTGGCGGCAAGTACGGCACGGCCCAATCCCTGTTTCAGGTCGGCGGAAATTTCGGCTCGGCGCTGGGGCCGTTGCTGGCGGCCTTTATCGTGGTGCCACTCGGGCGCCCCAGTGTCGCGGCTTTCGCCATCATGGCGTTGATCGGCATGGTCATCCTGAACCGTGTGGGGCTATGGTATGGCACGCTGACGCGCGCCAGTGCCGGCAATGCGCGGCTGACACAGACACATGGTCTGGCGCGCAACCGCGTTATCTGGGCGATCGTGGTGCTGGCCATCCTGACCTTCAGCAAAAACGCCTATACCGCCAGTATTGCCAGCTATTACACATTCTTCCTGATCGACCGTTTTGATCTGGGCATCGTGCCTGCGCAGCAAATGCTGTTTCTGTTTCTGGCTGCCTCTGCGGCGGGGGTCATGCTGGGCGGCTTGATCGGCGACCGCTTTGGCCCATTGGTCGTGATCTGGGCCTCAATCGTGGGCGTGTTGCCCTTCACGCTGATGCTGCCTTATGTCGGGCTGGGCATGACTGCGATTTTGTCTGTCGTGATCGGGGTCATCATCGCCTCGGCCTTTCCGGCGATTGTGGTCTATGCACAAACGCTGCTTCCGGGGCGCGTCGGGCTGGTGGCGGGCATCTTTTTCGGCTTCGCTTTCGGCATGGGGGGCATTGCCGCCGCTGTTCTGGGTGTGATGGCGGATTCGCGTGGGATTGCATGGGTCTATCAAGCTTGCGCCTTTCTGCCCTTGCTTGGGCTTTTGACGATTTTCCTGCCCAGTCAAGCCGCCCTCAGGTCTTGACCCGCGCGCGGGCTGCTGCTAGTGCACATCGCAACGCGGGCGTTGTGTAGTGGTAAGACCTCAGCCTTCCAAGCTGATGACGCGGGTTCGATTCCCGCCGCCCGCTCCAGAATCTCTTGCATCGTGAACGATTTGCCCTTTTGCTGAACAGATCAGCATGAGAGAGGCGCTTATGAGTTCAATTCCAATGCCCTTCAACGGACATGTCACAGCCTTCCTCACACAGCAGGCACCAGAGGAATTGCGCCAGACCGTGGAAACAGCGCGCAAACGCGACACATTGGCGGGAAGCTACCCCTATCCGCGCTGGATGAAGAAATCCGACTATCTGGATGCGCTTGCCCCGCTGCAATTCGAACTGGCGAAATTGCAGCACTGGCTTGCCGACACTGAACAGCGCGTGATCGTCGTCTTTGAAGGGCGCGACACTGCGGGCAAATCTGGTGCCATAAATCGTATTACCGAGGTGACAAACCCCCGCGTCGTACGGGTCGAGGCATTGCCAAAACCCACCGACCGGCAGCAGCGCGAATGGTTCTTTCAGCGCTATGTCGAGCGGCTGCCTGCAGGGGGCGAGATGGTGCTCTTTGACCGCTCTTGGTACAACCGCGCCGTGATCGAGCATGTTTTCGGTTTCTGCACCCCGGACCAGCGCACGCGCTTCTTTCAGCAATTGCCCGAATTCGAACGCATTCTGGTTGGCGACGGCGTGCATCTGATCAAGATCTGGCTGAACGTGTCGCGCGCCGAACAGCTTCGTCGCCTTCTGGCGCGCGAAAACAACGAAATGCGCCACTGGAAGCTCTCGCGCATCGACATCGAGGGGCTGGAGAAATGGGACAGCTATACCCATGCCATCGCCGAGACATTCGAGCGCACGCATACAATGCACGCGCCCTGGACGGTCATCCGCTCGGAAGACAAATATCGCGCCCGGCTGGCCGTTCTACAGCACATCCTCGGCACGCTGCCTTATGCGTTGAAGGACGCTGACAACATCCCCCCGCCCGACCCCAGCATTTGCGGCACCCCGGCAATATGGGACGCGGAATTATGGGATGATGGCAGTTGATGCCGGTGTGACCTGTGCGCGCCAAATCTGGTGAACCTGCCATTCTTCATTTTCTTGCTTAAAATACTCAAAAAGGCAGGCCATGCGCGCTGTTTTTGCATGAGAGCGGCGCGGGCAGCGTCTTTTTCTGACGTACTGCGCATGCAAGCTGGAATCCGGCGCAGCAAAACCTAGACTGTCCCTTACAGGAGAGCCAATGACAGCGCTGACACTTCAGGAGATATGCAAGAGTTTTGACACGGCCGAGGGCAAGGTCGCGGTGTTGAAATCCGTCTCGCTGCGCCTTGAGATGGGGCAATCGCTGGCGCTGACCGGCGAAAGCGGCAGTGGCAAGTCAACCCTGTTGCACATTGCAGCAGGGTTGGAACACCCGGATTCGGGCCGGGTAATGGTCGGGGCGGATGATATGACCGCAATGGGCGACTCAGGGCGGGCGCGTCTGCGCCGCGGGCAGGTCGGGTTGATCTTTCAGCAGTTCAACCTGATCCCGTCCTTGAATGTTGCGGCCAATCTGGGGTTTCAGGCCCGGTTGGCGGGGGTGCATGACGCCGCCTTTGTGACCGAGTTGGCCGCGCGGCTGGGCCTTGACGCGCTGATGCGGCGCTACCCCGAACAGCTTTCGGGCGGGCAGCAACAGCGTGTGGCCATCGGGCGTTGCCTTGCCGCGCGCCCTGCCCTTGTGCTGGCGGATGAACCCACCGGCAATCTGGACGAAGCCACAGGCGATCAGGTGCTGGACCTCATGCTGCGCCTGACCGCCGAGGCAGGTGCCGCATTGCTTCTGGTCACGCATTCAGAGCGTCTTGCCGCGCGTTGCGATACGCGTGCGCATCTGCGCGCGGGTCAGATTGCGGCGGCGCAATGACGCGTGCTGCCCTCTCGGCGCTGCTGTCGCATTGGCGCGGCAATCCGCTGCAACTGGTCATGTTGCTTGCGGGGCTGGCGCTTGCGACAGCGCTATGGTCTGGCGTTCAGGCCCTGAATGCCGAGGCCCGTTCAGCCTATAGCACAGCGGAGGGCCTGCTGTCCGAAGGTGGGGCCGCGCGGCTGGAACACCCTTCCGGCCAGATAGATCAGGCAGAATTTGCGCGGTTGCGCCGCGCTGGCTGGCAAGTCTCGCCGGTGATTGAGGGGCGCGCGGCTTTGGGCACGGGTCGGGTGACGGTTCTGGGGATTGATCCGCTCAGCGCCGAAGCAAGCGTCGGGGCCGCCCTTGCCGCATCGGATCTGGAGGGGTTTTTCAACGGGCTAGGATTCGCACATCCGCAAACGCTGGCGGAAATCGGGCCGACCGATCAGCCGTTGCGCGCGACCCCAGCCGTGCCGGTTGGCACAGTGCTGGTTGACCTTGCAACGGCCGAAACGCTTTTGGGTACAGGTGGCCACATCACACGCCTCAACCTGTCACTGGCTCAGCCCGATGGGCTGCAACCGCTCGAAACGCTTGTCCCAGATTTGCGGCTGATCGCCCCTGAGGATGGAGTCGAGCTGTCAGGGCTGACCGACAGCTTTCATCTGAACCTGACTGCCTTTGGGCTTCTGGCCTTTGCTGTGGGGTTGTTTATCGTGCATTCCGCCGTCGGCTTGGCATTCGAGCAGCGCCGCGCCATGTTCCGCACCCTTCGCGCCCTTGGTCTGCCGTTGCGCAGCCTGACCGCCTGTCTGGCCGGCGAGATGGTGCTGTTTGCACTGATTTCGGGGACTGTGGGGCTGGGGATAGGCTATCTGCTGGCGTCGGCCCTGTTGCCGAATGTTGCCCTGACGCTGCGCGGGTTATACGGCGCACCTGTCCCCGGCAGCTTGCAATTTGACCCGCTCTGGGCCTTGGCGGGGCTGGGGATGACATTGGCAGGCACCGCACTGGCAGGGGCGCAGGCCTTGTGGCGGCTGTGGCATATGCCGATACTCGCACCAGCGCAGCCGCGCGCCTGGGCGCATGCCTCGGGCCGGACAATGCGCTTGCAAGCCGGTGTTGCGCTGGCCCTGGCCTGCCTTGCGGCCGTCCTTGCCCTGACAGGCACCGGGCTGGTTGCAGGTTTCACACTGCTGGCGGCAACCCTGCTGGCGGCGGCGCTGGCAGTTCCGCTGGTTCTGGCCGCCGTGTTGGCGGGGGCCGCGCGCATATCGCGCACGCCGGTTGCGCAGTGGTTCTGGGCTGACAGCCGCCAGAACCTGCCGCGCCTGTCGCTGGCATTGATGGCGCTAATGCTGGCCCTGTCGGCCAATATCGGGGTGGGTACGATGGTTGCCAGCTTTCGCGCGACATTCATTGACTGGCTGGACCTGCGCCTTGTGGCCGAGGTCAATGTCCTGCCTCGCAGCCCGTCCGAGGCCGAGGCCCTGCACGCGTTCCTGACCCCGCGCGCCGATGCGATCCTGCCCATGCAGCGCATTGATGCAACGCTTGGCGGCCAGCCGGGGCAGATCTATGCGATGAAGGATCACAGCACTTTTCGCGACAATTGGCCATTGATTGACCCTGTCGCCAATGTCTGGGACCGGCTGGCGGCGGGCGAAGGGGTGCTGGTCAATGAACAGCTTTACCGGCGCGCAGGGCTTGCACCCGGCACCTCAATGCTGGAGTTGCCCAATATCGGCCCCCTGCCGGTGCTAGGCGCTTATCCTGACTACGGAAACCCTCTGGCGCAGGCGGTTGTCTCGCTGGACAGGTTTGCAGCGGCCTATCCCGAAACGCCCATCCGACAATTTGCCATCAGAACCGAGGACACGCCCGGACTGATGGCGGCGCTTCAGGATGATTTCGGCCTGCCAAGCGTCCAGATCACTGATCAGGCACAGGCCAAAGAGCTGTCCTTGACCATATTCGAGCGGACATTCCTGATTACGCGAGCGCTGAATGTCCTGACCCTTTCGGTGGCGGCGCTGGCCCTGTTTGCAGCCCTTGTCACCCTGTCCGGGATGCGGCTGGCGCAACTGGCCCCGCTCTGGGCGCTGGGGCTGACAACAAGGCATCTGGCCGCGCTGGAACTGGGCCGCGCGCTGGCCCTTGGCCTGATGACGATGGTGCTTGCGCTGCCGGTCGGGTTGTTGCTGGCACAGGTGCTGTTATCGGTCATCAATGTGCAGGCTTTTGGCTGGCGTTTGCCTATGCAGGTTTTCCCGGCTGACTGGGCAAGGCTGGGGCTATGGGCCAGTCTGGCCGTGCTGGCTGCGGCGGCTATTCCCGCGTTGCGGCTGTGGCGCAGGGGTGCTGCACAATTGCTGCAGGTCTTTGCGCATGAACGCTAGGTGCTCGCCACCTTATATCTGAGCCTCGCTGCCCTTCAGTCGTCGGATCGGCGGAACAGTAACGTTGCGAGGGGCGGTTGTGCGGGACTATCCCGCCGCTCGATTGCTTTCCGCGCGGAATAAAGGCCGAAGGCCGCCGCGCATCGCCGGGCCGCCCCCTCGGCACGGCGATTGGGCTGCCACCAGCGCAAAGATCTGATCTTGCGAGGATTTGGCCAGCATAAAGCGTTACAGATTCAACCGTGGACCGCCGCACCGCGGCCCGACGCTGCGCGGCTTGTCGAAACCATCCACCGGCGGCAAAGCCCTCCAAGCCGTTATCGGACACCCCCCCCTTCGCTGTCTTGCGCCAGCCAACGCCGCGTCAAACCAGAATGACGCGGCGTCTTGCGTGACAGGGCGGCACAGGGGCGCGTATCTCTGGCATGAATGTTCAGGAGGAAACCATGACCCATTACCCCCATCTGCTTGCCCCGCTTGATCTGGGCTTTACCACGCTGAAAAACCGCGTGCTGATGGGGTCCATGCATACCGGGCTGGAAGAGCGCGGCGACTGGAACCGTGTGGCCGAATATTATGCCGCGCGCGCACGCGGCGGTGTGGCGCTGATGGTCACCGGGGGCATGGCCCCCAACCCGGAGGGCGGCGTTTTTCCCGGCGCGGCGGGTCTGTACACCCCGCAAGACATTGAGAACCATCGGCTGGTCACCGATCGTGTCCATGCCGAGGGCGGCAAGATTGCCATGCAAATTCTGCATGCTGGCCGCTATGCCTATGGCCCCGATTGCGTGGCCCCCTCGGCGCTGAAATCCCCGATCTCGCCCTTCAAGCCGCGCGCGCTGGATGAGGCAGGCATCGAGAAACAGATCACAGATATTGTCACCGCTGCCGAACGTGCCCGCGAGGCAGGGTATGACGGGGTCGAGGCGATGGGCTCGGAAGGGTATTTCATCAACCAATTCCTTTGCGCGGCCACCAACCAGCGCGATGACCGTTGGGGGGGCAGCTATGCAAACCGGATGCGCCTGCCTGTCGAGATCGTGTCCCGTGTGCGCAAGGCGGTCGGGCCTGATTTCATCCTGATCTATCGTATCTCGCTGATCGACCTGATCCCCGGCGGCCAGAGCTTTGACGAAGTAACTGAACTTGCCAAGGCTGTTGAAGCTGCTGGCGCGACGATACTGAACACCGGCATTGGCTGGCATGAAGCGCGCGTGCCGACGATTGCCACCTCTGTCCCGCGTGCGGCATGGGCTTGGGTGACACAGAAGCTGATGGGCAAGGTGGGCATTCCGCTGATCACCTCGAACCGGATCAATACGCCCGATCTGGCCGAAACCCTGCTGGCACAAGGGGCCGCAGATATGGTGTCGATGGCGCGGCCCTTTCTGGCAGACCCCAATTTCGTGGCCAAGGCGGCCTTGGGACAGGCAGACCGGATCGCGCCCTGTATCGCCTGCAATCAGGCCTGCCTCGACCATACATTTCAGGGCAAGGTATCGTCTTGCCTCGTCAACCCGCGCGCCTGCCATGAAACCGAATTGCGCTACGACCCCGCCGCCACGCCCAAGACCATCGCCGTTATTGGCGCTGGACCGGCCGGGCTGATGGCAGCCTTGGTCGCGGATCAGCGCGGCCATGATGTGACCATGTTCGAAGGCGAAGGGCAGCTTGGCGGACAATTGAACATGGCGCGCATGATCCCCGGCAAGGAAGAATTTCACGGGCTGGTGCAGTGGTTCGAGGGCGAAGTCGCGCGCTCGGGTATTGAATTGCGCCTGAACACCCGCGCGAAGGCGCAGGATCTGGAAGGGTTTGACGAGGTGATCGTCGCCACAGGTGTCAGCCCGCGTGACCCGCAGATCGAAGGGCAGGATGCGCCACATGTGCTGCGCTACATTGATGTGCTGAAAGGCAAGGCCCCGGTCGGCGCGCGGGTTCTGGTGGTGGGGGCTGGCGGCATCGGCTTTGATGTGTCGGAATATCTGGTCCATGAGGGAGAGAGCGCCACCGAGGATCTGGCCCTGTGGCAGCGCGAGTGGGGGGTGACGGACCCTGCCGATGCGCCGGGCGGCTTGGCCCCCGCAGGGCCGCAGCCCGAACGCCCTGCCCGGTCAGTCACATTGGTGCAGCGCAAGGCAGGCAAACCCGGCAAAGGACTGGGCAAGACAACTGGATGGATTCACCGTGCGGCCCTGGCGGCAAAGAATGTGCGCATGATCGGCGGATTGGAATACCGCAAGATCACGCCAGAGGGGTTACTGGTGCTGCGCGACGGGAAAGAAGAGCTGCTGGAAGCCGATACGATTGTTCTGTGCACAGGGCAGGACCCCTTGCGCGATCTGGCCAGCGCGCTGGAAGATGCAGGCCGCGCGGTTCATGTCATCGGGGGCGCGGATGTGGCTGCCGAACTGGACGCGAAACGCGCGATTGATCAGGCGGCGCGACTGGCGGCAAGGCTGTAGACGCGCCCCATATGGCCCACCCGCCCACCCCCGCAGCGCGTCCCGCGCTGCTTGCCATATGGGGCGCGGGGGATTCCAATGACAACCGGAACCACGGGAAATCGGTCGTTGCGGTAAGTTCATGCCAGCTTGTTACGCAAGGTCGTTTTTCCGCCCTGTCATGTCGTGCCCGCCTGATCCTGCGCGCTGCGGATTTGTCATGACGGGCGCAGCCGCAACCCAGCCGGAGTCCTGCCAATGAAAACTCATGTAAAATCGCTTGTCGTCGGCGGTGGGGCGGTTGGCGCCTCGATCGCTTATCATCTGGCCAAAGCCGGCTGGGAGACGATGCTTCTGGAACGCGACGAGTTGACCTCTGGCTCGACCTGGCATGCCGCGGGTTTGCTGCCGCTGTTCAACATGGGATATGCGACAAGCCATATCCATGACTACAGCGTCAAATTCTACAAGACACTGGAAGCAGAGACCGGCCTGAATGCGGGTTTTTATGTCGTGGGCAATCTGCGCATGGCACAGACAAGCGAGCGCATGGATGAATACATGCTCTATGCCTCGACCGCCGAATCTGTTGGTATTCCTTATGAATGGATGACCCCTGCGCAGATCAAGGACCGCTGGCCGCTGGTGCGCACGGAAGATCTGAAAGGCGCGATCTACCACCCCACTGATGGCTATATCAACCCTGCCGATGTCACGCAGGCGATGGCCAAGGGCGCGCGCCAATTGGGCGCAGAGATCGTGCGGCGTGTTCAGGTCGATGGCTATCGCTGGACTGGCAGTGAATGGATCGTATCCTGCACCAAGATGGTCGAAAAGGGTGGCAATCTGGTACCGTCCGAGGAAACATTTGAGATTACGGCCGAACATGTTGTGACCGCGACTGGTAACCACGCCCAGCGCACCGCGCGGCTGCTGGGCATCAAGATCCCGGCCATCCCGGTCGAACATCAGTATATCGTGACCGAACCCGACCCGATGCTGGTGGAATACCGCAAGAACAACCCCGAGCACCCCGTTTTGCGCGATGCAGATGCAAAATGGTATGTACGCGAAGAACGCGGCGGCTGGATTCTTGGCCCATATGAACGCAATGCGCCCGCCTGTTTTGAATATGACGTGCCCCAAGCCTTCCGCGCTGATCTGTTCCCGCTGGATCTGGACCGGATCGAGGAAGAGTACATGTCCATGATCCACCGGATTCCCAGCTCGGAAACCGTGGGGCTGAAGGACGACTATAACGGTCCCATCTGCTACACGCCCGATGGCAACCCGCTGGTTGGCCCTGCGCCGGGCTTGCGCAACATGTGGCTGGCCGAGGGGTTCAGTTTCGGCATTACCGCCGCAGGCGGCACAGGCTATTACCTTGCGCAAATGATGGTGCAGGGCGAGGCCGAGATCGACATGGCCGCCCTTGACCCCAAGCGCTACGGGTCATGGATGACCACGGAATATGCCGCGCGCAAGAATGAAGAATGCTACGAGCATGTCTATATCCTGCACCACCCTGATGAGGAACGCGAAGCCTGCCGCCCGCTGCGCACAGCACCCTGCTATGACCGCGTAAAGGCGCAGGGCGCGCAATTTGGCTGCGTGAATGGCTGGGAGCGTCCGAATTATTACGCGCCGCAGGGCTTTGACGACCATGCCGCGCGCAGCTTCCGCCGTGGCGGCTGGTGGCAATACGCGGTTGAGGAGGCGAAAGCCATCCGCGAAGGCGTGGGCATGATTGACGCCACCGCGTTTACCAAACACCTTGTGCGCGGCCCCGGTGCGACCGCGTTTCTGGACTGGTTCACCTGTAACAAACTGCCCAAGGTCGGGCGCATCAACCTGACCTATGCGCTGACGGAAACCGGCACCACGCGCACGGAATACACGATCGTGCGTCTGGCAGAGAATGAGTATTACCTGATATCGGCAGGCGCATGGACCGCCTATGACGGGGATTACCTGCGCAAGGCCGCCGAGGACAAGATGGCCGAATTCGGTTGGATCGACATCCATGACGTGACCACGCAATGGGGCGTTTTTGCTGTGGCAGGCCCTAAATCCCGCGATCTGCTGGGCAAGCTGGTCAAGGACGCTAATCCTGCAACTGTGCTGTCGAACAAGCGTTTCCCGTGGTTGTCGATGCGCAATATTGAATTGGGCATGTGCCCTGTGCGCGCAGTGCGCGTGGCTTATACAGGGGAATTGGGCTGGGAATTGCACCACCCGATTGAAATGCAGAATTACCTGTTCGACCAGATCATGGCGGCGGGTGAGGATGTCGGCCTGAAGCTGGTAGGCGCACGTGCACAGAACTGGTTGCGGCAAGAAAAATCCTACCGTGCCTTTGGCAATGAACTTGGCCGCGACGCCACCCCGCTGGAGGCAGACCTGCCGCGCTTTATCGACATGTCAAAAGACTTTCATGGCAAGGCCGCGATGGAGCAGACAGGCATTCGCGCCAAATGCTGCACCCTGCTGATCGACGGGCCGGAAGATGCCGACCCCTGGGGCCGCGAGGCATTGTACGAGGGCGACACCAAGGTGGGCCGTCTGACATCGGGCGGGTATTCGGTAGCGTTCGGCAAATCCATCGGCATGGGCTATGTCCGCCCCGATCTGGCTGTGGAAGGCACCAAGCTGAAAGTGAAGATGCTGGACCAGCTATGGGATGCGACTGTCACCTGTGACAGCCCGTATGACCCGGCAAACGCAACGATCCGCAAGGACGTGTGAGTGAAAGGCCAGTGGCCCCGTCAGGCCACTGGCTATAAATGTCAGCAAGGGCTTCATGTAGTGGACAGGCCGCCCATTCCGCCACGAACGATCAGCCACTCATGGCGCGACGGTCTGGGCGATGCTCACCGCTGTCCCCCACCCTTCGCACTTGCGGGCCAGCTTTTCAGGCAAGGCAGCATCTGTGTAGAAGCTGTCCATATTAGCGAGTGAGGCAATGCAGGCAGGCGCGCGACGCCGGAATTTCGATTGATCCGCCACAAGAAAACTGCGCCTTGCCTGTTTCAGGATGGTCTGGCTGACCCCGACTTCCTGAATGTCATAATCCAGCATGTCGCCATCTTCATCCAGGGCCGAACAACTGATGACCGCCAGATCGAATTTGAACTGCTGAATGGCCTGCATGGTGACTGTGCCAACAAGCCCGCCATCAACCCGGCGCAACAGGCCGCCGACGACAATGATCTCGCAATTCGGGTTATCAACCAGAATATTGGCGACATTCAGGTTATTCGTCAGCACCATGATATCGCGATGCGCCAGCAATGCGCGCGCCACGGCTTCGGTTGTGGTGCCGATATTGAGGAAAAGCGAGCAGCCATTCGGAATGTCGCGCGCACAGCGCGCCGCAATCGCGGTCTTGGCGGCCTCGTTCAAATCGCGCCGGTCCTGATAGCCAATATTGGCAACGGTCGAGGGCAAGATTGCCCCACCATGAACGCGCTGCAACTTGCCCTGCTCTGCCAGATCCCCAAGATCGCGGCGGATTGTTTGCAAGGTCACATTGAAATGCGCGGCCAACGCTTCGACAGAGACACGCCCATCCCGCCGCGCGATGATCTGGATGTCGCGCAATCGGGCGGCCTGAGACATGAAATCAATCCTTGAAGTCGCAAATCTGGTTCTGATCGGCTGCGGATTTGATGCACGTTATCAGGTCAATGCAACGCATCCCAAGCGGCGCTTTTAGTCTATCTTCCATCTGCGGGCAGAGTAAAGCACGCCCGAAAGGGACGAATCCAGAAATTGACGGCAATTCACGGTGCGAAAACATGGATTTCACGCGACGCCCCATCTTTGGCATGTCACTGCGGATCACAGGCAAATCTACCATAGATTGAAAGAACATCGCCATTTGCTCGTCCCTGAGCTACAGTGATGGAATGATCCGTAGCATCGCAGATTTAGCGAAACCTACAGGCCCCCAAGACAAGGAACCTTTGCCATGTATCGTATTGCATCCACAGCTATTCTGGCCTTGGTGTCTGCGCTGCCCGTTGCGGCGCAGCAAACATCCGATATCCTTGCGCCAGAGCCTGAAACGCAGGTTATGCAGGACTTTCCGGGCCTGTCCAACGCAGCAACCGCCGCGTTGGATGCGAAGCGCGAAGGTCGGCCCGTCGAAGCAGATAACTGGATGGTAACTGCCGCGCATCCGCTTGCCGTCGAAGCAGGCGCAAAGGTTCTGCGCGAGGGCGGCAATGCCGCCGATGCGATGGTCGCAGTGCAAGCAGTTCTGGGGCTGGTAGAGCCGCAATCCTCGGGGCTTGGCGGCGGGGCATTCCTTGTCTGGTATGACGCCCAGTCCGGCGAGTTAACAACGCTGGACGCGCGTGAAACCGCGCCTTTGGCAGCCGATCCGCGCTATTTTCTGGATGAAGAAGGTGAACCGCTGAGTTTCATGACAGCTGTGGTCAGCGGGCGTTCTGTCGGCACGCCCGGCACCCCGCGCCTGATGGAAGAAGCGCATCGCCGCTGGGGTCGGTCAAACTGGCGCGGGCTGTTCACCGATGCGATAGAGCTTGCGCAGGATGGCTTCACAGTCTCGACACGCATGGCCGAGTCGGTGGCAGCAGCAGCCGAAAGCCTTGGCAGTTTTCCCGCGACAGCCGATTACTTTTTGCCCGGTGGCGCGCCCCTTACCGCCGGTGACACGCTGGTAAACGCCGATTACGCCGAGACGCTGCGCCAGATCGCGGCACAGGGAACGGCCGCGTTTTACACTGGCGAAATTGCTGCCGATATTGTGGCCGCAACCCGCACCGACGCCCTGCCCGGCCTGCTGTCGATGACCGACCTTGCGCGCTATCAGGTGATAGAGCGGCCCGCCATCTGCTATGACTATCGCGGCAACGCAGTCTGCGGCATGGGGCCACCATCCTCGGGGGCGGTGGCAATTGCGCAGATTCTTGGGAAGCTGGAAAACTTTGATCTGGGCGCGATGGACCCGCAAGATGCGCAAACCCGGCGCTTGATGGGCGATGCCACGCGCCTCGCCTTTGCCGACCGCGGCCGCTATCTGGCGGATAGTGACTTTGTGCCCGTGCCGGTCGAAGGGTTGATCGACCGCGACTATCTGGCAAGGCGCGCAGACTTACTGCGCGGCGACGATGCCCTGCCAGAGGTTTCGGCAGGCAGCCCCGAATGGGACCACGCGCAAATCTGGGGCGATGACCTGCGCCAGGAACGTCCAGCAACCTCTCACATCTCTATCGTGGACAGCGATGGAAATGTGCTGTCGATGACCACCACGATCGAAAGCGGTTTCGGGTCACGCATCTTCGTTCGCGGCTTCTTGCTGAACAATGAATTGACCGACTTTTCTTTCCGCAGCCATGCCGATGGCTGGCCCATCGCCAACCGGGTAGAGCCGGGTAAGCGCCCGCGCTCGTCCATGTCGCCCACCATCGTCCTGCGTGACGGGGTGCCTGTGCTTGCCATTGGCAGCCCCGGCGGGGCCACCATCATCGGCTTTACCGCGCAGACCATTATCGCGCATCTGGATTGGGGAATGAACGTGCAAGAAGCGGTAATGATGCCGCATCTTGTCAACAGTTTTGGCACCTATCAGATCGAGGCGGATACCTGGGCCGAGGATCTGGTGGACCCGCTGTCTGATCTGGGCTTTCAGACCAATGTGACAGCGCTGACATCGGGGCTGCACGCAATCTCGCTGGGGGACAGGCTGCAAGGCGGTGCAGATCCACGGCGCGAAGGGATTGCCTTGGGCGAATGACCTTTCGCGTTACGCGGCAATACGCTGCGCGCGGCTAGCTGCGGGTGTCCGACAGTTGCGAGATTGTCAGTGCCTTGCCGTGTTTGAATGCCTTGCGCAGCGCCTTCAGACGGGCCTCATTCAGGGCCGCGTCACAATCTTTGCAGGCGTCACGCAGTAGCGCCATTTGTTCGCGGCGCATACGGGCGCCGATCAGGCAGGACACGGTCAACACATCCAGCACACGCGCCTGCCCCGCCGCGTCAAACTCTGAAAGATGGCGGCGCATTGCGGGCCAATCCAGCGCAATATCCGCGCGAAGCCCCAGTGCAATGCGCAGCTCGTTAAGCAGATAGACCTGATTTGGATGCGCATCTTGTCCGCGTGTCAGCATTTCACCCGCCGCGTGCAAGACCACATCCCGCTCTTGCGCGGGTAGCGCGGTCGCGTCTTTGAAATGGGACTTTATCAGCATGTCCACCGCGAAGGGGCCAAGCGTGCGGACCTGCGCCTCGGACATGATCCGCCCGATGATATAGGCGTTCCACACAGCATAAAGCGGCCCTGCAAGCAGCGGGACCATGCTGCGAATAGCCGTGCGTGCGACCAGCCTGCGCAAGAAAACCCGCAAGACAAAGCTGCTGACACCAACTTTCAGTTTGTAAGCGATATTCAATGCGGTCCGCTTCCAATTTGCCACATGCGCATATGGATCAATTCCGTAGACACTGACCTGCGGGCTGGGAAACTCCAGCGCGGTGCGCGCAAGGCTATGGGCAAACAACATGCGCCCCGCATCATGCGTAATCGACAGGCCAGATTGGTAGGCGACGCGTGCAACCCCGCGCAGCGCGATGGCGTAGAGGATTCCGATCTCAACCGCGCTGACCACACCCACAAGGATGTAGAACACTGACCAGTAGCGCCACGTCTCGCGCCAGTCGGTTGCGTCCATGCCATCCAGCATGTTCTGACGCATCCAGATCTCGCTGCCGCCGATCAGCCCGCCAGAGATGACCCCCGCCAGTGCCGACAGCGCGATCACCCAGCGCGTGGTCCGGCGGATCTGGGCAATGCGCACGGACGAGGGATGATCCGCTGCGCCCTGCTTGGCGCAATGCTGCGCCAGATAATCGGCAAACTTGCGCTCCAGCAGGTTCGGCTCGGGGGTATAGGTATCGACCGCCGGCATTGCTCCCTTTCTTACATGTCTGTCCTGAATGGTCTGTCGCAGGTGACTGCCGCGCACCCCTCAGGTGACCTTCTCGCCAAGGGTGTATTCGACCCACAGCTTTTGCACCGCAACCATTGCGACAACTGTCAGCGGCGCAGCAAGGATCAGACCGACCACCCCGAACACAAGACTGAGCAGCACCTGCACCGCGATCAGAAGCGCTGGCGCCAGATTGACGGCCTTTTGCTGGATCATGGGAACAAGGATGGTCCCTTCGATATTCTGGATGATGATATAACCTGTCAGCACGATCAGCCCGGTTTGCGTGCCCTCGGAAAACCCAACAGCCACAATCGGCACGGTCGCAATCAGCGGGCCAAGAAACGGGATAAAGGTCAGCAGCGCCGTCAACACGGCAAGGGCCAGCCACAGGTCAATGCCCAGCACAAACAACCCAAGCCCGACAGTCACCCCCAGCACCGCCATGGACACAAGCTGCCCAAGGAACCACCAGCGCACGGCATAAGCCAGTGACGAAAGCGTATCCTCTGCCTTGTGTCGGGCGTTCGGCGGGATAAGGCGGATCAGGCCGCCGCGATAAAGTTGGGGGTTCGCAGCAAGGAAAAAGGTCAGCACGATAAGAATCGCAAAGCTGCTTAACGCCCCCACCGCTGACATTCCAAAGGTCATGAGATGGTCTGCCACGCTGCCCGCCGCACCGACAAAGCTGCCCTCATCGGTGTCCAGGTCGTCGATCATGGAAAGCGCGCCGCGATCCGCCAGCCATGATTGCGCCCGCTCGACAAAGTCCATCACCTCTGCGCCAAGGTCACGGAATTGCTGCGCCAGTCGGGCCGCTGACAGGCCAAAGGTGGTCAACAGGAAGGCCGCAATGCCCGCCCCGATCCCCGCAAGCGCCCAGCCCCGTGAAACCGGCAGACGCTCGGCAATGATGCGTGCAAGCCCGTCCAGACCAACCGCCAGCACAACCGCCGCGAAAACCAGAAGCAACACATCCGACAGCAGGTAGGCCAGCAAAAGCCCCCCTGCGATCAGCAATATGGTGTTTGTCTTGACTATGCGCCTTGTATCCATGCGTCATGAAACGCATCAGCACATGATGCGTTCCCTTCAGGTTTGCTCGACAAACTGCCCGATCCGAACCGGCATGACGCTATTCCTGCGTTTGCTGGCGCAAAATCCGGCTGAACTCTTCTCGTGTTTTTCCGGGTCTCATCTGGTCTGTCAGCAGGCTTTGCGACGAGAATGTCAGGTGGTCGCTGTTATCTTTTGCAATGAAGGTCTTGCTTGCCCCGACAATGCGCGAAGCCTGTCCTGCAATAGCCACAACACTGACCGTCACACTGTCGATCTGATCTGGGGTCCAGTCCTGCTTCAGGCTGATGCGGGCACGATTGACGATATCCGCAAGCGATCCGATATCGACAGTTTCACCGGGTTGCAGCGTTCCCCGATTGGTGCGCGCCAGTGGGTCTTCGACATCATCCTCGGAGATCTCGTTTCGGTCAGTGACGATCGTCCGGCTGGTGTCGCCGTTGCACGCAAGATCCGCGACAAGGCCCTGAACATAAACCGGATTGTAGCTAAGGTTCGTCACAAGGCACCGCGAGCGCGCGCCTTTGGCCGCGCCGATGTCGATATGAATCACAGTGCCGGATTGGCGCAGATGATTCAGCAAGATCAGATGCAGATAGACTGTCCAGATCAGCACCATGACCGCGTTGAGCGCGGAATCCAGAATCTGCAAGTTTTCAGCATAGAATTCCAGCATTATGAACGCGGCCCCGATGTGATCTGCCTCTCTCCCACACAACACAACGTGCCAAGAAACGTTCCTGAAAGGGGTAAGGTGCTTGCCCCCGCTTTATGGGGCCAGCACCACGCACAGCGTCAAAAGCCCTGCAAGCTCGGCCAGTTGCTGGCCCGCGCCCAGCACATCGCCGGTCTGCCCGCCCAACCTGCGCCGCGCCAATGCGCCAAGCGCGAACACCACCGCAACCTGCACGGCCAAGAGCAGCGCAAGGGCCAGTACCGGCATAGTCTGCGCCACCACCAAGGGTACCAGCGCGACCAGCGCCGCCACGCCAACGCTGCGCCAGCTGACCGATGTTGCAGAATGGCCCAGCCCATCGGTACGCGCCGCAGGCAGCAGCGCCAGCAAGGCCGCCGGAGCGACCCGGCTGAGCATCGCCATTGCCACCAGCGCCAGAACGGCGACAGACAGGTCCAGCACGGCCAGATAGACCAGCGCTTGCCAGCGCAGCGCCAGCGACAGGATCAGCGCCAGAACCCCATAGCTGCCAATGCGCGAATCGCGCATGATCTCCAGCCGCCGCTCTGGGGTGTGGCCGCCCCATAGCCCGTCAGCCAGATCGGCCAGCCCGTCTTCGTGCAGCGCCCCGCAAATGGCAATCTGCGCGCCAAGTGCCAAAAGTGCCGCCAGCGCCAGCGGCAGACCCAGCGCTGCAGCCCCCAGAAGCACCAGCGCTGCGCCCAGACCAACGGCCAGCCCGGCCAAGGGAAAGGCCCAGGCCGCCGCGCTTATGCGCGGCGCGGGGTCTGGCAACTGCCCGGCGGGCAGCCGCGTCAGCAACATGAACGCCAGCTGTATCTGCGCCAGCGCTGCGCGGATCATGCCTCGGACACTCCGGCCTCACCGAAGGTGGCCATGCCGTTATGGCACGCTAGCGCGCTGCGCAGAATGCCCAGCGCCAGTGCCGCGCCAGAACCTTCGCCAAGGCGCATGTCGAATTCCAGCACCGGCGTTTGTCCAAGTGCTGCCAGCAAACGCCGGTGACCGGGTTCGGCAGAAGCGTGGCCAACCAGACAATGCGCCAGCAAACGCGGATCGGCGGCATGCAGGCAGGCTGCCGCTGCCGTGCAGATGAACCCGTCCAGAATGACCGGAATGCGGGCCGCGCGGGCGGCCAGCACAGCGCCGCAAATCGCAGCCTGTTCGCGCCCCCCCAAGGCGGCAAGCGTGGCCATTGCCCCCTGCCCGCCATGACGGCGCAAGCCTGTCTCAATCGCTGCAATCTTGCGCCCGATACCCGCTGGATCGGACCCGGTGCCGGGGCCAACCCATTCGGCGGCACTGCCCCCGAACAGGGCGGCGGCAAGTGCTGCGGCGATGGTCGAGTTGCCGATTCCCATTTCACCCAGCACAAGAATATCTGCGCCGGTATCCACTGCTGCCGCGCCACGGTTCATTGCGTCCAGCGTTTCGGCCTCGGACATCGCAGGGGCGGTGGTGAAATCCTTGGTCGGGTTGTCCAGATCCAGCGCGATCACCTGAAGGGCGGCGCCATTGATCTGGCAAAGCTGGTTGATCGCCGCACCGCCCGCCTGAAAATTGGCCACCATCTGTGCCGTTACGGCCTGCGGGAACGGGTTTACGCCTTGCGCACAAATGCCGTGATTGCCCGCGAAGATCAGCGCCTGCGCCTGATCTATTCCGGGGCGGTCTGTGCCTTGCCATCCGGCCATGAAAATCGCCAGTTCTTCCAGACGGCCCAAGGCACCGGGGGGCTTGGTCAGGCTGTTCTGACGCGCAAGTGCGGCGTCGCGCGCGACCTGATCCGCGACAGGCAAGCTTTGCGCCAGTGCGGGAATATCGGAAAGCTGTGTAAATGGCGTCATTTCATCCTCATTGACAGTCCGGCGGCGACAAAATGCACTTCATCCGCCGCGTTTGCGACCCATTGGTTCAATCGTCCTGATGCATCTCTGAAATCGCGCGCAAGCCGGTTGTCGGGCACAATCCCCATGCCCACCTCATTGCTGACCAGCACCACGGGTGCAGTTTGCGCTGCCAGCGCCTCGATCAGCGCGCGCGCCTCTGCCTGCCAGTCCTGGTTGGCCAGCATGATATTGGTCAGCCACAAGGTCAGACAATCGACAAGGCGCGGGCTGCCATCGGTCGCGGACAAGGCCCCCACCAGATCGCGCGGTTCGGCATGGGTGCGCCACGCACTCCCTGCGCGCTGCGCCTGATGGGCTGCAATGCGCGCCTTCATCTCGTCATCCCAGGCTTGCGCCGTGGCGATATAGGTTGCGGGTTGGGCATATTGCAGGGTCCGCGCCTCGGCCAGACGGCTTTTGCCTGAACGCGCGCCACCGATATAGAGGATGATCTCGCTCATACTGCCCCTTGCCCCTTTGCTCTGCGTAAAGCAGATATGACAACTGATCGGCAAGGAGAAATGCGCGCATGCAGATGGGCACAAGGCTGTTGATGATCCGCCATGCGCCCGCGCTGCATGGTGGCGCTTTGGCTGGGCGGCGCGATGTGGCGGCGGATGTGTCGCAGACGGACCAGATCGCAGCCTTGCGCGCGCGGCTGGATGCACGCGATATATCGCAAATCCTTGTCAGCCCCGCACTGCGTTGTGTGCAGACTGCGCAGGCAATTTGGCCGGAAAATAGGGTATTTCGCCAAGATACGCGGCTCTGGGAACAGGATTTCGGCGCATGGGAAGGGGTGCCCTTCGCGGACCTGCCAGATCTGGGACCGCTGAGTTCCGAGCAATTGGCCCGGCACGCCCCCCCGGGTGGCGAAAGCTTTCTGGACCTGTGCGCACGTGTCACACCCGCGCTGCAAGAGCTTGCGCAAGGGTCTGGCTGTGTCGCGGTCATTGCCCATGCAGGTGTTGTTCGTGCGGGCCTTGCCCTTGCACTCGAAGCACAGGCCCCCGCCCTGCGTTTCGAGATTGCGCCGCTGTCAGTGACCGAGATTTCTTGCGTGGCCGGGCATGGCTGGTCGATCGCCGGGGTCAACCGGGGGGCCGAATGACGCGAACCATCCGGATCGAAGGGCATTTCGGAGAATATCTGCAAGGCAGGCTTGGGCCGGACGGACCAGTTGTGCTGGTCACGCTACCTTGCCCGCTGACAGGTGTAACGGGGCACTATAAGCCCGCAAGCAAAGGTTTGAAGCTGACCGGTGCCGGGCTGTCACGACCACAGGCGCAGCGCTTTGCTGCATCGCTGGGGGCCGCGCTGACAGGGCAGATCCGGCTGCGCGCCCATGTTGCGCCGGGTTTGGGAACCGGGGTTTCCACTGCGCGGCTTATGGCCTTGGCGCGGCTGTCGGGCTGGGATGGCCCGTCCGAAAGTCTGGCGCGCGCCTGTATTGCCTTCGAGGGCGCCTCTGACCCGCTGATGTTCGACGCGCCCGAGCGGCTGCTCTGGGCCTCTCGCATCGGCCAGATCATTCAACCCATGCCCGCACTTCCCCGACATGAGGTGATCGGCGGTATATTTGGTGCCCCGCAACGCACGGATGCGCGCGACAACAACTTTCCCGATATCAGCGATCTGGTGGCAAACTGGGCAGAGGCTGAAACTCTGACCGACTTTGCCCGTTTGGCCCGAGAAAGCGCGCGGCGCTGCCTCGCTCTGCGTGGTCCCCTGAGTGACCCGACAGATGCCCTCGCCAGCGAACTTGGCGCCCTGGGGTGGGTCATGGCGCATACAGGGGCCATGCGCGGACTGATCTTTCCACCGGGGCAAGTGCCTGAACGCGCGCGCGCCACGATGCGCGCAGCAGGTATGCGCGGTATTATCCAGTTCAAAGGGGGCAGAAGATGAGCTTTGCGGCAATGATGCTGGTCGCCCTTGCGCTGGATCTGGTCCTTGGCTGGCCCAAGGCCCTGTATGACCGGATCGGCCACCCGGTGACATGGCTGGGCGCGCTGATTGTTGCGCTGGAACGTCGCTGGAATACAAACGGCCCGTTGCGGCGTGCACGCGGCCTAGCTGTGGCTGTGCTGGTCGTAGGGTTGGCTGGACTGGTCGGGCTGGCGCTTCAATTTGCACTGCCTGCAAACTGGATTGGCATTGCCTTGGGTGGGGTTCTGGCATGGCCACTGGTTGCCATGCGGTCCATGCATGAACATGTCGCCGCCGTGCTGCACCCCTTGCAACGCGGCGATCTGCCCGCCGCGCGTCATGCTGTGTCGATGATCGTGGGGCGAGATCCTGCACTACTGGATGAACCGGGGGTCGCACGCGCAGCGCTGGAAAGTCTGGCAGAAAATACATCTGACGGGATTGTCGCGCCTGTGGTCTGGGGGGCCCTTCTGGGGCTGCCGGGCATCGCGGCCTATAAGGCAATCAATACGCTGGATTCGATGATTGGACACAAGAACGCGCGGTATCTGGAATTCGGCTGGGCCTCTGCGCGGATAGATGATCTGGCCAACCTGCTGCCCGCGCGGCTGACCGGGCTGATATTCGCCTTGGTGTCCGGCAGGTTTCGCGCAAGTCTGGCCTGTATGTGGCGCGATGCGGGGCACCACCGGTCGCCAAATGCTGGCTGGCCCGAGGCCGCGATGGCCGGCGCGCTGGAGGTGAAGTTATCCGGCCCCCGCGCCTACGGTACCGATCTGGTGCAGGAGCCTTGGGTCAACGCAGATGCCAACAATCCAGAAGCGAACGACCTGCGGCGCGGGTTGCATCTATATGCGCGCAGCATGGTTTTTCTGGCAATCGCCCTGACAGGGGTCGCAATCTGGGCCATTTAAGGGCCGATAATGTTGGCGCGCCGGGTCTGCCCCGTGACTTGTAACAGCCAAATATGACCATGAGTCCGGCGGCATTATCACTGAAAAAATAAACAATCGTCTAAATCTGGTCGGAATTGCGTCTGATTCAGGTCATATTACCATGTCATTAACTGCCAAAGTCAAAAGGCAAGAACACCATGAAAATAGCAATGCACCTGGGCGTTCATCTGACCGATGACAAAAAGGCGAGAACATGTTTGCGGGCGAATAAGCCCATGCTTGAGGCGGCTGGTATTCTCGTTCCGCGCGCAAGCAGTTACCTGAACCTGATGCGCGGTGCCGCCGGTCAGGTCGTGACGGGCGCGGAAATCCCGGATTTCGACGAGAAGCTGCGCGCCTCGGTCGAAGCGACGGATAGCACGCAGCGCCTTGTTCTGTCTGCGCCCGGACTTTTGGCAAAGCAGCACGAAGCCGTTGAGGGGAACATGTTTTACCCCGGCGCGCGGGCGCGCATCTCGGCGTTCCGAAAGCTGCTACAGGACCATGAGGTCGAGATATTTATGGCCATTCGCAACCCGGCCTCTTTCGTGCCCGCCTTGTTGCAGGACATGAAAGAGGGTGAACGCGCCGAATTGATGCAAGGCCTGAAAGGCGCTGAATTGCGCTGGTCGCACCTGATTGCCGAAATGCGCGAAACCTGGCCCGAAGCCCCGATCACCCTGTGGTGCGACGAAGATACGCCTTTCATCTGGCACCGTCTGCTGCGCCTGATTTCGGGGTATGAGCCGGAAACCGAATTCGAAAACAGTTTCGATTGGTTCGAAACCGCAATGATCGATGGCGGCGCACAAAAGCTTGCCGCCTATCTGGACGCCATGCCGCCGGTTGACGAAGCCCACCGCCAGCAAGTCATTTCCGCATTTCTGGAAAAATTCTGTGACCCGGACAAACTGGAGATTGATTTCAGCCTGACCGGATGGGACGAGACGCAGATCGATGTCATTTCGCAACTCTACGAAGATGACATCGAACTGATCCGCACAATGGAGGGGGTGCGCCTGCTTCAACCCTAGCTTTCGCCGCCTGACACCACATACATGATGACGGGATCGGGGGCGTTGCGGTCTTTCACCAGCGCGGAATCAAGGCCAAAGGCTGCCAGCCCGCAATCACTCCATGCCAAGCGCGGCCTTATACAGGTCCATCA
Organism: Roseinatronobacter bogoriensis DSM 18756; assembly: GCF_004366635.1. Taxonomy (GTDB): domain Bacteria; phylum Pseudomonadota; class Alphaproteobacteria; order Rhodobacterales; family Rhodobacteraceae; genus Roseinatronobacter; species Roseinatronobacter bogoriensis. The sequence continues at coordinate 155,615 of NZ_SORN01000001.1, read as the reverse complement.
CGGCCTCTTCCTCGGCAATCTCGTCGGGCTTGCGCTTACGCAATGCAATGATCTTGCGCAGAACCTTGGTGTCATATCCGCGCCCCTTGGCTTCGGCCATAACCTCTTTCTGCTGGTCGGCGATGTCCTTTTTCTCGGCTTCGAGGTGTTCAAACCGTTCAATGAACTGGCGAAGCTCGTCTGCTGTTACGTTATAGGCATCGTTTGAAATATCGTTCATCTTGTCGCCCCTGCTCGGTTCCGTGAGTGTGGCCATGCTCTTGCCCAATCCTTCCGGCGCATGCAAGCCTTCGCTGGAACGACAGGGCGAATAGAAGCTGCCCTGCGGCTTTGCCCAAATTTTCTGAGGCCAGCCACCGCGCGCCAATATGCCGCAGCCGCAAAAAAATTTTCATTTGAAAATACGCGTAAAATTTGTATTGTCTTACAAATGCAAAAAGGGAAGCGAATGCCCAGAATCCGGAATAGCGAACTGCGCAAATTCGAGAAATCCTTGCCCATAGCCCTGTTGCGCGCCAGAGAAGCGACAACGCGGCTGTTCAAACCTTTTATCGAAAGCCATGATCTGACCATGCCGCAATGGCGAGTGTTGCGTGCATTGGCCGAAGCGGATGCGCTGGATGCCAAGACGCTGGCCGAACGCTGCGTGATCTTGCCACCATCGCTGACGCGCATATTTCGCTGCCTGACCCAGCGCGGTTTTATTGCGCAGGTCGATTGCAACGATGCCCGCCGACATATGGTCCGTTTGACAGATGAAGGGCGCGCCCTTTTCGAAGATGTGGTGCAGGAATCCGAGCCCAGCTACAAACAACTGGCCGATGCGTTTGGGCCAGAGCGGCTGGATACGCTTCTGGACCTGCTCAATGATCTGCGCAACACCGTGCAGACAATGAGCGATCCCGTTGAGGACATGCCGCCCCTGCGCAAGGTTGCAGGCGGACGCTGATCATTTTCCGTCAGGAAAACAGACTCATCGCATGGCAGCGCTTCACATTCCAAAGGGTGGATGAAGCTCCGCGAAGCGGGATCGGGTCGCCGTTCAGCTGCGCGGAGTCAAGGTCATAGGCCGCCGCGCATCGCCGGGCCGCCCCCACGGCACGGCGATTTGGCTGCCACCTGCGCAACGATTTGATCTTTCAGGGACTTGGCCAGCATAAAGCGCTAAAGAGTAAACCTTGGATCGCCGCACCGCGGCCCGACGCTACGCGGCTGTGCACCCGGCCTCGGTATGTCTGCAAAGTCCCGCAGAGCCGCCCCTCACGAAAGCATCACATAAAGCGCGGCGACCTTTCATCAGGTGGCGAACACCAGCCCCTTTTGCAAAGGGTGGATCGGCACTCCGCAATAACCGCTCATAAGTTGTTCGAGCGCGGCACCTAGCCGGAAATCTGCTCTCGCAATACGGACCCCGTCATCGAGACAAAAAGATAGATCCCAAGGAAGATGAGGAAGGCAAGCGATGAGTATTCCAGCTTGCGCGGATAGGTCGATTCATCCGATGCAACGGGTTCAACTGACAAGGCCAGATACCGAACCTGACGGCTGACCTCGACCCGGGCGGATTCCATTTGCTGCATGGCCTGCGCGCGCATCATCTCTCGGGTCTGAATCTCGGCCTCGGCCATGATCAACTGGCTTTGTGTGCGCGCCAAAGATGCGCCATCCGCTGAATCCACCGTCATCGAGCCGCGCAATTGTTCTATCTGTTCGCGCAACGCGGCTTCGCGCCGCTCCAATGGTTGTAGTCGTGCGGGGTTTGGCCGCACGTTTGAGCGCAATTCCTGCAAGCTCAGTCTGGTTTGTGTCAGTTCCGTTTCCAGCGCGCCTATCTGCTGCGACAACAGGTTCAGCTCGACCTCGCCTGACATGATGCTGAATTGTTCCTGCAACTCGACAGAGGCAAGACGCGCTTCGATCAGCTTTTGTTGCGCATCGTCCAGATTCTCTTGTGCCTCGCGCATCTGGCTGTCGCGCAGACGTTGCGTCATCATGTCGATATGTTCTTCTGCAAAGCGGATCAGCGCGCGCGCGAAGCGTTCGCTATCCTCTGGCGAGGCGGCAATCACCTCCATGCGAACAACGCCTTCTGTCGGGTCATAGCCGATCTTCACGTGCCGCTTATAGGCCTTGAACGTTGCCTCATCTGTGGCAGGGCTGGGCAAGCGGCGGATGAAGTCGATATTGTCCTGACTGAAATGCTCTCTGAAACCTTCTTCCATATCAAGGCGCAGCATCGCAGCCCGCGATTGCAGGAAGCTTTGCACAGATGCGGCCTCACTCTGGCCACCCAAGCCCATCCCGGCGGCTGAGGGAAGCATTCCCGCCATACCATTCATACCGGCCTGAGCATCGGCTTGCTGAATGATGAACTGGCTTTCGGTCGCATACATTGGTGTTGCAAGGACGTAGAAATACCAGCTGACAATGAAGGTAGGCAGGGTCACGAAGACCAGCAGGCGCGCACCTAGTAGCGCCAGCCGTTTGCGGCGGCGCTTGGCGATGTCGCGCTGAACGCGTTTCAACTCTTTCTCGCGTTCGGCGGCGATCTGGGCCATGCGATCTTGCGCATCGGCAACCGGATTCGCAGGTGCAGGTGTGCCGGGTGCTGTCCTGACCTGTGGTGCGGTCTGCGCCGGAAGTGCAACCTCGCGCCCGGGTTCAGGGGGTTCTGATTGGATCAGGTCCAGCATCGTCGAACGTGCGAACGGGTCGATGCCGCGTTGGCGCAACATCAAGACCGCTTCAAATGCTGAAGTGGGGCGAATTCCGTGCTTTTGCGCAACACGCATCGCCATGCGCAGTTGCCGCGCGGTCAACCCTTCGGCGCGAATCGCGTCGATACTGTTCAGTGTCTTGGGGCTGCCTTCATGATCCGCCATGTGGGGCGTTTCGGCAGCTTTCTGTTGCGAAGTGGCGTGTTCTTCAGCCTCGGGTCGCGGCGGTGCCGCAGTGGTTTGCGGGCTGAGAGGCCGCTTGCTGACCACAACTGGTGCGGTGGCGGCAGATTGCGCTGTGTTGCTGGCCGGTTTCACAGCCGAATCGTGGGTTTGCGCAGGTGCACTTTCTTGAATGCCCAGAGCCGCCTTTTCCGACGCGGCACTGACATCGTCGCGCGAAGATGGGGCATCCGCCGTCGTTGCAGGCGTCTGGCGCCGCAGCCGGAAACGTTGGGGTTTAGCTTGTGTAGTCATACAGTGCCTTGGCTTCCTGCAAAGTATCGAAAAAGTATAATTTTCCGTCATGCATTACGGCTGCAGAATTGCAGAATTTCGATAATATTTCCATATCATGCGACACAATTACGAGCGTCGCATATTGAAATCGTTCGCGCATGATTGCGCCAGCGCGTCGGTTGAAGGCAACATCGGTTGTAGATGGCATGCCTTCATCAATAAGGTACATGTCAAAATTCATGGCCAGCATCAGCGCAAGCGACAGGCGCGCGCGCATCCCTGTGCTGTAAGTGCCGATAGGCATATCGAAATATTCGCCAATATCGCAGAGCCAGCGACAAAACGCTTCAACTTCATCCTGATCAAGACTGTACAGCGCTGCAATATAGCGCACGTTTTCAGTCCCGGTATGCTTTGATTCAAGCCCCCCCATGAAACCAAGGGGGAAGGACACACTGCAATTGCGTTCGATTCTGCCCATATCGGGCTTCTCCAGTCCTGCCATCATATTGATGACAGTGGTTTTACCGGTGCCATTTTTGGCAAGAATGCCCAGATTCATCCCACGCCGGACAGTGAAGCTGGCGCTTTCGAGGATGACCTTGCGTTGGGTGCCCGTCCAGTAGGATTTGCTTACATTCTCGAATTCCAGCATTCTCAACAGCCTCGCCCAGATGATGGGACATTTACCGATAAGCTTGTATTTCCACACATATTACAGAAGCAATATGCGCAGATTTCGTTCAAATTGAGACGCAAATGCCGATTTTCAAAGTTTTACATGTCTCCACGGTGCGATGTGGTCTGCCTCAATGGCGCATGCCACGTGCAACCCTGATTCTGGTACGGTAGTACGCAAAAAGCGGCAAGACACGTCAGCGTGTCTTGCTTGAATGCTCATCCGAATCATTCATTGCGGGAAAGCGGGTCACGACCCCCAGCTGCGGACGGCGCCGCAGTCGAAATGCACAAAATCAGACCGTGAATAGCGGCCGACACCGCCCGCGTTGCAGGCCTGTGCCGCTTGCGCGATCTGGCGCACCGAGCGTGAGCGAAGCCTGACATCCGCCGCTTGTCCGCGCAGATGCAGCGAGTTTTGCGCCACATTATTGGACCGCGCACGCAGCATCGCGTTCGTCTGAGGAGAGCGGTAGCCCGATAGCAGCATATAGGGTTCATTCACGCGCAGCATGTTATGTGCGGCGGCCAGAAAATCCACGGTCCGCACGTCGATATTGTGCACGGCATTGTTGCGCCAGTCACGGAAGAAGTGGTTGATTTCACCCAAGGATTCCGGGATGTAATTGCCATCTATCCAATAGATGACATTCATGCTTTCCCCTGTCCGGCCAGAATAGAAATGCAATCTGCGAATGTCGCCAGCGCCACGCGCGTAGGCCGTCACTCCGGGAAAGAACGGAGCTGCTGTAACCGCGGTCGCGGCGAAAGCACCCAAGATTGAACGGCGTGTCAGGTTCGGTCTGCTTGCATCCTGCATGAAGCGATCTGTCCCTTTTTCTTGAATTCTTGCCAGCTTAGCCGCAAGAACAGTCTTATTTTTCGCTGCTTGAGCATACGTGCGGCATATTGGTGCCACATTTGACGGTCGTCCCCAACCCGATTTTGAGGTTGGTTCCCGACAAATTGGGCAAACAAGCGGAATTTCGCCGGTTTCGTAGCTCTGACAAGCGGATACTGGGGGTGATTGATTGGTTTGCATGCCCGCTATTGTAGCGAAAACCGGTTTCCAAAACCTCAAGGCAACACCCGGTTGACAGATTATATTGATCGCAGTCTTGTGACTGGACCTGATGGGCGGTTATTTGCCCAACTGTGAGTCGGTGCTGAAAAAAGGTGGTTTTATGATAGATGATTCCGTGGGTTGGCGCGCGTATGCGCTCAAGAATCTGTTTGCGGCGGTGGCGCTTGTCATTGCAGTTGGATTTCCACCTTCTGTTTCGGCCCAGCAATTCCCGGCTTTCAGGCAGGCGCTGGCCGAGAGCGTGGCTGCTGACCCGAAAGTATCGGCCTTTTATCGTGATACCGACTATGCCCCCCTTTGGACCGAAGCCGAGCACGCGCCGCGCCGCGAGGCGCTGTTGAACGCATTGACGCGCGCGCCGGAACATGGCTTGCCAAGTGCGCGCTATGACGTGCCCGGACTGATCGCCGCATTCGAAGCGGTCGAAACAGAGCAGGACCGCGCGCATCTTGAAGCCAAGGTCACCAAGGTGTTCTTGCAATTCGCCCGCGACCTCAGCAGCGGCGTTCTGGACCCGAGGTCCGTTGATCGCAGCATTGTCCGCGTCTTGCCGCGCCCTGACCCTGAAGAATTGCTGCGCGAGTTTTCGCAAAGCCCCCCTGCGGCCTTTATCCGCAACCTTGCCCCGGCAGCGCCCGAATATGCCCGCCTGTTTCGCGCACGTCAGGATCTGGAACGCGTGATCGCATCTGGCGGTTGGGGCCCCCGCGTGCCTGACGCGCGGTTCACACCGGGAACCTCTGGCGAGGCGGTCGTGGCGTTGCGCAACCGGCTGATCGCGATGGGCTATCTGGAACGCTCTGCCACGGCGAGTTATGACGCCACGCTGCAAGCGGCGGTTCTGGAATTCCAGTTGCGCCACGGGATCGAGGCAGATGGTATCGTCGGTGCCGCGACATTGCGCGCGATCAACACCCCGCCTGAGGAGCGGCTGAAATCCGTTATTGTTGCGATGGAACGCGAGCGCTGGCTGAATATCCCCCGTGGAGAGCGGCATATCTGGGTGAACCTGACCGACTTTACCAGCCAGATCGTTGATCAGGATCAAGTGACATTCGAGACGGTTTCAGTCGTCGGTGCACAAGCGGCAGACCGGCAGACGCCAGAGTTTTCCGATCGGATGACCTATCTGGAAATCAACCCTGACTGGACATTGCCGCGCTCGATCGTGGCGCGATCATATTGGGGTGCGCTGGCGTCTGGCGGGGCGCGGCACCTGCAGATCGTGGATGCGCGCGGACGGGTTGTGCCGCGCAATGCGATCGACTTCTCGCGCTACACACCTGCCAACTTTCCCTTCAATGTACGCCAGCCACCCGGCCCGACGAATGCACTGGGCGAGGTGAAGTTCATGTTCCCCAACCCTTACGCGATCTATCTGCATGACAGCCCCGAGCGGCATTTGTTCAACACAACTGTGCGCACGCATTCCTCTGGCTGTGTGCGGCTGAACGATCCGCGTGATTTTGCATATGAATTGTTGTCACGCCAGACAGATGATCCGCGCGGCCTGTATCATTCGGTGCTGAATACGGGCCAGCAGACCCGTGTCTACCTTGATGATCCCGTTCAGGTGCATCTGGTCTATCGCACCGCCTTTACCGATGTGCGAGGCGCGCTGAACTTCCGCAATGACATGTATGGTCGCGATGCAAAGATCTATGACGCATTGTCGCGGGCGGGGGCGGTCGAAAACGGCCTGCGAATCTGACGGTATGCGGCAACGGACGCAGGACTGCATCATTGCCGCACCCGCAAGAAATTGAGTTGCCCCGTGTTACGAAACTGTTACAGTCTTGCGGAATACAGGACGCACCAAACTGGTCTGGAGTGTGTCCAATGGGACTCGACGTCATGCAGGAAACTGATTTTATCGCAGCCCGTGTCACGGAGATCATTGCCGAACAGGCAATGATGGAGCCGTCCGATATAACAGATGACAGCCGTTTGGCTGATCTGGGGATCGACAGTCTGGGTCTGGTCGAGTGCATTTTTGGTATTGAAGAAGCCTTTGGCATCTCGGTGCCGTTCAATGCCAATACGCCAGAGCAGCCGGGATTCGACATTTCTTCGGTCGGCGCAATCATTGCCGAGGTTGAAAAGCTGGTAGCCCGACAGGCGGCATGAGGCGTGTTGTCATTACTGGAGCGGGGACACTGAACCCGCTGGGCGCAGACGTGCGCTCGACATTTTCAGCAATGCAACAAGGCCAATGTGCCATTGGCCCACTAACCTGCCGCGATGTAGAGCGCCTCCACATCAAGATCGGTGCCGAGATTCGGGGATTTGCCCCCGAACAACATTTCGCGCGCAACGCGCTTTCCCTGCTCGATAGATTCACCCAGATTGCCCTTGTTTCGGCACGTCAGGCAATGGCGCAGTCCGGATTGGTGATTGATGAAGCTCTGGCACTGCGTGCAGGGGTTATTCTGGGCACGGCTGGTGGCGGCAACACAACGGTCGATGACAATTACCGCGCAGTTTATGCCGATGGCAAAGACCGCGTACACCCATTTGTTGTCCCGCGCCTGATGCACAATGCGGCGGCGTCGCATGTGTCGATGGAATTCGGGTTGAAGGGGCCGGGCTATACGGTTTCGACCGCCTGCGCATCGGCCAATCATGCGATGGGGCAGGCGTTTCACATGGTCCGCGGCGGTGGCGCGGATGTCATGCTGACCGGCGGATCAGAAGCGATGCTGTGTTTCGGCGGGATAAAAGCCTGGGAGGGGTTGCGCGTCATGTCGCGCGACACCTGCCGCCCGTTCTCGCGCGATCGTTCCGGGATGGTGCAGGGCGAGGGTGGCGCGGTTTTCGTGTTTGAAGATTACGAGCACGCCCGCGCGCGCGGGGCCGAGATACTGGCCGAAGTTGTCGGGTTTGGCATGAGTTCGGATGCAGGCGATATCGTCATGCCCGACCGTGACGGGCCAGTGCGCGCCATGCGCGCGGCCCTTGCCGACGCGGCACTTGCCCCTAACCGGGTTGATTATGTGAATGCGCATGGCACAGGCACGGCCGCGAATGACCGGACCGAGGCCGAGGCGTTGCGTATCGTCATGGGGGCTCATGCTGATGCGGTGCCTGTTTCTTCGACGAAATCAATGCATGGGCATATGATCGGCGGCACAAGCGCTGTTGAACTGTTGGGCTGTCTGATGGCGCTTCGCGAAGGGGTTATCCCGCCGACCGCCAACTTCAATGAACCCGACCCCGAGATCGGGCTGGATGTCGTGCCAAATTCGGCGCGAGAGGCGAGTGTCGATGTCGCCATGTCAAATGCTTTTGCCTTTGGCGGGCTGAATGCTGTACTGGTCTTGCGCCGCGCACCATAGGAAGGTTGCGCCGAAGGCGCGGCCCAGCGATGCGCAGCGGCACTTTGCACCTTGGCCCCGCAGTTGGCGCCATATGCACCGTCCGCAATGCTCTCAGACGGCCTGTCCGGCGACCCAGCCCGATGACCATGCCCATTGGAAGTTATAACCTCCCAGCCAGCCCGTGACATCGACAACCTCGCCGATGAAGTGCAATCCGGGCAAGCTGCGGCTTTCCATTGTTCGGGAATCGAGGCCGCGCGTGTCAACGCCACCCAGCGTGACTTCAGCAGTCCTGTACCCCTCGGTGCCGACAGGGCGCACACGCCAGGCGGAAACATCCCGCGCCAGCGCCTGCAACCTTGCCTTTGGCTGATCAGCCAGATTCCCGACCAGCCCGGAACGCGCCACGATCTGACGCGCAAGCTTTTCGGGCAAATGGGCACTCAGCGCCACGGAAACGCTTTGTTTGCCGCGTTGTTGTTTTTCAGCAGCCAAGGCGGCTGCGATATCAACATCTGGCGCAAGGTTGATATCGATGGCTTCTCCCTCGCGCCAATAGCTTGAAATCTGAAGGATTGATGGACCGGACAAACCCCGATGCGTGAACAGCAACCCTTCTCGAAAAGCGATAGTCCCGCAACATACGCTGGCTGAGACAGACAGACCTGCCAGCGGTTTCATCTCATCAAGTTGCTCAGAGGTAAATGTCAGCGGGACCAGTGCAGGGCGCGTTTCTGTCAGGTCCATCCCAAAGCGGGTGGCAAGCTGATAGCCCAGCCCACTCGCCCCCATCTTGGGAATTGATTTGCCACCTGTTGCAACCACCAGCTTGGGCGCATGCAATTCCCCGGCGCTTGTCCGGACCGTGAAGCCATCAGAATGCTGGACATCTTCGATGCGGGTCGCAAGCTTCAGTTCTACCCCGACCTCTGCCATATCCTTGCACAGCATGGCGATGATCTCGCGCGCAGAGCCGTCGCAGAACAACTGGCCCAGCGCCTTTTCATGCCATGCGATTCCGGCCGCATCGACCCGCGCGATGAAATCATGCTGGGTGTAGCGCGACAATGCAGATCGGGCAAAGCGCGGGTTTTGGGACAGAAAGCGTTCGGGGCGGATATCCAGATTGGTGAAATTGCACCTACCCCCGCCAGAGATGCGGATTTTTTCACCCGGCGCTTTTGCATGGTCAATCAGCGCGACGCGGCGGCCCCGCCGCCCGGCCTCGATAGCGCAGAACATGCCTGCGGCCCCTGCGCCAAAGATAATGACATCATAGGATTGCATGGCGCGCCCCCACACACATGGCCCGCCCGCGCAGCCGGGCACGCCCTGCCGCGCGCACCCCGCTATGTGCCACATCTGCCACCACCGCCCATATATATGGGGGTGCCAAAGGCAGGGCGTTTTGCCGTGCCGGTGTCATTCCACCTCAACGCTCTGGCGTGCCCACATGGCCGCATAGCGCCCGTTCTGCGCCAGCAGCCCATCATGCGACCCTTCTTCTACGATATGCCCGTCCTCCAGCACAATGATGCGGTCCGCATCCACGACGGTGGACAATCTGTGCGCAATCGTCAGAACCGTGCGGCCTTTTCCCATCTGGCGTAAGCTGTCCTGAATGCTCTGCTCGGTCTGCGTGTCAAGCGCGCTGGTCGCTTCGTCCAGCAGCAGGATGGGCGGGTTTTTCAGCAAGGTCCGTGCAATGCCCACGCGCTGCTTTTCACCGCCTGACAGTTTCAGGCCACGTTCGCCCACGGCTGTGTCATAACCTTCAGGCAGCGAGAGGATAAAGTCATGTATCCGCGCGGCCTTTGCCGCAGCTTCGATCTCTTCGCGGCTTGCCCCTTCGCGCCCATAGGCGATGTTATAGGCAATCGTGTCATTGAACAGCACTGTATCCTGCGGGACCACGCCGATTGCCCCATGCAGGCTGGATTGCGTCACCTCTCGCAAATCCTGCCCATCTATCCTGATTGCGCCGCCCGTCACGTCATAGAAGCGAAACAGCAGTCGCCCGATTGTTGATTTGCCGGACCCGGACGGGCCGACAATGGCCACTGTCTCGCCCCCTGCTACTGTCAGGTTGATCCCTTTCAGAATTGGGCGGGCCGCGTCATAACCGAATTCTACCTGCTCGAAACAGACCTCGCCCTTGCCGACTGTCAAATCGGCTGCATCCGGCGCGTCGCTGACATCTGGCGGCTGGTCCAACAGGTCGAACATTTCGGCCATATCGACCAGCGCCTGCCGGATTTCGCGGTACACAGTTCCCAGAAAATTCAGCGGCATGGTAATCTGGATCATATAGGCGTTGACCATGACGAAATCGCCCACAGTCAGATCGCCACGTTGCACGCCAATCGCGGCCAGCACCATGACCGTCACCAGCCCCGAGGTGATCAGGAATGCCTGTCCGAAATTCAGGAATGCCAACGAATAGTTCGTCTTGACAGCGGCTTCTTCATAGCGCGCCATCGCCCCGTCATAGCGGCTGGCCTCCATCGCTTCGGCATTGAAATACTTGACCGTCTCGAAATTCAACAGGCTGTCGATGGCCTTTTGGTTGGCATCGGTATCTTGCTGGTTCATGATCCGGCGTTGGGTGACGCGCCATTCGGTCACCCGGAAGGTGAACCAGACATACAGGCTGATCGTCACCACCACCGTGACCAGATACCACACATCAAACAGCCAGAAGAAGATGACCGCAATCATCAACAGTTGCAGCATCAGCGGAAAGATCGAGAACAAAAGGAAGCGCAGTAGGAAATCCACGCCTTTCACGCCACGCTCGATAATCCGGCTTAGCCCGCCGGTCTTACGGGTGATGTGATAGCGCAGGCTCAGCCGGTGGATGTGCTGAAATGTCTCCAGCGCCAGTTGACGCAAGGCGCGCTGGCCTACACGGGTGAACAGGATATTGCGCAATTCCTGAAAGCCCACCTCCATCAGCCTTGCGACACCATAGGCCACAGTCAGCCCGATCGCGCCCACGGCCAGAAACCACGCGGCCCCCTCGCCCGCAAGCGCATCGACCGCGCCCTTGTAGAAAAACGGGGTTCCGACCGCGACCAGTTTGGCCAGAACCAGCATCAACAGGGCAAGGACAACGCGCTTGCGCGCCCATGCGGCATTTGCGGGCCATAGATACGGGATAACACGCTTTATCGTGCGCAATCCGCTTGCGCGTTCCTGCGATGCCGTTGGAACAGATTGGGTGTCTTGCGCTGTAGAAGTCTGGTCAGTCGCAGTCATATCGGGCTTTCTTCTGTATGCCCGTGCTATCTAGGCCCGCGCCCGCGAAAAGACCAGAGCGCCCCTGTCAGGTCTCGCCCGTGCCTGACAGCTTCATCAACACAAGGCCGCCCACGATCATCGCCGCCGCTGCCACGCGCATGGGTGTCACCGCTTCGCCCAGCGCCATAATGCCGACAGTAAAGGCCCCGACCGCGCCGATTCCGGTCCAGACCGTATAGGCCGTGCCCAGTGGCAGGGTTTTCATCGCAATGGCCAGCAGCGCGAAACTGCCCAACATCGACACCCCCATGACCATGGTTGGCACCAGCCGCGTGAAACCCATTGATTGTTTCATCGCGAAGGCCCAAACCACCTCCAACACACCAGCGATTGCAAGATAAATCCAGGGCATCTGATCCTCCTGTCGGACCAGGTCGTCCTGGTGCTGAAGATAGGTTTGCAAGGCCGTCCCTGCATGCCCAAGAATTGGGCATAAAATCACGGGGGTCAAGCTTTCGGTAATGAAAACAGGGCACAGGTTGCCCCATGGCAACCCTTGCCTAGTCGCGCCCGCCTTCGTCCGCATCTTGCGGCAGAACGAAGACCTGCCCCGGATAGATCAAATCCGGGTTACGGATCTGGTCGCGATTGGCATCGAAAATGCGCATATAGCGCGCGCCGTCGCCAAATTGCTCCTGCGACATGGCCCAAAGAGTGTTGCCCGGTTGCACGATCAGCGCCTGCGGGCCAGCGGCTTCGCGCGCGATTTCAGGGACGACACGTTCAAAGGGGATCTCTGCGCGGGATGTGACCTGCGCGGCATCATCCAATTCATCCACGCGCAGACGATAGACACCACGCTCTATGCCCTGAAGCTGTGCCTGCCAATTTCCGTCAGAGCTGGCGCGCGCGCGCAGGATCGGCTGATTGTCCAGATAAATCTGAATATCCGCAGCCCCTACGCGGGTGCGACCGCTCAGCGCAACATCGCCGCCAGAATCATAGGTTACAGCGTCAATGCTGACATTGCTGCCAGATGACGGCTGTGTTTCCAGGGCGCCCGCCTCCCCCAGAAGCTGAACGCTGCCATCCGCGCGCATGAGAACTGCAAGCGGTGCGCCCGTTCCTGTGGAGTCAGACAATTCTGTGCGGGATTGCCCTTCTGCGGCATCGGGCTGGGTTGCGCCCGCGATTTGCGGCGCAGATATAACCGGCGCAGGCGCGGGTTCGGACGCTTCGGGAAACAGCGGGTCAACTTCCACTGCGCGTGCGGTCTGAAGCGCCTCTGCCTCTGCAACCAGGCGGTCGCTGCGCGGTGCAAGCATCAGCGTATCAACTGAACGCAGCCTGTCCCCACTCGCCAAGCGGACCTCCAGTTCCAGCACGCGCGGCGCGACGCTGGGCTGCACCTCGAACATCAGCACGAATTCCCCAGCCGCTGTGCTGACGGTCTGGGCAACAGGTTCTTCATCGATCAAGACGGTCACGGCACTGCTTGCAGGCGCTTGGCCTGCAATGAGCACATCGCCAAGGTCGGTCACGCGCACCAGATCGAAACTTGGGGGCTGCTCTATCGCCGGGGCCATCAACGCGGCTTGCAGGTCTGGCCCCGTGTCATCAGACGGCAGGTCAAGTCCCGCTGGCTCTCCCATCATGACGCTGGGCGCGGCGCGTTCAGTCGGCGCGTCATTCGACGGAAAGATCAGCAGATAGGCCACACTGGCCGCACCGACCACCGCAACCGAGCCGACAAGCCATTGCGCAAGCGTATCTTTTGGAAGAAATCTTAACATCGCGCGCCCCTTGAAACCACGCAACCGACTTGCACTTGCAAGACTGTAGCAATCTAGGTAACCGATAGTAAAGCAATTCAGGAGAACAATTGTTCCAGATGTCAGATCAGACCCGTTCACTATGTGTCTTTTGTGGATCACGGGCTGGCACCGACCCACGATTTGCTTTGGATGCCCGCGAAGTTGGCAAGATGATGGCCCGGCATGGCTGGCGGCTTGTTTACGGTGCCGGGGATATCGGCATCATGGGCGAGGTCGCGCGCGCGGCACAGGGCGCAGGGGCGGCAACGATGGGGGTCATTCCTACACATCTGATGCAGGCCGAAGTTGGCAAGCGCGATCTGGGAATGCTGGTCGTCACCGAAACCATGCATGAACGCAAGAAGGTGATGTTCACCAATTCAGATGCAATCGTCGTCCTGCCCGGCGGTGCCGGTTCACTCGATGAGTTCTTCGAGGTGCTGACCTGGCGGCAACTGGGCCTGCATGTGAAACCAATCTATCTGCTGAACACCGCCGGATATTGGGCACCACTTGCCAATCTGATTGATCATATCATCGAACAAGGCTTTGCCGATGCAAGCCTGCGAGAGTTCTTTCAGGTGTTGCCTGACGTAGCCACACTGGAAGCGCGGCTGGTCGAAACCTTGGCGTGACCTGAGCCGACCACCACATCGCGCAGATCCCTTAAACACCAGACTTTTCAGTTTTATCGGGCTTGGCAAAAGTTTTCTGAAACTTTTCCTGGCTTCAATAAGTAGCGTTGGGAGCCGGATTTAAAAGCCGCCCCACAACCCATAGTTTATTTTTCTCTAATTAAGTCAATCAAAAGGAGTATTCGTTAACGATTCGTCGATTGCCTCTATCTTTCGTGAGCCTGCTTGGTTCAAACGAAGAAGATTGATCGACTTTTGTCGCCATGCGACACAATTTTGCCCAAATAAGATATTAAGCCTCAATGTCGAAACAATAAGCGATGCAAAACGCATCATCAATGCTCGTTTCATGCCAGTCCGCTTGAAATATTTAGAAAAATTATGAAGATGATCGAACAGGATACATGAAAATTGTCTATAACAAGGTTGTTTAATGCAATTGCGCACATAGGGTCTTCCACCTTTCCAGCGATAACCATTCAGACGCGGTCGAGTGCAAAAGCTTGATCATCGCAGTCAGAAGACTGTGCCATTTCGTTAATCAGGAATGGCACTCGCAATGTGGATCATTGAACAGGTCCAGCATTACGCGCGTTACAGACAATGCAATATACGGCCGCGTTAATCGAATTCGCGGCGATGAAACAAAGAACAGGCTGCTTGAGCGGCAAGCGGCAACTTGTGTCGCCAACATAAGTGTAATCACGCGCAAGGCGCTGTGGGTGTGGGAAAGGATAGTGAGATGACATCAGGTAACTGGACTTGGAAAAAAAGCGGATTGCTTTGGAAGAAAGTGTGGAACAACGCCCCCAATGCCAACGATGATGCATTCTCAGGCGACTTCAACGAGCCCGTGAAAGGTAACGTTCTTGCCAATGACACCGACAAGGATGGCGACAAGCTTTCCGTCGTTTCCGTGACCCAGCCAAAAAATGGTACCGTCAAGATGTTCTCTGACGGCAATTTCACCTACACCCCCAATGACGGGTTCTCCGGAACCGACACATTCACATACAAGATCAGCGACGGCAAAGGCGGCTATGGCACCGCAAAAGTGACAATTACCGTTGACGAAGACCCCCATGTGGCAGACGACGATAATGACGGTGACGACACAGACCAGACACCTGATGATGAAGATTGCCCGAAAGGCGGGTTCAACGCAGCGAAGTTCGACGCGATCTCGTTGAATTACTCCGATGCCGTGAATGACAGCATCAAGGTCAGCGCGACCAATGCCTCTTCAGGCGACTCGGTCATCTATCGCAATGCGGCCACGCTGGAGGACGGAACTGTTGTTTCCGCACGCCTTGTTCTGGTCGAAAAATCCAACAAGCATCTAGAGGTCAATCTGGCCTTCTCCGACGATTACGAAATCGTTCTGAATGCCAACAACAACGCGCATATGGGCGGGGAAACGGCGACATTCCGGCTGGAATTCTTTGACCAGGAAACTGGCGCGCCGGTCTCGCTGAACCCGGCCCTTGTCTTTGCCGATCTGGACAAGAACCAAGGCGCCGAGGTTATCACGATCAATGACCCCAATCTTTTGAACGTGGGCGTCAGCGACAACTCCAATGTCAATGTGAACTTCGATGGCGGATCCTCTGTCACAGGGTCCGGGACTGCCGACAATATCGACCCCAATCTGCTCGAGAGCCAGTTTCTGGTGCTGTATGATGACACCAGCGAAATCACCTTCACGATGACCTCTCGTCATGTGAATTCCGGGTTGAATTTCGGTGAGGCGGTTCCGGAAAACTTCAACATGCTGACGAATGCCGACCCGATTGCGGCGGATGATACGTATGAAGGTGAATTCGACGCGGTCATCACCGGCAACGTGCTCGACAATGATACGGACCCGGACAAAGACACGATTTGCGTGACCTCCAACACCGATCCGGCCAATGGCACTGTCACGGTGAACCCGGATGGTACTTTTTCCTACACGCCGAATACCGGCTTTTCTGGCACCGACCAATTCACTTATACAATCAGCGACGGCAATGGTGGCACCGACACGGCCACAGTCACGCTGACAGTGGCCGAAGATCCCAACCCGGATTGCCCGAAGGGCGGCTTCAACCCTGAAGCCTTTGACGCCATTTCGCTGAAGTTTTCTGAGGCTGAGGATGGCAGCATCGGGGTCGGCAACGACAATGCGACTGCTGGCGATTCAGTCATTTACCGCAACGCGGCCACGCTGGAAGATGGAACAGTTGTCTCGGCACGGCTGGTTCTGGTCGAAAAATCAAACGAGCATCTGAAGGTTGATCTGGCATTCGGTGACGAGGCCGAAATCCTGCTGAACGGCAATAACAACCCGAATGTGGGCGGCGAAACCGCCACCTTCCGGCTGGAGTTTTTCGATCAGGCGACAGGTACGCCTGTCAACCTGCATCCGGCCCTTGTCTTTGCCGATCTGGACAAGAACCAAGGCGCCGAGGTTATCACGATCAATGACCCCAACCTGTTGAATGTCGGGGTCAGCGACAATTCGAATGTTGATGTGAATTTCGATGGTGGCTCTTCTGTCACAGGGTCCGGAACTGTCGACAATATCGACCCTGACCTGCTCGAGAGCCAGTTTCTGGTGCTCTATGATGACACTAACGCGATCACCTTCACGATGACCTCGCGCGATGTGAATTCAGGGTTGAATTTCGGCGAGGCGGTCCCGCAAAACTTTAACATGCTGACAAATGCCGACCCGATTGCGGCGGATGACATGTATGAAGTCGAATTCAACGCGGACATCACTGGCAACGTGCTCGACAATGACATGGACCCGGACAAGGACAAGATCTGTGTGATCTCCAACACCGATCCGTCCAATGGCACTGTCACGGTAAACCAGGACGGCACCTTTACCTATACACCGAACCCGGATTTCACCGGCACCGACCAGTTCACTTACACAGTGACAGATGGCAATGGCGGCACTGATACCGCCACAGTTACCCTAACAGTCGGCGCGGCACCCAACAGCCCGCCGGATGCTGTGAATGATGCCTTCTCGGGCAATTTCAACCAGCCGATTGAAGGCGATCTGCTTGCCAATGACAGTGACCCCGATGGTGATGATCTCACCGTGATCGGCAATACCGATCCGCTCAATGGTACTGTCACGGTAAACCAGGACGGCACCTTCACCTACACGCCGACTACCGGTTTTGCGGGCACTGACCAGTTCACCTATACGATCAGCGATGGCAATGGCGGCACAGACACCGC
>NZ_SORN01000001.1:0-138337 GCF_004366635.1 Roseinatronobacter bogoriensis DSM 18756 | reverse complement strand
CCTTCACCTACACGCCGACTACCGGTTTTGCGGGCACTGACCAGTTCACCTATACGATCAGCGATGGCAATGGCGGCACAGACACCGCCACCGTCACCCTGACCGTCGCCCCCAATACCGCGCCCGATGCGGCGAATGACAGCTTCACCGGCGATTTCAACCAGCCCATTGAAGGCGATGTGCTGGCCAATGACAGCGACCCGGATGGCGATGATCTGACCGTGATCGGCAATACCGATCCGCTCAATGGCACTGTCACGGTAAACCAGGACGGCACCTTCACCTACACGCCAGAGACCGGTTTTGCGGGCACTGACCAGTTCACCTACACGATCAGCGATGGCAATGGCGGGACAGATACCGCCACTGTCACCCTGACGGTCGGCGAGAGGCCGAATGAGGCCCCAATCGCGGTTGCGGACACGATCAATGGCCAGGAAGGGGAGCCGATTGAGGGCTCTGTGCTGGACAATGACTCTGACCCGGATGGCGACCCACTGAAGGTCATCGACAATACCGCGCCCTCAAATGGCAAACTCGTCATCGGGACCGACGGCAAGTTTATCTACATCCCTGACGATGGCTTCGCAGGTGAAGACAGCTTCACCTACACGGTCAGCGATGGGAATGGTGGCACCGATACCGCCACTGTCACGCTGAATGTGAATGCGCGACCAGAGGCCAATGACGATATCGTCAACGGGCAGGAAGGCGCGCCGATCGAAGGGGCTGTGCTGGATAACGACACTGATGTGGATGGCGATCCGCTGACGATCATCGGCAATACCGAACCCGAAAACGGCACGCTGCTCCTCAATGATGATGGCACCTTCACCTATGTGCCGGATGACGGTTTCTTCGGCCAGGACAGCTTCACCTACACGGTCAGCGATGGCAATGGCGGGACAGATACCGCCACCGTCACGCTGAATGTGAACGCAGGGCCGGATGCCAATGACGATATCGTCAACGGGCAGGAAGGCGCGCCGATCGAAGGGTCCGTGCTGGACAACGACACGGATGCAGATGGCGATCCGCTGACGATCATCGGCAATACCGAGCCTGAGAACGGCACGCTTGTCCTCAACGAGGATGGCACCTTTACCTATGTGCCCGATGACGGCTTCAGTGGGCAGGACAGCTTCACCTACACGGTCAGCGATGGCAATGGCGGGACAGATACCGCCACCGTCACGCTGAATGTGAACGGGGCACCTGTCGCGGAAGACGATGTTGCCGACGGGGCCTTCAACTCTACGATCGAGGGGTCGGTCCTCGACAATGACAGCGATCCTGATGGCGATGATCTGACCGTGATCGGAAACACAGCACCGGCAAACGGGTCTGTTGTGATCAATGCGAATGGGCAGTTTGTCTATGTTCCGAATGAAGGCTTCAGCGGAGAGGACAGCTTCACCTATACGGTCAGCGATGGGAAAGGTGGCACCGATACAGCGACCGTGACCGTCAATGTCGGCGAGCAACCGAACACGGCGCCAGAGGCCAATGACGATATCGTCAACGGGCAGGAAGGCGCGCCGATCGAAGGGTCCGTGCTGGACAACGACACGGATGCAGATGGCGATCCGCTGACGATCATCGGCAATACCGAGCCTGAGAACGGCACGCTTGTCCTCAACGAGGATGGCACCTTTACCTATGTGCCCGATGACGGCTTCAGTGGGCAGGACAGCTTCACCTACACGGTCAGCGATGGCAATGGCGGGACAGATACCGCCACCGTCACGCTGAATGTGAACGGGGCACCTGTCGCGGAAGACGATGTTGCCGACGGGGCCTTCAACTCTGCGATCGAGGGGTCGGTCCTCGACAATGACAGCGATCCTGATGGCGATGATCTGACCGTGATCGGAAACACAGCACCGGCAAACGGGTCTGTTGTGATCAATGCGAATGGGCAGTTTGTCTATGTTCCGAATGAAGGCTTCAGCGGAGAGGACAGCTTCACCTATACGGTCAGCGATGGGAATGGTGGCACCGATACAGCGACCGTGACTGTCAATGTCGCCGAGAGACCAAACACGGAGCCGGATGCCGAGAACGACTTCTTCTCGGGTGCCTTTAACCAGGCGATAGAGGGGTCCGTTCTCGATAACGACACCGATGCGGATGGCGACCCGCTGACTGTCATTGGCAACACAGACCCTGCGAATGGGACTGTGACGATGAACCCGGACGGGACCTTCACCTACACCCCCAATGATGGCTTCGCAGGTGAGGACAGCTTCACCTACACTATCAGCGACGGGAATGGCGGTCAGGATACGGCGACAGTGAACCTGTTCACTGAGAAAGAATGCGCGCCTGCCAACCGGCCACCCGTGGCGGTGGATGACAAATTCGAAACGATGGGGATCGACAAGGCCTTCGAAGGGAATGTGCTGGACAATGACAGTGACCCGGATGGTGACCCGCTGACTGTCAAGCTGAACACGCAGCCTGCGAACGGCACTGTAACGATGCAGCCGGACGGATCTTTCACATACAAGCCCAATGCAGGCTTTTTCGGGAAGGACACGTTCGAGTATGTTGTCAGCGACGGTAATGGGGGCGCCGATCATGCGACAGTGCATATCACAGTCCCGTGTTTCGCTGCCGGAACGCTGATCGTGACTGCCGAAGGGCCGAAACTGGTCGAGGACATCAAGATCGGCGACAAGGTTCTGACACGCGACGATGGGTTCCAGCAAGTGCGCTGGGCGGGTCAACGGACGCTGGATACCGCGTATCTGACGCGCAATCCCGACTTCGTTTCGGTCCTGATCCGTGCAGGGGCCTTGGGCAACCAGATGCCCAGACGCGATCTGCGAGTTTCACCGGGGCACCGGATGCTGATCAGCGGATATCAGGCCGAGTTGTTGTTTGGTGAGCGTGAAGTACTTGTCGCGGCCTGTGATCTGGTCGGGCAGCCGGGCATTGAACACGATCCGCGCCCGGTCACCTATGTCCATATCATGTTCGACAGCCATCAGATCATCGACTCTGAAGGTGCATGGAGCGAGAGCTTCCAGCCAGCCGATGTCACGTTGAATGGTCTGGACACGCAGCAGCGTGATGAATTGCTTGCGCTATTCCCTGAACTGGCCACGCGCAAAGGTCAGGGCGAATATGCAGCTGCACGCCGGGTTCTGGCGCGTCATGAAAGTTCTGCCTTGCTGTCAATGTAACAGTGTGAAGCAACAATCGTGCAGGGCCCCTTTTGGGGCCCTGTTCACTTTCGGCGGGCGGGCGATGATCCGATCCGCCACCCCCGTGGCAGCCTGCGCCCCCGCACGAATCCAAGCACCCGCGCGCCGGTCAGGAAGATCAACCACAGATCAAAGCCGAGGCTTTGATGGCGCTGATAAATCAGATCGAGTCTGGCTTTGCGTGGCACACATATCCGCGCATAGATCGCATCCGTGGCTTCGGCCGATGTGCTGCGCGTCAATAGCCGTTCCTCATGAGCCGCAAATACAAGACTTGCCAAGCCGGTTATGCCCGGCGGCACGCGTAAAACCTGATCATAGATTTCCGGAAAGCGTTCAACATAAAGGCGCAAAGGCGGGCGCGGCCCCACGAAGCTGACATCGCCACGAAAGATGTTGAATAACTGTGGCAATTCATCCATGCGCGAGCGGCGCAGAATGCGGCCCATCGGCGTTATCCGCGCCAGCTTGTCACCGCCAGAAACACCGCTATCCGACGCGACCATCGACATGCTGCGCAATTTCCATAACGTGAACGCCTGAGTGCTACTGCGCATACGTTCACCACCGAAAAAAACCGGGCGCCCCTGAACCACCCAGAGCAATAGGGCAAGCACACCCAGCAAAGGCAGGATCAGTGGCACCAGCAGGGTTGCAAGGAACAGATCGAATTGCCGTTTTGACCTTGTCACGCAGACCTCCTGTCTGCGCGCCAATCAGCGACAATCGCAGCAGGGTCCGCCGGGGACAGTGGCAGCAGGTCTGCCAGCCGCGTCATATCCAGCACCACCGATTGCAATGCATGCGCAGGTGCTGGATGCCAGTCAAAGGGGAGCGCAGCCTGGCGGCACAGATCCGCCATTTCAACAGCGCCGGGTAGCGCAAGGTTAAGCCTGGTTGGTATATCTGCACCGCAGCAGGCGAGAGATGACAGTGCCTGCAAAAGGCGGGTGAACTCTTTCGGGCCGATATAGGACCGAACCGGCCCACGCCCATCAGCGAATTGATCAAGGGTGTATCTGCTACGCTGCCGCCCAAGCAGCGCGTCAGCGCCTGCAACATTGCCGATACGCAATGCGGTCACACCAACCCCATATCGGGCGGCCAGACCTAGTGCAGCATCCTCCATATCAAGCTTTGCTTGGCCGTAGGCACTCGCGGGGGTGGCTGCGCCATCTTCGTGCAGCGGGCTGTCTGATGCGCCATAAACCGCAGCCGAGGATGACAGAAAGACATGCTTTGCGCCAAGCGCCCTTGCACACTTTATAGCAGCAAGCCCCAGCGCAATATTCATTGAGAGCGCCGCCACCTTTCCCGGCACGATCCCTGCAAGGCTCACCACAGCATCGACGGGGCCACATTCTGGCAGGTCTGACAGCGGATTGAACACATGCACCGAACCATACGGCACGGAACGCGGCGGATTGCTGCGAAACTGCCACAACGGCTGGCCCTGCCCCTCGATCCAGTGACGGCGCAGCATTCCCCCCAAGCGCCCGCTTGCCCCAAGGATAAGGACCCGAGCGGCCGTCACGGCGCTCCAACTGCGCGGCCGAAGCCAAGAATTGCACCGAACAGCGTAAGGACACGTTGCGTGGTTACCGCAGGGGCCTGCGTAGCAAGGACGATATCCCCATCCGCAATCAGGAATTCGTCGGCGCTGAACATCCCGTCGGCCTTTGTCAGATCGAAACTGAACACAACACGCGTATTTGGTGCCCCCCCGGCGCGGGCAACCTCTGCTTCGGTATAGCGACGCAACACAAGAATGCCGCGCGGATCAGCGCGCGTATCTGCGATCCCCCCCATCAGGGAAATGGCACGCAATGCACTGACATCTTCTGCATCGAAGCCGATTATTTCTTCGCGCTGCGCGGCCCCCAATGCCTTGAACGTGCGCCGGTCACTTTCAATCAGCACACTGTCCCCGCCACGGATGGCGGGGTCATGCGCGGGGCTGTCCAACACAAAGCCAAGGGGGCGGCGAAAAACCTGCTGGCCGCGTGTGATCTGCACCTGAGGATTGACAAGCGCCTGATTGATCCCGCCAGCAGCGGCTATCAGGCTGGTCAGGGGCAAGTTGCGTTCATTCAACGGATAGGCACCGGGATTTGCAACACCGCCAAGCATCTGGGCTGAATTGCGCCTGCCTTGGGAAACCTCGGCCTGCACTTGCGCGGATGGGATAATCGCAGTCAGTTGCGACTGTATGCGCAAGCGCGCCTGCTCAAGCGTAAGGCCCCCGACCTGCACCTCGTCGATATAAGGCAAACTTACCCGGCCCGATGCCGATACAAGCACATTTGCGACATCGGCAAACGGACTGTCAGCGGACGCGATAAGAGAGCTTTCTTCTGCATCCCAGATACGCAAGCTAAGCCGGTCGCCAGGCGCAAGAACCTGATCTGTGGGAACGGCCCCGCCTGAGGGCCAGGATGTTGACAACCGGCCATTCGACTTGCCCCATCCGTTATAGGCAGGCAGCCTGTCGCGCGCTACGATTTCAAGAACAAAATCGGCACCTTCGGCACTGGAATTCGCCAGAACCTCGCGCTGTGACGGCGCACCACGCGCCACGCTACACCCAGAAACAACAAACAAAGCCATCCCGCTGATGACATGCCTTCTTGAGATATTTTTATTCAAAAAACCTTCTCCCCGCGGACGCAGACAGCACCTCCCTTGTGATATGTAAAGGCGGCGAGGTCAATTCATGGTATCGCTCTGCCGGATATAACGCGGAATAATGTTGCATTTTGATTCGCCCGGACATGCAAACACCGTCAGGCGCGCGACACACAGACCCGCAACTCGCGGAATTCTGCATGATTTTGGGTTTCAAGGAATGCAACATCACCACAGTCCCGCCCAGCGCCGATCACAATAAGAGTGTTTGGGGTGCTCATCCCGGTTGCATCTACAAGATGCCAGCCCCCCTCCAGCCAAACTTCGGCAACGGCATGGAAATCCTGCGGTGTGACATCGGGGCCATAGCCCGAAACATAGCGGGCCGGAATACCGGCAGCGCGGGCGAAACTGCAAACCAGATGCGCATAATCCCGACAGACCCCTTCGCGCGCGTTGTATGTGTCCATTGCACTGGTCGACGCGTCCGAACTGCCCGGAACATAGGAAAGCGCGGCACCAACCCAGTCACGCATTGCCGCGACCATTGCCCCACCGTGCAGATGCGCGAAGTTCTTTGAAACAATTTGCCCGAACATGTCCGAGGGGCAAAAGCGAGAGGGGCGCAGATAGGGCAGAGCCTCGGCAGGCAAAGCGTCCATTGGTGACGCAGCAAGCTGCTCCAATGCTCTGTCTGCGCGGGTGACCTTCACGCTTGCCGCGTAGCGCGTCTGCAAGCGATTGTTCGAAACACGCGCCAATATGCGTTGGTCCAGCGGGTCCACGGCCCCCAGTTTGCGCAGTTCTGCGCCCCGAATGTCTAGCGCACTGCCAAGAATATGCTGTCCGTGTTGTTTGGCCGCCTCGATCATCAGCAGGGCCGCATCGCCCTGCGTCAGGTCAAAATCCAGAACGACGTCAATATCCAGCTGCATGAAGACCCTTTTTGGCACAAATGGTTTAATCCGGACAACAAAGAAACACGGCCGGGCGAAGTTGGTTCAGCGAAATTCATGGTTTTGCATTTGGCATCGGGGCGTCTGGTATCTCTTGTTCAGCGCTGGCACAGACAGCATCTGTGCGCCTTTGGCATATTTCCCCCCTGCGCTACAAGGCGCAAACTCGCAATGCGGCGGGCTTGGTTTGGAAGCGCGACGGAATAGTTTACCCTGCAAAGGGCGATGATCGTGATACAGGAGCAACGAGAGTGACCAGACCACGCCTATGGACCGCAGCAATCGCCGCAGTCTGCGCGAGCCTTGCCGCCGGGATGTGGTTCTTGCAATCTGACACAAGGCCAGAAACCACGCAAACACAGATTAACTGGATGGAGGCCATGGCAAGCCTGTCGCAAGACGGGTTCGAACGGCCAGAACAGGCAAGGCCACTGGACTGGCCACAAGATCATGCAGCCCACCCCTCTGCCCGATCCGAGGCGTGGCTGATCTCCGCGCATCTGCAAGGACCAGAGGGGACACCCGTCAATGTTCAGTTTTCCATGACTCGAATCGGGTTGGTACCGCCCGGCAGCCATGCAGATACAGCGCCATCCATCTGGGAATTGCGCGACATTTACCGTGCGCATCTGATTGCGACAGATGGAACGCAAGGCATTGCCGAAGAAAGGTTTGGACGTGGATTGTCGGGTCAGGCCGGGTTTGATGACGCGTTGCAGCAGTTACATTTCGACAACTGGACCCTTACTTTCCCGGATGACAGCCCGACGGATAGCTGGCAATTCACCGCGACGGCTGATGATTTTGCCGTCACGCTGGACCTGCAACCCGGCAAAACACCGATCAGCCCAGAGGGCAGCGACGCCCCGTTTCGCGGATATGCCTTTACCCGGCTGGATGTGACGGGGACATTCGACATGGCCGGGGTCGGACAGCCAGTTACAGGAACGGCATGGTTCGAACATGCATGGGGCGAATTGCCCTTGCCGGGGGCTGGCCCCGTCTTTTCTGACAGGCTGCTGCTGCATCTCGATAATGGTGACGATCTGTCAGTTATTGTATCGCAACGCAGTGACGGGCGGGGCGCGCCCACCGTGGATGCAGCCCTGATCGCGGCGGATGGATCACCACGTCCACTTGGGGGCGAAATGTCGCAGGTTTCATTTCCGCGACTGTGGCAAGGTGCACAGATCGAATGGCCGGTGGTATGGGCGATCAAGCTGGATGACGCGCTGGAATTGCAAGTTACCGCCGTCTCTGACACGCAAGAGCACGCATTCACGCCACTCATCTGGTCAGGGTTGGTTCATGCTGAAGGCCAGTTGGACGGGCGGCCAGTACGTGGGACAGGTATCTTGCAGCTTTCGGGAGAAAGGCAGCCATGACACGCAAACCCCTTGTTTACACAGTGTCGGCGCTACTCGCGGGCGGTCTGGCCGCAGGACTGTGGGCGCTGGCCGGCCTGCCGCTACCTTTTGGCCCGGACCCCGACAGGTCCCGTTCTCCAACCGGGCGGGTGGCAGAGTCCCCCCAGCGCGCGGGTGATCCACAGGCCGGGTACACGGCGCTGGTCAATCAGCCCTATGTCAGTTGCGGCATGCCTTATTCTGCTTATCGCCGCATTGCTCCCGAAACCGACCCTGCAATGCTGCTGCCGGGCCGCACCGGGCGCAATGCTGAACTGCCATATTTCCTGACAGCGCATGTCAATGATGCGGGCGTCGAGGTAGTTTCGAATAACTGTCTGGTCTGCCACGCCGGGCGCATCGGGGATGAGGTTGTTGTCGGGCTGGGCGATGCTTTTGCCGATTTCACCACTGACCCGCGCCAGCTTGTCACGCAGGTTGGCCGCTATGTGCAGGGACCAGACGAAAGCGCGGCCTGGCAGCTTTGGGCAGACCGGATTGACGGGATCGCGCCCTATATCCAGACCAGCACGATTGGAATGAACCCCGCCACCAATCTGAGCTGGGCCTTGATGGCGCATCGTGATGCGCGCACGATGGAGTGGTCGCAAGACCCGCTGCTCGACCCGCCCCAGAACACACCTGTTCCGCTGCGCACCCCGCCTTGGTGGTGGATGGGCAAGAAAAATGCGATGTTCTACACCACAATCGGGCGCGGGGATCATTCGCGCTACATGATTTTCGCATCAATGCTCTGCGCAGATAGCGTCGAGGAACTGGCCGAGATTGACAGCTATGCGCCTGACATTCGCGCCTATCTGGCTGACCTGACACCGCCCGCCTATCCCTATCCGATCGACCGGCAACTGGCCGCGCAGGGGCAAGACCTGTTCATGTCGGAATGTGCCAGTTGTCACGGCACCTATGGCGACACACACAGCTACCCCAACCGCATTGTCCCGCTGGATGAAATCGGCACAGACCCGCTTTATGCGCAAACCATGACCGATGGCAGCCTTGACCGCTTTTATGACTGGGTAGATCGCTCCCCTCATGGGGGCACAGTGCGTGCAGCCCCCGCCGAAGGCTATATCGCGCCCCCGCTGGACGGGATATGGGCCGCAGCGCCCTATCTGCATAACGGATCGGTCCCCAACCTCGCGGCACTTCTGGACAGCCGGTTGCGCCCCACCTTCTGGCGGCATGTCACACCACAGGACTACGACCCCGAGGCGATGGGCTGGCGCAGTGAAACCCTGGAGGCAGGCAAGGATTCTGTCCCCGCAGGCACAGAGAGGGCGCGGGTTTATGACACCACACGCCCCGGCTATGGGAATTCAGGCCATACATTCGCTGACCGGCTCAGCGACACACAGCGGCAGGCGCTGTTGGAATACCTGAAAACGCTGTGACAGTCATCCTGACACAGGACATGCATCAGCACGCCAACAAAAGCCGCGGCCCTTGCATTCAGACAGCGGGGCCAAATTACGAATGCGTTCTTGTCTTGGTTGCAGAAAAAGGTCGCTGCAAGTCGCCAGGCCGCCCCTTCGACACGACGCTGCGCGCCCAAACCCTCGGTGCTATCGCACGGCGTCTTGTGCCAAGCGACGACAGCCTTCAATGCAGCAGCTGGTGTTCGCCACCTGACGAATGTTTCCCGCGCCCTCTGCGATGCTTTCACGAGGGGCGGCTATGCGGGACTTTGGCTTCATTCGGTTGCGCGGAGTCAAGGCCGAAGGCCGCCGCGCATCGCCGGGCCGCACCCACGGCACGGCGTTTGGGCTGCCCCAAGCGCTCAGATCAGATCTCGCAGGGACTTGGCCAGCATAAAGCGCTACAGATTCAACCTTGGATCGCCGCACCGCGGCCCGTCGCTGCGCGGCTTGTCGAAACCATCCACCGTCCGCAACGCCCTCTCCAAGCTGTCGTCGGGTATCGTATGCCTGACGGCAAACACTCGTGCACCACGCCAGATGGCTGGTCAGTTCATATGGATTTGCAGCGGGTAATGGCCATTGTGGAATTCGCCAAATATCTCGCTCAGGTCGGGGTGCTCTACCGGCTCACCCGACTCATCGGGAACAAGATTCTGCTCGGACACATAGGCGACATAGAAGCTTTCATCATTCTCTGCCAGAAGATGATAAAATGGCTGGTCCCTGCGAGGCCGCGCTTCTTCCGGGATTGAATGATACCATTCTTCGGTATTCGCAAATTTGGGGTCGACATCAAAAATCACCCCGCGAAACGGGTGCTTTTTATGGCGCACGATCTGCCCCAGATGATATTTTGCAAGCTGACGTTCCATGTCACTCCTTTCACACTTTTTTAATTGTTGAAGGGCGCGATGTCCATGCCTGCGAACAGGATTCCCGGAAACAAACTGTGACCCACAGTCGAACAAAGGCCCCTTGATCCAAAGCTAAGAGCTTGCGGGAATTCGCCATTGCGGGCGTTTGCGCCAGCATTCGGCGCAGCGCCGTTGCACTGTGTCTGCATCCTGTTACAAACATCGGGGAATACAATCGTCTGATGGGCGCGATGTCCGCGTTGGTCAGAATACCGGGAAATAGAGAGAGGAGATCACATGACCAATGTTGTTATCGTTTCCGCGGCACGAACGGCCGTCGGTTCGTTTGGCGGTTCATTTGCAAACACCCCCGCCCATGATCTGGGCGCAGCTGTCCTTCAGGCTGTGGTCGAGCGGGCAGGCGTGGACAAGGCAGAGGTGTCTGAAACCATCCTGGGGCAGGTTCTGACCGCAGGTCAGGGGCAGAACCCCGCGCGTCAGGCGCATGTCAATGCGGGCCTGCCGATTGAGTCTGCGGCATGGTCGATCAATCAGGTGTGCGGGTCCGGACTGCGTGCCGTCGCACTTGGCGCACAGCATATCCAGTTGGGCGATGCAGAGATCGTTCTGGCGGGCGGGCAAGAGAATATGTCCATGAGTCAGCACGCCGCCCTGATGCGCACCGGCCAGAAGATGGGCGACATGAAGCTGATCGACACCATGATCCGTGACGGGTTGTGGGATGCGTTCAACGGCTACCATATGGGCCAGACTGCCGAGAATGTTGCCGAGAAATGGCAGATCACCCGCGAAGAGCAGGACACATTCGCCGTGGCCAGCCAGAACAAGGCCGAAGCCGCCCAGAAATCCGGTAAGTTTGCGGATGAGATAGCGGCCTTTACCGTCAAGACCCGCAAGGGCGACATTGTGGTGGATCAGGATGAATACATCCGCCACGGCGCAACGATGGAAGCCATGCAAAAGCTGCGCCCCGCCTTTACCAAGGATGGGTCGGTTACTGCCGCCAATGCTTCGGGGCTGAATGATGGTGCCGCCGCCGTCATGCTGATGAGCGCGCAAGAGGCTGAGAAGCGCGGTCTGACCCCGCTGGCACGCATTGCAAGCTACGCCACGGCCGGGCTGGACCCCGCGATCATGGGGGTTGGGCCGGTCAATGCCAGCCGCAAGGCGCTGGCCAAGGCTGGCTGGACGCCAGAAGATCTGGACCTGATCGAGGCCAATGAAGCCTTTGCCGCGCAGGCCTGTGCCGTGAACAAGGAAATGGGCTGGGATGTGGACAAGGTCAATGTGAATGGCGGCGCCATTGCAATCGGGCACCCTATCGGCGCCTCTGGTTGCCGCATCCTGAACACGCTTCTGTTCGAAATGCAGCGCCGCGATGCCAAGAAGGGCCTGGCAACGCTGTGCATTGGTGGCGGCATGGGTGTCGCCATGTGTCTGGAACGCTAAGCAAAAAAGGTTGCGCAACAATCTTGCGCAACCTGCCCGCGTTCGATAACAGATATTGCGACGACCTAAACCCCTGAGGAGGAGTAGACATGGCAAGAGTGGCATTGGTCACGGGCGGATCGCGCGGCATTGGCGCTGCGATTTCAAAGGAACTGGCGGAAAAGGGTTACACGGTTGCGGCAACCTATGCCGGCAATGACGAGGCCGCCGCCAAATTCACGGCAGAGACTGGCATCAAGACCTACAAATGGAACGCCGCCGATTACGAAGCCTCCAAGGCGGGCCTGGCGCAGGTAGAAGCTGATCTGGGGCCGATTGAGGTTGTGGTTGCCAATGCGGGCATTACCCGCGACGCGCCGTTCCACAAGATGACGCCAGAGCAGTGGAAAGAGGTGATCGACACCAATCTGACCGGCGTGTTCAACACGGTGCACCCGATCTGGCCCGGCATGCGTGAACGCAAATTCGGGCGCGTGGTGGTGATTTCCTCGATCAACGGTCAGAAAGGCCAGTTTGGTCAGGTGAATTATGCCGCGACCAAGGCAGGTGATCTGGGTATCGTCAAATCACTGGCGCAGGAAGGGGCGCGGTTCGGCATTACCGCCAATGCGGTTTGTCCCGGTTATATCGCCACAGAGATGGTCATGGCGGTGCCCGAGAAAGTGCGCGAGAGCATTATCGCAGGCATTCCCGCCGGGCGTCTGGGCGAACCGGAAGAAATCGCGCGTTGTGTGGCGTTTCTGGTCGCCGATGATGCGGGCTTTATCAACGGCTCGACGATCAGCGCGAATGGCGCGCAGTTCTTCGTCTGACAAGACCTGAACAAAACAAAACGGCCCGCGTTATGCGGGCCGTTTGCATATAGAGTGGAAAGAGCCGGTCAGGCGTGCGAAAGACGCTCGATTTCTTCTTTCAGGCGGAGTTTCTGCTTCTTCAGATCGGCGATATGCAGGTCGTCAGTTCCCGGGCTGCGCTGGGCCACCTCGACCTTTTCAGAGAGATGCTCATGCTTTCTGCGCAATTCTGCGATGTGAGAACCTAATGACATCTAAATTCCTCCTACACTGATGAAAGTGACTTCATTGCACCACAGCTGAGGGCAAGTGTCACCAAAAATCGGTGTGAGAAAACCGGACATCCGCCAGTTTTCGCCAACAGAGTTAAGCGTGTCTAGACGACTACATCCTGCGCCACTTGCGGTCCAACTTCGAAGACCCGCTTATAGCGCTGGATTTCCTCCTTCGGGCCCATTGCCTTGTGGGGGTTGTCCGACAATTTCACCGTTGGGCGGCCATTTGCCGAAACGGCCTTGCAGACCAGTGAAAACGGCGCAAGCCCATCATCGGGCGCAAGGTTGCGGAAGTCATTTGTCAACAAGGTGCCCCAGCCAAAGCTGGTTTTCACCCGCCCAGCGAATCGGCTGTGCAAGTCTTTGATCCGCGCCACGTCCAACCCGTCAGAGAAGATCACCAATTTCTCTCGCGGGTCTTGTCCGCGATCTTTCCACCAACGGATGGCGATTTCTGCTGCGGCTGCCGGGTCGCCCGAATCGATGCGGATGCCTGTCCAGTCTGACAGCCAGTCTGGCGCACGGCTGAGGAACCCTTCGGTGCCGAAAGTGTCAGGCAGGATAATCCGCAGATTGCCGGAATGCTCGGCCTGCCAGTCGGCCAGAACCTGATAGGGGCTATCGGCCAACTCCGCGTCATTCTTTGCAAGGGCGGCATACACCATCGGCAGTTCATGCGCGTTGGTGCCAATCGCCTCGACCTCGCGGCGCATGGCGATCAGGCAATTGGACGTTCCCGCAAAACCAGCGCCCAACCCTTCGGTCATGGCCTGAACGCACCAGTCCTGCCAGAGAAAAGAATGCCGCCGACGTGTTCCGAAATCTGCAATCCGCACATTTTCCAGCGCTTGCAACTGCTCGATCTTTTCCCAGACGCGGGTCATGGCACGCGCGTAAAGCACCTGTAGTTCAAAGCGTTTCATCCGTCCCAGAACGGCGCGAGAGCGCAGTTCCATCAGCACGGCCAGCGCGGGTATCTCCCACAGCATTGCTTCGCACCATGTCCCCTGAAATGTCAGCTCATACTGATCGCCGACGCGTTCCAGATGATAGGGTGGCAAGCGAAAATTCTCGAACCACTCCATGAAATCGGGACGGAACATCTGGCGTTTGCCGTAAAAGGTGTTGCCGCGCAGAAAGGTGGATTCGCCGCGTGACAGGGACAAGGCGCGAATATGGTCCAACTGTTCGCGCAACTCTCCCTCGTCGATAAGTTTCGCCAGGGGGATATGCGTGGCGCGGTTGATCAAGCTGAACGTCACCTGCGTTTGCGGATGGTTGGAAAAAACCGACTGGCACATCAGCAGCTTGTAGAAATCGGTATCGATCAAGGACCGGATGATCGGGTCCATCTTCCAGCGATGGTTGTAAACGCGGGTTGCAATATCCATCGGTTATACCAGTGTCACACCTGCCGCGCGCATCGCATCCTCCGCCTGCGCCATTGATCCGTCATGATCTATGCTGCGGCACAGCCCCGTTAACACGCGGACGCTGAAACCAAGCTTTGCCGCGTCTATCGCTGACCATGCCACGCAAAAATCTGTCGCCAGCCCGACAAATTCCAACTCTGTCAGGCCACGGCTGCGCAAATACCCTTCCAGCCCGGTGGGGGTGCGCTGGTCGTTTTCGAAAAAGGCAGAATAGCTGTCAATCTGATGCCGGAACCCTTTGCGGATAATCAGATCGGCGCGGTCCGTATTCAGTTCGGGGTGAAATTCCGCCCCTCGCGTCCCTTGCACGCAGTGGTCCGGCCACAAGACCTGCGGTCCATAGGGCATGTCGATCACCTCCAGCGGGGCGCGGCCTGCATGCTGGCTGGCGAAAGACGAATGTTGTGCCGGGTGCCAGTCCTGCGTCAGGACCACGGCACTGGCCCCGGACATCTTCGCGTTTATGTCCGCGACAATCTGATCACCGCCGGTAACGGCCAATGCACCACCGGGGCAAAAGTCGTTTTGCATGTCGATCACGATCAAAGCGTGGTTCATGGCGCGGCCCTCCTGCTGTGCTCAAGGGCTAAGGGGCGCAGGCGCTGGCGTCAATCCTCCTCTCTTGCACGGGGGCGCAGAGCGCAGTAAAGCACGCATATGTTTACCATTGCTGCACTTTACCATTTCACCCGATTTGATGACCCCGCCGCCCTGCGCGCCCCCTTGCTGGCGCTTGCGGATAAGCACGGCATCAGAGGCTCGCTTTTATTGGCGCGTGAGGGGATCAACGGCACAATTGCGGGCACACGCGGCGGTATTGACGCGGTTTTGGCCCATATTCGGGCGCTACCGGGATGTGACGGGCTAGAATGGAAAGAAAGCCACGCGGAAACCATGCCTTTCGGGCGCCTGAAAGTGCGCCTGAAGCGCGAGATCGTCACCATGGGCCAGCCCGATGTGGACCCGCGCGCGCGTGTCGGCCATTATGTCGCGCCCGAAGACTGGAACGCGTTGATTTCCGCGCCCGACGTTGCCGTTATCGACACCCGCAACGATTATGAGGTGGCTATCGGAACTTTTGAAGGCGCGATTGACCCCGGCACCCGGTCTTTTGGCGAATTCCCGCAATGGTGGGAAGAAAACAAACACCGCTTTCACAACAAACGTATTGCAATGTTCTGCACAGGCGGCATTCGGTGCGAGAAATCGACCAATTACCTGTTGGGTCAGGGCGTCGAGGATGTCTTTCACCTGAAGGGCGGCATCCTGAAATACCTTGAAGAGGTGCCGGAAGACAAAAGCATGTGGAACGGGGCCTGTTTCGTCTTCGACCAGCGGGTATCGGTCGAACACGGGTTGAAGCCCGGGCCCCATATCATGTGCCATGCCTGCCGCCGCCCCCTTTGGCCCGAGGATCGCGACCGCCCTGAATATGAAGCGGGTGTGCAGTGCCATCTATGCGTGGATGAATTTACCCCTGAACGCCGCGAAGCCTTTCGCGAACGACAGCGCCAGATTCACTTGACCCGTGCGCGGGGATACGAGCATCTTGGGCCGCGAAAAAAGCAGGATCAGGCGCAATAAAGACGACGCAAGGAACACACCAATACGATTTACAATTTAACGGTACCTCTGGCTTTATTGACGAATTGGTGCTTGCATAACATGGTATTTTTTATGACCTGACTGGAGTGATCGTGGCCGATTTGTCAACACCGTCCGTCGGCGTGGTAATCCGCACCAAGGACCGACCTGTTTTTGTGAAACGCGCGCTGGCGAGTGTTCTGGCGCAGGTGCATCGGAATTTCCACATTATTCTTGTCAATGATGGTGGTGACATCGCTCAATTACGTGAAGCGATTGCTTCGGCCGAAAACCTGTCCCTGCCCCAGGACCGCTTTACCCTTCTTGACCTCAATCCCGGCCAGGGGCGTTCGGCTGCATTCAATCGCGGCGTTGAAGCGCTAAGTACCGAATTTGTCACCTGTCTTGATGATGATGACACATGGGACGCCGAATTCTTGTCGGCCCTGCTGGTCTTTTTCGCCGACACGGCCCCTTCGGTGCCGGAATTGGGTGGGGTCGGTGCACGCGTCACCGCGTTGAAGGAAGAAATCATCGGCACCGGGCCGGATACGGAAATTCGCGTTATCGGCGAAGACAGCCTGCCACCTGCATTCCACCGCGGCGAGTTTTTTCTGAATGCCCTGGCCTATGCGTGCTATCGGCAGGATATCTACCCGGTTCAATGGATGATGCGCCGCGACGCGGTGCTACAGATCGGCGGATTTCCGGAAAACTTTGATGTCATGGAAGATCGTGCTTTCATGAATCGATTTCTGTCACGCTGGCGCGTGGCCATTCTGGACAGAAAACTCGCATACCACCACCGCCGCGAAAAACGCGCAGATGATCGAACCCGCAATGTACTGCTGAACACACTCGACAACCCGTCCTATGACTGGCGCTATTTCGCGGATCTGGCGAAACCGCCAATTGATCTGCGGGAAAACTCGGTACAGGCAAGGCTCTTGCTTGGGATAGCCTCTGACCTGCTGAGCGAGGTGAATTATGAAACCAGCGCGATCTGGCAAAAGGTCGATGGGGAAATGCGCGCGCTGCGGTCTCAGTTGGAAGAAGACAGAAAGACCCTGACTCTGCATTTGGAAAACGCGGTGCAGCATGAGAATGCTTCCCCAGCCAGCACTGTCAAGTCCAAAGGGGGCGGGGCCAGCGTTGCGAGCACTGCAACTGTAGACTCAGCGGTTTTCGACATTTGGCAGGTCTATTCAGCACGGGAACATGCGCAGTATATCACGCCAAACTCCCCTTTCGCCGAGCGGCTGAGCATTTCGATCAATGATGCGCAATATGGGCTATTGATGCATGTCTCGCCTCATAAGCGCAAGATGATGATCCAGATCGGGGATACAGCAGACTGGGCCGCGCTGGAGTTGCGCCTTGATGGACTGGCCCCCGCCGGCCAGGGGTTGCGATGCCGCATCGGCGTTAATGCCATTGAGGACTATCTGTTCGAAACCGCCCTGCAGCATGGGTTGCGAAGTCGCTCTGATGAAATGCTTTATGAAAGCGGTGGCTTCATGGTTCATTCATGCGATGCGGGTAATGCAGGAATTATTACCCGCGATATTCCGGCAAAATGGTTGCATGATGTCATTGAACCAAAACTCTCGATCATCTTTCCCCGGCGTTGCCACAACTTCCGCTTCATCTGCACCCATCTTACACTTGAGCCGCTTGGGCCGGTTTGACAGCAAGCAGCAACAGCCATATCGTGCCGCAAGCCTTGCAGAGCAGGTCAAGCATAGTGCCTGAACAGATACCAGAGTTTGCCGTCCGCACGGACCGTGGCGCGGATGTGTTCCGCCGCGTAGACACTCCAAGCGAGCGCCGCCATCACTATGAATGTATCGCGACAGTCTTTGAGGAGGGGGGGGCGCCGCAAGTCATCGCCTATCATCAGCAGGCACGACAAAACCCCGAGCGTATGATCGCAGCCGCAACACGCTTGCGCGAGATGACAGCCCTTGGCCATGTGTTTTCTCTGGGCGACCCGCGCAGCTACCCTGTCCCGGATACTCCGCGCGCGCGGCTTGAGTTGCTGCTGTATCTTGATTTCTTCCGCCAATGGCAGATCAAGGAACTTGAAATTGCGCGGATCACCAACCTGATCCAGTCTGGCGGACAATTGAAACCACCTGACATCTCTCGACTTTTCAGGCTGCTGCTGGATTACAACCAGCTTTCACATGCCCCGTTTTTCATCGAGGCATTTCTGCCCTATCTTCTGCACATATCGCAGCAGAAGAAAGATGACAGATGGCAGAATGCGGCATATTCCTTGCGTATGGTAGGCGATCTGCAACTGCGCGCCGGGCAGGCAAAGTCCTCGCTGGCGTCTTACGAGGCATCCATCGCGTTGGGCGATAACGCATTCCGGCGCGGCCTTGCGGTTCAGGCGGCCTATGCCGCAGGCGACAAGGGCGCAGCCCTGCACCACATTGAAAATTACGAGCGGCAGTGGCGATTGCCAGAACCGCTTGCCAAGATAAAAACCGCTATCACGTCCCCTGATCCCGGAGAACCTATTTGACCCATATGAACCGCGAGAATTGCGCTGATATACTTTGTATCGGCGCACAGAAAGCTTCGACCAGTTGGTTGCACCATGTGTTGAATGCGCATCCATCGACCTATGCATTCCCGAATTCGGAGCCGGTCACCTCGACCACGAAAGAAGCGCATTTCTGGGACTGGAACCATCATCGCGGCGCGGACTGGTATCGCGATTTGCTCTGCCCCCCGGAACCAGAGCGCCTGTCGATGGATTTCACACCCGAATATTCCATGATGTCAGACACGCAGATTGAGGAATGCAAGCACCTGAACCCCAACGCGCGGGTCATCTATGTGCTGCGCGACCCCTTGGCGCGCGCCATTTCCGCCCTGCGTATGCATACGCTGTGGCGCAGCAAGGACAAGGACGCCGAGCAGGTCGAGATCACTTTTGACGACGGGTTTCTGAACCTCATCGAAGAAGCCCGCATTTTTGCGATGAGTTCCTATGTCGCGAATTACCGACGTTGGGCCAAACACTATGATAACATCCTTGTTCTGAACTACGAGGACATCATCGCCGACGCTGACGCCGTCATAAGACGGCTCTATGCGCATTGCGGGCTGGATGTGGACACGATGCCACAAGACGCCCGCGCCGAATTCGACAAGCGGATGCAAAAGCGGGTCTGGGCCAGCGTGCCCTATTCGGTTGACCGGGATGTAAAGTATTTCCTTCATGGCTGGCTCTGGCCGAAACGGCAGGCCTGCGAGAAAGAGTTCGGGATCAAGTTCCAAGAGTATCAAGATGTGCTTGGCAGCGGGGCCTGAAGCGCCGGTCGCACAATGACGGTGCCCCCCATCGCGGGCGCAGGGCTGGCGCAGGATTTGTGGCATGCGCCTTTGTCGGATCGCGCAGCGCCTGAAAGGGCGATGCTTGAGGCGCTGCGCGGCGGCGCGTCCTATGACGACGTGAAATCGGGGTTGCAGCGGCTTTTGCAATTTGGCCTGCCCGGTGACAAGGTCTCCGCGCAAGCACAGGCGCGTTGGCCAAATTCCATCGACATGGCGCTGCTGGCCTTCGATCTTGCGCCACCCGCGAAAAAAGACGCCGCGCTTAAGGTGCTGCATAACTGCGTTATCCGCGAAAACCGCCGCCGCGCCGCGCTGGCAGGGGCCTATCTGCGCGCCAATCTTCCCGCGCGCGCACAAGATGTGCTTGACGGGATTGACCCATCCTCTGCCACCGCTGCCGAAGACATCCGGCGCCGCGCCGAGCTGGCGCTGGCGTCAGGCGATTTCAAGCGCGCTGAAGCGGATATTGACGCCCTAGGCCGCCCCCCTCTCTCTCGCGCAACCGATCTGCTTCAGATGCAGCTTTGTTATCGGCGTGACGGTGTGACAGCCCTTCAGGAATGGTTGACCGACCACCCCGCCCCGTCAGTCGCCATATGGCAAAGTGCTTTTCATATCTTCATCTCTGAAGGGGATTTTGAACTCACCCCTCAGGCACTGGCCAAATGGCAGGACAGTCCAAACGTGAATCCAACATTGCTCAGTCGGGCGCAGACACGACTGGCGCTGGAATGCGGCGATGAACCGCGCGCAAGGGGGCTGCTGGACGACAGGCTTTGCGGACAAAACCCTTGGCAATGGACGGCAACAGACCATGTGCAATGGCTTCGTTGCGGGCAATTGGCACAACAAGACCCTGCGCGTTTGCTGGACCAAGCCCGCGCGGCCAGCCGCGTCCACAACCGCCATAACTGGTTGCACCACCTATACCGCCACCTGCGCGAAGCGGTCGAAGACTGGCTGGTTTTGGCAAATGAGAGGGCCACCACGGCGAACAGTCTTGAAAGCGCATTGATTGCTGCCCGCGCAGCCTTGCGCATGGGGTTGTCAGGGCAAGCTGCAGGTGTGCTTGCACAGGCGCGGCGATCTGCCCCGACATCCTCACAGCGCAGCCGCTTGATGTCGCTGCGCGCCGAAGCATTCTGGATGGCCGGACGCATTCCTGCTGCCATAAAGGCACAGCAAGCCGCAGATGACATGGCCGTTGATGCAGCCCAGAAGGCCGAAGTCAGTTTCTTGGGCGCGGAAATCGCTTTGATTGAGGGCGACGCGGCCAAGGCTACAGCGATGCTTGCGCCAACAGCAAAGAAATTCCCCAAGCGCATGGCCCTGCCCCTGACGCAAGCGCGGATCGCATTCATGCAGGGAGAATTTGCCAGCGCCGTCGCAGAACACGCGCGCTTCAATCACCTGAAGCTGGCCCAAACCGGAACCCCCGCCCCGCCAGACGTGCGCGACCGCATAACAGAAGATGCGCTAGTTGCCGCGCAGGGCATCGAGGCTGCGTTTTCGCCCGCGCTTTCGCTTGCGCAAACGGTCGCGCAAGCGGGTCTTGAGCGCATCATCGCTGCGCCCGGACTGTCGGCCTGCCTGCTGCGCCGTGCGCATATGCGGGGGGAATTGCCGTTCCGGCCTGACCGCAGCGCACATATTCCCCGCCAGATCGCGCATTACTGGCAAGGCCCCCGTGGCCCCGCGATCGGACGCGCGCGCGCACAATGGGCGCGGCTGCATCCCGACTTTCGCCAGCATGAATTCGATGCTGAAACAGCGACTGACTGGATATACCAGAATTTCGGTCCAGATATGACAAAGCGGTTTCAGAGCCTTGAACAAGCGGCCTTGCGGGCCGATCTGTTCCGCCTGTGTTGGATCTTGCGAGAGGGCGGGATTTTCGCGGATCTGGACGAATACCCGCGCATTCCTGTCACCCCTTGGCTGGATGGTGCGCGCGCGGTTCTGGTTGTCGAGCGCGGGTTTGGTACGATTGCCAACAATTTTCTTGCAGCAGAGCCGAACCATCCCGTTTGCGCCAAGGCGTTGGATTTTGTCTGCACGGCACTGGACCTGTCAGATGCACCTTATGCATGGTGGCATAGTGGTCCGGCCCAATGGACGCGCGCCGCCTTCGCGCATCTGGTCAAGGATGGCGGCACGGATACGCGCCTGCTGTCGCAGGGGCAGTATTGCCGTCGCGTTGCAACCAACCTGCCCTACCCACATAAACGCAGCCCCGATCACTGGCGGTAGCGCGCATAGAAGCTCGCGCGTTGGGGTTTGCCGGGAGAAGGCTATCAGCCCGATCAAAAATCTGTCGGCGCGCCCCCTTCAGCTTTGCGGCGGGCGACAAATTCGCGCAATTCTTCACGTATACCCTCGTCCATTGGTGGTGGAGAAAAGCTGTCAACAATATTGCGGTATATCCGATGGGCGCGGGCAACCGTATCGGTCGCGCCGTCACGCTCCCATGCCTCATAGTTGCGCCAATCCGACGCGATGGGGGAATAGAAGGCCGTCTCATATCGCTCTTGCGTGTGCTGGACGCCGAAGAAATGCCCGCCAGCGCCAACCTCGCGGATCGCATCCAGTGCAAGATCATCAGGCGTGGTCGCACTCAGCGCGGGGTCAAAATAGCGCTGGATCATTTGCAGCATCTCGCAATCCATCACGAATTTCTCGGGGCTGGCCATCAACCCGCCCTCTAGCCAACCAGCGGCGTGATAGACGATGTTGGACCCAGACTGCACCGCCGCCCACAGGCTGTTGCAAGTCTCCCACATGGCCTGCGCATCGGGTATATTGGCCGTGCACACACCCGAAGATCGCATTGGCAACCTGTAGCGGCGTGCCAGTTGGCCCGTCATCTGGGTCGCGCGCATGTATTCGGGCGTGCCGAAAGCCGGCGCACCAGAACGCATATCGACATTCGAGGTGAAGGTTCCGATTACCACAGGCGCGCCGGGCGCGGCATACTGGATCAGGGCAATGGCACAAAGTGCTTCGGCCAGGGATTGTGCGACCGCCCCCGCCAGAGTGACAGGGGCCATTGCACCCGCCAGTGTAAACGGTGTCACGATCACGGGCTGGCCGCGCCGTGCCAGCCGCAAGGCCCCGTCGATCATGGGGAAATCATGGCGCAGAGGTGAGACAGAGTTGATATTCGTGAACATGCGCGGCGCGGCGTCAAACTCTGCATGGCTCAACCCGCCCGCGATGCGCACCATTTCCATCGCATCCTCAACCCGTTCGCGGCCAAGGCTGTAGGCATGCACGGGTTTGTCGGTCAGCAACAACTTCTGTTCGATACAGTCCAGATGACGGATGGCGGGGTGAAGGTCGACCGGTTCGACCGGATAGCCGCCGACCAGATGAATGCAATTGAACACCTGTGTCAGCATCAGAAATTCGCGGTAACTCTCAAAATCACCTGTGCGTTTTCCGCGGATCATATCCCATGTCGAGGGC
This sequence comes from Roseinatronobacter bogoriensis DSM 18756, assembly GCF_004366635.1. GTDB lineage: Bacteria > Pseudomonadota > Alphaproteobacteria > Rhodobacterales > Rhodobacteraceae > Roseinatronobacter > Roseinatronobacter bogoriensis. The sequence continues at coordinate 115,479 of NZ_SORN01000001.1, read as the reverse complement.
GGAGAAGAGACGTTGACGAATGCCATATGCGCCCCGCCAATCGGCACAGCGCGGGCAGGGTTGCGCGGTGTGATAGTAAAACCGGCAGGCGCGCGGGCCAGCATGTCCATGACGAAATCAGCGTCCATGCGCACATTGGCGCCTTCAACCCGGCAGCCCGCATGCCGAAACAGGGCCAATGCCTCTTCATTCAGGAATTCGACGCCGATTTCGGCCAGAATATACAGCGCGCCCTGATGGATCGCCTCGCATCCGTCTTCGTTCAAGGGGGTTGTCGGCTGGTCAGTGTTGCAAGGCACGGACCACGGCATCTGATCCAGCCGGAAGGTATCGCTGCGCCGCGCATTGCCGCCACGACCGCCATGACGGCGGGCGCGCTGGGGTGCTGGGGTATCCATTGCCATGCGACCCTCCGTGCATGTGCCACTCTACAGACGCTAGCGATGTCAAGGGGAGCGCGACAAGCGGAGTGTTGTCAGCAGGGCTGTGGTGTTGGGGAACGGCGGCAAAGGAGGGGCGTTGCGGACGGTGGATGGTTTCGACAAGCCGCGCAGCGACGGGCCGCGGTGCGGCGATCCACGGTTGAATCTGTAGCGCTTTATGCTGGCCAAGTCCTTGAGAGATATGATCTGAGTGCTGGGGGCAGCCAAATCGCCGTGCCGTGGGGGCGGCCCGGCGATGCGCGGCGGCCTTCGGCCTTGATTCCGCGCAACCGAATGACGCCAAAGTCCCGCAAAGCTGACTTTTGTCACCCGTGGCAGCGCTTTGTTTCAGCTACGGAACACCAGCGTTCCGATAAAAAAAGCCGAGCAGCATTGCCCGGCTTTTTTCGCCCTTCGAAAAGGTTTTTCATTCTGCTGCGATCGCATGACTTTGCGGGGTGTCATCCTCCACCAGTTCAAGAACCTCTCTGGTAATTTCGGCGTTTCGCTGCGCGCGCAAGGCAAGGTCTTCGACATCAAGCGCCAATGTCTTGTGCGACAGGCCCAGCCGGTTCAACTGCCCCTCAGACAGGCGCATCAGGTTTGCGGTGATGATGGTCATGTCACGCTCTCGCAGCCATGCATCATAAGCGCCCGGCTGACGGTACCGCACGCGCCCCCAAAGGCTGATGACCCCATGCTTGCGTAGGCTTGGGCGGGCAGGCTGCGGATGGTTGGTCGAGGTCATGGACATGGTATCCTCCTTTTGTTGATACCGCACTAACGCCTGCGCGCCGGGTTTCATCCCCAGCTCGCTTTTTGGTGAGAAAATTCTTCAGCATGACCTGCGCCCCGCCCCCAACAACCCGATGACCCGGTAAATCTGTCGTTTTTTGTCAGATCGCGGGATGAAACCCACAGCTTGTGCGTTCTTTGGCCAACAGCGCGGAAAGATTTGCGCAACTCTGGCATGGCTTATCGGACGGATCGGACAGGCAGCCCCATCCCCCGCCCATGTCAGGGACCATACAAACATCAAGGCTGCCCGGACATAATCTGATGCGCGCAACTTCTTCCAAGTGCCTGAACGCGTCTGCGCGGGTGCAATCCTTGACGCTGGCTGAGCCGCAGAACCTGCCACCGGCCTCGGCGCAAACCGTTTCTGCTACAGGCCACGCAGCCGGGCAGGTCTTGCGGCACTGTGTGCTGTCAATTCTGGTGCTGGCCGTCCTGTGGGGGGCATTGACCGGCTGGCGGGCGGACGCTCTGATCTTCGGGCTGCCGGCAATCCTGCTAGGGGCGATGGTTCCGTTTCTATTGCCGCCAGCATCCGGTTTCCGCCTGTCGTTGCGCGGGGCCATACGCTTCGCACTCTGGTTTGCCGTGCAATCGGTGCGGGGTGCCGTCGATGTCGCATTGCGGGCTTTTTCGCCGGACATGCGGCTGCGCCCGTGCTTTCGGACATATCCGCTCAATCTGCCTCTGGGTGCGCCGCGGATCACGTTCATCAACATCATCACACTACTTCCCGGCACCCTGTCGGCCGAAATCAATGACGACATGGTGACCGTCCACATGCTCGATGCGCACATCGAACTGGAACCCGAACTGGCAGAACTCGAGACCCGCATTCGCGCGCTGTTCGCCCTACCCCAGCCCCCGGAGCATTCGTCATGACCACTTTTCTGTCCCTGATCCTGATTGCACTGCTGCTCTCGATCCTTGCAGGGCTTGTGCGCATTTTTCGCGGCCCCGAACCGGCTGAACGGATGCTGGCTGCGCAATTGTTCGGCACGGCGGCGGTGGCTATCCTGCTGATCTTGTCGCAGCTGATGGCACTGCCCGCGCTGCTTGATGTCGCAATGGTATTCGCCTTGCTGGCAGCCATCACGCTGGTGGCCTTTGTCGTGCTGGCATCACGGGGGGTGCGCTGATGCAGGACGTTGTCGCCGCTGTCCTGATTACAACTGGCACTGTGTTTTTCATTGCGGGCACCGTCGGCTTGCTGCGGTTTCCAGATATTTTCTGCCGCCTGCACGCGCTGACCAAAGCCGACGGACTGGGGCTTGCACTGATTGCGCTTGGGGTGGCCTTTCTGGCCGCCACGCCGGGGGCGGTATTTCGTATCGTGCTGATATGGTTCTTTGTTGCTGCCGCCAGTGCAACCTGTGGTCATCTGGTCGCCCGCTACGCACGCCGCAGTGGTGCGGGGGTGCGCCATGACTGACCCGCTGGTGATCTTTGATCTGCTTCTGGCGCTGGCAATCGTCGCGCTTGCCGCAGCATCGCTGAGTGTGCGTGATCTGTTTTCCATGATCGTGCTTTTCATCATCTTCGGACTGCTCTCGGCGCTGGCCTGGGTGCGTTTATCCGCGCCCGATGTCGCATTGGCAGAGGCTGCGATCGGCACAGGCGTGACTGGTGCGCTGCTGCTCAAGACGTTGCATCATCTGCGCTTTGCCTCGGGGACATTGGGCCAGAAAGCGGCCTATGGCGTTACGCCGGTCGCCCCGGTGCCAATGGCCGTAATCATGACCAATGCAGTGTTTTGCGGGCTGATCACCCTTGGGCTGGTCGTGGCGTTTCTGGGCGCACCGGCTGCCGGGCCGGGCTTTGATCCGCTGGTGGCCGAGGCCATGCCCCAAAGCGGCGTCGAACATCCGGTCACAGGCGTTTTGCTGAACTTCCGGTCCTATGACACGCTGATGGAAGTGGTTGTGCTGCTGGCCGCAGTGGTCGCTGTCTGGCAGATCGAGCGCGGGCTGTCCGAAGCCCCGGCCCCCGCGATGGGCGAGGTCTGGCAAGGCTTTGCGCGGCTGGCCCTGCCCGCCATCGTTGTGGTTGGCACCTATCTTCTATGGGTGGGGGCCGAGGCGCCGGGCGGGGCGTTTCAGGGCGGCGCGGTGCTTGCGGCTGTGGGGCTTTTGCTGCTGCTGACACGCGCCTATGTCCCGCAGCCCGCCCATCGCGGCATTGCGCGCGGGGCCTTTGTGCTGGGCACAGCGGCCTTTGCGCTGGTCGCACTTCTGGTCGCCAGCGGCGGGCGCGTGGCGTTCGAATATCCGCTGGACCACGCCAAAACCCTGATCCTGCTGATCGAGGGGATGGTGACCATCTCCATCGCTGTCACTCTGGCCGCGCTGTTTCACGGGCGCGAGCCGGTCGCGCTTGCCAAAGGGGACCGCAATGACACCTGATCTGATTTATGGCCTGACCGGGGTTGCCGTTTTCGGCATCGGCCTTGTTGGTGCGCTGTCTGCGCAAGACCGGCTGCGCCGGGTGCTGGCGCTCAAGCTCTGCTCGGTTGGTGCAGGTTTCCTGCTGGTCGTTGGGGCTTGGCGCGAACCGCCGGCAGCGCCCGACCCTGTGCCCCATGCGCTGGTGATTACCGGCATCGTCGTCATGGTCAGCGCGACAGCCGTTGCCCTTGCCCTGATCCGCCGTCTGCAAACTCTGGAAGCGACCGATGAGCGTTGAAATCTCTCCCATGATCCTTTCGGTGTTTGTGCCGCTATTCGGCGCGATTGCCGCCTTTGTGCTGCCGCGCGCGGCCGCGCTGATCGGGTTTGCAACGCTGGTCCTGACCTCCGGCGCAGTGGCCTGGCTGGCGCGCGATGTGCTGGCAGCGGGGGCTGTTGGTCTGCCGCTTGGCGGTTGGGGCGCGCCTCTCGGGATTGATCTGCGCGCTGACGGGCTGAGCGTGGCGATGCTGGCGCTGACCAGTGTGGTCGGGTTTCTGGTCAGTATTGCCGCGCTTGATAGCCTCAAAGGGCCAGAGCAGGCACGCCAGCGGCAGTATTTCTGGCCGCTCTGGCTGCTGTTGCTGACGGGTATGAACGGGGTTTATCTCAGCACCGATATCTTCAACCTCTATGTCATGATCGAAGTGATTGCGCTGGCTGCTGTGGGCCTGACAGTCCTCAGCGGCAGCCGCGCCGCACTTCAGGCGGGGCTTGACTACATGTATGCCTCAATCTTTGGGGCGCTGTTGTTCCTGATGGGGGTGGGGTTTGTCTATCTGCAACTGGGGCGACTGGATTTCGCAGGGCTGACCGGGGCCGCACCGACCGGCGCATTGATTGCCGCACTGGCGCTGATCTTTGTCGGGCTTGCGCTGAAAACTGCGCTTTTCCCGCTGCATTTCTGGCTGCCTGCCGCCCATGCCAACGCCACTGCACCTGCAAGCGCGCTGCTGTCGGGGTTGGTGGTCAAGGCCGCGCTTTATGTCGTGCTGCGTCTGGCGCAATACATGCCGTTTCCGTCGGAAAACCTGCTGACGCTCGTGGGGCTGATGGGCGCGGGCGCGGTGATCTGGGGCGGGGTTCAGGCCCTGCGCGCCGAGCGGCTGAAGCTGCTGGTGGCCTGGTCCACAGTCGCACAGATCGGGCTGATCTTTGTGGCCTTTGCCCGCGCGGGCGAGGTAGGGTTGTCGGAAAGCTGGAAGGCGGCCGCACTTCTGATCCTTGCGCATGGCATCGCCAAGGCCGCGATGTTTCTGGCCGCAGGCCGGATTAAGGACGAGATCGGCCATGATGTGATCCGCGATCTGGACCGTACGCCGATACGGCCCACGCTGGCACAATTCACATTCGCATTGGCCGCAATCAGCCTGATTGGCCTGCCGCCTTCGCTGGGTTTCATCGGCAAATGGTCCTTGATGGAAGGCGCGATGGCAGCGGGCTACTGGCACTGGGTTGGCGTGACAATGGCAGGCACATTGCTGTCAGTCGCCTATTTCAGCCGCGTCTTTGCGGGCTTCCTGCGCTTTGACCGGGTGCGCGCACCAGTGGGCGAGCATCAGGGCTGGGCCTTGGCCGATGCGGCCCCGCTGACACTGGCACTGATGGCGATTGGCCTTGGGCTGCTGGCCGCACCTGTCCTGAGCTTCATTGAAATCGGTTATCCTTTCGGAGTGGCGCCATGATGGATGCACCCCTTCTGCCCCTGTTCATTCTGCTGACCTCGCTTCTGGCCGCGCCGATCCTGTTCGCGCTGCCGGAACGGGCGGCACGGTTGCGCACTGCGATCAATCTTGGCATGGCAGCGCTGAAAGTGGCGCTGGTCGGCTGGCTGAGCATCAAGGTCAGTCAGGGCGTGATCTATGATCTGCGCTTCGAGATGCTGCCGGGGCTGGAATTCAAGCTGCAAGCCGACCCGCTGGCAATCCTGTTCATCGCGCTTTCGGCGGTGCTCTGGCTGATTACGACGATCTATTCTGTGGGCTATCTGGAGCACGGCCCGCATCGCGCGCGCTTCTTCGGTTTCTTCAGCCTGTGCGTGGCCGCAACCGTGGGGATTGCCTTGTCGGGCAACCTGTTCACCTTCTTGCTGTTTTACGAATTGCTGACGCTGGCAACCTACCCGCTGGTCATCCATCGCGGCACCGCTGAGGCCCTGCGCGCCGGGCGCATCTATCTGATCTACACGCTGGCGGGGGGCTTGGTGCTGCTGCTGGGCACGCTGGGCCTGTGGGTTCTGGCAGGCACGACCGATTTCGTTCCCGGTGGCGTACTGGCCGATGTGGTCGCAGAAAACCGGTTGGCGGCGCAACTGCTGTTCGTGGTGCTGATCGGGGCGCTGGGGGTCAAAGCCGCGCTGGTGCCGTTTCACCGCTGGCTGCCGATTGCAATGGTCGCACCTGCGCCGGTTTCGGCCTTGTTGCATGCAGTGGCGGTGGTCAAGGCCGGGGCCTTTGGGATCATGCGCGTTGTCTATGAGGTTTTCGGGATCGAGACTGCGCAGACCCTTGGCATGACCGCGCCGTTGGCAGCGCTGGCGGGCGTCACCATCATCTATGGCTCGATCCGCGCGATCACGCAGGATGACATCAAGAAGCGGCTGGCCTATTCAACTGTATCTCAGGTCAGCTACATCACGCTGGGCGTGGCCCTGGCCAGCCCGATCGCCGCCGTGGGTGCGCTGGCGCATCTGATCCATCAAGGGTTGATGAAAATCACCATGTTCATGGCGGCTGGAAATCTGGCCGAAGGGCTGGGTGTCAAGCGGGTCAGTCAGATGGACGGTGTCGGCCGTGCCATGCCGGGGACGATGCTGGCCTTCACTCTGGCCGCGCTGGGCATGATCGGCCTGCCGCCCTTGGCCGGATTTGTCAGCAAGTGGTACCTCGCCCAAGGCGGGTTGCAAGCAGATCAGGTATGGGTGATCGCGCTGCTGCTGGGCTCCAGCCTGCTGAACGCGATCTACTTCCTGCCAATGCTGCACCGGGCATGGTTCCGTGATGCCGCGCCAGAGGGAACAGGCGCACCGGGCCGCCCCCGCATTGGCTGGATGCTGGCCGCACCCCCTGTCACCACGGCGGTACTGGTGCTGGTGGCAGGCAGCTTTGCCAATGCACCCTTCAGCCCGCTGGAATGGACCCGCTTCATTGTCGCCATCGAGTATCAGGAGTAACACCATGAGCCTTTTGCCCTACATTGCCGCTCTGGGCCTGCCGCTGGGGCTGGCCGTATTGCTGACATGGGCGCAGGCACGCAGCCTTGTCTGGCGTGTCATGCCCTTTGCGCCCCTGTCTGCGCTGGCGCTTGCGCTGCTGGGTGACATGCCCATGACCGCACAGGCGGAATGGCTGATCCTTGGCCTGCATCTGGGCCTTGATGACACCTCGCGCCTGTTCGTGATCTTTACCGGCCTGCTATGGTGCGCGGCAGGCGCAACTGCGCGCCACTGGATGCGCGACGACCCGCGCGCCACAAGCTTTGGCGTCATGTTTCTGATGGCGCAGCTTGGCAATCTGGGCCTGTTGATGGCGCAGGACGCGCTGAGCTTCTATGCCTTCTTCGCGCTGATGAGCTTTGCGTCTTATGGTTTGGTCTTGCACAGCCGCACCCCGCAGGCGTTGGGGGCCGCGCGGCTCTATATAGGCTTTGTGGTGCTTGGAGAGCTGGCGTTGTTTGCAGGGCTTGCGCTGGCCGGGGCGCAAGCGGGATCGTTCCTGCTGACTGATCTGCGCCAGACCGCGCTGAGTGATATTTCGGTGGCGCTGCTGATGATCGGCTTTTGTGTGAAGCTGGGGATCATGCCGCTGCATTTCTGGCTGCCGCCTGCGCATGGCGCGGCCCCTGTGCCAGCCAGTGCTGTGCTGTCAGGCGCCATGATCAAGGCGGGGCTGTTTGGTATGATAACCATCTTGCCGCTGGGCAGCGCTGCCTATGCTGACCACGGCACTGTGCTGATGGCGGCAGGGATGGTCACGATCTTCGCGGCCCTGTTGCTGGGCGTGCAACAGGCCAACCCCAAAGCCGTGCTGGGTTTTTCCAGCGTCAGCCAGATGGGCATTCTGGCCCTTGGTCTGGGCGCGGGTCTGATGGTGCCGCAGGCATGGGCCGCGATCGTGCCTGTGCTGATATTTCTGGCCGCCCATCATGCGCTGGCCAAGGGGGCGCTGTTTCTGGGCACAGGTGCCTTTGCCGCGCAAACCGGGCGCGTCACCAGATTGGTTGTTACACTGGCGCTGCTGTTTCCTGCACTTGTTCTGGCCGGACTGCCCGCCAGTTCGGGCGGTCTGGGCAAAGAGGCGCTGAAAACTGCGCTGGGGGCAGCCTCTCCGGTGTGGCTTCCCTGGCTGACAGTTGCCCTGAGTCTCTCCGGCGTTGCAACGACCCTGCTGATGGCGCGCTATATCGCGATGATCTGGCATAACCCGCCAAAGGCACCCGCAAACCTTGCGCCAGAGGCGGTTCTGTTACCCTTTCTGCTCGTGTCGGCAGCGTCACTAGCCCTGCCCGCAGTCTGGGGCACCCTTGCGCAGACAGTGGCCGCGCCAATCCGGCTGGCCCCGTCGGGGGCGCTATGGCCAGTGCTGTGTGGGGTGGTTCTCGCTGCTGGTGTGGCGGTATTTGCACATGCGCAGCGCATCGGCGCTGGCGTCTTCCTGTCGCAGTTGACCGCGCCTTTTCGGGCCTTTGGGGCGCGTGCAGATGCGATTGTCGCAGCCAAACGCCGCGCCGCGCGCAGGCTGGGCCATTCAATACCCAAAGCGCTGGGCGAAACCGCTGACCAATGGCGGTTGGGCCAGACCGCCATAGCGGGACTGATCGTGCTGACCCTTGCGGTTGAACTGCGCACGACTCTGCCCGCCGAGACGGCCATTTTTCCTGAACAGCAGCAACACCCAATGCCGCTGCAAGACCTGACCCTGACACCTGATTTCTGACAAGGAGAGAGTGACATGCGCCACGAGACTGACTTCACCATCGCCACCGCCAACCCATCAGAGCCACCACAGGCGGGTTTCACCCTGCTGCGCTACCGCGTCAGCAATTTCCGCTCGGTCACGGATTCAGGCTGGCTGGAGGCCGATACAGTAACGGCCCTGATCGGGGTCAATGAATCCGGCAAAACCAACCTGTTGCTTCCCTTGTGGAAGCTGAACCCCGCCAGCGAGGGGGGATTGCAGCCGACATCGGATTATCCCAAGGCACTGTTTGCCACGATCCGCAACGCGCCCGAACAGTTCCAGTTCATCACGGCCGAATTTGACACAGGGCGAGAGGCCGCAAGACTGGCAGAACTGGCGAAAATCCCGCTGGCGCAGGCGCGGCGCGTATCTGTCGCACGGCTCTATGATGGCAGCTACCAGATCAACTTTCCCGACTACCGGCTGGATGAGGACGGCACTATTGCCGCCGCGCTGACGGCACTGCGCCTGGCGCGCACCGATCTGGACGACATGACAGCCGACCCGCTTTTTGACCCCGCCTGCAAGCTGATGGATAATCTGCTGGCGGAGTTGAGCGATGCCGCGAATGTCACAGGCAATGATCTGCGACTGGCGCGCAATTGCGTGGCAGCCCTGATCCCCGAAGATCCGCCCGCGACCAGCCAGATCATCCCGCTTCTGCGCGCATTGCAGAAAAAACTGGGGCAACAGATGGCGGCCATGATCGCACCGGACCCCGCCGCGCGCGAGGACATACGTCAGGCCGTGATCACTTGCTTGCCAAGGTTTGTGTATTACTCGAATTACGGCAACCTCGATTCAGAAATCTACCTGCCACATGTGGTGGAGAACATGGGCCGTGCAGACCTTGGCGCGAAGGAAAGCGCAAAGGCCCGCACCCTGCGCGTGCTGTTCGATTTTGTCGGCGTTCAGGCGCAGGAAATCCTCGAACTGGGGCGTGATTTCCGCGATATCCGCGACGAGGCAGAGGCGCAGATGATTGCCGAGACTGGCAAGGCGGGGCTGGTGCGCAGCCTGTGGCAGCGCGCGCGCGGCCATGAACACCAGCCGGACTCGGTACTGCTGTCGCAGATTGCCGAGGCCAAGCGCACGCGCTCGATCCTGCTGCAATCGGCAGGGACCAAATTGACCGCAAGGTTTGCCGAGTGGTGGAAGCAGGGCGATTACCGCTTCCGTTTTGAAGCAGATGGCAATCATTTCCGTATCTGGGTGGCCGATGCGCGGCGTCCGCAGGAAGTGGAGCTTGAGCACCGCTCGACCGGGTTGCAATGGTTCCTGAGCTTCTTTCTGGTCTTTCTGCACGAGGCTGAGGGCGCGCATGAAAACTGTGTTCTGCTGCTGGATGAACCGGGCCATTCCCTGCACCCGCTGGCCCAGCGGGACCTGTCAGCGTTTTTTGAAGGTCTGGCGCTGAAAAATCAGATTCTCTATACAACCCACTCGCCTTTTCTGGTCGATGCCGACCGCCTTGCGCGGGCGCGCAAGGTGTTTGTGGGGCGCGATGGGTCCACCCGTGTCAGTGGTGATCTGCTGGAGGCCGAGGGCAGCGACAGCCAGCGCGGCGCTGGTTTTGCAGTGCGTGCCGCGCTCAATCTTGCGGTGGCCGAGGTCAGCATGGGCTGCGCGCAGCCCGTCCTTGTGCAAAGCCGGGTCGAGCAGACCTATTTGGGTGTCATCAAGACCCTGAGCATTGCCTCTGGCCGCTTCGTTCCACAGCGTGACATGGTGTTTGCCTCTGCCTGTAGCCCAGAGGTCATGCAGGTCATGGCGCGTCTGCTGACCGAAACACAGACTACGCCGCCCAGACTGGTCCTCGATGGTTCTGCGCAAGGGCGTGCGCTGGCGGCAAGGCTGGCCGACGACAAGACGACACTGGCACTTGAAAGCATAACCGGGCGACAGGACAGCACGGTAGAAGACCTGTTTCCCGCCACGGAACTGGCGGCGCAGCTGGACCGCGTGGAACGCAGGCCAGAGCGGCTGTTTGCCGATGTGGTTGTGGCAGACCGGCCCTTTGTTGCCCAAGCGCTGGTATGGGCCAAGGCCGAAGGCATATCCTTGCCCGAAGACTGGCGGTTTCAACTGGCAGAGCGTGTGCGCCGCAAAATGCTGGACGCAGGACCAGCCCGACTTGCGGAGGGGGCAATCGCAAATTGGTGTAAGCTGTTAGAGGGGCTGGCCGCTAAATAGTGGCAGATCGGCGTGTTGGCATATGCACAACCATTCGTCGGGTTCGCACGGGCAAGGTCAGCCGTTGCTGCGATGCCGGCTGTTACCTTGGCTCCCGGCATTACGGTCACTCGGTCGCATGTGTTGCGCTTATCAAGGTGACTGGCTGGCGCATGTCCGCAACTGTCACGTCTGCGACAGGTCGATGGATCAATAACGATCGTCGAATGAGGTCAATCCCGAGTATCGTGATCCGGGTCGCCGGGCCGGGGCATGCTGGATCATCGCATTCCACCTCGACCACAGTGATAAGTGCGTTTGGCCCTGCGCGCGCATGCGCGCGCACCAGACCCTTGACGCGCTGGATGTGCCAGAGCTTTGACGCTTTCTGGCGCAGTTCGGTGGCAAAACTCATAGTTGTGTGGGGTTGGGCGCGTCGCCATAGGTTGCGATGGGGTCAAATGTTTTTGCGCGCTCGGTAAAGCGCAGTTTTGTGCCCGCTTTATTTTTCATCGGGACAGTCCGATAAAAACACGACCGATAGCCGACATGGCAGGATGCGCCAGAGCCTGCGACTTGCACCCGCAGCCAGAGTGCGTCTTGATCGTCGTCAATCCGCGCTTCAATCACATGTTGCACAAGGCCCGAGTTTGCACCCTTTCGCCACAGGGTCTGCCGCGACCGACTGAAGTAATGCGCCTCTCCGGTTTCGAGTGTCAGGCGCAGGGCGTTTGCGTCCATCCAGCCGAGCATCAGCACCTCGCCCGTCTGATGATCGGTGGTGATGCAGGGCATCAGGCTATCGGGTCCGAACTTCGGGGCGAGGATATTGCCTTCCTCGACTTCCTCAATCGTGCGGCGGGGGTGGAATTCGATGATGGGCATTGCGTAGCCTTGTGGTATGAATTGTTATAATATAACAAACACATTTGCTCAGATCATTCAAGCCGGAAGCCCACCATGCCCGATCCCATTCCTGTAACCTTGCTCACTGGATTTCTTGGTGCAGGCAAGACGACACTGCTGAACCGCTTGCTCCATGATCCAGAAGCAGGCCGTATTGCCGTTGTGGTGAATGAATTCGGTGATGCCGGGCTGGATCACGATCTGATTGAGGAAGCCGCCGAAGATGTGGTGCTCATGCCTGGGGGCTGTGTCTGCTGCTCGATCCGGGGGGATTTATCCAAGACGTTGCTCTCACTACTGGCGCGACGGGCGCGTCAGGAACTGGCCTTTGACCGGGTGGTGATTGAAACCACCGGCCTCGCTGATCCCGGTCCGATCCATCATACGCTTCTGGTCGATCCCGTGCTGGCCCCCAATTACGCGCTGGATGGAACCGTCACAGTTGTCGATGCCGCTCTCGGCGCGGCAACGCTGGATCGCCACGCCGAGGCACAGGCGCAAGTCGCTATGGCGGATCGGATCGTTGTGTCAAAGCTTGATCTGGCAGATACGGCCACTCTTGCTTCATTGCATGCGTGTCTTGACCGGCTAAACCCCGGCACCCCGCGCATAACAGCGGATCAGGGCGCTGTGCCTGCCGGCAGCTTGTGGGGCCTTGGCGCGCTGCGCAAACCGATGGCGCAAGATCATGCGCTGGAATGGCTTGCCCAGCCCGCCGCCGACCCATTGGCAGGGCTGTCGGGCTTGAGCAAGCCGCAGCCTAAAGCCGTTGACCTGGCCGCGCCCTCTCATCATGCGACAGATGGCCGGGTCACTACGGCATCGGTCACTCTGGCCGACCCGATCCCCGCTGAGGTGTTCGATTTCTGGCTTGATACGCTGATTGCCTTGCGCGGCGCCAACATCCTGCGCCTGAAAGGCATCGTGCATATCAAGGATGTGCCAACGCCTTTTGTTTTTCATGGGGTTCAGCACATCTTCGAACCACCCGTGCCGCTGGAAAGCTGGCCAAAGGGCGACACGACCAGCCGCGTTGTGATCATCGCGCGTGACATGCCGAAATCAGACCTGAATGAGAGCCTGTCCTTGCTGTCCCTGTCCAAACTGCCCGACGCAGCGGATGAGGCGGGTCTGGCAGGCATGACTGTCCACTCATTGGAGCAGCCGTTCTGATGGCGGCCCGGCGAGATACAAGACGCGTGCAATCGCCCACAGACCTATTCTGAAAGCGTCATGTCCGCATCCAGACGTGCCGCGATGATACGGCGCGCATTGGCCAGATCGTTGCCTTCGGCCCGCTTTCTGGCGGCATCAAGATCATGCCCATGACCCAGCCACCGCGCGACGCAGCGCTGAAGGATCGTGTCTTCCGCTGTATCCAGCCAGATCGAGAAATCCCAAAGTGCGGCCAGATCCGACCACGGTTTTTCGTCAAAGAGCAGATAATTCCCCTCAATGATGACCATCTCGCAATCAGGAGAGATGACACCCGCGCCCGCAATTGACAGATCGCGCGCGCGGTCGAACAGGGGATACACCACTTCCGCGTCAGAGCGCAGCCGCCGAACCAGAGCGATGAAGCCTGCCACATCGAAACTCTCTGGTGCGCCCTTGCGCGCCCGTAGGCCGCGCGCATCAAGAAGGCGGTTGTCCAGATGGAAGCCATCCATCGGAACCAATTCTGCCCGCTGGCCATTGCGGCGCAGGGCATCGCGCAGCGCCATGCCAAGCACAGATTTTCCGCTGGCAGGCGCACCTGCCACGGCAATCAGTTTCCGGCCCGTGCCGTGCAGATCGCGCAGCCGTTTCAATAGGTCTGGCGAAATGGAATCAAGGGGTTGGGCTACACTCAAGGCAGGTCTCCATGCGGCATAGAAGGTGGAAAGGGCTTGGCCGTATAGCGCATATCAACGCCTACAGACATCAACCAGCCTGCTGCCCGACATAGTCCCCGATGGCGGCATTCACGCCACGCGATTCCAGCAGCGCGTACCAGCGACCGAACGCTTCGGCAAATTGCGGCGCGTCCTTGACATCGTGGTAAATCGGCACCTGCTCCAGCCAGGCTGCCGGATGGACATGCGCGGCGGCTGCTGCCGTTTGCAGAACCGGCCAGAGCGGGTCATTCGCCTCGATCCGCGTGCCGTTTTCGCGCTGGCCCAGACAATAGCGCGCCCAGAGCGCCGATACGAGCGCCAGCCCTTGCACCGGCGCCCCCTTCGCCAGCCCATCGCGGATGGACGGCAGAAGGAACCCCGCATGACGACTGGCGCCGTCGAAGGCCACGCGCCGGGTTGTGTCATGAATATCGGGATTGGCGAAACGCGCCTCGATCAGGTCGATATAGTCCAGCGCCGAGATACCGGGCACGGCAGGCACATGCGGCGCAATCTCTTCGCAGGCGACTTTGCGAAACATGGCACGGATGGCGTCATGCGCCATGGTGGCGGCTATCGTGTCCAGCCCCAGCAATTCGCCCGCCCCGCAAATCACCTGATGACCGCCATTCAGGATGCGGATCTTCATTGTCTCATAGGGATGCACATTGCAGGTGAAAACTGCGCCCGCTTGCCCCCAGTCAGGCCGCCCAGCGCAGAAATCATCCTCGATTACCCATTGGCGGTATTTTTCATGCGTCACAGGGGCTGCGTCGATAATCCCGAAGCTGCGCACCAGCGCAATTTCGCGCGGGCCAGTGGAAGGCACGATGCAGTCCACCATGCTGTTGGGAAAACTGCACTGCGCCTCGACCCAATCAGCAAGGCCGGGGTCCGACAGCCGTGCAAGGCCCACTACCACGCGGCGCAAAATATCGCCATTGCCTTGCAGATTGTCGCAGGACAGGCAGGTAAACGGCCCCGTGCCCTGAGCGCGCCGCAGGCGCAGCGCCGCAACCATTGCGCCAAAAGCGGTACGCGGGCTTGCGGGATGGCGTGCATCATGGCGGATATCTTCGTGGCCGGTATCCAGCCCGCCGGTTTCCGGGACCATATAATAGCCGCCCTCGGTCACGGTCAGGGATACGATGCGGATGTCGGGCTGCGCCATGCGGGCGATCAGCGCGGCATTGTCTTGCTGGACAGGCAGAAAATCCACCATCGCGCCGGTGACTTCGGCGGATTTTCCGGCGGGATCAAGCTCGATCAACGTGGTCAGGCAGTCTTGCGCCAGCAGCTTGTCGCGCATGGCGCTATCGCCTTGGCGCACGCCCGCGCCGATGATCGCCCAGTCCTGCGCCAGCCCCATTTGCATCAGCCGATGCGTGTACCACGCCTGATGCGCGCGGTGAAAATTGCCAAGGCCGATATGCACAATACCGGGCCGCAGCGCTTTGCGATCATAGCGCGGCACAGGGACAGTGGCCGGGATTTCCCCCAACGTCCCCTGCGACAACTGTATCAACTCATCCATTGCCCGCCATCCACATTATAGGTCTGCGCGACGATGTAATCGGCCTCGGACGAAGCAAGGAAAACGGCCATGCCGGTCAGATCCTCGGCCACGCCCATCCGCCCGAAAGGCACACCCGCGCCGACTTCACGTTTCTTCTGGCCGGGTTCTTTGCCTTCATATTTCGCAAAGAACGCATCGACCCCATCCCAATGTTCGCCATCCACCACACCGGGCGCGATGGCGTTCACGTTGATGCCATGCCGGATCAGGTCCAGTCCGGCCGATTGCGTCAGGCTGATAATCGCGGCCTTGGACGCACAATAGACAGCCACCAGCCCTTCACCCCGCCGCCCGGCCTGGCTGGCCATGTTGATGATCTTGCCGCCCCCGCCGCGTTCAATCATGTGCCGCGCCACGGCCTGCATCGTGAATAATGCGCCCGCGACATTGATCTCGAAACACCGCGCGTAATCAGCGCGCGTTATCTCGATAATCGGGGCGGCGGTGAAAATCGCGGCATTGTTGATCAGGATGTCGATTTGGCCGAAATGCGCCACGCTGGCCGCAACAGCAGCGTCGATACTGTCTTGGCATGTCACGTCCATTTCGACGGCAAAGGCGGCATCCCCCAATGCGGTTGCCTCAGTTCGCGCGCGCGCGATGTCTATATCGCCCAGCACCACTTGGGCACCTTCGCGGATATAGGCCTTCGCAAAGGCCAGCCCGATACCCCGCGCAGCCCCGGTGATCAGGGCAGTCTTTCCGTTCAGCCGTTTCATGCGATGCGCAATCCCTTGTCGTCAAAGCGGTGGATCATGTCGGCGCGCGGGGTCATATGGATGGGGTCGCCATGCTTGAAGCCGACTTCGCCATCGGCGCGCACGGTGATGCTTTCGGCCAGCCCGGTCTTATGAACATGGAAAAACGTATCCGACCCCAGATGTTCCGAGACACCGACCACCCCGGACCAGCGCCCATCCTCGGCGGAAATGCTGATATGTTCAGGGCGGATGCCGATGGTGGTTGCGTTGTGCTTCGCAGCCTCTGCGCCCTCGATCAGGTTCATCTTGGGCGAGCCGATGAAGCCAGCCACGAACAGGTTGCGGGGGGCGCGATACAGTTCCAGCGGGCTGCCGACCTGTTCGATATGTCCCGCGCGCAGCACCACGATCTTGTCTGCCATGGTCATCGCCTCGACCTGATCATGGGTGACGTAGATCATCGTCGTTTTCAGTCGGTTGTGCAGTTCGCTGATTTCCAGCCGCATGCCCACCCGTAGTGCCGCGTCAAGGTTCGAGAGCGGTTCATCGAAAAGAAACGCCGCCGGTTCGCGCACGATGGCGCGGCCAATGGCGACACGCTGGCGCTGCCCGCCCGAGAGTTGCCCCGGACGGCGGTCCAGATAGTCGGTCAGGTTCAGCACAGCGGCCGCCTGTTCAACGCGGCGATCCTGTTCGGCGCGGTCAAGCCCTGCCATGCGCAGCGGAAAGGCGATATTCTTGCGCACAGTCATATGCGGATAAAGCGCATAGGATTGAAACACCATCGCAAGCCCGCGTTTGGCAGGCGGGATAGAGGCCGATGGCCTGCCATCAATCCTGATCTCGCCGGAACTTACATCTTCCAGCCCCGCGATCAGGCGCAGAAGCGTGGATTTGCCGCAGCCCGAGGGGCCGACGAAGACGGTGAATTCGCCATCCTTGATCGTCAGGTCCAGCGGTGGAATGACCGTGACTTCACCGAAGCTTTTCGTCACCTGTTCCAGAACGATTTGTCCCATGTCTGTGTTCCTTATTTCACGGCGC
Organism: Roseinatronobacter bogoriensis DSM 18756; assembly: GCF_004366635.1. Classification (GTDB taxonomy): domain Bacteria; phylum Pseudomonadota; class Alphaproteobacteria; order Rhodobacterales; family Rhodobacteraceae; genus Roseinatronobacter; species Roseinatronobacter bogoriensis. Next base: position 98,584 of record NZ_SORN01000001.1, on the reverse strand, counting down.
CGAAGGTCAGACCGCGCACAAGTTGTTTCTGGCTGAACCAGCCCAGGATCAGGATCGGCGCAATTGCCATCGTCGAAGCGGCCGAGAGTTTCGCATAGAACAGACCCTCGGGGCTGGAATAGCTGGCGATGAAGGCCGTCAGCGGGGCTGCGCGGGCAGCGGTCAGGTTCAGGGTCCAGAACGCCTCGTTCCAGGCCAGGATGATGTTGAGAAGAATCGTCGAGGCAATGCCGGGGATCGCCATCGGCGTCAGAACATAGAGGATTTCTTCCTTCAGGCCCGCCCCGTCCATCCGCGCGGCTTCCAGAATCTCGCCGGGGATTTCCTTGAAATAGGTGTAGAGCATCCAGATCATGATCGGCAGGTTGATCAGCATCAGCACGATGGTCAGCCCAACGCGTGTATCCAGCAGCCCGAACTGGATGAAGATCAGATAGATCGGGTAAAGCACACCCACGGCAGGCAGCATCTTGGTGGACAGCATCCACAGCAGGATATCCTTGGTGCGGCGCGAGGGCACAAAGGCCATCGACCACGCCGCCGGGATTGCGATGATCATGCCAAGGATCGTTGATCCGCCCGCGATGATGATCGAGTTCCACAGGAAGCGGCTGTAATTCGAGCGCTCCTGCACCACGCGGTAGTTTTCCAGCGTCCAGTCGAAGAAGAACCACACAGGCGGGTCGGCGATGGCCTGCGCCTCGGTCTTGAAGCTGGTCAGGATCGTCCAGAGGATCGGAAAGAACAGAAGCAGTCCGATGATCCAGGCGATCAGTGTGTTGAATGACTTGCGTTGTGTCGTGACAGAACGTGCCATGGTCGCCCCCCTATCGGTCCAGGTTCTTGCCAACGATGCGCATCAGGAAGAGCGCAAAGATATTGGCGAGAATGACCGCATATATCCCCCCGGCAGAGCCAAGCCCGACATTCTGGCTTTCCAGCACGCGCTGGAAGATCAGATAGGTCAGTGTTCTTGTGCCGAACGAGCCTTGGGTCGTGACGAAAATTTCAGCGAAGATCGCGAGCAGAAAGATCGTCTGGATCAGAATGACGATGGTGATGGCGCGCGACAGATGCGGTAAAATGATATGCCAGAAACGCGACAGCACCGGGGCGCCATCCATCTCGGCGGCCTCTAGCTGTTCACTGTCGAGCGACTGGATTGCCGTCAGCAGGATCAGCGTGGCAAAAGGCAGCCATTGCCAGGACACGATCAGGATGATCGAGAGCATAGAGGCGTCCGACAGCCAGATGATTGGATCGGCCCCGAAGGACCGCCACAGGTGTGAGAGAAGGCCGTTATTGGGGTCCATGAACATGTTCTTCCACACCAGCCCCGAAACGGTCGGCATGACGAAGAAAGGTGCGATGACAAGGATGCGGACAACGCCTTGCCCCCACATGGGTTGGTCGAGCAGGATCGCAAGCAGGATGCCCAATGTGACAGTGATCAGCAGCACACCGCCGACGATGATTACCGTTGCCTGCACCGAGGGCCAGAACGCGCTCGAGGTGACAAAACGGACGTAGTTTTCAAACCCGACCCAGCCCTGAAACCCGCCGCGCAAGGGCAGATAGCGCTGGAAGGAGAAAATCAGCGTCAAGGTGAGCGGCACCAGCATCCAGCCCAGAAGCAGGATGACCGCAGGCGCCAGCATCAGCCGCGCCGCTGAGCGCGAAGCCTTGGTGGACATGGCACTGGCCTTTCATCGAGGCAAGCGGGGCTTGCAGATGGGTGGAAGTCAGAGGGGCGCGAGGAAAACGCCCCTCTTCAATGGGTGCCGGGGCTTAGTAACCCGCAGCTTCCATTTCATCCGTGACCAGCGCTTGGGCACGTTCCAGCGCCTGTTCCGGGGTCAGTTGCCCTGCCACCATCGCCGAGAATTCCTGCCCGGCGGCTGTGCCGATGCCAGCCCATTCGGGGATCGCCACAAACTGGATACCGACATAGGGGACAGGGTCGATGGTCGGGTTGTTCGGATCAGCCGCATTGATGGACCGCAGCGTCATGTCTGCGAAAGGAATGCTGGCATATTCCGGGTTTTCATAAAGCGACGTGCGTGTGCCCGGAGGAACATTTGCCCAGCCCTCACGCTCGGCCACCAGCTCCAGATAAGCTTTGGATGTTGCCCAATTGATGAACTCCATCGCGGCTTCTTCCTGCTGCGTGCCGGCAGGGATAGCCAAGGCCCAAGCCCAAAGCCAGTTTGCGCGCTTGTCCATCCCGTCCTTGTTCGGTGCAAGCGCAAAGCCCACGCTGTCCGCCACGGTCGAGTCGTTAGGGTTGGTCACGAAGCTGGCAGCCACAGTTGCATCCAGCCACATGCCACAGCGCCCTTGCTGGAACAGCGTCAGGTTTTCGTTGAACCCGTTATTCGCGGCACCCGGCGGGCCGTAATTTTGCAGCAGATCATTGTAGAAGGTGACAGCTTCCAGCCATTCGGGACTGTCAAGCTGGGCGTTCCAGTCCTCGTCAAACCAGCGCGCACCAAAAGAGTTGGCGACCGTGGTAATGAAGGCCATATTCTCGCCCCAGCCTGCGCGCCCGCGCAGACAGATCCCGTTGATGTTATTGTCGCGATCCGTCATCGCGGCGGCGGCCGCAGCTATGTCATCCCAGGTGGGTTCCTCGGGCATTTCCATCCCGGCGGCTTCCATCAGGTCGGTGCGATACATCACCATCGAGCTTTCGCCATAGAACGGCGCAGCAAACATCGTGCCCTCAAAGGACAGGCCAGCCCGCATGGCAGGCAGGATGTCATCCTTGTCATAATCGTCCGGCAGCCCGTCCAGCGACACAAGCCAGCCGCGTTCGGCCCAGATGGGGGCCTCATACATGCCGATTGTCATGATGTCGAACTGGCCACCGCTGGTTGCGATATCCTGTGTGACACGCTGGCGCAGGATGTTTTCTTCCAGAATGACCCATTCCAGCTCGATCCCGGTTGCATCGGTGAATTCGCTGCTGAGCGCCTGCATGCGGATCATGTCGCCATTGTTGACGGTCGCGATCGTCAATGATTGGGCATATGCGCCCGAGGCCGCGATCAGCGCAAGCGCCGTCGATGCCACAAGTGACTTACCGAGTCTCATCTGATTCCTCCCTGAACGATATGAGTGGCGTGAGCGTAAATCAAATATTGCCACGCGGTCAATAAAAATTTTACACGCGAAAACTTTATGCCGATTTGCGCAGGATCAACTTGGTGGGATACAGGAATTCTGTGCGCTCTTCGGGAATGGCACCATCCTCGATCATGTGAAACAGGACTTCGACAGCCTTGTTGGACACGGCGTCATAATCATGTGCGACCGTCGTCAGTGGCGGACAGGTAAAGCGCGAGACGGGGTGATCGTCATGGGACATCACGCGCATCGCATGTTCCGCGCCAAAGCCCACGGACAGCCCCTCTTCGAAACAGGCGGTCAGAAGGCCCACGGCCAGACGGTCATTGCTGCACAAGATGGTATTTGTCGCGAATGCCTTTTCCCGAATGGCCTTTAGCCCGCCTTCATAACCGATGCGCTCAAAATCCCAGCCTTCGCCATCAACCTTGACGATATGAGGTTCTCTTCCCAGACGCTTCATATTGGCGATAAAGGCCAGCCTGCGTTTGTTGGCATTCGGGTTGGCGGGATTGCGCATCTCGAACAGCACAGGGGAAGAGCCGGTGCGTATCAGATATTCGACGCTCTGGGTTACGAAATCGGTATTGTCTGACCCCACGAAAACCTTGCCGACACCCTCGATATTACTGTCGAACAGCACTGTCGGCACATCTTCGCAAAAGCGCTCGACCGCCGCGCGATCAGATACGCGCCCTAGCGGGGCCAGCAATACGCCCGCAGGCTTCAGAACGCGCAGACTTTCAAGGATGGCATTCTCCAGCTTCTGTTCGCCATGTGCTGAAAACAGGATCGGCCAGAACCCCGCATCAATGCAGCGCCGTTCAATCTTGCGCGCGATTTCGGCAAAGAACGGGTCCGCCAGATAGGGCACGACGACACCTACAATTTTCGTGAGCTTGCGGTTCTGGTTCATCGCAAAGATGTTCGGACGGAAGTCATAATGTTCCAGCGCAGTCTCGATTCGCTTGCGGGTTGTGGAGCGTACGCTGTCAGGGTCCTGAAAATACTTCGAAACGGTCGGCCGCGATATGCCGCTTACCGCTGCGAATTCTTCCATATTGCGTATCTTCTGCCCGGTCACTGCGCTCTGTCCTTTAGTTAACGGCCAAGCTGAAACTTGACAGGGGCAATGATAATCTTATCGCGCGCAAACTTACAACAAGTAAAATATGAATATCAGCACCATATATAGCATATAGCCACCGACCGGTGATCGCTATGTGATGGGTGCGATGGGCGACACTTAGGCGCCTACTGATTGTGCCAGCGGCACGCTGACATTGCAGCAGGTTTTGGTCCAGCCCCCCGCGTCTGGCTGTTTCCGCCAAGCGTCTGGTCGAGGAGGCATTGAAAATATCAGTTATCGCATCAGGACCAGCGGCACCTTGCAGGCGCGGATCATGGCGGTGGTGGTGGAGCCGATGATCAGGCTGCGAATGCGGGAATGGCCATAGGCCCCCATCACCAGCATGTCGAAACCGGCGTCCTCCACCAGCCGCGCGAGGGCCGTTTCCGGCTGTCCGGGCAGGATGGTCGTTTCCGCCAGGATGCCAGCGGCGCGCAGCGTGGCCTGCGCATTCTCCAAGCCCTTTGTCACCAGTGCGCTGGCAGTGCCCACAGTGACAATATGGACTGTCAGCCCCAAAAACACCGGGCTGCGCGCGATATGGTCGATGGCTTTCAGCGCGGATGTGCCGCCATCAAACGCGACCAGAACCTTCTCTATGGGCCGGAACGCGCGGGATGCGACCAGCACCGGCTTGTGCGCGCTACGCAGAATCCGTTCCAGATTTGACCCCAGATGCCCGGTTGCGAAATCCGCTGCCTCGCCGCGTTTGCCGATCACAATGACGCGGGCCTGATCCTCAATCTCGGCCACAGTCTCGACAATGTCGCCATGGCGCAGGCGGGTCGTGACCCCGGACACATTCGCTTGCTCTAGCCTGTCGCGCGCATCATCCAGAATGGCGCGGCCCCGCTCCATCATCAGTTTCGCGCGCTGCGCATCAAGCGTTGCCAGTTCATTCAGCAGCGCTGTGCGCGCGCCAAGCGCGATGGCGCCAGACCTGTCACTGGTCTCGGCCCCGTCACGGCGGCGAAGCACATGCAGCAACTCGACCGGTACATCTGTGCGTCCTGCGATCCACGCGGCATGATCACAAACAGAGGCCGAATAGACCGACCCATCCACCAGCGCGATAACTTTCTCACTCATATCCGTTCCTTCCTCAATGTGCGCTCAGCTTGTCCAGCGCACCGGGCTTGTCATGGATGCCCAGCCGGTCAACCAGCGTTTCCGAGGCATCATTCATCCCGACAACCTCAACCTGCGCCCCGTCGCGGCGGAATTTCAGCACCGCCATATCCAGCGCCTGCACCGAGGAAATATCCCAGATATGGGCGCGGCTGACATCAATGATGACACGGTCGGGCGCTTCGCGGAAATCGAAGGCCGCCATGAAATCTTCAACCGAGCCATAGAACATCTGCCCTTCGACCCGGTAGGTGCGGATGCGCCCATCGGGGCTGATGTCACTGGTGACACGGAAGAGTTGCGCAATCTTGGCCGCGAAGAAAATGCCCGACAGCAGCACACCCACCAGCACCCCGATGGCGAGGTTATGGGTGTAAACAACCGTTGCCACCGTCGCCAGCATCACCACGGAACTGGACCGCGGATGGCTGCGCAGATTGGCGATGGAGGACCATGAAAAGGTGCCGACAGACACCATGATCATAATCGCCACCAGCGCGGGCATGGGAATGATGCTGACCAGATCGCCCAGCCCCACCACAAGGATCAGCAGGAACACACCCGCCACAATTGACGACAGCCGCCCCCGCCCCCCGGATTTGACGTTGATGATCGACTGCCCGATCATCGCGCAGCCCGCCATGCCGCCAATGAAGCCGGTTGCGGTATTGGCCAGCCCTTGCCCCACGCATTCCTGATCGCGATTCGATGTGGTGTCGGTCAGATCATCGACGATATTCTGCGTCATCAGGCTTTCGAGAAGGCCCACCACCGCAATCGCGGTAGAATAGGGCAGGATGATCAGCAGCGTTTCCAGCGTCAGCGGGATTTGCGGGATCAGGAAGACCGGCAGCGTGTCGGGCAAATTGCCCATATCGCCCACAGTCCGCACATCCAGCCCCAGTGCCCAGACCAGCGTCGTCAGCACGATGATCGTGACCAGCGGAGAGGGTACAGCCTTTGTCAGGCGCGGGAACAGGTAGATGATCGCAAGGCCGCCTGCGACCAGCAAATAGGTCAGCCCGGTCACATTGCGCGGGTCGAGTTCTGGCAGTTGCGCGAGAAAGATGAGGATCGCCAAAGCGTTGACGAAGCCAGTCATCACCGATTTCGATACATAGCGCATCACGAACCCCAGCCGCAGCACGCCTGCGCCGATCTGGATCAGCCCCGCCAGCACAGTCGCTGCCAGCAGGTATTGCAGCCCGTGATCGCGCACCAGCGTCACCATCAGTACGGCTGTTGCGGCTGTCGCGGCCGAAATCATCGCGGGCCGTCCGCCGGTAATCGCTGTGATCACGGCAATCGAGAAACTGGCATAAAGTCCCACCTTCGGATCGACACCTGCGATGATCGAAAAGGCAATCGCTTCGGGAATAAGCGCGAGCGCCACCACCAGCCCCGACAGCAGGTCGCCGCGAATATTGCCGGTCCATTGCCGACGGTAGGCATCAATTGAAATCATGCGAAATCTGTCCCCAACCGCGCCGCGCAAAGGCGCGCGCATCGGTATCATGTCTGGTTTTCTTCAGGTTGTCCGGCGGATCGGCGGCCGGAAGAGCCAGCCGGGATTTGCACCCGGCTCCAGGTTCGCTAGACGCGCCGGATAACGGAAGTTGCCGAGGATGCCAAGCCTGCATCCCCATTGGCGCAGGTAAAAGCCCGAATTCACAACGCCGCTGGTTCTTTTTGCAGCATATATCGTTCATTCACATGCAGCGCCGTCGCCCCGACAGTGCGCGCAATCTCGCCAAACGGCCCCTGAACGACGGAGCGAGGCCCGAAACGCACCTTGTCGTATGCGCAGGGTGAAGCGATTTCCCCCAATGCTTTTCGCTGCTCGTGATGCGAATCACACAGCAAGTCACGAGTTTCGCTGCGTGCCATGCGATTGCACTGATGGATCGGCCGATGATTAAACTGACGCGTTTCTCCGGCTTCTGCGGGGGTGCGGTTCCGAAAGCGGGGATGACGGTTTTCAGGACCGTGTATGCATGCGGTAGCCCGGATGGAACAAGAGACGCACATAGGTGATCATATCCTCGCCGCGTTGTGTCGTCCGCTCCATCATCAGCAATGCGTCTGCGGGCTGGCAACCCAACACTTTGGCGTCTGCGGTCGTCGCGGCGTAACCTGAGAAAGCGAAATCTCCCCTGTCGAAAGGCACTTCGCGTACCAACCACTCATTCGGGCTGAGCGTGTCGAAATCGGCATCAAGCGCGTTCGGGACTGCGGTTGAATTGATCCAGCGGGTCTCGAAAACATAGGGCCGACCATCTGCTGTGTACAGCGTTTGCAGATGCAGGATCTTGCGGCCATTCGCAAGATGCAGCAGCGTCAGCACATCTGGTGGCGGCGCGCTCATGTGCCGATGCAGTATCCTGTGGTCGAAGCGGTGGCCCTTGCCCTCGATCTCTTCGCGAATGATCGGGATGCTGAACTCGGCCTTGCGTGCAGGGGTAAGCGCGACCCGTGTGCCCGCCTTGCGCCGCCGCTCCAGCAATCCGGCATCTGCAAGGCCTTGCAGGGCACGATTGACAGTTGCGCGGGCGCATCCGAATTCCCGCGCAAGATCAGCTTCATGCGGGATCAACTCACCTGGTTTCCAGATACGTTGACGAATGCAGCGACGCACTTCTTCCTGCACGGTCAGCCATGTCTTTCGTTCGCTTTCAGTCACAGGTCCTGTCCAAGGTTTTGCAGCACCGCGCGATAGGCCTGCGTGATCTCGTGGTGCCGTATATGCCGGCCATGCTGGACCAAATGCCTGCCCGCAGACCAGACGTCCAGCACCATGCGGTCATCCCCTGCGAAAACATAGCTGTCCAGAATCTGATCGCCTTGTCGGTTCATAAGATCGACATGAGAGCTGTCAAGCGCGATCAGATCAGCAAGCAAGCCCGGTTGCAGCCCGCCAGACGCACGACCAGCCGCAATTGCGCCTCCTTTGCACACAGCCGAAAACAGACGACGGCCCGTCGACTCGGCATTGGTTGCAAGCGCGGCGCGCGAACGGTCGCGCAGGCGTTGCGAATATTCCAGTGTTCGCAGTTCTTCAGCCAGAGCGATCCTGAGGTTGGAATCTGATCCAACGGCGATTGTGCCCCCCGAACCCAGCCAGCGCGTTGCATCGAAAATCCCATCCCCAAGGCTTGATTCTGTGATCGGGCACAGACCCGCGACGGCACCACTTCTTGCAAGGGCTTCGGTTTCATGCGGCAGCATCTGCGTGCAATGGATGAATGTGTAGCGCGCATCCGGAGCCATGTTTTCAAGGACCCATTCGGCAGGGCGTTTGCCCAGCGCGCGGTAAACCTCGTCTACCTCTGCCTGCTGTTCGGCCAGATGCATATGGACCGGACCATCTGTGAGTGTGACAATCTGCGCCAGCCTGTCCGGTGCCACTGCGCGCAGGCTGTGCGGTGCCACGCCCATAGCGCAATCGCCGGGTAAAGCCTGAAGGGCGGTATTGGCCGCTTCGTGCAGACGCGCGAAACGGTCAGGGTCGTTGCCGAAGCGGGTCTGCCCCGCCTCCAGTGGCCGGCGATCCAAGCCGCCGAACTGGTAATGGACGGGTAACAATGTCAGCCCGATGCCGGTCGTTTCTGTCGCCGCAATGATGCGTTCCGACATTTCAGCCAGATTAGCATAGGGTGTACCATCAGGCTGGTGATGCAGGTAATGGAACTCGACATTTGCAGCATAGCCTGCCTCCAGCATCTCCATCTGAACATATGCGGCGATCGCTTCGACATGATCCGGCGACAAACGGTTGAGAAAGCGGAACATCAGCTTTCGCCATGTCCAGAAGCTGTCTTGCGGGTCGGGGCCGCGCGCTTCGCTCAAGCCTGCCATCGCGCGTTGAAAGGCATGACTATGGGCATTTGCGGGCGCTGGCAGCAGGATGCCAACCCTCGACGCGCCCGTGTCATGCGCGTTCGGCTGCACATTGGTGATACAGCCATCTGTTCCGACCGTCACAAGGACATCGCGCGCCCAGCCTTGGCTGGTCAGCGCCTGCTCCGCCCAGATTTTCATGCCATTATCCTCTTGACAGATTAATATGTATATACATAAACACGATAAGCATACATTTTACAAGGCCGACCATGCTTCTTGCAAACGCAACCATTGTGACTGTGACCGCCAAGGGCCAATACGGCCTAATCGAACGGGGCAGTCTGGCCATCGAAGGCCAGAATATCGCATGGGTCGGCGATTCTGACGCGCCGCCTGCGCAATTCCGCGAAATGGAGCGGCTGGATCTTGGTGGCAGGTTGGTCACGCCAGGGCTGGTGGACTGTCACACCCATCTTGTTCATGGCGGCAACCGTGCGCGCGAATTCGAAATGCGACTTCGTGGGGCAAGCTATGAGGAAATCGCGCGGGCGGGCGGCGGTATTGCATCGACCGTGGCGCAAACCCGCGCCGCCTCGGAAGAGGCGCTGGTTGCTCTGGCCTTGCCGCGCGTGGATGCCTTGATCGCCGAAGGGGTCACGACGCTGGAAATCAAGTCCGGCTATGGGCTGGATACTGACACTGAACTAAGAATGCTGCGCGCGGCCCGGCGTATCAGCAGGCTGCGGCCTGTTCATGTCAGAACCAGCTATCTTGGTGCACATGCCATTCCATCCGGTATGGACCCTGATACTTACATTGACGAAGTCTGCCTGCCCACGCTTGACGCGGCCCATGCTGAAAAGCTGGTCGATGCCGTTGACGGATTCTGCGAAGGCATCGCGTTCACACCCGCCCAGATTCAACGGGTCTTCGCCCATGCGCGCGCCTTGGGTCTGCCGGTCAAGCTTCATGCCGAGCAATTGTCCAATACAGGCGGGGTGCAACTGGCGGCAAATTTCGGTGCGATATCAGCCGATCATCTGGAATATGCCACTGACGCTGACGCGGCGGCAATGGCCCGCGCGGGAACTGTCGCGGTCATTCTGCCCGGCGCATATTACACATTGCGCGAGACACAGGCCCCGCCAATTGATGCCTTTCGCACACATGGCGTGCCGATGGCATTGGCCACCGATTGCAACCCCGGATCATCCCCGATGACGTCGCTTCTGCTGACCATGAATATGGGCGCGACCCTCTTTCGGATGACGCCTGAAGAATGTCTTGCGGGTACGACGCGGTATGCGGCCCTCGCCCTTGGACTGAGCGACCGGGGCCACATCACCACAGGCGCACGCGCCGATCTGGCCATTTGGGATGTCGAACACCCATCAGAGCTTTCCTATCGCATCGGCTTCAACCCGCTCTGGAAGCGCATCTACGGAGGCATTTTGTGACCATCACCCTTACCCCCGGCGCGACTTCTCTGGATCAATTGCAGGCCATCTGGCGCTCTGGTGTCCCGGCACGGCTGACTGACACGGCGCGCTCTGCAATTGACGCTGCCGCCGCGATGGTTGCACAGGCTGCCACTGGCAATGTCGCGGTCTATGGGATCAATACCGGCTTTGGCAAACTGGCTTCGGTGCGCATCGCGCCGCAGGATACGGAACAGCTACAGCGTAATCTGATATTGTCACATTGTTGCGGTGTCGGTGAGGCGCTGGACGTTCCGACCACGCGGCTGATGATGGTGCTCAAGCTCCTGTCGGTCGGACGTGGTGCGTCGGGGTTGCGCTGGCAAACAGTGTCGCTTCTGCAAGACATGCTGGCGCATGGCGTGACGCCGGTCATCCCGGCACAAGGTTCGGTTGGTGCTTCGGGTGATCTGGCGCCTTTGGCCCATATGGCCGCCACTTTGATCGGTGCAGGCGATGCGTATTTTGAAGGTCAGAGAATGCCCTCCGAGGCTGCGCTTGTCCGGGCTGGCCTCTCGCCTGTCACACTGGGCCCCAAAGAGGGCCTCGGCCTTATCAATGGCACCCAGTTTTCGACCGCATGCGCATTGGCCGGGTATTTCGATGCGTTGCGGAATGCGCAAAGTGCCGTTGCAATCTCCTGCCTGTCAACAGATGCGATCATGGGCTCGACCGCGCCCTTGGAACCGGCCCTGCATTCGCTGCGCGGCCATAAAGGCCAGATAGATGTTGCGCATGCGATGCGCGCCATCATGGACGGCTCTGATATCCGCGAGAGCCATCGCGACGAAGATGCCCGCGTGCAGGATCCCTATTGCATCCGCTGCCAGCCGCAGGTGACAGGGGCTGCACTGGACTTGCTGCGTTTTGCTGGCCGCACGCTTGAGATCGAGGCCAATGCCGTTTCCGACAACCCGCTGGTGCTTGTGAACGAGGGGAAAATTGTTTCAGGCGGGAATTTCCACGCCGAACCCGTCGCCTTCGCGGCTGACCAGATCGCGCTTGCACTTGCAGAAATCGGCGCGATTGCGCAGCGCCGCGTGGCACTGATGGTGGACCCGACGCTCAGCCACGACCTGCCGCCCTTTCTGACGCCAGAACCGGGGTTGAATTCGGGGTTGATGATTGCGGAAGTGACATCTGCCGCGCTGATGAGTGAAAACAAGCATCTGGCCAATCCGTGTTCGACCGACTCGACGCCGACTTCGGCCAATCAGGAGGACCATGTTTCTATGGCCGCACATGGTGCGCGGCGGCTGGCGCGAATGAACGCCAATCTCAGCGCTATTCTGGGGGTCGAGTTACTCTGTGCCGCGCAAGGCATAGAATTCAGGGCCCCGCTGACAACATCTGCAAAATTGCAGCGCTTGCTTCAGATCACCCGTAAACATGTTCCCGCCTTGGCTGATGATCGCTATATGGCCGATGACCTGAGCCGCGCCGCCGCCCTTGTCACTGGCGGGGATGTGGTGAAGGCCTGCGATGTCGATCACCTGCTGCGAGGCACAGCGTGATCGCTGTCGAGGTCACACAGGGCGATAGCCCCGTGGTTCTGGCCCTGCCACATACTGGCACCTGGCTGCCGAAGGATGTGATTGCGCGCCTGACCCCGCGCGGGCAGATCCTGGCGGACACAGACTGGCATGTCGAGCGGCTTTACGATGGCCTTTTGCCCGGCGCAACGACCGTGCGCGCGACCTTCCACCGCTATATGATCGACGCCAATCGCGACCCGTCGGGCGCAAGCCTCTATCCCGGACAGAACACCACCGGACTGGTTCCGCTGACCGATTTTGATGGTGCGCCCCTCTGGACCATTCCGCCCGATGCTGCCGAGATTGAGGCGCGGCGGGTGGCCTGTCATGCCCCTTATCACGCGGCGCTGGCCGCAGAACTGGAACGGGTGCGTGCAAAGCACGGTGTTGCGATCCTGTATGATTGCCATTCCATCCGCAGCGAAATTCCCTTCCTGTTCGAGGGCCGTCTGCCCGATTTCAGCATTGGCACGAATGACGGCACCGCCTGTTCCCCGCAGGTCGAAGCCGCAGTCACGGCAATTTGCCAGCGGGCAGAGGGTTTCAGCATGTGCTTGAACGGTCGTTTCAAGGGGGGGTGGACGACCCGCCATTACGGCCAGCCCGCGCAGTGGCTTCACGCTATCCAGATGGAACTGGCGCAATCCACTCATCTGGCGCAGGAAGCGCCGCCCTTTGCCTATCACCCTGTCAAGGCCGGTCGATTGAGGCCGCATTTGCGCGCGATCCTTGAAACACTGGACACGCTCGCCCCAACCCTGAGAGGACGATCATGACCAATCCGCGTCATAACCTTCGTGACATTTACCCGCCCACTGGCACCGAGATCACCGCAAAAAGCTGGCAGACCGAGGCCGCGATGCGAATGCTGATGAACAATCTGCACCCGGATGTGGCTGAAAACCCGCATGAGCTTGTGGTATATGGAGGCATTGGCCGCGCGGCGCGGACATGGGAGGATTTCGACCGCATCGTGGCAGGGTTGAAAGACCTCGAGGCTGATGAGACCTTGCTTGTGCAATCCGGCAAGCCTGTTGCGATCATCCGCACACACCCGGACGCACCGCGCGTGCTTATCGCCAATTCCAACCTTGTGCCTCACTGGGCGACATGGGCTCATTTCAATGAACTCGACCGCAAGGGCCTGATGATGTACGGCCAGATGACGGCCGGGTCATGGATCTATATTGGCACACAAGGTATCGTTCAGGGCACGTATGAGACCTTTGCCGAGGCTGGCCGCCAGCATTATGACGGCACGCTCAAGGGACGCTGGATTCTGACTGCGGGTCTTGGCGGTATGGGCGGCGCGCAGCCTTTGGCTGCCGTGATGGCAGGTGCCTGTTGTCTGGCGGTGGAATGCGACGAGACACGCGCGGATTTTCGTATTCGCACGCGCTATTGTGACGCCAAAACCCATAGTCTTGATGAGGCGCTGGAGATGATCAAGCGCTGGACAGCGGCGGGAGACGCAAAATCTGTGGCTCTCATCGGCAATGCCGCCAAGGTTTTCCCAGAGATATTCAAGCGCGGCATCCGCCCCGATATTGTGACCGATCAGACATCGGCGCATGACCCGGTGCATGGCTATCTGCCGATCGGCTGGAGCGTTGCAGAATGGCGCGAAAGGCAGGAGAGTGACCCCACGGCCGTTGAAAAAGCAGCACGCGACAGCATGAAAACCCATGTCGCGGCGATGGTGAATTTCTGGAATGCAGGTGTGCCGACGCTGGATTATGGCAACAATATCCGGCAGGTCGCCCGCGAAGAGGGGTTGGAGGACGCCTTTGCCTTTCCCGGTTTCGTGCCTGCCTATATCCGGCCTCTGTTCTGCAAGGGCATTGGTCCGTTTCGCTGGTGTGCGCTGTCAGGTGACCCCGAAGATATTTACAAGACTGATCAGGCGATGCGCGAATTGTTCCCTGAAAACGACCATCTGCACCGATGGCTTGACATGGCGCGCGACCGCATAGCCTTTCAGGGTCTGCCCGCGCGCATCTGCTGGCTGGGCCTTGGCGACCGCCACCGCGCTGGCTTGAAATTCAACGAAATGGTGGCCTCTGGCGAATTGAAGGCACCCATCGTGATCGGGCGCGACCATCTGGACAGCGGGTCAGTTGCCAGCCCCAACCGCGAGACGGAAGCCATGCTGGACGGGTCGGATGCGGTGTCGGACTGGCCGCTTTTGAACGCGTTGATGAACACGGCCTCAGGCGCGACATGGGTCAGCTTGCATCATGGTGGTGGGGTCGGCATGGGCTTCTCGCAGCATTCGGGCGTAGTCATCGTGGCCGATGGAACGCCAGAGGCCGCCAGACGATTAGAGCGCGTGCTGTGGAATGACCCCGCTTCCGGCGTCTGGCGCCATGCCGATGCTGGTTACAGTGATGCACTGAAATGCGCGAAGGAACATGGCCTCCGTCTTCCTGGTATTTTGGGGAACTGACGGCCCTTGTTCTTTGGCACCGGAGGGTCATGGAACAAGGGCGAGGAATGCTGCGGGGGGATCAATTTCGACTGGGATGAAAGTGTCCATATTCCCAAGTGTGGCCGGTTTCTTGCAATCTGCGATCAACCAGTCAGCGCGGGCCATTCGCGCAGAAGCGCTTCGCGAATGGCCTTGACCCCGTTGAACCGGAGATCATCCTGCCCCGGACAGCTTACAGGCACTCTCGATCCAGAAGCCGCGCACCGGCTGTGGCGGCTTCTACCCGGTTGCTTGCCCCCAAGACACGAAATATCGCCGAGAGGTGAAACTTGATCGTTCCCCCACTCAGGCCCAGACTACGTGCCATCGCCTTGTTTGATTTGCCTTCGACCAGAAGTTTCAACACTTCATACTGTCGCGGCGTCATGTCTGACACCGCCATCTCTCGACGTATGGGCAAAGGGTCTTTTACAGGGGGCGCAGGGACAGCAATGCTTTCTGAGATTGCAAGTTCTGGAAAGAATGGAGGCAGGTAGACGTCACCCCGGCAGATCGAGCGGATGGCGCGCGAAAGTTCTGAAACGCCAAGTCCCTTGCTGATGTAACCCTGCGCGCCGATGCTGAGTGCTGTCAGAATATCAATTCGATCTCGTGACCCCGAAACAACCGCAACCCGTATCTCTGGAAAGCGCTCTCTCATCGATCTGAGTGTTTGCCAGTTATTTCTGCCCGGCATGTTCAGATCAAAAAGGGCGACGTCTATATCACGACATTCGGACATTTTCTGCACGGCTTCATCAAAAGAGCAGGCCAATACAATGTGTGAGAACCCAAGTCGGGCGGTTAAGACATCGCTTAGTGCGATCCGAAAGAACTCGTCATCATCCGCCACCAATGCCGTAGTCCCGACACCGACAAGTTTTCTATCCATTTCCAACTTTGCCTGCCCCAAGCTTGTGCAACACACGCGTCTGCATGGCGTGATTGCGTTATGCAAACCGCTGATCGGAATTCTGATCTGCTGGTTTATGTTTGTTCTATAGGTGAACTACGCGGCCTTCGATCAGGGCCGTTGGCGGTGATAGATTTGAGTAAGGAAAGAAGTGCCTGATGGTTTTTCATCACGATCCTCCGTTTTCTTTGGACAATTGCAGTACTGGACGTGCGTAGTGTCGAACGGGTGGGCCGCGTCCTACGACTGAAGTGCCAGCCTTAGGCGCCTTACAACTATAGCGTGCAATTCGTGCTTTGCAACTCAACCTTTGCATTTTGCTATGATTTTCAATGCGGATAATCATATGCTTATCGAGGATAGACCCAGTAGATCCTGATGGTGGGAAACTGTTGCGCCGCTTGGCCTGACAAAACACTGCGGACAGGCCAACCAAGGCGGGCGCCACGTCGCCGCGACCCGAATGTGAAAGAGCTGATCAAGCAAAGGGTAATGCAGGACAGGTTCGCCGGGGTTGCTGGTCCGGGATTTCACCTGCTGAAACGGGTGCAAAGTCGTGTCGTGCGGGCTTAGCGGATAGGCACGCGCCGGTCCACGCCCAGCGTGATGCGCCCATTATTCAGCCCGGGGATGATCAGGCTGATCGGCTGGCTGATCAGGATGGTGCGAAACTCAACGCCTTGGGAACTTTCGGTGCCAAGCGTGATTTGCAGATCAGATGAAGCAAAGGCAATCGCATCGCGCAAGGTCAGTTCAAGCTCGGCATTCGATATAGCCGGATTCATCAGGATCTGTCTGGCTGCGCGATCCGCCGCATAGGACATTTCATTGCGGATATGCAGGCCGCGCCCGAATTCGATGATTCCCAAAAACACAGCAATACCAACCATGCTCACCAGCGCGAACTCGACAGCGGTTGCGCCGCGCTCGGACCGCGCAAAACACTTGAGGCAAGCGCTCATCGAACCTGCACCCAGAGTTCCCGCGACTGCGAAAAGCTGGGCATGAACAGCCCAGTATAGGTTTTCGTGCCCGACAGAACATAGAAAATATGGGTCGGAGTTGCCCCGTCGCAGGTTGTATTCTGACCCACTGGCGTTGACGGGTCTTCCGGGCAGGCGTGAAACAACCTGACATCAAGCTCAAGCGTGGCATCACTGGCAGATGTCGGCGCGACCACCATATTCTTTTCTGCGGTCATCCTCAGTATCTGGTCGACTGCGGAAACGCCTATATCCTCTGCTGCACCCTGTGCCCCCGCCCGCAGGACATGCCCGATCGTCATCCGCTCGGAAATCGCAAGACCAATATCGACCATCGCAAGAAGCGCGAGGGTCAGCATCGGCGCGACAAGGGCGAATTCGATGGCCGATACAGCGCGTTCATCGCGCAGAAAGGCGCGCAACCTGCATTGCCCATCAGGCCTACATTGCATTCCCGTGTTGAGAGACTGGTGAGCCATCGTCTGCGGTTCATCCTGAAATTGCAAACGCGCCGCTCGGGGCTTGGTGTGTGCCAAGCGACGCATCATTCATGCTACTGAGAATGGCTGCGTAAACCCACTTGATCTGACGGACTGGCCAAATGGCCAAGTTTCGACCGTAAATATACAATTCTGTGGGTTTATTTGGCGAATTGCTGCGGCTGGGTGCGGCGGGAACATATCAGTGCCGCCAATGCCGTCCATCTGGCTGGCCAAATGTCCAGCCCATCAGTCCAACTATATCGATGCTACCGAATCGGTGCAGCCTCAACCTAACGCTGAAAGTTTGGCGTTGGACATGTCCTGTAGATGGCATTGGGCATCAAACTGGGCGCTCCCCTCGTACCGAAGGATAGGAACAAAGCAATGAAATACCTCATCACTCGCTTCAAGAACGACGAATCCGGCGCTACTGCAATTGAATATGGCCTGATCGCTGGGCTGGTTTCGGTGGTGGTCGTCGGCGCACTTCTTGCGCTAGGGCCTCAACTGACAAGTGTTTTCCAAACCATCACAGGCGCGTTGAGTGGCGTTGAGTAAACCGGATTCTAAAATATCGGCATGCAAATCGGCGGGGACACCCTCGCCGATAGCTGCGCGCCTTGTTTGGGTCTGGTAGACACGCCGGCCCCTTAAACTTGCAATTGAAAAGGACGGCACATGCTGCGCGGATTCATCCTTCTTGTGGCTTTGTCTGCAGGCGCGATTGCGGCATGGATGTCCATGGGCGCATCTGGCGCGCTGACAGCGGCCACGGCCCGCGAAGATATCGAAGCCATGCCGCGTATGGCAGAGATCCTTGTCGCTTCCACCAACCTGTCTTCTGGGGCACTGGTCGGCCCGACTGCCCTGCGCTGGCAGGTCTGGCCTGAAGAGGCGCTTAATCCAGCCTTCATAACACGCGATGATCGCCCGGACGCCGTTCACGAGATGGATGGCTTGGTCGTTCGCAACGGATTTCTGGCGGGCGAACCAATCCTTGATGCGAAACTATCTGCGGCCGATGCGGGGGCTCTGTCGGTCATGCTGGCAAGCGGCAAGCGCGCCGTCGCTGTGCGGGTCAGTGCCGAAAACAGCGCGGGCGGGTTCGTGTTGCCCAATGACAGGGTCGATATCTTGCTGACAACATCGCAAGTCAATTCAAGCGGCAAGAACACGGTCAGCAGCAGGGTCATTTTGCAAAACGTCAAGGTTCTGGCCGTGGACCAGATGAGTGATGGTGTAAGCGAAGCCGTGGTCGGCAGGACGGCCACGCTGGAACTGACCGCCGCACAGGTCGAGATTCTGACCGCTGCCGAGGCCACAGGTGCCCTGTCACTTGCCCTGCGGTCCCTCGCAGACAGCTTTGAGACGACCGAAGTCACCACCGCAGAGAAGCGAACCGTGCGGATCCGGCGGGGCAGTGAGGTAGACGTGGTTGAACTGGATTGAAGGCAGCGAAACCGGAACTGAAATTTTGGATCGGACCTAAGATGCAACATGCGCCGCTAAAGCTGACACCTGACGCAATGATCAGCATGCCACGGATCCAGCCGGTGGGCCGGACGCCGCATATCTCGATACATGCCTATTGCGAAACACCCAATCTTGCCGCGTCGATGCAGCGCGCAGCCAGTGACCGGCGCCTGTATCGGGCCACATGCGATATCAGGGCCGGTGGAATAAGCGCGGCCATTGCGGAATATCGTGACAGCCCGACCCCGGATTTGCTGATCCTTGAAAGCGCGGCTGCGCGTGAAGACCTGCTGTCGATTCTGGCGAAACTGGCGCCTGTATGCGACAGCCGGACCAAGGTGGTTGTGGTGGGCACCAGCAACGACATTGCGCTGTTTCGGGAACTGGTGGCGGGTGGCATTGCGGAATACCTGCTAGCCCCAGTGGGCGCATTGACGATCATCGGCGCAGTGCTGAGGTTATTTCCAGAAGAAAGCGGAACACGTCTTGGCAAGATTCATGCCGTGATCGGCGCAAAGGGTGGGGTCGGGTCGTCAGTGTTTGCGCAAAACCTGGCGTGGACTGTTTCACACTGCACCCATGCCACGCTGCTTGCCGATCTGGACCTGCAATTCGGAACCGCTGCGCTGAATTGCAATATCGACTGCCCGACCGGGTTTGCTGAACAGCTTCCCGAAGTGGACCGCCTTGACGGAGCCTTGCTGGAGCGGCTGCTTTTCAAGCGCGGGAAAGGCCTGAGCCTTCTTCCCTGCGCGACCGCAGCGCATATCGCCAGCGACCCCGATATGGCCACCATCGAAAAGGTGCTGGATCTGGCGCGTTGCGCGTTTCCGCATGTCGTGCTGGACCTGCCTCATGCGTGGTCACCCTTGGTGCGCAGCTCACTTCTGGCCGCCGATGATATTATTCTGGTTGCCGAACCGGACCTTGCGAACCTGCGCAATGCGCGCAGTCTGGTTGATTTCCTCAGACAGTCGCGCCCCAATGACCCGCCACCGCGATTGATCGTCAACCGGGTTGGGGTGCCCAAGCGTGTAGAAATTCCGCCGCAAAAATTTGCAGCTGCGTTGGAAGTCCCCCTGACAGCAAAGATCGCGGACGATCCGGTGGTGTTCAGTGCTGCGGCGGCCAATGGGCAGATGATCAGTGAATTCTCTCGCAAGTCGGCGGTCACACCAACACTCGAAGCGCTGGCCGGACAGCTAACCGGTATGACGGCCCGAAAAAAACGCAAAGGATTATGGGGGTTCTGGGGCGGGCGGGCGTCGTAGTCCGCACAGGACACACACAGGGACTTTGACCCTATTCCCACAGCGCTGGCAATTTACGCGACCTGCCAGCGATACGACAGCAAAGGCACAAGCGCGGGTCCAACTACGCCACGACGAGGAGAGCGCCAGATGTTTGGCAAAAGACGTGACTTCACGCCTGCGGATGCAACGGCACCGTCAAGCACAGTGCCTCTAAAGGTGGTGGCGGAGAAAGCAGACCCTGTTGCTGCGCCGGTTGATGACGCGCGGACATCGGAATCGCAAAGGGCCAAAGCTTATTACGACCTGAAGCGAGAAATTTTTGCCGCGCTTCTTGAAACGATAGATGTGGCGCAGCTTGGCACTATGGAAGTAGAAGAGGCCCGCCGCGAAGTCAGCATCATCGCGAATGATATCCTGACGGCAAAAAAGGCCCTCATTTCGACGGCTGTTCAGGATGAACTGGTTTCAGATATCTGTGATGATGTGCTGGGTTACGGCCCGCTAGAGCCTTTGCTGGCTCGGGATGACATTTCGGACATCATGGTCAATGGCGACAAGCACATCTTCATCGAGGTTGGCGGAAAGGTCATTCAGACAGGTATCCGCTTTCGCGACAACACCCAGCTTCTGAACGTCTGCCAACGGATCGTGAGTCAGGTTGGGCGCAGGGTCGATGAATCCAGCCCGATCTGTGATGCGCGGCTGCTCGATGGCAGCCGGGTCAATGTCATCGCGCCGCCCCTCGCGCTTGAAGGGCCAACCCTGACAATCCGGCGCTTCAAGAAAGACAAGCTGACGCTTGATCAACTTGTCGAATTCGGTGCAATCACCCCAGAGGGGGCTGAGATCCTCAAGATCATCGGGCGGGTCAGGTGCAATGTTCTTATTTCGGGCGGCACAGGGTCCGGCAAGACCACGCTTCTTAATTGCCTGACCCGATACGCCGAAGCTGACGAACGCATCATCACCTGCGAGGATTCTGCCGAGTTGCAACTTCAGCAGCCCCATGTCGTCCGGCTGGAGACCCGCCCCCCGAATATTGAGGGCATCGGCGAGATTACCATGCGGCAACTGGTCAAGAACTGCCTGCGTATGCGCCCCGAGCGGATCATTGTGGGCGAAGTGCGCGGCCCTGAGGCGTTTGATTTGCTACAGGCGATGAATACGGGTCACGACGGTTCTATGGGAACGCTGCATGCCAACAGCCCGCGAGAGGCCCTTTCCAGACTGGAATCCATGATCACGATGGGTGGTTTCTCTCTGCCAATCAAGACAATCCGGGAGATGGCTGTATCCTCGATAGATGTCATCGTTCAGGCAGCGCGACTGCGCGACGGATCACGGCGCATCACGCATATCACCGAGGTCCTCGGGCTGGAGGGCGATGTCCCGATTACACAGGACATCTTCGTCTATGACATTACGGGAGAGGATGACCAGGGCAAGATTATCGGACGGCACAGATCGACCGGAATCGGACACCCGGCATTCTGGGACAAGGCCCGGTATTATGGTGAAGAACACCGCCTGACTGCCGCACTGGAAGCCGCGCAAGCCTATGGTTCCTGAATTGGTCGCTAAAGCTAAGGATGAAAGATGTCCATCTCTGCCAATGTCTACATGGCTCTGACCTTCCTGCTTACCGCGCTGAGTGTGGGCGGCTTGCTGTTTGCAGCTTTTCAACCGCGACTGGCCAGTGCCGCCCGCACAAGACGCCGGGTTGGAATGGTTCTTGGGGCGCGTCACTCATCCTCTGCCGTGAGTGGCACCGGCGAGGGCAAGCGCCGCAGACGATCCGTGGAAGAAACCTTGCGCGAGATTGAAGAAAAGCAGAAGGCCGTCGCCAGAAGCCGCTCACGCAAAAGCCTGAAAAGCCGATTGGGTGAAGCGGGTCTGATCTGGTCCAGAAAGGCGTATTGGGGCGTATGCACGGCAACGGCGTGTACGATCCTGCTGGTGCTTTGGGCGACCACCGGCCTTGCGCTGTCAACCGCCACAATCCTGTCAGCGCTGGCGGGCCTGTTGCTACCCGATGCATATCTGCGCTTTCGCCGAAAGCGCAGGCTGGCGGCTTTTGCCGCGCAATTTCCCGATGCGGTCGATGTGATTGTGCGCGGCGTCAAGTCGGGTATGCCACTGGCAGACTGCATCAGGGTGGTTGCGTTCGAGGGGCAAGAGCCGGTCCGAAGCGAGTTTGCGACCGTCCTTGATGATCAGAGCCTTGGTCTGCCAGTGCAGGAAGCAATTCAGCGGATGGCCGAGCGGGTGTTTCTGCCGGAAACCAATTTCTTGTCCATTGTCATCACAATCCAGAGTCGATCCGGCGGCAACCTGACCGAAGCGTTGGGGAACCTTTCAACGGTGCTCAGGGAGCGCAAGAAAATGACTGCCAAGATCAGAGCCATGAGCGCCGAGGCAAAAGCTTCTGGCTGGATCATCGGTGCGCTGCCGGTGATCGTGGCGTCACTGCTTTTTGTGACAAGTCCCGAATATATCTCACTGCTCTTCACGACAATGACAGGCAACGTGGTTCTGGCCATCAGCGCGTTCTGGATGCTGACGGGTGTGCTGATCATGCACAAGATGATCCACTTCGACTTTTAGGGTGGCCGCAATGATACTCGAGTCCGTTATTGCCAGTAGTGATCTTGTCGTGCCAGTCTTTGCCGCGCTGGCCTTGTTTTGCGGTGTGCTTGTGCTTGGGTGGCCCTACCTTGTTCCAGACCCCCTTACGCAGCGCATGAAGCAGGTGCTGAACACGCGCGGCAGGGAACAGCGGCGCGACAGATCACAAGCAATCGAGGGCCAGAAGCGGCGGCTGCTGCGCAGTGAACCAAGCAAGATGCTCGCCGCTATCGTCAAGCGGTTCAACCTGTCGCGGCAACTGGAGGACGGGGTGACCGTACAACTGCTGCGCACAGCCGGATTTCGCGGCCGATCCCCGGTTATCACCTATCTTGCGATGCGGGTGCTTATGCCAGTTTGTGTGATGGGTTTTGTCGCGGGCTATATCTTCCTGATCATCAAACCCGACGTGCATGTCATGGTGATTCTGGCAATCCTCATGGTCGCTGGATATCTGGGGTATTACGTGCCGCTGATATATGTGAAGAACAGGATAGCCAAACGCCAGCAATCAATCCGGCGAAGCTGGCCGGACGCGCTTGATCTGCTGTTGATCTGTGTCGAGTCCGGCATGAGCAGTGAACACGCGTTTCGCAAGGTGGCCGACGAGATTGGCGATCAGTCAAAAGAACTGGCAGAAGAACTGTCGCTGACCACTGCAGAATTATCGTTCCTGCCGGACCGGCGGACGGCTTACGAAAACCTTGGCAGGCGTACGGATCTGGATGAGGTCAAGGCCGTTGTCTCGGGGCTGATGCAATCAGAGAAATATGGCACATCCCTTGGCCATGCATTGCGCGTCCTCGCCGAAGAGAACCGCGCAATGCGCATGAGCGAGGCCGACAAAAAGGCCGCAGCACTTCCCCCGAAGCTGACGGTGCCGATGGTCATCTTTTTCCTGCCGGTCCTGTTCGCGGTGGTGATCACCCCTGCCGTAATCCAGATCATCAACAACTGATGCTGTGCCCGGCTTGAACAACGGAGGCGACCCAATGCAAGACGAGGCAAAGCTGCTCCCCCCTCGGTCCGCCCCCTATGCCATGAAGCGCGCGTTAAGCGCCGAATGCGGCCAACGCCTTGCTGAATTTGGCTGTGATGGCAGCGGCAGCGTGGCAATCATGACGGCGCTTCTGATGCCTGTGCTGGTCCTTGGCATGGGCCTAGGGGCAGAGACCGGCTATAACTACATGACGCAGCGCAACCTGCAACATGCCGCAGATCTTGCGGCCCATACTGGCGGTGTCAGACTGCGCGCAGGTGACAGCCCCGAAGCGATCCATGCCGCGGCGCTGCATGTGGCGACCGCGGCCGGTTTTGCGGCTGAAATGGGCGACTTTGATCTGCACACACCGCCGTCCAGCGGTCCCAATGCCGGAAACACGAATTCTGTCGAAGTGCTGCTGACCAGAAACCAACCCAGATTCCTGTCTGCGATTCTCAGCAATGAACCAATTCTGATTGGGGCCAGAGCTGTGGCGCAGGTGACAGCCTCGAATTCTGCTGCTTGTGTTCTGGCGCTTGCCCCGACGCAATCCCGCGCCATCACAGTGAGCGGGAATACTGACGTTTCGCTGGAAGGCTGTGATGTCGCGTCGAATTCGAACGCTTCGGATGCGTTCTGGATGGCAAATTCATCGGCAAATCTTGCTGTTGGCTGTGTGCACACGGTGGGTGGCTATGTCAGCAGCACCAATCTGCGCCTTCTGGACTGCGTCGCACCCAATGACTACGCCCCAAAAGTGCGCGACCCCTATGCCGACCTTGAAGAACCAAGCACAAACATACCCTGTGAAACCAACACCAATGTGTCGGTATTTGAGCCGACTCATATGCACCCAAGCGGTGTCATGGCGATGCGGATCTGTGGGGGGCTGGACATCAAAACTCAGGTGTCTTTCAAGCCCGGCCTGTACATCATTGATGGTGGTGATCTGTCGTTGAACGCGAATGCCGATGTCACCAGCGCCCAAGCCGGGATGACGGTCGATGGCGCGACCTTCTTTCTCACTGGGAACTCTCGACTCAAACTGACCGGGAATGGCGGGTTGAACATGCAGGCCCCGACATCGGGTCCATATGACGGGGTACTTATATTCGCGAGTCGCAGCCAGTCTGGCTTGACCCATGAGATACGCGGCAATTCCGGATCGACAACGCAGGGCGCCCTTTACGCGCCCACCACCAACATCAGTTTCAGCGGGAATTCGACAAC
This sequence comes from Roseinatronobacter bogoriensis DSM 18756, assembly GCF_004366635.1. GTDB lineage: Bacteria > Pseudomonadota > Alphaproteobacteria > Rhodobacterales > Rhodobacteraceae > Roseinatronobacter > Roseinatronobacter bogoriensis. The sequence continues at coordinate 73,940 of NZ_SORN01000001.1, read as the reverse complement.
GACCAATGGCTGTACGCAAGTTATTGCCAATACAGTTGAATTCACCGGCAATTCAACGCTCCGTTCGACATGCTCTACCTTTAATGCACGCCGGATCGAAACTAATGTGACGGTAAAAATAGTGGAATGACCCACGAAGCCAGCTTGGCTGTTACCCTCTCGCAGTGATGGTACGATCTGTTCGCGGTCGGGATATCGCCCGACATCGAACACTCAGGCGACTGATTTCGAAGGTCGTCGTCACACCCGAAGAAAAAGTCTTCAAGATAAGGCTGGAAGGACGGATTTCCGAGCTTATGGACGCCCCGAACCTCTATGCCAAAATGCGTATAAGAGCGTCGGGGGGAACAATGGTAGCGGAGGAGGGACTTGAACCCCCGACACGCGGATTATGATTCCGCTGCTCTAACCAACTGAGCTACTCCGCCACATGACTGCGCCATTTATTCGAGGGATGATGCAGCGTCAAGACCTGATCTTGAATGTCTTGACACGTGCGTGTGACGCATAGGTCGTATGCCGGTTGCCAAGGCCCTCAAGACCCAATCTTCTGAGGGATATCGAATTCTGGCGCTGCAAGTTCGAACCCCGAAAATGAAAACCCTGGCGACACTGTGCACCCGACAAGTGTCCAGTCGCCAAGTGAGCGTGCTGCCTGCCAATAGTGCGCCGGAACAATGCCTTGCGGGTTTTGTCCTGCCTTCAGATCGGCACCCAGAATCAGACGCTCGGCGGGGCCGGTGTCGTGCTTTGCACAAAGCAGTTCCAGCGGGGCACCGGCATGGAAGTGCCATATCTCGGTCGCATCAACACGGTGCCAATGGCTGCGCTCGCCTTGTTTCAGTAGGAAGAGAATAGCAGTCCCCGCCGGGCGCGCACCCGGATCAGCCGCGGCAACCCATGTCTGACGATACCACCCCCCTTCCGGGTGTCGCGTCAGGGCGAAACGCTCAATAATCTGGTCAGCCGTCATTTCTGCCCCCCTTGTTCGCTCATGCATTTATCAGTGTGACGTTGCTAGACAGGGCCATCTGCAAGTTTGAATACCGGTTCCATCCGACCAAGTATGTCTGCCGCCAGATGGCATTTGATCTGATGGCCGCCGTCCAGCACGCGCATGGGTGGCACTTCAGTCTCGCATAACCCGCCCGGAACCTCGGATTTCCAGCGGCAGCGGGTCTGGAAGGGGCAACCCGGCGGCGGGTTCATGGCCGAGGGGATGTCACCGTCCAGAACGATGCGCTTCTTGACAATGGAGGTGTCGGCAACCGGCACGGCTGACAGCAGCGCTTCGGTATAGGGATGGTAGGGCGGTGCAAAGACCTGATCGGTGCTGCCCAGTTCGACCACATGGCCCAGATACATGACCATCACGCGATCAGACAGATAGCGCACGATGCTCAGGTCATGGCTGATGAACAGCAATGTGGTGCCATTCTGGCGCTGGATATCCATCAACAATTCGGTCACGGCGGCTTGCACCGACACATCCAGCGCAGAAACAGGTTCATCCGCGACCACCACCTTGGCATCACCAGCAAAGGCGCGCGCAATGCCAACGCGTTGTTTCTGCCCCCCCGACAACTGCCGTGGCATCCGCGTGGCGAATTCACGCGGCAGCTTCACCAGATCAAGCAGCTCAAGCATACGCTTCTCGCGCTCTGCTGTGGTCTTGCCGATCTTGAAAATCTCCAGAGCCCGGACAATCTGCGCGCCAACCGTCATGGACGGGTTTAGGGTGTCGAAGGGGTTCTGAAACACCATCTGCAAGGACGAGACAGCATCTGTGTTGCGTTGCTGGATGGGGGTGGACTGGACGTTTTCATCAAACAGCATGATCTTGCCGCTGGTCGCGGTTTCCAGCCCCATCAGCACCTTGGCGAAGGTGGATTTGCCGCAACCGGACTCGCCGACAATGGCCAGTGTCTCGCCCGCGCGTGCGTCGAAGCTGAGTGTTTCATTGGCCTTGACGACCTTGGTATCCCCGCCGGAAAACAGGCTGGAGGCGGCGACCTCGTAATATTTGCGCACATCATCCATGCGCAGAACAACCTCGCCGATCTCTGCCGGAGCGACCTGCTTGTCCGAACTCCAGGCCGCGTCCCAGTCTATGTCATCAATGCGCAGGCAGCGGCTTTCGTGACGGTCGTCGCCTTCGATCTCTGCCATTGGAATGTCGCGCGCATTACAAAGCCCCTTGCGGAAATGGTCGCAACGCGGACCAAAATTGCAGCCCGGCGGGCGTTCATGCGGTAGGGGGAAGTTGCCGGGAATGGCGCGCAGGGGCCGCGCGCCCTTATCCGCCGAGGGTAGCGGGATCGCGCGGAACAAGGCTTGGGTATAGGGGTGGCGCATACGGTTGAACACGTCACGAATATTGCCCGTCTCGACCGCTTCGCCGGAATACATGACACAAATGCGGTTGCATGTCTCCATCACCAGCCCAAGGTTGTGGCTGATAAACAGCATCGAGGTGCCGTATTTGCGCCCCAACTCCTTGACCAGATCAACAATCCCGGCTTCGACCGTGACATCCAGCGCGGTTGTCGGTTCATCCAGGATCAATAGTGCGGGGTTGGCCATCAGCGCCATGGCGATCACGATGCGCTGTTGCTGTCCGCCGGACAGTTGGTGTGGATAGGCGTCCAGAATGCGGTCAGGGTCCGGCAGGCGCACATCGGCGACAAGCTGGCGCGCGCGGGCGCGCGCCTCTCTCTCGCGCATGTTCTGATGGATCATGGGCACTTCCATCAACTGCCGCCCGATCTTCATGGCTGGGTTCAGGCTGGCCATCGGTTCCTGATAGATCATGGCAATCTCGGAGCCGCGCAGCTTGGCCAGTTCTTTCGCACTCATGGTATTGAGGTCGCGCCCCTTGAACTTGATCCTGCCGCCCACGATGCGACCATTCACGCCCAGATCCTGCATCACGCCAAGCGCGACGGTGGATTTCCCGCAGCCGGATTCGCCTACCAGTCCCATCGCTTCACCGGGCATGATGGTGCAGGAAAAATCCATCACGGCGGGAATTTCGCGCAGGCGGGTGAAAAAGGAAATCGAGAGGTTCTCGATCTCCAGAATGGGTTGCGTCACGTCGCGGTCAGACATGGTGTTTTCCCTTCTGGCGGATCATGGCGGTAGCGCAAAGGTGGTCCATCAGGGAACCGCCTGTGGTCTGGCGTGTTGTATCTTCAAGCGAAACGGAGATTGAAACATGCCTATTCTACTCTGGCTTCTGGGTGTGCCCCTGTCAGCCATTATCCTGCTGCTGCTATTTGGTGTGATCTGATTCAGGTCCGATCCGCAGCAATGTGACACCACAAAATTTGAACAGGGGCGCGCCCACGCATGGGGGCGCCCCTTCTCACACGCAGATGTCGTGTCGTTATGCATCATCGAAACACCATCAGTCCTTCAGGCTTTCTTCGCGCAGCCCATCTGCCAACAGGTTCAGCCCCAAAACCAGCGACATGAGGGCCAGCGCAGGGGCAAGGGCCGCATGAGGGTAGACAGTCAGCAATCGCCGCCCCTGATTGATGGTGGACCCCCAGTCAGGGCTTTCAGGTGCGACACCCAGACCAAAGAAGCCAAGCGTGCCCAGAAGAATGGTTGTGTAGCCGATACGCAGGCAGAAATCGACGATCAGCGGCCCGCGCGCATTGGGTAGGATTTCCCATAGCATGATATACCACGGCCCTTCGCCGCGCGTCTGTGCTGCTGCAACATAATCGCGGGTCTTGATGTCCATGGTGATGCCGCGCACGATACGAAAGACCGTTGGCGCATTGACGAAAACCACAGCCACAAAAACATTCAGCAGGTTGGGCGACATGCCCCAGACGCCCAGCGGGTCCGCATTGAATGCCAGCCCCGTATAGGCCCAAAGCCCCACCACCAGCACTGCGCCCACATAGAGGTTGCGCTTCATCGGCTGCGTGAAAAAGCGCGCGTTGAGCAGGACAGTAAAGAACAGAACAGGCATCAGGAACAGGATGCCCGCCATGACGCGCGGGATTGCCGTGTTCTGGATTTCGGGGGCAACCAGCAGGAAAAACAGAAGGATGACCGGAAAGGCCAGTACCAGATTGGCAACGAAGGTCAGGCCCGTATCCAGCTTGCCGCCAATGTAACCGGCGGGCAGCCCAAGGCTGATGCCGATCATGAAGGAAATCATTGCCGCAAACGGGGCGATGCGCAGCACTTCGCGTGCCCCCATCACCATCCGCGAGAAAACATCGCGCGCCAGCGCGTCACCGCCCAGCAGGAAAAACTCGTATCCCCCGGCAGGGTCGCGCAGCGGGGTTCCGGGTGCTGCGTTGCGCATCCCGCTGAACTGCGCCAGCGGGTCATGGGTGATGATCATATCCGCGAAGAGTGCGGCAAAGACCCAGAACATGACCAGCGCAAACCCGATCATACCCACAACGGAATCGAACAGCTTGCCATACAGGCCAAGGCGGCGTTTGTATGTGATCGAGACTGTGAACATTACAATCAGCCCGGCCCATACCGGCCAAAGCTGGATGAAAAGACGGCTGAGGATATCAAGCCAGCCCAAAGGGTCAGTCATGGCAAGCCCTCCTCATGATATCCGGATGCGCGGGTTCAGCCACACATAGCCGATATCGGATATTAACTGCGTCACCAGCACCACCAGCACTGCAACCACAGACGCGGCCAGCAGCAGTTCGATGTCGTTATTCGCAGCCGCCTCGAACAGGGTCCAGCCAAAGCCGGGATAGCTAAACAGCACCTCGACAATCACCACCCCGTTCAAAAGCCACGGGATTTGCAGCATGATTACCGTAAAGGGCGCGATCAGCGCGTTCCGCAATGCGTGGCGCAGCACGATATTGGCGAAGCTGACACCTTTCAGGCGGGCGGTGCGAATATATTGCTGGGTCATCACCTCGGTCATCGAGGCGCGTGTAATGCGCGCGATATAACCCATCCCGTAAAGTGCGATTGTCATGACCGGCAGGGCAAAGTTCCAGAAGGTGATCTTTTCAAGCGCCGAGCGCGCGTTACCCTGAAACAGCACTGGCCCGTCGATCCATCCCCAACTGACCAATAGTGGCGATAGCCCGATTGTGGATGAGGCCAGCAATGCAATGAACACCACGCCGGACACATATTCGGGCGTTGCCGTCGATGCGATTGCGAAGGTCGAAAGCGTGCGATCCGTGCGCGAGCCTTCGCGCATCCCCGCCAGAACGCCGACAATCAGCGCCATCGGCACCATGACGATCAGCACCCACATCATCAGCAGGCCGGTGGCGCCCAGTCGTGCCCCGATTACATCCGATACCGGCGCGCGAAAGCGCGTGGAATTGCCCCAATAGCCTTGAAACAAGCCGCAATGTGTCGGCGCGGCAGCCGGATCTGTAACACCTGCCAGGCGATGGCAGCGCCCTGTGGTGCTGCCATCGGGATCTTCACGCGTCCAACCGGGGGCAACGCCAAGCCACTCACCATAGCGCAGCAGCATGGGCCGGTTGTAACCGTTCCGTTCCAGCCAGCTTGCAACCTCTGCATCCGAGATGCGCGAGCCTGCCTGCGTCTTGGCCAGCGTGTCCAGTTTGGCAGGCAGATTTGTCAGGTAGAATACGATGAAGGTCAGGCATAGGGCCGTGACAAGCATGACACCGATGCGACGAAGTAGAAAGCTGACCATGGGGTTCCCACTGGCTCAGGGCATCTAAGGTGATGCGCTATTTCTAAAATCGGCCCCTGTGCCCGCCCAGATGGGCAGGCACAGGCTTATGCGCAGAAAGCTACTTTATACAGCTTTGGTCACGACAGCCAGTAATTCTGGAAATGCACTTCGAATGTGGGGTGCATTTCCGCGCCATTGATATTCGGGCGCGCATGGCGGAACAGCGACCGCCAGTAGGGGATGATCGACACACCCTCTTCCTGCATGATTTCCTGCAAGCGCCGCATCACCTCGCGCCGCTCATCCGCGTCAACGATGCCATTCGCCTGTTCCAGCAATTCATCGAATTCGGCATTCGAGAAGGCAGATTCGTTCCATGCCTCGCCACTGCGATAGGCAAGGTTCAGCACCTGAACGCCCAAGGGCCGCATCGCCCAGCTTGTCGCCGAAAACGGATAGGTCAGCCAATCGCCCCAGAAGGTCGCGCCCGGCAGAATAGTGCGCCGGATATTGATCCCGGCGGCGCGAATCTGTGCGGCCACGTTGTCGCAAGTGTCAGAATGGAAGGTCTCATCCGATGAAATCAACTCGAATTCAGTGTCACCATGACCCTCTTCCTCCAGCATGGCCTTGGCGCGCTCTCGGTCCACTGTCAGCGGGGGCAGTTCTGCATATTCAGGGTGCACAGGGCAGACATGATGGTTTTCCGCCGCGATCCCCTGATCGTTATAGCCCAACTCCAGCACCTGCGCGTTATCGACAGCCATTTGCAGCGCAAGGCGCACATTGCGGTTGTCATAAGGCGGATTGTCTTGATTGAACCGCACACACAGCGTGGCTGAGGTGATGGCCTCGGTCTGGGTCATTCCGATTGCGCTGAAAATATCGAGGAAATCACCCGTCGTTTCATACAGCATGTCAATTTCGCCACCTTCGGCGGCGGCAACCCATGCGGCAGGGTCGGTGCCCAGATCGACAAATTCGATCCGGTCAAGCCAGGCGCCGTTGCCTTCATTCCACCATGTATGATCCGGGTTGCGTTCAATTACGGCACCAATGCCGGTGTCATAGCTGACAGGGCGGTAAGCGCCGGTTCCGATCGGGTTGCCGATAGGGTCGCCATTGAAGCTAGGATGGACCACAGCCGCCGGATAGTCCGCCAGCCCTGTCAGGACGGTTATATCCGGACTCGACAGGTGCAGGCGCACAGTGTGCTCATCGACCACCTCGACCGCGCCTTCGCGCAACTGCCCGTCTTCCATGATCGCACCCAGACGGCTGGCCATCGAATTCCCCTCGACCGAGGAATCGCACCAGCGTTCAAAGTTATGGGCGACATCTTCAGCGGTGAACGGGTCGCCATTATTCCATGTCACACCCTGCCTGACATTCAGGGTATACTCGGTAGCCTCGTCATTGGCCTCCCAGCTTTCCAGCAGGACCGGGGTAATGGTGCCGTCGCGGTTATACTGGACCAGATATTCCAGCCAGCCGCGGCAGGCATTAGCAAGTTCCGACCAATCCCATGTGCGCGGATCGCGTTGGGCGCGCACATCCATCTGAATTCTGACGGTTCCCCCCATTTGTGGGGTCTGTGCTTTCGCCTCTGGCGCAGCAAGGCCCAGCAAACCATAGGCCGCAGGGGCCGCCACACCCAGTGCGGTTGCACGAGTCAAGAACTCCCGGCGGCTGAGTTTGCCCTCTTTGCACTCGCTTGCATAAAGCTTTGCAGCCCGGTGCAACTCGGTCGCCTTGCGTTTGGTATGTGTCATTCTCGATCTCCCTGTCGGTTGGTTCAGTGCGTGGTCCGGGCCACTGAGGTTTTTTATTCAAGCGTCCATGCAATCGCGTCTGCCTCGTGCAGAATATCGTCATATCTCTTTCGAAAAACGACATCTTGTCGCTTTTCAACCTGACGCAAACCGCGCGTCAGGTCAATCTCGGGGCGCACCTCCTTCGAAACTGTTCGGGTTCACGTAATCGCAAGGTGCTTCCTGCATCTGCAAATGCAACGCATCCCCGTCATAGGGGTGGGCGCGCGCGAGCGCCTCATCAAACGCAATGCCAAGGCCGGGGGTGTCGGGCGGGGTGACGAAGCCATCCTCGACCCGCAGGCTGTGGCCGATCAGGGGCAGGTGAAATTCACCCCCCGTCTGGATGCATTCGATCATCAGCAGATTGGGGATCGAGGCGGCCAGATGAATATTCGCGGCCCATTCCACCGGCCCGGCATACAGATGCGGCGCAAGCTGTGTGCCAAACACCTCGGCCATGGCGGCGATCTTCTTCACCTCCCATATCCCGCCCGCGCGGCCCAGCGCCGGTTGCAGGATGCTGGCAGCCCCTGCACGCAGCACTGCGCCGAATTCGGCCTTGGTGCTTAACCGCTCACCAGTGGCAACCGGAATACGCACGGCGCGCGCCACTTCGGCCATGCCGGAGATGTCATCGGGTGGGATGGGTTCCTCGAACCAAAGTGGCTGATGACGCTCCATCGCGGCCCCAAGGCGGATCGCGCCCGAGGGGGTGAATTGCCCATGTGTGCCCAAAAGGATATCGGCGCGCGTGCCAATTGCAGCGCGCACCGCCCCCAACATGCGGTCGCACAGGTCGATATCGCGCATCCCGGGCTGGTGACCGCCGCGCATGGTATAGGGGCCAGCCGGGTCAAGCTTGATCGCTGTAAAGCCCTGATCGACAGCAGCCAGCGCACTTTCCGCCGTCATCTCCGGGCTGGTCCAGAAATCGGCCTTGGTGTGATGGGGCAGCGGATAAAGATAGGTATAGGCGCGCAGTTTCTCATTCATCATCCCGCCCAGAAGCGCCCAGACAGGCCGGTCGCGTGCCTTGCCCAGAATATCCCAACAAGCAATCTCCAGCCCGGAGAAAGCGCCCATGACCGTGGGGTCAGGCCGCTGGGTGAACCCTGAAGAATAGGCGCGGCGAAACATCCGCTCGATATTTTCGGGGTTCTCGCCCTTGCAGTAGCGGTCAAACACGTCGCTTATCACGGCGCGCATGGCGCGCGCACCAACCGCACTGGCATAGACTTCGCCATAGCCGGTCACGCCGCATTCCGTGACCAGTTTGACAATTGTCCAGTAGCGCCCACCCCAACCGGGGGGTGGGGTTTCGACAAGGAAAATCTCAAGCGCTTCCAGTTTCATGGCGCGCCCCTTTCAAATGCGTCAAACAAGATGACATTGCGCCGCGTGCCCCCTTTGGCAGTGTCGGCAATGGCCTCGTTGATCTGGTCCAGCCGGTAGCGGTTCGAGATCAGTTCATCGAGTTTGAGCCTGCCTTGACGGTAATAGTCGATCAGACGCGGGATGTCGCGGCGTAGCACCGTGCCGCCCATTTTTGACCCCAGAAGCCGTTGCTCCTGATAAGCCACCATCATCGGGTTCAGGCGCATGTAGTCGTCATTTCCGGTCATCCCCGCCATGATGATGGCACCCCCCGGCGCGCATAGCCCAAGCGCCTGTTCATAAGCGACAACGGCCCCGACGGTCACAAAGACATAATCCGCACCGCGCCCGTCGGTTATTGCGTGCACCTGTTTGCGCGCGTCCGCGTCTGCGGCAAGCACCCCATGTGTTGCGCCAAAATCGCGCGCAGCGTCCAGCTTTTCGGGGGCGATATCCATAGCGATGATGCGCCGCGCCCCCGCCAGCCGCGCACCCTGAATGGCGTTTAGACCCACCCCGCCTGTGCCGATCACCAGCGCGGTGGCCCCGGCCTGCATTTGCGCAGTGTTGAACACTGCGCCAACCCCGGTAATGACCCCACAGGCCAGGAGCGCCGCCACATCCATCGGAATATCGTCAGGCAAAGGGGCAAGCTGGCTGGCATCGACCACGACCTTTTCAGCGAAAGCGCCGGTTTTCATGCCCTGCGAAACCTTTGTGCCATCGGGCAGGGCAAGGGGGGTATATTCTGCGCCGGAATGCTCGCAAATCGCGGGCCTGCCATTTGCGCAGCAGGCACATGTCCCACATGCCCGGATCAGCGTGACAAGAACGGGCTGGCCAAGTTGGTAATGCCCGACCCCATCGCCCAGCCCGGTGACATAGCCCGCCGCCTCATGGCCATAGACCGCAGGAAGGCTGCCGCCCCACGCCCCTTCAATGAAGTGCAGATCAGAGTGGCAGATCGCGCAGGCCGCAAGCGTCACTTCGACTTCGCCCTTGCGCGGGGGGGCGATGGTGACCTCGGTAACCGTAAGGGGGGCGTTGAAGTCGTTGCAGAGTGCAGCTTTCATATGGGGTGCCTTTGTCTGGCGGGGGGTCTGGCCTTGCGGCCAGATGCCTCCGGCGGGAGTATTTGGAGCAAGAAAATGTCAGCTTCGCATGCGTGACCCGGTCGGGTCAAACGGTGGCTCAAGGGCGAGATATGCAGCGCGGCGCTGGCCCATGATTTCGACCTCGAACAGGTCCTTGTCCGGTCTTGTGGCAAGAGCAGCGGGGATATAGCCCTGTGCCAGCGACAGGCCAACATGATGGCCATAGCCCCCCGATGTAACCCATCCCACCACGCGCCATTCTTCTTGGATAGAGGGATGCGGGGGGTGCAGCGCCCGGCCAGATGTGTCAAAGCGCGCTGCGCCGAAACCTTGTGGTGGAGTGATCGTGCCAAAGTCTTTCGCCACGCGCGCCCAGATCGGGCTGTCGGGGCTGGCATCGGCGCAATCGGCGTCAATGACCAGCGAGACGCGGCGCAGGCGGGGGCCATCCTCGCGTTCCCTCAACGCGGCGTCGCGGCCAATGAAACCGGGCTTGTCATAGGCCACGAAACGTTCCATCGCGCCCTCGATCGGGCCATAGATCGGGCGCAGTTCGGCAAACCATGTCGGAAAGTTCTTCTCGAACCGCATCGACAGAAGCGCGCGCATCCCGAAATCGCGGATGCCGTGGGACGCGCCTGCGTCCTTGATGGCCTGATAGACGCGGCGCTGGTATTCGGAGGCCATCCAGATTTCATAGCCCAGATCGCCGGTATAGGTGATGCGGTTGACCAGACAGGGCGCGCCCGCCACATCCATCTTACGAAAGTCCATGAAGCGGAAGGCAGTGTTGGATACATCTTCATCGGTCAGCGCGGCCAGAACATCGCGCGCATATGGCCCCGCGATGGACAGCCCCATCAACCCCATGCCCAAAGCACGGATAGTGACGCTGCCATCCTTGGGTTGGTGCTGCTCGAACCAACGCAGGTGGTATTTCGTTGCCGCCAGTGACCCCCAGATCAGAAACCGGTCAGGCGCGGCATGGGCAATGGTGAAGTCACCGATCAGCATGCCCGCGTCATTCAGCATCGGCGTCAGCACAATACGCCCGGCTTTGGGCAGCTTGTTCGTCATCAGCCGGTCAAGAAAGGCCCTGGCACCTGCACCGGCGACCTCGTATTTAGCGAAATTGGCGATTTCCGTGACGCCGACACCCGTGCGCACGGCCCGCACCTCGGCGCTGATATGGGGGAAATCATTGGAGCGGTGGAAGGAGGGTATATCCCGCGCTTCGGCGGCTGAGGGGGCGAACCAGAGCGGTGTTTCCAGCCCCCAGCTATCGCCCATGACAGCGTGATTTTCCCGCAGCATCAGATCGTAAAGCGGGGTGGTCAGATGCGGGCGCGCGGCGGGCAGTTCCTCATTCGGGAAGCGGATGGAAAAGCGGCGGGAATAGTTTTCGCGCACCTTCGCATTGGTGTAGCGCAGGCTGGCCCAGTCACCGAAACGCGCGACATCCATCCCGAAGACATCATGGCCGGGATCGCCCGAGGTCATCCAGTTGGCCAGCACCAGCCCGACACCGCCACCTTGCGAAAACCCCGCCATGACCGCGCAGGCTGACCAGTAATTGGTCAGACCCGGCACCGGACCCACCAGCGGGTTGCCATCGGGGGCGAATGTGAAGGGGCCATTGATGACCTGTTTTATACCTGCCCGTTCCAGCGCCGGGAAATGGCGAAAGCCTACTTCAAGCGAGGGGGCGATGCGGTCCAGATCGGGGGGCAGCAATTCATGCCCGAAATCCCAAGGCGTGGAGAGAGGCGACCAGGGGCGGCAATCCTTTTCATAGGTGCCCAGCAGGATGCCATCGCGCTCCTGCCGCGTATAAATCTCTCCCTTGAAGTCGATCACGCCAATCAATTCGCGCCCTGTCTCGCGGTTGAAGGTGGCGACCTCCTCCATCGGTTCGGTGAGAAGATACATATGCTCCATGGCCAGAACCGGCAGTTCAATGCCCACCATGCGGCCCAATTCGCGCGCCCATAGCCCGCCTGCATTCACGACATGTTCGGTGCGATATGTGCCGCCCTCGGTGATGACATTCCACATGCCGTCCGGGTCCTGGGTCAACTCGCGCACGGGGTTGCGCAAGGCGATCTGTGCGCCCAGTACGCGGGCGGCTTTGGCATAGGCATGGGTCGTGCCGGACGGGTCCAGATGCCCTTCGACCGGGTCCCACAGCGCGCCCACGAAATGCTGCGGGTCCAGCAGCGGGAACATGGCCTGTGCTTCGGACGGGGTGATCAACTCGGTCTGCATACCAAGCGCGCGGCCGCGTGCATGGGTCATGCGCAGGAAATCCATCCGCTCGGCGCTGTCGGCCAGCATCACACCGCCGGTCAGATGCAGGCCGCAGGACTGGCCAGACAAGTCTTCAAGTTCCTTATACAGCCCCACAGTATAGGCTTGCAGCCGCGCCACATTGGGATCGCCATTCAGGGTGTGAAACCCGCCTGCCGCGTGCCAGCTTGAACCGGATGTCAGCTCTGAACGCTCGATCAGCAAAATGTCGGTCCAGCCTGCTTTTGCCAGATGATACAGGACCGAACAGCCGACAACCCCTCCTCCGATGACGATGGCGCGGTAGGTCTGGGTCATGGTCACTCCTTTCGATCAGGCGGGGGCTGCGCCAAGCTGGACCAACGCCTGAGCGAGCCGGGCGCGCAACGCGACAGGCGTGTGGCGCGATGTGATGAAAGGCAGGCCGGGGCGCAGGGCTGTCCAGCCCGTGACAGTCAGCGTTCGGGCGGCGGGTTCATGGGACAACGCATAGGCCCAAGACCGGCAGTCAATTGCAGCGAAATCGGCCCTGCCTTCGGCCACGGCCTTGATAGAGGCGCGGTGGCTGCCGGTCACAAGCGCGCGCTGGGTCAGATCGGGCGCGTGCATATCCTGCATCAGGGCAAGGCAGCCGGACATCGAGTCCGGCGCGTTGATTGCAGGGCGCAGCTGCGCCAGCCCTTGCGGCAGGCAGGCCCCATCAGACAGGGGGGCGGCGCAAGACTGGCCTGCGCGCATGACCAGCGCAGAGCGGTAATGGCTGCCCCGCCCGCCCGGCACATCATCATAGCGGGGTTGGGCCAGCACATGCACATATGCGCCAAGACCGGATTGCATCGGCCCCCAACAGCTTTGCGCCAGCACCAAGTCGGGCGCGCGCCACAGCGCGTGCATCTGTTCCTCTGTTTCCACGCGGGTGAGGATTTCGGGCAGATCGGGCACAAGACCGCGCAGGTTTGCATAAAACGCATCGACCTGATCGCGCAATTCGGGCCAGTCATACATGGGCAGGGCCGCTTGCATTTTCATGCGGCCTGTTTGCCCGAAGGATCAAGCGCGGGTGCGGCTGGGTGTTGCTGCAAGACGGGGTGCACAACGGGTTCCTTCGGGCGCAGGGCATAGTCGCGGAACAACTGCCAGTAATTGCGGTAAACATAGCCATGATTCACGGCCTGCCAATGCGCGCGGCGTTCCGCATAGAGGCGCGGCAGCTTGTACCAAGGCGCTGATGGTACCTGATGATGAACGATATGCAGGTTGTTGTACAGAAACAGCCATGCAAGCGGAGAGCGTTCGACAATGATCGTGCGCCCTTCCGGCGCGTCATGCCAGCGATGCTCTGCAAAGGTACGGATCGAGATTAGCGCCAGCGCGGGCCAGACAACTGCAAGCAAGTATAGCCAAAGCGGTATGCCAAAGCCCCAGATAAGCGCCAGAACAGGCACAAGGCTGGCCAGATGCAACGCCCATGCCCGCCGCACGCCGCGCGCATTGCACAAGATAAGTTGCGCTTCGCCTATAAGAAAGCCGAAAGCCCCTAGCACTGGCCCAAGCAGCATGCGCCCCAGCAGCGTGTTATTGGCGACCAGCAGGCGTTGGAGTGGGCGCGGCATTCGGGCATGCTGCCAGCGGGCCTTGTACCAGCTTTCAGGGTCTTCCAGCGGGTCGGTCAGCCGTGCATCGTGATGGTGCGCCAGATGCGTGGCCTGATAGCGCCGGTAAGGGTAGATCAGCGACAAGGGCAGGGTAACAAGTGCCTCGTTCACATGGCGGTTGCGGGTGGGGTGGCCGTGCAGGTTCTCATGCACCAGCGAAGAATGTAGTGCTGTCATAAGCGCCATGATACACAGCGCGCTGACCGGGGCCACCGGCCAAAGCCACAGGCCGCAAAGGGTCCAGACCCCGTAACAGCCTGTAATCAGCGCAACTGTCGGCCATTCTATGCGCTGCACGCGGTCCTCCTCTGGGCAAGAAACTAAAATCTGCGCCGAGAGTGCCTGCAAAGCCGCGCTGCGACAACGCGAGTGTTATCTTCACTTTCATAAAGCATTGATGTTTTGAATTACTCATGTTTACTGAAGTCTACATTATTGAGTTGGGACGCGGATGAACAAACGTGAAGCTTCGGCCTTGTTTCGGGGGCGGTTGGCGCAACTGCTGGCGCAGAGTCGCATGACGCAATCGGCATTTGCGGAAAGCCTTGGGATTGACCGTTCTGCCTTGTCGCAGCTTCTGACCGGGCCGGACCCGCGCCTGCCGCGTGCTGAAACCCTGCTGGCGATTGCGGCGCAGTTTCAGGTCTCTACCGATTGGCTGCTGGGATTGAGCGAAGACTTTGGCGCTGTGACCCAGACCCTCGATAGTGTCGAGACTGAAGCCGCGCTGGACAGCGAAAGCCGCACCGCGATGGAACGCTGGCATCAGGAAGCGACGGGCCAGAAAATGCGGTATGTGCCTGCGCATCTGCCAGATCTGATGCGCACATCTGAAGTTATTGCCTTTCAGGCGCAGCAGTCAGAGCAGGAACGCCGCCGTCTGCACGCCCAGACCCAGCGCCGCCTGCGCCTGTCGCGTGCGCCCGAGGCCGATATCGAAATGTGCATGCCATTGCAAAGTTTCGAGATATTCGCCGCAGGCTGTGGCGTCTGGCAGGGATTGCCCGCTGCAGTGCGACAAAGGCAGCTGGACTACATCGCGCAGACGGTGGACGAGCTTTATCCGTCGTTTCGGATGTATCTGTTCGATGGCCGCAAACGATTTGCCCCGCCCATGACGCTGTTTGGTTACCACCGCGCGGCTGTTTACGCGGGTGAAGTGTATTTGCTGATCCGCTCCAAACGCCTTATCCGCGATCTGGCGCAGGGCTTTGACGGGCATATTCGCGCGGCTGAAGTGCATGCCCATGAAGCCGCCGACTGGGTTCGGGGGTTAAGAGCGGTATGAGAAGGGGGCGGGAAGTGCCATGGGCGCTATGCGGACTTTGCGGACATAGCGACGCCGGGCGCAAAGTCGCGTAGCGTCCGGCCGCGGTGCGGCGATCCAAGGCTTGCTCTGTAGCGCTTATGCTGGCCAAGCCCCTGAAAGAACAGATCGTTGCGCTGGTGGCAGCCAAATCGCCGTGCCGTGGGGGCGGCCCTTTGAGTCGCGGCGGCCTTCGGCCTTGATTCCGCGCCGGTCACAATCCACAAAAGGCTCAAAGCGGTCATCGGAGATTTTGTTTCAGCGGCTGGCCCAATTCTGACTAAACGTCCATAGATACCGTATTCCAGCAAAGAGAACGGCGCTCGGATGAGCTCTCATCCAGGCGCCGTGTCAGGGTGAGGCAAGTTCAGGCCGACAATTACCGTGTCGCCCTTATAACGCGCGATATCTCATCAAGTTGCAGGATCGCGCGCTTCAGATAGAAGCCCTGCAAGTGCAGGTGATTTGCCAGAAAGCTGTTTGCACCAGAGCTGTTCAGTACAACAAGAGGTTGTTGCTGGGACGCTTCGCGCAGGCTTTCGAGCGCCTGAAGCCAGACACGCGTCAAGCCCTGCGCCGAAATGACAGCCTCGAAATCGCGCCCCAATTCGCGCAACAAGAGATATGACGCATAGGCCATGCCCTTGTTCATGTAGAAGATGTCATCTGACACCATATCGATGATGAAACCATCGCCGCTGACATGTTCATCGACAATCGCGGCGCGGGACCCCAACTCGCTCGCCATCCGGTCGAGGGTCAGGGCAAGCGCATCTGCGCGGGTTTCAAAGATCGCCAGACCCATTGCAACCCGCGTGTTATAAGCCCGCAGGGCACGCGCGGCAGATTCATATTGTGTGTCGGCAGGCTGAATCGGCAAGAAGGACTGATCAAAGTCGAACATCCAGACATCGGTGGGAAATTGCAGCAAGCCACTTGCGCGTTCCAGATCACTGTCAATCGCAGAAGAGCCACGCAGCCGCCCGATCTGGTTTTCCAGCTCCAGCGTGAAGCGGCTGATCGCGCGCATCATGCCGCGCTGAAAATTCGGCATATTATCGTGAAACGCAGTCGGAAAGAAAAACGGGTCATTTGCGGTCCAGCGATGGGTCACCACTTCGCGGGTGATCAGCGCCTCGGCCATGTTCACGGCATGGCTGCCCCCTTCTACCGGGCTAGGCGGGGTGAATTCGAGGTCTGCATCGATACGATGCATCAGATTACCAATCACCCCGAAATAGAGTACGAGACATGTCAGCATCATCCAGAAGCTGCGCTTGAGGATGACGCGAGGTCTGGTTCCGAACACCAGCCCGGGTAGTGAAACCTCTGGCCTCTTCGCCGGAACCTGTGGCCGGATGATCAGATCATTGCCCATGGCAGCCCTCCTGTAACGTGGCAGTCAGACAAGATTTGCCCGCTGCAATTCACCCGAAATAACGCAGGCCGCGCCGATTTAATCCGCACCTTGTGAAAGAGTTTTGCGCAATGGTGTGATTTTTTTTGGATGAAAATGGTCGGTGATGCGTATGTGCAGAAACCTTGATCGGAGGCCATATCGTGAGTCTGAAAGCTGAAGTGACGTTGCACACGGCGAGTCTGCGCCGCTATGCGCTGGTTCTGACCCGCGATCCGACGGCGGCAGATGATCTGGTGCAGGAAACGCTGATGAAAGCCATCGACAAGGCAGATACTTGGCAACCCGGCACAAATCTGCGCCCTTGGTTGTTTCGCATCATGCACAACACGCATATCAGCGACTTGCGCCGTGCGAAAACCCGCAGCGATGCCGCGCCGGACCTGCCTGAACCTGTCGTACCGGATCATCAGCATGTGCAGCTTGAACTCAAGCAGGTGTTGCAAGCGCTAGATCAACTGCCAGAGGCGCAGCGGCTTCCCATCATCCTGATTGCACTGCGCGAAATGTCCTATGCCGAGGCGGCGCGCACGCTCGATGTTCCGCTGGGCACCTTCATGTCACGTCTGGGGCGCGGGCGCGAAGCGTTGCGCAAGATCGTATCTGGCGTCACGGCAGGAAAGCTGACCGTTCTGAACAGGAAAGGAAACATCTGATGACACAAGACACCAATACCGAACAGGATCTTGGTCTGGATGATGACCTGATGGCCTATGTGGATGGAACGCTTCCCCCCGAAAAAATGGCTGAGGTCGAGGCGCGGCTTGCCCGCGATCCGGACGCTCGCGCGGCAACTGCAAGCTGGCGCCACCATGACAATCTGATCCGGCAAATGGCACAGACAGCGGACGATCTGCCTGCAAATATGCGTATTGCTGCGCTGGAACGCGAACTAACCGCAAAGTTGAAAGCGCGAAAGCGTCGTGCGTTTCTGATGGGTCCGGCCCTTGGCCGGATCGCCGCAAGCGTGCTGATATTTACCGCCGGTTGGGGGGGCAATGCCTTGTATAACTCTGCCGCGTCGATTGGTGGGTCCGCCTATCCGCAATTTGTTTCGGCAACCGTGACCGGTCATTACGCGCTTCAATATGCGTCCATGCAAGAGGCAGAGTTCCAGCCAGAAGAAATGGAGACTGCACTGGATTGGATCTCGGAGCGAATGCAACGCAAGATAGATAGTCCGAAGCTGGGGCGATTGGGCTATGAGGTCGAAAGCGCAAGGCTGGTATCAGCCGAGGGCGGTCCCCTTGCAATTTTTCATTTCCGTGACCAACAGGGCGAGCGGGTAACAGTATCTATTGCCCCACATGCGCCAGATAAAGCAGATTACCCGCTACGCGTTGTGCGGATGGACACCGACAGCATAGCCTATTGGACAGATGCAGGGCTGGATTATTCGATTATCGGCGATGTCGATGTCGGCCAGATCACAACACTCGCAGCAGCGGTTCGGGAGTGACGTTTCATCTTGTTCGCTATCCTTCTGCCGAAATACCCGTGGGATCCGGCAGGTGCCGGTTGAATGGCACGGTGCAATCTGATTTGCTTTGAAGACTGAGTGAAGACAGCCGCCCCATTGAGGCCGCCGAAGACTTGCAACCCTCTGGCCTATAGCCTGTCGGCCCGCCCCACATGCCGGGCGGCGGTCCTGCGTTGTCATCTTGCCCCTGCGCATTCTGAACGGATCACCGCGACCAGTCTGCATCTCCTCCAGCCCGATGTCGCTCGATGGCAAGACGTTTGACTGCAAGATGAGTTCTGGGTCGCGCGGGGGTCGTGTCGGGCCATGCGCATTGGTGAACAGGCCCTACAATGTTGCGCGGGTTGTTTCATGTGTCAGGTGCGCAGGTCTGGGATGTGGTTTTCCCGATCCCCTTTCCGATACCACCTTTCATCGCGGCGATAGCCTGGATGATGACACTGCAACCGCACGGTTATCTGTTCCAACTTGTCGTGTCTCGACTGCGCCCTCATGACCATAGATGGTGAGAGGAAAAAGACCTTGCATGGCAAGGAATTGACCTGATCAAAAGCTATCCGATCAGTCGTTCAATCCTCGCCTGTGGAAACGCCTGAAGCGTTTGTGCAATCCGCTCAGGGGTCATCAGGCAAAAGGCCGTGCTCAGACCATCGGCAAGCCATGCCTGAGGGGCGGTTACAGTGACCAGCCTCCACCGCTTGGGCGCGGGCAACCCGGTTTTAGGGTTCAGGATATGACCAACCCGGCCTTCGCCGTCAAAGCTGATGCCCTGCGCGGCAGAGCTTGACAGCGCCGCATCCCGAAGGGCAGCCCGTTCTGGCAGCAGGTCATCCCCCGCCCGCAACCCGATCTGCCACGGCTGGCCGTCCGGCGCCTGACCAAGGGCTGAGAATTCGCCGGTATTGACCAGCACATCAGTCAAACCCTGCGCGCGCAACAGCGCGGCCACCTTGTCTGCGATAAAGCCCTGCGCGATCCCGTTCAGGCTAAGCGCCATGCCGGATTTCAGCCTTAGCTCATTGGGATCAAGGCGTATTTTTCCAAACCCGACATGTTTCAGCACAGACTTTAGCGCGGTGGCGTCGGGCGGGGCCGCATTGGTTGTCTCCGCAAAGTGGTGCGCATAAAGTGCCCAAAGCGGCTGAATCGTGGGGTCAAACAGGCCATTTGTGGCGTGGTGAAGCGTTGCGCAGTGGCTTAGGCATTCCAGAAGTTCAGGCGGTGGGGCGACCAGCCTGCCAGCCGCATTCAGCCGGTTCAGCGCCGATGCGGGCGTGTGCAGGCTGAAGACATCTTCCAGACGTGCAATCTCGGCGCGGGCCATCGCCACGATGCGGGGGGCGTCCGGATGCGCCAGCGTGATCGAGGCATCCGCCCCCAACGCCACCCCACGCCAGTGATGCACCGATTGCCCAAGCGCTGCCACCGGCAAGGCAGAGGCTACCGCAGAAATGACCAGAAACCGGCGTCGTGACAAGGTCATGTTCACCCCTCCTGCCCGCGCGACAGGGCGCGCAGGCGTTCTTCGAAATCACCATCATCCTCAATGCCGATATCGGATTCAAATTCGACCGGGGCGAGCACCATGTCATCCGTGATGCCATCCAGTTGCAGCGCCTCGCCGCCATGGCGGGTGATGAAGGCCTGCGCACCCTCACGTGTGGCAAAGGGCACCAGTTCGGGGGTTTCCATCCCCCCCACCATATCCGACCCCACAACGTAATAGGCGGCACTGGCAAGTATCCAGTTATCTGCGCCGGGGTTGTCCCAACTTGCCCCCGACCACCCCATATCCGAGACATAGATAGCCGCGATCATGTGGCTTTGTTCCGGCATCCGGTCATAGGCGATGGCATCGCGCACCTGAGAGAAGAACAGCGGATAAGGCAGGCCGTCCAGAAACACTTGCGCCTTGGGGCCGGGATGTTCCAGCATCTCCATCTGGCAGAAATGGCCAACCGCCTCTTCGGTCATGGTCACGGGGGCAGGCAGCGCGGCGGTGCTGTCCTCGCGGCAGGCAGCAAGCGCGAGAACCGCGCAGGAAAGCAGGATTGGATGTTTCATGGGGTCACCTTTCTGAAGGCCAGCACAGCCAGCCCAAGGCCCAGCAGCGGCCAGAGCAGGATTGACGCCAGTGCATGTGACGGCGCAATGGTCTGCGCGGCGGCACCGATACCAGCCGCAGCGGCCGTCGCGTCTGACGCCGCCAGGTTATACAGGCGGAAGGCATCGGCAGGGTTGCCCACCAGCAGCCAGGGGAAAAACTCGGTAGTGAAGCGCCCGCCATCATCGGCCACGACAGCGGCCAGAAGCCCCAGATCGTAAAGCACGATCATCACCAGCCACAGCGCAATCGCCAGCCCTGCAGCGGCACCGGGGCGGCGCGCGAAGGCCGAGATTGCATAGCCGATAGCGACAAAGGCCGCGCCCAGCAGAAGCGAGGTCCAGAACAGCCGAAACATGGCCGGAAAGCCCGCGCTGGCGCGCGGGTCTGTCCAGATCGCAGCCCCCGCCGCCAGCCCGTAGCCGATGGCGACCGCCAGCGACAGGATGACAAGATGCGCGATGAACTTGCCCAGCAGGATTTCAAACCGCCCCAGCGGATAGGTCAGCATCAAGGGCAGCGTGCCGCGCTCTACCTCGCCTGCGATGGCATCGAAACTCATCAGCAGCGCGACCAACGGCACCAGATAGACCGCAAGGCTGGTCAGGCTGGCCACCGTCACCGACAGCCGGTCCGCGCCCAGCGTTCCTGTGGGCGCACTACCTGCACCTGCCAGCACCAGCGAGAAAACCGCCATCATGGCAATCGCAATCGCGACCCAGCGGTTACGGAATGCGATGCGGAATTCGGCGGCAGAAATGGCAAGAATGGCGTTCATGGCTGCACCTGCTTGCTGAAATGGGTGTAAAGGTCTTCCAGGCTGGGGGGGATCACCTCGACATCCTCGATCATATCGCCCAAGGCTGTCACCTGCCCCAACCGCGCCAGTTTCTGATCTGGCGCACAGGACAGCGTGACCGTGGCCCCATTGAAACGCGCCCCGCCCAAACGTGCGGCGACCTGATCCGCAGCGGCTGCAGAAGCGCGCACTTGCATCTGGATTGGCAACGCCGCCTTGCGGCGCAACTCGGCCAAAGCGGCATTGGCCACCATCACGCCCTTGGACAGGATCACGATGCGGTCGGTGCGGGCCTCGACCTCGGTCAGGGCATGGCTGGACAGCAGGATAGACGCCCCTTCGGCGGCCAGCCCGTCCAGCGTGGCATAGAATTCCCGCCGCGAGACCGGGTCCAGCCCTGATGTGGGTTCATCCAGCACCAGCAGGCGGGGCCGCCCGATCAGCGCCTGCGCCAGCCCCACGCGCTGGCGCATCCCCTTGGAATAGGTGCCAATGCGGCGTTTCGCGGCCTCGGCCAGCCCCACACGTTCCAGCAGGCCCATTGCCTCGCGCACGGGCGCGCCGCGCAGGCGCAGATAGGTGCGGATCTGCTCCAGCCCCGTAAGGGCGGGGTGAAAGGCCACATTCTCGGGCAGATAGGCCACCTGACGGCGCGCTGCGCGGTCGCCGGGGGAGGCACCCAGCACCTCGACGCGGCCAGAGTCATAAGGGATCAGGCCCAGCACGATCTTCATCAGCGTGGATTTGCCCGCGCCGTTATGGCCCAGAAGGGCGATACGCTCGCCGGGGGCAACATCGAAGCTCACCTCGCGCAGCGCGCGCGTGGCCCCGAATGACTTAGTGAGCTGTGAGAGGGTCAAGTTCGGCATCGTTAAACCTTCCATATTGCCATGCGGGGCGGGCTTCGGCCTCTAGGCGGGCAATGTCATCGGGAACGTGGATTTCTGGCGCACGCATCAGCGGGAAACTATCCAGCACGCCACCGGGCAACGTGGCGGGGAATTGTGCTTGCGCAAACCGGATCAGTTGCACGGCAGGCGAGCCAAGCAGCAGGCCAGCGGCGGGTTGGGACCACAGGATATGGTCCATCATGTCATTGGGGCGGAATTTCGCATCGGCAATCCCGTCGCCATCCAGATCGAAACTGGCATGATCCGACCAGTAATTGCCGCGCCCGTCATGACTCCATTCAATGTCACGGGTGCCGACATATTTGACCTGCGTGCGATTGCCGGTGAACGCATTTCCGGTCAGCGCATTGCGTTCAGACCCGGCGGTGAAATGGATGCCGATATCGCAACCTTCAAACCGGTTGCCGACGATCACGTTGCGATGGGCGTTATAGATGAAGGTGCATTTTTCATGGCTGCCGCCGCGGATCAGATTGCCGCTGACATCGGCATTATTGGCGAAATTCAGCATCAGCCCGTGGCCACGGTCACGCAGGGACATGTTATCCGTGACCTGTGTGCGGTTCGAGAACATCATGGCATAGCCAAGGTGGTTGCCGATCGAGACATTGCCCGAGACTTCGCTCATGTTCGTATACATGAAATGCACGGCAAAGCGCAGATCGCGCATGATGTTGTCGCGGAAGATATTGTCGCGCGAGGCATTGGCGAAAATCCCGTCACGGCCAAATCGGATGTCATTGCCTTCGACAATCGTACCGGGGGCATTCCAGACATAGACGCCGTTGCCACGGTCATTCATCCGCGCATCCTGCCGGCCAATGATCGTGTTGCCGCGCACGATGGAATCGGTCGCGCCAAAGACATGAACGCCAACCAGATTCTCGATCATCACATTATTTTCGATCAGCGCGCGGGTGGCGGTGCGGTCCAGCTTGACCGCTGCATCCACAACCGGATGGGCATTGCCGGACCCGATCAATGTCAGCCCGCGCACCACCACATCCGCGCCAGTCACGCGGATCACATCCGCCACGCCCTGCCCGTCAATCGTGGCCTCATTGCGCCCGTCCAGCGTTATGGGGCGGTCAAGGGTGACCGGGCCATCATGGCGGCCCGGTGCAAGGACAAGCACATCGCCGGGGTTCGCCCCGGCGATGGCCGCGACCAGCGCCCCCGGATCAGCGGGCACAACGTGCTCCCCCGCCCCGGCAAAAGCCGGGACAAGGGCCGCAAGCAGCGCCGCAAGAAGGAAACGCAGGTCACGCATATCAGGCGTCCTTCGGTTCGACGAACATGCGTCCGCGCATTTCCATATGCAGCGCATGGCAGAACCACTGGCAGTAATACCAGTAGACACCGGGTTTCGCTGCGACGAAGGTGGCCGAAGCCGTTTGGTTGGGGCTGATCTCGAAGGCCACGCCATGGTCGCCCATGCAGAAGCCATGCGCCAGATCCTCGATATCATCGAGGTTGGTGATGATCACTGTAACCTCGTCGCCTTCCTTGACGGTGAAGCTCTCCAACGAGAAGTTGGGCGCCATGGACGACATGTAGACGCGCACCTTGTTGCCATCGCGCACCACGGTTTCCATCCAGTCGTCGATATCGACGCCGTCCGCCTCGGCGATGCGGCGGGTCTCGGCCCATGTCGGGTCATTGCGGTCATAGACATGCAGCGGATTGACGATGTCCGAGCGCACGATGATTGAATCATGTGGCTCGGCAAAGGTTGGCCCGTCATGAACCAGCCGCAGATTGTCCCCCTCGATGACGAACAACTGCTCGTTCTCGGCCTTGAGGGGGCCGACATTCAGGAAACGGTCCTTCGAGAACTTGTTCATCGACACGAACCACTTGCCATCCGCCTCCAGCGTTTCGCCCATCGAGGTGGAGTTGTGGCCCGGCTGATAGTGAACATCGGTCTTGGACAGGATTGGGTCCACATCCTCACCGTTGAACAGACGGATCGCGTCCTCGATGTTCCATTTCACGATCTGACTGTCGAGGAACAGCGTGGTGAAGGCATTGCCCTTGCCGTCAAAGGCCGTGTGAAGCGGGCCAAGGCCCAGTTCGGGTTCGGCCACCAACACGGTTTCGCGCGGATCAAGGCTTTCATCCTCGAAAATCAGGTCGAATTTTGTGACATCAAGCACAGAGACTGTGGGCGACAGCTTGCCCCCGACGCACAGGTGCTTCTTGTCTGGTGCCATGTTGATTCCGTGCGGGTTGTTCGGGATATCGACATAGCGCGTGTAATCCTTGTTCTGGCCCTTGCGCCCGTCCACGACCTTGACGCCCTGCAACTCGATATAGTCGCCTTCGGCAATCGCGCGCTCGATAGCGGCAATGTTAAAGATGACAACGTGATCCATATCGGCCGCTGTCATCTCGGCCAGGTTCATGCCCATTTCAGAGTTGTAGCTGGTTGAGAAGGCCCATTTGCCCTCGTAATCGGCGTCGGTATTGTCGAGGTTCCCGGAAACCATCACCTGCCAGGCGACTTCCATCGTGTCACCATCCAGCGCGGTGAAGAAGTTTACATATTGCGACGGATCATCAAGGATCTTGCCGTCATTGACCATCGGTCCTTCATCCTCGCCATTGGCAAAGACATAGCCGGTACGCGGGTACTTCTGCGGCCGCAGCCCGTGGATCGCCTTGGCATTGGGGATTTCGGTGATCTTGTCGCATTTCATGATGTCGGTGCGGATACGCGCCACGCGGGTATTCGCCTTGTCGTTCATGAACAGGAAACGCCCGTCATAGGTGCCTTCGGTGAAGGACATGTGAATATGGTGAAGGTCGCCATTGTCGTGGATTTTCTTACCATTAGCCTCCAGAAAGGCCTTGGTCTTGGGCAGCATCCGTTCCTGATGGATGCGAATAGATTCATTGGTCTGGCCCCAGCCCGTGGCCGAGCAGCGGTTGAACACCGGCACGCGCATCAATTCGCGCATGGACGGAATGCCAAGGATGCGCATCTCGCCTGTCTGGCCCGAAGACCAGAAGCCGTAATATTCGTCCAACTGGCCCGGCCCGACATGGTAATCGGCTGCTGCATGTGCGCCTTTTGTCGCTGCCGCGGTGCCGAGCGCCGCTGCGCCGCCCATCAGGCCCAGCCGCGCCGCGCCTCCGCCAAGGCCTGCGCCCATCAGCGCCGCCCCGCCTGCGGTTGCGCCCAGCAATCCGCGCCGGCTGATGCCGGGTTTTTGTGTCTTGTCAGACATTGGAAGTCTCCTTTTTCAGATTGGGATGGTTCGCACGGGCAGGATCGACCGCTTTGGGCGCGGCACTCGCCTTGACAGACTCGCGCCGCTTCAGCTTGCGGATCACGACCGGGCATTTCGTTTTCGACTGGTAGAGCACCTGACAATTCATGCAGTTCAGGCATTCATTGGGGTTGATCTCTCCCGTCGGGTGGATGGCCTGCACAAAACAGTCGTTCGCGCAGGTCTGGCACGGGGTGCCGCATTCCGGATAGCGTTTCAGCCAGTCGAACATGCGAATCCGCGCCGGGATCGCCAGTGCCGCGCCCAGCGGGCACAGATAACGGCAATAGAAGCGCTCGATGAACAGCCCGATGCCCAACAGCACCAACGCAAATGTCACGAAGGGCCAGGCGCGGTCGAACTTCAGGACAATTGCTGTCTTGAAAGGCTCGACCTCGTTCAGGCTGCCTGCCCATGGCACAGCGGCCAGTGATGCAGCAAAGAGCGCAAGAAAGATGATGTATTTCAGCGGCCATAGGCGTTCATGCAGCCCCCAGGGCAGGGTGACCTGCGGCACCTTGAAAAACCGCGCGATCTGGTTGGTCAGTTCCTGTAGCGCACCGAACGGGCATAGCCAGCCGCAATAGGCACCGCGCCCCCAGAAGATCAGCGCCGCCGCCACCGCCCACCATAGGATGAAGGTCAGCGGGTCCAGCATGAACGCCTGCCAGCTGAACCCCGCGCGCAGCGACTCGACCAGCGCAAGGATGTTGACGACCGACAGTTGCGCCGCTGCATACCAGCCCAGAAAGACCAGTGTGAAGGACAGGAAACCCATTCGGAACCAATAGGTTGCGCGCGCCGAGCGGGTCAGGAACATTTGGAAGAAAAACGCCGCTGTCAATACGGTCAGCATGAGGGCCAGCCCTGCAATCTCGACGCGGCGATCCCACCAGATACGTTCAATCAGCGCCCGCTGCGCGGCCAGTTCCGCCTCTTGGTCATGCAGGTCGGGCATGGCGGCTTGTGGCGCAGCAACTTCCGTCAGATACGGTCGCGGCAACTGAAAGCCCAGATCAAAGGTGGTGAACACCCGTTCCAGCGCGGCCACATCGCGGCTGACCAGAAGCTGCAAGCGCCATGGCTCTGTCGGATCGAACCCGTATTCGGCAGGGATGCGGAACAGGTCCAACTCGTCGAAGGAGGGCGCGCCATCCACATCCAGCGCGCGCAAGCGGCGGTTGTCGCGGTCACGAAAACGGATGGATTGTTCGTTCTGGATCAGCACGATGCGGTCGAACACACCGCCGCGCACATAGCCCGACCCCTTGAAGGAATAGAGCCCCCGAGCGCCGATTACCAGCGCATGCTCGCCCTCTTCCAGCCAGTTTTCCAGATTCGCAAATTCGCGTTCACCGATCAGGGTCCGGCCGATTCCCGGCACGCTGGCCACGGTCGCATACATGTCGATGAAGCGGGTGTCGTCAGGTTCGGTCAGGGCGCGGCGGGTGGCACGCGGGTCATCCATCACGGCGAAGGCGGCATTGACCTGCCCCACATCCAGCGACATGCGCCGCACCGTGCCGTCACCGACCAGCGTGAACCAGTCATCCGCGACGGGTGCGTCGGGGTTGATTTCAAATTGCGGGCCTGACGCGACATCGCGCGGGGCCAGACCGCCCAGCCCCAGCGCGCGGGCCACACGGATACCCGAGCGGACGATGGAATCGTCGATCACCATGATCGTGACAGTCACGCCCGAAATGATGTTAAGGTCCTGAATATCGCCGCCCGCCTGCGCGGCAACGGTCAGGTCCAGCCCGATATGGTCGCGCATCAGATCGCGGATGCGCGATTCGGGGATGCCGATCAGGACAATGGGTTCCCAATGCTGGACAAGGTTCAGCCCGATGATGCGGGCATCATCGTCAATGGCCACCATTGTATGGATGGGTTTGCCCGCATAGCCGGTGGTGCCGACATAGTCAGAGGTGATGAAAACCCAGCCGATCTGCGCGTCGCCGCGCAGCAGAGGGGCGGCAGGAATGTCTTCGCGCATCGGACCAAAGCCAGTTGCGTCTGGAACAAGCGTTTCGGGCGCAACTTCGGCCAGAAAACGCGGCAGATGCGGGGTCTGCGCCGATACAGGCGTAAACGCCAGAAGGCAGAGTATGACGGCAAGGCAGCTTTGCCACAAAGCGCGCGTTACGCCAGAGAGGGCTGGGGAAATCATCGTTCAGGCCTGTTTCAGAAGAGGGGGCGCGCGTGGCTGGTGTGCCATGCGGAATATGACAGGGAGTGCGCGCGAGATGCGGGGGGCGCCTGCAAGCGCGCTGGTGATTTCATGCGCGCGTGTTGTCACGATGCTTGACGACAGCGCTGCGGTTACGCGCAGGCAATCCTGACATAGGGTGTCAGGACAAGTATCGGGATCAATCAATTCACCAGACTCATCCACGAAGATCGTCTCTAGGCCGGTTTCACCGCAGATAACCAGTTCATGCACGTCCGGCGCAGGCGCCTTCACCTGTACATACCCTTGCGCAAAGGCGCTTACGGCAAAGCCGAGGGCCAGAAGGGCAGACAGAAAAGGGAATGCACAACGTAGCATGCGTGTATATTATAAAGGGATGTTTTGTTTATCTTTGATCAAGATCAAATAAAATATCCTTTATTAGATATAGGCGTGCTATACCTTTAGAAACAAATAAATAGTGAAAGATCGAAGAGGCGACCGAGACAATGCAACTGTCGAAATTTACTGATTATGCCTTACGTGTACTATTGCTTGCCGCCAGCGCCCCGGGTCGCAACACCACAATCCGCGAGGCGGCTGAGATTTACGGCATTTCCCATGCACATCTGAAAAAAGTTGTGCTGATGCTGTCCAAGGAAGGCTATCTGGAATCGATGCGCGGCCATGGGGGCGGGTTTCGCCTTGGCTTGCCACCTGAGCAGATCAACCTTGGTGCCCTGATCCGGGCGACCGAAACTGATTTCGCACTTGTCGAGTGTTTCGATCCGAACTCAAGTTGCAGCATAGCGTCAACATGTGTTCTGCCGGGCATCCTTGATGAAGCACTGGCGGCATTTCTCAACGTCATGGACAAGTATACATTGCACGATATTGTCTTGCAGCCAAAAGCCTTCGCGATTGGCGCATAACCGGCACGCCTTTCTGCGGTTCGGGCAGTGTGCTTTGTATGCCGATCTCAACCAGACGACCCGCCCCCGATAGCGCAGCCGTGGCCGAGGGCGTCACCTTTAAGAAGTGTAACAGCTTGTCTGACAGCGCCCGTCTGAAATCGTGATCTTCTATGTCCCTCACGGCACCAGCGGCGGAAAGCTTGGGGGGAAAATCTCTTCGACTGGCGGATGCGAGAAGGTCCGTTCCGGGTAGCGGGCAACCAGTCCGTCAAACTGTTTTTGCGCCTGCGCGCGGGCCTCGGGGATGTTCATTCCCGCAACTTGACCTTCATGCATGCTCAGACGGCCATCGACAAAGACGGTGCGCGTTATCCGACCAGTTGCACCGAGAACAAGCGACTGGATCGGGTCAACCGTCGGGACAATCATGGGATCAGCCAGATCGAAGACAGCGATATCAGCGCGCGCGCCGATCGCGATACGCCCCAGATCACTCCGACCAAGGGCCTCGGCGCCGCCCATAGTTGCTGCATTGAACATGGCGGCGCTGTTCACGGCTTCGGGGCGGTCGCCCACCAGTCGTGCGGCCATGACCCCGACAGCCATGTTCAACACCATGTCGGGCGGGGCTGTATCAGTGCCCATACCGATATTTATCCCCATGTTCCGGCAACTTGCGAAGGATTGCAGCGCAGCGCCGGAACGCGCCGCCACCACCGGACAATGCGCGATACTGACCCCATGATCACGATAGAGCGCCAGATCATCTGGTGTGGCGACTGTGGCATGCGGGGCAATGAGCCTTGCATTCAGCGCGCCGATCCGCGCCAGCCATTGCGGTGCAGTCGCTCCGTGCAGGGCCTGCACAGTGTCGCGCTCCATCAAGCCTTGCGCACAATGCAACCGAACCGGAACATCCAGTTCTTCCGCTGCGGCCATGGTCTGGCGGAGCAGGGCCTCGGTGCAGGTTTCAACCCGGTCAGGGGCCAACAGCCCACGCACCAGTCCCCCGCCTTCGCCATTCCAGCGGCGAATATAGCCGGTCGCATCTGCAAGCCCCTTCAACCCACGCGCCTCATCGAATTGCGGGCGCAGGTCATCGGGGCCCTCGCAAACCATACCGCCGCTGCGATAGGCAGGCCCCAGATAGACGCGCAGACCCAAATCAATGGCAGCTTGCGCGGCGGCATCGAATTCGGGCCGCGTCTCGCCCCATTCCCGATAGAACAGCGACGCGACAGGCAGCGCCGTGGTTATACCGTTCATGAGAAGCTGCGCGAATAAGAATTTCTTCTGAAAGGCCAGTTCCTCAGGACTATACATTTCATATGGGCCGCGTGTCACATAGCTTCGCGGCCAGACACGCCCCTTGGCCCAGGCGGGTTGATTGTCCACACCCAGAAGAGTTGTGTCCAGGTCCGACAACGCGTCCAGATCAATAAAGCCGGGTGAGATAAGGGCTTCGCCAAAATCAATGCGGCGGGCAACCTCACCTTCAAAACCGGGGCCGACATACAGGACTGTCCCCCCTTCAATCACAATTTCGCCGTCACGCAAAAGCCGGTGCTGCCCGTCCTGACAGGCGACAATCCAGCGCGATTTCAGGGCTGTACGGCCTTCGGCACGTTTGCCCAGTTGAATATCCTGCAAATGCATCAGGGTGCCTTTCTCAATGCCGCGCCATTCCTTGCCGTCACGCGACCTGCTTTCAGAACCAACGGGCGCGGCGCATCGGAAATCGCGCCTTCGGCAAGGGTTTCCGCGTCCAGCAAGGTCAGATCAGCCATGCACCCCACCTCCAGCCCGTAGCCCTGCAACCCCATGACCCGCGCGCCGCCGGCGCTACAGATGTCCAGCGCAAGCGCCAGATCCGCATCAGAGCGTAGGTTGTTGCGCATCGCGATAATGCGCGTGCGGTCGATCATGTCGGGGCGGTTCAGCGGACTCCATGTATCGCGGACGCCGTCGCAGCCCACACCAAGGCGCACCCCTGCTGCATGCAGCCGCTTGACCTGCGGCACTTCGCGCGAGGGCGCACCCGTGGTCAGGATGGCGATGTCACATTCAGCAAGACCTGCGATAAGCGCTTCGGTTGCGTGCCAGTCATTCATGCCCAGACAGAAGGCATGGCTGACAGCCACCCTGCCCTGCATGCCAAGCGCGCGCGTCCGCTCCATGATAAGTTCCAATGAGAACGCGCCCAGCGTTCCGGCCTCATGCAGGTGAATATCGACGCCTTTCCCGTGCGTCTCGGCCAGTCCGAAAATGGCATCCAGGTGACCTTTGGGGTCACGATCCATACCCGAAGGGTCCAGACCGCCAACCAGATCAGCACCCGACGCCAGCGCCTCGTCCAGCAATTCCAAAGTGCCGGGCCGCACCAAAAGCCCGGATTGGGGAAAGGCCACGATCTCGATGTCGATAATGCCCTGCAAGGCATCTTTCGTTGCCAGCACACCTTCCAGTATGGCAAGGCCGTGTTCGGTGTCGATATCGACATGGCTGCGGGCATGTGTGCAACCGGCCCCAACCAACGCCAGCGCATGGCGCATGGACTGGCGGTGCGGGTCCATACCTAGCCGATGCCGTTCTGCGCGTTCATTGTCGATCATGGCGCGCAGGTCTGTACCAACAGCATTCTCATACCAGCCCAAGCCCATGACAGTCTTGTCCAGATGAGTATGCGCTTCGACCAATCCGGGGATTGCGATGGCGCCTTTGCACTCCTCTACAGGCAGGTCGTCAGCCTGTAGTGACGGGGCGATTTCTGCGATCTTGCCTGCCTTGATGCGCATGTCGAGCGCGGCACCGCCCATCGGACGCAGATTGCGCAAAAGAATATCACTCACGATGCCATCCTCTCAAACCCGCCCGCTTTTTGAATTGGCGTGGCATAGCCGCCTGTTTTCGAGGTGCGATAGCCCGATGCGGCCAAGGCTTCTGCCATCCTGACGGCTGCTGTCACGCCATCTATCACCGGAATACCGCATTCCGCGCTTAGCCACCGGGTCAGCGATGTCATGCCCGCGCAGCCCAGCACGACGGCGTCGACATTATCTGCCTTTTGCGCGGCACGCACCGCATGCAACAGCTTTGCGCGCGCGGTCCCCTCATCCGTCTCGAAGGCCAGAACGGGCAAGTTGACAGCATGTACCCCCCGACAATGGCGGCCTGCACCATAGGCCGACACCAGATCCTCGATAATCGGCACCGAGCGCGGCAGGGTCGTGACCACCGAGAAACGCACTGCAACTGTCATCGCGAATTGAACAGCCGCCTGACAGGTTCCGACCACAGGTGCGCCAGCCACTTCGCGCGCCGCGGACAGGCCCGGATCATCAAAACAGGCAATCACATGGGCCGCCGCCCCGCGCTGGTCGACCGCGTGTATTGCGTTGAGCATAGCGGGGACCGCCAGCGCCTCATCCGCATAACCTTCGATTGAGACCGGAGTGGCCTGTCCACCGCTGACTTCGATCCGGGAATTCGGCCCTGCCCCCTCACGTGCGGCAATGGCGATCTGCTCGGTCATCTCGCGCGAGGCATTGGGGTTGATGACGTGAATTAGCATTATTTTCGTCCTTGTGCCGGGGCGAGTTGCGCAGCCTCATAGGCGTGCATTTCTGAGGGCTTGAGCAATTGGAACTGGCGGTCGCTGACAATGTAATTGTCGGCATGCAACCGCGCGATGGGTTGGTAGACAGCAGAATCAACATAGCGCCCCTGGGCATCAAGGCAGTCGTCGCGCACATGCATTTCCAGCACTTCGCCCAACACGATAGCGCGGTTTGGGTAATCTATTATTCGCTCGATCCTGCATTCCATCGCGCAGGGCGTGCCGCGTGCACGCATTGCATTCACTTGCCGACAAGACGCCGCCTCAATACCCGAGAAAGCGAATTCATCCACGTCAGGGGCAAAATTCACACCACACAGGATCATGGCATCGGCCATGTCCATATCGACCATATTGACCACGAATTCCCCTGTACGACGGATATTGCCCATCGTGTCTTTCTCGCGCCCGTCGGGTCGCGTTTGAATGCCCAGGATGACGATCGGTGGATCTTGCGAGAAAACGTTGAAGAAACTCATGGGCGCGGCATTCGTATGGCCTGCCTCTGCGCGGGTGCTGACAAGCGCAATGGGGCGCGGCCCGATGAAATTGGTCAGCAACCTGTAGCGGTCTGCGGGCGGAAGTTGCGTAAAGTCGAATTGCATCAGACCGCCCCGCGCAGGGCTGCCCGTTCGGCAATCGGGGACAAGCGCCCTTCCTGCACCGCGTGGCACCGGGCATGTCCGGTTGCAGAGGCAATGAAATCCGGCATCTGCGCCTTGCAACGCGCATCGGCATGCACGCAACGCGGATGGAAATGACACCCCGGCGGCGGGGTGATCGGATTGGGCACCTCGCCAGCAGGACGGTCCATATCACGATTAACCATCGAGATATCTGGCACGGTATCCAGTAGCAGCCGGGTATAGGGGTGCTGCGGCTTTGCAAAAATCTCGGCGGCGGGCGCCAATTCGACCAGCCGTCCGAGATACATGACGCCGATCCAGTCCGAAATATAATTCACGACCGCAAGATCATGGCTGATGAACAGATAGGTCAACCCCAACTCTCGCTGCAATTCGCGCATAAGATTGAGGATCTGCGCTTGTACCGAGACATCCAGCGCCGAGGTCGGCTCGTCACAGACCAGAAACTCCGGTTTGGTCGAAATCGCCCGGGCAATCGAGATACGTTGACGTTGCCCGCCTGAAAACTCATGCGGGAACTTGTCGCCATCCGCAGCAGAGAGGCCCACAAATTCCAGCAGGCGATCAACTTCCTTGCGGCGTTTCCCCGGGTCGGGATGGGTCGCAAAGGATTTCATCGGTTCTGCGATGATCCGCGCCACCCGCCAACGCGGGTTCAGGCTGGCATAGGGATCCTGAAAGATCATTTGCATCCGGCGCCGCAGTTGTGCGGGCTTGCCAGCAGGCTGATCGGCCAGTTCGGTTCCCTCAAATCGGATGCTGCCGCCGCTCGGCCTGCTCAGACCCATGATCAGTTTTGCGACTGTGGATTTGCCACAACCTGATTCCCCAACCAGACTGAGGGTCTGACCGCGCTGGATCGTGAAGTCGACCCCATCAACTGCCTTGACGAATTGACGCTCACTGCGCTCAATCAGCCGATTGATAAAGGGTTTGGAAAGGTCGAAACTCTTGCGCAGGCCAGACACCTCCAGCAGGGGGCGGTCATCAGGGTGCATCATGTCGCTAACTCCTTGCTGAAGAGATGGCAGGCAACTTCGCCTTGCGCATCGGCGACCAGGTCCGGGCGCAAGCGGGCGCAGACCTCCATCCGTTTGGGGCAGCGCGGGTTAAAGGCGCAGCCCTCTGGCCGGGCATTCAGCCGGGGCATGGCCCCGTCAATCTGCGGCAGGATATCCGGCTTTTCGCCAATGCGCGGGATCGAAGCCATCAGCCCCGCCGTGTAAGGGTGGCGCGGCGCGCGCAGCACATCAGCGACCGCGCCCACCTCGATCACACGGCCTGCATACATTACCGCCACACGATCTGCGGTTTCTGCGATCACCCCCATGTCATGCGTCACCAGAATGACAGAGGCGCCGGTTTCCTTGCACAGCTTGCGCAGTAGCGCGATGATCTGGGCCTGAACCGAGACATCCAGCGCAGTCGTAGGCTCATCCGCGATGATCAGCCGTGGCTCTGCACAGAGTGCCAACGCAATTACCACACGCTGACGCATCCCCCCGGAATACTGATGCGGATATGTATCCACCCGCTTTTCAGGGGCGGGGATACCCACGCGGCGCAACCAGTCGATCGCACGTTCGCGCGCTGCACTGCGCGACAGCTTGAGATGCGTCTGGATCGTCTCAATCAGTTGCTCGCCCACCGTCAGAACAGGGTTGAGGCTGGTCAGCGGGTCCTGAAAGATAGCCCCGATCTGGCGGCCACGTACGCGGCGCATGTCTTCACGACCAAGATTGTCGATCCGGCTTCCATTGAGGAGAATCTGCCCGCGGGCAATGCGGCCCGGCGGCTCGATCAACCCGATGATGGCAGCGCCGGTCATCGACTTTCCGGCACCGGACTCGCCCACCATCCCCAATATCTCGCCTGGTGCGACCGTCAGGCAGACATCCTCGATAGCGGTCAAGGTGCCACGACGTGACGGAAATTCAACAGTCAGATTTTCGACTTTCAACAAGGTCATGGCACTTACCTCAGTTTGGGGTTGAGCGCGTCGCGCAGCCAGTCGCCCAGCAGATTGACCGACAAGACAAGCGCCACAAGCACGGCCGAGGGGAAGATCACCACCCACCAGATACCAGAGAACAGGTATTCGTTGCCGATCCGAATAAGTGTACCAAGGCTGGGCTGGGTCGCGGGCATACCCACACCAAGGAAGGACAGCGTCGCCTCGGTCAGCACAGCCATGCCAAGATTGATCGTGGCGATCACAAGAACAGGCCCCATCACATTGGGCATGATGTGATTGAACATGATACCCGGGCCGGAAATACCATTGATGCGGGCAGCCTGAACGTATTCCTTCTGTCGCTCGACCATGGTCGATCCGCGTACGGTGCGCGCATATTGCACCCAGTTGGTCAGCCCGATGGCAAGGATCAGCACATAAATCGCTGCATCCTGATGCTGGCTGGGGGGCAGGATGCCGCGGGCGATCCCGTTGACCAACAAAGCCACAAGGATAGCGGGGAAGCTAAGCAGGACATCCGCGAAACGCATTATCGCAGCATCCACAATTCCGCCCAGAAATCCGCCCAGCAAGCCAAGAGAAATGCCGATCACCGCCGCTAGGATGACACTTGCAAAGCCGACGATCAGCGACAGGCGCAGCCCGTAGAGGATTGAGGAATAGACATCGCGCGCCTGCACATCCGTGCCGAGCAGGAATTGCCGGGACCCGCCCTCGACCCAGAAAGGCGGCAACTCGCTGTTCCACAGTTCGAGTTCGGCGATGTTGAACGGGTTCTGTGTGGCAAGCTGTGGGGCGAAGATCGCGGCTGCGAACATGATTGCCAGCAAGACGCTGGAAATCAGCGCGGTTTTGGAGGTGCGGAAACTCCATGCGAGATCGCTGTGCCAGACGCGTGCGAGGGTGGAGGTGGCCATCTACGGGCTCCTTTCGCTCAGTGACCGCCGCCTGCCGGACCGGCATCATCCACGCGCAGGCGCGGGTCGATGCTGGCGTAAAGCAGGTCAACGCTGGTGTTTATGACGACGAAGATGAAACTGACGAGCACCAGATAGGCCGCCATCACCGGCACATCGCCAAAATTGACGGCCTGAATGAATAGCGCACCCATGCCCGGCCACTGAAAGACCGTTTCGGTGATGATGGCAAAAGCGATCAACCCGCCAAGTTGCAGCCCGAAAATGGTGATGACCGGGATCAGCGTGTTGCGTAGCGCATGGCGGAAATTGATCGCACGGTCGCGCAGCCCACGCGCTCTGGCGAATTTGATGTAATCAGTCCGCAAAACCTCCATCATCTCGGCGCGCACAAGGCGCATGATCAGGGTCAGCTGGAACAAGCACAGCATGATCGAGGGCAGGATCAGCGCCTTGAGACCGCTCGCTGTGATGAAGCCTGTGCTCCACCAGCCTATATCCACTACTTCGCCACGCCCGAATGAGGGCAGCCACCCCAACCAGACAGAAAACACAAGGATCAACAGAATACCTGTGACGAATGTCGGCAATGAGATACCAACAAGAGACAGGAATTGCAGCATCTGCGCATTGAAACTGTTCGGCCTGAGCGCTGTATAAATACCAAGGGGAATGCCTACGACCAAGGACAGGGCAGCCGCAACAAGCACAAGTTCGGCCGTTGCAGGGAAGCGTTCCGCCAATAGCGTGCTGACAGGGCGCGCATTGCGCCAGGACAGGCCGAAATCCCCCGTCGCGGCACGCGCGACAAACCGCCCGTATTGCACGAAAAGCGGCTGATCCAGTCCAAGCCGCTCACGGACTTCGGCGCGCTCCTGTTCTGTCGCGTGCTCGGGCACCATCGAGCTTACCGGGTCGCCCATGAAGCGGAACATCATGAATGCGATCAGGGCGACAGCCAGCATCACGATGATGGCCTGAATGATACGGCGGATCAGAAAACCCAGCATGACCGACTCCTTTCTTGCTCTGTGTTGGCCCCGCGCCGCTGCTGCAACGCAGCGGCGCGGGGCTAAAGGTCAGGTCAGCGATTGATGCGTACAGTCCAGAGCCGCGCCAGATCATCGGCGGACTGATATATCTCCACCCCCTCGCGCGCGGCCCAAGCAAGCGGCTGCTGGTGCAGCGGCAACCATGCAAGATCTTCCTTGGCGATGCCGAACGCCTCGACCATCATGGCGATCCGTGCCTCGTCATCCAGTTCGACCGCGATTGCCTGGGTCAGCTCATCAACCCGCGGGTTCGAATACTGACCCGGATTCCAGGTCCCGTAGCTACCCTCTGGACTATGCAGCATTGCGGAAAGGACGCTGAAGCCATCGAGCATCGGCAATGTGGCCCAGCCAAGCATGAACATGTCGGTCTGGCCCGCCTGCGCGCGCTCGAAGTGAAGCTGACGCGGTTCGGCTACCAGACGCGGTTCCAGTCCGACCCGCGCCAGCATGGCCGCCAAGGCCTGACAGATGCCTTCGTCATTGACATAATTATCATTGGTGCAGTTCACATTGAAGGCAAACCCGTCAGGATAGCCCGCTTCCGCAAGAAGCTCTCTGGCAAGATCGGGGTCATGGGGCAGCCGTTCATTCAGTTCAGGCGCAAAGCCCGGCACTTCGGGCGCTATCAACGCGGCCGTGTTGCGCGATTTGCCCCGCATGATCCGTTCCTGAATAAGATCCATGTCAATCGCATGCTTTATGGCGCGTCGGACGCGAATATCCTGCAACGGGTTTTCTTCAACATTGCCATCATTCAATGTGTCGGTCAGGTTGAAGCCCATCATGATGGTGCGCAGCCCGGGGTTTTCCAGCATCCGCACGCCTGGTGCGGCTTCTACGCGGGCAGCATCCTGCAGCGGTGCGGGCTGGATCAGATCAATCTCACCCGACAGAAGTGCGGCAACGCGGGTTGCAGCGGATGAGATGGGCCGATGTTCTATCCGGGTCAGATTGTGCTGCGGCTCGTCCCACCAGTCGGAATGGACGACCAGAACTGTCTGCGAATCCGGGCGGCGGCTTTCCACCATGAAAGGACCAGTGCCATTGGCGTTGGATGTGGTGAAACCCTCTTCCCCCTGATTGGCGTCAATCGGCTCGACCGCGTTGTTTTCGCGCATCCAGCCTGCATCCATGATGAAGATATTGGTGAGGAAGTTGTTCAGCAGCGGCGAGGGACCGGACATGATCAGATCGACGGTCAGATCATCGACAATCTCGACATCCACCAGCCCGGGCAAGTTGCCCCGCAAAGGCGAATTGGGATGAACCGCGCGCATCAGCGAGACAGCGACATCTTCCGCATCAAAGGTTTCGCCATCATGGAAGGTCACCCCTTCACGCAGAAAATACCGGATGCGTGTCGGTTCGATAATTTCCCAATGCGTGGCCAGTGCTGGCTCGATGTCGAGCTGCGGGCTGTAGCGCACCAGCGGCTCATAGATGTTGTGGACGAAGATGTTGTCATAGCTTGACGTCACGCCATGCGGGTCGAAGCCATAAATATCGGCGGAAGCGCCAAAGCGGAGAGTCTCCGCAGTGGCCGTGCTGGCAAATAGGCCCAAAGCAACGGCGGCAGTGGTGGTGAGTAAGCGGTGATGCATATCAGATGCTCCTGTTGTGGATGACGTCGGCTTTCGTTTTTCCCGCCTCTGCGTGCAGGCTTGCGACTCACGGTTGCAGATGTTGTCAATTTTGTCTACAATTTTGTTGACTGTTTTGTAGATCACGATTGTTTTTTTCAATTTGTGCGTTGATATTGGTCAATGAGGCAGATGAGGGACCGCAGGAATGAACGACATGGCGTCGCAAGTGACATCGCCGCACGAGATTATCTATACTCGGATCTGGACCGCCATCGCAGAACGCAAGCTGCGTCCCGGAACACAGCTGAAAGAGGAGCAGTTGGCCGAATTGTTCTCGGTCAGCCGCGCGCGCGTACGTCAGGCGCTCGCAGCGCTGGAACGCGATGGGCTGGTCACCATTTTTCGCAACCGCGGTGCCTTCGTCTCTGAACCCTCGATTGAGGAAGCCCGCGATGTGTTCTTTGCCCGGCGCATGATCGAGGC
This sequence comes from Roseinatronobacter bogoriensis DSM 18756, assembly GCF_004366635.1. Classification (GTDB taxonomy): domain Bacteria; phylum Pseudomonadota; class Alphaproteobacteria; order Rhodobacterales; family Rhodobacteraceae; genus Roseinatronobacter; species Roseinatronobacter bogoriensis. The sequence goes on along the minus strand of NZ_SORN01000001.1, from coordinate 35,409 downwards.
GCGACTGGTTGAACGCCTTAGCGCCGCGCCGACACGCGACGCAATTGACCGCCTGCGCAAGCATCTTGAGCTGGAGAAGCTCGCGCATCATGCACAGGACCGCAAGGCGATCATTCATCTATCCGGCGAATTTCATCTGCTGATCGCAGAACTGGCAGGGTCTCGCTACCTCTGGCAAGTGCTGCGGGATCTGATCTCACGGACCTCATTGATCACTGCTGTCTATCAGTCACATGATACAACGTCCTGCGGTCCTGATGAACATGGCCTGATCGTTGACGCCATCGCCAAGGGCGATGCCGCACATGCAAATCACCTTATGGACCATCATCTTGAACATATCGAAACTGCGCTTGATCTTCGCGAAGAGAAAACACGCAGCACTGACCTGCGCGACATCCTGACATGAGCAGGACGACACCAGACATGCACGACCTTGTCATCCAGTGCGAAACAATCATCACCGTCGATTCAGAGCGACGCATTCTCGAAAATGGCTGGATCGCGATTGACAAGGATCGCATCAGCGCCTTGGGTCAGGGCCCTGCTCCTGCTGGGCGCAAGCGTCTGGCCAGACCACATATGATAGCCCTGCCCGGCCTTATTGATGCGCATGCCCATGCCGGGCATGGCCTTGTGCGCGCTGCTGGCGACGGGAATGGGGATGTCTGGTTTGATATTTGCGAGACAATCTATGCCCGCCAAGCACCCCCCGAATTCTGGTATGCAGAAGCCCGGCTTTCTCAACTTGAACGGGTTTTGAGCGGTGTCACCACTGCGGTTTCTCTTTTGGGTGGCGGGGCCGATGTGATGCGCACCGACAGCCCCGATGCCGGCGAGGCCCATTGCCGCGCGACGCGCGAATCGGGCCTGCGCACGCTTCTGGCCGTCGGGCCATCGCGTTATCCATTTCCCAAATCCTATGCGCGCAGGGATAAGCAAGGCCGCCTTCAGAACTTTGATCTCGCATTCGAGACCCAGCTTGAGGTGTCTGAAGACCTGGTTCGCAAACAGAATGATATTCTGAAACGCCGTACAGGCGTCTGCCTGGTCGCCCCGGTCTATACCAAAGAGCACCTGAACAGCCACGGCCCGGCAATTCGAACCCTCTGCGACAGGGTCAGTGAACTGCGAGAAACGCTCGAAGTTATATTCATGCAGGATGGCCATCGTGCCGGTAGTATTGCCACCGCAAAAACGCTTGGACAACTTGGTCCATGGGCGGCACTTGCGCATTGCGTGGACCTCACGCCCGATGACATTACCGCGCTGCAAACCACCGGGGCCAGCGTCATCCACAATCCAAGCGCGATCATGTCCATTCTAGGCCGCTGCCCAGTGCCGGAGCTTCTGGACATTGGCGTAACCGTTGCGCTTGGGTCAGATGCTGCCGCCCCGGATCGGGGCTACGACATGTTCCGACATATGGCCCAATGCATGCATTACCATAGGCGTCATTTCCGCGAACCCGCTGTCATGACTGAGGGGAAAACGCTTGAATTGGCCACGATCGGCGCAGCCCGTGCCCTCGGCCTCGACCAAGATCTCGGTTCGCTTGAGGTCGGCAAGAAAGCCGACATAATCCTGGTCGACGGCTTCAAACCCCATCTCTATCCGCCCGTGATGCACTTGAACAGAATTACGCATTTTGCTGGTGCAGCAGACGTCGACACAGTCATCGTCGATGGCGCAATCCTCATGGAACAACGCCGTCCAGAATACGTGTCCGGACCTGACATACTCGAACACGCCGCGGCTGTCTCATCGTGGATATTCGAAGAGGCAGGCATAACGGATAGTCGCAACGAAAAACCCGACATTTGGAACACGACGCGCGAAGTAACCGCAGGTTTCCGAGCGGCCGGATCTGAAATAGACTGATCCTGATATCACTGCGCTTTCGTACCGCCCTGCTGCGGAGAACGAATGGCGGCTTCTGTGGCGTTCCTTCGCACCTATGTCCCTCATGCACGTGCGACGACGCCGACACCCGTGATTACCAGAAGCATGCCAAGCCCCTTGGCAAAGGAAAACGTCCGGACTTCCAGACCCATTGCCCCCAGATGATCGTAGATCGCCGCGCCGACAAGGTTACCGATCACAACGATGACCAAGAATAGCGTGACCCCCAGCACCGGGATGGCCTGCATAGAGATGACGACATGGATCGCGCCAAACAGCCCACCCAGCCAAACCCAGGGCGGTAACTGTCCAAGGGTGGCGACAGACAAGTTCCGAAAACTCCCGGTGAAGAGCGCGAGCATACCCGTCACAACCGTCGCAGTCGCGAAGGCCAGAAAGACAGCGATCAGGTAGTCCCGGTTTAGGCCCATAGACAGCCGGGCATAGATTGGACCTTGAGTCGCCACGAGCATCCCGCCCGTGAAGGCCAAGGCCGCACTGATCAGGGTTGCGGCAGGGGCCATCGCTCAAAGATACCGATACATATAGGTCGTTGCATGTCGCGCTTGCCCATCCGGGTCAAAGGCGAAGTCGGGGATCACGCCCGCCTGTTCGAAGCCGACGCTGCGATAAAGAGCTTCGGACACATCGCCCGTGCGGGTATCAAGCGTAACGAGCACCTTGTTGGCGCGCCGTGCGGCATCAAGCGCAGCAGTCATCAATGCCCTGCCTAAACCAAGGCGACGGCTTTGAGGATGAACGATCATCTTTGAGATTTCGGCGCGATGAGGCTGGTTTGGGGGCATGCCTGTGATCAGCTGAACCGTACCAACCAGACGACTATCAATAAATACCCCAAAAAGATGCCGCCTTCCGCTCTCAACTGCGGTGCGGACGTCTTTGCGCCAGAACCGCTCTGCATCCGCCATTGTCAGCGTCGCCATAAAGCTGATTGCTGCGCCATCCGCGACGCTGTCCATCAGGACCCGACACAGGTCGCTGGCGTGCGTGTCAATATCGCTGGATGAAAGTTCGACGACAGAAAAAGTGCGGCAAATCATGAGAGCGCAATCACATATGTACAGTGGGTTTCGGTGGTTTTGAAAACAGTCTCTCCAAACAGGATGTATCGCAAGCAGTCTCCCTCTTTCAGATCATAGGCCATGCCATCGACGGTGATCTGCATCTCGCCGGATAGGACATAGACATGATGTTCCTGACCTGGGATCGCGGGGGCCGCGTATGCGATAAGTTGACCCTTACCGAGTTGGCTTTCGACAACTTCAATCGAAAGAGGCCCATTGGATGGAGAAACGCTCCGCCGTACAAAATCATGCTTCGGATCACGCCAGATGGCCTGATCCTTGCGCTTTACAACAGGTTGAAAGCCTTTGTCGAGCGGAGCCAAGAGTTGCGAGATGGGGAGGGCATAGACCGATGCGAGCCGTCCAAGTGTTTCGGCCGTGGGGCTGACCTCTGCGTTTTCAATGCGCGAGAGCGTTGCACGGCTCAATCCGCTGCGCTCTGCCAGAACGGCAAGAGTCAAGTTATGATGTTCGCGGAGGCCGCGAAGGTGGTGTGCCAATTTCTGGCTTTCTGAAAGATCCATGATTCCCATATTCGGAACAATTCCCTTATAAGGGACAAAAGGTCAAGTCGAACAACCGGGCATTCACCCGTGTCCTATGAACGGCACGGGTGTCCGCAAGAAGAGTTAACTGGAACTGTATTCCTGTTAACAGAAGGATCTGACAACCAAGCGGTCTGTTGGCGGATATCTGGGATTGTTGCAATCCCCCGGAAGGCGGAACGAGTGAAAATTGGGGAGCAGACGTGGCGCCGGGTAGCGATCAGGGAGCACTTTATCGAGGGCAAGTATGACCGCTGGAGCACCCAATACCTCGTATAATGACGGGCCTTGCGGTAACGAACCAGTCTGGATCGTGCGCTCAATCTGCTGATGCCGCTGTGAAATATGCTCTCCGCCACACAGACAGAGGCGGAACCCAATGATGGACAGCTGCACGTGTTCCGGAGCGCAAGTTTCTGAATATCCCTTCTCAGGCTTGCATCACTGGTAATGATATGAATGGATGATTGCAGCAATCAAATATGAAAGAGGCCAGATGACAAGTAATCACCTGAACATCGCCGTCATTCCAGGTGATGGGATCGGAAAAGAGGTAATCCCGGAGGGGGTTCAAGTGCTCGAAGCCGTTGCCAAGCGTCATAGCATTGGGCTGCACTTCGACATGTTTGACTTCGCATCCTGCGACTACTACGCCGCTCATGGACAAATGATGCCAGATGACTGGAAAGAGCAGATCGGTAGCCATGACGCACTTTTCTTTGGTGCGGTAGGCTGGCCAGACACAGTGCCGGACCACATCTCACTTTGGGGCTCGCTGATCCAGTTTCGGCGCCAGTTCGACCAGTATATCAGCCTGCGCCCCGCGCGGCTGATGCCGGGTGTGCGCAGTCCGCTCGCAGGTCGCGAGCCAGGCGACATTGATATGTTGATTGTTCGCGAAAACACCGAAGGGGAGTATTCCTCGATCGGCGGCAAGATGTTTGAAGACACTCCGCGTGAAATCGTCATGCAAGAAACGGTGATGAGTCGGATCGGCGTGGACCGGGTCTTGAAATATGCATTTGAACTTGCGGCAAAACGGCCGCGCGCGAAACTGACGTCGGCCACCAAGTCCAACGGTATCTCGATCACGATGCCCTATTGGGACGAGCGCGTTGCAGAAATGGCGAAAGCCTATCCGGGCGTGACCGTTGACAAGTATCACATTGATATTCTTGCAGCGCATTTTGTGCTGAATCCGGACAAGTTTGACGTCGTTGTGGCCTCTAACCTTTTCGGCGATATTCTGTCTGATCTGGGCCCCGCCTGTACCGGAACTATTGGCATAGCGCCGTCAGCCAACATCAATCCCGAACGTGCTTTCCCGTCACTGTTTGAGCCAGTTCATGGATCGGCTCCCGACATTGCCGGGCAAGGGATCGCCAACCCGATCGGTCAAATTTGGGCGGGTGCCATGATGCTGGACCATTTGGGTCATTTCGAGGCGGCGGCCGATGTCGTTACCGCGATTGAACGGGTTCTTGCTGAGCCTTCCTTGCGCACACAGGACCTCGGAGGGACAGCCGATACCCAGACTTGCGGCAAGGCAGTAATCGACGCACTCAACTAAGGCGCTTCAATATGAATAGGGGGATGTACGATGACGGGCGTGGTGAATCGTATATCTAGCTACATGTTATCACGCGGGGGCAGCCGTCAGCATTCGTCTTCACTTTGCGCAACTTGGCAATCCATTTCCCGTTGAAAGGGCTTCAGACACCTGCCTAGCGCGTGCCCCAAGGGTCGCGCAGGGCAGGTGTTTGGTCTGTTTTGTCGATGTGGAAGCTTGCGCGTTCCGCGCGCTTGCATTCGGCGTCGCGTGATTGGCTGGGATGTCAACAACCGGATGAAGCGTGATCTGGCGACCTGATACAGTATGGTCCGAAAACCTGTTTCCGTACACTTTCACAAGACAGTGCTCGCCCAAAATCGAACTGTGAGCAACAAAGTAGCTGAGCTATTTACCTCTCCCCAACTTTCACCTTGTTTGATGACCCGCCACTGTTGAAGGATGAGCCATAACCTCAAGGGAAACCGCAACAGTCGCAAAAGCGCCGACCAGACCCCAAAGATGCCAAAGGCGATGCCCAATGTCAGGCAAAGTCGCGCCCATCTGGCTGACACGCACAAGACCATCTATCGCCGCCGTCGATGGGATGATCTGCGCGATCCAGTTCAGATGCGCAGGAATGGCCTCGACCGGCCAAGCAAAGCCCGAGAGGAAGAAAAACGGCAGCCCCACGGCCAGCAGCACGACCTGAACCACCTCGCCGCGCTTGAACAGGGCCGCGACGCATTGCGCCAGCAATCCAGTTGCCAGCACAAAGGGCAGCCCGAGCATCAGAACAGCCGGTACATTGCCCAGATTGGGCAGGCCATAAAGCGCAGGCAGGACAATCAGATAGACCGGCAGCAGCAGCGCATAGAGCGCGACCCACGCCCCCATGCGCCCCAGAACCCGCCAGACCGGGTGCCCCAGCCCCTGCCCGCGCCGTGTCGCGACCAACGCCAGCCCCATCAGCATGGTTTGTTGCAGGATCAGCACGAAGGCCGCGGGCAGCACATAAGTCGCATAGCCTGCCGCCGGGTTGAACAGGGGCACCTCGACCTGAACAGCCGGGCTGACCTGTGCCAGTGCCACGTCGGGGGCGGTGCCCTGCGCGATCAGGCGGCCCATCTCGACCTCGGCCCCCATCTGGCGCAGGGGCACGGCGGCGCCTTGCATAACGCGCTGATACATCAGGAAATAGCTGGCATCGGCATATAGTGCCACGGGGCTTTGGCTACCGCGCAACAGCGCACGCTCAAACCCTTCGGGGATCACGAGCGCCCCATAGGCGCGGCGCTCCTGCACCAGACGGGTGGCCGTGATCATGTCGGGCGCGTCATGGCTGAGCATGACAGCCTCCGAGGCATTGACCCGGCGCGCAAGGTCCGCTGAAATGGTGGAGCGATCCAGATCGACCAGCACGACCGGCACATCGCGCAATAGTTCTGCACGATAGGGGTAGGGATAGATCAGTGCATAGATCACCAGTGCAACCAGAATGATCAGCCGGACCTGACGATCGGCAAAGATACCGCGCAATTCGGCGCGCAGGGCAATCAGGATATCGCTCATGACGTAGCCTCGATTTCGCGGCGCAGACGAACCAGCCTAAGCAGCACCAAAGCCCCCAGCGCAACAGCAATGCAGGCCAGCCAGACCACCGACCAGACAGAGATATCGAGCGGTGTCTCGCGCAGGGACTGGTCGATGCGCAGTTGCACATACCAAGTGCCGGGGATCAGCGCGCCCCAAGCTTGGGCAAGCTGCGACATCGCCTCGCGCGGGAAGCCAAGCCCCATGAAGCCGAAAGCCGGGGCGGTGATCACCGCGATAATACTGGCCGCGCGGCCCATGTCGCGGGTCAGCACGAAAGCCGCCGCACCGATCAGTTGCACGCCCAGCACAAACAGCACGGCACCGGTTGCCATCAGTAGCAGCGAGCCGCGCAAAGGCACGCCCAGCCAGCCATAAAGCGCGATATCCGACAGCCCGAGGATCAGCAGGAAAATCACCGTATAGGGCAGGATCTTGCCTAGCATCGCAGGCAACACCCCGCCAGCCATACGCGCCAGAACTTGCGGGTGCCGCCCCGGCCCGAAATCGAGCGAAATCGCATAGGCCGTCGCTGCCGCTGCGATGATCTGCAGCACTGTGGGCACGAGCGCGGCCAGCAGAAAATGCACATAGTCGAAAGCTGGGTTGAACAACGCATGCGCTTGCAAGGGGATCGGCTGGATACTCACCATGGCCTGTACGGGCGCTTCGCCCTGACCCTGTCGGACCGACAGGCGCAGACCCGTCAGCGCTGCGTCAATGGCACCGCGCGCGCCCCGCGCCACCAAAGAGCCCGCGCTCATATGCTGGTTGTCGTAGAAGATCACGATCTCAGGGGGCGCGCCGCGCAAGATGTCGCGCTCCAGCCCCTGCGGCAGGTAGATGGCACCACGTGCATGACCGGCCACGATCTTCGCGCGGGCGTCAGTCAGGCTCAGGGCCTGTTCACGCACTGTGATTTCGGGCGCGGCATCCAGCATCCGTGTGATGCTACGCGACAGATCCGAGCGATCCAGATCGACCACAACCACAGCCATGCCGGTGGGAATGCCTGCGCGAAAGATGCCCGTCAGCACGACCAGCATCAGCACCGGCAGCACGACCACCAATCCCAGCAGGGCCGGACGACGCAGGATCAACCGGAATTCGCGCAGCATCACCGCCAGCATGATCTAGCCACCCAACGCGATCAGCGCTGACATGCCGGGGCGCAGCCCGTCGACCGGTGCAAGCGGGCGGGCGCGCAGCTCAAAACTGCGCAGGTCAAAATCGCCTGTCGCCCGTGTCGCCCGCCAGCTTGCAAATTGCCCCTGCACATTGATCAGCGTGATCTCGGCATCAACATCTTGTTGCAGCGCAGGCACATGCACTGAAAACGTGTCGCCCACCTGAAGCCCTGTCAGCAGGTCTTCGCGCAGGTTGAAGGTGAACCATGCCTGATCCAGATCCACAATTGTAAACAAGGGCGCGCCGGGGCCGACATTTTCGCCCAGCTCTACCAGCCGTGCGGAAATCTCACCGCTCAGTGGAGCATAGATGGTCAGCTCGTCCAGATCGGCCTGACGCTGGGCCAGCGCGGCTTCGGCCTGCGCGACCTGCGCGGCGGCCACAGCGCGTTCTTCGGGCGAAGCCCCGGCGCGGGCCAGATCAAGCTGCGCCTCGGCAGCTTCGACACGGCGGGCGGCGGTTTCGACATTGCGCACGGTCTGGTCGATTGCCGCTTGCGGGCGTAGGCCCTGCTGCGCCAGTTCCGTGTCGCGGGTGACTTGGCCCTCGGCCAGTCGCAGATCAGCCTGTGCTGCGGCCAGTTCCGCTTCGCGGGCGCGGATCACCTCTGGCCGTGTCGCACCCGCTGCCGCTTGCGATGCGCGCGCGACCTCCAGCCCCGACGCCGCAGCCGCGTGAGACGTGACAAGCTGCGGGTTGGAGAGTTCCACCAGAACCTGCCCTGTCTCGACCTGTTCGCCCAACTCGGCCCCAATCTCGGCCACGCGACCAGAGGTGCGGGCGGATATGTCGACACGCGGGGCTGCGACCTCGCCCTGGATCAGCAAGGCGGCAGGGCGCGTGACCCACCAGACAGCAGCGGCAACCGATATTGCAAGAAGGGCAATAAGCACAAACGGCAGCGCGGCCTTGCTGGATGAAGCCTGTGAAGACGGCATGACAATCGCTTTCTATGTATAGATCGTCACGCTTTTACAGAAATTATGCGTGCGCCACAATTCGCCTGCCCCGCCCAGGCCGCAACGTCATTTGCGCTGTCATCGGCTAAATGGTTGTGTCTTCTTCATGGTCAGATGCCAGCCCTGCGCGAATACATGCTGCCGCGACATACTCGGCCCCTGACTGCCATTGGCTTCATGGTCGCGCGCTGCGGTGCAGCTTTCGTATTCCTGCCATTCGTGCATCGTGCAGCATCTCTGAAGGGCGAAGGTGGGCAGTGCAAACGAAGCTGGCGTCTGCTTTCGCCAGAGCCAATAACCTGGCATTGGTCGGCGATGGTATCCGACTTGAACCAAAGCAGCATGCAAACGGTGGAAAAGTGGCGCTGGACATGCGTGACGCCCCATGATCAAGCTCGTTACTGTATCCTGACTGCGTGCTGTCCGCTCTCTCTGGCAGCGCAGAGCGCAGTCAGACCAATTTTTGAAAGGCACCGCTTTTGTCTGACAAGACGCCTTCCGAATTTGTTTATCCATTACTGCTGGCCGGTGGCTCCGGCACCCGGCTCTGGCCGCTGTCGCGCAAGGCCTATCCCAAACAATTCGCGCAACTTATTGGGCCAAAAAGTCTGTTCCAATGCGCGGCCCAGACCCTTGGAGGGCCGGATTTTGCGCCTCCTGTTATCATAACTGGAAATGATTTCCGCTTTATCGTCACCGAGCAACTGGCCGCTTGCGAAATCGCCCCGCAAGCTGTTCTGATCGAACCTGAGGGTCGCAACACCGCCCCTGCCGTGCTGGCGGGCGCGCTGGTGATCGCAGCGCGCGATCCACAGGCCCTCATTCTGGTGGCCCCTTCGGACCATGTCATCCCTGATGGGCCTGCCTTCCGCGCCGCTGTGGCAGCGGCAAGCGCGCGGGCGCGGGCGGGGGATCTGGTCACTTTCGGGATTAGACCCACGCGCGCCGAGACGGGCTATGGCTATCTCGAACTCGCCTCCGATGCAAATGCGGGCGCGAAGGCCCCCCAGACGCTGGCGCGCTTTATCGAAAAACCAGATGCCGCGCGCGCGGCGCAAATGCTGGCCTCAGGGCAATATCTTTGGAATGCCGGGATTTTCCTCTTCAGTGCTGAGACGATCATCGCTGCCTTTCGCGCCCATGCTCCTGATATTCTGCCGCCTGTCGAGCGTGCCGTGACAGAGGCCACATGCGATCTGGGTTTCACGCGGCTCGCACCTGAGCCTTGGGCCGAGGTGCCGGATATCTCGGTCGATTACGCGATCATGGAGCGCGCGGACAATCTGGCCGTCATGCCCTATGGCGCGGGCTGGTCAGATTTGGGGGGCTGGGATGCAGTCTGGCAGGAAAGCGCGCCCGATGGGCAAGGCAATGTGGTCTCGGATCATGCCACAGCGCTTGACTGCTCTGGTACGCTCCTGCGCTCTGAAACATCGCGGGTCGAACTGGTGGGGATCGGGCTCGAAGATATTATGGCGGTTGCGACAGGCGATGCGGTTCTGGTTGCCCATCGCGCCCATGCGCAACGTGTGAAAGACGCGGTTGCAGCCCTGAAGGCGCGCGGGGTGGCGCAAGCGACCGAATTTCCGACCGATCACCGGCCTTGGGGCTGGTTCGAAAGCCTGGTGGTCGGCAACCGTTTTCAGGTCAAACGTATTCATGTCCACTCTGGCGCCGCACTTTCGCTTCAAAGCCATCACCACCGTTCGGAACACTGGATCGTGGTCGAGGGAACCGCCCGGGTCACGATTGACGACACTGTGCAGCTCGTGAGCGAGAACGAGTCGGTCTATATCCCGCTTGGGGCGAAACATCGCATGGAAAACCCCGGCAAGATGCCGATGGTGCTGATAGAAGTGCAGACCGGCAGCTATCTGGGCGAAGATGATATCATCCGCTATGACGATGTTTATGCGCGGGGGCAAGGCGCCAAAGGGTAGGGCAAATGGCACCGAAATTCGGCACAAGCGGGTTGCGAGGGTTAGTTACGGACCTGACCACCGAACTGGTTGCGGCTCATGTCTCGGCTTTCGTGCGGGCCTGTCAGATGGGACAAGGAGTATTCGTGGCGCGCGATTTGCGCGACAGCTCTCCTCGCATTGCAGGTGATGTGATCGCCGCTGCGCGGGCAGCGGGGCTGCGCGTTACGGATTGCGGCGCGACGTCTACGCCAGCGCTGGCCCTTGCTGCACAATCGGCGCGGGCAGCCGCCGTGATGGTGACAGGCAGCCATATTCCGGCAGATCGCAATGGACTGAAATTCTATACCCCGGCGGGCGAGATCACCAAGGCGGAGGAAGCAGTAATCCTTGCCGCGCTTGATCACCCGCCCATCCCCGCGCGCGAAGCCGAACCACTGCAACGTTTAGATCCCGGCCCTGATTATGTTGCGCGCATGCACGCGGCCTATGGACCCAACGCGCTGGCAGGTCAGCGCGTGGGCGTTTGGTCGCATAGTGCGGTCGGGCGTGATCTGCTGATTGCGACTTTGCGCGCGCTGGGGGCCGAGGTGATCGAGATCGGTCGCAGTGACACATTCATCCCCATCGACACAGAAGCTGTCAGCTCTGAGGCGCGTGCGCTTTTTGCGGCGGCAGCAGCAGAACATGGGCTGGCGGCCATTGCCTCGACTGATGGTGATGGCGACCGCCCGCTTCTGGCGGATGCAACAGGCCGGGTCATTCCGGGCGATGTGCTGGGCCAGATCACAGCGCGCACACTGGGGGCGCAGGTTGTGGTGACGCCCGTCAGTTCCAATACCGGCGTCGCTCAGATGGGGTTTGCGCAGGTGATCCGCACGAAAATCGGCTCGCCATTCGTGATCGCCGGGATGGAGGCGGCTGCGGCAGGCGGCGCAGAGCGCGTCGTGGGATATGAAGCCAATGGCGGGTTTCTTCTGGGCTTTGACGCGCATGGGCCCGCAGGCCCACTGCCCCGGCTGCTGACGCGCGACAGCCATCTGCCGATTGTCGCCGCGCTGATTGCTGCGGGCACAGATGGTTTGGCCGCGCTCGTCGCGCAGGGGCCACAGCGCTTCACCGCCGCCGACCGGCTGCAAGAGGTGCCAACAGCGCGCACAAAAACCTTGGTCGCAGCTCTGGCGCAGAATCCCACCGCCCTTCTGACCCCACTTGAGGCAGGAGAGCTTCAAAGCCTCGAGCAGACGGACGGGCTACGGCTGACACTCACGTCTGGGCGGATCGTGCATTTGCGCCCCTCTGGCAATGCGCCTGAGCTGCGCCTTTACACTGAAGCCGAGCGCTCTGATCTGGCCGAGGCCCTGCTGGCTGCCGCGTTGGCGCAGGTCATGGCGCTGCTTTGAGCCCCATTCAGGTGAGCTTAGCTTGTCTCAGCTACGGCCAGCGCCTAGGCTCCAGACTCATTGATATTCACAGCCAGAACAGGACGGTTGATGCCGATGATCTGGCTGCGCGCGCGATATTATTTGAGAAAAACGCCTATGGCTCCTATCTCAGCAACGTGTAATGGTTTGTGTTATCCTAAGCCGAAATATGTGCGATGAAATCCTGTTTAAATCGGGCGATGAAGGCCTCATTATAGTGGTCTGCCTGTCTTTGTAGTCTAGCTTGGCCCAGATTGAAGCGTCGAAGGCTTAGGCCAAGTTGTGAATGAACGGCATTGAGCACGCCGACCGGATCAGCCAACAGATCTTCATAGTACATTTCGACCCGCGGTAGATCATAGATGCAACAAATCTGGCGAATCATACGGTTGCCGTGACTAGATCCATTGAGACGGTCAAGAATGTCCGAAAACAAATAGTCGGGGACAGGCTTTTCGCCCTCCATCAGGCTATTCCACCGCTTGGTCTGTGCCGCGATCGAGAAGGACACGGCCTGTGCAAGCAAGTCACGCCGCTGGATATGCAGAATGTGAAGGCCACTGAACATGGCAGGAATGTTCCAGCGCAAAAGCATCAGTAACTGGTCCCAAGACGCCTTGAAGCCAAAACTTGCTGCCGCTGTAACCTTGGCAGAGGCCATGCCGGCGACATAATTGGGAAAGCTGTCATAGCCGGCCTGACGGGCCAACCGTGGTACCACATCATGGTTTAGCTGCTCGTGCAGGCCAGTAAAATTGGTTGTCAGCCGCAGGTATTCGGCCAGCATATTTGAGCCACAGCGATTGGTAAAACACAGTAATGTCAGCGGGAAATCGAAAACGGGCGCTTTGCCGTCAAACCGTGTTGCAGCCCCGAAATATTTCTGAATGCTCTTTTGATGGGGCCCCGTATATTGGTCGCGCAAGCTGGTGATCAGTGACATGATGGTTTTTTTCTATCCGATATCGCTTTGAATATTCTTAGCGCGGCAAAATGCCGAGCCCAATTGCATAGCCATATAAAGTTCGGCAGCGAAAAGCTCAAGGACAGCACGTGCGCCGCACAGGCGGGACACTCAAGTTTAATGCCTTAGCGAATTTTTCCCGCTGAACATCTTTGGGGAGCCTGCCCTAAAGTCAGAAATGCATCGCCCGTTTCTTGCGCTGAAGTACAATACCAGGATGCCAAAATCAACCTGCCGGAGGGGGTTCAGTCGCCTCGCCCCGATCCCGAAGCAGATCAGCCACAGCAGTGACATGATCGACCCCGGCTTGGGCGACCAGGACGGGCCAGTCTCGCACCTCGGTCCAGCCCGAGACGAAGACGAAATCCAGTCCCGCACGACGCGCAGCTTCAAGGTCATATCGGCTATCGCCGAGAAACAACGCCGGTTGGCGAATGCAACCCGTAGTCAGTTCACGCGCCAGGATCCTGTCCTTGTCATCGGGGCTGCCGAAGATGCCCCCGTCGAAATGGGCGTCCAGGCCCCGGGCGGCAAAGACCGCGCGCAATTCGTCTTGTGCCCCACCCGAGACGATCAGCCAGCGCGCCCCGGGCGTGGCTTCGCGCAGGGCCTCCAGCCCTTCAGCCACGGCGCAGCTCAGCAGTCCGTCCCGCACCGCCGCAGCATAGGCTTCAAGAAGCGCTTCCAGATCGGGGCCGTCGCGCCCCGGCACCGCGCCGGGGGCGTGGCACGGCAGGATGCAGTCGATGAAATGGCGAAACTTCGCAAAGCGTGAAACTCCGCCATGGCCAATGTGATGATCGACCAACGCCTGCGCCGCCGCCGTTCCCCAAGGCAGGGCAGCACTGCGAAACGCCTCAGTCTTGATCCGGTTCGAGTCGAGCACCACCCCGTCGCAGTCGAAGACAAGGGTGGTATAGTTTCTTATGTTCAGCGTCATGTCAGCGCTTTTGTCCGCAGCGCTGCCTCCACCTTGGCCACATCTTCCGGGACATCCACTGCCAGGCTTCCCGGCTGACATTCATACATGATGATACGCCGATCAAGTTCCAGAAAGCGCAGGATCTCAATATCTTCGGATTTCTCCAACGTGCTTTTGCGGCCATAACCAGCATAGGCGCCCAGTTCCTCGCGGGTAAAGCCGTAGATGCAGACTTGCTTCATGTAGCGCGTAGGCGCATTGGCGGCTTCCTTGAAACCTGGCAAGGGGCGGCGGGACATATAAATCATTGCACCGCCCTCTGTGGCGATCACCTTGGGAATATTCACGCTGCTTGGATCTTCGCCGTCTCCGATCCAGCAAAAGCCGTTCACAATCACATTAGGTTGCTCGGCCTTTATGGCAATGCAGCGGCGGATGTCGTCAGGCGCGACCAGCGGTTCATCGCCCTGAACATTCACGTAGATGTCATAGTCGATCATCTGAGCTGCTTCGGCAAGCCTGTCCGTTCCGGTCAATGCCTTCGGGCTGGTCATAAGCGGTGTGAAGCCTGCCGCGCTCACCACATCAGCGATGCGCGTATCCTCTGTTGCGATATAGACATGCTCCTGCCCGACAGCACGGGCGGAAAGCTCAGCCACCCAAAGCACCATCGGTTTGCCCAAAAGCGGGACCAGTGGCTTGCCGGGAAAGCGTGACGAGGCATAGCGTGCGGGGATAATGACACAGGCGCGCATGACGTCACAATCCATAGAGGCTTTGCGCGCGCAAGCCTTTGTAGCGGGTAGGGGTGATGGAAACAGGGGTCATGTTTTCGCCAACCCCGCTAAAGGCAGATAACATTGCTTCTATTTCCCTGTTTCGCGTATCGCCTGCCGGATAACCATCAAACCCGGCCATCAATATCCGCGCGGCGCGGCCACTGGCGGCGACCGCCAGCGCATAGGCGATCACCAGAGAGGTTGGCGCCACGCAATGCGTGTCATGGAATTCAAACCGCCCCGGTTCGATCCCGATGCCGAAATCCAGCAACTCTTTCTCGCCCAGCTCATTACGCAGTGCTTCGGGGAGCTGCGATGCAGGGGTGATCAGCGGCTGTGGCAACGTGGCATGTGTCTGGGCATCGGCCAGAAGGCGCACTGGGTGACAGGCGATGCGCAGGTCGATCAGATCGGGGTCGATGGCCGACTGCGTGTTGAGCGCCATGACCAGCGGTCGGACGCGGCGGATATAGGATTCGAGCGCAGGGCGATGCGCAGCCACGCCAGGTCCCGTGCCCAGAATAATTACCTCACGCCCGGCCATGACCGTTGCGGGCAGCCAGCTGCCACAGGGCGCACCACGGAAAAATTCGCGCGCGCCGTTCAGAGTGTTGAAGCTGAACTTCTTGCCCCCCTCGGCGCGCAGATGGTCGATGACGGAAAGGATGTCCTCCTCGTCATAGCGTGCGTCGCCCAGCATCTCTTGGATGTAGGTCGGGTGGATGCCGTATTTGCCCGCCAGGTAGTAGTAGGGGTTGGTGCCCCAGCCGTATTGCGACTTCATTGGGCCGAAATGCTTGCGTATCAACTCCATGAGCGGCACGAGGTTGGCCTTGCGGTCGCGCAACGCCTCGGCCTCGATCACCAGTTCCTCGGTGCGGGCGTTGCCAGGGCCGCGGCCCATGCCTGTCACGGTCGCATCGAGCCAGGTCACACCCTCGGCCTGCGCGCGCAGCGTGTTGGCGAGGGCAAGGCCAAGATTGTCATGCGTGTGGATGCCGAGGGGCCCGGACCAGAACGCCTTCAGCCATCCAATGATGCGGGCAGTGTCGTCGGGGGTCATGCTGCCCATGCTGTCGGCGAAATAAAGCACCTCGATCGCCCCGCCCGAGGCCATACGGGCAAGCTCTTCGATCTCTGCGCGACTACGATCGGCGATCTGCATGAGGTTGAGTCCCACGCGGTAGCCACGATGCGCGAGCCAATCCGCCGCCTCCAGCGCCTGCGGCAGTTCGTGGAAGTGGCAGGCGAAGCGCACGATCTTCACCGGCGTGGCGGTGGCGGGGTCCGGGAACATCCGCTCCACTGCGCCGATGGGGCCGCGCGGCGTGCAGAGGTCTGCACCGTTCATCATCACGCCTATGGTCAGCCCCTCGGGGATGGTCAGGCTGCGGATGAAGTCGTCGGTGGTGTAGGCGCAGGGGCCCTTGAACCCGCGGTTTTCGACAAAGCGGAAGCCGAGTTCGACGACATCGACTTGCGCGGCCTTCATCGCAGCAAGGTAGTCGTTGACCAGCGCAGGCGGGAAATCCCAGGCGTTGTAATAGCCGCCATCGCGGAAGGTGCAGTCAAGCAGGGTAACCATCAGCTTACTCGATCCCATCTAGGTAGGTATGGGCGAAATCAGGGTCGTGTTTGGCCATCAGGCGCAAGGTGGGGGCGTAGTAGGCGTTGAGGCTGGCGATGTTGTCCTCCGACAGCTCGTGCTTGTAGCGCCCCGGCATCACGTCGCTGCCGGCCCACCTGTTACCGATCCACTTGGGATTAGACGTGACCGTTTCGGGCTGTTCTGCTTCGAGGAGCTTTTCCTGTGCCGGTGTAAGCGTCACGCCCAGGAAATCTGCAAGCTGTGACTTGAGCGACGTAAAATCGAGGCAAAGACGGGCATAGGTTATCGCAATGCAATGTTCCTTGCCGCCCCTCTCCAAAGCGTGGAACAAATTCTCATAATATGCATTATCGTAGCCCCGCTTTTTAAAGTTCTGCGCCACCCACTGATCCATGCCCATTTCGATGGTTTCCTGGATGCGGCGTTCGCGAACCTCCGGCGTTTCCGAAGATGGATGCACCAGCTTCCAGTGGTAGACGTTACAGATGCGATCTCTTGGGTCCCGAAAGTTGACTACGGTGCGGTAATTGGAAAGATCGAGATTCACATTCCAATGGATCGGCGAGTTATTAAGAAGAATGTGATCTTGTTCGGGTGGAATCGCAGACACGATCTGTTCTGGTGGAAGATTCTTGATCGTGTCGAAATAGCGCAGGTCGGTGTAGGCGTTCTCTGCATTCACAAGAATGTTGATAATGCGCTGCATCGACAGCGTGCCACTGGTCGCGCTTGTTAGCAGGAGTATTGATTTCATAGATCAGACCTCATCAGTTCCGTGTCTAAAAAGTGGACTTGCAGGTGCCCGTTTCAGTTGATGGTGATGTTTTGCGTCGAGTCTGCATGTCAATGTCAGGGGTAATATTCTTCTTAATCTTCAGGGAGCTGGCTTCACCGGATGATATCCAAACGATCAGCCTGTCGCCAACGATCGCCGCACGTGTCAGGCATGTCCAATCTGGAAAGGTCAAGGATCCTTATGTTATAACTATTCTCATATCGCCTCCATTGCGTCATTGCAGATAGCAATTTTAATTTAAAAACATATAGAGTCAATGCAACATAGTCATATACAGAGAATACATATATTTTCTTTATCCAGAAACCATCAAAATATTAGCGCCTTTCAAAGTTGCTTTACGGTATATTTAAGATGATCTGTTTCAGTGACAAACGCCGAGAATACTCTATGGTAGCCATCGAGATCATTCGCTGGTAACTTCCCGCCCTCATTATCAGCTATCTGCATATCTCCATTTGAGAAATCTGTAAAAACAACGACTGGAAAAGTGTCATCATACTCCCCCATCATCATGCTTTCAAAAGATGCGAACCTCTTGCTTATTACTTTAGGCATTAGCTCTGCTTCAAATATCTCTTTCAGGCCTGGATCAAAGTTTGTTTCCTCAAAAACATCTTTGAGATAAACATAAAAAGGATTTTCATCAGGCTTTACTGTCTCAGTAAATCTAATAAATGCACCATGTAGAAATTGATACCAATAATAAGCGCCTGAGGCTACCTCTTTGTAAGTGTTCCTTGCGTCTTTTGAAAAATCGGGGGACGTCTCTAGCTTTAGCAAGAGATGCTCCAAATCATCAATTTTGCGAACAGGTTTTATCTCTCCGGCTCGAGCTGAAAATCTTTCAAGGAAGGGGAACACAGATTTCTTGACCGACATAAACTTGTCTTCAGCCGTGCTCTCAGAAGCTTGCTCCGCCATCAAACCAACTCCAGATGCGCCCGCGCGCAGTCCGCATAGCTGATCGGTTTCGTGATCCCGGCGCGCAGGCGGTCCCAGTCCTCGGTACAGGATGACAGGCGCAGCAGCGTGTCGCCCCAGGCTTTGGCATTGCCCACCGGCACATGCACCCCATCCACACCATCGGTAATCTTCTCGGCCATTCCGCCGATGTCAGAGCCCACCAGCGGCCGGCCAAGGGTAAAGGCTTCCTGTATCACCATGGGCGAGTTTTCCCACCAGATGGAGGGAATGACAACCCAATCCACCGCCGCCATGCGCCCGGCCATCTGGAACGGCTCATAGGGGCCAATCCATTGCAGACAGCCCTCTTTTTCAAGTGGGCCACGCAATTCCATGATCATGTCGCGGAAGTCGGGGGTCTGATGTTCCAGATTGGCCCCGTGGATTTCCAGCACGATCTTGCGGCGCTCGGATTTCTTCAGGCTGGCCAGTCCCTGCAACAGCAGGCTGACGCCCTTGAACGGGTTGATCTGCCCGAAAAAGGCAAAACGGTTGCGGGTCTCGCCCTCGGCCAGGGGGCGGGGGGGCAGCATCTCGCCACTGGCCTGGCCGTTTTCGATCATCACAATCTGATCGGGTGCAATGCCCCAGTCGATATAGCGCTGACGCAGGAATTCCGAGGGGGTCACGAATTGGTCCACCAGCCCAAAAAAGCTTTGATAGCGATGCTTGCGCAGCCAGAAATCCTCGATACTGTGTTCGGGGAAGCAGCGGCTGCAATCATCGGGGCTTTCGCGGAAACACAGCCGGTTGGTGCCGCGCTTGACCATCTGTCCCTGATTGAAGCAGATTGCGATATATTCATGCAATGTCATGATGATCTTGATCGAGGGGTCGATCTGTTTAATCACATGCAGATATTCCAGCCCCATATGCACATAGTGATGCACATGCACGATGGTTGGACGCAATTCACGGATCAGTTCGGCAAAATGGCGTGTTGTCCCGATAGGGGTCGCCATTTTCATACGCAACCATTCGGAGACCCCCTGTTCCCACATATATTCATTCTTACGGCGGGGGAAAATATTGCCTGTTGGGCCGCGGCCGCGATCATGACGGGCCAGGAAAAAGGTTTCCTCGACATCCGGATGGTCGGCATAAGCTTTGAACAGGTTATAGGCGGCCAGTTCTCCGCCCCCCAGATGAAAATCCGGGTGCCCGTGGCTGGTGACAAGGATGCGGTGTTTGGCAGAATTCATGCGTCAGTATCCTGTTGCAGGTCGGTATCGGCAACATCCGGATCGGAGTGCGGTTCAAGAAATTCTTTCCAGATATTGTAGTGGCGCACTGCATTGCAGATTGTCATGCGCATGCGAAATGCATCGCCGCCGATACCTGTGAAAGACTGGCGCTCCAGATGTGTCAGGGTAGAGGCGGGCTGACACATGACGCGGTAGCCGGCGGCCCGGATCGCAAAGCAGATATGGCTGTCTTCGAAATCACCAAGCAGATAGCCGGTATCCCAGGCTTCAATCTGATCAAAAACCGGGCGAGGGATCAGGATACACGCGCCTGTGACCGCAGGAACTTCGAAGGGCGGTGCAGTCGCCGCGAGCGGGGGCATGCCTGAGCCGGGATGGTTGTTGCTCCAGATATTGAAATAGTCAAGATACTCGAAATCCATTCTGATGTGCTGAATGCCGCCATCAGGAAATAGTAACTGCGCGCCTACAGCGCCCACATTGTCATCTTCGACAGCTTCGAGCATCTTTTCCAACCAGCCGGGACTGATCGGAATGACATCGCTGTTCATGAACAAAAGATGCGCACCATTGGCGTGATCGGCCCCCAGATTATTCGCGCCGCTAAACCCTCGATTGCGCAACCCTGATATCACCTTGAACGGCAGACCATAGAGGCGGAACAGATGATCCGCTTCATTCAGGACAGCGGTACGAATTTCCGGGTCATCTATGACATAGATCACTTCTGCATTGCTCCGCAAAAACGGATCACGGCAGAACTCCAGCATTTGATGCTCCATGAAATCAAAGCGCTTATAAAGCGGGATGATCACGGATACGGCCGGTGTCTCGGGCGGTGCGCCAAATTTCGCAACACGCGGCACGATCGTCGCTAGCTCTTCGCGGTACCTCTTGATAACAGGTTGCAGAATTGGCCAGTCGATGATGTTCGCGCGTCGTTGGAAGTTACGATCCTCGGTCTCAATGGCGAAGAGTTTCTCTGCAACGCCGCGTGGGTCGCTTGGAAGCATCTCGGCGCCTGAACGCTCGGAGAGTGTGACCACGCCCGAGCTGGTCGCCGCTCTGAGCTTGATGGTCGGATTCTTTGAACTTGTCGGAAGATGCGTGATAAATGCGGCTTCCATATCGCTCCAAAGGATTGATTTGAAAGCTTCTGCGATGTCGCGCCGCTCACGACGAAAGCTGACCTCGATCGGATAGATGTTGAGAAGTTCATCCTCCAGCCAAACAGGGGCACCTTCTGGATGCAACGCCCAGCCGAAAACGACGCCATTGCCTTCAGGGCTGACAAAGATGCCCTCCACAAACCCGTGAAACCCGGCAGGGGCTTTTTGCGCTTCCGGCAGCTTTGCCAAAGCCTCGCGCCACTCCACGCTTCCCACCTCGTGTGCCTTCAGGTCAGCGATTTTGCTTTCAAGCAATTCAGGAATCAGCGTGCGCTGCAAATTCGTCAGACCTGTAACTTCACCGAGCGCACCTGATTGATAGGGTTTCGCATTCGGGAGCCCGACACTTACTTCGAGGGCAGCTTTGCTGACTGGAATATCTGCAAGTACGCAAAAGCCCAGTGTGTCACCTGAGGTCAGCTTCAGGGCCTCGGCAACATCGCCGCGCGCATGACGTGAGAGTTTCGCGGGGAGCTTTGTTGTGCCTTGCAGCAGGTCTATGTTGACGATGGCACTGGAAGACCAGCCAAGAACAACCAGCTTTCCATCCGCACGCGCGACGGCGTCAACGAACACCCGATGCTCTGTTCCTGCGGCATCTTTCAAATTGACCGGATTGACCTGAATCGGAGCTTTCTTGCCAATTTCACGAATTGAGTCGCCAGCCGCTTCAGCAGACGCTTCTGATCCGCTCGAAAAAAAGTGTTGGAAGTTTCAAATTTGTTACTCCTAAAGAAAATTTTTTACTCCTAAAGAAAATTTTTTACTCCTAAAGAGGTCTGAAGCCCGAAAACCATATCGGTGTCACCTACTGAACGCAACTGCACAATCAGAGCAACAAGACGCTCAGGCCAGAAATCCCTGATGCCGCGCGATCGCCTCTTCGATATCGTCAAATGCCTCAATCTGCCCGTCATTCAGCACCAGCCCGGCATCACAAAATGCGCGGATATCGCTCATGGAATGGCTGACCATCACGGCGCTGGCCTCGGCCGTGCGCGCGCGAAAAACATCTTTGCTTTTGCATTTGAACCGCGCGTCACCTGTCGCGGTGGCTTCATCAATCAGATAGGTGTCAATCTTGATCCCCATCGACACACCAAAGGCGAGGCGCGCTTTCATGCCCGAAGAATAGGTGCGCACCGGCATGTGAAAATGCGATCCGATCTCGGCGAAGTCTTCCACGAAATCACATAACTCATCCGTATCCACACCGTAAACCCGCGCCAGAAAGCGGGTGTTCTGCGCCCCGGCCATGTCCTTATGGAAGTTGCCCGAATAGGCGACTGTGAAGGAAATGCTGCCATCGCTGATGATTTCATTCGTATCGGGGCGCATGGTGCCGGACACCATATTCAGAAGCGTTGTCTGCGGATATTGCGCGCGCTGCGCGCGGGTGGGCTGGATGAAATTAGCCAGATACAGGTTCTGACGCGAGGCATTCGAGCGGCCCGCGTCCATTGCCGTCAGGGCGGCCTGATAGGTGGCCTCGGCAAAGACCTGATCGACCTGCAGGCGTTCGAATTGCGCGATCAGTCGCAGATAATCCGTGTCATCTTCCGTGTCATCTATGGTCACATCGTGTTTAGTGAAATTCAGCCGCTCGTCGCGGATGCGGTGGCGGATCGCCTCGATGCGCCGGTTGAGTTGACGCATGCGCGGGTCATTGGCATCGGCGGTCTGCGAGAGTAGATCGAATTCGACCAGTGCTTCGGCAAGCTGTTGCTGGAAATTGCTGAACACGCCCATCCGGGCCTGAACATCGGCCTGTGGATCCACGATCTGGGTGCGCGCGCGGAATTCGGCCAAGGCTGCGCGTTTTCTTTCTGGGCTTTTCGGATGCAGGCTCTGCAATGTCAGCCATGGGCTGTCATACCTTTGATGATTGCGCCGCTGGGCTGTGGAAATCACTTTGGAATTCGAATAGCAAGGCTGGTGGGGAAACCCAACACGGTACTTATCATATCTGTAGCAGCAGAAAGGGGTTTCATGTCACAGAGTGTGTCCGACACGCGCGGGCTACCATCCGCCACACGGTCCAGCCTGCGCGCAGTGGCCGCTCTGGTGTTGCGCGAAATGTCAACGCGCTACGGGCGCACACCGGGGGGCTATCTCTGGGCGATCCTGGAGCCGCTGGGCATGATCATAATCCTGAGCTTTGCGTGGTCACTCTTGGCCAGAACGCCTTCTATGGGGACCAGCTTTCTGCTGTTCAAGGCGACCGGATTCATGGTTCTGCAGACTTTCACAGTGCTCGGTGGACAGGTCGGACATGCGCTGACCTTCTCCAAGCCCTTGCTGCGCTATCCGCGCGTGGCCTGGATCGATGCGGTGATGGCGCGCTTCCTGCTCAATGCACTGGTGGTCTATGTCGTGACCTTCCTGATCCTGAGCGGTATCATTCTGTATGAAGATATCGACACGCTGCTGCGTTGGGGGCCAATCTTTCTGGCCATGGGGCTGGCGGCCATGCTCGGGTTAGGGGTGGGGTGCCTGAATGCGTATCTGTTCATGCGCTTTCCGGTCTGGCAACAGATATGGAGCATTCTGACACGCCCGCTGTTTCTGATTTCAGGGGTGATTATTCTTTATGAAGACATACCGCCATTTGCGCAGGCAATACTGTGGTATAATCCGCTTCTGCATCTGACCGGGTTGATGCGTGACGGCTTCTACCCGATGTATCGGCCCGATTATATCTCGCTGGTATTTGTGCTGACCTGTGCCTTGACCCCCATGGTGCTTGGCCTGTTGCTGCTGCGGCGCCACCGCCGCACGCTTCTGTATCGTTGAGCGCATAGCAAAGTACGCTGCCCTCAGAAAAGGTAAAGGCTTTCGCAGTAAGTTCTGCGGAGACTTCACCCGATCGGAGGCGCTTCATGTCCCAGAGCACAGCACGCCATGCTTTGCCTTTCATCCAGCCCGCGCAGGCGCAAAAGCATGTCACGCATAATGAGGCGCTGGAGCAACTTGACCTGCTTGTGCAGCTGACCGTCGAGGCGTTTGACGCCAGCACCCCGCCCGGCGCGGCGGAGGACGGACAGATCTGGGCGCTGGGGCCTGCGCCCGAGGGCGTATGGAACGGGCAGGGCGGGCGGCTTGCCGCATGGGTCAACGGGGCCTGGATTTTTGTCACCCCGCATATGGGCTGGCGCGCAAGCCTTGGCACAGACCTGCGGGTCTGGTCAGGCAGCGACTGGCGCGCACCTGATCTGCCGGATCTGCAGAATATCGACGGTCTGGGCATTCAGACCAACTTTGACGCGACCAACCGGCTGGCGGTTGCATCAGAGGCCACATTGCTGACCCATGACGGCGCGGGCCACCAACTCAAGATCAACAAGAATGAGGCCACGGATACGGCCAGCCTGTTGTTTCAGACCGGCTGGTCAGGGCGCGCAGAAATGGGAACGGCTGGCAATGATGGTTTTGCGATCAAGGTCAGTGCCAATGGCAGCGCCTGGCATTACGCGCTGCTGGCCAACAGCACCACGGGGGCGCTCTCTGCACCAAATGGGCTGACTGTAACTGGCAATATTTCGGGCAGTGCCGTCACACAATCGGCCACCGACACCACCCCGGGGCGGTTGCTGACAACGCAAGCCGGGGCCGCGCAGGCTTATCGGCGCGGTAATATTCTCGGCACCGTCTCGCAATCCGGCGGCGCCCCGACAGGGGCCGTTATCCAGCGCGGCAGCAATTCAAATGGCGAGTTTGTCCGGTTCGCGGATGGGACGCAGATTTGCACGCATGGCCTCAATTCTAACTCCTCGGGAGAGGTGACATGGACATATCCAGCAGGCTTTGTCAGTTCTCCGCGCGTGGTTGGTACTCCAAACAGTTCTAATCCGATTTTATTTGCGCCGCGCTTCACCGCTCGGACGCATACGTCTGTTGATATGTCAGTATTCCGCTCAAATGACACAAGAACCGCTGTTTTTGTCGAAACACAAGCCATTGGCCGTTGGTTCTGAGGAGATAATCATGCATCTGATACTCGTCCCACAACAGGGCCTGCCCGGACAGGCTGAAATGTCACTCCATGTCGCAGGCGGTGTCATCACTATTGATAATATCGCCTATGACTTGGGCCTTGTGCCCGAGGGGGGCGAAGGATGGCCCGAGGGTGACAGCCCCTTCATCGGCCCGATCACGCGCAGCGGCGGCGCGTTGACTGTAACGATCATCGCGCGGTTGGGCGATGATGCAGCGTCTGTTCAGGACGGCCCCTGGGTGATCGAGGATGCAGCAGGCGATGTCATAATTCCAGCGAAGCGCAATCCGAACGAGGCCGAAGAATGAAACTACGCATCAAGACCCCTGAAGACATCACTGCCGAAGCACAAGCCGAGGCCCGCGCGGCACAGCGTGCCGAGGCCCGCACCTATCTGAGTGAAACAGACTGGCTGGTTGTCCGTCAGGCGGAAACCGGCACCCCCATCCCCGGTGTTATCCGTCAAAACCGTGCCGAGGCGCGCATTTTGCTAAACGCATCAAATGATGATCTTTCCTGAAAATGTCACTTGGCCTTCGCAAAAAAGTCACACAGTGCTGACAAGATGCCAAAGACTTGGAGCTAGGTAAGGACCTGTCGTGATGGTGATTGTCGGCCTGATTGTTCTTTCTGCCAGTCTTTTTCTGGCAATTGTTGCATATGCTTCCTGCATGCAGATTAGCGCCATGGGGGATCACACTGAATGCCTGCCTGGCTTTGCACCCGTGGACCAGCCCTCGCCATCCCGGTCTGCGTCAGCTGGATCCTGTCCTGACAGTTTTTCAGACGGCTGAACCTGCCTGCGCGGGCGGGTACGCGCGATCCAGTGGCGCGTCCGTTAGCGCGTCCAGCACAAGCTGTGCCAGTTTCTCTGGCGCGCGCTCGCGTGCCTGCCAAGGCAGGACAATGCCATTCGCCGCTGCTCTGACCGCATCGCCCTGCGCGCCCAGATCAAAGGCCAGTGTCGGCAGGCCCGTCGCCAGACATTCATGCACTGTGTAGGAAAATGTCTCAGGCCAGACCGAGGGGATCAGCCAATGCGTGATGCCATAGCGCGCCGCCAGCATGGGGATATCCTCGATCACATAGGCCCCATGCAGCGGCACATGCGGCCCCAGCGGATACCCTGGCGCGATGCGGCCGATCAGGGCCAGACCAAGCTCAGAGCGCCCCGCCACAGCCTGCGACAGCGCCGAGACAACGCCTGCCCCTTTTTGCGGGCCAATCGCCCCCAATACACCAATGACCTTGCGCGGGCCGTCAGGCGGCTGCAGGCGCGGGATGGTCTGCAGTGGCGTATGGGGTCGGATATGGATATTGTCGCGCAGCTTTGGATAGGCCGCTGAGATGATCCGTGCGCTCGCAGGTGAAAAGGCAATCAGCCGCTCGGCCCTGCTGGCCACATCGCCCCAGAGCGCGCGCCAATCCGCCAGGGTCAGATCCTGCCCGGTGACGCTGCGATAGTGATGGGCTGGATCCGAGCGTGTCGGTTCCGGCACACCACGATACAGCCCGTCAGCATCCAGTAAGGTATAGGACGGGCTGAGCGGCAGGTAATCATGAAACAGCACGTCCAGCGGCGCGGTCTGCGCCAGCTGCGCCAGAAACCCTGTCAGCGTGATCAGATCCGGATCGCCCACAGCACAGGAATAGATGATCCGCCGTTTCGAGACTGGCTCCAGCAGCCGCGCGACCAGGGCCAGATCCTCGGTTGTGGCAATCATGCGCCCGGCTGGACTGGCGAATTCGATCCGGCAGCGTGTGGACCCGCCAAAGCGCAGCACCAGCGAGACCGGGGCAACCCGCACCTGGGCTTGCAGGTAGTGTTCCGCCCCGCCGCCCATGGAGTGCGCGATATAGACCGGGATTTCCGTGACATCCGGCAGGCTGTCGGCCCAGGCCAGCGCGGCCATCAGGCGCGGGGTGAGCAAAGGGTCCGCGCGGATGAAATCCTGCACCATGCGGTCATAGCCCGGGTAGCGCGTGGCGATGATCGCATTATGCGCTTGCACCAGTGCCAGTTTCTCATCGCCGAAACTGGCCCCGCCACGGTGTTCGACAAACAGGTTCGGCACGGCCACATGCTGCCCACCGCGCGCGCTGGCGCGGCGGCACCAATCGACCTCTTCGCCATAGCCACGCCCGAAAATCGTATCAAACCCGCCCAGATCCTTCAGCCAGTGGCGCCCCAGCGCCATGCAGAACCCGACCCCTGTCGGGGCGGTGACGCGCGGCGCATCGGGTGCGATGCGCGCATCAAGAGCCGCGTCAATCTGATCGCCCTGACCAGCAGCCAGAGCCGTGGGCGCACACAAGACAGGCGCGCCAAAAATCTCGGCGTCATTGGACATGGGGGTCGCGCTGGCAACCATAGGGTCGGCCAGCGGCGCCAGCAGTCTACGACACCAGCCCGCAGGCACCAAGGCATCGCTATTAAGCAGGATAATCGGCCCTTCGCCATTCGCCAACGCATGGTCAAAGCCGCGATTGACCGACCCGATAAATCCAAGATTACTATCGTTTTCCAGCAAGGTGATACGCAGATCGCCGTGGTCGCAGCTTGCCCAGCTGCGCAGGAAAGGGCGCACCCTTGGATCGGGCGAAGCATCCTCAATCACGATCACATCGCAAGGCAGATCTGTATGCGCGCCCAATCGGTGCAGGGTTTCCGGCAATAAATCGAAGGCATTGTAAACTGGCAGAATCACGCAGGCGCGCTTTGGCGGCCGCGGACCAGAGGTGTCTGTGATCGCCGGAGTCGCCCCATCCGAGGCCAAGAAGTTAGAATCCAGCACACCTTCAACCGGGCTTACCCCCAACCCAAGGGCAGATTTGATCTGGCGCGGCAAATCAGGATCCTTGCGAAGCATACCGAAAAAGATCATGGGCATCAGCGGCAGGATATCGCGCATGAACTGGCGGTTCAGACGGCGGTCTGCACAGATCAGGGACCGTGATGCCTGCAGATCATGCGACATGCTTACGGTTTCTGCACCATGCAACAGCTCGATCAGCAAGGGCGCATCGACAAACGGCAGGCTTGCTTTGAACCCTACATATTTGTCACAGCCCAAAGCCTGAGCGACATCTTCGCGTTCTTCCTGCGGTCTGCGCTGGACATACATGTCACCCAGTCTGAAGGTGATCTGCTCAGCCAGGACCCAACCGCGCAAGTATAGGCGGCCTTCTCGAAGCTGGGCGATTTCAAGAAATCCGACCGTTGTCCCCTGCGCGTCCTTGATCGGACAGGTCGCCAAAGCTACTTGCAAATGGGCGTCTCGATAATAGGCACGGAGCCACTTATAACGCGCAATGTGATAAGTTAAGGACATAAGAACAGGGATTCGCAACTACATTATTCTGCATCCTGACTAGAGGCGCAGTGAACGTTTGACCAGAGTAAGCACTAAACTCTGTGCAAGCTTCTGCCAGATGGTGACATAATGCGCCATAGTGAGACACGTTCTTGTTATCTGGGTTCGCTCATGTTGCGCAGCAATTCGGCGGGCCCGGGGACAAAAGGCGTCATATTCGCAAACGCTGACCGATCAGCCTGTATCTGGCTGGTCAGCGCGCAGACCAAAGTATGAAATGTCCTGTGCTGCACGGCAGATATGCAGGTCGGAGAGACTGCAGGAAAAGCTGGTCCACGCTTGCCTTGATGGCGCGACCCTGAAGCTGTATGTCGCATATATCCAAGTTGTTGATGAAAGCTCGTTATTATGCCCATTGTGACAAAAGCTGTTTTTCCCGTGGCCGGATTTGGAACGCGCTTCCTACCCGCAACCAAGGCCATGCCGAAAGAGCTTTTGCCAATCATCGACAAACCCATCGTGCAATTCGCAGTCGAAGAGGCCATCGCCGCAGGTATCATCGAGCTGATCTTTGTCACGGGCCGCAACAAACGCGCTGTTGGTGATCATTTTGACACCAACCTGGAACTGGAAAGCCAGCTGATGGCCAAGGGCAAGACCGAGCTGCGCGATCTGGTGCGCAATATCGTGCCAGAGGGGGTTTCATGTATGTTCGTAAGGCAGCCAGAGCCACTTGGGCTTGGCCACGCTGTTCTTTGTGCCGCCCCAGCGGTAGGTGACAACCCTTTTGCTGTGCTGTTGGCCGATGATCTGATGCATGGCGTGAATCTGCCCACCAAATCGCTTGTGGATGCTTTCGCAACAGTACAGCACTCCATCCTGTCTGTGTCGGAAGTTCCCCTGCAAGAGGTTCCGAAATACGGCATCCTCAAGCCCGGTGCGCGAGAGGCCAACGGTTTGATCGCGGTTCAGGGACTGGTCGAAAAGCCCGAGATACAGGATGCGCCCTCAAATATGGCATCCTTCGGGCGTTATGTGTTCACCCCCGAAATCTTCGCCCTGCTACGTAAGCTCAAACCCGGGGCGGGCGGCGAAATACAGCTGGCCGATGCGATTGACCAACTGGCGGCACAGGGCAAGGTGGCGGCCATCGTCAACCCATCCAGCCGGTATGATTGTGGCGATAAGTTTGGTTATCTGACCGCCATTGTCGATCTGGCCCTGTCCAATCCCGAATATGCAGAGCGCTTCGCGGCTTTGCTGCGTGACCGTATTGCCAAACTGGAGAAGCCCGCATGAGCACGACCCCGAAACCTGTCGTTCTGGTCACAGGCGGCGCGGGCTATATCGGCTCGCATGCCTGCAAGGCGCTGGCGCGGGCAGGATTTTCCCCTGTCGTGTTCGACAATCTGTCAACGGGTTGGGCAAAGGCCGTGAAATTCGGCCCTCTGGTGCAAGGCGATTTGCTGGACCGCGCAGCACTGGACGCCGCTTTCACCCAGTACCGCCCCGAAGCAGTGATGCATTTCGCCGCTCTCAGCCAGGTTGGCGAGGCCACACGCGATCCGGGCAAATACTGGCGCAACAATCTGGTCGGCTCGCTGAACCTTGTAGAAGCCATGCTGGCGCATGAGTGCCGCAAGATGGTGTTCTCCTCGACCTGCGCCACCTATGGGGACCAGGATGGCGTGACGCTGGATGAAGACAGCGCGCAACGGCCGCTCAATGCCTATGGCGCGTCAAAACTCGCCGTCGAGGGCGTGTTGCGCGATTTCGGGGTCAGCCACGGGCTGAACGCAGTGATCTTCCGCTATTTCAACGTCGCCGGCGCGGACCCGGAGGCGGAAATCGGCGAATGGCACCAGCCCGAAACCCACCTGATCCCGGTGATGCTGGAAGCGCTTGCAGGTGCGCGCGATGCGCTGACGCTGCATGGCGCGGATTACCCGACGCCGGACGGCACCTGCATCCGCGATTATGTGCATGTGACCGATCTGGTCGATGCGCATATACGGGGCCTCGACTGGCTGCGCGCGGGCCGGGGCAGCCGCGTGTTCAATCTGGGCACAGGGCACGGGTTTTCCGTGGCCGAAGTGCTGGCCGCCGCGCGCGCCGTGATGGGGCGCGAGGTGCCGCATGTGATCGGGCCACGGCGTGCGGGCGATGCGGCGGCACTGGTCTCGGGCAGTGCGCGCGCGCATCAGGAACTGGGGTGGGAAGCGCAAAACTCCACGCTGGAGAGAATGATCTCGGATGCGCAGCGCTGGTATCAGACGGGCGGCTATTGAGGGATCTGATTTGCCCCAATGCGTCCTGCATGATAGCCGCCGATTGGCCTCCTGCGTCTTGGCCAGCACTGCCTCCACCTCGGCGAGGCGAGCTTTCAGTATGGCATTTTCGCGCTCAAGATCAGTGGTTTCATGAGGGAAGTGAAACACAGGAGGCCCTGTAGGGCCAGTAAAAACAGGTCTTTCTGAGTATTTTGCCTGTCATTCAGCCACCAGCGGACGCTTCGCCCGTTCTGGCCGCACCAGTCGCCAATCCACACCTTCAAACAGCGCCTCGAACTGCGCGCTGGACATGCGCATGACGCCATCACGCACCTGCGGCCAGACGAACTTGCCGCCTTCCAGCCGCTTGTGAACCAGAACCATCCCGGTCTGATCCCAGATCAAGAGCTTGATCAGATCCGCCCGTTTCGCGCGGAACACAAAGGCCGCCCCACAGAACGGGTCCATCACGAACATTTCCTGCACCGCGAGGGCCAAGCCATCGTTCAGGGGGCTTACGCATTCGGGGCTGAAATGATCCCCCGGATCATTTCTTGTCGCCCCTCATCACTGGGGCGACGGTCCCCCTTCACCCCTTGCGAAAGTTCACCGGCCGGGTCGTCACGAAGACCTTTACCGGCCCGCCATGACCGAACATCTCGATGCCACAGCCCGTGCCGCGCGGATCGCCCGCGTCAACTGACCTTCATCGGCATAAGCACCAGCACGGATCACGATGTCGCCCACAACGATCTCAAGATCGGACCCAGCGACTGTCGACGGTGTCTCAGCCGAACTGTCATCGACCACCAGCTCCGCGAAGATCGGCAGGGATGCCACGCTCTCGGCCACCACGAGATTGCCTTTGCGCAAAGCTTGCGCCAATCGTAAATCTGCCAGCGCGTCGTGCCGTGCTTGCGTGCAGTATCGGCAACCGTCACCCCCGGCATCATGCTCTCCGCCGCGATCCGCGCCCGTTCCGCCTTAGTGCGCAGCCGCCGACCACTCGGCCCCTCGATCACTTCCAGCCGAGAAACTCCAACACCTCTTGAGCCGTCCAAATGGACGCCCATTTCGCCGTATACTTCCAAAACCCAAACCCTCCGTCACGCGCATGCGCGCCGAATGGCCGGATCAGGCCAAGCACGGCAGGAGGGGAGCGGCGTTGCGCTTACAGTCATCAAGCAGCCCGATATCCCGCGCGAAAGACGCGCCAGGCATAGCGAGGGAAGGTGCGGGCGGCTAATGTAAACCCGTCGCAAATAGCGCGTCTTCGCTTTAAGGCGCAGCAGGCTTTCGACCTGAATTTTGATGCGATGTTGGCTCCAAAGACTGCAATGTAGTATCAAGGTAGCGGATCACCTGCGCCTCGACTTCTTCAGGGCGCATATTTGGCACCACTTCGACTAGCGGTATGCCCGCGCGGCGAAGTGCCTCTTTTTTGACTGCATCGCGCATGAATGCCGTTTTCCCGATGTAGTGGCCACTGCCCTGCACTTCGACAGCGAGGACGGCCTCGCCGTTTTCGTCAATGATCAGGAAATCGACACGTTTTGAATTGATTGAGACAAACGCTTCCTCGCGTCGTGCAGCATCTGCCTCAGGATCGGGCGCAACAAACTCTCCAAGGCACACCTGCGCCATAACACGCCCGCCAAAATTGGTTCTTGCCACTGTTCGCTCAAGGAGTTCAAAGACGCGATTTTCGCCCTTGTTCATCAACTGCGTTTTCACAAAGCCTACCTGAGCAACAGAGTCCAGTTGCAGCTTCGGGTCCCGCATATTGCGTCGGCTCGGTTCGCGCCGCCGACGACGCTTTCTACGCAAAAGCACGTCAATGACTGTGACCAGAACTAAGGGGATCACCAAGGCCGCAATCAGCCACGGTTGGATCAACCCTACGAGATTCGTAAAAAAACAGCTCAGAAATATTGTCCATAATGCCCCGGTAATCCCCCCGAAATTTAGGGGCTGCAAAAGTAGAATTTTCTCGGCAAGATGATCGAGGAGATTTCGAATGAAGACAAGCAGATACACTGAAGCGCAAATCATCGCGATCCTGCGGCAGGCCGAAGGCGGTGTGCCGATGGCGCAGTTGTGCCGCTAGCATGGGATGAGCGAGGCGTCTTTTTACAAATGGCGGGCCAAACGAGCCATTGAGGCGCCATTGGTTCGAATTCAATGGCGAGTGCGGCATGGATGCGTCCATGGTCAGCCAGATAAAGGCGATGGAAGACGAGAACCGGCGGTTAAAGCGAATGTATGCGGATCTGTGCATGCAGAATGATCTGTTAAAGGAAGCCTTTGGAAAAAAGTGACAGGGCCATCTCAGCGCCGCGAGATGGCCGAAACGGCGGTAGAACGACGGGGTGTCAGCATCGCACTGGCCTGCCGCGCCTTCGGGGTCAGCGAGACCTGTTATCGTTACAACTCGAAGCTCAAGGACGAGAACGAGGTGATCGCCGACCTGCTGACAGGGCTGACGGATGCGCGCAAGACCTTGGGTTTTGGCCTGTGTTTCTTGCATTTGCGTAACGTGAAGGGGCGCCCTTGGAACCATAAGCGGGTCCACCGGATCTATTGCGAGCTGGAACTGAACCTGCGGATCAAGCCTCGCAAAAGGCTGAAACGGGAGAAGCCCAACGTTTTGGCGGTCCCCGACAAGCCGAACATGACCTGGTCGATGGATTTCATGGCCGACAGGCTTGGTGACGGTCGTGCGTTCCGCTTGCTGAACGTCCTGGATGACTTCAACCGCGAAGGGCTGGGGATCGAGGTCGATTTCTCGCTGCCCGCCGAACGGGTGACACGCAGCCTCGACAGGATCATCGAATGGCGCGGCAAGCCAGGCACGATCAGAGTCGATAACGGGCCCGAATACATCAGCGAAACGCTAAGAAAATGGTCTAAGAAACATGGGGTTACCATCCAACACATCCAGCCAGGACAGCCCCAGCAGAACGCATATGTCGATCGCTACAATCGCACAGTCCGGCACGAATGGCTGGACCAATACATCATCAAAAGCATCGAGGAGGCACAGAATCAGGCCACACAATGGCTATGGACTTACAACAACGACCGCCCCAACATGGGCATTGGTCCAAGGGTAAGTGCGCTGAACCTTTTATTGCTAGAGAAATATTTCTTGCGCGTTGCGCTTTCGCCACACCCTCGACCTTGCGCCTGTTGCTTCCACAGTGCTTCCACGGATTTCTGCACAGCAAAAAGCGCCCCGAGGGGCGCTGCGTAACGTGTTGTTATTGTTGATGGATTTGGTTGCGGGGACGCGCTACCGTCGTGACTTGCCTGCTCCCTCTTGTTTCGTATGAGGTGGGCTCTTGGCCTCAGGGTAAGCTCTCTATCCTCCCAGACGAGACGCGCATTCAAAACCACTATATCAATATTTACCCACGCCCTCAACGACGGTGACCCCAAGGCTGTTTCGCAACGGAAACAGATCCGCAGGCAGCGTGCCCCCCAGTACCAGCAGAAGCACAACCGGCCTCGAATCTCCCACAAAATCTGAATGCGCCTGAAGTACAGCTCGATACTTCACACATTGGAACAAACCACGTGTGATATCATGGATTGGGGCCGACGCTGGCTTGACCTCGACCGCAACAATGCAGTCCATCCGCTCGAAAATGACATCGATCCTGTCACCCGACGGAGTAACCACCTCAGACTCCCCTTCGCCACTTCCGATCGGTAAACCCACACACTGCGGGTTTAAACGCACGAATTCTTTGAGCGATTTGTGCTCCGGCCCCTCGCCGCCGCCAAAAGACCTAGCCGCCTCGATAATATCTTCGATTTTCGACGCGGCTGGCTTCAACCCGAGCTCGGAAAGGACGTCATCCCAGCACTTTCATGACCGGCAGATCGCCGGTGGCCTTGCCGTCCGAGAAGTGGATAAACGCCAATTCCCGGGCACCCGACTTCCCGAAGCTGGCGGCGAAGATCAGGTCATGTAGGTGCCATGCCTGCCTATCAGGCGTTTGGGCCTGACCCCGCCGATTCAGGATCAACGCCTTGAGGATACGTCGAAGGACAGTCACAGGCAGCGCCTTGTCCTCAAGCGATATGAAAAACACGCCCCAAGGCTGGCTGGTCACCAGTGGGCGGAGTTGATGGATTTCCCGGATTTTTGCGACTTCGTCTTTTTTCAGACCCAGCTCGCTGGCCTCATATTCAAAGACGACATCTTCGAAGTCGTAATCGCCATGGATAGGCCATTCCAGCTTGTCACGCAGAAGCTCGACCAACTGGTCAAAATTCGAAACCCTGTCGAGATCGGCGGCGCATACATTTCCCATCAAACAATCACCTTCAATTCAATTCCATCCATGCCTTCAGGATCGGCTTCACGCCAACAGGAGCCTGGACCTTTCGTAAGTATGTCTTCGCGATGTGCTTCTCGACTGACTTTCGTACCGCCGAGAGCTTCTCCTGATCGATCTGAACGCGCCGGGGCGTTTTGGGATCGCAGCGCACAAACTCAATAATCCGGGCGGCATCCTCCAAGATCGCATCACTCTCAAGATTTACCATATACCACTTCACGTCGCCGGCCTCGGCAGACCAGACGTCTTGGCCGTCGCGAACGGAGGCCTCGCGATCATGGGCCGGCCGAGAATAGCAGAAAAAGACAGCGCGTGCGCCGTGCTTGGTGTGCTGTTTACCGGAAAACACAGAGTCTGGCAGGCTGGACAGATGCGCCTCTAGTTCAGGGTCGGCTGCGAGCAGGTCCTGCCATTCCAGATGCATCTGCTCATCAGGGCTAGCGGTGCCTTCATACTGCTCCGTGAAATTTCGCAGGTCCTCATAGTCGTCGTCCTCACGCAGCAGCTTCTTGCCCTCGATGCCGAGCGTCTTTGAGATGCGCAGCGTCTTGTGTGAGACACGGTTATAGAGCCGAAGGAGCTCATCGAGTTCGTCAGGCGGGAGAAAATTCCAGTAGCCAACGGTTCCCCGCAGGTCTTCCTGGTCCGGATGATCAGCGAGTATCTTCTCCTCGATGGCCGGGTTCATGCGGCGATCAACACGCCCAATCCGCTGCATAAGCCGCACCGGGTTCCAGTGCAGGTCATAGTTGATGAGTCGTGTAGCGTCCTGAAGGTTCAGACCCTCCGATAGCACATCGGTCGATATCAGGACCCTGAACCGCCCCGGGTTTACCGGAGGGTGATTTGTTCACATTTCAGGCGACCATATCGAGTGTGTTCAGGTTTGCATAGAACGCCTCCTCTGCTTC